>NZ_LR027572.1 GCF_900605005.1 Acidipropionibacterium timonense | reverse complement strand
CCTCAGCAAACGAGAGATCATCCGCTGCCTCAAGCGTTACATCGCCCGCGAGATCTACGCCAATCTGCCCCAGCAACAACCCATAGCCCTGTCCGTCGCAGCCGCTTGACAAACATAGGAGCATCGAACGTTTCCATCGCACCCTGGCCGAGGACTGGGCGTACAAGAAGTTCTACCCCTCAGAAGCCGACCGCCTGGCCGCCCTCCCCGAATGGATCCACACCTACAATCACCACCGTCCCCACTCCGCGATCGGGAACCAACCACCCATCACGAGACTGGAAAACCTGACTGGACATCACGGCCAGGTAGCCCCTTGGGCATGGCGGCAATGGCGCGGACCGCGCGACACAGTGACGGGCTGTTCGCTGACGCTTGCTTGATGTCCCAGTGGACCTTTGCGAATTCGTTGAGATGGTCGACGTAGAGGGGGCCGGTTTCAGTTTCCTCATGAACGACCTCCTCACGGATGTCGCGGCTCCGGCTCTTCGCGCACACCGCGAGCAGGGTCTTCTTCGCATGGTGCTCCAGTTCCGGCTGCAATGGGACACGATCGGCCGACACCTTGAAATACTCTGCGAATCCTTGTCGATCCGCCATCAGCCACGCCTCCGTCATCGTGTGCGCGATGCGCAGGGCAAAGAGCGGGTTGTCATCGACGAGTGCGAACAGTCGGTTGCGCAACTCGACCGGACACACGTCGTCCGAATCTCGAAAGACGACCCACGGCTCGCTACGCGCTGCCCGGCAGTAGTTGGGCAACTTGCGGTCGAGCTTGGACTTGCCTCCGGTCTCATGGATGCCGGTGATCGCGTGGCCAGCAGACTCGACGACCCGGCGCGCCGTCTCGACGTCGGACGCGCCCTCAACCGGCTCTTCAGGATCCAGGGTGTAGTTGTGACTTGACTGTGTGAGAGTCTGCTGTAGTTGGCCTGTGGGGCCGGGGTGCGTGGGGGGAGGACCCTGCGCGAGGATCGGAGTGTCTTAAGTCCC
>NZ_LR027571.1 GCF_900605005.1 Acidipropionibacterium timonense | reverse complement strand
CGGCAGACTCGAACACCTCCGCGGCATCGCCCTGGGATTCCGCAACCTCACCCACTACATCACCAGATCACTCCTGGAGACCGGAGGATTCAGACCCCGACTACACCCTGGATCCTGAAGAGCCCCTCAACCACGACCCGCATGACGTCACCGCCTGGCCGCGGCCATCATTCCGGACAGGTCGCCGGGACTGATGAGGTCGGACACGATCTCGGAGAATGGCAGTTCCGCGTCGATCTGGTCGGCCACTGTGTCGATCCCTGACAAGAGGGTGGCAACGCTGCCGTCTTCGGTGACCTCGAGGACGAGCACCTCGTCGGCGCGGACGCCCTCGTCATCGAGCAGTTCGGGGGCGTGGGTCGAGAGGATCACCTGCATCGAAGCCCCCCGCTGGGCCGCGGCGAGCAGCGACGCGAGGCGCCGCACGATGGCGGTGTTGAGCGAGAGTTCGGGTTCCTCGAGGAGCAGCACTCCGCCGTGGGAGGGTGCGCTGACAATCGTCCACAGCAGCCCAATGAGGCGCAGGGTCCCGTCAGAGAAATCGGCCTCGTTCTGCTCGGACGGGTTCTTGCGCCAGTTGCGGTAGCCGGCAATGAGATGCGGCTGCCCCGCGGCGTCCACCTTGAGGTCGAGGGTCTCGAACCCGGGCACGGCGGCGACCAGCGCCTTCTGGATTCGACGGAACCACGCGTTCCGCGTCCGTTCCGGCGTGCCATTCATCTCGGCGATCATCGAGCTGCCGAATGCCCTCGTACTCAAGGCGCCAGCCCCCGATGGATGGCGGATCACTTGGGGCACGAGGTGGAAGTAGTTCACCTTTGCGAAGTATTCGGCGATCGGCCGGAATTTCTGGTTCGACGAGAGCTGTTCGAGGTGCGTCTGGGTGAGCCGCTCGGGGTCCTGTTGATCGCTCGCGTCAGGACGCTGGAGAATCTTCTCGCCGTTCCTCTCGACGATCTCGCGCACAACCACAGGCCGGTTCCTGCCCCCTTGCTGTCCCTTGATCGCCAAGACGTATCGCCATCGGTCATCGTCGCCGTCCATGAGATCTATCTCGATGTTCAGCTCGCCATTGTGGTTGTTGCGGGCGAACAGGCAGCGGGTCTTCGACAGCCCCCCGCGGGAATTCAGCGCGGCGGTGAGGCCACCGCCCGGACGCGACACGTCGCCCAGAAACCGGAACAGGTCGAGCAGGTTCGACTTGCCGGCGGCGTTCGGGCCGACGACGATCAGCCGATCCCCGAGGGCGAAGTCGAGGTTCTTGAAGTTGCGCCAGTTGTGCGCAGCGACGTGGGTGATCCGCATGCCTCAATACTTCCAGTTGACGCGCGACTGAGGCTGGTCTTCAGACGGACAGCTCCAGATCGACGACGCCGGCCACCGGGCCTGAGGCTGAGACCGGCGTCCCACGACCACGCGTTCGGTCCCACACCTGATATGGGTGTGGTTTCTGTCAAGAGGGCAGGATGAGGCGCCACCAGGCTGGATGCCGGGTGGCGCCTCATCTCTTGTTGACCCGAAGTGGTGTTGACGAGGGGTTTCGCGTGTCTGTCGA
>NZ_LR027570.1 GCF_900605005.1 Acidipropionibacterium timonense | reverse complement strand
GACCGAGGGTTCCGGGCGGGGCGCCGGGGAGGGGGCAAGTCGGTCGGTGGCGCCACGGCGGCGTCCGGCGGGCCGGATGACGAGCACCATGGCCGCGAGGATGGTGAGGGCACCGAAGACCATCTGACCGGTGACGACCTCTCCGGCGATGCCGACGGCGAAGGCGGCCCCCCACAACGGCTCGGTGCACATGACGACGGCCGAGCGGGTGGCGTCGACCCGGGTCTGGGCCCAGCTCTGCAGGAGGATCGTCAGGGTGCCGCAGACGATGCCGAGGTAGCACACCGCCGTCCAGTCGCTCACCGTGGTGGGGGCGACGATGCCGCCGGGGGCGGCGAAGAGGGTGCACACGAGGGTGACCGTGAGGGTCTGGTACAGACCCAGGGAGATGACGTTGTTCGGCGTCGCGACCTTGCCGGTGAGGAGGATGTGGCCGGCGAAGACGACGGCCGAGGCGAAGGTGAGCAGTTCACCGATGCCGATGCCCGAACCGAGGGAGGCCGGGTTGAGAGCCAGTGACCCCAGTCCGATGGTGGCCAGGGCGACGGCGATCCACACCTGACGGTTGACCTTCTTGCCGAGGAAGAGGGCCGCCAGCAGTGGGGTGACGACGACGTACAGGCCGGCGATGAAGCCGTTGACCGCAGCGCTGGTGCGCTCGAGGCCGAGGGCCTGGAGGAGCTGTCCGGCGCTGAACAACAGGCCGAGGACGACCCCCTTGGCGATGGTGCTGCGCGAGGCCTTCCACGCCTTGGGGAAGAACACCCCGAAGGTGATGGCCGAGACGAGGTACCGGTCGACGAGGAGGGATGCCGGGTCCATGCGGGCATAGGCGCCCTTCATGACGACCAGGGTTGACCCCCAGAGGATCGCCATGAGCAGGAGGGCGGCGTACGCCAAGCGCGATGAACGGAATCCAACCACGAGACCATGGTAGGCCACAAAATCTTTGCTCTGCAAGTCTCGTGACGATGGATTCTGTTGTCCATCAGCCGTTCAAGCCCATGAAACCTTCTGGATGTCTCGTCGTACCGCAGAACTTGTGTCACCTCGACCCATGGATGTGACATTCCGCACAGATGCAGTGGTGTGCGCCGAGAGGACGGCCGCCGCCCCGTCCTGCCGGTGCGAGACCGCCAGTCGGTGTCCCAGGAGGGCGAGCACCACTGCCAGGGCCACGATGACGAGGATGAGGAGGGCCCCGCGTCGCCGCCGGTGAACCGGGTCCTGGGCCAGGCGGCTCGCGGTCTGGGGATGTGCCGGACCCGGGATGCGAGCAGTCTGCGGCCGGGTTGAGCCCGGCTGCCCACCTGCGCTCTGCCGTCGACCGACGGTGGGCCCGGGAACCGAGCCGCGGGGGACGGACGCCGGCGCCCAGCCGCGGGCTCGCGCGGTCCCGGACGAGCGGGTCGTCCGGACCCGGTCGACCGGGCGGGGTGCCGGCCAGCGCGGCTCCGTGCCGGCCATGGTCGCACTGCCCCGCAGGGGGTGGCTCTCGTGCCGATGTGCGGGGAGGGGCCGGCTCGTCGGGTCGGGCGGGGTCGGTTGATGGATCGGCCGGGACGGGTTCGTCCGGGCGGCGGGGATCACCCGGCCGGACGGCTCCCGGGGCCAGCTGTCGTCGGTGTCATCGGTCGCCCCGGTCCGGGGCGCGCCGCCC
>NZ_LR027569.1 GCF_900605005.1 Acidipropionibacterium timonense | reverse complement strand
AGCTCATCCGCCTAGCCGAACGTCGCACCCAGACCGACCAACCCGCCGCCTGACTCATCTCCATCCGGACATTTCAGCTGAGGCAAGCGCTGCGCTCATCCGGACATCTTGACATGAGGCAAGACGGAGGAACGGTGATCCCATGAACCCGTCGCTGTCGTGGAAGCTGACGGACTATCGGGCGGCGGCACTGTACGAGTCGCGGCCGGGTCCGGTGGCGTTCGTCGACGAGTCGTATCGGTGTCCGGCGCACCAGGTCGCCGCCTACATCATGACCGGTGTGGTCACCGACACGTCCCAGCTCGCCGGGTACCGGCGGGCGTTGGTGACCGGGGTGCAGGCCAACACCTTCCATGCCGCGCCCGAACGCCACGACAACCCGATGGGTGCCGACGGGGTCGAGATCGTCAACACTCTTGTGCAGCAGCGCAGCGACGTGCTGGCCGCGGTGGCGGTCGGCCGGTGGGACCTCAACGACGACGCCGTGAAGGCGTCGGTGCGGCAGGCCGTGCTGACCAGGCTTCTCACAGAGCTTCACGAGTCGTGGGGGGGGTACGCGTTGCGCCGTGACATGCTCACCGACGCCGAGTACCACGGCGATGACCGGAGCTGGACGACCTGGCTGATGGACCCACATCCGACGTGGCGGGAGCGGCTGGAGATAGCCAAGAACGTGTCGGGTACCCACACGAGCCAGGTTTCTGGCACGGTGAAGGAACCGCATGGAAGGAGTACCCGATGAAGCGCGTCGTCGTGATCGCCGTAAGTGCCCTGGTGATGGCCGGGTCAGTAGCTGGCTGCCGTGACGCTGGCTCGACGAGCTCGCCGACGCCGACCGCCAGTATCACCCCATCGTCGGCCGCCAGTTCCACCCCAACTCCGACGGCCCAACCGGTGACGTTCGCCGAAGCCAAAGCCACCCAGCAACTCCTCCTCGACCGCGGATTTGAGTTGGCGAAGCTCGGTGGCCTCAAGCCCGACGAGAAACTCCCCCCGGAGATCGCCGAACACCTCGAAGGCAGCGCCTTGGCCGAAACCACTCAAGATCTGCACACGATCTGGAAGAAGGGCGGCCGGGCCACCGGAGGCAAGCCGGTCCTCAGCCACGTCGTCGAGATCGACGACACGAGCGTGCCCGGCGCCCAGATCGCCCTCCGCTCCTGCGAGGACTGGCGCCAGGTCACCTCGACGTGGGCCGACGGCCACAAGGGCCAGGGCCTTCTCAGAAGCACGACGACCTGGTACCGGCGCGGTGACGACGGCAAGGTCAAGCAGATCGAATACAAGTCCACGGAGGTCACGACATGCCCCGCACAGTGAAGGCTCTGGCAGCAGCTCTGGCCCTGACCCTCACCACCGCCCTCCCCGCCTGGGCCGACAGCAGCGACGGTGGTATCGATCATGCGGTGACCACCGGTGGTGGTCCGGACATCAGCGTCGACGTGTGGAGCCACGGTCACGGCGGCGGTTCACACAGCGGCGGCGATCCCAACGACTCCCCCCGAGAGAACACCCAGATCGACGGACAAAGCCCCGCCGACGCCAAAGCCGCCCTCGACGCCGCCGACAGGAACCAGAGCATCGTCTGCGACGTCATGCTCCCGCCACCCGCAAACACCCCCGGCGGCAAGTGGTGGCACGACAAATGCGAGGCCTCAACCACCCCCGGAGCAAAGCCCAAACCCAAGCCCGACCCCGCCATCATCGGCCGACGCGCCGCCCTCCAGATGACCCTCCCCGGAGC
>NZ_LR027568.1 GCF_900605005.1 Acidipropionibacterium timonense | reverse complement strand
GACGGGACTTAAGACACTCCGATCCTCGCGCAGGGTCCTCCCCCCACGCACCCCGGCCCCACAGGCCAACTACAGCAGACTCTCACACAGTCAAGTCACAACTACACCCTGGATCCTGAAGAGCCTCCTAACCGGGGGGAGCAGGAGGACTGGGACATCGAGCGCACTCTCTACTACCCGAGGAATAGAACGGGACGAGCTGGTCAATGTCCAAATCGGTCGGGGTACTCACTCGATAGGTTGCAACGACCAGGACAGTGTGAGGGCCTTTCCGGTTGAACCCGTCGTCAACCGGAAAGACCCTCACGGTGGCTCATGATGCCGACCTTAGTCCTTGGCCCCAACCATCAACAGGCGCTCAGCAACGTTTGTTGACGACTTTGCTCGTGGTCAGCAGCTGGTTGGTCAGAGTGGTGCTCGAGGGGGAACTGGACGGTTGCCCGGTGTATGTGATGGTTGCTGACTGCACATATGACGTGAGACTAAATGATGACCATCCTTCATTAGCGATCATCCGGAACGTTGCCGGCATGATGAGGGTTTGCCCGTAGTACTTGGTCTTTGACTGGGTCACCATGAATGACTTCGTGGTCGTGTAGGTGAGCGTGCCGGTGACCTTCAGTGATCCGTCTGGCAATGTGGTTGTTGTCGGGGCGGTGACGGACCAGTTGCCAGCGACATTTTGGCTGGCCAGATAAGGCGCTTGGCCAGATATCGTGACTAGTTTTCCAGAAAGCTCTTTAGTCCAGTAGTTCTGCTGGTTCACCATAATGTGGCTCGCCGCGTACTGGGCCTTTTGCGGAACGATGACCTCGATATCGGTCACGAAGGTGGCCCCACTGTTCAGCGTCGCGGTCGAGCCAGGAATATATCCGGTGCCCGTCTGTGGCGACGTGGTGGGAACGGACCACCAGAAACCGCTCGACGAAGCATAAGAGCCATTCGTTCCCGATGAAATGTTGGTGACGGGAGTGAGTGACCCTTCACTGTTGTGAAAGTAGGCGCCATTGGTGTAGCACGTGGCAGAATCGTTCCAATGGATGTCATTTTGAGGGCTGTTACCGGACTTGACTGCAGTGAAGTATTTGCTGGGGGTCGTCGGGTAGTTTCCGGTAGAAGGATTGTCGGTTTGGTCATATCCGACATAATTCGTCGACTCGTCGGGCTGAGCGCTCATGCCGGTAGTGACAAACAGACCATATTCGGCGGAGGCTGCGGGGGGGGTGGACGCTGCGAAAGCTGGCAGTCGGTGTGCGGAGATGACAGCCGGCGTCGCCCACGCAGTGCCTGAGATTACGGTGCGCCGTCGGATCGCGGGAGAACTCATGGTGACCTTTCACAGTGTGGCAGCGTAGAAACGATTCTATCATGCCCTATTGATGATGGGCCTTCGCCCCGGATCGTGGACACGGTGGTGGTTGATTACGCTGCGGTTGGCAGCGTAGCGGCCCGGCGGGCCTCATAGGTGTTCGGGGACAGGTAGCCGCACCAGGAATGGCGACGGCGAGTGTTGTAGCGGGTGACCCAGCGAAAGACCTGACGGCGACACAACTGCGGCCCAGCGAACGTGGCCTGCCCGGCGAGGAGTTCGCGTTTGAGGGTGGCGTTGAACGACTCGGCCAGACTGTTGTCGGCGCTGGTCACCACGGCCCCCATCGACTGGGTCACCCCGAGACCCTTGCAGAGTTTGGCGTAGGCCTTCGAGGTGTAGACCGACCCATGGTCACTGTGGAAGATCGCACCCCGGAGACTGCCGCGCTGCGCGCAGGCGGCTTTCAGCGCGTCTTCGACCAGTTCGGTGCGCATGTGGTCCGCGACCGCCCAGCCGGCCAGTTTGCGGGAGTAGCAGTCGATCACGGTGGCCAGATAGAGGTTCCCGGGCTCTTCCCAATCAACGGTGTAGTTGCTGCTTGAAGCCGCCGGTCTCGAGGAGGCTGCGGGCGATGTAGTGGGTGAGGTTGCGGAAGCCCAACGCGATGCCGCGTAGGTGCTCGAGTCGTCCGTT
>NZ_LR027567.1 GCF_900605005.1 Acidipropionibacterium timonense | reverse complement strand
TGCTCACCAGAGGCCTTGGCCTCATCGAGCATCCGCAGCGCGCGCTCGCGCATCTCGGGAGAGTACTTCTGGTTCATCGTGTTCCATCCTTGCTTCAAGAACGGAACGAAACCCAGGCCGATTCAGTTTCGAGGTGGGTTCGACGATCCGGGCCACAACGACCTGCTCGAACACCTGATCGGCAACCGCGTCGAATCCCAGGCGGCGATAGGCCCTGTCCAGCACAGACCACAACAGGTCCGAGGCCGTCGAGACGACCTGCGCAGGCCTGGCAAGCGCTGAACTCTCATGGCGTCCAGAGTCCTCACCGGTCAACCTGTCCTGGACCACGGGCTCGGTGAACGACTCCTCGACCGCGACCGGGATCTCCACGCCCAGGTCCACGGGCTCCTGGCCGCTCAACTGCTCGATCCTGGCCTGGGCAGTGGTCTTGAGTACCGCCAGTTCCTCGTCACTGTGAGCCGAGCCCACATGCTCCACGATGATGCGCCTGCCCCGTCGCTTCTCAGCGATCTGGACCGCCACCGCACCCGAACCCGTGCGGACCGTCCGGACATAGGTCATGACCCCCACAATACGGGCCCCCAGGACCGTCTTAGTGCCCCAAAACAGCCACGATCGAACACGAAACCCGTAGCCAGACCAACACACCCGACCGAACCCCGAAAAACTGCATCAAGTCAGGTCAGACGATGACGACCCACCGGCATCCGCCGGTGGGTCGTCTTGGGAACTCAGCGCAGATCCGGAACTTCACGAATCCTCGCCTCTCCGATCTGTGCGGATCCACTGACCGAGATGGTTCCCGATCCAGTCCTGCATGACCACGGACTCTGCCGCAACAGTCAGGTCTGTGTCGTCAATCCTCCCGGCCAGCGGGTCCACATGGGTCGTCGCGGCCTGACGATCGAGCTCGGCGAGATGGTCCTTCACGTCGAACAGGCTCAGCGTGGTCTGTGGCCAGTACACCGTCATCCCCAGGGTCTCGGCCCGCGTCTCGTACTTCTTGCGGTACTCATCGCAGGGATGGGTCGCCGAGATCATGAGCGTGACCGGGTCCTGCACGCGGCAGCACAGCAGTCCGTTGCGATATGAGTCGAGGTCCTGATAGATGTCCTGGACAAGCTGGGTCACCTCGGTGGCCCGCCAGGACGCCAGTTCCTCGGGCACCGCGGTGCCCTCGAGCAGATGGGTGGCAACGTCGAGGGACACCCCCAGCTCAAGGGCCACCTCGTTGGCACTCGCCCCCTGCTCCGTCAGCTCGACTCGCAGCAGGTCCAGGGTCGCGACAAGGGACTCCTCGGCGGCCTGGAGGGTCGTCGCAGCCGATATGAACAGCCTGGCTCGTGGGGTCATGGTGCTACGTTACAGCTCAGGTTGGTCATGGTCTTCGAGACCACGGCTCGGAACTGAACGCTGTGCACGGTGACTCTCGCGACCACGTCATAGTTGGCTTTTGTGTTCTTCCTGCAGAGATTCGTCGCTACCGCAGTGGCACCCCGCGAATATGGACCGTTCAGTGATGTGTACTCACTGACTTTGTGCATGATACCAAATGATGTAATCTTCGGATTGCCTTGCCGAAGGTCAACATGAATAGAATGCCTATAGAGGTCGTTTGGGGCGGCTGTAGATTTACAGCTGGACTGAGCTCCCCATTCCAGACGATTCTTGATAATCTGCGGATTGTGGAACTTTCCTGTGCAAATACCGGCATCAAAGTCTGCACTACGCGTGGACGCCCCAGAAGACGAGGAACTGTCATCTGATCCGATGACCCATGAGTGATTGTCCGAGATCATCATGTAGCCATCATGGGACTCCGCACGAGCATTATCAACGTCCACACCAGCACCACGAGCCGCCGAAACGAGTGCGGCCGGAGCAGATTCTGGCTCTTCAGGATCCAGGGTGTAGTTGTGGGGTTCCTGTGATGGCGGCCCGGAGTGCGTGAGGGGAGGACCCTGCGCGAGGATCGGAGTGTCTAGGTCCCGTCCTCGTGAATCGCAAGGCCCTCCAT
>NZ_LR027566.1 GCF_900605005.1 Acidipropionibacterium timonense | reverse complement strand
GGACGGGACTTAAGACACTCCGATCCTCGCGCAGGGTCCTCCCCCCACGCACCCCGGCCCCACAGGCCAACTACAGCAGACTCTCACACAGTCAAGTCACAACTACACCCTGGATCCTGAAGAGCCAAATATCCACGGCATCGGTTCCGAAAAGGTCTCGAGCCTCCTGCAACAGCCCCGACGTGCGCATCAAGACGTTTCCGTCAGCAGGATCCATCTCAACCACGATGTCGATGTCACTGCTCGCCTGAGCGTGGCCGCGAGCGACGGAACCAAAAGGCATGGGATTCGTCGCCCCATACTTGACGAGCAATGCATCGAGTCCGCTGCGGCGCGCATCGAGAAGCGCTCGCAAGGCGAGCGTCTCCGGAGTTGCCGCATCTTCTCTCAAGTCCTCATGGTACCGGCCCAGTCGACATCCGCCGGAGTCACCGCAACCGCTGACACTCAGACCCCGGAACGAGCTGCCGTTCGCGAAGTGCACATTCACCATCGCCGTCCCGCGCCGCAGGCAGGGCAGGCCCTCATGTCCCCAAGCGTTGCGGCCCCACCCGCCGCCCCGGATTTCCCGAGGTTCTCGATGACACGCCGAACCGGGCCACGCGATCTCGCTCAGCTCTTCCCGGGTCGGGCATCTCTTGCTTGGCCCATTATCACAAGGTACCTTGGATGGCGTGGACGAGCCGATCATCGCCCAATCCGCGCTGAAGCACGGTCTCTCGGAATCGGACATCCTGCACGCATACCGCAACCCGATCCGCGCTTGGGACCTCGGCAACGGATTCACGATGCTCATCGGCGCCAACCACGCGGCCATCATCCTCGAGGTCGGCTACATCCAGGGCTCCACAGCCATCGTCATCGTCCACGCGATGCGAGCCCGCGAGAAGTTCCTGAGGTGATCCCGTGCCCCGTACCGTCGAAGAGATCCTCGCGCACGCCGACGAACTCGCGGAGCGCTTCGAGAGTTACGAACCCTCTGCAGACGATGAACTCGACCTGTCTGCTGTGAACGAACTGCGCGCAGCCGCTGCCGAGAAGTGCGCTGCCGAGCACCACTTGGTCGACGCAATCCGTGGCGCGCGGGCGGCCGGAACCTCGTGGAACACCATAGGAGCCTTCGTGGGCACTACCGGCGAAGCAGCACGCCAGCGCTATTCACGGCTGGTCGGCTGACCGAGCTTCCGTGGCCTGCCTCGGACGCCGCTGGCACCGCGGGCTCGGAACGAACTGCGGTTCGTGAGCTGCTCACGCACCATCGCCGTCCCGCATCGCAGACAGGGCTGGCCCCCGCGTCCGTGGGCGTCGAGCGACCGCCCGAAGCAACCCGAGTCCATGACTTTCTGACGTTCGCCTCAGCCGATGAGTGCTGGACTGTACCGAACTCCTCGTTCACTCGTAGTGCGTGTACATCCTCAGCACGTGAACGACGCGCTCCTCGGCCAGAACTTCGTAGACCAGCCGGTGCTGGATGTTGATGCGCCGTGAGTAGCAGCCGGACAGATCACCGACGAGTTTCTCGAACCTGGGAGGAGTGGCGAACGGGTCCTGCGCAAGGAGTTCCAGTAGGACGGCCGCCTTGGGCTTCAGTCCCGCCGCCGCCAGCTTCTTGGCATCCTTCAGGGCTTGCCGCGAGTAGACCACCCGCCAGGGGCCACCTACCACGGCAGCTCGTCCGTTGCAGCCTCGATGCCCTCAGCGCGGGCCCGCCGGATGGATGCAGTCAGGCCCGGGATCGACTCGAGAAACAGCGTCTCCTGGATCGCACGCCAGTCATCCTCCCCCACGAGCACGGCGTTGCCCCGCACACCGGTGATGGTCAGCGGCTCGGAGTCCTCGTTGACCTGGTCGATCAGGCGATAGAGGTTCGCGCGCGCGGTGGTGGCAGGGATCGCAGTCATACATCGAGCGTACGTGATGGCGTACGTAGACTCAAGTGCCGTGGTCACCCGAAATGTCGTGTACCGCCAGGGTCAGATTTGCAAGGCTTCGTGACGTGGTGAGGTTCGCCTTGTCATCCAGAGCCAGCCACCACCGCTACACCACCATGCCGGACTCAACTGTGCTTGAACACGCTGGGGTGAAGCGGCTCTTCAGGATCCAGGGTGTAGTTGTGACTTGACTGTGTGAGAGTCTGCTGTAGTTGGCCTGTGGGGCCGGGGTGCGTGGGGGGAGGACCCTGCGCGAGGATCGGAGTGTCTTAAGTCCCGTC
>NZ_LR027565.1 GCF_900605005.1 Acidipropionibacterium timonense | reverse complement strand
CCCCCCCCCCCCCGCCCGCCGAGCCTGCTCCTGCTCCCGCACCGGCACCTGAGCCCACCCCGGCGCCGGCACCCACGCCAGCCGCCCCGACTCCGGCTCCGGCAGCCGAGTCGGCTCCCGAGCCGCAGGTCGCCGCGACGAACGACGTCGCCCCGCGGGCCACGAACCCGTCGGCCGATGTCTACGTCACCCCGCTCGTGCGCAAGCTCGCCAAGGAGAACGGAGTCGACCTGTCCACCCTCACCGGTACCGGCGTGGGCGGACGTATCCGCAAGCAGGACGTCCTCGACGCCGCCAAGGCCGCCCAGGCCCCGGCTCCCGCACCGGCCGCTGCCCCGGCTCCGACCGCCGCCCCCGCTGCCGGTTCGGTGCGGGTCGCCGCCCAGCAGGTCGCCCCCGAGGCCGCCGCGCTGCGCGGCACGACCGAGAAGATGAGCCGCCTGCGCAAGGTCATCGCCTCGCGCATGGTCGAGTCGCTCCACGTCTCCGCCCAGCTCACCGCGACGGTCGAGGTCGACATGACCGCGATCTCGCGCATCCGCAAGGCCGAGAAGGCGGCCTTCAAGGCTCGCGAGGGAGTCGGCCTGTCGTACCTGCCCTTCATCACGAAGGCGGTCGTCGAGGCCCTCAAGCAGAACCCGCGGTTCAACGCCAACATCGACACCGAGGCCGGGACGATCACCTACGGGTCCTCCGAGAACATCGGTATCGCCGTCGACACCCCGCGCGGCCTCCTCGTCCCTGTCATCAAGAACGCCGGGGACCTCAACATCGCCGGCCTGGCCCACCAGATCTCCGACCTGGCGGCCCGCACCCGCGACAACAAGGTCACCCCGGACGAGCTGGCCGGTGGCACCTTCACCATCACCAACTACGGGTCGGCCGGGGCGCTCTTCGACACCCCGATCGTCAACCAGCCCGAGGTCGCCATCCTCGGCACCGGAGCCCTCGTCAAGCGTCCGGTCGTCGTGACGAACGAGTTCGGCGAGGACACCATCGCCATCCGCGACATGATGTACCTCTCGCTGTCGTACGACCACCGTCTCATCGACGGTGCCGTCGCCGCCCGCTTCCTCTCGGCCATCAAGGCGCGCCTCGAGGAGGGTGACTTCTCCGGCGAGTTCTGATCGACGACGCAGCGACTCATCCGCGACGCAGCGCCCGGCCCCCTTCGGGAGGCCGGGCGCTGCGTCGTCGTCACGGTCCTGGGCGGCGTCCCCGCTCCCGCCGGACCACCAACCCGTCCGCGCCCAGTCCCCACTCGCACCCGACCGCCACCCGTCGACTCCTCCCACCTGCCCGCCACCCCTCGGACCGCCCCCGGTCGACTGCTCGCGACCCGACCGCCACGATTCCCCACGCAACTCGAACGGGTGTGATGGACAGGTCGAATCGGAGCAGTTGCGCGGGGATTCGTGGCGGTGCCCCTCCCGGACCCGTCGAGCACACCACTCGGACACACCCCAGGAGCAGACCACGTGAGTCGGCCTCCGCGACCGACGAATGCCGGCCGATCGGGACGGGGGAACTAGGATCGGCCGATGTGACGCAGCAGTACTCCCCCATGGCCGAGCGATCCCCTCTGTCCTCATCGGCGACGCCGCACGAGAGTGACGTGACGACGCCGCACGAGGACAGCGTGACCCCGCAGCCGCGGACCCCGCACGTCGTCGACGGGGCGGTCCCCTCCGGGTGGGTCGACCACCCCGAGGGCCTGGAGTTCGAGTACCTGGGCATCGCCGACGAGCCGCCCACCCGCAGCCCCTACCGCCCCACCTGGGACCACCAGCGGCAGGTCCACGACGAGGTGGCCTCACACCGACGTCCAAGCACCGTGATCTACGTCGAGCACGACCCCGTCTACACCGCAGGCAGGCGAACCCGACCCGAGGCCTACCCCTTCGACGGCACCGAGGTCGTCCCGGTCGACCGGGGCGGCGAGATCACCTGGCACGGCCCCGGCCAGCTCGTCGGCTACCCCATCGTCTTCCTCCAACGCGGGATCGGCGTCGTCGACTACGTCCGGCGGGTCGAGGAGTCGATCATCCGCCTCCTGGCCGCCCACGGCCTGGCGGCCGGCCGCGTCCCCGGGCGCACCGGCGTGTGGTTCCCCTCCGACGGCCACGGCCCCGAACGCAAGATCTGCGCCATCGGCATCCGGGTCTCGCGGCAGACCGCCATGCACGGCTTCGCCCTCAACATCGACCCGGACACCGCCGGATTCGACAACATCATCCCATGTGGCATCGCCGATGCCGATGTCACCACGTTGGCCCGGGAGCTGCGTCGCGTCCACGGCCCGGACGCCCCCATCCCGACCCTGCTCGACATCGCCCACGAGCTCGAGCCGATCCTCACCCAGCTCATGTCGTTCCAGCCCTACGCGATGAGCCCGGACATCCCCCGCACCGCCC
>NZ_LR027564.1 GCF_900605005.1 Acidipropionibacterium timonense | reverse complement strand
TGATCTCACGGCGTGCGGCCATCGACAGCTCCCGATCCATGGCCCGGGCCTACACCGTCAGTACGCGGACATCCTCATCTGAGGCACGTGCTGCCGCATCCGGACCTTTTACGTGAGTCTCGTCGCTGATTTGCAATCGACGATCGGGTTCACTACAGTCCTATGTCTGTCCGGTACGGAGGTCACGACCTGCGAGACGGACGAGTCCGGGTGGCGGAATTGGTAGACGCGCTAGCTTGAGGTGCTAGTGGCCGCTTAAGGCTGTGGAGGTTCAAGTCCTCTCTCGGACACGCTGAGACATGGGTCTCTGACTAGGTATCACGCCTAGTCAGGGGCCTTTTGTCATGTCCGGGCAAAAGCGCACATGGGGGCAGGAAGCCGCAGGTAACCGCAACCATCAGGTGCATATCCGTTGCAGGGCCCCAACGGTTGCACCGGAATGGATCGACCATGCCCAAGAAGGCAACCAAGAAGACCGTCAAGCCCGCCAAGCGCTCGTTCGGCACGATCAGGCTGATGCGCAGCGGCAACTATCAGGCCAGCTACCCAGACCCGCTGGGCCGCCGGACCGCCAAGGGACACCTCCTGCAGCACCATGCCCCGTCCACGTTCGTGGACTACGAGCACGCGTCCACGTGGTTGAGCGACGAGCGCCGCCTCATCTCTGACGACCGGTGGACGGCTCCGGCTGACCGACTGGCCGAGCTCGCGGCGGAGGCCACCCCTGAGACCGGGCCGACCGTAGCCGAGTACGCCGAGCGGGTTGTCGCCCGAAAGCTGCGTAACAAGGTGATCGTGGGCACGACCGCTGACCTCAACCGCAAGTCCTTCCGCCTGCGGATCGCGGGAACCCCGCTGGCCGAGATGCCCATCGAGAAGGTGACCAAGGCCGATGTCATGAAGTGGTGGGATCGCTTGCCGGACACCCCGACGCAGAACTGGAACTCGTACTCCTGGCTGAAGGCGGTGATGGGGGAGGCCATCGAGGAGGACGAGCTGATCGAGGTGAACCCCTGCCGCCTGAAGCTGAAGAAGCCCAAGCCCAAGCACAAGGGCGAGACGCTGACGGAGCGTGAGCTGCTGGACTACCTGGCTGCTGTCCCGGAGCGCTACCGCCTGCCGCTCATGATGGCAGCGCTGTGCGCGATGCGCTCCGGCGAGGTGCGCGGGATGAGGCGCTGCGACGTCAACGTTACGGCGCGGACCATCGACGTGGAGCAGGCGGTGAGCCGGGTCAAGCTCTCCCCCGAGGAGGACAGCGGCTACGGCTGGCGATACGACGACCCGAAGACGGGCGCTGGCATCCGGTCGGTTGCCATGCCGCAGTACATGGTGGAGCCGATGCGCCAACACCTGGCCTCGCTGCCGGTGCGGGGCCGCGAGCAGATCCTGTTCCCGGCTCTCGATGGCATCTCGCCCATCGCGTCCTCGGTGCTGTGGGAGGCACACGACAAGGGGCGCCGCAGCATCAAGCGCCCCACGCTGTGGGTGCACGACCTCCGCAAGACCGGCGCAACGATGGCGGCCCAGCAGGGAGCCACGGTCAAGGAGCTCATGGCTCTGCTGGGGCACACGACCCCAGACATGGCCATGCGCTACCAGGTGGCGACGAAGGAGCGTGACCGCCAGCGTGCCGACCGTCTCGACGAGGCGTTGAATCGCGCGATTTAGCCCCCTCATGCCCGCCCCTGCCCCTTCATGTGGTAAGCTCGACACCAGATCACCGATCGAGCCCCGAAGACATCGACAAGGGGCAGGGGCGGGTCATCCGTCCCGACAAGCGGCAGCAACTGCGCGTAGCGACCTGAGATGGTCCGCGTGGGTCGACTTGGAGCACAAAGCTTCAAGGACCCCCATGCCCAAGTTGACCCCCGCAGTCGACCCCGAGTTCATCACCTACGCCGCTGCAGCGCGCCTCCTGAGCGTCAGCATCGACACCATCGAGCGCCGCGTGAGGGCGAAGGCGCTCCAGCGCTATGAAATCGACAATCCTGACGGCGGCCGTGCCGCGCGCCGCGTCCGCCGCTCCGACGTTCTCGCGCTCGCCAAGCCCGTCGACCCCGACGGCTTCGCCCACGCCATTCCGGGCGGTGCCCGGTGAACGCCACCACCTTCCCCTGCCTCTTGGCCGTGCTCTGGCCAGTGCGCCCTGCACCCTGTGCCCCGTGTAGCGATGTAGCACTTCGAGTCTCCCACGGGAAAACCCTTGGGCGGGAAATGCTGATTTTGACCGAAGAATGTGTGCGCAGTCTCCTCCACCCCGCCATCGCCCCTAGTCACACGCGTGTGCGCGTACGGCGTGACTTGATTTGTCGCAAAAGAATGTGTGCGCGGGTATGTGTGCGCATCGCTGGGGTTGCGCGGGAGGCACACCCTGTGCGCACACATTCTTTGCGAAGTATGTGTGCCCCGGAATGTGTGCGCACCCATCTTCCTCACCGGCTTGGAGAAGAAGCCCACGCCTCCCATGCAGCTCCCGACCCCAACAAAGAACTGACCCCCGGCCCGTTGCAGGGGCCGAGGGTCGGTGCTCCTCGAAAGGAATCAGAATGTCTGCCCCCATTGTCGGCTCTTCAGGATCCAGGGTGTAGTTGTGACTTGACTGTGTGAGAGTCTGCTGTAGTTGGCCTGTGGGGCCGGGGTGCGTGGGGGGAGGACCCTGCGCGAGGATCGGAGTGTCTTAAGTCCCGTCC
>NZ_LR027563.1 GCF_900605005.1 Acidipropionibacterium timonense | reverse complement strand
ACACCTCCATGCGCAAACTCATCCACACCCTCACCGACCACCACGACGCCACCAGACCCCAACTTCACCTCACCGCCTGACCCCCACCCAGCAGACGAAGTGACACCACTCAAAGGGACTTGACCGGAGCGCGCAGGAGAAGGGCCTGTACTGGGCGGTGGGCCGGCGCTGGCTGGGCCGGTTGCTGGCGTCCTGGCTGGACAAGAGAAGTCTGTTGGGCCGCCTCCCGCACGAGACGTGGGTCTCCGTTCGGCGCGTGGGTTGCTGGCCTTCGCTGGCTCCGGTGCGTCGGCGGTCATGTCATGCACCTCGAATCCGGCGTTACGCGCGTGCGCTATCTCGTCGTGCTGATCTGGGCGATGTCCGACTGACCAACATGGTCGTGGACTGTTGGCCAAGCCCAGTAATTCCACGGCCATCTCGTCCGTAGCGGTCCAGCGCAGGGGAGATAGCATTGGCCGTCTCGGGAGAGAGTGCCGTGACAGACGTGGCCGCAGTGGGCGGTCTTGAGGTCATCCGTACTACGCAGAGAAGACAGCGCCCGGATACGCTTCGTCCTGCGTTGACCTCGACTGAGCCAAGTCCTGTTCCGCTCAGTGGGAGCCGTGGTCCGCGTCCTCGCGGCGATGGCGGAAGAGCGAGCGTCGTCAGCGTCGCGGGGATGATGCTCTCCCGGCCCAAGTCCGTGGTGGATTAATCCTTGTAGGACATGGGGGCCTCCATGATGTTGAAGATATCTTCGGCCACCCAGTGCACTCGTCCACCTCTACCATGCGTTCCAAGACTTCTCAACCAACCCATTCCCTCTGCCTTCTGGATGAGGTTCCGCGCTCCTTGGGGCGTGATATCGAGCCTATTTTCGACCGCACGAACCGTGACGAATGGGTTATTGACGATCATCTCCACCAACCCTGAGAGATTGGAGCGCTCATGGGCGGCGACCGCACGATACTCCTCGCGAATGCGCACCAATCTTTGCGCCCGCGTGACGGCGTCATCGGCCTGGGCCGTCACTGCGCGCAGGAAGAAGGTCATCCATGTGTCGATATCTCCCTTTTCGCGGACGCCCTGCAGTGAGGAGTAATATTCATGTCGGTGGGTCTCAAAATAATTCGATAGATACAGAAGAGGATGTGGGAGTCGGCCGCAGCTACGTAGCATGATGTTGATCAACAGGCGACCAATTCTTCCATTTCCATCCAGGAATGGATGGATTGTCTCGAATTGGTAGTGCATGAGGGCCGCTCGTACAAGGACCGGCAGGTCAGACTCGTCTTCATTATTTACAAACCGCTCCCAATCGGCCAAAAGATCCGGGATGTCGTCAGGCAACGGCGGAACGTATGCAGCAGTCTCGGGGGTCGCATTTGAGCTACCAACCCAAACAGGTGACCGTCGGAACTCTCCGGGATTCTTTTCCGCTCCACGGCCATGGGCAAGAAGGGTGGCATGAACCTTGAGAATTAGCCTACCAGTAATTGGTAGTTCATCACTCAACTTGTTTGCTAGCCTAGTGGCGGACAAGTATGCGCGAACCTCCTCAATATCATCCGATCTTGCTCCTTCTGGAACCACTTCAGCCTGCATGACGTCTGAAAGCGATGCCTGGGTTCCCTCTATTTGCGAACTAGCGAGCGCCTCGCGGGTGGCATAAGGGCCGATCAGTGAAGCCGGATCACTGACCAACGATCCGAGTCCGGCTAAGGTGCCGAGGGCTGCATCCGCCTCCGAAAGGATCTTGATGACAGATCCTGTCAGTTGAATATCCCGAGGAATTGGCTTCGGCTTGTAATAAGTGAACGCCCATTTGTTGCCCGGTTCGCGACTGGGCGCGCCAAAGGCACTGTCAACGAAATCGGATGCCTCCATGGGCGCAAGTGTACACAAGAGCCAACTCAGGCCGGGGTTGACTTGCACCGTCGTCATCACCCTGCAACTCCAGTTACACCCTTGCCATCACGCTGCAACGCACACCGCCCGCAGTTGCACCGTCACATGCAACTCGATGGACTGGGGCGGCCTCTGTCTCATGTCGGCCACCTGGACGACTTCCGTGGCGGCGAGGGGCTGCTCGTGCGCGAGTAGCTGGAGTTTATCGGTGTGCAGACTGCCTCTCGCGGATCATCGGACAAGACGACGAGTGGGCACGTCGGTGATGAAGGCGACGGCGTAGAACCCCACCGCGATCCGCACGTGAGGTGATGCGCCTACCCTCGGTCGCCCCAGAGTGCGGCAGAAGGACTCGGCCTCGACCTGATCGTGGTACGAGTCGATTGACCAAATCATGTCGTCGCGGGGACGACCGAGCTGCGTAGCGACGATCGCCGAGGCAGCTCTTGAGGACTTCATTGGCTCACGCGGCCCCCGCCAACTCACGACTCAGGCGCCGGAACTCCTCTCACCCTGGGCACGGGTTCCGCCTCGGAGCCGAAGCGCTTGCGCCACATCGTCCATGACCCCTCGGCGAGGCCGACCTGCTGTGCTACGACGAGTACCGAGTTGGCGCACTGTACTGCCTTCGGCAGGCTCGCGCTGGGCGACCGTCCGTGCGACACGTTCACGCAGTTCTGGAATCAACCTCTGGGGTATGTTCCGACTCTCCTCCGGTTGGATTGGAACGAAACCCAAGATACTTCAACCTCTTCGGTCTTGTTCGGGGTGTCTTTCATGCTGATGTCATGGCGGAGGATGAAGAAGCGACCCGATGCTGGAGGAGCACGCACGCTGGGACACGCTGTAGGCGCATGGTGAAGGGCGGCCAATTCTGTACGCAGCACGCTGACCAAGCGCCACGCCTTGACACACAGGTCCTCGGCACGCTCATCAGCGCCGTGGACCTGTCCGCAATGAGCAAGGTGGTACTGCCGCCGGACTTCATGAAGCATTTCACGGGCCTGGCAGGCATTCAGGAATTCTTGCGGGTGGCCAGGGAGGCCTTTGCGGGCTCTTCAGGATCCAGGGTGTAGTTGTGACTTGACTGTGTGAGAGTCTGCTGTAGTTGGCCTGTGGGGCCGGGGTGCGTGGGGGGAGGACCCTGCGCGAGGATCGGAGTGTCTTAAGTCCCGTC
>NZ_LR027562.1 GCF_900605005.1 Acidipropionibacterium timonense | reverse complement strand
GCGTAGCCGGGGGAGAAGGGGGTCGGGGTGGCCGAGGACTCCCGGATCTGCGCATGGAGGTCGGCGCGCATCGTCGAGACGGCGTCAAGCCGCTCCTGGCCCCACGCACGCAGGTCCTGGTCGACGCCCAGCAGCCGCCCGACCCCCCAGTCGAGACCGGCCAGCAGCGCGTTGACCCGCGACAGGAGCACCTGGCGGGCCGCGGTGAGCGACTCCGAGCCGATCCGTACCGGGCTCACCGTCGTCTCCACGGTCGGTGCCGGGCTGAGTCCTGATGCGCTGGCCGACGCCGCCAGGCTGGCCCAGAGCAGGACATGGGAGGGGTCGGCGGCCGCGACCGCCGACGCCAGATGTGCCTTCGCGGCGGCCGCCAGGGCTCGGTCGAGGGTGGCCCGGGTGGGGGTGGCCATGGCCGACCGGGGCGTCGACGATGAGCTGGCGACGGGGTCGATGACCGTGATCGAGGTGGCGTCGAAGGGGTCCGCACGACCCAGGGTGCGGGCGTGCGCGCTGTGCACTGCCGACACCGCCGCCAGGGCTGTGGCGTGGCTGCGGTCGGTGCGTGCCAGGGAGGACGCCGTGGCCGCCAGATCGGCCTCGAGCTCGGCGGCGCGACGCATGGTCGCACCCAGTGTCGGCGTCGCGGCCGTCGTGCCGGAGCGCGGGCCCTCGATGAGCGGGGAGACGCGGTAGCAGCCGGCCAGCAGAAAGGTGCCCGCCGACAGGGACGCCGTCAGCATCGCTCGTCGGGGCCACTCGCTCATGGCGCCACCCTAGTCGGTACTGCGGCGCGGTCGCGGCCCCGTTCGGTGTCCTCGCTCACCGTCGCCCGGTGTCAGTGCACCTGGGTGGTACTCGGTGTCGGTGACCGGTGTCGGTGCGGATCGGTAGGATGGCCGCACAGGACAACCGGCTGACAACAGGACAGAGGCGGGACGCGATGATCAACGACACACTGACGGCTCTGCTGGCGCCGCTGCTCGACCAGCTCGGACTCGAGCTCGAACGCCTCGAGGTCGTGCCCGCCGGACGGCGTCGGGTGGTGCGCGTCACCGTTGACGGCGACGGGGACGACGGGCACGGGCCCACCCTCGACGACATCGCCGAGGCGACGAGCGAGATCTCCCGGGCCCTCGACGACGCCGACGCCATGGGAGACGCCCCTTACACCCTCGAGGTGAGTTCCCGCGGCGTCTCGACGCCGCTCACCGAGCCCAAGCACTTCCGCCGCAACATCACCCGCCTCGTCAAGGCCACCGTCGCCGAGGACGGCGTCACCCAGGAGGTGCTCGGGCGGATCCTGGCGGCAGACGAGGCCAGCGTCACCCTCGAGGTGGAGGCTCCCGGGTCCAAGCCGCACAAGCCGCTCACGACCGAGCGCACCGTTCCTCTCGACCGGATCCGACGGGCTGTCGTCCAGGTCGAGCTCAACCGTCCCACCGAGACCGAGGAGAACTGAAGATGGACATCGACCTCGCCGCGCTGCGCATGATCGAACGGGAGAAGGACATCCCGCTCGACTACCTCGTCAAGACCCTCGAGGACGCCCTCCTCAACGCCTACGGTAAGACGGAGCACCCGGTCAAGGACGCCCGCATCGACCTGGACCGCAAGTCCGGGAACGTCGCGGTCATGGTGCCCGAGAAGGATGAGGAGGGCAATGTCGTCGGCTGGTACGACGGCACCCCCGACGACTTCGGTCGGGTCGCGGCCTCCACCGCCCGTCAGGTCATCTTCCAGCGGCTGCGTGAGGCCGAGGACGAGCACAAGTACGGCCAGTTCTCGGCCGTGGAGGGGCAGATCGTCACCGGCGTCGTCCAGCAGTCCTACCGCGACACGCGCACGGTGCGGGTCGACCTGGGCGGGATCGAGGCCGTCATGCCGCCGGCCGAGCAGGCCCCGGGGGAGGACTACTCCCACGGACGGCGTCTGCGGGTGTACGTCGTCGCCGTGCGCAAGGAGGCCCGTGGCCCGCAGGTCATCGTCTCGCGGACCCACCCCGACTTGGTGAAGAAGCTCTTCGCCCTTGAGGTGCCCGAGATCGAGCAGGGGGTTGTCGAGATCAAGGCCATCGCCCGTGAGGCCGGACACCGCACGAAGATCGCCGTCGTCTCGCACAACCCGGACGTCTCGGCCAAGGGGGCCTGCATCGGCCCCATGGGTCAGCGGGTGCGGGCCGTCATGCACGAGCTCGACGAGGAGAAGATCGACATCATCGACTGGTCCCAGGACCCGGCCCGGTTCGTCGGCGAGGCCCTGTCCCCGGCGAAGGTCAAGCAGGTGACGGTCGTCGACCTCAAGGCCCGGTCCGCCCGGGTCGTCGTTCCGGACTACCAGTTGTCCCTGGCGATCGGCCGCGAGGGGCAGAACGCCCGGCTGGCGGCGCGGCTGACCGGGTGGCGGATCGACATCCGACCCGACACCCAGGTCGGCGGGCAGGAGCGCCCGGCGAACCAGTCGTGAGCCGCCCGCAGCGCACCTGCGTCGGCTGCCGCACGGTTGACGACCCCGTCGCCATGGCGCGATACGTCGTGGTCGAGGGGGCCGTCGTCGCCGACCCGAGCAGGTCGGCCCAGGGCCGGGGGGCTTGGGTGCACGACGATCCCGAGTGCCTGCGCCGGGCGGTGCGCGGGGGCTTCGCCAGGTCGTTCCGCCGCCGCGTCCGGACGGACGCCGTCGAGCCGCGGGACGCCTGAGCAGGTCGCCGCGACGTCAGGCCGAGAAATTGAGCCGGTGGGGCCGGAGTCGGTAGACTGCCCGATGCACGTCCGCCGGAAGGTCCGGCGGCCTCACCGAACCGTGCCCGGTTCGACCGGGCAGAACAGAAAGTGGGCTGACGCTCATGACCACTCGATGAGTTCGCACCAATGAGCATTCACGTCAACTAGTTGGCCCGAGTCGCCGTGACCGGGCCCGAAGGAGAGTAGTGGCCAAGGTCCGCGTCTATGAGCTCGCCAAGGAGCTCGGACTGACAAGCAAGCAGCTTCTGGGGAAGCTCAACGACATGGGGGAGTACGTCAGATCGGCCTCCTCCACCTTGGAGACGCCGGTGGTCCGGCGTGTCCGCGATCAGATCAAGCCGGACGGGGGCGACGCCAAGCCGTCACGTCCCGCCGCGCGCCCGGCGAAGCAGGAGACACCCGCCGCCCAGGCCGCGACGCCTGCCCCGGCCAAGCCGGGTGCCAAGCCCGGTCCGCGTCCCACCCCGCGCAATGTGCGCCCGGGTGGGTTCAGTGCTGCTCCGACGGCGTCGTCGTCGGCGGCTCGCACGAGCGTCACCCCGCGCCCCGGGCTCGTCAAGCCCGGACCGCAGGGCAAGTCGCGCACCCGGTCGGGCGAGGAGCGCCCGGCCTCGCCGGCGTCCACGCCGACCCCCTCGGCCACGCCCGGGC
>NZ_LR027561.1 GCF_900605005.1 Acidipropionibacterium timonense | reverse complement strand
ACACCTCCATGCGCAAACTCATCCACACCCTCACCGACCACCACGACGCCACCAGACCCCAACTTCACCTCACCGCCTGACCCCCACCCAGCAGACGAAGTGACACCACTCAAAGGGACTTGACCGTGCCGACCGGGGTCACGTGCTGCCCGGTGTCCTGCCGGGCCGACCGAGGTGCTGGCGTGGCGCGGGATCGTGGCGTGGCGCACGGCGTCCTGGCGTGGTGCGCGGGATCGTGGCGTGGCGCACGGGGTTCTGGCGTGCCACTCGGCGTCGAGCCTGGCCGCACTCTGCTCCGGAATCGATCGTCAGTCCGGGCCCGGACGCCACTGAGCGCCAGAACCTGCACTCTGCGCCCTGTATTCGAGGAGCAGGGTGCAGGTTGTGGCGCCAAGTGGGTGTGGGGTGGAGTTTTCCGGAGCGAAGTGGGGTCAGGGGGCTGAACGAGGGGCGGCTCAGGTGGAGGGTGTGTCCGATGGCGTGGTGGCGACTCCCGCGGGAACCGCTGCGCAGACGGGACCGAGGAGCGAACGGGACCGAGGTGAGAACGGGACCGAGGTGAGCACGGAACCGGGGCAAGGACGGAACCCGGGTGCGAACGGGACCGGGACGCCGATGGGACCGAGGCAGGACCAGAACCCAAGCATGAACGGAACCGGCGTCAGCCGGGCCACGGGTGCACCGGGCTGACGCGGCTTCGGCGCCCCGGCCCCGGACCCCCGACGTCGCGCCCCTCAGCCGAGCAGCTCGGACGGCGTCACCACCTCGACGTCGAACCCGGACCGCTCGAGCTCGGGGGCCAGATCGACGGCCCGGCCGCTCACCCCGATCTGCCACCGGCTCGCCGGCAGGAGCATCCGCCAGGCCTCGTTCGACCCGTCGGCACCCACCTGGGCCAGGGCGTCGAGGTAGGTGTTGACCCAACTCGCCGGCAACCCCACCGCCGCCAACGCGGCGACCTGCGAGGCCACCGACTGTGGCGTGTCGTACTGCAGCGGGGCGACGCCGACCAGATGACGTCGCGCCGCCTCGACCTCCTGCCCGGTCAGCTCCCCCGATGACGGGTCGATGAGCTCCATGGCGGTGACGAGGGCCTGGGCGGCGACCTCGGTGCGGAACGCCCCGCCGACCGACGCCAGCGCTCCGCCGGGCACCGGTCCGGCCGACATGCCCACCCCGTACGACCAGCCCTTCTCCTCGCGCAGCACCGTGTTGAGCCGCGACCCGAACGACCCTCCCAGGGCCGTGCACGCCACCCGCAGTGCCGGCCACAGCGGGTGATCGCGCCCCGGCGTCCACGCTTGGACGGCGACGTCGGCCTGGACGGCGTCGGGCCGGTCGACGAGGACGACCCTCGTCGGTGTCCCCGCCGGTCGCTCCGGGGTGAAGTCCCCGACCCCCTCGCGGGCCCCGGTCCAGCCCGCCAGGGACGACAGGTCGACCTCGTCGGCGCGGTCCCCGGCCAGGACGAGCACCCCGCCGGCCGGCCGCCAGGTCCGTTCCCAGAACGCCCGCACCTCGGTCGGGGTGATGGCGTCGAGGGTCGTGTGGGTGCCGGCCGTGGGCCGAGTGCTGCGTCCGCCCTCGCCCCACAGCGCCCGGCCCGCCGCCAGAGCGGCCAGGGACGGCCCGTTCTGGGCGACGTGGGCGAGCTGGGCCCGGGAGGTGTCGATCTGACGTGAGACGTCGGCGTCGGCCAGGGCGGTGCCGGTGAGCAGCTCGACGAAGAGCTCCAGGGCCCTGTCCACGTGACGACGCGGCGCGTCGACGGACAGGAGGGTCCGCGAGATGCGGGAGGTCCCGTCGTAGCTGGCGGCGATGGCCTCCAGCTGCTCGGCGAAGGCGGCCGCGGGGTGCGCCGTGGTGCCCTCGTCGGCGGTCCGTACGAGGACCGACGACACCCCCTCGAGCTCGCGCGGCTCCAGGGCCAGGGGCAGGTCGAGGGACAACGCGGCGACGAGGATCTCCTGACCGGGCAGGGGAACGGTGACGACGTCGAGCCCGTTGGCGAGGAGGCGCCGGTCCACCTGCGGGAAGGACCACGGGGACGCCGGGTCCACATCGGGGCGGGGCTGCAGGGCGGGCAGGTCGGTCATGAGATCTCCTCGGCGTCGGAGCCGTCGACATGGACGACGGTGCTGGCCAGGCCGGGGTCGAACCGGACGGCCGCCGCGGCCACCTCGTCGGCGGTCAGGCGGATGGTCCGCTCGAGGTCCTCGCGCACCCGGTGGGCGTCCCCGAGGATCGTCTGGGTGAAGTTGAGCATGTCGGCCCGCGAGTCGGCGGTGGCCCACTCCTCCAACCAGTCCCGCTCGGCGCGCGCCCGGCACCGGCCGAGTTCCTCGGCGCTCGGGGGCCGGGTGGCCAGCGACCGGACCACCGGGTCGAGTTCGGCGCGGAACCGGTCGACCTCGACCCCGGGCCGCAACTGCGCGATGACCATGGTCAGGGACGTGCCGCGGGACAGCCCGAGCCCCGAGACGCTCACCGCGTCGACGAGGCCCAACTCGCGGTCCAGTCGCCGCACCAGGCGTGAGGTCATCCCGTCACCGAGCACTGCCAGGGCCTGGCTGCTGGCGTTGGATGCCGGGTCGACGACGGACGGCGTCGGCCAGGCCAGGACCACCGAGGTCCGGGGGACCGCCCGTTCGATGCGCACGTGGCGGCCCGACGACGGCCGTGGCGCTGCGGCGGCGGGTACCGAGCTCGGTGCGGGGCCCGCTCCGTGGTCCGGGACCTTCCCCAGGTACCGGTCGGCCAGACCCATGGCCTCCTCGGCGTCCAGGCACCCGGCCAGGACGAGGGTGGCGTTCGAGGGCCGGTACCAGCGTCCATGGAACGCGACGACGTCGTCGAGGGTGGCCGCGTCCAGATCGGGCACCGACCCGATCGGCGAGTGCCCGTAGGGCTCATCGGCGTCGAACTGGCTCGTCAACAGCGCATCGAGGAGGTCGCCGTAGGGGGTGTTGTCGTAACGGTGGCGCTTCTCCTCCTTGACGACCTCACGCTGGGTCGCCAGGTTCTCCTCGGTCACCGCCAGGTGCGCCATCCGCTCGGCCTCGAGCCACAGCGCCAGCTCCAGAGCCCCCGGCGGCACCGTCTCGAAGTAGTTGGTGCGGTCGAAGCTCGTCGTCGCATTGGCGACCCCACCCATCGACTCGATGGTCGCCAGGTGCTCCCCGGAGGTGATGCCGCTCGTCGTCCCGGAGAACATGAGGTGCTCGAAGAGATGGGCGAACCCGAAGTGACCGGCGGTCTCGTCGGCCGACCCCACCCGGTACCAGAGGTTGACGGCGACCGCCGGCAGGGTCGTGTCGGGGGCGACGACGACCGTGAGGCCGTTGTCGAGGATCCTCGTGAGAAGGTGCGGGGCGGCAGGCATGGGTCCGAGCCTAGACGGTATGGGTGACCCCGTTTCGGGGTGAGGCTCTGGTGGGCCGGGGCCTCACCGCGCAACGATGCGTGGGTTGCCGGACAGGGGCGGCCTGTCTGGCCTTTCCGACATACGTGGGAGGCCCC
>NZ_LR027560.1 GCF_900605005.1 Acidipropionibacterium timonense | reverse complement strand
GACACGTCACCCTTCGCTGACACACCTCTTGCATTCCTAGCGCCCTGTCCCGTTTCATCGTCCGGACGATGAAACGGGACAGGGCGCTAGGAATGCAAGAGGTGTGTCAGCGAAGGGTGACGTGTCACTGGACTTTTGGGCAGTAGCGATGTGTGCGGGGTCTGGTGTCATCCACGGTCCGCAAGGACGGTGGATGACACCCCGCAACCTGGGGGGCGGGAGGTTACGTGTCGTGATCGTGTGAGGGTTGGTGTGCGTTCGGGGCACGAACGCTTGCCTCGTCTGGATGACGTTTCGTATGCTTAGTCGTATGCGGCTCGTGATCCATCCGAATGCTCTGAAGCACGGGCTGACCGTCGAGCAGATCACGGCGGCATACGAGACGGGTTCTGGTGGTGCACGGGTACGTCGTGGTGAGGAGGACGTCGAGCCCGTGAGGTGGGCGACTATCGGGTTTGAGGATGCGGGCCGTCCGGTCGAGCTCGTCTTCGTTCGTGGTGTCGGTGAGGTGTTGGTGGTCCACGCGAACTGGTTGACCAAGGGGTTCCTGGCGCAGATGAGGAGGGTTCGATGAGCGAGTTCGTCGCCGATAACGGTGTTCGGGTCACCGACGACATGGTTCGCCGGTGGGAAGCCGAGGCTGAGTCGGGCTTCGAGGGGCTGCAGGTAGAGCCGTTCGAGGGTCGAGCGTGGGAGGTGCAGACCGAGCCGCTACGGCCTCGGACGATTCGGGTCAGTGACAGCCTGTGGCATCTGATCGAGCAGGACGCGTCCCGTCGTGGCCTGAGCGTGTCTGCATGGACTCGTCAAGCCCTCACCCGCGAGCTGTCCCGCATCCCCCGGGCTAGTTGACCCGTCAGGGTTTCAGGGGCTCTCGGGCATGCGAGTGACCTTGAGGTCTTCGAGGGCCTCGTCGTCGTTGTCGGAGACGTGCTGCTGCATGTGGCCGCGGCCTGCCGTGGTCGCCAGTGCCTCGCTGGTCACGGTGCTGCCGTGACGGCCACAGAACGGGCAGTCCCATCGGTAGCCGCCCTCGGCGGGTAACACGATCGCATCAGCCAGGCGCCCACTCAGATAGTCGCGGCGTAGCTTGGCCCACTGCTTGGCCCAGGCTTTTTTCTGCTCGCCGTAGGTACTCATGCGGCGTTGTCCTTTGAACGACCATCCTTCAGCGCCCGGTGAACCGTTCCTACCGATACCGCGAACACTCCAGCGATGGTCCGCATTGATGCCTCGGGGTGATTAGCCTTATATATCCTGATCTGATCTTGACGGGCCCGAGCCCTAGCCTCCCAGAGTTCACGGGGCTCAGATGTCCAGCGACGCACGCTTCGCTCGGACAAACCAGTGATGGCGGCCGCTTCCTTGATCGTGCGGCCATTGCGGGATCGGTGAAGGGAAGAACTCACAGTAGATACAATCGCTGCTCGAGGCATGTTCGTCGGGCGGCACCGGATTTGTGGCCTCGGTGGGTTTGCATCGCGGTGAAGGTGGCTCGCTGGTGGCTTGCGGAGTCGGTCCAGCCTCGGAATTTAGTGGTGATCCACTTATGGATGCTGGTGGTCATGGCGCGTGTTTCTGAAGTGGGTAGAGGTTCAGTGAATTCCGCGTTGCGGGCAGTGATTTCGGCGGCTATCGCGGCATGAAGAGTCCGACTGTCGGTGGCGGTGGCGTATTCGTTTCCGCTGCCGATACGAATACTTCTGGCTTCTTGATAGGCCCAGATGCGGGCGGATTCGAAGATCGAGCAGTTGCGGCTGAGGCCGGTGGTGGTGGCTGGCTTGTGGTGTTCGCGCCAGCGGGGTGGGGGCATATAGGGGCCCAGGCCGTCGCGGAGCTGGTCGAGGCTGTAGAGCCGGTCCACGTCTAGGGAGGTGACTTGCATAGAGGCCCACGCGTCGTGGAGCGGGTTTTTCGTGATGAGCCCCGAGTAGCCCTGGTCGCCGTCGACGGCTCGGCGTAGGCCCTCGGTCACGGCAGCGGCATAGGCCAGTGGCTTGCGCCGCGCGTACTCGGTGCGGGTGACGGGCTCGCGCAGTGCCCAGACCGCGTGGGCGTGTCCGTTAGCGGGGTTCTCCACGATGACGTGAGGTAGGGGCCGGGTGCCCAAGGCGCGGAGGGCCGCGTCACCGTGGTCGATGTCCACGACCAGCAGGTTCGACAAGGCATGAGGGTTGGCCTCGATGTAGCGCAGGTGCAGCGCGTCGTGACGGCTCATCCGGTACACCCCGGCTAGCAGGTCATCGGAGGCCAGCGGCCACAACGGCAGCCACGCCTGCTGCCACTGCTGGGCGGTGGCGGTCCTCATGGCCTGGATCCTTCCACTGCTAGGTGTTGAACCGAGTGAGCGACCCTCGGTGTGTTCAATTTAGGCCACGAACCATAATCAGATGGTTCGGGGTCCGGGGGGCTCCTAGGGGGTTCCAGGGGTCCCCGTCGGTGCGCGCTGGTGCCCCTCAGGGCTGATGGTCTTCTTCCGGGGATGGATGAGGTCTGTGAGGGCTGTTGAGGGTCTGGGGGTAGGGAGGGGGTCGGTGAGAGTGTGTTTGGGCTTCAGCGGGGCGCACCGAGGCTCCCACGGGTATTCGAGGGCAAGCGGCCGCTTGACGGCCGCGCGGCAGTTCACCAGAAGCGGGATTGGGCTTGACGGAGTTGGGCTCGGTACGTGCGGTTCTGCTCGACCAGCCGGCCCCGTTCCCGGTCGGCTTTGGACAGTCGGGTCTCGAGGACTGTGACGCGGCTCACGGCCGCGTCACGCTCACGCCGGATGTGGGCGAGTTGGGCCGTGAGCCGCGCGAGCTGCTCCTCTAGGGCCTCGACTCGTCCCGCGTCAACCACCACGACACGTACCGGGACCGACAGTCCCTCGGCAACCAATCGTTCGTCCCGGGCTCGTCTGCGACACTCATCGGAGCACCAGATCCGGGGTCGGCAGGCTGAGGCGGCGACACCCCGGGCGCCAAGACGCCCCGCAAGACGGGCAGGCCGGCCCTGGCCCGCAGGCCGTCGGCCACGCAGTAAGGGCAGGGATCCGCTATTGGCGGCCGGGGGTCCGGGCGGCCAGTGGGCTAGTGGGCTGAAAATGCGGCCCCGGCGGAGCCACTCCGGCCAACCTGACCATCCATGCCCGTAGTCAACCGTTCCAGATGCCCTCGATCGTTGATAGTCGGCGCCTTAACTCCGTTAACGCCAGGATTTCTGGTACGTACTGTTTAATGTTCCTGGCCTGGGGATGATTCGTGACCATGAGTATTAGTTGCGGAGTTAGTGGACGATAGCCGATGCAATACAGAGCCTATTGCAGCGAATAATATCCCTAAGCCCACAGGCATTAAAAATATATCGAGAATACCGGTCTCGAGGCGCCCCAAGTAAAGAACCTCTATCAAGATTATAGCAATCCCTACTGCGAAATATATCCAGCACTTACGTAGGCTCGTATGGTTTGCGAACGGTCTAAATATGAGTCCTATTACTCCCGACATAGCGTACAACACAAACGAGAAGACGGGTTGATTCGAACTGTCTGTTAATGTTGCGACTAGTCCGGATATCAGGGCGAAGAGCACCTCAATAATGGGGTAACGTGTCCAGGTGAACAGGAAGCGTGAATTAATCATGAAGAGATTTCATCTAGTAATATCTAGGGTGCTTGAGTTTTGATTCAAGGATTCTTCCTTCCACAGGGGGCGTCCTTCCTCACGTGAGCTGGTCACGGAGGGCGCGTTGGTAGGGCGTCAGCAGCGCCTCGGGCATTCGGGTGACTTTGAGGGCCTCCAGGGCCTCGCGGTCGTCGTCGCTGATGTGGGTCTGCATGTGGTTGCGTCCGGCTGTCGTTGCGAGTTTGGTGTTAGTCACGTCGGTGCCGACTGCACCACAAATCGGGCACTCCCACCGCACACCGTTGAGCGAGGGCAGGACCACAGCGTCGAGGACCTTGCCGTCGAGATACTCCCGACGCATTTGGGCCCATTCACGAGCCCACGCTTTCTTCAGCTCGCCATAACTACTCATGCTCAAATCCTGGCAGCATCGGGCCGCGTGCGGCTTCTTCGGCTTCTCGGGCGCGCTCCTTGCGGGCGCGGTAGGCGAGTTTCTTCGCAGTTGAGGCCGTGATGTCGAAGTGGTCCCCGGTTTCGGGCCAGGAGTGGTGCTGATCGTCGTGGTAGACGCGGATCGCTTCGCGGCGCTCGAACTGGTCGTTGATCCACTTGTCGCGAGGATCAGACGTCCATCGTTGTGCGGTGCGTCGTGAGACTCCGACTCGTGCGGCCGCTTCGGCTGCGGTCTGGCCGCCTCGGGAGTATCGGGCGTAGACGCTCGGGCGCTTGTATCCGTCGCTCATGAAAGGCCCTCCCACTGGGCTGCGGCCTGGGCCCGTCGCTGCTCTCCGCTCTTGCGGCCTCGGGCTGACTGGATGGTGGTGAAGGTGTCGGCGGTGACGGTGGAGGTCTGTGACCAGATGCGCGACTTGGTGATGATCCAGTTGGTGATGGATCGGGCGATGCAGTCGGCCTCGGAGGCGGGCAGGGGGTCGGTGAACTCGGCGTTGAGCTGGTTGACCTGGGTGGCGATCGCGAGGGCGAGGTCGCCACGGTCGGCGGGGGTGGGGTGCTCGTGGCGTTGTCGGATGCGGCGGGCTTCTTGATAGGCCCAGATGCGCGCGGTTTCGAAGATGGTGCAGTTGCGGGCCAGGCCGACCGGTTGGCGGCGTCGTTGTCGGCGCCATGACGGGGCGGGCATCAGGCCGGCGTCGGCCAGGCCGGCGCGCAGCTCGTTGAGGCCGTAGAGGTGATCGCTGACCCAGTGGGTGTCCCAGCGGGCATCGGTGGGGTTCTTGGTGATCAGGCCGGAGTAGCCGCTGTCGCCGTCAACGGATCGGCGTAGCCCCTCGGTGACGGCGGCGGCCAGGGCGAGGGGCTTGCGGCGGGCGTACTCGGTGCGCGTGACCGGCTCGGCTAACGCCCAGACCGCGTGGGCGTGCGCATTGTCCGGGTTCTCTACGACCGCGTTAGGCAGCCAGGCTCGGCGGTCCCACAACGAGCGCATGAGGGCGTCTTCGTGGTCGCAATCGACCACCAGCAGATTGCTCACCGCGTGAGGGTTGGCCTCGATGTAGCGCCGCTGCAAAGCCGTGGGGCGGCTCATGCGGTAGATACCGGTGCCCAGGTCGTCGGTGGCGTAGGGCCGCAGGGGCAGCCACACCTCGTCCCACCACGTGCGCCACTGCTCCTCGTCCATGCCCCAACCTAAGCACCTGAAACATTGGTCTGTCCATAATACGTCTCGAACCAAGTCAGATGTTTCGGGGTTCCGGGGTGTCCCCGGGGGGATTCTTCTGTACGAGCGAAGCGAGTTCCTTGCTCGCCCCTGCCTCCCCTGCCCCACCCGTCCTCCCTGCCGTCCTGCGTGCCGATCTGCTGGCCTTTCCTGCCCGCTGGTGCCCCGTCCGTCGTCAGCCGCGCGCACGGCCGCCAGGAGGGCGCAGGGGAGGCAGGGGCAAGCAACCCGGGACGGGTCGCGCGGCAGATCGAGGTTCCTGGGCGACGGCTCGGTGATCGTCCTGCCGGACGTTCCCCGTCTCGAAAACGAGGGTTGCCCGGATCGTTGACGCGCTCCAGGCAACCGGACTCTCGTAGCCCTCGAATCCGTCACACTATTTGCACTATTAGTGCCACGGTGGCCCTCAGCGTCCGGACGATAACTGCCGACAGGGTCAGTGGCGGTGCTTGGCGTGGCGGGCGGCCGCCCGCCGTTGAGCCCTGTTACCCGAGGGTCGAGGTGCCGGGCTCCCCTGATCGAGCCCCGAGAAGACATCGTGTTCAAACACCGGTGTCGGTGTCGGCGTGGACGCCTCGGCTGGCTCGATGGGTGGTTGGTCGGGCAGGTCCAGGCCGTACTCGGGATCGGCCGGGCCGATCCGGCGGGCCGCCGCGAAATCGTCGTTGTACATGAGGCTGTCGTAGTGAATCCGGCGGAACTTCACGTCCTGGCGATGGAGTTGGCGGGCGCGTTCCAGCCGCTCCTCCAGCACGGCGATCCGGGCCTCCAGACGCTCACGCTCGTCCTGCTCGAGGTGCCGGGTCACCGTCACCGTCCGGACCGGCCGGGCCTCGGCCTGGGCGGCCCGGCGTTCCTCACAGGCCCGTTTCCGGCACTCGTCGGAACACCAGACCCGGGGCCGGCCCCGCCCGCTGTGGGGCTCCACCGGAGCCCCACAGCGGGGGCAGGTTCGAGGCGCCGACGCGTCCTCATCCAGGTCCATGACTAGGTCGGAATCCATACCCGAAACCATATCGTCCGGACGATGAAACGGGACAGGGCGCTAGGAATGCAAGAGGTGTGTCAGCGAAGGGTGACGTGTCACTGGACTTTTGGGCAGTAGCGATGTGTGCGGGGTCTGGTGTCATCCACGGTCCGCA
>NZ_LR027559.1 GCF_900605005.1 Acidipropionibacterium timonense | reverse complement strand
GGTCAGCGGTCGCTGGGGGTTCCACGGGACCGGCGGCTGGGGGCAACGCCTGGTCGGCCGCCTCCGACAGCCGGGGCGACGGGTCGGTGGACCCACGCCGTGGCCGCTCGGACACGGGTGGATCGCCACCGTCGGGCCGGTCCGGCACTGCCCGGATCTCGACATCGGGGCCGAGCATCCGTACGCCCGTCACCCGGAACCGATGGGCATCCGCGATCGTCGCGACCCCGGCCTCCCCGAGCGCCGATCTCCCGGTTCCGAGCATGAGCGGACCCAGGTGGGCGACCACCTCGTCGACGAGGCCGGCGGCCAGGAAGGCACCGGCGAGGGTCGGTCCGCCCTCGAGCCAGACCCGGTGCACCCCGCGCCGGTGGAGGACGGCGAGCGCCTCGTGCGGGTCGCGGGTGCGCAGCCGGAGGGTGGGGGCGGAGTCGTCGAGCAGGTGCGCCCCGGCCGGCAGCTCCCGCCGCCCCATGACGACCCGCAGCGGCGGGGTCCTCGGCCCCGTCTCCGCCGGCCGGCCGGACGGCGGCGGGCACGGCTCCACGGCGCTCACCGAGCCCACGCTGCTGCTCCCGCCACCCGTGCCGCCCGTGCTCCCGGTGCTGCAATGTGGCAGTCCGGAGTCGCCCTCGGGTGCAAGACGCACCGTCAGCCGGGGATCGTCGGACAGGGCCGTTCCGGTACCCACGAGGATCGCGCCACATTGCATCCGCTCGAGGTGCACCTGCCGGCGGGCCGACGCCGAGGTGATCCACCGGCTCGTCCCGTCGGCGGCCGCGCTGCGCCCGTCCAGGGTGGCCGCGTACTTCCAGACCACCCTCGGTCGCCCGTGCTCCATGGCGAACGTGAAGTCGGGGTTGAGCTCGCGGGCCCTGGCCTCGAGCACCCCCTCGACCACCTCGATCCCGGCAGAGCGCAACCGGCCCGCCCCACCGGTCGCTCGCGGGTTCGGGTCCTGCTGGCCGATGACGACGCGGCGCACTCCGGCCTCGATGAGGGCACGGCTGCATGGTCCGGTCCGACCGGTGTGGTCGCAAGGTTCCAGGGTGACGACGGCGGTCGCCCCGTGAGCCGATCCCCCGGCATCCCGCAGGGCGTCGACCTCGGCGTGGACCGTCCCGGCACCCCGGTGCCAACCCCGGCCGATGACCGTACCGTCCGGGCCGACGAGGACACAGCCCACCCGTGGATTGGGATCAGGGATGGGCGATCGCAGCGCCAACGCGACGGCCTGGGCCATGTACACGTCCCATGGCGATGCCTCAGGCTCTCCTGCCATGGCTCGACCCACGTCCGTGCCCGACCCCATCGCGTCCTCCGTCCAACCCGGACGCACTCCGGGGACGGCGCGGGACGCCATGGGTCGACGACGATGCACGGACGCCTCGAGGGACGCCCGGTCGACCCACCGTGCTTCCTCCCATCCGGACTTTCACCGTCGGTACCGGAATTCCACCGGTTCAACCATGGGCTGGGCTGCTGGGCCCTGCCGCCGGGTCGCGGACTGTCACCGCCGGTTCGGACTTTCACCGACCCCGGAGCACGTGTGCTTGGGGCCAAGTATGCACCCTTCGCCCGGAGGACGCGCAGGTGGCTCAGTCGTCGTCCCGTCGCACGCGGACGGTCTTCTCCGATGCAGCTTCGTCTGATGCGGCCTCGGCGGACCGCTCGGGTTCGGCGCCTCCCTCGTCGACCCGACGAGTCGGCTCCTCGGCCTCGTCGGAGGACGCCGCGACGACATGGGCTCGGGTCGGTTCGGCCTCGGGGTCGGTCCGATCGGCTCGCTCGGCCGGATCAACTCGAGCCTCCGGCTTCTCGACGACGTCCTCGTCCCCCGGACCGGCGAGCGACCGGTCCACCTCGCCCGTCTCGTCCGCACCGACCGTCTCGTCCGCACCGGCCGTCTCGTTCGCACCGGTCGTCGGGGCCTCCTCGGCCTCCTGCCTCGCCCGGGCACGCTCCGCACGAGCGGCGACGTTGACCGGGTCGCGGTGCCATCGCACCGTCCCCACGGTGAACCCGGTGATCATCCCGACCAGACCGAGCAGGCCGACGGCGAGCCACCACACGTCGGGCAGCGTCGGACCGACCTGGGCCAATCGTCCTGCACCCAACGAGCCATGGGCCAGCGTCGCTGCAGCTCCCAGGACGAGCCCGGCACCTGCACCGGTCGCCAGGCCGAGCCCGGAACACAGCTCGAACCCGTCCGGCCTGCTGAGCACGGCGACGAGGGTCCCCAGGACGGCAGCGACGACCGGCACGAGCAGCCACAGCACCGACCATCCGGCACCCCCCGTTCCGGCCACCGTGTTGTCCGGGAGCGCCCCGAGCACGGGCAGTGCGGGGGCCAACCCCAGATGGGTGCCCAGTGGCGAGGCCCAGGACCCGGTTCCCACGGCGAACCCGGCCCCCAGGCACCACGAGACCGCCCAGAGGATGAACGTCGGAAGCCACGCCAGCTCGATGAGCACCAGACCGATCCCCGACCATCCACCTGCCCCCAGGGCGCGGTGCAGTTCGAGCACGCGGCCGGCGTGGACGAGCAGGCTCAGTCCCGCGGCCAGGGCTCCCCCGGCCACGACGACGGCGACGGTCACCGCGATCGCCCGCGGGAGTCCCCCGGCCCAGGAGGGAAGGCCCTCGAAGGGCGTCCGCCCCGCGCCCCGACAGGCTCCGATGAGACCGGACGACAGTCCGACGAGCAACGCCCCGAGGACCAATCGCCCCCAGGAGGAGGTCCCCACCGAGGCTCCGATGATGGCGGCGGCCGCGACATGGATCGACGTCTGGAGCGCGGCGAGTTCACCGATCCGGCGCCACGTGGCACCGGCCGCGTCGGCCCCTGCCATGGCCCGCCCGGCGTGACGCGCGACCTCCTCCTCGGACCAGAGGATGGCCAGGGTCAGTCCGAGGGGGACCAGGCCGACCTGCATGCCGAGGGCGACGAAGGACACCCCGTGCGCCGACAGCCACAGTTCACCGGCACCGGCGATGACGTCGGAGAAACTGCCGTCGGGAACGTGCAGCCACTCGGGAGCCAGCAGGCCACCGAGGATCGCCCACTGGCCGAGAATGACCATGACGGTGCCGGCGCCGAGCACCGCCGGCCAGGGCCAGGAGACGGTCGTGGCGCGACGACGCCGGGACGTCGAGGAGGAGACCTCCAGATCGATGTCGTCGTCGGACCGCCGACCCAGCGACCCGAGCCGGCTGGTGCTGGCATGGGACGAGTCGTGCGACATCGGCATCTGGCGGGTTCCTTCCGGACGAGGACCTGGGCGGCGGGGGTGGTGCTGCGGGTAAGCTCACCGCAGAGTGGAGGACTGACCCCTAGTGCGGAGGCAACCCGAGTGAGTGACGAACCGACGGGCCGGCCACGACGAGCGATGCCTGCCCAGGGCGACGGGATCGACTCCGACGCGGGTCGCCTCGACGATACCCCAGCGGCCGTCGACGACGGCGGTGCGACGCCGGCTCCCACGAGGGCCCGACGCGGACTGGCGGAGCAGACTCCCGGCCCGCGGTTCAACGCCCCGACATCGGTCGACGACACGTCCTCGACGCCGGACACCGCCCCGTCCACGGACACCGTCGCGACTCCGGGGGACGGATCGACGACCGACGCCCATGCCGCCTTCCGTCGCCCGGGCGACGTCGATGCCGCCACCGAGCACACGACCCCTCCCGGTGGACGACGGGCCGCCGCCACCCTTCCCGGGGACGACGTCGCCCGCGCCCCGCGGCGGTCCGCGTCGAGCTCACTCACCCCGCCGGAGCCTCCTGCCGTGGACTCCCCCGCCGAGTCCCCCCGGCCGGGACCCGACCCCGCGTCCCCGACGCCCGGCGACCGCCTCGAGGTCGGCAGCCCCCGGCATCGCTGGCTCCTGTGGACCCTGGCCGGGGCTCTCGTCGTCGCGGTCACCGTGACCGCCGTGTCCCTGGCCAGCCACCACAGCACCCCGGCTGCCACCCCGACCCCGTCGGCCCCCAGCAGCACCGGTCCCCGCCTGTCGGCCGCCGGACTTCTCACCGCCGACGACGCCCGTGCCATCGACGCCAAGGCGACCTGGTCCATCGCCTCGACGGTCGATCACGTCGATTCGTCGGCCAGCGACGGCATCTCGTGCATCGTCCGCGACACCAACCACCCGACGTCGACCGCCACGTGGCAGCGTGCCCTCTCGACGACGACGTCGACGGCCACCGCGGCCCTGCACCGCATCNCGCCGGACTTCTCACCGCCGACGACGCCCGTGCCATCGACGCCAAGGCGACCTGGTCCATCGCCTCGACGGTCGATCACGTCGATTCGTCGGCCAGCGACGGCATCTCGTGCATCGTCCGCGACACCAACCACCCGACGTCGACCGCCACGTGGCAGCGTGCCCTCTCGACGACGACGTCGACGGCCACCGCGGCCCTGCACCGCATCGATTCCTACGCCGACGTCTCGACCGCGCAGGCCGCCTTCCAGGCCGAGGCCGCCTCCCTGGCGAGCTGCTCGTCGGTGCCCACGCACATCGTCTCGGCAACGACCTTCAAGGGGATGGGCGACGAGTCGGAGTCGGTGACCATCGCCTACCAGGGCGTCAAGACCCAGTACCGCACGGTCGTCCTCATGCGGATGGGCACGGTCATCGAGGCCGTCGACGCCGCCACCTACGGCGACCCGATCCCGGCCTCGTCGGTCGGGACGGCGCTGACGGCCGCGGCGCGACGCTCGTGCTCCGTCGCCGGCGGGACCTGCCCGGCCACCGTCACCGCGACGCAGACCATTCCGCCGATCGCCGGGGACGCCGGGTGGCTCATCACCTCCGACCTGCCGCGGATCACCCCGGACCAGGGAGAGTGGTCGACGACGCCGATCGCCGGCGTGACGACGAAGGGCAGCCAGTGCGAGGGGATCACCCTGTCCACCGTCTCGGGCCCGACCCAGCGCCAGCAGCGCACCTACCTGCTGTACAAGGACTCCGCAGCCCCGCAGGGATTCGGCGTGGACGAGGTGCGGTACTCCTTCGCCGACGCCGCCGCCGCGACGGCCTTCGTCAAGAAGGTGGGCGACGCCGTCAATGGCTGCACGAAGACCCTGCCGACCGCGAAGGTCTCGGGGGCGACGAGCTTCACCGGGACCGGGGAGAACTCCCAGCCCATCCAGGCCAGAGCCTTCACCGTCGCGCAGAACGCCGGTGGCAACCAGCAGGTGACCTTCCAGGTGTCCATCGCGGCCGTCGGCGACAAGGTCGTCTACCTCCTGGCGAACACCACTGCGAAGTTCTCCTTCCCGGCGACGGCCTGGCAGGAGCTCACGGTGCGCGCGGCCCAGCGGGCCAGCCAAGCGCGCTGAGCGCCTCGGGGGCCACCTCGCGCTGAGCGCCTCCCGTGATTCGTCCGCCGGGCCCACCGAGTGGCCCGTCCCCGCCCAGCAGCGGATGACGATCGGGGCGCCGACCATCCGGTCGGCGCCCCGATTCAGTACACCCGGGTGGGCGAACTCACTTCTTGAGCGAGTCCATGGCCTCGTGTGCCAGCTGGGCGGTCTCGGTCGGGGTCTTGCCGACGCGCACGCCGACGGCCTCGAGGGCGGTCTTCTTCGCGGCGGCCGTGCCGGAGGACCCGGACACGATGGCACCGGCATGGCCCATGGTCTTGCCCTCGGGGGCGGTGAAGCCCGCGACGTAGGCCACGACCGGCTTGGTGACGTTCTCGGAGATGAACTTGGCGGCCCGCTCCTCGGCGTCGCCGCCGATCTCACCGATCATGACGATGATGTCGGTCTCCGGGTCCTCCTGGAAGGCCTTGAGGGCATCGATGTGCGTCGTCCCGATGACCGGGTCGCCGCCGATGCCGATGGCCGTCGAGATCCCCAGGTCGCGCACCTCGTACATGAGCTGGTAGGTGAGGGTGCCCGACTTCGAGACGAGACCGACGCGGCCCGGGCCCGAGATGTCGGCCGGGATGATGCCGGCGTTCGACTTGCCGGGGCTGATGATGCCGGGGCAGTTCGGGCCGATGATGCGGGTCTTGCCGGAGCGCTGGGCGGCGGTGAAGAACTCCGCGGTGTCCTTGACGGGCACTCCCTCGGTGATGCACACGACGAGCGGGACCTCGGCCTCGATGGCCTCCATGACGGCCGACTTGGTGAACTTCGCCGGGACGAAGATGACCGAGACGTTGGCGCCGGTGGCCTCGACGGCCTCCTTGACGGTGCCGAAGACGGGGACGGTGACGCCGTTCTCGAACTCGACGGTCTGGCCGGCCTTGCGCGGGTTGACGCCGCCGACGACGGCCGAGCCGGAGGTGAGCATCCGCTGGGTGTGCTTCATGCCCTCCGAGCCGGTCATGCCCTGGACGATGATCTTCGAGTTCTGGTCGAGAATGATGGACACGGTTCAGGCCTCCTTGGCGGCAAGCTCGGCGGCCTTGCGGGCGGCCTCGTCCATGGTCGGGACCATGGTCACGAGCGGGTGGTTGTAGTCGGACAGGATCTGGCGGCCGGCCTCGACGGCGTTGCCGTCCAGACGCACGACGAGCGGCTTGGTGGCGGTGTCGCCCAGCTTCTCGAGGGCACCCTTGATGCCCAGGGCCACCTGGTCGCAGGCGGTGATCCCGCCGAAGACGTTGACGAAGACGCTGCGCACCTGCTCGTCGGACATGATGAGGTCCAGGCCGTTGGCCATGATCTCGGCGGAGGCGCCACCACCGATGTCGAGGAAGTTGGCCGGGCTGGGCTTGCCGGGGAACTCCTGGCCGGCGTAGGCGACGCAGTCGAGGGTGCTCATGACGAGGCCGGCGCCGTTGCCGATGACGCCGACGTTGCCGTCGAGCTTGACGTAGTTGAGGCCGAGCTCCCCGGCACGCAGCTCGAGCGGGTCGGTGGCGGCACGGTCGACGAGGGCGGCGTGGTCGGGCTGCCGGAAGGACGCGTTGTTGTCGATGGTCATCTTGCCGTCGAGGGCGAGGATGCGGCCCTCCCCGGTCTTCACCAGCGGGTTGACCTCGACCAGGGTGGCGTCCTCGTCACGGTAGGTCTCCCAGAGCTTGACGAGCACCGGCACGATGGCGGCGTGCTCCTCGGCCGGGAACCCGGCCTCGGTGAGGATCTGGGAGGCCTTGGCCTCGTCGACGCCGTCGATGGGGTCGACCGGGACCTTCGCCAGGGCCTCGGGGCGCTCCTTGGCGAGGGTCTCGATGTCCATGCCACCCTCGCGCGAGCACATCGCCAGGTAACGGCGCTCACCGCGGTCGAGGAGGATCGAGAAGTAGTACTCCTCGGCGATGTCGGCGCCCTCGGCGATCATCACCTTGTGCACGGTGTGGCCCTTGATGTCCATCCCGAGGATGGCTTCGGCCTTCTCCTGGGCCTCCTGGGGCGACTTGCCGATCTTGACGCCGCCGGCCTTGCCGCGGCCGCCGACCTTCACCTGGGCCTTGACGACGACGACCGGGGTGCCCAGGTCCGACGCCGCCGAAGCGGCCTGCTCGGGGGTTTCGGCCACGATCCCGCGAAGCACCGGAACGCCGTGCTTCTCGAACAGGTCGCGGGCTTGGTATTCGTACAGGTCCACAATCTCTCCACTCTAAGAGGCGACCCGCCGGCTCCCGGTGGGTCGGAGTCGGGTTGGGCCGTCGGCCCGGGGGTCGGGTTCGGCCGTTGGCCCGGGCGTCGGCGCGGGGAGCCCGACATCTCGTAGCCTAGCGTCGCGGCGGTCAGGAACGCATCACGGTGCACACTCCTCGCCGAACCCATGCCTTGTCGCAGCCCCGTGGCTCGCGGCAGCTCCCCGGGGATGCGGCCGCCGGCCGCCGATTCTGCCGCGAGGGCCACCCCGGACGGTCGATCATCCAGCCGGTCAAGTCCCTTTGAGTGGTGTCACTTCGTCTGCTGGGTGGGGGTCAGGCGGTGAGGTGAAGTTGGGGTCTGGTGGCGTCGTGGTGGTCGGTGAGGGTGTGGATGAGTTTGCGCATGGAGGTGTCG
>NZ_LR027558.1:2405431-2774835 GCF_900605005.1 Acidipropionibacterium timonense | reverse complement strand
GACACCATCGCATGAACACCAGCCGGCGTCGCCGCCACCCGGAACTCATTGTTCTTGATCTCGGTCGGAACACCAATCCTCATAATGCCCTTCTCCCTTGATGAGCGTTCTCCGACAACAACGTCGGTGAATACGCCGTCATGTGCCCCGGCGCACGCCGATGCTACAACAGCGTTCCGGGCCGTTGCGAGGGTCTTCGGCGGGCTCACACAGATCGACCACGCAGGGCCCACCAAGGATGTGATTGCACGATCTCGTGGCCGTCAGACTGGTGATTCTCCAATCGGCGACCGTGACGCCGAGGCGGCGGTCACCGGGGAATCAGGAGGCGGCCGCGGGGGCGATGAGGGGTGGACAGACGAGCCGCCCGGTGCAGCGTCCCTCCCGGTCGAGCAGCCAGCCCATCGACTTGTGACTGCGCAGATGGATGATCGTCTCGGCCGGGGCCAGGCCGGGGATCGCCTTGGCCAACTCGGCCTCGATGTGGCCGATCGCCCCGTGATGAGGCACCCGGAAGTTGACCCGCAGGTTGTTGCCACCGGTCACCCACATGCACGAGCGCAGCGCCGGTTGACGTTTGAGCAACTCCAGGACGCGCGTCTTGTGGTTGAAGGCGATGGTCGCCGTCCAGGTGCACTCCATCGTCCACCCGCCCAGTTGGGGGGCGACATCGCACCGCATGAGCACCAGCCGGTTCGTCAGGACCTTCTGCAGACGTCGGTGGAGGGTGCTCGTGGGAACGTCGAGGTCGCGAGCCAAGTCGCTCGACGCAGCCCGTCCGTCCCGGGCCAGCAGCACCGCCAACTGTTCGTCGAGATCGTCAGGAGGAAGGGCCCACAGCTCCTTGGCCCGACCGCGCTGGGCATGATCCGCCTCGGCGGCACTCAAACCGTTGACCCGCCAGGACTCCGTCCCGATCGTCACCGAGGTGACGATGGCACTGCGCGATCCGTACACCCCGTCGAGCCCACCGATCCAGTCGATGACGAGGACGGACAGGGTGGGAAGATCGGGCGCGACGACGGTGAGCATGAGATCACGGTGACCGGTCGTCTCGTCGACGCTGACGACCATGGGGTGGGCGCACAGGCTCGCGATGACACTGGGCAGCCGCTCGGTGCGGCAGTCCACCTCGACGATCGCCGTGAGGTGCCGGTCGAGGTTGGGGAAGGTCGTCACCCACACCAGTCCCTCGTCGGCCAGACGCTGCCAACGGTGCGCCGCGGTCGTCGCCGAGATGCCCAGGACGCGGGCCACCTTGGCCCAGGAGATGCGCGGATCCACCTGGACGACATGGGCGAGCCGACGGTCGAGTTGCTCGTGCATCGGACCCCTCTTCCACGATGAGAATATGACCACAGGTGCCACGCCCAGGCGGAACCATCGTGCATCCCCGACCTCGGTTTTGGGAAGACGCACCACACACATACCCGACGCACGCCATCGGTGCCAAGCTCTCGACCACCGGACCAGTCACAGGTGACCGGTCAGGGGGAACGGACGCAGCCGGGACCCCACGTCGTCAGCCCGAAGGGGGCCCGCTGTCGGCTGCATCGCCCCCGTCAGCACGTGTTCAACGCACCCAGGAGGAGCAATCATGGAGGCCAACAAGAAGATCCGCGTCGTCCAGTGGGGCCTGGGGGCGATGGGCCGCGGCATGGCAGAGCTCATCGGCACCAAGGAGGGTCTCGAGCTCGTCGGAGCGATCGACGTCAACCCGGCCCTCGACGGCAAGGACGTCGGAGAGGTACTCGGGGGCGCGCCGATCGGGGTCACCGTGACCACCGATCCGTCGACGGTCCTCGACCCCGCCAAGGTCGACGTCGTCACCATCGCCACCACCTCGTGGGTGGCCGACCAGCTCGAGGACCTGCGCACCATCCTCACCGCCGGCATCAACGTCGTGAGCATCGCCGAGGAGATGTCCTGCCCGGAGGCCCAGAGCCCCGACATCGCCCAGCAGATCGACGAGCTCGCCAAGGCCCACGGGGTCTCGGCCGTCGGCGTCGGCGTCAACCCCGGCTTCGTCCTCGACCACCTCGTCGTCAGCCTCACCGCGGGCAGCCAGCAGGTGACCTCGATCGAGGCCCGCCGCGTCAACGACCTGGCCCCGTACGGCGAGACCGTGCTGCGGACCCAGGGCGTCGGCACCACCCCCGAGGAGTTCGCCGCCGGTGTGGCGGACGGCTCCATCGTCGGCCACGTCGGCTTCCCCGAGTCGGTCCGGCTCATCAGCGACGCCCTCGGACTGGGCGTCGACTCCGTCGAGCAGCACGTCGAGCCGATCATCGCCAAGGTCGCCCGCCAGGCCCGTGACCGTGTCATCGAGCCCGGACAGGTCGCCGGCTGCAACCACACCGCCGTGGGACGCCGGGGCGACGAGGTCGTCATCCGCCTCATCCACCCCCAGCAGGTCGACCCGGCCGCCGAGGGCACCGAGACCGGCGACTACATCACCATCAACGGCGTGCCGTCGATCTCCATGACGATCCAGCCCGAGATCGCCGGCGGCAAGGCCACGGCCGGCATCTGCGTCAACACGATCCCGCGGATCTTCGCCGCCACCCCCGGCCTCAAGCGCGTCATCGACCTGCCCTCCCCCAGCGCTCTCATGGGCCCGTCGGCCTACGAGCGTCGGTGACGGGGCCGAGGAGACCACCGATGTCAGACGCACAGACAGAACCCGCGCCCCAGGGCACGAGTGATCAGGAAGTGCCCCAGGGCACTTGCGACCAGGAAGTACCCAAGGGCACTTGTGATCAAGAAGTGCCCAAGGGCACTTGGGTCGAGATCCGCTCCGTCGTCCTCGAACCCTCCCAGCGCGCCGCCGGAGTGCCGGCCGACACCGCCGCGACCCCGCTGGTCCAGTGGATCGACGGGTTCCTCGACGCCGACGCCCACCCCGGCGACGAGGTCACCATCACGACGATCATCGGACGCCGGCACCGCGGCACCCTCGACCGGGTCAATCCCAGCTACAGCCACAGCTTCGGCGACACCGTGCCCGAACTTCTCACCATCGGCACCCAGTTCGAGTCGACCGAAGGAGGGCGGCGATGAGCAACTCCTATGACGACGTCATGGCCCGTCGCACCCAGATCATGCACCAGGCCCTCGGCGTCGACTACGACGACTACAGCCAGGGCCCGCTGGCCTTCGACTACGAGGGCCTCATGTCCTCGGTCGGGTACACCCTCGAGGAAGTCTCCCGCATCCAGGCCGAGACGAAGGTCGGCCACACCCCGCTGCACGAACTGCACCGGCTCACCGAGGCGGTCCGCCAGGTCGCCGAGCCCGGCAAGGGCGCCCGCATCCTCGTCAAGGACGAGGCGGCCAACGCGTCCGGCAGCTTCAAGGCCCGCCGGGCCAGCCTGTCCTGCCACGAGGCCCAGGTCAAGGGGTACGCCGGCGTCGTCACCGCGACGAGCGGCAACTACGGCGCCGCCGTGGCCTCCCAGGCCGCCCAGCGTGGCCTCAAGTGCATCGTCATCCAGGAGGTCTACGACTCCCACCACGTCGGCCAGCCCGAGATCGTCGAGAAGTCGCGGGCCTGCGAGGCCTACGGCGCCGAGGTCGTCAAGCTCACCGTCGGCCCGGAGCTCTTCTACGTCCTCCTGCGCACCCTCGAAGAGACCGGCTACTTCAACGCCAGCCTCTACACCCCCTACGGCATCGCGGGCATCGAGACCCTCGGCGCCGAGGTCGGCCTCGAGGTGCAGGAGCGGTACGGGCGCCAGCCAGACGCCGTCGTCATCACCCATGCCGGCGGCGGCAACGTCACCGGCACCGCGCGCGGCCTGCGCAAGGTCGGGGCCGACCGGACCAAGGTCATCGGCGTGTCGGTCGACCTCACCGGTCTGCACATGGCCTCCGACCACGACTTCAACAACAAGTCGTTCACCACCGGCCACACCGGCTTCGGGGTGCCCTTCGCCACCTGGCCCGACCGGGTCGACGTCCCCCGCAACGCCGCCCGGGCGCTGCGCTACATGGACGGCTACCAGCTCGTCAGCCAGGGCGAGGTGTTCTACATGACCGAGCTGCTCACCAAGATCGAGGGTCTGGAGCGGGGCCCGGCCGGCGACACCTCCCTCACGGCGGCGGTGGCCATGGCCCGCCGGATGGACCGCGACCAGATCGTCGTCGTCCAGGAGACCGAGTACACCGGCGCCGGCAAGCACCACAACAGCCAGCTGTCCTTCGCCCGCTCGCGCGGGATCGAGGTGCGACGCGGCGACCCGGCCGACAACGTCCCCGGCAAGGCCATCGTCATCCCCGAGCGGCTCGACCAGGTGAGCACCCGCCCGCTCGACCTCGACCACCTGCGACACAGCTACCTGCGTCACGCCGCGACGATCGTCCCCGCCGACCAGTGGAACGACGTCGAGTTGCAGTACCTGGCCGACGAGACCCACGCCGACGTCGACCACGTGCGCGCGGTCGCCGCCGAGCTGGGGCAGACCCATCCGGAAGGAGCATGATGTCCACCCCCAATGACGCCCCCTCGACGGTCGGCCCTGCCACGGCCGATCCGGACGAGGCCCGGATCGCCCGCTACGAGCAGCTGCGCACCGAGCTGGCCGGCCTCGACGACGAGGCCCTCAAGGCCCGGTTCTGGCAGCTGTGTCAGGAGGCCATGACCCCGGTCGTCGAGTTCGCCCGCGCCCACACCACCCCCTCGATCGAGCGATCGGTGCTGCTGCGGATGGGCATCGACTCCGTCTCGACCCATGCCGTCGTCGAGAACCTGCTCAACGCCGGGCTCCTCGGCAAGGGAGCCGGCCACGCCGTCCTGCGGCTGTCACGGATGAGGGGAATCGACCTGCGGGCCGCCGCCCAACTCATCATCGACGACCCGACGGTCCTCGACGGACTCTTCGACGGCACCCCCATGCCGCCGACCCGCCCCGTCGGGACCGTCCCGACCACACCCAAGGGGGCAGACCATGAGTGAGTACGAGTCCCTCGACCCGGACACCAAGCTCGACGTCGAGCGGGTCTTCGAGGACCTGGAGCACTACCACCCGCGCCGCAAGGGGTGGACCTGGCGCACCGTGCCACCCGAAGGGGTCGACATGGGCGACTTCCACTACCGCGACATGTCGCTCCCGCTCAAGCACTCGGTGCCCCTGCCGGCGGCCAAGTACTTCGGCGGCCTCGACCCGCAGCCGGCCCCCGTCGTCACCTCCGAGATCGCCTCGGGACACTTCGAGGACGACCTGCGGCGGATGAGGATGGCCGCCTGGAACGGCGCCGACCACATCATGGTCATCCGCACCACCGGTCAGAGCCACATCGATGGGCTCCTCGAGGGCACCCCCGAGGGCATCGGCGGGGTCCCCATCACCCGCAAGGAGCTGCGTGCCAGCCGCAAGGCCTGCGACCTCATCGAGGACGAGGTCGGCCGGCCGATCAACTTCCACTCCTACGTGTCGGGCGTCGCCGGGCCCGAGGTCGCCGTCCTCTTCGCCGAGGAGGGCGTCAACGGGGCGCACCAGGACCCGCAGTACAACGTCCTGTACCGCAACATCAACGCCTACCGCAGCTATGTCGACGCCGGCGAGGCGAAGAAGGTCATGGCCGGGGCGCGGATCTTCCAGATCGACGGCGCCCACAACGCCAATGCGACGGCCCGGTTCGGCTGGAAGGTCATGCCCGAGCTCATGGTGCAGCACGGCCTCAACTGCATCTTCTCGGCCATGGTCGGCATGCCGACCGACCTCGTCGGCCTGTCGACGGTGCCCCCGAGCGCCCCGCCGGCCCCGAAGTTCTGGTACGACCTGCCGTACGCCGTGGCCCTGCGCGACCTCTTCAGCGAGTACCGGATGCGGGCCCAGCAGAACACCCGGTACATCGAGTCCGACATCGAGGAGGCGATCCGTACCCACACGATCGACACCCTCATCTCGATGCTCACCAGCGCCGACATCCAGAGCACGATCACCCCCGACGAGGGGCGCAACCTGCCCTGGCACGTCAACTCGATGCGCGGCATCCAGACGGTCAAGCAGACCTGGGCGGCCCTGGACGGCATCAAGGAGATGGTCTCGATCAAGCGGGACGGCCCGCTGGGCGAGATGGCCCGCGACCTCAAGGAGAGGGCCATCGGCTTCCTCGCCGAGATGATCCACGTCGGTGGCTACTTCGCCGCCGTCGAGGAGGGCTTCTTCGTCGACTCGGCACGCTTCCCCGAGCGCAACCACGACGGCATCGCCCGTGACGGGCAAGGTGGCGTCGCGGCCGGCACGGTCATCGAGCGCGACCCCGACTACCTGGCCCCGGTGTGCGACCACTTCGGCACCAACCACCTGCCCGAGGGGATCGACAAGGCCTGTGACCTCATCGACGGTTGCACCCTGTGCAAGCCCGAGAAGATCGCCTACATCGACGAGCTCGACCCCAACGACTCGGTGGACGCCCGACTCGAGCGCACCCGCCCCTACCGGGACGGCACCAAGCTCAAGCCGGAGGCCGAGTGGGCCGGTGACGGCGTCGCCCTCGTGCAGTTCACCATCCCGGCCGACGTCGAGATCGCCCACGAGGCGGCCCTCGAGATGGCGGCGAAGATGGGGCTCAACGATCCGCAGGTGTGCAACATCCAGGTACTGCACCCCGCCGAGGCCTGCTTCGTCGAGGTCAAGGGCACGGTCGGCTTCGACGTCGACCCCTCGACCCTGACGATCCCCGAGAAGATCGAGCTGCTGCCCGAGGACGAGATGCGCGAGTTCGTCAATGAGCACGGACTCACCGTCGTCGCCGGCACCGTCGGCGAGGACGAGCACAGCGTCGGACTGCGCGAGATCCTCGACATCAAGCACGGTGGGATCGAGAAGTACGGGGTGCGCTACCACTACCTGGGCACCTCGGTACCGATCGAGAAGATGGTCGACGCCGCCATCGAGACGGGGGCCGACGCCATCCTCATCTCGACGATCATCAGCCACAACGACATCCACCGCACGATGATGCGCAAGCTGCACGACCTCACCATCGAGAAGGGCATCCGCGACCGCGTCGTGCTCGTCGCCGGTGGCACCCAGGTGAGTCGTGAGATGGCTGCCGAGACGGGCCTGGACGCCACCTTCGGGCGTGGCACCAAGGGCATCGACGTCCTCGACGCCATCGTGCGCACGATGCGCGACCGGATCGAGGGCTGATCGATGACGATCCTCACGACCCTCGAGATCGGCTCGACCATCACCAAGGCCAACGCCTTCCGCATGGTCGACGACCACCTCGAGCACGTCGGCCAGGGATTCGCGCCCACCAGTGTCGGTCAGGGGGACGTGAGGATCGGCGCCGACGCCGCCATCGACGCCATGAGGGAGGGCTACGGCCTCACCCTGGACGCCGGGGAGGTCTTCGTCAACTCCTCGGCGGCCGGTGGCCTGCGGATGAGCGTCCACGGGCTCACCGGCTCCATGACCGCCAGGGCGGCGCGCGAGGCCGCCCTGGGGGCCGGGGCCATCGTCGTCCTCACGACCATCGGCCCCATGGACGAGTTCGACGTCGAGGACCTCGTCGAGGCCAGGCCGAACATCATCCTCCTGGCCGGCGGGGTCGACCACGGCGAGAAGCACGTCGTCGTCGAGAACGCCCGCCGGATCGCCGCGGCCCACCTGGGGGTACCCGTCGTCTACGCCGGCAACGCCCAGGCGCGGCGTCGGGTCGAGGCCGTCTTCGAGCAGGCCGGGGAACACCTCCTGTGCGTCGACAACGTCTTCCCCGAGGTCGACGTCCTGCGCATCGACCCGGTGCGCACCGTCATCCAGGAGGTCTTCAACGACCACATCACCGCCGCGCCCGGCATGAGCGGGCTGGCGGAGTTGTCGACCCACGACATCCTGCCGACCCCCGGAGCGGTGCTACGGGCCACCGAACTCTTCGCCGAGGCGGTGGGCGACGCCCTCGTCATCGACGTCGGCGGGGCCACCACCGACGTCCACTCGGTCACCGACGGCACGATGGAGTGGACCAGCCGCACCATCGACCCCGAGCCGCGCGCCAAGCGGACCGTCGAGGGAGACCTCGGCGTCTTCGTCAACGCCCGGCACGTCGCAGCGATGACCGCCGAGGGGGCCGACGAGGCCCGGCTGGCCCTGCTACGGGCCATCCCCGCCACCGAGGACGAGACCGAGGTGACCCGCTGGCTGGCCCGTCGGGCGGTCGAGATCGGGGTGGGACGCCACGCCGGTTCGGTGGTCGAGCTCTTCACCCCCACCGGCAAGACCCAGGTCGTCCGCGGCAAGGACCTCACCGCGATCCACTGGGTCATCGGCACCGGCGGGGCCCTCACCCGGGTCGACGGCGGCCACGAGATCCTCGCCGGGGTGTGCACCGGGGCCGGCAGCCAGCTGCTGCCCGAACCCACCGCCACCATCCTCATCGACCGCGACTACCGCTTCTCCGCCCTGGGCACGGTGGCCGAGTCGTACCCCGACCTCGTGCGCAACACCTTCGCCCGTTGGGTCGCCACCGAGACGGGGGCATCATGATGACCGGCCCCACCCCGCGCCTGGAGATCCACACCGACCGGATCGCCGCCAATCTGCGCTCCGTCGTCGCCCAGTGCGCCGAGCACGGGGTCGAGGTGGCCGTCGTCACCAAGGTGCTGCGGGCCCACCCCGCCCTGCTCGCCGCGATCCAAGGGTCCGGTGCGGCGATGGTCGCCGACTCCCGGCTCGACAACCTGGCCCGGGTGAGGGCCGCCGGGCTGGGGCTGCCGACGATGCTCCTGCGCGCGCCGACCCCTCGGGTCGCCGCACGGACCGTCCAGCTGGCCGACATCTCCCTCAACTCCTCCCTCACCACCCTCACCGCCCTGTCCGACGCCGCACGGTCCCTGGGCATCGAGCACGGCGTCGTCCTCATGGTCGACGTCGGCGACCTGCGCGAGGGGGTGTGGCCCGATGAGGCCGTCGACCTCGTCGTCGCGGCGAGCCGGCTGCCCGGTCTGCGGGTGCTCGGGATGGGCACGAACCTGGCCTGCTACGGCGGCGTCATCCCCACCCGCGAGAAGATGCAGCTGCTCCTCGACCTGCGAGACGAGGCCCGTCGCGTCACCGGTCTGGAGCTCGGCCTCGTCTCGGGCGGCAACTCGGCCAACCTGCCGCTCATGGCCGCCGGCGGGATGCCGCCCGGGATCACCAACCTGCGCATCGGGGAGGCCGTCATCCTCGGCCGCAACACCCTCGACCGCAGTCCGTGGCCGGGCACCCGTCAGGACACCGTCGAGGTCGTCGCCGAGGTCATCGAGCTCGATCACAAGCCCTCGGTGCCCATCGGCGATCGCGGCCAGGACGCCTTCGGCCGGACGGCCACCTACGTCGACCGCGGTGTGCGCTGGCGCGCCATCTGCAACCTCGGCCGTCAGGACGCCGACCCGGCCACCCTCGACCCGCTCGACCCCGGCCACATCGTCCTGGGGGCCAGCAGCGACCACCTCATCGTCGACGTCACCGATGGTCACCGCCCGCTGGCCGTCGGAGACGAGATCCGTTTCCGTCCCACCTATGCGGGCCTCTTGGCCACGACGACCTGCCCCGACGTCTGGAAGACGTCGGTGGCCGAGGATCTCGCGACCGCAACCGGGGCGCCCACACCGGCTCCCCCACCTCTACCCCTCGACGTGCCACAGTGGTCCCATGTGCGGACGATTCAGTCTGGGAGCGGGTGCCGATGAGCTGTCCCGGGTGTACCGGGCCCTGGCCGATGACATCGACGGCTGGCAGCCCCGGTACTCCATCGCGCCCTCGACGATGATCCCGGTGCTGCGGATGCGCCCCGGGTCCCCGGAGGACGGGGGCGAGGCCCCTCATCCGGCCGGCCGCTCCTTCGAGCCGGCCCGGTGGGGGTTCCAACCCTCCTGGGCCAGGGCCGACGGCCCACGTCCCATCAATGCCCGCCTCGAGACGGTCGCCACGAACGGCATGTTCCGCTCCGCCTTCGCCGCGCACCGCGCCGTCGTGCCCATGTCCGGCTACTTCGAGTGGACGAGCCAGGGCGGCCGCAAGGTGCCCCACTTCATCCACGGCGACGGCCTGCTCTCGGCGGCCTCCCTCGTCGCACCGCGCCAGCTGCCGGACGGGTCGTGGCAGGTGAGCGCGGCCATCATCACGACCCGCTCCGTCGACGCCGCAGGACAGGTGCACGACCGGATGCCGGTCTTCCTGGCCGACGCCGACCTCGACGAGTGGCTCGATCCGGGCAAGCTCGACCGCACCGGGGCCGCGGGTCTCGTCACGCACGTGGCGGAGGCGTCGGCGGCCATCGCCGCCACCCTGCGCACCCACGTCGTCGACCGGCGGGTCAACACCGTCCGCGGGCTCGACCCGACCGACCCATCGCTCATCGCGCCCGTGACACCGGAGCCGACCGGGACCGCCTGATCCCCTGCCCGCCGAGCTCACCCGAGGATGGCGATCCACCACAGGACGAGGATGACGATCCCCAGGATGGCGACGACGGCGACGATTCCCCAGACCAACCAGTCCGGACGGGTCTCGACCGGCTCCTCGACCTCGGGCCGGGATTCGGGCGGGTTCGCCTCGCGCGTGTCCATGTGACGCCTCCTTCGACCTCGCCGAGGCTACCCGACGGCCCCGGCATCGACCCAGCCCAGGACACCGGACCCCGGACGACCTCCGCCATCTCCGCTGTGACAAGCTCAGACGCCACCGACTGACGCCTACCGCACAGCCTACCGATGAGGTACTACCCTCCGTAGTAGTTTTGTGTTAGATTGTTGAACGCTTGAGCACATGACCGCGACAGGTGCGTCACGTCGCAGTGCCCCGGCGATGGTCTCCGCCATGGTGGCGGGGACGACCTGAATCGAGGAATCATGACTCGCATCGTCCACAGCACCCTGAGCAAGGTGTTCGCCATCGTCTTGGTCGTCGTCGGCATCGCGGCCGTCATCGGCGGCAACTACGCCCACGGGTACGTCAGCAATCAGCTGTCGCAGGAGAAGATCACCATGCCGTCGGGCGCGGCCCTCTCCGAGCAGGAGATGAAGGACACCCTCACCAAGTACGCCGGCCAGCAGATGACCACTGGCCCGCAGGCCGAGGCCTTCGCCAACCACTACATCCTGCTGCACATGAAGGCGTCCTCGAACGGCAAGACCTACGAGGAGGTCTCCGGAGAGTACATGAAGTGCTCCAAGAACACCGCCACCAAGGACTCCGCCGACTGCCAAGCCCTCGGCGCACTGCGTCAGTCCCTCTTCATGGGCGACTCCCTGCGCGGCATGCTCCTCACCGCCTACGCCTGGTGGCTCGTCGGCTCCATCGCCCTGTGGGCCGGCATCGGATGCATCGTCCTCGCCGTCATCCTCGCCGTCCTCGGCTGGGGTGTCCTGCGCACGAGGAAGGACGCCGTCACGGCCTGATCGCCCATCCCGCCCGGACCCATCGACGCGCGCAGCACCGACGCTGCGCGCGTCGACGTCGTCCGGGCGGGCACTCCCCGGCAGAGGGCTCGGCCGGATCCCACAGGCTCCCCCGATGTCACGACAGCGGTGCTCAGGGCGGTTCGAGTTACCATGACTGGACGACTCGTCGCGAACGTGACCCCTCGTCCCGCCGAAGTCCCGTCTGGAGGCCCCGTGAGCACACCTGGAGACACCGAGAGCACGACCCCGTCGCGACTCACCCGTCGATCGCTGTTGGCCGTCGGCGCCGTCGCCGTTCCCGTGGCCATCGCCGGATGTGCGAAGTCCGACTCCCTCGGGGAGGCCCTTTCCTCCGGCGGGTCCACGTCCTCGGCGAGCGGCGGGACCACCGCGGGCTCGGCGGCACCCTCCTCGGCCACCCCCACCCCGACGCCGACCCCGGCCACCCTGACGGTCACCGCCCAGCACCCGCTCACCGCGGTGCAGCCGACCGACACCCTCACCTTCACGGCGTCCCACGGCACCCTGAGGACGGTCAAGGTGCTCAACGCCAAGAAGGAGACCGTCGACGGCACCCTCACCGGCACGACATGGAAGCCCAAGGTCCCGTTCCGGCTCTCGTCGACCTACACGGTCGTGGCCACCCTGGCCAATGCCGATTCCTCCGCCGGCGCCACCGTCGACTCGACGACGACCATCAAGACCCTCCAGGCCGACAGCAACACCGCCTCCCTGCTCTACGAGGGCAGCCCGGTCGGGGTCGGCATGCCGGTCATCGTCAAGTTCGAGAACGAGGTCGTCGACGCCACCCGTCGTGCCGCGATCCAGAAGGCCATGACGATCGACGTCTCCCCGGCCCAGGAAGGCGCCTGGGGCTGGATCGACAACACCCAGCTCATGTGGCGCCCCAAGTCCTACTGGAAGGCCGGCACCAAGGTCCAGGTGAGCGGCAAGCTCGCCGGCCTCACGACGTCGAGCCACCGCTGGCTGCTCGACGACCTGTCGGGCACCCTCGACGTCGGCGACTCGCGCATCATCAAGGTGTCCATCCCCAACCACAGCCTCTCGGTGGTCGTCAACGGGTCAACCGTCAAGACCTTCCCCTGCACCACCGGCAAGGACGGCTTCGTCACCCGGTCCGGCACGAAGGTCATCATCGAGCGCGAGTCGCACATGGTCATGGACGCCGCCACCGTCGGCATTCCCACGACGAGCCCCGACTACTACAAGCTCGCCGTCGACTGGGCCATGCGCGAGACCTACACCGGCGAGTTCATCCATGCCGCTCCGTGGTCGACGAAGTCGCAGGGCCTGGCGAACGTCTCCCACGGCTGCGTCGGCCTGGCCACCGCCAATGCCAAGTGGCTCTTCAACCTGTGCCGTGCCGGCGACGTCGTCGAGACGACCGGGTCGAACCGCACCTTCAAGCCGAGCGAGGGCATCGGCTGCTGGTGCTACGACTGGTCCGGCTGGCAGGGGCTCAGCGCCGTCTGACAACCTCAGACGATCCTCACGAAACCCTCAACCTCGAGCCGGGGTCGAGGGTTTCGTCGTTTGTGACGCCGAACCCCGCAGACCGCGTCATGACGCCGTGAGGAGCCTCACGCGGGGGACGGGTCGGCGCCGGTCGACCGTACCCGGAACCCTCGACCTCATTGAGCTTCCTCTCAGGTTCTCCCTACTCTCCCCTCGTCCGGTCACTTCCCGGACGTCGTCGACGCCCCAGCCGGGGCGGGAGGAAGGCCCACCGTGAACCGACCCATGCGAGCCCTGCGAGGAGTCGCCGCCTCGGCGGCCGTCGCGGCCACCTGCACCGCCGTCGTCCCCGCGATCATGGGCTCCATCGCCCAGGCGACGACGACCCGGCACGCGACGACCGACGTCTACGTGCACGCCACCCCGGCCAACGGCGGACGCATCCTCGGCGTCCTGCTCCAGGGCCACTCGGTCACCGTCACCGGCCCCAACGAGCTGGGCTGGACCCCGGTGCTCTTCAACGGCCAGAAGGGCTACATCTACCGTGCCTTCCTGGCCGACGGATCCGGTTCGACGTCCTCCAGCGGCCAGACCTCCGACGAGTCGACCGCCAGTCGGTCCGGGGCCACCGGCACCGCGTACACGACCGCCTGGCTCAACCTGCGCACCGGCGCCTCGCTCAACTCCCGCGTCATCACCGTCCTGCCCAAGGGAGGCCAGGTGACCCGCACCGGGGTCGTCGCCGGCAACTGGGTCAAGGTGTCGACCTCCTCGGGCAACGGCTGGGTGTACAGCTCCTACCTCACCTCGGTGCGCACCTCGAGCTCCTCCGCCTCGACCGCGAGCCGGTCGACGACCTCGACGACGTCGACCCCCACGGTCACCGGCACCCGCTACGCCACGACCTACCTCAACCTGTGGACCTCCTCGACCGGCTCGGGGTACGCCGACGTCGTCAACCCCGGGACGGCCCTCAAGGTCACCGGCACCGTGAGCAACGGGCGCGCCCAGGTCGTCGTCGACGGCACCGTCCGCTGGGTGACCAACCAGTACACCTCGATGACCGCCCGGACGAACACCTCGTCGAGCACCTCGAGCACGACCTCCCGCTCGACGACCCGCACCGCCGTCTCCAGCTCGTCGGGCATCACGGGCTCCTGCGTCGCCTCCTTCTACGACGACCCACAGCTCACCGCCAATGGCGAGACCTTCGATCCCAGTGCCATGACCGCCGCCAACAAGACCCTGCCGTTCAACACCATGGTGCGGGTGACGAACGTCGCCAACGGCAAGTCGACCGTCGTGCGGATCAACGACCGCGGACCCTACGTCGCCGGACGCTGCCTCGACCTGTCCCGGGCGGCGTTCGCCCAGATCGCCTCCCTCGACGCCGGCACGGTCCAGGTCACCTACACCGTCCTGTGACCTCGACACTCCATCGAACTCCATCCACCCCATGACGGCGGCCGGGACCCCACACGGGTCCCGGCCGCCGTCATGGAAGGGTCCCGTCCGGGCGGATCCGTCCGCCGTGAGCGAGACCATCGGCAACCCGGGCGGCCAACTTGGTGCGACCCCACCGGGCGCCGTACGCTGTGCAGTAGTTCACAAAGTCGAGTCCCGTGTCAGCCACCGGAACCCGACCCACCCGACCACTCGGCGAGGAACGACGGCGACGGTCGCCGCGTCATCTGAACCGACCCCAACCACCATGTCGGCGGACGGGGATCGAACCAGTGTCGGGGCCCGTGCCCCGGAAAGGAAAGCCATGACCGAGACCGCGCACTTCGTCGATGGTGACAAGGAACTCGACTTCACCAAGGTCCGGGCGACCGACGGCCAGTTCGGCTACGACGTCAACGGTCTGCTCAGCACGACCGGCAACATCATGCTCGACCCGGGCTTCGTCAACACCGCCTCCTGCGAGTCGAAGATCACCTACATCGACGGCGGTCAGGGCATCCTGCGCTACCGCGGCTACCCCATCGAGCAGCTCGCCGAGCACGCCTCCTTCCTCGAGACGGCCTACCTCGTCCTCAACGGCGAACTGCCGACGGCCGCCGAGCTGGAGACCTTCGAGAACGGCATCCGACGCAAGACCCTCATCGACGAGCGGATGCGCGACCTGTTCCGGTGCTTCCCGCGGCGCTCCCACCCGATGCCGGTGCTGTCGGCCGGCATCATGGCCCTGTCGACCTTCGCCCACACCCCCACCAGCGCCGACCTCGACACCCTCGACGACGCCGCCGTGAGCCTGCTGGCCAAGGTGCCGACCCTGGCCGCCTACGGCTACAAGAACTCCATGGGCCAGCCGACCCTCTACCCGGACAACTCGCTGAGCTACATCGAGAACTTCATCCGGATGAGCTTCGGCTTCCCCACCGAGCCCTACGAGTTCAACGACGCCATCACCCGCGGCCTCGAGGTGCTCCTCATCCTCCACGCCGACCACGAGCAGAACTGCTCCACCTCGACGGTGCGGATGGTCGCCTCCTCCGGGGCCAACCTCTACTCGGCGATCTCGGCGGGCGTCAACGCCCTGTCCGGCCCCAAGCACGGCGGCGCCAACCAGGCCGTCGTCGAGATGCTCCAGTTCATCCGCGACTCGGGCATGACGACCAAGGAGTTCGTCGAGAAGGTCAAGAACCGCGAGTCCGGGATCAAGCTCATGGGCTTCGGACACCGCGTCTACCGCAACTACGATCCGCGTGCCGCGATCATCAAGAAGCACGCCGACAAGATCCTCGAACTGCACACCGGACGCCAGGACCTCCTCGAGATCGCCAAGGAACTCGAGGAGACCGCCCTGTCGGACGACTACTTCAAGGAGCGCAAGCTCTACCCGAACGTCGACTTCTACTCCGGCCTCATCTACGAGGCCATGGGCTTCCCCATCAACATGTTCACCGTGCTCTTCGCCATCGGTCGACTGCCCGGCTGGATCGCGCAGTACCGCGAGCAGGTGAGCACGAGCGACAAGATCTGGCGTCCGCGGCAGATCTTCACCGGCGCCGACGAGCGAGACTGGGTGCCGATCGATCAGCGCGGCTGATCACCTGCAGGTCTAGTGTGTCGCCCCATGGAGGACGACACCCGCACCCGCCGGGGCGCCACCGTCGTCGGTGGCGCCCTCGTCGTCCTCCTCTTGGCGGTCCTGGCCGCCACGAGCCGGGTGCCGTGGACGAGCGGACGGGCGCACACCGTCGACCACGAGGTCGACCCGCCCGGGATCGTCCTCACCGGGGCGGCGTCCTCCTCGGCCTCACCGATGCCGACCCCGCACGACCCGACCGGCCTGTCCGCAGCCCTCACCCTGGCCGCCTCGGCCTTCTGGATCTTCCTCGGTGTCCTGTCCGTCGTCTGCCTCGTCCTCGTCGTCGTGCGCGCCCTGCGTCTGGCCGATCTGGACCGACACCGTCACGCCCGGGTGGTCGAGGGGGCCCGGACCGACGACGTCGTCGAGGTCGACCGGCAGGCCCTGGCCCGGCACGTCGACGAATCCCTCGACCTGCTCCGCTCGGCCACCGGGCCGGGGTTGGCCGTCATCGAGTGCTGGGAGGGTCTGGAACGGATCGTCGCCCGGGCCGGGCTGGTGCGTGACCCCTCGGCGACGACGAGCGAGTTCACCACCGAGGCGGTCGCCCGGGTCGGCGTGCCCCGCGAGCCGGTGTCCGACCTGGCCCAGCTCTACCGGCAGGTCTGCTACTCCACCCACGACGCCGACGAGACCGTGCGACGCCGCGCCCTCGACGACCTCGAGGCGGTACGGCAGGGCATGGGGCTCGGAGCCACCGCACTCGGACAAGGGCAGGCCAACCATGGCTGAACGCACCGCATCCGGGAGCACCGGCCCTCGCCGGCTGCTCCTCCACCTGCTCGGCGCCGCCGTCGCCGCCGGGGTCGCCGTCCTGCTCATCGGCCGGACCGGGATCCGCCCCGACCTCGTCCTCGTCGTCGCCGCCGCCATCCTCGTCGCCCTCACCGTCGAGGTGGTGGTCCTCGTCGCCCCGCACCTGGCCGAGTCCGACTGGCCTGCGGCCGCCGCCCCGCCACGCACCGAACTCTTCCACGTCGACGGACGCACCCGGCGCCTGGCCGACACCATCGCCGATGCCAGGCCCGGCGTCGACCTCACCTCGAGCCAACTCGCCCGGGAGGTGCTCGACGTCGCCACCGACCGGCTCGTCCGCCGACGTGACGCCGACCCCGCCGACCCGCTGGCCCTGGCCGAGCAGGAGCACCTGCTCAGCGCCCCCACCCTCGCCTGGCTGCGCCAGGTCCAGACCGATCCGCGCGAGGTCGGGCCCTGCCCGACCCCCGTGCTGCGCGCCCGACTCACGGAGGTGTCGTCCCTGTGACGAATCCGAACCCTGGAACAGACAGCACCCACAGCGCCGACGAGACCGTACGGGCGCCCGGCATGGACCTCCGTCGGGCCTCCGCCGTCTGCACCCGCGTCCTCGACGCCGTCGACGAGGTGCTCGTCGGCAAGCGTCACCGGATGGAACTCGTCCTGGCCGGGGTGCTGGCCGGCGGGCACGTCCTCCTCGAGGACTTCCCCGGCCTGGGCAAGACCCTCGCCGCCCGCTCCCTGGCCCAGGCCCTCGGCCTGGAGTTCACCCGCGCCCAGTTCACCCCCGACATGCTGCCCGGAGACCTCACCGGCTCGTACCTGCTCGACCACACCAGCGGCGAGTTCACCTTCCGCCCCGGGCCGCTGTTCACCGGGCTGCTGCTGGCCGACGAGATCAACCGCACCCCACCGAAGACCCAGTCGGCACTCCTCGAGGCCATGCAGGAACGCCAGGTCACCGTCGAGGGTCACACCTTCGCCCTTCCCCGACCCTTCCACGTCCTGGCCACCGCGAACCCGGTCGAGCACGAGGGCACCTATCCGCTGCCCGAGGCCCAACTCGACCGCTTCGTCCTGCGGCTGGCCTTCGGCTACCCCGACGCCGACGAGGAGTGGCAGGTGCTCGAGCGGCGGATCGCCCGACGCACCGAGGCCACCCGGGTCGACCCCGCCACCGACGCCGCCGGGCTCGTGGCCCTCGAGGAGGCCGTCGAGCAGGTGCACGTCGCCGAGTCGGTCGGGCGCTACGGCGTCGCCCTCGTGCGGGCCACCCGGGAGCACCAGTCGAGCCTGGTGGGCGCCTCACCGCGCGGATCGCTGGCCCTGCTCACCTGCTCGCGGGCACTGGCCCTGGTGCGCGGACGCGACTACGTCGTCCCCGAGGACATCAAGGACCTCGCCGAACCGGCCCTGGCCCACCGCATCACGGTGCGACCGGAGCTGTGGCTCAACGACGTGTCGGGGGCCTCGGTCGTCGCCGATGTCCTCGCCCAGGTGCCCGTGCCGACGCCGTCCACCGTGCGATGAGGCGCACCGAACCGGCCGCCCCGACCTCCGCCCTCGCCCGGGCGGCCGGGTTCACCGTGGTGCTGCTCCTCCTGGCGGTCACCGTGCGCCGTCTCGACCTGCTCATCCTGGCCGGGCCCTTCCTCGTCGCCACCGTCCGCGGGCTGCTCCACCGGCGCGACGCCGTCACGCTCACGGCCGGCCCGTCGGCGGTCGTCCTGCGCGAGGGCGACGGGGTCGACGTCACCGGCGGGGGGCCCGCCGGGTGGACGACGGTCGTCGCCGTCCCCGGGTCAGCGCAGGCCAGCACCGACCCCACCTGGGGTGCGGCCGCCGACGTCACCTCGTGCCGGGTCCGGCTTGCCCCGCAACGGTGGGGTCAGCACCTCTTCGAGGGGCCGACGGTCCAGGCCGAGGACCCCTCCCACTCATGGCGGGCACGCATCCAGGGCCCCTCCCTGCGCACGACCGTCGAGCCGACCGCCCAGGTCATGGTGGGCCCCTCGGGCATCACCGACCCCCTCGGGGTGCAGGGGGTGCACCGCTCGGTCGTCGCCGGGGAGGGCACCGACCTGGCCGAGGTGCGTTCCTTCCGTCCCGGCGACCGGCTGCGCCGCATCAACTGGCGCGTCACCCAACGCACCGGGCAGCTCCACATCAACTCCACCCTCACCGAGCGGGACACGACGATCCTCGTCGTCCTCGACACGACCGGCGAGGTGACCGGCGCAGAGGGGTCCGGCGCCGAGGGACCGGCCGGGACGAGAGACGAGCCGATCGCCGAGTCCAGCCTCGACCTGGCGGTCCGGGCCACCAGCGCCATCAGCCGGCACTACCTGGCCGCCGGCGACCGGGTCGGCCTGCACGACCTGGGACGACGCACCCGGGCCGTGCCGTCGGGAACCGGGCCCCGACAACGTCGGATCATCTCCGAGGCGCTGGCCCGCACCCGACGCGACGACCGGCCGATCTCGATGATCGACCCGGCTCCCCCGGTGCGGCCGGGCACCCTCGTCTTCGTCTGCACCACCCTGCTCGACGAGGACGTCGTCGCGCAGGTCGTGCACCTGGCCCGCGCCGGGGCCCAGGTCGTCGTCATCGACACCCTCCCGGCCGTGGTCGGCGATCTGGCCCACCTGCCCTCCCGGCGCGTCGACTCCCGGTCCCGTCGTCCCGTCCCGGAGGCCTGGGTGCTGCGGCGTCTGCAACGCGAACCGGTCGTCGCCGGGCTGGAACGGATGGGCGTCCCCGTCGTCGCCTGGGCCGGACCGGCCAGCCTGGCGGCGGTCCTCGAGCGGTTGGAACGGGCCCGACGGGCACCGAGATTGGCACGCCGATGAGGACCGCGACCCAGTCCCTGGCCGAACTCCTCGAGCACTGGCGGCGCCGCAGCGCCGGCCAGTGGGCGCTTCACGGCGTCGGCCTGGCGTGCCTGGCCCTGGCCCTCGGGCTGCTCGCCCACTGGTGCCCCGGGCCGGTGGCCCCGGCCGTCCTCGTCGGGTGCGCAGTGCTCGGCGTCCTCGCCACGGCCGTCCCGGACACCCCGCTCGGGCTCGTCGTCCTCGTCGTCGTCGCCCTGTGGTGGCTGGCCGGACCCGGATCGTCGTGGCAGGCGTTGCTGCTGGCCCTCCCGCTGTGGGCGTGGCACTGGTGTGCAGCGGCGAGCGCCTCGACGCCCTCCCACGGCCGGATGGGCCGCGCCGTGCTCCGGTCGACGGCCCTGTCCGGGGTGGTCGTCGCGGTGCTGGGGGCGGCCGTCGGCGGTCTCGTCGTCCTCCTGGGTGCTTCGGGCCTGGTGCCGCGTGGACGCTGGTGGCTGGCCGTCCTGGCGGCCGTGGCGGTCGTCGGCGTCACCGCCACCTGGCCCCACAAGCGGTGACGGTAGGGTCAGGGGCCATGGGCCGGACGAGGAGCGGGGCGACGCGGGTCGTCCTGGGCACCCTGCTGGCCGGACTGGCGGCAGGGGTCATCGGTGGCCTCCTGAGTCAGCTCAACATCCTCATCGAGACCCTCACCCTGGGAGTGCACTTCTCCGTGACGACAACCGGGGTCGGCACCGTTCCCCTGTGGCGCCGCCTGGCCGCACCGGTGCTCGGCGGGCTCGTCTCCGGCCTGGCCTGGAGCTGGCTGCGACGCCGTCGCGTCGTCACCGTCGCCGACGCCCTCGACCGCACCGACCCACGCCGGCTCAGCCTGGGAGACCAGGTCGTCGACGCCGGCGCCCAACTCCTCGTCGTCGGCTCGGGCACCTCCCTGGGCCGCGAGACGGCACCGCGACAGATCGCGGCGGTCGCCGGACAGCGGGTGGCCGAACTCCTCGACGCCGACGTCGAGCTGCGTCGCACCCTCATCGCAGCGGCCTCCGGAGCCGGCCTGGCGGCGGTCTACAACGTCCCGGCCGCCGGGGCCCTCTACGCCCTCGAGCTCACCGTGCGACCGGACCTGCGGCGCCGTTCGGGCTGGGTCCAGGTGGGCGTGGCCGCCGTCGTGTCGGCGCTGGCGACCGTCGTCGCCTGGCTCGTCAACCACGATGAACCGACCTATCGGCTGCCGCCGGTCGACGCCGGCGGGTGGGGCCTGTGGGGTGCCGCGGCGGCGGTCGCCCTGGCCTGTCTGGCGGTGGGCCCGGCTGTGGCCCTGGCCTTCGGGCGGCTCAAGAAGAGCTCGTCCGCGCCCCGCAGGCTGTGGTGGACGGTGCCGCTGGGGTCGGCGGTCGTCACGCTCATCGCCCTGGTGGTGCCCCAGGTGCCCGGCAACGGTCAGGTCGTCGTCAACGCCCTCGTGGCCATGCCGTTGGGCTGGCAACTCGTGACGACCTTGGGGGTGGCCAAGCTCGTCGCCACCTGTTGTGCCCTGCGCTCGGGGGCGGCCGGCGGCCTGCTCACGCCGTCCCTGGCGGTAGGCGGCTCGCTCGGGGCACTGGTCGGGATCGGCCTGGGGACACGCAGCCCCGCCGAGCTCGTCGTCCTCGTCGTCGCCGGGGCGGCGTGCCTGCTGTCGATGACCCAGCGGGCGCCGCTGTTCTCGGCGGCCTTCGCCCTGGAGCTCACCCGCCCCGCCGCGCCCGTGTGGCTGCTCGTGGCCGCTGCGGTCGCCCTGACCTGGGCCGGTTGGACCCTCCTCAGCCACGAGTCGGTCCGTCGCGGCGGGGTCGGCAGGGCCCCACGGCGTCACTGACCGCCGTCGGCACCACCGATCGGGCCCGGAGCCACCTACACTGCCTCCATGGCCAGCCAGAAGTCGTCATCGGCGAGCAGGGGCGGCGCCGTCGTTGCCGTCCTCGCCCTCCTCGTCGCCACCGCCGCGCACAAGGGGGCCATGGTGGCCGTCCTGGCCATCGTGCTGCTCACCCTGCTGGGCATGACCTCGGCCTCCCGCATGAGGAAGCGCCTGGAGCGGGCCGCCCTGCGGCCCGAGGCGTGGGGCAGCCCCGTGGTCCCGACGAGCGCACTGGGGGTCGGCACCCCGACGACCGCGGTCGTCACCGACCAGCCGACCCAGCGGCGGATCGGGGACCCGCATGAGGGATTCGACCACGGCATCGGCGACCAGCACGCGGACGTCGCCACCGATCCCGCCTGGAGTGCACCGGTCATCCCGTGGCAGGTCGCCGGGATTCCCCCGCAGCACGCTGGGCCGGGAGCTGTGCGGCCAGGGCCCGTGGAGTCGGGAGCCATGGACCCCGGGCCCACCCAGCGCGGCCCTCTCCCGGTGCGCCGAACCCCGCCGCCGGGGGCCGGGCGACCGCCGGCCCGGCCGGTGACCGCCCAGCCTGTCCCGGCCCGACCTGTCCCGACCCGATCCGGCCCGACCCAGTCCGGTGCGCCGCGTCGCTCCCCCGCGCCGGCGTCCGGGGACCCGATCCCCGAACCGCCCGTCTCGGCCCTGTCGACGTCCTGTCTCACGGCGGGCACGTCGTTGCTCAGCGAACGCCCGACCTCATGCCTGGTCGGCGGCGCCGGCGCGGAAGGCCTTGGTGGCCCACGCCTGTCCGGTCCGGTCGAAGGCCAGGACGTCCACCTGCCAGCGTGAGGCCGCCAGCAGCAGTGTCGGCGAGCCCCCGGCGAGGATCGCGGTCGCCAGGACGTCGGCGGTGATGATCTCGTCGGCCACCACCGTCACCTGGGTGAAGGCGGTCCCGGCCGACGAGGTGCCCGGGTCCAGACGCCACACGTGCTCCCCACGCTCGGCGGTCCCCGAGGTCGCCACCGCCCGACGCCCCGGCCGGCAGGTGGCCTGGCTCACGAGCTTCATCCGGTCGATGGGGTCGACGATCCCCGCCACCCACGGGAGTTCGCGGGACGGGTCGACCCCGCGCACGAGGACGTCTCCCCCGGCGTTGAGGCACCAGTTGGCGATGCCGGCGTCGTCGAGGACCCTCCCGGCGCCCTCGATGGCCAGCGCCTTGACCACCCCGGCCAGGTCGGTCGTGCCGTCGGGTCGGGTCGCGGTGAAGGCGCCGTCGGTGGCCATCTCCCAGTCGTGGCTGAGCCAGTAGGCGTCGCGGATCTGCGGGTCGGCGTCACGCAGCCGCAGCTCACGGCGGGCCAGCCGCGCCCCCTGGGACCCGGACCGGTAGAGGCTGAACAGCTCGTCACGGGAGGAGAACTCCTCACGGACGCCGTCGGCGACCTCGGCGGGCAGGGGCCGGGCGGTCGTCACCGAGACGACGGTGCCCATGGTGTCGAAGACGAGCCGGGCGAGGCGCCCGGTGCCGCGGTCGGTGCCGAGAAGGTTCGTGCTCATGATGACTCCCTGGGGTGTGAGGTACGGGTCAGTGGACGGTCAGGCCTTGTCGATGGCCGATTGGAGGGACTGCTGGTAGGCCTGCGAGGTGAAGGTCGCCCCGGAGACGGTCGCGGTGTCCGCGCTCTGGGCCGACAGGACCTCCTGGCGCAACATGGGGACGGCGACCTGGTCGATCTCGTCGGACCTCGGTGATCCGTCGCTCTGGACGTTCTCGGTGACCGAGGTGATCTTCCCGTTCTGGTACGTCACCGACACCTGGATGGTGCCGTACCGGAAGGAGACGGCGTCGCCGGTGTAGGTGCCGTTCTTGGAGCTGCTCGAGGACGAGCTGCTCGAACTGGACGAGGTCGATGTGCTGGACGAGGTGGTGGAGCTGGACGAGGTGGCGTCCGAACTCGTGCCCGAACCGGACGCCGTCGTGGAGGTGGAGCCCGACGTGCTCGAGGTCGCCGGAGCCGTCGTCATGACCGAGGTGGCCTCGGCCGTCCGGCCGTTGTCGGTGCCGATGTTCCAGGCAGCGAGGAGCACCCCCGCGGACGCCACCGCTGCTGCTGCTTTCGCCTTGACGCTCACCAGGAGAACCTTTCTTCGTGGATCTGGCGATCGGGGACCCCGATCGCCCTGGCCTCGGCGACGAACTCGTCGGTCCATGCCTGTGGGCCGCAGACGTAGAGATCTGCCTGACGCACCCAGGGGGCCAGTTGGGACAGCTGGACCGGGGAGTTGTCCGGGGTCCAGGACCGGGCCGCCGGACGTCCGGGGCCGGGGTGGAAACGGTGGCCGACGAGGGTCACCAGGCGGACGCCGCGCTCGCGGCACAGGTCGACGATCTCGTCGTGGTGGACGAGGTCCTCGCGTCGGGAGGCACGGGCGATGAGGAGGGCCCGGCCGGGCACGACGTCGACGGTCTCGAGGAGGGCTCGGATGGGCGCCAGGCCGACGCCCGACCCGGCCAGGACGACGGCGTCGCTCGTGCCCGAGGAGGCGGTCATGATGCCGTAGGGGCCGGCTGCCAGCACCTTCGTGCCGGGACGCAGCCGGTGGGCGATCTGGTCGGTGCCGCGGCCGAGGATGCGCATCGTCACCCGCAGACGCCGTCCGTCCGGGGCTGCCGAGAGGCTGAGTGGATGGGCGTGCCAGACCAGGCGCGGGTCGAGGAACCGCCAGGTGAGGAACTGACCGGCCTCGCCGCCCAGGCCGGACAGGTCGCGTCCGGTCATGGAGATCTCGACGCTGTCGGGGGTCACCCATCGCACCTGGTCGACGACGAGCCGATGCTCCAGGGACTGGGCCAGCGGCAGGACCCACCGGAAGGTCAGCAGGCAGAAGCCGGTGACGAGGAGCAGGGCCGCCCAGTACACCTTGGCTCCCCCGACGAGCAGCCGGGAGTCGGAGAACATGTGCGGGATGGACGCGCCGATGCCGGCGTAGGTGAGCAGGTGGATGACGTACCACACCTCATGGGGCAGACGCCGTCGGGCCGCCTCGAAACTGGAGACGCCGACCGCGCAGAGCAGCCCCAGGCCCAGGACGGCAAGCGGGATGTCCGCGGTCGACCACAGGTCGGCGACGCCCCGGAACAGTCCGTTCGCATCGAGGCTCCAGGACGCCGTGAGGGCGACGACGTGCACCCCGACCAGACTCATCGACCAGACGGTGAGGCGCCGGTGGTGGGCCAGGGCGCGGTCGTGGCCCATGGCGTGGTCGACGAAGGGGATCCGCGCCGCCAGGAGGAGCTGGAGGACGAAGAGGTCGGTGGCCACGAGGCCGGAGACCATGCCGAGGGTGGTGAGGGCGGCCGAGGCACTCGACCAGTCCGCCGAGCTGCGTCCGGCCAGGTAGATCCCCACGGCCAGGGCGATGCTCAGCCATCCGCTGAACTCGACGACGTCACGCCGCCAGGCGCGATGGACCCGACGGGCGGGTGTGGGTGCACCGGTGTCCGATGCGGTGATGACCCGCTGAGGGGCCCGCATGGTCGGCGCCGACGGGGTCTGTGCCCGCCACGTGGTCGTTGACATGGCTCCATGACAGCGACGGAGTCTGTGCGCTCGATGTGTCGATGCTGAAAGTCGGGGATGACTCACGGAACCCACAGTTTTTGCAGCACTGCAAATCTGCGCTACTGTCATCTTCGGCTCGCCGACGGGCGGGTCCGACCCGCAGCGACGCGACCGTCCCGGCGGGATCTCTCGTCGCGCGGTCCGCGGCCTCCCCCCTTCGACAGCACAGGTGAGAATTGTCCCAGTCAACCCCTGCGCGCCAGCCGGACACCTCCGGGGCGCTCATGACACATCGCCAGATCCAGCTGGTCGTCTTCGCACTCATGTCGTGCATGTTCCTCAGCTCGCTCGACCAGACCGTCGTCTCGACCGCCATCCGCACCATCGGTGACGATCTCAACGGACTGGACAAGCAGGCCTGGGTGACGACGGCCTACCTCATCACCTCGACCATCATGACGCCGATCTACGGCAAGCTCTCCGACATCTTCGGACGACGCGGGCTGTTCATCACCTCGGTGTCGATCTTCGTCCTCGGCTCCTTCGCGTCGAGCTTCTCGACCTCGATGCTCATGCTGGCCGGGTTCCGGGCCTTCCAGGGCATCGGCGCCGGCGGCCTCATGTCGCTGCCGCTGGCCATCATGGGCGACATCATGCCGCCGCGTGAGCGCGCCAAGTACCAGGGCTACTTCCTGGCCGTCTTCGGCGTCTCCACGGTCGTCGGCCCCCTCGTCGGTGGCATCTTCGCCGACGCCCACGAGATCCTCTGGATCGCCGGCTGGCGCTGGGTGTTCCTCATCAACGTGCCGATCGGGGCCTTCGCCCTCTTCATGCTCTTCACCTTCCTCCACCTGCCCAGGGTGACCTCCCATGCCCACCACCCGGTCGACTGGTGGGGCGCCACGACGGTCGTCGTCGCCCTCGTCCCGCTGCTCCTGGTGGCCGAGCAGGGTCGCAGCTGGGGCTGGACGTCGGCCGGCTCCATCGCCTGCTACATCACCTCGGCCGTCGGGCTGGCCGCCTTCATCCTCGCCGAGCGCGTCGCCGGCGAGTACGCCATCATCCCGCTCAAGCTCTTCCGGTCGCACGGGTTCTCGATGGCCTCGCTGCTGGGTCTGCTCGTCGGCTTCGGCATGTTCGGCGCCATGATGACGATCCCCATGTACCTGCAGATCGTCAAGGGCATGTCGCCCACCGAGTCCGGCTTCGCCACCCTGCCGATGGTCCTGGGCATCATGACCGCCAGCATCACCGTCGGCCTGGTCATCGCCCGCACCGGCCGCTACGGGTTCTTCTCCCGGATCGGCTCGGGCATGACGGCCGTCGCCTTCCTCCTGCTCATCTGGTCGGTCGGCCGGCCCTTCTGGACGACCGCCCTGGCCATGTTCATCCTCGGTCTGGGCCTCGGCCAACTCATGCAGACCCTCACCCAGGCCAGCCAGAACGCCGTCGCCGGCCGCGACATCGGCGTGGCCACCAGCGGTGCGACCTTCTTCCGCCAGATCGGCGGCACCCTGGGCACCGCCGTCCTCCTGTCGGTGCTCTTCCAGGTCATGCCGACGAACATCCAGAAGAACATGGGTGACGAGGCCATGCTCAGGACCTCCCTGTCGGCGGCCCTCGACCCCTCGGTCGCCTCGGCCCCGCAGAACGCCGGCATCATGGAGAAGGTCTGGACGCCGATCACCTCGAACATCAAGGCGAATTACACCCAGCAACTCGCCAAGGCGACCGCTGCCGTTGACGCCCAGGTGCAGGACGCCGTCGAGGCCAAGGCCAAGGCTGCTTCCGCGAGCCAGGCGCAGGCCCTGGCCAAGCTGCCGGCCGACCAGCGTCAGGCCGCCCTGGCCGCTGCCCAGGCGAAGATCAAGGAGGCCACCACCCAGGCTCAGGCCCAGGCCCTGGCCAAGGTCGCGCAGCAGCAGCACGTCAGCGTCGTCGACGGCAAGCTCACCATCGACTGGTCGAACGCCTCCCAGCGCAACCACGCCGTCGACCAGCTGGCTCCCAAGCTCGCCGCGACGATCCGCAGCTCCTCCGGGTCGACGACGTCGTCCAGCTCGATGTCGGACACCTCCTTCCTCAACGGCGCCGACGAGCGCCTCACCCAGCCCTTCCTCGACGGGTTCAACTCCGCGGCCCGGGTCATCTACTGGATCGGCTTCGGCGTCATCGCCTTCACCTTCGTGCTCTCGTGGTTCTTCAAGGTGCCGCCGCTGCGCGAGCGCTCGGCCCTCGAGGAGCGCGCCGCCGAGATGGAGCAGGGCTCCGGTGACGACGACCTGGCTCCCTCCGAGCCCTCCGGCAGCAGCCTCGAGGCGGGCGTCGAGGACACGACGGGGACCGGGTCGGGCCCGCGCCGGGCGGCCGGTCCGCGTCGGCCCCAGGGATCCTCCGGCACGGCCGGCGAACCCGGACGTCCTCGTCGCGCCGCCCTCGGCTCGGGCCCCGGCCTGGGCGTGAGCGGGGACCCGGCGTGACCGGCCACGGACGGTGCCCCGCCGAGGGCCTGCGGGAGCGCAAGAAGCGGGCCACGAGCGCCGCGATCCACGAGGTCGCCCTGCGGCAGTCCGAGGAGCGCGGGATCGACGCGGCGACGGTCGAGACGATCAGCGAGGAGGTCGGCATCTCGGCGCGGACCTTCTTCAACTACTACCCGTCGAAGGCGGCCGCCATCCTCGGCGTCACCATCGTCCCCCTGGACGACGAACGCCGACAGGCCTTCCTCGCCAGCGACGGCGACCTCGTCGCCGACCTGTGCGACCTCCTGGCGTCGCAGCTGTCGGTGCCCTCCGAGATGGCCCGGGTCCACGCCATCTTCCGGGCCCACCCCGACCTCGTCGAGGACGCCCGGCACCGGATGGGCCCGGTGCGTGACGAGCTCAAGCGGCTCACCCGGCAGCGGGTCGACGACCCCTTCGAGGGGCGGCTGGCGGTCGCCCTGGTCATGTCCGCCTTCGGGCTCGTCATCCAGTCGGGCGGTCCGGCCGAGGGTCCGACCCTGGGCCAACGGTTGCGAGAGGCGGTCGGCATGATCGGGGAGTACGCACGCGACCGGCACCTCTCGGGAGGGTTCGGGTTCACCTCCTGACGGGTGGGTCGGGCTCAGGTGGGGAGTACCCGGCGGGCGCTGCCCATCGTGCCCCGGGCCCACCGGGGCTCTCCGCCACGTCACTCCCCCTCCCCCGGGCCCGCCGCCCGAGGGCCCCAAGTAGGCTTGCGGCATGGCAGAGATGCGCACTGAGAAAGACAGCATGGGCACCATCGAGGTGCCCGCGGAGCACTACTGGGGAGCCCAGACCGAGCGTTCCCTCCACAACTTCGAGATCGGGCGCGACACCTTCGTGTGGGGACGCGACATGATCCGCGCCCTGGGCATCCTCAAGAAGTCCGCCGCCCAGGCCAACAAGGAGCTCGGTGAGCTGCCCGGCGACGTCGCCGACCTCATCATCCGGGCCGCCGACGAGGTCATCGCGGGCAAGCTCGACGCCGAGTTCCCGCTGGTCGTCTTCCAGACCGGTTCGGGCACCCAGTCGAACATGAACACCAACGAGGTCATCAGCAACCGGGCCATCGAGATCGCCGGCGGCGAGCGCGGCTCCAAGACCCCGGTGCACCCCAACGACCACGTCAACCGCGGCCAGTCCTCCAACGACACCTTCCCCACCGCGATGCACATCGCCGTCGTCCTCGAGATCAACGAGCGCCTCTACCCGGCCGTCAAGCAGCTGCGTGACACGCTCGACGCCAAGGCCAAGCAGTACGACGACGTCGTCATGGTCGGCCGCACCCACCTGCAGGACGCCACCCCGATCCGCCTGGGCCAGGTCATCAGCGGCTGGGTCGCCCAGCTCGACTTCGCCCTCGACGGCATCCACTACGCCGACTCGCGGGCCCGTGAACTGGCCATCGGCGGCACCGCCGTCGGGACCGGCCTCAATGCGCACCCGAAGTTCGGCCAGACCGTCGCCAAGCACGTCTCGGAGGAGACCGGGCTGGAGTTCACCCAGGCCGCCAACCTCTTCGCCGCCCTGTCGGCCCACGACGCGCTGGTCCAGGTGTCCGGGTCGCTGCGGGTGCTCGGCGACGCCCTCATGAAGATCGCCAACGACGTCCGCTGGTACGCCTCCGGCCCGCGCAACGGCATCGGTGAGCTGCTCATCCCCGAGAACGAGCCCGGCTCGTCGATCATGCCCGGCAAGGTCAACCCGACCCAGTGCGAGGCCATGACGATGGTCGCCACCCGCGTCTTCGGCAACGACGCGACCGTCGGCTTCGCCGGTTCCCAGGGCAACTTCCAGCTCAACGTCTTCAAGCCGGTCATGGCGCACGCCTGCCTCGAGTCGATCCGCCTGCTGGCGGACGCCTGCGTGTCCTTCGACAAGCACTGCGCCTACGGCATCGAGCCCAACGAGGCCAAGATCAAGGAGAACCTCGACAAGAACCTCATGCAGGTCACGGCCCTCAACCGGCACATCGGGTACGACCTGGCCTCGAAGATCGCCAAGAACGCCCACCACGAGGGGATCTCGCTGCGTGAGTCCGCCCTCACCGTCGGCGGGATGAGCGAGGAGGACTTCGACAAGTGGGTCGTTCCCGCCGACATGACCCACCCCTCGGCCGCCCAGGAGTGACCGACTGATCCTCGTCCGGGAGCGGGGCGTCGCGATGGGCGCGCCCTGAGCCCGACAGCCCTCATTCACGGCGGTGCGCCGGACCGGAAGGTCCGGCGCNCGGGAGGGCCCGGCGCCCCGCCGTCTCGTGGCGCTCCACATCCTCGGCTGCCGCGGTCAGGGCCACCGCGCCTCGGGCGTCCCGCTGCTCGCACCGCGTCGCACCACCTGGGGCACCGACGGACACTGTCAGGAAATCACCGTGAGCGAGGAGAAGTTCCCCTCCAAGGGAGGAATCGCCCGCTCCGGGGATTTTCCTCACACACGTCGCCGGGCGCCGACCCCCGTGCACGTGCTCCACCCGTCCCCTGTGGACAACCTGGCCCACCCATCGTGTGCGTTGTCCACAGATCTGGAACTGGGTGCCGGATCCGGGCCCGTGCCACGACAACTGGGGTATGAGGATCATGCACACCCTTGAGGACCACCACGGAGTCATGCGCGTGCCCGCCGGAGCCGCGTCCGAGGCCCAGGCCTGCCGCGCCGTGAGGCGCGGCCTCGTCATCCGACCGCTGCCCGGCGTCATCATGGATGGCGCCCTCGCCGGCCACCCCGGCGCCTGGCTGCGCGCCGTCCACCTGTGGCGGCCCGACGCCGTCCTCGACGGCCGGGCGGCGCTCGCCTCGTGCCACGTCCCGTTGCCCGGGGGCGAGGGGATCGAGAGGATCGACGTCCGTCTCGACCATCACCTGCCCGATCGCGGGCTGCTGCGGTTCCATCGCGGCACCCCGTCGCCGCCCCACCGCCACGTCACCGCCGAGGCCACGTGCGTCCACCCCGCCGTCGCGGTCCTGGGTTGCGCGGCGCGCGTTGACTGGGAACCGCTCTTCCATCTCTTCCGACAACGCATCGTCACCATCGATGAGCCTCGTGCCGTACGCGCCGAGGCCGCCCGGCTCCACGGGCGGGGCCCCGTCGACCAGGTGCTGCGGCTGGTCCGCGACGAACCGTGGTCGATGGCCGAGCTCGAACTGCACCGTCTCCTCCGCGAGGCCCGGGTGCGAGGCTGGCGGGCCAACGCCGAGATCCGCGCCGACGACCACGACCAGGTCGCCGACCTGCTCTTCGACGACGAACACCTCGTCGTCGAGGTGGACAGCTACTCCTTCCATGGCTCCCGGGACGCCTACGAGGCCACCATGAGGCGAGCCGCGCGCATCGGCCGCGGGGGATGGACGGTGCTCCACGTCACACCGGCGATGATCCGGGTCGACCCGCGGGCCGTGCTCGAGCTCATCTGCACCCGGCTCCACCGCCGCCACCGTCCCGTGGCCCTCCCGACCAACGCGGAACTCCGGCGGGGTCGACTCCCCGATGTCGGGAAATCACCGTGAGCGGGGAGAAGTTCCCCTCCAGGGGACGAATCGCGCGCTCCGGGGGATTTCCCGACACCCTCTGCCGAAGCTGTGCCTCGCGGCCCCCACGCCCACCCCACGACACGTTTCGCGACGCCGCTCGTACACGTGTACCTTCCATGAGGGGGACCGCTGGCCCAACGTCGGCCCCGACGTCCCCACCAGCAACCGGAGGTCGCCATGCCCAGCTCCCGCCCCACCGTGCACGACGTCGCACGGGTCGCCGGGGTCTCCCACGCCACGGTGTCCCGGGTGCTCAACGGCCACGACAACGTCGCCGCCGAGACCGTCGCCCTCGTCCGGCAGGCCATCTCCGAGACCGGCTACGTGCCCAATCGACTGGCCCGCTCCCTGCGCAACAGCTCGACCGGGACCGTCGGCCTCATCGCCCGGGAGCGCGCCGAGGCCTTCTACACCGACGCCGCCCTGGCCGGCATCGCCGCGGGGGCCAATGCGCAGTTCTCCCTCGACGGACTCCAGATGCTCCAGGCCCTCGTCGACTCGCCCCGGTCCGAGGACCGCGTCATCTCCCTGGTGCGCGGAGGATCCTTCGACGGGGTGCTCCTGGTCGCCATGGTCACCGACGACCCCATCGTCTCCACCTTGGCTCGCACCGGTATCCCCCTGGTCACCGCCTCCACCCCGGTCGCCGGGTCGACGGTGCCCTCGGTCGACACCGACTCGCAGGCCGGCAGCCGGCAGATCACCTCGATGCTGCGTCGGGCCGGACGCCGTCGCATCGTGGAGCTGGCCGGTCCCAGCATCGCCCCGGTCTCGGCCCTGCGCCACAAAGGCTTCCTCGACGCCCTGTCCGACGACCCCGACCCCGTGAGCGTCCCGGCACAGCGATGGAGCGCCGAGGCCGGGGCTGCCGCCATGGACGAACTGCTCACCCGGGCCCCCGACCTGGACGCCGTCGTCGCCGCCTCGGACCTGCTGGCGACCGGGGCCATCGACACCCTACGTGCCCGAGGCCGAGCGGTGCCCGAGGATGTCGCCGTCGTCGGCTTCGACGACGCCCCCCTGGCCACCATGTGGACCCCGGCCATCGCGACCGTCCGGGCCGACCCGCGCGCCCTGGGCGCCGCCATGGCGACCCTTCTCACCCGCCAGATCCGCGGCGAGGAACTCACCGACACCCATCTCGTCCAGCCGGTCGAGGTCATCTGGCGCGAGTCGGCCGGCCCCGCTCCTCAGACGACCGAGGGACGCCTCAGGTCGGAGTAGTTGACCTTCCCCGCGTCGAGCAGATCGACGAAGGCGTCGAACCCGTTGGCCTCGAGCCACACCCGCTCGGCCTCGGTGATGGGCATGCCCATGAGCCAGTGGACGCGCAACTCGTCGACCTCGACCCGGTCAAGCCCCTGGGCGGTGAAGGGATGCACCCACATGAGGTGTGGGGTGGTCGTCTCCGGGTCGTACATCGCCACGACCCCGCCGAAGACGATCCCCGGGGCCATGAGCCAGTGGTCCTGGAGCACCGCGAAGGCGCAGGATCCCAGCACCTTGCCCATGACCTCGGACCCGGGGGCGCCGACCGTCATGAGCTCGGCGCGCACATCGGTCGACTCCCCCGACTGCAGCGGGATGAGGTTGGGCAGGACGTGCAGGCTCACCGTCGACCACGTCCGCCAGCCGGGGGCGGGGGCGTCCTGCAGGGACAGGACGTCGACCCGCAGTCTGCCCTCGCCGTCGATCATGGCGTCGGCGCTCGGGGTGCCGCCGATGGCCTTGACGGCGGCGTCGGCGACCGCCGGTCCGGTCGGGGGCATCTGCGTCGGCACCGCCAGATGCTCGGGCAGGTCCTCCGGGCTCACCGGGGAGGTCTCCTGGGGATTGTCAGGGCGCACGTGGTCCTCACTCATGCCCTGAATACTGTCACGGACGCCCACCGACCTCGAACCCCGGGCCGTGGGCAGGTCACGCTGCGGAGACGTCCCGCGACGGTGCTGTCGCAGGACTGTCCCGGGCGTGTGCTTACATGGACCCGGAGCTCAGGAGGTCACCATGACGCCCGACCACGTCGTGCCCCGTCGCACCTTCGGCGCCGCCCTGGCAGGGGCGGCGGTGGGTCTGGCGACCCTGTCGGCCTGCCGCGGCACCGGAGGCACGGGTTCGGCCACGGTCGACGCCGCCGCCCGCACCCTGGCCACCGATCTGGCCAAGGGTCTCACCAGCGGCGACCTGTCGGGGGTCGACCTCGACGACCGGGTCCGCGCCACGGCCGACCTCACGACGATCATGTCCGGGATGGACGGGCTGCGTCCGACGACGACGGTGACCTCCCTGACCGCCGATGGTGACGCCGTCACTGTCACCCTGGCCCACGCCCTCACCCTGGGGTCGGGCACCTGGCGCTTCTCCTCGACCGCCCACCTCGTCAGGGACTCCGGCCTGTGGAAGGTGCGCTGGGACCCGGCCATCGTCCACCCGGACCTCACCGCGTCGACCCGACTGCGCCACACCCGCACCCCCGGCTCGCGAGCGGCGATCACCGGGGCCAAGGGACGTGAACTCGTCTGCCAGCAGACGATCCACGACATCGGCATCGACAAGTCGCACCTGGCCAAGAACCAGTGGGCCTCCGCCGCGGCCACCCTGGCCAAGCTCGTCGCCATCGACCCGACGCAGTACGCGGCGAAGGTCCAGGCCGCCGGGGCGCAGGCCTTCGTCGTGGCCATCACCCTGCGCGAGCAGGACATCCCGCGCAACCTCGGCCAGGTGCCCGGGGTCGGCATCGTCGACCGGCAGGGTTGGCTCGCCCCCACGCGCACCTTCGCCATCGGCATCCTCGGCACCTCGGGTCAGGCCCAGGAGGCGGACGTCACCGCCGGCAAGGGGGAGATCGCCGAGGGCGACGTCGTCGGACGGTCCGGCCTGCAGCGTCGATACGACGCCCAGCTGCGCGGCAAGGCCGGCCACTCGATCCACCTCGTCGCCCGCACGAGTTCCACGGCGTCCGCCTCGGCCGGCCCGACGAGCTCCTCGGGCCCGACCGAGTCGACGACCGCGGTGCCCCGGCAACTCTTCGACGTCCGCAAGGTCGACGGCACCCCTCTGCGCACCACCCTCGACGTCACCTGGCAGACGAAGGCCGAGGCCGTCCTCACCAAGGCTTCCGGCGTCGCCTGCCTGGTGGCCGTCGACCCGGCCACCGGCGGCATTCTCGCCGCCGCGAACTCGTCGGCCGCCGGCGCCGAGTCCTTCGCCACGACCGGCCAGTACGCCCCCGGGTCGACGTTCAAGGTGGCCACCACCCTGGCCCTGCTGCGGGCCGGGATGACCGTCGACTCGACGGTGGCCTGCACCCCGACGGTCACCGTCAACGGTCGGTCGTTCAAGAACTACGCCGACTACTCGAGCAGCCACGAGGGGTCGATCCCGCTGTCGGAGGCCTTCGCCCAGTCGTGCAACACGGCCTTCATCTCCCAGCACGCCAAGGTCACCGCCGCCTCCCTGCGCCAGGCGGCGTCGAGCCTGGGGGTCGGCACCGACCACGACGCCGGCTTCCCCGCCTACTACGGCACCATCGACGACACGACCGCCGCCGACGTCCTGGCCTCCGACATGATCGGCCAGGGCGGGGTGCTCGCCTCCCCCATGGCGATGGCCGGGGTCGCGGCCTCCGTGGCTGCCGGACGCACCGTCATCCCGTGGCTCATCGAGGGCCACCGCCCGACGTCGACGGCCAGGGCCCTGTCGACGACGGAGGTCGCCAACCTGCGTCGGGCCATGGAACTCACCGTGACCTCGGGGTCCGGGCGGGTGCTCGCGGGGCTGGCGACCGGCGCCAAGACCGGCACCGCCGAGTTCGGGGCCGCCGGCAAGCTCAAGACCCATGCGTGGATGATCGCGTACACCTCGACGATGGCTGCGGCGGTCATGGTCGAGGTCGGTGAGTCGGGGTCGGGGACGGCCGGTCCGCTGCTCAAGGCCTTCTGGTCCTGAGGCGGCCGGCAGCTCCCGCCTCGTCCCGCCCGGACGAGGGCTGTCGCTCGCGGTCGTCGTCCGTGCCAAGCTGGAGGGGACCGACGCCGACCCCTGGAGCGACCGATGACCCCATTGAGCATTGACGTGTGGACCTGGGACACCCTCATCCACCTGGTGGTCATCGTCATCGTCGCCGTCGTCCTGCGCTGGTTGTTGCGCAAGGGGGTCGACGTCGTCGTCCGCGCCATGCTGCGCAGCACCGAACGGCGCGAGGAGGCCCTGCCGGGCCGCGCCCGCAAGCTCCTGGCCACGGCCACCGGGGCGGCGAGCGAACGCCAGAGCCAGCGCACGACGACCGTCGGAAGGCTGTTGTCGAACATCGGGGTCGCGGTCATCGTCGTCGTCGCCGTGCTGTCGGCCTGCTCCACGGTGGGGGTCAAGATCACCCCGCTGCTCACCTCCGCCGGGATCGTCGGCGTCGCCCTGGCCTTCGGCGCCCAGAGCCTCGTCAAGGACTTCCTCTCCGGCCTGTTCATCATCATCGAGGACCAGTACGGGGTGGGCGACGCCGTGCGCATCAATGATCTGGAGGGGGTCGTCGAGGACGTCGGCCTGCGCACGACGAGGATCCGCGACTACAACGGCGTCGCCTGGTACCTGCGCAACGGCGAGATCCTCAAGGTGGGCAATGTCACCCAGGGCTGGGCGACGACCTTCACCGACATCCGGGTGCACGCCTCGGAGGACCCGCAGGAGGTCTCGCGCGTGCTCGACCTCGTCCTGGACCGGATCGCACACACCTATGACGAGGTGCTCCTCGAGCCGCCGACGGTGCTCGGGGTGGGTGACATCGCCGGGGAGACCATGACCTTCCAGGTCATGACGAAGTGCGTTGCCGGACAGCAGTTCGAGGTGATCCGGGCGCTGCGCCAGCAGGCCAAGACGGCCTTCGACGAGGCCCGGATCAGGGGCACCTTCTGATGTCGGGGGTGCAGCTGGTCGTCCTGCTCGTGCTCCTCACCCTGCCGGTGGTCATCGCCGCGGCACTGGTCGTCGTCATCGTTCTGGCCCGGTTCGGGCGTCGCGAGGAGGTCCCCGAGCCCGACGGCGGGACCGGGCAGGACGACGCCGTGTCGTGAAAATCCCCTGAGCGGGGGTTTCCTCCCCTGGAGGGGAACTCTTCCTCGCTCACGGTAATTTCACGACATGTCCGGCCCGAGACCCCTTGCCGGAGGCATCCCGCCGACCTCCTCGCCGGGCCCGTCGGCACCCGCAACCCACGTACGCACCTCCTGCTCGACGAGGTCGCGCAGCAGAACCCCGGCATTCGCCATCGAACGGTTGGGGTCGGGCTCGACGGCGGACAGCTCCAGCACCCGGTCGAACCGCCTTCGCTCACCCTCGTCGAGATCGCAGCGCCCGCAGACCGCCCACACCTGGGCCCCGGCATCGTGGGCCAGGGTGCGGATCGCGCTGGGCAGCTTGCCGAGCATCGTCTGGTGGTCGAGGCGCCCCTCCCCCGTGACGACCACCTCGGCCCGGGCGATCTTCTCGGCCGCCCGCGTCCACTCGAGCACCGCCCCGGCCCCGGGCCGGTACCGGGCCCCCAGACACATGAGTGCCCAGCCGACCCCGCCCGCCGCCCCGGCTCCCGGATCGTCGCGGTGACGCACCCCCAGGCCGGACTCGAGGGTGTCGGCGAACCGTCCGATGGCCCGGTCGGCCAGGTCGATCGCCTCGCCGTCCAGGCCCTTCTGGGGGCCGAACACCGCGGCCGCCCCGCTCGGACCGAGCAGCGGGCTCGTGACATCGCACGCCACGGTGAGGCTCACCTCGCGCAGCCGCGGGTTGAGCTCCGACAGGTCGACCACCTCGAGCTCGGCCAGGCCGGCCGCCCCGGGCTCCACCGGGGACCCGTCCTTCTCGAGCAGCCGCGCGCCGAGGGCCTCGAGCATCCCGGCCCCGGCGTCGGTGCTGGCCGACCCCCCGATCCCGATGATGAGCGAGGTGGCACCGGCGCGCAGCGCGGCAGCCATGACCTCGCCCAGCCCGGCGCTGGAGGCCACGAGCCCGCGTCGAACGGTGGGCGGCCCCGACACCCGATCGGCTCGTTCCAGACCGCAGCAGGCAGCCATCTCGATGACGGCGACGTCACCGCGGCGGGCGTAGTCGACGGTGCCCAGGTCGCCGGTGGCGCCGTGACAGCGCACCGAGACCGCCGAGAACCCGGCGGCCAGGGCCGCGTCGAGGGTGCCCTCCCCGCCGTCGGCGACCGGCACGGTGAGCACCTGGCGGTCCGGCTCGGCCCGCGACCACCCACGGGCGACCGCCAGACATGCCTGATTGCTCGTGAGCGAACCCTTGAAGGAGTCGACGGCGACGACGACCGCTCTGTCCTGTGTCATGGGTCCAGCATGGCACCGCGACACCAGCCTCGCCGCCTCTTCCCCCGGCCGCACTGGACCCCCACGGATACACTCGGGCCATGGTGAACCGCGTCTACCTGTCGCTGAGCGTGCTCTCCATCGTCCTGTGGATCGTGGCGCTGCCGCGGATACCGGGGTGGGTCGCCGGGATCGTCCTGGCAGCGATCGTCGGCTGCAGCATCTGGTGCGAGTACAGCAGGGTCCGCACGTTGGCGCGTATCGCCCGCTCCCACCAGACCCGCGCCGTCAGGCGTCGCAACCTCAGATGACCTCCGCGTAGACTGTCTCCCCATGCCGCAGTTCGCCGATCCGACCGAACCCTCGCTGCACACCCTGAGGCCCACCCCCGAGGAGTCGGGCCTCACCTTCCCCCAGATTCTCGAGCACCGGCTCGACGCCCTCTTCGCGACGACCGAGCTCATCGGACAGCTCGGCACCCTCTTCACCGACGCCGGCCACGACCTCCACCTCGTCGGCGGGTCGGTGCGTGACGCCCTCATGGGCACCCTGGGCCACGACCTCGACTTCACCACCGACGCCCACCCCGACGAGGTCGAGACGCTGCTGCGGCGTCGGACCAAGGCCACCTGGGACATCGGCCGGGCCTTCGGGACCATCGGCGCCATGGTCGACCACTGGCAGGTCGAGGTGACGACCTACCGCACCGACGCCTACGAGCCTGATTCCCGCAAGCCGCGGATCGCCTTCGGCCGCACCCTCGACGAGGACCTCATCCGCCGCGACTTCACCGTCAACGCCATGGCGGTCCACGCCGCCACCCGCCAGTTCGTCGACCCCCACCACGGCCTGGCCGACCTGGCCGCCGGGGTCCTGCGCACCCCCTTCCCGCCGGAACGGTCCTTCTCCGACGACCCACTTCGGATGATGCGGGCGGCCCGGTTCACCAGCCAGCTCGGGTTCACCGTCACCGACGAGGTCCGCGCGGCGATGACCGACATGGCCGGCCGGATCGACATCATCTCGGCCGAGCGGGTGCGCGACGAGTTGTCCAAGCTCCTGCTCACCGACCATCCTCGCGCGGGTCTCGACCTGCTCGTCGGCACCGGGATCGCCGACCACGTCCTGCCCGAGCTGCCCGCGCTGCGGCTGGAACGCGACGAACACCACCGCCACAAGGACGTCTACGAGCACTCCCTCACCGTCCTCGACCAGTCCATCGACCTGGAGCGACGCCGCGGCCACGAACCCGATCTCATCGGGCGCCTGGCCGCCCTCCTCCACGACATCGGCAAGCCCGCGACGAGGCGTTTCGAGCCGGGCGGCAAGGTGAGCTTCCACCATCACGACGTCGTCGGGGCCAAGTTGGCCCGCAAGCGACTCAAGGCGCTGAGCTACCCGTCCGACGTCGTCAAGGCGGTGAGCAAGCTCGTCGAGCTGCACCTGCGGTTCCACGGGTACGGCGACCAGGGTTGGACCGACTCGGCGGTGCGACGGTACGTGCGCGACGCCGGCGACCTCCTCGAGCGTCTGCACATCCTCACCCGCGCTGACTGCACGACGCGCAACCGTCGCAAGGCCGAGCGGCTCGAGTTCGCCTATGACGACCTCGAACGACGGATCGCCGAGTTGGCGGCCCAGGAGGAGCTCGACGCCACCCGTCCCGACCTCGACGGGCAGCAGATCATGGAGATCCTCGGCATCCGGCCCGGACCGATCGTCGGGCGGGCCTACCGCTTCCTGCTCGACCTGCGTCTGGAGGAGGGTCCGCACAGCCCGCAGGAGGCCGAGGAGGCGCTGCGAGCCTGGTGGGCCGACCAGCCCGAGGCGCACCCGTGAGCCGCCCGGCGACCCTGCGCACGGCGATCGCCACCCTCGCGGTGGTCCTGGCGACCGTCCTCGGTCTCGCCACGGCCTGGGTCGCACCCACTCCGGCCCGCGCCGACGACCAGCCGGCCGTCACCATCACGCTGGCCTCCGTCACCCCGGCCTCCGGGGCGACGAACGCACCCATCACCATCCGCGGCACGGTCGAGAACACCTCCTCGGTGCCGATGACCTGGGTCCAGGCCTCCTTCTGGCGCTCCCGCGACCCCATCTCGACCACCGACGACCTCACCAACCTCCTCCAGGCACCGGCCACCGTCCCCACCGGGGAGCGGTGGTTCCACGAGGCCAACGAGGCCTCCATCGACAACATCACCGACACCGACGGCAGGACCACCTTCCAACCCGGGCAGAAAGCCACCTTCCAGGTCACCGGGACCCCGACGGCGATGGGCCTGACGACGGCCGGACAGGCCTATGTCATCGGCGTCCACGTCCAGGCCACCCCTCGGGGCCGCGACCGGCTCACCGTCGGGCGCTCCCGGGTGCTCACCGTGCTCACCAGCTCGTCGGGCACGTCGACGAAGGCCTCCACCACCCCGGTCATCGTCCTGGCGAGCACCCCGTCGATGCGGGTCGACGGCGTCTTCTCCGACGACCATCTGGCCACCGAACTCACCGGGCGGCTCGGCGCCCTGGTCACCGAGGCCTCCACCGGCGGCGAGACGGTCCTCGTCGACCCCTCCCTGCTCGACGAGGTCACCGCCATGGCGGCCGGCTACCGGGTCGCCAGTGGCACGGGCACGACGGCCGGGACGGGTCAACGGGCCGCCAAGGACTGGCTGGCCCAGGTGGGACCGCTGCTCGACTCCGGGAACGCCTACCGCCTGCCCTACGGCGGCGCCGACGTCGTCGAGATCGCCCTGGCCGGGAATCGCCGCACCCTCACCCGCGTCGCCTCGGCCCTGACCTCCTCGAACCCGGCCCACGACCTGCCGCTGGCCGTCCTCGACGACCACGGCGAACTCACCACCGCCGGCCTGGCCCTGCTCACCTCGACCCTGCGCCCCGAGATCGTCCTCACCAGCGCCCTCGGCGCGGCGCAGGGGGTGCGGACGTCCGGCACGACGACCCTCGTGCCGCTGTCGTCGAACGTGCTGTCCGGCGGGCCCTCCCCGACGCCGTCGACCACGCCGGCGCAGGTGCGCGGCCGCGTGCTGGCCCAGTCCCTGCTGGCCACCCGTGCCGGCGAGCAGACGGTCGTCACCGTCACCTCGACCGCCGACCTCACCGCCACCGCCGGGACGAGCTGGTTGCACCACACGACCCTCGCCCAGGCGACGACCTCGACCACGAAGGGGGTGACGCTGCCCTCCACGGCCACCGCGACCCGGCTCAGCACCGGGTGGCAGGCCGACGTCGGCAACGCCGTCCACCTCACCTCCGACTGGTTGGCCCTGTTGTCCACCTCGACGACGGCGTCCGGCACCCTCGACCAGGTCGTCGCCCGGTCCCTGTCCCAGCAGATCTCCCCGAGGCGCCGCACGGTCTGGCTGGCGACGGCCATCACCCCGGCGACGACCGCCCTGGGTGGGTCGGGGGTCAAGCTCCACTCGGCCCCGAGCTTCGTCATGTCCTCGTCGTCCAACGAGTTCCCCCTGGCCGTGACGAACAACCTGTCGCAGTCGATCCGGGTCAAGGTGACCTTCACCTCGGAGAACCCGCAGCGCGTCGACATCCCCGACACCGCCGTCGTCACCGTCGGCCCGCGCGAGACCCAGACGCTCAAGTTCACCCCGCAAGCCAGTTCCAACGGCCGGGTCGAGATGACGGCGACCCTGGCGACGGCATCCGGACGCACCCTGGGCAGCCCGGCCCAGTTCGTCGTCCAGGCCACCCAGATGGACGACTTCGGCTGGATCATCATCGTGGTCTCGGGCGCGGTCGTCGTCGGGGCGACGGTGCTGCGGATCCGCCAGGTCCGCCGGCGTCAGGGCTGAGCGGGGGCCCGGGGCCGGGCCGGGCGACAGGGGCCGGCCCGCCACCGTCGAGCCATCGCACAGGACCGCGCACCGGCACTGTCGGTGGGCCTCCTGTGGGTCGGCCTCCCGGCACGGCAGACTAGGGTTCACTGTGTCGGGACGCCGCCCGGGCGTCCGGCTGGAGGACCTGCTGGGAGGTGACGGTGGACGACGTCGACGACGAGACGACCTCGTCCCTCTGGTTGCCGTCGGCGGACCTCGAGCTGGACGAGCCGCTGCCCGACCTGTCGGCGGGCGCCGTTCTGGGGTCGCGGTTCCGCCTCGAGCAGGAGCTCGCCCGACCTCGTGGCACCCTCACCTGGCGGGCCTTCGACCTCAAGCTGCACCGAGCCGTCCTCGTGCACGTCATGGCCCCGGAGGGACGCCGCACCCCGGCCGTGCTCTCGGCGGCCCTGCGCGCGGCGGTCGCCACCGACTCCCGCTTCCTGCGCGTCCTCGACGCCGTCGACGCCGGCCCGGACGACCCGGGCAGCTTCATCGTCTGTGAGTACGCCCCCGGACGGTCCCTCCAGGAACTCCTCGACACGGGCCCGCTGTCGGCCCTCGAGGCCGCCTGGGTGGTGCGCGAGGTCGCCGACGCCATGGCCCCCATGCACGCCCAGGGAATCTTCCACGAGCGACTCAACCCCGACACCGTCATCATCACCGCCACCGGCAACGTCAAGATCGTCGGTCTGCTCATCGAGGCCGCCCTGCACCCGGTGCCCGGGGACGCTGCCCGGTCGTGGTCGGACCGGGAGGCCAGCGACGTCCACGACCTGGGCCGCCTGCTCTATGCCTCCCTGGTGACCCGCTGGCCGCTGGGCAGCCCGCAGCGTCCCCTGGCCGTCCCCACCGACCCCACCGATCCACGCATGCGCACCTGGGGGCTGTCCCCGGCCCCGGCCGACGCGCACGGCTGGCTCACGCCCAGGCAGGTGCGCGCCGGCGTCTCCCCCGCCCTCGACGTCCTGTGCGACCAGATCCTCTCGGACTTCCCGCGCCACGACGAGGTGCCGATCCGCACCGCCAACGAGGTCGACCAGGCCCTCACCCGGGTGCTCGGGTCGGCCGACGCCGCGGCGGACCTCGAGCGGCGGCTGCGCTATCCCGTCCCGCCGCGCCCCCAGCGCGTGCCGCGGGACACCGACGCCCGGGGCGACGTACCTCACCACGACCCGCGGACGACCGCCCCCCAGCCGGTCGTCGACTGGTTCGACGACGATGACGACGGCACCGGCACCTCCGTCGACCTGCCGCCGGTCAGCGACCCACCGGACCAGCCGGCCGGACGCGACGAGGACGGCTACTGGACGCCGCAGGCCGCCGCCGGGCAGTGGGCCGACCTGCCGTCCCGCACCGGCGCCGGGGCCTCGTCGTCGCGGCGTCCGACCGGCTCCGCGACCGCACCCGGATCGGGCGGCCAGTCCGCCGCGAGCCCCTCGACGGGCCACGTCCGCGACCTCACCCGTCCCCGGCCCCGCGACCGTCGCTGGCCCTTCGTCCTCATCGCCGTCACCGTCCTCGTCCTCATCCTCGGTCTGGTCCTCGTCGGTCTTCACCAGCGGTCGACGACGACCACGGCCCCCAGTCCGACGCCGAGCGGGCCGGTGCACATCTCGAAGGTCGACGACTTCGACCCGTCCGCCGACGGCGGCAACGACGAGGAGAACCCCGACCAGGTCGCGCGGGCCTGGGACGGGTCGGGTCACACCGTCTGGCGCACCCTCGTCTACCGGGGATCGGCCCGCCTGGGTGGCCTCAAGCCCGGTGTCGGGCTCGTCGTCGACCTGGGGACGCCGACCCGGGTGTCCTCGGTCGACGTCACGCTCACCGGAGCGGGCACCGATGTGTCCCTGTGGCGTCCGACGACGACGGCGTCGACCCCGCCGATGGGCACCATCAAGAGCTGGACCCGCCTGTCCGCCCGCTCGGGCGCCACCTCGACGACGAGACTGACGCCGTCCACGCCCGTGACGACGCGCTACCTGCTCGTCTACCTCACCTCCCTGCCGCAGGTCTCCAGCGGCCGCTACCAGGGTGGGATCGCGGAGATCACGGTGCATCCATGACCGACGACGAGCTGCTCGCCGCACATGTCGCCGGCGACCCCAACGCCTTCACCGAGCTCTTCCTGCGCCACCGGGACCGGCTCTGGGCGGTCGCCCTGCGTACCGTCCGCGACCCCGAGGTGGCCGCCGACTGCCTCCAGGAGGCCATGATCGCGGCCTTCCGCCGGGCCGGCACCTTCCGCGGCGACGCCGCGGTGACGAGCTGGTTGCACCGGATCGTCGTCAACTCCTGCCTCGACCGGATCCGCCGCGAGACGGTCCGCCGACACGACACCCTGCCCGAGTCCCCCGACCGGCACCCGGCCCTCGTCGCCCCCGATGCCCCGGAACGGGCCGCCATCGACGCGGATCGGGCGGGCATCGTCGACCGGGCCCTCGACGAGCTCAACCCGGACCAGCGGGCGGCCGTCGTCCTCGTCGACATGGAGGGACTGTCGGTGGTCGAGGCGGCCGAGGAGCTCGGTGTGCCCACCGGCACCGTCAAGAGCCGCTGCTCGCGTGGACGAGCCCGCCTCGCCCAGATCCTGGGCCCGATGAGGGACGAGCTGTGACGACCTCGAGCGACAGGACACCGATGGAGGATGACCGGGAACCGACACGGGGGTCCGCACGTCCCACCAGACACAGCCACGCGGACACCGGCGACAGCCGGGACAGGGGGATGACCATGAAGGACGAGGCATGGGTGCACGACCTTCTGTCGAGCGTCCCGACGCCCCCTGCTCCGGGCTACGTCGTCGACGCCGTCACCGCGGCCCTGGCGGCCGAGCAGGCCAGCCGCAGTCGCCCTCGGTCCCAGGGCGATCCCCTCGCCGACCTCGTCGAGCAGTGCACCATGGGCACCTTCGAGGCGAACGTGCCCAGCCACTACACGAAGAAGGGGCTGGGCATCCAGTCCCGGCACGAGGTCGGCTGAGAGCCCGACCCGCCCACGTCACGACGGGCACACGTCACGATGGGCACTCGAACCGGGCACGACACGGAACCGGGCACGACACGCTAGTGGGGCCCCGCACGAAGCGGGGCCCCACTCGTCACCCGGACGCCTCAGCCCTCCTGCGGGCCGAGCGTCCGAGCAGGGTGTCGGTCACTCCTTGACGTCGTCGTCCACCCACTCGAAGGTCTTGGTGACGGCCTTCTTCCAGTTGCGGTAGAGACGGTCGCGCTCGCCCTCGTCCATCTTGGGCTCCCAGCGCTTGTCCTCGGCCCAGTTGGCGACGACGTCCTCCTCGCCGCTCCAGAAGCCGACGGCGATACCGGCGGCGTAGGCGGCACCGAGGGCGGTCGTCTCGGCGACGACCGGGCGGACGACCGGCACGCCGAGCTGATCGGCCTGGAACTGCATGAGGGTCTCGTTGGCGGTCATGCCACCGTCGACCTTGAGCTCGGTGAGCGGGACGCCGGAGTCGGCGTTCATGGCGTCGAGCACCTCACGGGTCTGGTAGGCGGTGGCCTCCAGGACGGCGCGGGCGATGTGGCCGCGGTTGACGTAGCGGGTGAGGCCCACCAGGGCGCCACGGGCGTCGGCCCGCCAGTACGGGGCGAAGAGACCCGAGAAGGCCGGGACGATGTAGGCGCCGCCGTTGTCCTCGACCGAGGTCGCCAGGGCCTCGATCTCGGGGGCCGACTCGACCATCTTGAGGTTGTCACGCAGCCACTGGACGAGCGATCCGGCGACGGCGATCGAGCCCTCGAGGGCGTACACCGTCGGACGGTCACCGATCTTGTAGCAGACGGTGGTGAGCAGGCCGTTCTTGGAGAAGACGGGCTCCTCGCCGGTGTTCATGAGCATGAAGCAGCCGGTGCCGTAGGTGTTCTTCGCATTGCCCTGGTTGAAGCAGGCCTGGCCGAAGGTCGCGGCCTGCTGGTCGCCGAGGATGCCGGCGATCGGGGTGTCGATGAGCAGTCCGTTCTTGCGGCCGTAGCCGTAGATCTCCGAGGAGGACTTGATCTGCGGCAGCATCGAGGCGGGGATGCCCATGGCCTCGAGCATCGAGTCGTCCCACTCGAGGGTGCGGACGTTCATGAGCATGGTGCGCGAGGCGTTCGTCGGGTCGGTGACGTGGACGCCACCCTCGACGCCGCCGGTGAGGTTCCACAGCACCCAGGTGTCCATGTTGCCGAAGAGGAGGTCCCCGGCCTCGGCCTTGGCGCGGGCACCCTCGACGTTGTCGAGGATCCACTTGACCTTGGGCCCCGAGAAGTAGGTGGCCAGCGGAAGGCCACAGATGTCCTTGAAGCGGTCGGCGCCCTCGTCGCCGGCGAGCTCGTCACAGATCTTCTGGGTGCGGGTGTCCTGCCAGACGATGGCGTTGTAGACCGGCTCGCCAGTCGTCCTGTCCCAGACGACGGCCGTCTCGCGCTGGTTGGTGATGCCGACGGCGGCGAGCTGGTGCCGGTTGATCTGGGCCTTCGACAGGGCACTGCCGACGACCTCGCGGACCGACTCCCAGATCTCGACGGGGTTGTGCTCGACCCAGCCCGCGCGCGGGAAGATCTGCTCGAACTCCTTCTGCCCGACCGAGACGATCTGGCCGGAGTGGTTGAAGACGATGGCACGGGCAGAGGTGGTGCCCTCGTCGATGGCCAGGACGAACTTCTCGTCGTCGCTCATGGTGATGCCTTTCGTGGTCGACGTTGACTGTCATGTGGGAAATGGAGAGCCCCCGGCCCGGGCGGGCCGGGGGCTGAGGAGGTGGTGGCTCCGGTGAACCCGGCTCAGTGACCGATCACCAGAAGATGAGGTAGGTGACGGCGGCGAGGACGCCACCGACCATCGGGCCGACGACCGGGACCCAGGCGTAGCCCCAGTCGGAGCCACCCTTGCCCTTGATGGGCAGGACGGCGTGGGCGATACGAGGAGCGAGGTCACGAGCAGGGTTGATGGCGTACCCGGTGGGGCCACCGAGGGAGGCGCCGATCGAGACGATGAGCAGGGCCACGGCGAGCGGGCCGATGGTGATGCCCTTGGTGAAGCCGGAGATGATGACCCACAGGACCAGCACCCAGGTGCCGATGGCCTCAGTCATGCAGTTCCAGAAGGGGTTGCGGATCTGAGGACCGGTGGCGAAGGTGCCCAGCTTGAGGGCGGGATCGCAGTCCTCGTCGTAGTGCTGCTTGTAGGCCAGCCACGCGATGACGGCGCCGACGAAGGCACCGGCGAACTGGGCCAAGATGTAGACAAGGATGTTGGTGCCGGTGGCGGGGATGCCAGGGGCCAGGTCCTTGCCGGCGATGGCCAAGCCGACCGTCACGGCCGGGTTGAGGTGGCCACCGGTCTTGTAGGCGGCGTACACACCGAACATGACGCCGAAACCCCAGCCCCAGTTGATCTGGAGTGAGCCGGGTGCCGGATTTCCCTTGGACTTCGGGAGCAGGTTGTTCGCGACCACCCCCACACCAAGGATGATGAGAATCATCGTGCCCAGGAATTCCGATCCGAAGATCGTGGCGATGGGCACCGTCGTTTCAAGTAGCATCTGTGCTCCTCGTGAATGGACGTCTTCCATGACGCCCGACGTGCGGCTGACGGCGTTGCGCTGACCGCCGCCGGGTGTTCCGCCACACTGGCCGAACAGTGCGAGTAAATCATGACCCTGCACGCATGATCTACACTTGTGCACTGATGTGCACCAGGAAAGGACCCGCATGAACGAGTGGGCCGACGACGTGTGGACCGCGGCGTCGATGTACTATCTGCAGGGTGAGACGATGGACGTCATCGCCAAGCATCTCGGCATTTCCAGATCGACGGTCTCGCGGCTGCTCAAGCAGGCCCGACAGACCGGTCTGGTACGGATCAGCCTGGCCCAGCCGACCGGCACCAGGCACGGTCTGGGGGCCAGTCTCGCGCGCACCTTCGGCGTGCGCACGACGATCGTCCCGGTGAAGTACGGCACCACCGAGGTGCATCGGCTCGACCAGGTGTCCCGCATCGCCGGTCAGATGCTCACCGATGCCATCGAGGACGGCACGACCATCGGCATCGCGTGGGGTACCACCCTCAACGCCGTGACGCACCACATCGTCCCCAAGGAGGTCAAGGGGGTGCGGGTGCTCCAGATGAACGGTGCCGCCAACCCGTCCTCCTCGGGGATCCCCTATGTCGGCGGGATCACCTCGCGGCTGGCCGACGCCTACGGCGGCGACGTCATCCACTTCCCGGTGCCGGCCTTCTTCGACAATCCCGTGACCCGGGCGGCCATGTGGCGCGAGCGGGCGGTGCAGTCCGTGCTGCGTGCCCGATCCGAACTCGACGTCGTCGTCTTCGGCGTCGGGGCACTCCAGGCACCCGTGCCCTCACACGTCTACTCGGCCGGTTACCTCACCGACGGTGAGATGACCGAACTGCGTGACGCCGGGGTCGTCGGCGACGTCAACACGGTCTTCCTCAAGGCCGACGGGTCCTTCGACGTCCCCTTCAACGAGCGGGCCACTGGCATGACCCCGGCCGAGATCCGCCGGGTGCCGCGGCGCATCTGCGTCGTCGCGGGCACAGCCAAGGCCCAGGGGTTGCTCGCCGCGTTGCGGGCCCGGGTGGCCACCGACCTCGTCGTCGACGACGAGACGGCACGAGCCGTGCTCGATCTCATGTGACCGACACGACGCGCCATGCCGGCCCAGGGGCTGACGACTGGCGCATACTGGACATCGTGACGACCTTCCCCCCCTCCGGCCCGTCACCCGATGGCGAACCGACCATCTCCATCGACGGGCCCCCTGCCGATCCTGCCCAACTCGAAGGCGCGGCAGGGCAGTCGGTCACGCCCGCGCGGGAGGGGAGTTCGCGTCCCGGCGCCACCGGGAGGACGCGGTCGACCCGGCCCGGGACCGGCACGAGGGGGCATCTGTCCAGGCGCAGCGCCCTGGGCCTGGGGGTGGGTGGCGTCGTCCTGCTCGGTGGCGGTGCGGCCGCCCTGGCCATGAGGTCCGATGACCCCTCCTTGCCGGCCGTCGTGGGGGACGGGTCGGTGCCCGGAGGGATCGACACGAGCACTCGCGGCAAGCTCTGCGTGCCGGCGTCGTCCATGACGTCCTACGCCCGGGTGGGGCGGGCTCCGCTGCAGTACGAGGTGGATCACACCGTGCGGCCCTTCCCCTTCCAACCGGCTTTCCATGCGCAGGTGGAGCGCTGGCTGGCCGATTTCCCCCGGCTCACCGGGTTCGACACCCCCACCCTCATCGCGACCTACGGCGCCTATGTCGAGGGCGGGTCGAACTGCCACTCGTACCATGCGGCCGGACGGGCCTTCGACATCGCGCGCCTGTCGGCCGGGGACACCATCGTCTCGTGCCGCGAGGACATCTGGTCGCGGTACACGGGACGCCGGTTGGCCTACCACCTCAACGCCTACTGGAGGTTGGCGGCCACCCTGCACCTCCACTTCGCCTACGTCCTCACCCATCACTTCGATCCACTGCACCGCAACCACATCCACATCGACAATGCGGTGAGCGAGTCAGGGATGAGCCGGTTCGACCCCCAGTCGCGGGTGCAGAACCAGGCGGTCGAGGCCATCTGCACCCATCTGTGGGGCCGCCACACCCCGGTGACCGGGGTGTGGGACGAGGCGACCCGGGCGTCGTCGCGGGCCGTGCTGCGGCGTCTGGGGCGGCCGGGGGACCTCACCACCGTGGCGAACTGGCGTGCGTTCCTCAAGGCCAGCGCGGCGCGGGGGTGATCCCTCGACGCCGACCCGTCGCGAGGGCGCGGCCGAGGGTACCGGTGGATTTCTGACGTGGGGACCGGATTCGGGACGTGAAACCCCGTTTTCCGGGCTCCCCAGGTCGAATCTCCACCCTCGGATCAGCTGGAGGCCTTGTCGAGGGTCACCTTGATCGTGCTCTCGCTGCCGTTGCGCAGCACCACGAGACTCACCGTGTCACCGGCGGCATGCTGACGGATGAGCGCCACGAGGGACTCACCGGAGGTGACATCGGTGCCGTCCAGGGAGACGATGACATCGCCGGACTTGAGTCCAGCCTTGTCAGCGGCACTTCCACTGCTCACCGTCTGCACCCCCGCGCCGAGGGTCTTGACACCACTCGAGTCGGTCGCCGAGGCGTCCGTCGTGGTGACGCCGAGCAGAGCATGGCTCGCCTTGCCGGTCGAGATGAGCTGGTTGGCGATGGATCGGACGAGGTTGGCAGGGATGGCGAAGCCGATGCCGATGCTGCCGGACTGGGAGCTCGAGCTGCTCGAGGACAGCGAGGCGATCGACGAGTTGATCCCGATGAGCTGACCGGAGGCGTTGACGAGGGCACCACCGGAGTTGCCCGGGTTGATCGGTGCGGAGGTCTGGATGGCGTTGGTGACGACGACGTTGGAGCTCGTCGTCGACGACCCACTGCTGCCCTGACCGTTCGATCCGGTGCCCGGGCCGAACCCGTTCGAGCCCTCGGTGGAGTCCTGGGAGCTGGTGTCCTGGGTCGTCACCGGGCGATTGAGGGCGCTGATGATGCCCGTGGTCACCGACCCGGACAGGCCGAGCGGGTTGCCGATGGCCATGACGGGCTGGCCGACCGTGAGCGCCGACGAGTCGGCGAAGGCCATGGGGTGCAGCGTCGACGGCGGATTGGTGAGCTTGATGACGGCCAGATCGGTGGACGAGTCGGTGCCGACGACCGTGGCCGAATACACCTTGTCCTTGATCGACACGGTGATGGTGCCGCCGCTGGTCGCGCTGGAGACGACGTGATTGTTCGTGACGATGTGGCCCTGGGTGTCGAGGATGACGCCGGAACCCTCCTCCTCACCGGAACTGCCCGAGACGGTGATGGAGACGACGGAGTCGGCCACGGCCTTGGCGGTGGCGGTCCAGTTGGGGGAGGACCCGTTGGCCTGGGCGACCGTCGTCACGGTGGCGGTCGGTGCGGCGATGGCAGCGGTGCTCGAGGCCGAGGAGGACGAGGTCGAGGACGACACCGCCCAGCCGCTCAGCCCGCCGACGCCGGCTGCCATGGCGGCGATGAGGGTGACCGCGCCGATCCGCAGGCCACGACGGGGTGTGGTCGCGGTGGCCGTCGCGGTCGAGCCATCGGCGGTCGACGCCGTCGAGTCGGTCGGGGCCCGGCCACCGCCCGACTGCCAGGACGACGAGCTGGGGTCGGCTGTCGCGGACTGCGTCGTCCCACCCATGGACGAGGTGGAACCGGCGGGGAAGACCCGGGTGGGCTCGTCCTGCCAGGCGGGGTTCCCCCAGCTCTGCGAGGTGGCGGCGGTCGAGGAGCCGCCACTCACATTGGGCGACGCCTCGCCACTCACATTGGGCGACGCCTCGCCACTCACATTGGGCGACGCCTCGCCACTCACATTGGGCGACGCCTCGCCACGCGACCTGGGGGCCCACGCGTCGTCGCGGGTGGACCACGGATTGTTCTGGAAGGGGTCCTCGGGGCTCTGTCGATCGGTCATGACACCATGATGCCGATGGGGTGCTGTGCGAACCCTGTGACCGACGCTGTGGTCTTCCTGTGGGTTCGACCTGCCGGGCGGGGCTGCCACCGAGGCGGGTCCGTCAGTCCTGGCCCGTGATGAGAGCCCGGATGATCTCGGCCGGGATCTTGGGGACACGGTTCTCGTCGCACAGCCCATTGGCCTCCTGCAGGGTGTCGGTGAGCTGGGTCCAGCAGAACCCACGCAGCACCGGCGAGTCGCGCACCGGTTCGATGATGTCGCGGATGCGTCGCTCGTAGTCGGCGGCATCGGACGCGGTCGAGTAACCCCAGGTCTCACCCTCGACCTGCTGCGGTACGTACTCCACCCCGCCGAACTCGGTGAGCAGGACCGGGACGTCGGCGCGCTGGTGGTCGCCGACGACGAGGACCCGCCCGGCGGGACCCGCGGTCCGCCTCATCGCCTCCAGGCCGTCGGCCCGGTAGCGCTCGACCAGCACCTCGCGACGCCACTCGTAGTCGTGGATGGTGAAGAGGTCGGAGTCGGTGTGCTCCCACCCGTCATTGGAGATGACCGGGCGGGTGGGATCGAGGGCGCGGGTGAGGTCGCTTACACCCCGGCTGAATGCCGCCTCCGCCGGGTTGCGACTCACATGGGTGATCCCCCACGACTCGTTGAACGGCGTCCACGCGATGATGCTCGGATGACCCTCGTTGGCGCGGACGACGTCGACCCACTCGTGGGTGAACCGCTGCACGGCCAGGGAGTCGAAGGCATAGGCGGCCGCGGTCTCCCCCCACACCGACAGGCCGAGCCGGTCGCACTGGAAGAGGAATCGGGGGTCCTCGACCTTCTGGTGGATGCGGCAGTTGTTGAAGCCGAGGTCGAGCATGAGCTGGACCTCCTCACGCATGGCCTCCACGGACGGCGCGGTGAGATGCGAGGTGGGCCAGTAGCCCTGTTCGAGGACGGACCGCAGGGTCATCGGAATGCTGTTGATCGTCAGCCCGGCCGGTCCGGAGCCGACGATCCGATAGCCGAGGTAGGACGTGACGACGTCGTCGCCGAGGACGACGGCGGCGTCGAGCAGGGTCGGGCGCTCCGGGAACCAGAGGATGCGCTCGAGGTCGCAGCCGTTGCGGACGACGTCGAGGGGTACGAGGAGGTCGACGACCTCATCGCTCACCAGCGTGCTGGCCTGCCCGAGCACGGTACCGTCGAGCGCCACCGCCACGTCCATGGGCATGGGACGATCTGGACGCCGATCCAGTTCGACATGGGCGAGGACTCCGCCGGACAACACGTCCGGACGCCACACGAGACGCTCGACCCGCACCGGGGGCACCCACTCCAGCCACACCGTGCGCCAGATGCCGCTCGTGCGCTGGTACCAGATGACGTGCGGCTCGTCCTGCCAGTCCTGCTTGCCTCGCGGTTGACGGATGTCGAGGGGGTCGTCGAGGGCCCGCACGGTGACGACGTGATCCGTGCCCTGCGGGTCGAGGCTGTCGGTGAGGTCGATGGAGAACGGCGTCTGACCACCCTCATGGGTCCCGACGAGCATCCCGTCGACGAAGACCATGGCGCTGTGGTCGACCGCGCCGAAGTGCAGGAGCAGCCGGTGGCCCGGGCGCCGTCCTGCCCGCTCCAGGTCGTCGGCGGTGAGCTCGATCCGGTACCAGAAGCAGCGGTGGGGCCCCGGATCGACGATCCCGGAGGCCTGCGACTCCGGCGGGAAGGGCAGGAGGATCTGCCGGTCGAAGACGTCGGAGCGCCGGTGCCAGCCCTCCTGCAGGCCGACGAGGTCGTCGTCGACGGCGAAACCAACCTCACGGTCGAGGGCGACGTGGGCGTCCCGGACCAGCAGGGGCCTGGGATACCGGCCGTCCTGTTGCGAGGCACGCTGCGCACAGACGATCTGGGCTGCGGAGGTGGTCATGGGTCTCTCCTCGAGGGGTCAGGGACGGGGCAGCTGAGGGACGTGGCTGGTGGGCGGGCTGACGTCGACCCGATCGTCGTGGAAGGTGACCCTGGACAGCCACATGGACCGGCCGACGGACTCGTCGCCCACGGCATCGGGCGACCACGCGTGGTAGACCATCCACCACTGGGCGCCGACCTTGATGAGTTGATCGTGCCCCGGCCCGGCGGCCACGGCGTTCGTCGACAGAACCGGCTGAGGGTCCTTGCGGAAGGGGCCGGTCGGCGTGGCCCCGACGGCATGGCCGACGGCGTACCTGTCCGAGCCGTAGTCGTTGGCCGAGTAGAAGAGGTGGAACCTGCCACCGATCTCGACGACCGATGGGGCCTCGACGAGGTGCCCCTCCCAGGGCAGGGTCTGCTTGAACAGCGTGGTCACCGCTCCAGTCGTCGATCGCCCGTCGGTCGACAGGCGGGCGACCTTGAGGTGCGTGTCGAGGCCGATGGCGTTGCCGTCGTTCTTCCAGTAGAGCCAGGCTCGTCCCGCCGTGTCGATGAACGGGGAGGGGTCGATGGACCCGCCCTCCGCCACCTCGCACACGATCGGTTTCGTCGACGAGTCGACGTAGGGGCCGGCCAGGGTCCGAGAGCTGGCCACGGAGAGGCACTGCCACTGGTCCTGCGGCGCCTTGGTCGTGTAGTAGAGCCGATAGGTGCCGTCCGGCCAGGCGATGATCTCGGGCGCCCACACCTTGCCCGCGCTCGACCACGAGGCCACCCGGGGAAGAGCGTCGGATCCCTGCTGCCAGTGCACCATGTCGGGGCTCGTGAGGGTCTGCACGTTCATGCCGTTGCCGTTCGTGGCGATGGCCAGGTAGCCCCGGGTGCCGTCGGCGACGATCTGGGGGTCAGGGACGTTGCCCTGGTACACCGGGTTGGTGAATCCCGACGCCGACGGGCTCGCCGTGGGCGTCCCTGACCCGTCCGTGGTCGAGGTCGTCGAGCAGGCTGCGAGGGCCACACAGGCGGCTCCGAGTGCGGCGACGCGCACCCCTCTTCGTCGACCCACCGGGATCACCCCTTGAGGCCGCTCGAGGCGACTCCGTCGATGACGTACCGCTGCAGCACGGTGTACAGCACGAGCACCGGGACGGCGGCCACCGTCGCACCGGCCATGATGACCGGATAGTCGATGGTGTAGCTGCCCTGGAGCCTGGTCAGACCGACGGGCAGGGTGAGCTTGTCATCGCTGAAGAGGACGTAGATCGGCCAGACGAAGTCGTTCCAGTTCGCCAGGAACGACAGGATGAACAACGTGAGGAGCGCCCCTCGCGCATTGGGCAGGACGATGCGGAAGAAGGTCGTGAAGGGACCTGCCCCGTCGACCCGAGCGCTCTCCTCCAACTCCTTGGGCAGGCTGATGAAGAACTGTCGCAGGAAGAACACCCCGAACGCGCCAGCGGTGCCGGGAAAGATGATCGCCGCCATGGAATCGAGCCACTGGAACTTCGACATGATCTCGTAGTTCGGCATGAAGAAGACGAAGCCGGGGACGAACATCGTCGAGAGGACGAGGGCGAACAGGACGTTCTTGCCGGGGAGCCGAAGCCGTGCGAAGGCGTAGGCGGCCATGGAGGCGAAGAGGCACACGAGCAGCGCGTTGGAGGTCGCGGCCACCGTCGAGTTGAGCAACCACCGCAGCACCGGCGAGGCCTGGTCGACGACGAAGAGCTGGCGGTAGGCCCGCAGCGTCCACTGCTGGGGAAGGAACGTCGGCGTGGCGCTCTGGGCCTCGATGTTCGACTTGAAGGAGGTGAGCGCCATGACGACGAGCGGACCGAGGAAGACCACGGTGAGCACGGCGATGAGCAACCAGAACAGGGGGTTGCGCGAGGGCTTCCTCATGGCCGCCCCTCCTTCCTCGCCAGACGCCGGGCGGCCCGCTGCTCACGGTGCTCCCTGGCGGCGTCCCGGTCACGGGTGGCCCAGAACTGGACGATCGAGATGACGACGAGGAAGAGCGCGAGCACATAGCTCTCCGCCGCCGCCTGGCCCGCACGGCTCTGGCTGAAGCCCAGGTCGGTGATGACCATGATGGCGGTCCTCGTCGACTGGGCCGGACCGCCCTGGGTGATGGTGTACGCCTGACCGAACATGTTCGCGCTGGCGAGCACGGTCGTCACGAGGATGAAGACGAGCACCGGTCGCAGACCCGGGAGGGTGACGTGACGGAACTTCTGCCAGGACCCGGCTCCGTCGAGGGACGCCGCCTCGTACTGCTCCGCGGGGATGTTCGCCAGCCCCGCCATGTAGATGACCGCGTTGAACCCGAGCGTCCACCACACGGTGACGCCGACGAGGCCGATCCAGGCCCAGGGCTGGGACGTCGTCCACTGGATGTGGGTGTGCAGGACGTAGTTGACGAATCCGAAGTTGCCGTTGAGCAGGTATCTCCACATGACGCCGATGACGGCGACACCGAGCACGTAGGGAGCGAAGAACACCGCCCGGAAGAACGTGCGCCCCGGGAACTTGAGGTTGAGCAGCAGCGCGAGGGCCAGCGGCAGGGTCACGAGGAAGGGGACGCTCGCCACCGTGAAGATGCCCGTGTTCCTCATGCCGTTCCAGAACTCGCCGTACTGCACCGACGAGGAGTCGAAGAGGTCCGCGTAGTTCTGCAACCCGACCCATGGCCGTGACGGCAGGGTGAAGTCCCAGTCGTGCAGGCTGATCCAGATGCCGTACACCGCCGGAACGGCCACGAAGATCGTGAAGACGGCGAGGTACGGCGTGAGGAAGGCCAGGGCGACGAGGGGCGACCCGTGGATGTGTCCCGCCCCTCGCCGCCTCCTGGACCTCGAGGGGCTGCTCGATGCAGCCACCATCACTGGTACTTCTTCTTGTTCTGCTCGAGCAGCTTGTCGGCACGGTCGGCGGACTCCTTGAGGGTCGCCGAGACGTCCTTGCCACCGAGCATGATGTCGTTGACGGCCTTGTAGAACTCCGCGAGGGCATCGCCGATGCCGGCCACGGCGGGTGGGAAGACGACGTAGTCGAGCTGTCCAGCGAGGATCGCCTGGCCCTTGAGCTCCTTGAAGCCGGCCTCCTCACGAACCGAGTTGCGGGCCGGGATCTGGCCGCCCTTGGCCCACTCGAGGGACTTCTTCGACACCCAGTTGACGAAGACCTTCGCGGCCTGGGTCTTGTTGTCGTCCGCGGATTTCTGGGTGGGCAGGGTGAACTGGTGGGAGTTGGCCCACACGGCCTTCTTCTCGCCGATCTGGGGCATGACGGCGACCCCCCAGTCGACCTTCTTGTTGTCGTTGAGGGTGTTGAGGCTCCAGATGCCGTTCCAGTTGAAGGCGCACTTGTCGTTCTGGAAGGCGACGAAGTCGGCGTCCTGGGCGACCTTGGCCGGGGAGTACCCCTTCTTGACCAGGTCCATCCACCACTGCATGGCCTTGACCCCGGGGTCCTCGGCCCAGGTCGCCTTCGAGGCGTCCTCGGAGAAGAGCGATCCGCCGAACTGGGTCACCAGACCGTAGACGCTCATGCCGCCGGTGAACTGGAAGGGCGAGGCCCAGTGACCCTGGATGCCCTTGCTCCTGAGCTTGTCCAGGGCGCTCATGTAGTCGTCGCCGGTGAGCGGCGGGTTGGCCGGGTCCAGACCCGCCTTCTCCATGAGCCGCTTGTTGTAGAAGAAGCCCATGGGGTGCACGTCGAGCGGGATCGAGTACCGCACGTCCTTGTAGACGCCGGCCTTCCAGGGGACTGCGGCGAAGTCGGACTCGGACAGGCCGAGGGCCTTGGCGACGTCGTCGAGGGGCTGGACGGCCTTGCGGGCGGCCATGGTGGCCACCGAGTCGAGGTGCATGACAGCGATGTCGGGGGCCTTGCCGGCTGTCACCGCGGTCGGCAGCTTGGCGTAGAAGTCGGACCACTGCATCGTCTGCATGGTCACCTTGATGTTCTCGTGCGAGGAGTTGAACTCGTCGACGAGCTTCTTCATGAAGGCCCCGTCACCGCCGGTGAAGCCGTTCCAGAAGGTCAGGGCGACGGAGGGGCCGGTGTAGGCGTCACCGCCGTTGCCACTGGCGGTGGAGGTGGTCTTGCCGCCCGCCGAGGTGCCGCCGCAGGCGCTCAGGCCCACGAGCGCACCTGTGGCGACCGCCCCGGTGAGGAAGCCCCGACGACTCAGGGAGTTCAGCATGTCGTGTCCTTTCCGTGAACTCAACATCGAGTTGCTCGACGTTCCGGCCAGTGGGCCAGCCGTCGCTTACAGCGCTGTAAAAAGCCTGACGGGGATCATTCTTACAGCGCTGTACACGGCTTGGCAAGGGATCCGCGCAGGTTCTCGTCGATCACCCCGCGCAGGCCGCACATTGCTACCCTTCTGTGCCATGCCAGTTCGGTTGAAGGACGTCGCCGAGCACGCCGGCGTGTCGATGAAGACCGTGTCGAATGTCGTCAACGACCGCCCCCACGTCAGCCCCCAGATGCGGGCCCGGGTCCGGGCCTCGGTGGAGGCCCTCGGCTACCGCCCGAACCTGGCCGCACGCCAACTCAAGTACGGACGCACCGGCTTCATCGGACTGGCCCTGCCCGGCCTGGAGATCCCGTACTTCGCCGAACTCGCGTCGAGGATCTCGGCGGAGTCGACGAGGTCAGGGTTCATCACCCTGCTCGACCTCACCGATGCCGACCCCGAACGGGAGCGCCACGTCGTCCACGGCATGGGGCCCCAGCTGCTCGACGGCCTCATCTTCTCGCCCCTGTCGATCCGCACCGAGGACATCGCCTCCCGCTCCGACGAGGTGCCCCTCGTCCTCCTGGGCGAACGGGCCGTCCCCACCGGCTTCGACCACGTCGCCGTCGAGTCGGTTCCGGCCGCCCAGGCCATCACCGAGCATCTCATCGACACCGGACGACGCCGGATCGCGGCCATGGGCCACATCCCCTCGGTCGGCACGGCGTCGGTCCGGCTCGAGGGATACCGGCGGGCCCACGCCGCCCGGGGTCTCGACATCGACCCGAGCCTCATCGTCGGCGTGCCCGACTACAACCGGATCTCCGGGTATCTGGCGATGAACGAGCTGCTCGACCGCCCCCACCGCCCCGATGCCGTCTTCTGCTTCAACGACGCCATGGCCGTCGGTGCGACAAGGGCGTGCCTGGAGCGCGGCGTCGCCATTCCCGACGACGTCGCGCTGGCGGGGTTCGACGACATCCCCACCTCCCGCTACCTGACCCCGACCCTGACGACCATCTCCCCCGACCTGGAGTTCCTGGCCCGGGAGGCGGTGCGTCTCGTCCGCAGGAGAATCGAGGCCCGGGCATCGGGTGAGCAGGTCGAGGCCGAGGACGTCGCCGTGCCGTGGAGGCTCGCCATCCGGGAGAGCACCGGAGGCCCGCTCACCCCCGTCGCCACGTCGGCACCGGTGATCCCGTCGGGCCCCGTCACCACGGCTCACCCGGGCACCCGGGACTGACGGGAACAACTCCGGACGCTCATGCGCTGGATAGGGTGAGATCGGGCCTGCGCCCGGCCCCCTCACGCGCAAGGAGCACCCATGAGCACACCGACCCGGCCCTCCCTCACCACCCCCGTGCTGGGAGGTGTCAACCTCGCGTCCGAGGAGTCCACCGCCCCCGCGCCGCAGCCCGTCCAGCCGGCCGCGACCGACCAGGGCCCGGTGCGCGACGTCATCATCGTGGGCTCCGGGCCGGCCGGGTACGCCGCGGCCATCTACACCGCCCGCGCCGGGCTCCAGCCGCTCGTCTTCGAGGGCAGCGCCGACGCCGGCGGCGCCCTCATGCAGACCACCGAGGTGGAGAACTACCCCGGCTTCTCCGACGGGATCCTCGGCCCCGACCTCATGGCGCAGATGCGGGCCCAGGCCGAGAGGTTCGGCGCCGACCTCGTCACCGACGACATCGTCGAGGCCGACCTGTCGGGCCCGATCAAGGCCCTCACCGACACCGACGGCACCGTCCACCGTGCCAGGACCGTCATCCTCGCCATGGGGTCGGCCTACCGCAAGCTCGGCATCCCCGACGAGGCGACCTTCTCGGGTCGCGGCGTCTCCTGGTGCGCCACCTGCGACGGTTTCTTCTTCCGCGACAAGGACATCGCCGTCGTCGGCGGCGGGGACTCGGCCATGGAGGAGGCCACCTTCCTCACCCGCTTTGCCCGGTCCGTCACCGTCATCCACCGACGCGACGCGCTGCGCGCCAGCAAGGCCATGATCGACCGCGCCATGGCCGATCCCAAGATCAGCTTCGCCTGGAACAGCACCGTCGTCGGCATGGACGGGGACTCCACCCTGTCCGGCATCACCCTGCAGGACACCGTCACCGGCACCACCCGGCATCTCGACGTCTCCGGGGTCTTCGAGGCCATCGGCCACGACCCGCGCTCCGAGCTGGTCCGCGGCCAGGTCGACGTCGACGACAAGGGATACGTCATCTGTGCCGAGCCGAGCACCCGCACCAATGTGCCCGGCGTCTTCGCCTGCGGCGACCTCGTCGACTCGCACTACCAGCAGGCCATCACCGCCGCGGGATCCGGCTGCCGCGCCGCCCTCGACGCCCAGGAATTCCTCGCCGCCTGACCACCCACATCCCCAGGAGAATCGCCATGAAGATCGCCGTCATCGGAGCCACCGGCATGGTCGGCTCCGCCGTCGTCACCGAGGCCGCACGCCGCGGGCACGACGTCACCGCCGTGACCCGCCACGGCAGCGCCATCGAGGGGGCCGGACGAGTGCTGGCCATGGACCTCACCGACGTCGCCGACATCGCCTCGCTCGTGAGCAGCCAGGACACCACCGTCATCGCCGTGCCCGGCAACCGCGCGACCAGCGAGACCGAACCCATCGTCGAGGCCCACCGCGCCCTCATCGAGACTCGCCCCGCCGGGCGTCTGCTCGTCGTCGGCGGCGCCGGGTCGCTCCTCGTCGACGGGGTGCTGCTCAAGGACACCCCGGACTTCCCCGAGGCCTACAAGAGCGAGGCCGAGGCCTTCACCACCGTCCTCGAGGCGTACCGGGCCTCCCAGGGCGTCGACTGGACGCTCATCTCCCCCGCCCCCGAGATCGCCCCGGGCCCGGCGGCCGAGCACTACGAGACGGCCACCGACAGCCCCGCCGGGGGATTCATCACCAACGGCACCCTGGCCGTGGCGATCCTCGACGAGATCGAGAATCCGGCCCACCGCGAGGGCCGGTTCACCGCCGCGCAGTGACCTGCTGACGCCCGCGCCCGGTTCAGGTGTCCCACGCCGACAGCGCCAGGCGTGAGGTGAAGGTGCGCTCCTGCCCGGTCACCGGGTCGGGGAACCTCATCTCGTGCGCCTGGAGTTGGAGGGGCGAGCTGAAGTCGTCGACCGCGGTCTCGAGCAACCGCGGGTAGAAGGGGTCGCCGACGATGGGGATGCCCAGGCGCCAGAAGTGCAGCCGGATCTGGTGCGTCCGCCCGGTCAACGGCGTCGCCTCGTAGAGTCCCAGGTCACCGCGCGCAGCCAGCAGCCGGATGCGCGTCACGGCGTTGGGTGCTGCCCCCGGCACCTCGCGGGCCTGGAGGACGCCGCGGTCCTTGACGATGTGGCTGCGTACCTCGACGACGTCGTCCCCCCTCCCTGCGCCATCCACCCGGCCGCGACCGGCGGCACCGATCCGACACACCCCTTCGGCCGGCACCGAGCGCAGGTCGGCCAGCGGTGCGACGACGCGGTAGCTCTTGCGCACCTGCCGTCGCTCGAACATCTCCTGGTAAGGACGCCGCCACCGCCGCTGGCAGGTGAGCAGGAGCACCCCCGAGGTGACCCGGTCCAGACGGTGCGCGACAGTGAGCTCGGGCATCCCCAGGGCGGTGCGCAGGAGGACCACCGCCGACTGCAGGACGTGTTGTCCGCGCGGGATGGACGAGAGGAAGTGCGGCTTGTCGACGACGAGGATCCGTTCGTCGACGTGGAGGATGCCCACGGGGAAGGGCACCGGCGTCTCCTGCGGCAGGTCGCGGTGGAAGAAGACGAAGGTCTGGGGCTCGAACGGCGTCGATCCCGCGAGCGGCGCCCCGTCCGACCCGACGAAGCGGCCGTCCGCGAGCATCTCGTCGATCCGCTGCGGGGTGATCCGTGACAGCTTCCACACGAGGAAGTCCCGCATCGACACCCACGGCCAACGCCCAGCGTCCGGCCCCAGGAGTTCGGCCCGACGTCGGCACTCGCCGTGGTCGGGGGTGCGCACCCAGGCCGACTCCAGCCCGTGACGCTGGGGCAGCGGGGAGCGGGGCACGGACACCAAGGGTAGGTGACGACGCCGCATCTAGACGGTATGGGTGACCCCGTTTCGGGGTGAGGCTCTGGTGGGCCGGGGCCTCACCGCGCAACGATGCGTGGGTTGCCGGACAGGGGCGGCCTGTCTGGCCTTTCCGACATACGTGGGAGGCCCCGGTGTTTACCGAGCGTACGAGTGTTGGCCTGGACGTGCATGCCCGCAGCGTCGTGGCGCATGCCATGGACGTCCAGACCGGAGAAATCTTCAAAGCCCGTCTCTGCCCCGATCCCCTGGAAGTGACGGCCTGGATCAAGGCCCTGCCCGGCCCGGCAGCGGCGATCTACGAAGCCGGACCGACCGGATACGGACTCGCCCGAACCCTCCTGTCCCACGACATCAGGACCGTGGTGGCGGCCCCGTCGAAGCTGCAGAAGCCGGCCGGATCGCGGGTGAAGACCGACGCGATCGACGCGGAACACCTCTCGACCCTGCTCCGGCTTGACGCGTTCACCGCGGTCACGGTCCCCGACGAGCTCACCGAAGCAGCCCGTGACCTCGTCCGCGCCCGGGAGGACTGCCGCTCCGACCTGATGCGATCCCGACACCGGCTCTCGAAACTCCTGTTGCGTCACGGGATCGTCTACTCCGGTGGGCAGGCCTGGGTCGGCGCCCATGACGCCTGGTTGCGGCGGCAGCGCGTCGAATCCCCGCTGCTCCAGGCCGCCTTCGACGAGGCCTACGACAGTGTGGTCACGATCACGGCGCGCCGTGATCGTCTCGACGAGCGGATCGAAGCCATGGCCGTCGACGGCCCTTGGACCGACACGATCAGGCGGCTCGGCTGCCTGCGAGGGATCTCGACCCTCACCGGGTTCGGGCTGGCGGTCGAGATCGGCGACTGGAACAGATTCAGCGGCAACTCGATCGGCTCTTACCTGGGCCTGGTCCCCTCGGAGAACTCCTCAGGCCAGTCCCGCTTGAATCGGCCTGGGTTTCGTTCCGTTCTTGAAGCAAGCATGGAACACGATGAACCAGAAGTACTCTCCCGAGATGCGCGAGCGCGCGCTGCGGATGCTCGATGAGGCCAAGGCCTCTGGTGAGCACTCGAATCTGATNTGAATCGGCCTGGGTTTCGTTCCGTTCTTGAAGCAAGGATGGAACACGATGAACCAGAAGTACTCTCCCGAGATGCGCGAGCGCGCGCTGCGGATGCTCGATGAGGCCAAGGCCTCTGGTGAGCACTCGAATCTGATGTCCGCCGTGCGGCATGTTGCGGGGCTCCTCGGCATGAGCGCGGAGACGCTGCGGGTGTGGCATCGCCGCGCGAGGTCGACGCCGGCGCGAAGCCCGGTGTCCCGAGCGATGTCGCTGAGGAGAACAAGCGCCTGCGCCGCGAGGTGGCCGAGCTGCGGAAGGCGAATGAGATCCTCAAGGCTGCGAGCGTGTTTGTCGCGAAGGAGCTCGACCGGCCCTGACCGGGATGATCCGCTTCATCGACGAGTATCGAGAGCGGTTCGGGGTCGAGCTCATCTGCCGGACGCTGCGCCCGGCAGTGCAGGGATTCATCACGTCCCGCGGGTATCGCGCCGCGAAGACCCGCGTAGCCTCCGCCCGGCAGCTGCGCGACGAGCTGCTGGTGCCCGAGGTCGCCAGGCTGCATGCGCAGAACTACGGCGTCTACGGGCAGCGGAAGATGCATGCTCTCCTGAAACGGCAGGGGTGGGGCATCGGCCGCGACCAGACCGAGCGCCTCATGCGCCTCGCGGGAGTGCGTGGGGTTCGCAAGTCGAAGAAGGTGTTCACGACCAGGCCGGACAAGGCGCAGGCCCTACCGCGGGACCTCGTCCAGCGGCGGTTCCGTGCGGACGCGCCGCGCCGACTCTGGGTTGCAGACATCACGTATGTGGCCACCTGGGCGGGCTTCGCATACGTCGCGTTCGTCACCGACGTCTATTCACGTCGGATCGTGGGCTGGAACGTCGCGGCGACGCTGCGCGCGGAGGTGCTGCCGCTGCAAGCGCTGGACATGGCCGCCTGGGGCGCGGACGGCCCGCTGGACGGGCTGATCCATCACGCCGATCACGGCTCGAACTACATGTCGATGGTCTACACCGACCGGGTCGTCGAGCTTGGCGCAACACCCTCGACGGGAACCGTCGGGGACTCGTATGACAACGCCCTCGCCGAGGCGGTCAACAACCTCTACAAGACCGAGCTGATCCGCCAGCGCGGCCCCTGGAGGACCGTCGAGCAGGTCGAGCTCGCGACGCTCGAATGGGTGTGGTGGTGGAACCATCAACGCCTGCACGGCGAACTCGGCATGCGCACCCCGATCGAGATCGAGGACGCGTACTACGCTGACCTCGAATCAGGCCTCCCGGCGACCGCCGGACAGGGAAACCGATAGGAACGAAACCCAGGCCGATTCAAAGTCCCCGCCAGTCGACGTCGTGCCGGTAGGTCCACACGGCGATGACGTCGCCGAGGAGCAGCAGCACGAGCATGACCGCGGTCGATTCGCGGGCCGGCAGGACGGCGGCGAACATGGCGACGGCCACGGTCGCCAGCCCGGGGAGGGCCGTCTTGGCCACCCCGAGGAGCAGCGACGCCACGGCCAGCAGCACCCAGCCCCCGGCCGACAGGGCGAAGACGGGGATCATGGGGTCAGTCGAGTTCCTGCCCGTCGACGAGGAAGGTCACCGGGGACGCGTTCTCGAGGGTCCGCGAGACGGTGCAGTCCTTGTCGCGGGAGATCCGGGCGACCTTGCCGACGAGGGCCTGGGCCTGCGCTCCCTCCTCGGTGTCGGGGAAGCGCACCTCGAAGTCGAGCGACAGGTCATGGAGCGAATGGCGTCCCTGCTCGTCCTCGACCTTGGTGCCGCGGATCGTCACGTCGAACCTCGTCGGTTCCCCGCGCCGGCTCGTCACGGCGTCGACGTCGACCGAGGAGCACCCGCCCAGGGCAGCAAGGAGCAGCTCGACCGGGGTGAAGTCCGCGTCCTCTCCGGTACCCAGGCGGATCTGCCCGCCGCGGGCGTTCGTGGCGACGTAGCGGCCGACGCTGCGACGCGAGATCGTGACCTTCTTCGTGGCCGAGGGCATGGTTCCTCCTGGGGGTGTGGGCGGGCTATCCGGCGGCGGCCGCCGACCCGACCTTCTCGGCCAGATCGGCGAGCTGCTGACGGGGTTGGTCGAGCAGACCGACGACGAGGACCGCCGTCGTGTCCTGGATGATGGCGCAACTGGTGTGGTTGTTGTCGAGGCTGACGCCGCACCTGGCCGTGCCCGACCCGTCACTCAGCGGCTGGTCGGCGACGGCGTTCATGGCGGCCTGGGTCATGAACGTCCTGAGGTCGGTGGCGGGTCGGCTCATGAGGACGATGACGGCGTCCTGGTTGTCCTTGGCATAGGTCGCCGAGAGGGTCGTGACCCCCTGCTTGGTCGTCGGGGTCGTCGTCGTGTTGGGGTCGCGGGAATAGCCGTCGACCTGGAGCGGCAGGGCCAGCGGCCATGCCCGGTGCGACGGCGTCGGGGCCGGGTCGGGGCTGGCCACGCCGACGACGTAGGCGACCAGCCCGGCGACGACGATGAGGGCGACGGTGGCGAGCAGACCGATGACGATCGTCCGCCTGGACCGTCCCGAGACCGGTTCGGCCGCCCGGGACGGTCGGTGACGGCGTCCGAGTCGCCGGGCCCGCGGTTCCGCCGGCGCGGTGTCGGTGGCCCGGGTCGGTCCGGGGTGGTCGGCCCGGCCGGCCGGGCCGGTCCGCTGGAGGTGGTCGGGGGATCCGGGCGCGTCAGGAGAGCCGGTCTCGGGGGCGTCGACGGGGGTCCAGCGGGTGCGTCGAGGCGCCGGATCGGCGGGCGATCCGGCATCCTCGGGCAGCTGGGAGCCCCCGTCGGGGTCGCTCATCCGACGAACTCGTCGATGACCTTGAGCAGGGCCTTCTTCGTCTTGCCGCCCTGGAGCGACTTGACGAGCTGGCCGCCCTGCCAGATCTGGATCGTCGGGAGCGAGAGGATGCCTTGGCTCGTGGCGACCTGCTGGTTGACGTTGGTGTCGACCTTGGCGAAGACCATGCGGTCCCCGTACACCTGCGCGAGCTCCTCGACGATGGGCGAGAGCTGCTTGCACGGGGCGCACCAGTCGGCCCAGTAGTCGACCAGCACGGGCTTGGACGACCCGATGACCTGGGCCTCGAACGTGGCGTCGGTGACCTCGATGACCTGGCTCATGGTGACCTTTCGATGTGGGGCCGCGGGGGACCGCGACGATCGGACCGCGGCCCCGGGGCCGCACGGCAGTGACCACCCGATCCTAGACGGTCGCACCCCTCGAATCAGCCCGGTGCGGGTCCGGGCGCTCAGCCGAGGGGAGGCTGCGAACCGACGACCTGAACGCCCCACAGTAGCCACGCTGTTGTCCTGTTCGACAAGGGGGCTCTCGTGACCGCGCCCAAGGGTTCCGCCCGCACGCCAGAACGGAATCATCACCGCGAACAGCTCCTGCGTCATGGCACCAATCCCTCCAGCATCTCGAGGAGGCTCGCGGTCGACACCATGCTGGCTGCTCTCTACCGGGCGCGCACTACGTGCCGCCACTGTTCGAGCCCCGCGTGGGTCTCATCACGCCATCCGGTAGTCCATCCGGACCGACCTGTTCACCGAAGAGAAGGTCGATGACAGGGCCGCGCTGAGCGTTGGGGTGCTGTCTCACCACACCGCCGTCGAGTTCCACGAAGCCTGCGACCGGCCCGCCGACCTGCACCTGACCCGGCCCACCTCGCGCGACGCGAGCGGCTACACCGTCCACGTCGAACGTCTGTGCCCCGATGACATGTGCTGGATTGACGGGCTATCTGTCACCACCCTCGAACGCACCACCTACGACCTGGGCTACTACCCTGAGAAGGTCGGTCGCCTCGATCCGCCTGCGATGAGGGAGAAGCCCTCGGGACGACACTGACCGGGGCGCCCACCGCACCTGACACCGGACACACCACCTGACGAGGATCACGCGCATGCTTGACTTCACCGCTCTTGATTTCGAGACCGCCAACGCATTTCGTGGTTCACCCTGCTCGATCGGTCTGGCCAAGGTCCGCGATGGCCGAGTCATCGACACCCGGCACTGGCTCATGAGGCCACCCGCCGGCCACGACACGTTCGACCCGTTCAACACAGGACTCCATGGCATCGGCCCCGACGATGTAGCCGACCAACCCCCGTTCTCCTCGCGCCTCGACCAGATCGTCAGCTACGTCGACGCAGATCCTGTCGTAGCCCACAATGCCGCATTCGACATGAGCGTCATCCGCAATGCCTGCGACGTCTGCAACGTTCCGGTTCCTGCATGGCAGGTGTACTGCACTCTCGTCCTCTCGCGGCGTGCCCTGACCCTGCCCGCATACAACCTCAACTATGTCACCGCGCACCTCGGCGTGGCCCTGGATCATCATCACGACGCTGACTCAGACGCCATGGCGGCCGCCGGGATAGCCGTGGCCCTTGCTGCCGACAAGGGAGTCACTGAACTTGCCGATCTGGCTGCAGCCCTACGAGTTCGTCCCGGTATCCTCAGTCCCGACGGCTGGGCCGGTTGTGTGGCCCGCAGCGCCTCACATGGCACCACGCACAGAACCTCGCGCCCGGCCGAGAGATACATCGCCAATGATGATGCCGATCCCAGCGGCTACCTCTACGGGCACACCATCGTGTTCACGGGCACGTTGCCGGGCGGTCTAACCCGAGCGCAGGCCTCCGCTCGGGCTGCAGAGCTCGGCGCCCAACCCGACGCCGGCGTCACCAAACGCACTACGATCCTTGTCGTCGGCGACCTTGACCCCGCCCGACTCACCCCAGGTAGTGTCCTCAGCGGAAAAGCGAGGAAGGCCGCTGCCCTCCAGGCTGCTGGTCAACCCATCGAGATCATGACAGGCATCGAGTTCCTCGATCACCTCGACTGACCCCGTCGCCGTCCACGTCCGCCCCTGAATCGGCCTGGGTTTCGTTCCTATCGGTTTCCCTGTCCGGCGGTCGCCGGGAGGCCTGATTCGAGGTCAGCGTAGTACGCGTCCTCGATCTCGATCGGGGTGCGCATGCCGAGTTCGCCGTGCAGGCGTNGGCCATCCCCCAAATCTCCCCCGACCCCTCTCTCAACCAGTGGAAGATGGCCGCCGTCGGCTACCCCCTCTGGCTGTCCATCAACAACGACAGCACCCACCAGCACGCCACGATGCACTTCGCCGGCCAGACAGTAGCCCTCGACGCCATCCGCACCACCATCCAATTCCGCATGGGCGACGGCAACACCATCTCCTGCGCCACCACGACCCCGTGGACCCCACAAGTCACCCCCGGCACCGAATCACCCACCTGCGGCTACCGCTACACCAAACCCTCCCTGCCAGCCGGCAAATACCGGATCACGGCAGTGGCCTCCTGGAACATCACCTGGACCGTCATGGGACAATCCGGCGTCGTCCACGTCCAGAAGGCCGGAGGCAAAGCCCTCCCCGTCGGCGAGCTCCAATCCATCGTCGTACGGTGAACACCTCCTCGTCCTGGTACGACATCCTGGGCATCACCCCCAATGCGTCCCCAGACGAGATCGCCGCCGCGTGGCACACCACAGCCAAAGCAACCCACCCCGACCGAGGCGGCGACCCCGCAGCCTTCGACCTAGCCCAGCAAGCCTGGGAAGTCCTCGGCGACCCCCACCACCGCGCCGCCTACGACGCCACCCTGACCACCCCTGACCCGATACCCCAACCCGAGAACACCGAAGCACCCACACACGACACCCACCTGACCAGAATCGCCTACAACGACCCCCACATCCACATCCGCTCCCGAGCGGCCGTGGTGGCGGGCCAGATCATGTTCGTGGCGGCCAGTGCCGGGGTGGCTCTGACCGTGGGCCGATGGGTGAGGTCAGTGGGGCACTCGTCCATGAGTGTGCTGGCATTGTGGGGGTCGGGATGGGTACTGATCACGATCGCAGTATCAGTCGCTGCGATCGTGGCTCGCTCGGCGGCACGGCCCCTCCTCGCCATGGTCGGGTGGGCGGTGGTAGGGATCGCGGCGGGCGCCGGGCACGTGGGGCTTCAGCTCCTCCTGGGGTCCCTCGTCATTGCGTGGGCCTTGGCCCTGTGGTGGCTCCGGGCACGCGGCGGGCCCCGATGGTCACCGGGCGACATCATGGCAGGCAACATCATCGGCGACCCAGGCCGAGCAGAGGTAACAACGGTCATGGAGGCCGTGGTGGTGGCCATCCCGGCGGCCAGGGCATTCTGGCGACCAGACGGTAGCGCAGTCATCGTCTGTGACCGAAGGGCAGCGACCTTGGACGGTGCTGCTCTGGGATGGGTCCCCGGTGCTCGGACCCGACACTGGCAGACCGCGGGTCACTCGCCTGATGAGGTGATCGACCAGATCAGCGCGTGGCTCCTGGAGCACGCCGACGGTCTCCATATCGACGCAGTGGTGTTGGCTGCCGTCTGGCAGCGGGCGCAGTCGTGAGGGCTGGAGGTTGTCGGGGGTGCCGTCGTCGATCTTCGTGCCGTCAAGGGTGCAGACGACCATGTTCTCCGGGACGAGCTCCCGGTAGAGGACGCCGGAGGGCTTGATGACGAAGAGGTCAGCTCCCGGAACCCGCTCCGAGACGTTGCCCGCGGTCCACACGACGAGGTTGTTGGCGGGGAGGTCCTGGTGCAGGTCCGAGACCTTCTGCCGGGTGCGGGCAACGGCGTCCCGGATCTGCGGGTCGAGGTCGGCGAGTCGGATGGTCATGAGATCTCCTTCACCAGAGCGAGGTCGATGTCGATCTTCAGCAATGATGCCCCTCGACCACGACGGTCATGCACCCATGAGCCCGGGCGGATGTCAGGAATCTCCCGGGAGCGGGCCAGTGTTCCCCTGCAGGGGAACATTCTCGAGCTCTCGGTACTTTCCCGACACCTCGTCGGCCCCACCTCGCGATCCCGACTCCCGCCCGGGCCACCATGGACCCATGGACCACGTCGACCTGACCGCCGAAGGTTTCGACCAGTGGGTCGCGACCGCCTCCCACGACCCCGCCGACACCCCCGTCCACCCGTGGCGGCCCCTGTCGACCCTCCTCGACCCGGCCACGCTCGAGTCGCGCATCGCCCACACCCACGCCTCCCTCACCACCCAACGCCACACCGGCACCGCCGGTCACGGCAGACCCTCGACGGCCAGGCCCGGACAGGTCCGCCGTCGCGTGGCCGTCTCGGCGGTGCACCTGGGCATCGTCGCGCGGCTGCTCGTCCCGGTCATCGCCGCCCGTTCCGCGGGACACCCGGTTCGCCTCCCGCGGCCGGCCGACATGTGGTGGCAGGGGGTGCCCTCGGCGCCGATCCCGCTGTCCATCGCCTGGTCCGCCCGCCCCCATCACTCCGAGCCCGACCACGAGCCCGATCTCACCGACTCAGCGGTCGCAGCCCTCACCGAAAGGTTCATCGACGCCGGCCTGACCCCACTCATCGCCTGGGACAACCTCGCCTCGGCCGCGAGCACGAGCGTCATCATGATCACCCGGTGTCGTCCCGACCTCGCCGAACCGGTACGCACCGTGGCGCAGGACGTCCTCGAACTCATCGATCCACGCCCCGACGCCCACGTCGGTGCCACCTTCCGTCGCCGCGCCTGCTGCCTCTACTGGCAGGTGAGCGGCTCCCGCGACGCCTGCTGCGGCGACTGCGTCCTCGTCGCTCCCTGAAGACGCCGCCCGCCGAGCCACTCGACGAGCCGCGCCGCGACGTCACGCCGGTCATGCACGGTCCGGCGCAGGTCCAGACTCATCCGCCGCACCGGCCCGACGTCGACCGGCTCGACCTCGGCAAACCCCATGAGAGCCAGCCACGACACCGGGGCGCACCGGGGATCCCCCGCAGTTGCGACCCCGGCAGCCTCGATCGCCGGTACCGCGCCGTCGAGCCATCCGGCGGCGCGCCCCACGAGGAACCGTCCGCGGACCAGCGAGCACCCGCCACGACGCCCCGGCACCCAGGAGGAGACGACGACCGCCGCCCCCGGTGCCCTCGGGGTCCCGGCGAGGGGATGTCCCTGCGGAACCGTCCCACCGGGGGCCAGCAGGATGAACGACTCGATCCCCGCGGCGCCGAACCACCCGACGCCGACCCCGCCCCAGGCGGCCAGCGCCGCGTCGACCCATGACGGCCACTCGCGCCCCATCCCGGAGGCACGCACCGCGCGTCCGCCCGGCCCCTCGAGGGCCCTCAACCCGTCCAGATCGGCCCGGGACAACGTCCGACACCGTCGCATCGGTCGCCTCCCGTCCGCCTGTCGAGGACCTGCCCACGTGACATCGGTCACCATCGCGTGAGTGTCATTCTAGATTTCGTGTGCCGACGTGGGGCACAGTGGGTCGGGTGAACAGCACTGACAACGCGACCACCCGCCCCGTCGACCCCACCGTGAGAAAGGCCGCCGCCGGCGCCGCCGGTGTCGACGCCGCTGCCGCCGCGTCGTCGACCGCCCTGACCACCTCCACCCCGACCCGCACCACGTCCTCCCGCGTCGACACCCGCTTCGACAAGTTCCACGACCTCTACGCGACCCGCACCCTGGGCCTCAAGACCTCCCCGGTCCGGGCCCTCTTCGCCGTCGCCAACCGCCCCGAGGTCGTCTCCCTGGCCGGCGGCATGCCGAACATCGCCGACCTGCCGCTCAACGTCGTCGCCGACTCCCTCCAGCATCTCGTCGCCACCGAGGGGACGCGCGCCATGCAGTACGGCTCGGGTCAGGGTGAGATCGAGATCCGCGGCCCCATCTGCGAGGTCATGGCCGTCGAGGGCATCCACGCCGACCCGGACGACGTCACCGTCACCTGCGGCTCCCAGCAGGCCCTCGACCTCGTCACGCGGATCTTCTGCAACCCCGGTGACGTCATCATGGCCGAGTCGCCGAGCTATGTCGGTGCCCTCAACACCTTCGCCTCATACCAGGCCGACGTCGTCCACGTCGCCATGGACGAGGAGGGTCTGGTGCCCGAGTCACTGCGCGAGGAGGTGACGCGCGCCCGCCGCGCCGGTCGCCACGTCAAGTTCCTCTACACGATCCCCAACCACTCCAACCCGTCGGGCATCTCCCAGTCGGTGCGACGCCGTGAGCAGGTCGTCGCGACCGCCCAGGCACTCGATCTGCTCGTCGTCGAGGACAACCCGTACGGCCTGCTCAACCTCGACGGCGATCCCCTGCCGACCCTCAAGTCCATGGCTCCCGAGGACGTCATCTACCTGGGGTCGTTCTCCAAGACCTTCGCCCCCGGGTTCCGCGTCGGCTGGGCCCTGGCGCCGTCCTTCGTGCGCGACAAGCTCGTCCTGGCCCAGGAGTCGGCGACCCTGTGCCCGCCGGTTTTCAGCCAGTTCGCGGTGGCCCAGTACCTCACCCACTGGGACTGGCGTGGGCAGGTGCGGTCCTTCATCGACATGTACCGCGCCCGCCGGGACGCCATGCTCGAGGCCCTCGCGGAGCACATGCCGGCCGGCACGACGTGGACCCACCCCTCGGGCGGGTTCTTCGTCTGGCTGACGATGCCCGGTGGCCTCAACTCGGCGTCGATGCTGCCGCGCGCCGTCACCGAGCTCGTGGCCTACACCCCCGGGACGGCCTTCTACGCCGACGGCCGTGGCCAGGAGAACATCCGGCTGTCGTACTGCTACCCGACGCCCGAGCGCATCCGTACCGGCGTCGAGCGGCTCTCGGGGGTCATCCGCGAGGAGCTCGAGATCGCCCGGACCTTCGAGTTGGGGTCCTCGACGCGCGGCGGCGCCCGCGACCTCGGACCGACCCCCAACCAGGCCTGAGGACGCCCGCACCGGGTGCCACAATGAACCCATGAAGCAGCCTGTCGTCGTCCTCGCCGGAGGACTGAGCCACCAACGTGACGTCTCGCTCAAGTCCGGCCACACCGTGGCCCAGGCCCTCCGCCGGGTCGGCCACGAGGTCGTCGAGGCCGACGTCGACTCCACCCTCATGGCCACCCTGCGGGCCCACGACGGTGCGGTCGTCTTCCCCATGCTCCATGGCGGCGTCGGGGAGAGCGGGGCGCTGTACGAGGTGCTGCGTCTGCTCGACATCCCCTTCGTGGGGTCGGGACCGGCGACCTGCCGCATGTCCTACGACAAGTCCATCGCCACCCGCGTCGTCGCCGCGGCGGGGGTGACGACGCCGTCCCAGGTCGCGCTCACCCACGACATCCTCCGCGAGTTGGGCGCCCGCACCGTCGTCAACGCCATCGTCGACAAGCTCGGCCTGCCACTCATCGTCAAGCCGGCCCGGGGAGGGTCGAGCTTCGGGGTGACGCGGGTCGACGACGCCGCCGACCTGCCCCAGGCCATGGCCACCGCCTACGCCTTCGACGACCATGTCGTCGTCGAGCAGTTCGTCACCGGGGTCGAGGTGGCCATCGGCATGATCGCCACCGCCCGGTCGACCCAGGTGCTGCCGGCGGTCGAGATCCGCCCGGTCGGCGGGGTGTACGACTACCAGGCCATGTACACGGCCGGCGAGACGCGCCTCACCTGTCCCGCCGAGATCAGCGCCGACCAGGCCAAGGCTGCCGAGGACATGGCTCGGCTCGTCGCCAAGGAGCTCTCCCTCGACGGGATCAGCCGGGTCGACGCCATCATCGACTCCCAGGGGCGACCGGTCTTCCTCGAGGCCGGGGTGGCGCCGGGCATGACGGCGACGTCCCTCGTGCCGGTGGCCATGAAGGCCGCCGGGCTCGACCTGGGCGAGGTGTGCTCGGCCCTCGTCGACGACGCCGCCGCCCGGGCGCGCGAGTGAGCGCCGCGTGAGGTCGGGCCGCGTGACGGGAACGGCGGGTCCCGACGGCTCCGAGGGTGGGCGCCCGGGCGTCGGCACCCTGGTACGTCAGGGCCTCATCGTCCTCGTGGGGGTGATCCTGGCGACGGTCATGGTCATCCTCGGGATCTGGCAGATGGGCCGGTTCGAGACCCAGCGTACCAACTCGGCGCAGTCCCGGATCGGCCAGCCGGTCGTCGTGTGGTCGGGGACCGGTTCGCACGCCGGGAGTGCGGCGTCGAACTACGGGCGGAGGGTCCAGGTGACCGGGCGCTTCGTGTCCAGTACCCAGCTGCTCGTCGGGACGAGTTACCCGCTGCGCGTCGTCACCGGGTTGACGATGGCCTCGGGCGAGACGATCCCCGTCGTGCGCGGCGTCGTCGACCGTGGTCAGCCGGTGCCGACGGCACCCAGTGGGACGGTGACGGTGACCGGCGTCCTCCTGGCCTCCGAGGCCCAACCCGATGCGACGACGGTGCCCGCCCCGATCAGGGCCGAGCCGGCACTGCGCCTCGAGGTGTTGGCCCAGACGTGGCCCGAACCGCTCGTGCCGGGCTCCCTCACCCTTCTGCGGGCGGACGCCGTCAAGGAGGGGTTGACACCGGCCGAGCCGAAGGTTCCCGAGACCGACGGGGGCGATCGGAACCGCGGCTATGCGCTGCAGTGGTGGGCCTTCGCGGCCTTCGCGCTCGGCATGTCGATCGTCTTCGCCAGGGCCGCAGGTCGGTCCCGGAAGGGCTGAGGAATCGCGCCTCCCGGCGTGACCGGGTCGGCGCGCATCCACCCGAGTCGCTGTGACGCCATGTCGACAAAGAGCTGAAATGACATGAGTGTGGTTCAGGCCGGGCAGGTAGCCTGAGAGCGTGCCACAGACCGATCCCCAGGACGACGTCACCGCCGACAGCTTCTACGACGTCAAGCCCCACTCCCCCGCCACGGACTCACCGGAGCCTGACTCCGCGCCCTCGGCCGCAGGACCCGACCCTCTCGGGAGTTCGCCGGACGGGGCCTCCGAGCCGTGGATCGAACCGAACGACATCCCCGGCGTGCGCGCCGCCCTCCTGCGATACCGCGTCATGGCCTATGTCGTCGGCACCCTCCTCATCGTCCTCGTGTGCATCGCCATGCCGCTCAAGTACGCCGCCGGTCAGCCGCTGCTCGTCAATGTCGTCGGCGTCGCGCACGGCTGGCTCTACGCGGTCCTGCTCATCACGGCGTACATGCTCGGCCGTCGCGCCGGATGGCCGCTGAGCCGGCTGGTCCTCATCGCCCTGGCCGGCACGGTGCCGTTCCTCTCCTTCGTCGCCGAGTACTTCGCACGCAAGGACGTCCATCGGCGGATCGACGAGGCGATGAGCTACTGGGCGGCGCATCCGCAGGCCGAGGACTGAGGGTTCGCCGCAGTCCGGGCCAGCCGTGCGGCCATGCGGTCGGCGCGGGCAGGGGAGCCACGGCTCAGGGGACGGTCATGGGGACTGTCGGTCGGGCGTCGACGCGGCATCCTCGCTCGGGCGCCTTGGATGACCAGTTATTTATCGACATAGCGCTTTATTGGTTCATCGATTGAGCAACCCGATGAGACGCTCCAGATCGTCCTCGTCGTCGAAGGGCAGGACGATCGTTCCCTTGCCCTTCGACCTCTTGACCTTGACCTCGGTGTCATAGCGGTCGCTGAGCACCGATGCCCATCGAAGAGCCTCGGGATCGGCGCCCGGCTTGGCTCTGACATGGGGTTTCACCTCGGTCGGCGGCGCCAGGACAGCCTTGACGGCCTCCTCCGTGGCGCGGACGGACAGGCCGTCCTCGACGATGCGGCGGGCCAGGTGCTCCTGGTCGACGGCGCGCTCCAGGGCCAGCAGGGCGCGAGCGTGTCCAGCAGTGAGGGTGCCGTCGAGCAGGTGGCGTTGGACGGTTCCGGGCAGCCTCATGAGGCGAATGGTGTTGGCGATGTGCGAGCGCGAGCGCTTGATGCGCGCGGCCAGCTCGTCCTGGGTGCACCCGAAGTCGTCGAGCATCTGCTGGTACGCGGCTGCTTCCTCGAGAGGGTTGAGCTGCACCCGGTGGAGGTTCTCCAGCAGCGCGTCCCGGAGCATGTCCTGGGTGTCCGTGGCCCTGACGATGGCCGGGATCTCGGTCAATCCCGCCCGCTGGGACGCGCGCCAGCGCCGTTCGCCCATGACGAGCTCGAACTCGTCACCGTCCGGCGTGACGACGATGGGCTGGAGGACGCCCACCTCGGCGATCGACTCCGACAGCTCGCGCAGGGCCGCCTCATCGAAGGCCGTGCGCGGCTGCTTGGCGTTCGGGCGGATCGACTTGACCGGGATCGTCCGCAGATAGGAGCCGTCGGTCAGGGCCGCCGGAGCCGTGTCGGACTGCTCGTCAACGTGATCATGGGCATGATCAGTGATGACCTCGGGTTCCTCGTCGACGTCGGTGCGCTGGAAGAAGTCGCCGAAACCGCGTCCCAGGCCCTGGTGCTTCGTCGCCATTGATCATGCTCCTTCTGTGGTCTTCGACGGGTCGTCGGAAGCGGTCGTCGGGATGTCCGCTTGCTCGGTGGCGGAGGATGCATGGCGGTGGGCGTACTCCGCCGCTGCCTCCCGGTAGGCTTTCGCACCGGCGGAGTTGGGGTCATAGGTGAGGACCGACCGGCTGTAGCTGGGGGCCTCCGAGACGCGGACCGACCGCGGAATGACAGTGCGAAGAGTCTGCGTCGGGAAGTGGGCGCGAACCTCCTCGGTGACCTGCGCCGACAGACGTGTGCGGCCGTCGAACATCGTCATGAGGATGGACTCGACCTCGAGCTCGGCATTGAGGGAATTGCGGACCGCTCCCACGGTCCGCATGAGCTGCGTCACGCCCTCCAAGGCGTAGTACTCGCACTGGATGGGCAGCAGGACTTCGTCGGCGGCGACGAGCGTGTTGAGGGTGAGGAGACCGAGGGACGGGGGACAGTCGAGGAAGACGTAGTCGATGTCGTGGGTCGCAAGATAGCTCGCCAGGGCCTTCTTGAGACGAGACTCTCGACCCTTGACGGAGACGAGCTGCAGCTCGGCACCGGAGAGGTCGATGGTGGCGGGAACCACCTCCAGCCCCGGGGTCTCGGGGCTCATCCGCGCGACGAGAGAGAGGTCCTCGCCATCGATGAGGACCTCGTAGGTGCCAGGTGTTCCCGAGTCGTGCTCGATGCCCAGGGCGGTGGACGCGTTGCCCTGGGGATCGGCGTCGATGAGGAGGACGCGCAGGCCACTCATGGCCAGTGCGACCGCCAGATTGACCGCTGTCGTCGTCTTGCCGACGCCGCCCTTCTGGTTCGCCACAGCGACGATGCGGACCGACCGGGGACGGGGCAGTGTCAGGGGCAGGGGTGTGGACTCGGTGGCCGCTGCACTTCCGGGGGCGGTGTCGGCGGCGTCGTCATCTGCGTCGGGAGCAGGCACATCGGGGGTCTCGAATGCCGCCCTCTTCGGGCCCTTGTCGTAGACGGGTACCTCGTTCGTCACGCTGTTGCCTCTCGGGGAAGGTGGCCTGCGGTGTTTCACGTGAAACACCGACGTGGACGCGCCCACTCTAGCCGCTCGCAGTCCCGCACTCGTGGACCATGCAGCCTCGCGACGACGCGACCGACGAACCCCTCATGACGATGTACCGCCGGCTGTCTGCGGGGGCCGGGCGCCCGCGGGAGCCGGGTGTCCGCCGGTGCCCGCGCGCCGGCTCAGGTGATGTCCGGTACAGCCCTTGGGTTCAGTCTGCAAAGCTCGACGACCACCCTGTCTCGCATGTGATCATGGGCCCGGGGGGACGGCTGGGGCCACGACCTTCACGGCCACCGCGCTCGATCACCGCGTGGTCCTCGGCTGCCGGCCGGGATCGGGCCCGCAAGTCGCCACTACCCTCACTCACCCGGGTTGTCCGGTCGTTCGGTAGCCGAGCCGGACTCGGCTGCAGCCGAGTCGGGCGTCCGCGTCTCCGCTCGGGACCGGCCAGACAGGGAGTACCGGTCAGACAGGCGAGTACCGGACAGCCCGCTCCGCGCCCGTCACCCCGGTCCGCGCCCGTCAGCCCGCTGCGCGCCGGTCAGCCAGGTCGCCGTCACTCCCAGGGGTCCTTCGTCTCCCAGCTCCGTCCGTTGCCCGCAGCCACGTCGTGTCCGCACGCAGCCTGCTCGCCCAAGGCGGTATGAGTCGCGCTCGGTCGCCGATCCTTCCGGACCATTGCTCACCAGGAGTAGACACGCGGGTCGCTGACTCGCGCAGAGACCCGCGTCGAAGAGACCCGCGTCGTCCGATCGGATGGGACGAGCCAGGTGCCGCGCATGGGGTGGCCCCGTCATGCGTTCTCGATGTGGTCTGGCAGAGCCAGTCGTTCCGCAGCCATGGTCCGGTCCGGATCGCCATGTCGTCGTTGCCGCCCGCGACAATCCGGGTCGTACCTGACCACGAGTGAGCTCTTCACGGATGCACCGGCACCGGGTGTTTCACGTGAAACACCCACCTCGCCTCACGCCGGTGGCCGGTCCACTCGCGCTCCGTACCGGCCGGAATCGATCGGTGACCGGCCGTCGGGGACGCTGCCATGGGGAAGCCGACCTCGCATCCCCGTAGTCCCTGGGTCCCCACGACTCGAACCGCCCACCTTCACCCAGTCGGCGACACCCAGGGGCCCGCCATCAATCTCACCGGCACTCGACCGGCCATCTCAATCAGGTCGGCGCCGATCACCTCGTCGACGTCAATCCCGACCATGATCACAACGCACACTCCTCGAACCGCTGGCCCTGCCGAGCATCCATGTCCGCCGGCACGAGTCCGGTCGATCGACGTCCCCCGTGGCTGTCCTGCCACCCGGGCCTCCTGATGTCCTGCATCACCGACGAGCCACCGCGAGGTCCGCAACACGGCCGACAAGCTCCCGGTGGGAACCCTGACGCTCTCACCTCGCGATGATCCACGGACTGGAGCACCGCCTCTTCGGGAGGAGAACACATCGACGCGCCGTCGACGCCGTGCCGCTTGCACCAGCTCGGCCTCGTGCTCGCCGCCCGCTTCAACCCGACCGAACCGCGAGCAACACACCTTCTCGCCGACGGGCTGCGGTCGACCGGATCCGGATCGAGCGGCTCACCCGAGCGCTGGCCACACCCCTGTCAGTGCTCCCGGACCTCAGTACTCCCGGACCTCGGTGAGCAACATCTCCCGCACGCGAGTGACGTGGGTGATCTCGGCCCCAGGAGCCGCGCGGGCCACGAGCACGTCGGCGGCCAGATGGCGGCGTGACAACTCCGGCAGGCAGCCCTCGACCTCGGCCTCGGCACCCTGTCCCTTGAGCGCCAGCAGGATCCCGTGGGGGATGAAGAGCTTGCCAGTCCAGTTGATGAGCTTGATGAGTCCGGCAACCGCTCTGGCTGTGACGACGTCGAACGTCGTGTCGAGCTCCTCAGCGCGCGATCGGATGACGTGAACCTGATCTCCCAGGTGCAGGGCATCCACCGTCTCGATGAGGAAGTTGGAACGACGCAGCAGAGGTTCGACGAGCGTGATCTCCAGATCCGGTCGCAGCAGCGCCAACGGGATCCCTGGCAGTCCGGCGCCACTGCCGACGTCGGCCACCTCACACCCTTCCGGGATGAGTCGATGGATCGCCGCGCTGTTGAGGATGTGCCGCTGCCACAACCGGGGCTCCTCCTGCGGCCCGATGAGTCCCCAGTCCACACCACTGGTGGCCAAAATATCGACATATTTCTTTACCCATATGAAGTTATCTCCATACAGCTCTTCGGCGACGTCCATTCCACCGTAGGGGTCTTCCACACCTCCATGCTGTCACACGAGAACCGCCCATCGAGCGCTCAACACTGGCGACGGACTCGACCCGACCGCCCTGCCGACAGCCCCGCCGGGTCACGCCCGACCACATGACGTCTCCCGGAGGAAGCGCTCGTCACCGCCAAGGATCCGCTGCTCACCACGCTGCTTTCATACCGTTTTCAATGACTTCTCCAGAAGCTACGTTGAGCGAGTTGATGGCGACACATCACTCCCCGTCACCGAGCAACCCCCGCACCGGCAGACCCCGTGACCCTGCCTTGTACCACAGCCTCCCAGGTTGTCACCATGAATACTCTCTGCATATGCTGTGGGATACTCCGTCGGGCACCGTCCGGCGGACGGGCATGTGTGTCAGGGAAGTCGGTGCGAATCCGACGCTGTCCCGCAACCGTGAGCCGTGAGAATCGGCGAGTCGGACCACTGACCACGATGCCCCTCGAAGTTTCCGTCGTGGGCTGCGGAAGCGGAGGACCCCTGTTCTTCCCCTCCCACGCGCTCATGGGCCGAAGGGGAGGAACCGATGCCGCAGGTGCCGCGCCTCGACGGTCGACCTCTGCAACGGCCGTCGTCGGACATCTCCATGGGTGCCTCGCCTCGATCGTCCCACCACCGCGGCGCATCCTTGACGCGCCGGGCCTGCGCGGCCTTCCTGTCCACACTGGCCCTGACCCTTCCCGCCACCGCGATCTCGCTCGGAAGCGCCCACACCGCCCCACCCTGGCACGACGGCTGGTGCCGGATCGACGAGACCGGGCACGCCGTCGTCGTCGATCTGTCCCGGCTTCCCTCCGCCGCCCAGCACCGCATCCGGCAGGTGGCCCCGGACCTGTTCGCGTCCCGCAACTGACTGGTGCGCTGCTCGTCGGACGTGAGCCTGCACCCAGGGCCCAAGAGCAACCCGCTCGGCACCGACGAGATCCTCGAGGCCGTGGGTATCCGACGTCGCCAGTTCGGGGTGACCACCGCCGACAAGAACGCCGACAGCGGTGAACACGGCGAGTACGGCATCGGTTACGTCCTCGTCGACGTCGACCCCGGCGACAAGCTCAATCCGTGGCCGGACGACGGAACGCCCTGCTCGATGTCGTGGCCCGGACGTGACTCGACGACGACGAACTGCAACGTCTTCTACCGCAACAACCACTCCTTCGTCATGGTCACGCTGGCTCCCGTCGACTGCTTCGATCCCGGGGACGCCTACAAGCACGTCTGCCTGCCCGAGGACGCCAACTCGCCGCTCAAGCGACCGCAGTTCGCCCACCGTCCAGATCCTGCCCCCGAGCCGTCCGACGGCAAGGGCCCCGGCGGACCGTCCAAGCCCGGACCGTCCAAGCCCGGACCGTCGAAACCCGGACCCTCCGGTCCCTCGGGCGACCCCTCGAAACCCGGGCCCGGCCCGTCCGGGCCCGGCGCGTCGGCTCCCGGGTCCACTGGCCCCGGCAGTGGACCTTCGGCGCCATCCGCGTCGGGTCCCTCGGACCAGGGCGGCGACGAGGTGCCACCAGCCGGCCAGGATCCGTCCGACCCCCATCCGTCCGGCGCAGCGCCCCGACCCGACCCCCGACATGATGACGGCGGAAGGTCCCACGACACCACCGACGTCGCTCCGAACGTGCACGTCGACCGCCCCGGCGCCCGGTGCCGACCCCGAGTCGTCCCGGTGAGGCGCCCACGGCGTCCTCCTCGGCGACCCCGACGACCTCGACGAGTGCCACCCCGACCCCCACGTCCAGCTCCGCCTCACCACGGGTCTCCTCGCCGGCTCCGTCCTCGAGCGACACCGCCTCGGCGAACTCCGGTCCCAAGCCCTCGGGGACCGCATCGCCGACCCCGGTCTGGGGCCCCGACGCCACCTCCACCGGTCTCCTCCACGGTGCTCCCCGACGTCACCCCATCCCCACCACCCTCGGTGTCGCCGGGCTCCTCCTGGCCACCGCGGGTGCATGGTTCCTGGCCCGCCGTCGACGCGACGAGCGCGCCACGACCGCCGACACCACCACGACGTCCGTCCCGAGCACGGGGATCGAGGTGGACGACGATGAGTGAGCCGACCTTCCTGCGCCGGACCACCAGCCTGGCGGTCGCACTGCTGCTGGGCCTGCTCGCGCCGCTGTGCCTGACGCCGGTCCCCGGCCGGGCCGCGCCCACCCCGTCCACACCGGGCACCATGACGATGACCTCCCAACTGTGTGGCCGGACCGGACACTGCTCCATCGGCGTCGCTGCCGGATCGGTCATGCGCCAGGGATCGAGCTACCAGGTCACCGTCAGGGGAGCCCCGCGCCAGTGGGTCGCCGTGCGCGCCTGGGCCGTCGACCTCGACTCCCGGGCACGATTCGCCGGAATGCACCCCTACACCTCCTACGTGGAGACGACGACCGGGTCCGACGGGACCGCCAGCATCACGCTCACCTTCCAACCATGGCGGGCGCCGATCACGCTCACCAGCCCATGGGTCTTCATCGGTCCCATCGACGCCGACCACCACCGTCCCCAGGACGCGGTCGGCCAGTTCGTCCCCGCCGAGACACCGACCCCGACCCTCCTCGGCGACGGCTGGGGCACCGACAAGCCGGTCGGCCAGCCCCTCGACCTGCGGCATGCCGGGCTCCCGGCGCGCACCGACCGCGTCGTGCAGTACCTCGATGCCGGATCGTGGCACCCGGCCGCCCCACACGACGGGACCGACGTCACCCAGACCTCCATCGACCGACCCGACGAGGTGACGACCACGCGGTACGAGGTCCCCCGGGGTCTGCTGTCGAAGCCCTACCAGTTCCGCCTGCTCGACGTCGTCCACGGCACCACCGCCGCTTCCTGGACCGTCCGACCGTCGATCACCCCGCCCGGACCGACGTCCCCACCCTGTGGACACCGCCGGACGTCGTCGGCGCCCGTCCGACCCGTCCCCGCCCCGCGCACACCGGCCGGCTCACCACGGCGACCCGGGTGGCCACCGGAGCCTGCGCCCTGGCCGCGGTCGTCCTGGTCTGGGCCACCCGCCGCCGCTCCGTCACCGCGAGACCTCGGGAGCCGCGCCGATGACACGGATCTCCCCGACCGTCACCGCCCTGCTCGTCGCATCGGTCGTCATCCTGTCCTCGCGGATGACGACGCCCGGCGTCATGTCGACAGCGGCCCTCGTCATGACCCTCGTCACGCTGTTGGTGGCCGTCCTCACCGATCGGGGGCCACGCCGCTCCATGGCGCGGCCCGCCCTGGCCCTGTGCATCGGAGTGGCTCTCGTCGGACTCGCCCGTGGGCTGTGGTTCGGCCCGTCGATCGTCTCCACCACCCTCGGCCTCCTCCCGGCCTCGGTTCTCCTCCTGGGCTGGGCCTGGGCCTGCCAGGTCAACGACTCACGACGCCGACTCGACGGATGGGCCCTGGCCCTCGGACCGGCAGCCTGCCTCCTGGCTCCGGCCGTCTGCGCCCCACAGGCCCTCCACGAGAGCCTGTCGGTGCGCTCGGGCCTGCGCTCGCGCCACCTGCGTCCACCGTGGCGGACCATCCTCGCCGACGTCGCCCTGCGCACCGGCGATCTGTGCCGACAGTGGACCCGTCGACGCCGTCCTCGTCCTGCGAGCGTCCTCGCCAGCACCGCGTCGGTCGCGGTGGCCGCCGTGCTCGCCGGAGCAGTCCTGCCCCTCGTGGCCGGACGACGACCCATCCCGTCCACCGACATCTCCGTGTCCGCCGTCGTCCTGACGGTCTGGTTGGCCATCGTGGCCGTCCGACAGCTCACCGTCGGGCGCCGGTGGCTCGGTGTCCCCGGAGCACCGGACCTCATCGGCGTCGGCGCCCTCGTCGTCACCTGGATCCTGGCCATCGTCGACCGGCAGGTGGGCCCCACCTGGGCACTGCTCGCCGCCGACGCCGGGGTCCTGGCCCTGGTCGTGGCACGTTCACGGACGGGGGTCCGCCATGCTTGACCTGCGTGCCGTCCGGGTCATCGGACCGTCAGCCACACCAGTGGACCTGCAACTCGAGGCGGGGGTCACCCTCGTCGTCGGCGTCAGCGGGTCCGGGGCGACCAGCCTGCTCGACGCCATCGCCGGCCGCACCGAGCGACCGGTCCGGGGCCAGGTCGCCCTGGACGGGCGGTCCCTCACCGGGGCGAGCGAGACCGAGCTGGATGGCGTCGTCAGCCACGTCGGACGCAGGCCCCGACGGGCCGGCACCGTGGGGTCGATGGCCAGCGGCGCCGACCGACACTGGATCGACGACCTCGATCTGGGCGCCCATCTGGCGACCAACCGGACGATGCTCGAGCCTGACGCCGCAGCCCGGGCCGCCCTCCTGGAGGCCTGCATCGATGGGGCGCCGGTCGTCGTCATCGACCAGGTCCTCGCGCCGATGTGCGCCGGGTCCCGCCGCCGGGCAGCCGACGTCGTCAGGCAGCTCGGTGACCGAGGACGCATCGTCGTGTGGGCCGAGCACGATCTCACCATCGCCGTCCCGGTGAGCGACCGCATCGTCGACCTGTCGGCGGGGACGACGGTGTCGGCACCCGACACCTGGACGTCGCCGGTGCTGCCACCCCCCCCGCTGGCCCGCCTGGCCGACCGGCTGGGGGTCGAGCGGTCCCGGACCTCCACGGTGAGCAGGTCGCGGGAACTCCTCACCGATCTGGGAATGACCTGCCACCTTCGCCCCCGCCGGCGCAAGGACCCGGGCGAGGACCTCCTCACCGTCGAGGCCTCGCGGGCGGACTCACCGGCACCGGGACGATCACCGTGCGGTCGATGGAGGTCCTGGGGATCGTCAGCTCCGCCCATGCGACGGCCGAGCGGGTGGCACGCGCTCTGTACCGGACCGGCTGCCCCCTCCCGGACGATCGCGACCTGGCGCACCTGCTCGGGGTCTGCGCCCTGCCCGGAGTGTGCACGAGGATCGACCGTGCCAGCCGGCAGCCGCGCGGGACCACCCGCCGATTCCTCGACGAGCACCGACTCGCCGCCACCGAGCAGCTGCCCGCTGCGGCACCGCTGCGCCCGATGTCCGCCGGGCAGTCACGCGCCGTGGTCGACCTGCTGTCGCTGGCGACCTGCGTCGATGCCGGGGACCACGCGGCCCCGGGTCTGCTCGTCAACCCGACCGACGGCCTCGACGCACGGTCCTGCGCCGACCTGGCGTCCCTCATGGGCGGCGCAGGCGGGCTCGTCGTCGTCGATCGCGACATCGAGTTCCTCACGACGGTGTGCGACCGACTGCTCCTCGTCGAGGACGAGCAGCTCGTGTCGGACGCGGCCCCTCGGCAAGCCTGGATGAGCTGCCCTGGCTCCCGGTCGTCGCCGAGGTGTGTCGACCGCTACGGGTCACGGATCTGGACGAGGTCGACCTCGTCCCGGCGACGGCGGAGCGGCGATGAGACATCTGGCATCGGGGTCCTGGAGCGCGCTGCTCGTCGTCATCGTGGCGGCGTGGGCGGTGTACCCCCTGCTGTCCGGTCCCTCGGTGCTCGACGCCGGGGTCGGGTCCGCGGCCCTGGCACTGGTGAGCACCGGCGTCCTGCTGTGTGGTGTCATCCGATGGGCCGAGGACGGACGCCGTCCGTCGGCACCATCCCAGTGGTGCACGGGAACCGTCCTCACCGCGCTCGTGCACGTCCTGCTCGACGGTCCCGGCGGCTTCGAGCCCTCGTGGATCGTCCCGCTGGTCATGGGCACCGTCGGCGGCCCCACGAGCGGTGTCCTCGTCGGGCTGTCCGGCCAGCTGGCCCTGGCCACGGCGACCGGCGTGCCGGATGCGAGCCTGCCCGCCCGCTGCCTCGCCGGCGCGGCCTGCGGCGCCCTGGGCGCGCTGGCGCGACGGCCGCGGACCGGATCGGTCGTCACCCGAGGCACCCTCCTCACCCTGGTGGCGGGCGCGGGAGGAGCCCTCGTCGGCGTGGTGCTGTCCGCCACCTCGGGCCCCCTGCCCCGCACCACGACCGTCTCCCCGGCCGACCTGGGGCACCACCTGTCGACGCGACTGGCGGCCGCCCCGTTCGGCCCGCTCGCCGTTCGATGCGGGGTGCTCGCCGCGGCGGCGGTGGCGATGAGCGTGCCCCTGGCCGCCCTGCGCGACGTCCTGGCGCCACCCGAGCCGCCGGCCGGGACCACCCCGGCGCGCCCACTGTCACGTCAGGCCGTCACTCGTCGCGACCTCATCGACCGTCGTCCCTCCCTCTGGAAGTCAGGAGATATCCGTTGACCACACCGAACCCCGAGGCCATCACCCGCGATGAGCTGGCACGCGCGTCCGAGCTCGTCAGCCGGATCGAGCAGTCCTTCTCCCGGCGCGTCGTCGGCCAGGAACACCTCCGGGAGGCCCTCCTGGTGGCGCTGCTCGCCAACGGTCACGTCCTCCTCGAGTCGGTTCCCGGACTGGCCAAGACCTTGGCCGCCGCCACCCTGGCCAGCACCGTCCACGCCTCGTTCGCACGCGTCCAGTGCACCCCTGACCTGCTGCCCAGCGACATCGTCGGCACCGAGGTCTTCGATTCCCGCACCACCGAGTTCCGCACCGAACTGGGGCCGGTCCATGCCCACTTCGTCCTGCTCGACGAGATCAACCGGTCCAGCGCCAAGACCCAGTCGGCGATGCTCGAGGCCATGCAGGAACGCCGGGTCACCATCGGTGGGACGAGCCATGACCTGCCCCGACCCTTCATCACCCTGGCCACCCAGAACCCCATCGACGAGGAGGGCACGCACGTCCTGCCGCAGGCCCAGATGGACCGGTTCCTCCTCAAGGAGGTCGTCGACTACCCGACCCCCGCCGAGGAGTTCGACGTCGTCCACCGGGTGCGCAGCGGCGCCCTCGACGCGCCGGAGGCCGAGCCGGTCGCCTCGACCGACGACGTCCTGTGGCTCCAACGGCTCGTCCGGCGGGTCCACGTCGAGGACTCGCTGGTGCGCTACGTCATCGAGATCGTCGACGCCACCCGGCACCCGGAACGCTGCCTCCCCGATGCCCGGGCCCATGAGATCGAGCTGGGTGCCAGCCCCCGGGCGACCATCGCGTTCGTCGAGGCCGGGGCGGCCCGGGCCCTCCTCCACGGGCGCGACCACGTCGTCCCCGACGACCTGTTGGCGCTACGACACCCGGTGCTGCGACACCGCATCCTCCTGAGCTTCGAGGCCCAGGCCACCGGGGTGCGCACCGAGGACCTCATCGACGCCGTCTTCAACGCCATCCCCACCCCCTGACCGACATGACCCATCTGGAACGTGTGCGCACCGAGCTGCTCCTGGCGCCCCGCCACCGGGTCGTCGGGCAACTCGAGGGCGCCCACCCGGCCGTGTTCCCGGGACGCAGCCTCGACTTCTCGGACCTGCGCGAGTACGTCCGTGGCGACGACCTGCGCGACGTCGACTGGAGGGCCTCGGCGCGCACCGGCCAGATGCTCGTGCGTGAGTACGTCGCCCAACGGCGTCAGTGCGTCCTGCTCATCGTGCCCACCGGTGGATCCTTGGCGGCGTCGGCCAACGCCACCGAGTCGAAGGCCCAGGTGGCGGTGGCCTGCGCGGCCACCGTGGCCAGCATCGCCCTGCAGCAGGGGGACCGGGTCACGGTGGTCTCGGCCGAGGACGGCGCCCCCACCATCGCCCGGCCATCGGCACGTGACGTCGACGTCGAACGGATGCTGCGCGCGGTGGACGCCCGCTGTGTCCCCGACTCGGCCACTGCGGACCTCGCGGCCCTGCTGGGTCACGCCACCACGGGGATCCGAGGAGGCTGCGTCTTGCTCATCGTTCCTGAACAGGCACCGACCGGGCAGTACCCCGCCGTCATGCACAGTCCGTGGTGGGTGCTCCTCGCACTGGCCCTGGTGGGTATCGGTCTGACCCTGACGATCCTCGCCGGGCGACGGTCCACACGTCCGACGCCCCGTCCGGTCGAGGACCCCGTCGACCTGGAGACCCTGCGCCGCCACACCTTGGCACGGCTCGACGAGGTCGGGGTCGACCTGGCCTCGGGTCGGGTCTCCTCGTCCACGGCCCATCGTCGCATCGGGGCCGTGTGCCGCCGGTTCCTGGGGGTCGCCACGGCCTCCGACATCGACTTCGAGTCCATGGACGATCTGCGCCGCCGCGCCGACGACGACGCCCGGCTGTCCACCTTCGTGCCCCTGCTGGCGAGCTGTGTGGAGGCAGGTTTCGACCCCGGGCACGCCGATGACCCGGCGATCCCTCGGCTCGACGCGGCCAGGACGGCGGTGTCGTCGTGGCACTGATCTGGTGGCCCCTGGGGGCCGTTCTCCTCGTGCTCGGGATCGTGGCCGCGGTCATCGCGGCCCGCTGGCCCCGGCGTCGTGGTGCGGTGACCGGTGTCGTCGTGGCCCATCTCGACCGGCTTCGCCGGCTGCCTCGCTACCGGGTCCTCGTGGCACAGCGTCGGCGACGACTCGCCGCGGTGTGCCTGTGCTGGGCCCTGGCCCTCACCGGTGCCGCGCTCACCGCTTCCCGGCTCATCCGGGTCGACGACGACGCTCCCGACGAGCGCAGTCGCGACATCGTCCTGTGCCTGGACGTGTCGTCCTCCATGGCCAAGGTGGACGCCGACGTCCTCGACACCTTCACCGACCTCTCCGGCCGCCTGGGCCGTGACCGGATCGGCCTGGTGGCCTTCGACTCGTCCGCCGTCACCGTCATCCCCCTCACCAAGGACGCCTCGGCGGTGCGCGAGGCACTCTCCCCGACCCGCGCCTCCGTCACCGGCGACGGGGTTCCCGGCACGAGTTACGGGCAGAACGGGTCCTCGCTCATCGGCGACGGCATCGCGTCATGCCTCAACCGGTTCGACGACCTGGATCGTCCGCGGTCACGGACCCTCGTCCTGGCGACCGACGGCTTGGTGTCAGGAGCCCCGCTGTACACCATGTCGCAGGCGATGGACACCGCCGTGGCGAAGGGTGTCATGGTCTTCGGTGTCGTCCCGGCCGGGAACGACGAGCAGGCGACGCGGTCGATCCACGACCAGGTGCGACGGACCCACGGCGACTCCTTCTCCCTGGTGGCCGGCCGACCGGCCAATCCCTCCCTCATCGCCGACCGCATCCGCCAGCAGGAACGAACGGCCCTCCTGGCGACCCCGCACCAGCGGGTGCTCGACGAACCGTGGCCGGGCGTGCTCCTCATGCTCCTGGGATCGACCTGCGGTGCCGTCCTGCAACGCAAGGAGGTGTCATGAACCACATCACCGTCCTGCCGAACTGGTGGCTCGTCGCCGGCGCGGTCGTCATGGCCCTGGTCGTCGTCGCGTGCGACGGCCCGGCCGCGGTGCGCCGGCGACGTCCGGGACGGTTGCTGCTCCACCTCCTGCTCGCCTCCCTCGTGGCCGCCGTGGCCCTGCGTCCGGGGATCGAGGGTGGTACCGCGACACGTCGGACGATGCGCGCCGACGTCCTCCTCGTCATCGACCGATCCGCCTCGATGGGTGCCGTCGACCATCGCGGGGGCACCCCACGGATGGACGGGGTCGTCGAGGACGTCACCTCGCTCGTCCGACGGTTCGAGGGAGCTCGGGTCGCCGTCCTCACCTTCGACAACGACGCGCGGCTCGAGGTTCCCTCGACGACCGACCTAGACTCGGTGACCACGGCGGTGCGAGCGATGGGGTGGCGCGAGAACGACGCCGGCACGGGCACCGACGTGTCCATCGGCATTCCCCTGGCCACCAAGGTCCTCGAGCAGATGAGGCGTGCCGATCCCGCCGCCGCCAGATACCTCTACGTCCTCAGCGACGGGGAACAGACGGCCCGGGCCACGCCGGCGTCCTTCGCGGCGCTGCGTCCCCTCGTGACGGAGGCCCATGTCGTGGCCTACGGCTCGACCGAGGGAGCCCAGGTGCGACGCTCCCGCACCGATCACCGGCCCGTCATGTACCGGGGGCGCCCGGCCGAGTCGGTCTGTGATGTCACGGCCATGAAGCGGATCGCCGGACAGCTCGGGGCGGATCTCACCCACGATGCACCCGCACCGGGCCCCGTCCACCAGCCGCCCCTTCTCGTGGAACCCCAGGACGGCCCGGGTCGACGCGAATGGTATCCGTACCTGGCCGTCGTCTGCGCGCTCGCCGTCCTCGTCGACCTGGCGGGGTCGACCCGGCGATGGGCCCTGGCACGACAGGAGGCACGTCATGACGACTGACACACCGAGGAGGTCGGTCCTGCGCCGGGCCGGGCGGGTGTGCGCCGGTGTGCTCGGCGTCATCCTCGTCCTGTCGGGCCTGCGGCTCATGGCGACCGTCGGCGTCGACCATCTCGCCCGGGCGGCCATGTCCGAGGGTGACGACGTGACGGCGACCCGTCTGTTCCGGTCGAACCGCGTCGTCAACCTGGCCGAACCCTGGCTCGCCCACTACGACTCCGGCGTCGCCCAGGCCCGCCAGGGGCACTGGTCCGAGGCCGAGGCCGACTACCGTCGGGCCCTCCCGCTGGCCCCGCGGACCCAGCGGTGCCGGGTCGTGCTCAACCTCGCCCTCACCCTCGAGTCCCACGGTGACGCCCGACGCGGCTCCGGAGATCCGGTGGGTGCCGTGAAGACGTGGCAGGAGGCCGAGGCCGTGCTCCGCGGGTCCAGCTGTGTGTCGACGGCCCGACAGCAGCAGAAGTCGTCATCGTCAGCCACGCCCAAGGCGTCCGGCGGATCAGGGTCGAACCGCAACCGCGGCAAGGACCGCGAGTCGGTCCAGCGACGCCTCAGCTCCAAGGTGGCCGCCGCCAGGTCCGGAGGGGAGCCGAAGGGCACCTCCCAGGACCGAGGTTCGGCCGGCGGACAGGCCGGCGGACAGGCCGGCGGGCGGGAGGCCAACCTGCAGCAACGCAACGAAGCCGCCCGTAGCCAGGCCCGTCAGATCCAGGACGGCGCGGGAACCTCCCGTGTCGGATCGCACCGGGACCCCACGGGCAAGAACTGGTGAGCACCCCGCTCTCCAGTACGCCGACCATCGACAACCACGAAAGGACGACATGAGAACGATGAGACATGTGTTGGGCGCCGTCGCCGCGGCCGCCCTGCTCGCCACCGCCTCCGGTCAGGCGGCCGCGGCCGCCCCGACCCCGGGCACCGGTCCGGAGGCCGGGGGAACCACGGTGAGCCTCGAGAACCCCGTCGACGTGAGCTTCCGCCACGTCAGCGTCGGGGGAGGGTTCATGCTGGCCCTCGACTCCCATGGACGCGTCTGGGGCTGGGGCAACAATGCCGCCGGCCAGCTCGGCAACGGCACGCGCAACACCATGCCCACCCGACCCGTCATGGCGACCATGCCCGAGGGCCAGACCTTCTCCCAGGTGGACGCCGGCAAGGACCATGCCCTCGGACTGACGACCTCGGGATCGGTCATGGCCTGGGGCAACAACCACTTCGGCGAGCGCGGTGTCCCCGCCGCCTACAAGGACGGCCTGATCCCGCGTCCGGTGACGACCGTCGGCGGCTCGTCGATCAGTGCCGGTGAACGCCACAGCCTGCTGGCCGGCTCCGACGGTGCCGCCTGGGCCTGGGGCCGTGGTACCAGTGGTGAGCTCGGCCAGGGCATCTCGATGAACCCGAACAACGGGGACTCGCGTGTCCCGCTCAAGGTCGTCGGATCCGACGGCCTGCACGTCAAGCAGGTGAGCGCCGGCCAGGTGCACTCCGTGGCCCTCGACTCGACCGGCTCGGCCTGGGCCTGGGGCTTCAACGACAGCGGTGCCCTCGGTGACGGCACCGCTGCGACCCGCTACTCCGCCACGAAGGTCAAGCAGGGGGACGTGAAGTTCACCCAGATCTCGGCCGGCATGGCGTTCTCCATGGCCGTCTCGACCACCGGTGACCTGTACGGCTGGGGCACCAACTGGCGTGGCCAGCTCGGTGACGGCACCAAGAAGAAGAAGCACGAGGTCCCGGTGCGCGTCGAGGCGCCCGCCGGAGTGACCTTCAGCAAGGTCAGCGCCGGCGATGCCCATACGATCGCGCTGAGCACCACCGGCGAGATCTACGGGTGGGGATGGAACTCCTTCGGCCAGGTCGGCAACGATGCACCCCTGTCGACCAACACCCCCCAGAAGGTCGTGGCCCCCAAGGGCCTCACCTTCACCGATGTCGCCGCCGGTGGCGACTCCAGTGCCGCCGTCGCCTCGGACGGCAGCGTGTACACGTGGGGTCACAACGATGAGGGACAGCTCGGCAACGGCACCATGAAGGACAGCCGTGTCCCGGTCAAGGCCGCCATGCCCACCGTCACCGTGACCAAGGTCTCCTTCGGGGGCGAGGCCGGCACCGACCTGCGCCAGTCCGGGTCGACCCTCTCGGTGGTGACGCCACGGCACGCACCGGGGAAGGTCGACGTCACCGTCGACTGGACCCTCGACGGCGTGGCCCAGAAGCCGGTCGTCCTCGCGGATGGATTCACCTTCGCCGCCGCTCCGACGCCCACGGTCACCCCGACCCCGACACCGACCGACACCCCCACGCACGGCCGGCCGACGCATCCGTCGACCCAGCCGTCGGCCTCCCGCCCGACGACCCTGCCCCGGACGGGCTGCTGACGCCCGCGACCAGGTGCCCCACCGCGCTCACGTGGTGGGGCACCTGGCGTCGGGTCACACCTTGGAAGGACTGTCATGTCACGCTCTCGACTCCTCACCCTCACCCTCGTCATCGCCGCCACCGTGACCTCCGGGTGCTCGACCCCCGCCACCGACACGGGGGGCGCCAGACCCTCCCCCTCGGCGTCCACCACCCGCGCGTCATCCTGCGCCGAGGGCACGCGGGCGACGACCTCCTGGCTCGCCCACCAGCCCGTGGCCGATCCCGGACGTCCCGGTGTCGGGGCCTCGTCGGTCGACGTCCTCATGGCGATGCGTGCCGCGGGCGTCACCGGCCCCCTCACCGACCGCCTGCGCGACGCGGTCGTCGCATCGGTGCCCCGGAGCGTTCCCCTGCACCCGACCTCGGCCGCCACACCCACGAGTTCCCGTTCGTCCGCGCCCGCAGGACATCGGGCGGGCCTGGCAGCCAAGATGGTCCTGGCCCTCGACGGACTCAGCGACATCCATGACGTCGGCGGGGTCGACCTTCCCCGGGTCGTGACGTCGTCGGTACGCCCCTCCGGGATGGTCAGCGGCGGACCGGCTGACGTCCCCGGAACCTTCCCCCAGGCCCTGGCCGTGCTGTCCATGGCGCGCACCCACACCCTGACCTCGCCGTCGGGACGCCGGGCCGTCGACTTCCTCCTCCGCCAGCAGTGCCGCCCCGGGTACTTCCACTACCTGCGATCGGACACCTCGGACTGCGATCGCGAGCACGGCCGGGCCGACACCGACTCCACGGCGCTCGCCACCATGGCCCTCGACGCCGCTGCAGCCGAGGGGATGACCTCGGTCACCGCGGCCCGTGACAGGGCGGTGTCCTGGTTGTCGACCCAGCAGGGCAGCGACGGCGGGTTCGCCACCGCGTCCCTGGGAGGGGAGCCCAATGCCAACACGACCGGCCTGTCCGGTGCCGCCCTGGCCCCGCACCGTTCCGAGGCGGCCCGTCGAGCGGCGCAGTGGGTGACCCGATCCACCCTCACGTCGGGTCCGGACGCCGGGGCCGTGCGCTACCAACCGTCCATGGCCACCGACATCCCGGACGGGAACGCCATCGCCGAGCCGTACCGTCAGACCACCTTGTTGGCGACCGTCCAGGCGGTCATGGCCCTGGCGCCGACGAACCCGGCGGCCTACGGCAGGTCGGGTTCCTGCAAGGTGTCCTGACCGGCCGGTCGGGGGAGGGCTCGCCCCGACTCGGGTGTTCTCGTCCCGGGGTGAGGACGTCAGGAAAATCCCCTGAGCGCGACATTGTTCCCCTCCAGGGGAGGAATCCCGCGCTGGCGGGGATTTCACGACACCACCCCCATCATGATGACCATCCGCCACGTGTCCGCGAGCTCTCCCGTCCACGTCTGCCGCACACGACACGAGGGCCCGCGCACCGGAGTCCCCTCCGATTCGCGGGCCCTCGTTCGGGCCTGGACGACGTCCTCAGGACGCCGTGATGACGACGTGCCGCTTGGGCTCGACCCCCTCGGACTCGCTGACGAGACCGGCGGAGGCGACGACATCGTGGACGATCTTGCGCTCGAACGGGTTCATCGGCGACAGGTGAACCGGCTCGCCGGACTCCTTGACCGACTGGACGGCCTCGGTCGCCAGGATGACGAGCTCCTTGCGGCGGTTCTCGCGGTACCCGGCGACGTCGAGCATGAGCCGCGATCGGCGTCCGGTCTCGGTCATGACGGCCAGCCGGGCCAGCTCCTGGAGGGCGTCGAGCACCTGGCCGTCGGACCCGACGAGGGTCGTCGACTCGGTGACGATGGAGACGTGCGCCCGCCCGTTCTCCACGTAGGTGTCGATGTCGCCGTCGAGGTCGGCGATGTCGAGCAGTTCCTCGAGGTAGTCGGCGGCGATGTCGCCCTCCTCCTCGAGCGGGTTCTCGGACTCGCGGGCGTCCTCGGCCTCGACCGAGTCGTCCTGGGGCTCCTCGGGCGAGGTCGAGGTGGTGTCCTCATCGAGCTCGCGGATGTCGTCGTTCATGGATGGGATTCCTTCGTCGAATCGGCCGTGCCGTCCGACACGGACCGAGGGGTGGTCGACCCGGCCCGTCGTCGTCGAGGAGGGGCCGGGGCGGGGGATCAGTTCTTGCGCTGGGAGCGGGTCTGGCGAGCGGGCTGCTGGCGTCGGACGACCTGCTTGGCGGCTCCGCTGGAGTCCTTGCGCACGGTCTGGCGTGCCACTCCCTGACGAGCCACCATGGGCTTGGAATTCGGGTCGTCGGGGTCGACGACGGGGGAGGGGGTCGCCGTGACGACCTTGCGCCGGCGCTTCTCACGACGCTGCCGCTCGAGCTCGTCGGGATCCTTGCCCTTGGCGCGCATCCGCTCCTGCCAGTCGATGTAGGCCGGAGTGTTCGGCGTCGGGTTGTTGCGGATGAGGATCTCCTGCTGACCCAGGGTCCACAGGTTCGACGTCGCCCAGTAGATCATGACGCCGATGGGGAAGCTCACGCCCGTGAAGAGGTACATGAGCGGGAAGAGGTAGATCATCATCTTCTGCTGCTGGGCCATCGGCCCGGTGAGCGACTCCGGCGGCATGTTCTTGCGCATGAGCTGGAGCTGCGTGTAGAAGAGCGTCGCCACCATGATGACGATGAGGACGAGGGCGACGACCTGGGTGCCACCGAACCCGTTGTTCATCGGCAGGAAGCGTCCGGCCAGCTCGGCCCCGAAGATCCGGGCGTGCTGCAGGGACGCGACGGCGTCCGGATCGGTGACGAAGAAGTGGCCCCGGGCGATGCCACGGGAGGCTCCGTCGAGAACCCGGAAGAGGGCCAGGAAGATCGGCATCTGGAGCAGCACCGGCAGGCAGGAGGCAGCCGGGTTGACCCCCTCCTCCTTGTAGAGGTTCATCATCTCCTGGCCGGCGCGCTCCCGGTCATCGCCGTACTTGTCCTGGATCGCCTTGACCTTGGGCTGGATGAGCTGCATCGAGCGGGCGGAATTGATCTGCTTGACGAACAGCGGGATGAGCAGGACGCGGATGAAGACGGTCAGGGTGATGATGGCCAGGGTCCAGGTCCAACCGGAGTCGGCGCCGAAGATCGGGGCCCACATGGCCCGGAAGAGGACGACGAGGCCGGACACGGCCCAGTACAGGGGAAGCATGATGGCATGCCCCATGGCCTTGAGGGCACTGCCCAGGCCGAGCATGACCAGCGGGTTGAGCATCAGTTCTCACCTCGTGAGTCGGTGGACGTGTCCTCGTCCGTGAGCGGGAGGCCCACGGAGGTCGGACGCTCCCCGAGCCGGTGGGCGCGGGGGTGGTCGTGGGGGAGGACGGCGTCGGCGACGACGTCGTCATGGAGGTGCGGCGAGCGGGTCGCGGTGTAGGTCGTCACCCATCCGGGCTTGACGCACTCGGGGTGACGACGTTCCCAGTCCGTGGCCTCGGGGGTCCCCGGGACCGGGTCGTAGCCGCCGGACGACCAGGGATGGCAGCGCAGGATGCGCCAGACGATCATCGGCGTGGCGCGCCACAGACCGTGCACCTGGAGGGCACGCAGGCCGAAGGCCGAGCACGAGGGCTCGAACTTGCACACCGGTCCGTAGAGGGGCGAGATGAGGGCCCGCCAGGCGCGGACGAAGGCGATGGCCAGCCAGGTCGCCGGACGGAATCGTCGACCTGCGGCGACGTCGTCACGAGTCCCGCGGGTCGACACGGCCGGCATCGTCAGCTCCCCGGTCATGGCCTGGTCCTCGCCACCACAGGGGAGGTCGTCGGGGCACCGACGTCGCCGCGACGCTCGAGCTTGCCGAGGGCCTGGCTCCAGGCCGACTGCAGATCGGAGGCGAGGCGATCGGGTTCGTCGGCGGCAGCCGGCAGGGCCCGCACGACGACGAGGGTCCCCTCGCTGAGATCGGGCAGCAGGGGCCGGACCAGGTGGCGCAGTCGGCGTTCGACGCGGTTGCGGGTCACCGAGTTGCCGACGGCCTTGGACACGACGAAACCGACCCGCGGCGTCATGCCGGGGTCGGAAGTCACGACCGGTCCGTCACCCATGACGTCCGAACCGGTGGTCGGCGCGGGGATCACCCCTGTGGAAAACCCTGGGGACATCCTCGTCTCATCGGCCGTGCTGCTCGGGACGAGAAGGCGTCCGGCATGGACGACGAGCGTCGGACGCCCGGCCCGGACACCACCGCGGATCGCGGTGCGGAAGTCTCCGGACCGGTGCATGCGCGACCGGGCTGGGAGCACCGCGGGATCAGGCCGACAGCTTGGCGCGACCCTTGCGGCGGCGGGCCGCCAAGATGGCGCGACCGGCTCGCGAGCTCATGCGATTGCGGAAGCCGTGGTTGCGGGCACGGCGACGGTTGCTGGGCTGGAAAGTGCGCTTCACGGGGATGTTCTCCCTTGTGTCTTGGGGATCACCCGGGGGAACGAGGTCTTCGCTCCCGATGTCCGGGGCGCCCGGCTGGGCGCAGGGGAAGGGCGTCGCTGCTGGGCAGTGACTGGTCAACACTACGCGGCCGAAGCGCTCCGGGGCAAACCGGATCGACCGCAATGGGACACCCCATCGAATGACACCGATGTAGTCCACCCGACACGCCGTGGACCGGCCGAATTGATCGGCGAATCCGCTTGCGGGTCGCCCCCTGCCTTGACTACGGTCATGTCCTCAGAGGGCGAATGTGCCGCTAGCATGTCTGTGGACAACGTTGTGGACAACGTGCCACACCGGCGGAGTCCGATGGACGACGCCGGAACGGGAACGGCCGACGAGAACACCGACGGGAACGGGGTGGTGGGATGAGCGACTCCTTCGCCACCCCCGGCGACTCCCGCGCCGACCCTCCCGTTCCCACCATCCATCCGGACGCCGTCCTGCCCCCTCCGATGAGTTCCCAGGACCCCGTCGACCCCACCGCTGCCCTCGTCACCGCATGGAAGGGCATCGTCAAGAAGGTCTCCCCGGCCAATCGCGCCTGGCTCACCAACAGCGCCCCCGTGACGATGCACGGCTCGACCGCCATGATCGCGGTCCACAACGAGTTCGCACGCGACCGCATCGAGTCGAAGATGCGCAGTGAGCTCGAGGATCTCCTGTCCGACGAGTTCCACCGGCCCATCCACCTGGCCATCACCATCGACCCCGACCTCGAACTGGCCCTCGGTGCCCCGGACCGACCCGAGGAGGAGGAGGTCGCCCCGGCCCAGTTCGTCCCCCGGGTCACCGTGGGCGGTCCCAGCCCGCGCGTCACCCCCGCCCCGCAGGCCGCCGAGGACGACGGCGTCGCCCGGCTCAACCCCAAGTACACCTTCGACTCCTTCGTCATCGGTGCCTCGAACCGGTTCGCCCACGCCGCGGCCGTCGCCGTCGCCGAGGCCCCCGGCAAGTCGTACAACCCGCTCATGATCTACGGCGGCTCGGGGCTGGGCAAGACCCACCTCCTCCACGCCATCGGGTCCTACGTGTCGAGCTACTACGACAAGGTGCGCGTCAAGTACGTGTCCACCGAGGAGCTCACCAACGACTTCATCAACGCCATCGGGACGAACCAGACCTCCCAGTTCCGGCGGGCCTACCGTGATGTCGACGTCCTGCTCGTCGACGACATCCAGTTCCTGGAGTCGAAGATCCAGACCCAGGAGGAGTTCTTCCACACCTTCAACACCCTGCACAACGCCCAGAAGCAGATCGTCATGACCTCCGACCGGCCACCCAAGCTGCTCGAGGCGCTGGAGCCACGACTGCGCAGCAGGTTCGAGTGGGGTCTGCTCACCGACATCCAGCCACCCGACCTGGAGACCCGCATCGCCATCCTGCGCCGAAAGGTGCAGGCCGAACGACTCACCGTCGGACCGGACGTCCTCGAGTTCATCGCCAGCCGCATCCAGACGAACATCCGTGAGCTCGAGGGGGCCCTCATCCGGGTCACCGCCTTCGCCAGCCTCAACCGGCAACAGGTCGACATGGCCCTGGCCGAGATCGTCCTGCGCGACCTCATTCCCGACGGCGGCGAGGCGCCGGTGACGGCCGACCGGATCATCACCGAGACCGCGACCTACTTCGGGATCTCCCGGGAGGACCTCCTGGGCACCTCGCGCACCCAGACCCTCGTCACGGCCCGCCAGATCGCCATGTACCTGTGCCGGGAGCTCACCGACCTGTCGCTGCCGAAGATCGGGGCGGAGTTCGGTGGCAAGGACCACACGACGGTCATGCATGCCGACCGCAAGATCCGGGCACTCATGGGGGAGCGGCGCCAGATCTTCAACCAGGTGACCGAGCTCACCAACCGCATCAAGCAGTTCTGACCCCGGGAGCGCTCGGCCGGCCGTGAGCGCCGGCAGCCTACGACGTCGCGCACGCCGACCCTCCCCCGAGTGGCCCTCACCGAGCACCCTCGCGCGCCGGCTGTGTCAGGAAATCACCGTGAGCGAGACATTGTTCCCCTGAGGGGGAGCAAACCTCCGCTGACGGGACTTCCGCGACATCGGCCTGCGCGCACCACCGCCCAGACACCCCACCTGGACCGGATCCCACGCCGCACGAGGATCCCCAGGGGCTGTGGACGACGAGGGGACGACCGGTGGACGAGGACCCACAACCGCCCCGGATCCACAGGGTCCGGCCCACGACCCACGCTGCGCCCACCACGGCATCCACACCCCCGGATCCGTTCCGACAAGGACAAGGAGCGTCTTTCCACAGGATCCACAGGAGTGATGATGATGAAGGAGTGACAGACATCCATGGGTGTTCCAAGAAGCTGGGTGTGGATCTGGGGATGGCCCGGGTCGTCCCCAACCCTTGACCTTCCCCTCATGGTCCTCACCGGACCGGTGCCACGGTCTCTCGACGTCGATATGATCACTGTGCAGGCACCGTGGGGTGCACCACCGACGACACCCGAAGAGGGGACGCACGTGAAGATCCGGCTCGAACGCGACGTCATGGCCGAAGCTGTCGCCTGGGCGGCGCGCAGTCTGCCCAGCCGACCCACCGTGCCCATCCTGGCCGGCCTGCTAGTGCGCGCCGAGGGCAACGGCGTGACGATGTCGGGCTCGGACAACGAGACGACCGCCCAGATCTCCCTTCCGGCGCAGGTCGACGAGCCGGGGCAGGCCCTCGTCTCGGGCAAGCTGCTGGCCGACATCGCCCGGTCGCTGCCCGACAAGCCCGTCGACATCACCGCTGATCCGACGAAGATGGAGCTCGTCTGCGGATCGGTCCGGTTCACCCTCCAGGGTCTGCCGGTCGAGGAGTACCCGGCCCTGCCCGAGATGCCCGCCGCCACGGGAACCATCGCCGCCGACGTCTTCGCCAAGGCCGTCTCCCAGGTCGTCGTCGCCGCCGGCCGCGACGAGCTGCTGCCGGTCTTCACCGGCGTGCGCGTGGAGATCGAGGGCGAGACCCTCTCGCTGCTCGCCACCGACCGGTACCGGATGGCCCTCAAGGAGATCACCTGGAGCCCGGCGGCCACCGACCTCGAGGCCACCGCCCTCGTGCCGGCCAAGGTGCTCAACGAGACCGCCAGGTCCATGACCTCGGGGGAGCACGTGACGATCAACCTGTCCTCCGGGGCGACCGGGGACGGCCTCGTCGGTTTCGAGGGGGACGGCGCCCACGGGGCCCGTCGGATGACGACCCGCCTGCTCGACGGGGAGTTCCCCAAGGTGCGTCACCTCATGGACATCAAGGCCACCCGGTCGGTGCGGGTGCGCACCGACGAGCTCGTCGCCGCCGTGCGTCGCGTCGCCCTCGTCGCCGAACGCAACACCCCGCTGCGCATGGTCATCGGTGACGACTCCATCGCCCTGTCGGCGGCCACCGGCGACCAGGCCCAGGCCTCCGAGGCCATCGAGGCGGTCGTGACGAACCACGTCGACGGCGACCCGACGATCACCGCCGCCGGGTTCAACCCGCACTACCTGTCGGACGCCCTCGGTGCCCTGGACACCCCCTACGTCCACTTCTCCTTCACCGCCCCCGGCAAGCCCTGCCTCGTCGTGGGCCTCAACGAGCTCGACGGTGAGGTGGAGCACGACTACAAGCACGTCATCATGCTCATGAGGCTGCCGAGCTGACGCGAGCCCCCACATCACCGCAGATCGACGAGGCACCCTCCGGGGTGCCTCGTCGTCTCGTCGCAGCGGTTGTCAGACTGGATCCATGAAGACGATCGACGAGGTCCTGTCCGCCGTCGACGCGGCATTCGACGCCATCGGTGCGCCGTCGTGGCCCGACCCGCACCCCGACCGGACCGTGCTCGAGGAGGAGTACAGCCGCGTCACCGACCCGCAGCGCTACCGGGCGCTCACCCTGCGACTGGACGCCTGGCGTGAGGTGCTCGGCGGGGCCGGCGTCACCGTGGAGACCCTCGGGAGCCAGCCGCGTCGGGAACGATGGACGAGCGAGCTGCCCGGCACCCTCGCGGTGGAGGTGAGCATCGTCGACATCGACCAGGTTCCCGTCGTGGGCCTGTCGGTCGGCGGCGACCCCTTCGACGTCGTCCCGGACTGCGCGTGCGACGCCTGCGACAGCGGCTCGGCCGACCTCCTGGGGGTGCTCGACGCCGACCTGGCCTCCCTCGTCGAGGGTGACCTCGTCGTGGCCCGGGGGGCCGAGGGGCAGTTCGAGCTCGTCGGGCGAGGTGAGGGGTGGAGCCTCATCGGTGACCTCACCGCCGAGCCGGCCGAGGTCGTCGACGCCATCCGATCCGGGGACGACCCGCATCTTCCTGCCGGCACGACCGTTCTCCACGGTTCCCCCTGGCTGCCGTAGACCTGGTTGCCGTCGACGCCCCGGACGCGACCTGCCGGTCACCGGTCGCGCCGTGGTGGGCGTCCTCCGCAGGCCCGTGAGGCCATCCGGGACGGCGTCCGCCAGTAGGCTTGGACGCCGGAGCCGGACCGCTCCGGCCCGGGCCCCCGGGGCCCACGAGCACGTCGAGGAGGTGGCCGGTGTACGTCGAGGACCTCAACCTGGTCGACTTCCGCTCCTACGTGCGCGCGCAGATCGCCATGGACCCGGGGGTGACGACGTTCGTCGGCTCCAACGGGCAGGGCAAGACGAACCTCGTCGAGGCCGTGGAGTACCTGTCGACGTTGGGGTCGCACCGGGTGACCAGTGACACCCCGCTGGTGCGTCTGGGGGCCACCCAGGCCGTCGTGAGGGGCAAGGTGCGGGCGGGCACCGACGACGCCCGGGCCCTGCTCATCGAGGTCGAGATCAACCCGGGACGGGCCAACCGGGCCCGCATCAATCGGGCGCCGGTGGCCCGCTCCCGCGACGTCCTTGGCGTGTTGCGCACCGTCGTCTTCAGTCCCGGTGACCTCGACGTCGTCCGTGGGGACCCATCGGACCGGCGTACCTTCCTCGATTCCCTCCTGGTGACCAGGTGGCCGCGGATGGCCGGGGTGCGTGCCGACTACGACCGCGTCCTCAAGCAGCGCAACGCCCTGCTCAAGTCGCTCGCCGGGCGGGGAGCCGGGGCCGGGGCCCTGGCCGGCGAGACCCTGGAGATCTGGGACGCCCAGCTGGCCACCGTCGGTGCCGAACTCCTCTCGGCCCGTCTCGACACGCTCAGCCTGCTCATGCCGTCGGCCAGCCGCGCCTACGGCCGCATCGCCCCGGTCAACGACGTCACCACCGCCGACTACCGGTCGACGATCGACCTCGACGGCCTGTGGACGGCGCCGACCCCCGAGGGTGGGTCGTCACAGGTGGACCGGGCCGGCCTGGCCGAGCGTTTCCATGACGCCCTGGCCGCCCGACGCCGTGACGAACTGGTGCGCGGCGTCACCCTCGTCGGACCGCAACGTGACGACGTCGTCCTGCACATCGGGCCGATGCCGGCCAAGGGCTACGCCTCGCACGGGGAGTCGTGGTCGCTGGCCCTGGCGCTGCGGTTGGCGTCCTTCGAGCTGCTGCGGGCCGACGGGATCGAGCCGGTCCTCGTCCTCGACGACGTCTTCGCCGAACTCGACGCGACCCGTCGCTCCCGGCTCGCCGAGTCGGTCGTCGACGCCGACCAGGTGCTCGTCACCGCCGCGGTCGCCGGCGATGTCCCGGCGATGCTCCGCGGACGGCGGTTCGACGTCGGTGGAGGTCAGGTCGTGGCCCATGAGGAGGTGTCCGGCGATGGGTGAGGATCCGCTCGAGCAGCCCAGCCCCGAGGACCGCGAGGTCGCCGCCGAGCACGACGTCGACGGCACCGAGCTGGCCCGCATCATCGCCCGGGCGTCGCGCGGTGAGCCCGCCGGTACCCGACGGCGACGGTGGGACGACGTCGAGCTTCCCGCACCCCGTGGGGTCGGCGGGACGCCGCGGCGGTCCCGACGCCGTCAGGGTGCCGCGTGGTCGGGTCCGGGGGCCGACCGGCGTGACCCCATGCTCCTGGGGCAGGCCTTCGACCGGTTGGTCGCCAGCCGAGGGTGGGGCAAGCAGGTGAGCCTGCGGATGGTTCTCGTGCGCTGGCCTGAGCTGGTCGGCGTCACCAATGCGGAGCACTCGAGGCCGGTGACCTACCGTGAGGGTGTCCTCACGGTGCGTACCGACGCGACGGTGTGGGCCACGAGCCTGCGCACCATCGCCCCCCAACTCGTCGCCGAACTCAACCGTCGACTCGGCGACGGAACCGTGACGAGGATCGTCATCGAGGGACCGAGCGCCCCGAGCTGGAAGCACGGGCCGAGGTCGGTTCCCGGAAGGGGGCCCCGGGACACCTACGGGTGAGGTCGGGCCCTGCCCCGTCGCGGGCTCGTCCATCGACGTTGAGCGGTGCTGGCGGCCCCAGGCGGGACGTGGTGAGATCGACCCATGCGCTCTCTCACCGGACACGTCCAGCACTACGCCTGGGGATCGACCGATGCCATCCCGGCGATCCTCGGGGCCCGGCCCGACGGGACGCCGTGGGCCGAGTACTGGCTGGGGGCGCACCGGTCCGCGCCGTCGACCCTCGAGGGTGACGGCGACCTCGACGCGTGGCTCAGCCGTCATCCCGCCGAGCTCGGTGAGGCGTCCCGGACCGCGTTCGGCGACCGACTGTCCTACCTGCTCAAGATCCTCTCGGCCGACCAGGCGTTGAGCATCCAGGCCCACCCCTCCCGCGACCAGGCGCAGGCCGGGTTCGCCGCCGAGAACGAGGCCGGGATCGCGCTGGACGCCCCCGAACGGATCTTCCGGGACGACTGGCCCAAGCCCGAGATGATCGTCGCCCTCACCCCCTTCGACGCCCTCTGTGGATTCCGCGACGTCCCCACGAGCCTCGAGCTCCTGGCCGGCCTGGGGCCGGTCGAGGGTCTGGACGAGCTCCTGGCGCCGCTGCGCACCGGGACCCCGCAGGCCGGTCTGGCCCGGGTGCTCACCGCGTGCCTCAAGCCGAGTGAGACGCAGCGCCGGGTCATCGCCGAACTCGTCGAGACCTGCCGAGCCCGGGTCGAGGAGAACCCGGTGGCCCGCACGGCCGTCGATCTCGACCGGGACCACCCCGGTGACCCGTCGATCCTGGCCGCCCTGCTCATGAACCGGGTGAGCCTGGTTCCCGGTCAGTGCCTCCAGCTGTCGGCCGGCACGATGCACGCCTACCTGCGTGGCACCGGCATCGAGATCATGGCCAGCTCCGACAACGTCCTGCGCGGTGGCCTCACCGGCAAGCACATCGACGTCGACGCCCTGCTGGCGCTGGCCGACCTGTCGCCGCAGGCCGTCGTCGGGCAGGATCCGCAGCGGCTGGCCGGGGGGGTCGACGCCTACCGCACGGTGTTCCCCGAGTTCGGTCTGTGGCGGTTGGCCGGGCCGGTCGACGCCGACCTGCCGGCGTCGGACCTGGGTCGGATCGTCCTGGTCGTCGAGGGCTCCCTCACCCTGGCCACCACGACGCTCACGGCCGGACGGGCGGTGTGGGTCGCGGCGGGAGAGTGTGTGCACGTCCGTGGGGACGGGCTGGGGTTCGTCGCCGCCCCCGGGGTGGGGTGAGCTCCGCCATTCGTCCTGTGAGCCGACCGACCCCGCCTCCCGTGCCCCGAGTCCGGGACCGGGGTCGAGGGACCACAAGGCCGGTTCACGGCCCTCCTGAGCCGGGTCGATCCGTCGGGGCCGGCCTCGGACGACGGTGCTGACCGGTTTGCGTGGGCCGCTTGCGGTAGAGTGTGACCGTTCGCCACCAGGGCCGTCACCACCGTGCACGGACCCGGGAGGCGTCGGGCCCGTCCGGACCCGACCCGACCACACAGGAGCGCATTGCCCGTGAGCCAGCCCTCGACACCCGAAACGTCGCCCGCCCAGCAGGCCGAGTCGACCCCGACCGACGACCTGCTCGTGGACACCACGACCGAGTCGAGCCAGGGGGCCGAGGACCTCACCCCATCGGTCATCGACGGCGTCCCCGAGGCCGTCGAGGGGGCCTACGACGCCGGCCAGATCACCGTGCTCGAGGGTCTCGAGGCCGTCCGCAAGCGCCCGGGCATGTACATCGGCTCGACCGGTGAGCGGGGCCTGCACCACCTCGTCTACGAGATCGTCGACAACTCCGTCGACGAGTCCCTCGCCGGCTACTGCGACACCATCGGCGTCGAACTGCTCGAGGACGGCTGGTGCCGGGTCAGCGACAACGGCCGCGGCATCCCCGTCAAGGAGCACCCCACCGAGCACATCCCCACCGTCACCCTCGTCCTCACCGTCCTCCACGCCGGCGGCAAGTTCGGCAACGGCGGCTACAAGGTCTCCGGCGGTCTGCACGGCGTGGGGTCCTCGGTCGTCAACGCCCTGGCCAGCCACTTCGTCGTCGAGGTGCGCCGCGACGGGCACCGGTGGCGGCAGTCCTTCACCCTGGGCGACCCGGACGCCCCGCTCGAGATGCTCGAGGAGACCGAGGAGACCGGCACGACGATCTCGTTCCAACCCTCCCCGGAGATCTTCGACACCACCGTCTTCGACTACGAGACCCTGGCCACCCGGTTCCGCGAGATGGCCTTCCTCAACAAGGGCCTGCGCCTCAGTCTCACCGACCTGCGTGACGGTCACGTCGACGAGGACGGCAACCCGCTGCACGACGAGTTCCACTACGCCGACGGCCTCAAGGACTACGTCAAGTTCCTCACCGGCTCCAAGGACGTCATCAACCCCACCGTCATCTCCCTGGAGGCCCACAAGCCCGAGGAGGGCATGGGCCTGGAGATCGCCATGCAGTGGAACACGTCCTACGCCACGAGCGTCCACACCTTCGCCAACACCATCAACACCATCGAGGGCGGCACCCACGAGGAGGGCTTCCGGGCCGCGCTCACGAGCACCGTCAACCGGTGGGGCGAGACCTGGGGCATGATCAAGAAGCGCGAGGACCGCGTCTCGGGCGACGACATCCGTGAGGGCCTCACCGCCATCGTCTCCATCAAGCTCACCGAGCCGCAGTTCGAGGGCCAAACGAAGACCAAGCTCGGCAACACCGAGGCCCGCTCCTTCGTCCAGAAGGTCCTCTACGAGAAGCTCTCCGACTGGTTCGAGGAGAACCCCAAGGAGGGCAAGCTCATCGTCGGCAAGTCGCAGGCCGCCGCCCAGGCCCGCGTCGCCGCCCGCAAGGCCCGCGACATGGCCCGCAACCGCAAGGGGCTGCTCGGCTCGACATCCCTGCCCGGCAAGCTCAAGGACTGCTCCTCGACCGATCCTCGCGAGTGCGAGATCTTCATCGTCGAGGGCGACTCGGCCGGCGGCTCGGCCTCCCAGGGCCGCGACCCGCGGATCCAGGCGATCCTGCCCCTGCGCGGCAAGATCCTCAATGTCGAGAAGGCCCGGCTCGACCGCGCCCTCAACTCCGACACCATCGAGTCGATCATCAACGCCCTGGGCACCGGCGTCCACGAGGAGTTCGACCTCGACAAGCTGCGCTACCACAAGATCATCCTCATGGCGGACGCCGACGTCGACGGTGCGCACATCCGCACCCTCCTGCTCACCCTGCTCTTCCGGTTCATGAGGCCGGTCATCGAGGCCGGCCACGTCTACCTGGCCCAGCCGCCGCTGTTCCGGCTGCGCTGGACGAACTCCCCCCACGAGCTGGCCTACTCCGACGAGGAGCGCGACGCCCTGCGCGACGACGGCCTGGCCCACGGCAAGAAGCTGCCCCAGGTCAACCCCATCCAGCGGTACAAGGGTCTGGGCGAGATGGACGCCAAGGACCTGTGGGACACGACGATGGACCCCGACAAGCGCCTCCTGCTCCAGGTCACCCTCGAGGACGCCTCGATGGCCGACCAGATGTTCTCGATCCTCATGGGTGAGGACGTCGAGCAGCGACGCCACTTCATCCAGCGCAACGCCAAGGACGTCCGCTTCCTCGACATCTGAGGACCACGCGCCCTGGCGCGGCCGACGATCCCCCAGACCCCCAATGACAAGGACCCTTCATGGCTGACGACGAGACTCCCGACGAGCAGACCCAGGCTGACGACCAAGGCCTGGTGACCGGCCGTCACGTGGGGATCCAGCCCGTCGAGATCCGCGACGAGATCCAGAACGCCTATCTCGACTACGCCATGAGCGTCATCGTCGGGCGCGCCCTGCCCGACGTGCGCGACGGCCTCAAACCCGTCCACCGGCGAGTCATCTACGCCATGTACGACGGCGGCTACCGGCCCGACCGTGGCTGGAACAAGTGCTCGCGCGTCGTCGGCGACGTCATGGGCAAGTACCACCCGCACGGCGACTCGGCCATCTACGACACCCTCGTGCGTCTGGCCCAGCCCTGGGCCATGCGGTACAAGCTCGTCCAGGGTCAGGGCAATTTCGGTTCCCAGGGCAACGACGGCGCCGCCGCCATGCGGTACACCGAGTGCAAGATGGCGCCGCTGGCCATGGAGATGGTCCGCGACATCGACCAGGAGACCGTCGACTTCCAGCCCAACTACGACAACAAGGAGACCGAGCCGGTCGTCCTGCCCGCCCGGTTCCCCAACCTCCTCGTCAACGGGTCCTCGGGCATCGCCGTCGGCATGGCGACGAACATCCCCACCCACAACCTGCGTGAGGTCAACGAGGCCGTGCAGTGGGCCCTGGCCCATCCCGAGGCCGACAAGGCCGAGCTCCTCGAGGCCGCCATGGAGCGGATCAAGGGGCCGGACTTCCCCGGTGGGGCGCTCATCGTCGGACGCCAGGGCATCGAGGACGCCTACCGCACCGGTCGTGGATCGGTGACGATGCGTGCCGTCATCGACATGGAGGAGGACAAGGACGGGCGGCAGTGCCTCGTCGTCACGCAGTTGCCGTACATGTGCAACCCGGACAACCTGGCCCTCAAGATCGCCGACCTCGTCAACTCGGGCCGGATCACCGGCATCGCCAACATCCGCGACGACTCCTCGGCCCGTACCGGCCAGCGTCTGGTCATCGTCCTCAAGCGGGACGCCCAGCCGCGGGTCGTCATGAACAACCTCTACAAGCACACGGCCCTGCAGGACACCTTCGGCTGCAACATGCTGGCCCTGGTCGACAACGTCCCGCGGACCCTGCGACTGGACCAGTTCATCACCTTCTGGATCGACCACCAGATGGAGGTCATCCGCCGGCGCACCGAGTACCGCCTGGCCCAGGCCGAGAAGGACGCCCACATCCAGCGGGCCCTCGTCAAGGCCCTCGACATGCTCGACGAGGTCATCGCCCTCATCCGCCGCTCCCCGAACACCGAGGAGGCGAGCATCGGGCTGCAGAACCTCCTCGAGATCGACGAGATCCAGGCCCGGGCGATCCTCGACATGCAGCTGCGGCGTCTGGCGGCCCTCGAACGGCAGAAGATCATCGACAAGCTGGCCGAGCTCGAGCGGCTCATCGCCGACTACAAGGACATCCTCGCCAACGAGTCGCGTCAGCGTCAGATCATCAGCACCGAGCTGGCCGAGATCGTCGAGAAGTACGGGGACGAGCGTCGCACCCGGATCATCGCCGCCGACGGGGACTTCTCCGAGGAGGATTTCATCCCCGACGAGGACGTCGTCGTCACCATCACCCGGGGCGGCTACGCCAAGCGCACGAGGACCGACCTCTACCGCGTCCAGAAGCGCGGCGGCAAGGGGGTCCGCGGGGCCAGCCTGCGCGCCGACGACGAGGTGGCGCAGCTGTTCACGACGACGAACCACCAGTGGATCCTCTTCTTCACCAACATGGGCCGGGTGTACCGCACCAAGGTGTGGCAGCTGCCCGAGGCCGGTCGTGACGCCAAGGGCGGCCACGTCGCCGGGTTGCTGAGCTTCCTGCCCGAGGAGCACATCACCCGGGTCATGACCCTGCGCTCCTACGAGGACGCCGAGTACCTCCTGCTGGCCACCCGGGCCGGTCTGGTCAAGAAGACCGCCCTGTCGGCCTACGACTCGTCGCGTCAGGCCGGGGTCATCGCCATCAACTTCCGCACCGAGGACGACGAGCTCATCGGTGCCGAGCTGTGCTCGGCCCGCGACGACGTCCTGCTCATCAGCCGCAAGGGCCAGGCGATCCGGTTCGGGGCGGACGACGAGCAGCTGCGGCCCATGGGTCGGGCGACCTCGGGGGTCACCGGGATGAAGTTCCGCGAGGGGGACGAGCTGCTGTCGATGTCGATCATCGGCGCCGACATGCCCGAGGACGACCGGTTCGTCTTCACGGTGACCGACGGTGGCTTCGCCAAGCGCACCGCGGTCTCCGAGTACCGGCGCCAAGGGCGCGGCGGCCTGGGCATCAAGGCCATGGCCCTCAACGAGGAGCGCGGCTCCCTGGTCGGCGGGCTCGTCGTCCAGGAGTCCGACGAGGTCATCGCCATCAAGACCTCCGGGCAGATCACCCGATCGCAGGTGGCCGAGGTACCCGTCAAGGGACGTTCCACCATGGGCGTCAAGTTCGTCTCGGTCCGCGGGGACGACGCCGTCTCGATCATCGCCCTCAACCCCGAGCGGGACGAGGAGGACGTCGACGAGTCGGACGGCACACCGCAGGGCGGCCCGTCGGAGCTGGACGCAGACGGTAGCGTGGGGCAGGACCACGACGGCGACGGACTGTCCGGGGACGAGGCGCAGGGCGTCGAGTCGGCCGGGACCGATCCCGTGACCCTGGAGGACGATGGTGAGTGACGACAACGCGCAGGTGAGCCCGGCGGCCGGCAAGGACGACCCCGAGGCCACCCACTGGACGGCGGCGGACGCCGGTCGTGCCTTCGGCGGGGAGGCCACGGACACCCCTTCCGGGTCGGCCGAGTCGGATCGGGGCGTGTCGGCCCCGGAGCCGGACCACGGCGACACGGGCGCGAGGACGGGTCACTCGGTGCCCCGGCCCGCCGACGGCCGCCGTGGTGAGGTGACCGAGGTCAAGCGGGCCGACGCCGCCGCCAGGCCGGCGCCGCGGCGACCTTCCCATCGCACCCGCAAGGCGCGGCTCAGAGTGACGCGGATCGACCCGTGGTCGGTCATGAAGACCGCGCTGCTCTTCGGGGTGGCCGGGGCCATCATCTTCTTCGTCGCGACATGGATCGTCTGGGGCGTCATCGGGGCCTCCGGGGCCTTCGACTCGATCAACAAGGCCGTCAACGACCTCATCGCCTCCCCGACGTCGACGACGAAGTTCCAGCTGTCCGACTACGTCAACACCGGACGGGTACTGGGTCTGACCGCCATCATCGGGGTCATCGACGCCGTGCTCTTCACCGCCCTGTCGGTGCTCTTCGCCTTCCTCTACAACCTCGCCGCCCAGGTCATGGGTGGTCTGGAGCTCACCCTGGCCGAGGACTGAGTTCTCCTGTTCGCAGCTGGGAGCGGCGTCCGGTGGGGCGCCGCTCCCGTCGCATGTGGGGTCGTCCTGTGTGGGGTGGCCGGGCCCGTGCTCAGTCGGCCCGGACGGTCTCGTAGACGGCCCGCACGGCCTGCGCGGAGGCCTGGAGATGTTCGCGCTCCCAGTCGTCCAGGGAGATCTCCAGGTGCCTCTCGACGCCATGGGCGCCGACGACCGCCGGCAGGGACAGGGACACCTCTCCGTGGAAGCCCAGGATGCCGTCGGCCACGGTGCACACCGGGTGGATCGAGTGCTGGTCGAGCATCATGGCGCGGGCCAGGCTCACGGCGGCCCGAGAGATCCCCGACGACGTCCACCCCTTGCCCTCGAGGACGTCGAAGGCCGACTGGACGACCGCCTGGCGCACCGTCTCGGGCTCGAAGGGCTCGAAGCCCAGGGTGGCCGAGGCCTCGGTCAGGGTGAGGCCGCCGATCGAGGCGTGCGACAGGTACGGGAAGGCCGTGGCCCCGTGCTCGCCGAGTATGAAGGCCTGGACCGAGTCGGGGGAGACGCCTGCCCGGTCGGCGATGTGCCGACGCAGTCGGGCCGAGTCGAGGGAGGTGCCGGTGCCGACGACGAGGTTCGTCGGGTAGTCGAACTCGGTCGCGGCGATGTGGACGTTGACGTCGAGCGGGTTGGTGATGAGGATGACCGGCGCGGTGTGGGTGTACCGGCTGATGCCGCCCATGACCTCGCGGATGACCTTCGAGTTGACCTCGGCCAGCGCATTGCGGGAGTCGTGGCCACCGCCGTAGCTCTCCGGCAGGATCGAGGGGCCAGCGGCGACGATGATGACGTCGGCGTCTCGACAGGCGGTGTAGTCCGCGGCCGAGACGGTCGTCGTCATCGCGGGTGCGACGCCGGTCGCCTGGTGGTTGTCGAGGGCCTGGCCGTCGCGGACCTTCTCGTCGCAGTCGATGAGGGAGATGCGCGAGAAGAGACCCAGGGAGGCGGCGTTGGTGACGACGTCGGAGCCGACGTGGCCGATCCCGACGACGACGAGGTGAGGGGCGATTGACATGGTGGTCCTTCCGAGAGTTCGGGTCCATCGTGGCACTCGTCGTGGGGCAGTGGCGCGGCGCGTCCGCGTCGCGGGGCGGACCCGGGCCGATTTGGCGGCGCTCTGCGGGTTGCGCTATCGTTCTTCTTCGCGGCCGGTTCACGGTCACGGTTCGGGCCTATAGCTCAGTCGGTTAGAGCGCCGCCCTGATAAGGCGGAGGTCACTGGTTCAAGTCCAGTTAGGCCCACCGAACACCCCTCCTGCGCGGCGAAGAGCCGGCAGGAGGGGTGTTGTGCGTCCTGGCCCGCTGGTGCGCGGTTGGCGAAGGTCCATGGGGCGAGGCGCGGGGGCCGTGCTCGATCGCCGAGCGTCAGGAGAATCCCCGGAGCGGGCGTTTGTTCCCCTGGAGGGGAAGGTTTGCGACCTCCGGGGATTTTCCGGACACTGACGTCCTGTCATCCCGCCGCGGATGTCGGTACACCTGAGCACCTCGAGGTCGTAGCACGCGTGCTACATTTTGACCATGACTTCCGTCGGACGCGGTGAGGAAAGCCTGACTCAGCGTGAAATGCGCAACGAGTCGGGCCGTGTGCTACGTGAGGTCGCAGGGGGTCATTCGTTCATCGTCACCAACGCGGGGATCCCGGTCGGGCGTCTCGTTCCGCTCGATCACCCAGTGCCCGGGCTGCAGATCTCGCGTCCGTCCAGACGTGCAGGGGGCTGGAGCGAGCTCGCGAAGCGTCGAGTTCGCGCAGGTGCCGCGTTGGATGAAGTTCTGGACGAGCTGGGCGAGGATCGGCTGTGACTGGCCAGAGGGTCTACGTCGACACCTCGGCACTGGCCGCCCTCATCATCGACCAGCCGCACAGCGAGGCGCTTGCGCTGTGGCTTGACCGAGCCGACATCGAACCAGTGTCGAGTGATCTTCTCGAGACCGAGCTTCGGCGCGTGGCCATGAGGGAAGGCGTCGACCAAGGGTTCGTGAGCGAGGTGCTCGATCACGTGTCGCTCGCGGTCCTCGACCGGGCCGCCTTTCGGGCTGCAGGGTTGCTGCCGATGCCTCACCTGAGAACCCTTGATGCGTTACACCTCGAGGCGGCGCTGCGGCTCGAGGTTGATGCCATCCTCACCTACGACCATCGGCTCGCGGAGGCGGCGGCCGTAGTCGGGCTCCAGGTGATCGCGCCGCGGTGAGGCCCGCCATGTCTGACGATCGGCGTCCGCCAGACTTGCCGGGCGTTCCCCGAGAATGGCCTCATGCCAGTAGGCACGTCACCCCGGCATTTCGCGGCCGGGATGGTTACCCTCATCGCTCCCACCTGATGGTGTATCCGGCCAGGCCGTTGACAGCGAGTTCATATTTCACGCCATCGAGGGTTGCCATACTGAAACCATCTTTGATTGTCAGGGTCTTGCCGGGCTTGAGCGACTTGATGGCGTCCAGACCGAACGAGGAGATCTCCCCATCGGATACCTCGAGAACCCCGTCGTACTCCGTTCCCTGCTTCGAGTTCGACGCATGCGACAGTGCGACGTTCCCGTCGACGAACGAGTCGGCGACGTTCTTCACGCGTACGGGGAAGTACACGTTGACTGGGCCGAGCGGCCGATTGTCGGGAGTGGTCGCGTTCTTGCTCGGCTTGAACGTGACCGGGAGACCGACGGTGATCTCGTACTTGACATCGCCGAATCGAGTGCCGCGCTCGTATCTTGCTGTCTGGCCGAACTTGCAGGTGTAGTCCGTCATGCTGATGTCGCAGATTTTCGGATCCTTCGTGTCCTCAGCGCTTGTGGACGCGTCGCTGCTTGCCGCCGTGCAGGCGGTGAACAGCATTGGGAGAAGCATGGCGGCGGCGATTCTGAGTCGAGCCTGCATGAGAATCCTCCTGATGTGAGTCGGCGAGCACACGTCCGCGCGATCACTTCGGATCAGGCGTTCACACTGTCGTCGGGCGCGCGAGCCACGTAGGCCTGTGAATAGTCTAGGCATGACGTGTGTTACGAGATCCGTGCTCGACCGCCGAGCGTCAGGAGAATCCCCGGAGCGAGCGTTTGTTCCCCTGGAGGGGAAGGTTTGCGGGCTCCGGGGATTTTCCGCACGTCCCTGGCTCGAGTCGGGTCGCGTCAGCGCCGCCCCGACCTCGCCAAGGCGGCCGCACGCTCGAACTCCTCGCCGACCGATGCCTCCGGGGCTCGGGTGAGCAGCGACACGACCACCGCGACGACGAGGTTGACGACGAATCCGGGCAGGATCTCGTAGAGGGTGAAGATGCCGCCGCGGGTCTGACCGAGGTGGTGCCAGACGAAGACCGTCGTCGCGCCGAGGAACATCCCGGCGGCCGCCCCGGCGGCAGTGAGCCGACGCCACCACAGCGTGAGCAAGGTGGTCGGACCGAATCCGGCGCCGAACCCGGCCCACGCGAAGGCCACCAGCCCGAGGATGGTGTCGGAGCGCTGCACCGCCAGCGCCGTGGCGACGACGGCCACGACGAGGACGCCGGCCCGACCCAGCCACACCCCCTGACGCGGCGACAGGCTGCGATGGGTGATGCCGCGGTAGACGTCCTCGACGAGCGCGGAGCTCGTGACGATGAGCTGGCTCGAGATCGTCGACATGATGGCCGCGAGGATCGCCGCCAGGAGGAAACCGGCGACGAAGGGGTGGAAGAGCAGCTGTCCCAGCGCGATGAACACCCCCTCGGGATTGGGCAGGGCGTGCTCGTCGTGGTGGTACACCGCCACCCCGACCAGCGCCGTGACCATCGCCCCCAGACACGACAGGAGCATCCAGCCGATGCCGATGCGTCGCGCCTTGGCCGCCTCGGCCGGCGAGGACAGCGCCATGAGCCGCACGAGGATGTGCGGCTGACCGAAGTACCCCAGCCCCCACACGACCGCCGAGACGATCCCCAGGCTCGTCGTCCCGGTCAAGAGGTGCAGCAGGTTCGGGTCGACGTCGTGGATCTGCGCCACCATCGCCGACCACCCTCCGACATGGGCGATCCCGACCGCCGGCAGGACGATGAGGGCCAGGAGCATCATCGTGCCCTGGACGACGTCGGTCCAGGAGACCCCGAGGAAGCCGCCGACGAGCGAGTACGCGACCGTCACGGCGGCGACCGTGAGCATCCCCCAGAGGTAGCGCACCCCGAAGCTCGACTCGAAGAAGGTGCCGCCGGCGACCATGCCGGAGGAGACGTAGAAGGTGAAGAAGACGAGGATGATCGCCCCGGCGATGATGCGCAGGATGTTGGAGCGGTCGTGGAGCCTATTGCTGAAGAAGCTCGGCAGGGTGATGGCGTCCCCGGCCACCTCGGTGTAGCTGCGCAGCCGCGGGGCGACGATCTTCCAGTTCGTCCACGCACCCACCGTCAGGCCGATGGCGATCCACGCCTGGGCCAGCCCCGACAGGTAGATGGCCCCGGGCAGGCCCATGAGGAGCCATCCGGACATGTCCGCAGCACCGGCGGACAGCGCCGAGGTGACGGCCGGCAATCGGCGTCCGCCCAACATGTAGTCATCGAGGTCGCTGGTCTGGCGGTGCCCCCAGAAACCGATGACGACCATGGCGACCAGGTAGACGACGATGGCTGCGGCCTGCCACTGGGTCGGACTCATGGGCACTCCTGGCTGAGGGACGGTGAGTGCACCCTATCGGGTGCCACGTCGTCAAGCCCGCGCCGCGCGATCTGGTCGCTGCGTGGAAATCATCGCCGAAAGCCGTACTATCCGCGGGTAGTCGTCACTGGGACGACCGAGGGAGGTTTCCACATGCGGCACACGCTGATGCGGGGACGAACGTGGGTGATGGCCGCCATGGCCCTCCTGCTGTCGATCCTCAGCCTGCTCCCTGCAGGACTCACCCGGGCCTGGGCGGATGACTCGGTCAAGGGCAAGACGTTCGTCATCGCCACAGACACGACCTTCGCGCCGTTCGAGTATCGCGATTCGTCGGGGAACATGACCGGGATCGACATGGATCTGCTGCGTGAGATCGCCAAGCGCGAGGGATTCACGGTGCAGATCAAGTCGATCGGTTTCGATGCCGCCCTCCAGGCGGTGCAGTCGAGGCAGGCGGACGGCGTCATCGCGGGAATGTCGATCACCGATGCCCGCAAACAGATCTTCGACTTCTCCGCTCCGTACTTCGACTCGGGGGTGCAGATGGCCGTCAAGAGCGATTCGACCATCAAGAGCTATGCCGATCTCAAGGGAAAGACGGTCGTGGCGAAGACCGGCGCCGAGGGCCTGTCCTTCGCGCAGTCCATCGCGGGCAAGTACGGTTTCACCGTGAAGGCGCTCGACAAGGCCGACACCATGTATTCGGAGGTGCAGACGGGAAACGCTGCCGCAGTCTTCGATGACTACCCGGTTCTGGCCTATGGCATCGCCCAGGGCAACGGTCTCAAGGTCGTCACCCCCAAGGAGCAGGGGGCGTCCTACGGGTTCGCCGTCCTCAAGGGGCAGAACGCCGCCCTCCTGTCCGCCTTCAATGCCGGGCTGGCGGCGATGAAGTCCGACGGCAGCTACCAGGCGACCCTCGACAAGTACCTCAAGGCCCCTGACACCCAGTCCACCGCCAAGCAGTCGTTCTGGGGTCTGCTCGTCGAGAGTTTCCCGGCTCTCATGAAGGGCCTGGCGATGACCTTGGCCGCCACCGCGTTGAGCCTCTTCTTCGCCTCTGTCCTCGGCATCGCCTTCGGTTTCTGCAAGGTGTCGGGGGTGAGGATTCTCCAGATCCTCGCCGCGATCTACGTCGACATCTTCCGCGGCACGCCAATTCTCGTCCAGGCGTTCTTCTTCTACTTCGGGCTGCCCGCGGCGACCGGGGTGAAGATGGGGGTCTTCACGGCCGGCGTCCTCACCCTCTCCCTCAACGCTGGCGCCTACATGACCGAGATCGTCCGCGGCGGCATCCGGTCGGTCGACCCGGGACAGATGGAGGCGTCCCGGTCCTTGGGTCTCACGTGGTTGCAGTCGATGCGGCGGGTCATCGTCCCCCAGGCCATCAAGATCGCCACCCCGTCGGTCATCAACCAGTTCGTCATCAGCCTCAAGGACACCTCGCTGTTGGCCGTCCTCGGCTTCGCCGAACTCACCTATCAGGGCCAGCAGATCATCGCTCGGAACTTCAAGTCGTTCCAGATCTGGCTCATGGTCGGCGCGATCTACTTCATCGTCATCTTCGCGCTGACGAAACTGTCCAATTCCATCGACCGCAGGTTCAACAAGTGAGTGGAGATGAGGTCATGAGCGAGACGGCATATGACGGCCCCGTCATCGAGGTCCAGGACCTGCACAAGGCGTTCGGCCACCACGAGGTGCTCAAGGGCATCTCGACGACGATCACCAAGGGCGAGGTGGTCTCGGTCATCGGCCCGTCCGGGTCGGGGAAGTCGACCTTCCTGAGGTGCCTCAACATGCTCGAGGAGGTCACCTCGGGACGGGTTCTCATCGAGGGCCAGGACCTCACCGACAAGGCCACCGACATCAACAAGGTGCGCCAGAGGATCGGCATGGTCTTCCAGCACTTCAACCTCTTCCCCAACATGACCGTGGCCGAGAACATCATGCTGGCCCCGGTGCAGCTCAAGAAGATGAGCCGGGCGGAGGCCCAGGAGGCCGCCACCGGCCTGCTCGACCGGGTCCAGATGGGCGACAAGGCGCAGGCCCGCCCCGCCCAGCTGTCCGGTGGCCAGAAGCAGCGCGTCGCCATCGCCCGAGCCCTGGCGATGCGCCCCGACGTCATGCTCTTCGACGAACCCACCTCGGCCCTCGACCCCGAGATGGTCGGTGAGGTGCTCGACGTCATGCAGAAGCTCGCATCCGAGGGCATGACGATGATCGTCGTCACCCATGAGATGGGGTTCGCCCGTGAGGTGAGCGGGCGTCTCATGTTCATGGCCGACGGCGTCGTCGTCGAGGAGGGGGACCCGCGCCGGATCCTCGCCGATCCCCAGGAGGCGCGCACCAAGGACTTCCTGTCGAAGGTGTTGTGAGCGAGTGCCGGGCATCGTGCTGCCCGGATGCCCGTGCGTGGGAATGGGAAGGACGTGAGAGGCTGGGGACGATCTGCCGACCGACAGGGGGACCAGCGATGACGAGAGTTCTGTCAACCGACCTGGACGGGACCCTCGTGTTCCCCGACGGCGTCCACGCCGACGACACGCGGGCCCTGCACCGGTGGATCGACGAGGGCAACGTCCTCATCGTCAACACCGGTCGATCGATCGGGTCGATCCGGCGGGTCTGGGTCGACGACGCCCTGCCGGCCCCACACGCCTTCATCGGCTTCACCGGTGCCGTCGTCGCCGATCCCTCGCTGCGGGTGATGCGCAGCCAACCCCTTCCGCGTGAGCTCTTGGGCGATGTCATGGGGCTCCTCGCCGGGGTCGACGCCACTGTCTTCGCCTCGCAGATCGAGCAGGACTACCTCCTGCGACGCTCTCGGGACGTCGCGGAGGGCGCCATCCCGGTGTTCTGGGAGCCCGGTGAGGCCGAGGCCCTCCGGGCCACCGACCTCTTCGGCATCCCCGTGCACGTGCCCGACCCCGACGATCGCGCCAGGGTCATCGCGGGGCTCGAGGGGCTGTGTGACGGCCGGGCCGAGGTCCATCTCAACCTCGACTACATCGACATCGTCCCCGCCAGGGCGACCAAGGGGACCGGGCTCCGACAGGTGCTCGCCGACCTCGGCGACCACGGCCCGGTGTGGACCATCGGCGACTCGTGGAACGACCTGGCCATGCACGAGGTCGCCGACCACCCCGTCGCCATGGCCGCGGCACCGCGGGAGGTCTCATGCCGGTGCGAGCGGGTCGTCTCCTCGGTCGCCGAGTTCGTGGACCTGGTTCTGGGCTGACCTCGTGGTCACCCGGGACGGTCGGGGCAGGCGGTCCTCGTGTCAGGAAAATCCCCTGAGCGAGGATGTGTTCCCCTGAAGGGGAGCATTCTGGCGCTGGCGGGATTCTCCTGACACCCGCTCCTCGACCCTGTCAGCAGGACCGGCTCTGCCGGCGGGTTCCGGCGCGGTCCGCACCGCGGACGGCCGCCTCCGTGGCGCCCCGGTGTGCCACAGTGGCCTGCACCGGCGACGAAGGGAACGGCCATGACCAGGCGCGACGACGTGCGGGCTCTCCCGCTCTACAAGCAGGGCGACGCGCAGGGGGTCGACGCGGTCAAGCTCTCGTCCAACGAGAACCCCTACCCGCCGCTGCCCTCGGTGCTCAAGGTCGTCACCGAGCAGCTCGCGGGCATCAACCGGTACCCGCTCATGGCCGCCGCCGAGGTGCGCTCGGCCATCGCCGTGCGGCACGGGGTCGAACCGGACCAGGTCGCCGTCGGCGCCGGGTCCACCGAGGTCGCCTCGCAGATCATCCACGCCGTCGCCGGGGCCGGGGACGAGGTCGTCTTCGCGTGGCGTTCCTTCGAGGCCTACCCCATCCTCACCCGGGTCGCCGGGGCCACCCCGGTTCCCGTCCCCCTCACCGCTGACCTGCGCCACGACCTGCCGGCCATGGCCGCGGCCGTGACCGACCGTACCCGCCTGGTCTTCCTCTGCACCCCCAACAACCCGACCGGGACGACCCTGAGCACCGGGGAGGTCGAAGACTTCCTGGCGCAGGTCCCCGACGACGTCGTCGTCGTCCTCGACGAGGCGTACACCCACTTCAACCGCGACCAGGACGCCGTCAACGGCCTCGACCTGGTGCGCCGGTACCCCAACGTCATCTCCCTCAAGACGTTCTCCAAGGCCTACGGGTTGGCCGGGCTGCGGATCGGGTTCGCCGTCAGCTCGACCGACCTGTCGGACGACCTGCGCCGGGTCGCCACCCCGTTCACCGTGACCAACCTGGCCCAGCGTGCGGCGATGGCCTCGCTGCTGGCCGAGGACGAGCTGGCCGAGCGGGTCGAACTCATCGTCGCCGAGCGTGAGCGGTTGCGCTCCGGACTCCTCGACGCCGGCTGGCCGGTCGGGCCGTCACAGGCGAACTTCCTGTGGCTCGCCCTGGGGGCCGACACCGATCGGGTTGACGCCGGCCTGCGCGCCGCTGGGGTGTTCGCCCGGTCGTGGTCCGGGGAGGGCATCCGGCTGTCGGTCGGGTCGGTCCGGGAGGACGACCGCGCCCTGGCAGCGCTGGCGAGCCTGCGGTCCTGATGTCTGTCGGGCCCTGACCTCCTGCGCTGGCGCTGTCCCGCCCGGAACCTCCCCGGCCCGCACGCCTCGCCGGCCCCCGGAACCGCCGTGGACTCCGGCCCGACGCCCGTCTCAGCCGCGCGGAGCGGTTCCACGTAGATAGGTGAGCACCGCCATGACCCGGCGCGAGGAGTCGGCGTCGGGAGGCAGGTCGAGCTTGGCCATGACCGACCCGATGTGCTTCTCGACGGCCTTGCCGGTGATGACGAGGCGCTCGGCGATCCGTGAGTTCGAGTCACCCTGGGCCATGAGCGCCAGGACCTCCCGCTCGCGCGGGGTGAGGCGGCCGAGCACCTGCGCATGTCGGCGCTTGGCCATGAGTTGGGTGACGACCTGGGGATCGACCGCCGTGCCTCCCGAGGCGACCGTCGTCAGGGCGGCGACGAAGGCGTCGGCGTCGAAGACCCGGTCCTTGAGCAGATATCCGAAACTGCCGCGTCGATCGCTCATGAGCTCGTCGAGGTAGAGCAGCTCGACATACTGCGACAACAGGAGCACCGGGAACCCGGGGCGGCGTCGTCTCAGGGCGATCGCGGCGCGCAGCCCTTCGTCGGTGTTCGTCGGGGGCATCCGGATGTCGAGCAGGGCCAGGTCGGGTCGGGTCCGGGCGCACGCGTCGAGCACCTCGTCGCCTCGATCGATCTGCGCGACCACCTCGACGCCGTGCGCCGACAGGAGCGTCGTGAGGCCATGGCGCAGGAGCATCTGGTCCTCCGCGACGAGCACACGCACCGACCCCACCACCCTTCGGCCCACACGATACGGGCCGGACCCCCACGATACGGGGCACGGGGGAGGGGCGCAGTGGGGCTGGCCCCACCATCGTGCACGGGCCCGGCGTCGGTGCCGGTCCGGCTGGCGTCCCGATCCGGCAAGGGTGGGGTGGTCCCTACTGCGTGGAGCCTCCCCACGGGTGATGATGGGTCCATGACGAGCACGAGCCTGCCCTTCCCCGACGGCGACCACCCTGACGTCGACGACGCCGACGATCCCCGCGTCGACCGACGTCGCAAGCCGGTCCAGGCACTCGGCCAGGGGTTCCGGCTGGCGGCGCTCACCCTGTGGCAGATGGTCGTCACGGTGCTGCTCGTCATCACGAGCTGCCTCGACGGGCTCGGGGTCACGACCAACTCGGCCGCCCGGGCGCGCGCCCTGGTGCGTCTCGACGCCGACGCCGAACGGGCTCTGGCCTGGCAGGACGCCGACCTCGCAGCCGAGACGTCGTACACCTGTCCGACGCGGCTGCGCCGGGTCCGCAGGGACCCGGGCCACCGTCGTGACGTCCTGTGGCACTGGTTGTCGCCGGTGACCGGGCTCGTCATCTTCTGCGTCCCGATGATCCTCCTGGGTTATCTCCTGCTCGGCGTCGACCACGTCGGACGTCTCGTCTGGGATGACCTCACCGGAGCCAGCGCGGCGTGGGGTCCGTCCTTCCTGGACTACGTCGGCTACCTCGTCGTCGGCCTGCTCCTGCTCACCGCCGCGGCCCTGCCGATGCCGTGGCTCGTGCGCGCCCGGCACCGGCTGGCGCTGTGGGTGCTGACGCCGTCGTCCAAGGAGGTCCTCACCCACCGCGTCCGCACCCTCGAGTCGACCCGCAAGGTGGCCGTCGACTCGCGGGCCGACGAGATCGCCCGGATCGAGCGCGACCTGCACGACGGCGCGCAGGCGCGTCTGGTGGCCATGGGCATGACCCTGTCGGCCGCCGATCATCTGGTGGCCGAGAACCCACAGCAGGCCCGTCGGCTCATCCGGGAGGCCCGGGACGAGTCGGCGATCACCCTGGCCGAGATCCGGTCGATCGTCCGCGGGATCGCCCCTCCCGTCCTGGCCGACCGGGGGCTGGTCGACGCCGTCCGCGCCCTGGCGGCCGTCCACCCGCTCGACGTCACCGTCGAGACCGATCCGGGGATCCACCGGATGGACGCGGCCCTGGAGACCGCGCTGTACTTCTGTGTCGTGGAACTCGTCACGAACGCCGCCAAGCACTCGGGGGCGGCCTCGGTCTCGGTGCGGTTCACCTCGGCCCTGGGGCGCATCGGGGTGCTCGTCACCGACGACGGGGTGGGCGGGCTCGTCCTGCCCGACGCCGACGGCCCCAGTGGCCTGTCGGGCATCCAGCGGCGGATCGCGCCGTTCGACGGCGTCATCGACGTCGACTCGCCCCGTGGTGGGCCGACGGTCGTCTCGGTGGTCGTCCCGTGAGGCCGACCCCGCACGTCGAAGTCATCCCGGCCGTCGAGGACGACCTGGGGTGGCTGTGGCACTGGGTCGGGGAGGTCGTCGATCCCGAGTGGACGCACTGGGACGGACCCTACTTCCCGGCCGAGGATCGCACCTTCGAGGAGTTCGCCGACGAGTGGCGGCCCGAGATCGCCCGCGCCGACCGGGCCCTGGTCACGGTGGACGGTACGCGGGTCGGGTTCGTCAGCAGGTTCGAGGAGCCTCCGGTCGGCGGCGGCTGGTGGGAGGTCGGTATCGTCCTCTTCGACCCCGCCTCGTGGGGCCACGGGATCGGCACGACCGCCCTGCGGTTGTGGACGGACCAGACCTTCGACGAGACCGACGCCCACGTCCTCACCCTGACGACCTGGTCGGGCAACGAGCGGATGGTGCGGGCCGGTGCCCGGGCGGGCTACGTCGAATGTGCCAGGGTGCCGCAGGCGAGGTCATGGCGGGGACGCCGGTGGGACTCGGTGAAGATGGCCCGACTCCGGTCGGCGTGAGCCCGGCCCTCATGCCAGACTGGGACAGGTTGAGTCGGGGGAGGTGCGTCGATGAAGAGGGCGGTCGCGGGCGTCGTCCTGGCCGGGTCCCTGGCGCTCACCGGCTGCTCGGGTGCCATCGGTGGCGTCGACGCCTCCCCGACGCCGTCCCCCAGCTTCGTGGCCAGCTCCCCGCGCACGGCGTCCTGGGCGACGAAGGTCGTGACGACGGGTACCCACCTGGGGGTGTTGTCGGACTCGCGGGTGCGCATCGACGTGTACCAGGTCGGTCTGACGCGCTCGCCAAGTCCGTCGGTCATGGTCGATCCGCGCACCGGCAAGTCCGTTGTCGCCAAGGGCGACCAGCTCGTCGTCCTGCGGTACGTCGTCACCAATGTGTCGACGGACACGCTCAAGCTCGGGCTGGGTACCGTCACCGTGACGACGCGGTACCCCGACTGGGGATGGGCGCAGGACCTGCTCTCGGTCCGGTATCCGTCGGTCGAGGCCAAGGACGGCGCGCCGGGGACGCCCTTCCGGGCCGATCCCGGCCGGCCGCCCTATGCGTTGGGGTCAGGGGAGTCGTTCATGGTGGGCCAGATCGTGCCGTACGAGGAGGCCGAGGAACTCAAGGTGAGCGCCCGGGTCGTCGTCAGTGACGACTCGGGCACCCCGGACTCGGGTCTGAGCTGGACGGTGAGCGGATCGGTGCACCTCAGCTGAGCGGGGCGAGGGCGGCTCCGTGGCCGGCGTTGTCCACAGCGGGTGTGGATCTCATGTGGACAACCCGAGTGACGATGTGGACAACTCGGGTCAAGGTGTGATGAACATCACATCGGGAGAAGTTGTCCACAGATTTGGCCATGAAGTCTGGAGGGTCGTCGTCGGCCCTGCCTAGTGTCGCGGCCATGTCGACCCTCACCAGGCCCACCGACCGCCGAGCATCGGACCAATCGCCCGCCCGACCCCGCACCGCGCAGCCATCGACCTCCCCGCACGCGCCGACGAGGCCGGGCGTGACCCGCATCGGTGGCATGCCGTCCGCGTCCGCTGTGACCGCCGATGAGGCCGTCCCGACGCGCTCCCGGGCGGTCCGCGACCGACGCTCGCCGTTCCTCGTGGCCCTGGGGGTCCTCTGCGCCTGCCTCGGGGGTCTGGGCGGGGCCTGGGCCTGGCACCAGGCGAGCCACGCCGAGTCGGTCGTCGTCATGACGAGGGCGGTGCCGCGAGGTGAGGAGGTGCGCAGCACCGACCTGGCGGTGGCCCAGGTGTCGGTGGGACAGCGGGTGTCCACCGTCCCGGCCTCGCGGCTCGAGCAGCTCGTCGGCGGACATGCCCTCGTCGACCTGCCCGCCGGGTCGCTCGTGGCCGCCGACAGCGTCGGCGAGCTCCCCGTGCCACCGGGGAGCTCGCAGGTCGGCCTCAAGCTGGCCGCCGGACGGGTGCCGGCGCAGGGGTTGACGGTGGGTGTCAAGGTCGTCGTCGTCGCGGTGGGCGGGGACACCCCGACCGGTGACGGGACCGGTGAGGTGGGGGCGGTGACCCTGCCCGAGGCCGTCGACGCCCTGGTCGCGTCGCCACCGCGTCGCTCCGACGGCGGCCAGGTCCTCGTCGACGTGACGGTGCCGAGCGCGCAGGCCGCTCACGTGGCCGATCTGGCGGCTCGGGACCGGATCGCCCTGGTGAGGCGGGGTGCCTGATGTCGATCCTCCTGCTCGCCAGCGCCTCCGGTGCCCCGGGGGTGACGACGACGGCGCTCGGCCTGGCCCTGTGCTGGCCGCGCGACGTGCTGCTCGTCGACGCCGACCCGCACCCTTCGCGCAGCATCGAGGCCGGATACCTCGGTGGGCGCACCGGCGTCACCCCGGGCCTGTCGCACCTGGCCATCGCCCATCGCACCGGGGTCGACATGACGGCGGCGCTGTGGCAACAGGTCGTCGAGCTGCCGCGTCCGGTCGGCAGCCCCGGCTGCCAGGTGAGTTTCCTGGCCGGGTTCACCCACCCCGGTCAGGCCGGGCTCATGGGGGTCGTGTGGCCCTCGGTCGCCCGGGCCCTGCGCGACCTCGACGACGCCGGCATCGACGTCATCGTCGACCTGGGCCGGATGTCCGGCACCCGGCCACCTGACGAGCTCGTGTCGAGGGCCGCGGCGGTCGGGATCGTCACCCGGTCGAGCCTGCGGTCCCTGGCCGGTCTGGCCCTGCAGGCACAGATCCTCGACGAGATGGCCGACTCGACGACGGCCCGGACAGGACTGGTCCTCATCGGCGTCGGCCAGCCGTACGGCGTCTCCGAGATCGCCACGCAGTTCCGTCGTCCCGTCCTGGCCGAGGTGGCAGACGACCATCGCGGGGCCTCGGTCCTGTCGGACGGTGCTCCGGGACGCTGGCACCGGAGCCGGCATGCCGGGTCGTTGCGCCATGCCGCCGACCGGCTGGCCGCGGTGCTGGCCGAGCATCATCGCACCGCCGGCCTGCCGGGGGCGGAGGTCACCCCATGAGCGCCCCCGCCGCCGATCTCACGAGCCTCATCGGCCGGCTCGCCCCGGACCGCTCCCGTCCGGGTGGGACGGCCCCGGGGACGGGAACGCCCCGTCGGGCCGGGGACGAGGCCATCGTCCCATCGGGTCCGGTCCCGGCCGGAGCCCACCGACCCGGAGCGGTCCGGCCCGGGGTCGTCACACCCGCGCAGGTGCCGCCGGACTGGGTGTCGTCGACTGCTCGCGAGGGCGCCGGCGAGGTCGACTGGGGGCTGGTCGTCGCGCTGCGTCGGGAGGCGTCCGACCGGATCAGCCGGGCCCGTGGGGACCACCGGGACCGCACCGGGCGCGACCTGCCGCCGGAGGACACCCGGATGCTCGGCGGATCGATCATCCGTCAGGTCGTCCACGCCCATGCCGAGTCGCTGACGACCTCGGGGCAGGCCCTGTGGTCGATGGACCTCGAACTGGCGCACGTCGAGGCCCTCACCGACGCCATCTTCGGGTACGGGCGGCTGCAACCGCTCTTCGAGATCGACGAGGCCGAGAACATCGAGATCAGCGGCTGCTGCCCGGTGCAGGTCCAGTTCGGCGACGGGCACCGCGAGGAACGACCTCCGGTCGCCGACAGCGACGAGGAACTCGTCGAGGCGATCCGGTTCCTCGGGGAGTCGGCGAGCCCGCCACGGCCCTTCGACGACGCCCACCCGACGATGACGGTGGCCCTGGGCGACCGGTACCGCCTGCACGCCATTGGGTTCGGGTTGTCACATCGGCCGTCGATCGTCATCCGCCACCACACCCTCACCGACGTCACCCTCGACGAGCTCGCCGAGACCGGGATGATGCCGCACGAGGTCGCCGTCCTGCTGCGCGCCGCCGTCCTGGCGCGGACCTCCCTGGTCATCTCGGGCGACCAGGGTGCGGGGAAGACGACCCTGCTGCGCGCCCTCGTCGACGCCATCCCGCGCACCGAGCGGTTCGGCACCCTCGAGACCGACTACGAACTGCTCACCCACCTGCAACCCGGACAGCGCAACATGGTGGCCCTGCAGGCCACCGTCGGCCTGGGGGAACGGGTCGACGGCCATCGCGTCGGCGAGTTCACCGTGGCCGACCTCATCCCCGAGGCGCTGCGGCAGAACCTCTCGCGGATCATCGTCGGCGAGGTGCGCGGGGCCGAGGCCGGGGCGATGTTCGAGGCCATGCAGGCGGGGGCGGGCACCATGAGCACGACCCATTCCCACTCCGCCTCCTCGACGATGGACCGGCTCGCCGCCCGGGTCGCCCAGGGCGGCGTGCTGACGATGGAGGAGGCCTTCCGCCAGATCGCCCACAACATCACCTTCCTCGTCCACGTCCTCCTCGTCGACGACACGTGGCGTGGCGGGGTGCGTCGTCGGATGGTCTCGGAGATCCGGCAACTCACCGGGGCCATGGAGTCGGGACGTCCGGTGACCCACCTGGTGTACCGGGCCGCGACCCCCACTGAACCGGCCGTCCTGCACCCGGACCCGTCCCTGCTGGCGGAACTGGCCACCTATCTGCCCGAGGTGGTGGGGATCGGATGAGCACGGTGCTGGCGGGTCTGTGCGGTGTCCTCGTGGTGGGTGGGATCATCCTCCTCCTCGTCGGCCTCGTCCCACGCCCACGGCCGTCCACACCGTTGTCCACAAGGTTGTGGACAACGGTGGACAGACGGTTCCGGGATCTCCCGGCACCGCTGCGGCGGCGCATCGGCATCGGCCTGTGCCTGGGAATCGTCGGGTCGGTGTTCACCGGATGGGTCGTCCTCGTCGTCCTCGTGCCGGTCCTCCTCGCGGTGCTGCCGGCGCTGCTCGCCAACCCGCCCGACAAGGACCTGGTGGTGCTGGCGGCGCTCGAACGATGGGTGCGATTGCTGTGCGGGTCGGCGTCGACGGGCAAGTCGGTGCTCGACGCCATCCGCGCCACCCGGGCCCAGGCCCCCGATGACCTCGCCGGGCCGCTGGAGGCTCTCGTCATCCGGCTCGACTCCCGCTGGCAGCCGCGGGACGCCCTCGTCCGATTCGCCGACGACCTCGACAGTCCGGACGCCGACCAGGTCGTCGCCGCGATCATCCTCGCCGCCGAGCTCGGCGGGACCGGGGCGACGTCCACCCTGCTCGCGCTGGCCTCCTCGATGCAGGACCGATTGAGGGCCCACCGTGAGATCGCCACCGAACGGGCCAAGCCGCGGATCGTCGTGCGGCAGGTGACGGTCATCGTGGGCGTCGTCCTCGTCGTGGCGCTGGCGGTGGGACGCGACTACTTCCATCCCTACGCGACGGGTCCGGGCCAGGTGCTGCTGTGTGCCTACTGCGCGATGTACGTCGGCGCGCTGTGGGTGCTCGACCGGCGCAGTCGGCCCCGTTCTCGCGAGCGGATCCTCGTCGGGGTGGGGGCGGGCCATGTCTGAACCCATGCTCGTGCTCGTCGTGTGCGGAGTCGTCCTGGGCTGCGCCCCGGTGCTCGTCGCGGCCGGACGACGTCGCGCCCCTGCCCGGTTGTCGGACGCCCTGGCCGCGGTGGCCGGTCATCAGGGGCCCGCTCAGCCGCTCGTCGTGCCCGACGGCGACGGCATCCTCGACCGGTTCGGTGCCTGGCTGGCCAACACGCGTCTCGGGACGTTGTCGTCGTCGACGCGACGCACCTTGTCCCTGCAGGGTCGATCGATCGGCGACTTCATGATCGAGAAGGCCGTGTGGTCGCTGGCCGGCCTGCTCCTGCCGGTCCTGGTGCAGATCATCGGTGATCTGGGCGGGCTGGCGGTCTCGGCCGTCCCGGTGGCGGTGGGGCTGGTCGGCTGCGCGGTGGGCTGGTTCGTCCCCGACCTGCGGCTGCGCGGGGCACGACGGTCGGTACGGCAGGACGCGGGTGAGACGCTGCTCACCTTCATCGACCTGGTGACCCTGGCACGGCTGGCCAACCAGTCGGCGACCCGCTCACTGCTCCTGGCGGCGTCCCTGACGCACACCTCGGTCATGGTCCGGGTGCGCGCTGCCCTCGAACGGGCACGGCTCCAGCAGCAGGCCCCCTGGGACGGTCTGGACGCCCTCGCGCGCGACCTCGACCTCCCCCAGCTCGGCGAACTCGTCGAGGTCCTCCGCCTCGACGAACAGGGCGCCTCGCTGGCGGGCGCCCTGCGGGCTCGTGCCGCCGAGATGCGTGACGCCCACCTCACCGCCGAGAAGATGGCCGCCCAGCAGGTGAGCGAGTCGATGACGGTGTGGATGGTCGTGCCGGTCATGGTGCTCGGGCTCGTGCTCATCACGCCGCCGTTGCTCACCCTGGCAGGGGTGACGCCATGACTGCCCATGACATCGGTGTGCGCGCGGACCCCGACGCACGGATCCGGGCCGTGGTTCGGCCCGCCCCACGCGGTGGAGCCGTGACGGACACCTCCCCGCTCGGAGCGGCCGAGGTGTACGACGCCCCGTGCAGTGGGGCCCAGGAGTTCCCCGGTCGTCCGACCGGGGTGAGACGGGGGGAGCACGGACAGACCGCCCCCCACGACCCAGGAGGAAGCCATGAGAACCATCCACATCCTCGCCGGGCTAGTGCTGCCTGTCCTGGCCGGGGAACGACCTGCCCGCCGCGACGAGCGTGGCCTGAGCCAGTCGACCGAGAATGCCGTCCTCCTCGTCGGCGCGGTCGCGATCGCGACGATCGTCATCGGGGCGATCACCGCCTACGTCACCGACCACATGCCCCGGTGAGCCGAGCCGGCCGAGACCGGGCGTGGATCGTCCGCCCCGGTCCTCACCGGGCACCCCTGGTCGAGCGAGGGATGTCGGAATCGGTGCAGTGGACCCTGCTGTGGCCCCTCGTCCTCCTGTCCCTCCTGGCCGTCGTCCAAGGGGCTGTCGTCCTCCAGGCGAGGTCGGCGGTCACCGAGGCGGCCAGGGCGGCGGTCCGTGCCCAGGCGCTCGTCGGGTCACAGCCCGGCGACGCTCGGGCCGCCGCGATCCAGGTGTGCGCCGGATCGGGCGTCCAGCACCTCCAGGTACGCACGAGTCAGGAGTCCGGGTTGGTGCGGGTCGACGTCCAGGCCACGGCGCCGACCCTGATCGCCGGGCCACTGTCCCGGGTGAGCGCCCATGCCTACGCCGTCCGGGAGGGCACGTGACCACGCATTCCACGATCCGGGACCGTGGCGCGACCGCGGTCGAGGTCGCCCTGATCCTTCCGCTCATCCTCCTCGTCGCTGCCCTCACCGTCGCCTCCTGGCGTCTGTGGCAGTCCCGGGCCGATGCCCAGTCGGCCGCCCAGACCGCCGCCAGGGCTGCCTCGGTGGGTGGGTCGGTCGATGACGGACGCCGTCGCGCCACCCTGACCGCCTCGGCCGAATTGGCTCCCACCCGCTGTCGTCAACCGCGCACCGACGTCGACGCCGCGATCCTCGGCACACCACCCGGGCAGCGGGGACGGGTCACGGTCGACGTCACCTGCACCGTCTCCATGGGAGACCTCGTCCTGCCGGGTCTGCCCGGATCCTTCACCGTCCGAGGCCGCGCCCAGGCGCCGGCCGACAGCCATCGGGAGCGTCGATGATCCTGCGCGTCCTCCGGTCCCTCGCGGCGACCACCCTGCTGGTCGCCCTCGTCCTCGTCGCACCAACAGCCCTGCTGACCTGGGGCCGACTCGACGCCCTCGCCAGGCTGGGACCCTCGACCCTGCTCACACCCGACGACGGGACCGTCCTGCTGGGGTTCGTCACCCTGGTGGGCTGGGTCGCCTGGTTCGTCTTCACGCTCTGCGTCGTCGTCGAGGCCGTGGCCATGGCGACGCGCTGGCGCGTGCAACCCCGACTTCCGGGCCTGTCGGCCGTCCAGGGCGTGGCCGCCGGGCTGCTCGTGGCCAGTGTCGCCCTCATCTCGCCTCTCTCCCATCGGGTGGCGCCGGCGGCCCCGTCGTCGATGGAGGTGGCCTCGGCGCGGGCGGCCGCGGTGGTGGTCGACGGGGCGATGCGCTACCACCCGGGCGGTGACATCGGCGCCCGTGGTGACATGGGGGCCCGCGGTGACATGGGGGCCCTTGGTGACGTGGGGGTCCGTGGCGACGTCGGCTCCGTCACGGGTGGGCGGGTCGCGCCGTCACCCGGCGACGGCCCCCTCGACGGTGACGCCGGACGTGTCGTCGAGCACGTCCTGGGTCCCCAGGACGACTTGTGGTCGCTGGCGGAGCGGACCTACGGGGACGGCACCCAGTGGCGCCGGATCGTCGCCGCCAACCCGGGTCTGGACCCCGACCACCTCGACCCCGGCCGCACGATCGTCCTGCCCGGGGCGCCGCGTGGCTTGCCGTCCACCGGCTCGGATGGCACGGACCAGCACCCCGAGTCGCAGAACCGGCCCCGCACCGTGACGGTCCGGCCCGGCGACACGCTCAGTGGCCTGGCCGAGCGGTACCTGGGGGAGGCCGACCAGTGGCCGCGGATCTGGGAACTCAACCGCGATCTCATCGACGACCCCGACCTCATCGACGTCGGATGGCGGCTCGTCCTGCCGCAGGTCGACGACTCCCCGAGCACGACGACGGGGAGCGGGACGTCACCGAGATCCTCGACTGAGGCTCCCGCCGACGTGGGGGATCGTGCCGCGCCCACGGCGTCGACCCCGAGTGCACCTGCGCCTGGCATCCCTGCCCCGGCCGCCTCCCACGCGGCACCGTCCGAGTCCGCCACGTCCGGGTCCGCCACTTCTGAGGAAGGCACCCCGGGGGCGGCCCCGTCCGCCCTCGACGCGACCGACCCGGGGACCGCCGCCCGGCCGAGCCCCGTCCCCAGCACCTCGTCGTCAGCCGCGACGTCCGTCTCCCCGGTTCGCGGCGCGCCCGCATCCTCGACGCCGACACCGACCGGGCCGCTCGCCCTGCCCGATGGCGGCGACGAGGCCGGCCCCACGCTCGATGCCGTCCAGGCGGCCCTCGGCGGGCTGAGTCTCTTCCTGGCCGGTGGCATCGCCGGTGCCCTGGCCGCCCGACGCCGTCAACAACTCTTCACCCGCGCCCCGGGGCGCCGCATCCCGCAGGTCACCGGTTCGGCGCAGCGCGTCAAGACCCTGTTGGACACCGCCGGGACCCTGACCGAACCGGGCCACGGTGACGACGAGGAGGCCGAGACGCGCACCGCGGTCTCGCCCACCCGGTCGGCGATCACCGGCGCCTCGCTCAGCCTGGTGCCGTCCGCGACAGCCGGTTCGGCGTCTGAGAGCACCGACGTCGGGGAGCGCATGCCACCGGTCGACGTCGGTGGGGTCGAGGACCTCCCGCCGACGACCGTCGTCCTGGGCCAGGAGCCTGATGGTGCCCCCATGCTCCTGGACCTGGCCGAGGTCGGCGGGCTCGTCACCGTCGACGGCCCGGCCGAGCCAGCTCGCGGCATGCTCGCGGCCATGGCGTTGTCCCTCGTCGCAGCGCTGTGGAGCGGGGGAGTTGAGGTCGTCGTCGCGGGGCAGTCGCTGGACTGGATGGACGGCCTCGAGGAGGTCACCGTGAGCACTCCCGACGCCGTGTGCGAGGACCTGCGCTGGTGGACCTTCCAGCCCGGGCCGGCGTTGCGGAGGGTCCCGGTGACGAGGGTCGTCCTCGTCGACGAGACCCTCGGCGCCGTCCCCGATGTCGCCGATCTGCGTGCCCACGGGATCGTCCTCGTCATGACGGGTCGGCCGGCGACACCGGGCACGACGATCGTCCTGCGGTCCGATGGACCCGACCGGTGGCGCGGTGTCGTCGACGGGATCGAGTTCTATGCCCAGCCGGTGAGCGAGCCGCTGCGACGAGCAGTCGTCGATCTCGTCGAGCTCACGGGGCGGGTCGAGGCCGAGCCAGCCCCCTGGTGGGTGCCTGACGCCGAGGCGACGATCGGCCATGAGGACCTGCCTAACGCCGGCTCCGATCCGGTGGCGTTGCCCGGTTGGGTCCCCGCCGAACTCGTCCGCCCCGAGGAAAGTCAGTTCGAGGACGGTGGGTCGGAGTCGTCGGCCGATCCGCCGGCGCGCCGGGCGGCGCAGGGCGATGTCAGCGAGGGGGAGGTGACGACCAGGAGGGAGGAGCAGACCGTGATCGAGGTCGTCGAGGAGACGGTGGCCGCTGGCCCGAGCCCGGTGTTGCGGCTGCTCGGCCCGGTGGACCTCATCGGGGCCAGGGGCACGGCCCCGACGAAGGCCCAGCGGCAGTGTCTCGAGTACGCCGCGTGGATCCTGGCCCACCCGGGTGCGCGCTCGAGTTCGATGTCCGACAGCCTTCTGGTGGCCGAGGCCACCAGAAGATCCAATGTGTCCCGGTTGCGTCGGTGGCTCGGGGCCGATGATGCCGGGAAGTCCTACCTGCCGGACGCCTATGACGGCTGTCTGCGCTTGTCGGAGCGGGTGACCACGGACTGGGAGAGGTTCGAGGTGCACCTCGCCGGGGGCGTCAACCGGGCCAGCGACGCCAGCCTGGCGGCCGCCCTCGACCTGGTTCGCGGCGCGCCACTGGCCGACGCCGCCCCCGGCCAGTGGCAGTGGGCCGAGGAATGGCGCCTCGACATGGTGCAGGCGATCCGTGACGTCGGCGTCGAGTTGGCACGCCGTCGCATGGCGGCCGGCGACCTCGAGGGTGCCCGACGGGCGCTGGCCAGGGCGGGGACAGCCTGTCCGGAGGACGAGGTCCTCATGGCCTCCCGGATCCGACTGGCGCACCTGTCCGGCGAGCGCGACGAGGTCGAGCGCCTCGTCTACCTGCTGTCGCGTCAGGCTCGTCGGATCGGCGTCGATCTGTCGGACGAGTCAGTGGTCCTGCTCCAGGAGGTCATGGAGGGCCGGGCCAGGGCCAGGGTGGTGTGAGTGGTCAGGCCACCTCGAGGGGTTCCCCACCCAGCGCCGTCCCGCGGTTGAACACCTCGTCCCCGTCGCGTCTGGTGAGGGCCCAGAAGACCACGGCGACGAGGAGGTAGGCGCAGGCCAGGCCGATGAGATGGGGTCGAGACAGTCCTCGCGTGGGGATGACGAGCGCGGCGACGGCGGCGCCGGCGACGAAGAAGGCGTTGTAGACCATGTCGTAGACGATGAAGACCCGGCCCTTGAACTCGTCGTCGATGTGCGCCTGGCAGATGGTGTCGGCGCCGGCCTTCGCGGACTGGCCGAACAGCCCGACGAGGAAGGCCGCCACGAGAAGACCCCAGCGGTTGACGAAGGCCCCCGGTACCACCTGGATGACGGCGGTGGCCACCATGAGCACGACGAGCGCCCGCCTCATTCCCAGCCCGTGCACCAGCGGGGGCATGAATCCTGCGGACAGGACGAATCCGGCGCCCATGGCGACCGCCCACATCATCATGTCGCCCATGGCTCCGTTGATGTCGGACTGGGCGTGCAGGAGGTTGCGGTAACCGAGGATCATCGCCACCGAGTAGACCCCGAAGAGCAACCGCTGCGCCCCGATGAGCACCAGACCGGAGCGCACGGCCGGCAGCACCGACAGGTGCCGGAATCCCTCGACCGCCGCTCTCATGACGTCGCGGGCCGTCTCGGAGCGGTCGACGACGGCCGGGCCGAGCTCACGGCGTCCGAATCGAAGGCCCATGGCCACCGACGCCGCGAAGAGACATGCGGAGATGCAGAAGATGATGGTGTCGGCGTGGTGGACCGGCATGTAGCGGCCAGCCACCATGCGCACCACGGTGGCGACGATGGCGCCGACCATGAGCCCCAGGGGGCCGATGGTCGGCATGATCGACGACGCCGTGAGGTATTCACGCTTGTCGATCGTGTATTCCAGGCCGGCGGTGAGGGCGGCGAGGAGGAACCGGTTGAGGCTCATCGCCACGAGCAGCAGGACGAGCAGGGCGATGTGAGAGGGGGCGTCGCGTGCCCCGTCCCACACGAGCAGTCCCAGCACGATGGCGATGACACAGCGCAGGCCGTCGGTGCCCACGAGGATTCGCTGACGCGACCACCGGTCGAGCACCAGGGACACGAACGGCCCGATGACGCAGAACGGCAGCAGCGTGATGGCCAGGACCATGGCGATCGACCAGGCGTCAGGCTGCTGCTCGGGGGAGAGCAGGACGTACGACGCCATCCCCACCTGAAGGGTGCCGTCAGCGGCCTGGGTGGCCAACCGGACACCGACGATCTTGCGGAACTTGGGGTGGCGTCCCAGACGTCTCAGGTTCTGCCAGAACACGGGGATCTCCTTCGTCGGGCGAGTCGATCCTAGACGGACGGCGAGGCGACGTCGGGGCGACGCGTCCGGGCGTGCTCGGCGGAACCGCACCGGCGCTTGCCGGCATGCGGCACGACCGACCCCCCGGCGTGCGCCTCGACTCCACAGGACGGCAGGATGGGGCCATGACGATGAAGTCTGATCTGCAGATCGCCCGAGAGGCCCATCTGGACCCCATCGAGGACGTGGCCGCACGTGCCGGAATCTCCGAGGACCACCTCGAACACTACGGACGGGACGTCGCCAAGGTGTCCCTCGACGTCATCGACGCCCATCGCGATCGGCCCAGAGCACGATACGTCGTCATCACGGCTGTCACCCCCACCCCGCTCGGCGAGGGCAAGACGACGACCGCCGTCGGCCTGGCCCAGGGCCTGGAGAAGATCGGCAAGCGCTCGGTGCTGGCCCTGCGGCAGCCGTCGATGGGCCCCACCTTCGGCATCAAGGGTGGTGCCGCCGGAGCCGGCTATTCCCAGGTGCTGCCGATGGAGAAGCTCAACCTCCACCTCACCGGCGACTTCCATGCCATCACCGCGGCGCACAACCTGCTGGCCGCCATGATCGACAATCACCTGCACCAAGGAAACGTCCTGGGCATCGAACCGCACTCGGTGTCCTGGCGGCGCGTCGTCGACATCAACGACCGCGCCCTGCGCAATGTCATCGTCGGTCTGGGCGCCCGCATCGACGGGGTCCCGCGCGAGACCGGGTTCGACATCACCGCCGCCAGTGAGGTCGGCGTCATCCTCGCCCTGGCCACCTCGCTGCAGGACCTCCGCGCGCGGCTGGGTCGCCTCGTCATCGGGTACGACCGATCGGGTCGTCCGGTGACCGCCGAGGACCTGCACGCCGCCGGCGCCATGACCGTCATCCTGCGAGACGCCATCAAACCGAACCTCCTGCAGACCACCGAGAACACCCCGGTCTTCGTGCACGCCGGACCATTCGGCAACATCGCCACCGGCAATTCCTCGGTCATCGCCGACCAAGTTGGCATCAGCTGCGGCGACTACCTGCTCACCGAGGCGGGGTTCGGATCCGACATGGGAGCCGAGCGGTTCTTCAACATCAAGTGCCGCACCTCCGGCCTGCGCCCCGACGCCGCCGTCCTCGTCGTCACCGTCCGAGCCCTCAAGGTGCACTCGGGTCGGTACCGGGTCGTCGCCGGCAAACCGCTGCCCCTCGACATGCTCGCCGACAGCCCCGACGACGTCATGGCCGGCGCGGCGAACCTCCGCAAGCACATCGAGATCGTTCGCGGCTTCGGGGTCTCACCGGTCGTCGCCCTCAACGTCTTCCCCGACGACCATCCCGACGAGATCGAGGCCGTCCGGCGGATCGCCGAGGAGGCCGGGGCCCACTTCGCCGCGTCGACCCACGTCGTCGACGGCGGGCGCGGGGCCGAGGACCTGGCCCGGGTCGTCGTCGACGCCTGCGAGGCGCCCACCGACTTCCGGTACACCTACGAACTGTCGGCCTCTCTGGTCGAGAAGATGACGGCGGTCGCCACCCGGGTCTACGGCGCCGACGGCATCGACGTGTCACCCCAGGCTGCGAAGGATCTGGCCCACTTCGAGGAGCTCGGCTACGGGCGATTCCCGGTCGTCCTGGCCAAGACGCACCTGTCGTTGTCCCACGATCCACGGCTCAAGGGTGCGCCGACCGGATGGCGTCTGCCGATCCGCGAGGTCCGCGCCGCAGCCGGGGCCGGCTACGTCTACGCCATCTGTGGTGACATGCGCACCATGCCTGGTCTGGGCGCCCATCCGGCCGCCGAGAGGATCGACATCGACGAGAACGGCCAGATCGTCGGCCTCTTCTGAGGCACGGTACCGACCCCGGGACGCCCTGCATCTCGTCCCGGGAAGGACGGCCGCGTAGGCTGGCGCCCATGTCACGTGCCGAGGACGCCCGTCGCCGGATCGAACTCGAGGAGATCGACCGACGCCGGGAGGCCGCACGCGCCCAGGAGCTCATCGACGACTTCGTGTCGAAGGCACGCGAGCGTGGCATCGCACCCCAACCTCTTCGCGCCCAACTCATGGACGGGCACGAGGCTCGCACCGACCTCACCGGCTGGTACCTCAACGCGAAGCGCTCCCTGGCGATCGGGACCGACGGTGGCTACTACCAGCTCGTCGTACCCGGCGGCCTGAGGGAGCGTCTTCGGGGGGTGAGCCTCAGCCCGACGCCGGCCCCACTGCACATCGGCCGCGGCGGGCGAGACGGTGAGACCGGGGACCTGCGCGAGTTCCTCCAGTGGGTCCTCGACGCCGACTGAGGCCGACCTCAGCCGGCCGTCACGGCGGCACGGCGGCGTCGCAGGAGACCCGGACGGCTCTTCGCGACGAAGTACCACGTCAACCCGATCGCGGCGGCGATGAAACCCCAGGGCATCGTCCTCAACCCCATGACGGTGTGACCCTTCACGGTGACGACATTGTCCTGGGCCCCCGAGGGGGCGCGGAAGATCGACAACTGGACCTGCTGTCCCACGGTGTACTGCTGGGGGTTGGAGTACGGCGCCGACTCGATCGCGGCGGTCTCGCCCTTGTCGGTGTACCTGATGATCGCGACATTGCACCCGTGGACCCTGGCGACCGGTCGCCAAGGACCGGTGCAGGCCCGACCGTTGCGGTCGACCCGCTGCACCGTGCCGGTGAGGGATTCGCCGTTGCGGGCGAAGTCCTCGTTGCGGTCGAAGAGCGCGAAATACAGGCCCGCGACCGCAAGCAGGTACGCCACGCCGATGATCGCCAGGATCCGCGTCGTTCTCGTCACGCCGGCCAGTCTAGGCGACTGCCCCGAGCCGCCCCGAGACGCCGTCCCGACCTCGATGACACCGGGGACAGTCGACGCCCGGCACACGCCGCCGGCGTCCCGCGGAGGCCGAGGGTCTCGCGACCGCCTGCTCGATGCACTCCAGTTCCGACGGCGGCGCCGGCAATTCGGCCCATGGAGCCCCTCTGGCCCCGATCGAGCGCGCGCAGGCTTCCACCAGACCCCGGCACGGGTCGATCCTCGGCTCCACCGGCATCGTCATGATGAGGACCCATGCCTCACCGAGCCAGTCCTGGACGTCGATGCGCGGATCGACCTCGGCCAGGTGGAGCAGGTCGTCGAGGACCGCTCGCAGCATCGTCATCGCCGCCCACCTGGATCCCTCGTGGCTCGACCTGGCCAGCAGGAGGAGTCGGGTGGCCAGGTGCCTGTCGCGTCGGGCGGAGTCGTGGAGCTCGCGCGGATCGTCGCCCAGTCCCAGGTCGGCGAACCACGATGCCGCAAGGGCTCGGGCGCACAGCAGCTGCCAGTCGTGGACGAGGACGGAGACGAGATCGGGTCGCCGGGGCACGGGGCCGAGGCGTCGGTGCTCACTGCGGCGGCGTCGCGTCGGGTCGAGGACGGTGATCGTGGACATGTGGGCCTCCTTGTCGGGTGGTCCCACTCCATCGGATCGGTGTTGGCCGAGATGTTGTCCGGACGGCGTCGCGTGTTGTTCGTTGCGCGCCGAGTGTTGTCCGTCGTCCCGCAGGTGTTGTCCGCGGTCGGCGCCGGGGCGCAGCCGATGACACGGCAGTGGGGCCGGACCCTCGCCGGGTCCGGCCCCACGTCGCTCGGGGGCCACCTCACTCGTCGGCGAGTGCCTCCGTCGGAGCGGCCAGGGCCGCACGACGTCCGGGGAGTACCGAGGCCAGCGAGGCGGCGGCCAGACACACCCCGACCAGGCCGAGGGTCCACCCCCAGTCGATGGCGAAGTGCACCTCGACCGGGGCCTTGGCCGTCCGGAACACCGACGAGATGCCCAGCCAGGCGAAGAACGCCCCCCCGACGACCCCGACGAGCAGTCCGACGAAACCGGTCTGCAGGGACTCGTAGAGCAGCATGAGACGCAGGTCACGACGCTGCATGCCCATGGCGCGCAGCAGGGCCGACTCGCGCCGTCTCTCCAGTACCGACAGACCCAAGGTGTTCGCCACCCCGATGAGGGCGATGAGCACCGCGACGCCGAGCAGCGCCGATGTGGCGATGAGCAGGGTCTTGAGGATCTGGTCGAGGATGGCCGCGAAGAGGAACCCGCCGTCCATGCTGGTCCCCTTCATCGACAGCAGGGGCACGGCTGCCTTGAGGGTGGTGGCCATGTTGTCCCGGCTGGCCATCTTCATCCAGATCGACGCCGGCTTGGGTGAGGTGTCGAGCTGGCTCATGGTCGCGTCGGTGACGACCATGACGTCGAAGCTGTGCAGCGCCTTCGTCACCTTCGCGGTGAGGGTCACCTTCCCCTTGGAGCCGGTGAGGGTCACCTTGGAGCCTGTCCTGAACGGCCCGCTCTCGGCCACCAGGACGGTTCCGTCGGCCATCTGCTCGGACGTGCGTGTGCTGATCGCGCGCATCTTCTCCGGTGATGCCGCCAGGGCGAGGACGGGCGAGTCCGAGGAGTCGCCGGTCGTCACCATCGTCCCGGGCAGGGTGAGCCGGCTCTTGATGTTCGGCAACTTCTCGGCGGCGTCGACCGCCTCCCGCGACAGCTGCGGCGTGGCGTTCGTCACCACCTTGCCGGTGGTGCGGTCGAAGGTCGTCGGCTGGCTGGTGAACTGCAGATCGACCGGGTAGTACATGTCGATGAGGTCCATCGCCGTCGTCCTGGTCGTGGCCGTGCCGATCTGGAGGGTCACCGACAGGCCGACCGCCAGCATGAGAGCCACCGCGGTGAGCGAGGTCCGGGTCGGATTGCGCACCGCATTGGCCGTCGACAGGCGCGCAGTCGGCCCGAACGGACGCACGAGCAGGCCGATTCCGCGGATGAGGGTCGGGACGTACAGCGGAGCGGCGACGAGAACGGCGATGGCGATGAGCGCTGCCCCTCCCATGGCCCACGGCACGGACTGGCGCGTCGGCGCCTTGAAGGCGAGGACGGCCATGACGACGCCGCCGGCGAACACGAGGGAGCAGCTGATGATCCGCACCAGGGACGCCTTCTTGCGCTGCTCCACCGTCGGTACCGGACGCAGAGCCTCCAGGGGAGCGACGCGGGTGGCGTGGATGGCCGGGACGAAGGCCGCCAGGACGGTGATGAGGACGCCGACGCCGAACTCGACGAGCAGGTCCACCCACGGCCACGACAGGCCGAACCACAGGGCACCGGTGTACCAGGCCCCCGCCGTGGCGAGGGCCGCACCGACGACGATGCCCAGGAGCGACCCGATGACGCCCAGGACGATCGCCTCCGACAGCACCATCCGTCGGACGTACCCACCGGATGCGCCGACAGCCCGGAGCAGGCCGATCTGACGGCGTCGCTGGGCCAGCAGGATGAGGAAGGTCGTCGTGATGATGATGACCCCGACGAGCAGCGCGATGCCGCCGAAGACCATGAGCATGTACTTGGTGGCGTCGAACTGGCCGATGAGGTTGTCGACGGCGTCCTTCTGGAAGGTCTTGGAGTCGACGACCTTGACCCCGTCCTTGGCGTCCTTCGAGGCGCCGGGAACCTTGAGCAGGGCTGCACGAACGGCATCCATGGCGGTGGTCCGATCGGTACCGGGCTTGAGGGCGATGTCCCACTCACTGACGTTCTGACCGGCCGCCGCACCGGCCCCGACGTACATCGTCTGGCTCGTCATCGACTTCGGCTCGTCGGAGGTGCCGACGAGGGTGACCTTGGTGTCGTCACGATCGAAGGTCTGCCCGATGCTCACGCCGAGCTTCTTCGCGGCCTCCTGCGAGATGACCGCCTGGGTCCGTGAGGTCGGCCACTGGCCGGCGGTGAGGCGCGACCACCGGAACCGTTCGTTCGGCAGCGGGTAGACGGTGGCCATGACCGACGTGCCGCCATGGGACAGCACCGCGGACTCCGTCGCGATGGGCTCGACGACGTCGACCCCCTGGACCTCGGAGATGGCCTTGGTCACGGCCGTCGGGTCCTCGATCTGCGAGGCGGTCCCGACGCTGGCGACCAGGTCCGCGCGCGAGGTCGCGATGGCCTGACGCTTGCCCTCGGCCACCCCCTGGGTGCGCAGGTAGATCGACACCCCGGCCAGGAAGGCCACCGAGATGGCGATGGCGATGACGGTGGCTGCCACCCGGCCGGGGTGGTAGCGCACCTCCTTGACGGCGTCCTTGAGCATCACGCCTCCAGACGCGCCATCGCAGCGCCGACCGTGTCGGCGGTCGGCGAGGCGATGTCGTCGACGATGCGGCCGTCGAGCAGCAGCACGGCCCGATCGGCGTAGGAGGCGGCCCGAGGATCATGGGTGACCATGATGATCGTCTGACCACGCTCATCGACGCACTGACGCATGTACTCGAGCAGGGCGGTGCCCGACTTCGAGTCGAGCGCCCCGGTCGGCTCGTCGGCGAAGACGACCGACGGCTTGGTCACCATGGCGCGGGCACAGGCGACGCGCTGTTGCTGACCTCCGGACAGCTCGGACGGTCGGTGGCTCAGTCGGTCGGCGATGCCCAGGCCGGTGACGAGCTGGTCGAAGAGTGCTGCGTCCGGCTTGCGGCCTGCCAGGTCGAGGGGCAGGACGATGTTCTGCCGGGCGGTGAGCATGGGCAGCAGGTTGAAGGACTGGAAGATGAAACCGACCTCGTCACGACGCACCCGGGTGAGGGCGGCGTCGGGCATGGCGTTGAGCTCGTGGCCGTTGAGGAAGGCCCGGCCCGAGGTGATCCGGTCCAGGCCGGCGAGGCAGTGCATGAGGGTCGACTTGCCCGACCCCGACGGGCCCATGATCGCGGTGAACGACCCCGTGGCGAAGCGCACGTCGACCTGGTCCAGGGCGATGACCCGGGTGTCCCCGGAACCGTAGACCTTGGTGAGCTTGATGCCGGCGGCGGCGTCGGGGGACTGCATCGGGACTCCGGGGGGCATCGGTTCGACGCCGCGTCGGGCGCCCGTGAGAGGGCCCTCCGGGCTCGCAGCGGCAGGGCCGTCCTGGGCCATGCTGTGGCGTGGTGGAGTCGTCATGTCAGCCTTTCGTCGGGAAGGAGGGTGGTCGTCACCCCTACCCCAGAACCATACGAAGTACCGGACCGGCGGGGCATCGTCCCTGGGGATGATTCCGGGATCAGACCACAGGAGGGTCACGGGTTCCGGAGATCTTCCGGTGGCACGGAGCTCGGTGCAACCCACGTCGTGGGCCCAGTGGATGGGCTCAGTGGACAAGCCCCACTTCGTGGGCCAGGAGCACGAGCCCGACCCGATCACGGCAGTCGAGTTTGCTCAACAGCCGGCCGATGTGGGTCTTGACGGTGCCTTCGGCCATGTAGAGCGTCTGGGCGATCTCGGAGTTGGTCGCCCCCTTGGCGATCTCGACGAGCACCTCACGCTCCCGGTCGGTGAGCATGGCCAGACGTTCATCGGCCGCGTGCGGGTCGGACGGGAGGGTGGGGACGACGTGGTCGAGCAGTCGCTTCGTCGCCGAGGGAGCGACGACGGCCTCCCCGGCCGCCACCGACCGGATCGCCGAGAGGAGTTCGGTGGGGCGGGCGTCCTTGAGGAGGAACCCTGAGGCCCCGGCCTTGAGGGCGGAGTAGACGTACTCATCGAGGTCGAAGGTCGTGAGGATCATGACCTTGGTGTCCAGCGGAGACGCGGCGATGCGGCGGGTGGCCTCGACCCCGTCCATGACGGGCATCCGAATGTCCATGAGGGCGACGTCGACCGGGGTGGCCCGCAGGACGTCGAGGGCCTCGGCACCGTTGGCCGCCTCACCGACGACCTCCATGTCGTCCTCGGCCTCGATGAGCATGCGGAACCCCGAGCGGACGAGGGACTGGTCGTCGACCAGGAGCACCCGGATCGGATCGGACATGGAACCTCCTGGTCGCCGTGTGACGAGCCCATGGTACGGGGGCGGAAGCGCCGCTGCGGGGATGGGCGGGCCCGCCCACGGTGCTGGGTCGCCCGGGTTCGGGAGGGGCTCGATGGGTGGACGTCAGGAAAACCCCCTGAGCGCGACTATCCTCCCCTGGAGGGGAGCTTTTCCCCACTCAGGGCATTTTTCTGCTGACACCGGTCGACGGCGAGCCGCCCGTGTTGCCGGGTCTGAGGGCCCGGTAGGGTGGCGAGCGTGGCCCGGCGGAGCGTGCTGGACCACTCGACGCCGAGGAGGACCACGATGAAGCTCACGATCCTCGGCGGAGGCGGGTTCCGCGTCCCCCTCGTCTTCAAGGCCTTGGCTCGCGACGAGTCCCCCGAGCGGGTGACCGAGCTGCGCCTGTACGACACCGACACCCATCGCCTCGAGGTCATCAGTCGAGTCCTGTCGCAGTTGGCCCCGACCCTGCCCAACCCGCCGGCGGTCGTCGCGACGACCGACCTGCCGACCGCCCTGGCCGACACCGACTTCGTCTTCTCGGCCATCCGTGTCGGCGGCACCCACGCCCGTGCCCTCGACGAGGCCATCTGCCTGCGTCATGGGGTCATCGGCCAGGAGACCGTGGGGGCCGGCGGCATCTCCTACGCCCTGCGTGGCATTCCCGTCGTCCTGGGCATCGTCGAGGCCATCCGCAGCCACGCCCCGAAGGCGCGAGTCATCAACTTCACCAACCCGGCCGGCGTCATGACCGAGGTCATGCAGCGGTTCCTCGGCGACAGGGTCGTCGGCATCTGCGACTCACCGGTCGGCCTGGCCCGCCGCATCCTCACCACCCTCCAGGACGCCGACCTCGCCCCGCAGGACGTGCCCTCCCTCTTCGCCGGCGATGGTCGGGTGCACCTGCGCTACGCCGGCCTCAACCATCTCGGCTGGCTCACCGGACTCGAGGTCGACGGAGTCGACCTGCTGCCGCGGCTGCTGGCCCGCCCCGATCTCATCGAGAGCTTCGAGGAGGGTCGGCTCTTCGGCGCCCCCTTGGTCCGGGCCCTCCGGGCCGTGCCGAACGAGTACCTGCACTACTACTACTTCCAGCGCGAGGACCTGGCCACCGATCTGGCCGCTTCGGCCCCACGGGGGGCCTTCCTCGACGCCCAGCAGGGCCGCTTCTACGGGGCCGCGGACGACGTCGACGACGTCGCCGGGCTGTGGGAACGCACCCGTCTGGAACGGGAACAGACGTACATGGCGACCAATCGCGAGGTCTCGGGGGAATTCGCCCGCGACGAGGCCGACCTGGAGACCGGTGGATACGACAAGGTCGCCCTGGCGATCATGCACGCCATCGCCAATGACGTCCCTGCCGAACTCATCCTCAACGTCGCCAACCGCGGCGCCATCGCCGATCTCGACGACGCCGCCGTGGTCGAGATCCCGTGCCGGGTCGACGGGGCAGGAATCCACCCCCTTCCCGACCCGGTCCTGCCCGAGCACGGACGGGGTCTGGTCGTCAACGCCAAGTACGTCGAGCGGCGCATCATCGCCGCTGTTGTCGAGCACAGCCGCACCGACGCCCTCCTGGCCCTGACGCACCACCGCCTCGTCGACTCCGTCAACGTCGCCCGTGACCTTCTCGACGAGTTCGCGGAGACCTTCCAGGGGCTCGACGACTTCCGGAGCACCGATGATGACTGACGTCCAGCTACCCACCGATGTCCACGCCGTCCTCTTCGACATGGACGGCACCCTCGTCGACTCCCTCGAGGCCTGGTTCCTGGCCGCCGAGCAGCTGTGGGGACAGCCGATTCCCCGCGACACCGATCCCGCCCTGCTCGGTGGCACCATCAGCGACGTCGTCGACCTCTACATCGAACACCACCCCGGCACCGACCCGGACGACGTCGCGACCCTCATCGGCAGGCTCATCGAGGACAACCTCGCACACGGCGTCCCGGCCATGCCCGGCGCCGACGACCTCGTGCGTCGACTGGCCGGTCGGGTACCGATCGCGGTGGCGTCCAATTCGCCCAGTCGTCTCGTGCACAGCACCTTGGCGGGTCAGCGGTGGACCGGGCTCTTCGGGGCCGAACTCGGGCTGGATGACGTCGAGCGCGGCAAACCCGACCCGGACCTCTACCTGGCCGCCGCCGCAACCTTCGACGCCGACATCACCAGGTGCGTCGTCGTCGAGGACTCACCGACCGGTGTGGACGCCGGGCGTGCCGCAGGGGCCTTCGTCCTGGCCGTTGGCTCGGTCGTCGAGGGGGCCGGTGACCTGTGGGTCCCGAGTCTCGACGACTCCCGCGTGCGCTCCTGGGCGCCGACCCGGCCCCGGTGATGCCCCTCCTCACCGCCGCCAGTTGACCCCCATCGCCGTGAGCCGGGCGGTCTGACCGGCCAGCTCCGACTCCGGCCGCGCCGGCTCTCCGGTCCACAACTGGTCGGCGATGCTGCAACCGCGCGGGAAGGCGGCGTACTCCACGGACGCCGGCGTGCGCAGGTACTCGCCCCACAACTGGAACTGCCCACCGAGCAGGTGCGGTGAGTCGACCCCGGCCAGCACCTGCGCGAGGCCGGCGACGTCGTCCATGGTGAGCGGCCCGCCGATGGCCAGGGGTTCGTTCGGCCCCAGGGCGCTGGCGTAGTCGAGGTAGGTGTGGCGCACCGGGGCGGCGATGACGTCGTGGCCGGCGTCGGCGGCCCGCTGGACGTCGGCGGCGTCGCGCCACACCATGACGGTGACCCCCTGGGGGGCGCCGGCCTCGAGCACCTCGTCCCAGGCGACGATCCGCCGGCCCGAACCCATGACGTGCGCGCAGATCTGCTGCTCGAACCACGCCTGGGCCTCGTGCGTCGTCGTGATCCCCAGCTCCTCCAGGCGCTGTCTGGTCGGCTCGTGCTCGAACCACTCGGTGCCGGGACACTCGTCCCCGCCGATGTGGATCGGCGAGTCCGGGAAGATCTCCATGACGGCGTCCAGAGCCGCCCGACACAGGTCGAGCGCGGGTTCGGTGAGGTTGATGTGGTGGGAGGAGACCCCGAAGCAGGTGCGTGGATGCTCGACCCGCGTCGAGCAGGACAGCTCCGGGTAGGCGGCGATGACCGACTCGGTGTGACCGGGCAGGTCGACCTCCGGGACGACCGTGATGCCGAGCACCGTGGCCCGTGCGTCGATGGCTCGCAGCTGCTCGACGGTGTATGCCCCGCCGTGCCGGATGCCGTCGTGCTCGGCGACGTCGTCGCAGTCGAGCTCGTCGGGCGGCGGCTGGTGGCCGCGCACCGTGCCGGGACGCCACGCGCCGATCTCGGTGAGCAGCGGGTAGCCCGGCACCGGAAGACGCCACCCCTGGTCGTCGGTGAGGTGCAGGTGGAGCCGGTTGAGCTTGTGCATCGCCATGACGTCGAGGAACCGCAGGATGAACTCCGCTGGCAGGAAGTTGCGACACGGGTCGAGGTGGGCGCCGCGCCACGAGTACCGCGGGGCGTCCTCGACGACCCCACGCGGCAGCACCAGGGTGGTCACGTCGAGCGGCCCGGGTCCGTACACCCAGGCCGGCAGCAACTGGAGCAGCGTCTGGACGGCCCACCGGGCTCCCTGCCCGGACCCGGCGCGCACCGAGACGGTCTCGCAGATCTCGATCCGGTATCCCTCCTCGGGCAGGGACGGGTCGACGTCGAAAGACAGGAACGCGGGGTCGTCACCGGCAGGCACGACGTCGAGGGCCGGGGCCAGTCGCTCGGTGAGCACGGTGACGGCGTCGACGACCTCCAGCGGGCCCGACCACCGCAGCACCGTCGGCAGCGGGGTCGTCCCTGCCGTCAGCGCGACCCGTGAGGGCGTGGGCAGGAGCGAGGGGAGCGCCGAGCTCGTGGTGGGGACATCCGGCATGACAAGCTCCTTCGCAGGTGAGGTCGGGGCCGACGGGGAGCCGACCGACCCTGTTGATCCTAGGGTGGGCCAGCGACGTCGACGCCGGCTCGCTCAGGGATGGTGCGCGGCTGCCGCGACACCGTGCGCGTCGGGTGGGTGCCTCCCCGGACTCCCGCGAGGATGATCGGAGCACACCATGGAAAGGTTGGACCATGACCGACCCTGCCCGCCCCGTCGTCCTGTGCGCCGGCGTCACCTACCGCGACCTCGTCATGTCCGGGCTCGACCGGTTGCCCGCCCTGGGCGAGGAGCGGTACGCCACGAGTTTCGTCGAGACCTGGGGCGGGGTCGCCAACTCCGCGCGGATGCTGGCGTCCCTGGGTGCCGACTGTCGCCTGGCCGCACCCTTGGGAGATGACCCCTCCTCCGCCCAGTGCCGGGCCGCTCTGGAGGGCTGGGGGATCGACCTGACGCCGAGCCGCGTCACCCCGGGGTGGTCGCTGCCGGTGACGGTGAGCCTGGCCGCCGGGACCGAGCGGGCCATGGCCACCGTCGAGACGCCCGCCCCTGCGCTCGGGACCCCGGATCTGGCCGGGGTCGACGTCATCGTCGCGCACCTCGCCCTGCCCGCCCCCGACTGGCTGCTGTCGGCCGCGGCCGCGGGGATCACGGTCGTCGTCGACCACGGCTTCGAGGACCACCCCCAGCCCGAGCTGCTCGACGCCGTCTCCCACGTCACCGCATACACCCCCAATGCCCAGGAGGCGATGGTGCTCACCGGCGCCCCGACCCCCCTGGAGGCCGCCCGAGAACTGTCGCGCACCGTCCCGCTCGTCGTCGTCACCTGCGGTGGGCAGGGCATCATCGGGGTCGACGCCCGCACCGGCGAGGAGGTCGCCGCCCCGGCGGTGCCGATCAGTCCGGTCAACACGACCGGGGCCGGTGACGCCACCCTGGCCGCCCTGGCCTGGACCTTCCGGTGGCCCGACCTCCCGTTGGCCCGGCGCCTCGACGTCGCCGCTCTCGTCGGGGCCCTCGTCACCTCGCGCAGCCGCGGCACCGCCGACCCGGTGCGTCCGGACGATCTGCGCCGCCTGGCCAGCCGGGAGCCGGCTCGGTTCGCCTTCCTTCTCAAGTTGCTCGAGGAGCCCCTGGACTGAACGGGGGCGACTTTCAATCGTGAGAAGGGCGCGCGGTTCGGTCTCGGACCACCGGGGGTCCACCCGAGTCGCGCGTAGAGCTTGGCGGCGGCGTGCTTCAACTGCCCACAATCGTCGGGGAATCCGGGTACGCTTCCCTTGCTCCTTTTGTGTGAGTGTTTCCTGGAAGGCCCTGTGATAGTGGGTTCGCGTGGTCGACGCGTCGTGGCGTGTGTGTTGGCGGTGACGGTCGCTCCGGCTGAGGGGATTGCCCGGGCGGTGGGGCCGTCAACCCCGCCGCCGTCGGGGTCTGGTCCTGCGCGTGATGTGGTGCCGGTGGGCGTGGATGGTTTGGTGCCGTTGTCGGGTGTGGTGACGCGTGAGGATTGGGTGTCGGCGTCGGTGACGGCCCGGGCTCAGGGGGTGCCGGTGGAGGTGCTCAGTGAGCGTTCGGCGACGCGTCGGGTGTTTGTGCATGCCTCGGGTCGGGTGCAGGAGGAGATTGCGGCGGCTCCGGTGCGGTTCAAGGATGCGGGGGCTCAGGAGACTGGGGGGTGGCGTGCGATCGACACGACCTTGGTGAAGGATTCCTCGGGGGTGCACGCCGCGGCGTTGCCGGGTGGGGCGACCCTTTCGAGTGCGGGTGGCGCGACGCTGGTGGATGCCCCGGCGGGGGAGTCTGGCGCGGATCGTGTGTCGATGGGGTTGGACGGCGTGAGGTTGCCCGAGCCGACGTTGGACGGATCCACGGCGACCTATCGGGACGTGATTTCGGGCGTTGATGTGCGGGTTGAGGTTCGGCCGGCTGGGTTCGAGGTGGTGTGGCTGGTGAACTCGGCTGCTGGGGCTCGTGAGTTGGTGAAGCGGTACGCCACCGGTGGGGTGCTGGCCTTGCCGACGACGGTGGGTTCGTCGCAGGAACTTGTCACGGCGGGCGGCACGGTGACGGTTCGGAACACGAAGGGCAAGCATCTGGGGCATTGGTCGCAGCCGTCGATGTGGGACTCGAGGAATGCGAAGGCGAACGGCAAGGGTGCCGAGAAGCCTGTGAAGTTTGTTCCGGGTGCGGTGAAGCGGCGGGGCAGGAAGTGGCAGGCATTCATGCAGGTGCAGGCCGATCTTTCGTGGTTGACGAGTTCGGAGCGGGTGTTCCCCGTGACGATCGATCCGACGTATGCGCAGAGTACGTCGTACCCTATTTTTGACACGTTCGTGGAGCAGGGCTACGCCACGGATGAGTCCACCTCCTCGGAGCTGAAGCTGGGCAACAATGGTTCGGGCCAGGTGGCTCGGTCGTTTCTGAGTTTTGACGCTGCTGTCTTCAAGGGCAAGTACGTCACGTCGGCGTCGTTGAGTCTGTTGGAGTTCCATTCGTGGTCGTGCACTGCGCGGGGGTGGTCGTCCTATGACTCGGGGGTGGCGTCGTCGGCCACGCGGTGGACGGCGCAGCCCACGATCGGCGCCAGACGGGCCTCCTCGACCGAGACCAGGGGTGCGTCGACGGCATGTCCGGATGGCCGGGTGAGCATTGACATGACCGCGCAGGCGAAGGCGTGGTCGACGAGCACGGCCAGCAGTGTGGGGATGATGTTGCGTGCCGATGATGAATCGGATCCGTATGGGTGGAAGCGGTTCTATTCCAACGATTCGTCGTATCGGCCGGTCATGAGCCTGAATTATGATCGGGCTCCGGGCGCGGTCAATGTGCCGACGGTGTCGAACTCGCAGGTGGTCAACGGGAAGTTGTACGTGGGCTCCCCCGACCCGCGCCTGGCTGATCAGGTGCCTTCGGATGCGGACGGGAACACCTCGAAGGTGGAGTTCCACCGGTTGGGGTCTGCTGGTTCGGGGTATGGCACGGTGTTGTGTGCTTCGGGGTATCAGGCTGCGGGGACGACGGCGTCCTGTGTGTCCACCACACGTCTGGTGGACAATGACCACGCATGGTTGCGGGCTCGCGCGAACGATTCGATGCTGCTGGGGCCGTGGTCGGGTCCGGCAATGGAGTATTACGTCACCCTGTCTGCTCCGCCGACGCCGACGGTGACCTGTCCGACGCAGAACGATTCGTGGGGTGATGCGGTCAAGTCGGCCGAGACGTGCACGGTGACGATGACTGCGGCGGATGCGACATCGAATTCGGCGGCCACCTCGTTGCGTTATTCGATTGATGGTGGCGCGTTCCAGGACATGATGGTCGCCCAGCCGACGACGAGCACGCCGACCACGGCGACGTTCTCGCTGGGTGGCTCCGCCGGGCTGCACAGTCTGCGGGTGATTGCGCTGTCCCCGGTGGGCCGTCAGTCGGCGCTGGTGAGTTACAGTTTCGGCTACGGCCTGCCGGGTCTGCGTGCTCCGATTGCGGGGCAGACCACGACCGGCACCGTCCAGGTGACGGGCGATGGTGGACCCGGTGGGGGCTCGGGTGTGGTGCAGTGGCGCGTGGCCGGGTCGTCGGATGGGGCGTGGGTGAGTGCCCCTGCGAGCAACTCGTTCACGCAGTCCGCCACCGGCAGTGGCGTGGACCTGCGCGGTCTGCTCGACACTGGCAGCTTGGTCGGCGTGAAGGACGGTGATGACAAGACCGTCAAGGATCGCGTCCCGACCTCCATCGACGTGCGGGTGTGCTTCACCTACAGTGTCGGCGGGCAGCGGTGCTCGGCGAGCCGGGAGATCGTGCGGGTTCCGCACGCGGTGGGGCAGGGTTTCCCCAGCACCAGTGCCGGGCCGGGGACGGTGGCGTTGTGGACTGGTGAGTTGACGGTCTCCGAGACCGACGCCGAGTTGCCTTCTGCCACCGGTGCGTTGTCGATTGGCCGGTCGCATGCCTCGTTCGCCGGGGACGTCTCTGTCGACAAGCAGGTGTTCGGCCCCGGGTGGGTGGCCGATCTCGATGGCGGGGATTCTGGCCTAGCGGCCTCTCAGGTGTATGACTCCACTGCTGATGACGGCACGATCGCGGTGGTGAGCCCTGATGGGGACAGCCTGGTCTACGCCGCCCCCACACGTCGTGGCGACGCGAATTTCGCCTTGGGCACCTACACGCCGGTGGATGAGGGCACCGCGACTAGCGGCACGACCCTGGCCGTGTCCGGCACGGCGAGGGCCCCGGTGTTGACGTTCACCGATGAGGACGGCACGAAGACCCGTTTCACTGCGGCCACGGCTCCGGCGGCCAACGCCGCCACGCTGTTCGTCGTGGCGGACGTGACGGATCCGGCGACGCCGGGCAAGACCACCTATCAGCGTGACAGCGCCGGCCGGGTGAGCGCGATCATCGCTCCGTTGCCGGTGGGTGTGACCAGCTGTGTGCCGGGCACCCCGACAGCCGGCTGTCGGCTGCTGAAGATCAGCTACAACGCCCAGGGGCGCGTCGACAAGGTCACCGCGCAGGTCGACGCCACCGGCGACAAGGTGCTGTCCACCTACACCTACAACGCCGACGGCACCATGTCCTCGCAGACCGACGCCGTGACCGGGCTGACCACGGGCTACGGCTGGACCGGCAATGCCACCGACAAGTCGCTGCTCCTGGCCTCGATCACCCCGCCCGGGCAGGACGCCTACCAGTTCAGTTACGCCAACAACCACCTGGACAAGGTCTCCCGCGCCCTGCCCAGTAGTGTCGCCGGGGCCGACCGGACGGCACAGGTCGCGGCGTTCGTGTACGACCAGCCGACCTCGGTGAGCGACTTCGACCTGGGCCGGTTCGACAGCTACCAACTGCCGCGTGGCGCGGCGACGACGTTTGCCGTGTTCGGCCCCGACCAGAAGATCACGGGTGTTCCCGCCGCGAATGACCCGGCCTGGCATCGTGCCACCGTGTACCTCACCGACGGGCAGGGCTACACCATCCACACCGGCTCCTACGGCGCCGGATCGTGGCAGCTCGACGCGAACATCTACGATGACCACGACAACGTCGTGCGGCACTGGGACGCCCGCGCCACAGAACAGCTGCGTCTCGGAACACTGGGCGACATCACCACCGCGTCCACCGATACCGACTACAACCCGGACTGGAAGCAGGCCGACGGCACGGTCGTCACCCCGGCCGGTACCGTGGTCACCAAGGTCACGGGCCCGGCCCGCTGGATGAGCGACCAGGCCGGGGAGCGAGTGTGGGCCCGCCCGGTGACCACGACCACCTACGACAACGGCGAGCAGGCCAAGATCAATCCGGCCTCCCGTCAGCCCTACCGGCTCGTCACGAAGACACAGACCAGCACCATCACCGCCGGCACCGATTCCTGGGACACCCACGACGTGCTGAGCACCACGCTGACGTCCTATGACGGCAAGACCAGCGATGGCAGCAAGACAGGCTGGGACCTCGGCCAGCCCACGGCGGTCACCACCGACATGGATGGTTCGGGCACCGTGACCGCCGGCGACATCACGCGCGAGACCGTCTACGACGCGCAGGGCCGGGTCGTGCAGCAGCGCCAACCCTCCGCCCAGGGCAAGCAGGCTGACCCGGGCACGAGGGTCACGACCTACTACACCGCGGGCAACGACGTGGCTGCGTGCCAGAGGACCGAATGGATCGGCCTGACCTGCACCACCGGCCCGGGTGCCGGCACCCAACTGCCCGTCACCAAGACCCTCGACTACACGTGGGACCAGCAGGTGGCCACGTCCCAGACCACCAACGGTGGCGCCACCGTCACCACGACCACGACCCACGACGCCAGGATGCGGCCCGTCACCGTGGCCACCACCTCCTCGGGGTTGACCGGCTCCACCCCGGTGCCGCCGGTCACGACCAGCTACGACGACTACGGCCGCGTCACCGGCACCACGTCCAGCGCGGGTGCCACCAGCAAGACGTGGGACAGCTGGGGCCGTCAGATCGGCTACAGCAACACTCCCGCCGGGCAGGCCACCGACTCGTCGACCACCACCTACGACGCCCTCGGGCAGGTCATCCGAGTCGCCGATAGCCGACTACGTCTACGACGGCACCGACGCCAACGGCCAGGCCGAGACTCGTGGTCTGGTGACGAAGGTGACCCAGACCGTCGGTGGCCGGTCGTGGTCGGCGACCGCCGCCTACGACTCAAACGGTGCCGCGACCGTGGAGAAGCTGCCCGGCAGCATCATCCGCCGGCACTCGTATGATCCGGCCGGTGAGTTGGTGGACCTGACCTATTCCGGCAAGGGAACTGATCCCGAGACCGGTGAGGTCACCGATGACCAGCAGTGGTTCGGCTGGTCGTCGGAATCCGACGCGGCGGGCAGGACGACGCGTGAGTGGTCCCCGGGTGGTGGTTCGGCCTATGGGGCGGGTGCGACCCGTTCGGATCGGATCTACTCCTATGACATGGCGGGGCGTCTGGTGAAGGTCGATGACCTGACTGGTAACGATCCGGGTACGGCCAGGTGTCAGCGTCGTACCTACGGTTTCGATGTGAATGGTAACCGCACCAGCCAGAGCCAGGCATCGAATACCTCCGTGTGTGCCGACACCGGTGTCACCGTCACCAGGCGTGCCTTTGATGCGGCGGACAGGCCCATGACCGGCGCGGACGGGGCGGGTGGCTATGTGACTGATCCCTTGGGGCGTCAGACCAGCATTCCGGCCGCTGACACGGCCAATCCTGGTCGCGGGGACATGACGATCGGCTACGACGACAGCGACGCCGCACAATCGGTGAGTCAGGGGGATGTGAACGTCACCTTCACTCTCGACGGCGCGGGCCGGCGGCTCGTTCAGAGGACCAGTCAGGGCAGTGTGGTGCTCGGCACCCAGACCTCCAGCAGCCTGGTGCGGCACTACACCGACGAGTCGGACAACCCCACGTGGAGCGTCGTCACCGCAGCCGGGGCGAGCATCGCGAGTCGTTATCTGTCGCTGACCGGTGATGGGCTTGGCTTGACCGTCACCACTGCTGGGGGCGAGACGAAGGCCACGCTGGACCTTGCTGGGCCTCGCGGGGACGTGGTCGCGACCAGCACCCTCACCGGTACTGAGCCTGCGACGGGGATCGACCAGTGGGGTGAGTACACCGAGTACGGCACCCCAGTCGGCATTACTCAGGGCGGGATCGGCTACGGCTGGCTCGGTCAGCATGAACGCGCCACCCTCGGTCTTCTCGGCATCACGTTGATGGGAGCCCGCCTCTACAACCAGGCCACCGGACTGTTCACCAGCTTGGATCCGCAATACCGCGGCGGCGACACTGCCTACGGCTACCCCAACGACCCCATCAACACCCAAGACCTCGACGGAAACAGCTGGTGGCGTCGCGCTCTCGGCGGGGCAGTCATTGTGGCGGGCTTCGCAGGAGCACTTGCGTGTGGAGCCAGTATCGTTTGCGGGGTTGCCGTGGGAGCGGTTGCAGGGTTTGCTCATTACTCCGCCTATCATGCGGGGTCACGGAGCTGGTCATGGCGTCGCGCAGGGGCCAGCGCTTTATGGGGCGGTATCGGCGGAATGTCGCACGGCGGGATTGGTCGGGTAGTCGGCCATCGGTTTAAGAATTCAACGGCTAGATTCGCAATGACTTACAATCGTCGTCCAACTGCTAGGGGAACTGACTTTTATCACAATGGTGTTCGTGTTTTCGGAATCCACAGTCATCGAATTCCAGGGGAATCCCGGTGGGCGTTTATCCACTATCACCGACGTGGTATAGGTGGTATCAGACTTCATCGTCCGTGGCAGGCGCGGCCTTTCTTCAGCCGGTGGAGGCAACGATGGTGACGTATTTCTCGGTGGACGATGAGGGCTGGATTTCGAGCTTCTCCTCGCTCGACGACCTGTGCAATTTTCTTGAGCCAGGATACGAGTCGGAGACTAGTCTGATCTGCGACTCCCAAGGAAACATGTTTCGATTTGTCGATGGCGTCATCGTCCCTATGTCTGAAAAACGATTGACTCCGACTCAGCTAAGAGAATTGCTTGTTAGGGATTGTCCGCCGACTGTGGCCATGGGTACTCTAGGAGAGCTCATCGCGTGGCATGAAAAGAACACCTGTATCAGACCAGCTCCGGGACTGGGGAGTTGCTGGCGTTCTCTGAGGGCGGCGTGTACGCCCGTGAAGGGCGCTGATCCCTCTGATGCGAGTACGTCCTACAACCGGATGACTGGCTCGCTATGGGAGCACCTAAAGCGGTTCTTCACACCTAGGGGTGGATCACCCCGGTGAGTCCGGGGATCCGGTGGTGTGACCGTTTCGACTTCCCCGGAGGGGGGCTGGGTGTGGTCGGCGTTGTCGGCCTGCTCCGATGCGGCGGGCGCGATGCCGCCGCTGTACCCGTAGAGGCGCCGGTCCTTGGGCCAGTTGGCTCACCCCGCGGTCGTGAACGCGGTGTCGTCAACACCCTTCCACGGAGCTAGGGGCGTGATCGGCTCGGTCGTGGACAAACCGGCTCTTCCCAGACGAGGGTGTAGGTGCCGTGTTCACCTGAGCGGGCCGGGGTGGGTGTGTCGCTGCCGGGATAGGCGTCGAGGTCTTCCGAGGATGGAAGTTCTCACACAGCCATCCGAAAGACCTCGACGTGTTCGATGCTACCTTCAGCGACCCCGACCTGACCACCGTCACCGGCCTGGATGACCTGGGCCTACAAGCAGTCGGTCAGTGTTTGTTTCCGCACAAGGCAGTGCTGGCCTGCCGCGTCGTCGCCGATGACCGCTGGTGCCGACGGTGCGGTTGCGAAGGGCGCGTGCGCGACTGCGCGGTGCGGGAACTGGCCCATGCTCCGCTGGGATGGCGCCCGGCGATTCTGCAGGTCCGGCTGCGTCGCTACCGCTGCACTGGCTGCGGGCACGTGTGGCGCCAAGACATCAACGCCGCGGCAGCGCCACGGTGCAAGCTCACCAAGACAGCTCTGGCCTGGGCGCTCGAAGGACTCGTGGTGGCACACCTGTCGATGAGTCGCATGGCGCAAGCGCTCGGGGTGGCGTGGGGCACCGCCAACACCGCCGTCCTGGACGAAGGACGCAGGCGCCTGATCAGCGATAACACCCGTTTCGATGGCGTCAAGGTGCTCGGCGTTGACGAACACGTCTGGCGTCACACTCGCCGCGGGGACAAGTACGTGACCGTCATCATCGACCTCACCGGTGTGCGGGATGGGACCGGTTCTGCGCGGCTGTTGGACATGATTGAAGGGCGTTCCAAGGCCGCCTTCAAGACGTGGCTCGCGAGCCGCGACGAGGCGTGGCGGGAACAGGGCGAGGTCGTCGCGATGGATGGGTTCACCGGGTTCAAGACGGCCGTGGTCGAGGAGATCCCGCACGTCACGGCCGTGATGGATCCCTTCCACGTGATCCACCTGGCCGCCGACGCCTTGGACGAATGCCGACAACGCGCTCAGCAGGACATCTTCGGCCGACGGGGCCGCGCCGGTGACCCGCTGTACAGGGCCCGACGCACTCTGCACACCGGCGCCGACCTGCTCACCGACCGCCAGAAGGTCCGGCTGGCTGACTTGTTCGCCGATGAGCGTCATGTCGCGGTCGAGGTCACCTGGAGCGTCTACCAGCGCATGATCGCCGCCTACCGCGACCCCGACCGCACTGCCGGGAAGGCCACCATGAGCGCGCTGATCGCCTCCGTGGCCCGTGGTGTTCCGGCCGGTCTTGCCGAGGTCGCTCGACTGGGCCGGACGCTGAACAAGCGCGCCGCGGACGTGCTGGCCTACTTCGACCGTCCCAGCACGTCCAACGGCCCAACCGAGGCCATCAACGGACGACTCGAGCACCTACGCGGCATCGCGTTGGGCTTCCGCAACCTCACCCACTACATCGCCCGCAGCCTCCTCGAGACCGGCGGCTTCAAGCAGCAACTACACCGTTGATTGGGAAGAGCCCCTTCGGCTTTGATGACAAACGGGTGTCCAGGCTGGAACGAGCTAGCACCGTGCCCTGGGGGTCGACGATCATCGAATGCCCGCAGAACGCCTCGAGCTGCTTGTCCGTTGCGACAGCAAACACCCGGTTCTCTTGGCTGCCGGCCACTCGATCAATACTGACGACGCAAGGTCGCGTTGTTGGGACAGCGTCACGAGCGCGGCGGCCCCGCAAGACCAGGTTCATGAACACCTCATCGGGACACAGAGCCCGGCCCGGGCCCAGGAGATCGTCAGGAGCGTCGAGAGAGCTGCGCCGCGCGAAGCCTGCAACAAGGGCTCCATTCTTGCGCGAAACCTATTGGCGTTTCATCGCGATGCGCTCATACGCCCGTCGGAGCCGTTTGAGGCACATCATGATCACGATTAGGAAGTGTGTACCTGCGGCGATGGCGACGCCTGTCCATGTCGTGCGGAGCACGCCTCGGTCCATCCACTCGCCTGCGCCCATGACCACGAGGTAGAGCGTGAGCGCCAGGCCCCAGACGATAGCCCACAACGTGTTGGCCATGCACTCGTCGACCAAACGGAAATCAGTCTCTGTTAACCGCTTGTCCTGGCTCAGCGTCGTGCGGAGCTGGAAGAGGAAGATCGACATCGAGAACAGCAGACCGGCCACGATTGAGACACCGGCGACCGGCCCGCCGACATCCTTCAACGTCGCACCCCTGACCCCAGATACGACGCCGAGCATGACCGGCACCAGCGTCTGGGCAATCCACGCTCGACAGTCGGGTTTGTTGGTCCTGGAGTCGTAAAGCGTACGGAAATGGTCAGCGGGGACTCGCCACAGCGATGACTTTCCCATGCTGCATCACTCCCTCGGCCGATTGCTCCAGATTGGATTCCACTGGCCGCCCTGCCGTTCAAGAAGCCTCGACACGCGATCAGTGCAGCGGCTGATAAGTTCGTTGTCGGGCAGCGGCGGGTCCCCGGCAGCGGACAGCAACTCGCGGATGGCGGGGCCAGACTCATCGCCGAGAAGGAACTTCCTTGAGCGGCCCCCCTGCTGCATCGTCACATAGACCTCGTGCGAAGGGTCGAGGTCCTGCACGGAGACTATCTGCTTGAGAACATCCTGATCAGTGAGTCGCCCAAGGAGCCGACGCGGGAAGAACTTCAGTCCACGCTCAGGCCGTGCGAGGTACGAAACACGTCCGACCTTCACGTCAGGGCCGTCGGCCACGTCCACGCTCTTGCCAGTCGTGCGCACCTCCACCTCTGTCAGGTTCGCCAATTCCAGCCAGCTCTCTGCCTCGACGGCCTTGCTCGTGACCAAGGTGACGGTGTCCATTGTCGTCGAGAAGTGGTGCTTGAACATCGCCATGATTCGACCACCCGCGGACCCCCTCGAAGATTCCTCAGCCAAGAAATACGCGCGTTCGCCAACCAGAGGAACGAACAACAACGCGCGGTTTGAGCCGACCGGGGCTTCGTCGTCGGTGATCGTGTGGACGACCGTGCCGGTCTTGATGTCTCGCACCTCACCGGGCTCGCCATACGATCCGACACGAAGATCGAGGAACTCGACACGAGCTCCTACTCGGATGACAGATTCCACACGCACGTAGGTCTGCTGCTTGGCGAACGACTGATCCTCCTCGGGAATGGCGGTGACCCAGTCGTGAAACACCTCAAGGAGATCCGCGCCGTCGAGGTCTGAGGGCGCCCGAGTCTCACCGTTGTGAACCCGCGCCTGGTGGAAGGTCATCTCCGTGACCGTGAGGACTCGTCGGCCCATGGCTGCTCCTAGATCAAGGTACTACCTCCATCATCGCCCAGCCCACTGAAAAAGTCGCGAAGGCCAGATGACACCCAGCAACCCCCAACCGGCTACACTATTACCATATCCGACAAAAGAGGGGGTGTCATGACGGCGCTCAAGGACTACGCCCGTACCGTCGACCTGGCTGCCCGCCAGGACGGAGTCGTCACCCGCCAGCAGCTCCTGCGCTACGGCATCAACCCCTCCAGCATCCCCAGGATGCTCGCCGACGACACCATTCTGGCCGTCGCGCAGAGGGGGGTCTATTACGTGCCGGCGCTGTTCGACACCATGCACGGGTGGCACCGTGTCATCTGGGAGTCGTTGGAGCCAGCCATGTTCACGCAGGAGAAGCTGAACGACCCGATTCCGGTGGGGGTGTTCTCTCACTACACCGCTGCCGAGTTCCACGGGGCGTGGGACCTTCCCATGGAGTCGCACCTGACCCGGCCCACCTCGCGCCACGTTCAGCGATACACCGTCCACGTCGATCGCCTGAGCCCCGACGACATGTGCTGGATCGACGGACTACCGGTCACCACCCTCGAACGCACCACCTACGATCTGGGCCACATGCGTCTCATGGACGGTGAACACCGCTCCCGATGGATGCTCGAACTCGTCGAAGAACACGGCTGGACCATCGACCGCGTCTGCGAGGTCATGGGCCCCGACGCCGTCAAAGAATCCCTGCCCTACTACCTGGAGAAAGTGGCATGAACCGACCCGCGTATGGCGACGGTGACGCCATACGAGCAGCCCTGGCCGATGCGTCCGCCCGTACGTTCGACAACGTAGAAGAGCGCCAGTTCGCCGTCCACGTCTGGGTCATGCAACGACTCGTAGCACGGCTGTGTGCACACGACCAGTTCGTCCTCAAAGGTGGCCAGGCCATGATGGCGCGGCTACCTCACCAATCCCGACTCACCAAGGACATTGATGCCACGATCCTCGCCACTAGCGTGGACGCCGCCGTCGAACACATCCGCTCCCTGATCGGCCAGCCGACACCCATTGATGACTGTCTCCGGTTCCAACTGCGAGACGGGTGGAGCGCCGTGGGTCCGACAAGACACCTCCTGCGCGCCAAGATCACCCCGTTCATCACCGACAGGCGTGGCCAGTGGCGCAAGATGCCTAACATCGGCCTGGATGTGGCTCTCACACCGGCCTTCGAGTTCTCGCCCGACGTCCTCGGTCTCCGTCCGCGCCTCGACCTCACACGCTTCGACGACTGGCCTCGGATCCCCCTCATCCCCTTGGCTGAACACACCGCCGAGAAAACCACCGCCATGTACACCCTGCACTCGGGGAACATGTCGACCCGCCGCCGCGACCTCATCGATCTCGCCCTCATTGCGACGTGGCTTCATCCTGACCCCCACGACGTCACCGACGCCCTCGGCCGGGTCCTCGCTCGACCCAGCTACAGCTTCAACACCATCACCGTCCCGGACCGGCTCGTCGTCCCCGAGATCGAGATGGCGGCCTACAACGCCAGCACCCAGGTAGGACCATGGGATCAGACCAAACCCCTCATCGAAGCAATGATCGGACCCGCCCTGGCCGCCCACCACACCGTCACCGGGGACACCTTCACGATCCCCGATGATGTCGCAGCGCTACCACTGGACCCCCATCGGTCACGCCTGACACCCGAAGCTCCAACCATCGATGGCACCGCACGTACCCAGCCACCTACACACGTCCGCCGCCGAGGTCGGGGGTTGTCAGGCTCTTCAGGATCCAGGGTGTAGTCGGGGTCTGAATCCTCCGGTCTCCAGGAGTGATCTGGTGATGTAGTGGGTGAGGTTGCGGAATCCCAGGGCGATGCCGCGGAGGTGTTCGAGTCTGCCGTTGATGGCTTCACNGGCTCTTCAGGATCCAGGGTGTAGTCGGGGTCTGAATCCTCCGGTCTCCAGGAGTGATCTGGTGATGTAGTGGGTGAGGTTGCGGAATCCCAGGGCGATGCCGCGGAGGTGTTCGAGTCTGCCGTTGATGGCTTCACTGGGCCCGTTCGAGGTCCCGGGGTGGTCGAAGTAGGCCAGGATGTCGTCGGCCCGCTTCTTCAGGGTGTGGCCCAGAGTGGTGACTTCGGGCAGGGCCTTCGGGACTTTGGTGGCGATCGCGTCGATGAGGTGGGCCATGATGCGTCTGCCCTCGGCACGGTTCTCGGCGCGGTAGGCGGCCACGATCTCCTGGTAGACCGCCCAGGTGACCTGGACCGGGGCGTGGGCGTCGGCGGCGAACACCTGTTCCAGGCGGGCGGCCTGCCGGTCGGTGAGCAGGTCCCGGCCCGTGTGCAGGGTCAGCCTGACCCCGAACAGGGGGTCGCCCGCCCGGCCCCTGAATCGGCCTGGGTTTCGTTCCTATCGGTTTCCCTGTCCGGCGGTCGCCGGGAGGCCTGATTCGAGGTCAGCGTAGTACGCGTCCTCGATCTCGATCGGGGTGCGCATGCCGAGTTCGCCGTGCAGGCGTTGATGGTTCCACCACCACACCCATTCGAGCGTCGCGAGCTCGACCTGCTCGACGGTCCTCCAGGGGCCGCGCTGGCGGATCAGCTCGGTCTTGTAGAGGTTGTTGACCGCCTCGGCGAGGGCGTTGTCATACGAGTCCCCGACGGTTCCCGTCGAGGGTGTTGCGCCAAGCTCGACGACCCGGTCGGTGTAGACCATCGACATGTAGTTCGAGCCGTGATCGGCGTGATGGATCAGCCCGTCCAGCGGGCCGTCCGCGCCCCAGGCGGCCATGTCCAGCGCTTGCAGCGGCAGCACCTCCGCGCGCAGCGTCGCCGCGACGTTCCAGCCCACGATCCGACGTGAATAGACGTCGGTGACGAACGCGACGTATGCGAAGCCCGCCCAGGAGGCCACATACGTGATGTCTGCAACCCAGAGTCGTCGCGGCGCGTCCGCACGGAACCGCCGCTGGACGAGGTCCCGCGTTAGGGCCTGCGCCTTGTCCGGCCTGGTCGTGAACACCTTCTTCGACTTGCGAACCCCACGCACTCCCGCGAGGCGCATGAGGCGCTCGGTCTGGTCGCGGCCGATGCCCCACCCCTGCCGTTTCAGGAGAGCATGCATCTTCCGCTGCCCGTAGACGCCGTAGTTCTGCGCATGCAGCCTGGCGACCTCGGGCACCAGCAGCTCGTCGCGCAGCTGCCGGGCGGAGGCTACGCGGGTCTTCGCGGCGCGATACCCGCGGGACGTGATGAATCCCTGCACTGCCGGGCGCAGCGTCCGGCAGATGAGCTCGACCCCGAACCGCTCTCGATACTCGTCGATGAAGCGGATCATCTCGGTCAGGGCCGGTCGAGCTCCTTCGCGACAAACACGCTCGCAGCCTTGAGGATCTCATTCGCCTTCCGCAACTCGGCCACCTCGCGGCGCAGGCGCTTGTTCTCCTCAGCGACATCGCTCGGGACACCGGGCTTCGCGCCGGCGTCGACCTCGCGGCGGCGATGCCACACCCGCAGCGTCTCCGCGCTCATCCCGAGGAGCCCCGCAACATGCCGCACGGCGGACATCAGATTCGAGTGCTCACCAGAGGCCTTGGCCTCATCGAGCATCCGCAGCGCGCGCTCGCGCATCTCGGGAGAGTACTTCTGGTTCATCGTGTTCCATCCTTGCTTCAAGAACGGAACGAAACCCAGGCCGATTCAAGCGGGACTGGCCTGAGGAGTTCTCCGAGGGGACCAGGCCCAGGTAAGAGCCGATCGAGTTGCCGCTGAATCTGTTCCAGTCGCCGATCTCGACCGCCAGCCCGAACCCGGTGAGGGTCGAGATCCCTCGCAGGCAGCCGAGCCGCCTGATCGTGTCGGTCCAAGGGCCGTCGACGGCCATGGCTTCGATCCGCTCGTCGAGACGATCACGGCGCGCCGTGATCGTGACCACACTGTCGTAGGCCTCGTCGAAGGCGGCCTGGAGCAGCGGGGATTCGACGCGCTGCCGCCGCAACCAGGCGTCATGGGCGCCGACCCAGGCCTGCCCACCGGAGTAGACGATCCCGTGACGCAACAGGAGTTTCGAGAGCCGGTGTCGGGATCGCATCAGGTCGGAGCGGCAGTCCTCCCGGGCGCGGACGAGGTCACGGGCTGCTTCGGTGAGCTCGTCGGGGACCGTGACCGCGGTGAACGCGTCAAGCCGGAGCAGGGTCGAGAGGTGTTCCGCGTCGATCGCGTCGGTCTTCACCCGCGATCCGGCCGGCTTCTGCAGCTTCGACGGGGCCGCCACCACGGTCCTGATGTCGTGGGACAGGAGGGTTCGGGCGAGTCCGTATCCGGTCGGTCCGGTTTCGTAGATCGCCGCTGCCGGGCCGGGCAGGGCCTTGATCCAGGCCGTCACTTCCAGGGGATCGGGGCAGAGACGGGCTTTGAAGATTTCTCCGGTCTGGACGTCCATGGCATGCGCCACGACGCTGCGGGCATGCACGTCCAGGCCAACACTCGTACGCTCGGTAAACACCGGGGCCTCCCACGTATGTCGGAAAGGCCAGACAGGCCGCCCCTGTCCGGCAACCCACGCATCGTTGCGCGGTGAGGCCCCGGCCCACCAGAGCCTCACCCCGAAACGGGGTCACCCATACCGTCTAGCGACGCGCGTCCCCCCGGACCGGCAGCACCGCCCGCACCGAGAACCCGCCCTCCTCGCGCGGGCCGACCTCGAGGGTGCCGCCCATCGACGTCACCCGCTCACGCATCCCCTGCAGGCCGTGGCCTCGTCCGTCCCCCTTGACGGCGTCCCCGAAGCCGTCGTCGTCCACCCGGAGGGTGATGGAGTGAGGCTCGTAGCTGACGCGGACCACGGCGTGGGCGGTGGGTCCGGCGTGCTTGAGGACGTTGGTGAGCCCCTCCTGGACGACCCGGTAGGCCGTGAGCCCGGTGGTCTGGGAGACCTCCGGACGGGTCCCGCTCACCTCCAGGCTCACCCGCTGCCCGGAGCGCTCGACGAGATCGGGGATGTCGGCCAGGCCGGGGGAGGGGGCGTACTCGGCCCGGGCGGCCGGGTCCTGACGCAGCACCCCGACGATGCGACGCATCTCGACCAGCGCGTCCCGTCCGGTGTCGGCGATGGTGTCGAGCACCTGCGCCGCCGCCTCCGGTTTCTTCGCGGCCAGCGCCTTGCCGCCCTCGGCCTGGACGATCATGACCGACAGGGAGTGGGCGACGATGTCGTGCAGCTCGCGGGCGATGTCGTTGCGGGTACGCTCCTCGGCCACCCGGGCCGCCTGCTCCCGTTCGGCGAGGATCGAGCGGAACCGTTGGGCCTTGGCGATGCGCTGCTGGGACTCGATGAGCGCGGACTCGCGCAGCCGACGTCCCACCGCATAGGGGGTGAGGACGAGGCCGGCGCACACCGTCATGGCGAGGAACCACAGCACCCACGGGGTGCCCGAGGTGGGGTCGTAGTCGGCGGTGAGGGTCGGTTTCCACCGCGTCGGACCGAGCACGGCTCCGACGGCCCCCACCCACAGGACGAGTCGAGAGCGGCGTCCGTCCACCCATCGGGCCACCGAGTAGGAGGCGATCGGCACCGCCAGCATCGACAGCACCGGGAAGGGGACGAACACGAACTGCAGGAGCCCCCCGAGCCCGACGAGCGCGAGCATGACCATGGGGTGGTCGCGGCGCACGAGCAGGGCCAGCACCATGACGAGGGAGGACACGAGGGCGGCAATGTACTCGGTGCTCGGTTGCTGGACGACGGCCGCCAGATAGGGCACCACCGCCGCCACCGCCAGGAGCAGGACGATGGTGAGGTCGGTCCACATCGCCCGTTCGGAGTCGACGGGACGGCCGTCGTCGATCTTGGGATCGAGGACCTCCTCCATCCCGGGGATGGAGATCTGTGGCTCCTCGCCGCGTCCCGGTGCCAGTCGGGTGAGGCGCGCGCGCACCGAGGCGCCGGCGCGCTGGGTCGCGGCCAGGGTCGCCTGGGGGGAGGCCATGAGCGAGGTCGCCCGGCTCACCCGGAGGCGCGATCGCTGCGATCCGGCACCTCCGGCGCTCGACCTGTCGGACCCCGAGCCGACCCGGCTCGGCGTCGACTCGGGCTCCTGGGCTGTCGCGGCCATGGGTCCAGTCTAGGAAGGGCCCGTCAATGTGCAGTCCCGGCGACCGACTGACGCCCCGGCCCCTCGAACGGTCGTCGGGGCTCAATACGATGGGATGCGATCACCGTTCAGGACGTGGAGGACCCATGAAGATTCTCATCACCGGAGGAGCCGGCTACATCGGCTCGACCGTCGCCTCAGCCTGCGAGGAGGCCGGCCACGAGGTCGTCATCCTCGACGACCTGTCGGCGGGTCGACGCGAGTTCGTCCGTGACCGCCGGTTCTACGAGGGTGACATCGCAGACCAGGAGCTCCTCGACCGGGTGTTCACCGAGAACCGGGTCGACGCCGTCGTCCACTGCGCCGCGAAGATCGTCGTCCCCGAGTCGGTCTCCCAGCCGCTCGACTACTACGACAACAACGTCGGCAAGACCGTCAGGCTGCTCGAGGGGATGGCCCGCAACGGCGTCAACCGGATCCTCTTCAGCTCCTCGGCCTCGATCTACGCCACCGACGCCGAGTTCAAGGTCATCGAGGACTCCGCCCTCGATCCGGGCAGCCCCTACGCGACGACGAAGTTCATGGTCGAGTTCATCCTGCGGGACGCCGCCCATGCCTCCGACCTCAAGGCCCTGTCGCTGCGCTACTTCAACCCCATCGGGTCGGACCCCAAGCTGCGCTCCGGCCAGCAGATCGAGCACCCGACGCACGTCCTGGGCAAGATGATCGACGCCTGGCTCGAGGGATCGACGTTCACCGTCACCGGCGTCGACTGGCCGACCCGGGACGGGTCGGGCATCCGCGACTTCATCCACGTGTGGGATCTCGCGCGGGCCCACGTCGCAGCCCTCGAACACCTCGACGAGGTGACGGTGGACGAGCCCTACCAAGTGTTCAACATCGGCACCGGCAACGGGGTCACCGTCAAGGAGCTCGTCGAGTCCTTCCAGGAGGCCACCGGCAAGCCGCTCGACGTCGTCTACGGGCCGCCGCGCCCCGGTGACGTCGCCGGCGCCTACACCGTCTCGCACCGAGCCAAGGATCTGCTGGGCTGGAGCGCCGAGCTCACCCCGGCCGACGGCATCCGCGACGCCATCGCCTGGCTGCCCGAGCGCCGGAAGGTCCTCGGCTACTGAACGACCCTGGTCGACGAGCCGGGCCCGGTGCCCGGCTCAGTCGAGTCCCAGCAACGCGCTCACCAGGGTCGCCAGCCGCCGGCTGGCCCGCTGGAGGTCGATCCGCCCGTCACCGATGAGCGTCTCGAGGACCTGGTAGTCGAAGACCGCGTGGAGGTCGTCGATGAACTCGTCGATGGGCAGGCCCAGGTCGATCCCGTTGGCCTCGAGGGCGTCCTGGAGGATCTGGGTGAACCGCGGCCCGAAGGTGCCGGTGATCTCGGCGAAGGCCGCCCGCAACTCGGGGTTGCGCGCTGCCTCGAGGCGGATCTCGGTCATGGCGATGATGGTGTCGACGTCGCTGACGACGGTTCCGGTGAAGGCCTGGAGGGCTGCCTCGAGCTGGGCGCGCACCGGCTGCGAGGCGTCGACGTGCGGCGGCACGGCCTCGTGGACGCTGCGGTAGCACTGCTCGGTGTACCGTCGCACGACCTCACGGCACAGCTCGGTGCGTGAGTCGAAGTTCGAGTAGAAGGCGCCGCGGGTGAACCCGGCCTCCTCGCAGATCTCCTCGACGCTCGATCCGGCCACCCCCTTGCGGGCGAAGACCGTGATGGCGGCGTCGGCCAGTCGATTGCGCGTGGCCGTGCGCCGCGCGCTCACGGGTTCCCCCTTCTGACCGGTCGTCATCGCCGTCTCCTTCCACGCCTCCGCCTGACTCAATTCAGAACTGTATCCGATACGATGATGTATCGAGAGCCTTGGGGTCAAGGTCCGTGCGATGTCACGGGACGCGGCGAGGCACGCGCCTCGGGGCGTCTCACGATGCCCTGGGGTGATCCGGTCCGGATCGCGAGCGAGGAGCAGGGATGTCGGCATTTCTTCATGACCTGGGGGCGTGGTGCTTCAAGCGGCCCAAGTCCGTCCTGCTCGTGTGGGTGCTCCTGGCGGCGGTCCTCGGTGGCCTGGCCGGCACCGTCGGCGGCTCCTATGACGACGCCTTCACCATCCCCGGCGCCCCCTCCCAGGTCGCCTACGACAAGCTCGAGGCCACCTTCCCCCAGGCCGCGAACCTCACGAGCAACATCGTCATCACTGTGCCGAAGGGCACCAGGGTGACCGATTCCGACGTGCGGCCGAGGATCGAGGCGGCCCTCAAGACGATTGACGCGCTGCCCTTCGTCAAGTCGGCCACCTCACCCTGGGACAAGTACGTCCACGGGCTGGTCAACGAATCGGCCAGTGCCGCCGTCATCCAGGTCGATCTGGGCGGCCAGTACTCGGCCACCGAGTTCCCGCAGAGCTACCGCGACCAGCTGCTCGACGCCGGCCGGAGGATCCAGGACACCCTGCCGGTCGGAGCCAAGGTGTACGTCGGTGGCCAGGCCTTCGAGACGACCCTGCCCTCGCTCTCGCTCACCGAGGTGGCCGGCGTCGCCGTCGCCCTCGTCATCCTCGTCGTCACCCTGGGGTCGGTCGTCGCCGCCGGGCTGCCGATCGTCACCGCGGTGCTCGGTGTCGGGATCACCTACGCCCTGCTCATCCTGGCCGCCCGATTCACCGCGGTGAACTCGACCTCCCCCATGCTCGCCGTCATGCTCGGTCTGGCCGTCGGCATCGACTACGCCCTCTTCATCCTCTCGCGGCACCGGGACCAGCTGCGTGACGGTGCCGAGGCCAAGGAGTCCGCGGCGACGGCCGTCGCCACCTCGGGGTCCGCGGTGATCTTCGCCGGGGCGACCGTCATCATCGCCCTCATCGGCCTGTCGGTGGCGCGCATCCCCTTCCTCACCGTCATGGGCATCTTCGCGGCCATCGGTGTGGCCTTCGCCGTGCTCATCGCGCTCACCGCCCTGCCGGCCTTCATGGGTCTGCTCGGTGAGCGGATGCGCCCGAGGGCCCGCGCCAAGGCCAAGGCGGCCGCCGGGCCCAAGGACCCGCGTCGAGGGGTCTTCGGCTGGTGGGCGCGCGTCGTCACCCGGGTGCCGGTGCTCACCATCCTCGTCGTCGTCGTCGGTCTGGGTGCCCTGGCGGTGCCGGCCAAGGACCTCGTCATGTCCCTGCCGAACGCCGGCGAGAATCCGGCCGGGACGTCCTCGCGCCAGACCTATGACGTCCTCACCCAGGAGTTCGGGCCCGGTTTCAACGGTCCCATCATCGTCACCGCGGACATCGTCCAGAAGACCGACCCGCTGACCGTCATCGACGGCATCAAGGCCGACATCGAGAAGATCCCCGGGGTCAAGATGGTCGCCGTCGCCGTGCCGAACCAGAACGCCGACACCGCGATGATCCAGGTCATCCCCACCACCGGCCCGTCCGACGAGGCCACCACCCAGCTGGTCCACCGGCTCAACGCCCAGCACGACACGTGGCAGTCCAGGTACGGGGTGAGCACCGCCGTCACCGGCCTCACCGCCATCAAGATCGACGTGAGCAACCAGCTCAGCTCGGCCCTGCTGCCCTTCGGCATCTTCGTCGTCGGGTTGTGCCTCGTCCTGCTCACCATGGTCTTCCGGTCGATCGTCGTGCCCATCAAGGCGGTGCTCGGCTACCTGCTCAGCGTCGGCGCCGGCATCGGCGCCTCCCAGCTCGTCTTCAACCGGGGGATCGGCCTGTCCATCATCAACATGGACCGCCCGGTGCCCATCATCGCCTTCATGCCCATCGTCGTCATGGGCATCCTCTTCGGCCTGGCCATGGACTACGAGGTCTTCCTCGTCTCCCGGATGCGCGAGGAGTACGCCCGCGGCGCCACCGCCAAGGACGCCGTCATCGACGGGCTCGTCCACTCCGGCAAGGTCGTCTCGGCCGCCGGCAGCATCATGTTCGCGGTCTTCGCCTTCTTCGTCCCCGAGGGCATGAACGCGCTGCGCGAGATCGCCCTGGCCCTGGCCATCGGCGTGGCCGCCGACGCCTTCCTCGTGCGCATGGCCCTCGTCCCGGCGGTCCTCGTCCTCCTCGGCGACAGGGCCTGGTGGCTGCCGGCCTGGCTCGACCGACGGATGCCGCTGCTCGACATCGAGGGCTCGGCCATCACCCACGAACAGTCGATGACCTCGTGGCCGACCCCCGAGCACACCGAGGCCCTGCACGCCGAGGGCCTGGCCGTCGCGCCGCTCTTCTCCGGTATCGACCTCCACCTCAATCCCGGTGACGTGCGCGCCGCCATCGGCGAACCTGGCCAGGTCACCGGGCTCCTGCTCGCCCTCACCGGGCGGCTCACCCCCGACGCCGGCAGCGCCCGGATCGTCGGCCAACTCCTTCCCGAGCGGGCCCAACGGGTGCGACGGTGGACGGTCTTCCTCGACGCCGACTCGACGACCTTCGTCCCCGACGCCCTCGACGCCACCGCCCGCCACCCCCGGCTCGTCGTCGTTGACCATGCCGACCGGGTCGTCACCGAGGAGGCCCGCGCGGCGCTGTCGGGACTGGTCGACCTGGCCCGCACCGATCACGAGATGGCCGTGCTCCTGGGAGGTCAGCGTGCCCAGCGGCTCGACTGGCTCGACCCCGACGCCCACCTCACCTTCGACCAGGACGAGTCCACCCCCACCTCCGACGACCTCCACGAGGGAGCACTCCGATGAGCAGCACCGAGTCGACCAGCCCCGAGTCGACGCTCGACGGGTCCACCAGCGACGGGGGCACCCGGCCCCGTCGTCGCCACATGGGTGTCGAGCGGTCCCATTCGACGATCCCTCTGGGGTGGGCGGGGATGATCTGTCTGGTCCTCCTGCCGCTGCTCGTCATCGGGTCGCTGCTGGCTGCGACGTGGAAGTACCAGGACCGCATCGGGCAGGTCAAGGCGGCCATCGTCAACGACGACAAGGCGGTGACCGTCAAGGGACAGACGGTGCCCATGGGGCGCCAGCTCACCGCCGAACTCATGAAGTCCGACAGTGAGCTCACCGACGGACGGACCGTCGACTGGACCCTCACGAGCTCCCAGGACGCCGCGTCCGGCCTGGCCGACGGCACCTACGCCGCCGTCGTCACCATCCCGAGCTCCTTCTCGGCCGACGCCACCTCGTTCTCGGCCAATGACGCCGCCAAGGCGACCCGCGCCAAGGTCCAGGTGACGACGTCGACCACCTCGCCCATCGCCTCGTCGACGGTGGCTCGGATCACCGCGGACGCCGCCCAGCGGGCGCTGAGCACCTCGCTCACGAAGTCGTACCTGTCCAACGTCTACGTCGGCTTCAACACCCTCAACAAGCAGTTCACCCAGATCGCCTCGGGAGCTGAAAAGCTCTCCACCGGCGCCTCCCAACTCGCCGACGGCACGAAGACCGCCAGTTCGGGCACGAGCGAGTTCGCCCAGGGCATGGTCACCCTCGACTCGGGCGCCTCGACCCTGGCCACCTCGGGCACGACGATGTCGAAGGGCATCGACACCCTCGCCGCCGGCGTCACCACCCTGGCCGCCAACGGGTCCAAGCTCGACTCCGGTGCGACTCAGCTGGCCTCGGGGATGAGCCAGCTCTCGTCGAACGGGTCCAAGCTCGACTCGGGTGCGACTCAGCTCGCCTCGGGGCTCACCACCCTGTCCACCAGTGGGTCCACGCTCGATTCCGGGGCCGCGAAGCTGGCCGACGGCGTCACCCAGTACACCGACGGGACCGCCAAGCTCGTCGCCGGCGTCCGCCAGTTGTCCGGGGGCCTCGACACCCTCGACAAGCAGCTGTCGGGGGCCAGCACCTCGCTCGGTGATCTCAGCCAGCTCACGACCGGTCTGAGCCAGTTGTCGACCGGCGCCACCGGGGTGTCGAAGGGCCTGACGACCTACGACCAGGTCATGAGCCAGTACGCCGACGGCACCCGGACCATCGCCGTGCCAGCCGACGTCAGCCAGCAGGTGACGTCGACCTTCCTGGCCACCTGCTCGAAGTCGGCCCCCACCCTCATCTGCCAGGCGTTGCTGCCGACCGTGACCCAGTCCTTCGCCTCGGGCTGGGCGGCCGGGGTGCGCGCCGGGACGACCGCCGCGGTCACTGGCCTGGAGACCAAGGACTCCTCGACCGGCCAGAGCCTGCTCACCGGGGCGCAGGGTGTCGCCACCGGCGCCCAGAAGGCGGCCGCCGGGGCCCAGCAGGCCGTCGGAGCCCTCTCGGGAGCCGCCGCCGACATGTCGAAGCTCCAGGCCGGGGTGCACCAGCTGGCCACCGGCGCCGACACCATGGCCACCCAGGGGGCCCAGCTCACGACGAGCGGCAAGACCCTCGCCTCCGGCGCCACGTCGCTGGCCTCGGCGGTCAAGCAGTACACCGCCGGCGTCTCGACGGCGTCGACGGGGGCGTCCTCCCTGGCCTCGGGGGTGACGCAGTACACCGCGGGGGTGACGAAGGCCTCCTCCGGGGCCTCCTCGCTCGCCTCGGGCGTGACGCAGTACACCGGCGGGGTGTCGACCGCGGCGGCGAGGATGCCGGAGCTCACCTCCGGGGTGCACCAGTACGTCACCGGGGTGAGCCAGCTCAGCTCGGGCATCCACACCGCCACCAGCGGCGCCGACCAGCTCAGCGCCGGGATGATCAAGCTCGACACCGGCGCAGCCAGCCTGGCCAGCGGAACGAAGACCTACTCCGACAAGCTCGCCGACGGGGCCAAGCAGGTGCCGACCTATTCGGCCGCCGACCGCGACAGCCTGTCCGACGTCGTCTCCCAGCCGGTCGGGGCCTCCATCTCGTCCCTGACGACCCCGGCCTCGCTCACCGCGATGCTCCTGGCCGCCGGCCTGTGGCTCGGGTCCCTCGTCATGTGGTCGGTGGCGCGCACCGTGCCCTCCCGGGTGCTGAGGTCGTCCAGGTCGACGCTGCGTCTGCTCGGCTCGACCTTGGGGGCCGGGGCGCTCATGACGACGGTCGTCGCCGCCGGACTGACGATCATGGCGAGCGTGGTCGCCGACCTGTCGGTGGCACGTGGTGTCGGACTGTTCTGGCTGCTGCTGGCCGCCGGGGCCATGTGCCTGGTCGTCAACCACGCCCTGGCCGGCTGGTTCCACGGATGGGGGCGGGTGCTCGCCGCCCTCGTCCTCGCCGCGACCGTCGCCGTGGCGCTGGTCGGCGTCGTGCCCGGATGGGTGTCGACCATCGCGTCCTTCTCGCCCCTCACCCCGGTCGTCAAGGCGACGACCGCCGTGCTCACCGGTGGTCGACCGACGTTCATGCAGCTCCTCACGACGGCGGTCTGGTTCATCGTCGGGGCCATCGCCGGGCTGCTCGCGGTCCAACGCGCTCGCCTCACCAGGGCGGCGCGGATCACCCAGGGCTGAGCTCTAGGCTGGCGTCATGCGCAAGTCCGTCCTCGTCGTCCTCGGGATCCTCGTCGGTGCCTCGGTGGTCACCGGGCGGGTGGCTGCACGGCGGCGTCGGCACCAGTCCGAGGTGTGGCACGTCGCCCTGGCCGGCATCGACGACGACCCGGCACGGCGTCGGGCCGCACGACGCCAGGGCGGCCTCGCTCACCGAGCATGATCGAACGAGCAGAGGTCGGTGATCATTCGCTGACGGTGTGATCGGGCGGCCGTAGCGTGGAGCCATGGCTGACCAGATCGTTTTCGGGACCGGCGGTTGGCGCGCGGTCATCGCCGACACCTTCACCAAGGCCAATGTGTGCCGACTCGCCCAGGGGCTGGCCGAGCGGATCCAGCACGAGGAGGTCGCCGACCGGCCCGTCGTCATCGGGTACGACCAACGGTTCCTCTCTCCCGAGTTCGCCTGGTGGGCAGCGCAGACCCTGGCGGCCAACGGCGTCCACGTCCACCTCATCGACCGTCCCGCTCCCACCCCGATGATCATGTGGACGGTGCGCGACAAGGGCTGCGCCTACGGGCTGGCCGTGACGGCGTCGCACAACCCCGCCATCTACAACGGCATCAAGGTCTTCACCGAGGGCGGGCGCGACGCCGAGGTCGAGATCACCGCGTCCCTGCAGGACGCCGTCAACGCGATCCCCGACGAGCAGGTGCGCTCGATGCCCGCCGACAAGGCCCTGGACGACGGGCTCATCACCGTGCAGACGTCGATGAACTGGTACATCGACGCCATCCTCGACCAGATCGACCTCGAGGCCATCCGCCATGCCCATCTCAAGGTCGTCCTCGACCCCATGTTCGGGGTCTCGCGGACCTGCCTCCAGACCATTCTCATGACGGCCCGCTGTGACGTCGACACCATCCACGAGCGGCGCGACACCCTCTTCGGGGGGAGGCTGCCGTCACCGAACTCGAAGACCCTCCACTCGCTCACCCAGGAGGTCCTCGAACGTCACGCCGACCTGGGCATCGCCACCGACGGGGACGCCGACCGGCTCGGGATCATCGACGACCAGGGACGCTTCCTGCACCCCAACCAAGTCCTCGTGCTGCTGTACACCTACCTGCTGGAAGAGAAGGGCTGGACCGGGCCGGTGGTCCGCAACCTGGCGACGACCCACCTGCTCGACCGGGTCGCCGAGGCCCACGGCCAGAGGTGCTACGAGGTGCCGGTCGGGTTCAAGTGGATCTCCTCGAAGATGGCCGAGACCGACGCCGTCATCGGCGGTGAGTCCTCCGGGGGCCTCACCGTCAAGGGGCACATCCAGGGCAAGGACGGGGTGTACGCCGCCAGCCTGCTCGTCGAGATGATCGCCCGCAAGGGTCGCAGCCTCTCCCAGATCTATGCCGACATCGAGGAGCGGTACGGGCGCCTCGAGATGGTCGAGGACGACTTCGGGTTCACGCCCGAGCGCAAGGCCGAGCTCACCCAACAGATCCACGTCGACAAGGACCTTCCCGACTTCGGCCTCGAGGTCGACCACGTGAGCGACCTGGACGGGGTCAAGGTGTACTTCCGCAACGGCGGCTGGGTCATCGTCCGGTTCTCCGGGACCGAGCCGCTGCTGCGGGTGTTCGCCGAGATGCCCGAGGCCGCGATGGCCCAGGAGTGCATCGACAAGGTCGTGGCCAAGTACCAGTTGGGGTGAGACCGGGTTCGCTCGGCCCAGCGCCGGAGCGCGTGGATCATTCGGCCCTGCGCGGGAGCGCGTGGATGATTCGGCCCTGCGCGGGAGCGCGTGGATCATTCGGCCCTGCGCGGGAGCGCGTGGATCATTCGGCCCTGCGCGGGAGCGCGTGGATCATTCGGCCCTGCGCGGGAGCGCGTGGATCATTCGGCCCGCGCCAGTCCCTCGCCGAGCACCGAGGAGAGCACCGGACGCGTCGCGCGCAGCCCCACGATGACGAGGCCGGCGCCCAGGGCCATGACCGCCGCCGTGACGAGGATCGTCAGCGGCTGCATGAGCAGCGCAGCCCCGACCAGGGGAGCCAGGACGACGGCGGCGCTGCCCACCGAGACGGCCATGACGAACCACAGGGGGCTCAGCACGGCCTTGCGTCGGGCGGCGTCCTGCTGGCCCAGGGTCATGCCGACGACGTCCAGCCCGACCTCGACGTCCCTGCGGTCGAGCACCGCCGCAGCCTGGTTGACCCCGACCGAGCAGGCGACCGTGGCGAAGGCGAAGGCCAGGGTGAGGATGATCCCGGTCTGCACGTCGTGGATGAGCGCCAGGTCCTGCGCGGTCGCCTGGGCCGATGCCATCTTCATGAGGGCGACCCCCGATCCACCGGCCACACCGACGAAGCACGCCGAGCCGAGGGCGGCGACCTGACGCCAGGCCGCTCGTGGTGACTCGAGCACCATCCGTGCGGCGACGAGGTCGACCGCGGTGCGTGACCTGCGGAGTCGACGGCGCATGTGGAGGGCCAGCAGACGCGGCCCGACGATGTCGACGATGATGAGCCCGGTGGCGATGACCGACAGGCTCACCGCCACTCCGACGATGGCCCCCAGCTTCACCTGGAGCAGGCGCGCCGACTGGGCCGCCAGGACCGCTGCGACGAGGAGCACCGCACCGATGACGACCCGCCACCGGGACACCCCGGCCGCCTCCTGGCGCATCCGGACGCCGAGAGGGGAGATCTCGACGCGGCGCAGTCCGACGGCAGAGCTCACGAGGGCCAGGGCCATGAGGGCGGCGACGACCCCCAGGAGCACGACGCCGTCGAGCAGGAGACTCGTGCCCCCGATGGCGTGACCCCCGAAGTGGAGCATCCCCAGCAGGGGCAGGCTGAGGCCGTAGCCGACCAGACCCAGGACGATGCCGGCGAAGGCGTTGGCGCCGGACTCGGCGAGGGTGAGCCCGCGCAGGGTCGCCGAGCTGGCTCCGACGAGGCGAAGCGCCGCGAGCCGGTCGTCGCGGCGTCGGGCCGACAACTTCGTCGCCGAGACCGCCAGGGTGGCCAGGGGCAGGACGAGGAGGATGACCGCCAGGGTCGAGAGCATCCGGTACAGGGGTGCGATGTCCCCGGTCATCCGCCAGAACATGGCGGCACCGCCGATGACGTCGAGGACGATCGTCGTGATGACCGCGAAGGCCACGACGGGCAGGCGCCAGGAGCGTCGGTCGGCGAGGGTGGGTGCGGCGAAGAGGTGGAGGAGGGTGCCCCGGCGTGGCCGGGGACGACCGGGTGTGGACAGTGGCGCCGGGGGCGCAGGCAGGGCGGTGGTCATCGGGTCACCTCGGTGGTGGGCGAGTCGGTGGTGGAGGAGTCGTGGGTGATCCGCCCGTCGACGAGGTGGATCGTCCGCGAGCAGCGGGCGGCGACCCGCGGGTCGTGGGTGACGACGACGAGGGTCCGACGCCGTCCGGTCGTCGTCGCGAGCAGGGCCGACATGACGTCGGAGGCCGTGGCACTGTCGAGCGCGCCGGTCGGCTCGTCGGCGAAGACGATGACCGGGTCGGTGGACTGGGCGCGTGCGATGGCCACGCGCTGGGCCTGGCCGCCGGACAGCTGGCCGATGCGCCTGGCCTCCAGGCCACCCAGCCCCATGGCCGCCAACCAGCGCGCGGCGTGCCGTTCGGCCTCGACGCGGTCGACGCCGTTGAGCAGCAGCGGCAGGGCGACATTCTCCACGGCGGTGAGCTCGGGCACGAGCATGCCCTGCTGGAAGACGAACCCGAGCTGCTGGCGCCGCAGCCGGGCCCGGCCCTCGGCGTCCAGGGACTCCACCCGCAGTGGACCCTGGTCGAGCTCGATCCGCACCGATCCGGCGTCGGCGGCGATGATCCCGGACAGGCAGTGCAGCAGGGTCGTCTTGCCCGACCCGGACGGCCCCATGACGGCGACCGACTCACCCTCGTGGATGGCCAGGTCGACGCCGTCCAGGGCCCGGGTGCGGCCGTAGGACTTCGTGAGGCCCTGGGCGAGCAGGGCTGCCCGGCGCGGGGTCGGTGGGGTGGGGGCGGTCATTCGTGGTGCAGCACTCATCGTGGTCATGGCAAGCAGTGTTGTCGTCGGGGACGTCGTCGCGGATCGTCCGGTGGACTGGTTCGTGGGTCCTCCCGTGGGAGGAGGGTGACGTGACCCTCCCCGAACCCTCACCCCACCGTCGTACCGTGGGGTCCATGACGACCACCGACCGCTCGCTTCCAGCCGACCTGCCCACACAACTCCTCATCGACGGCTCCTGGGTGGACGCCGCCGGAGGCCGGACCTTCGAGGTCACCGACCCGTCCACCGAGCAGACCCTCGTCTCCATCGCCGACGCCTCCGTCGACGACGGGCTGGCGGCCCTCGACGCAGCCGTCCGGGCCCAGGACGCCTGGGCGGCGACCTCGCCCCGCGAACGCTCGAGCATCCTGCGACGTGCCTTCGACCTCATCATCGAGCGTCGCGACGACTTCGCCCGGCTCATGACCCTCGAGATGGGCAAGCCTCTGGCCCAGTCCTACGGCGAGGTGACCTATGGCGCCGAGTTCGTCCGCTGGTTCTCCGAGGAGGCGGTGCGCATCCGCGGGGACTACGGGGTCCTGCCGGAGGGCACGGTGCGCCAGCTCGTCCTCAAGCGTCCCGTGGGGCCGTGCCTGTTCATCACCCCCTGGAACTTCCCGCTGGCCATGGCCACCCGCAAGACCGCCCCGGCCCTGGCCGCCGGCTGCACCGTCGTCATCCGGCCGGCCTCGGCGACCCCGCTCACCACCCTTCTCTTCGCCCGCACCCTCGTCGACGCCGGCCTGCCGGGTGGCGTCGTCAATGTCATCACCGGGCGCGACCATGCGGTCACCGACGCCGTCCTCGACGATCCTCGCCTGCGCAAGCTGTCCTTCACCGGGTCCACCCCGGTCGGCGTCAGCCTGCTCAAGAAGGCCGCCGACCACGTCCTGCGCACCTCGATGGAACTGGGCGGCAACGCCCCGCTCATCGTCTTCGAGGACGCCGACGTCGACGGCGCCGTCGAGGGGGCCCTGGCCGCCAAGATGCGCAACATGGGTGAGGCGTGCATCAGCGCCAACCGCATCCTCGTCCACGAGTCGGTGGCCGCCGAGTTCACCGACAAGTTCGTCGCCGTCATGAGCGCCCAGACCGTCGGCGACGGCCTCACGGACGGTGTCGACGTCGGACCGCTCATCACCGCGCACGACCGTGACCGGGTGCACCAACTCGTCCTCGACGCCGTCGACGCCGGTGCGACGCTGCGTTGCGGCGGCCGGATCCCCGACGGCACGGGCTACTACTACCCGCCGACGGTGCTGGCCGATGTCCCGGCCGACGCGTCCATCCTGTCCACCGAGATCTTCGGACCGGTGGCGCCGATCCTCACCTTCGGCACCGAGGAGGAGGCCCTCGAGCTGGCGAACGCCGTCCCTGTCGGCCTGGCCGGCTACGTCTTCACCCGTGACATCGACCGCATCCAGCGGATGGGGGCACATCTGGAGACCGGCATGGTCGGGGTGAACATCGGGGTCTTCTCGAACGCCGCAGCCCCGTTCGGCGGCGTCAAGGAGTCCGGTCTGGGGCGTGAGGGGTCGTACCAGGGCCTCGAGGAGTTCCTCGAGACGATCTACCTGGCCCTGCCCGACCCCTCCTGACCGGACGTCTCGACGCGGGCCCGCGCTGCCTCGGCGGCCAGGTCGACGGCCAGCGCCCGCACGTCGACGAGGTACTCCCAGTGCTGGCGGGGCAGCCGTTGGCTCACCGCCGGGCCGCTCACCCCGAGGGTCTGGGCAGCCTGACCCGTCGTCATGCCACGGTCGTAGAGCTCGGCGACCGCCCGGGCACGTGGGGTGAGCGCCGAGGAGGCGTCGAGGAGCACCTGGACGGCACGTCTGACCCGCGCACAGGACTGCGCCCCGCACGGCCAGACGACGGCCACCCGGCCCTCGGCACGGGCCTGTCCCAGGGCGCTGCGGGCACGCGCCCGGGCCGAGTCCTGGCAGGCGCCGGGCCCCGAAGTGGGTCCATCGGACGGATCGGGAGTGCCGGCCCCGACGCCGACCCACCACTTCTGGAGCTCGCGGATCTGCCACAGGGCGGCCATGAGGGTCGCCGCCTCGGTCGTCGTCGCGGTGACGAGGTCGACGTCGGTGTGCTCGGGCGGACGCTGCCAGCTGGGGTCGCGACGGGTGACGACGCCGTCCGGGGCGACCAGGGTGAGGGGGGCGCTGAGGCGCCCGATGAGTTCGGCGACGTCGTCGGTACCGGTACGAGTGTGTCGTCGACCGATGGCCAGCGCCCAGGTCGTCATCACGGGGGTCATCGTAAGGGCACAGGGGTGCATCGACATCGATCCTCGGCATGGGTCGGTACCGATCCCCCCGGCAGGGCCAATGGGGTCCGGAACCGTCCCGGCCCGCCGCGAGTTCTGCGACAATGGCGCCACTCGACAGGGAGGTCCCATGGGCAAGAACAAGAAGGTCGGAATCCTCACCGCCGGTGGTGACTGCCCCGGCCTCAACGCGGCCATCCGCGGATTCGGCAAGGCGGCGATCCGCGAGTACGGCATGGATCTCGTCGGGTTCCACGACGGTTTCCTGGGCCTGGCGCTCAACCACACGGTCGAGCTCGACCAGAGGTCGATGTCGGGCATCCTCACCGTCGGCGGCACGATCCTGGGAACCAGCCGTGACAAGGTCAATCGCATGATGATCGACGGTCAGGAGACCGACATGGTCCCCACCATCGTCGAGAACTACGAGAAGCTCGGGCTCGACGCCCTGGTGACCATCGGTGGCGGGGGCAGCGCCAAGAACGCCTACAAGCTGCAGAAGGCCGGGCTCAACATCCTCCATCTGCCCAAGACCATCGACAACGACATCGTCGGCACCGACGACTCGTTCGGTTTCTCGACGGCCCTCGAGGTGGCCACCGACGCCATCGACCGGCTGCACTCGACGGCGCACTCACACCACCGGATCATCCTCGCCGAGATCATGGGGCACCGTGCCGGCTGGTTGGCCCTGGGCTCGGGCATCGCCGGCGGCGCCGACATCATCCTCCTGCCCGAGGTGCCCTACCGGCTCGAGGCCATCGCCGAGGCGGTCGAGAAGAGGCGGGCCAGCGGGCTCAACTTCTCGGTCATCGCGGTGGCCGAGGGGGCTCGCAACCACGCCGACTCCATGGCCCTGTCCGGCGCCCAGGCCCTGGTCGACTCGGCCACCACCGAGACCCGGGCCGCAGCGAAGAAGGCCAAGCGAGACCTCGAACAGTCGATGCGCGACAACACCCTCAAGCTCGCCATCGAACTCGAGGAGGCCACCGGGTTGGAGTCGCGGGTCTCGATCCTCGGCTACGTCCAGCGCGGCGGCACCCCGTGCGCCCATGACCGGCTGCTGGCCACGAGGCTGGGGACCGCCGGGGCGCAGTTGGTGCACGACGGCCAGTTCGGCGTCATGGTGGCGGCCCGCGGTACCGGGACCGACACGGTGCCGCTCAAGGACGTCGCCGGGAAGGTCAAGTACGTGCCCGCCGACCATCCGTGGGTGCGCGCTGCCCGGGAGGTCGGCACGAGCCTGGGCGACTGAGCCATTCTCACCCGAGGCGCTCCCGCGCAGCAGTCCGCAGCAGCGCCTTTGCGGCCGGCACCGCCAAGATCCGGGCCCAACGTCTCTTCCGGCCATGGCGCAGGGATCTGTGGCGGTCATCGATGGCGGCTCACTTCTGCCAGCCGACCGTCTCTGGCAGCGGGGTGTAGAGCAGGGTCGCCCCCACGTTGGCCAGCCCCTTCTTGACGCCGTAGGTGGACGGGCCGCTGAACAGCGGCAGTTGGCCGTAGAGGGCCAGCGCCTTCGTCTCGACTTCATTGGCCTGCTTGACCTGCTTGGCCGGGTCGGACATCGCGTTGACAGCGGCGATTTCCTTGTCGATCTGAGCGTTGCCGACCCCGGTGATGTTCGATTCGTTCTTGGAGCCGTAGAAGCCCGGCAGCATGTAGGAGCCGTACGGGTCGGTGGAGCGGTTGCCCGAGATGAGCGCGTCGAACTTGCCCTAGGAGACCGTCGACATCCACTGGGAGCTGTCGCGGTGAGGATGGTGCTGACGATGCCCAGCGTGAAGTTGATGACGAGCAGGGAGCCCAGGTTGGGGATGATGTGGCGGGTGATGATGTTCCACGGCGACACGCCCATGACCTCGGCCATCCGTACGTAGTCGCGTTCGCGCAGACTCGTGGAGACCGACCAGATGACGCGGGCGGTGCCCATCCACCCGAAGATCGACAGGACGAGGATGAGCGCTCGCCAGTCGCCTCCGGCCCGGAAGCTCACGAGAGCCAGGATGAGGAAGGACGGCACGACGAGCAGGAAGTGGATGACGGCGAGAATGACCCGCTCCACCCATCCCCCGACATAGGCGGCCGCCGCCCCGATGAGGGCCGCCAGAACGATGGTGAGCACCGAGACCGTCACGGCGATGATGAGGGAACGTTGCAAGGCGTGGACGACCTCGGCCAGCAGGTCGTTGCCGCCGGTCGTCGTCCCCAAGACGTGGTCGCCGCCCGGGGGCTGGGTGAGGGCGAGGAAGTCGGGCTCGTCGTAGCGGTACTGCGTCCCCAGCCCACCGAAGGCGGCGAACAGGACGATGAGGGCGAAGACGATCGTGCCGGCGATGGCCGACGGGTTTTGGAGGAACCGGCGCGCCAGGAGACGGCGTCGTCCCAGGCGCACGAAGGGCTGATCGTCCTCATCGGGGCGGTCGGTGGCCGGCGTGACGAGGGGCGCGGGCACCGTCGCGGTGAAGTCGGCCTCCACAGCGGGCTGCTCATACATTTCCGCAGGATCCTGGGTGTGGATCGACATCACAACCTCACTCTCGGGTCGAGGAACGCCGTGGCGATGTCGGCGAGGATGGCGCCGATCGCCGTCATGAGAGCCCCGAAGGCGGCGACGGCGACGACGCCGTGGACGTCGTTGCGGTTGAGTGTCACCGAGAAGTACTCGCCCATGCCGTGCCACCCGAAGATCGACTCGGTGAGAACAGCGCCGGTGAAAATGGCGGGGATGCTGAACGCCACCGACGTGGCCGTCGGGATGAGGGAGGCGCGAAGGGCGTGACGACGCACCGCCTGGGAGCGGGTGAGTCCAGTCGCCCGGGCCGTGCGCACGAAGTCGGCGTTGATGGTGTCGAGCAGCAGCGAGCGCTGGGTGAGGTGGTAGCCGACGTACCCCAGGATCGTCAGGCAGATGGTCGGTAAGATGAGATGCGCCACGCGGTCCCCGAGGGTCGGCAGGAACCCCGTGACGTCGGGCGAAGAGTCGCCGGTGACGAAGAAGACCCGATGACCGACGGCGTCGTTGATCCTGATGGCGCCCAGCACCAGCAGCAGGGCTGCGACGACGGTCGGCACGTTGTAGAGCACCACCGACATCGCCTGAAGGATTCGGTCGGAGGGACGGTACTGGTGCAGTGCCGAGACCACCCCGAGGGCCACGCCGATGACGACCGACAGCACGGACGCCAGGAGGACCAGTTCGGCGCTGGTGAGGGCGCGGTAGCCGATCTCGGCGTTCACCGACGAACCGGTCGGTGAACTGCCCCAGTCCCATCGGGTGACGATGCCGGTGATCCAGTGCCACCAGCGCACCGCCAGCGGCACCGTCGGGTCGAGGTTGTAGGGGGCCAGCGCTTGGTCGATGCGGGCCTCAGTGGGGGCCGGGCGCGTGTCGCGGTAGTTGGAGCGCGGGTCGAGGAACCAGCTGGCCAACAGGTAGGTGACGTTCGTCGCGACGACGATCATGACGAACCAGCTGGCGATCCTTCGGAGGATGAGTCTGACCACGGAGGTGTCCCTTGCAACGGTGGGAGCGCCCCGGACGCGGTCCGTGTGGGGACGCGAGGGGGCTTGGACTCAGGCAGAGGTCAGTGACAACACATGCAGCACATGCACTGGGGCGAGATAGCGCTCACCGGTGCACGGAAGATTCTGCTGCAGTTCATATCGTGAAACGTAGCATCAGCAGTTGAGAACCGCAAGCGGCAGTATTATCGGTGGCGGCGGTGCGCAGCACCGCCTTTGCGGCCGGCACCGCCACGGTTGCCCGCAGACCGTCTCACCGATCGGTGGCGGCCCCAGGATTCTGGCCGGCCTCGCCCGGGCGCAGGTAGCAGGTTGACCCCGGGTGCGCCTCGAGCACGACCGGCTGGCCGACGAGCCCCTCGACGACACCTTGGTGCACCGGGCACACGATCTCGGGACGGCCAGCCGCCAGATCGATGAATGGGCAGTGCCGCAGCGCGATGACCTCGCCGTCCTGCTCGGGGGCAAAACCCATCTCCTCGAGCACCGGGACGACCTCGCCGCCGTGGTTACGTCCCCACGAGGCACCTGCCCGACGGCCGGCCTCGGCCGGGTCGTCGGCCTGGGCCACCGCCCCCACGAGGATGTCGGCGAGCACCCGGTAGGACCGCGGCCCATCGTCCGGGTCAGCGACGATCTGGAAGATGGTGCGCGGTCGACCCCGCGTCGTGCGCTGTTCCCGGCGGGTCCGGACGCGGCCCTCGGCGACCAGGTGGTCGAGGTGGAACCTGGCGGTGGAGGCGTGCAGGTGCAGGTCCTCGGCGATCTGCGCCGAGGTCGCCTCCCCGCCGCGGCGTCTCAGTGCCTCGACGACCTGGCTGGAGCGGTCACCGCGGCCCGGATCGGTGAGGCTCATGACGTCACCTCGATGAACCCGCGCGCCCCGCGCTCCATCTCGACGAAGGAGTGGTTGACGAAGGTGTAGCGGCCCGGTTCGGTGAAGGTCATCTCGACGAACCCGCCCTGGCAGCTGGCCAGGTCGAGGGCCTGGGCCCCGCCTCCCTCGGGGTTGTCGCGACGCAGCACATACGCCCCCTCCTTGTACACCGTGTCGAACTGGGTGCCCACGACGTGGAAGCTGATGCCGCGGCTCGGCCCGGCGGCGAGCACCCAGATCCGCACCCGCTCCCCGACCCGGGCCTTGAGCGGGGCGAAGACGTACTGGTTGGCGTGGCCGTTGAACATCGTGAGGTCGGGGGTCTCGTTCGCGATCTTGTCGGTGTCGACCTCCTTGCCGTTGGCCGCCGCCAGATAGGCCTCCGACTGGACGAGGACGTACTGGCGGTCGACCGATGGCAGGTCGCGCGGCGGCACGACGAGGGCGCCGAACATGCCGGCGGCGATGTGCGCGCTCATGGGCATCGTCGAGCAGTGGTAGAGCCAGATCCCGGCGTGGTTGAGGGTGAACTCGTAGTCGAGGGCCTGGCCGGGGGCGATGGTGCGCATGTTGGGCGTCGGCGAGACCATCCCCGCGTGGAAGTCGATGGAGTGGCCCATCGACCCGTCGTTGACGAGGTGGACCTTCATGGTGTCGCCGATCCGGGCATGGATGACCGGCCCCATGACCCGTCCGTCGTAGGTCATGGCCCGAATCGTCGCTCCGGGGGCCACCTCCTGGACGGCTTCACGGACGGTGAGGGTGAGCGGGTGGGTGCGTCCGGGCAGCAGCGTCGGCAGGACCGCATCGCGGGTGACGAACCCGGATCCGGGAGCCCGGGTGAGGTCGATGTGACGCCGCGGGTTCGACGTCGTCGTCGATGTCGTCGTCGACGACGCGCCATTGACGTTGACCTGGAGCACCATGCCCATCGACCGGTGCCCGACGATGGTGCACCACCCCTGCGTGGGGGCGCTGATGACTCCGGCGTCGACGGTGGCGTGCTGGCGGGGGGACAGACGAGGCGAGTGGGCACCGCTGGCGAACTGGAGGTCGTGCACCTGGGTCGGGTCGGTGTTGGTCAGGGTGACGACGAGCCGATCCCCGGCTGGGACGTCGATGGTGCCGGGGTGGAATCGCATGTCGTGCATGGTCACCGCGACCCTCGTCGTGTGCCCGGTCGGGGCGACGACGCCGGAGCCGCCGCCCGATGTCGCGGCCGGTCCGTCGAGGGCCCGGCCGACGGCCACGGCGCCCAGGGCTGCTCCCAGACCAGCCACGGACTCGACGAAGGCGCGGCGTCCCGACGGTGCGGTCCCGGCTGGTGAGGGCTTGGCCGGAGCAGGTCGGGCCGCAGTGGACGGTGCTGCCGTGACCCGGGTCCCGGGCGCCCGGGCCGCAGTGGACTGTGCCGCCGTGGCTTCGGCTGACGCGGACCGGCCGGCGTCCGACGCCGACCCGGCCTGGCGTGCCGCCAGCTGGCGCCCCCGCTCCTTGAGCAGCGGGACGCCCGCCCGGACCATGGCGAAGGTCGCCGGCAGGAAGCCCGCCAGTCCCACCGCGGCCAGCACCATCCCCGCGGTCCGCATCGCCGACCCGGTGCCGAGCACCCAGATGAGCAGGCCGGCGTTGGTGAGTACGGCCCGCAGCGCCCCGAAGGCGTGCATCCGCGCATTCGTCACCCGGACGATCGACGGTCCGCCGCCCATGACCATGGGCATGAGGTAACTCATCGCGCCGAGCAACAACTGCAGCAGGAAGCCGACGATGACCGGCACGGACAGTGCGGTGAGGTCGTCGGCGATGAGCCCGGACCGCCGGGTGAGGATCGTCCACTCGAGCCACAGCAGCCAGACGACGAACCACACGACGGCCGCCCCCATCGCGTACCCGGGGTAGTCGCGCGGGGGCTTGCGGAGGGCGCAGGCGACGAGGTCGGCGCCGATGACGCACACCCCGACGATCTGCGCCATCACCCCGATCGCCCCGAGCCACCACCATCCGGCCAGGGCCCCGGCGGTCGTGGCGACCACCGCGCCGACGAGGATCCACAGGGCGACCCGTCCGTGTCGGTCCTGACGCGGTTCCATGGGGGTGCGCAGCACCGTCGGCCACAGGGTGACGAGGGTGCCGACGACCGTCATCCCGACGAATCCCAGGAGGTTGAGCCCCTGGTGGGCCAGCAGCAGCCGCGAGCGCCACGGTTCGGTGGGGGAGAAGGCCATGATCGCCCCGAGGCTCGCCCCCACCGGCAGCAGACAGGCGGCGGCGCAGTAGAACCGCACGGTGGCGTCGAACCGGCCGGGCAGGGCGTGGTGCACCTGACGCCCCAGGTCGATCGCGTACCAGGCCATCGCCAGGGCGACGACGGTGGCCCCGGCGACGACGACCCACGGCCACGACCCGACCATCCCGAGGCAGCACGCCAGGATGCCGGCCTGCAGCGACCAGATCCGCGTCACCTGACGGCGTCGGTCGGCCGGGCCTAGCTTGGTGTGGAGGATGGCCTCGGTGAAGTACTGGCCCCACACGAGGATCGACGTCGTCGCCACCCCCAGGGTGACCATGTGGACGAGCAACCAGCGGCTCTGCGGCACCCAGTGGGACGCGATGCCGACGACGATCAGCAGGGTCAACCAGATCGACACCGGTCGGGACGCCGCGCCTTCGTCGAGTCCGTGGCTGGTCTGGGAGCAGCCCTGGGCGCCGTGGCCGTCGGCCGGGCCCTCGACGGACCGGCCGCGACATCGGGCGGCGGCNGCCCTGGGCCGATCCGGCGTCGGGTCGGGCGACCGGGGTGCCGGAGGGGTCGGGGTGGGTGATCTCAGGCACGGGTCCTCCTGGGTCGCACGTGACAGACGATGACGATGACGAGGGTGAGCAGGCTGAGGACGTTGACGACGCCGCCGGCCCGGACCGCGCCGGATCGGCCCAGGGCGTCCCCCACCCCGATGCGCGTGACGAGGGACCCCTCGAGGAGCACGGCCGGCACCCAGAACCACGGGGTCCAGTCCATCCGGGCGCGCAGGACGGCCGGCAGGATGATCGTCACGTGGCCCAGGACCATGCCCATGGTGAAGCCGAGGAAGACGGCGTGGACGGCGGCGTCGTACCCCCGTCCGGGGCTGAGCGGTCCGGCCAGGAGCCACACCGTGCCGGCCACCGCCAGCCACAGGTAGCCGACCATGAGCATCCCGCCGATGAACGCGGCCTGGCCGCCCCGGCGCAGCCCGGCGCGAGCGATGTCACGGCGCAGCAACCAGAGCGCCAGGACGACGAGGACGGCGCCGAGGAGGCGCCAGCCGAGACCCGGGCGCACCACCGAGATGACGAGGGAGGCCACGAGGGCGGCCGACAGGGCGGGCAGGACGCGATTGCGCACCATGGTGAGCCGGGACAGCTCGAGGCGTTCACCGATGATGGTGAGGATCATCGAGGACGCGAGCCAGCCGACGACCTGGGAGGGGTCCCACCCGACGGTGAGCAGGGCTGCGGCCCCGGTCGAGCACAGGGCCCCGGCCAGCTGGATGACGGTGGCGTCGTCCCGGTTGCGTCGCCACAGCGGCACGTAGATCGCCAGCAGCCCGACCTGCGCGACGGTGAGCAGCGCCGGTCCGATCCGGGTAGGGGTCGGCGTCGCCAGGGCGACGGCACCGAGCCCCGAACACGCAGGCACGAGGTACCCGGTGGGTCGGCCCAGGGCGACGGCGCGCTCGAGGGTGATGACGGTCCCGATGAACCCCAGCACCATGAGCGGCCCGTGCCAGGTCGACAGTCGGGCGCTGTCGAGCGGCGACCACACGCCGAGCAGGACGAGGGCCCCGTCCAGTCCCGCGAGGAGGGCGAACCCGGCCCCGACGATGAGCCATGACCGCCCCGGGAGGCGCCCGGTGGCGTGCGAACTCATGGCAGCGGTGGGCACGTCGACTCCTTTTCGATGATCGGATCATCGAAATGATACGACGGGGGCCGCGGGATCTGCCCTGCGGGACTGACCGGGCGCCCGGCGTGGATGATTCTCAGGCGCGCGCGACCGGGTGGTCCGGATGGCGCTCGAGCCACCCGGCGACGAACGAGCACTCCGGTCGGACCGTGTCCCCGGCTGCGGCGAACTCGTCCAGGGCATGCGACACGAGACGGCCGGCCAGGCCGCGCCCGGCGTAGTCAGGGCATATTTCGGTGTGGGGGAGACGGACGACGTCCCCCTCGCGTCGGTACTCGAGGAACCCCGCGAGTCGACCGTCGACGTGGACCTCGTATCGTGACTGCTCGGGGTTGTCGGTGACCTCGTCCATGGTGACCTCCTGATGGGTGGGACTCCATCATGACGCCAGTTCGTGACGTCCGTCGTGAGGGGACGGAGCACGGGTGGCCGTGCGTGTCGGTGTGTCGGGGGTCCACCGTCGGGGGATGCCATGGAACGGGTGAGGATGCTCCGGAACTTCAGCATTCAACTAGGTGAGGACCTGTGAATCGCCGTCGTGGAGCACAGGTCGTCGGTCCGGTCGATCCCGACCTGACGGGAGTGTGATGATGGCGGCACATACCGTCGAGTCGGAGGGCGCGATCGGCCTGGCCGAGGCGCTCGGGGTCTTCGCGCGCCTCACGCCGGCCCAACAGGCCATGTTCGACCGCGTCTGTGCCGAGTCCGCACCGGTGACGATCCTCGATCTCACCCGGATCACGGGCCTGCACGCCAATTCCATCCGGGAGTCGGTGGACGCCCTCTTGGCGTCCGGACTCATCGAGCGTCTGCGGATGCCGGTCAAGGGTCCCGGCCGCCCGGCGTGGGGGTTCGTCGCCCGGCTGCGCGAGGGGGCCGCCACCCCGGCGGACATCATGCGCCACCAGGTCCGGGCCCTCTACGCCTTCCTGCGTGCCACGAGCTCGGACCCGGTGGGTCGGGCCCGACAGCTCGGCACCTTCCTGGCCGACGACGCCCTGGACCTCGTCAAGGTGCCCAGCCACGAGGGACGCATCACCCCGGGCTTCCAGATGTCCGAGCACATGGTGAAGATTCGGCTCTTCCTCACGAACTTCGGCATGGCCGCCGAGCAGCACCCCCAGGAGCCGACGACGCTCATCCTCCACGCCCTGCCGTTCTCCCCCGGGGGTCGACAGGACGAGCTCGCGAGCGCCCTGCGCGAGGGTTTCGTCGGCCGGACGATCGAGCGCACCGGGATGGGCTGCGTCGGCGTCCGGTTCGCCCCGGTGCCGGGGGAGCCGAAGGCCTGCCTGGCCCGATTCATCGTCGACGAGAAGGCCCTCGCCGCCCTGACGGGGTCCGACGCCGGCTGACCCGTCCCCGGGCACCTGCTCCCGGAGCAGGCGCCGCCCGGGCACCTCGTCCGAGGTGACGTCGGGGTTCGGTCGTCCTACGATGGGAGGAACGACAGGGGAGCATCACCGGATGCTGAGAGTGGGCACCGCCCAGACCCTCGAACCTGAACCGGGCAATACCGGCGTAGGGAGTCGGGAACCTCTTTCGCGCGCGAGCGCACCCCTTCCTCACCGTGGAAGGACAACCATGGCCAGCCGGTCCCGTTACCGCACCATCGACATCGTCACGCCCGTCATGATCGCCGTCGCCTTCGGCGTCATCTTCCTGGGGCTGGGAGCCCTCTTCAACGCACTGCAGCCGATCATGGACGTCTACGTGCCCCTCGAGGGGCTGTACATGGGGCTGTGGCTGCTGGCCGGCATCGTCGCCGGGCTCGTCGTCCGCAAGCCCGGCGCGGCCCTGCTGGCCGAGTTGCTCGCCGCCACCATCGAGGCCCTCCTGGGCGGTCAGTGGGTCTACGGAACGCTCATCTCCGGGGTGCTCCAGGGGCTCGGCGTCGAGGTCGCGCTCGCCCTCTTCGCCTACCGACGTGGTGGGGTGAGGGTCGCCATGATCGGCGGCGTGCTGGCAGCGGCCTTCGAGTCGGTGTACGAGCGGATCGCCTACTACCCGGTGTTCCGCGCCGGTGACACCGTCGCCTTCGTCATCTTCTGTCTCATCTCGGGGGCGGTCCTCGGCGGCCTCGTCGGTCATGCCATCGTCGTGGCCCTGGCCAATGCCGGAGCCCTCAACCCCTTCCCGGTGGGCCGTGAGCGGTCCAGGACGGTCGCCGGGCCCACCCGATGACGACGACGCCGACGCGCCTGGGCGTGCAGGTCCGTGGGCTCACCGTGACCCCGCCCGGGGCCGACTCGCCCATCCTCGGGCCGGTCGACCTCGACCTCGAGCCGGGCTCCCGGGTGCTCCTGGCGGGGCCCTCCGGGGCGGGCAAGACGACCCTCCTCCACGCCCTCGGAGGACTCCTCGACGAGGAGACCTACGATCTGTCGGGCACCGTCGAGGGAGCCGGCACGAGCATCGGCCTGCTCCAGCAGGAGCCGGCCCACGCCGTCGTCGCGGAGGGCTGTGGTCGGGACACCGCCTTCGGGCCGGAGAACTCGTGCGTGCCACGCCCGGACATCTGGCCGATCGTCGTCGACCGGCAGCGTGAGGTGGGCCTGGCGGTCGACCTCGACCACGGTGCCCTCGACCTGTCCGGAGGGCAGATGCAGCGGCTCGTCCTGGCCGGGGTGCTGGCCTGTGACCCGAACCTTGTCCTGCTCGACGAGCCGGTGTCGATGCTCGACGAGGCCACCGCCGACGCCGTCCGCGGCGCCGTCGTCAAAGCCGCTGCCGGGCGCACCCTCGTCGTCGTCGACCACCATCCGCAACGCTGGGAGGGCATCCTCGACCGGGTCGTCGTCCTCGACGCCGGCAGGGTCGACGCCGTCGTCCCCATGGCGGAGTACCTGGAGCGTGCGCGTGGCCCGGTCGTGCCGTCCCGCGAGACCGTGAGCGGGGAGGTCGTCGTGGCCGCCGTGGACCTCACCGTGTCGCGGCCCGACCGGTCCGGGACGCTCCTGGACCACCTCGACCTGCAGCTGCGAGCCGGGTCGATCACCGCCCTCACCGGCCCTTCGGGAACCGGAAAGTCGACCCTGCTGCGGGTGCTGTCCGGGCTCGACCGGCCGGCCGGTGGCACCGTGAGCTGGTCGGGACGGCCGCGCCCGGAGCCGGGCCGGGTGGCCTGGGTGCCGCAGAATCCGGAGCACTACCTGCTGGCGCGGACCGTGCGCGAGGAACTCGAGGCCTCGCCCTTCGCCCAGGCCCCCCACAGGGACGGCCCAAGACCAGCAGACTTCGGACCCGCCGGTGACGCGGCCGAGGCGGGGGCGGTCAGCCTCGCCGAGTTCGGACTGGACGCGCGTGCCGACAGCCACCCCATGACCCTCTCGGGCGGGGAGAAGCGGCGGTTGGCGATCGCCGCGGCCCTGGCCCAGCGACCCGACCTGCTCATCCTCGACGAGCCGACCGTCGGGCTCGACGCCGACCTCGTCGGCTCGGTGCTCGGGGCGGTGGCCGAGGCCGCAGGACGCGGGGTGGCGGTCGTCGTCGCCACCCATGACCCGCTCGTCATGTCGCTGGCGGACGAGGTCGTCGATCTGGCCGGGCACCGTCGTCCGGACCCTGAGGTGACGCCCCCGCGGGCCCCGTGGGCCCAGCGTCACCTCAACCCGCTCACCCTCCTGGGGGTCGGGTTCGGTGGCATGGTCGCCTCGGGATGGGTGACCTCACCGGTCGTCGGCCTCATCGGGCTCGTGCCGTCGCTGGTCCTGGCGCTGCTGTGTTGCCGCAGCTGGCGGCAGGGGCTCACCCGGGTGCTACCGGTGGCCTTCGCGGCGCTGGTCCTGGCGTGGACGACCCTGCTGCTCCACGGCAGGATCAGCGGGATCCTCCGGGGCTCTGTCGACCCGGTCGTGTGGCGGGAGGCAGCGCGGCAGGCCATGCGCATCCTCGTCTTCGTCCTGCCCGGTGCCATGACCTCGTGCGCCCTCGACCCGACGAGACTGGGGGACGCCCTCGGCCAGCGGGCACACCTGCCGGCGCGCCCGGTCGTCGCCTCGGTGGCCGGTCTCATCCGGGTCGGCCAGATGCGCCGTACCTGGGGGGTGTCGGGAGACGTGCGGACACTGCGTGGCCTCGGCCCTCGCGGCACCGGGGTCCGGGCGACGCCGGGCACGTGGTGGCACTACGCCTCCTCGATGACCCTGGCCATGGTGCTCGACGCCCTGCGCTCGGCGGAGGTGCTCTCGCGGGCCATGGACTCGCGCGGGTTCTCCCACGCCTCGCGGCGTACCTGGGCTCGGGAGTCCCGGTTCGGGATGGCCGACCTGTGGGGCGTCGTCCTGCTGGCCGCAGTCGTCGGGACGACGGTGGTGGCGTCGGCCCTCGTGTAGAGGGACGTCAAACTCACACGTCAACTTTTGAAGTGTTGTTGCACGTCTGCGAGTTTGAGTTTCAGTGTGGGGTGATCCGGTACGTCGTCGATCGCACACCCTGACCACCTGCCATGACGACGATCCCCTCGGCAAGCGGCGCTCTCAGGGCATAACGCACCTGGCCGATCGTCAGGCCGGTGTTCCTGACGAGGTCGTGGATCGTCAGGTCATCGTCGGCTCGAAGCGCCCCGAGGACACGCTCCACGTTCCGGGTGGCGTTCGCCGGACTCGGATCGGGACGCTGGCGGATCGGGGTCGGTGACGACGGTTGTGGCGCAGGCGGCTCGACGACGTCCTCGCGGGACCGCCACAGAAGTGCCTTGAACTGCACACCCGTGTCGATGAGTTGGGGCCGTGGAAGTCCGCGTGCCGCCGTGGAGTGGAACACTTCGCGAATTCCTCCGCCCTCTCCCTCGATGACCGAGGCACCATCGGCAGTCCGCAGTCTCTTGGCGATCTGGTAGAGACGCTGGTTCACGGCGGCCTGGGCGTGCTCGACGCTTTCCAGCTGGGCCAGGGAGACGCCGCGCAGGCCGCCCGGGTTCTGGATGAAGAGGCAGGACGGGGTGAGCCGGATCTGGATCTGCTTGCCGAGCCCCAAGGTGTTGGGGCCGAGATCGCGGTGGACGAGAGCGTTCGAGATGAGTTCGCGGACGGCATTGAGGGGTAGCTCGGGCACCGCCTCCATGTGCCCGTCCGGCCGGTATCGTCGCACGGAGTCGAGGTTGCGTTCGACCCACGCGATGAGGTCGGACAGGAGCACCGGAAGTGGCCCGGTGAAGTCCTGGAGATTGCGATTTCGAGCCTGGCCCTCGCCCCCCGGCAGTTGGACAGCCGCTGTCACGGTGAGCGCTGGGTATTGGCCCTGGGGATACTCGCCCAGGGCGTACAACCCTGCCAGAGTCGGTTCCCCGGATGCGCTGAGGACGTTCGTCATGCGGAGGATCTGTTCATCGGCATGGTGACGCAGCCGTCCGTCGTGGGCGCGCACCGCCGTCAGGTAGGCCGTGACGAGGTCGGGTTCCAGATCCTCCATCCGGCGGCCGGTCGCCGGGGCCAGGTCGTAGTCGATCTGCTCGTCGACATGGAGCTTGGCGACCTCGAGCATGCGCAACTCGTGGAGCTGCATGGGGTAGTCGCCATCGGCCTGCCTCAGGAAGGCCCTGTCCCCGACGCGAGCCGGCTTGTCAGCGATGCGCAAGGGTGAGACATGGACGATCTCGACCGGTGTGCCATCGATGGTGAGAGTCTGGAACTCCAGATGTGGAGAGGGTTGGACGGCGTCCCGAGCCTGCCCGGCGATTCCGGCTTCGACCGCAGCTACGTCCTTGACGCCGACCACGTCGAATCGGCCGTGTGCCTCGTCGATCCCGAGGAGGATGGTGCCCCCGTCGGGCATGTTGGCGAAAGCGCAGAGGGTGTCCGACACCTTCGGGACACCGCCGGAGGCATGCTTGACCTCGATGAGCGTCGTGTCGCCGCGACGGGCGCGCAGATCGGCAAGGGTCTGGCGCAGTTGGTCGTCGCTCCACTCCATGCCGTCAGACTACAACTCACACTTGGAGTTTTGGAGTCTCGGTGCACGTCTGCGAGTGTGAGTTTCAGTGTGGGGCAAAGCGCCTCGGGGTTGTGGCGCCTGTCATGGTGCGCGTCAGGGCTGGGCGTATCGGAGTCGTACGCCGACCTCGTCGGCGAGGATCTTGCCCAGAGCTCGCCGCTGACGACCTTCGGGCTCATCGCCGCGCGCGACCAGAACCGCCCGGTGGGCGAGCTCAGCGTCCGGCAGCAACGGCGGCTGGCCCTGGCGGTCCTCCTGGCCCGGCCACCGCAGATCCTTCTGCTCGACGAGCCGACGAACCACTTCTCGCTGGATCTCGTCACGGCCCTGGAGGACTCCTTCGACGACTACCCCGGCACCCTCGTCGTCGCCTCCCATGATCGGTGGCTGCGCCGGAGGTGGGGCGGCGGGGCGCGCCGGAACGGGTCGAATCCCGGGGGTGACGTCACCCCTGTCGTGGCAGGAAACCCAGTTCCCGGTAGATCGCCATGGCCGCCGCCGAGGTGCCCGCGCCGAACCGCAGGCTGAGCGTCGGGTCGCCGGCGTCGGTGCAGGCGCCGATGGCGTGGGTGACGAGCGCCCGGCCGATGGCGAGTCCGCGGTGGGCAGGGGAGACGAACAGATCGATGATGAACGGCCCCGCCAGCCACGCGTCCCAGATCGAGCGGTCGACGACCATGATCGCCCCGACGAGTGTGGCCTCGTGCCAGGCGCTCACGCTGGCATCGGTGCGCACGGTCCCGTACTCACCCCGGAAGGTCGCCGCCATCTCGCGTCGGGCGTCCGCCAGATCCGACGCCGCGACCCCGGGTGGGTAGGACTCGAGGTACACGGCGGCCAGGGCATCGGCGTCGCCGGCGTCGAGTGGATGCAGACGGACACCATCGGGGAGCCCGGGGCGGATGGGTGCGCCGAGGGTCGCCGTGAGGACGTCGGTGGGCATGGGGTTCCGTTCGTGGTGGTGGCGGTCAGGGGACGCGACGTGGGCGCTCCCAGCTGATCCTGTCAGGGACGCCGCCCCGGGGCGACGGGGTGGGGTTCCAGGACCCCGAGGTAGATCGTCGTTCCCGCCAGCTGCAGCGCGCCAAGTCCTCCCCACAGGGCGTGTGGCCAGATGAAGCTGCCGACGACGAGGCACTCGCCAGCGATCCATCCGAGCATGACGAGGCCCGCCACGGCGTACCCGAGGGCGAGCCACTCCGGGCGCCAGTGGTGCACCGCCAGCGCGACCCACTGGGCGCCGCCGACGATCACGCCGAGGAGGGCGGCGGCCAAGACGTGCCATCGCATGAAGGGCGTGCCGTCGAGCAGCTGGGCGAACATCCGTGGGCTCACGACGAGCTCCACGCAGCCCACGAGTGTGGAGAGGGCCTGGAACCATGTCATCGCTGCGACCGCCCGGCTCACGAAGCGGCGATGCCGTCGTCCCCGGGGCTCCGATGTGGACGGCGTCCGACTCATGGCGCCATTGTCCACCCAGGGTGGCTCGTGTCAGGGAGTGGCTCCAGCGCTTCGCCGAGGTCCGGCGCGGACGGTCACGCCCGCATGGGAAGAACTGGGCGGCGCCGACGATCCCACGAGGGTTCGACACCTCTGCCGGGGTGGAGCATAGGGGACTCGAACCCCTGACCTATTGCTTGCAAAGCAACCGCGCTACCAACTGCGCCAATGCCCCTCGGACCACGACAGTGTAGGCGATCGACGCCGTCCGTGCGACACGGCGACGAGACTCACGTAAAAGGTCCGGATGCGGCAGCACGTGCCTCAGATGAGGATGTCCGCGTACTGACGGTGTAGGCCCGGGCCATGGATCGGGAGCTGTCGATGGCCGCACGCCGTGAGATCACCAAGAAGTACGCCCACCAGTACCGGGCCGCATCGAAGAAGGACAAGTCGGTGCTGCTGGACTCCCTGACCGCCACCACAGGCTGGACCCGTGACCACGCCCGCCGCGCGATCCGGGCAGCCCTGACGCGGAAAGGTGCCGCGTCCCAGCAGAAGCGCCGGCCCCGGCCCCGCAAGTACTCCTACGACGCCGTGAAGGTCCTCCAGCACGTGTGGAGCGTGACGGGTCAGCCCTCCGGGAAGTACCTGGCCCCCGTGATGGACGACACCCTGAACAGGCTGGAACGCTTCAAGGAGTTCGGGAAAGTCACCCGCCGGGCCACCCCCGCGGTGCTGACCGAACTGCGCTCCATGTCGGCGGCCACCATCGACAGGTACCTGAAACCCTTCAAGGACGCCGCCTACCCGGCCGCCGGCCTGTCAGCCACCCGACCCGCCCCTCACATCCTGCGTGCCGCGGTGCCCCTGCGCACCAGCCTGGACGGGCCGATCACCGATCCCGGGCTGGTAGAGGTCGACACCGTGGCCCACTGCGGCCACACCCTGGTCGGGGAATTCCTGTGGACCTTGTCGGCCACCCTGCCCGTCTCCGGCTACACGGTCCTGACCACGGTCAAGAACAAGGCATTCGTCCACATCGGGGCCGGCATGGACCGGATCGTCGACCAGATGCCCGTGCCCGTGGCGGAGGTCCACGTCGACAACGGGTCGGAGTTCATCAACTGGGGCCTCATCGACTGGGCGAAGGGCCACGACATCGCGATGTCCCGCTCGCGGCCCTACAAGAAGAACGACAACGCCCACGTCGAGCAGCGCAACGGCGACTGGGTCCGCCGCCACGCCTTCAGATACCGCTACGAGACCGCAACCGAGCTTCAGCTGCTCAACCAATTGTGGCCCCNCAGCGAGTCCGCCCGCACCAGCGCCCTGGCCGCCTGGAACATCCACTACAACTACCATCGACCCCACACCGCCTGCCGAGACCAGCCACCCGCCAGCCAAACCCCCGCGCGCGTCACCAACGTCATGAGCTCCTACACCTAGGGCCCGCGGCGTCGGAACCGGAGGGACACCACGGACCGGCCCAGCCGGTCATCGTCGAAGCCGTCGTACCCGGGCCGTACCCTTGTGGACATGCAGACGCAGCGAGAAGTGGTCTCCCACGCTCTGCAACGCCGACGAGCACTGGAGGCGTTGCGCAGCCCCCAGGTCGACCTCAACGCCCCCACCCAGTGCGACGCCGACCCCATGCTGGTTCGCTCGGCCCTGCACCACGGTGAGGAGCTCGAGACCCCGTGTCCGGTGTGCGAATCGCCGCGCCTGGTGCTCTTGAGGTACACCTTCGGGCCCCAGCTGGGACAGTACTCGGGCCGCCTGCGCACCCTGGACGAACTCGAGGAGATGGAGCACGAGTTCGGCGAGTTCCGGGTCTACGAGGTCGAGGTCTGCCCCGACTGCCGCTGGAACCACGTCCTCACCCACTATGTCCTGGGCGACGGACGGCGTCGACGCCCGCCGCGTCACCAACCCACCGTGGAGGACATCTATGGCTGATCGTTCACGCCCGGCTCGCAGCACGAGATCCCGGGCTCCCCACCGGAGGGTCGACTCCAGCCGGAGGACCCCACCACGGCGGAGGAACCCGGGGGCCGGCCACGTCATCGGCCGTGTCCTCCTGTGGCTGCTCGTCATCGTCCTGGCCCTGGCGATCGTCGCGGTCATCGGGCTCTTCGCCTTCTACCAGCGCACCAAGCTGCCCGATCCCAACAAGGACTTCCAGACGAACACGACCTTCGTCTACTACAACGACGGCAGGACCAAGCTCGGCAGCTTCTCCATCCAGAATCGGCAGTCGATCAGCTACCAGCAGATGCCGCAGTCGATCAAGGACGCCGTCGTCTCCGCCGAGAACCGCACCTTCTGGACCGATTCGGGAATCTCGCCCAAGGGTATGGCCCGCGCCGCCTGGACGATTCTGCGCGGCGGAGAGGTGCAGGGCGGGTCGACGATCACCCAGCAGTACATCAAGGTGCTGTACCTCAACCAGTCCCGCACCGCCCAGCGCAAACTCACCGAGCTCGTCCTGGCTGAGAAGATGGGACGCGAGGTCTCCAAGCAGTCCATCCTCGAGGGATATCTCAACACCATCTATTTCGGACGCGGTGCCTACGGGGTCCAGGCCGCAGCCAAGGCCTATTTCTACGAGGACGCGTCGAAACTCACCGTGCCGCAGTCGGCGGTCCTGGCCTCGGTGCTCAACAACCCGACCCTCTACGACCCGTCCGGCGGCAAGGACGCACGGGAACGCCTGCTCAACCGGTACCGCTACGTCCTCGACGGCATGCTCCAGATGGGCAGGATCACCCAGTCGGTGCACGACCAGGCATATCGAGCACTGCCGACCTTCCCCGACGTTCCCATCAACAACCAGTGGTCCGGGACGAAGGGGTACCTCCTCCACCTCGTCCAGCAGGAACTCGTCGACGACGGGTTCACCGATTCACAGATCAACGGCGGCGGTCTGACGGTGACGACGACCCTCGACGTCCAGGATCAGGCGGCGGCGGTGCGCGTCGGGCAGAAGTACAAGAAGCTCGCCGGGGCCAACGCCGGGAGTTCGAAGTCGTCCCAGCTCCACCCGGCCATCGCCTCGGTCCAGGTGGGGACGGGGGCAATCCTGGCCCTCTACGGCGGTGACGACTACGTGACGAACTCCCGCAACTGGGCGACGACCGCCCGTCCGGCGGCATCCACCTTCAAGACCTACGCGGTCATCGCCGGGATGAGGAACGGGTTCAGCCTCGAGTCCACCCTCGACGGCGACTCCTTCACCCCCAAGGGCGACACCACCGAGGTGCGCAACGAGTTCGACCAGCAGTACGGGACGGTGACCCTCCAGGAAGCGACCGAGAAGTCCATCAACACGGCCTTCGTCGACATGGTCTCCCAGATCGGCAACGGCCCGACCCAGGTCATCAAGGCCGCCAACGACGCCGGCGTTCCCAAGGGGCAGGGGTGGGACAACAACAACCGCATCGCCCTGGGCACCGCGGAGGTCAGCCCGCTCGACCAGGCCAGTGGTTACGCGACGATCGCCAACGAGGGGGTGCGGGTGGCCAGCCACATCGTCGCCAAGGTCGCCGACTCCGCGGGGAAGACGCTGTACACCGCCAAGACCACCGGCACCCGGACGATCCAACAGGACATCAGCCACGACACGACCTACGCCCTGGAGTCGGTGGTCTCCCAGGGCACCGGATCGGCGGTCTCCGATCTCGGCTACGACGTCGCCGGCAAGACCGGCACGAGCGGCGTCGGGTCGGCCATCACCTCGGCTTGGTTCGTCGCCTACACCAAGCAGATCTCGACCGCCGTCATGTTCGTCGCCGGTGACGCCGGCAATGCCGACCTCGACCCGTACAAGCGGTCCGGGGACCAGACCTTCTACGGCGGCACGTATCCGGCGCTCACCTGGGCCGAGTACATGCAGACGGCGATGAAGGGGCTCACGGCCGAATCCTTCGCCGATCCGGACTGGGTCAACCTCAGCGGCCACCACTACGGCGGGTCGAGTGCCTCCGCGACGAGCCGGACGACCCAGTCGCAACCGACCAGTGTCGAGACGACCCAGGCCCCGCAGAGCCAGGCGCCGTCGACCCAGGCGGCCCCGACGACGTCGGCCCCACAGCCGAGCGTCACGCGCACCACGCAGACGCAACCCGCGGAGCCGACCACCCAGCAGACGTCGACGTCGACCCGGACGACCACGACGCAGACGTCGACGACCCACGCCGCCCCGGAGCCGACGAATGCACCGACCGGCGGGGGACAGACCTCGTCCGGCGCTGGCGGATAGGGTTCATGGACGTGACCGTTCCAGCCGGGTCGAGCCCGGACGCCCCTGCCCTCGAGCCTCCCGCCGGTGGCGATCGCGCCCCCTCCTGGTCGCGCTCCCGGCTGTCCGTCTGGGGTCTGGACCAACGCATCGGCGGGCCGGTGGGACGCCATGCCCAGCGCCGCGGGGTGTTCTTCGACCCGGCTCCCTGGGCGATCCTCACCGGGTTGCTCGTGTGGTTGGCGACCGTGTACCGCATCACCCCGTGCATCCAGCACGACGTGACGAAGGCGGTCGACCCCTACCAGCGGTTGTGCTACTCCGACATCCCGGTCATCTACCAGGTGTCTGGCATCGGCCGCGGCGGGATGGTCCTCGGGCACTCGGGGGTGCTCCAGTCGCCCGGGGTGGTGGCCGTCATGACCCTGTGCCGGGCCGTCGCGCGACTGTTCGGGGCGACGGTGGGCCCCCGGGCCTCGGCCCAGCAGGTGCTCGACGCCGCCAACACGTACTGGGCCATCGCGTCGGTGGTGCTCTTCGTGGCCTTCGTCGCGGTCGTCGTCGCGACGATGCTCCTCGGTCGCGGCAGCGACGCATCCATCCAGTCTCGCGGCAGCGACGCTTCGATCCAGTCTCGCGGGCGCGACGGGACGGCTCGCCGGCGTAGTTGGGACGCCTTCCTCGTCGCTGCCAGCCCGGTCGTCCTCATGGCCGGGCTCATCGACTTCTCCATGGTCGCCGTCGCCCTGGCCATGGCGTCGATGCTGGCCTGGGCCCGCCGCCGTCCGATCGTGGCCGGGGTGCTCGTCGGCCTGGCCTGCGCCACGAGCCTGCAGGTCGCCGTCATCGTCTTCGCGGTGTTGTTGCTCTGCCTGCGCACGACCCTGCTGTCCGACCTGGGCCGGTACCTAGGCTCCGCCCTGGGGACGTTCCTCCTGTGCCATGCCATCGCGGCGGTCGTCAATCCGTCGACGTGGTGGGCGATGATCCGGGCGATCTACTGGTCGGGCACCGGTCTGGGCAGCCTGTGGTACGTCATCCAGGACACGACCGGGTCGGAGGTGCCCGCGGTCGGCTGGATCGCCGGCACCCTGACGGTGGCGGGGTTGTTGCTGCTCGCCTGGCTCGTCCTCACCGTGCCGCGTCGGCCCCGCGTGGCGCAGGTCGCCGTCCTGGCCCTGCTCATCCTCTTCTGCACCAACAAGGTCTTCTCCCCGCAGTTCGCCCTCCTGCTCGTGCCGCTGGCCGCCCTGGCGCGTCCAGACTGGCGGGACTGGGGGGTGCTGTCGGTCAGCGAGCTGCTGTACCAGTGCGCCGTGTGGGCCCACCTGGGCGGCCTCACCACCCCCGGCGGCACCGACTCCGACGTCGTGTACTGGGCGGCGGTCGTCGTGCGGATCGCCGGTGAGGTGTGGTTCGCCTGGGGAGTCGTCGACGATCTTCGGCGACCGTGGAACGACCCGGTGCGCCGGGGTTTCACCGATGACCCGACCGGTGGGGTGCTCGATCACGCCCCGGACGGTCAGGACGACGTCCCGGCCCTGGAGTCCGCCTCGCCCGAGCCCGTCGCCGACGATGCCCGGGACGCCGGCGCCGGGGACACCGATCCCAGCGACCCCGGGGAGGTCGGGTGAGCCGCGCACGCACCACCACCGCGACGACCCCGGCCGACGACGCAGCCCTGGTCCGCCGGACCTGGCTGGGCAGCCGGCTGCTGCTCGGCGTCGTCCTCGTCGCCGCGATGCTCGCCAAGGGGACGAGCTTCACCCGGGCCACCGGCAACTGGGATGTCCAGCACTTCGCCTCCATCGCCGAGCACGGGTACGCCGATCCGCTCGAGATGGCGTTCTTCCCGGGGCTGCCGGGCCTCATGCACCTGGGGTCCCTCGTCGGCGTCCCGGCGCAGACGACCGGAGTCCTGCTGGCCCTGGGATGTTCGGCCCTGGCCGCCGCCGCCCTCTTCCGCATCGGCGGGACCGTGCCGGCCTGCCTGTGGCTCATCCTGCCGACGACGGGGTTCACGACGATCGGCTACACCGAGGCCCCCTTCTGCGCCGCCGCCTTCTGGGCCTGGGAACGGGCCCGGGCCGATCGCTGGTGGGTCGCCTCGGCACTGGCGGCCCTGGCCTGCACCCTGCGCGTGTCGGGTCTCTTCCTCGTCGGGGCGCTCGTCGTCATGGCGGTCCTGGGTGACGGGCCCGGTACCGGGCGGGGACGATCGCGTCGTGTATCCGGGACCGAGCTCGCCGACCGGTTGGCCTCCCTCGTCGTGCCGTTCGGTGTGCTCGTCTGCTACGTCCTGTACCTCCATGCGCTCACCGGCTCGTGGACGGCGTGGTCCCAGGCCCAGGCCAAGGGGTGGGGTCGTGGGTTCACGACGCCACTGCAGACCCTGCGCAACACCCTGCCGGCGACTCACGTCGACACCTGGCGTGGCACCTACGGGCAGCACGCGTGGATCGTCGCGACGGTCTTCCGGCTCGAGCTCGTCTCGGTGGTCGTCGGCATCGCGACGACGGTGTACTGCTTGGTGCGCCGGCGGTGGGCCTCGGCGGCCTGGGTGGGTGTGCAGATCGTCGCCTTCTCCATCGGCTACTGGTACATGAGCGTCAACCGCGCGGTCCTGCTGTGGTTCCCGCTCGTCATCGCCCTGGCCGAGCTCACCCGCGGTCCGGCCAGGCCGATCGGGCTCAAGCTCTTCTGGCGCGGGTTGGTGCTCGTCGGGGTGGTTCTCGACCTGGTCGTCATGTGCTGGTGGGGTTGGCTGCTGTACACGGGAGCGTGGGCGAGTTGAGGACGCATTCATGGCCGGGGTGGCCGGACCTGCTGGGGTGGGGGCTCGTCCTGCTCGTCCTGGGGGCGCAGTTCGTCGACCTTCGTCACGGGATCACCCGACCGTGGTTGGTGAGCCTGCAGCTCGTCATCTGCGTGGCTGCGATCCTCGTCGCCGCACCAGTCGCCTGGCGGGCCCGGCCCCTGACGTCATTGACGCGCACGGGCACGATCCTCGTCGGCGGATTCACCCTCATGGAAGCCTGGGCGCTGGTCTCCTCGATGGTCTCGCCCTTGGCCGTGATCCGGCAGGGCGTCATCCCACGGGCCTACCAGGTGGTCCCGGTCCTCACCGGGTGGGTCACGATGGCGGCCGTTCTCGTCGTGCTCCTGGCCCTGGGGCCGCGAGGACGTCGGCGATACCTTCCACGCGCCGCGCTGGCGCTGGTGCTGGGGGCCTTCGCCGACTGGCCGGTGCAGGCGGGGATCCACGGCTCGGGACGTCTGGCCAGTGGCATGGGAGGGTCCGCCGTGCTTCATGTGGCCCTGGTCCTGGCTGCCGCAGTCCTCGTCGACACCGGACTCGAGGTGGCCGGACAGAGGCGGGCGCTGTGGTTCGCGGCGGGGGGGCTGGCCGTGCTCGGCACCCTGCTCACCGGGTCCCGGGCAGCCTTCCTCGTCGTGGTCCTCGTCGTGGCAGTCCTCCTCGTCGTCCTCGGCCGCGGAGCCGCCGGGCGGCTGGTGAGACTCCTGGCGGGTGTCGGGGTGGTCATCGGAGCCCTGGCCGTCGTCGTCGTCCCGACCCTGCACCGGCTCACCACCTGGCAGTCTCCGCAACGACTCGAGACGCTGCGTGTGGGGTGGCGCGCCGTGAGCAGCTCCCCGTGGACCCTGGTGTTCGGTGTCGGGTCCGGCTCGGTGTTCCCGTGGTACGCGGTCGAGGCCAAGCTCATCCCGGTGTCCGGGGACAGGGAGGTCATCACGCGGTTCGGTCGGGCGCTGAGCTCGGCCCACTCGGTGTATCTCGAGGTCCTCACGGAGCTCGGTCTGGTGATGACCCTCGTCCTCGCGGCGCTCGTCATCGCCCTCTGGACGGCCGGGCTGAGGTCACTGCTGAGGTGGCGTCATGGTGCGGGGGGATCCCACGAGCGCGGCTCGCAGCAGGTGTGGCCGAGGGGAGGCGCGGTGACCGCCCTGGCGGTGTGTGCGACGACGCTGGCGTGGGCCTTCGACACGTACCTTGTCAAGAACTTCGCGGTGAGCCTGTGGTGGTGGGTCGTCGCTCTGTCGGCAGTCGGCCTCGTCGATGACCGTGGGCGGACCGACGACCTGACGGACCCCGGCTCTCCGCGTCCGTGATCGTCCTCAGACGGCCAGGGCCTTCTTGACCCGGGCCGAGGGAGTCACACCGGTGAGGACGACCCCGCCGACCGTGGCATGGCACAGGGCGAGGGTCTCCAAGGACTGCTGGAGCTGGCTGCGCGAGACCTTGCCGGCACCGATGACCGGCACCACGGCGGCAACCCGGGGGGCCATGACGAAGGAGTCCGCCCCGGCCAACATCGCCGGCCCGGCGACGATGACGGTGTCGTGATCGGCGGCAAGATCCGCGAGCACTGCGTCAAAAGCCTTGTCGCTGAGCAATTCCGCGCCGTTGGCGGTGGCTGACCCGGCAGGGACGAGGGTCGCCCCCGCTCGCTGCGGCAGGACCGACCGAAGCTCCGCCCGCCCCGCGAGGACCTCCGACAGACCGTCGCCCGACAGCCCCGCCGCACGGGTGACCTCGCCGGCGTGGAGATCGGCATCGACGAGGGCGACGCTCGCCCCGGTCCGGGCCAGGGCGTCGGCCGCTGCGAGGGCAGTTGCCGCCGCCGGCTCCCCGGCGATGCTCGGGGCGATGAGCACCGTTCGCCGACCGTCTCGCGGAGCGATGAAGGAGAGGTTGCGTCCGAGGGCGTCGGCCTGGCGAGGATCGTCCTTCGCAGGCATGACGCCCAGCACGGACGCGTCGGTGATCTCGGAGACGTCGGCCAGATCACGGACCTTCGTCGAGATGAGCGCGCGCAGGAACATGACGAGCAGGGCGACGAGCAGCCCGACGACGAGGCCGACCACTGCGCTTCGGCTCATCGACTTGTTGGTTCCGGCCACCGGTGCGGTGAGGACGCTGGCATGGGCCACCGAGAGCACCGGATGTCCCTTGGCCGTGGTGGCGGTGGACGACACGGTCTTGTTCAACGTGTCGACGAGGGCCTGGACGACCTTCTGGGCATTGTCCTGGTTGCCGTCGGTGTAGCTGATCGACAGCATCATCGGCGACGCCGTGAAGGTCACGGCCTGTGCCAGGGTGGTCCCGGGCACCGTGGGCGAGATCGAGTTGCCGACCTCGTCGAGGACGGCGACCGACTGCAGGTACTTGCTGTAGGTCGTCACCAAGGAGGTCGTGTAGGCCGCGGCCGCATCGGGAGAGGCGAAGTCCTCGAAAGCCTTCGACGTGAAGATGACGTCAGCCTCCGCCTGGTAGCTCGGCTTCGTCGTCGCGTAGTGGACGGCCCCGATGGCCACGGCCGCCAGAATGAACACGACGAGGGTCGAACGCCACAGGTGACTCATGTTCCTGACCAGCGAGCGCAGTTGCATGTCCGTCCCGATCTCTCCTGGCGACGTCGGTCGCCATTGCTAAGGTGTGCCCAACAATAGCCGTGACGGGTGGGAGGTCCTGTGGCGATGATCCCGTGGCGACGACGGGCCGATCGGTCTGGGCCTTCGGACGGATCCATGACCCGACCACTGGTCGTGTTGCTCACCTCACGTTTTCCGTTCGGGTCCGGCGAGCAGTTCATCGAGAGCGAGTTGCCCCATTGGCAGGGGAAGGACGTCGACCTCGTCATCGTCCCCGAGAAGAACGACACCCCTCGAGTGAGCCCGCGTGCGGTACCCGCCGGGATCCGGGTCGACTCCGGACTCACCGCTCGCTGGCGGTCCCCGCTGTGGAGACTGCTCGGGGCGGTCCGGGCGTTGACCGACACACTCCTGTGGCGTGAGGTGCGCACTCTCACTGATCTGGGCCGGTTCGACGCAGCCCGGGTGGCGTTCGTCCTGCGGACCGCCATCCAGGTTGCGGTGGTGCGCCGATACCTGCGTGACCGTTATCGCGGTGCCGATCTGGTGTACGCCTACTGGCTCTCGGTCTCCGCCGACGCCGCGGCGCTGGAGCGTCGGTGCGGGACGGTGGCGCATGCCGTCGCTCGTACCCACAATGCCGACCTCTACGAGGACAGGCATCCACTGGGCCACCACCCCTTCGTTCGACAGATCGCCGCGGATCTCAGCCGGCTTCAACCCATTGCGGAGGACGGGGCCCAGTTCGCCATGGAGCGGTACGGATTCGCTCCCGGCTCCGTCATCGTCAACAGGCTCGGCGTCCGCATCCCCACCGACCGGTGCGCCGCCACCGGTCCCGGCACCCTCACGTTGATGTCGGTGAGCACGATGAGCCGTTTCAAGCGGCTCGACCTCCTCATCGATTCCTTGGCCTGCCTGCATCGGGACCATCCCGAGGTCGACCTGCACTGGATCCATGCCGGTGACGGACCCTTCCACGCGGCGCTGGCGGACCGAGCGGCGCGATGCCTGGACGGTGTCGACGTCACCTGGCTCGGGCACCTGCCGAATGAGGAGTTGCTCGCGTGGTATCGCGACCACCGGGTCGACCTGCTCGTCAACACGAGTTCCTCCGAGGGCATCCCGGTGTCCATCATGGAGGCCATGGCTCGGGGCATCCCCGCTCTCGGTACCGATGTCGGTGGGGTCCGCGAGATCGTTCCCCCTCATTGGCTGTTGGCGCCGGATCCCACCCCACAGGAGGTGGCGGACGCCATGGCGGAGCATCTGACCTTGGCGAAGGACCCGACCGTCCGTGAGGCGATGGCACGCCTCATCCATGAACGTTTCGATGCCGACGCCAACTACGAGCGGTTCGTCAACGGACTCGTCGAGCTGGCGAGGAAGCCATGACGGTCGATCTCTCCCCTCGGCGGGACAGTGCCTTCGGAACACTGTGCGAGTGGTTGCTGGGCGCGTGTTTCGTCCTCGTCCCTGTCCTGTCGGCCTGGGCATCGACGGTGACGATCGCCGGTCTGCCGCCGGTACGTCTGCTGGTCGTGGCCCTCATCGGGCTCGTCGTCATCCGTCGGCAGGTCATGTCCGGGACGAGCATGATCCTGCTCGTCGTGTCGGCCCTGTGGATCGGCGTCGGGCTGTTCCTCGTCTCGGGGGGTGCTGGGCTCAAGGAACTCCTCGGGGTCGTCGTCGGGCTGCTCACCATGCTCTCCATGACGATGGCGGCCGACCGGCCCCGGTGGATCCTCACCCTGTGTCGGGCCTGGCTGTTCGGCCTCCTCGTGGCGATCCTGCCGGCACTGTACGAGGTGGCCACTGGACGTCACCTGCCGAACTATCGGTTGGGGTCACCGGCGTGGATCCGGCGGACGGCGACCGACATCGCCTCGTTCATGGTCAACCCCAACCTCTTCGCCTACTTCATGTGTGCGGGCATGATCGCCCTCATCATCGGCTGGCAACTCGAGCGACACCGTCTCGTCCGGTGGATGTACCTAGGCACCACGCTGCTGTGTTTCCCGCTCATCGTGCTCACCGGCTCGCGACTCACCGACTTCTGCCTGATCGTCATCATGGCCTGGCTGCTCATGCTCTCCCGATGGATGGCCGTGGCCTCGGCAGCTGTCGCGGTGCTTGCCGTGAGCGCCCTGGTCGTGCTCGGCAAGGTCGACGACCTCACCCACACCGTGAGCACGGCGATCTACAACCTGTCCTCCAATTCGGGACGGTCCCGTGCTGCGGTCTACCTCGACTCGGCCTGGCTGTACGTGTCCTCCGGGGGCATTGGCATCGGGCCGGCGCAGTTCCCTGCCAAGGTGGTCCGGGCGCCGTGGCCGACCCGCGGCACCATCGATCCCCACAACGGGTTCAGTGAGGTCATCACGGGGTACGGCACCGTCGTGGGGGCTGTCGTCGTGGCTCTGGGGGCGGCCGTCCTGTGGTCGACGGTGCGGCGCAACTGGCGGCCCGGACTCGGCCCGCTGCAGCGGCTGCTGCTCCAGGCGGTGACGGTGAACATGCTCGTCATCCCGGTCATCTCCATGTCGAACAGCTCCTATCTCAAGGCGCCGGTCGTCTGGGCCCAGATGGCAACGGTCGCCGTGTGGTGCCAGATGCTGTGCTCGCGCAGCATGGTCGAGCTCGAGGCATCGGTCGATCCCTCCGCGCTGCTGCTCAAGCGACGCAGGGTGCCGATGGTCGATCTCCCCAGGCATGCACATCTGCTGAGGCGTGTCCTCGTGAGTCGCACCTGTGTGCACTCGACGCCGACTCCGGTGGGGCGCGTTACCCGAGTCGTCGTCCCACATGAGTAGTCTTGGCTTGACCAACACGTCGTCCCGAAGGATGGACTCATGAGTGAACCGCGGATCATCCCGACCGCCGACCTCGACGGCGGGGTGACCATCGGCGACGGATCGTCGATCTGGCACCTGTCCCAGGTGCGTGGCGGGGCCGTCCTCGGCGAGAACGTCGTCGTCGGCCGTGGCGCGTACATCGGCGAGGGGGTGCACGTCGGCGACAACTGCAAGATCCAGAACTACGCCCTCGTGTACGAGCCCGCCGAGCTCGAGGACGGCGTCTTCATCGGCCCGGCCGTCGTCCTCACCAACGACCACTTCCCCCGCGCCATCAATCCCGACGGCACCCTCAAGTCCGCCGATGATTGGGAGCAGGTGGGAGTCACCTGCAAGCGGGGATGCGCCATCGGCGCCCGCAGCGTGTGCATCGCCCCGGTCACCATCGGTGAGTGGGCGACGGTCGCCGCCGGCTCCGTCGTCACCAAGGACGTCCCGGCCTACGCTCTCGTGGCCGGCGTCCCGGCCCGCCGCATCAAGTGGGTCGGCCGCTCCGGCTTCCCGCTGGAGCCCGACGGGGAGCACGCCTGGGTCGACACCCGGACCGGCGACCGCTTCACCGAGGACCCCACCACCGACACCCTCACCCTCGTGTCCGAGGGCGACCAGAACTGACCGGCACCACCGGTCCCAGACCAGACGTAGGAGACACAGTGACTCTCGAATTCATCCCCCCGGCCAAGCCGATCATCGGTGAGGACGAGCGCAAGGCCGTCGACGCCGTCCTCGCCTCGGGCCAGGTGGCCCAGGGCCCGCAGGTCCACTCCTTCGAGGAGGAGTTCTCGGCCCAGGTCGTCGACGGGGTCGAGTCCGTCGCCGTCAACTCGGGCACCTCCGCCCTGCACATCGGCCTGCTCGCCTCGGGCATCGGGGCCGGTGACGAGGTCATCGTCCCGTCCTTCACCTTCGCCGCCACCGGCAACTCGGTCGCCCTGGCCGGCGCCAAGCCGGTGTTCGCGGACATCGACGTCGAGACCTTCACCCTCGACCCGGCCTCCATCGAGGCGTCGATCACCGAGCACACCGCCGCCATCATGCCGGTGCACCTCTACGGCCTGCCCGCCAACATGACGGAGATCCGTCGCATCGCCGACGCCCACGGCCTCAAGATCTTCGAGGACTGCGCCCAGGCCCATGCCGCCTCCATCGACGGCAAGCACGTGGGTACCTTCGGCACCTTCGGCGCGTTCTCCTTCTACCCGACGAAGAACATGACCTCCGGCGAGGGCGGGATGATCACCACCTCCGACGCCGAGGTGGCCCGCAAGGCCCGGATGATCCGCAACCAGGGCATGGAGAAGCGCTACGCCAACGAGTACGTCGGCCTCAACAACCGCATGACCGACATCCACGCCGCCATCGGCCGGGTGCAGCTCACCAAGCTCGAGGGCTGGACGAAGGCCCGTCAGGCCAACGCCGCCTTCCTCTCCCAGGGCATCACCGAGGCCGTCACCCCGGTCGTCCCCACCGGCTACGTGCACGTCTACCACCAGTACACGATCCGTCTCGAGGGAGCCACCGGCGAGGAGCGCGACCGCTTCACCGCCGCCCTCAAGGACGAGTACCAGGTCGGCTCGGGCGTCTACTACCCGATCCCCAACCACCGGCTGCCCTCGCTGGCTCCCTTCGCCCCCGGTCTCGAGCTGCCGAACACCGAGAAGGTCGCCGCCGAGTGCGTCTCCCTGCCGGTCCACCCCTCGCTCAGCCAGGCCGACCTCGAGCGCATCGTCGAGGGCGTCAACAAGCTCGCGAAGGCGGGTGCCTGATCCATGGCGAACCTGCGCGCCGGCATGGTCGGCATCGGCTCGATGGGCAAGAATCACGTCCGCAACCTGCGGGCGATCGACGGCGTCGACCTCGTCGCCATCGCTGACGCCTCCGGCAAGGACCCCTTCGGGGTCGCCGGGGACCTGCCCGTCCTTCCCGACGTGGACGCCGTCATCGAGCAGGGCGTCGACTACTGCGTCGTCGCCGCCCCGACGAAGTTCCACGAGGAGATCGGGCTCAAGCTGGCCGAGGCCGGCGTGCACGCCCTCATCGAGAAGCCCCTGGCCTACGACACCGCTGCGGCGAACCGTCTGGCCGAGGCCTTCTCGTCCCGCGGCCTCATCGGCGCCGTCGGGCACATCGAGCGGTACAACCCGTCGCTCCAGTCGCTGCGCAAGCGGCTGGCCAACGGCGACCTCGGTGATCTCTACCAGATCGCCACCCGCCGTCAGGGTCCGTTCCCCGCTCGGATCGCCGACGTCGGCGTCGTCAAGGACCTCGCCAGCCACGACATCGACCTCACCGCCTGGGTCACCGGGCGTCAGTTCGAGCTCGTCGCGGCGCGGACGATGTTCAAGGCCGGACGCGAGTACGAGGACATGGTCTCGGCCACCTGCCAGCTGTCCGGTGGGCTCATGAGCAACCACCTCGTCAACTGGCTCACCCCGACCAAGGAGCGTCGCACCTTCGTCACCGGGGAGAAGGGCATGTTCGTCGCCGACACCCTCACCGCCGACCTCACCTTCTACGCCAACGCGAAGGTCGAGACCGTGTGGGACGACATCGCGAACTTCCGTGGTGTCGCGGAGGGCGACGTCACCCGTTTCGCCATCCCCAAGCCCGAGCCGCTGCGTACCGAGCACGAGAACTTCCGGGACGCCGTCCTGGGCAAGGACTCGGACATCGTCACCATGGAGCAGGGTGCCAAGGTCGTCGAGGTGTGCGAGGCCATGATCGAGTCGGCGCGGACCAACGAGTTCGTGCGGATCTCCTGAGCATCCTCGCGTCACAGCGGACAGGACGGCCCGTCACCCCCGAGGTGGCGGGCCGTCAGCGGTGCCCAGCTAGACTTGCGCCATCGAGTACATGACTGGCTTCCGCGGATTCCTGGGACGGCTGTACCCCGGGGTCGACGCCGCGGGGGAGGTCGCCGTCGGCCTGTGCGCCGAGGCGATCATGGCCGCCTTCCTCGTCACCTGCACCTTCGTCACCACCGAGCGCCCGATGGGGCGTGTCGCCGGCTACCCCATCATGCTCGGGCTGCTCGTCGGGGCGACGGTGCTCATCGCCGTGCTCCTCGTCCTCCGTCGCATCGTCGGGGGACCGCAGCGCGTGTCCCGGTCGGTCCTCGTGGCCCTCGCGGCGTTCCTCCTGCTCATCGCCCTGGCCGCCGGCAGCCTGCCCTTTCATGTCCACGAGGTCCTCGTCGGTTCGGGGAAGGTGCGGCACGTACCCTTGCACGTCCTCGTCGTCCCACTCCTGGAGTCGGCCCTCACCGCGGTGACGGCAGTTGGACTGGTGCGGCTCATTCCTCGCGCGGGCCTGCGTGACGCCTTGTGGCGCATGGCTCTCGTCCTGGTCGTCGTCACTCCCGCCGACCTGTGGCGCGAGCTCCAGGAGGACAACCTCATGGGCTGGCGGGTGGCGACCCGTCTGGGTGGGGCCTCGACCTTCCACGTCGTCCTGTTGCTGGCCGCCGGCGTCATGGTCGACGCCGTCCTGCGGCATCATCGACGGGTCATCTCCGCGCTGGCTGCCGCCGTCCTTGCCGGATGCGTCGTGGCGACCGGATCTCGCGCCGGGGTCATCGACCTCGGGGTCTTCGTCATCGGGCTGGCCATCTGGGGACTGGGACGTCGGCTCAGGTCCAGGGCGGGTCGGTGGTGGTTCGCGCTGGGTGCCGTCACGCTCGTGGCCGGCGCCGTGGCCGCCATGAGCGCGGCTCGTGGGGGTCTCGTCGACTCCTCCCGCGCCAGGACCTGGCAGACCGCCTGGCAGACCCTCACCTCCGGTCCGGTCCATCTCGTGTTCGGGGCCGGGTACGGCGTCATCTGGCCGTGGTACGGCGGGGAAACTGGGCTCCTGCCCGGGTCGTACCATGCGATGCGCCAGACCTTCTTCGGCGTGACCCTCCCGCACGCCCACAACACGGTTGTCGAGATCGCCGCCGAACTCGGCTTCACCGGCCTCATCGCCCTCGCGGTGTGTCTGGGATCGATCGCCGTGGCCTGCGTGCGTGGGCTGGCCGGAACCCGCCGGGTGCTCTGCCTGGCCGTCCTGGCCACCGGTCCGGGCCTGCTCATGGACACCTATCTGGTGAAGAACTTCCCGGTCGCCCTCGTGTGGTGGTTCGTCGTGCTGGCCACGGTGCGACTGGCGGGTCGACGTCCGACGCCGGTGGCCGACCCGCACCCGGCGTGACCACTGCCCCGGGACGCACCGTGGCGGCCACCCGGAGGTGACCGCCACGGACGACCCGCCAGCGCGTGCTCGACGGCTCAGGCGTCCAGGTCGGAGGCGATGAGGTCGGCGATGGTGTTGACGTCGTCCTCGTTCGGTCCCTCGACGGTGACGTAGTCACCCGAGCCGGCGCCGAGGGTCATGATGAGCAGCACGGAGCGGGCGTCGATGGGGTCATTGCCCTCGGTCGCCAGGGTGACCGGCGAGCCGAGTTTCGCGGCGGCCTGTGAGATGGTGGCGGCGGGGCGGGCGTGCAGTCCGACGGACGATCCGACGGCGACAACCTTCTTGGCCATGGTGGGTTCTCCTCTTCGGTGTGGTTCCCCGATGTGGGGTTGTGTGGTGGGTGGTTGTGGGCTGATGTGGCGGTGGTCTCCGCCGGGGTCACGCCGCGGCGACCGCAGCGGCCTTCTTCCTGGCGGCGGCCTGCTTGAGGATGGTCACCAGTGTGGCAGAGATGATCGTCCCCACGACGATGGCGAGGACGAATGCCCACACCCTGTCGATGGCGAAGAACACGAAGATTCCGCCGTGCGGGGCCTTCGACGCGGCGCCCAGACCCATCGACAGGGCTCCGGTGACGGCTCCGCCGACCATCATCGAGGGGATGACGCGCAGGGGGTCGCCGGCGGCGAAGGGGATCGCTCCCTCGGAGATGAAGGACGCCCCGAGCAGCCAGGCCGCGGTGCCGTTCTCCTTCTCCATGGGGGTGTAGAGCTTGGGCCGGACGGCCGTCGACAGGGCCATCGCCAGCGGCGGCACCATGCCGGCCGCCATGACGGCGGCCATGACCTTCATCGATCCGACGTTCGTCACGGCGAGGTTCGTCGTCGCGAAGAGGTAGGCCGCCTTGTTGACCGGCCCGCCGAGGTCGAAGCACATCATGAGGCCGAGGATGATCCCCAGGATGATCGCCGAGGCGCCGGTCATGCTCGCCAGCCAGGTGTTGAGGGCGGTGGTGAGGGCGGCCAGGGGGCGTCCCAGGAGGACGTACATGAGCCCGCCGGCGACGAGCGACCCGACGAGAGGGATGATGACGACCGGCATGAGTCCGCGCAGCCACCTCGGCGGGTTGAGCCGGGTGAAGCCGTAGGCCACCAGACCGCCGAGCAGGCCGCCGATGATGGCGCCGATGAATCCGGCCCCGGTGATCCCGGCGACGGCGCCGGCGACGAATCCGGGGGCGATGCCCGGACGGTCGGCCAGGCCGAAGCCGATGTAGCCGGCCAGGGCGGGCAGGAGGAAGCCGAAGGCGGCCTTGCCGATGGCGAACAGCACTGCACCGAGGTAGGTCATCGCCGCGGAGTGGCCCAGGGCGTGGGCCGTGGCGGCGGGCAGGTTCGTCGGGGAGTTCTTGAGGGCGATGTCCAGACCGTTGGTGGCGACGTCGTAGCCGCCGAAGAGGAAGCCCAGGGCGATGAGCAGACCGCCGGCCGCGACGAAGGGGATCATGTACGAGACGCCGGTCATGAGGGCCTGTTGGATCCGCTTGCCCCAGCCGAGCTGGGACTTGTCCTCGGCCTGGGCGGCGTCCTGGGCCCCGGTGGCGCGGACCCGGTGGGCGTGGGGGTCCTTGGCGGCGGCGACCGCCTCCTTGACCATGGCCTGGGGCTCGTTGACGGCCCGCTTGACGCCGGACTCGATGACCGGCTTGCCGGCGAACCGCTCGCGACCCTTGACGCCGACGTCGGTGGCGAAGATGACGGCGTCCGCCTTGGCGATGTCCTGCGCCGAGAGCGGCTCGGTGGCGGTGGAGCCCTGGGGCTCGACCTTGACGTCGACGCCGAGTTCCTTGCCGGCGGCGGTGAGGTAGTCGGCGGCCATGTAGGTGTGGGCGATGCCGGTGGGGCAGGCGGTGATGGCGACGACGTGGACCATCCGGGAGTCGTCGGTGAGTGCCTGGGCGGTGGTGGCGGCCGGGGTCCCGGCGACCTGCGGGGTGCCGGTCGCCGGGGGCTCGACGACGTCGCGGATGAGGGTGACGACGGCGTCGGTGTCCGGTGCGGTGCGCAGGGACTCGACGAACTCGGGGCGGACGAGTGCCCGGGCCAGCTTGGTGAGCAGCTTCATGTGGTCGGCCCCGCCGTTCTCGGCGGCGGCGATGAGGAAGACGAGGTCGGCCGGGCCGTCGGGCCCGCCGAAGTCGACCTTCGGGGAGAGCCGTGCGAAGCCCAGGGAGGCCTGGGAGACGGCGGCCGAGCGGCAGTGGGGGATGGCGAAGCCGCCGGGCATGCCGGTGGGCGACTTCGACTCCCGGTCGAGGGCGTCGTGGGCCAGGCCCTCGGCCTCGGCTCGCCCGGCGTCGGCGACGACCCCGGCGAGGGAGCGGATGACGTCCTCCTTGGTGTGGCCCAGGTCGACGTCGAGGCGGACGAGTTGTGGATCGATGAGTGAGGTGGACATGGTCTTCCTTCCGGTGGTCACAGCCGCGTGAGCGTGACCGGCACGGCGCCGGCCTGATCGGGAGTGGGAATGGTCGAACCGGGCAGGGCCGCGGCGGCGGTGCCCCAGGAGACGGCGGTGCGCAGGCACTCGCCGGGATCGGCGCCGTCGGTCGCCGCGAGGAGGAAGCCGGCCAGGGAGGAGTCCCCGGCTCCGACGGTGGACAGGACGGTGATGGGTCCGGCGACGGCGTGCCAGGCGGCGTCGGCGGTGACGAGCAGGGCCCCGGCGCCGCCCAGGGTGACGACGACGCGACCGATGCCTCGGGCGACGAGGGTGCGGGCGGCGGTGATGACCCGGCCGAAGGACCCGGCGGCCGCCTCAGCCTCGAGCTCGTCCCCGTCGTCCCCGGATAGTTGGCCGAGCTCGACGGAGTTCGGCTTGACGAGGTCGGGGGCCGACTCGGGCGAGGGGGCTGCGGCGACGGCCCGGAGGGCGTCGTCGGAGGCGTCCACGGCGACCCGGGTGCCGATGGCGTGGAGGCGTCCGACCATGGTGGCGTACCAGTCGACCGGGATGCCCGGGGGCAGTGATCCGGTGAGGACGACCCAGTCGGCCTCGCGCGCGGCGGCCAGGACGGCGCCCTCGAGGGAGGCGAGCTCGTCGGGGCCGAGGGCGGCTCCGGGTGCGTTGAACTTCGTCGTCGTCCCGTCGGGCTCGGTGACGGTGAGGTTGGTGCGCACCGGGTGACGGACCTGCACGGCCCGGTGCGGAATGCCGTCCTCGGTGAGGCCGAGAAGGAGTGGGTCGTGGTCGGGGGCCGGGACGAGGGCGAGGGTCGGTGCGCCGGCCGCGTGGAGGGCCCGCGCGATGTTGACTCCCTTGCCGGCGGCGACGAGGGAGATGGCCTCGAGCCGGAGCACCTGGCCCCGGACGATGGGTCCGGGCAGGGACGCGCTGCGGTCGAGGCTGGGGTTCGGTGTGACCGTGACGATCATGCGAGACCACCTTGTCCGTTCATGTCTGGTCGGTACGCGTCCAGTGTGACGCCGGACGTCGTCCCGCGCGGCGGATTCGCAGCGGTTCCATGTGGGAACATGTATGAATGTAGGTGGTCTCGATGGGCATGTCAAGCACAATACCAAAAAAACCCCACAAATCCGGGCATCGATCCGGGCGAGGGAACCTGCCGGTGCCTCGGACCCAGGGCTCGGACGACCCTGCCGGTGCCTCGGACCCAGGGCTCGGACGACCCTGACGGTGCCTCGGATTCAGGGCTCGGACGACCCTGACGGTGCCTCGAAGGTCAGGGCTCAGACGACCCTGACCTCGAGCCCACTGCGCTCGATGGCCGCCCGCTGTCGCGCGCTCATCCCGGTGTCGGTGATGAGCAGGTCGACGTCCTCCAGGCGGGCGAAACGGTTCGTCGACTCGGCGCCGATCTTGCGTGAGTCGGCCAGGACGATGACCCGCCGCGCACAGGCGACCATCGCCGCCTTCGTGGCGGCCTCGTCGACGTCGGGGGTCGACAGGCCGTGGGTGGTGGACAGGCCGTTCGTGCCGAGGAAGGCGACGTCGACCCGGAGCCTGCCGAACTGCTCGGCGTTGCCGACGGTGGCCTGGGTGGTCGGGCGCACCCGCCCCCCGATGAGATGGACGTCGCAGTTGCCGTGGGCGGCGGCGGTCGTGGCCACCGGGGCGGAGTCGGTGAAGATCGTCAGGGGGGACACGGGATCGAGCAGAGCGGCGAGCCGTGAGGTCGTCGACCCGGCGTCGAGGACGATGGCCGCGGCCGTCCGGGGGATGAACTCGAGGGCGGCCCGGGCGATGCGGTCCTTCTCGGGGACCGCCGAGACGTCACGGGTGGCCAGCGGCTGGTCGCCGAGCAGATCGAAATCGGCCGGGATCGCCCCGCCATGGACCCTGGTGAGCAGTCCCTGGGAGGTGAGGTGGTCGAGGTCCCGCCGGATGGTCTCGGGGACGACGCCGAGCTGCTCGGAGGCCTGGGTCACCGAGACCCGGCCCTCGTCGTGGGCCGTGTCGATGAGCCACTTGTGGCGTTCCGCGGCGTACATGGTCCCTCCCGGGTCGGCGTGATCGGTGCCCGGCCACGACGCCCGGGGCGTGCACCCACCGGCATCCGATCCTGTGGGCTCGTGTGGGAATCTAGCAGTTCGTGTCGGCTCTCACGAGACCTCTGACCCGAGGACTCACCAGGGTGACGGTCGCCACGGTGACGAGGGCGCCGAGGAGCAGCGCGGTGGCCTCCCCGGGAGCCAGCGATCCCTGGGCGGTGCCCAGGGCCGCCGCGGCCACCGGGACGCCGAGCTGGGCTGCCGTGACGGCCGCCAGCGGCCAGGGTTGCCGGGCCAGGGTGCCGAGGGAGTGGACGCCGACCGCCGCCAGGCCGAGGGCCAGCCCCAACCCGATCGCCGCGGGGTGGCTGGCCAGGGACCGCAGGTCGAGACCTGACCCCAGCCAGACGAAGAAGATCGGCGCGAAGAACCCCTCACCCACGGCGAAGACCTGGTGCTCGACCCGTCGCGGCTCCCCGGCCGCCGAGACGACCAGTCCGGCACAGAAGCCGGCCAGCATGACCGACACCCCGGTGCTCGCCGCCACCGCGCACAGGGCGAAGAGGAGCACGAGGACGATGCGCACCTCGACCGCGAGGTGATGGTCCTCGGAGACGACGTGGAGCCGTCGACGCCGCCCATGGGCGCTGAGCTTGACGATGATCGCCCAGGCCACCACCGCACAGGCGAGCACCGCAGCCGTGCCCAGGGCCGCCGTCCGGGCCCTCGCCGGGTCGACGACCAGGGGCAGGACGACGATGGTCGCGGCGTCGGCCACCGTCAACTGGACGAGCATCTCGACACCGGCGGTGCTCGAGACCTCCACCCCCTCCAGGGTGGGCATGACGAGGGACGCCGAGGAGGAGGCCAGGAGAACGGCGTAGAGGGCGCCGTGCCCGGTGCCGAAGAGGTACCCCAGCCCGAGCCCGACCGGAGCGGCCACGGCGGCGACGAGCAGCGCCCGACCGGTCCCGCGACCCAACCCGCGGCGCAGGGCAGGATGGTGCAGGGGCACGTGGCTGCCGGCGATGAACATGACGACGGCGAAACCGACCTGGGCCATGAAGGAGAAGGTCGGGTCGGTCGAGTGCACCAGTCCCAGCCCGGTGCGTCCCAGGATGACGCCGACGGCGAGCTCGCCGACGACGACCGGCAGGCGCACCGGCCCCGTCATCGACAGCACCGGGCCGAGCAGCGAGACCGCGCAGATGAGCGCCAGCGTCGCGAAGGTCATGGCAGGTCGACGACGACGGCGGGGATGTCGGTGTTCTCGTCGGTGTGGTAGCTCGCGCAGATGCGGTGGTATCCGTCGGCGACGGTGAGGGGGATCCCCTCACCGATCCGGCCACGCACCAGCAGTACGGGTGACAGGGCCTTGCCGCCGTCGATCTTGGCCAGGTCGCTGGCCACGTGCGGGTTGTCGGTGGGCAGCAGCGGCAGCCGGCTGGCCCGTAGCAGGTCCTTGGCCTTGAAGGTCGACGTCGTCGCGGCCCGCAGGGCGTCGACGAGCCGGTCGACGTCCTGCGGCCCCAGGAGCAGCGACAAGTAGCTGGCGGCGGCCGGATAGTCGTGGTCCTCCGGGCTCGCCAGCCATGTCACGGTCGTCTTCCTGGACATCGGGTCCCACCTTCCTCAGTGGTGGTGGCTCCCCTCACGCACCACCTGGTGCTGGTCGTCGGCCTCCTCGAGGGCCCCCTCGTCGGCAAGGAAGGCCCCCTGATGGGCCTCGGCGGCGGTGACGACGTGGCCTCGGCGGCGTCGCACCCGTGCCTCGAGCACCTCGGCGAGCCGGGACAACGAGAAGTTGATGACGATGAAGAGTATCGCCACGACGAGGAAGGACGGCACGATGTTGGCGTAGTTGCTCGAGAGCGTCGTCGCCGACCGCAACAGCTCCGGGTAGGTGATGATGTAGCCCAGGGCGGTGTCCTTGACGATGACGATGAGCTGGTTGACGAGGGCCGGCATCATCGCGGTGATCGCCTGGGGCAGGAGGATCGTCCGTCGGGTCTGTTCCAGCGACAGGCCGATCGACAGCCCCGCCTCGGTCTGGCCGCGGGGCAGCGAGTTCACCCCGGCGCGCAGCAGCTCGGCCATGACCGCGCCGTTGTACAGGGTGAGCCCGGCGACGACCCCGACGAGCGACTTCATCGCCGGCGGGACGAGGGAGTCGAAGGGTGCGGCGAAGACCATGAGGTAGTAGAAGAAGAGCATCGCCATGAGCACCGGAACGGCCCGGAAGAACTCGACGAGCACCGAGCAGACGGCCCGGACGGGGATGACGAAGCTCATCCGGCCCAGGGCCAGGACGAGCCCCACCGCGCAGGCCAGGACGAGGGCGATCGCCGCCGCCTGGAGGGTGTTGAGGATCCCGGGCACGAAATAGGAGGCCCAGGTGGTCGGGTCACCCAGCGGCTGCCAGGCCTGCGCCCCCAGCTGGCTGCGCAGCCCCCAGACGACGCCGAACGCGGCGGCCACGAGGAGCACCACCCCCAGCACCCCGATGAGACGATGCCGTCGCAGGGCTGCCGGCCCGGGCACGTCGAAGAGGACCGAGCTGCTCATCGCTGCACCGCCATCCGGGTCGTGATCCACGAGACGAACATGCCCAGGGGCAGGGTGAGGATGACGAAGCCCAGGGCCATGAGGATGAAGATCGCATAGATGAACTGGGGGGAGAACTCGATCATGTTCTTCATGACGTAGGAGGCGTCGGCCACCCCGATCGCCGAGACGACGGTCGTGTTCTTCGTCAGGGCGATGAGGGTGTTGCCCAAGGGGGTGATCGCCCCACGCATGGCCTGCGGCAGGACGACGTGACGCAGGGTCTGGCCGAAGTCCAGCCCGATGGACCGTGCCGCCTCGGCCTGCCCCGCCCCGACGGTGTTGATGCCCGAACGGATGCCCTCGGCCACGTCGGTGGCGTGGTACACCGACAGGGCCACCACGCCCCACCAGAAGAGCTGGGTGGCCGACCGGGCGTGCGGCCCGGCGAGCTGCCACGACATGACGTTGTAGAAGCCCAGGGCGCAGAAGGTGACGATGACGGTGAGTGGTGTGTTGCGCACGACGTCGACGTACCCCCGGCCGAACAGCTGGAAGGCCTTGACTGGGCTGACCCTCATGATGACGACGACGGTGCCGATGAGGAAGGCCCCGAGAGCCGCGCACAGGGTGAGCCGGATCGTCATCCAGAACCCGCCGAGGACGTCATAGGTACGCATGAGATCGGCGAGGGCGGACATGGATCACCTCCTGGGATGTCGACGGGGGACGCCGGTCGCGGGTCACTGACCCTCGGTGGCCTTGGGCGGATTGTTCTCCTTGTTGTACGAGAAGTCGCCGGCGTCGGCCTTGAGGTCCTTCTCCCACGTTCCGTCGGAGATCATCTTGGTGATGGCGGCGTTGATCTTCGTGGCCAGGGCGGTGTCGCCCTTCTTGATGCCGACGCCGTAGCGCTCGGTGGTGAAGGGCTTGCCGACGACCTTGAGCTTGCCCTGGTACTGGGACTGGTTGGCGAACCCGGCCAGGATGATGTCGTCGGTGGTGACGGCGTCGATCGTCCCGGCGGCCAGGGCGGCGACGCACTTGGAATAGGTGTCGTACTCCTGCAGGTCGACCTTGTTGGCGAACTTGTCCTTGACCTTCTGGGCCGAGGTCGACCCGGTGACCGAGCAGAGCTTCTTGCCGTTGAGGCTGTCGGGCCCGGTGATGTCGGTGGTCCCCGAGCGCACGAGGAGGTCCTGGCCGGCGACGAAGTAGGGCCCGGCGAAGGAGACCTTCTCCTTGCGGGCGTCGGTGATGGAGTAGGTGGCGAAGATCATCTTCACCTGGCCGGACTGGATCATCGTCTCGCGCTGGGCCGAGGGGGTCTCGACGAACTTGACGTCGGTGTAGCCCAGTTCCTTGGCGACGTAGCGGGCGACGTCGACGTCGAAGCCCTTATAGGTGGTGCCGTCCTTGAGGCCCAGGCCGGGCTGGTCGAACTTGATGCCGATGGTCACCGAGCCGCCGGTCGAGGAACTGGAGTCCCCCGAGCCGTTCGACGAGGAGCTGCCGGCGACGCAGCCGGTGAGCAGGGACATGCCCAGGGCGACGGCGCCAAGGGCCGACAGGGGCTTGCGCAGGTTCATCATGGGTCCTTCCTGGAGGGATCCGACGGGGTCGGGTGGTACGGGGGAGGGCTTGGGGGAGGGAGTCGGTCAGTGGAGGATCTTGCCCAGGAAGTCCCGGGCCCGGTCGCTGGTGGGGTTGGTGAAGAAGGTCTCGGGATCGGACTTCTCGACGATCTGGCCATCGGACATGAAGACGACCCGGTTGGCGGCCTTGCGGGCGAACCCCATCTCGTGGGTGACGACGATCATCGTCATGCCCCGACGAGCGAGGTCGACCATGACGTCGAGCACCTCCTGGACCATCTCGGGGTCGAGGGCCGAGGTGGGTTCGTCGAAGAGGATGACGCGGGGGTCCATGGCCAGGGACCGGGCGATGGCGACGCGCTGCTGCTGGCCACCGGAGAGCTGGGCCGGGTACTTGTCGGCCTGACTGGCCACCCCGACCCGGTCCAGGAGCGCGCGGGCCTGTTTCTCGGCCTCGGCCCTCGAACGCTTGCGCACCTTGACCGGCCCGAGCATGACGTTCTCGAGGATCGTCTTGTGGGCGAAGAGGTTGAAGGACTGGAAGACCATGCCGACCTCGGCACGCAGCTCGGCCAAGGCCTTCCCCTCGGCCGGCAGGGGCTTGCCGTCGATGGTGATGGTGCCCGAGTCGATGGTCTCGAGGCGGTTGATGGTGCGACACAGCGTCGACTTGCCCGAACCGGAGGGTCCCAGGATGACGACGACCTCGCCCTTGGCGACGGTGAGGTTGATGTCCCGGAGTACGTGCAACTCGCCGAAGTGCTTGTCGACGTGGGAGAGCTCGACGACGGTGTCCCCGATGCTGTGGACCAGGGGGCCGGTGTCCTCGCGGTTGAACGGTGCCATGGGTGGGAGGCTAAACCCGTCGGGGCATCCTGGGGAGGGGGCGCCGACAATCGTTTCCAAATTGTGATCTTCATCACTAGCTCGACCTCGGGTGCGACGGGTCGGATCTTCGGGCCTGCTGGGTCGGGGAGGCGCACGGCGTCGTCACCCCTCGGTAGACTGTCGTCGATCGTGGGCCGTGCCGTGTGCCGGGCCACGGGACGGACTTTCACCCCGAGAGCCACACACGAGAAGACGAGGAGTCTGGCATGAAGATCGCCGTCATTGCCATGGGCAAGATCGGCCTGCCGCTGGCCGTGCAGTTCGCCGAGAAGGGACACGACGTCATCGGCGTCGACGTCCAGCAGCGCGTGGTCGACGAGATCAACAAGGGCAACGAGCCCTTCCCCGGTGAGGCCTTCCTCGACGAGAAGCTCAAGAAGCTCGTCCCGGCCGGCAAGCTGCGCGCCACCACCGACTACGCCGAGGCCGTCCCCGGGGCCGACGCCATCGTCCTGGTCGTCCCGCTCTTCGTCAACGACGAGACCTGGGAGCCGGACTTCGGCTGGATGGACGCCGCCACGACGTCGCTGGCCGAGCACCTCACCCCGGACACCGTCATCTCCTACGAGACGACCCTGCCGGTCGGCACGACGCGGAACCGGTGGAAGCCGATGATCGAGAAGATCTCGGGTCTGACCGAGGGCCAGGACTTCACCCTCGTCTTCTCCCCGGAGCGGGTGCTCACCGGCCGCGTCTTCGCCGACCTGCGTCGTTACCCCAAGCTCGTCGGCGGCCTGAGCCCCGAGGGCACCGCCAAGGGCATCGCCCTCTACGAGCAGCTCCTCGACTTCGACGAGCGTGCCGACCTGCCGCGTCCCAACGGGGTGTGGGACATGGGCACCGCCGAGGCCGCCGAGATGGCCAAGCTCGCCGAGACGACCTACCGTGACGTCAACATCGGCCTGGCCAACCAGTTCGGCAAGTTCGCCGCCAAGAACGGCATCGACGTCTACAAGGTCATCGACGCCTGCAACTCGCAGCCCTACTCACACATCCACCGCCCCGGCATCGCCGTCGGCGGCCACTGCATCCCGGTGTACCCGCGCCTGTACCTGTGGACCGACCCGGACGCCACCATCGTGCGCACCGCCCGCCAGGCCAACATGACGATGCCGCAGTACTGCGTCGACGAGGTCGCCAGGGTGCTCGGGGACCTCAAGGGACGGAAGGTCGTCGTGCTCGGCGCCTCCTACCGCGGCAAGGTCAAGGAGACGGCCTTCTCCGGCGTCTTCCCGACCGTCGCCGACCTCGAGCAGGCGGGGGCGCAGGTCTTCGTCCACGACCCCATGTTCACCGACGAGGAGTTGGCCAAGTTCGGCTTCACCGCCTACCACGTCGGCGAGCCGGTCGACGGGGCGCTCATCCAGGCCGACCACCCCGAGTACCAGCAGTTCAGCCCGTCGGACCTGCCGGGCATCAAGGTGCTCGTCGACGGACGTCACGTCGTCGACCCCGCCAAGTGGGAGGGTGTCGAGGTCATCGTCATCGGGGACGGCGAGGAAGCCTGATGGCCTCCCGCGCCCGCATCTGCCACCTGTCGACGGTCCACAACCCGCGAGACAACCGGGTCTTCCGCAAGGAGTGCTGCTCCTTGGCGCGAGCCGGGGCCGACGTCTGGTTCATCGGCGCTCAGGACGGTGAGGAGATCGTCGAGGGGGTTCACGTCGTCGGCGTGGGCAAGGCGACGAACCGGGTCGACCGACTGACGAGGAGACAGGCGCTGGCATGGCGCGCCCTCGACCGGATCAGTCCGGACGTCGTCCACGTCCACGATCCCGAGCTCATCCCGATGGTCATGGCCTGGAAGACCCTACGGCACCGTGCCGCCGTCTACGACGCCCACGAGGACCTCGTCGGCCAGGTCGAGGCCAAGGAGTACCTGCCCGACGCCGTCAAGCCGATCGCCCGGCTCGTCGCCAAGGGCATCATCGGCTTGGCCGATCACGGGTTCGACGGGATCGTCGCGTCGACGTCCACCGTGCTGGGGTTCTATCGGAATCCCAACCGCGCCGTCGTGCGCAACTACCCGATGCTGTCGGACTTCCCCGGCGTGGTCGGCGGGGACAAGCAGGACGGCCAGGTCGCCTACGTCGGGATGCTCTCGGCCGGCAGGCAGGTGGACCGGATGTTCGAAATGATCGATCGGACTCCCGGAGCCAGGCTCGTCATCGCCGGGCTGCCTGATCCGGAGGTCAAGCACTTCTTCGACGAGGTCGACGAGCATCCCGGCATCACCTGGCTCGGGCGGGTTCCCGGGGAACAGGTGCCGGACATCCTGGCGAAGTCCTGGCTGGGGGTGGCGTTCTTCAAGCCCATCAAGAACTATCAGAAGGCGCTGCCCACCAAGCTCTTCGAGTACATGGCGGCCGGCATCCCGTTCATCTCGACCGATCTTCCGTACCTCGTCGAACTCTTCGGTTCCCGGGACTGCGGCGTTTTCGTCGACACGTCCGTCGACTCCTCGGCCGCGGCGAGCGCCTTGGCCGAACTCCTCGCCGACCCCGAACGGTGCCGACGGATGGGCGCCAACGGGCGCCGCGCCATCGAGGAGGAGATGAACTTCGAGGCGGAGGCCGACGAGCTCATGCGTGTCGAGAAGGCCGCGGTGCGCCGTCCGGACGTCGACATCACGGGTGCCTGAGGGCCCGGTGACGCAACCAGGCGGGCAGGTCCCCGTGAAACGAGGGCCGTGGCGAGTTCTCGCCGCGGCCCTCATCGGCTCGATGCCGCCGGCTGTCCTGCTCGGCTCGTACGCGGCACTCGGTCCGGTGTCCATGTACCGGGTCGTCGTCGCCGGTCTGGCCGTGTGCGCCCTTGCGGTCGGCAGGTCGTGGCGCGGGGAACGAGCCCTGGCGGTGCTGGGCACCGGATGGCTCGTCATCGGGGTTGTCTCGGGCGCCCATGCGGGTCATGCCGACTGGGGTGAGGTGGCCAACCTGGCCCTGGGATTCGTGCTGGCCTGGTCCCTGGCTCGGCTCCGCGACCGACGGACGATGATCGCCTTGGCGGTGGGCTGGGAGGTGTCGGTGCTCGTCAGCGCACCGATAGCGGTCTGGGAACATGACACGACCCGTCACCTGCCGCAGTTCGTCGGTGGATTGTGGCGAACTCGGCCCCTCGTCTTCCCCTTCCCCGGGACCTTCTTCCCCAATCCGAACTATTACGCGCTCTTCCTGGCCATCGGCGCGGCCGTGATGTCCTACGCCGCCTTCGCCTCGGGCCGTCCACGGGTGCGAGCCGCTCACGGACTCGCCTGCGCCCTCACCGGATACCTCCTCGGCATGACCGGGTCGGTGTCATGTCTGCTCGCAGTGGGCTGCATGGTCGCCGCGCTCCTCCTGTTCGAGAGGTGGGGACGGGTCCTCGTGGCGTTGGGAGTCGTCGGGATCGGCGGGCTCGTCATGGGGCCCTGGCATGGTCGCGCCACGTCCGCCTGGCACGACGTCGTCGCGGTGCTGGTCCACCACGCCGATCTCGGGCCGACGTCGTGGCCGGTGAGGCTGTCCCTGCTCGCCTTCGGCCTGGCGCTCGTGAGTTCGCACCCGTGGCTCGGGGCAGGACCGGGCGGCTTCGCCCGACTGGCTGCTCACCCCGGGCACTTCGCCCTCCACCACAAGGTCAATCCCCACAACGGGCTGCTCCATGTGGCGGGAGACTTCGGTCTACCGGTCGCTGCCGCCTTGGTCGCTGCCTGGACGTGGATGGTGTCCCGGGCGTGGCGAGGGCGTCGACGCGATCCTGTCCTCGCCCGGACCCAGATGGCACTCCTGCTGGCGGCTCCGGCGCTGTCCGTGGCCAACAGCCTCTTCGTCGGGCCGAATGTCGTGTCGGCCTGGATGGCGCTCCATGTGCTCGTCGACGCCCTGCTCGAGGACGCGCCGAGGCAACCCATCGGCTAGTCTGACGCGGTACGAGAGGCGTCATCGGAGGAGTCGAGATCATGCGAGTCGTGAGCATCGTCGGGGCCCGACCCCAGTTCGTCAAGCTGGCCCCGGTGGCCAAGGCCTTCGCCGACGCCGGGATCGACCACCAGATCATCCACACCGGGCAGCACTACGACGTCAACATGTCCGACTCCTTTTTCCAGGAGCTCGGCATCCCCGACCCCGACCTCCACCTGGGCGTCGGCGGCGGATCCCACGGCGTCATGACCGGCCGGATGCTCGAGCAGCTCGACCCGGTGCTCGAGGAGATGGCACCCGACTGGGTGCTCGTCTACGGCGACACGAACTCCACCATCGCCGGAACCCTGTCGGCGGTGAAGATGCACCTGCGGGTGGCCCATCTGGAGGCCGGTCTGCGATCCTTCAACCGACGGATGCCCGAGGAACACAATCGCGTCCTCACCGACCATGCCGCCGACCTGTGCCTGGCCCCGACCCGGGTGGCCATGGAGCACCTCGCCGACGAGGGCCTGGCCGCCCGGTCGGTGCTCGTCGGCGACGTCATGACCGACGTCTGCCTGCAGGTGCGCGACTCGGTCCTGGCCAACCCGCGCCCGGTTCCCGGTGTCGAGGCGGGTGAGGACTACGTCATGGCGACGATCCACCGTGCCGACAACACCGATGACCAGTCGCGTCTCGAGCACATCCTCGACGCCCTCGGCTCACTCGACCGCAAGGTCATCCTCCCGGTCCACCCCCGCCTGCGCGTCCGTGCCGAGGCCGACGGCATCACCATCGCCCGGGGCAACCTCACGACGATCGATCCGCTGGCCTACCCCGACATGGTCAACGCCGTCGTCCATGCCTCCGGTGTCGTCACCGACTCCGGCGGCCTGCAGAAGGAGGCCTTCCTCCTGGGCACCATCTGCACGACAGTGCGCACCGAGACCGAGTGGGTCGAGACCGTCGACAACGGCTGGAACGTCCTCGACCCGGACGCCGGTCGGCTCGCCGAGTTGGCCACCCGTCCCGCCCCCGCCGGTGATCCCGGGCATCCCTACGGTGACGGCCATGCCGCGCGTGAGGTGGCCAGGGTCCTCGCGGAGCACGCCTGAGCCCGGCGGCGATGAACCCCTCGGAACCCCCGCGCGTCGTCCACTTGTCGACGGTCCATCACGGCCATGACAACCGGGTCTTCAACAAGGAGGCCCGGGCCGTCGTCGAGGCCGGGTACGACTTCCACCTCGTCATCTCGGCCGACCACGACGGCCTCGACCAGGGCATCCCGGTGGTGGCGTTGCGACGTCACGAGGGTCGCGTCCAGCGGGTGCTGCTGAGCCAACGCGACGCCTGGCGGGCACTGCGTCGGCTGCGTCCGCAGTTGCTCCAGGTGCACGACCCCGAACTCATCCCGCTGGCCCTCGCCTGGGGTCGGTTGCACGACTGCCGCACGGTGTACGACGCCCACGAGGACCTCGTCGGGCAGATCGAGACGAAGCCCTACCTCAATCGGTTCACCCGGCCGCTGGCGCGCACCGCCGCGCGGGCCCTCGTCGGACTGGCCGATCGGGGGATGGACGCCGTCGTCGCCGCCACCGAACCGGTCGCGGCCCGCTACCGTGCCGACCACGTCGTCGTGGTGCGCAACTACCCCTGGCTCGGCAACTACGACCGGCAGCCCGATCCGGTCCCGGGTCGCGTCGTCTACGTCGGTGACCTCACCGAGGAACGCAAGCTCTCGTTCATGATCGAGCTCGTCCGTCGGGCCCGTGACGTCGTCCCGCAGGCCCATCTCGTCCTGGCCGGGCGCCCCTTGGGAGGGTGTGTGGCGACCCTCGACCGGGCGGTGGCCGAGGGCCTGGTCGAGCACCGCGGTCTCATCGTCCCGACGCAGGTGCCCGAGCTGTTGGCCAGCGCCCAGCTGGGCCTGGTCATGCTGGCACCGTTGCCCAACTATGTACGGTCGCTGCCGACCAAGCTCTTCGAGTACATGGCGGCCGGGGTGCCCTTCGTCGCCTCGGACTTCCCGGCCTGGCGACGCCGGTTCGAGCCGTACCGGGCCGGGGTGTTCGTCGACAGCGAGGACGTCGAGGCCGCGCTCGGCCCGCTCGTCGACCTCCTGGCCGACGCCGACCGGTGCGCTGCCCTGGGGCGATCCGGGCGGCGCGCCGTCGAGGAGGGGTTGACCTTCGAGTCCCAGGCCAGCGCCCTCATCGGCCTCACCGAGCGCCTCGTCGGCCCGGCGGCTCACTGATTCGGGGGCCTGACTCCAGCGGGGACCTGCCGACCGGGGACCCGGCCCGGCCCGGACCCTCTCAGCTCTCGTGCGTGAAGTACGCCGGAGCCCCGTCGACGCGGCCGAGCCCGCCGGCAGGGGTGGCGTGGCCGTCGGCGTGCGGGTCGCGGCGGGTGGTGCGGCGTCCCCCGGATGGCGCGGCATGGGCCAGGTCGGCCAGGCGGGTCTCGGTCGACTCCTCGACCCGGGCGCGTCGAGGTGCCCGCAGGCCCACGATCAAGGCCGCCGCAGCGGCGACGGCGACGACCGACAACGTCACGATGGTGTTTCGGTTCATGAGGAGACCCTACGTCGGGTCGGTGACACCGTGCTCCGGGACGGGTCCAGCTCCCCGGCCCCGTCCACCGGCAGGTGCTCGCGGCCACCGGATGTGCCACGCTGGGCCCATGCCCCATCTGCACACCCAACCGCACGGTCACGACCTCACCATCAGCGCGTGGATCCTGCGACGGATGGACGGGAGGGTCAAGGCGCTGGTGCACCGGCACCGGCGGATGGGCATCTGGATCCAGCCCGGCGGGCATGTCGAGCACACCGAGAACCCGTGGCAGGCCCTGGCCCACGAGCTGCGCGAGGAGACCGGGTACGAGCTGTCCCAGCTGCGCGTCCTCCAACCCCTCCCGCTCGTGCCCGACTGCATCCACGACGTCATGCATCCGGTTCCGGTGGCCCTCGACACCCACAGCCCCTACGCCGGCCACTTCCACTCCGACATCGTCATGGCTCTGGTCACCGACGAGGACCCGGCAGGTTCCCCGGCCCCCGGTGAGTCGACGCAGTTCGCCTGGGTCGACCCGGACGAGTACGCCGCCATACCCGGGGCCGAGCACGACGCCGTCCAGATCATGACGATGATCGTCACCCACGTCGTCGGGGTCTGGCACGAGGTGCCGGCCACCGACTTCCTCCTCACCGATCCCCCCGAACCGCTCACCGACCCGTCCGAGCCCGCCACCGGGGGCCGGGCCAGGTGACCCTCGACCTCGACCTCATCGGCGCCGGGCTGCCGGTCGCCGAGCACCGGGACGAGCTCGCCGACGCCCTCTCCGGACGCGCCGTCGTTGTCCAGGCCCCGCCGGGCACGGGCAAGACGACCTACGTGCCGGCCCTCACCGCCGTCGTCCTCGGTGAGGCGGGAGGCCGACCGGGGCGGGTCGTCGTCACCCAGCCCCGGAGGATGGCCGCCCGGGCCGCCGCACGGCGTCTGTCCGCCCTCACCGGCACCCGGCTGGGGCAGCTCGCCGGCCACACCGTGCGCGGGGAGTCGAGCTGCGGGCCCGGCACCGGCATCGAGTTCGTCACGACCGGGGTACTCCTGCGCCGGCTGCTCGCCGATCCGGGCTTGCCCGGGATCGACGCCGTCATCCTCGACGAGGTGCACGAGCGGCACCTCGACTCCGATCTCGTCGCCGCGATGGTCTCCGAGGTGGCCCAGCTGCGCGACGACCTCACCGTCGTGGCCATGTCCGCGACCCTCGATGCCGCCCGCTGGGGCGAGGTGCTCGAAGCCGGCACGGGACTGGCAGTGCGGGTCGTCGAGGTGCCGGCGGTGCTCCACCCCCTCGACGTGAGGTGGGCCCCCTTCGCCGGTAGCCCCTTGGATCAGCGGGGAGTGCGTCCGGCCTTCCTCGACCACGTCGCCACGTGCACCCGGCAGGCGCTGGCGGCATCGGACGGCTCGGTGCTCGTCTTCGTGCCGGGGGTCCGGGAGGTCGAGCAGGTCGTCTCGCGGCTCGGTGGTCCCCGCGCCGACGGCGTCGAGGTGCTCGGGCTCTCCGGACGCACGGACCCGCGTGACCAGGACGAGGTGCTCACGCCGAGTCCGGCGCGCCGGGTCGTCGTCGCGACCTCGGTCGCCGAGTCCTCCCTCACCGTGCCGGGGGTGCGTGCCGTCGTCGACTCCGGCCTGGCACGTGAGTCGCGTCTGGACCGGGGCCGGGGCATGACCGGACTGGTCACGGTGCGCGAGTCGCGGGCCTCGGCCACCCAGCGGGCCGGACGCGCGGCCCGACTGGGCCCGGGCCTGGCGCTGCGGTGTCTGCGCGCCGAGGACTGGTCGGGCATGGACGCCGAGCCGGCCCCGGAGGTGGAGCACGCCGATCTGGTCGGACCAGTGCTCACCCTGGCCTGCTGGGGTTCGCCGCGGGGGGAGGGCATGGCGCTCCCGGACCCCTTGCCGGCTGACCGGGTCGCCGTCGCACAGGAGGAGTTGATCGCGCTGGGCGCGCTGGATGAGGCGGGGCGTGCCACGGATCGGGGACGCCGGCTGGCCCGGGTGCCCGCCGATCCGCGGATGGCTCGGGCGCTCGTTGACGGGGCACCGCTCGTGGGACAGCGCGCGGCGGCCGAGGTCGTCGCCATGCTGGCCGGGGAGGACCGGGCCGTCGGAGCCGACCTCGTCGGGTTGCTGCGGGCGCTGCGACGGGGGACGGCGTCGACGCCGAGGTGGCGAGCCGAGGCCGACCGCCTGTCCCGGCTGGTCGGCGGGTCGACGTCCTCGCGGCGCCGGGGTGTGTCCGACGAGGAGGCGGTCGGGACGGTCGTCGCCCTGGCCCGGCCCCAGTCGGTGGCCCGACGCCGTGACGAGGGGTCGACCTCCTACCTCATGGCCTCGGGGACGGCCGCCGACCTGCCAGTCGGATCGCAGCTGGCCGGGCAGGAGTGGCTGGCGGTGGCCGAGTCCTCACGGACGTCCGCCGGCAGGGGGTCGGGCGCGCTCATCCAGGCAGCCGTGCCCGTCGACGCCGCCCTGGCGATGACGGCGGCAGCGGCGCTCGACCGCACCGAGGTCGTCACCGCCTGGCACGACGGGCGGGTGAGGGCCCGGCGGGTGCACCGGCTCGGGGCCATCGAGCTGTCCTCGACGCCGGTCCGCCCGGCCGCGCGGGACGCCCGCGACGCGGTTCTCGCGGCGCTGGGGCAGATCGGTCTCGGGCTGGACGGGCACGGGGTGCTCACCTGGAGCCGCGCGGCTCTCGACCTGAGACGGCGTCTCGGGCTGGTGCGGCGGGAGTTCGGCGGTCCCTGGCCGGACATGTCCGAGGAGGCCCTGGTCGCCCGCGCCGAGGAGTGGATCGATCTCGACGCCGTCGCGCAGGGCCGGCCGTTCAACCCGGCGGCATCCCTGCGGGCCCTGGTTCCCTGGCCGCAGGCCGGACGCCTCGACGACCTCGTGCCCGAGGCCATCACGGTGCCGACGGGGTCGCGCATTCGACTCGATTACCCCGAGGTGGGCAGTGACGGCGCCCCGGTCCTGGCGGTCAAGCTCCAGGAATGCTTCGGTTGGACCGACACCCCCGCGATCTGCGAGGGCCGGGTGCGTGTCGTGCTGCACCTGCTGTCACCGGCCCGCCGACCGCTCGCGGTGACCGACGACCTGGCGAGCTTCTGGGTCGGCGTCTACCCGCAGGTGCGGGCCGAGAACCGCGGTCGGTACAGCAAGCACCCTTGGCCTCAGGACCCGCTCACGGCGCCGGCCATGAGGGGCACGACCCGGTCCGGACGCTGACCGAGCCGCCGGTCTCGTCGGGGGTTCCGGGGCCGACCGTCAGGAAATCCCCCTGAGCGCGGACATGTTCCCCTGCAGGGGAGGTTTCCTCCTCACCGGGGATTCTTCCGACGTCGCGTCGCCGAGACCGTCGGCTCCCCGGGGATCCAGAATCGCAGCGGGGCCTCGCCATTGCGGGTGATCCCGATCCGCGGCCCCACCTCGACGGGGCTCGGTGTTCCGGCCGGCTCGAGGGACCACGCTCCGTGGTCCCCGTCGTCGCTGCCTGGGACGGCGTGTGGCACGACCTGTGACAGGACCGCGCCGGAGTCGTCCAGACCCGCCCCCAGGGCGGACCCGAGGTTCCCCGGGCCGCTTGCCCAGCGACGTGGCGGTACCGCCCCCCGGCGACGTCTCACCTCGTCATGGCCGGCGATGACCTCCCCCGACCGCAGCAGTACGGCCGACGCGGTGCCGTCGGGGGAGCACACGACATTGACGCAGTGGTGGATGCCGTAGGACAGGTACACGTACAGCCGACCGGGCGGCCCGAACATCACCCGGGTGCGAGGGGTCGGCCCCCGCCAGGCGTGGGAGGCGGGGTCGTCGACACCGAGGTAGGCCTCGACCTCGGTGAGCCGGACCGCCACCGCGCCGTGGCGAATGATCGCGCCGAGCAGCAGCGGGGCGACCACATCGGCCGCCGCGGACAGGTCAAGGTCCATGGCCCCAGCGTAGGGGACACACACCCCATACCGAGATGGTGATGAGAATGACCATCAGACCTAGTCCCACGAATATCAAAGATTTTGTATAAAAGCTGGAGTCCATGTACCGTGGGCGTCGTGAGCGAGAACGGCACGCGGGAGTCCTACCAGCCGGTGGTCCGGCTCTTCGCCGCTCTGGCCAACCCCGTCCGGGCGGCGATCATCGACCGCCTCACCCGCGGGGAGGCCGCCGTCGGCGAGTTGGTCAGCCTCGTCGGCGTGTCGCAACCGTTGGTCTCCCACCACCTCAAGGTCCTGCGGGAGGCACACCTGGTCGAGGTGCGGCGGGATGCCCAGCGCAACCTCTACTCGCTCACGGACGACCACGTGGCGTCGATCTTCCTCGACGCCCATCACCACATGAAGGAGCACGACCATGACTGCCACCATTGAGCACACCCCGGCCGAGACCCACCACCACACCCACGGCCCGAACTGCGGTCACGAGGCCGTCATCCACCACGACCACGTCGACTACCTCCACGACGGCCACCTGCATCACGAGCACGACGGCCACTACGACGAGTGCGCCACCTGCCAGTGTGGTGAGTGCAAGGACTCCTGCGCCAACTGCACCTGCGAGCACTGCGACTGCCCGACCTGCGATCACGCCACCTGCCAGTGCGGTGAGTGCAAGGACTCCTGCGCCAACTGCACCTGCGACGACTGCTCCTGCCCCACCTGCCAGCACGCGGCCTGAGGAACCTCGCCGACCACGTGACGCCACGGCAAGGGCGGCGCGACCCCACGTCGGGGAATCGCGCCGCCCTTGCCGTCAGCCGTCCTGCGGGAACGAGACTCAGACCTCGATGACGACCTTCCCGACCATCCTGCCGGACTCCACCAGTTGCGTCGCCTCGATGACGGTGGCGGCGGTGAGCCCGGTCAGTCGATGTGACGCCGTCGTGCGGACACGTCCCTCGTCGACGAGCCGCGCGACCTCGGCGAGGATCCGACCCTGCTCGGCGACGTCGTCGGTGCCGAACTGGGTGCGGGTGAACATCGACTCGCTCACCGCCGACAGCGACTTCGGCTTGAACGCCATCATGTCGAAGCAGTCCGTGCCGTCGATCATGACGAGGCGTCCGAAGGGCTTCATGATGCCGGACAACTCGGCCTCGCGGCCGGCCGTGTAGGCCGACAGGACACCGCGGAACCCGTCGACGCGGAGCGCGTCCACCTGGGGTCGCAGGTCGCTCGTGTGGTCGATCGTCGCCGTCGCTCCCATGCCGCGACACCACGATGCGCTCTCCTTGCGGGAGGCCGTGGCGACGACCGGCCCGGTGGTGAGGGTCCGGGCGAGCTGGACGGCCATCGACCCGACGCCGCCGGCCCCGCCGATCATGAGGAAGGCGTCGTCCCCGCCCAGCCCGATGTGGTCGACGAGCGCCTCCCACGCGGTGAGGCTCGTCAGCGGCAGGGCGGCGGCGTCAGCCGGGGCCAGGGACGTGGGGCGGTGGGCGGCGACCCGATGGTCGATGAGGGTGAACTGGGCATAGCTGCCCGGGCGGGTGCGGTCACCGGCGTGCCACACGGCGTCGCCCACGGCGAACCCGGTCACCTGGGAGCCGACTGCCCGGACGATGCCAGCGCAGTCGAACCCCAAGACGAGGGGTCGGTCAGGGGTTCCCGCGCCCTTGCGGATCTTGACGTCGATGGGGTTGACGGACACCGCCTCGACCTCGACGAGCAGGTCGAGCGGCCCGGGTTCGGGAATCGGCAGGTCCCGGTCGACGAAGCAGTGGGGGTCGGTGGCCGGCAGTGACTGGGTGACGACGACGGCGTGCATGGCGTCCATGGGCTCACGGTAGTGCCGCGGCGTCGGCTCGGGAAGCGATTGGGGTCAGGGTCCGGCGGGGGTGCCCGGCCGGACGTGTCGTGAAAACCCCCTGAGCGCGACTTTCCTCCCCTGGAGGGGAACTTTTCGCCGCTCACGGTGATTTCCTGACACGCCGGCGCAACGCCGACCTCCCGCCGAGGGCGCCGGCGGGCGTCAGAGGGCTGGAATCAGCGCGGCGAGGTCACCGACCGGCGGTGCCGACCGACTCGGCGACCGCCTGGTGGGCGCGCACGAAGGTGCTGTCGGGGCGGAAGAGGGAGCAGCAGCCCTGTCCGTCCTTGCGCGCCCCACACCGGCACTCGCCACCCTTGCACACGGGGCACGTGAGCATGCCGTGGCATGCGAAGTAGCTCAGCGGCGCGATCCCGAACCCGTTGACCGCCGCGATCCCGACCGCCCAGGCGGCCTTGCTCCCATGCACCTTCTCGGCCGGACGACGGGCCAGATCCACCAGGGCGGCGATCTTGAGGGCACCCTCGAGGGAGGCGGCGACGACGATGGCGGTACGCATCCCGGTTCCCAGTTCACTCCACGACTTGGACATGGATCCATGGTCCCGCGTGGGGTCGTGGGCCACAAGGAGTTGAGGGATTGTCATCCTTCCCCGGCTGGGCCGCCGCTAGTGTGGGACCGACCCGATCACGTGGGAGAAGGACCACATGCCCGTCACCGACGTCGACCACACGAGGACTGCACGGCTCGACCTGGACGCCCCGACCGTCGCCGACCTGGACGGACTCCACGAGATCTTCGCCGATCCACGGGTGTGGCAGCATCTGCCCAGCGGACGGCACCTCACCCTCGACGAGACCAGGGACATGCTCGATCGGTGGCTCGCCGACTGGGCGAAGGGAGGACTGGGGCCCTGGGTCGTGCGGGCCGCGGGCGTCCCGACCATCCTGGGGACGGCTGGGTGCTCCCTGCGCGCTGACGGTGCATGGTGGAACCTCGGATATCGCTTCGCGCCGGCCGCCCAGGGTCATGGCTACGCCCGGGAAGCCGCGCGGGCTGCGATCGATGCGGCCCGGACGCTCAAGCCGCACGTCCCGGTCGTCGCCCTGCTCCTGGAACACAACGAGGCCTCACGTCGCGTCGCCGAGGATCTCGGCCTCGAACTGCGACATCGAGGGTCCGAGGGCCCGGACACGGTGAACGGAGCGGTGCGCCTCGTCATGTCCGATCGACCGCTGACCGGTGACCTCGTACGGCGCATCGTCGACGCCGATCGGTGAGGCCACGAGGATCCTCACCGCTGCAGGTCGACGAACCTCGAGTAGTGGCCCTGGAAGACGACCGGGATGGTCCGGGTCGGGCCGTTGCGGTGCTTGGCGACGATGAAGTCGGCCTCGCCGGCCCGTTGGGACTCCTTGTCGTAGACATCCTCGCGGTGCAGGAGGATGACCATGTCGGCGTCCTGCTCGAGCGACCCGGACTCGCGCAGGTCGCTCATCATGGGTTTCTTGTCGGTGCGTTGCTCGGGTCCGCGGTTGAGCTGGGACAGGGCGATGACGGGGATCTCGAGCTCCTTGGCCAGCAGCTTGATCTGCCGGGAGAACTCCGAGACCTCGAGCTGACGCGACTCGACCTTCTTGCCCGAGGTCATGAGCTGCATGTAGTCGATGATGACGAGCTTGAGGTCGTGCTGCTGCTTGAGCCGCCTGGCCTTGGCCCGGATCTCCATCATGGTGAGGTTGGGGGAGTCGTCGATGAAGAGCGGTGCGGTCGAGATCTGCGTCGTCTTGTCGACGAGACGCTGCCAGTCCTCCTCGTTCATCCGACCACCGCGCATCCGCGACAACTCGATGCTCGCCTCGGCCGACAACAGCCTCATGACGATCTCGTTGCGGCCCATCTCGAGGGAGAAGACCGCGGCGGTGAGTCCGTTCTTGATGGACGCCGCCCGGGCGAAGTCCAACCCCAGGGTCGACTTGCCCATGGCCGGTCGGGCGGCGACGATGATCATCTGCCCCGGCTGGAAGCCGTTGGTGAGCTCGTCGAGGTCGGTGAATCCGGTGGGGATGCCGGCCATGGAGTCGCCCCGGGCCTCGATGGCCTCCATCTCGTCGTAGGCGCTCTCGAAGAGTTCGGAGAGGGGGTGGTAGTCGTCACTCGTCTTTCCCTCGGAGACCTCGTAGAGGGCCTGTTGGGCGGCGTCGACGATGTCGGCGACCTCCCCCTGGCCCTGGTAGCCCATCTGGGAGATCTTCATCGACGCCTCGACCAGACGTCGCAGGACGGCCTTGTCGGCGACGATCCGGGCGTAGTAGGAGGCGTTCTGGGCGATGGACACCGAGCCGAGCAGGTCGGCCATGTAGACCTTGCCGCCGGCCCGCTCGAGTTCCCCGCGCCGCTCCAGTTCCGCCGAGACGGTGACGGCGTCGGCCGGCTCCCCGCGTCCGTAGAGGTCGACGATGGCGTCGAAGACGAGTTCGTTGGCGGGGCGGTAGAAGTCGCGTCCCTTGACGGTCTCGACGGCGTCGGCGATGGCCTCCTTGCTCATGAGCATGGCCCCGAGGACGGATTGTTCGGCCGCCAGGTCCTGGGGTGGGTTGCGGTCGATCCCGGACGGTACTGCTGGGGACTGCGACATCGTGACCTCCCTGCCGGATCCGGTGGACGCAGACCCGTGAGGAGGCATCCTTGCACATCTGCGGGTCCCGTGCAGCCCCCGTCCGCTCGAGTTGTCCACAGGGCATGTGGACAACTCGATGACCACGGTGAACGGGCCGTGCACAAGCTGTGGATGACTGTGGACAAGTGCGGGTGTGCTGTTGACGACACGCCGACATTCCCGATGTGACAAGGCACGATGTACGATGTGAGGAAGATGACAAAGATGTCGCGCCGGCGGCGAGGGGGAGTGGACAGGGTGAACAGTCTCTGACGTGGGGTGTCGCGTGGTCGGTGCTGATGCCGACTTGACCACATGTTTTCCACACCTGCCCAGCGGTGTCCGTCCCGGATGGGCAGGGGACTTGTCCTTGATACCCCACCGGGGTATATTTCTCGTCAGGAGGTCACCATGAACGACATCGCCACCGAGAACGCCACGTGCGGGTGCCACGCCGATACGGCGGGTGCCATCGCCAACGAACCCGTCGACCCCGACGCGCCGGGGCATGGCTACCTCAGCAACAAGGAGGCCCACCTGCGCCGCCTGCGTCGCATCGAGGGTCAGGTCCGCGGGCTCGAGCGGATGGTCGAGGAGGAGAAGTACTGCATCGACATCCTCACCCAGGTCGCCGCGGTGAACTCGGCCCTCAAGTCGGTCTCCCTCGAGCTGCTCGCCGAGCACATGAGCCACTGCGTCGTGCGCGCCGCACGGGTCGGTGGCGAGGAGTCCGACGAGAAGATCGACGAGGCCAACCGCGCCATCGCTCGACTGGTCCGGTCCTGAACCACCCACCCCACGAACCCCTCGACAAGGAGAAGACATGAACACCACCTACACCATCAACGGCATGACCTGTGACCACTGCGTCCACGCCATCACCGAGGAGGTCTCGGCCATCGACGGCGTCGACAAGGTCGTCGTCTCCCTGGAGTCCGGCTCGATGACCGTCGAGTCCGCCGAGCCCGTCGACTTCGACAAGATCGCCGCCGCGGTCGACGAGGCCGGCGACTACACCGTCGCCAAGGCCGCCACCCTCGACACCGCGGGACACCCTGGTGGTCAGTGCGGATGCGGTGGCCACGGGCATCACCACGGCCAGGACGCCGCCGCCAAGCACGCCGCCCACGGCGAGGGAGAGTGCGGCTGCGGTGGCAAGAAGGCCGAGGAGAAGAAGTCCGAGGGTCACGGCTGCGGCTGCGGCCACTGACCCTCGCGTCCTCACCGCGTGCTCGTGGGTGCGCCAGGCCGTGCCCACGAGCCAGCGCTCCCGACCGAGCGCTTCCTGGGGACGCCGTCCGACGGCGTCCCCACCGATCACCGACCCGTCGGCGAGCCCGTCCGGACCTCCGACGACCCGGTGACGACCCCCTGCCACACTGCCGCCCAGACCCGTCCCTGCGGACGCCTCCGGACGGTGGTCAACGAAGGACCATCATGTCGACAGACACCCGTGCCCCCGCTCTCTCCGAGGAGTCCACGACCCCGCGCCACGCCATCGACCTGGACATCCAGGGCATGAGCTGCGCCTCCTGCGCCGCGCGGATCACCAAGAAGCTCAACAAGATCGACGGCGTCATCGCCACCGTCAACTACGCGACCGCCAAGGCCCACGTCCTGGCCCCCGAACAGGTCGGCCCCGGCGACCTCATCGACGTCGTCGAGCGCACCGGGTACGGCGCGACGCCGTCCCAGTCGCTCACCCCGACCGTCGACCGGACCGGAGCCCTGCGCCGCCGTCTCGTCGTCGCCGTCATCCTCGCCCTCCCGGTCATCGTCCTGTCGATGGTGCCCGCCACCCAGTTCGCCGGCTGGCAGTGGGTGAGCCTGGCGCTGTCGCTGCCGGTCGTCCTCTGGTGCGGGTGGGGTTTCCATCGCGCAGCCTGGACGAACCTCAAGCACGGCTCCACGACGATGGACACCCTCATCTCGCTGGGCTCCCTGGCCTCCCTCGGCTGGTCGATCTGGGCCCTGGTGTGGGGGCACGCCGGAATGATCGGCATGCACCACTCCATGACCTGGCGGCTGGCCAGGGGTGACGCCTCCTCGGCGATCTACCTCGAGGCCGCGGTCGGCGTCATCACCTTCATCCTCGGCGGCCGGTACATCGAGGCCCGCAGTCGCAGCGAGGCCGGGTCGGCCCTCCAGGCCCTGCTGAGGATGGGCGCCAAGTCGGTGTGGCTCGCCAACCCGGACGGCACCGAGACCGAGCGGCCCATCGCAGCCCTGGGCGTCGGTGGACGCTTCGTCGTGCGTCCCGGTGAGCGGGTCGCGGCCGACGGGATCGTCGTCGAGGGACACTCGGCGGTCGACAACTCCCTGGTCACCGGGGAGTCGGTGCCGGTCGAGGTCGGCCCGGGGGACCACATCGTCGGATCGACGGTCAATGCCTCCGGACGGCTCGTCGTCGAGGCCACCGCCGTCGGCGCCGACACCCAGCTCGCGCAGATAGCCCGGCTCGTCGACGAGGCCCAGACCGGCCGCTCGGCCAGTCAGGACCTGGCCGACAAGGTGTCGGGGATCTTCGTGCCCGTCGTCATCTCGGTGGCGGTGCTCACCTTCTTCCTCTGGCTCCTCTTCGGTCAGGGCATCATGGCGGCCTTCACCGCCGGCATCGCGGTGCTCATCATCGCCTGCCCCTGCGCCCTCGGCCTGGCCACCCCGATGGCCCTGCTCGCCGGCACGGGCCGTGGAGCCCGGATGGGCATCGTCATCCGCGGTCCGGAGGCCCTGGAACGCGCCCGTGGCGTCGACACCGTCGTCATGGACAAGACCGGCACCGTGACCACCGGCGTCATGACCCTCGACGAGGTCCTCGGTGCCGACGGGCACACGGCGACCGGGGACGCCCGGCAGGAGTTGCTCGCTCTGGCCGCCGGGCTCGAGTCCGGCTCGGAGCACCCCATCGCGCGGGCCGTCGTGGCCGGCGCGAGGGCCGAGGGGGTCGACGCCGTCCGGGTGGGCGACTTCGAGGCGCTCCCGGGAGCCGGGGTCCGCGGCGTCGTCGAGGGGCAGGACGCCCTGGCCGGTCGCCCCGGCATGGTCGAGCTCCCGGAGGCCCTGTCCGCCGCCGTCGAGGCTGCCCAGGATGATGGCCGGACGGTGCTCGTCGTCAGCCTCGATGGAACCGTCCTCGGCGCGCTGAGCGTCTCGGACGCCGTCCGACCCACCTCCGCCCGGGCCATCGAGAGGCTGCGGAGGTCGGGGGTGCGCACGGTCCTGCTCACCGGCGACAACGCCGGCGCGGCCCGGCGCGTCGCGCGGGAGCTCGGCGTCGACGAGGTGCACGCCGAGGTGACGCCGTCCGGCAAGGTCGACGTCGTCACGGCCCTGCGCGAGCAGGGGCACAAGGTGGCCCTCATCGGTGACGGGGTCAACGACGCCGCCGCCCTGGCCGCCGCCGACCTGGCCATCGCCATGGGAACCGGCACCGACGTCGCCATCGCCGCCAGCGACATCACCCTCACGAGGTCGGACCTCGAGGCGGCCGTCGACGCCCTGCGTCTGTCGAGCGCCACCCTGCGGACGATCCACGGCAACCTCTTCTGGGCCTTCGCCTACAACGTCATCGCCATCCCGGTGGCTGCCCTGGGGTTCCTCAGCCCGGTCGTCGCCGCGGCCGCCATGGCCTTCTCGTCGGTCTTCGTCGTGACGAACAGCCTCCGGCTCACGAGGTTCCGTAGCTGTTCCTGAGAGAATCACAGCCCCGGCCCCGCAGATCCCGCGAACACTACGGGAATGCGGGGCCGGACTGTGCCATGGACCGGCGTGTCGCTGAACTTTCTCAGTGATTTTTTGGTTTTCCGGCGTGTCCTGTCGTAGTGTGTGGGACGCACCGCCACGAGGCGGTGTCGGTCGAGCCTGCTGGTTCGACCACCGTCGGGCCTCCGGGCCCCCGAAACACGAGAAGCGAATGTCCAAAGTTATTGCCTCCGCCATCGCCGGAGCGCTCACCCTGACGACCGCGGGTGGGCTCACGATGGCCAAGGTCCTTGACCGTGACGACGTGACGATCTCCGTGGACGGCGTGTCCCAGCAGGTCCAGGTGCGTCCCGGCACCGTGGCGCAGGCTCTGGAGTCCCAGGGCATCCACGTCGGGTCGCACGACACCGTCCAGCCCGCTCTGGGTACCCGGATCACCGACGGTTCGCTCATCACCGTCAACTACGGACGTCCGGTCACCGTCACCATCGACGGCAAGAAGGTCACCCGCTGGACGACCGCCACCAATGTCTCGACCGTGCTCACCCAGCTCGGTCTCATCGACGCCAACAACACCCTGTCGGTGAGCCGCTCGGCCGCCATCTCCCGCAAGGGTCTCGACTTCTCGGTGACCTCGGCCAAGGACGTCATCGTCAAGGTCAACGGCGCGAGCCAGCAGGTCTCGGCCCAGGGCACGGTGGCCGACGCCCTGCGCGCCGCCGGGATCTCCGTCGACAGTGACGACATCTCGCAGCCCGGGCTGGGCACCCCGCTCACCTACGGCATGGTCATCGAGTACACCAAGGTCGACGTCAAGACCGAGACCCGCACGGTCGCGGTCAAGCACGGTGCCAAGACCGTCAAGGACGCCGACCTGGCCGAGGGCACGACGAAGATCACGACCAAGGGTGTCGACGGCCAGAACCTCGAGACGTGGACCGTGGTCTACAAGAACGGCAAGAAGGTCTCGGAGAAGAAGGTCTCGGTCAAGGTCGTCAAGGCCGCGGTCACCCAGGTGACCACCGTCGGCACGAAGGCGCCGAGCTCCTCCTCGAGTTCCAGCTCGTCCTCGTCCAGCTCCTCGTCGTCGTCCTCCTCGTCCTCCGCGTCGAGCTCGAACCCCGTCACCAGCGGGACGACCTGCGTCGCCTCGACCTATGGCGAGGGTGACGGGACGGCCGGTGGTCCGACGGCCTCCGGTGAGACCTTCGACCCGTCGCAGTACACCGCGGCCAGCCGCACGCTGCCGCTCGGGACGACGATTCGCGTGACGAACGTCGCCAACGGACGGACCGTGTCGGTGCGGATCAATGACCGCGGGCCGTACGTCGGCGGACGTTGCCTCGACCTGTCGACGGCCGCGATGAACGCCATCGCCCCTGGCGAGGGCCTGGTGACGGTTCGTTACCAGTGACGTCATGATGCCCGGGTGATCGGGCATCGCCAGGAGTGGGGCCGGTCCTTCGGGGCCGGCCCCACGGCTGTCCCTGAGGCGGTCGGGCGGTATGTGGCCGAGGTTCGCGGGGTGAGGTGAGTGCGGGGGTCCGGACGGCACAGTGCCCTCGGGGGTGCCCGGGGGTCCGGACAGCACGGTGCCCTCGGGGGTGCCCGGGGGTCCGGACAGCACGGTGCCCTCGGGGGTGCCCGGGGGTCCGGACAGCACAGTGCCCACGGGAGAACCCGTGGGCACTGGCCGGTTGTGACCGATCGTGAGCAGGAGGTCTCAGATCGATGCCGCCGCGGGTGCGGCGACGTTCTCGAGACCCTCGGACTGCGGATTGGCGGCGCGACTGCGCACCACCATGCGTCGGCCGGATCCGAGGATGGGGGAGACGGGCTGGGCGGGGTCGATGCTGTACCCGGTGCCACTACTGGTGTAGCGGAGGATGCGCGCGAAGGCCAGTTCCTCGCCAGCGACGGTGACATGCCGTTCGGCGATCGTGCTGAAACTGCGCGGGCAGGATCGACCGAAATCGGCGCTCACCGAGAAATTCAGCGGAGCCATGTAGACACGGTCACCCACCACGGTGTAATCGCCCGAGTACGTGAACTTGAGTCCGACGTAGCCCGTCGACCCCGAAGTTCCCTGGACGGTACCTGCGTACGACCATCCTCGACCGGGGCTGGACACGAGCGAGACCGAGTCCGCGGACACCCAGAAGATGAAGGTGGGGTTGGTGATCTTGTCGATCGGCACCGGAACGGTGTTGCCGCTGCCGTCCTTGCCGCCGTTCCACACGAAGAGCCCGAAGTCCTTCGAGTTGTCGTCGGTCGGTGTCGTGACGTCGAAGCTCATGGCGCCCCGGCGGCACGAGCTCGGTGCGACGCGGACCCAGCCGTTGAGTCCCGGCTCCAGCTTGCCCGGCGAGGTGGCGAAGGCGGGCAGCGAGGTCGCCATGACCACTGCCGGTGCCGCCCAGGCGGAACCCTTGACGACGGTGCGCCGTGAGACCCGTCGTCCGGTCTTGTCGTTGTCCAGGGTTGCTGGCATGGGGAGTCTCTCCTCGAAACGTCGTGACGCCGACCTTCTCAGCGCCTCCGACATGACATTAACGGTGTCGACATTCAGAATCCATGCTTGATATGGACGTCTTTGTCCCCAGTTCGGGGGACATTCCCCATTTGCGTCGGCGTGTCGGGCGAGGTCCCGAGGAGCAGCGAGGTGGCCGCGCCCCGAAGGGCGCGGCCACCTCGCTGATGACGTTGTCACATGCCGTAGATCGACTTGGCCTTCTCGAGGGCGGCGACGTAGCCGCTGCGCTCGTACTCGGCGGCCGAGGCGTCCGCCGGGACGGCCAGCAGGCCGCGGGCGTGGTCGAGGGTGACCTCCTTGCGCTCCAGGTACGACTCCAGGCCGGAGAGCAACTCGGTGGCGTACCCGGCGCCGTGGCGTACGAGCGCCGAGGTCGTCATGACGACGTCGGCCCCGGCGAGGATGTACTTGACGACGTCCGTGGCGGTCTCGACGCCGGAGGTGGCTGCCAGGGAGGCCTGGACTCGGCCCGACAGGGCGGCGATCCAGGTGAGGGGGAGTCGGGCGTCGGCCGGGGATGACAGCCACACACCGGGCTCGACGGTCATCGACTCGACGTCGATGTCGGGCTGGAGGAAGCGGTTGAAGAGGACGAGCCCGTCGGCGCCGGCCGAGGCCAGGCGGACGGCCATGTTGCCCGGAGCCGAGAAGAAGGGCGACAGCTTCACCGCGACCGGCATTTCGACGGCGTCCTTGACGGCGGTGATGATCTCGACGTGCCGGTCCTCGATCTCGGCCCCCGAGGCCTCGACATCGCCGGGGACGACGTAGATGTTGCACTCGATGCCGGCCGCCCCGGCGTCCTGCATGCGACGTGCGGTCGAGACCCAGTCGCCGTTCGAGGCGGCGTTGAGGGAGGCGATGACCGGGATGTCGACCGCCTTGGCGGAGTTCTCGAGGTGACGCAGGTACTCCTCGGTGATGCCGCCGGCGTTGCTCGGGGTGGTCGGGAAGAAGCTCAGCGACTCGGCGAAGGAGTCCATGTACTTCATCTCGATCTCGGCCATGCGCGCCTCCTCGTGGCGCACCTGCTCCTCGAAGAGGGAGTACATGACGATCGCCCCGACCCCGGCGTCGGCCAGGGCCTTGACGCCGTCGACGGTCTGCTGGATGGGTCCGGCCGAGGCGACCAGCGGGTTGCGCAGGTCCAGACCGAGGTACTTCGTGCTCAGGTCGACGCTCATGGGGTTCTGGCCTCTCTGTGTGGCTCGTGGATGACGTGTGGGTGATTGCTGGGCCGATTGGCCAGTGAGGTGGGGGCCGGACCGGACGTCCGACCCCCACACCGCTCAGATCCTCGTCGACTCCTCGGCGAAGCCCTTGACCCGGGCATCGACGGCGAAGGCCTCCGGGCCCATCGTCGCCATGTGCTCGTAGTCCTGCCACCGCTTCTCGACCTGGCGCTGGCCCAGGTCAAGCAGCCGCTCGGCCTCGTCCGGATGGGCCTTGGCAAGCATCCGGTACCGCAGCTCGAGCTTGGTGTACTCGCGCCAGGTGGTGTCGGGGCGCGGGGAGTCGAGCAGGAACGGGTTCCTGCCCTCGTCGGCCAGCACCGGGTTGTAGCGCATGAGCGGCCAGTGGCCGGAGTGGACGGCCTTGTACTGCTGATCCAGGCCGTTCTTGAGGTCGTAGCCGTGGGCGATGCAGTGGCTGTAGGCGATGATGAGCGAGGGACCGCGGTAGGCCTCGGCCTCACGGAAGGCCTGCAGGGTCTGCTGCGGGTCGGACCCGAAGGCCACCCGGGCGACGTACACCGAGCCGTAGGCGATGGCCTGCATGGCCATGTCCTTCTTGGCCGTCTGCTTGCCACCGGAGGCGAACTTGGCGACGGCACCGAGCGGGGTCGACTTCGAGGCCTGACCGCCGGTGTTGGAGTACACCTCGGTGTCGAGGACGAGGACGTTGACGTCGCGGCCGGAGGCCAGGACGTGGTCGACGCCGCCCGAACCGATGTCGTACGCCCAGCCGTCACCGCCGATGATCCACACCGAGCGGCGCAGCAGGTGGTCGGCCACGCTCAACAGGTCGCGCACCTGCGGGGTCTGCTCCATGGACTTGAGCTGGGAGACGAGCTGGCGCACCCGGCTCTCCTGGGCGACGAGGTCGTGCTCGGTGAGCTGGGGGGCGTGCAGGAGGTCCTCGACGAGTTCCTCGTCCAGGCCGGAGGAGAGGTCCTCAAGGCGACGCCGGGCCAGACCGCCCTGGACGTCGGCCGCCAGACGCATGCCCAGACCGAACTCGGCATTGTCCTCGAAGAGCGAGTTCGACCAGGCCGGGCCGCGGCCCTCGGCGTTCTTGCCCCACGGCGTCGTCGGCAGGTTGCCGCCGTAGATGGACGAGCAACCGGTCGCGTTGGCCACCTGGGCCCGGTCACCGAAGAGCTGGGTGATGAGCTTGACGTACGGGGTCTCGCCGCAGCCGGAGCAGGCGCCGGAGAACTCGAAGAGGGGCTCGAGGAACTGGGTGCCGCGCACCGTCGCGAAGTCGACGCGGGAACGGTCGTTGACCGGGATCGAGTTGAAGAACTCGACGTTCTCCCGCTGGGCGGTCTTGTCGAGGTGTTCGGCCAGGTTGATGGCCTTGCGCTCGGGCTCGCCGACCGGGTGGGCGGGGCAGGCCTCGACGCACAGGCCGCAGCCGGTGCACTGGTCGGGGACGATCTGAAGGGTGTAGCACGACTCCGGCAGGCCGGCGGCGTTGAGCGGGGCGGACTCGAAGGAGTCCGGGGCGCCCTCGAGGGCCGACTGCGGGTAGTACTTGGCGCGGATGACGCCGTGCGGGCACACGAAGGAGCAGTTGCCGCACTGGATGCAGGCCTGCGGGTCCCACTCGGCGATCATGTCGGAGAGGGTGCGGTGTTCGTACTTCGTCGTGCCGGCCGGGTAGGTGCCGTCGTCGGGGACCGCCGAGACCGGCAGCGAGTCGCCGACCCCCTCGATCATCTTCGCCGTGACGGTCTTGACGAACTCGGGGGAGTCGTCGCGCACCGGGGCGATGAGGTCATGGTCGGCGTCGACCTGCTCGGGCACCTCGACCTTGAACAGATGCTCCAGGGAGGCGTCGACGGCCCGGTGGTTCATGTCGACGATCTTCTGGGACTTCTTGCCGTAGGTCTTCTGGATCGAGTCCTTGATCTTCTTGATGGCGACGTCCTGGGGCAGGACCCCGGAGATCGCGAAGAAGCAGGTCTGCAGGACGGTGTTGGTGCGGTTGCGCAGGCCGACCTTGCGGGCCACCGCCAGGGCGTCGATCGCCCACAGGTCGAGCTTCTTGTCGATGACCTGGCGCTGGAAGGTCCTCGGCAGGTGGCTCCAGACCTCCTCGGGGCCGTAGGGCGAGTTGAGCAGGACGGTCGTGCCCTCGCGGGCCATCGACAGGACGTCGATGGACTGGAGGATGCTCCATGCGTGCACCCCGATGAACCCGGCCTGGGTCACCAGGTACGGGGCCTCGATGGGATTGGGACCGAAGCGCAGGTGGGACGTCGTGCGCGATCCGGACTTGCGCGAGTCGTAGACGAAGTAGCCCTGGGCGTAGGTGTCGCCGTCCGACCCGAGGATCTTGATGGTGTTCTTGTTGGCACCGACGGTGCCGTCCGAACCCATGCCGAAGAAGACGGCGCGGATCGTCTTGGGATCCTCGATGTCGAGCTCGGTGTACGGCAGCGACAGGTGGGTGACGTCGTCGTTGATGCCGATGGTGAAGCGGGGACGCGGGGTCTCCCGCTCGAGTTCGGTGACGATGCCGGCCACCATGCCCGGGGTGAACTCCTTGGACGAGATGCCGTAACGGCCACCCGAGAGGATCGGCATGTGCTCGCGGGTACCGCGGGAGACGGCCTCCGACAGCGCCGACAGGACGTCGAGGAAGAGCGGCTCACCGTTGGAGCCGGGCTCCTTGGTGCGGTCGAGGACGGCGACGGTGCGGGCCGTGTCGGGGATCGCCTTGACGATCTCCTCAGCCGGGAAGGGGCGGTACAGGTGCACCTCGACGAGTCCGACCTTGTGGCCGCGGGCGTTGAGGTAGTGGATGGTGTGCTCGACGGTGCGGGCGCCCGACCCCATGCACACGATGACCTCGGTGGCCTCCGGGTCGCCGTGGTACTCGACGAGGTGGTATCGACGTCCGGTGAGCTCGGCGAACTGGTCCATGAGCTCGGCGACGATGCCCGGGACGGCGTCGTAGTACTTGTTCGACGACTCACGGGCCTGGAAGTGGATGTCGGGGTTCTGCGCGGTGCCGCGGATGAACGGGTGCGCCGGCGAGAGGGCACGGTCACGATGGGCGTGGACGAGCTCGTCGGTGATGAACTCGCGCAGGTCGTCGTCGGACAGGGTCTCCAGGACGTTGAGCTCGTGGGAGGTGCGGAAGCCCTCGAAGAAGTGCATGAACGGCACTCGCGAGCGCATCGTCGCAGCCTGGCTGATGAGGGCCAGGTCGTGGCACTCCTGGACGGTCGAGGAGCACAACATGGCGAAGCCGGTCTGACGGCAGGCCATGACGTCCTGGTGGTCACCGAAGATCGACAGGCCCTGTGCGGCCAGGGATCGGGCGGCAACGTGGAAGACGGTGCTCGTCAGCTCGCCGGCGATCTTGTACATGTTGGGGATCATGAGGAGCAGGCCCTGGGAGGCGGTGAAGGTCGTGCTCAGCGCGCCGCCCTGGAGGGCGCCGTGCATGGCTCCGGCCGCACCTCCCTCGGACTGCATCTCGATGACGGTGGGAACGTCACCCCAGATGTTCCGGCGTCCGGCGGCCGACCACTCGTCGGCGGTCTCGGCCATGGGGGAGGACGGGGTGATGGGGTAGATGGAGCAGAGCTCGTTGACGCGGTAGGCGACGGAGGCGGCGGCCGTGTTGCCGTCGGCGATCATCCGGGTGCGGGCCGTTCCGGTGGAGTTGTTGGCCATGACTCTTCTCGTCTCTTCGTTCAGTTCTGGACGGCGGGCTTGAACTTGGCCCGTGCGGAGCGGATGGGGCTCGGTTCAGGCCTCACGGCCCATCCCGGCGTGGGGTTGCCCGACCCGGGGATCGACTCGGCGAGGGTCTCCTCCGGGACCATCTGGATGGCGTGCACCGGGCACTGCTCGGCGCACGCGGCGCAGCCGGTGCACTTGTCGTAGTCGAACTCGTAGCGATGGCCCTTGCCGAGCTTGATGATGGCGTCCTCGGGGCAGGCCCCGTAGCAGCCGTCGCACTCGAAGCAGTTGCCGCAGCTGAGGCACCGTCCGGCCTCGAAGTGGGCCTGGCGCTCGGACAGGCCGCCGACGACCTCGTCGAACCCGATGCGCTGGGTGGGGTCGAGCTCGGGCTGGTGGCGGCGCTCGTGGTCGCCGAAGTACCACAGGTTGAGGTCGGAGAAGCCGACCGTGGTGTGCCGGGCGGCGGGGTACCCGGTCTGACGACGCAGGTAGAGGTCGATCTGGCGGGCGGCCCGCTTACCGTGTCCGACGCCGATGGTCACCGTGCGCTCGGAGGGGACGGTGTCGCCGCCGGCGAAGACCCCGGGCACGTCGGTCATGAGGGTCGAGGGGTTGACGTCGACGACGTCGTTGCGGAAGCGCATGCCCGGGATCTTGTGGAGGAAGCCGGTGTCGGCCTCCTGGCCGATGGCGAGGATGACGGTGTCGGCCTCGAGCTTCTCGAACCGGCCGGTGCCGTGCGGTCGGCCGTTCTCGTCGAGCTCCATGATCTCGACGGTGAGGTCGTTGCCGACCTCGGTGATGGTGCGCAGCCAGTTCATCTGGACGCCCTCGCGCTCGGCCTCCTCGCGCTCCTCGGCGTTGGCCGGCATCTGCTCGGCGGTGCGTCGGTAGACGACGATGGACTCCTCGGCCCCCAGCCGCTTGGCGACGCGGGCGGCGTCCATGGCGGTGTTGCCGCCACCGTAGACGGCGACCTTGCGGCCGATGATCGGCTTGCCGCCGGAGGACACGTCGTGGAGGAAGCTCACCGCGTCGACCATCCGGCCGGCGTCCATGGTGGGGATGTCGACGCGCTTGGACAGGTGGGCACCGATGGCGACGAAGACGGCGTCGAAACGGCCCTTGGCTCGCTCCTCGTCGAGGTCGAGGACCGGGTGGTTGAGGACGATCTTGATGCCCAGATCGACGAGGCGCTGCACCTCGGCGTCGAGGACCTCGCGGGGGAGGCGGTACTCGGGGATGCCGTAGCGCATCATGCCGCCGACGTGGTCGCCGGCGTCGTGGATCTCGACCTCGTGGCCGAGCATCGCCAGGTGGTAGGCCGCGGACAGTCCGGCGGGGCCGGCGCCGATGACGAGGACGCGGTGGCCGGACTTCTCGGTGGGCTTGTCGAACGACCAACCCTTCTCGATGGCCAGGTCGCCCAGGTAGCGCTCGACCGAGTGGATGGAGACGGCTCCGTCGAGGTCGGCCCGGTTGCAGGCCACCTCACAGGGGTGGTAGCAGACGCGACCCTCGGTGGCCGGGAAGGGGTTGTCGGAGGTGAGCTGGCGCCAGGCCTTCTCCTCCTCGTGAGCCTTGATGAGCCGCAGCCACTCCTGGATGTTCTCGCCGGCGGGGCAGCCCGCGTTGCACGGCGGCATCATGTCGAGGTAGAGGGGGCGGCGGCTGCGCACCGGGGAGACGCGGCCGGTCGTGTTGGACAGGTCGGGCCGCTCGGCGATGTCCTGGCGCTCCTTGATGAAGTAGCCCTCTTCTTCGGGGGCGATCGGGGTGTCCGTGCTCATGCCTGACTTCTCCCTGCTGGTCGAGTCACTGTCCTGGATGCGCGACGCTGCCCGACCGGACTGGGTGGGGCCGGGTCGGGACGTCAACTACAGCCGATAGTAGACCCATCTGGCAAGGCGTTCATCAGCGGGTGGACCGCGCGCAATTTCGTGCAGAGAGGGTTGCGAATTTTCATACGGCGAACGGACCGCCGGATGGCGGCGTCGGCGGGCCGATCCGTGGAGGAGTGGGCAGGAGGGCCCGGGGCTCCGCTGTGGGCCCGAGCGGGGCAGACTGGGGCCATGATCGTTGCCTTCAGTCTTGTCCCCAGTGGTGGTCGCGCCTCCCGGGAGGACGGTGGCGTGGCCGACGCCGTCGCCGCCGCCGTCCGGATCGTCCGTGAGTCCGGCCTGCCCAACCGCACCAACTCGATGTTCACCGAGATCGAGGGTTCCTGGGACGAGGTCATGGACGTCGTCAAGCGCGCCACCGAGGCGGTCGGGGAGTACGGGACCCGGGTGTCCCTGGTGCTCAAGGCCGACATCCGGCCCGGTCGGACCGGGGAGATGACGGCCAAGCTCGAGCGTCTCCAGGCGGAGCTCGACAAGGCGGAGCTGGACAAGGCGGGGCTGGACAAGGCGGGGCTGGACAAGCAGGAGGGCTGAGGCCAGGAGGGCGGGGGCGTCGTCGACGCGGCCGGACGGGCTGGGCGTCGGCGGGCAGGCTGCTCCGCTGCCGGGTTGACACCGTTTCCCTGCTGGGCCGGCACCCCGTTTCCCTGCTGGGCCGGCACTCTGCTCCGCTGCTGGGCCGGCACTCTGCTCCGCTGCTGGGCCGGCACTCTGCTCCGCTGCTGGGCCGACACCGTTTCGCTGCTGAGCCGGCATCGTTTCGCTGCTGGGCCGACCTTGCTCCGGAAGTGACCGGCCCGCCCGGCTGCCTCGTCACTGAGCGCCAGAAGATGCACGTTGCTCCCTGTATTTCAGGAGCAGGGTGGGTGTTCTGGCGCTTGGTGGGTTCGAGGGAGGGTGGGGTGGTGGCTTCGGGCGCAAGGTGCAGGTCATGGAGCAAGGTGGGTTCGGCGTCGGCCGGGTGGTGTTTGCCGGCCGGGTGGTGGTTTCGGGCGCGAGGTGCAGGTCATGGCGCAAAGTGGGTTCCGGACGCCGGGGCGATGGCGCCTTCCGGGGCGCAGTGACTCTCGGAGACCGGAGCCCCGAGCCGGCGGCCCTGGCCGGAGACCCTGAGCCGCTTGGCCCCGAGGCCGCAGACCCCCACTCCGAAGACCGTCCGACCGACCGCGCCTCGCGTGCGAGCCGCGGAACGATGCTCCGGGACGTGACGCGAACCCGGCGTCAACCCTGCCCGAGCAGCGTCGCGTAGGCCGAGCGGATGTGCGCCTCGGTCCGGGCCGCGGCGAGGTCCTCGTCCCCGGCTCGGACCGCCGCGAGCATGGCCACGTGATCGGCGACGAGGACGTCGCGGAACCCGGCCCAGTCGGCCAGGGCGTGCTCGGCCTTGCGGATCGGCGTGTGGACGGCCCGGCGGATCGCCACGGTGAGGTCGCTCATGAGGTGGTTGTCGCCGGCCTCGGCCAGGGCGACGTGGAAGGCGGTGTCGAGTTCGTTGAAGGGGTCGGGTGCGGCGACGTCGTGCATCCGTCCGAGGGTGGCCTCGGCCCGCTGCAGTGCCTCCTCGTGCTGGATCCTCGCCGCCGACGCGACGGCTGCCTTCTCCAGGGCGACGCGGGTCTCGGTGAGATCGGCGAAGGACACCATGTCGAGGGCGAGCTGGAGCCGCAGGATGTGGCCGATGGCGTTGGACGGCGTCGACTCGACACGGGTGCCATTGCCGCGCCCGGTCTCCGAGACGAGGATCCCCTGGGCCTGGAGCACACGGATCGCCTCGCGCACCGCCCCTCGACTCACCCCGAGCTGGGTGGCCAGCTCGCGCTCGGGTGGCAGGCGCTGCCCGTTCGTCAACCTGCCGGAGAGGATCTCGGCGTCGATGTGGCTCAGGGCGACGCCGAATCCGCCGAGACGGGCGGGGTCGGGGGTCTCGCGGGCTTCGTCGCTCATCGTGGGTCCTTGGTCGACGGGGTTTGAGCCATTGTCGCCCCGAGCCACCCTCGAGCGCACACCGGGCCCGGGAACGCGCACGGGGCGGCCTCACGGACGGCGTCGGCGCCTCGGCCACCACGACTCGCGCGACACGCCGAAGAATATTGGGTCGGACCAAGTTCTTGACGCCGTCCGGCACCTGACTTACTGTGATCCCATTGGTCGGACCAAAACTGCAGGCGTCCATGTGCGACGGCTGTCGGTGGCGGCGTGACCTCCCCCACATTGACAACTGATGGAACGACGGAGTCCCAATGGTTCTGCTCGAGGCCTTCCGGCCTGACACCAACCCCCTGGGCCACCAGTGGCTGTCCGCCCTGGTCGCACTGCTACCCATCCTCGCCATGCTCATCACCCTCGGCGCCCTGCGGTGGAAGGCCCACTGGGCGGGCATCTTCTCCTGGGCGGTGGCCCTCGTGGTCGCCATCACGGCGTTCAAGATGCCCGTCCTCATGGCTCTGTCGACGAGCGTCCAGGGCTTCCTCTACGGTCTGTTCCCCATCGTCTGGATCCTCCTGTCGGCGATCTGGATGTACCAGGTGACCGTCATCTCGGGTCGCTTCGACGACCTGCGGCGCACCTTCTTCCTCATCAGCGACGACCCGCGCGTCCTGGGCATCCTCATCGCCTTCTGCTTCGGCGGACTGCTCGAGGCCCTGGCCGGGTTCGGCGCCCCGGTCGCCATCGCCGCGGCCATGCTCATCGCCATCGGCTTCGGCAAGCTTCGCGGAGCCGTCACCGCCCTCGTCGCCAACACCGTCCCGGTGGCCTTCGGTGCCGTCGGTCTGCCGGTGCTCATGGCCGCCAAGACCTCCGGCCTGGGCGTCCTCGACGTCGCCCCGATCACCGCACGGGTGTGTGGTGTGCTCTGCCTCGTCGTGCCCTTCCTCATGCTGGCGATCATGGACGGTCGCAAGGGCGTCAAGGAGTGCTGGCCGTTCGGTCTCTTCGTCGGCGTCGTCTTCGGCGTCACCAAGGTCATCGTCGGCGGAACCGCCGTCTACAACCTCACCGAGATCTTCGCCGCCGTCGTCAGCGTCGTCCTGGCCATGGCCTTCCTCAAGGTGTGGAAGCCCAAGGGTGGACGCGAGGCGGCCCAGCGCATCGGCATCCCCATGGACGAGTCCATCGAGACCGAGCCCGTCGTCGCCGAGGCACCCAACACCTCCGGTCTCACCGGCGGACGCATCGTCATGGCCCTCGTGCCGTACATCCTCGTCATCGCCGTCTTCTCGATCGCGGCCGTCCCGGCGGTCAAGGCGACCCTGGCCAAGGCCGACGTCAAGATGGCCTGGCCCGGTCTGGCCAGCCTGCTCAGCGCCTCCGGCAAGCCGGCGAGCCACCAGTTCTACACCTGGCCCTGGCTGTCCCAGCCCGGATTCCTCCTGGCCATCGTCGCCATCGCGGTGGGCCTCATCTACAAGGTGCCCTTCGGCGACATCCTCAAGGAGCTGTGGGTCAACGCCAAGAAGATGAAGTTCTCCGCCCTGACGATCGGCATGGTCGTCGCCCTGGCCTACGTCATGGGTGACTCGGGCCAGACCCTCGCCCTCGGCCTCTTCATCGCCGGTGCCGGCGCCGTCTACCCGTTCCTGGCACCCGTGCTCGGCTGGATCGGCACCTACGTCACCGGGTCGGACACCTCTGCCAACATCCTCTTCTCGCAGTTGCAGGCCAGCGTCGGTGACCAGATCGGCGCCGGGTCCCATCTGGGTGTCGAGGGGGTCAAGCACCTGCTCGTGGGCGCCGGGGCGGCCGGCGGCGTCGTCGGCAAGATGATCTCGCCGCAGTCCCTCACCGTCGCGGCCACGGCCATCGGCCTGGCCGGGGGCGAGTCGGTCATCCTGCGCAAGGTCTTCGGCTACTCGCTCATCCTCCTCGTCCTCATGTGCATCGTCGTCGGCCTCATGTCCACCCCCGTCCTCGGCTGGATGGTGCCCTGACCTGCGGCGAACCGATCGCCCCGGTCGATCCCGCACCGCCCACCCGATTACCATCGGCCCCAACCCATGCACCAGGAGGTGCCATCCATGACCACCACGACCACTCCACAGGCCAGCCGCCCCGTCGGCCGACCGGGCGAGGGGCTCACCGTCGCACTGTTCATCACGTGCATCAACGACGTCATGTTCCCCCAGACCGGCAAGGCCGTCGTCTCCCTGCTCGAGAGGCTCGGCTGCACCGTCGAGTTCCCGCGCGAGCAGACCTGCTGCGCCCAGATCACGACGAACACCGGCTACTTCGACGAGTCGGTGCCGACCGTGCGACAGTACGTCAAGGCCTTCGGTGACTACGACTACATCGTGTCCCCCTCGGGCTCCTGCACGGCCGCCGTCCGCGACCAGCACCCCATGCTCGCCAAGCACTCCGGCGACACCGGACTGGCCCGCGAGGTCGAGCACACGAGCAAGCGCACCTTCGACGTCCCCGAGTTCCTCGTCGACGTCCTGGGGGTGACCGACGTCGGCGCCTACTTCCCGCACACCGTCACGTACCACCCGTCGTGCCACGGACGACGCTTCCTGCGCCTGGGTGACAAGCCCTACGAGCTCCTGCGCAATGTGCGCGGGATGACCCTCGTCGACCTGCCCAATGACGACCAGTGCTGCGGTTTCGGCGGCACCTTCAGCGTGAAGAACTCCGACACGAGCGCCGCGATGGCCGCCGACAAGGCCCGTCACGTCCGCGAGACCGGGGCCGAGTACGTCGTCGCAGGCGACAACTCGTGTCTGTTGAACATCGGCGGGGTGCTGTCCCGCCAGAACTCCGGGGTCAAGGCCATCCACCTGGCCGAGATCCTGGCGAGCACGGAGGAGGACTGACCATGGGTACCGAACTGCGTCTGGTCACCGAGGGCAACCACGGCGTCGCCCGGCTCACCCCGGCCCCCGACCATCCCGGGACCTTCCTGGGCATGCCGAAGTTCTCCAAGGCCGCCAGGACCGAGCTGGAGATCGGCGTGCAGCGCAAGAACATGCGCAACGCCACGACGACGATCCGCAACAAGCGCGCCCTGCGCGTCTCCGAGTCACCCGACTGGGAGGACCTGCGGGTCGCGGCCAAGTCCATCAAGGACCGCGTCGGACGCCACCTCGACCACTACCTGCTCGAGGCCGAGAAGAACCTCGAGGCCAACGGGGTCCACGTCCACTGGGCTCGCAACGCCGAGGAGGCCAACCGGATCGTCGCCCAGGTGGCCAAGGACAAGGGGGTCGACGAGGTCGTCAAGATCAAGTCGATCACCACCCAGGAGACCGACCTCAACGAGTACCTCGAGGAGCAGGGGATCGCCGCCTGGGAGACCGACCTGGCCGAGCTCATCGTCCAGCTCGGACACGACCGGCCCTCCCACATCGTCGTGCCGGCCATCCACCGCAACCGCTCCCAGGTGCGCGAGATCTTCCTGCGCGAGATGAAGAACTACGGGCGTCCGGCCCCCGAGGACATCTCGGACAACCCGCCCGAGCTCACCAATGCCGCCCGGCTGCACCTGCGCGAGAAGTTCCTGCGTGCCGAGATGGGCGTCTCGGGTGGCAACTTCGTCGTCGCCGAGACGGGCTCGCTCGTCATCGTCGAGTCCGAGGGCAACGGCCGCATGTGCCTCACCCTGCCCGACACGCTGGTGTCGATCGTCGGCATCGAGAAGGTGCTGCCGACCTTCGACGACCTCGAGGTCTTCCTCAAGTTGCTGCCGCGCTCGGCCACCGGTGAGCGGATGAACCCCTACAACTCGGTGTGGAGCGGCGTCACCGAGGGGGACGGACCACAGGAGCAGCACGTCATCTTCATGGACAACGGCCGCACCGACGTCCTGGCCGACGAGCTCGGACGCGAGGTGCTGCGCTGCATCCGGTGTGCCTCGTGCCTCAACATCTGCCCGGTCTACGAGCGCACCGGCGGTCACGCCTACGGCTCGGTGTACCCCGGGCCCATCGGTGCCGCGCTCAACCCGCAGCTGCGTGGCGTGGACGACCCGGTCGACCGCGGCCTGCCGTATGCCTGCTCGCTGTGCGGGGCGTGCAACGACGTCTGCCCGGTGAAGATCCCCTTCACCGACATCCTCGTCCACCTGCGCAACCGGGTCGTCGTCGCCGAGAAGGCCGACAAGGTGCCGCAGGACCACGAGGTGGCCGCAGAGATGGCGCTCATGAAGACCGCCGCCTGGGTCATGGGCGATGCCAAGCACTTCGAGACGGTGCAGAAGGGCTCGCAGCTCGCCGGCAAGGTCATGCGCGGCAAGTCGCTGGGGCCGATCCCGGTGCCGGTCGCCGAGCGCTGGCTCAAGTACCGCGACGTCGAGGGGATTCCGGCCCAGAGCTTCCGGACCTGGTGGAAGAAGAATCGGGAGGACCACTGATGTTCGACGACACCGCAGCGCGCGAGGAGATCCTCGGCCGGATCCGCCGCGCCAGCGCTGACATCACCGAGAGCGACCCCGCGGTCGACGTGCCGATCACCTGGACCTACGGCGGCGGTATCGACATGGACGACGTCGTGGGTACCTTCGTCGAGAAGGTGCGCGACTACAACTGCACCGTGGTGCGGGTGTCGGCCGCTGGCGTGCCCCAGGCGATCGTCGAGGGCCTCAAGGCGACGGGGGCCGAGTCGTCGGTCGTCGTGCCCAAGGGGCTCGACGAGTCGTGGCGCAGGGCCATCGCCGATGCCGGCCTCGAGGTGCGGGTCGACGACCCGGCCCTCACCAAGGAGACCCTCAACCAGACCGACGCCGTCGTCACCGCCTCGGCCTGCGGGGTGGCCGACACCGGCACCATCGTCCTGACCCACCTGGACGACCAGGGTCGCCGGGCCATCTCCCTGGTGCCCGACCGTCATGTGTGCGTGGTGACCGCCAGCTCGGTGGTGTCGGACGTGCCGCAGGCGGTCCAGCTCGTCAAGCCGGCGGTCCGTGACCGCCACCCGCTCACGTGGATCTCGGGCGGGTCGGCCACCAGCGACATCGAGTTGTCGAGGGTGAACGGCGTGCACGGGCCGCGTCAGCTGCACGTCATCATCGTCGACGACCGCTGAGGCCCTCGTCCGTTCATGGTGCCCGCCCGGGATCCCCGGGCGGGCACCTGGCGTTGTCGGGGTCGAGGCCTCGGGGCGGTGGGTCGGCGCCCCGAGGCGCTTGCGGCTGTGCCCCGAGGCGCCGAGGGTCGGGGGTCTCCGGCTCCCCATGTCAGGAAAGTGCCGTGAGGGAGGAGATGTTCCCCTCCAGGGGAACATTCTCGCGCTGGGGGGAAATTCCTGACGCCGCCTCCGGCTACCCGACCTGCCAGACCCGGTCGCACCGGGCCATGACGAGCGGATCATGGGTGATGACGACCTTCGCCGCCCCAGTCGTCGTGGCCCACAGGTCGTCCATGAGGGCCTCGGAGGTCTCGACGTCGAGGTGCTCGGTGGGTTCGTCGAGGATGAGGAGGTCGGCGCTCCCGACCCGGCCGGCCTCGTGCTGCACGAGCACCCGGGCCAGGGCCAGGCGCTGTGCCTCACCGCCCGAGAGGGTGGCCCCGTCCTCCCCGACGACCCGGTCGGGCGGCACGTCCAGCCCCGCCCTCAGCAGGGCCGCGAGCACCTCGGCGTCGGTGGCGTCCCGCGCCCCGATCCGCACGTTCTCGGAGATCGTCGTGGCGAAGACATGCGCGTTCTGGGCCAGGTAGCGCACCCGACCCCGGGTGTGCACCTGACCTGCCATCGGCGGCACCAGACCCATGATCGTCGCCGCGATGGTCGTCTTGCCGATCCCCGAGCGCCCGACGATCGCCACCGACTCGCCGGCCCGGACGTGCAGGTCGACCCCGGCGAGCACGGGCTCGTGTCCGGGCCAGCCGACCGACAGGTCCACGAGGTCCAGAGCGGGGGAGTCGTCGCTCGCCGCGGCGGTCGGCGAGTCCCCGACGCCGACGAGGGGTTCGTCGAGGACCTCCACCACCCGGTCGAGGGCCGCCCTGGCCCGGGTGAAGACCTGCGCCGCAGAGGTGAAGCTCCCGAAGACCTCGTGGAGGGCCAGCGGGGTGAGGACCAGCACCGCGAGGATCCGTCCGCCCAGGCGGCCATCGGCGACCGCCTGACCGCCGATGAGCAGCGCCCCGACGACGGCCACCCCGGCGGCGAGGATCTGCCCGGCGGTTCCCAGACCGCGCATCCAGGCGGCGCGGCGCTCGGCCTCGCGCAGGCGCGAGTCGACCTCGAGCACCCGTCCCAGGGCAGCCCGGTCGGCGCCCAGGGCGACGAGGTCGGGGGCCGCGTGGGCCAGCTCCCGGGTACGGTCGGCCAGGTCACCACGCAGCGGGACGACGAGCTCGTCGGCGCGGCGTGAGGCGAGCCTGGTGAGCCAGGGGATGACGACCCCGGCCAGCACCGCCGACCCCAGCAACACCGCCGCCGAGGCGGGCGAGAACCGACCCAGCAACACCGTCGTCCCCACGATGACGAGGGAGGCGGCGCAGGCCGGGACGAGCACCCGGACGACGACGTCGAGCACCGCCTCGACGTCCGCGGTGACGCGGACGAGGAGGTCGCCGCGACGTCGCCCCAACAGCGTGGTGCGCGAGAGACGGTCGTAGCTGCGCATCCGCAGCGCCCCCTGCATCCGCAGGGCCAGGTCGTGACCGACGAGCCGCTCGGCATAGCGGAACACACCTCGGGAGATGCCGAAGAACCGCACCCCGACGGCGGCGGCCTCCAGGTAGAGCACAGGCGGCATCTCAGCGGCCCGCGAGAGCAGCCACGCCGAAACCCCCATGAGGGCCACCGAGGCCCCTGAGGCACACGCCGCCAGCAGGACCGACAGGGTCAGCAGCCAGCGGCCACGCGGCACGTCGCGCAGGAGCTGGCCGACGAGGCGGGTCGCCGACCCGACCGGGCGGGACGAGGTCGTCATGCGCTCACCCCCGTCAAGGTGACGACGGCGTCCGCCGCGGCGAGCACCTGCGGCCGGTGGCTCACCACGAGCACCGAAGCCCCGGTCGCGCGGACGGTGTCCAGGACCTTCTGTTCGGTGTCGGCGTCCAGCCCCGCCGTGGGTTCGTCGAGGACGAGGAGCCCGGCCCCGCCGAGTTCGACCCGCGCCAGGGCCCGGGCCAGGGCGACTCGGCGTCGCTCCCCGGCCGACAGTCCCTCGGCGTCGTCGTCCACCCGGTCCTCCAGAGCCAGGCCGGCGGCCCCGCACCGGTCGAGCAGGTCGCGGACCTGCCGGTCGTCGGCCTCGGACCACCCGAGCCGGACGTTGTCGGCGACGGTGCCGCGCAGCAGCCCGGGCACCTGCGGGACGTACGCGAGCCGCTCGCGCCAGGTGCGCCACGTCGCGGGAGAGGCCCCGACCAGCTCGACGTCGCCGACCCGCACGGACCCCGAATCGGGCTCGAGGAACCCCAGCAGACAGTCGATGGCCGTCGTCTTGCCGCCGCCGGAGTGCCCGGCCAGGGCGACGAGACGTCCCGGATCGATGCGCAGGTCGAGGCCGCGCAGGGCCGGGGAGTCGGTGCCGGGATAGGTGAAGGTCAGCCCGGACAGGACGACGGCGGCGTGCCTCGGGGAGGGCACCTCCTCGGCTTCGCTCCGGGGCATCTCCTCGGACCCGATGATCGCGAAGGCCTGCTCGGCGGCGGCCATGCCGTCGGCGGCGTCGTGGTAGAGAGCCCCCACCTGGCGGACCGGCAGGTACACCTCGGGGGCGAGGATGAGGATGAACAGCGACGTGTGAAGATCCATCCCGCCGGCGGCGACCCGGAAGCCGACGGTCACCGCGACGAGGGCCACCGACAGGGTCGCCAGGAGCTCGAGGACGAAGCTCGAGAGGAACGAGATGCGCAGGGTCGCCATCGTCCCGGCCCGGGAGGCCCCCTCGGTACGACGCAGACCCTCGAGCTGGGCGCGGGCCCGACCGAAGACCTGGAGGGTGGGCAGCCCGGTCATGAGGTCGGCGAAGTGGTTCGCCAGCCGGGTCTGCACCTTCCAGCGCTTGGCGACGGCCGCCTCGGTGCGCCATCCGATGAGGGCCATGAAGAGGGGGATGAGGGGGATCGTCACGACGATGATGACGACGCTGGTGAGGTCTTCCAGGCCGATGACGGCGGCCAGGACGATCGGGACGATCGCGGCCAGGACGAGTTGGGGCAGGTACTTGGAGTAGTAGCCGTCGAGGGCGTCGAGGCCCTGGGTGACCAGGGTGATGAGCGTGCTCGACGGCGTCGACGCGTCGGTGGGACGCGACAGCCGGGCCGACAGGACATCGCGGCGCAGCTGCGACTTCACCGACGCCGCCGCCCGGTGAGCCAGGGACTCCTGGGCCCAGGCGAGCAGTGCGCGTCCGGCGAAGACCGCGGTGAGCAGGGCCGCCGCGCGGGCCAGCCCGTCAAGTCGGTGGCTGGCGAAGACCGCGGAGATGGAGGAGGCCAGCAACCAGGCCTGGGCGAGGATGAGCAGGGCGGTGAGGACCCCGACGACGCACAGGCCGATGAGGAAGGGCAGGGTCGCACGGGCCCGACGCACCAGACGCGGATCGAGGGGTGCTGCCATCGTCGTCCTTTCCGTGGGCGGCCGTCGGGGCACGTCCGCAGCGAGAATACGTCGGGGCCTCGCGGCCCGCGCGGGTGTGACGCGGCCCCCGGCGCACTGGGCGTTCCGGGGGCCGCGAGGGTTCAGGCGGTCACGCGGTGGCGGACTCGTCGGGGATGGACGCCCGGGACAGGCGCTTGTGGAACACCCAGTAGCTCCAGGCCTGGTAGGCCAGGACGATCGGCACGAAGATGCAGGCGCTGATCGTCATGATCTTGAGGGTGTAGGGGGTCGACGAGGCGATCCACATGTCGAAGTCGATGCCCGAGGGGCGGAACCCGATGTTGACCCACATCTTGACGAAGGTCGTCACGATGAGCACCGCGATGGCCAGGCCATTGAGGATGAAGGCCAGACCGTCGCGTCCACCCTTCTGCAGGAGGGCGCTCAGGGCCACGAGAGCGACGGCGAGGAGGCCGAGGATCCACGTGAGGACGCTGCGGATGCCTCCGGGGGCGTACATGAGGTTGAGCATGAGGGCCCAGACGAGCATGAGCGCCGCCGCGACCCACCCGAGGGTGGTGGCGAGCTTGCCGGAGCGCTCGTGGATGTCACCGGTCGTCTTGAGGGAGACGAAACCGGCTCCGTGGGCGCAGAAGAGGGCGACGAAGAGCAGGCCGCTGACGAGGGCGAAGGGGGTGAAGAGCCCCCAGAAGCTCGTCGTCACCAGCGGGGCGACGCCGCCGTCGGGGGTCGGGTGCGGGCCGACCGCCAGGCCGCGGACGAAGTTGCCGAAGCCGACGCCCAGGACGAGGGTCGGTAGGAAGGAGCCGATCGTCGCCATCCAGTCGAAGGCATGACGCCAGGTGCTCGACGGGTTCTTCGAGCGGTACTCGAAGGCGACGCCGCGCACGATGAGGCCCAGCAGGACGAGCAGCAGGGGCAGGTAGAGACCGGAGAACATCGTCGCGTACCACCCGGGGAAGGCTGCGAAGGTGGCGCCACCGGCGGTGAGCAGCCACACCTCGTTGCCGTCCCAGGTCGGGCCGATGGTGTTGACCATGACACGGCGGTCCTTGTCGTCCTTGCCGAGGACGGGCAGCAGCATGGCGACGCCGAAGTCGAATCCCTCGAGGAAGAAGAATCCGATCCACAGCACCGCGACGAGGATGAACCACACCGGTGTCAGCGCGGAGTGCGCGACCAGAACGGGAAACACTGTGCTCAACTCCTCAGTATGCGAAGGACAAGGGGGCATCCTCGTCCGTGGTCGGTGCGGCAGGGGTGACGTCGGGCAGCCCGGCACGCATGTACTTCATGAACAGGCTCAGCTCGACGACGGCCAGGGCGCCGTAGACGGCGGTGTAGACGATGGTCGAGAAGAGCACCGAACCGGCCGAGACCCCGGGGGAGACGGCTGCGGTCGTCGGCAGGACGCCGGCGACGATCCACGGCTGACGGCCCATCTCGCTGAAGATCCACCCGAACGAGTTGGCCAGCAGCGGGGCGAAGGGCAGGAGGAAGGTGCAGATGTCGAGGAGTTTCGTGCGGCCCGGGTTGCGGCCACCGCGGACCCACACGAGCAGGACGATGCCGGCCGCGATGGCGATCATCCCGAGGGTGATCATGATCCGGAAGGTCCAGTAGGAGACCGGCACGTTCGGCGTGAGCTTGATGCCGTTGGCGGCGACCTTCTTGCGCAGGACCGTCTGGTACGAGGACTGCAGGGTCGTCTGCGAGCCGTCGCGGCGGGTGTACGTGTACTCGGTGAGGTTGACGTTCTTGAGCTCGTTGATGCCCTTGATGTCGGCGCCCCACGTGCCGGTCCCGAGGAATCCGAGCATGCCGGGGATCTTGATCGCCTTGATCTCCTGGGTGCCGTCCATGTTGCCGATGGTGAGGATGGAGAAGTCCGAGGTGGTGTCGAAGGCTCCCTCGGCGGCGGCCATCTTCATCGGCTGGGCGTCGGTCATGACCTTGCCCTGGTAGTCGCCGGAGAGGAAGATGCCCAGGCCGGCGACGATGAGCACCCAGGCGCCGAACTTCGTCGCCCAGCGCCAGGCGTGGACGTCCTCGACCTCGTGGGCGTCCGGGATGTCGGTGACCTTGCGTCCCCGGGCGACCTTCGACAGGTGCCAGAAGGCGATGGCGGCGATGAGCCCGCCCGCGGTCATGTACGAGGCGGACATCTGGTGCAGGAAGGTGGCCTTGAACACCGGGTTGGTGAGGACGGCCCCGAAATCGGTGAGTTCGGCACGTCCCGTCGTCGGGTTGTACGTCGCACCCACCGGGTTCTGCATCCACGAGTTGGCCGCTAGGATGAAGACTGCGGAGATCATCGTGCCGAAGGCGGCGAGATAGATCGTGGCCAGGTGCACACCCTTGGACAGCTTGTCCCAGCCGAAGATCCACAGGCCGATGAAGGTCGACTCGAGGAAGAACGCGAGCAGGGCCTCGAGGGCCAGGGGGGCGCCGAAGATGTCGCCGACGAATCGCGAGTACTCCGACCAGTTCATGCCGAACTGGAACTCCTGCACGATGCCGGTGACGACGCCCAGGGCGAAGTTGATGAGGAAGAGCTTGCCGTAGAACTTGGTGAGTCTGAGGTACCTGTCACGGCCGGTCTTGAACCACACCGTCTGCATCACAGCGACGAGCATCGACAGGGCGATGGTGATCGGGACGAAGAAGAAGTGGTAGACCGTCGTGATCCCGAATTGCCATCGGGCGATCAGTTCTTGGTCCATGGTCGGCAACCTACTACGACTGCGCGTAGGAGTCCATGCGACACCGTGCGCAAGATTCTAGTTGGCGCCCTGTGGTGGCGATGAGGCGGGGTCGGGTTCCAGGGGTGGGCTCCGTGCCGTGCCTCGGGGTGAGGGTGTGGCTGGACCCGATGGGGTGCGCTGGGACCGACCCCCTACTACGTGACGTCGTAGGGTGGGTACACTTCATGCCATGGCCGTCCTGGGAGATCTCGAGCACCGCATCATGGAGGTGCTGTGGTCCTCGCCCGACGACATGTCCGTCCGTGACGTCCACGAGGTGCTCGTGCGCGACGGCAAGATCGCCTACACGACGGTCATGACGGTGCTCGACCGGCTCACCAAGAAGCACGTGGTGCGACGCCGTCAGGAACAGCGGGCCTGGCTCTACCGTCCCGCCAGCACCAAGGCGCGTTTCCTCGCCGGCGAGATGCTCCAGGTGCTCGACGAGGCCGGCCGGGACCGTCCCGCAGTGCTCACCGCCCTCGCGACGCTCCTCACACCCGAGGAGCGGGACGCCGTCCGTTCGGGCTGAGCAGTATCACCGAACCTCGTAGTGGCCCCGCACATGGTGCAGGGGTCCGACGTCGTCGCCCACCTCGACCGCGTCGATCCTGGCGAGCACCTCGTCCATCCACCCGATCCGACGGACGGACTCGACCGTGGCGCCCGCCCAGGTGCGCCCGACCAGCCGTGGCCCGAAGTCCGAGTCGGCCCAGTCCCCGCGGCTGAACGGACCGCCCAGGGCGGGGAGCTCACCGGAGAAGGTGTCGGCGAGGTTCTCGTCCGGTCCGCACAGGAGGTTGACCGAGACCCGGCCGGTCGCCGCGACGGCGTCGGCCAGGTCGGAGTCGGGGTTGACCAGGCCGAGGATGGACCATGGCTCGCCGGCGGCGACCATCATCGACGAGATCGTCAGTCCTGCCGCGTCGTCCCCGAGGGTTCCGGAGGTCCAGATCGTCACCCGACCGCCGAGTCGGCCGCGCAGCCGACGTCCGGGCCGATCGACGGGGTCGGCGAAGGGGTCGGTGTCGTGGATCGTCATGCCGTGGTCGTCCCGCCGTCGGCGAGTGGGGCGTCGTCGGCCTTGGTGCGACGCAGTCCGGCGCCCCGCCAGTACCCGACGAGGGCGAGCGCGACGATGAAGCCGATCGTCCCCAGGGTGAGGGTCTCGAAGGCGGCGTACGGCACCCCCTGGGCCTGCGACAGGTCGTGCGGCAATCCGAGAGCGGCCTCCAGGGTGCCGGGGAAGATGCTCACCCATGACCCGAAGGCGACGAAGGCCGTCGTCAGCACGCACATCCCGACGAAGACCCAGTTCGGACCCGGGACCCGGAAGGGTCGCTCGACGTCGGGTTCGGACAGCCGCAGCTTGGCGGCGGCCGGGATGATGAGCAGGTAGCTGAAGAGGTAGGTCGTGATGGCCACCCCGAGGACGACGTTGAAGAGATCGGCGCTGGAGCCGGTGAGCTGCATGGCGGCGAGCATGAAGGCCGTCGAGACGATGCCCGACAGCAGGTTGACGTGCACCGGGGTGCCGAGGGTTCGGTGGAACTTGCCGAAGAACCCGCCGAAGAAGGAGCCGTCGGCCGCGGCCATGGCCTGCATGCGGTCCGACATGATCATCCACGCGGCTCCCTGTCCGATGTTGGCCAGGGTGAACAGTGCCACGGCGAGCACCATCATGACGTGCGACGCCGGCCCGTAGACGCTGAAGACCGTGTCGACGGCCTTGAGGAGGCCGGAGACGCCGTCGATGGACGAGGGCGGCAGGACGAGGATGATCGTGAGGACCGGGATGAGGTAGAAGACGCCGGCCATCGCCGAGGATCGCAAGACGGACACCGACACGTCATGCTGGGCGTTCTTCATCTCGCCCGAGGCGCTCGAGCCGGACTCGAACCCGAGGAAGGCGAAGAGCAGCAGCGGGATGAGGGTGATGAATCCTTCCAGGGTCGGTGAGAAACTGCCCGCGGCCAGGGGTTGGACGCCGTGCTCGACGGCGTAGGCGATGGCCGTGCCGATGAAGACGGCCAGGAAGGTGATCTTGAAGAAGGCGCCGACCGTGGGGATCCACTTGGCGCGGGACAGCGAGAGGATCGCCGCGAGCACCGTCAGCCAGATGAAGACGAGCTTGAAGATGTAGTCGGCGGCCGATCCGGGGGAGAAGGGGATGAGATGGTCGCGCGCCGCCTCGGCATTGAGGAAGGACATCGACCCACCGACCCACACCGGCTGGGTGATCCACGTGAAGGCCGAGGCGATGGCCGCCGCCGGCCGTCCGAAGGCCCGTCGGGTCCACAGGTACACCCCGCCCTCGCCCACGAAGGCCGACCCTGTCTCGGCGAAGATGAGGGAGTAGGGGATGAGGAAGACGATGATGAGGAAGACCAGCCAGGTGAAGGTCTGAGGACCCTCCGCGGAGACCGATCCGAGCATTTCGAGCCCGACGACGGCACTGACGATGAGGAAGACGATGTCGAACCTGTTGAGCGTTCGATGGAGGACCTTCGTCTGGTCCTGGGCCATCTGGGTGTCGGTGCTGGAGGTGACCTCGCGGGTCCTGACCTCGGCCATGGGTCTCTTTCTGTGGTGTCGAACCGTGGCTGGGGGCCGGCCGCGGCGGTGTCCTGATGACCCTGTGACCCTACCGTGCCGCCCTGTGGAACGGTGCGTCGTGGACGCCCGCGCGCGGAGCCGATCGGGGCATTTGCTCGCGTCGGGAAGGATGGTCCCGTGAGACGGGGGAACGCACGACGATGGTGGATCGGGGTCACCGTCGCCCTCGTCGTCCTGCTGGCCGTCGAGATCCCCTTGGCCGTCGGGGTCCTGCACCCTCGGATCGACGACGTTCCCGCCGGCGTCGACGCCGTCTACGCCATCGGGCCGGCCGACGACCACATGGCCCAGGCGCGGGCTCTCATGAAGCAGACCGGGGCATCGACCCTCGTCGTCACCATCAGCGTCGACCCGAGAACCGGGACGCAGTACCGCAAGGACTTCTGTGACCCCTCGCCCGACTGGAAGGTCATCTGCCTGGTACCCGACCCGTACACGACCCGCGGGGAGGCCTCGACCCTGCGTCGACTGGTTGCGACGTACGGATGGCGTCACGTCGTCGTCCTCACCGACAAGCCCCACGTCACGCGCACCCGATTGTGGATGGACAAGTGCGTCCCGGTACCGGTGACGGTGGTGGCGGCCTCGGCGGGCGCTGCCGGCGGTGCCGGGCTCGTCGGCGTCCTCTACCAGTCGGCCGGGTGGGTGGCCGGTCAGGTGCAGGGGTGCCCGTGAGGCACGGGCCGCCATCGGTCGTGGTCGCGGCGGGGCCGGACCTCGTGATAGACAGGTGACGTATCAACTGTTGAACAGTCATATGAAGGATCGACCATGACCACCACCCCTCGCATCGGCATCATCCTCGCCTCCACTCGGCCCGGTCGCGTCGGCGACCAGGTCGCCCGGTGGGTGTTGGAGAACGCCCGGACCCGCACCGACGCGACCTTCGAGATCGTCGACCTGGCCGAGCAGAACCTGCCGCTGTTCGACGAGTCGCTGCCCCCGGCGATGGGCCAGTACCGCAATGAGCACACCAAGCGGTGGGCGGAGGTTGTCTCCGGCTTCGACGGCTTCGTCATCGTCACCCCTGAGTACAACCACAGCATCCCGGCGGCCCTCAAGAACGCCCTCGACTACCTGCATGCCGAGTGGAACAACAAGGCCGTCGGCTTCGTGTCGTACGGTGCCAACGGTGGGGTGCGCTGCGTCGAGCACCTGCGAGTCGTCGTCGCCAACCTCAAGCTGGCTGACGTCGCCCCGACCGTCGCGATCAACTTCGCCACCGACTTCGAGAACATGACGACCTTCACGCCGCACGACTACCTCGTCACCGGGCTCCGGGCGACCCTCGACGCCGTCATCGCGTGGACCAACGCCCTGGCCCCGCTGCGCCAGGCCTGAGCGCCTGTCCGGTGGGTCGGGCCTGAGCACGTGCCCGGTGGGTCGGGAATGAACGGGCGACGCCCCGCCGTCTGCCCCACCTGACGTGGCCGGCTCGGTGGCGGGACAATGGGCGGGCGAGTTCGAGCCCGAGGAGTCGTCATGGAGTTCACCTTCACCACCGCCGGTCGCGTCGTCTTCGGCCCGGGGACCGTCGCCCAGCTGCCGGACCTGGCTGCTGGCTTCGGACCCCGGATCGTCGTCGTCACCGGCCGGCACGGAGCAGACCTGCCGGTCATCGAGGCCCTGGGGGCCGAGCGCCTCCACGTCATCGCCCCCGGCGAACCCACGGTTCCGCAGGTCGAGGAGGCGTTGGAGAAGGCGCGGCAACTGCGACCCGACGTCGTCGTCGCCCTGGGTGGGGGAGCGGCCATCGACACGGCCAAGGCGATCGGCATCATGCTCGGCAACGACGGCCCTGATGACACGGTGCCCGACCGCACCGCGCCCGAGCACACGGTGCTCGACCACCTCGAGGTCGTCGGAAGAGGCGTGCCGCTGGCGCCCCGGTCGGTGCCCGTCATCGCCTGCCCGACGACGTCGGGAGCGGGGGCCGAGGTCACGGCGAACGCGCCGATCATCTCTCCCGAGCACCACTACAAGGCCTCCTTGCGCTCCCCGGCGATGATGCCGGCGATCGCTCTCGTCGATCCGGAGCTCACCGTCGGGTGCCCGAGATCGGTGACGGCGTCGTCCGGGTTCGACGCCCTCACCCAGAACATCGAGCCCTACGTCTCGCACCGGGCCAACCCCCTCACCGACCAGCTGTCGACCGAGGGGATGCGGCGGGCGGCGTCGGGGCTGCGGCGTGCCTGGACCGACGGGTCAGACCTCGAGGCGCGCACCGACATGAGCCTGTGCTCGCTGCTGGGCGGTATGAGCCTGGTCAATGCGAAGCTCGGAGCCGCTCATGGGTTGGCGGCTCCCCTCGGTGGTCTGCTCGGTGCCGCCCATGGCACGATTTGCGCCGCGGTGCTGGCCGCGTCGATGCGGGTCAATGTCGAGTCGATGCGTCGACGAGACCCCGACAATCCCGCGCTGGCGAGGTATGACGAGATCGGGCGGGTCCTCACGGGGGACGGCGGCGCGACGGCCATGGACGGCGTCGAATGGGTGAGTGCGCTCACCGCCGTCCTCGAGGTGCCGGGTCTGGATGCACTCGGCCTACGGTCCGATGCGGTCGACGACCTGGCTGACGCTGCAGCGGGGGCGTCGTCGATGAAGGGGAACCCCATCGTCCTCACCCACGACGAGATCTTGCGGATCATCGAGCTGTCGATGTGACAAGGCAACTCCCCGTCGCCAGCATTCTGAATGCGCCGGTCATTCGCCCCTGATGGCGGACAGGGACCCGTGCTGTCCGCCACCGTGACCGTTGCCGGCTCTTCCCAGACGAGGGTGTAGGTGCCGTGTTCACCTGAGCGGGCCGGGGTGGGTGTGTCGCTGCCGGGATAGGCGTCGAGGTCTTCCGAGGATGGAAGTTCTCACACAGCCATCCGAAAGACCTCGACGTGTTCGATGCTACCTTCAGCGACCCCGACCTGACCACCGTCACCGGCCTGGATGACCTGGGCCTACAAGCAGTCGGTCAGTGTTTGTTTCCGCACAAGGCAGTGCTGGCCTGCCGCGTCGTCGCCGATGACCGCTGGTGCCGACGGTGCGGTTGCGAAGGGCGCGTGCGCGACTGCGCGGTGCGGGAACTGGCCCATGCTCCGCTGGGATGGCGCCCGACGATTCTGCAGGTCCGGCTGCGTCGCTACCGCTGCACTGGCTGCGGGCACGTGTGGCGCCAAGACATCAACGCCGCGGCAGCGCCACGGTGCAAGCTCACCAAGACAGCTCTGGCCTGGGCGCTCGAAGGACTCGTGGTGGCACACCTGTCGATGAGTCGCGTAGCGCAAGCGCTCGGGGTGGCGTGGGGCACCGCCAACACCGCCGTCCTGGACGAAGGACGCAGGCGCCTGATCAGCGATAACACCCGTTTCGATGGCGTCAAGGTGCTCGGCGTGGACGAACACGTCTGGCGTCACACTCGCCGCGGGGACAAGTACGTGACCGTCATCATCGACCTCACCGGTGTGCGGGATGGGACCGGTTCTGCGCGGCTGTTGGACATGATTGAAGGGCGTTCCAAGGCCGCCTTCAAGACGTGGCTCGCCAGCCGCGACGAGGCGTGGCGGGAACAGGTCGAGGTCGTCGCGATGGATGGGTTCACCGGGTTCAAGACGGCCGTGGTCGAGGAGATCCCGCACGTCACGGCCGTGATGGATCCCTTCCACGTGATCCACCTGGCCGCCGACGCCTTGGACGAATGCCGACAACGCGCTCAGCAGGACATCTTCGGCCGACGGGGCCGCGCCGGTGACCCGCTGTACAGGGCCCGACGCACTCTGCACACCGGCGCCGACCTGCTCACCGACCGCCAGAAGGTCCGGCTGGCTGACTTGTTCGCCGATGAGCGTCATGTCGCGGTCGAGGTCACCTGGAGCGTCTACCAGCGCATGATCGCCGCCTACCGCGACCCCGACCGCACTGCCGGGAAGGCCACCATGAGCGCGCTGATCGCCTCCGTGGCCCGTGGTGTTCCGGCCGGTCTTGCCGAGGTCGCTCGACTGGGCCGGACGCTGAACAAGCGCGCCGCGGACGTGCTGGCCTACTTCGACCGTCCCAGCACGTCCAACGGCCCAACCGAGGCCATCAACGGACGACTCGAGCACCTACGCGGCATCGCGTTGGGCTTCCGCAACCTCACCCACTACATCGCCCGCAGCCTCCTCGAGACCGGCGGCTTCAAGCAGCAACTACACCGTTGATTGGGAAGAGCCCCTTCGGCTTTGATGACAAACGGGTGTCCAGGCTGGAACGAGCTAGCACCGTGCCCTGGGGGTCGACGATCATCGAATGCCCGCAGAACGCCTCGAGCTGCTTGTCCGTTGCGACAGCAAACACCCGGTTCTCTTGGCTGCCGGCCACTCGATCAATACTGACGACGCAAGGTCGCGTTGTTGGGACAGCGTCACGAGCGCGGCGGCCCCGCAAGACCAGGTTCATGAACACCTCATCGGGACACAGAGCCCGGCCCGGGCCCAGGAGATCGTCAGGAGCGTCGAGAGAGCTGCGCCGCGCGAAGCCTGCAACAAGGGCTCCATTCTTGCGCGAAACCTATTGGCGTTTCATCGCGATGCGCTCATACGCCCGTCGGAGCCGTTTGAGGCACATCATGATCACGATTAGGAAGTGTGTACCTGCGGCGATGGCGACGCCTGTCCATGTCGTGCGGAGCACGCCTCGGTCCATCCACTCGCCTGCGCCCATGACCACGAGGTAGAGCGTGAGCGCCAGGCCCCAGACGATAGCCCACAACGTGTTGGCCATGCACTCGTCGACCAAACGGAAATCAGTCTCTGTTAACCGCTTGTCCTGGCTCAGCGTCGTGCGGAGCTGGAAGAGGAAGATCGACATCGAGAACAGCAGACCGGCCACGATTGAGACACCGGCGACCGGCCCGCCGACATCCTTCAACGTCGCACCCCTGACCCCAGATACGACGCCGAGCATGACCGGCACCAGCGTCTGGGCAATCCACGCTCGACAGTCGGGTTTGTTGGTCCTGGAGTCGTAAAGCGTACGGAAATGGTCAGCGGGGACTCGCCACAGCGATGACTTTCCCATGCTGCATCACTCCCTCGGCCGATTGCTCCAGATTGGATTCCACTGGCCGCCCTGCCGTTCAAGAAGCCTCGACACGCGATCAGTGCAGCGGCTGATAAGTTCGTTGTCGGGCAGCGGCGGGTCCCCGGCAGCGGACAGCAACTCGCGGATGGCGGGGCCAGACTCATCGCCGAGAAGGAACTTCCTTGAGCGGCCCCCCTGCTGCATCGTCACATAGACCTCGTGCGAAGGGTCGAGGTCCTGCACGGAGACTATCTGCTTGAGAACATCCTGATCAGTGAGTCGCCCAAGGAGCCGACGCGGGAAGAACTTCAGTCCACGCTCAGGCCGTGCGAGGTACGAAACACGTCCGACCTTCACGTCAGGGCCGTCGGCCACGTCCACGCTCTTGCCAGTCGTGCGCACCTCCACCTCTGTCAGGTTCGCCAATTCCAGCCAGCTCTCTGCCTCGACGGCCTTGCTCGTGACCAAGGTGACGGTGTCCATTGTCGTCGAGAAGTGGTGCTTGAACATCGCCATGATTCGACCACCCGCGGACCCCCTCGAAGATTCCTCAGCCAAGAAATACGCGCGTTCGCCAACCAGAGGAACGAACAACAACGCGCGGTTTGAGCCGACCGGGGCTTCGTCGTCGGTGATCGTGTGGACGACCGTGCCGGTCTTGATGTCTCGCACCTCACCGGGCTCGCCATACGATCCGACACGAAGATCGAGGAACTCGACACGAGCTCCTACTCGGATGACAGATTCCACACGCACGTAGGTCTGCTGCTTGGCGAACGACTGATCCTCCTCGGGAATGGCGGTGACCCAGTCGTGAAACACCTCAAGGAGATCCGCGCCGTCGAGGTCTGAGGGCGCCCGAGTCTCACCGTTGTGAACCCGCGCCTGGTGGAAGGTCATCTCCGTGACCGTGAGGACTCGTCGGCCCATGGCTGCTCCTAGATCAAGGTACTACCTCCATCATCGCCCAGCCCACTGAAAAAGTCGCGAAGGCCAGATGACACCCAGCAACCCCCAACCGGCTACACTATTACCATATCCGACAAAAGAGGGGGTGTCATGACGGCGCTCAAGGACTACGCCCGTACCGTCGACCTGGCTGCCCGCCAGGACGGAGTCGTCACCCGCCAGCAGCTCCTGCGCTACGGCATCAACCCCTCCAGCATCCCCAGGATGCTCGCCGACGACACCATTCTGGCCGTCGCGCAGAGGGGGGTCTATTACGTGCCGGCGCTGTTCGACACCATGCACGGGTGGCACCGTGTCATCTGGGAGTCGTTGGAGCCAGCCATGTTCACGCAGGAGAAGCTGAACGACCCGATTCCGGTGGGGGTGTTCTCTCACTACACCGCTGCCGAGTTCCACGGGGCGTGGGACCTTCCCATGGAGTCGCACCTGACCCGGCCCACCTCGCGCCACGTTCAGCGATACACCGTCCACGTCGATCGCCTGAGCCCCGACGACATGTGCTGGATCGACGGACTACCGGTCACCACCCTCGAACGCACCACCTACGATCTGGGCCACATGCGTCTCATGGACGGTGAACACCGCTCCCGATGGATGCTCGAACTCGTCGAAGAACACGGCTGGACCATCGACCGCGTCTGCGAGGTCATGGGCCCCGACGCCGTCAAAGAATCCCTGCCCTACTACCTGGAGAAAGTGGCATGAACCGACCCGCGTATGGCGACGGTGACGCCATACGAGCAGCCCTGGCCGATGCGTCCGCCCGTACGTTCGACAACGTAGAAGAGCGCCAGTTCGCCGTCCACGTCTGGGTCATGCAACGACTCGTAGCACGGCTGTGTGCACACGACCAGTTCGTCCTCAAAGGTGGCCAGGCCATGATGGCGCGGCTACCTCACCAATCCCGACTCACCAAGGACATTGATGCCACGATCCTCGCCACTAGCGTGGACGCCGCCGTCGAACACATCCGCTCCCTGATCGGCCAGCCGACACCCATTGATGACTGTCTCCGGTTCCAACTGCGAGACGGGTGGAGCGCCGTGGGTCCGACAAGACACCTCCTGCGCGCCAAGATCACCCCGTTCATCACCGACAGGCGTGGCCAGTGGCGCAAGATGCCTAACATCGGCCTGGATGTGGCTCTCACACCGGCCTTCGAGTTCTCGCCCGACGTCCTCGGTCTCCGTCCGCGCCTCGACCTCACACGCTTCGACGACTGGCCTCGGATCCCCCTCATCCCCTTGGCTGAACACACCGCCGAGAAAACCACCGCCATGTACACCCTGCACTCGGGGAACATGTCGACCCGCCGCCGCGACCTCATCGATCTCGCCCTCATTGCGACGTGGCTTCATCCTGACCCCCACGACGTCACCGACGCCCTCGGCCGGGTCCTCGCTCGACCCAGCTACAGCTTCAACACCATCACCGTCCCGGACCGGCTCGTCGTCCCCGAGATCGAGATGGCGGCCTACAACGCCAGCACCCAGGTAGGACCATGGGATCAGACCAAACCCCTCATCGAAGCAATGATCGGACCCGCCCTGGCCGCCCACCACACCGTCACCGGGGACACCTTCACGATCCCCGATGATGTCGCAGCGCTACCACTGGACCCCCATCGGTCACGCCTGACACCCGAAGCTCCAACCATCGATGGCACCGCACGTACCCAGCCACCTACACACGTCCGCCGCCGAGGTCGGGGGTTGTCAGGCTCTTCAGGATCCAGGGTGTAGTCGGGGTCTGAATCCTCCGGTCTCCAGGAGTGATCTGGTGATGTAGTGGGTGAGGTTGCGGAATCCCAGGGCGATGCCGCGGAGGTGTTCGAGTCTGCCGTTGATGNGTCCAGTGGCTCTTCAGGATCCAGGGTGTAGTCGGGGTCTGAATCCTCCGGTCTCCAGGAGTGATCTGGTGATGTAGTGGGTGAGGTTGCGGAATCCCAGGGCGATGCCGCGGAGGTGTTCGAGTCTGCCGTTGATGGCTTCACTGGGCCCGTTCGAGGTCCCGGGGTGGTCGAAGTAGGCCAGGATGTCGTCGGCCCGCTTCTTCAGGGTGTGGCCCAGAGTGGTGACTTCGGGCAGGGCCTTCGGGACTTTGGTGGCGATCGCGTCGATGAGGTGGGCCATGATGCGTCTGCCCTCGGCACGGTTCTCGGCGCGGTAGGCGGCCACGATCTCCTGGTAGACCGCCCAGGTGACCTGGACCGGGGCGTGGGCGTCGGCGGCGAACACCTGTTCCAGGCGGGCGGCCTGCCGGTCGGTGAGCAGGTCCCGGCCCGTGTGCAGGGTCAGCCTGACCCCGAACAGGGGGTCGCCCGCCCGGCCCCGATGGCCCGTGGTGTCCTGCTGGACGCGTTGGCGGGTGACATCGAGCTGGTCGCCGGCGAGCTGCACGACGTGAAACGGATCCATGACCTCGACCGCGGCCGGGAGTTCTTCGGCGGCTGCGGTCTTGAAGCCGGTGAACCCGTCCATCGCCACGATCTGGATGCGGTCGCGCCAGGCCTGGTCGCGGCCGGCCAGCCAGGTCTTGAACACCTTCTTGGAACGTCCCGCCACCATGTCGAGCAGCCGGGAGGCCCCGGTGCCGTCGCGTCTCGGTGTCAGGTCGATGATCACGGTGACGTACTTGTCACCACGGCTGGTGTGGCGCCACACGTGCTCGTCGACCCCGATGACCTCCACGCCCTCGAAGCGGTGCGGGTCGTCGATGAGCCGGCGGGTGCCCTCGGCCAGCACCGCATCGTTGGCGGTGGTCCAGTCCACCCCCAGACCAGCGGCGATACGGGAGACCGGCAGGTGATCGAGCACCAGGCCCTCCAGTGCCCAGGCCAGCCCTCCCCGCGACAGTTTCGCCCTGGCCTGGGCGGCCTGGTCGGTGTTCTGGCGCCACACGTGTCCGCAGCCGGTGCACCGGTACCGGCGCACCCGGATCTGAAGGATCGTGGGCCGGTGGCCCATCGGGGTATGGGCCAGCCGGCGGATCACCGTGTCACGAGGGACCCCCTGGCATCCGCACCAGTGGCACCAGTCGTCGGGGGCGACGACCCGGCAGGCCAGGACCGTCTCCTCGTCACTGATCAGCTGGCCGGTGACCTCCAGACCGAGTTCGTCCAGACGGGCGAATGTGGTCAGGTCGGGGGCGCCGAAGGTAGCGTGGTTCATGGAGGACCTTGCGATTCACGAGGACGGGACTTAAGACACTCCGATCCTCGCGCAGGGTCCTCCCCCCACGCACCCCGGCCCCACAGGCCAACTACAGCAGACTCTCACACAGTCAAGTCACAACTACACCCTGGATCCTGAAGAGCCCCTTTGTCGTCACTCTCCAGGGGAATGAGGAGTCCTCCCACAAGCTGGGCAATCATTGTGTGGCCTCCCTCCACTGGAGGTAGTCGGCCGTGACGCGCTCAACGGTGGTGTTGTTCTTGGTGTTCGCGCGATCAGCCTTCTGGTCGGTCTTCCAGTCGGTGCCGGTCCACACGACCGGAAGGGCTACCCCGGCCTCGATGATGTCGCCCTCATACTTCACGACGAGGGCGAGGTAGACGACGACATGGGTGCCGTCGGCGGAGACCTTCGCGACACGGAACCGACGCAGTTCGACGTGGCCGACGGTCGTGTGCTCGCCGGGCCAGGCAGGTTCGGAGTTGTGCTCGTAGGCCCACGTCATGGCGGGGTCACCGACTAACTGTCGCAGGCCGATGTTCGCGGCCGCGGCCACGGCACCCTTGAGGCTCGGGGCGAAGCACTCCTGCTTGTAGCCGTCGACCACGAAGGGGCCGGCCTCGGTGAGAGGCAGCTTGATCCCCTGCAAGTCCATCCAGCGGGTCTTGGGCGCCTCGGTGACCGGCGTGGTGTCGACGTGGTCGACGTGAGCACAACCAGTCCCCGGGAACGGTTCGGAGCCGTGAAGGGCCGTCGAAGCCGACGACGGGGTCGAGGCCGCCGGCATCGTCGAGGCGGGCGGCGGAGCCGACTCAGCCGACTCGGCGGCGGGCTGACTCGAGCATCCTGCGGCCAGGAGGCTCAGCGCGGCGACCGTCGCCGCGAGACGTCGGGTGATGTGCATGATCCTTACTTCCTGTGGGGCGACTCACACGAGGGCGTTGACGATGAGGGCAGCGCCTTCGACGACGACACCGCACACGACGATGCCGACGATGGTTCGGATGCGGTGGAGCGGCGGCTGAATTATTTCGAGCCGCTTCTTGCGATGCATCCCGCGACCGATCCATTCGGGTTAGACAGAGAATATCCCGTTCCTTGGTACAGCTTGCTCACCCAGGTGCTCGCCCCACTGTCGCTCGTCTATTCCTCTCACGCACTCATCGACAATTCGTATTGCTACGGTTATCGCGATGGCGGCCACCGGTAGCGTGGCCCGGCACGCTGCCCACGCCCTCGAGCTGTCGATGGGACGAGGCGGTGAGCGGGTGCCTCACGCCCCGGCCGGCGACTCCTCCACGGCCGCATTGAACTGCGCCTGGTAGAGGTCGTAGTAGTGGCCGTGTCGCTCGAGCAGTTCGGCGTGTGAACCCTGTTCGACGATGTCGCCGTGCTCCATGACGAGGATGAGGTCGGCGTCGCGGATGGTCGAGAGCCGGTGGGCGATGACGAAGCTCGTCCGCCCCGACCGCAGGTTGTTCATGGCTTCCTGCACGAGCACCTCGGTTCGGGTGTCGACCGAGCTCGTCGCCTCGTCGAGGATGAGCAGGTCGGGCGCCGCGAGGAAGGCCCGGGCGATGGTGATGAGCTGCTTCTCGCCGACCGAGACGTTCGAGCCCTCCTCGTCGATGACGGTGTCGTAGCCCTCGGGCAGGGAATGGACGAAGCGGTCGACGTAGGCGGCCTTCGCCGCCCCGATGATGTCCTCCTCGGAGGCGTCCGGGCGACCGTACGCGATGTTGTCGCGGATCGTCCCCGAGAACAGCCAGGTGTCCTGGAGGACCATCCCGACATGGGATCGCAGCGAGGCCCGCGGGACGGTGCGCGTGTCGATGCCGTCGAGGGTGATGCGGCCGCCGTCGATCTCGTAGAACCTCATGAGGAGGTTGACCAGGGTCGTCTTGCCGGCCCCGGTCGGCCCGACGATGGCCACGGTCTGACCGGGTTCGGCGACGAGGGACAGGTCGGTGATGAGCGGCTTGTCCGGGGAGTACGAGAACCTCACGTGCTCGAACTCGACATGCCCGCGGGTCGGCGGCAGGACGTCAGTTCCGTCCGCCGAGAGTTCGTCGGCGTCGAGGACCTCGAAGACCCGTTCGGCCGAGGCCACGCCGGACTGCAGGAGGTTCGCCATCGACGCGATCTGGGTGATGGGCTGGGTGAACATCCGCGAGTACTGGATGAAGGCCTGGACGTCGCCGAGGGGCATCTGGCCCTGGGTCACGCGAAGACAGCCGATGAGGACGATGAGGGCGTAGTTGATGTTGCCGATGAGGAACATCACGGGCTGGATCGTCGCCGAGACGAACTGCGCCTTGAAGGACGCCTGGTACAGCTCCTCGTTGCGGTCGTGGAAACTGCGGGCCACGGCCTGACGGCGTCCGAAGACGGTGACGAGGGCGTGCCCGGCGTAGGCCTCCTCGACCTCGGCGTTGAGCTGACCGGTGGCCTTCCACATGTGGGCGAACTGCACCTGGGCCCGCTTGCCGATGAGGGCGGCGACCACCCCGGCCACCGGGATGACGACGATGCTGATGACCGCCAGCAGTGGCGACACCCAGAACATCATGATGAGCACCCCGATGACCATGAGGATGGCGTTGAGGAGCTGTTGCAGGGTCTGGGTGAGGGTCTGGGCGACGTTGTCGATGTCGTTGGTCATGCGGCTCATGAGTTCGCCGCGTGGCTGCTTGTCGAAATAGCTCAGGGGCAGTCGCTCCAACTTGTCGGACACCTGACGGCGCATGTCGTACATGGCGCGTTGGACTGCGGTGTTGAGGAGGAATCCCTGGAGGAACATGAGGATCGCCGACAGGGCGTAGCAGGCCAGCGCGATGCAGATGATGACGCCGAGGCGATGCATGTCGATGCCGTCGCCGATCCGCAGGCCCGGGTACTGACCGAGCATGTCGAGGATCTTCGAGTTACCTTGACCGGCGGCCTTGAGCTGGGCGATGAGCTGGTCGGTCGTCATGCCCTTGGCGCTGGGGTAGCGGTTGCCGATCTGCGTGGTGAGGACCCCGCCGAAGATGACGTCGGTGGCCCGGCCGAGGATCTTCGGACCGACGACGTTGAGGGCCACCGAGATCGCCGCGACGACCACGACGATCCCCAGGACGAACCGGAAGGGCCTCAGGGTGCCCAACAGGCGACGGAGCGACGGCCCGAAGTTCACGGCCTTCTCGGCGACGTGGCCCCCTCCCGGGCCATGGCCGCCGCCGCGACGCGAGGACTGGCGGGCGATGGCGGCCTGCTCGTCCTTCGACATGGACTCCTGGGCGTGACGCGGCTTGTAGCGGCTCATGCTGCGGCCTCCTCGGCGGAGAGCTGGGAGTTGACGATCTCGACGTAGGTGGGGCAGCCGTCCATGAGCTCCTCGTGGGTGCCCCGGCCCACGAGCCGGCCGTCGTCGATGACGAGGATCTGGTCGGCGTGACGGATGGTCGAGACCCGCTGGGCGACGATGAGCACCGCGGCGTCGGTGACGCTTGTCGTCAGGGCCGCCCGAAGTCGGGCGTCGGTGGCGACGTCGAGGGCGGAGAAGGAGTCGTCGAAGACGTAGATGTCGGGGCGGCGCACGAGCGCCCGGGCGATGGACAGTCGTTGTCGCTGGCCGCCCGAGACGTTCGTCCCTCCTTGGGCGATGGACGCCTCGAGCCCGCCGTCCATGGCCCGGACGAAGTCGTCGGCCTGGGCGATCCGCAGAGCCTGCCACAGTTCCTCGTCGCTGGCGTCGGGCCTGCCCTGGCGCAGGTTGCTGGCGACCGTCCCGCTGAAGAGGTAGGGCTTCTGCGGGACGAGGCCGATGGTGCTCCAGAGGGTCTCTGGGGCGAGCCGGCGCACGTCCACCCCGTCGACGAGGACCTGCCCGCCGGTGGCGTCGAACAGCCGCGGGATGAGGTTGACCAGGGTCGACTTGCCGGCTCCGGTGGAGCCGATGACCGCGGTCGTCGTGCCCTTCTCGAGCCGGAACGTGATCCCCGACAGGACGGGCTCGGCGGCGCCGGGATAGGTGAACTCGACGTCGCGGAACTCGAGGGACCCGCGCACGGGCAGCTCGGTCACCGGGTCGGTCGGCGTCTCCACGCTGGACGTCGTCGCCAGGACCTCGCTGATGCGGTCGGCGCACACGGCGGCGCGCGGCCACATGATGATCATCATCGTCGCCATCATGACCGACATGAGGATCTGCATGAGGTAGTTGGTGAACGACGCCAGCGCGCCGACCTGGAGCTCGCCCGAGTCGATGCGTGGTGCGGCGAACCAGAACACCCCGATCTGGGAGAGGTTCATGACGAGCATGACGACGGGGAACATGAGGGCCATGAGACGGCCGACCTTGATCTGGATGTCACGCAGCTCACTGTTGGTGACGTCGAACCGGCGCGACTCGTAGGGTTCGCGGACGAAGGCGCGTACCACCCGGATGCCGGTGATCTGTTCCCGGACGACGCGGTTGAGGTCGTCGATCCGCTTCTGCATGGTGCGGAAGAGCGGCCCCATGGTGGCGACGATCGCGCCGACGATGATTCCCAGGACGACGACGGCGACGACGATGATCCACGACAGTCCGACGTCGGCGCGCAGGGCCATGACGACACCGACGACCATGGTGATCGGCGCGCCGATGAGGATGGCCAAGGTCATGAAGACGAGCATCTGCACCTGCTGGACGTCGTTCGTCGTGCGGGTGATGAGGGACGGGGCGCCGAAGTGGTTGACCTCACGGCTGGAGAACTCGAGGGTACGGCTGAAGACGGCGTCGCGGACGTCTCGGCCGAAACCCATGGCCGTGCGGGCGGCGAAGTACACCGCGATGACCTGGCACAGGGCCTGGGTGGCGGCGACGGCCAGCATGAGCGCCGACCGCGACTTGACGTAGCCCGTGTCGAGGGTGACGACGCCTCTGTTGATGATGTCGGCGTTGATCGTCGGAAGGTACAGGGAGGCCAGCTGAGCCCCCGCCTGGAGCAGGAGGATGAGGACGATCTGGGGCCAGTACCGGCCGATGTACCGGTTGACGAGCTTCACGAGCACGGTGACTCCCTGAGGTGGCCGAGCGTGACGGGGCGTGTCACGGCGGCAACACTATTGCTCCCCACCGACAATTCCAGCCTGACCTCACCGATCGGGCTCGGAGTCGACGGTAGGGTTCGGCCCGTGGCGGGCCGTCGATGACGGCGCAGACGTGGTCGGAGGTGCGGTCGTGGCGGGCAGGCGTAGCCGGAGGCAGTTCCTCGCCCTCACTGCGGTCGGGCTGCTCGCCGGCTGCGGATCCCTGAGGACCTCGTCGAACCCCTCCCCGTCCAGTGATGACGGCCTCGTCGTGTGGCAGAGGCTTCGCGGGGGTGAGGGCATGCCTCCCCTGACGCAGGCCGCATACCAGTTCGGTCGCAGCCACCCCGGGGCCACGGTGACGATTCATGATGCCCCGACGACGACCGCCGCCTACCTCGCCGACCTACGACGGGTCACCAGGTCGGGGCGAGGACCGTGCCTGGCGCAGGTTCCCAACACCGCCGTCACCGGCCTGGCGCAGGCCGGCGTGCTGGACGACGTCACCCAGACCGCGGAGCAGTACCGCGACTCGTACGCCCGCGGCCCCATGTCCCGGGTGACCTATCGCGGGCGGACCTACGGCCTCCCCCTGGACTCGTCGCCGCTCGTGCTCTTCCACGACGTCGACGCGTGGACGAAGGCCGGCGTCGACGTGCCGACGACCTGGCAGCAGATGGAGGCCGCCGCGACCAGACTGAGGACCGCCGGGCTGGCCCTCACGGATGTGCCGATCGACGACGCCGCCTGGTACGCCGCCCTGTGCGACGCCTGCGGGTGCCCGTGGTTCCGCGCGGTCGACGACACCACCTGGCAGATCGGCATCGACACCGCCGAGGCGGTCGCCTTCGCGTCCGGGTGGAGACGGATCGTCCAGGCGGGTGGTCTGCCGTCGACCCACGGGTGGGACGCCGACGCGACGACCTCGGCCTTCTCCTCCGGCAAGGTCGTCGGGCACATCGGGGCTCCCGGGGAGATCCCGGACCTTCTCGAGGCCGTTCGGGCCACGGGCCACCGCTGGGCGGTCAGTGCACTGCCGAGCGGAGGTGAGGGGAAGGGCACGGGTGAGGGGCGGGTGGCGTCCTACGCCGGGTCGTCGTGGGTCGTCCTCACGGGGTGTGCGCACCCGGACCAGGCGCTGGCCTTCGCCGACGTCATCGGCGAGGACACGAGCCTGCTGGCGCCACGTGGGTTGGTCCCGGCGGCCTCCGTCGACTCCTTGACGACGCCGTCGAGTTGGTCGGACGTCTTCGGGGACGACGACGTCATGTCGACGCTGTCCGATCTGGGTGGCAGGATCGCCCAGGACTCGAGCCCCTCGCCGGCCTGGCCCGTCGTCGCCGGGGCGTGGGCGTCGGTCAAGGGGAAGTTCCTGGGGTCGGGGAGCTTTGAGAAGGCCCTCGGCAGGATCGCGGACGCTGCCCGTACCCGGATCGAGGGATTGGGACTCAAGGTGTCCTGAGTGGCAAGGCCGCCCGAGTCACGGTGTCGGGCGAGTCACGGTGTCGCCAGAGTCACAGGGCCAGGTCGAAGCCCTGGTCACTCACGACGCGCAGGAGGCCGTTGCGCTCGGGATCATCGCGCAGCAGCAGTCGGGTGAGCTGCTCGGTGTACGAGTCGACGCGACGGTTGGCGTCACGCAGGTCGTAGTAGGTCGTCAGCTGGGCGTCGTACTCTGCCAGGTCGTCGAGGACGCCGTCCCCGGCGTCGACGTAGTGGTTCTCGAAGAGGCGCAGGTCCATGGGCATCCGTGGTTTGAGTTGGGGTGCCTGAGCCGGATGGCCGACCATGAGGCCGAGGACGGGGAAGGTCCGCGGCGGCATGCCGAGCAGCTCGATGAGAGCAGCCGGGTCGTTGAGGATCGAGCCGAGGAAACACGTCCCCAGACCGAGGGACTCGGCTGCCGTGGCGACGTTCTGGGCCAGGAGGACGGCGTCGGTGGCGGCCTGGAAGAAGACGTCCATCGTGGCGACCCGGGTCTCGTCGTAGCCCTTGGCGGCGACGACGCGGGCGCCCCGGGCGGCGTCGACCAAGGTGATCCACAGCTCGGGAGCCTCCGCGACGTAGGGCTGACGGCAGATCGTCGCGACCTGCGTCTTGAGGGTGGGGTCGGTGACGCGGATGACCGAGCTGAGTTGCGCGCCACTGGAGGACGCCGTCTGGCGGGCGACGGCCACGAGGTTGGCCAGGTCCTCCGGGCTGACGGGATCGGCGGTGAACCGGCGGATGGTGCGGTGGGCCAGCTGGGTCTGGATGGTCGAGTTCGTCATGATCCCCTCGTCGCCGGGCTCGCTCGTCGTGGGCGTCGCTCCGGGGCGGATCATAGTCGTCGACCGATAAGGTCGAGTCATGGCTGACGGCGACCTCGGTGGACTGGGTGGACGGACCTTCGCGGCGGTGTTGTTCGACTTCGACGGAACCCTTGTCGACTCGACTCCATCGGTGACGCGTTCCTGGGCGACGTGGACCGCCGAGTACGGGGTGTCCGAACTGGCGGTGAGTCATGGGGTGCCGGTCATCGAGAAGATCAACAGCCTCATCGAGCCGGAGCGTCAGGCCGAGGCGTTGGCGCGGATCCGTGCCCTCGAGTTGGCCGACACCGACGGCATCGTCCCCCTGCCCGGTGCACGGGAGGCGCTGGGGGCCTTGGACGACGCCACCTGCGCCATCGTCACCTCGTGTGACCGGGACCTCTTCGACCTGCGCGCCGAGGTCGTCGGGTTCCGGGTGCCCGCAGTGACGGTGACGCGCACCGACGTCGACCACGGCAAGCCCGATCCCGAGCCCTGGCTCCGGGCGTGCGAGCTGCTGGGGGTCGAGCCTGCGGACTGCCTCGTCGTCGAGGACTCCGTGGCGGGGTTGGTGTCGGGCCGTGAAGCCGGCTGCGCGACGCTGGGGCTGTTGACGACGACACGACGCGATGAGGTGGAGGCGGACGCCGTCGTCGCGGACCTGGGGGCGGTGCGGTTCGGGGTGGCTGACGGACGGGCTGTCCTTCGTGGCTCGGACCACCAAGCCGTCGGGCCGTCCGTCGTGGGTCGGTGATCGCCTCCGTGAGGAAGCATGACGGTGCCACTGATCATGGCGGCGGGTCATGTCGTGATGTCCCAGAAGGCTGGCGTTGATGCTCGTGGCTCGGCGTCTGCACACGTGGTTACCCTGTGCTTCTCCTGTGGCACGGTGGATGGATGTATTGTTCGCGGCCGATTGACGATGTGTTCCGGGCGCTGGGGAGGACTCTGACATGTGGCGACCAGATTGGGTGGTGCGGAATGGAGTCAGGGGCCTTGACCCGCGATCGTGGACACGGTGTCGGTTCGGTTATGCCGCTTCCGTGAGGGTAGCGGACGCGGTCGCCGCGTAGGCGGCTTCGTAGGTGCTCGGGCTGATGTGGCCGATCGCGGAGTGGCGCCGTCGGGTGTTGTAGCGGTTCGCCCAACCGAACACGGCCCGGTAGGCGGTGGCCTGGTCGGGGAACGCTGAAGCGCCTTCGAGGAGTTCGCGTTTGAGCGTCGCGTTGACGCTCTCCGCAAGGGAGTTGTCGGCGCTCGTGCCCACCGCACCCATGGACTGGGTCACGCCCAGGTGCTCGCAGAGGGTTGCGTAGGCCTTCGAGGTGTAGACGCTGCCGTGGTCGCTGTGGAAGATCGCGCCGGCCAGCGTCCCGCGGTCGCGGGCCGCGGCGCGCAGTGCATCCTCGACGAGTTCGGTGCGCATGTGGTCTGCGATCTGCCAACCCGCGAGCTTCCGGGAGCCGAGGTCGATGCAGGTCGCGAGATACAGGTTCGACCCGTCGGCGATGGGAAGGTAGGTGATGTCGCCGACATACCGGCGGTTCGGCTCGCCGATGGAGAAATCCCTCCCGATCAGGTCGGGGAAGCGGCGTCCGGACTGGTCCGGGATCGTGGTCTTCACCCGCCGGCGTAGCCGGATCCCCGCGAGCTGATGCGCGCGCATCACCCGGGCGACCCGCTTGTGGTTCACCCGCTCGGCAGCGGTGACGCCGTCGTTGAGGTCGGCGGTGATCCGCGGTGCCCCGTAGGCGCGGTCGCCGCCCTGGGCGGGGTCCTGCAGCACCCGGATCCGCGCGGCGAGGGCCGCGTCCTCGGCCGCTCTCGCCGCCCGTCCCGGGGCCGCCGCGAGCCAGGCGTAGAACGATGACCTCGCGATCTCGATGACCTCGCACAACCGCTTCACGCCGTAGGCGTCCTTGTGGTCGGCGACGAACTGGAAGCGGTTCACCAGTTCGTCTCCCCGGCGAAATACTTCGCCGCCTGACGGAGGATGTCCCGCTCCGTCTCGAGCTTCAGCTTCTCCGCCCTCGACTGGGCCAGCTCGGCCTCGAGCCGCGCGATCCGCGCTGCCTGGGACTCTGACCGACCCGACGTGGGCGGCGACATGCTGTGGGCCGTCGTGCCCGAGCCATGCTTCTCGACCCACTCCCGCAGCGCGCCGCGGGAGATACCCAGGTCCGCTGCGATGCCCTTCAACGTCCCGCCGGGCGTGGACTCGTACAAGTCCACCGCCCGCTGCCGGAACTCGTCCGTGTAGTTCTTCCTTGCCATCCCTTGAATTCTCGCTTCCCCAGCGCCGTGCTGGAATCAGCGTGTCCAAGATCAGGGGTCAAGCGCCCANCCGGGCGTGGACTCGTACAAGTCCACCGCCCGCTGCCGGAACTCGTCCGTGTAGTTCTTCCTTGCCATCCCTTGAATTCTCGCTTCCCCAGCGCCGTGCTGGAATCAGCGTGTCCAAGATCAGGGGTCAAGCGCCCAGAGATGTTCAGCGACGCTTGAGCGTGTTGTCTAACGGTGGCGTGATGAGATCTTATTCCCCGGTTGCCTCCTATTGGTGGACTGGTGAGCCCAATTTTGGAGATCTGTTCACGCCGACGCTTCTACCGAGTTCGGGGATTGCGCCTATTCTGGCGGGCCCGGATGCTTCCGAGTTGTTCGGCGCGGGGAGCATCATCCATCACGTTCCTCAAGGATTCGATGGCTGGATCTGGGGCTCTGGGATGTGCTTTGGTGATGACCGACGGCTGCACCTTGAGAGAGCAAGGGTGCTTCTCGTTCGCGGTCCGCTCACGAGAGACGCGGGAGATCTTCCCGGTGACACGCCACTGGGCGACCCGGGACTATTGGCCGCAGAGTGTGTCGGTTCCCGGCAGGCGAGGGAGGCACGTGTCGGGATCGTTGCACACATCTGGCACCGCGCCAATCCTGCAGTGGACAGTTTGGGACACGTGCGTTCGGGGGCCAGGCTCATTGATGTGCGCAAGCCTCCTCGGCAGGTCATTCATGACATTGCCGCGTGTGACGCGATCTTGACGACCTCACTGTATGGACTCATCGTCGCCGATGCGCTGGGCATCCCTGCGGCGTGGGCCACGCTGGAGCCGAGTGTTCCAGGTGGTTCGTTCAAATTCCATGACCATGAAGCGCTGGTCTGCGCGTCTCAGGACCTGGACAGCAGGCGATTCGATCCCATGGATCACTCCATTGGCAGCCGGCTGGAGAAGATCGTCCGACGTGCAGATCCGGAGCGCGTCGAACATGCGAAAGACGCCGTGAGGCAGTCCCGGCTCCAGCTCGCGCATGAACTCTTGGATCGCCGGGGCGCCGCACGTCGAGTCCTGACGTGGCGGCCCTGACCCGTCCAAGATGGCTGCCGCGTTGGGAGTGTATGTACGGCTCCACGCGACGGCGGGGGTTCTATCAGTCAAGTAGCAGCAGTTCTATCAGCCAATCCGCAGGACCGAGGGACGATCCGCAGCATGCGGACACGGGGCCATCCCTCAAGCCCCGGGACGAGTCTGTGTCGAACTCGCACGTCCCGGCTCGGTAGGCTGTTCGGGTGACCGACCAGCAGCAGAACACCGCCCCCGACGTCTCCGAGCAGATGCAGGTGCGCCTCGACAAGCGTGCCCGGATCATCGACCAGGGCGGTCAGGCCTACCCCGTCGATCTGCTGCGCGACCACACGCTCCAGCAGGTGCGCGACGCCTACACCGGCGACGACGGCGAGTTGACGCTCGAGCCGGGCGAGGAGCGCGAGGACGACGTCGTCACCATCGGTGGCCGGGTCATCTTCGTGCGCAACACCGGCAAGCTGTGTTTCGCGACCCTGCAGGACGGGTTCACCGAGTCCTCCAACGGTGAGCGGCTCCAGGTCATGCTGTCGAAGGCGCAGGTGGGTGACGACGCCCTCGCTGCCTGGAAGTCCGACGTCGACCTCGGCGACTTCGTGTGGGTCAGGGGCCATGTCGCCCGGTCGAGGCGCGGCGAGTTGTCCGTCATGGCCTCGCAGTGGCGAATGGCCTCCAAAGCCCTTCGTCCGCTGCCGACCCTGCACAAGGACCTGTCGGAGGAGTCCCGGGTGCGTCGGCGTTACGCCGATCTCGTCGTGCGGGAGGAGTCGCGTCAGATGGTGCGCACCCGCGCCGCCGTCACCCGCGCCATTCGCACGAGCCTGGACGAGATGGGATTCCTCGAGATCGAGACCCCGACCCTGCAGCTCGTCCACGGTGGGGCGGCAGCCCGGCCCTTCAACACGCACCTCAATGCCTTCGACATCGACATGAGCCTGCGCATCGCCCTCGAGCTGTACCTCAAGCGCGCCATGGTCGGTGGGACCGATCGGGTGTACGAGATGGGACGAGTGTTCCGCAACGAGGGCATCGACTCCAACCACTCGGCGGAGTTCACGATGCTCGAGGCCTACCAGAGCTGGGGCAACCAGTTCACCATCGCCGAGGTCATCAAGGCGATCATCATGAGGGCGGCTGACGCCGTCGGCACCCACCAGATCGAGACCGACAAGGGCGTCATCGACCTCGACGGCGAGTGGGAGTGGGTGCACGTGTACCCGCGACTGTCCGAGGAGCTCGGCCGCGAGATCACCCTCGACACGACGGTCGAGGAGCTGCGAGCCATCGCCGACGAGAAGTCCATCGCATACGACGACGGCTGGAGCGCCGGCAAGCTCGTCATGGAGCTCTTCGGGGAGATCGTCGAGCCGACGCTGCTCCAGCCGACCTTCGTCTGTGACTACCCCGCGATCGCCCAACCGCTGGCACGACCGCATCGCGACGACCCGCGCATGGTCGAGGCCTGGGACCTCATCATCGGCGGAATGGAGCGGGGCACCGGGTTCTCCGAACTCGTCGATCCGGTGGTTCAGCGCGAGGTGCTCACCCAGCAGTCGCTGGCCGCCGCCGCCGGTGACCCGGAGGCCATGGAGCTCGACGAGGACTTCCTCGAGGCCCTCGAGTTCGGCTGCCCGCCCATGGGAGGTCTCGGGCTCGGCGTCGACCGACTCATCATGCTCTTCACGAATGCCGGGATCCGCGAGACGATCCTCTTCCCGCTGCTCAAGCCGGAGCGGTGATCACTTCCACATCGTCGCGATGATGAACGCCGCGGCCATGAGCCCCATGCCGATGAGGATGTTCCAGTCGCCCAGGGCGCTCATCCCGGGAATCTGGTAGCCGGCGATGTAGTAGACGACGAGCCACAGCACACCCAGGACGCCGACCGGGACGAAGACCCACGGCACCCAGGACCGGTCGACGGCCTTGGCCGCCTTCCTGGCGCGTTCGGTGTCGATCTCGTGCTGGTGCTTGACCTGTGCCTTCTTCCTGGCGGACGCGCGGACCTTCGATTCGGGCACGGGAACTCTCCTCGTTGACGGTGTTGCGGCTGACGTGGCAACGGCTAGCCTAGTTGACGTCGTCGCGGGCTTCGACCTCGGCGGCGGTGACGCGGACCGACGGGGGAGGACGCCATGGCCGAGGAGGTGCGCCGGCCGCGGCTGCATCATCCCTTGCGCCATGTGGCGTCGGTGGCAGTTGTCGCCCTGGCCGGCTTCATGATGACGACGGCTGCGGTGAACTCGCGCGGTCAGGACCTGCGTCCCGACAGCAACGCCGACCTGGCCGACGTCGTCGCCAAACAGGCCGCCCAGAACGACAAGCTCTCCAAGGAAGCCGCGGCCCTGCGGGCGCAGATCGACCAGCTGTCGCGTCATGCCCAGGCGAATCCGTCGACCGATGCCACGTCATCGGCCCTGGCCCCCGGCGCCGGGCTCCAGGCGGTCAAGGGACCGGCCCTCGAGATCATCCTCGACGACGCCCCCCTGAGCGTCAACCCCCAGGGCGTCGACGCCAACATGCTCGTCGTCCACCAGCAGGACATCCAGATGGTCGTCAACACGCTGTGGTCCGGTGGTGCCGAGGCCATGACGATCCAAGGGCAGCGCGTCACCTCGACCACCGCGGTGAAGTGCGTGGGGAACACCGTCGTCCTGCACGGCGTCCCCTACGCCCCGCCGTACCGGATCGCCGCGATCGGCGACGTCGACGCGATGCGACATGCCCTGGACAGCTCCGAGTCGGTCCGCATCTACAAGGAGTACGTCACCGCCTACCAGCTCGGCTGGTCGGTGCAGGGCAAGGGCGTCATGACCATGCCCGCGTTCAAGGGAACCCTCACCCTCGACAAGGCCACTCCCGTCCCGCGCTGACCGTTCCACGCCGACGAGGACGGCCGCGAGCGCGGGTCGACCATGGGAGGATCACTCCATGACAGCCAGGATCCTCGTCGTCGACAACTACGACTCCTTCGTGTGGAACCTCGTGTCCTACCTCGGACAGATCGGGGCCACGGTCGAGGTCTGGCGCAATGATGATCCGCGCTTCACCGACTCCTCCTGGCCCACCGGATTCGACGGCGTCCTCCTGTCTCCCGGCCCGGGCAAGCCGGAGGACGCCGGCGTCTGCATCGACCTCCTGCGCACCCATCCGGGCACCGTGCCGATCTTCGGGGTGTGTCTGGGCCTACAGGCCATGGCGGTCGCCTGGGGCGCCACGGTGGGGCGCGCTCCCGAAATTCTTCACGGCAAGGTCTCCGCCATCCACCACAGCGGCGTCGGCGTCTTCGAGGGACTTCCCGACCCGCTCACCGCGACGCGGTACCACTCCCTGGCCGTGGACCCGCGCACGGTACCCGACGAACTCGAGGTGACGGCCTGGACCGACTCGGGGGTCATCATGGCGCTGCGGCATCGGACCCTGCCGGTCGAGGCGGTGCAGTTCCACCCTGAATCGGTGCTCTCCCAGCACGGCCATCAGATGCTCGCCCACTGGCTCGCCGACTGCGGTGACGTCGACGCCCCGACGCGAGCCGCCGGGATGGCTCCTCTCATGTCGGCGCGCCACTGAGCGGGAGCACGCCATCGGCCTCCCGGGCCATCGCCCGGGAGGGTCATGACTCTTCGCACCCAGTCAGCGCGGGGTGGCCGAGGCCGAGTTCGACGGTCCCAGCGCCGGGGCGCTGGAGGACTCCGACGGTGACGCCGACGCGGACGGCGTCTCCCGGATGGTCGTCGTCGTGGTCGTCGTCGTGGTCGTCTGCCGAGTCGTCAGCGAGATCGTCGTGCCACGGGTGGCGATCGTCGAGGCCGACGGGTACTGGGCGGTGACGAGATCGTCGGAGTTCGCCCCGGCGGCGTCGATCTTGAACCCGGCCGCCTGGGCCTCCTGCTCGGCGGCCTTGACCGTCTGGCCGGTGAGGTCGGGGACGATCGAGGTTCCCGTGGCGATGGTGAGGGTCACGGTCGTGCCGTCGTCCACCGTCGAGCCGGCGTCGGGAGAGACGGCGGTCACCTCGCCCTTCTTCGCCGTGGTCGACTCGGTCTTGGGGTCGTCGGCCTTCGTCGTGATCGCGGAGTCGGCGAACCCGGCCTGCTTGAGGGCCTCCTTGGCCTTGGCCTCGGTCATCCCGACGATGCCGGACGGGATGGTGAGTTGCTTGGGGCCGTCATTGACGGTGATCGTCACGGTGGACCCCTTGGCCACCGAGGAGCCGGCCACCGGGCTCTGCGAGACGACCTGATTGGCGGTGTCCGCGGCCTGGCGGACGTGGACGACCTTGGTGCGCAGTCCGTAGTTCTCGAGGGTCGACGTCGCGCCGTCGGCGCTGAGCCCCTTGACGGCGGGCACCTTGACCATCTGGACGGTCGACGAGGGCGCCGACGGGTTGGCGTCGACGACGCGGTAGACGCCGTAGCCGAGCAGTGACAGGACCAGGAGCGCCAGCACGATCCACAGCACCAGGAATCGACGCCGGCGCGGGCGCTCGGGTTCCGTCTCGCCGGCTTCGTCCGGGGCGGTCCGGGCTGGGCTGTCACTGGTGGTGGCGGTGCGGGTCGGTGTGTTCTGCGCCGGGTTCGACGCGGCCGCCACCGCCGAGGTCGCCGGAATGAGCCGGGTGCTCTCCTCGTCGCTGTTCGGCCCCACCTCGGAGCGCTCGAGCAGGGCCAGGGGCTGTTGGCCCGACAGGACGCGGGAGATGTCGTCGCGCATGTCCTTGGCGGTGCGGTAGCGATCGTCGGGACTCTTGGCCAGGGCCTTGAGGGTGATCGCGTCCATGGCCGGGGTGATCTCGGCGTCCAGGCTCGACGGCGGCGCCGGGATCTCTCGGACGTGCTGGTAGGCCACCGAGACCGGCGAGTCGCCGATGAACGGTGGACGGCCGCACAGCAGTTCGTACAGGAGGCAGCCGGTGGCGTAGATGTCGGCACGGTTGTCGACGGTCTCGCCTCGCGCCTGCTCGGGCGACAGGTACTGGGCGGTTCCGATGACGGCGGCCGTCTGGGTCATCGTGGCGGACGTGTCGGCGACGGCCCGGGCGATGCCGAAGTCCATGACCTTGACGGTGCCGTCGTGGGTGAGCATGACGTTGGCCGGCTTGATGTCGCGGTGGATGATCCCTGCGGCATGGGAGTACGCGAGGGCGTCGAGGACCCCCTCGGTGAACTCGAGCGCCCGACGCGGCAGGATCTTGCGGCCGTCGTGCAGCACCTCGCGCAGGGTGTGCCCCTCGACGAGCTCCATGACGATGTACGGCACCGGCAGTTTCGTCGTCGGGTCAGTCGTCTCCCCGGTGTCGTAGACCGAGACGATGTTCGGGTGGTTGAGCCCGGCGGCTGACTGCGCCTCGCGCTGGAATCTCGCCTGGAAGGTGTCGTCGCTGGCCAGATCGACCCGCAGCCGCTTGACGGCGACGTCGCGTCCCAGGCGGTGGTCGCGGGCCTTCCACACCTCGGCCATGCCACCGCGTCCGATGACGCTGAGAAGTTCGTAACGGCCCCCGAGCCAGGTGGCGGAATCACTCATCGAGGGGCTCCTTCGTGGGTCGTGCGGGTCGTCGGGTCGGTCTGCTGGGGTCCGTTGGGGTCTGCTGGGCAGTGGTGCGGGATGGTGTCGTGGTCTTCATCTCATCGCCTCGATGACGTCCTTGGCGATGGGGGCGGCGAGCCGTCCACCGGCGATCTCGCTGCGTGCGGTGTCGGAGGACTCGATGAACACGGCGACGGCCACATGGGGATTGTCCGACCAGGCGACGAACCACGCGTACGGGGGTCGGTCCTTGGATGTCTGGGCGGTGCCGGTCTTGCCGCCGATGGTGACCCCGTCGATCTGCGCCGCGGTGCCGGTTCCGTTCTGGACGACCGAGACCATCATCTTCTGGAGTTCCTGGGCGGACTGACTCGTCATGGGACGGGAGAGCTCGGTGGCCTGGTGACGCCACACCGTCTGCAGGTTCGCCGCGCGCACCGAGCCGGTGAGATAGGGCTGCATGAGGACGCCGTCGTTGGCGATGGCCCCGGCGACCATGGCCATCTGGAGCGGGGAGGCGGCCACGTCGTACTGTCCGATCGAGCTCATCGCCAGTTGTGGTGTGTTGAGGTCGGCCGGGAAGCGTGAGGCGACCATGGAGACGTCGGAGTTGGCCGTCGTCCCGAACCCGAACTTGGCGGCCTGCTCACGCAACTTGTCCTGGCCCAGGGCGACGCCGATCTTGGCGAAGGCCGTGTTGCACGAGACGTCGAGGGCCTGGTTCAGCGTGACCTTCGTGCCGCCGCAGTCGGTCTCGTTGGTGAGCGCGGTCGTCGTCTGCGGCAGGGTCCACGAGGACGGGGAGTCCACCTTGGTGTCGGGCGAGTACCCGTTCTGGAGGGCTGCCGCCGCGGTGACGAGCTTGAAGGTCGAGCCGGGCGGGTAGATCTCGCGGGTCGCGCGGTTCGCCAGCGGGTTCGAGGAGTCCTTGAGCAGGGCTGCCCAGGTCTTCTGCGACGCCTTGAGGTCGTGGGTGGCCAGGGCGTTGGGGTCGTACGACGGGTTCGACGCCATGGCCAGAACCGCGCCGGTCGTGTAGTCCAGGGCGACGACGGCGCCGGTCTTGCCCTGCAGCCCGTTCCAGGCGGCGTCCTGGGCCTTGGCATTGAGGGTCGTCAGCAGCGATCCGCCCTGGGGCTTGCGGCCGGACAGGGTCCCGGTGATCCGCGAGAGGAACTGGGAGTCCGAGGTGCCGGTGAGCTGCGGGTTCTGGGTCTGTTCGAGCATCGTCCGGCCGTAGTAGTACGCGTAGTACCCGGTGACGGGGGCGTACTCGGCGCCCTTCGGGTAGGTGCGCTGGTACTTGAACTGGCCGGTCGAGGGGACGGTCCGCGCGATGGCCGTGGACCCGACGAGGATGTCGCCGCGATTCTGCGAGAACTCGGCATCGCGCACCCGTTGGTTCCGCGAGTCGTTGTTGAGGGTGGCCTGGCGGAAGGCCGCCGAATACGTGACGTTGGCCAGGAGGGCGAAGAACATGAGCGCGGCGAGCACCGAGAGGGCGCGGATGGGCTTGTTCACCGGTCACCTCCGTCGGCGGGGACGGTCTGTCCATCGGGGCGTCGCGACTGGTGGCTGATCGCCATGACGATGCCGATGATGACCCAGTTCGCGATGAGGGAGGAACCTCCCTGACTCATGAACGGCGTCGTCAGACCCGTGAGGGGGAGGAGTCGTGTCACCCCGCCGATGATGGCGAAGACCTGCAGGGCGAAGACGAGGGAGAGCCCGGCCGCCAGCAGCTTGCCGAAGTCGTCACGGCAGGCCAGGGCTGCGCGCAGACCGCGGGCGACGAGGATGGCGTACAGGAGGATGATGCCGATGAGTCCCGTGACGCCGAGCTCCTCGCCGATCGACGAGGCGATGAAGTCGCTCCAGGACAGGGAGACCAGGCCCGGTCGGCCCAGCCCCCAGCCTCGCCCGGCGAGCCCGCCCCAGGCCATGCCGTACTGGGCCTGGATGACCTGGCGGTTCTGGTCGAAGTGGTCGAAGGGATGCAGCCAGGCGTCGACGCGCACCCGCACGTGGCCGACGAAGGTCATGGCCGCCCAGGCGCCCACCGCGAAGCTCAGGCCGCCGAGGATGACCCAGCCGATCCGCCCGGTCGCGACGTAGAGCATGACGACGAACATGCCGAAGAAGAGCATGCCGGTGCCCAGGTCGTTCTCGTAGACGATGACGAGCATCGACGCGATCCACATGACGGCGATGGGGCCCAGGTCACGGGCACGCGGGAAGGTGATCCCGAGCAGTCGGCGTCCGGCCGCCGACAGGACGTCCCGTTTGTCGACGAGGTAGGCGGCGAAGGCGACGACGAGCAGCACCTTGGCGATCTCGGCCGGTTGGAAGGTGTAATGGCCGATGTGGATCCAGATCCGCGAGCCCAGGGTCTCCATGCCCAATTTGGGGACCAGGGGCAGGAGCAGCAGCACGAGACCGACGATGAAGAGGATGTACGGGAACCGCTGCATCCTGCGGTAGTCGCGCAGCAGCGTCACCGTGAGCGCCCACAGGATGATGCCACCGAGGGTCCAGATGAGCTGGGTCTCGACCCGGTGCCTCGCCGGGTCGTGGACGAGGTCGATGCGGTGGATCATCGCCAGCCCGATGCCGTTGAGGGCGACGACGACCGGCAGGATGACCGGATCGGCCCAGGGCAGGGCGAAACGCACGACGAGGTGGCAGACGACCAGCACTGCCAGCGTGACGCCGCCGACGAGATGCCAGCGGGACGGCACCGTGCCGTGGATGTTGAGTTCGGTGAGGAGGTAGCCGCCGAAGCCCAGTGACCAGGCGACGAGGAGCAGGAAGAGTTCGGTCCAGCGGCGCTTGGGCTGGACGATGACGGTGTCGGGGACGGCGGTGCTCATGAGCAGTCAGCCGCCTCGACGCTCGGAAGCCGAACCTCCGGGGAGGCGGTGGCGGTGGGGGTGACGTGGGACGGGGTGGTGGATGCCGAGGGGCTCGGGGTGCCGGACGCGCGGGCGGTTCCCGAGCGGGAGACGGTCGGGGTCGACGATGGGCTCGGGGTCGTCGGCCCCGCCGTCGGGGAGACCGGTGCGGACGGCGTCGGGGAGGCGGAGGTGCTGGCCCGCGCGGCCCGCACCGCGCGGCACCGATCGGCTCCCTTGCGCAGCTCGTCGATCGTCGCCTGACCTGACTGCACGGACGAGACCGTGATCGTCGAGGTCACTCGCGAGCGGTAGTAGGTCGGCAGGTCGGCGACGCGGACGTCGCTCGTCTGGACGACGTGGTGCAGGTCGATTCCCGGCAGGTCGTCGGACACCCCTTGGAAGATCGCGACGGTCGGACCGTTCGCGCCGACGTAGTACTGCGTCGCCAAGTAGGCGCGGCCGCCGAGGATCCCGGCCACTGCCAGGATGATGAGCCCGGTCAGACCCAGCAGCCAGGGGCGGACCCGACGTCGCGACCTGGAGTCGATGGGGGCATACCTCATCGACTCCTCGGCCTCGGAGTCGAAGAGCACCTGTCGGGGTTCCTCCTCGGGACGCCAGTCCTCCTCGGGAAGGGGGATCTGGGCGGTGACCTCGTGCTCGGGGATCCGCGTCGTCGCGGCTGCACCGATGATGGTTCCCGCAGCGGCGTCGAGCGCCGGTGACTGAGGCACCACCTGGGCCAGGACGACGGTGATGTTGTCCGTGCCGCCTGCTGCGTGGGCCCGTGCGACGAGGGTCGACATGACCTCGTCCAGGTCGGGGAGGTTCATCGACCGGGCGATGGTGAGATCGTCGACGAGACCGCACAGGCCGTCGGAGCAGAAGAGGATGCGGTCGCCGACCTCGACGTCGACGATCGACGTGTCGGGGGAGTGCTGGGTCTGCCCGTTGAGCACCTTGAGCAGCAGGGAGCGGTGTGGGTGGACGGCCGCCTGCTCGGGCGTGATCCGGCCCTCGTCGATGAGCGACTGCACCCACGAGTGGTCGTGGGTGAGGCGGGTGAGCTTGTCGGCACGCAGCAGGTAGGCGCGTGAGTCGCCGATGTGGACGACGCCCAGCTGGGTGCCCGAGAACATCGCCCCGCAGAAGGTCGTGCCCATCCCGTCGAGGCTGTGGTCCCAGGCGACGAGGTCGGCGAGTTCGTCATTGGCCGACGAGACGGCTCCCGCCAGGGTCTCGAGCATGTCCTCGCCCTCGCGGTGCGCGTCGGCGCGGGCTACGTGGTGGACGGCGACCGTCGAGGCGAGGTCGCCGGCCGCGGCTCCGCCCATGCCGTCCGCGACGACGAGCATGGTCGGCGAGACGTACCCCGAGTCCTGGTTGTTCTTGCGGACCAGTCCGACCTCGGAGTGACTACGGGTGTCGAGGGAGAACGTCATGTCACTCCCGACCCGTCATGACCATGACGGTTCGACCGATGCGCACCTCGTCCCCGACGCCCAGGCGGGTCGGCTCCTCGATGGCGGTCCCATTGACGTAGGTGCCGTTGGTCGAGGCGAGGTCCTCGACGAACCAGGCGCCGTCGACTCCCTGGGTGAGCTCGGCATGATGGGTCGAGGCGTAGTCGTCGTCGATGACGATGGTGGCGTCCCCGCCACGGCCCACGATGATCCGACCCTCCAAGGGGACGACGAGCCCCGCCCGGCTGCCCGAGATGACCCTCAGCGTGCGGGGCTCCTCGGGACGACCACGGCCGGACCGGCGCGACGGAGCGGGGGCCCCGCCGGGAGCGGCGGCGCGCGCCACCCGATGTCCGAAGATGTCGGACCGGATGGTGTTTCCGATGACGAGGATGAAGATCCACAGGACGGCCAGGTAGGCGATCCTCAGGACGGCGACGAGGAACTCGCTCACGTCACAGTCCCGTCGGTGAGTGGACGAGCATGCGTGTCGACCCGACCTCGATGCGTGACCCGTCCTCCAGGTGGGCGGTCCGAACCTTGACGCCGTCGACCGTGACGCCGTTCGTCGACCCCATGTCCTCGATGGACACCCCGACGCCCTCGTCCTGGGGCCACACATGGATCCGGGCGTGCAGCCGGGAGATGCCGGGGTCGTTGATCCGCAGGTCGGCCTCGGACCCACGACCGATGACCAGGCCGGGCGGGGTGAGGGGGTGGCGGACGCCGTTGACCTCGAGGACGAGCTGGGCGGGCCGCACCTGGGTGCTGGCCACGTCCTCGTCGTCGGAGCCGCTCGTCACGGTGAACCGGCCCGTCGGCAGGGTCTCGTCGAGGTCGTAGCGGATGTGGATGGGGCCGTTGAAGACGTAGCGACGCTCGGTGGCGTGGTCACGCAGGGCCGGGACGATCTCGGCGTTGAGGGTCTTGGTGTACGGCACGAGGTGCTCGTAGTCGTGCGAGGACAGTCGGACGACGAAGTCGTTGGGCACGAGTCTCTTGTCGCGGGTGAGGATCTGGGCCTCGGAATCGAGTTCGCGCTGCAGGCGTCCGGCGATCTCGACGGGTTCGACCTCGCCCTTGAAGGCGCGGGCGAAGACACCGTTGACCGCTCCTTCGATGGACTTCTCGACCCTGTCCAGGAATCCCACGGGTCCCCCTCTCGGCGCTCCTCGGGCGTGTGCGACGTGCGGCGCCTCGGTGACGCCACCCGTGCGAGTCTACCGAGCCGCGTCGGCAAGGCCCACCATGCGCGGGAAGCGCGTGGCGCAGGTCGAGGGTTTCAGGGATTGAGGGGGAGCGCTCGGAGGGTGGCGATGTCGTCCTCGAGGTGACTTGTGGGCAGATCAAGGTCATGGGCGATGTCCAGGAGCCGATAGCGCCAGTCCGTGTGCTCCCTCGCGTGCGCCTTGATCCGTCCGGCAAGCTCCGGCGTCCACCCGTCCAAGGCCGTGTGGAGGCGGGAGAGGGAGGCCTCGACGTTCAAGGGATTGAGGTCGATCCGGGCGAAGTCCGGCACCTGATGTCTGGCCGGTGCGGTGTCCGGTACGACCCCGGCACACAGGCAGCCATGCGCCAGGGCATCGGTCCAGCGGCCGGTGAGGTATTCGACGGTCTTGCTCGTGTAGTCGGCAGGGCTGACGAGATTCGAGAAGGCGACGATGACCTTCGACCGTGACAATTGGGCATGCAGTGACAAGGGCCCGACTGCGGGACGACCGTGATATCCGATGCCAGCAAGTTGCATGTGCTCGCGCACGATGGCGTCATCGTCCCATGCATGTGGTTGGCGTCCGACTCGAAGGACGTCCCAGTCCTTCCCGCGGTCCATGTGGGCCGCGGACAAGCAGTCGGCGCCCCACTCGAGGGTGCGCACATCGGTGACGCCACGTTGGGACCACATCTTGGCATCGGCCGAGTCAGTGACATACATCCAATCGAACGTTCGGGCTTGCTTGGCGGCATGTGGAATCTGGTCAAACTGGAACGAGTCAATGACCCAGCCTGCAACCCGGTCGTAGGCGTACCGAAGTGACGGAATCACGGCGTGGTTGAGCTGGCCTGGCATCGGTGCCAGCACGAGAAGATCGCGACCTCGGGCATGTCGTCGTGGGATGAGGGACATCAGCGCGTAGGACCTGTTTGCCCCAGTATGATACTCAATATAATGATGGATTCCGTGGAAATATCGCGTCGTGAGCTCAGTAAGCCGGTCAATCGGTCCCCACCCCGGCCCGCCGCCAGCGGGTACGAGCACGTCGAGCGTCGTCATCTGCGACCTTCATTCGTGGAGTTGGGCGTCAGCGCCACGTGGATGTCGGTGAGGTAGTGGTCGAGGAGATCGGCGCATCGCCGGGCGGCGGCCTCGCCCTTGAGATAGGGGTCCTCAATGTCCGGGGCGATGCCGGCGGCGCCACGATTGGCGAAGGCGACCCGGATGACCTCGGCGGGCGGCATGGAGTGGTCCTCGGTGGTCATGATCGTCGCAGCCGCGGCGAACTGCGGCAGCGTGAAGGTTCGCGTGATCGTCTCGGGCCACTCAAGGATGATGCGGTCGCGCTGGTCGATCGTCATGGCGAGAATGAGGTCGGCGTCGCGCAGGGAGCGCACCGTGGTGGGCGCCGAGTACCCGACCCTGATGCGTGGCTGCCGGGCCTTGAGCTGGTTGAGCATCTCGGGATACATCGAGCGTCCCGTCGTCGCCTGGATGCCGGAGCTCGAGAACTCGAAGAGGTCGGGTTCGAAGAGGTACCGGGCTCGCGCCTCGCAGTAGGGGGATCGACAGATGTTCGCGGTGCACACGAAGTGGATGCGGGTTCGATCAGTCATCGGGTCTCCCTGGGTCATGGACGACGATGCCGAGGTCGAGAAGCCGCTGCAGGTAGGTGCGGACGTCGGGGCCCACGTCCTCGACCGTGAGCCCGGTGGCCGCGGACACACGGGCGACGACGTCCGACCCGGAATCCGACTGTGTCAGGGCTTCCCAGATGACGGCGGCGCTGTCATGAAGATGATAGATGAGCGTGTCGGGACTGGTCGCGACGACATACCCGGAACCGTCCTCGGTCCACGCGATCATCGGGCCCGGGTGCCAGCTCATCGGGACCTCCTTCCCGACCAATGACGGACCCGACGGCCAATGATTCGCGACAGTTCATCGACGGCGCGATTCGTTCTGCGTACGTAGCCACGGAGGATGTCGCCCCGAGTGAGGTCGTGACCCAGGTCCATCCTCAGGTGCGGCTGGTTGAGGCGCAGCGAGTGCAGGGCGACCCGAGCCGCCTCCCGCCGGTTCGGGGCGGCCTTGATCCGGGCACGCCACTCGCGGATGCGGCTCGTGTCGCCGGTGGAGAACTGGCGCCACAGGTCGTAGGTGCGGGCGTCCCGGTGCTCCTCGAGGGTGCCGATGGCGGCAGCCAGGCCGACCTCGGCGTCCATCTCGCGAGCGAGCCGCCGGACACGGTCGCGTTCGGCGGCCGTCGCCTCGTCCCAGCACCGCACCTTGTCGGGGTGTCGTGGACTGCCGGAGCGGGCGGCGTGCAGCAGGAGGACGAGGCGTTGCACGTCGACGCTGGGGACGGTGCACGCGACGTGGGCGATCGGGGTCGTGTGACGTGAGGTCCACATGGCCGTGAACGCCTGTTCCGCGGGCATCTCGATACCTGGGAAGCGTCGATGAAGATCGATGTACCCGAGCAGGTCGTGCCAGTAGTTCGCGGCGTGCCCGAAAGGGGAGCCGTCGTCGAAGTCGGCGACCAGCCGCCATCCGTGGTGGAGCAGACAGCGCTGGAAGAGTTCGACCTGCGCCGGGCGCACGACGACGTCGGCGTCGGTGGAGTGGCGGGGGATGGGGACGTCGGAGCCATCCACCTCACGGTGTTGCAGGAGTGCCGTGTCGACGGCCGGTCCCTTGACGAAGAGGATGTCGATGCCGGCGGCGTCGGCCATCTTCTGCAGGACGCCGTGAGTGAGCTGCACCCGGCACGTCAGCGGGACGTCAGCGGTCTGCACGACCTTCACCTCCATGTCGTCACCTGCCATGATGCGATGCGCGCACGCGCCCGACACTGGCGGCGCTCCAGTGCCGGGTCCGGATATCCCCGGCTACGAGTCCCAGCCACCCGGAATATTCTCGATGATTGTCCACCGCGGGTCAAGTTGCCCGGCGCTGGTACTTGCCGATTTTCGGGAGTGGAAGCGCGGTGCAATGACGGTGTCGAAGTTGGAATGAAGAATGTTGGATATATATGCACCCCAGTAGGAAAATGTTGAGTTAGCCAGGATGAGCCGGTTCGCGGTTGCGATTGCTGCGAGGTCAGTCAGGACTGTCCGTGACGTGCTCTCGTATGTGGTGGGTGCAATCTGATTGAGCCAGCCAAGGCGCAACTGGCACCATGGGATGTCGTCTGAGACGAGATGAATCGATGGGATGTCTTGTTGATCCAGGGCTCGTTGGATCGCAACCTTGATATACTCTTGGATATCGAAAGAGTACATCCCCCGATTGTATGGAACTGAGTAGTAGTCGCCGCGCCGCACATTGATGACCACTCGCTTCTCGTTGCGCGGAACTTGGGCCAAGGCGGCCGAGAATGGGATTGAGCGGAGGACCATCGTGCGAATGAAGGACTCGAGTTCTGCGCTAGTGAAATCGGATCCGAAGTCAGTCGGAAAGTATGTGAAGCGTTGGTCCGTGATTCGGAGTCGGTTGCGGGGCAGGGTCAACTCGCGCATCGTTGGGAACAAGCGCAGATTCCCCTCTGCAGACTCGCTTTCAAGTGCCCACGCGACTTTTCCATGGGACCGTTGCCGATGTGCCCACAACCAGAAATACATCCAGTTTCCCAGCCCGTAAGGCACGTCACGTACCCAGAGTACGGCTCGTCCATGGCGACGGAGTGGCGCCATCATCAATTTGCGGAGCGATGTCGTGTTCATCATCGTGATCCTATGTGGTTATTGGCGATCCACAAGCATTATGATATTCGCTTCCTCCATGCTTTCGAGCATTTGACGGAGAGCCTGGATAGTTGATTGACCCGCTGGTGGATCGACAATGTCCTCGATTTCAGTGCAGAGCAGCGAGAAGTCGATTCCATCGCCCACGAGGCTCCATATTGTTGATGGCAGCTCGCTGAGACGAATGAGATCATTTCCGATGAGGAGTAATACGCCATCGGGTGTCGAAAGCGAGTCGTCAATTCTTGCTCGTCGGACAATCATGGTCGACTTCCGATCCACTGATTGACCATTGGCATGAGATCCGCCGCTTCTGTATATGTCACTTTTGAAATCGATTGGAGATCGTGATACAGGTCCGCCAGCGTGTGGAGAGGGTGACCGAGTGCGGACAGCGACGACGATTGTCCGCAGATGAAGGTTACTGCATCCATGAGAGACTGCGGAGTGACGGACGCGTTCACCACTTGTTCTGACCGATCCAGGAGGAGGATCGCGGCCACGTGCGGCTCGGGGTGCGCTCGCACCAGGCCGAGCTCATCGGGCGAGATCTCATCCTTGCCGGCCTTCCCGGGGACTCGGAACGACAGCGGTTTGGGGTAGGGCAGGATGCGCCAAGTGCCGGGCTCGACGGCGACCGTCTCGTCGGTGAGGTAGCCGTAGCGTGTGCCCAGGAGTCTGGTGAGGGTCGTCTTGCCGGTGCCGCCGGGGGCGATGTACACGAGGCTGGCGCCCGTGTCGGGATTGCACACGGCCCCGGCGTGGAACATGAGGAGGTGGCCGATCTGCGTCGTGATGAAGGCGCGGGTGATCTCCTGGGTGAGCGACGACATCGAGCTCGTCGACGGCATGAGGACGTCATGGTCGCACGGGGTGTCGTCGGGCACGAGGCATCGACTCCAGGCCGTGCGCACGGCGTCGTGGTCGAGCCCGGTGCCGGACAGGTCGACCTCGATGACCGAGCCGAGGGCGGCAAGTTTCATCCCTGCTCCTGCTCGCTCAGCCACTGGTCGAGGTATTCACGCAGCCGGGTCGACGCTGGTGGGGGAGTGAACCCGGCAGCCTCGAGGCGGCTCAGGTCGAGGGTCGAGTGGACCGGGCGAGGCGACATCGTCCTGCCGGCGTAGTACTCCTGCGTGCTCACCGGCGTCACGGTACCCGGGGCCTGGACGAGGCGGAACACCTCGGTGGCGATGTCGTACCAGGACTGCGTGGGGCCCTCATTCGAGATGTTGTAGACGCCGTACGGCGCTTCGGTCCTCACGAGGTGGACGATGGCGGCGGCGATGTCGTCGGAGAAGGTGAGGCGGCCGAACTGGTCGTCGACGACGCTGGGGCTGACGCCGCGTCGGGCCAGCGCGGCCATCGTCGCGACGAAGTTCCGGCCCCGCCCGACGACCCAGGAGGTCCGCAGGATGTAGTGGCGGTTCCAGGTGGCGACGAGCTCGTCCGCCGCGGCCTTCGTCGTCCCGTAGACGCCGAGGGGGGCGAAGGGCTCCTCCTCGGTGTGGATCTCGCGGGTGCCGTCGAAGACGTAGTCGCTCGAGATGTGGACGAGGGTGAGTCGATGGCGGCGTGCGGCCTCGACGAGGTGACGCACTCCGGTGACGTTGATGGCCCAGGCCCTCGCCAGGTTGGCGGGGTCCTCGGCGGCGTCGACGGCGGTGAAGGCAGCGGCATTGATGAGGGTCTCGACGCCGTCCCAGTCATAGCCGTCGATGGTCTCGGGTCGGGTGAGGTCGATCTCGTCGTAGCCGGGGAACTCGGCGTCCGGCAGCAGTGGACGCAGGGAGGTGCCGAGCTGGCCCTCACAGCCGATGACGACGGTCCTGGCCGGCCGGAACGGCGTCACCTCGGTGAGCATGGGGTGGCTCCGATCCGCGGCCGACAGCTCGGCTCGCTCGAGTGGGATGGGCCAGTCGATGCCGAGCGCCGGGTCGGCCAGGTTGGCGAAGGTGTAGGACTCCTTGGCCTGGGGCGACCAGTGCTCGTTGACGAGGTAGGTGTACGTCGTCCCGTCCTCGAGGGCCTGGTACCCGTTGCCGACGCCGCGGGGGACGAAGACTGCGGTCTCCGGGCCCATCTCCACGGTGACGACCCGCCCGAAGCTCTGCCCGGCGCGCAGGTCGACCCAGGCCCCGAGGATGCGCCCGCAGGCCACCGAGACGAGCTTGTCCCAGGGCTCGGCGTGCATGCCGCGGGTGACGCCAGCCTGGTCGTTGTACGACATGTTGTTCTGCACCGGCGTGAAGTCGGGCAGGCCGAGGGCCGTCATCTTCTCGCGCTGCCAGTTCTCCTTGAACCAGCCGCGATGGTCGCCATGGAGGGGTAGGTGGAGGACGAGGAGCCCGGGAATGGAGGTGGTGTCGATGGACAGCTCGGCCATCACTGTCCCTTCCTGGCGTACTTGGCTTCCGTGGCCGACTTCTGCGGACGCCACCAGCTCTCGTGGTCGCGGTACCACCGGATCGTCACCTCCAGGCCGTCCCTGAAGTCGGTGTACCGAGGCTCCCACCCGAGCTCCTGGCGAAGCTTCGTGGAATCGATGGCGTAGCGCAGGTCGTGCCCGGCGCGGTCGGCGACGTGGTCGTAGGCATCGGTCGGCTGTCCCATGAGCTCGAGGATGAGCTCGATGACCTCCTGGTTGTTCTTCTCGCCGTCGGCGCCGATGAGGTAGGTCTCACCCGGCGTCCCGAACTCGAGGATCGTCCAGACCGCGCAGTTGTGGTCGTCGACGTGGATCCAGTCGCGCACATTGAGCCCGGCGCCATAGAGCTTGGGGCGGACGCCGTCGATGACATTGGTGATCTGGCGCGGAATGAACTTCTCGACGTGCTGACGTGGCCCGTAGTTGTTCGAGCAGTTCGAGATCGTCGCCTCGACGCCGAACGACCTCACCCAGGCGCGCACGAGCATGTCGGACGCCGCCTTCGACGCCGAGTACGGCGACGACGGGTTGTAGCGCGTCGTCGGCGTGAACCGCTCCGGGTCGTCGAGGTCCAGATCGCCATAGACCTCGTCGGTCGAGACGTGGTGAAGTCGGACGCCGTGCCTGCGCACGGCCTGGAGGATCGTGTACGTCCCCACGATGTTCGTCGTGATGAAGGGTTCGGGGCCCTCGAGGGAGTTGTCATTGTGCGATTCGGCCGCGAAGTGGACGACGGCGTCAGTCCGGGCGACGAGTTCGTCGACGAGGGCGGCGTCCCGGATGTCTCCGCGCACCAGCTGGAACCGGTGCTCGGGAAGGTCGGCCAGTGAGCCCTCGTTGGCCGCGTAGGTCATGGCGTCGAGCACGGTGACCGAGGCGTCGGTGTTGTCCAGGACCCAGTGGACGAAGTTGCTGCCGATGAAACCTGCGCCGCCGGTGACGAGAAGTGATCGCACGAGGTCAGTCTAAGGTGACCGGCGCAGTGCCGGGAATCTGAGACAATCGCGGCATGCGCGGAATCATTCTCGCCGGCGGAACGGGCTCGCGGCTGCATCCCATCACTCTCGGCACGAGCAAACAGCTCATGCCGGTCTACGACAAACCAATGATCTATTACCCGCTGACGACTCTCATCTTCGCCGGTATCCGCGACATCCTCGTCATCACGACCCCGCACGAGGCCGCCGCCTTCCATCATCTGCTCGGTGACGGATCCCAGTTCGGGGTGTCGATCTCCTTCGCCGTGCAGCCCGAGCCCAAGGGGCTCGCCCAGGCCTTCACCATCGGCGCCGACTTCGTCGGTGGGGAGCCGTCCTGCCTCATCCTCGGTGACAACATCTTCTCCGGCCCGGGGCTGGGGCGACGTCTGCTGGCGCGGGCCACCGATCTCGACGGAGCACTTGTCTTCGGGTACCAGGTCGCCGACCCCCGCGCCTATGGCGTCGTCGAGATCGACGATGATGGGTACGCGCTCTCCATCGAGGAGAAGCCGGAGCATCCCCGGTCGCACTGGGCGGTGCCCGGGCTGTACTTCTACGACGAGCAGGTCGTCGACATCGCGCGGTCGCTAGAGCCCTCGGCGCGGGGGGAGTACGAGATCACCGACATCAACCGGGTCTACCTGGACCGGCACGAACTGCAGGTCGAGAAGCTCCCGCGTGGCACGGCATGGCTCGACACCGGAACCTTCGACTCCCTCAACGACGCCGGCAACTTCGTGCGCGTCATCCAGGCCAGGCAGGGCCTGCAGGTGGGGTGCCCGGAGGAGGCGGCGTGGCGGCGGGGCTTCCTGTCCGACGAGGAGCTCGTCGACAGGGCGCAGGGGTTCCGCAAGTCGGGGTACGGGGACTATCTCCTCCGACTCGTGGAGTCCGAGGGGGACTCGTGGTCGTGACGGTTCGTTCCGCGTGGTGTAGCTGCCGTACACTGCGTTGAGGCATCCGTGCCGTCACCCAACGGGACCTTGAGGAGAACTTTCGCGTGACAGTCGTCGATCTCGTTCGAATCCTGCGACGAAATTTCGTCATTCTCCTGGTATGCGCGCTCGTCGGGGCGGCTGCGGCCATGGTGTACGTCTTCACCCGGCCGGTGACCTACGTGGCCACGGCCACTGGCATGGTCGTCGCGGGTGACTCCGCCTCGGTCGGCGGTGCCCTGTCGGGCAACTCGGTGGCGCAACAGCGAGCGTCCGCCTATGTGACGCTCATCGGCACCCAGGCCGTCGCCAAGCGCACCCAGGCCGACCTTCAGAAGATGGGCAATCCTGCCGCGGCCAACGGGACGATGACCGGGGAGGCGGTCAAGGACACCTCCTTCATCAACGTCCAGGCCACGGGCAGTACGGCGAAGAACGCGCAGGATCTGGCCAACGCCGGCCTGCAGGCGCTCATCTCGGAGGCCCTGCGGATGGAGACCTACGGCCAGACCGGCGGGGACACGACCAAGTCGGACGCCGAGTTGTCCAAGCTCACCTCGATCCACGTGCTCGGGTACGAGTCCGCCGGGCTGCCGAGCGCGCCACGGACCAACAGTCTGGTCACCTACGGACCTCTCGGCCTGCTCGTCGGTCTCGTCGTCGGTGCGATCATCGCGATCATTCGCCGTCAGCTGGACGTCAAGATCCGCTCCCAGAAGGACGTCGAGGAGCTCACCGGGGCCGGCGTCATGGCCATCATCCCCGAGGACAAGAACCTGGCCGAGCAGCGCGAGTCCGGAACCCTCGAGTTGACGGGTCTCACCGGCGAGTCGTTCCGGCAGCTGCGGACCAACCTGCGGTTCGCCAACGTCGACAACCCGCCCCGAGCGGTCGTCGTCACCTCGGCCAACCCCGGCGACGGGAAGTCGACCATCGCCACCTACTTGGCCGTCGTCATGGCCCAGTCGGGAGAGGAGGTCGTCCTCATCGACGCCGACCTGCGCCGCCCCATGCAGCACAAGGCCTTCGGCATCGATTCCGGCGCCGGTCTGTCGCAGGTCCTGGCTGGCGACGTGGCGATCGACCACGCCATGGTCCAGACGGATGTGCCCCACCTGCGCCTGCTCACCGCCGGCCGGGTCCCCCCGAACCCCAGCGAGCTGCTCGGTTCGCGACGCATGGGTGACCTCATCAAGGAGCTCACCGGACAGGGGTACTTCGTCATCCTCGACGCGCCGCCGATTCTCGCGGTGACCGATGCCGGTCTGCTCGGCGCCTACGCCGACGGCGTCCTCCTGGTGAGCGTGGTCGGCAAGACCCATCGGGAACAGCTCACGGTGTGCTGCACGCGACTCGAGCAGGTCAAGGCCACCCTGTTGGGGTCGGTGCTCACGAAGGCGCCGCGCAAGGCCATGGGTGACGTCATGTACGGCTACGGCGCGAGCACCTACGGGTACCACTCTTACTACAAGAAGGGGTACTACACCTACGAGTCCAGCGATCCCACGAACGAAGCCCAGGCGGCGACCGTGGTGCCTCCGGAGCATGATCCGTACGACGACGTCGAGGCACCCCGGCACAAGTCATCCTCGCTCCCGCGACGACGAGCACGATGATCATGACGGACGCTGTGCAGGCGACCCCCCAGGAGGATGCCGAGTCCCGCATGGGAGTCGGACTGCACAAGGCGGCCGCTCGAGCTCAGGAGATCGCCCAGGAGACGAGGGTCCCGGAGTTCCTGCTGGGGATCGTGCTGCTCTTTGATCGCCATGAAGTTGGTCGTTTTCCGCTCGAGGCGCCGTTGCTGGCCTTCCTCATCGTTGTGTCCCTGCTCATTCGACCCAAGGTCCGGGTTCGGGGAGAGTTCGCGATCGTCGCGTCCTACCTTCTCATGCTCGCCTATGTCGTTGGCCTGTCGGTCGGGCACGGGCTGCCGTGGATGCAGCGGGGGCTCAGGTGGTTCATGCTGTTCTGGTTCGCCATGATCCTGGCGGAGGGCCGGTTTAATTGGAAGTCAATTGTCGCGGGCTTCTCGTTTTCTCTCGTCTTCCTCAACATCCCCTTCAATTTTACGGCTCTTCGTAGTGCGGACTACGAAGGATTTCTCACGGGGGTCGTTGGAGACAAGAATGTTGCCGGACTATGGTACTCAATTGCTGGATTGACTGCACTCTCGCTCTTCCGTTCGGTGTTCACGAGAACATCAGCCGCTCTCGTTTTCGGGGCTGCTGTGTATTTCACGGGGTCCCGGACTTCCATGTCGGCCTTCGCGGTCGGGATCGTCTGGGTGCTCATTCGGAACAGGACTGATCTGTGGGTCCGGACTGCTGGTATCGGTGGACTGGTCTGGATGCTGACATATGTCGAGGGCCACTATGCGCGCATTGGCGTATTCGCTGACCGGACTGGCACTGACTGGTTCCGGTCGATGATCGATGCTGCCACTAGGGAGAAGCTTGCAACGACGCCATGGTATGGATCTGGACTGAACACTGCTTGGGTCGATGTCTACACCGATCGTTCGATTTGGTTCCATGACTCCTATGCTGCGTTGCGAGTGGAAGGGGGATGGCCGTTGTTCGCGTTCATTCTCATTCTTTTCATTATTCTTGGAGCGGGGGTCTTCAATTCCAAGACGGTTTCATGGGATGCGACCTGTCTCGAGGGTGCGATAGCGGTCGTCCTTGTGTGTGCGTGGAAGCTTGGTGAGGTGTTTTTCACCGTGCCGTCCTTCCTTGTTCTGGGTGCGGCGCTGCGGGAACATCTTGGGGGGCCCCTTTCGGCGACGAGCGCCGAGGTTCACCGGTGGTCGTGGCAATCTGCTGCCGTGCCGCTGAACGCTGCTGGAGAGGTGGGTTCGCCGCAAGGAGATTCAATATCGTCAATCTCGCGAGGCGGTGTCACGCATTTCCCTGATGCCTCGGTCTCGAAGGGGTGGTGAATCCATGCGTGCGGTTCGCAAGCTCGTTGAAGGGGTCGGTGGGGCGCGGTACCACGCAGCACGAATGGTGATGCCACTACTTCGGGCGTCATTCGGGCACATCGGACGTGGCACTGTCATCATGGACCCGCGCCTTCTCCACGGTGTCGACAGGGTTTTTGTCGGTGACAATGTCCTCATTCGGGACGGGTGCTGGTTGGCAGCTGAGGATCGTTGCTCCTGGGTGGCCATCGGGGCGGGTTGCTATGTTGGCCACAACTGTCATGTCCACTCGATCGACCCTGTCTCGATCGGATCTGGTTGCGTGCTCGCCGACAACGTCATGGTGTCGACGACGGACCACGGTCGAGGCGATCGGCACACCGTGCACGGGACGGGGCCAATCTGTATCGGTGACAATGTCTTCCTGGGCCAGAACGTTGTCGTTCTGGGCGGGGTGACCATCGGCGATGGCGCGACGGTCGCGGCTGGTGCCGTGGTCACCAGGGACGTCCCCGCCGGGGCCACGGTGGCCGGTATCCCGGCGAAAGCCATTGACGGTCACCGCAATGAGGAGGCGGGTCAGTGAGTCGAAGGTTGCTTGTTGTCGCCCCGGAGTTCCACGGTTACGGTGAAGCCATTGGTCGGAGTTTCTCCCGGCGAGGTTATGACGTCGTGGTTCACGCCTATGACTCGGGTTCCAAGTGGGAAAAGGCGTGGAACAAGGCGCGATACGAGCTGCCTGCGAAGTTGGTAGGAAACGGTCACCACCTGTCGACCGAGGTCGTGACGCGACGGGCTGTCGACAGGATCAGGCAGGTCAAGCCGGACGCAGTCCTCACCGTGCGCGGTGACGTGCTCGGCGATGCGTACTGGGAGTCGCTCGATTCCGCACGGTGCCAAAGCGTCGTCTGGTTGTACGACGAGCTGCGGGCGATGACCTGTGATATCGACCACGTGGCGTCCGTGGCGACGATCGCCACCTACTCGTCGGCCGATGCGGTCGCGTTGACACAGCACGGGGTGAGGGCGGCCCATGTTCCTCTGGCATACGACGCGGACACCCCGTCGTCAGGACGGTGGCCAGATGGAGCAGTGACGTTCGTCGGCGCGCGCCATCCGGCCAGGCAGGCCCTTCTGGAGCACCTTCTCTCTCACGGAATACCCGTCAAAGCGTACGGACGGGACTGGTCGAGCCATCCGGTTGACCAAATTCGGACTTGGCGCTGGACCACCCCGCCCGTGCCTGGGGGACGTGATGTCACGCGCGCGGATGCCTACGGAATCATGCGTGAGTCCCTCGCCACGCTCAACATCCACGGTCAACAGAGCGGCTTCACGATGAGGACTTTTGAGTCCTGCGGTGTCGGTGCGGTGCAGATCGTCGATCGGGATGATGTCGACGAGTTCTACGAGCCGGGCGTTGAAGTCCTGGTGCAGCACAGTGCCGACGAGGCCGTCGACTTGTGTCGCAGGGTCGTCGTCGACAGGACGCGCATGGCGAAGATGCGTGCTGCGGCGCTGGCGAGGACCTTGGCCGAGCACACGATGGATCACCGTGTCGCGGTTCTCGACAGGCTGTGGTGAACGACGTGGCGACCGCTGGGCTGAGGTTTCCCACTGATCTCGAGGCCTGGAGCCGGGACCAACAGCGCCGGGCACGGGCGCGACGCGCGCTTCACACGTTCCGGTCATTGTCGAGGCGCCGCGAAGCGCCGCCCGCGGCGCACCTGTGGCTGCCGTCGAGTGAGCCAAAGGCGCTGGTCATCCTCGACAAGCTGACGCCCAGCTGTCGGTCTGCCCTCGTGTCACCACTGCGCTATCTCGATGCGTCCACGACAGCGATCCTCACCCCGTTCACCGACACTCCAGGGATCTCACCGGTGGCCCATCATGTGCCTTGGGAGGTCGGAGAGGCAATCCCGGCCTCTGTCGACACTGTGGTGACGCTCGGTGCCTACAACGCGTTGGCGGGAGCCGTGCGGCCCTGGGTGGCGAAGCGGGATCTCCGGCACATCGTCGTGCAGCATGGCCTCCTGACCCCTTGGGCGCCGCCGCTGGTCGATGGCGACGTGTTCCTTTCGTGGAGCGAGGATGATGGACAGTTCCAGACGGCCGGCCGAGCGACGGTGAGCTACGAGGTCTGCGGATCCCAGATGCTGTGGGATGCAAGTCGCCAGCCGTCAGCTTTGGTGACAGATCGCCCTGTCATGCTTGGTCAGCTTCACGGGATAGAGATACCTCGGTGGGAGAAACAGGTGATCTATGAAGGGTTCTGCCGGAGCACAGGTGCGGAGTATCGTCCGCACCCGAACGAGGGCGATGCGCTGTCGAAGGCGCAGCACGTCCTCATGCGGCGTAGAGGCGTGCGCTTCAATGACGGCGCGACCGGCCTGGCCGAGCTCGGGCGACCTGTCGTGTCCATCTTCTCCACCGGGACCTTGGAGGCAGCACAACACGGTGTTCCGGCCTGGGTCCACCATCCACGCCCGCACCCGTGGCTACTTGATTTCTGGCGCCGCTACGGATTGAGTCGATGGGGAGAGGAACCGACACCGCAGCTCGATCTCGGCATGACAGAGCCTGCTGAGCGAGTTGCGGCCGTGATCCGAGGTGATTCTCGTGCCTGACCTGACGGTTGTCATCCCCTGTCATGACGGAAACCGCACCCTTGAACTCCAGCTTGAGGCGTTGTCCCGTCAGATCGGGGCTCCAGACCATGAGGTCATTGTCGTCGACAATCTGTCGAGCGACCCCCCGGACAGGATCATCGACAAGATGTCGGGACGGGTTCGCGGGCTGAGACTGGTGCGAGCCATGGCTGAGCCGGGAACGTCCTACGCCCGAAATGTGGGGTTGCGTGAGGCTCGAGCGAACCGCGTCGCGATGTGTGATGCTGACGACTGTGTCGGACCCCACTTCCTGGCATCGGCCTATCAATCGCTGGATGACGTCGACGTGGCCACCGGTGGAAGCCGTCTCGTCGCCGAGTCCGAGTTTGCCCGGGGCCTTGACCACGTGTGGGAGATTCTGGGCGAGGATGAGTCGAAGCGCGATCGAAGCCCAGTGCCGGTGGATCCGAACTATCCGGTACTCATGGGTGGTGCCTGCGCCATGCGTCGGGATGTCGCTCTGTCATTGCAGGGATTCGACCAGTCCTTCTTTCCCGGCGCTGAGGACAATGACTTCGCGGTGCGCGCTGTGCGATCCGGATTTCGAGTCGCAATCGTACCGGGAATTCGGTTGGCCGAGCGTGGTCGGTCGACGTCGGCCGGGCTGTTCCGTCGTGGGTTCGACTCGGGGCGGATGCACATGGCACTGTGCGAGCGCCATGATCTGTGGGACAGTTCACCTCACCTGAATCACCCGCGATGGTGGGTCGATCTTGCCCGACTACCCGTGGCCGGGGTGAGGGCCATGGTGACGCCGTCTGCAGTGGCCCGCAGTGGTTTCACGACCCGAGCCGCTGTGCGCCTCGGGCAGGGTGCAGGCTGGGTCGACATCGTCGCGCGGCGGAGGCCGCTCGCCCCTCGCCTGGGGGTCGGACTGACGGCCGAGGACCCCATGGATTCCTTCGTGCGGCGCCCGATCCTTGTGCTGTCTCCGCATCTGGACGATGCCGTCTTCAGCGCATCGGAGGTGATTCGGCGAACGAGGCCGGAGGTCTGGACGGTGTTCGCAGGCGAGCCGCAGCCTCCTCAGACGACCGACTGGGAGCGTCGTTGCGGGGCGCGGAACTCGCACGAGCTGTCAGTGCGCAGGCGGGGTGAGGACATCGAAGCCCTGGCTGACGTCGCTCGGGTGCGTCATCTGGATTGTCTGGAGGGTCCCCACACGACGCCACAACGACGGCGGGGCGACCTGACGTCCTTGTCGGACGCCGTGGAGGCCTGGATTTCCAGTCATGAGGGACAGGATCCGATCATCGTCCTGCCAGCCTGCGCCGGCGTTAGCGTGAGATTGACCGTGCTCGACGTCGCGATCGAGCGGGCCAAGGCTGGACGCCGGGTCCTTGACGGGCTTCGTTTCTCGTCCGGGATGCAGCAAGCGTGTGCTTCCTCGGATTTTGCCGTAGAGGGTGCGCCGCGCATGGAGCATCAGGCAGACCTGAGATGGAACGGTGGCGCAGCGTTGATTGACATCCTTCGTCGAGCCAAACACGAGTCATATCAGCATCGACGCCGAAAGGCGCAGGCGAAAGGGCTCGCCGTCAATCCTGATCACGTTGCGGTGCGGGACACCTGTCTTTCAGTAGCCACTGGACATCCAGGATTGACGGTCATCCTCATGGAGGATCTCCCGTACTTGTGGAGTCATCGGGCAGATGAGGCGGTGCGTCACGTCTGTTCTCGCTGGCGTCTGCCATTTCGTGCGTTCACGGTCGAAAGCGACAGGCCATGGAAAGCCTCTCGATGTGCCGCCTACGAGAGCCAGACCCAGATCATGGATCCACAAGGTCGCCTCACGGACCCGGAGCGTCTGCCCCCGGTCGAGCGTTACTGGGTCGCCGCCGTCGCTGGCAGGAGTCGACGCCGATGACTGACGACCGACGAAACGTGGCTTCGGCCGTGGTCTTCATGCCCACGATGGCCGCCGGCGGAGGAGCCGAACGCTATGCGCTGGCGGTTGCCGTCCACCTGCGGGACGCGGGATGGTCGGTCCACTTGGCGTCGACCGGCGAGGTGCGTAGCGCATGGCTGGAATCGCACTTCGGAATGGACGTGCAGGGGATCGAGCTCGTCCGGCTGCCGGAGGCCCGGCGGATGCGGCGGATCCTGCCGCGGGCCGTGGCCGATCTCGTGGTGGAACGATGGTGGCGGCACCTCATGCACCGTTCCAGACCGGACCTCTTCGTCAATTGTCTTTTCCGAAGCGAGATGCCACCAGTGGGACGCCACGGCATCTACGTGTGTCACTTCCCGCACCGCCTCGACGTCGCCTACGCTGGTCGGGCGAGGACCCTGTACATGGACGTCGTCAGCGCCATCCGAGGGACGCGTGCCGACCGTACCGCGATACTTCGCAGCTACGACATCATCTGCGCCAACTCCGAGTTCACGTCCGAGCACATTCTTCGACGTTGGGGCCTGCCATCGATCGTCGTGCCCCCGCCGTGTGAGTCCATGAGTGAGGCAGGGGTCCCTCGATCCAAGGAGATCCTCGCGGTCGGAAGGATCGAACCGGTCGTTCCGGGGGTCCCGAACAAGCGGTTGGACGTCCTTGTCGACACGTTCTCTCGAATGACCGACCTGCACCAGGCGGGGTGGGCTCTACGGATCGTCGGGGCTTGTCCTCCGAGCAACGCGGGTGTCCTGCAGTCTCTGCGGGACCGGGCCGCAGGGTTGCCCGCAATCATCGATACCAATCTTTCGTTCGCAGAGCTTCGGCGTCGCTACAGCGAGGCCTCGATCTACTGGCACGCCCAAGGATTCGGCGAGTCCGCCGATCAGGATCCTCAGACTCAGGAACACTTCGGGATCACGACCGTCGAGGCGATGTCGGCTGGATGCATACCGGTCGTCATCGACACGGCCGGCCCGCGCGAGGTGACCCTGGGGGTCCCGGGATTGAGGAGATGGTCGACGGTCGAGGAGCTCATGGCGGAGACACGCCGTGTCGCCGCGCTTGACGATGACGAGACATCGGCCCTCCGGCAGGCAGTCGTCGAACATTCCCGCACCTATGATGTGAACGCATTTCAGCGACGATTCACAGATGTTCTCGACCGCGCTGCCGAAGGGAGCTGATGTGCTCAAGGCCACCCTGAGGAAGAACCTTCCGAGGGACGTCATGTGGCGCCTTGCTCGGGTGCGCCTCGCCTATGCGGGCGCCGATGCACCGAACGCCAATTTCGGAGATCAGCTCTCCCCACTCCTGGTGTCCCAGCTCTTCGGCCTGACGATCAAGCACTCGGGGATCAACGCCGCCGATCTCGTGGCCGTCGGTTCCTTGCTGGAAGGGGTGGAGGATCTGGCACAGGAGCGTCCGTTCATCTGGGGTTCCGGTTTCATCAGGCCCGGACAGGATTGGCGCGGCGGGCCGGTGCGTGTGCGAGCGGTCCGCGGGATGTTGTCGTACGAGAGGTTGAGCAGCCAGGTCCGTGGGCCCGTCGCGCTCGGCGACCCGGGGCTCTTGGTCGACCGAGCGCTTCGGGGGGGGGTCAGCCGTTCTACCAGCTCCTCGGTCGTCGGCCTCATTCCTCATTTCACGGAGTTGGACAGCGCACGGGTCATGACCTTGCGCCAGGCCCACGGGGTCGAGGTCATCAGCCCGTTGGCCCCGGTCGAGACGGTCGTTTCACGGATCGCCGCCTGCCGTCTGGTCATGTCATCGAGCCTGCATGGCCTCATCGTGGCCGATTCCCTCGGTGTACCCAATGCGTGGATGGAGCCGTCGGAGTCTGTCGACGGTGGCCGCTACAAGTTCGATGACTACTACTCGGCGTTCGGCGTGCGCCGGGAGCCACGGGATCCCAATGCCATTCTGGCGGATGTGGATCGAGCAGTCGCCGAGTGGTCACCGCTTCCCAGGATCGAGTCGATTAAGGACGGACTCGTGCGAGCTTTTCCGCTTGTGCTGCGGAGAAAATCCTGAACCAGTCCTGGGTGATTCTCTCGGGGGAGAATCGAGGCGGGATCGTGCGGCGAGCGTTGCCGCCGATGCGGTCGAGTTCCTCCGGCTTGGACATCACGGCGCGAAGGGCAGCACTGAGACCGGCCTCGGTGCGGTCCTCTACGAGGAAACCCTCGTCCGGTGACGTGATGAGCGACCGGACCCCGGGGGAACAGTTGAACGCCATGGTCGGCGTCCCGCAGGACGCCGCTTCGAGGATGGTCATCCCGAACCCTTCGTAGCGGGAGGCCAGAATATTGAGGCGGCTGCGTGCGAAGACGGCGCTCGGGTCGGTCGTCGGTCCCCTCAGTGTGACCCGATCACTGCATCCGGTGTCGAGGACGGCTGCCGCAATGGCATCGTGCTCGTCGCCATCGCCGTAGATCTCCAGAGTCCATCCGGGCTCGTTCTCGCCGCGTGTTGCGTCGGCGAAGGCGCGCACCACCAGATCAATCTGCTTCTCGGCGCTGAGTCGAGACACGGTGACCATGACGTTTGATCTGGGTGCGGGATGCGACGCCGGCGCGGAGTAGGGATTGGGGGCAGCCAGACACGGCGCCCTGACAAGGCTTCGGAACTCGTCCGCATCCTCGGTGGTCAGCGCCGTGAAAGCGTCGACATCCTGGTAATGCGTCATGATGAGGTCGGCGAGCCCGGGTTCGAAGTCGATACTTTCGAATTGCGAGTGATGCTGACCAATGACCAGCGCTTTGCCCTGACGGTGGGCGACGCCGGCTTCATCAGCAAATCGCTTGGCGAGGACGTGCGTGTACACGATGGCGGTGTCGGAACCACATGCCCCGAGGCGACGGCGAAGCCATGCGCGGGCCCGAGCAAGCTCGATCCTCTTCGCCAGCACGAGGGGGAGCCGCCGCCAGAGTCGTCCGGCCCCTCGGAACACGGGACCGTTGTGCCATTGCGGGTGCGGTAGCAGAGCGTGGGTGTGGAACTCGGGGCGCTGCGTTCCTGGCTTGACGGAGATGTGCTCCACCTGCAACCCATGGCGAGCGAGGATGCGCGACAGGTTGATGATTGCGGTGGACCCGCCGCTCATCTCCGGAAGTCGTGGAGCGACGAACACGACGTGCTTGATCCCCAAGTCTGCGAAGCTTTGGGGTGGCGAGTCCGGTCGCTCCACGGGATCGGCTTCAGGCACTGCTCGTCTCCCCATCCAGGTCAAGGCTGCCCAACTCGACGAGTCGAGCGAACTCGGCATTCTCGGCCTGCAGGGTCGCCATCGTTCCGCGACCAGCGAGCCTGCCCCGTGAGAAGAAGAGGATCTCGTCGGCATTCTTCACCGTCGAGAGCCGGTGCGCGATGATGATCATCGTCAATTGACCGTGAAGTGCGTCGAGGGTCCGGGTGATCTCGTGCTCGGTCTCGTTGTCGAGAGCACTCGTCGCCTCATCCAGGATGAGGACCCTCGGATTGACGTAGAGCGCTCGAGCGATGCCGACTCGCTGTGCCTGTCCACCCGACAAGCGGGTCCCGCCATCTCCGACGATGGTGTCAAGGCCCTCAGGCATCTCGTCAATGAAAGCCTTGAGCTGAGCTCTCTCGATAGCCTCGGAAAGCCGTTTCGGATCCACCTGGTCAGGTGGCGCGCCGAACGTGATGAGGTCGCGCAGCGACGTGTTCCACAGATACACCGACTGGGACACCGCGGACACATTGCGTCGCCATGCCCGAGGATGCTGGGGGATGTCGTACCCGTTGACAATGATTTGACCTTGCGTCGGTTGCTGGAGGCCCAACAACAGATCGGCGAACGTGGACTTTCCAGCTCCCGATGAGCCGACGAGGGCGATGGTCGTGCCCCGCTTGATGGTGACGGACACCTTCGACAGAACAGGCTCGACGCTGTCGGGATAATGGAATCCGACGTCGTTGACATGGATGTCGCCGTCGAGATCAACAGCGATGGGATCTGACTCGTCTGGAGTCGCGGACTCGGCGGAAGCGAGGTCATCCATAGCCTCATTGAGCTGCACGACTGCGGATCTGCTGACCCGGAGGCCATTGACGGCGGCGACGACACGGTTCAGTGACGGCCCGATCCGGGCGGCTGCCGCAGCGAAGACGCCGAGGGTCCCGAAGGCTACCGATTCATCCTGGGTGCTGAAGAGAATGAGCGAGATGACAAGGATGCCGACGACCATGACGATCTCCATGAGATACCTCGGTAGCTCACCAAGAACCTGTTGAATCCTCTCGGGATAGGTATTGGCCATTCTGTTGCGCCGGTAGCTTTCGACGAACGAATCCTCCCGGCCGAAGATCCGAGACTCCCGGAAACCCTCAATGGCAGGGTTGAGATATGCCCAGGACTCAGTGTTGTTGTCGAGCGTCTTGAGGCCAGCCCTGAGCGCATGGGGTTTGATGAGCTTGGTCATGAGGAAGGCTGCCCCGCCGAAAACGACGACGGCGATGAGTGACGCCACGGGCGAGACGGCGATGAGGGTCGCGAGCAGGAGAACCGACGAACTGAGGTCAGTGATGATGTTGATGATGGACAGCAGTGGCGTCGACACGGCGATAAGCGTCGTGTTCGCGACGACTTGGGTGATCGTCGCTCGTGATCTCTTCCGATGGCTGGCGTATGAGGCGTGAGTGTACCTGGCCAGCACCTCGGACTGGGCTGCCGCAGCGGCTCGGCTCATTTGGCCGATGCTCCACCATCGAATGGCGACGAGGACGATGTCCTTGAGGATGAAGAGGCCGCAGATGGCCAAGGTCATGACGAGCAGAAGGTGCTTTCGGTCCGTACTGTGGACGACAGGCACGATGTAGGTGGTTACCGTCCTCGGGAGACCCGTTGAGATCGTGAGCAGCTGCATCAAGGGCATCATTGCGAGCACGCCCGCCATGTCGAGGAAAGCGGCGGCCAGCGACGCGACAGTCATGGCGATGAGCCGATACCTCATCCGCCATGGGACGAGGCTCATGAGGCGATGAAGCATGTCGGAATACGACCGGGGTCTCACCGTGTTACCGGTCGCTGCCGGGGTGCTTCTCTTCATGTGTGGAAATTCCCTCAGTGGATGGATCAGACGTCGCGGGACGGCTCGTCCGAGCTGTGGAAACCCGCGACGGATGAGGCCTCGACAAGAGCTGCCACAGTCTTGCGTGCCATCGGCGCCGGGAGGCCGTGGATCGCGCGGTCGGTGAGAGTGGAGAGGGTGATCGCACGAGGGTATGTGATCCGTTCAGCGAGGGCGCTGACGAGCGCATTCCAAGGGTCGCCTCGGTCAGGGTCCCGGAACCCTGAGCTTCCAGGTCCGTGCATGTTCTCGAACTCCTGCCGTGCGCGGCCGGACAGGAACGCCCTCGTGACGCGTTGTCGGGTGTTCGTTGCCGCTCCGTGGTGGGGCGCAGCGAGGCCTGGGTCGATGATGACTGGAACACCTGCCTGGCACAGGCGGTATCCGTAGTCGACGTCCTCCCAGCCGTAGGCACGATAACGGGTGTCGTAGGGGCCGACACGATTCCAGGTGTCCCGGGTCACCGACACGTTTCCGCCCCAGTATCGCCACGAGTTGCCGGCGTCAGCGGCATAGGCGGCAGCTTGGTGGCGGGCGTCCGCATCCTTCCCATACACGTTGGCATAGCGAGTCCTCGGAAAGACATTGGGGCACAGGCCGATGGTGCCCTGTACCTGGTCCCGATGGCTCGCGATGTGCTTGGCGACATAGTCCGGAGCTGGTTCGAGGTCGTCGTCGCACCGGATGAGGATGTCGCCGGTGGCTGCCTCGTGGCCGGCATTGAGTGCGGCCACCCGTCCGCGGTTCTCGGGGAAGACGATGGGGCGTATCGGCAGGTGCGCGTACCGGGCCACGACGGAGGCCGAGTCGTCGATGTCGCCGTCGAGGACGACGATGGCCTCCCAGTCGTCGGTCGTCTGCGCGGCCAGGGCCGTGAGCAGTCGCGGCAGGCGTCCGGCCCCTCCTCGGGAGGGGATGATGACGGATGCGGTGGGCATCACAGGTCCTCTCTGCGTGGTTGAGCTTCGGATCGGGTCGTCACGAGCTCGACGTAGTGCTCGATCGATCGGGCGAAGGCGAGGGGCGAGAAATGCTCGGCGTGCTCGAGCACTGCTTGACGGTCCCAGTGACGTGTCCGGAAGGCGTGCACCGTCGAGAGTACGTCAGCCGCTGTGGCGGCGTCGAAGTACAGGCCCGTCACTCCGTCGACCACGGTGTCGAGATATCCGCCCGCGCGCAGGGCCAGACACGGCGTCCCGAAGCTGAATCCCTCGACGGGCGTGAGGCCGAAGTCCTCCTTGGACGGCGCGATGACGGCGGCAGCGTGGGCGTAGAGCCATCGCAGTTGAGCATCCGGGATGCCCTCGAGGAAGGTGACGTTGGTCGGGGCGTCCGCATGGAGCGTGTCCCGGAGCGGGCCGCGGCCGACGACGACCAAGTGCTCGCCGGGAAGCCGCCGGAAGGTGTCGAGGAGGACGTCGACGTTCTTGTACGGCATGAGTCGACTCACCGTGAGGAAGAACCCCGGTGTCAGGCCGACGACGGGCTCCTGCTCGCCGCCGGGGTCGAGCGCGTGCGGAGGATGGACCACCGTCGCGTCGATCCCGTAGACGTCCTTGATGCGTCGCTGGACGACCGTGGAGTTGCAGAGGTAGACGTCCGCTGAGGCGGCCGCGCGTTGGTCCCAGCGGGTGAGGGCCGGCAGCAGCCCCTTGAGCAGCCAGCCCTTGGGTGTCGACCACCACGGGCCGCCGAGGTAGTCGTCGACGAGGTAGAGGAAGCGGGCGGGGGAGTGGCAGTAGACGATTTTGCGGCAGCCGGGCGGGGTGGGGATGCCATGGGCGAAGCCTGTCGTCGAGACGATGGCGACATCCGTTCCGAGAGGCAGTGACGTGTGGTCGAAGGCCCAGCCGAAGAGCGGCAGCGCCGCCCGGAAGTGGCGCCTCAGCGCGCCGACGCGATTGAGCGCCGACGTGCGGATGTCGTGGTCGGCGAACTCGGGGTAGGTGAGGTCGGGTTCGTACAAGCTCGTCACGACAGGGGCGTCGGGAAACACCTGAGCCAGGCTCAGCGCGACGCGTTCAGCGCCGCCGCGCTGGGTGAGGTAGTCGTGGACGACGGTAATCCCTGGTCGGCCTTGGCGCGGTGGTTCCAAGCTCTCGAGAACCTCGCCGAGCCGTTCCCGACCCGCCGCGGGGGAGAAGTGCTGTTCCCATCGGGCTCGGGACGCGGCCAGCTGGATGTCCCAGTCGGCGTCGGCGGCTCGCTCGATGGCGTCGGCCAGGGCGATCGGGTCGCCGTGACGCGCCACGAAGAGGTAAGGTCCCGCAACCTCCGGGAGGGCACCGGCATCACTGATGACGAAGGGGCAGCGCGTCGACTGTGCCTCGTTGACGACAAGGCCGAACGGCTCACCCCAGACGGACGGAAACACGGCGATGTCGGTCCGGCTGAAGAAGTCATCGCGACTCATCCACCCTGGAGAGTCGACCAGCACACCGAGCGCGGCGACGGCCCGTCCCACACGCTCGGCGTCGCTCGGCGCGACGAATCTCGACTCGCCGGCCAGCAGGAGTCGGTACCGCCCCGGGTGACGGCGCTCGAGTTCGGAGACGGCCCGACAGAGCACCGGCACGCCCTTGTCCGAGGAGAGACGACCGAGATAGCCGATGGTCAACGGTGCAGCCAGATCCCGGTTCCGCGTCCGTGGCGGAACCTCGTCGGTCCAGTTCCACATGACCGTCGCGCCGGGAACACGGGCAGCCATGAACTGAGATGGCACGATGACCCGCCGCGCCCCTCGCCTGGCCACCCGCGCCAGTGCCTTGAGCTTGCCGACGGGCTCCTGATGCAGGTGGACGACCCGGTTCGGGTGGCCGCTCGTGGCGAAGGCGGGCCGCAGGCCGTTGCACCACAGCAGGCCCTGTCGCTCGGCGGCGTCCCATCGGCGCAGGTTGCGCAGATAGGACGCGGTTGTGTCGCCGTGGATCTCGACGACACGGAACCCGCGGCGTCGGGCTTCCTGTGCGACGTCCCCCGGTGTCCGTGGTGCGACGATGGTGACGTCCCGTCCGAGGTCGCGGGCGGCTTCGGCGATGGCCAGGAGCATGACCTCGCCCCCGCCCATCGTGCCCTGGTTGGAGGCGATGGTGAACGGCCGGCTCACGTGAGCACCTTGCGGTACTCGTTCGCGATGGCGTGGGCCATCTGGGGCACAGTCGGGACGGCTGAGGCGAGGTGCGGCCGGACCGATGTGTCGAGTCCCTGACTCACGGCGACCCGGGCCAGCGCCTCGGCGCCGTCGAAGTCGGCGATGCACTGCGACGGGAGGATTTCGACGTTGCCGCCGACAGGACTGGCCGCCACGCCCATGCCGGCCGCCACGGCGTCGAGCAACGTGTACGAGCAGTTGTCCGACTTCGACGGTTGCAGGATGACGTCGTGGTTGGCCATGGCCTCGACGGGGTCGACGAAGCCCGGGAAGGCCACGCGGTCATCGAGTCCCAGTGACGTGACGAGGTGCCTGAGATGAGCGTCCTCGGGGCCGGTGCCGGCGATGGTCAGGGTTGCATCGGGATGGTCGTGGGCGATGTGGGCGAATGCCCGGACTGTCGTGCGGACGCTCTTCTCCGGCGACAGGCGGGTGAGCGAGAGGAGGCGCAGACCGGGTTCCCGTGTGGGCGGCACCGGTGGACGGTCGACTCCATTGAGGATGACGGTGATGGGAGTGGCCGTGTGCCACCACTTGAGCATGTCGCGTTTGGTCGAGGCGCTCACCGCGATGACCCGACTGAACCGACGCAGACGCACATGGTGGGCGGTCTCCATGACCATCGCCGAAGGCAGCGTTGCGTGGAACATGAACCTGTCCGGCGGGATGTGATGCTCCGTCGAGACCAGGGTGACGCCGGTCCCGACGCTGGCCATGGTGGCCAGGAAGTCCGCCCTGGCCAGATGCGAGTGGACGATCCTCGGGCGCAGCGCCCGGATGGTGTGGCGCAGCGATGCCACGGCGGCCCTCGTCCCCTCCTCGACCGGCAGGACGACGACCGGCGTCCCCAGCTCACGGAGCCTGTCCAGCAGCGGCCCCTCGGGCGCCGTGACGACGAGCCGCCATCCGGGGACACCCACGGAGGCGACGTCGAGGATGTGGCGGGCCACCCCGGCCAGGTTCGACACGGGGCAGACCCACAGGGCGATCGGGTCGTGACCCATGGTCAGAACCAGTTCTCGAGGCGTTCGAGGGCCGTCCAGAAGCCCTCGCCGTTGTTGACGTGCCCCTGCCAGATCTCCGGGATGAAGGTCACCCCGGGGGCCAGTTCATCAAGCTGGCGGGCGGTCATCGGCCAGTCGATCTCGCCCTCACCGATCTGCGGCCCCTCGCCGTCGACCCCCTCGGCGTCGACGATGTGCAGGTGCTCCGAGAGCGGGGCCAACTGGGCGACGTACTCGCTGAACGGCACCTTGGTGAAGTTCGCGGCGAGCTTGGAGTGGGACAGGTCGAAGGTGAGGCGGCGTCCGTACTGGCGGCAGAACTCGACGGTGTCGCCCAGCCCCATGAAGAGGTTGTGGTGCTGCTGGCCGCCCATGAGCCACGGGTAGGGCGGCAGGGTCTGCGAGGTGAGCCGTACCCCGTCCTCGTCGATGCGCTCGAGTGCCTGGGCGATGCGGGCGTACATCGCCGGGCGCTCGGACGGGTCGACGAAGGCGTCCTTGGTGAACCCGCCCATGGTGCAGATGACGACGGGGGGCTGGTCGGCGTCGAACCAGCGGTCGAGGTCCCGGGCGATCTGGATGACCTTCTGCACCTCGACGATCGACCGCTCCCACACGGCCTCGTCGGTGGACGCGAGGTTGATGATGAAGTCGCCGGCGTACAGGTCGGGGCAGTGCACCGTGTAGCCCATGCCATCGAACCTGCGATGCTCGAAGGCATCGGCGATCTGCTCGGCCGACATCTCGACGTCCTTGTAGGACAGGTGGAACTCGAGGAAGTCGGGGTTGGTGTCGGAGTGGGTCAGGAGCTTGCGCGCGTCGTGGTAGCGGACCGGCAGACCCCACGGGCGCCGGAACGTGTAATGGCGGCCCTGGGCGACGGCGTCGGTGAGGTCGGTCTCGTAGAAGAAGTCGCCCTCGGTGATCTGCCGGCGCATGGTGCGCCCCACGAGCTGGTCGAGGTGGTTGGGCTGGAGGCCGCGCCCGGGGGACTTCACGGCGACGGCGTCGCGCGTGACGACCTCACCGGCCTCGAGGGTTCGCGTCGCGACGAGGGACTTCGCGAGATTGGCCCGATTCATCATCTCGCCGGTGGACACGGCACGGGCCCGGTCGGTGCCCAGGGCCACCTCGACCTCGCGGATCCGCTGCACCATCTCGGCGAACTCCTCGGGCAGCAGCGACACCTGGTGGTCATTGCCCTCGAGGGTCTTGTCGATGGTGAAGTGCTTCTCGATGATGTTGGCGCCGCGGGCCACCGCTGCGATCGGCACGTGGTACCCGCGCTCGTGGCCCGAATAGCCCACCGGGCAGTTCCCCAGCTCGGACAGCCGGTTCATGTAGCGCAGGTTGACGTCCTTGAACGGGGCGGGGTAGGTCGACTGGCACTGCAGCAGCGCGAACTGGGCACCGGCGCGTCGCAGCACCTCGACCGAGCCGAGGATCTCGTCCTCGGTGGACATGCCGGTCGACACGAGCATCGGCAGGTGTTCGGCGGCGCAGGCGCGCAGCAGGGTGTGGTTCGTCATGTCGGCCGAGGCGATCTTGAGGGCCGGGACGCCATAGTCGGCGAGGACCCGGAGGCTCGGCAGGTCCCACGGGGTGCAGAAGGCGTCGATGTCGACGTCCTTGCAGTGGTCGAGGACCTCGATCATCTCGTCCGGGCGCAACGAGAATTTCGCCAAGAGATTGAGGGTGTACTGCGCGCCGAGGTCCTCCCCGGCGCTCGCCCCGCCGGACTGCCGGTAGAGGGCGTCGAGGTCGCGGAGCTGGAACTTCACCGCGTCCGCGCCGGCCCCCTTGGCCAGGTCGACGAGGTGCTTGGCCAGGGAGACGTCGCCCTGGTGGTTGTTGCCGATCTCGGCGATGAGCAGCGCGGGGTGGCCGTGACCGAGGGTGTGCCGTCCGATGGTCATCTCGGCCGATCCCTCGGTGGCGACGGCGGCCAGGTGGCCCCGGTCGTCGAGCAGCGGGATGACCTCGATGCCGGGACGGAAGAGAGCGGTGATGGTGGCCGGGGAGGCGTCGACGGCGGCGCTCGTGCAGGCGTGATGGGCGGCGTCGGTGACTGGCGTCGTCATGTCGAGGGAGGGGGACGACGTCACCCAGCGGCGGAAGTCGCCATCGGAGAAGGATCCGGTGAGCAGTCCGTGCTCGTCGACGCAGAAGACGATGCCCGCCTTGTTCTCACTGATCTTGCGGAGGGCGTTGAGGATCGAGTCGTCGCCGAAGACGGTGAACGGGGTGGTGTGGCGGTTGATGATCATTCAGCGAGAACCTTCCGGAGTGGATGCGGACCAAGCCGGCGTGGTCAGCAGGTGTGGTTCGGGATACGTCCCGAACACGGTGTAGGCGAGGACGCCCCACAGGGTCCCCGCTGTCGACACGAGGATCGACGCCGCGCGGCGGGGTGGCACCGAGCGATCCCGGCCCAAGGCCGACTTGATGAGCACCAGAGTGCCGAGCACGAGATTGCGGGTGCAGGTCGCCACTGAATACGGGTACGGGTCGTAGTCTGGGTAACGGTGCGCCATGAGGACGCGGCCCTGACCGAGCTGGAAGCGTATGCCCATCGCGGTGCGAGGCGGGGACAAGGTCATCCAGATCGTCGCGTCCGGAATGTATGCGATGGGCCTTCCCGACAGCTGAACGCGCCAAGACAGGTCGACATCCTCGTATCCATATCTCGGGAGCGATTCGTCATATCCGTGCAGGCTGACCAAGAGCTCGCGGGTGGCGGCCAGGTTGCAGTTGGCGGCAAACGGAAGGAATCGGTGCCTCTGGAGCCCATCGGGAAATGTGTCCGGGGCTGGTGTGCCGTCCTGATGCCTCGCGAGGATGCGACCGCCCGCAATGCCTCCGTCCGGAGTGCCCTTGGCCACGGCCGCGACCCAGTCCGGGAAGACCTCGTCGTCGGCGTCGCAGAACGTCACCAGTCGACCCTGCGCCATCTTGATCCCGCAGTTCCTGGCGTAGGGGATGCCTGCCTTGGCGCTGGCGTCGATGAGACGAATGTGGCTGGCGACATGATGGCTGGTGTCCATCCACCGCTTGACCACCTGGGTGGTGGAATCCGTTGAGCCGTTGTCGCAGATGATGATCTCGAATGGCGGGTGGTTGACTTGGCGGTCCAAGGCGTCACACTGCCGAAGAATGGTCTGTGCACCATTGCGTACGCAGATGACGACGGAAACGTCGACGGCGTTCATCCTCACTCTCCCCGTTGCTGGAGAAGCACGGATTCTGCGAGTGCGAAGTCCTCCGGCCCGTCGATGTCGATTCCCTCGACCGGGTCCATGACGAAGAGGTCGATCTCGCCTCCGAGGCGGTTGTGCTGGGCCTGGTACACCTCGGTCCGGGTGAGGTAGAGCGACCCGGTCTCACGGTACCGGAGCTGGTCCGGTGTCATGTCCTGGCGCCGTGGGCGGTTCTCGTACGGGTAGTGGGCGACGACGGTCGGTTCCTTCTGCCAGATGAAGATCGGCACCGGGACGACGCCGACCATGGAATCGGTCCCGGAGATCTCGAACTGGGCCAGTGCCCGCGCCATGGTGTCCGGCAATCGGATGGGTGAGGTTGCCTGCAGAAGCATGACCTGGTCAGGGCGGCGTCCTGCGGCGTCGAGGACCGCGATGGCGTGCTCGACGACCGGCTCGGTCGCGGTGGCGTCCTGGGCGAGCTCGGCCGGCCGGTCGATGACTTGGGCGCCGGCGCGCCGGGACACCTCGGCGATCTCGCTGTCTTCGGTCGACACGTAGACGTCGAGCCCCTCGGTCGCCAGCGCCTGTTCGATGGTCCACACGATGAGGGGCTTGCCGCCGAGCATGCGCAGGTTCTTGCGCGGGATGCCCTTGGACCCGCCCCGGGCGGGGATGATGGCCATGGTCGACGTCATGCGTCATTACCTCTGTGAAATGAGTCCGTCATGCCGTGCTGGGCGAGTTCGTCGAGGGCGTCGTCCCATGCGGATGCCTTGGCACCCTGCTGGTCCCATCCGGACCGGATGAAATCCGCCACGGCGTCGGGTGTGCTCCAGGACGGTTCTGGCGCTCCCAGCGACCTGGCCAGGGACATGTCGGCACAGGCATGATCGATGTCACCGGCACGGACGACATCGACGTGAGTGATGCCGCTGGTGCGCGGCTGAGGTGCCGCATCAATGCAGTACTGGGCCAGTTGCAGGAGCGTCGTGCGGACCCCAGACCCCGCGTTGAGGATGCGTGCCTGCCCCACCTGTGGGTCGTGAGTGCCGGCCCAGACGATCATGCGCGCCAGATCATCGACGTGGATGAAATCGCGGGTCTGCGAACCGTCCCCGTACACGGTGATGGGCTTGTTCTCCTTGAGCATGGCCAGCCACGCCGCGAGGACCCCGGTGTACGGATTGTGAAGAGCTTGCCCCGGGCCGATGACGTTCTGGGGCCGGAAGATGGACACGGGAATCGTCGTCGCAGCGTCAGCGAGCATGGACTCACCCTCGGACTTCGTCTGTCCGTAGACGCTCACCGGGCAGTGAGTGTCTGCTTCACGGGAGTCCTCGGGAACAGCTTCGGAGCTTGATGGCGTCCCGAACTCGACGCTTCCATCGGGCAGACGCCATCGCCCGCCGCCGTACACGGCGCGAGAACTGGTGTAGACGAGGGGAATCTGCCAGCGTGCTGCGGCCTCGGCAGCGAGCCGAGTGCCATCGACGTTGACCCGGCGATAGCGCTCGGTCTCATACATGGACTGCGCCGTACCCGTCTCGGCGGCGAGGTGGATGAGGAGATCTGGCCGATCAAGCTGCGTCCAGGAACATTCCTCGGCGACGTCGAGTTCGAGTACCTCGCCGGGGAACCGGCGTCGATCCGCATCGACATCGGCATGGGTTTGCGGATGGAGGATGTCGACGGCCGTGACGGTGTTGCCGAGGCTCACGAAACGCCGCGCGACGTACTGTCCGATGAATCCTGCTCCACCCGTGATGGTGACCTTCATGCACACTCTCCTGCGGCGAGGCAATGATGATCTGAGCGCCAGATCGCCGCATCCGGCACCCGAGGCGTTCGGCACGCCAGGATGAGTGACGATGGGCTCAATATGCCCCATCCGAACCGAGGACTGCCCGGAACGTCTTGAGCAGGATGCTCACGTCCTGGACGAACGACCAGTTGTCGACGTAGTACAGATCGAGGCGAACGGTGTCCTGCCACGACAGATCGGACCGTCCCGAGACCTGCCACAGTCCGGTGATGCCGGGGCGCACGTCGAGACGCCGTCTCACGTGGCTCTCGTACTCGGCGACCTCCTTCTCCAAGGCGGGCCGGGGACCGACGAGACTCATGTCGCCACGCAGGACGTTGAAGAACTGAGGGAGCTCGTCGATCGAGTACCTCCGGGTGATCCGGCCCACTCGCGTGATGCGCGGATCGTCCTTCATCTTGAACAGGACGCCGTCCGACTCGTTGAGGTGGACGAGGGCCCTCTCCTTGATCTCCTCGGCGTTCGTCACCATCGAGCGCAGCTTGTAGCAGGTGAAGGTCTCTCCCTTGCGTCCCACCCGCTGCTGCCGGAAGAGGACGGGGCCGCCGTCCTCGATCTTGATGGCGATCGCGGTGGCCAGGATGACGGGTGAGGAGATGATGAGGAGGAGAGCCGAGCCGACGACGTCGAAGAGCCGTTTGAACCAGCCGCCGGCCCGTTCCGCCTGCGGCTTCTCGATGTGCACGAGTGGGATGCCCGCGACCGGGCGGACGTTCATCCGCTGCGCGGAGACATCGGTCAACGACGGGACGATGATGAGCTCGGCCTTCTCGCTCTCGAGTTCCCGTGCGAGGCGGTTGAACTGGTAGGCCCGCGAGAAGGATCCCTCGACGAAGATGACGGCTGCGGCGTGGGTGCGGTTGACCGCGGCCAGGGCGTCCCTGGGCGAGCCGAGGACGGGGGCGTCGGTGGCTTGACATCCGCGGTGATCGGGGGTGAGCAGTCCGACGACGTCGTAGCCCAACCAGGACTCACGCCGCAGGATCGTCGCCAGATCGTCGACGTGGAGGCAGTCGCCGGCCAGGATGACGGGGCGGCGGAACCTTCCGGCGCGCCGTAACCGGTGCAGCAGTCGTCGCAAGGCGAACCGCTCGAGGAGCAGGGCCGGGATGCCGACGAGGAAGGCGAGGAAGAAGAACCCACGCGAGAGCGGGTACATGAAGAGATAGGCGCTGATGCCCAGCCCGGCGGCGGCCAACAGCGACCCGTCCAGGACGTTGCGGTACTCGCCCATGCCGGCACCGAGCACCTTGGCGCGGTAGGACCCCGCGGCACCGAGCAGCGCGAGCCAACCGATCCAGATGGCTCCCGCCAAGGGCAGGACGAGTCTCTCGACGTCCCCGGCGTTGGGCAGGAACGGCGTTGCGGCGCGAGCGAAGACGGCGACGATGATCGTCAGCGCGATGACCAGGGCGTCGGCACCGAGAACCCAGAGCCGGTAGGAGGCGTCGCGTCCCGGCTGTGGACGGGGATCGATCGACGTCTCTGGCGTGCTGATGAGGCCGGCCGGTCGCGTGGTCTGACCGGAGAACGCCGGGGGCTCGATGAGGTCGGGGACACCATCCGGGACCACGCGGAGCCCGGAGGCGCGAAGCGTCCCGCTCACAAGCTCATCACCGGTGGACCTCCGTCCTTCCTCCGTGCTGGACCGGCAGGTCCGCGACCGGATCCCCCGCCTGGTGGCTCAAAAATACCCTGTGAACATCGGTCTTTTCCACTTGAGGTGACGCCGTGGTGGTGTACCGTGCAGTGGAATCGTCGCTCCAGTGTCGCTCATCGGTTCCCCGCTCGCACCCTCCCGATGTCCCCAGCATAGGTGACACTGTCGTCTGTCGGCATGGGTGTCAGTCCGACCGTGGAGGATCACCATGAAGCGATGCACGCCGGGTCAGGCCGATGCCGAGATCCTGCGCGGAGCCCTCGTCCTGGACGTTCGGATGGGCTACGAGTTCGAGGGCGGTCACATCAGGGGAGCCCTCAACATCCCGATCTCCCAGCTGCCCGAGCGCATGGAGGAACTGCCTCGCGACCGGGTGATCCTCGTCGTCTGCAATCACGGGAACAGGTCGTCGGTCGCTGCGGGGCGGCTCGAGGCGCTGGGCTTCGATGCTCGCCTGCTCGACGGGGGCCTCAGCGAATGGGAGTGGTCAGGGCGGCGGCTCGTGCCCGGGCCCTGACCTGTTTCGGAGCCGGGCGGAGTGGGTGACAATGTCGTCCATGGCATCTCCCGAGGACATGACCGCGGCGCTGCTGGCCTCGATGCGTGAACGCACGGGTCGCGACGTGGATGAGTGGGCCGCGATCGTCGAGGCGTCCGGCGTCGACCCTCTCGATCAGGCCGCCGTCCGGCGCTGGCTGCGCCAGGAGCACGGCGTCGCCCAGAACACGCAGTGGGCCCTCGGGTTCGAGGTGGCGCGGCGTCATGGTTGGACGATGCCGACCCCCGAGGAGTTCGCCGACCAGATGTATGCCGGGAGGAAGGCCCCGCTGCGGCCGCTCCACGACGCCCTCGTCGCCCTGTGCGCCGGTATCGGCCCCGAGGCCACCGTCGAGGCCAGGGCGACGTACACCCCGATCATCCGCGCGGCAGTTCGCCGCGGTGGGGCCCGGTCCTCGTATGACGGTGCGTCTCGGGCTGCGCTTCCGGGACGTGCCCGACGACGACAGGTTGGCCCCGGCGAAGGGATTCGCTCAGGCGACGCACTGGGTCCAGGTTGCCGGGGACGCCGAGCCGGCGTCGGTCGAGCGGCTGCGAGGCCTCGTCGAGATCGCCTACGAGCAGAACGGCTGAGGGCTGCGTCAGAGCCGTGCCCTTGTACCACTCTCGCGGACCTGTGAGCGCCGCGTTCACGTGGTGTCCTCGGCGTCGGCGCCACGGTGACGGGTCCATGGTCGGGTTCTGACCTCGCGGATGGTCCGCGGGCCGTCATTCCCGAGGACTCCCATGAGCACTGCCCACCCCTCACCTCTGAGCCCCGAACCCGCGCCGTCGCAGCGCGCGTCCTCGCAGGAACTGCACCGCAGCCTGGGCAACCGCCACATCCAACTCATCGCCATCGGCGGGGCCATCGGGACCGGCCTGTTCATGGGATCGGGGAAGACCGTGCACGCCGCCGGACCCTCACTCGTGCTCGTCTACATCATCATCGGGCTCATGCTCTTCTTCGTCATGCGGGCGATGGGGGAGCTCCTCCTGTTCAACCTGGACTACAAGAGCTTCCAGGATTTCAGTGCGGATCTGCTCGGGCCCTGGGCCGGGTTCTTCTCGGGCTGGACCTACTGGCTGTGCTGGGTCGTCACCGGCATGGCCGACGTCATCGCCATCAGCGGGTACTGGAGCTACTGGGTGGGCGACGAGCGGGTCTCCGCGATGCTGGCGGCGCTGACGATGCTGGCCCTGCTCGGCCTCAACCTGCTCACCGTGCGGCTCTTCGGGGAGTTGGAGTTCTGGTTCGCGATGATCAAGATCGTCGCCATCCTCGCCCTCATCGTCACCGCTGCGGTCATGGTCGTCGTGGCCTTCAAGGCGCCGAACGGGCGCCATGCGGCACTGAGCAACCTGTGGACGCATCATGGGTTCTTCCCGCGCGGACTGAGCGGATTCCTGTCCTCCTTCCAGATCGCCGTCTTCGCCTTCGTCGGCATCGAACTCGTGGGGACGACGTCGGCCGAGACCGCCGATCCCATGACGACCCTGCCCAAGGCCATCAACTCCATTCCGCTGCGCGTCGTGCTGTTCTACGTCGGGGCCCTGCTGGCCATCATGTGCGTCACCCCTTGGGACGAGGTCAACCCCGACGTCAGTCCCTTCGTCAACCTCTTCGGGCTGCTCGGCCTGGCGTTCGCGGCGTCCCTCATGAACTTCGTCGTCCTCACCTCCGCCAGCTCCAGCTGCAACTCGGGCATCTATTCGACGAGCAGGATGCTCTACGGGCTCGCCCACAAGGGCATGAGCCCCAGGATCTTCGGCAGGCTGTCACGTCAGGGCGTGCCCGTTGCCGGTCTCGTCCTGTCGGTCGGGCTCATCATCGGGGCCCTCGTCCTCATGCTCAACGACTCCATCATGGGGGCGTTCACGGTGGTGACGACGATCTCCGCCGTGCTCTTCATCGCCGTGTGGTCGCTCATTCTCGTGAGCTACATGATGTTCCTCTGGAAGCACCCCCAGGGCCACGCGGCCAGCTCGTTCAAGATGCCCGGAGCCCGATTCATGCCCCAGGTCGTGCTCGTCTTCTTCGTCTTCGTCCTCTACGTCCTCACCCGCGACGCCGACACCCGCCAGGCGCTGCTCGTCACCCCGGTGTGGTTCCTCCTGCTGGGGGTCGGCTGGTTCTTCGCGCGCGGTCGCATCCACCGCGACGACTCGCACACGGCGGAGCCGAGGTGAACGGCTGGTGAAGACGAGTCGTCTTGCCTCATGTCAAGATGTCCGGATGAGCGCAGCGCTTGCCTCAGCTGAAATGTCCGGATGGAGATGAGTCAGGCGGCGGGTTGGTCGGTCTGGGTGCGACGTTCGGCTAGGCGGATGAGCTGGTTCTGGATGTCGGTGATCCGCCGGGCCAGATCGGCGGGGTTGAGCCTGTCGTGCTCGGCTGCCAGGCGGGCCCGTGTGGCGGGGTCCAGGACACGGGAGTCGACCAGCCGCTGGTAAGGGGTCTTGGGCTTGTCGTAGACCCGCTTCTTGCGCCCCGCGGAGGTGGTGGTCCAGCCGATGGCCTTGACGCAGGGTAGTAGGTGGTTCTTGCGGGCCATCACCGGGGGCCACAATTGGTTGAGCAGCTGAAGCTCGGTTGCGGTCTCGTAGCGGTATCTGAAGGCGTGGCGGCGGACCCAGTCGCCGTTGCGCTGCTCGACGTGGGCGTTGTCGTTCTTCTTGTAGGGCCGCGAGCGGGACATCGCGATGTCGTGGCCCTTCGCCCAGTCGATGAGGCCCCAGTTGATGAACTCCGACCCGTTGTCGACGTGGACCTCCGCCACGGGCACGGGCATCTGGTCGACGATCCGGTCCATGCCGGCCCCGATGTGGACGAATGCCTTGTTCTTGACCGTGGTCAGGACCGTGTAGCCGGAGACGGGCAGGGTGGCCGACAAGGTCCACAGGAATTCCCCGACCAGGGTGTGGCCGCAGTGGGCCACGGTGTCGACCTCTACCAGCCCGGGATCGGTGATCGGCCCGTCCAGGCTGGTGCGCAGGGGCACCGCGGCACGCAGGATGTGAGGGGCGGGTCGGGTGGCTGACAGGCCGGCGGCCGGGTAGGCGGCGTCCTTGAAGGGTTTCAGGTACCTGTCGATGGTGGCCGCCGACATGGAGCGCAGTTCGGTCAGCACCGCGGGGGTGGCCCGGCGGGTGACTTTCCCGAACTCCTTGAAGCGTTCCAGCCTGTTCAGGGTGTCGTCCATCACGGGGGCCAGGTACTTCCCGGAGGGCTGACCCGTCACGCTCCACACGTGCTGGAGGACCTTCACGGCGTCGTAGGAGTACTTGCGGGGCCGGGGCCGGCGCTTCTGCTGGGACGCGGCGCCTTTCCGCGTCAGGGCTGCCCGGATCGCGCGGCGGGCGTGGTCACGGGTCCAGCCTGTGGTGGCGGTCAGGGAGTCCAGCAGCACCGACTTGTCCTTCTTCGATGCGGCCCGGTACTGGTGGGCGTACTTCTTGGTGATCTCACGGCGTGCGGCCATCGACAGCTCCCGATCCATGGCCCGGGCCTACACCGTCAGTACGCGGACATCCTCATCTGAGGCACGTGCTGCCGCATCCGGACCTTTTACGTGAGTCTCGTCGTCCTCTTGCGCTCAAGGCAGCCGATGCCCTATACTGAAGGTCAGGAAAAACGGAGTGGGAGTCTGCGGATAGCCCACACGGCCCCCGGTGGATTGTCCAGCGTATCGCGGACCGAGGCCGGGGGATCCTTATGTCTAGGCTCCGGGCACTGCTGCCGCGACGAGCACTCACCATCACAGGCCCCGTCCGTTCCGGCGCGACGGGTCCTGCTGCCGCCGGACGTCCGGCCGGCGCACGGGTTCACCGCCGGGTCCTGCGATGGGCGTCCGTCGGGCGGCCGCGGACTGGCGGACGGCCCGGCCTTGAGCGATGGCGGCCGCGGCGGCCGCACGCTGGCGGGCCTGACGGTCAAGGGTCTGCTGGGCCTGGGTGGCGGCGGACTGGCGGACGTCCGGTCGGCGCACGGGTTCACCGGCGGGTCCTGCGATGGGCGTGCGGCGGGCGGCCGCACGCTGGCGGACGGCCCGGCCTTGAGCGATGGCGGCCTCGACGGCCGCACGCTGGCGGGCCTGAGGGTCAAGGGTCTGCTGGGCCTGGGTGGCGGCGGTCCGCACGTCAGAGAGTTCGGCTCGCAGACTGTGGACGTCCACGACCGGGTCGTGCGGCAGAGCCGCCCGGCCCTGGGACGGCGCCGGAAGCGCCTGGTCGGGGCTCTCATGGCTGATGGATTCATTGCCGTCCCGTTGCGAGTGAGTGATCTTTGGTGGTCACTCTGTTCGCACCCCGTCGTTGCCGGCGGGGACTCCGCTCGGGGCGGTTGACGCTTCGTCGCCTGCTGCCGCCGGGGCCCGAAGGCTGGCGGTCTTCTGCGTGGCTCCACGTCCAGTCGCCGGGGTACTCCCGGCCAGGCCTTGTCGGGCCAGGTTGATCGCGGCGTTCAGGTCGCGATCGAGCGACGTCCTGCAGGAGGGGTTGTCGCAGTGGTAGGTCCGTTCGGCGAGGGTCAGCTTGGTTTTCACGTGGCCACAGGTCGAGCAGGTTTTGGACGACGGGTAGAACCGGTCGACCATGATCAGGGTGCCGCCCTCGCGGGCGGTCTTGTACTCGGCGTCGGAACGGGTGCGGGCGAGAGCGGCACGAGCGATGCTGTGGTTCAGTCCTCGCTTGTAGGCGCCGCCTCGGGTCATCATGCCGGCGACGGACAGGTTCTCCACCACGACGGTCTCGAAGTGAATCGGCCTGGGTTTCGTTCCGTTCTTGAAGCAAGGATGGAACACGATGAACCAGAAGTACTCTCCCGAGATGCGCGAGCGCGCGCTGCGGATGCTCGATGAGGCCAAGGCCTCTGGTGAGCACTCGAATCTGANGTGAATCGGCCTGGGTTTCGTTCCGTTCTTGAAGCAAGGATGGAACACGATGAACCAGAAGTACTCTCCCGAGATGCGCGAGCGCGCGCTGCGGATGCTCGATGAGGCCAAGGCCTCTGGTGAGCACTCGAATTTGATGTCCGCCGTGCGGCATGTTGCGGGGCTCCTCGGGATGAGCGCGGAGACGCTGCGGGTGTGGCATTGCCGCCGCGAGGTCGACGCCGGCGCGAAGCCCGGTGTCCCGAGCGATGTCGCTGAGGAGAACAAGCGCCTGCGCCGCGAGGTGGCCGAGTTGCGGAAGGCGAATGAGATCCTCAAGGCTGCGAGCGTGTTTGTCGCGAAGGAGCTCGACCGGCCCTGACCGGGATGATCCGCTTCATCGACGAGTATCGAGAGCGGTTCGGGGTCGAGCTCATCTGCCGGACGCTGCGCCCGGCAGTGCAGGGATTCATCACGTCCCGCGGGTATCGCGCCGCGAAGACCCGCGTAGCCTCCGCCCGGCAGCTGCGCGACGAGCTGCTGGTGCCCGAGGTCGCCAGGCTGCATGCGCAGAACTACGGCGTCTACGGGCGGCGGAAGATGCATGCTCTCCTGAAACGGCAGGGGTGGGGCATCGGCCGCGACCAGACCGAGCGCCTCATGCGCCTCGCGGGAGTGCGTGGGGTTCGCAAGTCGAAGAAGGTGTTCACGACCAGGCCGGACAAGGCGCAGGCCCTACCGCGGGACCTCGTCCAGCGGCGGTTCCGTGCGGACGCGCCGCGCCGACTCTGGGTTGCAGACATCACGTATGTGGCCACCTGGGCGGGCTTCGCATACGTCGCGTTCGTCACCGACGTCTATTCACGTCGGATCGTGGGCTGGAACGTCGCGGCGACGCTGCGCGCGGAGGTGCTGCCGCTGCAAGCGCTGGACATGGCCGCCTGGGGCGCGGACGGCCCGCTGGACGGGCTGATCCATCACGCCGATCACGGCTCGAACTACATGTCGATGGTCTACACCGACCGGGTCGTCGAGCTTGGCGCAACACCCTCGACGGGAACCGTCGGGNCGCGACGGCACCGGGGCCTCCCGGCTGCTCGACATGGTGGCGGGACGTTCCAAGAAGGTGTTCAAGACCTGGCTGGCCGGCCGCGACCAGGCCTGGCGCGACCGCATCCAGATCGTGGCGATGGACGGGTTCACCGGCTTCAAGACCGCAGCCGCCGAAGAACTCCCGGCCGCGGTCGAGGTCGTGGATCCGTTTCACGTCGTGCAGCTCGCCGGCGACCAGCTCGATGTCACCCGCCAACGCGTCCAGCAGGACACCACGGGCCATCGGGGCCGGGCGGGCGACCCCCTGTTCGGGGTCAGGCTGACCCTGCACACGGGCCGGGACCTGCTCACCGACCGGCAGGCCGCCCGCCTGGAACAGGTGTTCGCCGCCGACGCCCACGCCCCGGTCCAGGTCACCTGGGCGGTCTACCAGGAGATCGTGGCCGCCTACCGCGCCGAGAACCGTGCCGAGGGCAGACGCATCATGGCCCACCTCATCGACGCGATCGCCACCAAAGTCCCGAAGGCCCTGCCCGAAGTCACCACTCTGGGCCACACCCTGAAGAAGCGGGCCGACGACATCCTGGCCTACTTCGACCACCCCGGGACCTCGAACGGGCCCAGTGAAGCCATCAACGGCAGACTCGAACACCTCCGCGGCATCGCCCTGGGATTCCGCAACCTCACCCACTACATCACCAGATCACTCCTGGAGACCGGAGGATTCAGACCCCGACTACACCCTGGATCCTGAAGAGCCCCTTTGCGCAGGCCGATTACGAGACCATGATCAAGATGCACGTGCGCCATGTCGCGGAGCTCACCGCGAGGATGAAGCCCTTTCAGGGCCCTGGGGCCGCCGATCTCCTCGACACGACCGCGTGGCAGAAGGCGCTACAGGCCGTTGCGGGCCAGCAGCTCGCGTCGGTGGACTGGTCCCACATCCTGGAGCAGGCCCGCATGGTGGTTGAAGCAGGTGGGGCAATGTCTGCGCAGGATGAGGGAGCCCCTACGGTGGACGATGGTGCTCTCGAAGAAGTGGACTCCCCTGAGACTCCCGCAGGAAGGGACCGCGTCTCAACCCTTGCCGACTACCTTCTCGTCTACCTACTTGCGGTGCTGCTCTACCTCACCGCGAGGGAGTCGCCGGATGCGCGGTTGGCGGTTCAGGTCGGCACCAGCAATGAGGTGGTGAATATCTTCCTCGTCCTCCTCGCCGCCTACAAGGCTGTTGGGAATGAAGAGTAGCTCTGTAGAGCGCTGGGCCCTGCGATTGACGACAGTTCTTGCCTCTTGTCGGCGCTCGCTGGTTGGGCTCGCGTCGGGTCGGCTTGCTAGCACCCTCGAAGTGCGCTGTGGAGTGTATCCCGGCTTCGGCTTTGGGATCTTTTTCGTGTGGCGTTGGGTATTGGGGATCCCCTACGGGATCTCGTATCCTCCACCAGGCTCCTGACAAGCCATGACGCCCCCGGCTCCCGCGATGGGACCGGGGGCGTGGTCGTCAGGCCCCCGACCTGCCCCGGAGCCGGTCGATCTCGCGGCGATCCTTCTTCGTGGGCCTGCCGGTGCCACGATCCCGGCGCCCCACGGCGGCGTTGAGGTACTCCGGGCGTGGTGCCGAGAGGTCCTCCATGGCCAGGGCGGCGTCCTTGGCCCCGACTCGTTTGCGGATGGGGTCGACGACCTTGAGGACGCGGTCCCAGCCCGGTGTGCGCACGGTGACGACGTCGCCGGGCTTGACCTCGTGAGCGGGCTTGACCGGCTCGTCGTTGAGGCGCACGTGGCCGCCGCGGATGGCCGCGGTCGCCAGGGAGCGCGTCTTGAAGGCCCGCACCGACCACAGCCACACGTCGATCCTCGTCATCTCGTCCTCCTCGCGTGTGTCTCGGTTGGCGTCCGCACCAGGCTTCGGCGACCCGGGGCGTCCTGAGATTGTGTCACCCGAGCCCGGCCCGTACCATGGGTGAAGGTTCCCCGTGCGGCGGCACCCGACCGAACCCCCCCAGGGCCGAGAGGCAGCAAGGGTACGTTGGCTCTACCGGGTGCGCGGGGAGCCCCTTTTCTTGTCCGGGTCGCCCGGCCCGGAGGTACCGACGGGAGGTCGCATGGCGCAGCGTCGCATCGTCACGACCGACCGTGCGGGCATCATCTGGCACGGCATCACGTGGGCCGCCACCCTCCTCTTCGTCTTCTCGGGACTGGCCGCGATGCTCGTCCAGACCCTCCTGCCGGCCAATCTCGGCTACCCGCAACTGCACTCTCCGGGAGTCCCCGACTGGGTGACGATCGTCGTCATCGGCGCCGAGATCCTGGCCTTCCTCATCCCCCCGATCATCGTCAGCTCATGCGGGCGAAAGGCCGCACGACTGGGGCATCCTGCGCGTCAGCCGGTCATCGGGTCCTGGCTCGTCTTCGCCGTGGTCACGGTGCTCGTCATCACCCTCGGCTTCCTGCTCTGAAGCCCTGGCGGAGCCGTCGACGACGTCCCCGAGAAAACTGTCGTAGGGGTCAACTAGGGTTCTGGGCGTGGATGAGGACTTCGATCCGATCGACGACACCACCGTCGACGACGAGTACGACCAGGACGGCCCCGATCTCTTCGGGGAGGAGACGCCGTCCCCGGTGAGCGACCCCGCGTACTCCGTCGAGGCGACGCCGGAGGAGGACGTCGTCGACGACGCCGAGGAGCCCTCGCCCTTGGACGGGCCGGAGAGCCCGATCGAACCCGACGGTCTGGAGTCCGAGGAGGACGACGTCGCGCCCGGCACCGATGGCCTCGCCGAGCGGGTCGAGGAACTCACCCGACCTGCCGACCTGCCCGCCGACGACGTCCCCGAGGCGCCGCTGGCCCTGTACCGGCGGTACCGACCCGAGACCTTCGACGAGGTCATCGGGCAGGAGCACGTCACCGAGCCGCTCAAGCGCGCGATCGTCAACAACCGCGTCAACCACGCCTACCTCTTCAGCGGCCCGCGCGGCTGCGGCAAGACGACGAGCGCGCGGATCCTCGCCCGCTGCCTCAACTGTGAGCAGGGTCCGACCCCGCAGCCCTGCGGGACGTGTCAGTCCTGCCGTGACCTGGCCCGTGGCGGCCCCGGATCGATCGACGTCATCGAGATCGACGCCGCCTCCCACGGCGGTGTCGACGACGCCCGTGACCTGCGGGAACGCGCCTTCTTCGCCCCGGTGCACTCGCGCTACAAGATCTACATCATCGACGAGGCCCACATGGTGACGACGCAGGGCTTCAACGCCCTGCTCAAACTCGTCGAGGAGCCCCCGCCGCACGTCAAGTTCATCTTCGCGACGACCGAACCCGACAAGGTCATCGGCACCATCCGCTCGCGGACGCACCACTATCCCTTCCGGCTGGTCCCGCCCAAGACCCTCGTGGCCTACCTCGAGACCCTCTGCGAGCAGGAAGGCATCCACGTCGACCACGCCGTCCTGCCGCTCGTCGTGCGCGCCGGTGGTGGATCGGTCCGTGACTCCCTGTCCGTGCTCGACCAGCTCCTCGGCGGGGCCGACGAGGACGGCGTCTCCTACGACCAGGCCGCGGCGCTGCTGGGCTACACGCCCGACGCCCTGCTCGATCGCATCGTCGACGCCTTCGCCGCCGGGGACGCCCACGAGGTCTTCGCCGCGATCGACAAGGTCATCGAGGTCGGCCAGGACCCGCGCCGGTTCGCCGAGGACCTGCTGCGACGGATGCGCGACCTCGTCATCATCGCCGCCGTGCCCGACGCCGTGCGCACCGGGCTCATCGACGTCTCCCCGGAGCAGGCGACCCGGCTGTCGCACCAGGCCGCCGGTCTCGGCGCCGGTGAGCTCACCCGGTCCGCCGAGGTCCTGGCCACCGGGCTCACCCAGATGCGCGGGACGACCGCCCCGCGGCTCCACCTGGAGCTCATGTGCTCGCGCATCCTGCTGCCCGGGGCCGACGTCGACGACCGTGGCGTCCATGCCCGCCTCGACCGGCTCGAGCGGCGAGTCGGGATCGTCGGTGTCGATGATGCCGGGTCCGTGCAGACTCCAGCTTCGGAGGGAGTGCCGGGGGCCGTCCCCCAGGGGACGCCGTCGCCGAGCGTGACGCAGGACCAAGCCCCCGAACCGGCTCCGCGGGCGCCCCAGCAGCGGCCTCGCCCGCGTCCCCGGCCTGCAGCGGCCGCGCCCGAACGGCCGCCGTCGGCGGCAGCGCCCACGGGACAGGCCGCGCGGCACCAGCCGGGACGACCACCGGCGTCGCAGGCTCCCGCGCCGCAGCCCCAGGAGTCCCCGGCCCTGGAGCCCCAGTCCCAGCAGGGGGGCGGGGCTCCAGGTGGGGTCGACATCACGACCCTGCGGCGGGAATGGCCCCGAATCCTCGACGTCGTCCGTGGCAAGGGGCGGTTCCTCGCCCTCGTCCTGGGCCAGTACTCACACGTCGTCGAGGTGCACGGCAATCGGGTGACGCTGGGGTTCGCCAATCCGGGAGCCCGTGACTCCCTCAACCAGGCCGACCACGCCACGGTGCTGCACGACGCCGTCGTCGAGGTGCTCGGTGCTGATCTCACCTTCGTCCCGGTGCTGGCTGACGGGGGGCCCGGCGGACCCGGAGGTGGACCCGGCGCGACAGCACCGTCCGGGCGGGCTGCGGAGCGGTCGGGACGAGGCGATGCCCCGGACCCTCGCGGTCCCGGCGCCGGGAGTGAGGCGGCGCCGGGTCACGGGTCATCCTCCTCGGGACACGGACAGTCGGAACCTCGAAGCGTGAGTGGGACGTCCGGGGGGCCGGGGTCATCATCGGGTCAGGGTGTGGGCTCCGTTCGCGATGAGGGCCCCGATTCCAGCCCCGACTCGGCCTCCGGGAACGACTCTCGCCCGGAGGAGGCGTCCGGTGCCGTCGGGGGGCCAGCGTCCGAGAAGGGACCTTCGGCCTCCCCCGAGGGCGGGAGTTACCCGGCCTCGGCGCGCTCGCACTTCCTGGCGGCGGCACGTCGCCAGGCCGAGACTCCGGCCAGGCGGGCCACAGCCGGCTCGGGCCGTGGCGATGCTTCGCTGGACGGATCGGGGGCAGCGGTCGTGCCGCGTGTGCCATCGCGTCGAGCCGATTCCCTGGCTCCGGCCCAGCCTCGAAGCACGGGCCCTGCTCGAAGCACGGGACCGATTCGCGGGACCGGACCGACTCGTGGCACGGGACTGACTGGGGGAACTGTTCCGGCTGGGGGACCTGGGCGGCCCGACGCCCTCCGGCAGGCTCCCGAGCCGCCTCCGGAGCCGGAGGAGGTGCCGCCGGACGAGGACCTCGATGAGGTCGTCGTCGACGCCCCCCGGGAATCGGCGGTCGAGCTCATCATGAGTGAGCTGGGCGGGGTGGTTCTTGGCCCCGGGGAGCGGGCCGAGGGCCGGTAGATTGGTGGCCGACCGACCACGCGGATGACAGGGGAAGACCATGACCACGCCCACCGGCGGATTCGACATGAGCGGGTTCGACATGTCCGGCCTCTTGGCCCAGGCCCAGGCGATGCAGGAGCAGATCGCCCAGGCCCAGCAGACCCTTGAGTCGACGACCTTCGAGGGCAGCGCCGGTGGTGGCCTCGTCACCGCGACCCTCAACGGCACCGGTGAGCTGCAGGGGCTCGTCATCGCCCCGGAGGCGGTCGATCCCGAGGACACCGAGACCCTGGCCGATCTCGTCGTCGCGGCCGTCCATGACGCAGCGGCGAAGGCCTCGGCGATGCAGCAGTCACTGGCCCCTCAGCTGCCCAACCTCGGCTTCTGAGCTTCCCCACGGCGAGTTCGGGCCACCCGCGCGGCGCGCACGAGCCATGGGTCCGGCGTCGTAGCATGTCGAGGTGCTTCCGGGCGTCCTCCCGGCTTGGGCACCCGTGACGACGAGGAGACCAGATGTACGACGGTCCGCTGCAGGATCTCATCGACGCCCTCTCCCGGCTCCCCGGGATCGGGCCGAAGGGAGCCCAGCGCATCGCCTTCCACATCCTCGACGCCTCCGAGGAGGAGGTCACGGCCCTTGCCGACGCCCTCCGCGAGGTCAAGGAGAAGGCACGGTTCTGCGACGTCTGCTTCAACGTGTCCTCGGACGAGACCTGCCGATTCTGCCGGGATCCGCGACGGGACCAGACCATCATCTGCGTCGTCGAGGAGTCCAAGGACGTCGTCGCCATCGAGCGGACCCGCGAGTACCGTGGGCTCTACCACGTTCTCGGCGGCGCGATCTCGCCCCTGGACGGAAAGGGTCCCGCGGACCTGCACATTCGCGAGCTCATGCAGCGGTTGGCGGACGGCACCGTCACCGAGGTGATCCTCGCGACGAACCCAAACCTCGAGGGCGAGGCCACCGCCACGTACCTCTCGCGCCTCATGGGACCGATGGGCGTGCGGGTCTCGCGGCTGGCGTCCGGCCTGCCGGTCGGCAGCGACCTCGAGTACGCCGACGAGGTCACCTTGAGCAGGGCCTTCGAGGGTCGCCGGTTCGTCTCGGCCGACGCCTGAGGTCCGTGGTCGACGGCTGAGACCGTCGGTCGACGTGCTCCCGGGGCTGGGACGTCGAAAGCGCGTTCCCTTCGTGGGTCACCCCGCGGTGACTCGTGGGTCGCCCCCGCTGTGACTTGTGGGTCGCCCCCGCTGTGACTTGGCTCCGAAATCACCACGCAGCTCCGGGATTCGCCCCCCCTTGGCCCTGACGTTGCTCCGATAGGTCCACGCTGCTCCGGACTCTGTCCCTCCACCTCGACGTCGCTCCAGAACCTCTGCGCTCCGGATCACCCCTTCTTTCGGCGTCGCTCCCGAATCACCCCCTTATTCGGGCGTCGCTCCAGAGCCTGCAGTCAAGTCCCTTTGAGTGGTGTCACTTCGTCTGCTGGGTGGGGGTCAGGCGGTGAGGTGAAGTTGGGGTCTGGTGGCGTCGTGGTGGTCGGTGAGGGTGTGGATGAGTTTGCGCATGGAGGTGTCGGAGAAGTAGCGGCGTTCGCCGTACTGCCATTCCTCGTGCTGTTCGATCAGGACGGCTCCGATGAGGCGGGTGACGGACTGGCGGTCGGGGAAGATCTGGACGACGTCTGCGCGGCGCTTGATCTCGCGGTTGAGCCGCTCGATGGGGTTGTTGGACCAGATCTTCTGCCAGTGCTCCCTGGGCAGGGCCGCGAAGGCCGTCAGGTCGGCCTCGGCGTCGGCGAGCATGTGGGCGATCTCGGGGAAGGAGCCGGTCAGGGAGTCGGTGACCGCTTGGTACTGGGCGGTGACGGCCTCGGGCGTGGTCTGGGCGAAGATTGTGGAGATCAGCGCGTTCACGGGCTTGGAGCGCGCCGACCCCAGGCGCTGGGTGACGTTGCGCGAGAAGTGCACACGGCACCGCTGCCAGGCCGCTCCCGGCAGGATCGCCTTGACCGCGGCCTTCAGGCCGGCGTGGGAGTCGCTGGTGACCATCGCGACCCCAGCGGGGTCCGCCGGAGAGGCGACCTTCAGGCCCCGCTCGCGCAGGGAGCGCAGGAAGCTTGTCCAGAAGTCGGTGGTCTCGGCGTCCCCCAGGCTGATCCCGAGGATCTCGCGGCGCCCCTGACCGGAGACGCCGGTGGCGACCACCAGGGCCTGGGAGACGACGCGGCCCCGCACCCTGACGTCGAGGTAGGTGGCGTCCAGGAACAGGTAGGGGAACCAGGTGTGGTCCAGGGGTCGGGTCAGGAACTGCGCGACGGTCTCGTCGATCTCGGTGCAGATCCGCGAGACCGTGGAGCGGGAGATGCCGGTGTCGTTGCCCAGGGCGCGCACCAGCTGGTCGACCTTGCGGGTGGACACGCCGTCGATCCAGGCAGTGGCGATCACGGCGTACAGGGCCTTGTCGACCCTCCTGCGTGGGGACAGTAGGGACGGGAAGAACGACCCCTCCCTCAGCTTGGGGATCGCAAGGTCCACCTCGCCGGCTGGAGTGGCCAGCGTCTTGGAGCGCGTCCCGTTGCGGCGGGTCGTGCGCTCCGGGGTGCGCTCGTGCGGGGCCGCGCCGATCCTCGCGGTCGCCTCGGCGTTGATCAGGTCCTGCAGCCCCGCCTGCAGCATCCGTCGGAACACGTCCGAATGAGCGAGGTCGGGATCGGCCAGGACTTCCTGAATCAGCGCGGACAGGGCAGACTGGTTGTGGGTCATCGTGAGATCACTTCTTTGCTTCTTGCCGGAAACAACAGGTCCTCCCACGATGACCCCTCTACGTCAACGCCGACGAGGGACCCGCAGGAAGTGNGGTGACGGAGAAACAATGGGGCTATGATTTTTTTTTTTAATGATACGGCGACCACCGAGATCTACACAAGGAGTATCGTCGGCAGCGTCAGATGTGTATAAGAGGCGGGGGGACGAGGCGCGACGCGGCACGGTGCGACGGCGCAGGGGCCGCAGGGTGTCAGGGGGCGAGAGAGGGCCGGACGGAGAGTTTGACGAGCGCGGCGTCTCATCAACATGCGCAGGAATGGGACGGACGATAGCCGCGCGGGTGACAAGGGGCGTGTGGACAACTCGAACGAAGGCGATCGTTGTCCACAGATTTCCAATTGCCCCTCGGATGTGGCCCGTTGGTGTGGCTGGCTGGACCCATGAGAGCTTTGCCGAAGTCCCGACGCATCGAGCGGGTGTCCGACCTCGTCGACCTCGGGGTGAGTCCGTCCACCGTCCGACGTCTCGTTCGCAGCGGCGACGTGGTCCGGGTGCGACATGGCGCGGTGCGCACCCTTCCCGGTGACGTCTCGGCGCATCAAGGGCACCTTGATCTCATCGCCGCCACTCTTCCTCTCCTCGACGACGCCGCTGTCCTGTCGCACATCTCGGCGGCCGTCGTCCACGGGTTCCCATTGCCGTCGAGGGTTCCTGAGGCCGTCACGGTGACGCGATCGGAGGCGAGCGCCCGACATCGTCGAAAATGGCTCGTGACGAGGACCTGCCCGCTTCCTGACGACGAGGTGACCCTCGTCCGTGGCATGAGGGTGACGACGCCGGAACGGACCGCTGTCGACATGGCGCGCGAATATGGGTTCTCCGTCGGCGTCATGTCGGCCGATTGGGTGCTCCGTCAAGGCAGGTCGCGCGAGGTCATGGCTCGGGTGGTCGAACGCGGACGGCGTCGACCCGGCAACGCGACGGCTCGACGCGTCGTCGCCTTCGCCGATGCCCGATCCGAGAGTCCGGGAGAGTCGATGATGCGGGCGCTGCTCGTGCAGTTCGGGTGTCCTGCGCCAACACTCCAGCTCGAGGTCCGTGACGCGCACGACGAGTTCATTGCCAGGACTGACTTCGGATGGGAGCAGCACCGGGTGGTCGGGGAGTACGACGGCAAGGGCAAGTATGGTCCGTTGGCTGAGCCAGGCGTCACCGCGACGGATGTCGTCATGGCGGAGAAGCGCAGGGAGAACCTCATCCGCGCCCAAGGATGGGACGTCATCCGCTTCGACGCGCGAGACCTCGCCCGGCCAGAGCAAGCGGCGTCCCGCCTCATGGCCGCGCTGCATCGTGGACGTCTGCATCGCGCAGCCTGAGGGACGGTGAGGCATGGGCGCGACGCCGTCGGTCGCAGACGCGGGACCCCGACGGGGGAGCAGCTACAGCGCGGGAGCCCGGGCCTGCACCGGAGGTTGTCCGGCCGCCTTTGGTGCACACGGTGCTGCATCGCGTCGGCGCTGGGGGCACTTGGCTCCGGAAACGGTCGCGCCGAGGGATGTCTCACTGACTTCGCGCCGGAACCTGCACTTTGCGCCCTGTATTCCCGGAGCTGGGTGGAGGTTCTGGAGCGAGGTGGGTGCGGAGGTCGGGATGGTGGCGGTTTCCGGAGCGAGGTGCGCGTCCGGAGGCATGCGATGGTGGCGGGTTCGGGAGCAGAGTGCGCGCCGGGAGCACCCTGGTGGGGACGTGCGAAGCGAGGTGGGTGCGGAGGTCGGGATGGTGGCGGTTTCCGGAGCAAGGTGGGCCAAGCACGTGGAGTGGAGGCGATTTCCGGAGCCAGGCGAGACAGGACCTCAGTCTGTCGTCGAGGCGTGGGACGAGGTGGGGGCACGCCCCGGCATCCTGAACGCCGGCATGAGCAGGAGGATCGCCACCGCGCCGACCGGCAGGGAGGCCAGGGCCCACCGGAGGGTGACGGCGTCTCCCAGGGCACCGATGGCCATGGGGTAGAGCATGAATCCGAGCCGCATGACCCAGGTGGCCACCGTCAGCCCGTCCCCGGCCCTCATGCCGGGCAGGGAGTCCGCGGCGTGCATGGCCAGCGGGATCATCGTCGCGACCCCCCAACCGGCGGCCGTGAAGCCGATGAGGGCGGTGATCGTCGTCGGCCAGGCCACTGACAGACCGGTGCCGACGAGGCAGACGAGTGCTCCCTGCGCCACCGTCGCCATGACCCCGACCCGGTTGACGATGGCGTCCCCGACGAGCCGTCCGAGGGTCTCGGCCCCCATGAGCAGGACGAATCCGAGCCCTGCCACGAAGGGCGTCGTCCGGAACGACGAGCTGAGATACAGCGGCGCCCAGGTCGCCCCACCGATCTCGATGCCTCCGGCGAGCGAGCCGATGACCCCCAAGGCGATCGCCCGGACCCACAGTGAGCCCGGCACGCGTACCCGTCCCCCCGTGCGAACGCCAGTGTCGGCTCCGGTGCCGACGCCCGTGTCGACTCCGCCCTCCCCGCCGACCCCGACGGGGACGACGGCATTGGCGTGCGGATCACGATCGACGGCCTCCTCGGCCACCGACGACTCCGCCCCGTCGGCCCCCGGCAGCATGAGCGACCAGGCCAGGGCACAGAACCCGGCGAGGATGACGAGGGTGACGATCGTCTGGCCGTTGATGTCGACGTCCCACTGGGCCATGGCCGACCCGATGAGCCCACCGACGACCGCCCCGACCGACCACCATCCGTGGAAGGTGTTGATGATCGAGCGCCCGTACATCTCCTGGACGCGCAGACCCTGGTAGTTCATCGAGGTGTCGGTGATGGCGTCGAAGGCGCTCATGGTGATCATCGCGACGAACACCCACGCGATGTGCGGGGCATTGGCCATGAGCAGCAGACAGGCGGTCGACGCCAACTGCGGCCACACGGCGACGTTGCGCGACCCGAACCGACGCATGAGGGTCGACGCCGCCAGCCCCAGGGCCAACCCGCCGAGCGGCCCGATGCCGATCGCCAGCCCCCACAGGGTCTTGGACGCCGCGAGCTGCTCCTTGATCTGGGGGTACCGGGGGACCAGGGAGGCGAAGGTGATGCCGTTGACGGCGAACATGAGAACCGTGCCGACCCTCGCTCGTCGGGCACGCGCCGGTGGAGGTGCAGGGGTGGGAGCCGCGTCGGTCACGGCATCGCACTCTATCCACTGTGCGCGGTCCACCACGGCTGTCCACCGCGGCCACCGCAGGCCGGGCCACCATGACACGGCCCGCCAGGACCCGAGGAACGTCGTCACCCGGACGGGTGACCACCACGATATGTGCATATGGGTGGCTCCACGGGGCGATGGCAACCGTATTCACGAGCTCGCAGTGCTTGAGAATGAGTCTCACATATCGTGTCGGTGGCGTGCTCCGCGGGGCCTCGCGCCTCCCCTCATGCTGTGGAACACCTGTGAAGAAGCGACGAGATGTGGCCTTGGGACGGCAATCGAACCTCGTGAGGTTATCCTTGGTTGCACGTTGAACCAGTTGGGTGTCTCATGGGGCTGACGCCATCGGGCGGACATGTGCCGACCACCCTCTTGACACAACCGATACCCGATATAATATTGTCACACCAGCCCCGCCGTCCCGACGGCGAGACTCACCTCGGAGGATCCATGTCCATCAAATACGCCATCCTGGCCCTGCTGGCAGAGAAGCCGCGCCACGGTTACCAGATCAAGTCGGAGTTCGACCGCCGTACCAACCACTCGTGGCCGCTCAACATCGGGCAGGTCTACACCACCCTCGAGCGCCTCGAGCGTGACGGCCTGTGCGTGCGTGGGGAGGAGAACCAGGACGGTCGCGTCATCGTCACCATCACGAACGCCGGGCGCAAGGCCGTCTCGGAGTGGTTCGACAGCCCCGTCGTCCAGGACACCCCGCCGCGCAACGAGATCGCCATCAAGCTCGCCATCGCCGCCACCACCGACAAGGCCGACGTCGCCACGATCGTCCAGACCCAGCGTCGCGCCACCATGGCCACCCTGCAGAACTACCGTCAGGCCCGGCGCACCGTCGCCGAGACCGACCTGGCGGGCCAGCTCATCCTCGAGCGTCTCGTCTTCGACGCCGAGGCCGAGATCCGCTGGCTCGACCACTGCGAGGCGGCTGCCCTGCGCGCCGCCGGACACGCCCCCGAGGAGGTCTCCGAGGAGTCCGACGTCGAGGCCCGACAGACCCAGCTCGCCCACTGATCCCACCCACGGTCGCTCGCCCGTCCCGACCCACCCGGATGGTCCCCAGGACCACCCGCGGTGGCCCCGGGACGGGCGGCACCACGTCAGGAGTCCTGTCATGACGACGCCATCGCGAGCCGCTGACGCGGTCCCGGGGCTGGCACCGCGCGCGGTGCTCGCCCTCGACCACGTCCATCGCACCTTCGGGACGGGGCAGACGGAGGTCCACGCCCTGCGCGACGTGAGCCTCGGTGTCGACCCCGGCCAGTTCGTCGCCGTCATGGGGCCCTCCGGGTCGGGCAAATCGACCCTGCTGGCGGTCGCCGGCGGCCTCGACCAGCCGACCAAGGGCACGGTGACGATCTCGGGGCAGTGCACCGCCGGGCTCACCCGCGACGACCTGGCCCGCATCAGACGGCGTCAGCTCGGTTTCGTCTTCCAGGACTTCAACCTCGTGCCGACGCTCACGGCCCAGGAGAACGTCGCCCTCCCACTCGAGCTGGACGGCGTCTCCACGCCGCAGGCGCGCTCCGCAGCCCGCCAGGCCCTCGAGCGGATCGGGTTGGCCGACCTCGCCGATCGCTTCATCGACGAGATGTCGGGTGGCCAGCAACAGCGGGTCGCCATCGCCCGGGCCATCGTCGGTGACCGGCGTCTCGTGCTGGCCGACGAACCCACCGGTGCCCTCGACTCGGCCACCGGCGATGAGGTCATGGCTCTGGTGCGACAACTCGCCGACGAGGGCGTCGCCGTCGTCCTCGTCACCCACGAGGCACGACACGCCGCGTGGGCCGACCGGGTCGTCTTCCTGCGTGACGGCCGGATCGTCGATGAGTCCGCCGTCCTCACCGACCCCATGGAATTGCTCAACGACAACCCCAGACGAGGGGACTGGTGATGGGTTCCCCCACCGCGGACCACTCCGCGCAGGTGAGGTTCGTCGGGGACGCCGTCCCCCGCGGCTCGACCCACCGGCGTCTGCTCACCCGCCTCGCGCTGCGGGACATCTCGCGGCACAAGGCCCGGGCCGTGCTCGTTGTCCTCCTCGTCGCCCTGCCGGTGGCCCTGGTCAGTGCCCTCGGCGTCTTCATGACGATGGACGGCGCGGCGCAGCGTGACCAGATCACCGACCGGCTCGGCGACGCCGACTTCATCATCAGGCCGATTGACAACTGGAACGGGCACTGCCACCAGGATGACCTCAGCGACGCCACCTGCTCGGGCAACGACTTCGCCCCCACCTCGACGGCCCTGGCCGCCAAGCAGGAAGCCGCCCTGGCCCACCTGACGCTCGCGAGGCACGAGCTCGTCCCCATGCGCCAGGGCACGGTGACGATGTCGTGGCGTGGTGTGCACATCAACGCCGGCGTCACCGGGATCGACCTGCACCGGATGCGTCCCGGGCGCGTCGTGCCGCCGTCGACGCCGACCCCTGGAGCCGATGAGGTGTGGCCCACGGCCCACACCGCGCGACAGTTCTCGCTCACCACCGGAAGCACCGTCGTCCTCAACGGCCGGACGTACACGGTGACCGGCACGGTGCGCACGGTCGACACCTGGCAGACCGGGTTCTGGGTCGGCCCGAACAGCCCGCTCGTCGCCTCGTCGGCACCGATCTACTACGTGCGGGGGGCGGAACCCACCCACGGTCAGGTCGCCGACCTCAACGACCAGGGCCTGGGGGTCATCACCCGGGCCGCCGTCATGAGCGGCTACGACTACGAGTACGAGGGTCAGGTCTACGCGCTGAGCCTCGTCATCGGGGTGCTGGCGGCCCTCGTCACCGCGACGGTGGCCGGCGCGGCCTTCGCCATCGGTGCCCGACAGCAACGTCGCACCCTCGCCCTGCTCGGGACGACCGGGGCCGGACGCGCCGACCTCGTCGGCGTCCTCCAACGCCAGGGCTGGCTGCTCGGCGGGATCGGGTCGGTCCTCGGAGTCCTCCTCGGCGTCGGCGCCATGAACCTCGGCATCCTCATCCGCAACCACGTCACCATCGACTACCCGAACCAGTACGACGTCAACTGGCAGTACTGCCTCACCGCCCTGGTCATCGGCATCCTGGCCTCGGCCGTCGCCTGCTGGATCCCCGCGCGGGAGGTCGCCGGTCAGGACCCGCTCATCGGTGTGCGTCGGGCCGACCTGCCACCTGCGCCGGCGCGGGTCCCGTGGCTCGCCATGGTGCTCGGCCTGCTGGGGATCGGCGCGGCCGTGGTCGGGCCGATCCTCTACCGGCGGCAGATGCGCATCGGCCAGTCGGCGGGCAGTGAGTACCTCTTCATCCCGGTCATGACCGGAGTCGTCCTGCTGTACCTGGCCTCGCTGGTGGCCCTGCCGTGGCTGCTCGATCGGATCTCGAGCATCCGTCGAGGCGGGCTCGCGACGCGGTTCGCCCTGCGCGACATGGGACGCAATCGTGCCCGGGCGGCTGCCTGCGTCGCCTCGTCCATGGCGGTCATGGCCCTGTTCAGCGCCATCCTCGTCGTCGCGGACTCGACCGACCGACAGTCCGTGCGAGACTACGCACCGGCCTTCCCGGCACAGACCGCCGCCCTGCGCACCTCGATCGACACCGACGGGACGATTCCCGCCGCGGTGCGTGACCGCCAGGTCGCCGCGGTCCGATCGGTCATGGGAGAGGTCCGCAGCGCGCCCGAGCGGGAGGCCAGCATCAAGGGTTGCACTCGCTCCCAGTGCGACATCCTCGTCGGCGAGATCCCGTCGGCCCGACCCGGTCAGCAGGTCGTCGACTCGACGCTCAGCGCCGATGTCGCCGTCGATGACGGGACGCTGTACCAGGTGCTCACCGGACGGCCGGCCGATGCCAGGGTGCGTGCCCAGCTGGCCTCCGGGGCGATCGTCTTCCAATCGGCACGCAGCTGGGCGCGGACCGTCAACATCGTCGAGGGACGGTATGACGACCCCGAGGAGGCCCGGAAGCACGCCTCGGCGGTCAAGGTGTACGCCGCCCCCGTCGAGGCGGAGTCGGCACCGGTGCTCATCGGCCGCGAGGTCGCCGCGAAGGCCCTCAAGGTGGCCCCCGACAAGGTCGTCCTCCAGGACGGAACCCAATGGTTCCGGATGTCGCACACCCCGAGTTCGGCGGAGGCGACGCGGGTCAACGCCGCCCTGGCCGAGATCACCGGGAGCACCGACGACTTCGCCTGGGAGGCCGGTCCCTCGCGCGCCGGGCGTGACCTCGTCCGATGGGGGACCCTCGTGGCGGCCGTCATGCTCGGCGCGGTGGCGGCCCTGACGATGGCGCTCACCCTGTCGGACTCGCGGTCGGCCCGCGCGTCGATGGCCTCGGTCGGGGCGTCCTCGTCGACCCTCAGGTCGATGGCCGCGGTGCAGGCGCTCGTGACGACCCTCTCCGGCCATCTCGCGGGGGTCGTCGTCGGGGCGGTGCCCTTCGCGCTGGCCATCTGGGCGAGCGGGTCGACGATGGTCCTGGGGGTGCCGTGGGGCTGGCTGGCCCTGGCCGCCCTTGCTGTCCCGGTCGTCGTCTCCCTCATCGTCCGGCTCCTCGTGCCGGCGACCGCGCCGGAGGTCCGGCGTCTGCACTGAGACCTGCCCTGCGACCGGTCCGGCCGCAGGATCGGCTCAGGACCGCCGAGCTGACGCCGACTCCTGTCCATTGGGCTCCCGATGCCTCGGTGCCCAGTCCCTCGGCACCGAGGCGCCCAGCCGCCACGACCGGAGGGTCGCCGACCGCGTCGCCCGGTCCAACGGAATGATGAGCGGACGAGCGGTGAGCGCTCCCAGGCTCGACCCGACCGCGATGGCGACCCCGACGAGCAGGGCCTGCATGAGGACGGTGCCGCCCCCGGACGGTGCCGAGGGGTCGAACTGCTGGTTCATGACCATGTACAGGCCGCGGTAGATCATCATGCCCGGCATGAGGGGGACGACGCCGGTTGTCACCAGGCCGACCTGGGGCATGTTCCAACTGCGCGACCCGAGGGCGGCGACGACGCCGACGAGGAACGCCCCGACCCCCGAGGCAGCCGGCATGGACGACGTCACCGCCATCCCGGCCAGGTACCCGATCCATGACAGAGCCCCCAGGGCGGCGCAGGTGAGCAGGGTCCGTGCCCGGGCGTGGGAGGTGGCCCCGAAGGTCCACGAGATCGCGGCGCAGGCGATGATCTGCACGAGCACCGACCGGGAGAACCCCAGGGTGGGGTTGATGTACCCGGGCACCCCGAACTTGAGCCCGATCCACAGCACCGACATGACGCCGAGGATGATGCCGCCGGTCTGGACGAAGACCTCGAGGATGCGGCCGGAACTCGTGACGACGTAGCCGTCGAGGGCGTCCTGGGCCGCCGCAACCATCGAGGACCCCGCCAACAGCGAGATCATCCCCGAGGCGACGACGAGCGACGGGGACAGGGAGATGTCGACCCCGGCCCGCCACCGCAGGACCATGATGACGAGGGCGACGAGGGTCGGTATCGCCCCGCCGACGGCCTGGGTGAAGAAGCTCGTGATGCGCTTGCGCGACATCGCCTGGACGGTGATGTCGACCAGGCACGTGGCCAGGCAGGAGATGAGCATGTCCCAGCCGCTGCCACCGAAGAGGGCCGCGATGGCCCCGCCCATGAGTCCCATGTTCGTCGTGACGAACCAGGGTCGGTACAGTCGTGGAGCGGTGACGAGGGCGTCGAGGCGCCCGCGGGCGTGGGCCAGGTCGACCCGGCCCGAGCAGATGTCGTCGACGAGGTGCTGCAGCTTCCCGAGCCGGTGGTAGTCGGAGGTGCGCCCGCGCACCACCCGCAGGGAGGTGATGGGGTCGTCGTCGAGACTGCGTTGCTGGGTGACGATGACCGCCGTGTTGTTGACGTCGATGTGCACCGTCGTCCCGAAGGTGTCGGCGATGCGCAGACCCATGGCGACGGCGTCGGAGACGGACGCCCCGACGGAGATCGCCATGACGGCGACCCGCTGGATGAGGTCGACGACCTGTCGGGCCTTCTTGAGCTCGACGTCGTCATGGGGTGGGACGAGGTCGGCGCTCATCGGCAGGGGCTGCTCCGACCGGAGGAACCGCGCCAGGGGAAGTCCGAAGATACGACGGTCGTGCGCCGCGATGGTCGAGGTGTCGTCGGGCAGCTGGGCCATGGGCGAGGTCGTCGACACCGGCGGCACCGTCCAGGTGGTCGACGCCTCGATGGCGGTGAGCTCCTCGGGACGCAGGGTCGTCTCGGTGTCGCTGTCGGGGGTGTCGTCGCGGGGCGAGGCAGGTTGTCCGGGGCGGAAGATGGCCTCGTCGATGGGGGTGCCACCGCCGCTGCGGCTCCTGCCCGACGTCATCGCATCCCTCCTCGCTCGGCCCGGACCACTGCCCGGGCCCTGGGTCGGGACCATTCTCGCCGGTCGGGCCGGGACCTCCCAACCCGGCATCCGCCCGCCCGTCGATAGGGTGGATCCGTGCTCATCGCCACCGATCTGGACGGGACCTTCCTCCAACCTGACGGAACCCCCTCGCCGCGGGCCGTCGCGGCCGTGGAGGCAGCCGAACGGGCCGGCGTCCCGGTGGTCCCGGTCACCGGCCGGGCGATCATGGGGTTCCGGCTCGCGGCGTCGGCCTTCCAGCACTACGCCATCGTCGTCAACGGGGCCATCGGCGTCGACCTGCGTGACGGTCGCACCCTCTTCAGCCAGACGACGCCGGCCTCGGTCGTCGAGCAGGTCGTGTCGGGGCTGTCGGGCGCCGTCCCCGGGGCGATCTTCTGCGGGGTCGTCGACGACTCCTCGACCTTCCTCGTCGAGCCCGGGTACGTCGATCTCACCCCGGACGAGGAGCTCGAGAAGGATCCGGCCCGGTTCGTCGAGGTGCCACGCGAACAGCTCATCGGCACCGACGTCGTCAAGATCATGGTCCGTCACCCGCAGGTGCCCGCCGAGCGGCTCTACCGCATCGCCCTCGACCTGGCCCTGCCCGGCGTCCACGCGACCTATTCGGGGTTCACGATGATCGAGGTGTGTCGCGACGGGGTCGCCAAGGACACCGGCCTGGACGTGTTGTGTCGCGAGCTGGGCCAGCGTCGTGAGGATGTCGTCGCGCTCGGGGACGGGGCCAACGACGTCGAGATGCTCCGGTGGGCCGGGACCTCCTATGCCATGGGCAATGCCGCCCCGCAGGCCGTCGCCGCGGCCGGGCTGCGGGCTCCGGCGAACACCGAGGACGGGTTCGCGCAGGTGGTCGAGCAGCTCCTGGAGCGGATGTGAGACGCCCGGGCCTCATCGCGACCGACCTCGACGGCACTCTTCTGGGGCCCGACAAGCAGATCAGCGCGCGCACCCGGGCGGCGATCCGGGCGGCCGAGGAGGGCGGGGTGCCGGTCGTCCCGGTCACCGCCCGCCAGCTCTACGGCCTCGACGCCTGGCGCGACGCCCTCGGCCGGTGGGCGCTGTGTTCCAATGGTGCGATCTGTTGGGACCTGCACCGGGGCACGGTGCTCTTCCGGCAGGTCCTCCCGGCGCAGGTGGCCCGGGCGTTCGCGTTGGCCCTGCTCGACGTCGCTCCCGGCACGGTGTTCCTCACCATCCAGGACGACGGCGACCGGTTCGCCTCCCAGGCCGGGTACGCCGACCTCGTCACCGTCGCCGACCACAACCGGGACCCCGCCACCATGCCTGTGCTCAGCCTCGACGAGGTGCTCGGGGGCGACTGCCTCAAGCTCGTCGCCAGACACCCGAACCTGCCCTTGGCCGACCTCGAGGCGCGGGCCCGCGGCCTCGGGATGGACGAGGTGCACCTCACGACGTCCGGCATGCCGATGCTCGAGGTGAGCGCCGCCGGGGCGTCCAAGGACACCGGCCTGGCCCTGCTGTGCGACCGCGTGGGGGTACGCCGGCAGGATGTCGTCGCCTTCGGGGACGGGGCCAACGACGTCGAGATGCTCCGCTGGGCCGGGACGTCCTATGCCATGGGCAACGCCGTCCCGGCAGCGGTGGCCGCCGCCGACCGTCGGGCGGCGTCGAACGCCGAGGACGGCGTCGCGCAGGTGCTCGAGCAGCTCCTGGAGCGCATGTGAGATGTCCGGGTCACCTCGTCCAACCTTCGTGACACGGGGTATGACGCCGACTTCACAGCCGGTGGGCCCGGTGCGTGGCGGATTGCGGGGGAGATCCCCCCGGGGCGCCGCGGGAGCAGTGAGTGCCGCGGGAGCAGTGAGCTCGGGGGTCGCCGGCCGTTCCTCGCGTCGGATGTCGTCGCCCGGTGGTTCTCCCATGGTTCGTTCGCGACTTTGCTCCGGAAACGGTCGTGGGGTCGACGCCATCTGGCACTGTGCTCCTGAAGATGGACGTTGCTCCTGGTATTTCTGGCGCGGGGTGGAGTTTCTGGAGCTTGGTGGCGGTCGGCGGTCCGGGGTCGGTGATTTCTGGCGCGGGGTGGAGTTTCTGGAGCTTGGTGGCGGTCGGCGGTCCGGGGTCGGTGATTTCTGGCGCGAGGTGGAGTTTCTGGAGCTTGGTCGGGCTGGAGCTTGGTCGGGGACGGGGGCTGGCGGTTTCCGGAGCGAGGTGCGAGTTCCGGAGCGAGGTGCCGGGTCTGGAGCGGGGTGCCGGGTCTGGAGCCGTCCGGGCGAGAGGGACGGGCAACGATGTCGAGATGCTCCGCTGGGTGGGCTCGTCCCACGCCTGGGCAATGACGTCCTGCGCCGCAACGTCGTCCCGGCAACGGTGGCCGCAGCAGACCGTCGGGCGGCGTCGAGCAGGTCCTCGAGGAACTGCCGGCACCAACCGCCTCCCTCCGGGCGATATGATGACCCCGACCGCAAGGCGTTGATGGGGCCATCACCCCGGAGCCGCCGGAAGAACGGGCGCGAGCCTCACTAGAACCGGCAGCGGCAGGCCAATGAGCGGCGTCACCTCGGTGACGCAATGAGGGTGGTACCGCGGGTGCCCCGGGTGAGTCGGGTCCTCGTCCCTCGTCAGGACGAGACGAAGGATTCCCCGCCGCCATGAGCGAGAAGAACCAGTTCACCGGCCACTACGCCGTCGTGCCGCCGCAGGTCGACCTGCCCGCGATGGAGCACGAGATCATCGACCTATGGCAGCGGGAACACACCTTCGAGAAGACCCTGGAGGCCACCAAGGACGGCCAGCCCTGGACCTTCTTCGAGGGCCCGCCCACCGCCAACGGCCAGCCCGGCACCCACCACGTCGAGGCGCGCGTCTTCAAGGACGTCTTCCCGCGTTTCCGCACCATGCTCGGCTACCACGTCGACCGCAAGGCCGGCTGGGACTGCCACGGCCTGCCGGTGGAGCTGGCCGTCGAGAAGGAGCTCGGATTCTCCGGCAAGCCCGACATCGAGAAGTACGGCGTCGAGCCCTTCAACAAGAAGTGCCGTGAGTCGGTCACCCGGCATGTCGACGCCTTCACCGAGCTCACCCAGCGCATGGGCTACTGGGTCAACATGGACGACGCCTACTGGACGATGAAGCCGTCCTACGTGGAGTCCGTGTGGTGGGGTCTCAAGCAGATCTTCGACAAGGGACTGCTCGGTGAGGACCACCGCGTCGCCCCCTACTGCCCCCGCTGCGGCACGACCCTGTCCGACCACGAGCTCGCCCAGGGCTACCAGGACGATCGCGACCCCTCGATCTACGTCCGCTTCCCGCTGACCTCCGGTCCGCTGGCCGGGCGCGCCCGACTGCTCGTCTGGACGACGACTCCCTGGACCCTCGTCTCGAACACCGCCGTGGCGGTGCGACCGGACGTCCGATACGTCGTCGCCCATCGCGACCCCGACCCGGCCGATCCTGCCGAGCGCACCGATGACCCGGCCAGCGAGGACCTCGTCATCGCCGAGCCCCTCTTCGAGTCGGTGCTGGGGGAGGGCTGGAGCCTCACCGGGGAGTCCTTCCTCGGATCCGAGATGGAGTTCTGGACCTACCAGCGCCCCTACGAACTGCTGTCCTGGCCGGCCCACGAGCACCTCACCGCCGACGGCCGTCCCACCCCTGCGGACGCCAACTTCGTCATCATGGCCGACTACGTCACCACCGAGGACGGCACGGGTCTGGTGCACCAGGCCCCGGCCTTCGGCGCCGATGACCTGGCGACCTGTCGATCGTACGGGCTGCCCATGGTCAACCCGATCCGCCCCGACGGCACCTTTGCCGACGACCTGCCGCTGGTCGGCGGGATGTTCTTCAAGTCGGCCGACAAGCCGATCTGCGAGGACCTCGAACGGCGCGGCATCCTCTTCCGCCTCGAGATGCACTGGCACTCCTACCCGCACTGCTGGCGCTGCGACACCCCGCTCATCTACTACGCCCAGCCCTCCTGGTACATCCGTACGACGCGGATCAAGGAGCAGCTCGTCGCCCAGAACGAGGCGACGACCTGGTACCCCGAGACGATCAAGCACGGACGCTACGGCGACTGGCTCGAGAACAACATCGACTGGGCCGTCTCGAGGACCCGCTACTGGGGCACTCCATTGCCCCTGTGGCGCAATGACGACGACCCGAGCGACGTCGTGTGCGTCGGCAGCCTCAAGGAGCTCTCGGAGTACGCCGGACGCGACCTCACCGGGATGGACCCGCACCGTCCGTTCATCGACGAGGTGACCTTCGAGCGCGACGGGCACACGTACCACCGCGTCCCCGAGGTGGCCGACGCCTGGCTCGACTCCGGCTCGATGCCCTTCGCCCAGTGGGGATACCCGCACGTGCCGGGGTCGAAGGAGAAGTTCCTCGAGCACTACCCGGCCGACTTCATCTGCGAGGCGATCGACCAGACCCGCGGCTGGTTCTACACGCTCATGGCGGTGGGCACGCTCGTCTTCGACCAGTCCTCGTACCGCAACGTCCTGTGCCTGGGACACATCCTCGCCGCCGACGGCCGCAAGATGTCCAAGCACCTGGGCAACATCCTCCTGCCCATCCCGCTCATGGACAAGCACGGGGCTGACGCCGTCCGCTGGTTCATGGCCGCCGACGGGTCGCCGTGGAGCGCCCGACGGGTGGGGGACGAGACGATCCAGGAGACGGTCCGCAAGGTCCTGCTCACCTACTGGAACACGGTCTCGTTCCACGCCCTGTACGCCCGCGCGAACGGGTGGACGCCGTCCGGGGTGGGGGTCGTCCCCCCCGCTGTCGACTCGAGGGGGCCCGGGGGGGTCGTCCCCCCCGCTGTCAACACGCGCCACGTCCTCGACCGGTGGCTCGTCTCGGCGACGAACGTCCTGGTCCGTGAGGTCACCGCCGCCCTGGAGAACTTCGACACCCAGCGCACCGGTCAGCTGCTCGCCGAGTTCATCGACGAGATGTCCAACTGGTACGTGCGGCGGTCGCGGCGGCGTTTCTGGGACGGCGATCCCAGCGCCCTGTGGACCCTCCACGAGACCCTCGTCACCCTCACCCAGCTCATGGCACCGATGGTGCCGTTCATCACCGAGCGGGTGTGGCAGGACCTCGTCGTGACGACCGATCCGCAGGCTCCCGAGTCGGTGCACCTGTCGCACTGGCCGGTGGCCGACGAGTCCCTCATCGACGAGTCCCTCGACGATGCCATGGACCTCACCCGACGGATCGTCGAGCTGGGCCGTGGGGCGCGGGCCGAGGCCAAGGTCAAGACCCGTCAGCCGCTGGCCCGTGCCCTCATCTCGGGGCCCGCGCTGAGTCGGCTCGGTGAGGACCTGCGCGCCGAGATCACCTCGGAGCTCAACGTCCTCACCCTGGAGTCCTTCGGGACGGCCGGCGACCTCGTCGACTACTCGGCCAAGGGCAACTTCCGGGCCCTGGGCAAGAAGTTCGCCAAGGCCACGCCAAAGGTCGCCGCAGCCATCGCAGCCGCCGTCGCCGCACGGCTCGCCGCCGACCTTGCCGCCGGCCCGGTGACCCTCGACGTGCCCGAGGTGCCGGGCGGCCAGGCGGTCATCGAGGCCGACGACGTCATCGTCTCGGAGCGCCCGCGGGAGGGCTGGAGCGTCCTCAATGAGCAGGGGGAGACCGTCGCCCTCGACCTCGAGATCACCCCTGAGCTGGCCCGCGCCGGCCTGGCCCGCGAGGCCGTCCGATTCATCCAGGACACCCGCAAGCAGACCGGGCTCGACGTCTCCGACCGGATCACCCTGGCCTGGGACGCCGACGGCGACCTGGCCGACGCCGTCGCCGCTCACGCGGCCCAGATCGCCGAGGAGGTGCTGGCCGTCGAGATGTCCCGGCAGCCCCGGGGGGAGGACTGGGCCGTCGAGCCGGACCTCGGCCTGGCGGTGCGGGTCGTCAAGGCCTGAACGCGACCCGGCCCGCCGCGGAGGACACCGCGGCGGGCCGACCCGCGTCAGGTCCTGGCGTCCACTCAGGGCTCGCGCACCTGCTGACGCCACAGTCCGACGACCAGCGGCGCGACCATCCACAACCCGAGTGCGCTGGCCAGATGGGCCCAGCCCATCCCGGAGATCGTCCCGCCGAGCAGCGGGTCCAGGGCGTGCGGGAAGTTCACCCACGGCTCGATCCGGTCGAGGACCGGGACCATGGCCATGAGCGGCATGAGCGGTGGCACCGCCAGGAGGGTGACGATCGCGGCCGGGGCGCTGAGGAACGCCATGCCCAGCGCGAAGCCGATGAGCACCTGGAGGACGACCGCCAGAGCGCTGCCCAGGATGACCGTCCACCCCATCGACCAGGTCACCTGGAGGTCGGGGTGAGCCACTCGTACCGCCAGCCCCGCTGCGGCGGTGACGAGAGTGGGTACGAGGGCTCCGACGAACGCTGCGCCAGTGACGACCAGGCCCTTGGCGACGGTGACGAGGGGACGCCGCGGGGTCATGACGAAGGTCGTCATGGCGGTCCGGCGGCTCCACTCGGAGGTCGCCATGAGGATGGCCATGATCGGCAGCAGCATGGCCGCGGCCGTCGAGGTGACCCCGAGCCCGCCGTACCACGCCACCGTCCCGTCCCGGGCGGAACGATCGGCCAGCGCGGTCCAGACGCCGGCGAGGACCACGGTGAGGGAGCCGATGGCCGTGAGCAGCCACATGCTCGCCCGGGTGTCGATGAACTTGCGGGTCTCGGCAACCACCAGGTTGCCGAACCGGGCGGTGGGGATGCTGTCCAGGGTGCTCATGCTGCGGTTCCTTCCGTGGTGTCCAGATCCCGCGGTTCGCGGGAGGAGACGGCCGTGAGGTCGAAGAACGTGTCCTCGAGATCCTCGTGACGGGCGGTGAGGGCAGCCAGGGTGTCGTCGGCGACGATCCGGCCCGAGCCGATCATGACGATGCGGTCAGCGATGAGCTGCACCTCGTGCAAGAGGTGCGAGCTCAGCAGCACGGCCCCGCCCCGGTCGGCGAAGTCGCGCAGCAGGGTGCGCATCCACCGGATGCCCTGGGGATCCAGGCCGTTGACCGGCTCGTCGAGGATGAGGACCTGTGGGCGGCCGAGGAGCGCGGCGGCCACCCCGAGACGCTGCCTCATCCCCAGCGAGTACGCGCCGACCCGGCGGCGTCCCTCCTTGGCGGTGAGCCCGGCCAGCTCGAGGACCTCGTCGACCCGTGCCCGTGGTGCGCCGATGGTCGTCGCCGCGACGGTGAGGGTCTCCCGGCCGGTGCGCCCCGGGTGCATCGCGGAGGCGTCGAGGAGGACGCCGACCTGGGCGGCCGGGTTCGGCAACGACCGGAACGGCTGCCCCAGAACCGTGATCGTCCCGGAGGTGGGCCGTGCCAGTCCGACGATGCAGCGCAAGGTCGTCGACTTGCCCGCACCATTGGGCCCCAGGAAGCCGGTGACCGACCCGGGCTCGACGGTGAAGGAGACGTCGTCGACGGCGGTGAGATGTCCGTACGTCTTCGTGAGGTGGGTGACTGTGATCATGTCCCTCACGACACTCCGGCCACCCGGGGTGGCGCCAGTGGTGAAGGTCTCGGACGGTGCTCTCCTTCGGCGTCATCCCTGTCGACCAAGGTCGATCCGACAGGTCCGAAGGTCGACTGGACGGCGCCGGAGCTCCCGTCGGACGGCGTCGGACCGTAGCCTGAGATCGTGCCCGCCACGACGTCGTCCCCCACCCAGCCAGCCGGTCGCGGACCGGCCCGAGTCGACCCGGCCGGCGCCGACCTGTCGTCCGGCTGGGGACCGGTGTCGACCCTCGGGTGCGTCGGTCGGTACGGTGCGGCCGTCGTGGGATGGATCCTGGCCGCCATCACGTGGATCGCGCAGGCCACGGGCCATGGTCGCACCGGGCTTCCCGGATGGTGGGCCCCGGTCGACCTGGTCGTCGGGGCGGGTCTCATCGTCGCCATGAGGTGGCGACGCCGTCATCCCCTCCTCGTGTGCTGGTCGGTGCTCCTGGCCTCGATCGTCTGTTCCTCCCTCGTCGTCGCCCTGGCCTGGGCGTCGATCAGTCTGGCGACGCGCCGTCGGTGGCGTCAGATCCTCGTCTTCTTCCTCGCCCAGCTCGTCGCCATGCCCATCGCCGCCGTCCTCAATGACGCCTCGGGCGGGGTCAACGTCACCTTCAACGGCCGGGCCACGGTGACCTCCTGGCCCGAGATGCTGGCCGTCGTCCTCACGATGGCCCTGTGGGTGGGGCTGCTCACCGCCATCGGCGTGTCGATCGGCGCCCGGCGCGATCTCATCGCTGGCCTGCGAGACCGCGCCGAGACGGCCGAGCGGGAACAGGAACTGCGTGTCCTGGCCGGCCAGCAGACCGAACGCAACCGGATCGCCCGGGAGATGCACGACGTCCTGGCCCACCGCCTCAGCCTCATCTCCATGCACGCCGGGGCCCTGGCCTGGCGCGATGACCTGCGTCCCGAGGAGACCCGCCAGATCGCCGCGACCATCCAGGAGAACGCCCACGACGGACTCGAGGAACTGCGTGCCGTCCTCGGGTCACTGCGCAGCACCGACACCGACGCCCGCCCCGACAAACCCCAACCCACCGTCGCCGAGCTGCCCGCACTCGTCGAGCAGGCCCGGGCCGGGGGACAGCGGGTCCGTCTGGAGATCACGGCGGAGGACCTCGGCCAGCTGCCGACCGCCACCGGCAGACATGCCTTCCGCGTCGTCCAGGAGGGGCTCACCAATGCCCGCAAGCACGCCCCCGGATGTGCCGTCGACGTCCTCCTGGCCGGCCGCGCGGGCGAGGGTCTGGACATCAAGGTCTCGAACCCGCTGCCCGTGGCGGCCCCGGCCCGTCCGGTCCCCGGCTCCGGGGTCGGTCTGGAAGGATTGCGGGAAAGGGCGCGGATGACCGGTGGACGGGTGAGCTGCGGCCCGACCGACGATGGACGTTTCGACCTGGAGGTGTGGTTCCCGTGGTGACGACGGTCCTGCTCATCGACGACGACCCCCTCGTGCGCGCCGGACTGCGTCTCATCCTCGGTGGCGCGCCGACCCTCGAGGTCGTCGGGGAGGGAGCCGACGGGGACGAGGCGGTCGGCCTGGTCACCCGGTACCGGCCCGACGTCGTCCTCATGGACATCCGGATGCCCAGGGTGGACGGGCTGGAGGCCACCCGGAGGCTGAGGGACCTGGCCGATCCGCCCCGGATCGTCGTCCTCACGACCTTCGACTCCGACGACCTCGTCCTGCGGGCCCTGGTGGCCGGGGCCGACGGCTTCCTGCTCAAGGACACCCCACCGCCGCGGATGATCGAGGCCATCGGCCAGGTCGCGGCGGGCGAGCAGATCCTCTCGCCGAGCGTCGTCTCCCAGGTCATCGACATGGCCACGAGGTCGACGGCGTCCCCCCGGCAGGAGGAGGCGCGCGGGGCCCTGGCACGGCTCAACGACCGTGAGCGCGCGGTCGCCCTGGCGGTGGGGGAGGGGCTCACCAATGCCGAGATCGCCCGGCGCGAGTACCTGTCGGTGGCCACCGTCAAGGCGCAGGTGACCCACATCCTCGAGAAGCTCGGGGCGACCAATCGGGTCCAGGTGGCGCTCATCGTCCATGACGCGGACGTGACCCAGCGCGTCGACCCGGCGGACGACGCCCGGCGATCCCGGACCACGCCCCGGTAGCATCGTTCCATGGGACCGGACATCCGGGTCGGCGACGCCGACCGTGACGACGCCGTGAGGCGACTGCGCGAGCACCTGGCCCAGGGGCGTCTCGACCCTGACGAGTTCGACGAGCGCATGGGGGCGGCGCTCGCCGCGCGCACCCGGGCCGACCTGGACCGGCTCTTCGTCGACCTCCCCGAGGACGGTCAGGCGATGGCGATCCCGCAGGCGGTGGGTCTCGCCCGGCCCGGAGCCGCCCCAGTGGCTCCGCGCCCCGCGGCGAACGTCGCGGCCGTCCTGTCGGCGGTGACCTGGCCGGCGGTCCTCATCTTCCTCTTCGCCACCGGTTGGCACCTGTGGTGGCTCATCTTCATCCCGACGCTGCTGCTGCCCCCGGTCCTCGGCCTCATCGACCCCCACGGGCGATCATCGGGGCGTAATCGGGGTGGTCGCTGATCCACGCCGCGACCGCCCGACAGGTGGGGACGATGTGGTACCCGTCCTCCTGCAGACGGCCCAGGACGGAGCGCACGAGGAGGTCCTCGACGCCTCCCCCACCCTGACTCGGGTGGACGTAGGCGTGGAGGAGGTCGACGACCGCCGGATGATGCTGGACGCACTCGACCTGACCGGCCACCGTCCCGTCGACGTGGAGCAGGTAGATGCCGGTGCGGTCTCCGTTGATGGCCTTGGGCGACCGGACCCAGGTGAGCTCAGGCATGGGGCAGCTCGATGGCGTCGTGCGGGGTGACCCCGACCTGTCTCAGTACCTCGGCGATGGTCCGCGAGGTGGACAGCGTGTCGTCGAGCGGCATGATCGGGCTCTCGGTGAGGCCCTCGCGCAGGCATCGGTCGACCTCGATGAACTCATGGGCGTAGCCCCGGCCCAGCGCAGGCGTGTCGTGGACCTTGGGGATGACGCCGTGGCGATGGATGACCGTGCGCCCGGGGTGATGGAACCGCGGCTCCACCTCGATCCAGCCCTCGGTGCCGTGGATGACCATGCGGCCGGGGCCGTCGGCGCGCAGTGACACGGCCAGGGTCGAGGTGCGTCCGCCGTAGTGCCGCAGCAGCATGGCGACGTCGGACTCGACGCCGTTGGGGAAGAGGTTGCCGAAGGCGACGATGTGTTCGGGGCTTCCCAACTGCCGCAGGGCCACGTCGAGCACGTAGACCCCGAGGTCGAGCATCGCCCCGCCACCGAGCTCCGGGGCGAAGAGACGGTCGTGCGGGTCGTAGTCGCGCAGGGCGAAGAGGTCGCCCTGGACGCTCGTCACCTCGCCGATGACACCGTCGGCGACGGCCTGCTCCATCTCGACGATGACGGGCAGGAAGCGGCTCCACATGCCCTCCATGGCGAAGACCCCGCGAGCCCGCGCCTCGTCGACGATCTCGCGGGCGCCCTCGTAGGTCGCGGCGAAGGACTTCTCCACGAGGATCGCCTTCCCGGCAGCCAGGGCGGCCAGGGCGATCGGGCGGTGCTGGGGGTGCGGAGTGGCGATGTAGACGACGTCGACGTCGGGGTCGGTCATCATCGAGGCGTAGTCGGGGTGGGCGGTGGGCCGTGCGCCCCCGAGGGTGGCCTCGGCCAGGTCGGCGAGACTGTCCGCATTGCGCTGTGACCGTGATGCCACCGCAGCCAGGCGCGCGTCCTTGACATGCGCGAAGTCGGCGAGGATGGTGCGCGCGATGCGGCCGGTGCCGACGATTCCCCATCCAATGGTCGTCATGGTTCAAGGGTAGGTCAGGGGGCTGCGCGCCGGACGAGATCGCGCATCCTCGAGGACGGGTTCGCAGGTCGGCCGCCACGATTCCCCGCGCAAGTGCGTCCATCGGGGTCCAGGGCCGGATCACGGGACTTGCGCGGGGAATCGTGGCGGTCCCGCCCACGGGACGCCTCCACGGACCCCTCGGGGAGGCTGGTTAGACTTCAGTGTCCGTATCCTCGGGAGGGTTGATGACGCGAGTCGTCCAGAAATTCGGCGGTTCCTCGGTGGCCGACGCCGCCTCGATCAAGCGCGTGGCGCGTCGTATCGCCGCCGCCAAGCAGGCCGGCAACGAGATCGTCGTCGTCATCTCGGCCATGGGCGACACCACCGACGAGCTCATGGACCTGGCCCTCGAGGTCTCGCCCCAGCCGGCGCCCCGCGAGCTCGACATGCTCCTCACCACCGGGGAACGTCAGTCGGCCGCCCTGCTGGCCATGGCCCTGTCCGACCTCGGGGTCCCGGCCCGCAGCTACACCGGCTCCCAGGCCGGTGTCATCACGACCGCCGCCCACGGCAACGCCCGCATCATCGACATCACCCCCGGCCGGATCGTGCGCTCCCTCGACGACGGCGACGTCGTCATCGTCGCCGGGTTCCAAGGGGTCTCGCAGACCACCAAGGACGTCACCACGCTGGGGCGCGGCGCCTCCGACACCACCGCGGTCGCCCTGGCCTCGGCTCTCGACGCCGACTACTGCGAGATCTACTCCGACGTCGACGGGGTCTTCACCGCCGACCCGCGGATCGTCCCGGAGGCCCGTCGCATCCCGAGGATCTCCTACGAGGAGATGCTCGAGATGGCCGCGTGTGGGGCGAAGATCCTCCACCTGCGGTGCGTCGAGTACGCCCGCCGCGAGAACGTCCCGGTCCACGTGCGGTCGTCGTTCTCCGACAAGCCCGGCACCTGGGTGACCGACAAAGACGACACCGAGAAGGGAACACACATGTCAGACATGGAGGACGCCATCATCTCCGGGGTCGCTCATGACCGCTCCGAGGCGAAGATCACCATCGCCGGCATCCCCGACGCCATCGGCCGCGCCGCCCAGATCTTCGAGGCCGTGGCCCGCGCCGACATCAACATCGACATGATCGTCCAGAACGCCTCCCGCGTCATGAACGGGCGGACCGACCTCTCGTTCACCCTGCCGATGAGTGAGGGTCGCAAGGCCATCGAGGCCATCCGCGGGCTCCAGGACGAGATCGGTTTCGAGGAGCTCCTCTACGACGACCAGATCGGCAAGGTGTCGGTCGTCGGCGTCGGCATGAGATCGCACCCCGGCGTCACCTCGACGTTCTTCAAGGCCATGGCCGAGCGCGGCATCAACCTCCAGATGATCTCGACCTCCGAGATCCGCATCTCGGTCGTCGTCTCGGCCGACCAGGTGGACGACGCCGTCCGTGCCGCCCACACCGCCTTCGGCCTGGACAGTGAGGGCGAGGCGATCGTCTACGCCGGGACGGGCCGCTGACGTGACCCACCACGGGGGCGAGGAGGACGGCGTCGACGTCTACGACCTGCTGAGGGTCCCCGACCTGCCCAACACGCCGGACGTCTACGACTTCCTCGACGTCGACGCCACGATGCTCGGGTCGGACCTCGTCGCGCAGATCCGCCGGCTCGAGGACGACGACACCCGGGCCGATCTCCACGTCGCCCGGCGCAAGGCATCGGCCCCCCTGGCGGCCGAGGACCCGGCGGACCTCGAGACCCGGTCCGGGTCGGCCGGTGGGCCCGGTCCCGAGCAGGCCCGACCCGATCCGTCACATCCCGGGCAGGCCCGACCCGAGAGCTCCCTGCGGCGGGCCAGCATGGTCATGGCGGCCGGCACCATGGTGTCCCGCGTCCTCGGGTTCGTGCGGACCTTCCTCCTCACCGCCATCGCCGGCGGGACCTCCCTGGCCCTGGACTCCTTCCAGGCCGCGAACACCCTGCCCAACGTCGTCTTCATCCTCCTGTCGGCCGGCGTCCTCAACGCCATCCTCATCCCGCAGATCACCAAGGCGATGAAGCGGCCCGACGGCGGCCAGGACTTCGTCGACCGCCTCCTCACGGCGTCGTTCGCCGCCGTGCTCGTCGTCACGGTCATCGCGACGGCGACCTCGCCGTGGCTGCTCGACGCCTACTTCTCGTCCTCGGGGGTCACCCGGCACCTCACGGTGTTCTTCGGTTTCATCTGCATGCCGCAGATCTTCTTCTACGGGCTCTACGCGATCCTCGGCCAGGTGCTCAATGCCCGCGGCCAGTTCGCGGCCTTCATGTGGAGCCCGGTCCTGGCGAACATCGTCCAGATCACCGGCCTGGTGTGGTTCCTCGTCCAGTTCGGAGCCCACCCGGACCCGGCGACGTGGACCTCGCAGATGGTGTGGGTGCTGGCCGGCACGACGACCCTCGGCATCGTCCTCCAGGGGGTCTTCCTCATCATCCCGCTGCGCCGCGGCGGATTCCGCTGGCGACCGCGGTGGGGGGTGCGCGGTTACGGGCTGGGGGCGGCGGCCCGCATCACCGTGTGGACCTTCAGTGCGCTCGTCGTGTCCCAGATCGCCGGCATCCTCACCAAGAAGATCCTCTCCTGGGTGCGACTGGCCCATCCCGAGGTGTCCGGCTCGGTGGCCGCCTACGACAACGCCTTCCTCGTCTTCATGCTGCCGCACAGCTTCATCACGACGTCGATCCTCACCGCACTGTTCCCGAGGATGAGTCGGGCCCACGCCGACGCCGACGCCGGCGCCCTGCGGGTCCTCGTCCGCAAGGGCATGACGGCCCCGGCCGTCGCCATCATCCCGTGCAGTCTGGCGATGGTCGTCCTGGCGAAGCCCGGGGTGCAGACGATCTTCCGACTCCAGTCCGGGCAGGTCGACGTCCTGGCGTGGGCGGTGGCCATCATGGGTCTGGGACTGTTGCCCTTCGGCGTCTCGACCCTGCAGCAGCGCTACTGCTTCGCCCGCGAGGACGGCCGGCAGAACTTCAACCTCCAGCTCGTCCTGTCGGGCACCCAGCTGGCGATCGTCCTGCTCGTACTCGTGGCCCCACCCAGCTCGGCCCTGCTCGTCGTCGCGGCGGCCCAGACCGTGGCCAACACCGTCGTCTCGGTGGTCTGGGCACGCATCGCCTCACGGCAGATGGACGGGCTGGGCATGCGGTCGGTCGCGGGCCTGTGGGGACGCCTGCTGGCGGCCTCGGTCGCTGCCGCCGTCCCGACCTGGTTCGCGGTCCAGGGCATGTCGATGCTCGGTTCGCGGTGGATCGTCCACGCGCTGACGACCGGGGTGTGCGGGGTGCTGTACGTCGCGATCTTCGTCGGGTGCGCCAGGCTGCTGCACATCGACGAGGTCGACGAGATCGTCGCCCCGGTGCTGCGACGGGTGCATCTGGCGCGGTGAGGGACTGACGCCGTCCTGTCGGACGCGATGTCCGGCATCCCGGACGGCGTGGGTCGGCGGGCCTGGGCCGACCCCCGGGAGACCTGGCCACTGGTGCCGGGACCGGCCCCGGACAAGGGGAGAGGCCTCGCTCCATGGGGGGCACGGCGAGGCCTCTCGGCCCCCGGCGTCGACGGGGGACGCGTCAGGGGCCCTTCGCGGGGCCAGAGGTGGGTGGACCCGCGGCAGGGATAATGCTAGGGCCCGGGCCGTTGGCGGGTCAACGAGTTCCGGCCGTGGCGGACCGGGCGGCTCGGTGCGCTCGGCCCTCAGCCCTTGCAGAGGTAGCCGTCCTGCACCAGCGCCGTCCCCCGGCAGTAGCCGTGACCCGTCTGGAGGCCTCCGGTGTTGACGGTGAGTTCGGAGACCGTGACGAGCTGGTAGCCCTCCGCGGTGAGCTGCGGCACGGCTTTGGCCGAGGCGTCGATGGCGGCGTCGTGGATGTCGTGCATGAGCATGATCGGACCGGTGTAGATGCCGGCGTCGACGAGGATCTTCGACAGGGTCTTCGACGCCGACTTCGTCTGCCAGTCCTGGGTGTCGACGATCCAGTTGACGACCGCCATGCCGTTGGCGGCGATGACGGCGTCGACGCTGGAGTTGTGATCGCCGTAGGGCGGCCTCATGAGCATCGGGCGGCGTCCGGTGATCTTGGCCAGCCGCGCGGAGTTGCCGCCGACCTCGGTCTTGACGGTCGCGGTGCTCACCGTGGCCAGGTCGGGATGGGTCGAGGAGTGATTGCCGATCTCGAATCCCGAGGCCGCGACGAGCTTCGTCGTCTCGGCGCGCTCGTCGATGGAGGTGCCCAGCTCGAAGAACGTCGCCGCGGCCTTGCTGGCCTCGAAGGTCTTGAGCAGTTCGGGGGTGCGCTGGCCCGGGCCGTCGTCGTAGGTGAGGGCGATGCACTGGTTGGCCACGCAGTCGATTCCGACGGCCGTCGAGGGGTGGGCGTCGGGGGCGAGGGTCGGCGCCTTGACGGCGGTGTTGGTGGTGGACGGGGTCGTGGCGGTCGAGCTGGCGCCGTTGCCGGACGATCCGGGTTCGGAGGCGGTCGCCGAGGGGCTGGCCGACGCCGTCGTCTGCGCGTCCTTGCCCGCCGTCGAGTCCCCCGGCAGCGGGTGGAGGTTGGGTGAGGACGTCGGGGCCGGGCGGTCCTTGGCCGGGGTCCACCAGGTGCGAGTCGTCGAGGGGTGACCCGAGAACGTCGACGGGTGCAGGGACGCGCCCTGGGCCTTCGCGCCGAAGTCGGACAGCAGCGGCTCGACCGCCTTGCGGTCGAGGGTGACGGAGGCCTGGGTGGTGCCGACGGCCCCGGCGGGGAAGACGACCGCCATGCCGCCGTTCGACGTGAAGGACAGGGCCGGGCCCGACCCGTACGGGGCCTGGGCCTGCTGGAGGGATGCCAGGGCCTTCGTCCGATCGAGGCCGGCGTCGGCGGCAGCCTTGCCGACGAGGCTTCGGAACGACTTCCAGCCGGGCCAGGAGATGAGGACGTTCGAGGAGAACGTCTGGCCGAGGGTGGCGTCGTACCACAGGGTCGTGCGCGCCGATTGGGCGCTCTTCGTGGTCGTCGTCGTGTCGATCTGGACGCCGACGACGTCCTCGGACGCGGCGATGAAGGACGAGGTCATGGTGATCTTCGAGGCGGAACTCCACGACGCGCCGCGCAGGGCGCGCTCCCGGACCACCTCGATGGCCTGGCTGAGGTTGCGTGCCGTGGCGATCTGCGGCACCTTGGCCGACACCGTACGGGGGGTCGCCGCCTGCAACGAGGTCTGCGTGACACCCTGGACGAAGGACGCGTTGACGACCGTCGAGCTCGGTGCGACGGAGCTGCCCCGGCTGGGCTGTCCATCGCTGGATCCGCTCCCGCTGCAGGCGGTCAGTGGGCTGAGGAGGACGATCCCCAGTGCGAGGGCGGAGAGGCGATGGCGCTGTGTCACGGGTCTCAGGCTAGGTCGGGGACGGCCGGATCGGTAGCGCGACACCGGGGGCTGCGGCAATACTCGGCGACTTCTTGGGAATCTCATGCGGTCCTCAGTCGGGGCAGGGGGACGAGGTGAGGGGCTCCTCGGAACGGCTCTCCTCCCGGCGCGTGGCCAGGAGCGAGGTGACGACGGTGACCGCCAGCACCACGACGATGAAGCCGAGCGAGACCGGGGTCGAGATCTCGGGGACGTCGACCGGACGGCCCCCATTGATGAAGGGCAACGAGTTCTCGTGCAGCGCGTGCAGGATGAGCTTGACCCCGATGAACCCCAGGATGACCGCCAGCCCGTGGGACAGGTGGACGAGCCGGTCGAGCAGCCCATCGAGGAGGAAGTAGAGCTGGCGCAGGCCCATGAGGGAGAACGCCGTGGCGGTGAAAACGATGTACGGGTCCTGGGTGAGGCCGAAGATGGCCGGGATCGAGTCGACGGCGAAGAGGACGTCGGTGCCGGCGATGGCCACCATGACGAGGACCATCGGGGTCATCGCCCGACGGCCGTCGACCCGGGTGGTGAGCCGGTCCCCGTCGTAGTCGGGAGCCGTGTGCACGAGTCGGCGTGCCAGCCTCACCATGACGTTCTCGCCGTCCTGGGCCTCGGAGCCGCGCACCATGTTGACGGCGGTGACCAGGAGGATGGCCCCGAAGAGATGGAAGGTCCACGAGAACGAGTCGACGAGTCCGGCGCCCAGGGCGATGAGACCGCCGCGGGCCAGCAGGGAGAACGCCACCCCGACCATGAGGACCTTCTGCTGGTTCTCCCGGGGGACCTTGAAGCTCGTCATGATGACGAGGAAGAGGAAGAGATTGTCGACCGAGAGGGCCTTCTCGGTGACGTATCCGGCGAAGTACTCTTGGCCGAGTTCGGCGCCCCTCAACCACCAGACCCCGACACCGAAGAGCACGGCGAGGGCCACGAAGACGCCGGACCACAGGGCCGACTCGCGCAGGGTCGGCTCATGGGGTGTGCGGACGTGGAGGACGAAGTCGACGGCGAGCAGGGCCGTGAGGGCGGCGATGGTGAGGATCCAGATCCACATGGGGGTCTTCCGGTGTCGGGCCCGTGAGGGCGGGGCATCTCGGGTGGGACGCGCCGGGGCGGCGGATGGTTCCCGGCGCCCTCGGGGGGTGGTGTGGGACGGGTGAGGGTGGATTTTCAACGTGGGGCGGGCATCCTGGACGCGAAACGGTCCGAGAACGGCCTTCCACGTCGAGAATCCACCCTCGTCCGACCCGCTTCGGCTCGGTGGCCGCGGCGGTGGACTACCGTGGCGCCATGGCGGGGCGACGACACGACGCCGGGGGGCACCCGAGCGAGTACCACTGTGCCTTCGACGCCGAGCAACGGCTGGTCCAGTACGTCTACGCGATCGGGACGTACCACTACAATTGGCACCCGGCGATCGAGGTGTCGGTGCTGCTCACCGGGGAGGTCGAGTTCTGCGCCGACGGGGCGACCCGACGCCTGCGGCCCGGCGACCTGTGCCTGGTCAACAGCAATGTCGGCCATGCGACCCTGGCCATCCAGCCCGACAGCACCATGGTGCTGCTCCACGTCGAACCGTCCTTCCTCTCCGCGGCGCTCGGGTCCGGACGGATCGGACCCTGGGACGTCGACCTCGCGAGCCGGGAGACCACCGCCCGGCTGCGCCTGCTGCTGGCACGGATGATGCTCACCGGGGTCGATTCTGTCGAGGCCCGAGCGGCCTACCTGCGCGACCTCTTCGACCTCGTCGCGACCCTGTCGACGTCCTGCCGGATGTCCGAGGGCACCGGGGAGACACCCCTCGGTGACGCCCCGAACGAGGCCCTCTCACGCACCATCGACCACGTCGAGAGACACTTCCGCGACCGGGTCACCCTGGCACAGCTCGGACAGGCGGCAGGCTACAACCCGACCTACCTGTCCCAGCTCTTCTCGAGTCGTCTCGGCATGAGCCCGTCGGCCTACCTCACCCGGGTGAGACTGCGCGAGGCCACCCGCGATCTCGGCGATCCCGGCCGACGGGTGGCCGACGTCGCCGTCGCCAACGGCTTCCCCGACGTCAAGGCCTTCAACCTGGCGTTCCGGCGAACCTTCGGCAAGTCGCCGACGGAGTACCGCAAGCTACTCACGGTCGAGACCGCCGCCGTCGACCCGTACTTCCGCAAGCGGTTCGTGCCGCGTCATGACGCCGTGGTGTCGTCGGTGCTCGAGGGATTCGCCGCCACGGCGGACCCCGCCCCGCGCCCCGACGAGGATCTGCGCGACGAACTGGCCTCGATGGAGCAGGCCGCACGGAATCTGGCGAGTCGGCTCGCGTCGACCACGGCCAGATGGTCCTGAGGGAACCGGCTGCCGAGCAGGCCCCGAAAGGGCGAAAGAGCGCAGCCCCGCTCTGTGACGCCGCTCACACCACCATGCATCCCCGCTTGTCGGAGCCGTGTCGATGCAGGGTGATCCGGCTCTTCAGGATCCAGGGTGTAGTCGGGGTCTGAATCCTCCGGTCTCCAGGAGGCTGCGGAGCCGGTAGTGGGCCTGGTTGCGGAACCCCAGGGCGATGCCGCGAAGGTGCTCGAGTCTGCCGTTGATGGCCTCGGTGGGCCCGTTGGAGGAGGCGGGGTGGTCGAAATAGGCCAGGATGTCGGCGGCACGCTTCTTGACCGTGTGGCCCAGGGTGGCGACCTCGGGCAGCGCCTTCGGCACCTTGGTGGCGATCGCGTCGATCAGATGAGTCATGATGCGTCGGCCCTCGGTCTTGTTCTCGGCGCGGTAGGCGGCCACGACCTCCTGGTAGACCGCCCAGGTCACCTGGACCGGGGCGTGGGCGTCGGCGGAGAACACGCTCTCCAGTCGAGCGGCCTGACGATCAGTGAGCAGGTCCCGGCCCGTGTGCAGGGTCAGTCTGACCCCGAACAGCGGATCACCCGCCCGGCCTCGGTGACCGCAGGTGTCCTGCTGGACCCGAGTGCGGGTGCAGTCGAGCTGATCGCCGGCGAGCTGGACCACGTGGAAGGGATCCATCACCTCGACCGCGGTCGGCAGTTCCTCGGCGGCCGCGGTCCTGAAGCCGGTGAACCCGTCCATCGCCACGATGCCGATGCGGTCGCGCCAGACCTTGTGACGGGACTGGAGCCAGGTCTTGAACACTGCCTTGGATCGTCCGGGAACCATGTCGAGCAGGCGCGCCGGACCCGTCCCCTGGCGGACCGGTGTGAGGTCGATGATCACGGTGACGTACTTGTCGCCGCGTCTGGTGTGGCGCCACACGTGCTCGTCGACGCCGATGATCTTCACGCCGTCGAAGCGGTGCGGATCCGATATGAGGAGGCGGGTGCCCTCGGCCAGGACCGCATCGTTGGCGGTGGTCCAGTCGACTCCCAGGGATGCGGCGATCCGCGAGACGGGTAGGTGATCCAGGATCAGGGGCTCTTCAGGATCCAGGGTGTAGTTGTGGGGTTCCTGTGATGGCGGCCCGGAGTGCGTGAGGGGAGGACCCTGCGCGAGGATCGGAGTGTCTTAAGTCCCGTCCTCGTGAATCGCAAGGCCCTCCATGAACCACGCTACCTTCAGCACCCCCGACCTGACCACATTCGCCCGTCTCGACGAACTCGGTCTGGAGGTCACCGGCCAGCTGATCAGTGACGAGGAGACGGTCCTGGCCTGCCGGGTCGTCGCCCCCGACGACTGGTGCCACTGGTGCGGATGCCAGGGGGTCCCTCGTGACACGGTGATCCGCCGGCTGGCCCATACCCCGATGGGCCACCGGCCCACGATCCTTCAGATCCGGGTGCGCCGGTACCGGTGCACCGGCTGCGGACACGTGTGGCGCCAGAACACCGACCAGGCCGCCCAGGCCAGGGCGAAACTGGCTCTTCAGGATCCAGGGTGTAGTCGGGGTCTGAATCCTCCGGTCTCCAGGAGTGATCTGGTGATGTAGTGGGTGAGGTTGCGGAATCCCAGGGCGATGCCGCGGAGGTGTTCGAGTCTGCCGTTGATGGCTTCACTGGGCCCGTTCGAGGTCCCGGGGTGGTCGAAGTAGGCCAGGATGTCGTCGGCCCGCTTCTTCAGGGTGTGGCCCAGAGTGGTGACTTCGGGCAGGGCCTTCGGGACTTTGGTGGCGATCGCGTCGATGAGGTGGGCCATGATGCGTCTGCCCTCGGCACGGTTCTCGGCGCGGTAGGCGGCCACGATCTCCTGGTAGACCGCCCAGGTGACCTGGACCGGGGCGTGGGCGTCGGCGGCGAACACCTGTTCCAGGCGGGCGGCCTGCCGGTCGGTGAGCAGGTCCCGGCCCGTGTGCAGGGTCAGCCTGACCCCGAACAGGGGGTCGCCCGCCCGGCCCCGATGGCCCGTGGTGTCCTGCTGGACGCGTTGGCGGGTGACATCGAGCTGGTCGCCGGCGAGCTGCACGACGTGAAACGGATCCACGACCTCGACCGCGGCCGGGAGTTCTTCGGCGGCTGCGGTCTTGAAGCCGGTGAACCCGTCCATCGCCACGATCTGGATGCGGTCGCGCCAGGCCTGGTCGCGGCCGGCCAGCCAGGTCTTGAACACCTTCTTGGAACGTCCCGCCACCATGTCGAGCAGCCGGGAGGCCCCGGTG
>NZ_LR027558.1:2077255-2404963 GCF_900605005.1 Acidipropionibacterium timonense | reverse complement strand
GACGAACTCGGTCTGGAGGTCACCGGCCAGCTGATCAGTGACGAGGAGACGGTCCTGGCCTGCCGGGTCGTCGCCCCCGACGACTGGTGCCACTGGTGCGGATGCCAGGGGGTCCCTCGTGACACGGTGATCCGCCGGCTGGCCCATACCCCGATGGGCCACCGGCCCACGATCCTTCAGATCCGGGTACGCCGGTACCGGTGCACCGGCTGCGGACATGAATCGGCCTGGGTTTCGTTCCGTTCTTGAAGCAAGGATGGAACACGATGAACCAGAAGTACTCTCCCGAGATGCGCGAGCGCGCGCTGCGGATGCTCGATGAGGCCAAGGCCTCTGGTGAGCACTCGAATTTGATGTCCGCCGTGCGGCATGTTGCGGGGCTCCTCGGGATGAGCGCGGAGACGCTGCGGGTGTGGCATTGCCGCCGCGAGGTCGACGCCGGCGCGAAGCCCGGTGTCTCGAGCGATGTCGCTGAGGAGAACAAGCGCCTGCGTCGCGAGGTGGCCGAGTTGCGGAAGGCGAATGAGATCCTCAAGGCTGCGAGCGTGTTTGTCGCGAAGGAGCTCGACCGGCCCTGACCGGGATGATCCGCTTCATCGACGAGTATCGAGAGCGGTTCGGGGTCGAGCTCATCTGCCGGACGCTGCGCCCGGCAGTGCAGGGATTCATCACGTCCCGCGGGTATCGCGCCGCGAAGACCCGCGTAGCCTCCGCCCGGCAGCTGCGCGACGAGCTGCTGGTGCCCGAGGTCGCCAGGCTGCATGCGCAGAACTACGGCGTCTACGGGCGGCGGAAGATGCATGCTCTCCTGAAACGGCAGGGGTGGGGCATCGGCCGCGACCAGACCGAGCGCCTCATGCGCTTCGCGGGAGTGCGTGGGGTTCGCAAGTCGAAGAAGGTGTTCACGACCAGGCCGGACAAGGCGCAGGCCCTACCGCGGGACCTCGTCCAGCGGCGGTTCCGTGCGGGCGCGCCGCGCCGACTCTGGGTTGCAGACATCACGTATGTGGCCACCTGGGCGGGCTTCGCATACGTCGCGTTCGTCACCGACGTCTATTCACGTCGGATCGTGGGCTGGAACGTCGCGGCGACGCTGCGCGCGGAGGTGCTGCCGCTGCAAGCGCTGGACATGGCCGCCTGGGGCGCGGACGGCCCGCTGGACGGGCTGATCCATCACGCCGATCACGGCTCGAACTACATGTCGATGGTCTACACCGACCGGGTCGTCGAGCTTGGCGCAACACCCTCGACGGGAACCGTCGGGGACTCGTATGACAACGCCCTCGCCGAGGCGGTCAACAACCCCTACAAGACCGAGCTGATCCGCCAGCGCGGCCCCTGGAGGACCGTCGAGCAGGTCGAGCTCGCGACGCTCGAATGGGTGTGGTGGTGGAACCATCAACGCCTGCACGGCGAACTCGGCATGCGCACCCCGATCGAGATCGAGGACGCGTACTACGCTGACCTCGAATCAGGCCTCCCGGCGACCGCCGGACAGGGAAACCGATAGGAACGAAACCCAGGCCGATTCATGGTGCCGGCGATCCTCAGGCGGGCGTCCTTGCGGTACAGATCGACCGTGGTCTGTCTCAACGGCCTGCGGGCTCTGGTGGCGCGACGCTCGATGACGGTCCCGATCCATTCGAGAACCGTGGGCATGGCGGCCTCACGCTCCTCGGCGGCCACCTGCTCGGCGTATCGCTGGATCGGAGGGGTCCACAGTCCCTGACTGATGAGCTTGCGGTCCTCCGACAGCCACCCCTCGGCGTACCCCCGGTCGACGAACGTGCTCGGTGCCTGGTGCCTGTGATGGTCAGGACCGATGTAACGAGCCTGCCAGTTCCCACTCGTCAACTTCCTCGTGCTGCCGAACGTCCTCCTGTGACTGTCCCTCTTGCCCATGCTCCGCCCCTCCTCGGTTGATGCGGTCAGTCCGTGCCCACCACGTGCCCAATGAAACCCATCTCGTGCCCATCCATGCCCCCCTGTGCGGACTTCCTCGCAAATGACAAGTAGCCCGTGACTAGGTGTTTAACCTAGTCACGGGCTACTTCTCCGTGTGCGCGAGAGAGGAGTTGAACCTCCACGTCCCAAGGGACACTGGCACCTGAAGCCAGCGCGTCTGCCATTCCGCCACTCGCGCATCGGGTCCGCGGACGAACCCAACTCGGAGAGACTAGCACGGGCCCCGTCGCCCCACGAAATCCGCGCCGACCTCGCGGGACCCGGACTGGATACCCGCCACGTAGGCATGGCACAGTGGAGCGGTGCTGTCCTTCCTCGCCACGGCCATCGCCCTCGGCATCGCCGGGTTCGACCCCCTCGGATCGGTCGTGCTCATCGGCGCTCTCGGCCTCGGCGTGCGGCGTTCGGGAGTGGCGGTGCTCACCCTCGTCTCCATCGGCACCTCGCTGATCCTGGGGCTCCTCGGAGTGCTGGGGGCCGGCGCGGTGGCCCACCGCCTCCACCTGCGCCACCACCCCGTCCCGCACGAGGTGTGGATCGTCATCGCCCTGGCCGTCGGCGTCGCCCTGGTGGCGTGGGCGGTCGTCCGATTCGTGCGCGGCGGCGCCCTCGAGCTCGACGAGGGGTCGTCCCACCGTCCCCGGTCGGCCTCCGCGGCGGCCCTCGCCGTGTCCGGTCTTGTCGTCGGGCTCTCCTCGCTGGCCGACCCCGCCTTCTGGGCGATGCTCGTGCACGCCTCGCAACTACGCCATCACCGACGTCTGGCCCCGCTCGAGGCGGCCATCTGGGTGCTGTGCAGTCACAGCCTCCTCGTCGTCCTGGCCATCCTCGACCTCGTCGGCGGGCATCTGTGGGTCTCCCGGCTCGTCACCGACCTGCAGACCCGTCACGGCGCCCGCATTCGCACCGGTCTGTCCGTGCTCATCGCGGCCCTGGGGGTGCTCGTCCTCGTCGACGCCGGCGTCGCCCTGGCCACCGGTGCGTGGCTCGTCGAGATCTGAGTCAGCGCCGTCGCGCCACGAGGACACCGCCGCCGATCCCGACGACGAGCGCGACACCGATCGCCACGAACTGCCAGCGGCCCCACGTCGATCGGGTCGGGACCGCCACCGGGGTCGGTGAGGGGCTGGGGGACTCCGCAGCGGCCGCATTCATCCGTGCGGCGACGGCGTCGATGGTCCGCGACATCGTCGCCGAGGTGTAGCGCTTGTGGACCGTCCGCCCGGCGTCGATGGCCTTCTGCCAGGTTGTCTGCAGCGTGAGGATGGCCTCGATGGACGGTGCGGCGTCGCAGACGATGTCGTCGGCCAGGCAGATGGAGTAGGTCGCAGGTTGGGCCGCGGCGGGGATCTCGGCATGGGCGGCGGCCATGTCGGTGCGCATCGCCGCCAGGTCGAAGGATCCCTGGGTGAGGTCCACCGTCGTCTGGATGAGCGCCTTGACCTGGGTCTCGCGGGAGCTGCCGGCCTTCTTCGCCTGGCCGCGCAGGTACTGCAGCAGGGCCGACATCCCGATGCTCGACAGGCTGGCAGTGCCGTCGAGTTCCTGGACGTTCTGGGACGGGTGGTGGTCGGGATTGCCCAGGAGGATCGCCCCGACGAGCCGCGAGGTGTCGACGTTCGCAAGGGCCTCGGTGATCGCCTGCGCCCCCTGGGAGTACCCGGCGAGCAGCACCGACTGGTTCGGGCAGCGTCGTCTCTCGGCCCGAAGGAGCGTCGCGAGCCGGGTGGCCCCGGTCCGGGCGGAGTCGAAGTACTCCGTCGCGGGCATGGTCGAGTCGAGCAGCAGGGAGCTGAGCGAGGTGTTGGCCAGGGTGTGCGGGTCGGCAGCCGGGTAGTCCAGCCACACCTGACGGACTGTCCCCTTCCCGGACCAGCGGGAGGCCAGGGCGTCCCGTACCCGGGTGACGGTCGAGCCGTAGGGCGCGTCCTCACCCGAGCCCCGCACCCCGACGAACAGGAGGGAGGCGCAGGCCTGGGACGACGCCTGCGACGACGACACGGGCTGGCCCGACCACGCCGTGGCGGCGGCCGCCCGGGGAGCGGGCAGCACGACCGTCACGACGAGCCAGAGGGCCAGCAGGGTCGTCATCCAGCGCTGTCTCACGACCCCAGTGAATCAGGTCGGCCCAGGGTCGGAGTGTGGGACCACAGCCTGGCTCAGGGCTGCTGGAAGGTCCCGGTGACGCTCGCGTGGTCGAGGCGGGTCGTGTGGATGACGAAGCGCACCTGGACGTGGGCGGCGTCGTCGGGCACCTCGAGGTGGGCCACCGGCATGGCGTGCACGGTGAAGACGTACCGATGCGCCGGGCCGGCTGGCGGGTTGGGGCCGCCGTAGCCGTGCTCTTGGTAGTCATTGACGAACTCCCGGGCCTGGGCCGGCAGGGGTCCACCCTCGGGGATGGAGGTGACGTCGGCGGGGATGTCGACGGCGATCCAGTGCCAGAATCCCGAGCCGGTGGGGGCGTCCGGGTCGTAGCAGGTGAGGGCGTACGACCTCGTGCCCTCGGGTCCGGGGGTCCAGGTGAGGGCCGGCAGGACGTTGTCGCCGCCGGCTCCCGGATGGGCGTGGACCAGGGGGATCGACGTCCCCTCGATGGACGAGCTGAGTTCCATGGTTCTCCCCTCGCAGCGGTGCCTGACCCCTCCATCCTGCCCGCACGGGTGGACATCCGACGCCGGAAGCCCTGAAACGGGTGGTTCCGCGTCCCGGAACGGCGTTCGGCGTCGAATCTCCACCCACGTTCCCGGGAGCGACGCCGCCCGGCGGCTCAGTCCATCCGCGCGAACGCTCTGGTCCGCAGCACGAGGTCCTGCGCCTCGTCGCACTCGTCGAGGTCGACGGTGGCCAGGATCGACCAGTCGTGGTTGCCCTCGGGGTCGTCGATGATCTGGCGCACCGTCCACAGCCGCCGCTGCTTCTCGATGAGGAAGAGGGCAGGGGAACGGGCGTCCGGCCCGTCGTCGAGATCGTCGAACTCGTCCCAGTAGTCGCCCAGGGCGTCCTCCCAGACGTCGGCGGTCATGGCCGACCCGGTGGGTTCGAGCGAGGCCAGGGCCTCGAAGTCGTCGTCGGCCGCGAGGATGACCTTGCGGAACATCGCATTGCGCACGGCGACCCGGAAGGCCCGCTCGTCCGAGGTGAAGGTGCGCGCCGGACGCACCTGCTCCTCCTCCTCGACCGGGTGGGTGAGGGCCTCCCACTCGTCGATGAGCGAGGAGTCGGTCGACCGGACGACCTGCCCGAGCCAGGCGACGAGGTCCTCGAGCTCCTCGGTGCGCTCGGCCTCCGGCACCGTCTGGCGCAGCGCCCGGTAGGCGTCGGTGAGGTAGCGCAGCACCAGACCCTCCGAGCGTTGCACCTTGTAGAAGGCGCAGAACTCGCCGAAGGTCATGGCTCGTTCATACATGTCGCGGACGATCGACTTGGGGGCCAGGGCATCGGGGCCGACCCAGGGGTGGGTCGGGGCGAAAAGGGCGAAGAGGGCCTCGAGGTGCTCGGCCAGGGGCTGGGGCCACTCGACCTCCTCGACGGCCTCCATCCGCTCCTCGTAGTCGTAGCCCTCGGCCTTGAGGGCGGCGATCCGCTCGCCGCGGGCCGCGTGCTGCTGGGCAAGGAGCACCGTCATGGGGTTGTCGAGGGTGGCCTCGATGACGCTGACGACGTCGAGGGTGTGGGTGGGGGAGGCCGGGTCGAGGGTGGAGATGGCCTCGGCGGCGAACCCCGACAGCGGCTGGTTGAGAGCGAAGTCGTCCTGGAGTTCGTCGTTCATGGCGTACCGACGGCCGCCGGGGGTCGGCTCGGGCAGCCGGTGGATGACCTGCGAGCGCAGCAGCCCCATCCCGATCTGGACGCCGCGGCGGTACAGCCGGCGGCGTTCGGCGGGGTTCGAGGTGGCGGCGTCGATGACGTGCCTGACGGCTGCGACGGTGTCCTCGTCGCGTTGGAGGAGGTTGAGGATCATGGCGTCGGTGACCCGCATCCGGGCGTGCAGGGTCTCGGGGGTCGACTCGATGAGCCTGGTGAAGGTCTCCTCGGTGTAGTCGACGTACCCCTCAGGTGGTTTGTGACGCTGCACCTTGCGCCTCTTGCGGGGGTCGTCGCCGGCCTTGGCCAGGGCCTTCTCGTTGGCGACGACGTGCTCGGGGGCCTGGGCGACGACGTAGCCGACGGTGTCGAACCCGGCGCGGCCGGCACGCCCGGCGATCTGGTGGAACTCGCGCGACTTGAGGACGCGGTTGCGGTGACCGTCGAACTTCGTCAGGGCGGTGAACATGACGGTGCGGATCGGCACGTTGATGCCGACCCCGAGGGTGTCCGTGCCGCAGATGACCTTGAGCATGCCGCGCTGTGCCAGGGACTCGACCAGACGGCGGTACTTCGGCAGCATCCCGGCGTGGTGGACCCCGATGCCGGCGGTGATGAACTTGCGGACGGTGGTGCCGAACCCCTTGGAGAACTGGAATCCGCCCAGTTCGGCGGTGATGGCGTGGCGTTCCTCCGTGCTCACGAGCTTCATCGAGGTGAGCGACTGGGCCCGCTCGACGGCCTGCTTCTGCGAGGGGTGGACGATGTAGACCGGCGCCTTGCGGTCCTCGACGAGGGTCTCGAGGGTGTCGTGGTCGGACTGCATCGACCACTCGTACAGCAGCGGGACCGGTCGGATCGCCCCGCCGATGACCTCGCTGGGGCGCCCGGTGGCCGCGGTGAGGGTCTCGGCGAGCCAGCTGACGTCGCCCAGGGTGGCGCTCATGATGACCATCTGCGCCTGCGGAAGCTCCGACAGCGGCACCTGCCAGGCCCAGCCGCGGTCGGGGTCGCCGATGAAGTGGAACTCGTCCATGACGACCTGGTCGACGGCGGCGTGGCGCCCCTCGCGCAGCGCGAGGTTGGCGAGGATCTCGGCCGTGCAGCAGATGATCGGGGCGTCGGCGTTGACCGAGGCGTCACCGGTGACCATGCCGACGTTGGCCGCTCCGAAGGTCTGGCACAGGGAGAAGAACTTCTCGGAGACGAGGGCCTTGATGGGGGCGGTGTAGTAGGTCCGTCCGCCGCCACCCACGCAGGCGAACTGGGCCGCGGCGGCGATGAGGGACTTGCCCGACCCGGTCGGCGTCGTGACGATGACGTGGGAGCCTGCGAGCACCTCGTAGATGGCCTCCTCCTGGTGCTCGTAGAGGCTCAGGCCGTCCTGGGCGACGGCCCGCTCGACGTGGTCGATGACCATGTCGGGGTCGATGGGTCGGGCACCGGGGGAGTCCCAGCCGCGGGGTCGGTCGGCGCGGTCGCTGGTCACCGGTGGTCGGCCGTCGATGAGGTCGTCCAGGGCTTCGGCCAGGCGCACGTCGTCCTCCAGTCGTCGGGGATTCCAACTTATCGGACTGGCATGATGTCCCCATGACCAGCGAGATGCCGACCGACAACCGCCTCGAGTTCCCGCAGCGGGTGGTGTCCGGGCGGATCATCGGCGTGCTGCCCGACGTCCCCGCCGACGACCTCGTCGCCCCGCTGGAGGTCATGGTCCAGGAGCGCATCCGCGCGTTCAGTCTTCCGGTGTCCGACGCCGAGCGGCGTCGCCGGGTCGTCGAGGTCTTCGGACATCGGGCCTGCTTCGGGGTGCACGGCGTCGTGCGGGTCGAGGACGTCGCGCAGCTGGTGGAGCAGAAGGTCGCCTTCGTCCTGGCGACCGGGGCCGATGACGCCGTCGTCGGGGCGCTGCGCGCCGCGGGGATCCCGTGTGCGGTCGACGCCCTCACCCCCACCGAGGTACGGGCGGTGTGGGCCCGGGGGGTCGACGCCGTCGAGGTCGCTCCGGCCGACATGGGCCCGGCGGCGTACGGGGTCACCCTGGCCGAGCTCGCTCCCGGGGCGCGGATGATCCCGCGGGGTGGGATCGGGAGCTACTCCCTGAGACGGTGGCTCGAGGCCGGGGCGGTCGCGGTGTGCGTCGACGAGGTCCTCGTCGGGGACGCCGCCGAGGGCGGGGCGATGCCGGCGCTGCGGGAGCGGTGCCGGTCCGTCCGGGCGGCCGTCGACGACGTCGACGCGTAGGGACCTGACGACGACGTCGACGCGTAAGGATCTGACGACGGCGTCGACGGGCGCGGCGGCCTCAGTCATCGAAGAACGAGTTGCCGTCCGCGGGCCCCTCGTCGTCATGGCCTGCGCGTCGTCGCCCGATCCGGGCGACGCCTCCGCCCACGGCCGCCAGGGCGAGCAGTCCGCCGACGATCCCGGCGACGACGACGAGCGCCCGATGACCGCCCAACGAGGCGACGAACCCCGGCGGTGTGAGCGGGGTCGAGGAGACCACGGGGATCGGCGTCGGGGTGCTCTCGCGGCCGTCCCCGTCGGGGCTCTCAGGGGTCGGTGACGCGGTGGGCGTCGGGGTGGTCGTGACGGTCGGTGTCGGGGTCGGGCTCGGGGCCGTCACGGTGACCTTGAAGATCTGCGAGGACCCGGTGAAGCGCCCGTCCCCGGCGAATGCCACGCGGACGGTGATCGGGCCGCCCGGCTGATCGGGCGGTACCTGCAGGAGCGCGGTGAACGAGCCGTCGGCTGCGGTGACGGTCGTCTGGTCGACGGTGTGGGAGAACGATCCCGACGAGTCGATCTCGGCCCCCGAGACCGGGGTGCGGTCGGCCAGGGTCACGGTGCCCTGGAGCCGCAGCACCTCACCCGGGCGGGCGGTCGACGACGAGATCCGTGCGGTCATGCGGGTCGCCGGGGTCCCGGTGAGGACGACGGTCGTGCTGGCGGCGGACCGGCCGACCGCGTCGTTCCCGTCGAAGCGGGCGGAGACCGTGTGGGCGCCGGCGCTGATGTCGACGGGGAGGGTGAAGGTCACCGACCACGCGCCGCCGGAATTCGTCGTCGTGACGGTGACGTCCTGCCCGTCGAGGCCGACGCTGATCCGTCCGCCGACGACGGCGTACCCCACCTGGGTGGTGAGCCGTCCGGTGGCGTGGACGACGCGCTTGGAGTCGAGGGTGGCGGCGAGGGTGAGCTTGCCGGTCGGCGGGGTCGCGTCCGCGGTGGGGATCGGCGACAGGGCTCCGACAAGGGTGAACACGGCGAGCAGGAGCATCGTCGTCCACGAGCGCACTCTGCCCATCGGCCACCTCCTGTCCTCGCCGGGCCATCGTAGACGTCGGGCGGTGTCGGGAAATCACCCCACACGCGCAGATGTTCCCCCTGAGGGGACGAAATCCTCGCTCAGGGTGAATTCCTGACATGTCTGGTCGCGCACCCCGGCCTCCCCTCGGCCACGCCACGGCGCCCGGGCGCAGCACGCGGCTCGTCCGGCCAGACCGGCCCGCGAGACTAGGCTGGGCCTCATGCAGACACCGGTTGATGCCACCGCCACTCCCGCCTGGTCCAAGCTCTCGCAGCTCCAGTCCTCGCTCATCGACGGCCCCCACGTCATGCGCCGTTGGTTCGACGCCGACCCCGATCGCGCGGAGCGCTTCACCCTCGAGGCCGCTGACCTCCACGTCGACCTGTCCAAGAACCTCCTCACCGACGAGGTCCGTGACGCCCTCCTCGAACTCGCCGAGCAGACCCACGTCGCCGAGCGCCGCCAGGCCATGTACTCCGGCGAGCACATCAACGTCACCGAGGACCGGGCCGTCCTCCACACCGCCCTGCGTCGTCCGGCTTCCGATGAGCTGCACGTCGACGGGCAGGACGCCGTCGCCGATGTCCACGAGACCCTTGCCAAGGTGTACTCCTTCGCCGAGAAGGTCCGCTCCGGTCAGTGGAAGGGGGTCACCGGCAAGGAGATCCGCACCGTCGTCAACATCGGCATCGGCGGCTCCGACCTGGGTCCCGTCATGGCCTACGAGGCCCTCAAGCCGTACGTCCAGCCGGGCCTGGAGTGCCGTTTCATCAGCAACATCGACCCGACCGATGCCGCGGTGAAGACCGCCGACCTCGATCCCGAGACCACCCTGGTCATCATCGCCTCGAAGACCTTCACCACTCTCGAGACCCTCACCAACGCCCGCTGCGTCCGGTCGTGGCTGCTCGACGGGCTCGTCGCCCAGGGCGCCATCGAGGACACCGAGGAGGCCCGCACCGCGGCGGTCGCCAAGCACTTCGTCGCCGTCTCGACCGCTCTCGACAAGGTCGCCACCTTCGGGATCGACCCGGTCAACGCCTTCGGGTTCTGGAGCTGGGTCGGTGGACGGTACTCGGTGGACTCGGCCGTCGGCACGTCGCTGGCCGTGGCCATCGGTCCGAAGGGATTCGAGGACTTCCTGGCCGGGTTCCACGCCATCGACGAGCACTTCGCCACCGCCGAGCCGTCCCGAAACGTCCCGCTGCTCATGGGTCTGCTCAACATCTGGTACGTCAATTTCTGGGGTGCGCACTCCCACGCCGTGCTGCCGTACGCCCAGTACCTGCACCGCTTCCCGGCGTACCTCCAGCAGCTCACCATGGAGTCCAACGGCAAGTCGGTCCGCTGGGACGGCAGCCCGGTGACCTCCGACACCGGCGAGATCTTCTGGGGCGAGCCGGGCACCAACGGTCAGCACGCCTTCTACCAGCTCATCCACCAGGGCACTCGGCTCATCCCCGCTGATTTCATCGCCGTGGCGAACCCGGCGCACCCCACCCGGGACGGTGAGGTCGACGTCCACGAGCTCTTCCTGTCGAACTTCTTCGCCCAGACCGCGGCTCTGGCCTTCGGCAAGACGGCCGATGAGGTTCGTGCCGAGGGCACCGCCGAGGCCATCGTCCCGGCCCGGGTGTTCCCCGGCGACCGGCCGACGACGTCGATCATGGCCGACGAGCTGTCGCCCAGGGTGCTCGGCGAGCTCATCGCCCTGTACGAGCACATCACCTTCGTCGAGGGGGTCGTCTGGGGCATCGACTCCTTCGATCAGTGGGGCGTCGAGCTCGGCAAGAAGCTCGCCCTGGCGATCGCCCCGGCGGTCAGTGGTGACGAGGACGCCCTCCGTGCCCAGGACTCGTCGACGCAGGCGTTGGTGAACTGGTACCGGGGACGCCGGCGGTGAGGCACGAGCATCGCGACCGCATCGTGCGGCGTGCGGTGATTTCGCTCGAGGGATCACCGCGCCGCGAGACGTTCTTCTCGCAGCCCTATGCCGCCGGTTTCGAGGTCTGGGACGCCTTCGACGGCCGCACCGGCGCCGGGCAGGACCGCTTCGACGTTCAGGCGTTCCAGCGTCGATACGGTCGGGCCCCGTTGGGTGGTGAGATCGGATGCACCCTGTCGCACGCGGACCTCATGGCGAGTTTCGGTGCGGAGGTCGGTCGCGATGATGACCTCATGCTGGTTGCTGAGGATGATGTCGTGTTCCCGCCGTACGCGGGTCAGGTTATCTCGGGAGCGTCCCATGCGACTAGAGCGGGTCTGATCCTCCTTGGATCATCCGACGAGGATTGGAGGAATCCCAACGTTTGGGCAAGAAGCAAGGATGCTGCGCAGGCATCGTTCCTTTCGTCTCCAGTCGCTTGGGTGAGGGGTAGGGGCCTGTATCGAGTGGGTCCGTATCACGGCAGTGTGTGGGGAACAACTCTGTATCTCGTCAACCGTGGAGCCGCGAGAGACGTTGCCCAATTCGCGCGCATCCATGTGGCGAGTTGGCTCGCCGACGATTTCGCTACTTGGCATCAGGCTGCGGGAGTTGAGATCCACTGGCTCCGCCCGACGGTTTCTGGGTGGGACGGTCAGTCCGAGCTTGACCCCGGAGCCTCACGCGGGGGCGCACCCGCCGGGTACTCGGCGAGGAGCTGGGGTCGGCCGGCTTGGAACCGACGGTGGAGACGATTCAAGGGCGGTGCCTCAGCTACGGTCGAGCACGTCCGGTCCCTTGTGGGTTGACGCCCCTCCGAGCGCATACGCTGTCGGTATGAACGCCCGACCCCACCGTTGGATCCGCCGGACCCTCGTGACGTCGTGCGCCGTCGTCATCGTCGTCGTGCTCGGCCCGTGGGCCCTCACGGCGGGGATGAGCGCCGGGCGGGTGCACGACGTCGACTCCACCCCGGCGCGGGACGTCACAATCGTCTTCGGGGCCCAGGTGCTGCCGTCCGGGACGCCGTCCGCCTACCTGCGCGGCCGGCTCGACGTCGCCGCCGAGCTCTACCGGGCCGGCCGCACCAAGGTCATCCTCGTCTCGGGTGACAACGGTTCGGACCACTACGACGAGCCCGACGCCATGAAGCGCTATCTCGTCGACGTCAAGGGGATCCCGGCGTCGAAGGTCGTCGCCGACTACGCCGGCTTCGACTCCTACGACACGTGCGTGCGCGCACGTCGGATCTTCGGGGTCCACTCGGCCATCCTGGCCACGCAGGACTACCACGAGCCGCGGGCCATCGCGACCTGCCGGATGACCGGGCTCGACGCCATCGGCGTGCCCGATCGCACCCAGGCCCGGGACGGCGTCTGGTGGTACGGCTGGGCCCGTGAGTTCGGCGCCCGACTCAAGATGATCTGGGACGTCGTCAGCCGGCGGACCCCGACCCTCGGCAAGGCCGAGAGCGGGGTCCAGCAGGCGCTCGGTCGGTGAGTACTGAGTGATCGGTCGCACGTCCGGCGATGTGCGGTGATCGGGCACACTGCCACGCCAGGCCGGCTATACTGATAAGAGCTTACCCATGTGGGTAGCGGGACACGAGGACGGAGTCCGCAACGATGCAGGTCTTGAAGGTTGGCAAGGCAATGAAGATCGCGGCGGTAGTACTGTGCTGTTCAGTCGTGCAGACAGCATTCATTGCTCCGCAGTCAAGGGCCGAATCTACCACTGCTGTGTCTCTAGGGGAGGCGGTCAAACTAGCTGCTCCGGAGCGTCGGCAGATCCATGATTTTCTGGTGGATAATGGAGCTCCCGAATCCACGGCATCGAAGATCATCAGAAATTTGGAAAAGGGAGAACTGCCTGATTCTGACAATGGATCTAATCCAATCTCCATCGAGCGAAAACTGGACCATGGCGATATCGTTGAAAGGCGGATTTTCGAAGACGGTTCTCTGTCCATCACGAGGATTCCTGATCTGAAGGCCAATAATGCGAGCGGACAGGTGAACATGATGGCGGTCGGTGGCTGCAAGAAGAGTAGTTCGCATTATGCTTGGTCGTACACGGACTGTCTTGCGTCTGGGGTCTCAGCAATCGTCTCAATCCGGTTCAGGTTCAATTATGGGGGTGACGTCGGGCACCGAAGTGCCAGTATCACGAAGTATTGGGGGCAGACTTATCAGACCCGCGCTGCGACGATCTCGAATGCACATTTTGAGCGATTGCCCGCATCGCATGTACGGTTTGGTGGAACTCTCAATTCATCCACTGGCCTGTTCTCCGGATCAAGATTCTTGGATCTTTCTGTCAATGGATTCAATGCAACGGCCAATCTGACTGACTGATGATCAAATCATACTCTATTTGCGACCCACATCTATATAGATTCTAAAGGAAGGCGTTTGGGAATGAATGCACTTCTCATCTCGACGGAGGCGGGCATGCTCATCGCGATACTCGTCAGTCTTGTCGTCGTGGTCCTGTTCGCTGCGCTTGTCGCGTGGTTCGTCGTCCTCATCCTCAGAAGGAGCAGGACGCGCATCGCGATCGTCAACGAAACTCATCCACCCCGCGCTGACGAGGGCCGATGACATGACCTTTCAGTGGGCGGGCCGCTGACGGCGTGACGGATCCGGCCCGGTGACCGCAAGCCGCCGGGCCGGCTTCCGCAGTTCGGATCAGAAGTCGGCGTCCACCGGATCGGCGCCGAGCCGGTGGCCCGAGTCGACGCCGTTGATGGCGGCGATCTGCTCGTCCGACAGCTCGAACCCGAAGACGTCGAAGTTCTCGGCGATGCGCGAGGGGGTCACCGACTTGGGGATGACGACGTTGCCGATCTGCAGGTGCCAACGGATGATGACCTGAGCGGTCGAGACGCCGAGGTCGGCGGCGATGGCGCTGATCGTCGGATCGGTGAGGTCCTTGGACTGGCCCAGCGGGCTCCACGCCTCGGGCTGGATGCCGCGGGCGGCGAGGTCGGCACGCAGCGCGGCCTGGTTGAAGGTCGGGTGCATCTCGACCTGGTTCATGCTCGGCACCGCGCCCTCGATGGCATCGAGGTGCACGGGGGAGAAGTTCGACACGCCGATGGAGCGGGTGAGGCCCTCGGCCTTGAACTCCTGGAGCGCGTTCCAGGCCTCGATGTACGCGTCACCGTACTTGACGTTGGCCGGCCAGTGGATGAGGTACAGGTCGAGGTGGTCGAGACCGAGCTTGTCCAGGCTGGTCTCGATGGCGCGCCGGGCATCGTCGGCGTGATGGGCGTCGTTCCACAGCTTCGTCGTGACGAAGAGCTCGTCGCGGTCGACACCCGACTCGGCCAGGGCCCTGCCGACGCCGCGCTCGTTGCCGTAGATCGCAGCGGTGTCGATGTGACGGTAACCCGTGGCCAGGGCGGTGGCGACCGAGGCATGGGCCTCGTCCTCCGAGACCTGCCAGGTGCCGAACCCGAGCTGTGGGATCTTGACGCCGTCGTTGAGGGTGAGGGTGGGAACTGTCATGGGCGTCCTCCTGATGGTCGTTCGTCGTCACCTCCATGCAACACCACGTCGGGCAGGGACCGCACGGGGTTTCGCTGTCGGCCCGCCGTGACTGTGACGCCGAAGCCCGCTCATGGGAGAATGCCTGCCATGTCGTCACTGCCCTCCCAGCTCTCCGCCCGCGTCGAGTCCGTGACGGGGGTCGATCCGGAGCTGCGCCCTGCCACCAAGCCGCAGTTCGGCCACTTCCAGTCGAACGTGGCGCTGCGTCTGGCCAAGCAGGAGGGGCGACCGCCGCGGGAGGTCGCGGCCGACGTCATCGCCAGGCTCGGCGTCGGCGACCTGTGCGAGACCCCGGAGGTCGCCGGCCCCGGGTTCATCAACTTCCGGTTGCGCTCGGACGTCCTGGCCCAGGTGGCCTCCGACCTCATCGACGACCCCCACGCGGGCATCACCCAGGCCCCGAACCCCCAGCGGATCGTCATCGACTACTCGGCCCCCAACGTCGCCAAGCAGATGCACGTCGGCCACCTGCGCTCGACGATCATCGGCGACTGCTTCAACCGGGTCCTCACCGCGCAGGGCCACACCGTCATCCCGCAGAACCACATCGGCGACTGGGGCACCCAGTTCGGCATGCTCGTCCAGTACGTCGTCGAGCACGGGCTCGACGTCACGACTCTCGATCTGCCCGAGGTCGAGCAGCTCTACAAGGACTCCAAGAAGGAGTTCGACGCCGACCCCGACTTCGCCGACCGCGCCCGGCGTCGCGTCGTCAAGCTGCAGGGTGGTGACGAGCGGACCCTGGCCATCTGGCGCTCCCTCATCGAGGTCTCCCTGGCCGGGTTCAACGAGACCTACGCCCGGCTCGGGGTGCTCCTCACCGACGACGACCTGGCCGGGGAGTCGACCTACAACGACGACCTGCCGCGGGTCGTCGACGAGCTCGAGGCCGACGGTCTGGCGGTCGAGGACAACGGTGCCCTGTGCGTCTTCCTCGAGGGTCAGGACGCCCCCATGATCGTGCGGAAGCGCGACGGCGGTTTCGGGTATGACGCCACCGACCTGGCTGCCATCCGGCGTCGGGTGAGCACCCTCCACGCCGACCGCATCATCTACGTCACCGACGTCCGCCAGGCCCACCACTTCGAGGTGCTCTTCGAGGTCGCCCGCAAGGCCGGGTTCCTGCCCGAGTCCGTGGCCGCCGAGCACGTCGGCTACGGCATGGTGCTCGGGCCGGACGGCCACCCCTTCAAGACCCGCGAGGGCGGCACGGTGTCCCTGGCGAGCCTGCTCGACGCCGCCGAGCAGCACGCCGCGCCGAACATCGCCCTGGCCGCGATCAAGTACGCCGACCTGTCGAACGGGCTGCAGAAGGACTACGTCTTCGATGCCGAGCGCATGGTGCAGACCACCGGTGACACCGGCCCCTACCTGCAGTACGCCCATGCCAGGGTCTCCCAGATCCTGCGCAGGGCCGCGGCGGAGGCCGATCCGCAGGTCGACCCCGAGGCCGATCTGTCCACCCTCGGCTGGGGCCGGGTCGAACTGCTCGAGGAACCCGCCGAGCAGCAGTTGGCCCTGCTCCTGTCGAGGTTCGGTGAGATCGTCGACCTCGTCGCCGTCGACCTCACCCCGCACAAGCTGTGCACCTACCTCTACGATCTCGCCGGGGCGTACTCGAGCTTCTACGAGAAGTGTCCCGTGCTGCGTAGCGAGGGGCAGGTGCGCGCCTCGCGGCTGGCCCTGTGCGCCGCGGTGCGCCGGGTGCTCGGGGTCGGGCTGGGGCTGCTGGGGATCGACGCCCCCGACCGCATGTGAGATCGCCGGCCCCGGGGGCTGAGACCACCGGACCGCGGGGCCGGCGGATCATCGTGTTACGATAATGAGAACCATTCTCAAGAGGGACAGGATGATCATGAAGGTCAGGAACTCTCTGCGGTCCCTCAAGAACCAGCCCGGCTCCCAGATCGTCAGGCGGCGTGGCCACGTCTACGTCATCAACAAGAAGAACCCGCGGTTCAAGCTCGGCAGGGCTGATCCCGGGACGCTGGTGGGGCCACCCGATCCGATCGGGTGGCCCCACCAGTGCGTGCACGATGACACGCCGCGTCAAGGGGGCAGAACACGGCGTCACCGTACGACGCCGCGGCCGGGAGTCGGTCAGTGGTCGGAATGCTCCAGTCGCCACTGCGCCTGCCAGGCGGCTCCGATGATCCCCGCCCGGTTGAAGAGCTTGGCCGGGACGATCGGGGTCTCCAGATCGAGATGCTTGAAGAACTTCTCGTGGTCCTTGCTCACCCCGCCGCCGACGACGAAGAGGTCGGGGGAGAAGAGCATCTCGACGACCTCGTAGTAGCGCTGGAGCCGTTTGGTGGCCCAGTCCTTGTAGCTCATGTGCTTGGCGTCCTTGACCGACGAGGCCGCACGCTTCTCGGCGTCGTGTCCGTCGATCTCGAGGTGACCCAGCTCGGTGTTCGGCAGGAGGATGCCATCGTTGATGACCGCCGATCCGATGCCGGTGCCCAGAGTGGTGAGGATGACGACCCCCGGCACGCCCTTGGCCGCGCCGTAGTGCACCTCGCCGAGGCCGGCGGCGTCGGCGTCGTTGACGAGGGTGACCGGACGGCCGAGGGCATCGCTGAGGTGACGCTCGGCGTCGAGCCCGGCCCAGCTCTGGTCGAGGTTGGCGATGAACGGCAGCACACCGTGCCGTACCGGAGCCGGGAAGGAGATGCCCACCGGGCCGTCACCGATCGACCCCGAGAAGTGCTCGATGATCTCGCGAAGCACCGCGACGACGTTCTTGGGGGAGGAAGGCTGGGGGGTCGCAATCCGAAGCCGCGGCTCGGCGAAGTCGCCGAGCTCCAGGTCGACGGGGGCACCCTTGATCCCTGAGCCGCCGATGTCGATGCCGAGCACACTGGTCATGGCGCAACCCTACTGGACCTGTCGAGTTCGTCGAGGACCAGCCTCCGGGCCACCGTCTCGTCGAGATCGGAACACACCAGGGTCACCGGTCCCGTCGGTACGTGGGCGACGACGTCCGCCACCCGCAGCAGGCGCTGGAGCGGACCTTGGCGTAGCCCGGTGGACTGCACCCGGGCGTGCGGGACGACGTTGACGGACCTGGTGAGCAGGCCGTCACGGGTGGCGATGACAGCCTCGGTCCGGCCCCAGCCGATGACCTGTTGGGTGAACCAGTGGAACCACCGCGATCGCCGGGGGATGGGCTGCCAGTCGACGTCGTCCAGCCGGAACCCGGGCCAGACGGCGTCGAGGGCGATGTCGACGTCCTGGCGGACCCCGACGGGCAGCAGCATGGTGGCCGAACCCTCGTCGTCGCCCGCGCCGGCCCCCAGCACCGTGAGCTGCATCCGGTACCACCCCAAGGGGCGCCACAGGAGCGGTTGCCGGATGACGATGCCCTGCACCCGGTGCACCGGAACTGTCCGAGTGGTGAGGGTGGTCATGCCGTGGACGGCCTTGAGGCCGCCGCCGGACCGAAGCAGGGTGAACCGCCAGTTCGACGTGAGGGAGTGCCACAGGTACCCGATGACGGCGGTGACCGCGCCGAGGACCGCGACCATCCCCACGGCCCCCGATCGCCTCCAGAAGCTCCACCACAGCCCCCCGCCGGCGACGAGGACCGTGAGGAGGAAACCCGTCGAGCACAGGGTCGAGGTGACGACACGACGCCCCGGGACGGTGACGAGGACGTGCTCGTCACGGCGTCGGTCGTGCCAGGCCGACGGCTGCGCAGGGGTCGCGCCCGCCGGGGCCCGGTCGGGTCCGTCGTCGATCGGTTCGCCGGGGTTCCCGGTGGGACGCCCCTGTCCCTGCCGCGCGAGGATGTCCCGGAACCGGTACGCGTCGGCGCGTGAGAGGTACGCGATCGTCTTGTGCTCGTGGGCGCCGACGTCGATGACGAGCTGCGCCAATCCGAGGATGCGTGCGGCGAACGGCTGGACGACGTCCACCGACTGGATCTTGCCCAGCGGGATGCGGTCGGAGTCGTGCCGGATGAACCGGTGGTCGATGCGCACCTGGGTCTCGTCGATGAGGAAGGCCGTCGTGCGCCACCGGACCCACCCGACGATGAGTTGCAGCACGAGCAGGCCGCCGACGATGGCCCCGAGCGCCCAGTAGGTCCTGGGATCGATGGAACCGGAGTGGTCGTCGAGGTCGCGCGCGAGCTCCTTGGCGAAGAACACGAACGCCGCGACGAGGAAGAGCCATCCGCGCACGAGCGGACTGGCCCAGTGCGGACGCTGGCTGAGCAGGACCTCCTCCGTCGCACCGGGGTCGGGTCGGTCGTCGGTGGGCCGTTCGGGCAACCCGGTCCCCGGGATCCCGCCGCTCACAGGGCGGCGTCCCTGGCCTCGGCCATGGCCGTGATCCGGTCGCGGATGACGGCGGCCTCCCGGGTCTCCAGACCGGGGATCGTCGCGTCGGTCGACGCCGACGCCGTGACGAGCTGGACGTTCGCCAGCCCGTAGTGGCGGGCGATCGGACCGGCGTCGATCTCGACCGACTGCATCCGCCCGTACGGGACGATCGTCATCGACCGGAACCACGGGCCGGACCGCACGCACAGGTCGGACCCGCGCTCGCACCAGCCGATCGCCCCGACGACGGCCGGCATCCGTGACCATCGCCAGGCGGTGAACACCACCGCGACGAGACCCGAGACGAGGGCGGCCCACCACGTCCACAGGACGCCGAGCAGGACGGTGACGACGACCCCGAGCACCCCCCAGGTGAGCAGGACCGAGAGCCTCTTGACCGTGACGTAACTTGGCGAGACCGGTCGCCACTGGCCTCCGGGTGGGCTGAAGAGGTCATCCATGAGGAGGAACCCTACCGGGTGGGGTCCATGGCTCCGGGTCGGGCCGTGCGCACAGCTGCGTGACATACTGGGCGTTCGGACACGGGGTGCGCCCAGGCGCTGAGAACACACCCGTGGAACCTGATGCAGTTCGCACTGGCGAAGGGAATGTCCACATGAACGACGTCGTCCACCCCCCGGTCGCCCACGCCGTCCCGCGCGTGTTGTCGATCGCCGGTACCGACCCCAGCGGAGGGGCCGGCACCGCCGCCGACATGAAGTCGATCACGGCGGCCGGCGGCTACGGGATGACGGTCGTCACCTCCCTGGTCGCCCAGAACACCACCGGCGTGCGGGCCATCCACGTGCCCCCGGTCGATTTCCTCGGGCAGCAGCTCGCGGCCGTCGCCGACGAGGTCCGGCTCGACGCCGTCAAGACCGGGATGCTCGCCGATCGCCGGATCATCGAGACCGTCGGTGCCTGGTTGGCGGAGCACCGCCCGCCCGTGGTCGTCGTCGACCCCGTCATGGTCGCCACGAGCGGCGACCGGCTGCTCGCCGCCGACGCCGAGGAGGCCATGCGCGAGTTCTGCCGACAGGCCGACGTCGTCACCCCGAACATCCCGGAACTGGCCGTGCTCGCCGGTGAGGAGCCCGCCGTCGACGTCGACGCCGCAGTGGCGCAGGCCAGGCGCTGGGCCGGCGCCAACGGCACGGCGGTCGTCGTCAAGACCGGGCACCTCGACGACGAGTCGACGGCGAACATCTGGGTCGACCCCGACGGCACGACGATCACCGTGCCGGCCCGCCGGGTCGACACGACGAACACCCACGGCACGGGATGCTCCCTCTCCTCGGCCCTGGCCACCCGCCTGGGCATGGGTCAGACGCCCGGCGCCGCCCTGGCATGGACGACCCAGTGGCTCCACGAGGCCATCGCCGCCGGGGCCGAGCTGGAGGTCGGACGCGGTCACGGCCCGGTCGACCACGGCCACCGGGCACGGCGTCTGGCCGCTGCGGGCATGGCGACGCCGTGGTTGGGGGCCGGGTGCGTCCCCGAGATCCTCGACAGCCCCGACCAGCTCGCGCCGCGCGCCGACCCCGCCGCTCAGGCCGTCCCCGCCGCCGGGCCGTGGACCGACGCCCTGTGGCGGGCGGGGTCGTCACTGACCAGGCGCATCGCCGACTGCGCGTTCGTCGCCGGGCTGGTCGGCGGGTCGCTGCCCGAGCCGGCCTTCGCCTTCTACCTCAACCAGGACGCCCACTACCTCGATCGCTATGCCCGGGCCCTGGCGGCCCTGGCGGGTCGGGCGAGTGTGCCGGGCGACGTCGTCCACTGGTCGACCTCGGCCCATGAGGCGCTCGTCGTCGAGGCTGCCCTGCACCGAGCCTGGCTGGCGGACCGCCCACGGGTCGCGCCGAGCCCGGTGACCGAGGCCTACACGTCATTCCTCCTGGCCAGCGTCCTGGCCGACGACTACGTCGTCGGTGCGGCCTCGGTGCTGCCGTGCTACTGGCTCTACGCGCAGACCGGGGCCGACCTGCCGCAGGTGCCGCAGGGCCACCCCTACGCCGCCTGGCTGGAGACCTACCGGGACCCGGCCTTCGTCGAGTCGACCCGGACCACCCTGGGCATCGTCGAGGAGGCCTTCGCCCAGGCCGGCCCGACCGCCCGCTCCCGGGCGGCACGGGCGTACCTGACGGCCTGTCGGCACGAACTCGAGTTCTTCGGTCAGGGTCTGCGGGTCGATCCGGGCGACCCCGGGGTCGACGCCCCCCGCTGACGACCCGAGGGGACGGGGGTCAACTCCATCGACGCAGGTAGCGCTCGAACTTGGGGTGCTCGGGTCCGTAGACGTCGAGTTCGCTCATGACGAGGGGTCCGGTGAAGGTGACGCTCGGGGCGTGCGGCGGGGGAGCCGGCAATCCGCGGACCTTCGTCTCGGCCATGATCGCCGTCGTCCTGTCGATGATCCGCAGGCCCTCGGGGACGAGGACGATGACCTCGGACATGGTGGCGGCCAGGGAGACCGTCACGTCATGGGCCGCCAGGGGCATGGCGACGAGGTTGAGACGAGCCTCGCCCATGAGCGCGAACAGGGTCGTCGACTCGGCCAGGACGTCTCCGGAACCGCGTCGTGCCGTGGACATGATCGAGATGATCCGGCCTTCCCTGGGGCCCGGCACCACGGGCACGCTCGGGCTCGACGGAGTCGCCTCCGCGACGAGTCCGAGGTCCGCGGTGAGGGCGTGCAACTGGCCCCAGGTGCGTGACTCCAGGGCGGCGGCCACCCTCTCCTCGTGCTCGGAGACGTCGAGTCGGCCATCGGCGTAGGCGTCGTCGAGCAGAGACACGATCTTGGCGCGTACGGTGTCGCTGGCGCGCATGGCCCCGCCACCGACGGGGTCGGGCGTGACGGTCATGGACGCCGGTCCAGGGCTGGCACGGGGCACTGGAGTGGTGGCCCCGGGGCCCACCGAGGCCGGGGCGACCCCGCAGTCCATTCAAGTCTTAGGTTAGGCCAACCTAAGAATGCATTCGGGAATGATAGTCATTATGTGTCCGCGTGAGCGGACGAAGGAGGATGTCATGAGATCGAACGGATGGGCCCGAGCCGCGGTGCTCGTCGCCGGGGCGGTGGCGTTGTCGGCCTGTGGCGGCACGTCGGGGTCCGGCACGGCCGCGTCGACGTCATCCTCGCGGGTGCGAGTCGTCGCCACGACGACCCAGATCTGCGACTACGTCACCCAGATCGCCACCGACCGTTCCGCCCAGGCGACCCTGGCCCTGGAGAAGACCGACGCCTCCGGGCGCCGGAGCACCGCGGGGGCGACGGGGGACAAGGCCCGGTCGACCATCGAGCTCACCTGCCTGCTGGCGCCCAACGCCTCGGCCCATGAACACGAGATGACCCCGGCCCAGGCCAGCGCCCTGGCCAAGGCCGACCTCATGCTCGTCTCCGGGGTCGACCTGGAGCACTTCCTCGACTCGGCGGTGAAGTCCTCGGGCTTCAAGGGAACGATGGGCGTCACCTCCGGGATCCTCTCCTCCAAGGACGTCGACGACCTCGCCGGGGCCAAGGCGGCGGAGGCCTCCCTGCCGTACAAGGTCGACCGAGGAAGCCAGAAGGTGAACATCGCCAAGTGGCCGTTCCCGCCCGAGGAGGGGGAGAGCCAGCCCGAGTTCAGGTTCGATCCGCACATCTGGACCAGCCCGCGCAATGCGGCGATCCAGGTGCGCAACATCGGGGAGTTCCTCGACAAGGCGTCCCCGGCCAACCGTGCCCTCTTCGACAAGCATGTCGCCGCCTACTCCTCGGCGATCTCCGACCTCGACGGCTGGGCCAAGGCCTCCCTGGAGTCCGTGCCGAGCGCCCATCGCGTGCTCTTCACCTCCCATGACGCCTTCGGCTACTTCTCCAAGACCTACGGGGTGAAGTTCATCGGTGCCGCGATGTCCGATTTCAACAGCCAGCAGGACGCCACCGCGAACCACATCGCCAAGGCGGCGGCCGAGGTCAAGGCCTCGGGGGCGCGTGCGCTCTTCGCCGAGAACTCGAACAACTCGAAGTCCATCGAGGTCGTGGCCCGCGCGGCCGGCGTCAAGGCCGTCATCGGGGAGGACGCGCTCTACGGCGACTCCCTGGGGCCGGACGGGTCCGAGGGGCAGACCTATGTCGGGTCGATCGTCCACAACGTCACCACCTTGGTGCGGGCGTGGGACGGGAAGGTGGCGCCGCTCCCGACATCGCTGCGTGCGAACAGGTGACGGCGGGCGAACCAGTGACGACGGCGGGAAGGTGACGATGACAGGGGTTCCGGTGGGCATGGACGGCGACGTCGTCGAGCTGGTGGACGCCTCCTTCGGCTACGGGAGCCGCGCCGTCCTCACCGGGGTCACCGGCACCCTCGCCGCCGGGCAGGCCCTGGCCCTCCTGGGGCCGAACGGGTCCGGCAAGACGACGCTCCTGCGCGGCGTCCTCGGCGCGGTGCGCCTTCTCGGTGGCACGATGCGGATCGCCGGGGGAGCCGTCGGATACGCGTGCCGCAGTCGGCCGATCTCGATCTCACCTTCCCCGTCACCGCGAGCAAGGTCGTCGAGATGGGCCTGTACCGGGAGCTCGGATGGTTCGGCCGGGTCGGCAGGCAGGGCCGCCGCCGGGTCGACGCCGCCCTGGAACGGGTGGGCATGGCCGAGCACGGTTCGGTTCGCTTCGGGCAGTTGTCCGGGGGCAGCGTCAGCGGGTCCTCGTCGCGCGAGCTCTCGTGGCCAGACCCGCGCTCGTCCTCCTGGACGAACCGTTCAACGGTCTGGACGAGCCCACCCGGCGGATGCTGTTGCAGATCATCGTCGACATGAAGAGCGAGGGAGTGGCCGTCATGGCCTCCACCCACGATCTGGCCCTGGCCCGGGGGACCTGCGAGAACGTCATGCTCCTGGCCGGTCGGCAGATCGCCCTCGGCCCGATCGACGAGGTGCTCACGACCGACAACCTCACGAGAGCCTACGGAGGGGTGCCCGGCTCGACCCCGGATCTCCTCGTCACGGAGGAGGTGCGGCGATGACGGCGTCCCTCGCCGACCTCGTCGAGTCCCTCCGACAGGCGCTCGAGACCGTCCCGGGTCTGCAGGACGTCGCGTCCGCCCCCTACCTCTTCCGGCCGTTCGTCGTCCTGGTCGTCCTGGGGCTCGCCGGGGGAGTGGTGAGCGTGGTCGTCAACCTGCGGCGTCTGGAGTTCAACGCCGAGGCCACCGTCCACTCGATCTTCCCGGGGATCGTCGCCGGGGCCGCTCTCGGTGGCATCGACCACATCGTCCCCGGGGCGAGCGTGGCCGGGGTGCTCGTCGTCCTGGCCCTCACCTGGGTGGGGCGGACCGGTGCGGGGGCCGACGAGGCGGGGACGGCCGTCGTCCTCACCTCCTTCTTCTCGGTGGGCATCGTCCTGTCGCTGCGGGCCTCGGACATGTCGGGCCAGCTCGAGGCGCTCATGTTCGGCCGACTGCTCGAGGTGACCGACGAGCACCTGGCCCAGACCTGCCTGGTGTGTGCCCTGGCTCTCCTCGTCCTCGTGCTCACCTGGCGACACCAGGTGTTCGTGGCCTTCGACCGGGTCGGGTCCCGGGCCGCCGGAACACGCACCCTGGGCGTCGACCTGGCCGTCAACGGCGCCCTGGCCGCCGTGACGATCGCTGGGTCGATGGCCGTCGGCACCCTGCTCGTCATCGGATATCTCGTCGTGCCGGGGGCGGCCGCTCGTCTCCTGTGCCGCTCCGTCCGGACCATGGTGCCGGTGGCGATCGGTGTCGGCGTGCTCGGTGGATGGCTCGGGCTCCAGATCGCCACCGTGGACTCGCCGCGTCCGATCTCGCCCCAGGCGAGCGTCGCCCTGTGTGTCGTCGGTCTGTTCCTCGTGTGTCTGGCCGTGCGCGGCCTGCGGTGGGTCCGCGTGAGGGTGGTGGGCTGAGATGTGGGACGTCATCCGGCTGCCGCTCGTCGAGATCATCGTCGTCGGCGCGGTTTGTGGGCTCGTCGGTGGGTTCGCGGTGCTGCGCGGGCGGGTCTTCTTCGCCGAGTCGATCACCCATGCCACCTTCCCCGGGGCGGTCCTCGGTGTCGTCGTCGCCGGGGCACTCACCTCGGACCAGCGCGTGCTGTCCCTGTGGCTCCTCGTCGGGGCGATGGCCATGTGCCTGCCCCTGGCGGTCCTCATGAGGGCGCTCACCCGGATCCCGGAACTGTCGGGCCAGGCAGCGGCCGGCATCGTCCTCACCCTGGGATTCGCGCTCGGCTACTTCCTCGACCGGTGGTTCTCCCCGTTGCCGCTCCACGTGGACGGCTTCCTCACCGGGGCCCTGCTCCACGTCAACGGGGTCGACCTGGCTGCCGCCGTGGTCGTCCTGGCCGCCGTGCTCCTCGTCACCTGCGGACAGGGGCACCGCATCATCCTCCGGTGCTTCGACGCGGACGGCGCCCGAGCGGCGGGGGTTCGCGGTGGCGCGGTGGACCTCCTCGTCCTCGCCATGATCCTCGTGACGGTCGTCGTCATCATCCCGGCGGTGGGAACTGTCCTGTCCATCGCCCTGGTCGCCGCACCGGCCGCCTCCCTGCGCAGGCTCGTCGACTCACCGACAACCCTGCTCGTCGCCTCGCCGGTGGCGGGAGCGTGCATCGGGGTCGCCGGGCTGCTCGTGGCGGTCGGTGCCGACCTGTCGGCCTGTGGCACGATCGCGGTGCTGGCCGGCGTCTTCCATGTCACCTGCCGTGCCCTCGGCGCGGTGGGACCACGGTCGTGGCGGGGAGGGTCGCTCAGTGCTCCCGCACGATCGCAGTACCCATCTCGAGCATCCGGATCGCCATCTGCAGGTGGTCCCCGATGAGGTCGAAGGCGGCGTCCTCGGTGAGCACCCCGCACGGCACGTCGGCCGGCAACTCCTCGGCATCGGCTGCCGCCATGTCCTCGTGCCACTCCTGACTACCGTAGTAGGACGCAAGATCCCGATACGCCTGCTCGTTCTCCTCGAACTCGTCGAGGACCTCGTTGAGACGGTCGACGAGAACGCGCGTCCGGTTGAGACGCCGCTCCATCGCGGTGACCCGAGTGACCCTGTCGTCCCGGCCGGTCATGACACCTCCTGAGAACATGTGGATGATCGCCACAATAGGCCATGTGGTCGGACCGTGTCCGGACCGGGTGGTAGGCTGGATGCGCGGCGGCGTCGACCCCGATCGGTGAGGCCGACGACCCACTCGAGGAGGAGATCTCGTGACGAACCTGCAGGGCACCTATCAGCGCTCGTTCCAGACGGACTGGAAGGGCCGTCCCTTCGTCGGCAACGACCAGGGTCACTACACGCGCAACAGTCCGGTCCACGCCCCTGACGTCGCCGAGCGTCACGCCTATCTCGTGGGGGCCGGGATCGCCTCCCTCACGGCCGCCGGATTCCTCGTGCGTGACGCCGGAATGCCCGCCGGGAACATCACCATCCTCGAGTCCTCGGACATCGCCGGAGGGTCCTTCGACGGCGGCGGGAATGTCGAGGAGGGGTTCATCGCCCGAGGTGGGCGCGAGATGGGCCAGCACTTCGAGTGCTTCTGGGACATCATGAAGGACGTCCCGGCCCTCGAACTGCCGGGCCACTCCGTGCTCGACGAGTTCCGACTCACCAACGAGAACGACCCCAACCGGGCCCGCACCCGCATCATCCACGACCGGGGCGTCCCGCGTGACGCCCACGACATGGGCCTCAATCGCAAGGGGCAGCTCGCCGTCGTCCGGCTGTTGCTGGCCAAGGAGTCCCAGACCTGGGGCAGGACCATCGAGGACTGGTTCGACGAGGATTTCCTCCACTCGACCTTCTACACGCTGTGGAAGACGATGTTCGCCTTCGAGGAGTACGAGTCGCTCACCGAGATGAAGCGCTACCTCCATCGCTTCCTGCAGTACCTGCCCGGATTCCCCGACTTCTCCTGCCTGCGGTTCAGTCGCTACAACCAGTTCGAGTCGTTCATCCTGCCGCTGCGCACCTGGCTCACCGACCAGGGCGTCCAGTTCCGCTACGACACCGTCGTCGAGGACCTCGACATCGACATCAGCCCGACGCGCAAGGTCGTCCGGGCCTTGAGGGTGCGTCATCATGACGGCAGCACCGACTCCATCCCGGTCGGCGAGCGCGACGTCGTCCTCGTGACGAATGGCTCGTGCACCGAGGCCACGACCTATGGCGACATGGACCATGTCGCCCCGTACACCCGCAACCCGGGCGGTGACTGCTGGACGCTGTGGCGCAATCTCGCCGCGAAGTCCGCCGACTTCGGGCGTCCCGAGGTCTTCAGCTCCGACACCGACAAGACCCTGTGGATCTCGGTGAGCTTCAACTTCATCGGACGTGACCATCCCTTCCTGCGCAGGATCCAGGAGCTGTCGGGCAACGACCCGCTGGCCGGACGCACGGTCACCGGCGGGATCATCACCGCCGAGGACTCCTCCTGGTGCTGCAGCCTCACCATGAACCGCCAGCCCCAGTTCCGGGCCCAGCCCTCCGACTGGGGTGTGGCCTGGGCCTACGGGCTGTACCCCTTCGCCGTCGGCGACTGCGTCCGCAAGCCCATGGTCGAGTGCACCGGCGAGGAGATCCTCAAGGAGTTCTGCTTCCATTTCGGGCTCATCGACGAGTTCGACGAGATCCGTGCCCACACCAAGGTGCGCACGGCGGCGATGCCGTACATCACCGCCTTCTTCATGCCACGTACCGCCGGCGACCGCCCGGAGGTCGTGCCGCACGGATGCGTCAACCTCGGGTTCCTCGGCCAGTTCGTCGAGACCCCCGACGACTGCATCTTCACGACGGAGGGCTCGGCCCGCACGGCCATGATGGCCGTCTACCAGCTCATGGACGTCGACCGTGACATCCCGCCGATCTTCCCGGCCCAGTACGACATCCGAGCACTGCTGCACTCGGGGTCCGTGCTGGCCGGAGGCAAGCTGCCCGGGGAGTGGCTGCTGCGGCGTCTGCTGGGCAGGACGTACTACGCCGACATCCTGCCCTGATCGGGGGCCGCGAGCGGGCCGGGCCGGCGTCGACCCCGAGGCCATCGGGGTGCGCGTGCGGAGGGTGCTGGACGGCCGGGAGACGACCGGTCGGGTTCAGTGTGCCGGGAGGTAGGTGCGCACGTCCCCGGCCGTCTGCACCATGTGGGCCCTCATGGCCCGTCGGGCCTGGTCGGCGTCGCCCTCGCGGATGGCCTCGAGGATCGCCTCGTGGTGCACCATGGCATGCTCGCGGACCGCCCGGTGCGAGGAGGTCTGGGTGCGCCCGGTGCGCAGTGCCTCCTTGATGGGGTCGAAGACCGTGAGGAGGAAGGGGTTTCCGGTCGCGCGCAGGATGAGGTCGTGGAACTCGAGGTCGGTCCGCACGGTCTCGGCGATGGAGTCCCTGGAGTGAGCCTCATGGTAGGTCTCGAGCATCTCGGCCAGTCGGGTGACGTCGTCGTCACTGCGTCGTTCGGCTGCCAGGCCGGCCGCACCGATCTCGATCATCTGGCGGATCTCGACGAGTTGCAGGGCGATGTCGCGAGGCCCCGAGGTCCTCGACTGCCAGGCGATGATCGCTGCGAGGTCGGTCCACTGGTGGGGCGGACGCACGAAGGTGCCCCGGCCGTGGATGGGCTCGAGGACCCCCCGGTCGGCCAGCACCTTGACGGCCTCGCGCAGGGTGAGCCGGGAGACCTCGAGCTGGGCGGCCAGGGCGGCCTCGGCGGGCAGTGGGTCGCCGGTCTGCACGGCCCCGCTGGTGACGAGGTCGAGTAGCCGGTCGACGGTGGACTCCACCCTGCTCGTCGCCATGGTCGGACCTCCCTCGTGCCCGGGCGGGGGATGCCCGGTCTGGGAGGGAGTCTACGGCCCGGCCGTGCCGCAGCGTCAGTCCTCGAGCCAGGCGATGGCGTCGACCTGGGCGGAATCGACGCCCTTGACACGCGGCGGTCCGAGGGTGATCGCCTTGATGACGTGGTCACCCAACGGGGCCAGGGTCATGTCCTCGATGCCGGTGATGACGTGGCCGGTGTAGTTGCCGAGCAACCACCGGTGGGCCTCCGCTCCCAGATCGTTCGACGGCGTCCCGATCGACAGCCAGTCCATGCCGATGCACCGCAGTTCGGGGAATTCCTCGTTGAGCCAGCGACACAGGTCGGGGTGCAGGCTGACGCCCTCGTACTCGTAGGTGTGTGGATCGGTGAACTTGTACTTCTCGAAGCCGGTGCGCAGGAGGAGAAGGCCCTTGCCGCGCAGGGCCTCGGCGAAGGGCTCGAGGTCCTCCTTGACGACGATCGACCTGGGTACCCCGCGGTGCGGGAGGTCCGCCACGAGGACGTCCTTGCCCTCGTAGGCGAAGGTCTCGATGGGTAGGGTCTCGAAGTCGGCGCCGTCGGGATTGAAGTGGTGCGGGCCATCCATGTGGGTGCCGAAGTGGTTGGGCAGGTGGATGATCTTCGAGTTGAAGGGCTTGCCGGTGGGCGAGATGACGGAGTCGTCCTCGACGCTGACGACCGGTTCGCCGGGGTAGGCGTTGTCCTTGGGATCGAGAAGGTACGAGAGGTGGACGAACATCTTTGCTCTCCTGTGAGTGGACGGGTGGTGCGCCGCTGCGACCACATCACCATCGTACTCAGAGGTCAGAGGACTTGCCAAGGGTTGTGACGTGCTCGGGGATGGATCTCGCGACAGCGTCGCAACCGGGCACCCGAGCGGTGTGGTCGCGACGGCGTCGCGAGATCCGAGGATTCTGGGTCGGCGTCAGTCGCCCGCGGTCGATCGCACGGCACGCTGCCGCAGGGCGAGCTGAATGAGGAAGCTCACGATGAAGGCGATACCCGCGAAGCTGGCTCCATACTGACTTGCGGCTGCCCAGGACTTGTCCGCCAGGAAATACATGAGTGCGGTGCCGATGAGGTACGCGCCGATGGCTCCGATGAAGGCGCTGAGGAGCATGCGCAGATAAGGGCTCGTCGAGGTGTTCATGGTACGGGTCCTCTCGTCAGGTGGACGATCCGGGCTCGAACCCTACTGGCGGCACCTCTTCCATGTGCATATGTCGTTCTCAACGTTTGGTGACATGTGAATGAATGCATGGTGAACAGGTGTGTGGTCCGTGCGGACCGCCATGAAACCCCGCGGAACGTCGGATCCTCGGTTCGCAGGGGGGTGGGGGATGAGTTGCGCGGGGATGTGTGGCGGTGGGCCGTGGTGGCCCCGGGGATGATGGCGGAGCCGCGGTCAGCGGGCGAACCGGGGGAAGAGCTTCTCGGCGTTCCCGCGGTCGATGGCATGGTGGCGCGTCGTCGGGTAGGTGGTGAGCATCGTGGCGAAGGCGACCGAGGCCTTCGCCGGGGCGCAGGGGAAGTCGCTGCCGAAGAGGACATGGCTGCGCCGGGCGAATCTCAACAAGGCGGGCATCGAGAAGGGGGAGGGGGTGAGGGCGGTGTCGAGGTGGAACCGCCGCAGGCGGCGCAGCCCGTCGAGCGGGTCGCCGGTGGGTGAGGCCGTGGGGGAGAGTCGTGGGGCGGCCCAGGGGATCATCCCGCCACCGTGGGACAGGATGAACCGGATGCGGGGGTGGCGATCGAGGACGCCGTTGCGCGACAGATTGAGTGCCGCGCGGGTCGTGTCGAGCAGGAAGTCGGCGGTGTACGCGGGAAGTCCCGGCACCGAGCCCCCGGGCAGCGCCTGGGGATGGAGGAGGACGACGGCGGATCGATCGTCCAGGGCCTTCATGAGCGGCTCGAAGGACGGGTCGCCCAGATAGGTGCCCTCGCAGTTGGCCAGGAGGATGACCCCGTCCGCGTCGAGTTCGTCATAGGCGTGGTCCATCTCGGCGATGGCGCGGTCGACGTCGGGCAGGGTGAGCGTGGCGAAGTAGCCGAACCGACCGGGGTGGTCGAGGGTGAGCTGATGGCAGTACTCGTTGAGCCGTCTGGCCATCGACGCGGCCTCCCGTCCCTCGGCAGGCTCGACCCCGGGTGTGGACACCGAGAGGATCGCCGTGCGGGTGCGGGTGGCCTTCATGAGCTCGAGGCTCGCCTCGGCCGACCACTGCGGGATCGGCAGTCCACCGGCGTCGAGTCCCCTGGCCGCGAGCCAGTCGCGGTAGAAGGGCGGGACGATGTGGTGGTGGGTGTCGATGCGCTCGGAGCCGAGGCGGATCGGCAGCTGTGGCAGCTCCGGGATGGGCAGGTCCATCGGAGATCCTTTCTCGGGTCGATCCCTCAGGCCTCGAGCAGGTCGGCGAGGTGCTCGAGGTCGGCGATGATGGCATCGACGAGCTCGGGTGGGGCGGACTCGGCCCGGCTGGTCGCGAGATGGGCGGCGAGGGCGTCGCGGATGCCACGGGCGGCGCGCGACCGGCCATGGGGCTCGAGCACGCCGGGGGCGAGGGTGAGGACGGTACGACGTCCGTCGGTCGGGTCCGGGCGGGCGGTGACCAGGCCGGCGTCCTTCATCGACGCGACGGTGCGGGATACCTGACTCTGGGCGAGTCCGGTGCGCTGGACGATCTGGCTCACCGTCGTCGGGGCGTTGCGGAAGAGGTCCTCGCCGACCTCGATGTCGGCGACCCCAGCCGCCTCGTCCGGGCTGGTCGTGGCTTCCACGGCGATGCGCCTCAAGGTGCGTACGAGCCTGTGCAGGTCACCAGCGTCCATGCAGACAGAATACATGAGGCTTGATACATCTAAACAGATGCATCTATAGTCATGTACATGACTCTTGCGGACTACCTCATCAGTGGCCTCCTCATCCTCAGCATCGTGCGGCAGATCAGGGGCCGGCCCCTCACGTGGCTCGGTCTGGCCTGGCCGCTCGCCCTCGTCGGTTGGGCGGTGGCGGCCTACCTCACCCGGATTCCTGCGGGAGAGGCGAACCGGACGGCGGTGGTCGTCCTGGCCTCGGTCGGCCTGTGTCTCGGCTTGTCGTGCGCTCTGTGTTCGCGGGTGTGGCAGGACTCGGGGCGGGTCATGCTGCGCTCGACCGGGCCGGCCGTCGTCCTGTGGATCGTCGGCGTCGGGGCCCGAGTCGCCTTCGGACTCTGGGCCGAGCATGGCGGTGGACTCACCATCGTGAGGACCAGCCAGCGACTGGGGATCACGGACTTCACTGCGTGGGCCGATGGGCTCGTGCTCATGGCTCTGCTCGAGGTGCTGGGTCGGAGCGTGCTCCTGGCGGTGCGCCGGGTGCGACTCCATGCCGAGGGTCAGCAGGGGCGGGTCTGACCGCCACGATTCCCCGCGCAAGTCGTGCTGGGCGGGTGAAGGTGCCGATTCCAGGGGTTGTGCGGGGGATCTGTGGCGGTCGCTCACTCGAGCCGACGGGGGAACCGCAACCCGGCACCGCTCAGCGGCAGGAAACCGAGCTTTTCGTAATAGGGCACGAGCTCGGGGTCGCAGCACACGTCGATCGAGTACATCCCATCGAGCTCGGCGACGATCCGCGAGATGAGGTCGCGCCCGATGCCCTGGCCCTGGAAGTCCGGATGCACTTCGAGCCACGGGATGAAGGCCGTGAGGATGCCGTCACTGATGGCGTTGACGTACCCGACGACGCGATCGCGCTCGAGAGCCCACACTCGGCGGAACGACCCATCCATGACGTCGACAAGAGTGGTCGGCGACGGCGGATGGGGCCAGCCGACGAAGAACCCGTCGATCTGCTCCGGGGCCACGGCTCCGGCCCGGGTCGTGTAGGTGATCATGGGCTCATTGAAGCATGACGAGCTCGGCCTGGTCTGCAAGAGGCGGCCCGTCACCGGCGTCCGTGGCGGTGGTCACCTTGGGGAAGATGCCGACCGAGGGCGCCAAGGTGTCGACGGGGGTGGACATTTGACGTGGAGCCCGGGTTCGGGATGTGAAACGTGCGTTTCCGGGGCGCCCGCGTCGAATGTCCACCCACCGGCTGACCTGACGACGCGCCCGGGGTGGCCGACCGGGCGCTGGCATGGCTGGCTCGCGGACGACCTCTCGCCAAGGTACGAGCCCACGGGAGCCCACGGCGGGGGTCCTGTCGCACCGCCACGTCCCTGCCGTCATGGATTGAACCATGCCCTGACAAGGGGACTTGTCGTGGAGCGGGCGACGGGAATCGAACCCGCGTGTCCAGCTTGGGAAGCTGGCGCTCTACCATTGAGCTACGCCCGCATGTCCGTGAGGACTCGATGAACTCTAGCGCATCCGGGGCGCCGGGTCACCTCGACCCCACGGAGTCGGTCACTTCACCGCCCCCGACGTGATGCCCGAGATGATGCTGCGCTGGAAGACGACGAACAGCGCCACCAGCGGCACGCTCATGAGGAGCACGTAGGTGAAGATGAGATGCCAGTTGTTGAGGTGCACCCCGGCGCTGGCCACCGTGAAGAGGTTGAGCGGCAGGGTGTCCATCCGCCCGCCCACGACGAAGAAGGCGTAGAAGACGTCGTTCCACACGTACAGGCTGATGAGGATCGTCGCGGTCGCCAGGACCGGCCGTAGCAACGGCAGGATGAGGGTGAGGACGACCCGCATCGGGCCGGCGCCGTCGATCCGCGCGGCCTCCTCGAGGGACTCGGGCACCATCCGGACGAACCCGGTGACGAAGAAGACCACCGTCGACAGGTACATCCCGACATAGGCGCAGATCATCCCGATGGGGTGCCCCGCCAGGCCGAGCTGACGCAGCAGCAGCACGAGGGTGACGACAGCCGGCGGCAGGATGATCCCCGAGATGCCGAGTGCGTAGATGACCGACACGAGTCGACCTTTGCGTCGGGCGAGCACCCACGAGGCCATCGACCCGATGAGCAGCACGACGGCGACCGACGGCACGAGGAGCAGCAGCGACCCCAGGTAGGCCCATCCGATCCGCGTCTGGCCGACGACGGTCGACACATTGCTCCACAACTGCCAGTGACTCGGGAGCGACATGTCCGGGGTGAGGGCCTCGGCCTGTGACTTGCCGGCGGTGACGACGACCGTCCACAGCGGCACCCCGACGAGCACCACTGCGAGCAGGACGGCGCACAGTGGCTGCACGATGCGCTTGTTCATGCCATTCTCCCCTCGCGGCGACGGAGCATCCCGATGACCGGGAAGGCCAGGATGACGACGGCCAGGAAGAGCACCAGGCTCATCGTCGTCGCCTGGGCGTAGAGGCCCTGGCCGAAGGTCCGGAAGATGAAGAGGTTGAGCAGTTCGGTGGAGCCACCGGGCCCTCCGCCCGTCGTCGCCTGGACGATGTCGAAGGAGTTCATCGACCCCAGCAGGGCGGTGGCGACGTTGAACGTCACCGCCGGGGCGATGAGGGGCAGACGGATCTGGTGGAGGGTGGCCCACCGGGACGCCCCGTCGATGCGGGCCGCCTCGAGAACCTGGGCGTCGATCGTCTTGAGCCCTGCCAGGTACACGAGCATCGACATGCCCATCCACTTCCACGAGTGGATGACGATGCACACGAAGAGGGTCCACGTCGTCGACCCGAGCCAGGCGATCTTCACCGGCGATCCGGTGAGCAGTCCGAGCATCTGGTTGAGTCCGCCGTCCGGCCGCAGCAGCGCCTGGAAGACATACCCGGCGGCCAGGGCCGAGAGGATGACCGGGACGAAGAAGACGACCCGGACGATCTTGTTGACGAGGGTGTCGCGTTCGAGCAGGAGGGCCAGCCCGAGCCCGAAGAGGTTCTGCAGGACGGCCACCCCGGCGGCGTAGACGAGGGTGATGACCAGCGAGTTGCGCAGGCTCCCCGAGGCGATGAGGTCGGCGAAGTTGCCCAGCCCCACCGGGTTCATGGCCGACTTGAAGCTCGACCAGTCGGTGAAGGCGTAGATGAAGTTGTAGATCGTCGGTGTGAGGAAGAACACCGCGAGCACGGCGAACGCGGGTACGACGAATCCCCAGGGGTGCGACCGGTCCGCGGTGCCGTGTCGCGGTGTTGCTTCCATCGATGACATGGGGATCAGAATCCCTTCGCGCCGATCGCCTTGGCGAGCTGGGCGAACTGGGTCTGGGTCTCCGAGCCGACCTGGGCCGGCGTCTTGGTCCCGGCGATCATGTCGCCGAGGTTCTTGGCCAGGTCACGGTTGGCGATGGCCAGGGACTGCATGGAGCCGACCGAGTCCTTGAGGGTGGCGTTCGAGTCGATCATGGCCTGGGGCACCGAGTCGGGGGTCTTGACGCCGTCGATGATCGAGACGGTGTTCTGCGACTTGACGAAGGAGCCGTAGCCGTCCGAGAGCCAGTAGGTGATGAACTGGCGCGCCGCGGCCTCCTTCTTGGCGTCCTTCACTTGAAGGCGACGACGGCGTTGGTCTGGTCGGGGATCGACGTGGCCAGGGTGCCCTTCTTGGAGATGGGGAAGAACCCGATCTTCTTGTTGAGGGTGGCGGTGTCGGCCTGGGTGCCCATGTTGCCGAGCAGGCTCGTCACCTGGATGGCCATGGCGGCCTTGCCGTCGAGCAGGGCCTTGGCCTGGTCGTTGAAGGTGCCGGTCTTGATGTCCGAGTTGAACAGACCGTCCTTGATCATGGTGTCGTAGGTGTTGATGGCGCCCTGGATCTCGGTGCCGGTGAACTTGTCCTCGTTCTTGTTGACCTTGTCCCACAGTCCGGCCTTGGCGGCGTCGGCCAGCTGGACCTGGACCGCCCACTGCGAGGCCCACCACTCGCCGCCCATCTCGTAGAACGGGGTCTGGCCGGCGGCCTTGAGCTTCTTGGCGGTGGCGAGCATGTCGTCGAAGTTCTTCGGCACCTGGACGCCGTTCTTGGCGAAGACCTCCTTGTTGTACCAGACGCCCATGACCGAGGGGGCCGACACGAAGGCGGCGTAGCGGTGTCCGTCGAGGGTGCCACCGGAGGCCAGGACGTTCTTGTCGGTCTTCGACTCCCACGGCGCGCCGTCGAGCACCTGGAGGTGCTCCTTGGCCCCCAGGCTCGTGAGCATCGACGTCGTCGGCTGCCACATGGCCAGGTCGGGGGTGTCACCGGTGGCGACCTTGGTCTGGACGCCCTGCTCGTAGGGGTCGGGGATGGTGACGATCTTGACCTTGGCGCCGGTGGCCTTGCTGAAGTCGGCGGCGACCTGCTTGGGGATCGACGCCGACGACTGGGCCGCCCACAGGGTCAACTCGACCCCGTCGAGCTTGGCCGTGGCCGACGACCACGAGCCGGCCGAGCTCTGGGACTCGGTCGAGCCGGTGCCCGGGTCCGAGCAGCCGGCGAGGGCGAGTGCCGCCGCGGCGCCGGCCGCTGCGATCTTCGTGATCCGTTTCATTTCTTCTCCATTCCTGCGGCATCGGTGACGCCATTGTGAAGATCCCGGACGCGGTAGACCTGGCCGGTCGGTCGAGGGGAGGTGCAGCTCAGCCGAGGAGCTGCGCCGGAGTTGTCGACGAGGATGCCCGGGTCGGCGACGAGAGGGGTGGGCGGGTAGATCTGCTCGAGGCGGGTGCCGGACAGCTGCGGCAGCTCGAGAGCCGATCCGCCACGCGGGCCGAGCGCGGTGGACCCGTCGACCGGCCGGTGCCAGACCACCAGGACGCCGTCGCGGGACGTCGGGTGCCGTCGGGCGGTGACGACCCACTCGTCGGTCCAGGCGGCGACGTCGTCGGGCCACCACGGCAGGTCGGTCAGGAGATCGGTGCGCAGCTCCTTGGCCAGGTCGACGCCGGCACGGACCAGGTCGAGCTGGTGGTCGTCCATCCGGTCGAGGTGACCGGACAGGTAGAGGGCGCCGGCCAGCGAGGTCGTCATGGTGAGGACGATCTCCTCGTCGTCCATGTCCGGCTGCGGGTACGCCCAGCTGGCGGCCTGCTCGGGCAGGACGGTGAGGGTGGCGTTGGCGGCGATCGGCGGGGAGCGCAGCGGGTCCTGCAGGTCGGAGGTCGACTGCAGGGTCGCGGACGACAGGAGGGCGTAGTCGGTCGTCATGCCCCCCGACGCGCAGTTCTCCACCCGGAGGCCGGGGTGACGGCGGGGTACGTCGGCGAGCCAGGCGGCCCAGGCCCGGGAGTGCTCCAGCAGGCCGTCGCCGGGGGAGTCGGCGCCCTCGTCGGGCCCCGAACCGACGGAGAAGTTGTCGTCGATCTTGAGGTATCCGATGCCGTAGCCGACCATCCGGTCGATGACGGCGTCGAGGTGCGACCGTGCCGCCGGATGACGCATGTCCAGACGCAGTCGGTTCTGCTCGACGATGGCCACCCCCGCCCGGCGCATGAACGCCTCGGGCGGCAGCTCGTCGACGAGCGGACTGTCGAGACCGACGGCCAGTGGTTCGATCCACAGGCCGGACGTCATGCCACATGCGGCGATGAGGTCGAGCACCTCCGTCAGGCCACCGGGGAAGCGACGGGTCGACGGTTCCCACCGGCCGACGCCGTCCCACCAGCTCTCGTCGTCGGCGTGCCAGCCGGCGTCGATGCAGTAGACCTCCGCCCCGGCCCGGGCCGCGGCCGGGACGAGGGTCGAGAGTTTCTCGGTCGTCGGGTCGGCCATGAGGGTGTTCATATGGTCGTTGAAGACGATCGGGGCCGGGGCTGTGGGTCCCTCGACGGCCCTCAGGGCCCGGCGGTAGGTCGTGAACTCGGCCGCGGCACCCTGCCAGCCGTCCGTGGAGAAGGCCAGGGCGACCGTCGGCGAGGTGAACTCCTCACCCGGGTCGAGGCGGTGCATCCAGTGATGGTGCAGATCGGTCGGACCGAACACGCACAACCCCAGGGTGGAGGACCGTCGGGCCAGCTCGACGGTCCAGCCGCCGTTGTGCTCGACCTGCCAGCCCGCGGCGCGTCCGGACGTCGGATCGGTGACGAAGCCGACCGGTTCCCAGCGGCCCGAGGACCAGCCCGATTCCGAGGACAGCGTGAGTCGGTCACGGGGCGACTCGCCGTGCAGCTCGGTGCCGACACCCACGAGGGCCTCGGAGAGACGGTGGTGGGACCACCGCTGCTCGGCCATCCACGAGCTCGGCGCGACGAGCAGGTCGAGGCCGTCGAGGTCGGCCCCGGGCAGCAGGCTCGCGCACGCCAGGGAGACGGCGGTGAGGTGGACGGGGCGATCGCCGTCGTTGCGGACGGTGGTCCGTGCGCGCACGGTGGCGTCGGTGGGATGCCACAGGTCGATGGTCGCGGACAGCCCGGAGGTGGGGTCGTGCTCGACGACGCGGGTGCCCGGCCACGGGGACCCGAGCGGTTCGCGTCGGACCTCGCGCAGGCCCGCGCCGACCGCCGTCTGGGTGAGGCGATGGTCGACGAAGCAGCGTCCGTGTTCGAGGGTGAGGCACTCGACGAGGGGGAGGGCGACGGCGTCGTCAAGGCCGCCGACGGCCAGCGCGGTGGGCTGGTCGGGGCTGCTCGTGAGCCGGAAGGGCCGTGGGGCCTGGTCGACGTCGTGCATGGTGTGGGACTCCTGGGTGGCCGGCATTGGCCGTCGTTCACTTGCGGTTCACCCTAGGAGCCGGGCCGGGGCAGTCCACAGGGTGTGAAAGTCCACTTTCATGCAGTGGTGGCGGCGCCGACCATTCGTCGTAGGCTGCGGGAAACCCCCAGTCAGGGGATGACGTCATTGCAAGGGAGCAACACATGACAGCGATCACGCGTAGATCAGTCCTCGGCGCCGCCGTCCTCGCGGCCGTCGTTCCCGTCGTGGCCGGCACGGGTCGGGCCGTGGCGGCCGACGCCGACATCGACCTCACCGGCTGGACCCGTCTGGGCATCGGCGACGAGTTCACCGATCCGGACCGCAGCTCGGGCTGTGGTACCCGCACTCGGGGGTCGGCGTGTTCCGGGACGCCAACGTGTCCTTCTCCGGTGGAGAGCTCCATCTCGCGGCCCGAGCCGAGAAGGTCGACGGGTACTCGTACACCTTCGGTGCCGTCGAGTCGGTCTTCGACCTGCCGGGCCTGTGCACCTACGTCGAGGTGCGTGCCAGGGCCCTGCCCTCCGCCGCCCGGGTGCTGTCGGCCACCTGGATGCAGTCGTCCAACCTCGACGGCGGTCCGTCCCTGCTCACCGGGGCCGAGCCGAACCCGGAACTCGACGTCGAGGAGACCTTCGACCACACGAAGATGAACATCGCGACCCATGTCTGGCCCGACAACACGGAGGCCACCCATCGAGGGTTCGGCGGGCATGCCTTCCCGACCGGTGTCGACATCTCGCGAGACCACCACACCTACGGCGTCGAGCGTCGCGACGGTCTGCTCCGGTTCTACTTCGACCGTCACCTGGCATGGGAGACGAAGCCCGGCGACCCCTCGCTGTGGCGGATGTCCCGGCACATGGTCCTCAGTCTGGAAGGCCACCTGGGAACCCCGATCGACAGCCAGCTCCCGGCCAGTTTCGACGTCGACCATGTGCGTGCCTGGTACGCCCCCAACCCGGCACTCGAGCCCGGCGACTACCGGTTGGCCAGTGCTGACGGACGGTACCTGGCGGTCCGTGACGGCGTCCCGACCGTGCAGAGCCAGCCCCAGACCTGGCACGTGGAGCGGCACGACGACTGCACCTACAGCCTCTCGACCACTGAGGGGGCCGTTCTGGGCATCGACAGCAAGGCCGGCAGGCACGAGGTCGTCGTCGGCGCCGGGCGAGTGACGACCTCCGACGCCGCGGGCAGCCTCAACCGCTGGCACCTGCTGGTCGAGGGTTCCGGTCGGACGCTGCACTCGAAGTTCACCGGTCTGCCGGTGGTCCTGGCCGACGGTCGGGTGGTCGAGGGGCCGGACTCCGCCACGGCCGCGGTGTGGACGATCGCGGCGGTGACCCCGTCGCCGACGCCGAGCCCGTCGCAGACCCCGACGCCCGAGAGCCCGTCGTCCTCGACGCCCGCCGGTCCCGGACAGTCGTCCCCGACGCCCTCCTCTCCGGGCGTCTCGACGCCGGCCCCGTCCACTCCGGCCGCCTCCGGCACCGCCCCGTCCAGGCCGGACATGCCGCGCAACCCCCTGCCGAGGACGGGGGAGTGAACCCGATATCGTCCGGTGCATGGAGCGTGACCCGGCCATGGTGAGGCGCCCGTGGTGGCCGCCGCGGATGGCCGACGTCGCCGAGCGCTCGGGCGTCTCCTTGGCGACGGCGTCGCGCGCCCTGGCACGACAGGGTGACGGCGAGGCGCCCCTCCCGCACGCGACCGCGCAGATCCTCGAGGTGGCCACCCAGCTGGGCTACCGGCGGACCGCCCCCGACGTCGCCCGGCTGCACGTGCTCGTCTCCGACATCGGCCGAACCGGCTACTGGGCGACTCTCTCGGGGGTTCTCAGCGCGGCCCTCGACCTCGGCGTCGAGACCTCCCTGCACGTGCTGGCCGGGTCCCCGGCCAGACGCCGGGAGACCCTGCAGTGCGCCCTCGACACCCGGGTGGACGGGGTCGTCGTCCTCGAGTTCGACTCGCCGAGCGTCGCCGTCCTGCCGGAACTGCCGGTCGACCTGCCGGTGGCCATCGCCGGTGGTCGGCCCGAGGACGGACCGGGTCAGGTGCTCGGCGTGGACCCTTGGCGCAGGGCGTGGACCGATGACCGTGCCGGCGCCGTCACCGCGACCGAGTATCTGGCCGACCTCGGTCACCGGCGCATCGCCTACGTCGGTGTGCCGGCCGCCGGCCACCCCGACCCGCGACGCGAGGGATGGCGTCAGGTGTTGGAGGCCCGGGGCATGACGATGCTCGATCCCTTGGCCACCGGGTGGTCGGTGGAGACCGGCATGAGGGCGGCGCGAGCGGTGAGGGCGGCCCGCGCGACCGCCGTGCTGTGCGGCAACGACGACCTGGCCATCGGGCTCATCGCCGGCCTCGATCGCCTGGGCCTGCGGGTCCCCGAGGACGTGTCGGTCGTCGGCATGGACGACCATCCTCACGCCGCGGCCACCCGCCCGGCCCTCACGACGGTGCGACTCGACTTCGCGGCCGTCGGCGAGGCCGCCGCGCGGCTGGCCCTCGGCGGGGATGCCGCCAATGGGGTGCTCGGCGGGGATGCCGCCAATGGGGTGCTCGGCGGGGATGCCGCCAATGGGGTGCTCGGCGGGGATGCCGCCGGTCGGGTCCCCCGCGAGGGTGACGTCGCCGACGAGTGCGGCGCGGCCGGGATCGTCGAGATACCGACCTCCCTCGTCATCCGTGGATCGGCAGCCGCACCGATCTGCTGACCGCCCCCTGTCGTGGTAGGACCATGATCATGGAACCCATGACCGCCCTGGAGACCTCCGCCCGGATCGCTGCCGGTGAGGTCGGCGTCCTCGAGGTGGTTGACGCCGCCCTGGCCGCCGCCCACGCCGACGAGTGCCACGCCTGGACCTGGATCGACGACGACGGCGCTCGTCGCACCGCCGTCGAACTCCAACGTCAGCTCGACTCCGGCCAGATCCATCCGGGACCGCTCCTCGGCGTCCCCTGCCCCGTCAAGGACCTCAATGCACTGGCCGGCGCCCCGCGGGCGGTCGGCAGCCTGGCCGTCGGAGGCGTCCCGTCCGACCACGACGACGGCATCGTCACCCGTCTCAAGGACGCCGGGGCCATTCCCCTCGGGACGACCACCGCCCCCGAGTTCGGACTGCCCTGCTACACCGAACCCGACGGGCGTCCGGCCACCGTCACCCCCTGGGGCCACGGCCGGATGGCCGGCGGCTCCTCGGGTGGCGCGGCGGCCGTCGTCGGCGCCGGCCAGGTGCCCATCGCCCAGGGCTCCGACGGCGGCGGGTCGATCCGCATCCCGGCCTCGTGCTGCGGGGTCGTCGGCCTCAAGCCGAGCCGCGGCCGCGTCTCCGCCGGCCCGTACGGCGTCGACGGGCCCGGCCTCGTCTCCGGCGGCGTCCTCACCCGCACCGTGCGCGACACCGCCGCCGCCCTCGATGTCCTGTCCGAGCCATGGCCCGGCGACCCGTTCAGCGCCCCGGCGCCCACCGGATCCTTCCTCGCCGCCTGCGAGCGAACCCCGGCGCGACTACGCATCGGAGTGCTGCGCGAGCCGGTCATCGCCGAGACGGACGTCCATCCGGCGGTCCTGGCCGCCCTCGACGGGACGGCGTCCCTCCTGGCGTCCATGGGCCACGAACTCGAGGAGACGAGCGCCCCGTTCGGCCCGCGCGAGTGGGACTCCTTCCGTTGCGTCTGGGAGGTCGGGGCCGCTTCGATCCCGGTCTCTCCCGGGCGTGAGGAGTTCATGACGCCGATGTCGCGCTGGCTACGGGCGGAGGGTCGACGTCGGACCGGCGTCGACCTGGCCGAGGCCCTGGCCGGCATCCAGCTGGTGGCCCGTCGGGTGGGGGAGGACTGGCAGCGATTCGACGTCGTCCTCAGCCCCACCCTGGCCCAACCTCCGCTGCCGGTCGGGGCGCTGCGGGACGACGCCGACCCGGCGGCTGACTTCGAGGCCCAGTGTCGGTTCACGCCATGGACGAGCCTGTGGAACATCACCGGGCGTCCGGCGATGAGCCTGCCCCTCCACACGGCGGTCATCGACGGCGTCGAGCTGCCGATCGGAATGATGATCGGCGGGCGGATGTACGACGAGGCGCGTCTGCTGGCCCTCGGGTGTGTCCTGGAGGAGGCGGGGCGGACCAGCCGCTGACGCGGTCCCCTCCGGTGCTGACGCGGGGCTCGGAGGTGTTGGCGCGGGGCTCAGAGGTGCTGGCGCACGGGCCCGTACCGCACGGGCCTGGGCTGGTACGGCACCGGGCCGCGCGCCACGCGGATCCCGACCCACCGTTCGAACCACCGCCGGCTCGTCGGCAACCACACGAGCACGAGTCCGGCGACGGCGAACGGGGCCCCGATCCATGCCGACCAGCCCAGGGTCACCGCCAGGGCTGCCGTGCCGATCCCACCGATCGCCCCCCAGCGCACCCAGCGTCGGGCGAACCACGTGTTCACCGCGAGGATGCCGGGCATGGCGGTCATCGCCATGCCGATCGCGGTCATGAGCGTGACGAGCAGCACCGAGGCCAGTGAGCCGGGACGGGGATGGGTCCAGGTCATGAGATGCGTCGCGCTGGAGAACGTCCTCATGTGGATCGACCCCCACCAGGCCAGCGCCAGCCCGACCGCCGAGGCCACCGACGCCGCCGCGAAACAGGCGGTCGCGGCGACCGCCGTCCCTGGTCGACGCGGGATGCCCTCGGGGTCGAATCCCGCAGTGGGCTCCAGCGGGGGAAGGGTGAGGATGCCCGAGGGATCGTCGGCGATGAGTGGCGCCCCGGTGGGTTCCGGGAACGCCGACCATGGCTGGCTCTGGGTCGGGTAACTCTGGGACACCGTGCTCCTGGCTTCGTGGGCTGCTGGACTCGTGGGCTGTTGGACTCGTGGGCTGCTGGACTCGTGGTCGGCGGGACGGGGTGCCGCCGCCCTCCAGCTTACGGTGCTGCACCGTTGACGTGGGGGAGCTCACGCGGGTGCTCCACACGCGGGGGTGCGCCTCACCGATCGAGCCGTCCCGGACGGACTCAGTCCGTCCGTCGGTGCAAGGTCGCAGTCCCGCCGATGACCGCCAGGACGATGAACCCGGCGAGGATCACGCAGTCCCGGGCGACGTCGTGGCCCGAGTCGGTGCGCGTCGCCAGGGTGTTCATGGCGTCGACCGCGTACGACAGCGGCAGGACGTCGGAGATCCACCGCAGGACGTCGGTGAGCTGGTCGCGAGGCACGAGCAGCCCGCACAGGAGGAACTGCGGCAGGATGAACGCGGGCATGAACTGCACGGCCTGGAACTCGGTGCGCGCGAACCCGGAGGCCAACAGTCCCAGGCAGGTGCCCAGGAGGGCGTCGAGGATGGCGACGACGACGAGCTGCCAGGCCGGCCCGACGAGGTCGAGCCCGCACACCCATACCGCGAATCCCGTTGCGACGAGGGCCTGGAGGGTCGAGAGCAGACCGAAGGCCAGGGCGTAGCCGGCGACGAAGCCGGCCTTCGTCACGGGCGTCGTCCACAGTCTCTCGAGGGTGCCCGAGCGACGCTCACGCAGGGTCGACACGCTCGTGATGACGAACATGACGACGAGGGGGAAGACGCCGAGCAGGGCTGGCCCGACCCGGTCGAAGACCGCCTGCTGATGGGCGTGGTAGATCCACGCGAGCAGCCCGATGAGCAGGCACGGGACGACGAGGACGAGGGCGATGGTGCGTGGGTCGTGGCGGATCTGGGTGAGGACCCGTCGTGAGGTGAGCAGGGTTCCGGTCATCGGTCGGCCTCCTCGGTGCGTGGGGCGGCGTGGCGAGGTGCGCTCGTCGTCGCGGTGGAATCGGTGGCACCGGCACGACGAGCCGGCGCATCGGGATCGGCGTCACCGATGAGGGCGAGGAAGGCGCCCTCGGCGTCGGCAGCGCCGGTGCGCTCGAGGAGATCCGGCAGGCTCTCCTGGGCCAGCACCTCGCCCTGCCTGATGAGGACGAGCTGGTCGCACCGGGAGGCCTCGTCCATGACGTGCGAACTCACCAGGAGGGTCGTGCCGTCGTCGGCGAGCCGGTTGAAGAGGTCCCACAGGGAGACACGGAGCACCGGGTCGAGACCGACCGTCGGCTCGTCGAGGACGAGGAGGTCGGGTGATCCGACGAGGGCGCAGGCCAGCGAGACCCGCGACCGTTGCCCTCCCGACAGTCGCCCGGCGAGCTGGTTGCGGTGGTCGACGAGGTCGACCTGGTCGAGCACCTCGTCGGCGCGCGTCCTCGGGGCCCCTTGGAGGGAGCCGAAGTAGCGGAGGTTGTCGATGATCGTCAGGTCGTCGTAGATGCTCGGTGCCTGGGTGACGTAGCCCACCTTGCGGCGCAGGGAGGCGCTCCCGGCCGGTTTGCCCAGGACGGTCACCGTCCCTCCAGCCACCTTCTGGACGCCGACGATGGCCCGCATGAGGGTCGACTTGCCGGCCCCGGACGGTCCGAGCAGGCCGGTCACCAGACCTGAGGGGATGTCGAGGTCGAGCCCGTCGAGGACCGTTCGGCCCCCTCGCCGGACCTGCAGGCCGCGCACCTGCACCGCTGAGTTCGTCATGACGAGAATGCTAGGGAGTCAGGCGTGTCGGGCACGGGGAGTGGGCCCTGGTGATGAATTCGGATCGACGGTGCCGGTGAGGTAGTGCTGGATCGTGGGGCCGACCGTCGCGGCCACCTCCCAGCGATCCATCGACGCCAGCGGCTCCACGTGAATGACGTAACGGGCCAGACCCATGCCCATGATCTGGCTGGCGACCAGGTCGGCGCGCAGGTCGCGCTGGTCCGGGGCGCAGAGGGCGGTCAGCCGGTCGATGATGATGTCTGTGATGAATTCGGCGGCGTTGCTCGTGCCACCTGAGTCGGCGAGTTGGCCCAGGACGACCTCCTGGAACCGTCCGGCGAGATCCGTCGACTCCCACAGGTTGGTGAAGGCCAGGACGAGCGCACGTCCCCGCACCCCCGAGGGCACCTCGGTGAGGGCCTCGAGGACCACGGCCGGATCGGCCCGGACATCGATGAGGGCGACGAGGAAGAGTTCGGTCTTCGAGCCGAAGTAGTGGTGGACGAGGGCTGGGTCGACCTCGGCCCGGCGGGCGATGGCGCGCAAGGACACGGCCCTGAAGCCCCGGTCGGCGAAGAGTTCCTTGGCGGCGTCGACGATCTGGGCGCGGGTGTCGGGGGAGCCGGGGCGCCGCCCTCGTCGCCGTGGCGAGGGGGTCGACGTCGTGTCGGGCGTGGACGGATCGGTCTGCATCACGGGCCCTCCTGACGACCTCGTCATGGCGGGAACACTATCGGAGCGGCCGACGTTGCTAGGGTAGTTGACGCATCAATCACCAGGGGGCGGCATGAAGAAGCTCGGGTTCCTTTCGTTCGGTCACTGGCAGCCGGTGTCGGGGTCGCGCACGCGCACGGCCCAGGACTCGCTACTCCAGGCCATCGATCTGGCCGTGGGGGCCGAGGAGATCGGTGTCGACGGCGCCTTCTTCCGGGTGCATCACTTCGCCCGACAGCTCGCCTCCCCCTTCCCGCTGCTGTCGGCCATCGCCTCGCGCACGTCGAGGATCGAGATCGGCACCGGGGTCATTGACATGAGGTACGAGAACCCGCTGTACATGGCCGAGGAGGCGGCGTCCTCCGACCTCATCAGCCAGCAGCGACTCCAGCTCGGGGTGAGCCGGGGGTCGCCCGAGTTCGCCCTCGACGGCGCCACCGCCTTCGGCTACCACCCCGCCGAGGGGTCGACGCTGGCCGACCAGGCTCGCGAGAAGACACAGTTCTTCCTCGCCGCGATCCGGGGTGGTGGGGTCGCCGACGCCGACCCCCAGCAGGTGGGCTTCCGTGGCAAGCTCGCCATCCAGCCCCAGTCTCCGACCCTCCACGAGCGCATATGGTGGGGTTCGGGCACGACCGGCACCGCACGGTGGGCGGCGTCGTCGGGGATGAACCTCATGTCCTCGACGCTCCTGTCGGAGGCCGGTGAGGTGCCCTTCGACGAGCTCCAGGCCCGTCAGCTGCGCGCCTACCGTGAGGCCTGGCGGGAGGCCGGACATGACCGGGAGCCGCGCATCTCGGTCTCGCGCAGCGTCCTGCCCATCACCACGGACGAGGACCGCCGGTACTTCGGCGGGTCGGGGGAGGACGACCAGGTCGGTCTGCTCGAGGGGATCAGGGCCACCTTCGGGCGCACCTACGTCGGTGAGCCCGACGTCCTGGCCGAGGAGCTCTCCCGCGACGCAGCCGTCCAGGAGGCCGACACGCTGCTCGTCACGGTGCCCAACCAGCTCGGCGTCGACTACAACCTCCACCTGCTCGGGACCATCGTCCGGGACGTCATGCCCGCCCTGCGCTGACCGGCCCTCCCGGGGCCGACGCGGACCGTCCGGGTCACCCCTCCCGCCGCAGCATGGGCTCGTCGTGCAGGGTGGTCGGGCTGTCGTCCTCGAGCCCGAGCAATGCCCGGATCCCGAGCACCGCGGCTCCGCGCGACCACCGGTTCCGGTCGTGCTCGAGGACGACGACCTGCGGCAGGTCGAGCCCGTGCGGGCGCACGCTGGCCATCCCGGTGAGCATCGCCTCCCGATGACGCTGCGCCGTCGCCGCCCCCTCGCCCGCGACGAGGGTGACGGTGGGCAGGGTGAAGGCCGCCGCCGTCGCCACGAGGACTCCGAGCCGGCGGGCCCGCGTCGTGCAGGCCTGCACCGCCGCCGGATCGCCGGCCCCGTCGAGACGCAGGATCTGTCCGGCCCCGACCCCCGGGCGTCCGCCGGCCTGCTGGAAGAGGTCGACCAGGGCGAGGTTCTCGAGGAACTGGGCACCGGGCAGGGTCGTGCCGTCGACGTCGGTGAGCTTGAGGGTGCCCAGGACCCGGCCGGCGTCACGCCCCCGGACGAGGGTGCCCGAGCGCACCGCGCAGAACCCGATGCCCGACCCCACCGTGACGACGTTGAAGTCGGAGCGGTCGCGGGCGGCCCCGAACCAGCTCTCGCCGAAGGTGAGGCACTCGACGTCGTTGCCGATGATCGCCGGTATCCCGGTGTGCTCCTCGACGAGGTCGGCCAGCCGGACGTCATGCCAGCCCAGCAGGTGGGCGCGCTCCACGGTACGGGCGTCGGAGGTGTTGCCGCCCAGGCCGATGCCGATGGCGTCGACCCGGACGGTCGTCGGGAGCGCGGCGGTGACGGCGTCGACGACCTCCCGGGGTGAGGTGCTGCCCGTCTCGAATCGACGTGACTCGATCGGGTTGCCGCGTAGATCGGTGAGGGTGCACGTCACCAGACGCGTCGCGACGTTGACCCCGAGCACGTGGGCCCGGTCCGGGTCGACGTCGAGGGGTACCTGGGGCCGGGCCCGGCCATGGATGACCGGTTCGCACTCGATGAGCACCCCGCTGGCGACGAGGGGTTTGGCCAGTCGGGTGATCGACGCCGCCGACCGGTCGAGCCGCTCGGCCAGTTCCGCGCGGGTGATCGGCCCGTGCAGCAGCACCTGGACGGCCAGGCGTCGTTCGGCCTCGGACGGTCGCGGGAACGGGCTTCTCACAAGGCCCACATCGTACGACCCGGACCCGTGTGGACGGTCCATCGGGCACCTCCTTGACATCACTAAATTACGGAGCAACAATAAATCATCCGGCGATCGACGAAGGAGTAGTCATGATCGACCACCTGCCACGACCGGCAGGCCCGCAGGGCGCGGGTCCCGGCGGGCACTCACCGACGCGCAGGACCTTCCTCAAGGGAGCCGCCGCCCTGGCGGCCCTCGGGGCCGTCGGCGGACTGGAGGGCTGCGCGGGATCGGGGTCCAAGGACGTCGAGCTGTTCCAGTTCAAGTCGGAGGCCATCAGCTACTTCGACACCCTGTGCAAGAAGTTCAGCGCCGAGCACCCCGCCCACCCGGTGCGCCAGAACTTCCAGGCCGACAACATCGCCTCGCTGCGGGTCCGCCTCGTCAAGGGCAACATCCCCGAGGGCATCACCATCAACGGCGACTACAACTTCGGCGCCCTGGCCCGCACCGGCATCTTCGCCGACTGCCGCGCGCTGCCCTCCTTCTCCAAGGTCATCCCCTCGGTCGGCCAGATCCTCGGCACGCTCGGCCGTGGGGGCGAGGGCCAGGTCAACGGCCTGCCCCTGTCGACGAACGGCTCGGGGATCATCTACAACACCCAGATCTTCGAGAAGCACGGCATCGAGCCGCCGACGACCTGGGACGAGCTCATCGGCGTCTGCGACAAGCTCAAGGCGGCCGGCGTCGCCCCCTTCTACTGGGCCTTCAAGGACAACTGGACCGGCGCGCCGATGTTCTCCTCACTGTCGGGGGACACCCTCACCGAGGGGGTCGCCGCCTGGTACCAGAAGCGCAAGGCCGGGCAGGTGACCTTCATGGACACCTACCGCCCCATCATGCGCAAGATGAAGCAGATCGCCTCCTACGGCAACACGAACAAGTTCGAGCTCGGCTACAACGACGGCAACCAGGGATTCGCCCAGGGCAAGGCCGCCATGTACGTCCACGGCACCTACGCCATCCCGGCCATCCGCTCCTACAACGCCAAGATCCCGTTGGGCACCTTCGCCATGCCGGCCGACGAGGAGAAGAACACCAAGGTCGTCTCCGGTGTCGACGTCGCCCTGACGATGCCGCCGTCCTCGCCGAACCATGACGTCGTCGTCGAGTTCTTCGAGGCCCTCATGAGCCCCGACGCCATGAAGGCCTACTGCGACGCCCAGGTCGCCTACCCGACCCTCACCGGCACCTCGACGAGCGACTCGGCCCTCAAGGGCCTGCAGCCCTACTTCGACGCCGGCCGGATCGCGACCTACTCCGACCACAACTTCCCGCCCTCGATGAACCTGTCCGCCTACATGCAGCAGTTCCTCATCAACGGCGACGTGGACGCCTTCGCCCGCACCCTCGACCAGCAGTGGGACCAGGTCATGGCCCGACTCCAGAAGACCCAGTGAGGAGGACCGATGTCCCTGTCAATCACACCCCGCGCGGCGACGCCGAAGGCGCCCGGTTCGCGCCGTACCCTCCGACCGGTCGGTGACCACCGCCGCATCGAGGGGGCCTACCTTTGGATGCTCGTCCCGGCGTTCATCGGCTCTTCAGGATCCAGGGTGTAGTCGGGGTCTGAATCCTCCGGTCTCCAGGAGTGATCTGGTGATGTAGTGGGTGAGGTTGCGGAATCCCAGGGCGATGCCGCGGAGGTGTTCGAGTCTGCCGTTGATGGCTTCACTGGGCCCGTTCGAGGTCCCGGGGTGGTCGAAGTAGGCCAGGATGTCGGCGGCTCTCTTCTTCAGGGTGTGGCCCAGGGTGACCACTTCGGGCAGGGCCTTCGGGACTTTGGTGGCGATCGCGTCGATGAGGTGGGCCATGATGCGTCTGCCCTCGGCACGGTTCTCGGCGCGGTAGGCGGCCACGATCTCCTGGTAGACCGCCCAGGTGACCTGGACCGGGGCGTGGGCGTGGGCGGCGAACGCCTGTTCCAGGCGGGCGGCCTGCCGGTCGGTTAGCAGGTCCCGGCCCGTGTGCAGGGTCAGCCTGACCCCGAACAGGGGGTCGCCCGCCCGGCCCCGATGGCCCGTGGTGTCCTGCTGGACGCGTTGGCGGGTGACATCGAGCTGGTCGCCGGCGAGCTGCACGACGTGAAACGGATCCACGACCTCGACCGCGGCCGGGAGTTCTTCGGCGGCTGCGGTCTTGAAGCCGGTGAACCCGTCCATCGCCACGATCTGGATGCGGTCGCGCCAGGCCTGGTCGCGGCCGGCGAGCCAGGTCTTGAACACCTTCTTGGAACGTCCGGCCACCATGTCGAGCAGCCGGGAGGCCCCGGTGCCGTCGCGTCTCGGTGTCAGGTCGATGATCACGGTGACGTACTTGTCACCACGGCTGGTGTGGCGCCACACGTGCTCGTCGACCCCGATGACCTCCACGCCCTCGAAGCGGTGCGGGTCGTCGATGAGCCGGCGGGTGCCCTCGGCCAGCACCGCATCGTTGGCGGTGGTCCAGTCCACCCCCAGACCAGCGGCGATACGGGAGACCGGCAGGTGATCGAGCACCAGGCCCTCCAGTGCCCAGGCCAGCCCTCCCCGCGACAGTTTCGCCCTGGCCTGGGCGGCCTGGTCGGTGTTCTGGCGCCACACGTGTCCGCAGCCGGTGCACCGGTACCGGCGCACCCGGATCTGAAGGATCGTGGGCCGGTGGCCCATCGGGGTATGGGCCAGCCGGCGGATCACCGTGTCACGAGGGACCCCCTGGCATCCGCACCAGTGGCACCAGTCGTCGGGGGCGACGACCCGGCAGGCCAGGACCGTCTCCTCGTCACTGATCAGCTGGCCGGTGACCTCCAGACCGAGTTCGTCCAGACGGGCGAATGTGGTCAGGTCGGGGGCGCCGAAGGTAGCGTGGTTCATGGAGGACCTTGCGATTCACGAGGACGGGACTTAAGACACTCCGATCCTCGCGCAGGGTCCTCCCCCCACGCACCCCGGCCCCACAGGCCAACTACAGCAGACTCTCACACAGTCAAGTCACAACTACACCCTGGATCCTGAAGAGCCACTTCACCTCACCGCCTGACCCCCACCCAGCAGACGAAGTGACACCACTCAAAGGGACTTGACCTAGGCGGGGAGGACGCCGAACGGAAAATCGATGCGCTTCCGAAGACGGGCTCACCCCCGCATAGGCGGGGAGGACGTTTACTTTGGGCGAGGGTGCGGGTACGGATAGGGCTCACCCCCGCATAGGCGGGGAGGACCCTTCTTCCCAGTCTCAACAAGTACACGACTGGGGCTCACCCCCGCATAGGCGGGGAGGACGTGGGTATCTCTCAGGACATCCGTAGCAAGCAGGGCTCACCCCCGCATAGGCGGGGAGGACCGCTACCACCTCAGCAACATTCCCCCGTGCTGGGGCTCACCCCCGCATAGGCGGGGAGGACACCGTGTGCATTCACCGCTGTTGGGCCGCTGGGGGCTCACCCCCGCATAGGCGGGGAGGACTTCGTGGCGTTGGTGGCGGCGCTGCTGGTGTTGGGCTCACCCCCCGCATAGGCGGGGAGGACCCCCAGGTGCCGCCGTTCGAGTCACCGGTGAAGGGCTCACCCCCGCATAGGCGGGGAGGACCCTGATTGGCAGCTATGCGCCCCCTGAGCATGGGGCTCACCCCCGCATAGGCGGGGAGGACGGCCGTCGGGCCGCCACCGCCGCCGTCGACTGGGGCTCACCCCCGCATAGGCGGGGAGGACTTCTGGAGATGGTTGTGCGCAGGTCGTGTGCCGGGCTCACCCCCGCATAGGCGGGGAGGACGCGCACCACATCCATCCGGCCATGACATGCCGGGGCTCACCCCCGCATAGGCGGGGAGGACGACGGCCGCACTGTCACGATCAAGCGTGACAGGGGCTCACCCCCGCATAGGCGGGGAGGACGACCCTCAGATCGGCGGCCGCTCCACCCTCGAGGGCTCACCCCCGCATAGGCGGGGAGGACGTAGGCACGCCGGCTGACTTGGACCGTCTCGAGGGCTCACCCCCGCATAGGCGGGGAGGACGCCAACCTCGACTTGCTCGTGGCCACCGAATGGGGCTCACCCCCGCATAGGCGGGGAGGACTGAGGCTCTGGGAGGTGGTGGGGTGGGGAGATGGGCTCACCCCCGCATAGGCGGGGAGGACAGCGCAAGGCCCTGTACGGGGTGGCCACAGCGGGGCTCACCCCCGCATAGGCGGGGAGGACGCGACGTCGATGCTGCTGTAGCCGGGCGCGTAGGGCTCACCCCCGCATAGGCGGGGAGGACTTGATCGTGCGGCGTCGGCAGTGCGGCAGATGGGGCTCACCCCCGCATAGGCGGGGAGGACCTGTCTCCAGTATTCCGACAAGGCATGGAATGGGGCTCACCCCCGCATAGGCGGGGAGGACAGTGCCGCGGAACGCCGTGAGCACGCGGCGGCGGGCTCACCCCCGCATAGGCGGGGAGGACAGTCGCTGACTCCGGTGTGGCGGCGGGTCTGGGGGCTCACCCCCGCATAGGCGGGGAGGACTTACTGCCAGACAGCCCAGCCCACGCAGCCGAGGGCTCACCCCCGCATAGGCGGGGAGGACTCTGCGTCCCGGGTCAAACCGTTGACATGTCTGGGCTCACCCCCGCATAGGCGGGGAGGACGGACATGGCGGCCGCAAGGTCCAGCGGGAACCGGGCTCACCCCCGCATAGGCGGGGAGGACATTCCGAGGGCCTCGCGCACGTCCCCGATGCGGGGCTCACCCCCGCATAGGCGGGGAGGACCACGGCACAAGCGGGTCAGCGCGCACAAGCCGGGGCTCACCCCCGCATAGGCGGGGAGGACTGTGGCGAGTTTCTACTTTTTCACCCGACTCTAGGGCTCACCCCCGCATAGGCGGGGAGGACGGACCAGCAGCGTGTCACCCATCCGATAACACGGGCTCACCCCCGCATAGGCGGGGAGGACACTTGCCGACAACGGCAAACATCGGAGCCTCATTGAGATGCAACTGTACTCGGCCTACCTCCTTGACGCCTTCCGACGGCGTGCCGCTGAGCTCCATCCTGCGCGAAGGCCAGGCGACTGCGTCGACCCACTCGGTCGCCTCACGAGCTTGAGACCGTCGAAGTCGACGACGTCCCAATCATGGCGATGTACGCGGAACTCGAAGCGTTGCTCCCCACGCACCGAGTACACCAAGACCGCCCGGCCATCGCGGCACATCTCAACGACTCGGCTCCACAGGGCATCCCTGATCCGCGCAGGAACATGCCCGACGAATACTCCGGGACTGATCTCGAGCAGCCATCGTGTGAGATGGCCGCGCAGCCCTGCAGGGCAGGCAGTGAGGACGAGCACGACCACGGCTACGCCCACGATCTCCCTGCGGCGACCGTGCCGGCGCGGTCGTCCCAAAGGTCGACGACATCCCACCCGTACCCATCATCGGGATCACCCGGAGCGTCGAGAAGGGTGTGGATGTCTTCCACGCACCTGCTCAGGAGCTTCGAATCGTGAATGGCATCGCGCATGGCTCGGCGTGTGGCGGCGGGCACATCGTCGACGCTCGAGGTCGCAGCGCACTTGAACGCGACAGGCACCGCGAGCGATGTCTTGTACAGATCCGCGACGTCGTAGACGAGGGACCGATCATGGCCCGTGTGCACGAACCCGAGCCCGGGGGACAACCCCAGCGCCGCGATGACGGAATGCACGACTCCGTAGAGGCAGGTCGTCGCCGCGGTGAGGGCCTGGTTCGCGGGGTCGGACGACTCGAAATCCTCCACCTTGTAGCTGCGCTTGTCCCAGTCGACTCCGAATCGGACGGCCGCATCCCGGTAGGCCTGTCGGACCCGTGCTCCCTCATGCCCGCGCAATTCCTGCAAGGTCAGCCCGGTCGCGACCTCATCGGGGAAGCGCATCTCGTACATGCGTCGAGCCACCGCCAGTCGTTTCGTGCGGTCGGTCACTGCCTCAGCCTGCAGGTCGAGAAGCCGGGTGGTCCGCGCCAGGGGCCGTCCATGCGCGTAGTAGCGCACGCCGTGTTCGCCCACCCACAGCGTCGTCGCCCCGGACTCGGCGAGCAGCACCATCGCCTGATGGGTGACGTTGGTCCCCGGACCGAGCAATAGTGCCCCGATCATCGAAGCGGGCACGTGCACCATCCCCTGCTGGTTCGACGCGGTGATGGCATTCGAGTCGCGGTTGACGATGCAGTGCTCCATGTAGATGAAGCTCAGCCGGTCCTGGGCGCGCGCCAACTCCTGGACCTCAGCGGGCCGCGCGCCCGGGATCGGCTTGGCCATGGGTCACCTCGTCATCGGCGCCAGGGTGATGAGGCCACAGCCGTATCCCTTGGCTGGACCGATGCCATGAGTCAAGGCGAGACGTGCGGCGTCGGCATCGGCCACGTCGATGACGCCATCGACCTGCGCCATCGCCAGGGTCACCAGGGCCCCTTGGCGTCGGAACTTGAGGACCTCCCGACGAGTGACCCGGGCCGACGGTCCCCCGTCGTCGGCCTCCGGCACGCTGAATCCGTGCCGGTGGGCGCGGTCGATGAACCAAGCCAGTTGCTGCTCGGCCGTGACGTGGCCCAGACGCCGTCCCCGTTCTCTCGCGGACTCGCGCACTGCAGTGGTCGGGTTGACCGCGCACCTGAACCGCCAGGTGGAGCCGGGTCGGAGGCCCTGCAGGAAGGGGTCGTAGTCGGCTGACCGCCCCGACACCCCCGTCGACCATCCGGCCTGCTCGTTGAGCACGGTGAGGTCAGGTCTCAGCGGGCTGACGATCATGAGTTTCGCCTCATGGGGAGTCGGCCCACGGTCCAGTCGCCACAGGGTTCGGCCTCCGTCGGACGTCGACTGGCCAGGCGGGAACGAGCTCAGCACCGCAGCATGGAGTCGCTCCGGAGATGCCAACAGACGCACGGCGTCGCGGCGGGCGACGTTGACGTCGAACTGGGTGAGAAACATCACGCTCCTTCCAGGCCTGCGAACCAGTCGGGTTCGTCGTTGCCGTCGGGGTTGTCGACGACGACAGTCGTCGAGGCGACGTCGCGCCACCCGTACTCGCGCCGCTCCGGGTTGAAGCTCAGCGGAAGGTCTCGGACGGTGTCTCCGAGCTGGCCGGGGGCGGCGTCGTAGGCGATGGGCAGGTGCACCGAGCGGCCCAAACGGCGTCGATGCCAGGGCTTGGCATGCCACGGTTCGGTCTCCAAGGCAGACAGCATCTCGTCGTCGCGGATACCCAAGGACACCTGTCCCTCCGTGGGACATGCGCGGCGGCCCAGGTACAGGGGGAACGCCGGTTCTCCGATGGCCTCGTCGAGCCCCTCGAGCAGCGACCGATCCCCCTCGACCGCCGCGATGAAGACGGCATCGGCCAGGTAGTAGCGGTGTGACAGCGGCATCGCGTCGACATTGCCGTCCTTCTTGGGGTGCGCCCAGTCCATGGCCGTCTGGAAGTCTCGGACGACCGAGCCGGGCTGGTCGGTGCGCACACCGAACCGCAACGTCAGGAGATCCTCGATGCTGTCGGTGCGACGTCGCCCCTGCGCCGCTGCCAGCAGCCCAATGACGCCCGACTTGGTCGGCTCGCGACGCGTCGCGCGGGTCGTGAACCGGCTCGAATCTCCCCAGGACTGCAGAGGGCCGGCGAGCCGCAGCAGCAGGACAGTCACGACTGCGCTCGCAGGACGGTGGCGACCTGGTCTCGCACCGACGAGACGAGGTCGTCGATGGACATGACAGTGCCCATGGCGCTGACGGCCTCGGTGCGCGTGCCGACCCGGGTGACGAAGGAGGCCACCGGTGCCCCGAGGAAGGCCTCCTCGCAGTCGTGCGCATAGGTCGCCAGTGCCTTGCACGATGCCTCGACGAACCCACCGGTGGTGGAGGTGACGGCGTCCTCGAAGGCGCCGACGAAGCTGGCCGATCGCCCCTTGCGGATCTGGACGACGACGGCGTCCGGCACGGTGTTGTTGGCGAACGTGTTCTGCTTGCCGGTGGGCATCGACATGACGAACCCACGGACCAAGGCCGAGGCGGCATCGGCCGTGAGGTCGACATCGCCCAGGTTGTTCTCCAAGGTCGACACGGCGACCGTGGCGAAACGGTAGAGGGTCTCGGAGGTGAACTCGACGGTTCCGATCATGCCGGCTCCGGCGTCGTCCTCATCGAGCTTGTAGTCGTCGACGGCGGTGAAGTAGTCGGACTCGATCTCGACGGCGTGGGTGCTCAGCGCGTGGGCGACCTGCACGGCCGAGTCGACGTTGAGGTCTTTGGAATTGGCGACCATGCGACCGAACAACGCGACCTCGATCCCATGATCGGAATCGGCGGCCTTCTTGGCGTCGGAACTGGAGATCTTGCCCTCCGAGGTCGCCGCGAGCTGCGCCAGGCGATCGAGCTGCTGGTTGGAGTAGAAGACGAGGTACTGGGTGCGCTCGACGCCCTCGTGGCCCGAGCCGTCCTTCACTCGAGGTTTGTCGGCCTTGAGACCGAGCGCCTTGACGACCGCGAGGGCCTTCTGTCGAGCATCCTCCTGCGCCAGTCGGTAGGGATCGGCGGTGAGGCGGTTCATGAGCAGTTCGACGACGCGCAGTGTCCGCGCGCCGGTCTGGGACGCGGGCAGGAAGTCCTTGAAGGACGTGCGGACGGCCTTCTTCCACGCCTGGGAGCTGACGCGGGCGCGTCGGACCCCGCCGTAGAGGGCCGACTTCGGTGACCCGGTGTCATCCCGGTTGATGTTGGACGGAGGAACATTCTGGATGACGTGGATGTCGACGTAGTACGAGCTCATCGGGGTTCTCCTTGGTCTGTGCTGTCAGTGGACGGGTTCTGGTCGTGTGAGGGGACATGGTGGAGTTGCCGTCCCCAGTCGAGGAGGACTCGGTCGGATGCCGAGGTCTGGAGTCGCCAGAGGTCGGCAGCGAGCCGGCCGTAGTCGAGCGGGACGTCCTCGGATCGCATGAGGGTGACGAGCCCTCGGAGGTTCTCGATGCGGATGGCCCACTGCTGAGCCCGGCACAGGTGCTGGAATCGGGAGACCGTGCCGGGGTCCCACTCGGTGCTCGTCGAGCGCCGTGCTGACAGCATCCGCACTGCCTGCCCCAGCCCGATGGCCTTGACATGCATCGGGCTGGGCCGAGACTGCTGATGGATGGCATAAAGGACGACGGCGGCGTGGACGGCTCGTTCGGCGTACGTCGCCGGCGATGCGCCGTGGCCCACCAGGTCCTCCGGAAGGTGGCCGAGGGTGATCTCCCACAGCGCGGGATCGGTTCCGGCGTGGGCTGCGTCGGCGTGGCGTAGGTCTGCCAGAGTCCGTACCGCCCACGGATCGCGCGGCGTGGCGAGGTAGCCCCGTTGCAGGTGGTTGACGACGCCGAGCGTCGCAGCGCTGACGTCATTCCATGGTTCTGGCATCACTGCTCCTTCGAGGATGACTTGGTGTCGCGTTGAGGATCATCGGGTAGGGGGGCGCTGGAGCGCACTCGGGAGAGGAATCGCTGCCAGGCGCGGGCAAGGTCCATGAGGTCGTGTCGCTCGGTGTTGGGCACTGGAACCATGCGGCCGGTGAGGGCTGCCGACCCGGCGTCGCGGCAGAGCTGGAGGCCGACCTCGTGCACGACGCGCCGGGCGGTCCTGCGCCAAGCCAAGGTCGCGGTGGCGATGTCGGTGGTGCTGGTGAGGTGACCGAACCAGTCTCGATAGGTCGGGTCGAGGGCGGAGAATCCAGCTTCGGCGGCCCGTGGGCGGACCCCCTCCGACTCGTCGCCGGTCGCGGCCGCCAGATCGGAAGCGAGGTTCTGCAGGGCGAAGACAAGGGATTCGGCCGTGTGAGCGCAGTCGACTGCGAGCCGACCCAGCCGTTCGTCGGCGATGACGGCCACCGACGTCGGAAGAGAGTCGTCGATGGTGGTCTTTATGACTGATTTTGTATTGTTAGGGCCGCCGTACTCCATGCCGACGGTTCGCACGCGGGTGAGGTGATCGCGAGGCAGAGCGCCATCGCTCGTCAAGGACGCGAGCTGCTCGAAGATTTCCGGTCGGAGCCAGACCTTGTCCGGCTCGCCGGCCTTCTTCCTGCGCGTGTCATCGGCCGAGGGTTCGCGGGCCAGCAAGGGCTCCAGCCCGCGCCACATGGCCTTGCTGGGGTCGTGGCTGCGGGATATGTAGACGATCTGCCCAGCCGCCTTCGTCTGGGGTGCGCTGAAGCGCCACGCGGTCGACGGATCCTTGTGCAGCAGGTACTTCCATTCGACTTTGTCGCCGTTGCACAGGAGGACGTCGACGACGCGGTCCGCCGAGGCGATGAGTCGCACGCGCCGGCTCTGCCAGGTGAAGAGATCGGCGCATCCGGTGGGAACCGGGTGCTCGGCGTCGGGGGCTGCCGTCTGCGGTGGACGCTCCCACACCGGCACATCCGCCTCGGGATCGTCGTCGAGGAAGAGATTGAGCAGGATCGTCTCGGCCAGGTTGGTGCCTTCGACGATGACGATGCCCATGGGGCCGCTGATGCCCGTCCCGATGGGGAACCCCTTGCCATCCTTGACACGCGGATCGCCCACGGCGCCGGACTTGATGCCCGCGACGTCGAAGGCCTGGGCGTGAATGAGCCACCTGGTGGCCTCCGCGTAGCTCAAGGACGCAATACCGGCCCCGTCCCTCGTCGTGAAGAATTTGTCGTTCGCGGGGACCTCGCTGATGATCTTGAGTAGGCCTGAATACCCGCCCTTGCCGGTGTGCAGATCCGCGACCTGCATGAATGGCACCCGGTCGTCGAAGAGGTTGAACCGGTCGTGCCACCGGTCGAGGTAGTCGTCGAGCTGCTCCAGCGGGAGCCCTGACGCCCACCACTGAGCCCAGTCGTCGACCTTCTCGTCGTCACTGCGGTACTCGGCAGTGGCGCGGACGGCGATGGCCAGAAGGAGGCGAAGGACCGCAGCCTCCTGTGTCGGGATCTCGCCGGCGAGCCCCCGGAAACTGGTCGCCTGATGGAAGACTTCGCGGATCGACACCTCGATGACGGCGTTGTCGTGGCGTCTTGCCGCGATCCAGGGGTCGTCGATGAGGTTGAAGGCGCTCGTCATGCCGATGCTCCGTTCTGTGGGAGGGGCTCGACTGTGAGCCCCCGATGGTGATCGTAATGAAGTGGATGTCCGAGAAGTGTGGAATTGCCATGAACGTCGAGGACGAGGACGAGCTGACCGCGCAGCCATGGGGATGCCTGCCAGGAGCTGAGGTCGATCGGAGCCGCCTCGAGCTCGGCGATGGTCCGATCGATGTCCCAGGGGTTCGACAGTGACCGGGGAAGGGTGACGGTACACGATGCGACGGCCCGTGCCAGATCACCGTCAGGGGCGCCGAACAGCGGCAGCTCCGCTCCGGAGAACTCCCCGATGTCGTCGAGCAGTCGGTGGCCGTTGTCGGACTGCTGGACGACGATGACCTCGATGGAGTCCTCGGAGTCGCGCACCGTTGCGTGGCCGCGGGTGTTCTCGGGGTCGGAGGAAGCCATGTCGGTGAGCCCTTTCATGAGGCTCGAGGCGCCGAATGGATCGGCGAGACGGAAGGTCACGGCGCGAGTCGCCGCCAGCTGACGATTCGACCTGGCCTCGAGTGCGGCCTTCTCGCCCCGAGATGTCCAGCCGTGGGGCCAGGGGAAGGGCTCCTCGTAGGCCCGCCGGACGAGGCGGGGGATGTCCGTGGGGATCGAGATCTTTCCGGTGGGAAGGCCTTCGAGGAGGGCTGCGGTGCGCAGGAGGGAGTCCGTCTCGTAGACGAGGTCAAGTCCTCGGCTGAAGGTCGGGCCCTCGTCGTCCCAGGCATCGACGCCCGTGACGAGGCAGACGGCGTCACGAAGAGGTGTCGGACGGTGCCGGTCGTGTCGGTGCAGTCGACCGATGCGCTGGAGGAGGAGGTCCATCGGGGCGATGTCGCTGACGAGCAGGTCGAAGTCGACGTCGAGGGACTGCTCGAGCACCTGGGTGCCGACGACGACGATGCGGTCGGGTCGGTTGCTGCCAGAGCGGCCCAGGCGGTGGACGAGGTCGGCCTCCCGCCGGGCACGTTGCGGTGCGACGAAGCGGGAGTGGACGAGGACGACCTCGCAGTCGAGACGCTGCCGCAGGACATCGAATGTCGCCTGGGCCCGCGCGACGGTGTCCCGGATGACCCCCACGCAACCGCCGTCGGACATCCTCTCCTCGAGTTGGGCGACGAGATCGTCGAGGGAGTCACTCACTCGACGCACCGTGACCTGCCGCGTCGGTGCGTCGGCCGACGAGCCGCGTTGGCCGACGTCGTCAACGACGCAGGTCATGAGTGGATACTCGTCCGAGCTGGGCAGGGTGATCGTGGCACGCCGTCCGCGGCTTCCCTTGGCGTAGGCCAGCGCGAGTTCCTCCCGTTGCGAGGGTGGCAGGGTCGCGGACATGAGGATGACCGGTGTGCGGTAGGCGCCGAGCCACTCGAGGACCACCTTGAGGTACTCGCGCATGTAGACGTCGGCGGCATGGACCTCATCGATGATGACGACCTTGCTGGCCAGACCGAGGTGACGCAGCACGACGTGCTTGGCCTTGAGCCCCGCGAAGAGCGCCTGGTCGATGGTGCCGACGACGTGATCGGCCAGGATGGCGCGCTTTCGACCGAGAAGCCATTCGTGAACGATCGCCGAGGCCTCGCGCTGTGAGGTGCCCTCGTCGTAGACGGCCATCGACGCGTTCCAGGGCATGAGTTGTTGGTACTGCTCGTTGAGACCGGCCTTCGAGTGGGCCAGGGTGATGCTCGACGGACCGTCGGCCGGGACGGCGTCGAGCCACTCGCGCACTCGCCCGAACATGGGATTGGAGGTCGCCATCGTCGGTAGTCCGAAGAAGATGCCTCCCTGTCCGAACGTGCGGGCCAGCACGTTGGCGCACATGAGGGCGGCCTCGGTCTTGCCCTGACCCATGGGTGCCTCGATGATGAGCAGCCCGGGGTCGGTCATCGCTGACGCCGCCTCGACAGCGGCTCGTTGCATGGCGTTGGGGGAGCCATGGGCCAAGGACGGGAAGCTCGTCGGGAACAGATCGTCCGCGGAGTCGGGCCCGGGGCTCGGCTGCCACGGGCGAGGTAGATGAAGACGTGAGGCCGCGCGGCGGACGCGGTCCGGAGTCGAGTCGGTGAGGTCATAGGGGAAGAGGGACTCGGAGCTGGCGATCCAGTCGGCCATGATGACGAGCGCCTCGGACAGCACCTGGACCTCGATGGGGATGGGGGAACTCATCCAGTCCGCGAGGAACGCGTCGGCGCCCGTGTGTGTGACCATGGTGTCGAGGACCTCGTCGCGGGTCGTGCGCCACAGCTCGTCCTCCCGGGACATCTCGGTTCTCAGGTTCTCGACGTCACCCTCCGTCGGGTTCGTCCCGTGGTGACCCCCGACGATGGATGCGATGTTGCGAGCGCTCCGACGTGCCCTCGGCGCATGGTGGTAGCGGCGGAGCAGCCAGGTCTCGACATGGAGCTGGCCCACCGTGCCATGAGGAATCGGATGTTCGGGAGTCAGGATGACGAATCCCTGACGCTCCATCCGGTCGCACAGATGGCTCGTCGAGACTCCATCGCGGCGTGGGAATCGGGCCATGTGGGCGAAATCCGCGCTGATCTTGCCGACGTCATGAATCCCGGCGAGGAAGCACTCGAACGTCTGAGCGGCCCGCTCTCCGCCAAGACTGTCCGACAGCAGTGATCTGATGGAGCGTGGTTGCAGACTCCACACCTCGGTCATGACTCCGGCGGCGTCCTCGAGGTGCTGGACGACGGGCAGCCAGTCTCCTTCGGCATTCGTCTTGCCCCAGCAGGACCTCGCCTGCGGTGACCACGTGTTGAGCATCGACGCTCTCCTTGCGATGGATGTTGACAGGACGATAGCACGAATCCGAGCACACAACCAAACAAGTTGAGAAAAATGTGGAGAGTGGTAGCGAGGCTCGTCATCGACCCCCGCGACGGCGGGGAAGACGCCCGGGCTGTGTACCTCACCCAACCCAACAAGGGCTCACCTCTGCCTGGCAGAGCAGACTCCACGCTACCGGAGGTCTCACTACAGTCGTCCCCATGACCGACCGCAGCATCCCAGGCCTCCTCCTCGACGACGTCCGCCTCGTCGTCCCCCTCAACCACTCCGACGCCGCCGATGAGCGCACCATCGAGATCTTCGCCCGCGTCGTCTCCACGCGCGCCAACCAGGACAAGCCCTACCTCGTGTTCCTCCAGGGCGGTCCGGGCTGTGAGTCGCCGCGTCCGACCCTCACCGACCCGGGCTTCCCCGGCTGGCTCGCCCGAGCCCTCGAGGACTACCGCGTGGTGCTGCTCGACCAGCGCGGCACCGGGCTGTCGTCCCCGGTCTCCGAGCCCCTCGGGTCGGCCGCCGACCAGGCCGAGTACCTCACCCACCTGCGCGCCGACGAGATCGTCGAGGACTGCGAGGACCTGCGTCGTCACCTCGGCGTCGACCAGTGGGCCGCGCTGGGCCAGTCCTTCGGTGGGTTCACCCTGTTGCGCTACCTGTCGGTGCACGCCGAGTCGCTCCTGGCCGGCTACTTCACCGGCGGGCTTCCCCCGGTGGGTCGCGGCGCCGACGAGGTCTACGCCGCCTGCTACGCCACCCTGGCGGCCAAGTCGGAGCAGTTCTACCGGCGCTTCCCCGGCGACCGCGACCGCGTCCGCCAGCTCCTTGACCTGTCCGCCGAGGGTGGCGTGCGCACTCCCTGCGGGGACGCCGTCAGCCCCTCACGGGTGCGCTCGCTGGGGCACCTGCTCGGCGCTTCCGGTGGGGCCGAGAAGCTGCACTACCTCCTGGAGTACGAACCGAGCTCCCGCAACTTCCGGTACGACCTCGACTCCCTGCTGCCCTTCGGTGGCCGCAACGTCCTCTACGCCGTCATCCACGAGTCGTCCTACGCCGATGGCGTCACGACGGCTTGGTCGGCCGCTCGCTGTCTGCCGCCGTCCTTCCGGGACGACCCGACCCTTCTCACCGGCGAGCACCTCATGCCGCAGTGGTTCGACGAGGACTCCGCCCTGCGGCCGTGGAAGGAGGTCGCCGACATCATCGCCGACCACCCCTGGCCCACGCTCTACGACGCCGACGCCCTGGCCCGGGCCGAGGTGCCGTGCGCCGCCGCCGTCTACCACGACGACGCCTACGTGCCGCGACGGTTCTCCCTGGAGACCGCCGCCCTGCTGCCGCAGATGCACCCGTGGGTCACCAACCAGTACGAGCACAACGGGTCGAACGCCTCCGGCGGCGCGGTCCTCGACCGGCTCATCGGCCTGGCCCGGGGAGACCTCGTGAGGTGAGGCCGGGCTCGGTCATGTCCGGGATGTGATCCAAAGTCCGGCGCTCGGCGTCGCCGCGACCTAGAGTGCTCATCAAGCGGGACGTGCGAGGGCGCCGTCGCCCCACCCCCCGCCGTCCCATCCGCCTCACGACCCCACCGAGGGGGAACTCACATGACCGCCGACACCATGGTCATCGTCGAGAGGGTGTTCCCGCAGTCGCGGGAGCTCCTCTTCGACGCCTGGACCGACCCCGAGCAGATGTCCCAGTGGCGTGGCAGCCCCGGCTGGCACGTCGAGAAGGAGACCGTCGTCTCGCAGTTGCGCACCGGAGGGCGCCACCACCACGTCAAGGTCGTCGACGACGATCCCACCAACCGCGTCACCACCGAGGCGATCTTCACCGAGTTCTTCCGGCCCGAGGTCTTCGTCGCCCTGCAACGGATCTCCGGTGACCCCGGCATGGACCCCACCCTCACCATGGAATTGAGGGTCGAGTTCACCGAGTACCGGCGTCACGGCACCCTGGTCCGCGTCATCCAGGGCCCCTACGAGGCCGCCGAGGCCGGCAAGCACTCGACCGGCTGGGAGCTGGAGATGCAACGCCTGGCCGACTTCCTCGAGTCCCGCGGCGGATCGGGAGGCCAGCGATGAGCGAGGCAGCCTCCACGGCGACGGTGGTGCGCACCAAGCCGATGATGTCCATGAGGCAGATCCTCCTCATGAACTTCGGCTTCTTCGGCATCCAGTACTCCTTCGGGATGCAGCAGACCGCCATCAACCCCATCTACCAGATGCTCGGCGCCTCGGCCGACGAGCTCCCCCTGCTCAACCTCGCCGGGCCCATCACCGGTCTGCTCATCCAGCCGCTCATCGGCGCCTGGTCCGACCGTACGTGGAGCGACAGGTGGGGACGACGCAAGCCGTTCTTCATCGTCGGTGCCATCGGCTGCTCGGTCTGCCTGGCGTTCTTCCCCTTCGTCTCGGCGATCTGGATGGCGGCCCTGCTGCTGTGGCTGCTCGACGCCTCGAACAACACCGCCATGGAGCCCTACCGGGCCTTCATCTCCGACCGCCTTCCCCCCAGCCAACTCGCCAAGGGCTTCCTCGCCCAGTCCTTCTTCGCCGGCTTCGGCATCACCCTGGCCAACATGTGCATCTGGGCCTTCCCGCACCTCTTCGGCGGCACGACGGGCAAGCTTCCCACCTGGGTGCTCATCGCCTTCTTCATCGGCGCCGTCTGTTCCATCGGATCGGTGCTCGTCTCGGTCCACTCGACAGCCGAGCTGCCCCCCACCCCCTCCGAGCTCGCCGAGATCGAGGCGAAGAAGAAGGCCGAGAAGGGCCTGGGCATGTTCAAGGAGATCGGGTCGGCCATCATCGACATGCCGGTCGAGATGCGCAAACTCGCCCTGGTCTACCTCTTCCAGTGGTACGCCATGAACGTCTACTGGCAGTACGTCTCGCTGTCGGTGGGCAAGTCGGTGTTCGGGGTGACCGACACCGTCAAGCAGAGCTCCCTCTACGAGCAGGCCGTCTCGGTGACCGGATCGGTCAACGGCGCCTACAACATCGTCTGCTTCTGCGTGTCCTTCTGGCTGGCCAGCCTGGCCCGCAAGCACGGGGCCAAGTGGGTGCACACCTGCTCCCTGCTGCTGGCGACGGTCGGCCTGCTCATCTTCCCGCACATCACCAACCAGTACCTGCTCTTCCTGCCGATCATCGGCCTCGGCGTCGCCTGGGCGTCCATCCTCGGGGTGCCGTTCATCATGGTCGTCCGGATGATCCCGTCCACCCGATACGGGGTGTACATGGGCATCCTCAACATGATGATCGTCATCCCCATGCTCATCCAGACGGTGACCTTCGGGCCGATCTACTCGCACCTGCTCGGCTCGAATCCCACCTCGGCCATCACCCTGGCCGCCATCCTGCTGGGCCTGGCCGCCCTGGCCATGCTGTGGATCAAGGAGCCGCCGATCGTCCGTGACGTCGACGCCGTCTTCGACAACCCGACCACCGAGGGAGCCCCGAGCGCGCAAGGAGCACAGGCATGACCGAGAGCTCGCAGATCGACCAGCTCGAGGACGAGTTCCTCGACCGGCCGACGTACCACACCATCGTCGTGGGCACCGACGGCTCCCCGTTGGCCGTCCCGGCCGTCGCCCGGGCCGCCCACCTGGCCGCCGAGCAGGAGGCCGAGCTCGTCATCGTCTGTGCCTACACGCCGTTGAGTGGCCGCGCCGAGGCCATCAACACGACGACGACCGGCGCCGACCCGCGGATCGGCAGGGTGCAGGGCAAGCGGGCCGCCCTCGATGCCATCGAGTCGGCCATGGGGTTCGCGTACATGTTCGACGCCGACATCCGCGCCTCCCTGCTCGTCGACGCCGACCCGGCCGAGGCCCTCCTGTCAGCCGCCGACGACTACGACGCCGACCTCATCGTCATGGGCGCCCGACGCGACGTCTCCCTGGCCGAACGGCTCATGGGGGTCGTCTCGACGGCCGTCACCCGGCGCGCCCACTGCGACGTCCTCGTCGTGCGTCCGACCCGCCTCATGCCGACCGGGGACGAGTGGGTCGATTCCTGACCGGGTGTTCCCGGACGACCGGAGACCCGCCGGCCGTGTGCTCAATGGTGCACGGCCGGCCCTCGGGATCGAGCGGGCCCCGCAGCGCACCGTAGGATGATCGGCCGAGTCCAAGCAGTCGTCGCGATGTGGGAACCATGGTCGACAAGAAGCCCCTCACCGATCCCGTCCTCCCGAAGGGGGTCGACGACACCTGCCCGCCCGACCCCGAGATCGTGCGCGCCCGCTCCCTCGAGGACCCCACCGTCCTGCGCCGACGGATCATCCGGCTGAGCGTGCCGATCTTCGGGGAGAACCTCCTCGAGATGAGCCTCGACGTCGTCAACACCCTCCTCGTCGCCACCCTCGGGGCGGCCGCCCTGGCCGGGGCTGGGGCCGCGATCCAGGTCATGCAGATCGTCCTGTCGGCACTGTCGGGACTGTCGACCGGCGGGTCGATCCTCGTCGCCCACGCCGTCGGCGCCGACAATCCCGCCGAGGGCACCCGGCTGGCCCGGCAGGCACTCATGTGGAGCTTCATCCTCTCGCTCCCGCTGGCCGTCGCCGGGGCCCTCGGGGCGCCGGCGGTGGCGTCGATCTTCGGGCTCCCGGCCGACGCCACCGGCATCGCCGCGAGCTATCTGTCGGTGTCCCTGGCCGCCACCCCGGTGCTGGCCATGCTCATGATCTCCGGCGGCGTCCTGCGCGGGGCCGGAGACGCCCGGACCCCCATGTACGTCACCGCCGGTGCCAACGCCATCAACATGGTGCTCGCCTTCATCCTCATCCACGGCCACCTCGGTGCGCCCGAGCTGGGCGTCGAAGGGGCTGCCATCGCCGCCGCCATCTCGCGCACGCTGGCCCTGGTCGCCATGGTCTGGCTCATGGCCAAGGGCCGCGCCGGGGTCTCCCTGCAGCGTCCCGTCGGCACGATCCTCGTCTACTGGAAACCGCGCTGGGAGGCCGCCCGGGCCATCATGCGGCTGGGCCTGCCGGCCGCGGGCGAGCAGCTCGTCATCTCGGGAGCCTGGCTCGTCTTCACCATCATCGTCTCGCAGCTGGGCACAGACTCCATGGCTGCCCAGCGGGTCCAGATGAGCATCCAGGGTCTCGTCTTCCTGCCCGGGATCGCCCTCATGATCGCCACGACGACCCTCGTCGGACAGGCTCTGGGAGCCGGTCGGCCGATGCTCGCCCGACAGGTCGCCGGGCGCACCGAGCGGTGGGCCTTCGGCATCGCGGTGTGCCTGGGGATCGTCGTCTCGCTGCTGGCCCGGCCCATCGTCGCCTGCTTCACCCAGGACCCGTCGGTGGCCAACCTGGCGGCCATCACCCTGCCGGTCATGATGCTCACCCAGCCGTTCTGGTGCACGACGATCCAGAACTCCGGGGCGCTGCGGGCCATGCGCGACCCCATGAGCCCGCTCTACGTCGAGGCCGTGAGCAACTGGACGGTGGTCGTCATCGCGTGGCTCATCGTGCGTCACGGTGGCGGACTCACCGCGGCCTGGTTCGCCTTCGTCGCGATGTCGGCCCCGACGACCCTGGCGATGGTGTGGCGCAAGAGGGTCAGGGCCCGTCAGATCGGTGCCGCCTGAGGGAAGTGTCCCCGCCACGGACCGGTGCACGACCTGTCCGCACCGTCGTGGGTGTCACCGGCTCACGGACCGGCCTCACCACCGGGGTCCCCGGGGGCGACGGGCCGTCGCCCGGTTCTCGACCATCCACGCCAGGTCGACCCCGGCCTCGGCCATCTGGGCCAGGAGGATCTGGGCGCAGGCCAGGGCGTCGGCGTCGGCCCGGTGGTGGGCGAAGGTGCGGCCGGGGAAGTAGTGGCGATGCACCATGTCGAGCTTCATCGTGCCGCGCGGCCAGCCGAGCAGGGTCGCGGCGGTGCGGTAGGTGCACAGCCGGGGGGCTTCGAGGGTCGGGGTGCCGATCTCGGCCGCCATGGCGTCCCACACGCTGGCGTCGAAGGCCATGTTGTGGGCGACCACCGGGCCCGCACCGATGAGGTCGAGGTAGTCGTCGACGACCTCGTCCCAGGTGGGGGAGTCCGCCACCATGGCCGGGGTGATGCCGTGGATGTCGATGTTCCGCGCGGCGAACCAGTCGTGGCCGGGTAGCGGGCGCAGCAGGTCGGACCGGGTGGCGAGCACCTGGCCGGACTCGTCCATGACGACCGCGGCGATGGAGCAGGCCGAGGCCCTGGCCCCGTTGGCCGTCTCGAAGTCGATCGCCGTGAATGTTCCCATGGGCCCTCCCGGCGGTCCATTGTGCCGCGCAGATGGCGTGGGCCGCCGACGGTCGGACGACCCGTGCCCGGCCCCGACCGCCACGATTCCCCGCGCAACCTCCCTCACGGCCGGTTCGGGGGCCGCACGTCGGGTTGCGCGGGGAATCGTGGCGGTGCCTGCCCGATCAGCCCAGCTCGACCCTCCCGCGTGCGGCCTCGACGAGGGCCCCGGTGGCGACGAGCCGGTCGACCTCGGCGATGTCAGGGGCCAGGAAACGGTCCGGGCCCGGCGCCGGAAGGGTGCCACGCATGAGGGCGATGACCTCGTTGACCGGGGCGGAGGCACCCAGACCGCGCAGGTCGATGGCCCGGGCGGCCGTGAGCGCCTCGATGCCGAGCACCTTGCCCAGGCCGTCGACGGCGCGACGCAGCTTGCGGGCGGCCGACCAGCCCATCGAGACGTGGTCCTCCTGCATGGCCGAGGTGGGGATCGAGTCGACCGAGGCCGGCACGGCCAGGCGCTTGAGCTCCGAGACGATCCCGGCCTGGGTGTACTGGGCGATCATGTAGCCCGAATCGACCCCGGGGTCATCGGCGAGGAAGGCGTTGAGCCCGCGGCTGCGCGCCGGGTCGAGCATCCGATCGGTCCGCCGCTCGCTCATCGAGGCCAGGTCGGCCACCGCGATGGCCAGGAAGTCGAGGACGTAGGCCACCGGGGCCCCGTGGAAGTTGCCGTTCGACTCCACCCGCAGGTCATCGGTCACCGCCGGGTTGTCGACGGCCGAGACGAGCTCGACCCCGGCGACGTGCTCGGCGTGCGTCATGGTGTCGCGCACCGCCCCGTGCACCTGGGGCGCGCAGCGCAACGAGTACGCGTCCTGGACCCTCTTGTGGGCTTCGTCCTTGCCGGCCTGGATGAGCGGGGACCCGGCCAGCAGGGCCAGGATGTTCGCCGCCGATGCCGCCTGCCCGGCGTGCGGGCGCAGCTGCTGCAGGTCGGGGGCGAAGACGGCGGCGATCCCGCACAGGGCCTGGACGGTCATGGCCGCGGTGAGGTCGGCGGTCGTCACGAGGACGTGGAGGTCGGCCAGGGCGAGGATGAGCTGGCCGAGCATCCCGTCGGTGCCGTTGATGAGCGCCAGGCCCTCCTTCTCGCGCAGCGTGAGGGGCTCCAGTCCGGCCGCAGCCAGGGCCGCGGCGGCGTCCATCCGTTGCCCGGCCCGGTCGCGGACGACCCCCTCGCCGGTGAGGGCGAGGGCGGCGTGGGCGAGCGGGGCCAGGTCGCCGGAGCAGCCGAGCGACCCGTACTCGCCGACGATCGGGGTGATGCCGGCATTGAGCATGGCGCCATAGCCGAGGACGACCTCGCGGCGCACGCCGGTGTGGCCCGAGGCCATGGTCTTGAGGCGCAGCAGCATCATCGCCCGGATGACCTCGCGCTCCACCTCGGCTCCGGTGCTGGCGGCGTGTGAGCGGATGAGCGAGTGCTGCAGGGCGACCCGCTGTTCCCTCGGCACCCGCTTGGAGGCGAGGGCGCCGAATCCGGTGCTGATGCCGTAGTGGGGGACGACGTCGTCGGCCAGGTCCTCGATGTGCCGGGCGGCGCGGTCGACGGCGGCCAGGGCCTCGGCGGTCACCTCGACCGGCTCGTCGTGACGGGCGACGGCGACGACGTCGTCGAAGGTGAGCGGGGTGCCGATGCGGACGGTCATGGGGGCTCCAATCCAGGGGATTCGGTCAGAACGTGAGGGAGGGGACGGACAGGTCGTGGTGGACGCCGCGGTGCCACACGTGCGAGACGAGCGGCACCCCGGGTCGATAGAACAGGTGCAGCCAGCTCGGCGCGGCCAGGGCGAGGAGGTCGGCCCGCGCCCCGACCCGGACGACGCCGACGTCGTCGCGGCGCAGCGCGGCGGCCCCGCCGGCGGTCGCCGACCACAGGGCCTGGGCCGGGGTCATGCCCATCTCGCGTACGGCGATGGCCAGGCAGAAGGGCATCGACGAGGTGAACGCCGTGCCCGGGTTGCAGTCGGTGGCCAGGGCCACCGTCGCCCCTGCCGCGAGCAGTCGGGAGGCGTCCGGGTAGGGCTGGAGGGTGCTGAACTCGGCGGCCGGCAGCAGGGTCGCGACCGTGCTCGACCCGGCGATGGCCTCGACGTCGGCGTCGGACAGGAAGGTGCAGTGGTCGATGGCGGCCACCCCCATCTCGACGGCCGGGGCGATGACGGAGGTCGGGTGCAGCTGGGCGGCGTGGAGCCGCAGGCCGAGGCCGGCGTCGCGCCCGGCGGCGAGGATCGCCAGGGTCTGGTCGGTGTCGAAGGCGCCCTGCTCGCAGAAGACGTCGATCCACGAGACGTCCTCGCGGACGGCCTCGAGCATGGGTCCGCGGACGAGGTCGACGTAGTCGTCGGGGCGTGCGGCATACTCCGGGGGGACAACGTGGGCGCCGAGGAAGGTCACCTCGTCGACCCGCCCGGCCAGCACCCTGGCCGATCGTGTCTCGGTGGCGAGATCGAGCCCGTAGCCGGTCTTGCCCTCGACGCAGGTGGTGCCCTGCCGGGTCATCTCGGCCAGCAGCCCGTCGACCATGGCGCCCAGGTGGTCGTCGGAGCCCGCCCGGGTGGCGGCCATGGTGCGCCGGATTCCTCCCCCGTCGTAGCGCTGCCCGGTGAGACGGGCATCGAACTCGTCGCTGCGCTCGCCGGCGAAGACCGGATGGGTGTGGGAGTCGACGAACCCGGGGATGACGGCAGCCCCGCCCAGGTCGACGGCGTCGTCGGCCGCCGGGGCGGCGGTCGCCCGGCCGATCCAGGAGATCCGGTCCCCGTCGAGGACGACGGCGGCGTCGCGGATCTGCCCGAGCCGGTCGGCGGACCTCGTGTCGGCGTCCGGCAGCGGGGACTCGTGGCCCCACTGATCCGGGTCGTTGGTGACGAGGAGTCCGATGCCGGTGACGAGGGTGCTCATCGGCCGTCCCCGCGCAGCTCGGGGTGCTCCCCGCGCAGCTCGGCAGGCAGCCCGCGCAGCTCGTCCAGCGCCGCCACGAGCCGCCTCGTGGACCCTCCCGGCACGACTCGCCCGCCGACGATGGTGGCGGTGACGTCCGCTGCCGACGCCACGAGCGGCCACCGCTGCGGCGGCACCCCGGCCAGACGCGACGACCTCGGACTCACCGCGACCATGTCGGCCGGGTCGCCCACCCGGAGCCCGGCCCGCTCGGCGCGGCCGACCCCGGGCAGCAGGGAGCTCACCCGCGAACCGATCGCCCACAGCTCCTCGCTCGGCACGACCCCGCGCCGCCCACCGATCAACCGCGCCCCGGACTCCAGCAGCCGCAGCTCGGCGAAGGGGTCGGTGACGACGTCCTCGTCGGTCCCGATGCACAGCGCCACGCCGGCGTCGAGGAGGTCGGCGACGCGGGCGATGCCGTCGCCCAGGTCGGCCTCGGTCGTGGGGCACAGCGACACCGTCGTCCGCGAGGCCGCCAGGGCGTCGATGTCGTCGTCGGTGAGGTGCGTGGCGTGGACGGCGGTGGTGCGTGGCGACAGCACCCCGGCCCGTTCGAGCACCGCGGTCGGCGTCAACCCGGTGGCCTGCTGGCAGGCCCGGTTCTCGGCCGGCTGCTCCGACAGGTGGACGTGCAGGGGGACGTCATCGGGCAGCCCGTCGACGGCGGCGTCCATCTCCTCGGGACTCACCGCGCGAACGCTGTGCACCGCCGCTCCCAGGCTCACCAACGGGGAGCGCGGCAGGGCGTCGGCCAGCCGGTGCCAGCGGTCGACCCAGCCCTCGGCCGAGCCGTCCCCGAACCTCACCTGGGCCGGTTCCAGCGGCGCACCGAACCCGGCGTGCAGATAGCAGGTGTCGAGCAGGGTGAGCCGGATGCCGGCCTCGATGGCGGCCCAAGCCACCGCCAGTTCCATCTCGTGCCCGGGGTAGGGCCGACCGTCCGGTCGGTGGTGGACGTAGTGGAACTCGCCGACGCTCGTGTAGCCGGCGTCGAGCATCTCGCCGAAGACGCCGATGGCGAGCCGGTGGTACCCGTCGGGGTCGAGCCGGCCGGCCAGCCGGTACATCTCGGTGCGCCAGCTCCAGAAGTCCTCGCCCTCCCCGGCCCCGCGCAGTGCCCGGTGGAAGAGGTGCGAGTGGGTGTTGACGAACCCCGGCACGACGACTCCGTCGACGTCGTAGGCGGTGGTGATCGGTTCACCGGTGAGGATCTCGCTGATGAAGCCACGGTCGTCGACGCCGACGGCGACGTCGTCGACGAACTGCCCGTCGACCAGGGCGGTACGGCACAGGATCATCGGACGAGCTCCTCGAGGACGGCGGTGAGGGCGTCGACGCCGGCCCGGCAGTCGGCGTCACTGGCGGTCTCGGCCGGGGTGTGCGAGGCCCCGGTGGGGTTGCGGACGAAGAGCATCGCCGCCGGGACGTGAGCGGCCATGACGGCGGCGTCGTGCCCGGCGCCTGTCGACAGTCGGGGGACGTCGCCGAGGACCCGCACCATGAGTTCGGACAGGTCGGCGTCGAACTCGACGCGCGGGGTCCACGACTCGCGGGTCCACGTCACCTGGCAGCCCTCGGCCCTCCCAGCCCGGACGGACTCCTCCTCGATGCGCTCGAGCACCTCACGGACGCCGTCCTCGGTCTCGGCGCGGCAGTCGAGCCAGGAGGTGTCCTGGCCGGCGATGACGTTGGTGCCGCCGGGGGCGATGTGGGTGCGTCCGACGGTGGCGGTGGCCATGGGGTCGGGCGACTCGAGGGCCGCCCGGCGGGCGGCCAGGACCATGGCGGCGGTCGCGACGACGGGGTCCTGACGGTGCGGCATGAGGGTCGTTCCGGCATGATCCGGTCGGCCGACGACGTCGACCCGCATCCGCGTGTGCGGACGCACCGCCGTCGCCACGGCCACCGGGTGCGGTCCGTCGGCCAGGGCCCGGCCCTGCTCGACGTGCAGCTCGACGAGGCAGGCGGCGTCCAGGGCCCAGGTGGTCGGGCCCAGGGCAGCCGGGTCGAGCCCGGCGGCGGTCCACGCCTCGGCCAGCGTGCCCCCGTCCCGGCAGGGCAGGTTCCTGGCCTTGTCAGGGGCGAGGTCGCCGCAGGCCAGTCGGGACCCCAGACAGGGCATGTCGAACCGTGAACCCTCCTCGTCGGTCCACAGGACGACGCCGACCGGCCGCGACGGGCGCACCCCGGCCTCGATGAGCCGCGACACGGCGGCCAGCGAGGAGGCGACGCCGAGCGGCCCGTCGAGGGCGCCGCCGCCGGGGACGGAGTCGACGTGGGAGCCAGTGAGGACCGCCCCGGCCCTGCTGGCCCCGGGCGACTCGTCCCCGTCCGCCCCGTCCCACCAGGCGACGAGGTTCGCGTTGGGATCGGACTCGACCGTCAGCCCGAGCGAGTGGGCCACATCGGTGAACCACTGCCGTAGGACGGCGTCGACGTCGGTGAGGGAGAACCTCCAGTAGGACCCGTCCTCGGCCCGTCCGACCGACTCGATGCGACCCAGCAGCTCGACGACGTCGAGGCTCACGGCGTCACCAGCCCGTCGATGAGGGTGTCCTCGACGAGGAAGGGCAGGGTGATCTGGGCCTCCGGGTGCTCGAGGTTGAACTGGGTGGCCGTCTCGATGGAATGGTCGTTGCGGGCCCAGCCGCGCCGCGCCACACCACACATGACGTCCCACAGCAGGGAGCTGCGGATGACGGCGTCGACCCTCTCGGAGCCGTCGAGGACCAGCCCGAACCCGCCGTTGACGGCGTTGCCGATGCCCGTGCCGCCGCCGTTGTGGAGCGTGACCAGGCTCATGCCGCGAGCGGCATTGCCAGCGAAGCACTGGGTCGCCATGTCGGCCATGACGTTGGAGCCGTCCTTGATGTTCGCGGTCTCGCGGAAGGGCGAGTCGGTGCCCGAGACGTCGTGGTGGTCGCGGCCGAGCATGACCGGCCCGATCTGGCCCCGGCGCACCATCTCATTGAACTTGAGGGCGATGTCCATGCGGCCCTGGGCGTCCTGGTAGAGGATGCGCGCCTGGGTGCCGACGACCAGGTCATTGGCCTCGGCGTCGCGGATCCAGATCCAGTTGTCGCGGTCCTGCCCGCGCCGGTCGGGGTCGATGCAGCTCATGGCCGCGTGGTCGGTGGCGATGAGGTCCTCGTGGCGGCCCGACAGGCACACCCAGCGGAACGGCCCGTAGCCGTAGTCGAAGAGCTCGGGGCCCATGATGTCCTCGACGTAGGAGGGCCAGATGAAGCCGTTGCGGTTGTCCCCGCCCTTGGCGATCCGGGTGACCCCCGACTCGAAGACGGCGTTCATGAAGTTGTTGCCGTAGTCGAAGAAGTACGTGCCGCGGTCGACGAGGGTCGAGATGAGCTCGAAGTGCTTGGCGAGGGTCTGGTCGACGCGACGGGCGTACTCCTGGCGGTCGGTGGCCAGCAGCTCGGTGCGCTCCTCGAAGCTCAACCCCTGCGGGCAGTAGCCGCCGTCGTAGGCGGCGTGGCAGCTCGTCTGGTCCGACAGCAGCGGGATGGAGATGTCGTGGTCGACGGCGTACTGGAGCAGGTCGACGATGTTGCCGTGGTAGGCGATCGACGCCGGCGTCCGGGCCTCGATGTGCTGGCCGGCCAGGGCGAAGACCTCGTCGAGGTCGTCGGAGACATGGCCCACCCAGCCCTGGTCGAGGCGGGTCTGGATGCGCGACATGTCGACCTCGGCGATGACGCCGACGGCGTGGGCGATCTCGGCGGCCTTGGGTTGGGCCCCGGACATGCCGCCGAGACCGGAGGACACGAAGAGCACCCCGGACAGGTCACCGTCTGCGGGGATGCCCAGACGCAGGCGTCCGGCGTTGAGGATGGTGTTGAAGGTGCCGTGGACGATGCCCTGGGGGCCGATGTACATCCAGCCGCCGGCGGTCATCTGGCCGTAGTTGGCGACGCCGAGCTCCTCGCTGATCTCCCAGTCCTTGGGGTTGTCGAAGCGCCCCACCATGAGCGAGTTCGTGATGATGACCCGCGGCGACTCGGGCCGGGAGGGGAAGAGCCCGAGCGGGTGTCCACTCATGACGACGAGCGTGGTGTCCTCGGTGAGTTGCTCGAGGTACTTCGTGATGAGCCGGTACTGCAGCCAGTTCTGGCACACCGAGCCGGTCTCGCCGTAGGTGACGAGTTCATACGGGTAGAGGGCGACGTCGAAGTCGAGGTTGTTGTCGATCTGGACCTGGAAGGCCCTGCCCTCGATGCACCGGCCGCGGTACTCGTCGATGGGCTTGCCATGGAGCCGCCCGGCCGGACGCCAGCGGTAGGCGTAGATGCGCCCCAGGGTGCGCAGTTCCTCGAGGAACTCGGGGGCGGCCTTGGCGTGCAGCTCCGGTGGCAGGTAACGCAGGGCGTTGCGCAGGGCCGTGCGGGTCTGCTCGTCGGTGAGGTGGAACCCACGGGAGGGGGCCCGCCGGACACCCGGCTCGAAGACGGGGTCGTCCGGCCATGCGGCGTCCAGGGTGATGTGCATGGCCCGGGAAGTCGTCTCGTTCGTCGTCACTGCGCGCTCCTGTCGAGGTAGGTGGGGCAGTTCTGCACGGCGGCTGGATGGGCCGGGACGAAGCGCCCGAGGCTGCGGGTGCCCTGCGTGGCCGGGGCAGGACCGCTCTGGAGGTGCCCGAGTTGAGCGGTTGGGTGCTGACCGGCGCCGGGCTGGAGGGGATGCAGTCTGGTCACCTGGGGGTGTGCTGGCTGCGGTTGGGTGCCGGGGGCACGGTTCAGCCCGGACACGGAGTGCGCCCCGGTGGTGCGTCGACCCGCGTCGTCGCCGGGTTCGGTCGGGGAGGCCGGTGAGGTGGCCGACGTCGTGCGACGTCGGGACGACTTGCGACGCTGCTGTGGCGGCGGGTTGTCGCCGAGGATCTTCGACAGACCGGCGGCCTTCGTCGCCACGAGGGCTCCGTACTTGCTGATGAGCTCGGGGGTGAGGCGGTACGACGGGGCCACCATGCTCAGTGCGGCGACCGTCTCCCCGTGCAGGCAGATGGGGGCGGCGATGGCGGTGACGTCCTTCTCGACGCCGGAGGCCACGACGGCGAACCGGGCCCGGCCCATCCGTCCGGTGAGCGCCGCGCCGGAGGCGCTGGTCTCCAGGGGAATGGTCTGACCCTCCCAGGAACGGTGCTGGATGGCCCGCGACCCGGTGGCGAGGGCGATGTACATGGCCCGGTCGAGGTGGCGTACCGACAGGTAGACCGACTCCCCGGCCTCGGCGGCCAGGGCCGTCATCGTCGGACGGCAGATGCGGCGCAGGGAGTTGTCGGCGAGCACTCGACCGGCGATCCGGATGAGCTCGGGACCGACGTCGTAGAGCCCGTCGGCGCTGCGCGACAGGTGTCCGGTCTCGGTGAGGGTACGCAGCAGGCGCAGCGCGCTCGAGGGGGCCAGATCGACTTTCCGGGCGGCGTCGCTGAGGGTGATGCCGGGGTGGTCGCACACCACCCCGAGAAGGTCGAGCGCGCGCTCGACGGAACGGATCGTCGGGGTCGTCTGGCCCGCAGGGGTCGTCGTCATGGGTCCTCCCACCCGGTGGCGTCTCTGGGCATCTTTGCCGATGTGCAGAATCTAGCTGTCGCTGGGCGGCAAGGGAAGAGGTTACGTGGAATCTTCCCGACTCAAACCTGTGAGTTTCGTCGATCGTCCCGTGATTGGCAGCAGAACCTTCGGCGTGGTGCGGATCTGGCGGGTGAATCTGTGGGGATGGTCGAGTCGCCTGAAAGGGGGTGGGGTCGCCCTGGATCAGGGGTGCACGACGAGGTCGGCTCGGGTGCGGCACCGCCTGATGAGCCGGGCGTTGGCCTCGTCGGGCCCGTTCGCCCAGGCGACGGCGGCCTCATGGGACTTGCCGAAGGCCTCGTGGCGGGAGACGAGCCGCTCGAGGCGCAGCCGCTCGTCGACCTCGACGTACCACGTCCGGGTGAACAGGTCGGCGAGCTGGGACCACGGCTCGGTGTCGAGGAGGAGGTAGTTGCCCTCGATGACGACCAAGAGGTCGTCGGCGGCGACCGGGATCTGCCCGGCGATGGAGTCCTCGATGTCCCGGTGGAAGGCCGGGGCGTAGGTGACGGGGTCGGTGGCCGTGACGATGCGTCGCACCAGGGCGACGAAACCGTAGGCGTCGAAGGTGTCCGGGGCGCCCTTGCGTCCGGCCCGGCCGAGGCGCTCCAGCTCGACCTGGGCCAGGTGGAACCCGTCCATGGGGACGACGACCGCCCCGGCCTCGCGGGCCAGGAGGGCCGCCAGGGTCGACTTGCCGGCCCCCGGCTCGCCGCACAGTCCGATGACCGCTCGGCCCCCGGCTCGTGTCGGGAGGGTCCGGGCGTCCTCGATCGCGGTCGCCGGGTCGACGACCGGGGGTTGCCAGGGGTGGTCCGTCATGGCAGGTGTCGGGAAATCACCCTGAGCGGAGGACTGTTCCCCGCCAGGGGAGGAAAGCCGCGCTCAGGGGATTTTCCTGACGGTCAGATGACGTTGACGAGGTCGCAGACGAAGACGAGGGTCTCCTCGGGGGCGATGACGCCGGGGATCCCGCGCTCGCCGTAGGCCAGCTGGTGGGGGATGGTGAGCTGGCGGCGGCCGCCGACCTTCATCCCCTGCACGCCGGTGTCCCAGCCGGGGATAACCTGGCCGACGCCGAGCTGGAAGGTGAGCGGCTCGCCGCGGTTCCAGGAGGCGTCGAACTCCTTGCCGTTGCTCAGGGCGACGCCGACGTAGTGCACCTCGACGAGGTTGCCGGCCTGGGCCTCCTGTCCGTCGCCGACGGTGATGTCCTCGATGACGAGGTCCTCGGGTGCTGCATCGGGCAGGGTCACGTGGGGCTTGTCCATGGGAACGAGCCTAAGGCGGCCGGGCCGGAACCGTCGACCCGGACGGTCGCCGTCGACGCGGGCCGGGCCCGGGGGTGCCGGCCGAGGGGCTGGTGGGCCCCGGCACGGACTCAGTCCTCGGGCTTGATCAACCCAAGGTGGTAGGCCTTGACCAGGTTGCGCGGGACGCGGATCGTGCGGCCCTCGACCCGGATCGACACGAGTTCGGGCGCGGTCGCCTTCCACTGGGCACGCCGATGGCGCGTGGTCGAACGGGACTTCTTTCGCTTCGGTACTGCCATGGGTGCCTCACCAGCTCGACTTCGTGATTCCGGGGAGTTCCCCGTCGTGGGCCATCTGCCTGAACCTCACCCGGCTGATCCCGGCCTTGCGCAGGAATCCGCGGGGGCGTCCGTCGACGGCGTCCCGGTTGCGCAGTCGCACTGGGCTGGAGTCGCGCGGTAGCCGCGCCAGCTGGCGGGAGGCCTCCATCCGCTCCTCGAGCGAGGCCCGCGGGTCCTTGGCGGCGGCCTTGACCTCGGCGCGCCGGTCGGCGTACCGGGCGACCATCTCCTCGCGCCTCTTCTGGGCGGCGATCTTGGACTTCTTGGCCATCAGCGGGTCTCCTTGAACTCGACATGTCGGCGCACGACCGGGTCGTACTTCATGAGCACGAGGCGGTCGGGGGTGTTGCGGCGGTTCTTCGTCGTCACGTAGGTGTAGCCGGTGCCGGCGGTCGACCTCAGCTTGATGATCGGACGGAGGTCCTTGGACTTCTTGGCCATCAGAACCTCTCCCCGCGCTCACGCATCTGCGCGACGACGACGTCGATCCCGCGTCGCTCGATGGTCTTCATGGCCTTGGGGGTGAGGCGCAGGGTGACGGTGCGCCCCAGCGACGGCACCCAGTACCGCTTGGTCTGGACGTTCGGGTCCCAGCGTCGGCGGGTGCGCCGATGCGAGTGGGAGACGCTGTTGCCGAACCCGGGGCGGGTCTGACGGACCTGGCAGCGTCGTGACATGGATCCTCCTCTGATGGATGCAAAACGTAATGAGAACCGTTATCATATACGAAGAGACGAGATCCGCCACCGAGAGGACGACATGAAGCCCGACATCCATCCGGTCGTCTTCCGTGACATCTCCGCGGACTTCACCTTCCTCACCAGGTCGACGGCGACGAGCGACCGGACCATCGAGTGGATCGACGGGAACACCTACCCGGTCATCGACGTCGACATCTCCTCGGCGAGCCACCCCTTCTACACGGGCAAGGCGAAGATCGTCGACACCGCCGGCCGGGTGGAGAAGTTCAACCGCCGATACGGGCGCAGGAGCGCCTGACCCGCAGACGTCCGGGCCCCCGTCATGGCATGGAGCGGGGGCCCGGATCCATGGCCTGGCGGGGATGACGCCGGTGCCGGCAGCGACGTCGCCGCGGCTGCGGTCAACGCCCGGGATGGACCCGCCTCGCCCCCGCCGCGGCTCGACCCGTCGTCGCGCGGAACACCGGCTCGTCCACCGGGCTCCCCGGCACCCACCGGTGGACGCCGTCGGCCTCGCGCAGTCCGCGCACCGATCGCAGCCTGGTCCGCACGATCCACCCCGCCAGGTGACCTCGTGCCGACTTGGCCGGGAACGACAACACCCGCCAGTGACCCTGCCCGTCGAGGTCCTCGAACCTCGGTGTGACGACCCGCACCGCGGCGTCGGCCAGGGCGGCGGCGTCGACGGCGTCCCAGTACTCGGCCGAGGCGAGGTTGACGACGACCCGCGGCCCGGGGGACCGGTCCACGTCGCGCAGCAGCGCCGCGGTGACCGCCGGGCGCCAGCGAGCGGCCATCGTCCGCCCGTCGAGGCGCACCCCCATCTCCAGGCGGTAGGGCTGGATGAGGTCGAGTGGGCGCAGCCATCCGTAGAGCCCCGAGAGGATCCGCAGCGTCTTCGTGGCCTCCGTCCAGTCGCGGGTGTCGAAGGTGGACGGCGCCATGGCCCGGTACACCGGACCGTCGAAGCACCGCGCCGCCGGTCGGCCGGGCCCGGACCCGAAGGTGGCGTAGCGCCCGGCATTGAGCGCCGCGAGGTCGTGCGAGACGCCGAGCAAGGATGCGAGCTCGTCGACCGACAGCTCCGCCATCCGGGCCGCCAGGGTGTCGGCCCGGTCCACGAACAGTGGCGTCGAGTGGTGCCTCGACGGCGTCGTCAGGGGCGAGGTGAGGTCGAGGGTCTTGGCCGGGGACAGCAGGACGAGCACGGGCACACGCTAACCGATGCACGCGCATCGGGGGCGGCCGGTCCTCGAAGCCGCCCCCGACTCGTGCCGGTGGGGGATCCCTCAGCCGATGAGGTCGTCGGCCGTGATGTCCTCGGCCGCCTTCTCGAAGAGCGCGGCGAAGTGGCACCGGCAGTCGTGCTGGCCGGCCCCGTCGTCGCGCGGCAGCAGCTCGGTGTCCTTCTCGGCGCAGATGGGTTGGGCCCGCCAGCACCGGGTGTGGAACCGGCAGCCCGAGGGCGGGTTGGCCGGGGAGGGCACGTCGCCGTGGAGGATGATCTGCTCTCGCTTGCCACGCATCTGCGGGTCGGGCACCGGTACCGCGGACATGAGCGCCTGGGTGTACGGGTGGGTCGCCCGGTCGTAGATCTGCGCCTCGTCGCCCATCTCCATGATCCGACCGAGGTACATCACCGCGACCCGGTCCGAGATGTGCCGCACCACCGACAGGTCGTGGGCGATGAAGACGTACGCCAGGCCCAGCTCCTTCTGCAGCCGCTGGAGCAGGTTGACGACCTGCGCCTGCACGGACACGTCGAGGGCCGAGACCGGCTCGTCGCAGATGACGACCTTGGGGTTGAGGGCGATGCCGCGGGCGATCCCGATCCGCTGACGCTGGCCGCCGGAGAACTGGTGCGGGTAGCGGTTGATGTGCTCAGGATTGAGGCCGACGAGGTCGAGCAGCTCCTTGACCCGTTCCTCCCGCTTGCCCCTCGGGACGACGTCGGGATGGATCTTGAACGGCTCCCCGACGATGTCGCCGACGGTCTTGCGCGGGTCGAGGGAGGTGTACGGGTCCTGGAAGACGATCTGGATGTCGCGTCGCAGCTTGCGCATCTGGGAACCGGTGGCGTCGGTGACGTCGTTGCCCTCGAAGGTGATGGTGCCCGAGGTGGGCTTCTCGAGGGCCACGAGCAGACGCCCCAGGGTCGACTTGCCGCAGCCCGACTCGCCGACGACACCCAGGGTCTCGCCGGGGTAGAGGTCGAAGCTCACCCCGTCGACGGCCTTGACGTGACCCACGGTGTGCCGCACGACCCCGGCCTTGAGCGGGTAGTGCTTGGTGAGGTCGCGCACCGACAGGATCGGCTCGCGCGCGCCTTCCGGGCGGGGGGACGCCTCCTGCGACCGGCGCGGGATGGTCAGCTCAGACTCGCTCACGATGGAGCACCTCCTCGGCATGGTGGCAGGCGGCGAACCGCGCCGGCTCCACTTCCTTGAACGTGGGTGCCCCGCCCACCCGGCACTCGTCGGTGGCGAACCGGCACCGGGGATGGAAGGAACACCCGGACGGCAGGTTCGTCAGCGACGGCGGCAGGCCGCCGATGGCGTACAGCTGGTCGCCCTTCTGGTCGAGCCGGGGGATCGAGTCGATGAGCCCCACGGTGTACGGATGGGCCGGATTGGCGTAGAGCCGGTGGACGTCGGAGTGCTCGACGAACCGGCCGCAGTACATGACGGCGATGTCGTCGGCGACGTCGGCGACGACCCCCAGGTCGTGGGTGATGAGGATGAGGCCCATGTCGGACTCGTCCTGCAACTCCTTGAGCAGGGTCATGATCTGCGCCTGGACGGTGACGTCGAGGGCGGTCGTCGGCTCGTCGGCGATGAGCACCCTCGGGTTGAGGGCGATGGCCATGGCGATCATGATGCGCTGGCGCATGCCGCCGGAGAACTGGTGCGGGTAGTTGCCCGCCCGCTCCTTGGCGGCGGGAATGCGCACCCGCTCCATGAGCCGGACCGCCTCGGCCTGGGCGTCGGATCGGTTCATGCCGCGGTGGACGCGGAACATCTCGGCGATCTGCCACCCCACCGGGAACACCGGGTTGAGGGCGCTCAGGGCGTCCTGGAAGATCATGGCGATGTGCTCGCCGCGGATGTCCTGCATCTGACGGCTGCGCATGGACAGCAGCTCGAGCCCGCAGTAGCGGATGGAGCCGCCGGTGACGTGGGCCGGTGGGCTGTCGAGGATCCCCATGATGGCCTGGGCGGTCACCGACTTGCCCGACCCGGACTCCCCGAGGATGGCCAGGGTCTCGCGCTCCGACAGGGAGAAGGTCACCCCGTTGATCGCCTTGGCGACGCCGTCGCGGGTGCGGAACTCGACGTGGAGGTCGTCGACCTCCAGGAGCTTGCCGTCGACCGGTTCGACCTGCAGACGTGCTCTGGACAGTGGCATGACGGCTCCTCTCAGTGCCGCTTGGGGTCGAAGGCGCTCTGCGCCGCCTCGCCCAGGAAGATGAACGCCAGCACGGCCAGCGACAGGAACAGGGACGGGAAGAGGAGCATGTGCGGTGCCGACCTCACGTACCCCAGACCGGAGGCGTCCGAGATGGACACCCCCCAGCTGATCGCCGGTTCCTGCAGGCCGATGCCCAGGTAGCTCAGCGTCGCCTCGATGGCGATGTAGGCACCGAGGTTGATCGTCGAGACGACGAGCACCGGGGCCATGGCGTTGGGCAGGATGTGGCTCATGATGATCCGCCGCGGGCTGGCTCCCAGGGCGCGTGCGGCCTGGATGTAGTCGTTCGGCATGACCTGGAGCACCGCCGACCGCATGAGCCGGGCGATGGACGGCCAGCCGAGGATGACGACGGCCCCGACGACCTTGAGGACGACGACGATGTACGGCGTCCCCAGCTTGTTGGGGAAGGTGTAGAGGATGATGATGCCGCCGAGCAGCAGCGGGATGGCGTAGAAGATGTCGCCGACGCGGCCCAGCAGGCTGTCCACCCATCCCCCGCGGAAGCCCGCGATGAGGCCGATGACCGAACCCAGCAGGGCCGTGCCCAGGGTGGCCAGGACGCCGACGAGCATCGAGGACCGGGCCCCGTAGACGGTGCGGGCGTAGACGTCGCACCCCTGGACGTCGGTGCCGAACCAGTGCACCGCCGACGGGATGTGCCGCGCCGCCGACAGGTCGCAGGAGCGGGGGTCCTTGGTCGTGAAGAGCCCCGGGAACGCGGCCATGACGACGAAGACGACGATGAGGATCGCCGAGATCCAGAACAGCGGGTTGCGTCGCAGATCAGCCCAGGCGTCGGTCCACAGGGACCTCGGGGAGGACGCCGACAGCGTCGACCCGACGACGGCCTGGCCGCCGTCCTGACCGCCGATCGGGATGTCCTCGGGAGCGTCGGTGGCCTCGCTCAGGTGTGCCTCAGTCATGGCTGATCCTCGGATCCAGAACCCCGTAGAGCAGGTCGACGACGAGGTTCGCGAGCAGGTAGACGAGCACCAGGCAGGTCACCGCGCCGACGACCGAGACGCCGTCGCGCTGGTTGATGGACCGGTAGATGAAATTGCCGATGCCGTTGATGTTGAAGATGCGTTCGGTGACGATGGCACCGCCCATGAGGGCGCCGAAGTCGTACCCGATGTACGTGATGACGGGCACCAGCGAGTTGCGCAGGGTGTGGACGGTCACCGTGCGGGCCCGCGAGAGGCCCTTGGCCTTCGCGGTGCGCACGTAGTCGGCGCGCTGGTTCTCGATGAGGTTCGTCCGGGTGAGCCGCGCGACGTAGGCCACCGACAGGGCACCGAGGACGAACCCCGGCAGGATGAGCTGTCCCCAGGTGCCGTCGGAGGCCGTCACCGGGGCCCAGTGCAGGCGCATGCCGAAGACGAGCTGGGCCAGCGAGCCGATGACGAAGATCGGGATGGAGATGACGACGAGCGAGGACACGAGGATGAGGTAGTCGATGAACTTGCCGTGTCGCACCCCGGCCACGACGCCGGCGGCGATGCCGACGATGATCTCGACGAGGATGGCGATGAGGGCCAGCCGGATCGTCACGGGGTAGCGCACCGCCAGTTCGCTGACGACGGTGTTGCCGTAGAAGTTCGTGCCCAGGTTGCCGTGCAGCAGCTTGCCGATGTAGATGCCGTACTGGACGAGCAGCGGCTGGTCGAGGTGGTACTCGGCCCGGAAGGCGGCGACGTAGGACGGCGGGCAGGGGCGCTCGCCACATCGTCCGGCGGTGGGGTCACCGGGCAGGGCGAAGACGAGGGCGAAGAGGATGAACGTCGCGCCGATGACCACCGGGATCATCTGGAGCAGACGTCGGATGACGTACTTGGCCATGATGTGTTTCCTCGCAGCGGGGTCCTCGTGACCGGGGGCGGTCCACCGGATGTTCCCGGTGGACCGCCCCGGCGGTCATCGGACCAGGTGGGTCACTTGACGCTGATCGAGGACAGGTCGATCGTGCCGAACGGGGTGAGCTTGACGTTCGTCACCTTGTTCGACCAGCCGAAGGGGGTCGAGACCGTCCACAGCGGGATGGCCGGGACCTTCTCGGCGAGCATCTTCTCGGCGTCCCCGTAGAGGGTGTTGGCCTGCTTCTCGTCGGTCGCCGCGGCGGCCTCCTTGAGCTTGGCGTCGAAGGCCTTGTTGGAGTAGTCGCCGTCATTGCTGGAGGCGCCGGTGGCATACAGCGGGGTGAGGAAGTTCTCGATCGACGGGTAGTCCATCTGCCAACCGGTGCGGAAGAAGCCGGTGAGCTCACGCTTGTTGACCTGGTCACGCAGGGTCTTGAAGTCCGGGGTCACCTTGAGCTGGCAGTCGAGGCCGAGGTCGTTCTTCCACCCGTTGCACACGGCCTGGGACCAAGCCTTGTGGTCACCGTCGCCATTGACCGCGATGGTGAGGGTGCCCTTGTAGCCACCCGACTTCTGGTAGAGCTCCTTGGCCTTGGCCTTGTCGTAGGTGCACAGGTCACCGCAGGCGTTCTTGACGTAGCCGTCGACGACGGGGGAGACCCAGCCGTCGGCCGGGGTGCGGGAGCCGGCGAAGATCTGCTTGGTGATGGTCGCGCGGTCGATGTCCATGCTCAGGGCCTTGATGAGGTCCGCATTGGCGAGCTGCTTGTCCTTGCTGGACGGGGTGATCGACTGGAAGACGCCCGACTGGCGGATGCTCCACCGGTTGGCCAGATCCTGCTTCCACTGGTCATTGGTGAGCTGGTCGGTGGGGATGAGGTCGGTGACGTCGAGCTGGTTGGCGACGGTGTCGTTGTAGGCCGGCGCGGCGTCGTTGTAGATCTTGTAGATGACCTTGTCGACGTGGGCCTTGTAGCTGCCCGAGTAGTCCTTGTTGCGGGTGAGCTCGATCTGGGTGGCGGAGTTGGCCGTCACGGTGAACGGGCCGGCGCCGATGGGCATCTTCGCCCACTTGGTGTTCTTCGGGTCCTTGAGGAAGGCGTCGGGCAGCGGCGCGAAGGTGGTGTAGCCCAGACGCACCTTGAGGTTCGAGACCTTCTCGGTGGTCTTGATGGTGAAGGTGTGGTCGTCGACGACCTTGAGACCGGTCATCTTGTCGGCCTTGGGCTTGGCCTTGCAGGTGTCGTCGGAGCACTGCAGGTCGGCGTACCCCTCGATGGGCTCGAAGAAGTACGAGTTCTGCTGGGCGTTGGGTCCGTAGGCGTCCCAGTTCCAGGCGTCGACGAAGTTGCTGGCCTTGACCTCGGTGCCGTCGGAGAACTTGTAGCCGGACTTGATCTTCACGGTGAAGTTCTGGTTGTCGGTCGTGTCGATCGACTCGGCGATGTCGAGCTCGGGCGCTGCGGTGTCCGAGTTGTAGTGGACGAGCTTGGCGGTGACGGCGTCCAGGACGTTGCCGCCGCAGGTCTCGTTGGTGTTGGCCGGGATGAGCGGGTTCTGCGGGGTGCAGCCGCGAATCGTGATGGTGCCGCCATCCTTGGCGGGTTCCGACGAGGTGCTGGTGCTGGCTGAGCTGTTGCTGCTCGTGTCACTGGGGGCTGCGACGTCCTGTCCGCAGGCGGACAGGGCCAGGACGCCTGCGACCGAGAGCGCCACGACAGGCGAGATTCGACGCATTGATGTCTCCTCCGAGCTGGTCCGGCGATCCGGTCGCCGGCCCCCCGGGAAGTCCGGGGGCTTGGTGGCCAGAAGTCTGCCCGGTCGATCGCGATCTTCACAGGGTCTGGACGGCTCCAGCACCGCATTGTTATTGAGTTGCAACCTTTGCGTCTGACGGCAGGGATGGCGGCTGGGGGTTGACGGGGTGTGGTATGGGTCTTCGCCGTGTCGCGGTCGGGGCCCGGCCCGGTGGTCGAGGTGGGTGGATTCTCGACCTGGAGCGCGGTTCCTAGACGTGAAACTGGCCTTTCAGGGCCCTCCACGTCGAATGTCCACTCCGGTGTCGGGGTGACGGCGACTCGGCTCACGGGAGATGGGCGCTCGTCCCCGGGTGGAGCAGGTGTCGCGGGGGAGAACGACGACGGCCCGGGACATCATGTCCCGGGCCGTCCCGTGGTCGGGGTGACAGGATTTGAACCTGCGACCTCTTCGTCCCGAACGAAGCGCGCTACCAAGCTGCGCCACACCCCGATGGATTCCTGCGAATCGCTGGCCCCGTGAGGCCGACGGCCAGTCTAACCCAGGGGGACAGCGCCCGCCAAGTTGCGACGAGACTCACGTAAAAGGTCCGGATGCGGCAGCACGTGCCTCAGATGAGGATGTCCGCGTACTGACGGTGTAGGCCCGGGCCATGGATCGGGAGCTGTCGATGGCCGCACGCCGTGAGATCACCAAGAAGTNTCGCGACGAGACTCACGTAAAAGGTCCGGATGCGGCAGCACGTGCCTCAGATGAGGATGTCCGCGTACTGACGGTGTAGGCCCGGGCCATGGATCGGGAGCTGTCGATGGCCGCACGCCGTGAGATCACCAAGAAGTACGCCCACCAGTACCGGGCCGCATCGAAGAAGGACAAGTCGGTGCTGCTGGACTCCCTGACCGCCACCACAGGCTGGACCCGTGACCACGCCCGCCGCGCGATCCGGGCAGCCCTGACGCGGAAAGGTGCCGCGTCCCAGCAGAAGCGCCGGCCCCGGCCCCGCAAGTACTCCTACGACGCCGTGAAGGTCCTCCAGCACGTGTGGAGCGTGACGGGTCAGCCCTCCGGGAAGTACCTGGCCCCCGTGATGGACGACACCCTGAACAGGCTGGAACGCTTCAAGGAGTTCGGGAAAGTCACCCGCCGGGCCACCCCCGCGGTGCTGACCGAACTGCGCTCCATGTCGGCGGCCACCATCGACAGGTACCTGAACCCCTTCAAGGACGCCGCCTACCCGGCCGCCGGCCTGTCAGCCACCCGACCCGCCCCTCACATCCTGCGTGCCGCGGTGCCCCTGCGCACCAGCCTGGACGGGCCGATCACCGATCCCGGGCTGGTAGAGGTCGACACCGTGGCCCACTGCGGCCACACCCTGGTCGGGGAATTCCTGTGGACCTTGTCGGCCACCCTGCCCGTCTCCGGCTACACGGTCCTGACCACGGTCAAGAACAAGGCATTCGTCCACATCGGGGCCGGCATGGACCGGATCGTCGACCAGATGCCCGTGCCCGTGGCGGAGGTCCACGTCGACAACGGGTCGGAGTTCATCAACTGGGGCCTCATCGACTGGGCAAAGGGCCACGACATCGCGATGTCCCGCTCGCGGCCCTACAAGAAGAACGACAACGCCCACGTCGAGCAGCGCAACGGCGACTGGGTCCGCCGCCACGCCTTCAGATACCGCTACGAGACCGCAACCGAGCTTCAGCTGCTCAACCAATTGTGGCCCCTGGTGATGGCCCGCAAGAACCACCTACTGCCCTGCGTCAAGGCCATCGGCTGGACCACCACCTCCGCGGGGCGCAAGAAGCGGGTCTACGACAAGCCCAAGACCCCTTACCAGCGGCTGGTCGACTCCCGTGTCCTGGACCCCGCCACACGGGCCCGCCTGGCAGCCGAGCACGACAGGCTCAACCCCGCCGATCTGGCCCGGCGGATCACCGACATCCAGAACCAGCTCATCCGCCTAGCCGAGCGTCGCACCCAGACCGACCAACCCGCCGCCTGACTCATCTCCATCCGGACATTTCAGCTGAGGCAAGCGCTGCGCTCATCCGGACATCTTGACATGAGGCAAGACGAGTTGAGGCCGGTGCGCCCGCGACGCCGGCCGGCACGCGCGCTCACCGGGCGACGAGGGTGAGCAGCGTCACCTCGGGCCGGCAGAAGGTGCGGTACGGGGCGAAGGGGGACGTGCCGACCCCGGCCGACACGTGCAGCCAGGCGGTGCGTCCGCCGGCCGAGTGGGTCGACAGGCCCTTGACCCGGGCGGTGTCGAGATCGCAGTTCGTGATGAGGGCACCCTTGAGGGGCAGGCAGACCTGCCCACCGTGGGTGTGCCCGGCCATGACGAGGTCGACCCCGTCGGCGGTCATCGCGTCGAGCACCCGACGGTACGGCGCGTGCGTGACGCCGAGGGTGAGGTCGGCCCGCGGATCGGTGGGGCCGGCGACCCGGTCGTAGTGGTCGCGGTCGTGGTGGGCGTCGTCGGTGCCGCGCAGGTCGATGCGCAAGCCGCCCACCTCGAGTGAGCCGGCGGCGTCATCGAGGTCGACCCAGCCGGCGTCGGTCAGGGCGGAGCGCAGCGTCTCGGTGGGCAGGTCGTTGACCTCGTGGTCGATGTGCGACCTCCCGTGGACGAGGTAGCTCACCGGGTTCCGGAAGCCCGGGGCGGTGTAGTCGTTCGACCCGAAGACGAACGCCCCGGGCCGCGGCAGCAACCCCGAAAGACTGTCGAGCAGCGGGCCCAAGGCCTGCTGCGAGCAGAAATTGTCACCGGTGTCGATGACGAGATCGGGCTCGAGCTCGGCCAGACCCTCGACGAACCGCTGCTTGTCGTGCTGGGACGCCGTCATGTGCAGGTCGGACAGGTGCAGGACCCTCATCGGCCCCGCCCCGGCCGGAAGGACCGGCACCTCGACCCGCCGCACCGTGAAGAGATGGGCCTCCGTCAACCCCCAGGTGAGGCCGGCGAGGCCGAGTCCCACGGTTCCGAGGGCGAGCTTCGCCATGACGCGGCGGGTGCTCATCGGTTCGACGGCTTGGTCGTCGGCTGGGTGTTCCCGTTCCCGTTGCCGTTGCCATTCCCGTTGCCCGTACCGGCGCTCTGACCCCCAGCGGTGCTCGTCGGCGCCTGGGTGGCGGAGGGCTGGGTGGTCGGCTGGGTGGTCTTCTGCACCGGCGGCACGTACGGCTGCGGGCCCTTGGAGACGAGCAGATGGACCGTCGATCCCTTCGTCGCCGTGCCACTCGACGGGTCGGTGCCGAGGAAGGTGCCGTAGGACGAGCTCGAGTAGACGTGCCACACCTCGGTCGAGAAGCCGGCCTTCGTCAGCGCCGCCTTGGCCTCGTCGTAGGTCATCGACGAGGTGTCCGGGATGGCGACCTGCTTGCCGTACAGGATGTCCTTCGTCGGGTCCACGAAGGACGTCCGTGGCTGCCCGGCCAGGACGGCGGTCATGGCTCGCTGGTAGATCTTTCCGGCGTCACCGCCACCGGAACCCTGGAGGTAGACGCCGGTGCTCAGGGTGAGGCCCTTGATCGACTTCTCCTCACGTCCCTTGAAGTAGGAACTCGCCGGGTCGGCGGCGATCATCGCGACGCCGGCGGCCCGCGGGGTGTAGCCGTCGAACCACACCGCCTCGTGCGAGTCGGTGGTACCGGTCTTGCCGGCCTGCGGGTAGCCCCCCGGGATCGTCGCCGGGGCACCGGTGGCCTGCATGACCCCCTGCAGCACCGAGTTGACGCCGTCGGCCACCTGCTGGCTCATGACCCGTCGGCAGTTCGCGCTGGGAACGGCCAGGGCCTTGCCCTCACGGTTGATGACCGACTTGAGGATGATGGGATCGCAGTGGATCCCGCGGGCGGCGAAGGTGGCGTAGGAGGTGGCCATCGACAGCGGGGTCACGTAGGCGGTACCCAGGGTGAACGACGGAACCTGGTTGAAGCTCTTGACGATGTCCTTGCCACTGGCCAGTTCGACGCCGGTGCGCTGGGCCATCTTCGTGACGTTGCACAGCCCGGCGTCACGCTCGAGCTGGACGAAGTAGGTGTTGACCGAGTACGCCGCGGCCTCCCGCAGATCGATGTTCCAGGAGTGTCCCACCGAGTTCGAGACCTCGAAGGAACCCGACTTGAAGGCCCCGGAACAACTGGTGAAGGTCTCGCCGGTGAAGTCCATCGGGGACGACGCGGTGTACCGGGTGGAGATGGGGAACCCCTGCTCGAGGGCGGAGGCCATGGTGTACGCCTTGAAGGTCGACCCGGCCTGGAAGCCGCCGTACCCGCCCATGTTCAGCGGCGCCAGGTAGTTGTAGTACGTCTGTCCCGACGCGGTGCCCATCTGCGGACGCGACTGAGCCATGGCCAGGATGAGCCCGGTACCCGGTTGGACGATCGCCACACCGGAGATGACGGGGTCCTTGGGGCCGACCATGGAGGACACGGCGCTGAGGGCGGCGTCCTCGGCCTTGGGACTGATGAGGGTGTGGATCTTGAGGCCGCCACGCTTGATGAGCTTCTCGCGTTCGGCCTTCGTCTTGCCCAGGCTCGGCATCTGCAGCAGGGCGTGGTAGACGTAGTCGCAGACGAAGGGGTAGCTCGAGCTGATGCAGCCGTTCTTGGGGTACGTCACGAGCTTGTCGTCGAACCCCTCCTTCTTTGCCGCTGCGGCCTGCTCGGGGGTGATGATCTTGAGCTGCTCCATCCGCGCCAGGACGATGTTGCGTCGTTGGATGGCCGCGTCGGGGTGGTTGACCGGGTCGTAGGCGACGGGGTTCTGCACGAGTCCGGCGAGCATCGCGGCCTGGGCCAGGGTGAGCTTGGCGGCCGTCGTCTTGAAGTAGTGCTTGGCCGCGGCCTCGACGCCGTAGGCGCCGTCGCCGTAGTAGGCGATGTTGAGGTAGCGCTCGAGGATGTCGTCCTTCGACAGCTTCTGCTCCAGGGCGACGGCGTAGCGCAGCTCCTGGAGCTTGCGGCTGACGGTCTGCTCCTGGGCGGCCTGCACCCCGGCTTCATCACCGGCGGAGACGGCTTGCTCGATGCGCGCCTGCTTGACGTACTGCTGGGTGAGGGTCGAGCCGCCCTGCGTGGCCGACCCGGCGATGTTCGTGAGGAGGGCGCGTGAGGTGCCGCGCAGGTCGATGGCGCCGTGCGAGTAGAAGCGGTTGTCCTCGATGGCGACCTGGGCCTGCCTCATGATGGGGGCGATCGACTTGAGCGCGACGTACTCGCGGTTCTCGTCGAAGAAGGACGCCAGGACCGACCCGTCGGCCAGGAGGATCTGCGAGCGCTGGGCCTGCGGGTTGACGTTGAAGTCGGCCGGCAGGTTCTCCAGGGCGTCGGCTCCGGCCCGCGCCACCGATCCACCGAGGGCGGCCGCGGGCACGACGAATCCCGCCGCGAGCAGTCCGGCGAGGATGCTCACGACGCAGAACATCGCAAGGGCGGACAGGTGGCTCGAACGCTCGGTCAACCGCTCGAACTTGTCGAGTTGCGAGCCCAGTCCGCTCGGTCGAGACCATCGGGTGTGCAGGGACGGCATGGGCAACAGCGTACGTCAGGACGACGACAGGCCCCGTCCTCCGGACGGCGCGGCGGTGTCGGACGGGTGCCCGGATGGCACGGTGGAGTCGGCCGCGCGCCGGGTTCGGGTGGCCGTCGACGAGGTCCCGGCCGCGGCCCGGGAGGGTCGGGCGGACGGTGGTCCAGCCCCTGACGAGTCCAGCGTCCAGCCTCTGACAAGTATTGTCGTCCCAACGTGGGAAGCGGTAGTGTACGGGCTGTGACAGGCGGTGAGGCTGATGACTGGACCCTTCTCGCGAACTGTCGCGGAATGGCTGATGCTCTTTTCCCCGACGGCAAGGAGCAGCGAAGGGCGCGACGGATCTGCGCCGACTGCCCGGTGCAGGCACGGTGCCTCGCCGAGGCGCTCGACAACAGGATTGAGTGGGGCGTGTGGGGCGGCATGACCGAGCGCGAGCGCCGCAAGCTGCTGCGCGACCGTCCCGACGTCACCAACTGGAGAGAGGTCCTCGAGGCCGAGATCCGTACCCCGGCAGGTTCGCGCACCGACTGATCGGTGAGGCGTCGACCGCAACCGTCAGCGGGTTAGGGTGAGCCCATGACTCGTTGGGAGTACTTCACAGCACCGATCCTCGTGCACGCATCGCAGCAGATCCTCAACAACTTCGGGGCCGACGGGTGGGAACTCGTCCAGATCGTCCCCGGACCGAATCCGGAGAGCCTCGTCGGCTACTTCAAGCGTCCTCTGCCCGCCGAGGGGGAGCGATGAGCATCTGCGATCGCCTCGCCGAACTCGACCTCGCCCTGCCCCCGGTCGCCAAGCCGGTGGCCGCCTACGTCCCCGCGGTCCGCTCGGGTGACACCATCGTCACCTCGGGCCAGCTCCCGTTCGTCGACGGGGCGCTGCCCCTGGTCGGGCGTCTCGGTGCGCAGGTGAGCCTCGAGGACGGCGCCGCCCAGGCGCGGGTCGCCGCTCTCAACGCCCTGGCGGCGGCGGCCGACGTCGCAGGCGGGGTCGATGCCATCCGACGGATCGTCAAGGTCGTCGTCTTCGTCAACAGCACGGCCGAGTTCACCGACCAGCCGAAGGTCGCGAACGGGGCCTCCGAACTCCTCGGTGAGATCTTCGGGGACGCCGGACGTCACGCCCGCAGCGCGGTCGGCGTCGCGAGCCTGCCGCTGGGCTCGCCGGTCGAGGTCGAACTCACCGTCGAGGCCTGAGCCGGCCAGGCACACATGCACGAGGGACAGCCGGTCACCCGGCCCGGGCAGCCAACCGTTCGCGGTTGAGGATCGTCACGACCTTGGGGCGAGCGGTGATCCAGCCCCGGTTCGTGAAGTCGGTGAGCGCCTTGTTGACCGTCTCCCGGGACGAACCCACCGCTTGAGCCAGCTCGTTCTGGGTGAGGTCGTGGCGCACCACGAGATGTCCCGTTGTCGGGCTCACGGTCCCGAAGCGTTGTGCCAGGTCGAGCAGGATGTACGCCAACCGGCTCGGCACATCGCCGGTGACGAAGTGAGCGGTGTTGTCGTCGGATCGACGCAGTCGTTCGGACATGCGCCCCAGCAGGGCCAGGGCGACGTCGTGCCGGCTCTCGACGAGCGCCTGCAGGTCGGCGCCGTGCACCCGTAGCAGGCTGGCCCGGGTGAGCGTCGTGGCCGTCGTCGAACGGGTGCCGCCGTCAACCAGTGAGAGCTCCCCGAACATGTCACCGGGGCCCATGATCCACAGCAGCGACTCGCGGTGGTCGGTCGACGCGTCGACCGTTGGGCGGGTGAGCTTCGCCTTGCCCTCGACGACGAGGTAGAGGTCCTTGGCGGGTTCGCTTGCCTCGAAGAGCACCGTCCCGCGGGCGCACACCATGGCTTCGCACATGGCCATGAGCCTGGCCGCTGAACTGGGGCCAAGAGCGGAGAAGAACGGCTGGGTCGCAGCCGTCGTCACGACGCTCGTCATCGATATCCTTCCGTGACCGGTCTGTCGGTCGCTCGCTCCTCGAGCACGGGGTCGGCTCGGCGGCCACCCCGTGCACGGCGTCGACGATCCGGCCCGGATCGTCGATCGTTGACGACCATTGTGGCAGTTGTCACATCGGAGCCCACAGCCGCCCCCGTCGCGCGCCCTATGCTGGGCCCATGCCGTCCCTGCCGCACCCCCCATGCCGTGTGCCGGCGGGGTGTCGCCGGTGGATCGCGGTCGTCCTCCTGGCGACCCTCGTCGCCGGGTGCCAGAGCGGGACGGCGGTCGATTCAGCGGCAGTCTCGGCGCGGGCGGCATCGGGGATCCCGGACTGTTCGGCCTGGCCGTCGACGAGCTCGTCGTCAGCCCCGAAGGGGACCGACGAGGTCGGCGGGGTGGGTCGTATCGGCCGCAGGCTGCCCGCGCTCACCCTGTCATGCCTCGGCGGCGACCGCGTCGTCTCGACCTCCTCGGTGCTCACCGGCACCCCCCATGTCGTGACGATGTGGGCGAGCTGGTGCGGACCGTGCCGGGCCGAGGCGCCGATGATGGCCGCCCTGGCACGCTCGGGTCGGGTCGACGTCATCGGCGTCGACTACGGGGAACACGCCGCCACCGATGGTGTCGACTTCGCCCGTGCCGCCGGGTGGACCTTCCCCCAGCTCCAGGACCCCGACCGGACCAGTCGCACTGCCTGGGGGGTCGCCGGCATGCCGGTCACCCTCGTCGTCGACGCCGACGGTGTCGTCGTCGCGCGTCGGGACGGGGCCTGGACCTCCGCCCAGGAACTGCGTCGGGCCGTCGACGCCGCCCTGGGGCGGTAGGACCCGAGTCAGGAGGAGATCGCAGTGAGCAGGTTCGCACGCCTCGAGCAGTCCCTGGCCGACCGGGCCGACGAGGCCCCGCAGCCGCCCCGGGGACGTCCCTCCGGTGTCCTCGTCCTCCTGTCGGACGCCGACCGGCCCGACATCGTCCTCACCCGTCGACCGGCGACCCTGAGATTCCATGCCGGACAGGTCGCCCTGCCCGGAGGCCGGGCCGAGGAGGAGGACGCCGACATCGTCGCCACGGCCCTCCGTGAGACCGAGGAGGAGGTGGGGATCGCCCCGCAGCGGGTCCATGTCCTCGGCCAGCTGCCCTCCTTCCACGTCATCGTCAGCCAGGCCGAGGTCACCGCCGTCGTCGGTACCTGGGACGGCGGCGAGGGGTTGCGGATCGCCGACCCGGCCGAGGTGGCCCAGATCCGGCGGGTGGGCGTCGGCGAGCTGGCCAACCCGGCGGTGCGGGCCCGTGCACGCTTCCCGCGCGGTGGGCTCGGGCCGGCCTTCTGCCTGCCCGACCTCTTCGTCTGGGGATTTACCGCCCACGTGCTCGACGCCGTCCTGAGACTGGGCGGATGGGAGCGTCCCTGGGACGTCGAGCGGGTCGTCGAGATCCCCTCGGACTACCTCGGTCGGCCGGTGAGCTGAGTCGGGCAGCGGGGTTCGGCGTCAGCCCTGCAGGCGCCGCGGGGCCTCGGCCCGAGCCTGCGTCAGGGCGTTCGACTTGCCCCGGGCGAAGGAGGACTTGAGGGTGGCCACCGTCTTCTTTGCCTCGGCGACGGACTCCTTGGGCGGCTGCACCTTGGAGATCTGTCCCTTGCCGACGAGGGCCAGGATGCCCGCGATGACGAGCATGACGACGCCGTCGGTCGCGAACCCGAGGACGAGCGCCACGAGAACGCTCGAGACGGCGGCGTGCCACATGAGGGTGAAGGCGAACGCCGCGCACAGCCACAGCATGTTGACGCCGACGATGGCGAAGTACCCGGCGCCGCCGAACATCCCGCCGCCGATGCCGGCGTGCTTGACGGCCGGCTTGATCTCGGCCTTGACAAGGGCGATGTTGTCCTTGACCAGAGACGGGCCGTCCGTCTTGAGGGTTGCGATGAAGTCGCTGACCTGGCGCTTGTCTGCCATGGAAGCCTCCGAGTCGTGGATGTCGGTCGACGTCAGCCTAGTGGGAAAGGACTGCGCCGCGACGCCCAGGTGGGGTATTTGCCCCTCATGCGCCGGCGGCGACGGGCGGATCGTCGGGGTGGGGGGCGTCCCACCGCTGGTGTTGACGTCCACGGTGCCGCACGAGGGCGCCGCCGACGAGGGCGGCGATCGCCGACCCGGCGAGCACGGCCGCCTTGGCCTCGTCGGCGTACATGTGGCTGCGGGGGAAGGACAGGTCGGTCATGAGCATCGACACCGTGAATCCGATGCCGGCCAGACAGGCCACCGCGATGATGTCACGCCAGACGACGCCGCGGCCCAGCTCGGCGGAGGTGAAGCGGGCGGTGAGCCAGGACCCGAGCGTGATGCCGACCGTCTTGCCGATGACGAGGCCACAGATGATGCCCAGTGGCACCGGATTGGTCCACAGCGCCTTGAAGGCCTCGCCGGTCACCTTGACGCCGGCGCTCATAAGCGCGAAGACGGGGACGATGAGTCCGGCCGACCACGGCTCGACGCGGGCCTGCCAGCGGTCGATGGGGTCGTTGAGTTCGTCGGCGTTGGTGCGGGTGAGCAGTCCGAACCCGACTCCGGCGATGGTGGCGTGCACCCCGGAGTGGAGCATGCACCACCAGCCCAGGAGGAACAGCGGCACGTAGAACCAGCCGTTCTCGACCTTGCGGGACCGTTGCATGAGCCACCACAGCCCCAGGCAGGCGAGGGCTCCGGCGAACCACCAGATCTGCAGTCCGTGGGCGAAGAAGACGGCGATGACGATGATCGAACCGAGGTCGTCGGCGATGGCCAGGGTGAGCAGGAAGGCGCGGACGGCCTGCGGCAGACCCGCCCCGACGATGGCCAGGACGGCCAGGGCGAAGGCGATGTCGGTGGCCATGGGCACGGCCCAGCCGGCCGGGTGTCCGCCGGCGACCGTGATGTTGATGAGGGCGTAGATGCCGGCCGGGAAGAGCATCCCCGACAGGGCCGCGACGATGGGCAACATGGCGTCGGCCGGACGCGACAGGGATCCCTCGACGAACTCACGCTTGAGTTCGAGCCCGGCGATGAAGAAGAACACGGTGAGCAGGCCGTCGGCCGCCCAGGCCTCGATGGTGAGCGGGCCGAGGGTGGTGGACCGCACCGCTTCGTAGGAGTGGTACGAGATGTTGGCCCACAGCAGAGCGGCGACGGTGGCTGCCAGCATGAGCAGGCCGCCGGTCGTCTCGTTGCGCAGGATGTCGGACAGGTGCAGGGCATCAGGGCCCGAGACAGGGCGGAACAGGGTTCCACGACGTCGTACGGCCATGCGTCACCTCCAGGGGTAGGAGTTCTTCATCGCCGACCAGACTTCCCGGCACACCACGGGTGATGCTAATGGGCCTGACCACCTTGCGGACGGACGTCCCGGATGGTGAACGCGCCTAGATGCGGATGACCAGGCCGTGCCGGTCCACCTCGATGGGCTGGGTGAGCTCGTCGTGGTCGACCCAGGCCCGCCAGCAGGCCAGCTCATAGGGCAGCCGGAGCCCTCCGGGGCCGCAGGAGTCGTCGTGCAGACGCTCGACCTGGGCCTGGAGTCCGGCCCGGGCCGCCTCATCGAGGGCCTGGACGGCGGGACGCGACATGGCCATCTCGACGAGGGCGGCCTTGGTCACCGGGACCCACAGCCGGTGCGAACGCGACTCGAGGGAGGGGAAGTACGCCGACTCCTCGACCGCGGTGATGGCCTCGGTGCCGTAGTCACCGGTCATCGCGGACGGATCGACGGTGCGCAGGAGGGTCGCCAGCCGACGCACCCAGGGGATCGAGTCGTCACGGACCAGCCACGAGATCCCCAGACAGCCGTCGGGCCGAAGGATGCGGGCGAGCTCGGGCAGGACGAGCCCGGGGGCCAGCCGGTGGAAGTGCTGGTGGACGAGGGCCGCGTCGAACCTGGCCCCGTCGAGGGGGAGGGAGTCCGCCATCGCGCACACACCGGTGACGCCGGGGATCCGGTTGCTCACGGCTGCGACGCCGAGGTCGGGGTGGACGGCCATGACCCGGGCGCCATGGGCGGCCAGGGTGCGGCACAACGAGACGGGGGCGGCCACGGTGAGAATCCTGGCGTCGGGGCCCAGGCGCTCGCCGCAGAGCCACTCGAGCGACCCGGCGGGGAATCGGGGCGTGGCGGGGGACGGCATGGCACACAGTCTAGGGAGAAGAGTTGTCCACAGGGGGCTGGACGACGCCGTCCACAGGTTCGCATCCGGGTGCCGGATTCTCCGGTTCGCCCCGATAACTGTGGGTGTGAGAATCCATGAACCACCCCAGCCGTGCCGATCCGCACTCGCCCGCCCCTCCCGCCAGCGGGCGAGTGCGGATCGGCACGGCTNCGCTGGCGCCCACTGATCCGACGACCTCGACGAGGCGATCGCCCTGGCTCACCAGGGGCACGCTCAATGGCCCGCCCGGCAACCGGACGGGCCATTGAGCGTGCCCCTGGTGAGCCAGGACGATCGCCTCGTCGAGGTCGTCGGATCAGTGGGCGCCAGCGTCGGGGTCGACCTCACGGTCCTGGCCGATCGGTCCGCCGTCGACGCCGCTTGGCGGGACACCGACGGGCCCCTGCTCATCGGCGAGGACCTGGCCGCCCAGGTCGCCTCGTGGAGCCTGCCCGACCGTGGCGGGGTCCACCTGGTCGGCCAGGACGCCCAGGAGGTCGTCCGATGGTCGGCGGTCCTGCGGGCCAGCGTCGTCGTCGTGCCGTCGGCCAGCTCCACCCTGGCCGAGTTGCTCCGCGAGGGCGTACGCCGTTCCGGTCGCGGTGTCGTCCTCCTCCTGGGACAGGCCAGCGGTGGACTGGGTGCCTCGACCATGGCGGCAGGAGTGGCCTTCAGCGCCGTCGACGCGGGATGGTCGTGCGCCCTCGTCGAGCTCGACCCGGGAGGCGGAGGGCTCGACCTCCTCGTCGGTGCCGAACGGGTCGATGGATGGCGATGGCCGCAGCTGGCCTCGGCCCGCGGCACCGTCGGGGACCTGCGCACCCACCTGCCGTCCATCGACGGGGTCCATCTCGTCTCTGCCGGGCGTCAGGACTGCACGGTCGGCGCACGGGCACGGGGGTCGGTCGTCGAGTCCCTCGTCAGCGACCTCGACCTGCTCGTGCTCGACCGGGGATCACTGGGCGACGCCGACCTCATGGGGTTGGCCGTCGACCGGCGGTTCGACCTCGTCGGGGCCGACCTGCGCGGGCTGCTGGCGGCGCGGAACCGGTCGGGCGGGGCCGGACAGGTGCTCCTGCGGCGGGGGCCGGGGCGTCGGATGTCCAGCGGCGACGCCGGGGCGGTGCTCGGCCGCGAGCCGCTCCTCGTCGTCCCCCAGGACGACCGATTGCCTCGCAGCCTCGACCAGGGGGAGGCGCCATGGGTCATGGCCTCCAGGTCGTGGTTGCGGGCCTGTCGCGAGGTCGTCGAGGTGGTGATGGGACGTGGCTGAGCTCGTGGCGTCGGGACAGGTGGAGCTCGTGCGCTCCCGGATGGCGGCCCTCGGTCGGGAGTGGACCCCGATGGACGTCGCCGGCGCACTCATCGACATCGGCCTGGTCGCCTCGGACTCCTCGGTGCTGGCCGTCGTCGAGGAGTTGCGTCGGACGAGTTCGGGAGCGGGGCGGCTGGAGCCCCTGCTCGGCATCGAGGGGGTCACCGACGTCATCGTCAACGGTCCTGACCAGGTCTACATCGACCGGGGGCGGGGCCTGGAGCGCACCGAGGTGCGGTTCTCCGGGCCGGCCGAGCTACGGTCCCTGGCGGTACGGCTGGCCGCCGGGGTGGGGCGGCGTCTCGACGACGGCTCTCCGTGGGTGGACGCGCGGTTGGCCGATGGCACGCGGGTCCATGCCGTCCTCGACGTCCTGGCCGCACCGGGCACCTGCCTGTCGCTGCGAGTGCCCTCACGACGCCGTCTCACCCTGGACGACTGGGTGGCCCGGGGATCCTTGACCCCGGCGGTGGCAGAACTGTTGGAGAAGGTCGTCACCCGGCGGCTCGCCTTCCTCGTCAGCGGGGGAACGGGCACCGGCAAGACGACCCTGCTCACGACGCTGCTGGGCCGCGTGCCGGCTCACGAGCGGATCGTCGTCGTCGAGGACTCGCGGGAGCTGGCCCCGGACCATCCGCACGTGGTGAGCCTCGAGGCGCGGGCACCCAATGCCGAGGGGCGTGGCCAGGTGAGCCTCACCGATCTGGTGCGCCAGTCCCTGCGGATGAGGCCGGACCGGGTCGTCCTGGGTGAGGTGCGTGGGGCTGAGCTGCGTGACCTCCTCATGGCGCTCAACACCGGCCACGAGGGCGGATGCGGCACGGTCCACGCCAATGGCGTCGAGGAGGTACCGGCACGGCTGGAGGCCCTGGCGGCGCTGGGCGGCATGGGCCGGGATGCCTCCCATGCCCAGATCGCCGCTGCCCTTCACCTCGTCCTCCACCTGGTGCGAGGGCCGCGTGGACGGCGTCTGGCCGAGGTCGGCGTCGTCGTGCGGCGGGACGGGTCGGCGGCCGTCGAGCGGGCGCTGAGCTGGGACGAGGAGCTGCGGGGGAGCCCGGGGCCGGGCCTCGACCGGCTGGTCGGGCTGGTCGGGGACGACGTCGTCGACGGGTGCCTCGGGGACGGCGTCGGCCGTGGCGGCGAGGGAACCCCGTATGCGGGTCGCGCCCGGAGGGCAGCCTCATGACCGCGTCGCTGGCGGCCGCCCTGGCCATCTGGGTCCTCCTCGGGCCCCGTCGGCGGGTGGCGGAGGAGTCACATGCGGGCTCCGGATGGCGGCGATGGGCTCGGTGGCTGCTGGCTCCCGGTGGGGTCGTGACGGGCCTGCTCCTCGGAGGTCCGAGCGGGGCGCTGTGGGCCTTGATGGGGGTGGTCGTCGCCGCGACGGTGTGGAAGGTCGCCGGAGACCACCTGGCCCGACGTCGGTCGGTGGCCGCCGGACGAGCGGTCGCCCAGGCCTGTCGGGCGCTCTCCGGGCGGCTCCAGGTCGGTGAGATCCCGGCGACGGCCCTGGCCGAGGTGTCGAGCGACTCCGCGGTGCTCATGTCTGCCGAACAGGCCAGGCGGGTCGGCGCCGACGTCCCGGACGCCCTGCTCGAGACCTCCCGGCAGCCCGGGCACGAGGCGATGGCCGCGCTGGCCCACGCCTGGCGACTATCCGACATGACCGGCGCACCGATGGCCTCCTCGGCCCGGGCGGTGGCCGAGGGGACGGCCCGACGTGCCCGGCTGGCCGCGACCCTCGAGGCGGAACTGGCCGGGCCCCGAGCCAGCGGGCGGCTCATGGGTCTGCTCCCCTTCGCCGGAATGGGCCTGGCCCAGTCGATAGGCGCCGGACCGGCGCACTTCCTCACCGGCTCGTGGCCCGGGCGCCTCTGCCTGTTGGCGGCCGTCGTCATGGCCTGCGTCGGTGTGCTGTGGAGTGAGCACCTGGCCGATCGTGTCCAGAGAAAGGCCCTGCCATGAGCATGGTCACGGCATTCGTCGCCGGGTTGGCGGTGTGGTTGGCCGTCCCTGCCCCGGTTCTGGGTCGCATGGGAGGGTTGACGCTGCCCACCCTGCCGGGGTGGGCCCGACCGGTTCCCGGGGCGCCCGGGATCCGGACCCGAGCCTGCGCCGGCGTGCTCGTGGGCGTGGCCGTCGTCGGGCTGTCGGGATGGCCGCTGCCCCTGGCGGTGCCGATCGGGGCCGTCGGGGCTGCGGTGACCGTCATCGCCGCCGGTCGCCTGGAGTCCTCGGGGCACCGTCGGGTGGTCGAGCGGCGTCAGGTCGAGCTGCCGGACACCCTCATGCTGCTGGCGGGCGCCCTCGATGCGGGAATCCCGCTGAGGTCAGCGGTGTCGCACGTCGGGACGGCCCTGGGCGGGGTGTGTGGCGACGACCTGGCGGGGGTGCACGGACGGGTTGCGGCCGGTCTGTCGGACGCGCAGGCGTGGCGGGCCCTGGCGGCGGTCCCCGGCTGGCAGGACGCCGCCCGCGACGTCGCTCGGGCGGTCGATTCCGGGGAGGGGGTCGCCGAGCTGTTGACGGCCCATGCCGAACAGTTGCGCCGCGAAGCGGCCGAGGAGGCCGAGAAGCGGGCTCGCAAGGCCGGGGTCGACGCCATCCTGCCCCTGGCCGTCTGCCACCTTCCGGCGTTCCTCCTCGTCGGCGTCGTGCCGATCGTCGCGGGGACGATGATGCAGGCCCTGTGAGGCGCCAGGTGCCGATGATGTCCGGGCCGGTGACGGCCCGGACATCATCGTGACCTCATCGGACCGAGCTGATTCGCTCCGCGTCGGTCCCGTCGCAGGCAACCTGCCCGGCCGCCACCGACCTGTGGACAACTCGGAAAGGTGATCTTGTGCGTTGTCCACAGATTTCACATTGGGTGCCGGATTTCGGCGAACGCCCCGAGAACTGTGGGTGTGGCGGACGTCCCGCCGCATGAGGTGTCCGGGAGGTTCCCGGCCCTGTGTGAATGAAAGGCAAGACCCATGAGCCGTTCCCTCGACCTCGTCGGCGCGACCCCCCGTCCGGCTGCCCGTCCCAAGTCCAAGGCCCGTCTTCTCGCTCAGCGTGGCATGGCGACCGCCGAGTACGCCGTCGGCATCCTCGCCGCCGTCACCCTGGCGCTCGTCCTGCTCAAGGTGTTCAAGGACGCCCAGTTCTTCAAGGCGCTCCTCGATTTCGTCCTGCACTGCATCTCGATCGTCTCCGGAATGGTCAAGTGACCCGCTGACCGACTTCTCCGCGGCGGGTCCGGCGGTGGGGCGCCCGAGTGCCCCGCCGCCGCTCCCGCCCACGCCATCCGACCCGACCGCTCCCGAACACCCCAGGAGGTCACCGGTGTCCACCCGAACTCGAACGCGCGACCGTGGCATGGTCACCGCCGAGATGGCCGTGTCCCTCATCACCGGCGCCCTGGCCGTCGTCCTCGGCTGCTGGATGGTTGGCCTGGTCGTCGTCCAGGACGCCTGCCGCGTCACCGCCTCCCAGGTCGCCAGGCAGCTCGCCCGTGGCGACACGCGATCCGCCGATGAGGCGCGACGCCGGGCTCCGTCCGGGTCGACCGTGACGACCACGACGCGAGGCCAGTGGATCGACGTCACCGTGGTGACGAGCCGCTCCCTGGGCCGTCTCGGTCCGGTCCGTCTCGAGGCGCGGGCGTCCTCGCCCCTCGAACCGGGGGAGCACCGATGAGACGGCTCCAGCATCCTGATCGTGGCTCGGCCAGCGTTCTCCTGGCCGCCCTGGGGCTGGGCTTCGTCCTCCTGGTGTGGCTCAGCCTGGTCGTCTCGGGCTGGTACGCCTCCTCCCGTCAGGCCGACAGCACCGCTGACATCGCCGCCCTGGCCGCTGCCCGGGCCCAGCAGGCCGGGGGCTCGGCCTGTGAGGTCGCGGCCTCGGCCGCCGGTGCCAATGGGGCGAGGGTCGACTCGTGCCGGGTCGAGACGACCGATGTCGACTTCGTCGTCACGGTGACGGTCAGTACTCCACTCACGCCGCCGCTGGCGATCCCGGGAGCACCGACCCGGGTGAGCGCGCGGGCCGATGCCGGGCCGACGTCCTGAGGGGGAGCCATGGGACCTGTGCCGGCAGGACTGTCCGAGGTCGTCCGTAGCCTGCTCGTCGTGATCACCATGGTGGCCGTCAAGGGATATCGCAGCATTCACGACCTCGTCCTGCCCCTGGGGCGGGTGACCGTCGTCACCGGGGCCAACGGCGTCGGCAAGTCCAACCTCTACCGGTCGTTGCGTTTGTTGGCCGGGGTGGCCCATGGGCGTCTCGTGCCCTCCCTGGCGGCCGAAGGTGGCCTGTCGCAGGTCCTGTGGGCCGGTCCCGAGCACGTGAGCGCGGCCATGAGGCGCGGCGAGGTGTCGATCGAGGGCACCGCTGCGAGATCGGCTCCGGTCATGCTCGGCCTGGGCATGGCCACCGAGGATCTGGGCTACCTCGTCGACGTCGGGCTGCCGCAGGCCAGTGCCCATGAGACGCTCTTCTTCCGCGACCCCGAGATCAAGCGTGAGGCGGTGTTCGTCCCACCTCTCCTGCGCGGGGCCACGACGCTGGTCGATCGACGCTGGTCCAAGGTCCGGGTTCGTGACGCCACCGGCACCTGGGACGAGCTCGACCTGTCGTTGGGGCCGCGGTCCTCGGTCATCGAGGAGTTCTCCGACCACCGCACGACCCCCGAGCTCGTCCGGCTGCGTCACGTCATGGCCTCCTGGCGATTCCATGAGGGCATCCGCACCGATCCGGGCGCTCCGGCGCGGCGTCCGTGTGTCGCCACGAGGACCGTCGTCCTGGCCGGCGACGGCAGTGATCTGGCGGCGGCGATCGGCACGGTGCTCGAGTCGTCCTGGGCCGATCCCTTCCGGGCAGCGGTCGAGGAGGCGCTCGGGGTGCGTATCGACGTCGTCGGATCCGACGACGGGACCGTGCGGCTCGCCCTGCGACAGACCGGGCTGCTGCGCCCTCTGGACGCCACCGAGGTCTCCGACGGAACCCTTCGTCTCCTCGTCCTGGCCGCAGCGCTGTGCTCGCCCGCCCCCGCGAGTCTGCTCGTGCTCAACGAGCCCGAGACGAGCCTGCACCCTTCGGTGCTCCCGGCCCTGGCCGGACTCATCCGGCAGGCCGCCCGACGCACCCAGATCCTCGTCGTCTCCCATGACGACGCTCTCGTCCGTGCACTCGGCGAGCCCGACGGGGACGGCCTCGTCCACCACGAACTCGTGCGCGACTTGGGGCGGACCGAGCTCGCCGGCGTCGGACTGCTCGACCGGCCGCGCTGGAACTGGGGAACGAGGCGACGATGGTGAGCCCTGCCACCACTGCCGGGGTCCCTCCCGGCGATCGAGTCACGACGGGCGCGCGTCCCAGCCGATCACGATCGGAGCGCTGCGACGACGTCGACACCTGCCAGCGGGTCCATCGCCGCCGTGAGACGGCGTGCCGACTCCTTGTCGAGCATCTGGTTCGCATTGCCGCACTTGGGAGACACGACGCAGGACGGGCAACCCGCCTCGCACGGGCATTCGGCCAGACGTCGTGCCGTCGCGTGCCACCACTGTTCGGCGCGCTCGAACCCCGTCGACGCGAAACCGGCCCCTCCGGCCTGTCCGTCGTGGACGACGATCGTGCACTCCCCGGTGTCGGGCAGCAGGACGGCCGAGACGCCGCCGACGTCCCACCGGTCGCACGGGGCGAACATCGGCAGCAGTCCGATCGCGGTGTGCTCGGCCCCGTGCGCCGCCCCGGCCAGGTGGACGGCGTCGAGCCCCAACCCGTCGACGACCGCGTGCGGGACCACCCACCAGCACGCCTGGGTGGTCATGGTGTGCGTGGGCATCTGGAGCGCTGTCGAGTCCCACACCTCGTTCGACAGTTCGTCGCGACGCAGATAGCCCAGGACCTGCTCGGTGAGTTCGACCTCGCCGGTGGCCACGTAGCCGGGGCCGAAGGGCCGACGGTCCGCCTCGTGGACGATCCGCACGCTCGAGGCCGACTGCGGTTGGGTCCAGTAGCCGGGCAGGTCGCGATGGACCAGGGCGCTGTGCTCGTCCGGCAGGTACTCGTCGACGATCCACTGGTCGCCCTGGTGCAGGTACACCGCCCCCGGGTGGACGGTGCGGTCACCGGCGTTCTCGTCGACGACGCCGATGACCCGGCCGGTGACCCTCTCGACGACGTCGATGCCGCGCCCGCCCATGGACCGCAGGTCGATGGCGTCGACGGCCCGTTCAGGGCGGGTCCAGAAGAGTCGCTGCCCCCGTTGCCGCAGCACTCCTTGGCGCACGAGGAGGCTCCCGACGGTGCGCAGGGCCGGGCCGTAGATCCCCTCGTCGGCGGGGGACAGATAGGCCTCCTGGGCGGCTGCGGCCAGATGAGGCCCCATGACCCACGGGTTGTCGGGGTGCAGGACGGTCGTCTCGACCCCGGCGTCGAAGAGGAGGTCCGGGTGGGTCACGAGGTACTGGTCCAGCGGGTCCTGGCGCGCCAGGAGCACGACCGTCGCCGGCCGCCCTGCCCTGCCCGCCCTGCCAGCCTGCTGCCACAGGGCCGACAACCTCCCGGGGTACCCGGCGATGACGACGGCATCCATGCCCGAGATGTCCACCCCGAGCTCGAGGGCGTTCGTCGCGACGACGGCCTGGATGCGGCCCGACTGGAGATCGGCCTCGATCGCCCGACGGTCCTCGGGCAGGTATCCGGACCGATAGGCGGCGATGACCCCACCGCCGACCACCCGATCCTGGGCATGGACCGCGATGACCTCCGCCAGCGCCCGGGACGGAACGAAGCAGATGGTCTGCAACCCGTCGTCGACGAGCCGTGCCACGAGGGCGGCGGCGTCGGTGCTCACCGACTCCGCGGGTTGCCACAACAGGACATCGCGGGCCGGCTGCGGGGAGTGGTCCTCCTCGACGACCGCCAGGGACTCCAGGCCGATGAGGTCGGCCCCGGCCCGGGCGGCGTTCGTCGACGTCGCGCTCGACAGGAGGAACACCGGGTCGGCTCCGTGGGCCCGACACAGCCGTCGCAACCGTCGCAGCACTTGGGCGACGTGGGCCCCGAAGACCCCGCGGTAGCGATGGGCCTCGTCGATGACGACGTACTGCAACGACCCCAACAGCGAGGACCACCGTGAGTGCTGGGGCAGCACCGAGCGGTGCAGCATGTCCGGATTCGTGAGCACATAGGCGGCGTGGTCCCGGGCGAAGCGACGTTCGGTGTCGTCACTGTCGCCGTCGAGGGTCGACACCGCCCAGCCCTGCGGTCCCAGCTCGCGGCACACCCGCAGCTGGTCATGGGCCAGGGCCTTGGTCGGTGACAGGTACAGGGCGCTGTGGCGGCGTCGGGTCACCAGGCTCGACGCCAGATCGGTCGGTGTGGACGCCGGCCGCCGAGGCAGCACCGGATCCGCTGACGCGGTGGCCGCCATGATCGGCATGAGGTAGGCCAAGGTCTTGCCCGACGCCGTCGAGGTGCAGATCACGGCGTCACGCCCGGCCACGGCGAGTTCGGCGAACTGGGCCTGATGGGTCCACGGGGCGCTGATCCCGGTCTCCTCGATCCGGCGTCGGCAGTCCTGCGGCAGCCACTGCGGCCACGGCGCCGTGGTGCCGGGACGCGCATCGCGATGGTCGACGTGGACGACCTGTGGGTTGCCGGCGAGGTCGGCAGCCGCCGGGCAGGCGGTCATCCCGTCGATCGTCGCGGCTCCCGGTGATGACACCCTCTGCACGTCCACGTGCCAAGGGTGCCACCCCGCCCGCAACCTGCGGTGAGGACGTCGTCGCGACGTCCCGCTGCGGACGGCACGCTGGAAGACCCCAGGCAGGAGACACCAAGATGGAGCCATGACCCTGACCGACACCCAGATCGCCGAGCTGCGTGACGCCCTCACCGACATCGGCTATCGCACCGATCCCGTCCTCGAGGCCATCGGGGCGGTGGGTCAGCGCGGGCTGGCCCGCAACACGACGGTCGCGGCCGAGACCGCCCTGGCCGAGCGTGATGCCACCCGGACCACCCGGCGGGGCGATGCGGGGACGCCGACGGTGCACTCCACCGATCCGCTCGCCGCCGCCATCCGGTTGTGGCTGCTCCAGCAGCCCGTGCCGGCCGCCGACCTGTCGCCGCTGCCGCTGGACCTGCTGGTCCGGGCCGGCCTCGTCGCCGTCGACGGTGACCTCGCGCACGCCGTGGTCGACCTGCGGCCCTACGGGTCCCCGGACGACGGCGCCAGTGGTTGGGTCGTCTCCGACCTGGCCGTCGGCCTGGACAAGCGGATCGCGCCGATCCGCCCCGACCACGTCCTCGGCGTCTCCCCGGCGTCCACCTCGCTGGCCCAGATGGTCGTCCGGAGTCCGGTGCACACCGCCCTCGACCTGGGCTGCGGCTGCGGGGTGCAGTCCCTGCACTTGGCCCGGCACGCCGACCACGTCGTCGCCACCGACCTCAACCCGCGCGCCCTGGCCCTGGCCGACCTCTCCCTGCGTCTGTCCGGGGTGTCCAACCGGGTCGACCTGCGGGCCGGCTCCCTCTACGAACCCGTCCCCGAGCGGTTCGACCTCATCGTCACCAATCCGCCCTACGTCATGAGCCCGCCGAGCCCGGACGGCGAGCGCCTCGTCTACCGGGAGGGCACCTTTGCCGGTGACGGGCTCGTCGAGTCCGTCGTCCGAGGAGCACCGGCCCACCTCGCCGACGGCGGCACCCTCCAGGTCCTCGCCAACTGGGCCGATCTGGCCGGCCGGCCCTGGCAGGAGCGCCTCGCCTCCTGGGTCGACGGCACCGGCGCCGACCTGTGGGTCCTCGAGCGGGAGCACCTCGACGTCCACGAGTACATCGAGACCTGGCTGTCCGACGCCGGCCTCGACGGATCCGACCGCTGGCGGCCGCGCTACGACGCCTGGCTCGCCTACTTCGACCAGCTCGGCGTCACGGGGGTCTGCATGGGGTGGATCACCCTCACGATGGCAGGCCGGGACGAACCCGATCTCTCCTTCGAGAGCTGGCCCTGGCAGATCGCCCAGCCCGTCGGGTCGGCCATCGCCCAGCACACCGCGGGGGTCGACGCCGCCCTCCTGCCCGACGCCGCCCTCCTGGCCCGGCCCTGGGCCCTGCGCGGGGACGTTCTCAGCGAGTCCACCGGAGCCCCCGGCGCCGCCGACCCCCAGCACATCGTCCTGCGTCAGCGCACCGGGTTGTGTCGTGCCGTCGAGGTGGGCACCGGGTCGGGCGGCGTCATCGGCGCCTGCGACGGCGAGCTCCCGCTGGGAACCCTCGTGGACGCCGTCGCCTCGATCCTCGAGGTCGACCGGGAGGCCCTCCTCGCCGAGACCCTGCCGCTGGTCAGGCGATGCCTGCGGGAGGGCACCCTCGTCGCCCCCTGAGTCCGTTCCCCGAATTCGTCCCCCTGAGTCCCTGGCCCTGAGTCCCGCCCCGCGGCCCCGGGGCGGATCGGCGAGCGAACAGGAGGTGGTGGCGCGCAGGTGCCCCGCCCCGGAGTCCCCGCCCCACGGCCCCCCGGGACGGATCCGACCTCCCCACGAGGCGATGACCCTGCTATATTTTCGATGAGTCACTCATCAATAACATGTCGACCCGAGGAGAGGCCATGACCGCCCACGACGAGATCCCGCTCACCCAGACCCACCACTGCTCCTGCGGCGAGCACGACGAGTCCCTTCCCGAGCTCGACGTGCGCACCATCCCGCACGCCATCCGCCACGGTTCGGTCATCGGCGCCTTCTCCCAGGTGCAGCCCGGCGCCGCGATGGTCATCATCGCCCCGCACAACCCGCTGCCGCTGCTCGGGCAACTCCAGCAGATCAACGGTGAGACCCTCGAGATCTCCTACCTCCAGGAGGGTCCGGACGAGTGGAAGGTCAAGCTCGCCCGCCTCGCCTGAGGTCGCCCTCCCGGACCGGCCCGGCGCTCGTCGTCCTCGTCGACGCCCGGCCGACCGTCCCCGCGACGACACATCCACACTTCGTCCCCGGCCCCGCTCGGCGTGGCCGGGGACGGCCGTATATACATGGGCTCAGACACGGGCCCATGGGAACCTGGCCCTGCCCGGCGCATCATCTCGCTGCACCGCGTCGGGGGATCTTGTCCCCGGACGCCGGTACAGTCGGTCCCCGACACCCACTCCACATCGAACAGAAGGCAGGCATGGCACCCACGAAGAGCCTCGTCATCGTCGAGTCTCCCCACAAGGCGACGATGATCGCCGGGTATCTGGGCCCGAAATACGTCGTCCGGGCCAGTCAGGGGCACGTCCGCGACCTGCCGACGAGCGCCTCCCAGGTCCCCGCCAAGTACAAGGGCGAACCCTGGGCCCGCACCGGGGTCGACGTCGACCACGAGTTCAAGCCGATCTACGTCGTCCCCTCCGACAAGAAGGCCACGATCCGCGAGCTCAAGGGCCTGCTCAAGGACGCCGACGAGCTCTACCTGGCCACCGATGGTGACCGCGAGGGGGAGGCCATCGCCTGGCACCTCCTCGACGAGCTCAAGCCGAAGGTCCCGGTCAAGCGGATGGTCTTCAACGAGATCACCGAGAAGGCCATCACCGACGCCGTCCGCAACACCCGTGACCTCGACACCGACCTCGTCGACGCCCAGGAGACCCGTCGCATCCTCGACCGCCTCTACGGCTACGAGGTCTCCCCGGTGCTGTGGAAGAAGGTCATGCCCAGGTTGTCGGCCGGTCGTGTCCAGTCGGTGGCCACCCGGCTGGTCGTCGACCGGGAGCGTGAGCGGATGGCCTTCGTCAGCGCCAACTTCTGGGACCTCGAGGCCACCCTGACCCCCGGTGAGAAGGCCGAGGAGTTCACCGCCAGGCTCGTCTCCCTCGACGGCACCCGGGTCGCCACCGGGCGCGACTACGACTCCCACGGCGTCCTGCGCGCCCGGACGCCGCTGCGCTGCCTCGACGAGGCCACCGCCACCACCCTGGCCAGGGGGCTGGAGAGCGCCTCCTTCCGTGTCGCGCAGGTCGAGGCCAAGCCGTACACCCGGCGTCCCTACGCCCCCTTCCGCACGACGACCCTGCAGCAGGAGGCCGGACGCAAGCTCGGCTTCACCGCCCAGCGCACCATGTCGGTGGCCCAGGAACTCTACGAGGGCGGGTTCATCACCTACATGCGAACCGACTCGGTGGCGCTGTCCCAGGAGGCCATCGACGCCGCCCGCACCCAGGCCATCGAGCTCTACGGCCGCGACCACGTGCCGGCCAAGCCGCGCGTCTACACCTCGAAGGTCAAGAACGCCCAGGAGGCCCACGAGGCCATCCGTCCGGCCGGCTACCACTTCCGCACCCCGGCCCAGACCGGCCTCACCGGCGACCGGTTCAAGCTCTACGAGCTCGTGTGGATGCGCACCCTGGCCTCCCAGATGGCCGACGCCAAGGGCGAGACCCTCACCCTCACCATCGACGCCGAGCCCGCATCGCCCCTTGCCGTACCGGGGTCGGACGCCGTCTCGTCGGCCACCTTCACCGCCTCCGGCCGGACCATCACCTTCCACGGGTTCCTACGCGCCTACGTCGAGTCGGTCGACGAGGGAGCCTCCGACGATGCCCAGAAGCGACTGCCCCAGGTGAGCACCGGCCAGGGTCTGGACTGCCACGGCGTCGAGGCGTCCGGGCACGACACCCGGCCGCCGGCCCGCTACACCGAGCCGAGCCTCGTGGCCAAGCTCGAGGAGCTCGAGATCGGACGCCCGTCGACCTACGCCTCGATCATCCGCACCATCACCGGGCGCGACTACGTCTTCAAGAAGGGTCAGGCCCTCGTCCCGACGTGGCTGGCCTTCGCCGTCACCCGACTGCTCGAGGAGCACTTCGCCCGGCTCGTCGACTACCAGTTCACCGCCGACATGGAGGGAACCCTCGACGAGATCGCCCGGGGTGACGCCAACCGGGTCGCCGTCCTCTCGCAGTTCTACTTCGGCGGGTCGCAGGATGCCTCCCCGAGCCCGACGGACGGTCATGAGGGACTGCACCAACTCGTCACCGAGCTGGGGGACATCGACGCCCGCGCCATGAGCACCTTCCCGGTCGGTGGGGACGACTCGGGGATCGTCGTGCGGGTCGGTCGTTACGGCACCTACGTCGAGGGACCCGACGAGGCGCGCGCCAACGTCCCCGAGGACCTGCCACCCGACGAGCTCACCGTCGAGCGGGCCACCGAGCTGCTGGCCACCCCGAACGGCCAGGAGCGTGAGCTCGGCCTCGACCCGACCTCACACCTGCCGATCGTCGCCCGCACCGGGCGGTTCGGCCCCTACGTCACCGAGGTCCTCGACGAGGACACCCCGAAGTCGGGCAAGGGCAAGGTCAAGGCGCGGACGGCGTCCCTCCTGCGGTCGATGAGCCTGGAGACCGTCAGCCTCGACGACGCGCTCAAGCTGCTGGCCCTGCCCAGGGTCGTCGGAACCGACGACGACGGGGCCCAGATCACCGCCCAGAACGGCCGGTACGGCCCGTACCTCAAGAAGGGCACGGACTCGCGGTCCCTGGCCAGCGAGGAGCAGATCTTCACCATCACCCTCGAGGAGGCCAAGGCGCTCTACGCCCAGCCCAAGCAGCGCGGTCGCGCTGCCGCCAAGCCGCCGCTCAAGGAGCTGGGGGAGGACCCCACCTCGGGTCGTCCCATCGTCGTCAAGGACGGTCGGTTCGGACCGTACGTCACCGACGGCCAGACGAACGCGACCCTGCGCCGGGACGACTCGGTCGAGGCCATCACCCCCGAACGGGCCCAGGAGCTGCTCGCCGAGAAGCGGGCCAGGGGGACCGGGACGACACGCACGACGAGCCGCCGGAAGTCCTCGACGACCTCGACCAAGGGCACGCGGGCCACCTCGACGGCGAAGACCACGAGCACGAAGGCGTCCGCGTCCAAGGCGAGGACGGCGTCGCGCAGCTCCACGGGCACGAAGCGATGAGCGAGGGGACCCCGGCGATGGACGACCCGCAGCCGCTGCTCTTCGAGCTCGCCTGGACTGCCGCACCGCCGGTGCTGGCCAACCCCGGCCTGGGCCTGGACCGGGTCGTCTCTCGAGGGTCCCGCTACTCCTTCACCTCCGACATCACCCTGCTCGACTCCACCGACCACAGGCTGCTGCGTGCCGGGGTCATCCTGGCCCACCGGGTCATCGACGGGCTGGGGGAGTGGTACATGGATGCCCCGGCGTGGTGGCCGTGGCTACCGGTCGACCACTCGGTGGCCCTCGACGCCGCCGGCGACCTGCCCATCGACTTCGCGTGCCTCGTCAAGCCGTTCCTGCGTGGGGCCCCGCTCAGTCCGGTCGCCGCGCTCACCTGCGAGCGCACCGAGATCGCCGTCGAGCAGGACGACGGGCGGACCCTCGCCGTCATCCGTGACGACCGGATCACCGTCGCCCAGTCCGGGGTGACGACGAGCCGGGTCCGCGAGATCACCATCACCCCCCGGGCCGTGCCCACCCCCGAACAGCGGGAGTGGGTGACGAGCCGGATCCTCGCCCTCGGCGGCGTCCCGGTCGACGAGCACCCCTCCGTCCTGGCCCGTCTGGGCGCCCGGTCCGGTGCCCTCTCGGACTTCCCGCTGCCGCCGCGTCGCCTGTCGCCCGGCGTCGACGCCTTCGCCAGTGGCGAGCTGACGACCTGCCTTCGCCGGATCGTCGAGGCCGACCTGTCGGCGCGCAGCCAGGGTATGGATTTCGGTGACGGGCCGACCCGCCGCGGTGAGCCGCGGGTCGTCCCCGAGGTCCGCGACTCCGACGAGCTCCTGGGGCTCGGCTCCGACCCGGTGACGGCGGCCCCGCGAACCGGGGTGCACACCGACGGCCACGGTCCCATCGGCGGGTTGCTCGCCCAGTTGCGCAACCTCGAGGAGACCGTCGACGGCCTGGCCGGACTGCTCGACCCGCGCTGGGTCGACTCCCTCAATGCTCTGCTGCAACCCCTCATCGACCTCGACCCACGCGAGATGAGCGTCCACCGACTGCCCGAGGGCTACTACCAGCTGCTCGACGCCCTCGTCCTGGGGGCCCGGGCCCCGCGGATCGTCGTCGATCCGGCAGCACCAGCCCGCCAGCTCATGCGCCGTCAGGCCCGCAAGGCGGTCACCGAGGTGCTCACGACGTGCAGTCAGCTCGAGGTCACCGACGACCAGGGATGGGCGCGGGCCCGGCGTGCCGTGGCCCACGCCGTCGCCGTCTCGCGGGTGGTCCCCGACAGCCATCGCGCCGTGCGCGCCGGACGGCGTCTCGTGCGCATCCAGGACGCCCTGGCCGGCACCGGGTCGGTGCTCGAGGCCCCGACCCCGGCCGAGGTGGCGCTCATGACCCCGCAGACCGCCTACGAGGCCGGACGCGAGGCGGAGCGGCGCGTCGTCGTCCAGGCGCATCTGCGGACCGACTTCACCGAGCGGTGGCCGCGGCTGAGGTCCAAGCTCGTCAAGGTCATGGAGGAGTCGTGACGGGGCTGTTCGTCGTCCTCGAGGGTGGGGACGGGGCCGGCAAGACGACCCAGGCCCGGTTCCTCGACCAGTGGCTCGAGGCGTGGGCGGTGCCACACCTGCTCACCCGGGAGCCGGGGGGCAGCTGGCTGGGTTCGCGGATCCGGGAGCTCCTCCTGGACCCCGACTCCGGGCCGATCAGTCCCAAGGCCGAGGCCCTGCTCTACAACGCCGACAAGGCCCAGCACCTGGCCGACGTCGTCAGGCCCGCCCTGGGGCGCGGTGAGGTCGTCGTCAGCGACCGCTACGTCGACTCGACCATCGCCTACCAGGGGGCCGGTCGCGTCCTCGACCCCCAGGAGGTCCGTCGGCTCGCCGAGTGGGCGACCGACGGTCTGGTGCCCGACCTCACCGTGCTCCTGGACGCCGACGTCGAGGCGACCTCGGGGCGGCTCACCAGCCGCGACCGGCTCGAGGCCGCCGGCGATGACTTCCACCGCCGCGTCCGACAGCACTTCCTCGAGCTCGCCTCGCGCGACCCCGGCCGCTACCTCGTCCTGTCCGCGTCGGACCCGCGCGAGGACATCGCCGCGGCGGTGCGTCGGCGTCTGGCCCCCATGATCGGCATCGGGCCGGAACCGTCCCCGCCGGCCGCCAGGATGGGGTCATGACGACCGCTGACGCGCCCCGGGACGACCAGCTCCTCACCGGGGTGTGGGCCGAGCTCATCGGCCAGGAGCGAGCGGTGCGCGTGCTGCGTCGGGCCGTCGCGGATGCTCCGCACGCCATGAGCCACGCCTGGTTGCTCACCGGCCCGCCCGGCTCGGGCCGCTCCAATGCCGCGCGAGCCTTCGCCGCCGCCCTCGAGTGCGACGACGGTGGTTGTGGGGTGTGCAATGCCTGCCGGACGGCCCTCGCCGGGTCCCACCCCGACATCACCCTGGTGCGCACCGAGACCCTCTCCATCGGGGTCGACGAGGTGCGCGAGCTCGTGCGCCGAGCCGCCATGAGTCCCAGCCGGGGCCGACGCCAGGTCGTCGTCGTCGAGGATGCCGACCGGGTCACCGAACGCGGCGCCGACGCCCTGCTCAAGGCCATCGAGGAACCCGCCCCGCGCACCGTGTGGGTGCTGTGCGCCCCCACCCCCGAGGACGTCATCGTCACCATCCGGTCGCGATGCCGTCGCCTCCACCTGGCCACGCCGCGGGACGAGGCCGTCGCACGACTGCTCGTCGACCGGGACGGCGTCGACCCGGAGTTGGCCGGGGCAGCAGCCCGCGCCGCGCAGGGCCACATCGGTCGGGCTCGAGCCTTGGCCCGCAACGAGGAGGCGAGGTCCCGTCGGGCGGCGATCCTCGACCTGCCTACCCGGCTGCGGAGCCTGGGCGACTGCCTGGCGGCCGCGCAACGTCTCGTCGACGACGCCGCCCAGGAGGCCCAGACAGCCACCGCCGACCTCGACGAGAAGGAACGTGCCGAGCTCGAGCGCGCCCTGGGGCTGGGTACCAAGGGGGCCCGCCCACGCAACGCGCAGGCTGCCCTGCGTGATCTGGAGAGCGAGCAGAAGGCCCGGGTCAAGAGGCTCCAACGCGACGCCCTCGACCGTGTCCTCACCGAGTTGACGACCTTCCACCGCGACGTCCTGGCCGTCCAGACCGGCGCCGTGCCACGCAGCACCGAGGCCGCCCTGGTCGGCCCCCGGCTCGTCAACGCCGAACTCACCACGCAGATCCACGCCGTGGCCGAGGGGAGTGGTCCCGACGACACGGTCCATCGGATCGACGCCATCCTCGCCGCCAGGGAGGCACTCGAGACGAACGTCAGCCCGCTGCTGGCGATGGAGGCCATGCTCATCAGGCTGGCGGGGGTCGACGAACGTCTCCGGTGAGGGCGACGGGAGACGGTGGGTGCGGGCCGACCGGCCCGACCGAGGTGAATGACACCGGTGTGTTGATCCGCCCCACAGGCCGGTCGGCATGGCACAGTGGCAGGGTCAAGCGCCGTGTGTGCGGTCGCATCGAGCAGTTGTGAGGACCTGACGTGAGCAGAGCAGTCAAGAGGACACCCGACAACCTCCAGAGCGCCGGCACCGAGGACGCCGAGGAGACGAGGGTCATCCCTGCGGCCACCGACCGCGGCGAGGGCGACGAGGAGCTGACGAAGGTCTACCGTGACGAGGCCCCCGGGCGGACCGGGCAGGACCGTCCGGCCGAGGCGTCACGCCATGACGCCCCCCTCGTCGACACCGCCGCCCAGGCCTATGCCGACGAGCAGGCCCGTCGCCAGCGCGAGGCCGAACGTCGCGCCCGCGAGCGGGCCGACCGTGACCGGGCCCTGGGCACCGTGGCGGCGCCCACCGAGCCCGATCCCGTCGTCGAGACCGGTCCCCGACGCACCACGGACGGCGCCTTCGCGTCGCTGGGACTGCTCCTGTTCCGTCTGGTGCTCGCCGCGGTCATGGGTGTCCACGGGTTCCAGCACCTCACCCAGCGCGACGTCACCCTCAAGATCGTCACCGCCACCGGGCTGCCCTACCAGCAGTACCTCGTGTGGGTGCTCGGGGTGGCCGAGTGCCTCATCGCCCTCGCCCTGCTCCTCGGATGGTTCACCCGGCTCGCCGGGATCGGCATCCTCGCCATCGCCGTGCTGGCCCTGGTGTTCATCCAGTGGGGCAGCTTCAACATCTTCCGCACGGTCGGCTTCAAGGGTGAGCTCGAGTTCGTCCTGGCCGGGTGCGGCCTCATGCTCACCTGCGTGGGCAGCGGTGGGTGGGGGATCGACGCCGCCCGGCGTCGTGCCCGCGCCGCCCGCCGGGCCGCTCGTCGCTGACGCGGCGCCTCGGCTGGCGTCGGGGTGATCGTCTCGACCCTGCTGTCCACAGGCCCGAACACCCTCGACCTGCTGTCCCCACTGGCTGGAGTGCCTCCAACCTCCCCGGCCGCACGTCGTTCCGGACAACGCGGCTGCGCCCGCCCCACCGGCCACGTGGCGCCGGAATCTGCACTCTGCTCCCTGAATACCGGGAGCAGAGTGCAGGTTCCGGCGCTTGGTCACGACGGGTGGCGACTTGGGGAGCAAGGACGGCCCGGACACCGGCTCCGCCACGGTCGACGTCGCCGTCGACGACTGGCGCCGCCCGCGTCGGCCATCTGGCTCAACAGCTAGGCTCGTCGACATGACGAGGGTCATCGCCGTCGCGTTCCAGGAGTACGGCCAGCTGCACCACCTCGACGCCGGCGACCTGGCCGTGCGGGCGGGGGACTGGGTGCTGCACCCGACCCCCGACGGGGACGAGGTCGCCCGCTGCGTGTGGGGGCCCGAGGAGGTGGCCCTCGACGAACCCCTGCCGCTGTGCTCCGGTCCGGCCAGTTCCGAGCAGGTCGATCGCGCCGCCGCTCGCCGCGCCGATCGGGTACGGATCGCCGACATGGTGCGCGAGCGGATCGATGCGCACGGTCTGGCCATGGAGGTCGTCGCCGTCGACCTCGTCGAGAGCGCGGGGTCGAGGCTCGTCGCGGTGTACTTCCGGGCCCCGCGTCGGGTCGACTTCCGCACCCTCGTGCCCGACCTCGCCCGCACCCTGGGAGCCCGCGTCGACCTGCGTCAGGTGTCCGGACGAGACCCGGCCCGGCTCATCGGTGGGGCCGGGGTGTGCGGGCGTGAACTGTGCTGCACGACCTTCCTGCGCGATCCCGAGCCGGTCTCGATGCGCCTGGCCGCCATGCAGGGCCAGGGGTCGAACCCGCTGGCGGTGACCGGAGCCTGCGGCCATCTCATGTGCTGCCTGCGGTACGAGGCGCCCTACTACGCCGACTTCACCGCCTCGGCCGAGCAATCCGCCGGTGACGGCGCGCCGCGGGGCTGCCCCTTGGTCTCGGCCTGCTCGACCGCCGCCAGGAGGACGAACCGATGACCGGATCCCAGGCCTCCCGGACCACCCGGATGCTCGCGGCACTCGTCGGCCTCGCCGCCCTGCTCGTGGGCTGCACGCCGTCGTCCGGGCCCTCCTCGGGCAGCACGCCCGACCCCACCGTCACGACGCCGTCCGCCTCGGCCAGCGCCACCCGGGACGACCCGCCGGTCGCCTCCTTCGACGCCACGAAGCACGACCGGTTCACCGATCTCACGAGTCCCGACCGGCAGACACCGGCCGCCAGCACCGCCCGTCCCCAGGGCTTCACGAGCCCCCCGCCGGGCTCGGGGATGGGCCGCTACCTCGGCCGCACCATCGCCTGGAAGTCCTGTGGCTCGTTCCAGTGCGCCACTGTCGTCGTGCCACTGGACTGGGACCATCCGGATGGCCAGGCCATCACCCTGGCCCTCAAACGTCGACCGGCGACGGCGTCGCGTACCGGCACCCTGTTCCTCAACCCCGGGGGGCCGGGCGGCTCCGGCCGCGAGATGCTCGACAACTTCGACGCCTCCGCCTTCCCGCACGACGACGTCATCGGGTGGGACCCTCGCGGCACCGGCGGGTCGACCCCGGTCGTCTGTGGGACGGCGTCCCAAACCGATGCCTACCTCGGGCTCGACGCCTCCCCGACGACGACGGCCGGCTGGAACGCCCTCGTCACCGGCGTCAAGGCCTTCGCCCAGCAGTGTCGGGCCGGTTCGGGCGTCCTGCTCGACCACATCTCGACCATCGACACCGCCCGCGACCTCGACTACCTGCGTCACCTCGTCGGCGATCGGGAACTCACCTACCTGGGCGTCTCCTACGGCACGTTCCTCGGCGCCGTGTACGCCGAGCTCTACCCGAGCCGGGTCGGCCGACTGGTCCTCGACTCGGCGGTCAACATCACCGAGAACGACACGGTGAGCCAGGCCATGGGGTTCGACCGGGCCTTCCGTGCCTTCGCCGCGTGGTGTGCCACGGCCGGGGACCAGTGCGGGCTGGGCACGAGCGCCCGGGAGGTCATCGACCGCACGACGACCTTCCTCACACGCCTGTCGACCCATCCACTGGCCGTCGAGGGCCGCACCCTCACCCGCTCGGCGGCGGCGACCGGCATCGCCATGTACCTCTACTCGGGAGCTGACGGGTACAAGTACCTCGCCGGTGCCCTCTCCTGGGCCATGTCGAAGGGCACCGGGAGCTATCTCCTGGCGGCCTCCGACTACCTCAACGGGCGCGATCCGAAGACCGGTCGGTACAGCACGATGACGTACGCCTTCCCGGCCATCGGCTGCCTCGACGGGGGCGACAAGGGGCTCAGCCAGGTCAAGGAGGAGTACGCCCGCGACTCACGTGAGGCGCCGATCCTCGGACCGGCCTTCGGAGCCTCGGCGGTGTGTGCGTACTGGACGACGCGCCCCGCACCGCAGTTGAGGATCACCGCCAAGGGTGCCGCCCCGATCCTCGTCCTCGGGGTGACCGGCGACCCCGCCACCCCCTACCAGCAGGCCCAGTGGATGGCCCGGCAGCTCGACTCCGGAGTGCTCCTCACGTGGAAGGGCGCGGGTCACTCGGCCTGGGAACTCGGCAACGAGTGCGTCCACCGGGCGGTGACGTCATATCTCGTCGACGGCGTCGTGCCGCGTGACGGGACGACCTGCTGAGGGTCGCCGGAGCGACGACCCCGGGACTTGGATGGGCTGACTACCGTGGATCGCGAAGGACGATGACGGCAGGAGGTGAACCCGATGACCGTGGTGCGCGTGGCGCGGATCGCGGCGGTGGTGCTGCTGGCCGTCGGTGTGCTCGCCCTGGAGTGGGCGTGGCGCAACCACACGCTGTCGATCCTCGAGAGTCGGGACGGCAAGTGCGTCATGGTCGGGGCCAGCGTCGACAACGGTCGGGTGCCCGTCGTGTCGTGCGCCTCCGACGGAGCTCGGCGGGTGGCCCAGGTCGTCGCCCCGAGCGCGTCGTGCCCCGCGGGGGCGCAGAAGGTCAAGGTGCGCACCGAGCTCAGTCACGACACGGGGTACATCGGGGCCCTGTGCCTCACCCGGCCCTGAGTTCCGGGTGAGGTTGGGCCGAGTCATTCACGCGGGCACGGCTCGAGTCATTCACGCGAGCACGGCTCGAGTCATTCACGCGAGCACGGCTCGAGTCATTCACGCGAGCACGGCTCGAGTCATTCACGCGAGCACGGCTCGAGTCATTCACGCGAGCACGGCTCGACGCAACACATCCAGTGGCAGGCTTCCCATCGCCAGCGCCCTGTCGTGGAACTCCTTGAGGCTGAAGTGCTCCGGATCCTTGGCCCGGGCGGCGTCACGCAGCTCGATCCAGGTGCGCTCACCCAGCTTGTACGCCGGTGCCTGACCCGGCCAGCCGAAGTACCGATTGACCTCGAAGCGGGCCGAACCCTCCTCCATCGACACGTGGTTGTTGAAGAACGTCCACGCCTTGTCCCAGTCCCACTGGCCGCCGCCGACCTCGGCCGGGGCGTCGAACCCGCAGTGCAGGCCGATGTCGAGGATGACCCGGGCAGCTCGCATCGACTGTCCGTCGAGCAGTCCCATGAAGTGGCCGGGGTCGTCCATGAACCCCAGATCGGCCATGAGCCACTCGGCGTAGAGCGCCCAGCCCTCGCCGTGCCCCGACAACCAGCTGTTGCGACGCCAGGCGTTGAGCTGGTCGTGGTGGGCCATGGCCGCCGAGATCTGCATGTGATGGCCCGGGACGCCCTCGTGGTACACGGTGGTGAGTTCGCGCCAGGTCGTGAAGTCGGTGACGCCCTCCGGCACCGCCCACCACATCCGACCGGGGCGGGAGAAGTCCTCCGAGGGAGCGGTGTAGTAGACGCCGCCGTCGTGGGTCGGCGCGATCATCCCCTCGATCCGACGTGCTGCGGCGGGGATGTCGAAGTGGACCCCGTCCATGGCGTCGAGGGCCTCGTCGGCCCGCTCCTGCATCCAGGTACGCAGGGCGTCGGTGCCATGGATCTGGTAGCGCGGGTCGGCGTCGAGGATGGCCATGGCCTCGGGCACACTTGCCCCCGACGAGATCCGGTCGGCGGTCCGGTGCTGGAGGTCGACGATCCGGGCGAGCTCCTCCTGACCCCATCGGTAGGTCTCGGCCAGGTCGATGGTCGACCCGAGGAACTCGCGGGAGGCCAGTCGGTAGCGCTCGATGCCGACGGCGTCGACCCTGGTGGACTTCTCGAGCAGCTCGGTCTCGAGGATGCCGGCGGCCTTGTCGAAGGCCCCCTTGGCGACCTCGATACCGTCCGCCAGGTCGGTGCGCAGGTCGTCGGGCAGGGGCTCGTCGCCGAGGGTGGCGCCGGCCAGGTAGGTGTCGAGGAACCCGCCGTGGCCGGTCCAACCGCGCACCTGCTCGGCCAGCAGCCGCAGCTGCCGGGCCGCCGGGGCGACCCCGGCCTCGACGGAGGCGCGCTGTGAGGCGAGCCATCCCTCGACGGCTCCGGGGACCGCGTGCAGACGTCGGGCGATGGTCCGCCACTGCTCGGGGGTGTCGGTCGGCATGGCGTCGTAGACGGCCCGCACCGCGTGCAGGTCCGAGGCGATGCCGTTGACGCTGAGCAGGTCGAAGCCCTTGTCGTGGGACTCGGCCTGCAGACCCAGCACCGACCTCATGGCCGCGACGGTGATCCTGTCGACGTCATCGGTCGGCATGGCCCGGTCGAGGTCGTCGAGGGCGGTCATGAGGCGGCGGTAGTTGGCCTCACGCCCGGCCGGTGACAGGTCGTCGTACTCGTCCTGGTGCGCGTCCAGGCCCAGGTCCGTCGCCAGCATGGGGCTGGCCTCGACGACCTGGTCCCAGTAGCGGTTCGCGACGCGGTCGACCTCGGTGTCGGGGTGCGTCGCCGGGTTCTGCTCGATCTGCGAAGTCATGGACACGACGCTACCGGCGTCTTGCCTCATGTCAAGATGTCCGGATGAGCGCAGCGCTTGCCTCAGCTGAAATGTCCGGATGGAGATGAGTCAGGCGGCGGGTTGGTCGGTCTGGGTGCGACGTTCGGCTAGGCGGATGAGCTGGTTCTGGATGTCGGTGATCCGCCGGGCCAGATCGGCGGGGTTGAGCCTGTCGTGCTCGGCTGCCAGGCGGGCCCGTGTGGCGGGGTCCAGGACACGGGAGTCGACCAGCCGCTGGTAAGGGGTCTTGGGCTTGTCGTAGACCCGCTTCTTGCGCCCCGCGGAGGTGGTGGTCCAGCCGATGGCCTTGACGCAGGGCAGTAGGTGGTTCTTGCGGGCCATCACCGGGGGCCACAATTGGTTGAGCAGCTGAAGCTCGGTTGCGGTCTCGTAGCGGTATCTGAAGGCGTGGCGGCGGACCCAGTCGCCGTTGCGCTGCTCGACGTGGGCGTTGTCGTTCTTCTTGTAGGGCCGCGAGCGGGACATCGCGATGTCGTGGCCCTTCGCCCAGTCGATGAGGCCCCAGTTGATGAACTCCGACCCGTTGTCGACGTGGACCTCCGCCACGGGCACGGGCATCTGGTCGACGATCCGGTCCATGCCGGCCCCGATGTGGACGAATGCCTTGTTCTTGACCGTGGTCAGGACCGTGTAGCCGGAGACGGGCAGGGTGGCCGACAAGGTCCACAGGAATTCCCCGACCAGGGTGTGGCCGCAGTGGGCCACGGTGTCGACCTCTACCAGCCCGGGATCGGTGATCGGCCCGTCCAGGCTGGTGCGCAGGGGCACCGCGGCACGCAGGATGTGAGGGGCGGGTCGGGTGGCTGACAGGCCGGCGGCCGGGTAGGCGGCGTCCTTGAAGGGTTTCAGGTACCTGTCGATGGTGGCCGCCGACATGGAGCGCAGTTCGGTCAGCACCGCGGGGGTGGCCCGGCGGGTGACTTTCCCGAACTCCTTGAAGCGTTCCAGCCTGTTCAGGGTGTCGTCCATCACGGGGGCCAGGTACTTCCCGGAGGGCTGACCCGTCACGCTCCACACGTGCTGGAGGACCTTCACGGCGTCGTAGGAGTACTTGCGGGGCCGGGGCCGGCGCTTCTGCTGGGACGCGGCACCTTTCCGCGTCAGGGCTGCCCGGATCGCGCGGCGGGCGTGGTCACGGGTCCAGCCTGTGGTGGCGGTCAGGGAGTCCAGCAGCACCGACTTGTCCTTCTTCGATGCGGCCCGGTACTGGTGGGCGTACTTCTTGGTGATCTCACGGCGTGCGGCCATCGACAGCTCCCGATCCATGGCCCGGGCCTACACCGTCAGTACGCGGACATCCTCATCTGAGGCACGTGCTGCCGCATCCGGACCTTTTACGTGAGTCTCGTCGNCGTACTTCTTGGTGATCTCACGGCGTGCGGCCATCGACAGCTCCCGATCCATGGCCCGGGCCTACACCGTCAGTACGCGGACATCCTCATCTGAGGCACGTGCTGCCGCATCCGGACCTTTTACGTGAGTCTCGTCGACCGGTTTCGCACCCGATGCGGATGCCGGTATAGTTCTCCCGGTCCGCCTCGTGCGGTCACGCCGTCGTAGCTCAGTCGGTAGAGCGACGCTCTCGTAAAGCGTAGGTCACGGGTTCGATTCCCGTCGACGGCTCCACCAGCCCGTCCGCTTCGTGCGGGCGGGTTTCGTCGTGTCCGGCGGCCCCGACGCGGTCGTGCGGGTGGGGTCCCGTCGCAACGGCATCAGGAGAATCCCTCCAGCGCGGAATTGTTCCCCTGGAGGGGAACAATCGCTCCCTCCGGGGAGTTTCCTGACATCGGGTGCGGGAGCCCCGGCGCGCGAGCGTGCACCCGCGACCCCGCTCGATGCGCCAGCACATTCGGTCGATAGCATCGAGGTGAGAGTGCATCGATGTGCACAACGACGTGTGGCCCGGGCGCTCGCGGGTCAGGAGGAGACCATGTTCGACAGCATCATCATCGGAGCCGGCCTGGCCGGCCTCAGCACTGCGACCGAACTGTCCTCGGCCGGCCGCAAGGTTCTCGTCCTCGAGGCCCGCAACCGCGTCGGCGGCCGTGTCGAGAACGTCGTCCTGTCCGACGGTCACGTCGTCGAGATGGGCGGCCAGTGGGTCGCTTGGGGTCACGACGAGATGCGTTCGCTCATCGCCCAGGAGGGGTTGTCCCTCGTCGAGCCGAACCCCGGCGACATGGTGCTTCGCTTCGGCGGGCAGGTGACGAAGATCCACACCGAGCAGCCCGCCGCCCAGGACAGCCTCACCCCCTTCGAGTTCTCCGACGTCGGCCAGGCCCTGCTGCGCCTTCGTCGGCTCGCCGACCGGGTCGAGGAGAACCCGACCTGGGCGCAGGCGAACACCCGGTGGCTCTCTCAGACCTTCGCCCAGTGGACCACCGGCAACCTGCGCACCGACGGCGGCCGGGCCTACTTCACCCGGCTCGTCCAGCGGGCCCTGGGCATCTCCCCGGAGGTGACGACCCTCATCGACGCCCTGCACCAGGTCAACCGCGGGGTCGATCTCGAGTCCTTCGTCGCGGCCAACGGCGGCCTGCGCCAGGGACGGGTGCGTGGGGGCATGGCCCAGGTGACCAGTGCCCTGGCCGAGCGCCTCGGTGACGCCGTGCGGCTGTCTAGCCCGGTCACCTCCGTGCGTCACGACGCCGACCACGTCGTCGTCGAGGTCGAGGGCGGCCAGATCTTCGAGGGCCGCACGGTCGTCGTCACCGTGCCGCCGCGGCTGCTCAAGACGATCACCTTCGACCCGCCGCTGCCGCCCGAGCGGCTCGAGCTGGCCGAGAAGGTGCCCGCCGGCAATGTCATCAAAGCCTTCCTCGTCTACGACCACCCGTGGTGGCGCGAGCGCGGGGCCTCGGGCCAGATGAGTGCCGACGAGGGTGCCGTCCGCATCACCTTCGACACCTCCGACGACTCCGACCGGGGCATTCTCCTGGGGTTCTTCGAGGGCGCCGAGTCCTCCGGCTACGGCAAGCTCTCGCTCACCCTGCGTCAGCGGATCTTCGAGGAGGCGGTCGAGAAGGCCTTCGGCAAGGCCCCGAGCAAGCCGCTGGACTACGTCGACCGCGACTGGCTCGCCGAGAAGTACACCGCCGGCTGCCACGGCGCGCACTTCGCCCCCGGGTTGTGGACGGCGTCCGGGCCGGTGCTCGGTCAGCCCCTCGACCGGGTGCTCTTCGCCGGGGCCGAGTACGCCTCGACCTTCAACGGCTACATGGAGGGGGCGGTGCGCAGTGCCGCCGCGACCGCCGGCACGGTGCTGGAGATCACGTCCTGAGACCGGCCCGGGGACTCCGACGAGCCCCGGAGCACGGACGAGCCCCAGCACACGAAAGAGCCCCGGCACACGAAGGGGGGTGCAGCGCGAACGCTGCACCCCCCTGGCCTGTGGGTTCCGACTCAGATGGCGTCGACCCCGCGTTCCCCGGTGCGGATCCGGACGACCTCGTCGACCGTCGTCGCCCACACCTTGCCGTCGCCGATCTCGCCGGTGCGAGCGGCGGTGCAGATGGCTCCGATGACCTTCTCGGCCCCCTCATCGGTGGCCAGGACCTCGATCCGCACCTTCTCGACGAAGTCGATGGTGAACTCGGCTCCCCGGTAGACCTCGGTGTGGCCCTTCTGCCGGGCGTACCCGGAGGTCTCCGAGATCGTCATCCCGCCGACCCCGGCCCGGGCGAGGGCCAGGCGGACGTCGTCGATGGCCTCGGGTTGGAGGATGGCTGTGATGAGCTTCATGCGTCGACCTCCTCGGTCAGGTCGACCGGCGAGACCGGTGCGGTCGACGAGGTGGACTCGTGCGGGGCGCTGCGGGGGACGACCAGCGAGCTGTACCGGACGCTGGAGAAGTCGTAGCCCGACTCGGCGTGCTCGACGAGGTCGATGCCGTGGAGCTCCTCGCGGACCGTGAGGCGGATGCCCATGGTCTTCTTGATGACGGTCGCGATGGCGAAGGTGACGACGAAGCTGTAGGCCAGCACGGCCAGGGCGCACAGGGCCTGCACGCCGAGGAGCTTGAACCCACCACCGAGCAGCAACCCCTTGCCGTTGGCGGCCAGCGAGGCCGCGGGCATGAGTGTCGGGTCGCCGACCAGACCGATCGCCACGGTGCCGACCAGGCCGCCGACCATGTGCACCCCGACGACGTCGAGCGAGTCGTCGTAGTGGAAGCGGTACTTGAGGCCCACCGCCAGGGAGCACGCCACCCCGCACAGGACGCCGACGAACAGCGCCCCGAGGGGCGAGACAGCGGCGCAGGCCGGGGTGATGCCGACCAGGCCCGCGACCATGCCGGACGCCGCGCCGAGGGTCGTGGGGTGGCCGTCCCGGACCCGCTCGACGACCAGCCAAGCGAGCATGGCCGCCGCCGCACCGAGCAGGGTGTTCGTCCAGGCGAGACCGGCCTGCTCATTGGCGCCCAGGGCCGATCCGGCGTTGAACCCGAACCAGCCGAACCACAGGCCGCCGGCACCGAGCATGACGAGGGTCGTGTTGTGCGGACGCATCGGTCGCGACCCGAACCCCATCCGCGGCCCCAGGACGATGGCCAGAGCCAGCGCCCCGGCGCCGGCGTTGATGTGGATCGCGGTACCACCGGCGAAGTCGACGGCGTGCATGGTGTTGAGGATCCAGCCGGTGCCGAAGACCCAGTTCGCGGCCGGGAAGTAGCACAGGACGGCCCAGGCGATGGTGAACGTCACCCAGGCGCCGAACCTCATCCGGTCGGCCGGGGCGCCCGCCACCAGGGCGACGGCGATGATGGCGAAGGCGGACTGGAAGGCGACGAAGACGGTCATCGGAATGGTTCCGACGGTCTGGCCGAGCACTCCGTGGAGTCCGAGGTACTGGAGGGGGTTGCCGATGAGGCCTCCCCACATGGAGTCGCCGAAGGCCATGGAGTAGCCGAAGAGCGACCAGAGGATCCCGACGGTGGCCATCGGCACGACCGTCATCATGAGCATGTTGAGGACGCCCTTGGCGCGCACCATGCCCCCGTAGAAGAACGCGAGAGCCGGTGTCATGAGGAAGACCAGCGATGCGCTCGCCAGCACCCAGGCGGTGTCGCCTGCATTGATCTCGAGCAGTGGTGTCATGGCGTTCATCCTTGAGGACCGGGATGTCGTCGGTGTTCGACATCGGTTACCACCTGGTGACAAAAGGGCCGCCCGTGTTGCGGGTCGGTTACGGAGGTCCGACTGCCCGGACCGACGGTCCGGATCCCGCCCCGTCCCAGCTCCGGGCGCGGCACAGAGGTGTCCCGTATCCTTCCGATGTGGCGCCGACCGGTGTCACATCGGCGTCGGAGGGGGTTTCGGATGTTCTGTGCGCGATGTGGGTCGCCGGTGGGACCCCAGGACTCCGTGTGCCCGCAGTGCTCCCTCGACCTGCGGCTGTCGGGGTCGGTGCGGATGACCGACCCGGCCCTCGAGGAGACCCTGCACCACCCGCTCGACCCCATCGGCGACGCCACGGTGGTGCTGCCCGGCGCCGACACGCGGTCGGCGGGAGATGTCCGCGCCGACGAGACGCCGACCCGTCCGTTCGACGGGGTGCCCGCCGATGCCTCCGACGGGGAACCGGTGACGAATGGGACGAGGACCGAACCTCCGTCCGTGACCGGTGCTCCGGAGATGCCCGCCGACTGGTTCCGTGACCCGGAGGCCGAACGGACCGCGGTCATGCGTCCGGTCGCTCCCGCGCCGGCCGTCTTCTCCCCGCCGGCTCCTCCCACCGGCCCGGACGAACCCGAGGAGCGGCCCCGTCAGCGTCGGGGAGCGTCGGGGCTCGCGGTCCTGGCCGTCGTCCTTCTCGTGGCCCTGGTGCTTCTGGTCCTCGTCGTGTGGTGGCTCATCGGACGTGGATCGGGCAGCGCCATCCCCGCCGTGCCCCGGGTGACGCCGTCGGCGAGCGTCGCTGCCAGCTCCTCGCGCCCCGCGCCGAGCGCGGCCGAGTCGTCGGCGGAGGTGGCCCCGTCGACCTCCGTGTCGGCAACCTCGGAGACGTCGACCGGCGTGCCCTCCCGGAGCGCCGGTGAGGAGCAGTCGACTCCTGCGGTCAGTCCCAGCTCGGTCGCCTCGTCGGCGGCGGCCAGCCTGCCGGCCGGGGCGAAGCAGTGTGCCGATGGCGTCGGAGCTGCCGGGAGCGCCTCCTGCCCCTTCGCCATCGCCGTGGCCGACGCCGTCCCGCAGAACTCCTCGGGCACCTTCCACGTCGTCGCGCACAGCCCGGTCACCGGCAAGGACTACGACATGACCTGCGTCGCGGCGACCTTGACGACGTGCACCGGCGGTAACGACGCCGTCGTGTACATCGCACGGTGAGGCACAGCGCGCAGGGCGTCGCGCGGTGAGGCACAGCGCTCCCGGGGTGACACGCAGGAGCGCCGCTCGGTGACTACAGGGCCGGCTCCTGCGTGGCGACCAGGCTCGTCGCGGTCGAGTACTCGTCGAGCAGCTCGGTCCACGGCCCGTCGAGTCGGATCTCGGTGAGGGTGCCCGCCGGGAAGTGGCACGAGAGCTCGGAGGCCGCCGCCGGGTCCGAGGCGTCCGACAGCTGCGCGGCCAGCTGCGGGATCGCCGGTGAGTGCGCGACGACGAGGAGGGTCCCGACCTCCTCGGGGGTCTCGGAGATCCGTTGCCGCACGGTCCCCACACCCGCCCCGTAGAGCGCACGCATCGTCTCGACCTCGCAGTCCAGTCCGAGGCACTCGAAGGTCTGACGGGTGCGCACGGAGCTCGAGACCATCGCCAGGTCGACCCCGCGCAGGGTCAGGGTGCGCCCCGCCTCGGCGGCCTGACGCCGTCCCAGCGCGGTGAGCGGGCGGTCGTGGTCGCCCCCGCCGTTCGGGGCGACGTGGGCCGGCTGGGCATGGCGCATGAGGAACAGCGTGTGCATGGGCTCATCCTCCCATCGGACCTCGCCCGGGCGGGCCTGCGACCGACGTCGGCCGGACGCGTCGACGCTCGGGCCCTACCATGGCGCCATGGCCCTGACCGACATGACCCTCGAGGAGGCACGCCAGTACGTGCCCGACCGGCCCGAGCCGACGGGGTTCCGCGCCTTCTGGGAGCGCACCCTCGATGAGCACGACGGCATCGACCTCGATCCCCGGATCACCCGCTACGACAACCGGCAGCGTCTCGTCGACACCTACGACGTCGACTTCGCGGGATATGCCGGCACGCGGGTGAGTGCCTGGCTGCACGTGCCGGCCGGGGCGAGTGGCGGGCTGCCGCTGGTCGTGCAGTACCAGGGGTACTCGTCGTCACGAGGAGTGCCGCTGGCCACGCCCTTCGTCGGTGCCGGGTACGCCCATCTCGTCGTCGATCCGCGGGGCCAGGGCTGGGCGCACCCCAACATCGTCGAGAACTCGCCGGACGCCGGCCCGTGGGGCGGGTCGGGGGCGCCGGGGTTCATGACGCCGAATCTGTCGAACCCCGACGACCACTACTTCCGGCGGCTCTACGTCGACGCCTTCCGGGCCCTCCAGGTCGGGTTGGGACTCGACCTCGTCGACCCCGGGCGGGTCGTCGTCCAGGGACATTCCCAGGGCGGGGCGCAGGCGATCGCGGTGTCCGGGCTGGCGGCGATGCGCGGGGTGGGGTTGACGGCGTCCTTCGTCGACGCGCCGTTCCTCTGCGACATCCGGCGCGCCCTCGACGTCGCCACGGGTGGGCCCTACCTCGAGGTCGTCGCGTACCTGCGATCCCATCCGCACCTGGTGGGGCGGGCGTTGGGGACCCTCTGCCTCTTCGACAACCTGCACCTGGCGAGGTATGCCGCCGACCCGGCGTACTTCTCGGTGGCCATGATGGACCCGGTCTGTCCACCCTCGGGCTGCTGGGCCGCCTACAACCTGTGGGGCGAGCTGTCCCCGCGCGGGCGCCAGGGTATGCCCAAGCAGATGGCGGTCTACCCCTTCGCCCAGCACTCCGCCGGCGAGGACGTCCAGACGTGGAACCAGCTCGGTGTCATGGAGCGGCTCCTGACGCGGTGAGGTGCCTCCCCCTCCACCGTGGGTTCACAGGATTGCGACAGCACGGGAACAGACGGCGTCACCAGTATGGTCCGCGCAGGGTGTGAGAGGTCGTGGACCGGGGGTGGGGAACGGTGTGGAAGCGGATGGCGGCGGTCATCGTCGCGGTCGTGGCGGCGACCTCGCTGGGGATCCGGGCAGCGCACGCCGCCGTGCTGCCGCTGCCGGCCCGTCATCTCGGTCATGCCGTCGTGCAGGTCGCGACCGAGGTCTCGAGGTCGGTGACCTCGTCCCAGGACTCGACGTCCAGCGCGGCCAGCACCGCCTCGAGTTCCTCGGCGGCGGCCTCGACGACGTCCGCGTCGCTGGGGGCCACGGTCGGCGCGCTCTTCTCGGCCGGGTCGACCACCCATTCCTGCACCGCCAGCGTCATCGACAGCCCGAGTGGCGACCTCATCGTCACCGTCGCCCACTGCGTCAGCGGGACCGGGGTGGGCATGACCTTCGTGCCCGGCTACTCCAACGGCTCGGCGCCCTACGGCACGTGGACGGTGCGGGCCGCGTACGCCCCGGCCGGGTGGGTGTCCTCCCAGGACCCCGATGACGACATCGTCGTGCTCGAGGTGGCATCCCGGACGATCGACGGCGTCTCACGGACCCTCGAGAGCGTCGTGGGGGCCGAGGAGATCGGCACGAACGCGTCGGCGGGCACGACGGTCACGGCCATGGGGTACGTCCGTGGCACGAGCGGATCGGTCACGAGCTGCACCACCTCGGTGACGTCGACGACGAGTTCGGCGGCGTCCTCGGGGTCCGTCGCCACGATCGACTGCGCTGGTTTCGCCGGCGGCACCAGTGGTGGGCCCTGGCTCCAGCGGACGACGACGGGCTGGGCCATCGTCGGGATCGTCGGTGGTGTCAACCAGGGCGGATGCAGCGCCGACGTGTCCTACTCACCGCCGTTGGGGTCGACCCTCGAGGCGCTCGTCGCCCGGGCCGGGACCAGTGGCGACACCCTTCCTGCTCCGGGGTCGGACGGCTGCTGAGGCCGACCGCCACATTTCCCCGCGGAACGTCGCGCGGTGACGGTCGGGCGGCTCGTGACGACGGTTGCGCGGCGAATCGTGGCGGGTCGCCCGAGTACCCGGGTCAGCCGACCGGCCTGGCCGCCACGGCCACGTCCCGGTGGATCGAGGAGTCCACCCGGTGCTCGAGGCCCTGGTGGAGGGCGTCATCGAGCGGTTCCAGGCCCGCCTTGGCCATGATGTCGAGGAGGTCCTCCCGGGCCATGCCGAAGGTGTTCCACGAGATGCCCATGGCCCCGCCGGGCCGCAGTTGGCCGGCCCACACCGGCACCGCCTCGGCGAGCAGCTCGGCGGGGGAGCGGTCGCGGTTGCGCGGTGAATCGTGGCGGTCCGCGTCCCCCCCGCGGCCGGGCGCGCGCAGGGCCGACCCGCGTCCGGGCCCCCGCCGGTCGCCCCGGCCGGTCGTCGAACCGTGGACGACCCCGTAGGGCGCGTCGACGACGACGGCGTCGAAGAGCTTGCGGCCCCACAACGCCGCGGAGTCGCGGGTGTCGCCGGTGAACACGCCCATGGTCAGGGGTTCGGCCTCGGGCAGGCGCAGCTCGGCGTCGAACCGGCGCCCCAGGGATCGACCCTCCCGACGCACCGGGTGCATCCCGGCGGTGTGCTTGAGACGCTTGTGGCGCAGCCAGGTCGTCATGTGGGCCGACAGCGCCTCGACCGCCTTGGCATCGACCTCGACCCCGAACCCGTCATGGCCGAGCAACCAGGCGGTCTGGAGGGTGGTGCCGCGTCCGGCCATGGGGTCGAGCACCGCCAGACGTCGGCCCTCGGCCAGCCGCTGGGCGACCTGCTCGCGCGTGGCGGCGAGGGTGACGTTGAGCAGCAGCCGGGTGAACTGCTCGTTGGTCTTGCCGCGGTACTTGGGGATGGTGACGAGGTCCTCGTCGAGCGCCCCGGTGACCGGCAGCTCGACCGGCTCGAGCAGGTCACCGTGTCGCACGAAGAGGGCCAGGGTCGCCGACGCCCGGGCCATCGGGGCCAGGACCGGCGCGAGTTCGTCGACGGTCGCCTCGAGGTAGTCGACCCCGGCGATCCGGACCGGGCTCACCTGGCGCACCTGCGGGCAGGTGAGGGCGATCTCGGTGGCGGCGAGCCGGGGGGCCTGGCCGGCGTACACGTGGTTGGCGGACGGGGCCAGGAGGACCAGGAGGGAGGGCACGGCCGCATTGTGCCACGCCCGGCGCGTCCGCCCTGCCGGACGGCGCCGTCACCGCCGAGCCGGTCGGCGTATCATCAGCACCGGCGATGGACCCCGCCGGGACGAGATGTCCGAACCGCCGCATGGCTGATGGCTCCTGCTGCACCGACAGGAGTGTGTCCATGACCGATGCCGTCGACCCGCGTCCCGGGGCCCCGAGCGTCCCGACGCCGACCGAGCCGGGCCAGCGGCCCCGCCGCCCGTGGATCGACCCCGACGTCGACCGGGCGACCGGTGACAGCGCCCGTCCCCTGCACCTGCGCTGGCGATACCTCTACGTCGTCCTGCTCGGCGGATGCCTGGGCACCGTCGCACGGTGGGCCCTGGGTGACGCCCTGCCGGCGGTCCACGGCTGGCCGGTCGGCACGCTCGTCGCCAACCTGCTGGGCTGCGTGGCCCTCGGGTGGCTCTCGGAGGGGCTGGTGCGCTCGGGTGAGGACCGCGGTTGGCTGCGCTTGGCCCGACTGCACTTCGGCACCGGCTTCTGCGGGGCCTTCACGACCTACTCCTCCTTCGCCATGGAGTCGGTCCTCCTGCTGCGTGGCGGGCACGACGCCGTCGCCCTGGGCTACCCGGCGATCACCCTGGTCGCCGGGGCCGGCGCGGCGTGGCTCGGCATCGTCCTGGCCGTGCGCACCACCGGGAGGCCGGCATGACCCTGCTCATGATGGTCGCCGGAGGCCTCGGCGCGGTGGCCCGGTTCGTCCTCGACGGCTGGCTGCGCGGGCGGCGTCAGACCCTCATGCCCTGGGGAACCTGGGCGGTCAATCTCCTGGGCAGCCTGGCCATGGGGGTGCTCACCGCCCTCGTCCTCGCCGACGGCGTCGACCCGCGGCTCAAGCTCGTCCTGGGGACCGGTTTCCTCGGCGGGTTCACGACCTTCTCGACGGCCAGTGTCGAGACGGTGAGGCTGCTCGGCAAGGGGCATTGCTGGGCCGGTCTGCTCAACTGTCTGGGGATGGCGGTGGGTTGTCTGGGGGTGGCCTGGTTGGGGTTCTGGTTGGCGTCCTGAGGCCTCGTCCGCCCTGGCCCTCACCGCCCCGGGAAGGGCCCGCCGGGACGCATCTGCGGCGGGCCCTGACAGCCTGGGAACTCAGGCGAGGTTGACGTTGTGGTGCTCGTACGGGGTGCCCTTGGCCCGCTCGATCGACGCCTTGATCTCGGCCTCGGCGGCTTGGCGGTCGGCCCACGTGGCGCCCTCGACGGACTTGCCGGGCTCGAGGTCCTTGTAGACGGTGAAGAAGTGCTCGATCTCCATGAGGGTGAGGTTGGAGACGTCGTCCATGTCGATGAGGCCGTCCCGGCGTCGGTCGGCGGCCGGCACGCACAGCACCTTGTCGTCGCCGCCGTTCTCGTCCTGCATCTGGAACATGGCGATCGCCCGACACTCGATGAGGCAGCCCGGGAAGGTCGGTTCGGGGACGAGGACGAGGGCATCCAGGGGATCACCGTCCTCGCCGAGGGTGCCCTCGATGAAGCCGTAGTCGTAGGGGTACTGCGTCGAGGTGAACAGCGTCCGGTCGAGCCGGATGCGTCCGGTCTCGTGGTCCATCTCGTACTTGTTCTTCGTCCCACGGGGGATCTCGATGGTCACGTCGAACGTCAGCGCGTCGGGCAGTTCCTCCGCGAAGATGTTCATGAAGTCGTCGGTCACTGTTGACCCTCTCTTGTCTCTGGCGCCTCGATGTCGCACACTGTATCCAGTTTTCAGGAGGGGACCACGTGGCAGACAACCGACGTCGGCATCGCCTGTCCCAACCCTTGAAGTTCCTCACCCTGGCGGTCGTCGTGGCACTCCTGGGCGTGGCCACCGCGATCTCCGGTCATTCTATGCTGACGCGCGCCGGCGTGCTCGCACCCCGAGCGGCGTCGACCATCCCCTCGACCCTGTACTCCCCGACGCCGTCGGCCGGGCTGCCCGGCGGGGACGGGACGGTCGGGCCGGCCCCGGCCGGGTCAACCACCGCGGCCCCCGACGCCGCCGCCCTGGCCGCCCGGATCGCCGCGGTCAAGGGGCGCCCGGGGACCCTCGGTGGCCTGGTCATCGACCCGGCCAGCGGGGCGACGCTGTACTCCTCGAACCCGACCGGGCTGCTCATGCCGGCGTCCAACCTCAAGGTGCTCACCGGCCTGGCCCTGCTCGACTCCACCGACGCCGGCACCCGCTACGCGACGACGGTCGTGGCCACCGGGAAGGGGCACATCGTCCTCGTCGGTGGGGGAGACCCGTACCTGCGATCCACCCCGGCCAGCGGCTCGACGACCGCTGCCCGGTTCGCCTCCACCCAGGTCCTGGCCTCCCGCACCGCGGCAGCCCTCAAGAAGGCCGGGATGACGAGCGTCACCCTGGGCTACGACGCGAGCCTGTTCACCGGACCGTCGTGGAGTCCCAACTGGCCGTCGACGTACGCCGACCAGGTGACCCACATCAGCGCCCTGTGGGTCGACGAGGGGGTCGACGCGAGCACGGGGACCCGGGCCGCCGATCCGGCCGCCGCCGCGGCGACGACCTTCGCCACCCAGCTCAAGGCGGCCGGGATCACCGTCACCGGGACGCCGGCCGCCACCACGGTGCCGAGGACCGGGACCTCCGCCGCCACGACGAGCACCCCCAGCGGCGCAGGGAGCACACCAGCCAGCTCCGGGGTCGCCGAGGTCGCCCGGGTCGAGTCGGCTCCGGTCGAGGACCTGCTGGCCACCGCCCTGCTCCACTCGGACAACTCGGCCACCGAGGTGCTGAGCCGCCACATGGCCCTGGCCTCCGGCGAGCCTGCGACCTTCGTCGGGGCCGCTGCGGCCCTCCAGAAGCGGCTGCGTGCCCTCGGCGTGTGGCAGGACGGGGCGGTCGTCCAGGACGGGTGCGGACTGTCACGCGGCAACCGGGTGAGCGCCCGGATGCTCGCCCAGGTGTGGCGCGTCGCCCTGGCGACGCCGCGGCTGCGGCCCATGACGACCGGTCTGCCGGTCTCGGCGGTCGCCGGGTCGTTGTCGGACCGCTTCACCGAGTCCGGGGCGGTCGCGGGCCGGGGCGTCGTCAATGCCAAGACGGGGACCCTCACCGGGGTCTCGTCGCTGTCGGGGTGGGTCCGTGCCGCCGATGGCCGGGTGCTCGTCGAGGCCTTCATCCTCAACGACGCCGCCGATGTCGACGCCGCCCGCAGCTGGCTCGACCTGGCCTCGGCGGCCGTGGCCGCGTCATGACCCGTCCTGCCGGCGCCCGGAAGGATCGCTGATGTCGCGTCGGGCACTGGGTCCGGCCAGCCTCGAGGTCGCCCTCGCGGTGCGTGACGTGCTCGACGGGGTCGACGAGGCCACCGTCGGCTGCTCGGGTGGCCCCGACTCCCTGGCCCTGGCCATGGGGGCGTTGTGGGCCTCGAACCGCACCGGCACCCGGGTGCGTGCGGTCGTCGTCGATCACCAGCTCCAGGCCGGTTCGGACGCCGTCGCCGCACGCACCGCCGCAGTCCTGGCCGGCCGTGGCATGGAGTCCCTCGTCGTGCCGGTCGACGTCGACCCTGGCCACCCCGACGGGCCGGAGGCGGCGGCGCGTCTGGTACGGCGGCGGGCCCTGCTCGACCACGCCGGGGCCGGTCCGGTGCTGCTGGGCCACACCCTCGACGACCAGGCCGAGACGGTGCTGCTCGGGCTGGCCCGGGGATCGGGGGCCCGCTCGGCGTCGGGCATGAGGATGCGAGCGGGACGGTTCTGGCACCCGCTGCTGGGGGTGCGTCGGGCGACGACCGAGGCCGCCTGCCGTCAGTGGGATCTGCGGCCGTGGCTCGACCCGCAGAACGAGGACGCCAACTTCCTGCGCTCCCGGGTGCGCATGGAGGTCATGCCCGTCCTGCGGCGGGTACTGGGTGAGGCCGTCGTCACCAATCTGGCGCGCAGCGCCGACCTCCTGGCCGCCGACGATGAGGCCCTCGACCGGGTCGTCGACGGGTGGATGGCCTCGCGCAGCCGGAGGTCGGGGGAGGGCGACGGGCTCGAGGCCCTCGACGTCGACGCGCTCGCCGAGCTGCCCGGCGGGCTGGTGGGACGTGTCGTCAAGAGGTGGCTGGAGGGCCGTGGGGTGCGGGCCNCCGCGTTCCAGACGACCCGCCTGCCCACGCGCACCGCCCGGCCCCCCGGCAGGTCGACGCCGTCCGTGGGCTCCTCGTCGGTCGTGGCGGGGCGGGCGTCGACCTGCCGGGGGGCCGGGCGGTGCGCGTGGGCAGGCGGGTCGTCTGGAACGCGGGGCCCGAGTAGGGTGGCGTCGTGCGCGCCAGCGATCTTGAGCAAGATTTCGACAGGGTTCTCTTCACCCAGGAGCAGGTCGAGGCCCGTGTGGCCGAGGTCGCCGCCCAGATCGACGCCGACTACGAGGGACGTGACATCCTCATGGTCGGCGTCCTCAACGGGGCGGTCATGACCCTCGCCGACCTGTGCCGGTCGATGAGGAGCCACATGACGATGGACTGGATGGCGGTGTCGTCCTACGGGGCGGGGACGAAGTCCAGCGGTGTGGTACGCATCCTCAAGGACCTGTCCGGTGACATCGAGGGCAAGGACGTCCTCATCGTCGAGGACATCATCGACACCGGCCTCACCCTGAGCTACCTCGTGCAGAACCTCAGGTCGCGCGGACCGAAGTCGCTGGAGATCATGGCGATGTTCCGCAAGCCCGAGGCCCTCACCTCCCCGGTCGACGTCAGGTACGTCGGTTTCGACATCCCCAACGAGTTCGTCGTCGGGTACGGCCTGGACTACGCCGGCAGGTACCGCAACCTCACCGACGTCGCCACCCTCGCGCCGCACGTGTACGCCTGACCCGGCCCCGGGCCGGGCGAGTACGTCACCGGGCCCACGTCACAGGACGGGGGCGGGGCTGCCGTCCTCCCAGCTCAGCTCGAGGCGCCGCAGATGGAGTCCACCGCGGGCCCAGCCGGCACCGGTGACCCACAGTCGGTCGTCGTCGACGACGTACTCGGGGCAGTGCTCCTCGACGACGAAGGCCGGGGCGCCCTCCCAGTGGAAGGGGTCGGAGGACAGGTACACCCGGGTGAGGTCGTACAGGGTCGCGTCGCACACCGACAGCAGCCAGACGGGTCCGTCCGGGCCGGTCAGCGGGATGACGAAGGGCGACTCGGTCGGGCCGCCGAAGGTCCCGGACTCGGCCGAGGAGAAGACGACGCGCGGGTCGGACCAGGTCCGCAGGTCGGTGCTCGTACGCGCCGCGACCTCGTGCACCCCACCGGTCGGCGTCGAGGTGCGCGTGTAGTAGAGCACCCACTGGTCGTCGACGCGCAGCACCATCGGGTCACGGGCGTCGTACCCGTCCTCGAAGAGGGGGTGCCCGGCGTCGCGGGTCCACGTCCACAGGTCGTCGCTGGTCGCCAGCTGGATGCGGTACCGGGAGTGGTCCGGGGTGCCGCCGGCGTAGAACATCCAGTACGTGCCGTCGTGGGCGATGACGTGGGGGCCCACACGTGGGTCTCGCCCCGGGAGACGTCGGCCTCGATGACCGGGTCGTGGTCGGTCCACGGGCCCCGGAGCGCCGGGGCGGTCGCATGGAGGAAGTGGACCTCCTCGAGGGGGCGGGCAGGTTCCGGGGCCGTGATGCCGAAGAGGTGCCACAGGCCGTCGTGGTCGCGTAGGAGCGTGTGGTCGTTGAGGTACCGGGCCTCCTGCGGGGTGGACGGGTCGAAGACGCGGTCACGGTCGCCGATGTGGGCACGCAGCTTCATGGGTGCTTCCTTGGGTCAGGTGCGTACGGAGGACTGCCGCACGATGAGCGAGGGGTCGAGGGTGATCTTGGCGTTGTCGAGGGTGTCGTTCCTCGACCGGGCCAGCAGGAGTTGCCCGGCCCACCGACCGATCTGCTCGACCGGCTGGGCGACGACGGTGACGGTGGGGGTGACCATGCGCGTCCAGTGGTCGTCGTCGACGCCGACGAGGACGACGTCCTCGGGGACACGCCGGTCGTGGTCGCGCAGGGCGAGGAAGGTGCCCGAGGTGATGGGCCCGTTGACGGCGAAGACCCCGTCGACCTCCGGCATGGCGTCGAGGGCGCGGCCGACCTTCTCCTCGACGTCGCCGGCTCGCAGGTCGACCCTGAGGACCCGCTCCTCGGGGACGTCGACCATCATCTCGGCCATGGTCGCCAGGAATCCCTGTTCGCGGGTGGCCGTCGAGGTGACGGTGGGCGGGCCGGACACGACGAGTGGCACCCGGCAGCCCTGCTCGACCATGTGGTCGGCGGCCAGGTGCCCGATCATCTGACCGTCGACGGTGACCCGGTCACCGTTGAACTCGGTGACCCGGCGGTCGATGGTGACGACGGGGATCCCGGCCCGGTCCAGGGCGGTGAGCTTCGTCGAGGCCGACGTCGCGGCCAGCAGGACCCCGGACACCTGGTGGGCGATGGACGTGGCGATGTAGGCCTGCTCCCGTGCCGCGTCCTCGCGGGAGTTGCACAGGACGACGGAGTAGCCGTCGGCATTGGCGACCCCCTCGAAGGCCTCGACGACCCTCGTGAAGAAGGCGTTGTGGACGTCCGGGATGATCGCCGCCCACATGTCGGAGCGTTGCCGACGCAGGGCACGACCGACGCCGTTGGGGACGTAGTCGACCGCGGCGACGGCCTCCTGGACGCGCTCGACCAGGCGTGGGTCGACCGTGGGATTGCCGTTGAGGACGCGGGAGACGGTCGCCGGGGAGACACCCGCGGTTCGAGCCACGTCGGCAATGGTCACGGGCCTGGGCGTCACGGCGTGGTTCGCGGTCATGACCTCACCCTGCACCTTCCGTGGTTCCGTCGTCGAACGGCCACTACTTGAGGCCGGCCATCTTGATGTTGCCGATGATCTGTCGCTGGAAGATGAGGAAGAGGATGATGACCGGCGCCGCGGCCATGGTCGACCCCGCCATGAGGAGCCCGAGCTCGGAGGTGCGCTCCGACCGGAAGGAGGCCAGGTACTGCTGGAGCACGAACTTGTCCGGGCTGGTGATCGTCATGATCGGCCACACGTACGAGTTCCAGTAGGCGAGGAAGGAGGTGATCCCCATGACGACGAAGGGCGGTTTCGACAGGGGCAGGAACAGGTGAAGGTAGATGCCGAACCTCCCGCAGCCGTCGAGCATGGCGGCCTCCTCCAGGGAGGACGGGATGTTGAGGTAGAACTGCCGGATGAAGAAGATCGTCGCGGCACTCGCGGCGCCCGGGATGACGAGGACGCCGAGGGTGTCGAGCATCTGCAGCTTCGTCACGACGATGAAGCTCGTCAGGAGGATCGTCATGCCGGGAATGAACATCGTCGTGATGACGACGACCCAGATGACCTTCTTTCCGTAGAAGTCGAGACGGGCGAAGGCGTAGGCGGCCAGGCTGTTGACCGTCAGGCTGAGGGTCATGAAGAGCAGCGCCCCCAGGAAGGTCCAGGCCATGGTCCGCATGAAGGTCGGGTCACTGGCGATCTGGACGTAGTTCTGCCACCGCCACACCTCGGGGAAGAACTGGAACGGGGTGCGGAGCACCTCGGTCTTCGACTTGAACCCGGCGATGACCATCCACAGCAGTGGGAAGAGGGCCAGCGCGATGAAGATGAGGCCGACGATGACCTTGCAGGTGTTGACCACCCACCACCCTGCGGTGCGATGGTGGCGACGCCTGACGGGTCGGGTCCGAGGGGCCGTCGCGGTGCCGTCGGACGGTGCTGCAGTGTGTGCGTTCGTCATGTCAGTCGACCAGTTTCTCGGAGTTGAGGACGCGGAAGATTCCGGCGGAGATCGTGCCGAGCACGACGAAGAGGAGCAGCGCGGCGGCGATCGAGTATCCGACGAAGTTGTCCCCGCGGAAGTGATTGAAGATGAAGAGGTTCGGCAGGGTCGTCGAGTCCAGGGGGCCACCATTGGTCATGACGAGGGGGAGTTCGTACTGCTGGATCGCGCCGACGAACCCGGTGATGATGAGATAGAGGATGATGTTCTTCATCTGCGGCAAGGTGATGTAGATCGTCTTCTTCCACCAGTTGGCGCCCTCGAGCTCGGCGGCCTCGTAGAACGAGGTGGGAATGTCCACCATGGCCGCGACCATGATGAGTGCCGTCAGCCCCATGCCGAGCCACACGGCGGGGACGGCGACGGCGGTGAGAGCTGTCTGCGTCTCGCCCAGCCATGCCCTGGGTTGTTCGCCGAAGGCCCCCAGGACGGCATTGAGCAGGCCACCCGAGTAGTCGTAGATGAGGGCGAAGGTGATGGACGCGATGACGCTCGAGATGATCGTCGGGATGTAGATGCTCACCTTGAGGACGGTGGCGAATCTCCGTGACACCGACACGACGAGGGAGGCGAAGAGGAAGGCTGCGACGATCGTGAAGGGCACCGTCATGACGACGAACTTGAGGCCGCGCAGGACGGCGTCCTTGAACTGGGAATCGGTGAGGACGTCCTCGAAGTTCTTCCACCCGACGAAGGTGCTCGGCTGGTAGAAGCTCCAGTCGTAGAACGACAGATAGATGGCGTAGATCGTCGGCCAGATGACGAAGATCCCGAGCAGGATGACGGCGGGGGCGAGGAGCAGATAGGCCAGCCGGCTGTCACGGTATCTGTAGCGCCTGTTGCGGCGCGTGGTGTCGCGGTCCACGGTGGTCGATCCGGGGTGGCTGGCCATGGTGACTCCTTCGTCGGGCGGGTGGGGTCGTCCTCGGGGTCGATGTGCCCCGAGGACGACCGGTGAGGTCACTTCTTCGGCGCGATGGACGCGAGCTTGTCGCGGTCGATGACCTTCTGGATGGTCGTCGCGGCCTCCTTGAGCGCGTCATCGGCGGACTTCGCGCCCTTCATGCCCTTCTCCATGGCCAGGCCGACAGCCAGGGAGACGTCCCAGGGGTAGACCGGCTCCGGGATGGCATAGGGAACGACGTCCTTGGTGACGACGGAGCTCCACGGTGCCGTGGCAGCCTTCTCGTCCTTGCTCACGGCGTCGGCGACCGTCTTGCGGACGGGGGCCTTCGTGAACTGCGTCTGGACGAAGAAGGGGACGAGAACCTCGGGATCGCCGGCCAGCGCCCAGGCGATGAAGTCGGCGGCGGCCTTGGCGTTCTTCGACTTGGCGTCGACGACCCACTTGAAGTTGCCCAGGGTCGACGTCGGCTGGTTCGCCTTGCCGTCGGCCGAGGGGAAGGGGCAGATGCCGGTGGTCGTCAGCAGGTCCTTGTAGTCCGATCCGATCTCGGACATCATCCAGGAGCCCGAGACCTTCATGGCGACCTTCTTCTGGCCGTAGTCCTTGCCCTCGACGTAGGCGGCCAGGGGCTGCTTGGGGATGTACCCGTTGTCCCACAGCTTCTTGTACGCCGCGATGAGCTTCTTGTAGCCGTCGTCCTCGACGTTCGGCTTGGTCCAGTCGTCGGTGAGGGCGGTGTGGCCGGCGAAGTTCATCTGCTGACCGACGCTGGACCAGGCGAAGGTGGCCGAGTCCTCGGCCGTGCTGATGCAGTACTGGCCGCTCTTGAGGGTCGGCTTGAGCTTGGCGCAGGTCTGGAACAGCTCGTCCCAACTCGTGGGGCCCTTCTCCGGGTCGAGCCCGGCAGCCTTGAACATGTCCTTGTTCCAGAAGAGGACGGTCTGGGGCTCCAGCAGCAGCGGGTAGGCGTAGTACTTGCCGTCCTGCTGGGCGATCGGCTTGGCGGCGTCGATGATCTCCTCGAGCTTGGACTTGTCCATGAGGGAGTCGAGCTCATGGATCTGCCCCAGACGCACCGCGTCCGCGATCGATCCGGAATGGGTGTAGACGTCAGGCGCCTTCCCGGCGGCCTGCGCCGCCTTCATCTTCTGGTCCCAGGCGTCGGCCGGGATCTCGGTGTCCTTGACGATGATCTTGCTCTGCGCCTTGTTGAAGTCCTGGACCACCTTCTTGTACCAGGCGTTCTCGACCGGGGTGAAGGTCCGGTGCCAGAACGTGATCTCGGTGACGCCGGCTGCCGACGCGGCCTTGGCGCTCTCCTCCTGTGACTTCGACTGGCCCGGGGTGCCGGACCCGCAGGCGCTGAGCGCGGCGAGGGCGGCCACGGCGACGGACCCGCCCAGGACCTGGCGACGGGTGATGGGAGACATCATTGTTCCTCCTAGGTGGATGTGTGGGTCTGGCCCACGACGGGGATGAAGGGGTGGGCAGGGAAGGGGGTGTGGGGGCTCGTGGCGCGATCTCATCGGCCTCCTGGATGTCGACCTGGCACGGCTGCGTCACCCGAGCCGGGGCAGCCGGTCCTCGACCGGAGCCAGGGTGAGGTCCTGGGACGGCGTCTCCTGGTACCAGTAGGCGACCGAGGAGATGTCGTCACTGCGATGGTTGTCGTGGCCGTGCTCGATGGTGACCCGGATGGACTTCTCGAAGGGGACCGGGTCCTCGACGTGGAATCGGTAGTAGCTCACCTGTCCCGACCAGTTCTCGCCGCCCGGAAGAGTCAGTCCGTGATACGGACCGTGGAAGCTCTGGTCGGGGCACCATGCGGTGTTGAAGTAGTCCTCGGTGCCGGTGCCGTGGAGCTCGGGGGGCCATGCCTCGCCGTCGACGAAGATCATGTCGTCGCCCTCGCCGTACCAGTTCCAGTCATCGGTGTGGCGGAGGTTGGTCGTGTTGAGGATGCAGCCGACGTAGTGCCCTCGTCCCGCGGTCTCGAGGATGGTGTAGTTGTCGGCGCCGGTCGTGTTCCTGCCGCCGAAGAGGAACTCGGCGTTGGTGCGATCGCCCTGGTCCTGGCCCTGGGTGGGGTTCTCCCGGTGCCATGCGGCGTGGAAGCGGCCCAGCCCCTCCTCGAGTTCGTCGAACTGCTCGTAGTCGATGTAGTAGTAGAAGCGCAGGATCATCTCCTGGCACTCGTTGGTGATCTCGAAGCGGGCCCCGTCGGCGAAGGGCATGTGCCACCACGAGTTGAGGCCCTTGCCGTCCTGGGGGCTCATCTGCAGGGGTGCGGAGGAGAAGTTGCCGGTGCGGGCGTGGCCCATGCCGAAGAAGTCACCCAGCGGGGTGAGGATGCTCGGCTTGTCCGATCCGTCCCAGTACGCCTTGAGGACGATCTTGCGCAGGTAGGCGTTGTCGACGAAGTCCGGGGTCGTCGGCACGTGGCTGGCGACGGTCATCCAGATGTGGTTGACGTCGCCGGCCCCGGTGAGGTTGGCGATCTCCACCGTCTGGCCGGGTTCGATGACGACGAAGTCGTCGTTCCCGCCGCTTCGGTCGTAGGAGGAGGCGCGGCGACGCCGGGTCGAGCGGAGGCGGGGAAGGTCTCGCAGGCTCGAGCCGTGGGGGCCGTAGCTGGTCATGGCTGGTCCTTTCCGTCAGGGGCTGTCGGGATCGTGGAGGAGTCGACGAGGAAGGCGTCCACCTCGTCGCGGGTGGGGGCCGAGGAGGCACCACCGCGCCGGGTCACCGCCAGGGCGGCCGCGGCGTTGGCGCGGACCGCGGCGGCCTGGAGGTTCTCCCCGGACGCCAGGAGGGCGCACAGCTGTCCGCAGAAGGTGTCTCCGGCGCCGACGGTGTCGACGGCCTCGACGACATGGCGGTCGATGAGGGTGGCACGCCGTCCCTGCTCGACGACGAGCACGCCCCGCGACCCGAGGGTGACGACGACGTCGATGTCATGGGTGCGCGACAACCTGTCGGCCGCGGCGCACACCTCGTCGCGGTCCTCGGCGTCGACGCCGGCCCACGACGCCAGCTCGACCTCGTTGGGGACGACGACGTCGCACAGCTCCAGCAGATGGTCGGGCAGGGGGGTGTAGGGGGCGGGGTTGAGGACGACCCGCACCCCGGCGGCGTGGGCGATCTCGGCTGCCTCGACGACGGCCTCGACCGGGAGCTCGAGCTGGAGGAGGAGCACCTTCGCCGACTCGATGACCTCCCGTTGGGCCGCGATGCTGGCCGGGGTCGATCGAAGGTTCGCCCGGGGGATGATGATGATGGAGTTCTGCCCGTCCTCGGTGACGACGGGCAGGCCCACCCCGGTGCCGGTCGACTCGTCGCGGATGACACCGTCATGGGCGATGCCCTCGATGGTGAGCGCGTGGACGAACTGGTTGCCGAAGAGATCCTGGCCGACCCGTCCGATCATCGACGTCGGGACCTCGCACCGGGCGGCGGCCACCGCCTGGTTGAACCCCTTGCCCCCGGGAGTCTGGACGAAGTCGGTCCCGGCGAGGGTCTCGCCCGGCTCGGGGCGTCGGGGGGCGTAGGCGATGAGGTCCATCATGAAGGAGCCGACAACGCAGACCCCGCCAGTCGATGTGGTCATGAGGTTCACCGTGCCTTCGACAGGGTGGCCCCGAGCGTCCCGCCCGGATGTCGCAGGTGGAAGTCGTCGGCGTCGAACTCGCCGATGACCTGGAGGCCCGCTCCCAGCGCGTCACCGAGGGCCAGGGTGGTCGCTGTGGACGCCGTGGGTCCCAGTCCGAGGGGATCGGCCTCCCGCTCCACCTCGATCGACAGGTGGACGTCGCTCAGGTGTCCCAGGGGGCTCTCGGCCGACCTCGACAGGGCGATGACCTTCATGCCGAAGTCCTTCATCCACTGGGCGACGGCGACGACCTCCGCGGTCCGGCCCGAGTAGCTGATGACGACCCCGAGATCCTCCGGGCGGCACATGCCGTAGTCGCCGTGAAGGGCCTCCGAGGAGTTCATGAAATAGGTCGGCGTGCCGAAGGAGCACCACGTGGCGGCGATCTTGGAGGCGATGTGTCCGGACTTGCCCAGGCCGCTCACGATGACCCGTCCTCGGCAGTGGGCGAGCAGGTCGAGGGCCTGCGTGAGGGCCTCCTCGTTGCGAGCCCAGAGGGCCTCGATGGACCGCGCCTCGATCTCGAGGGCGAGGCGGGAGGCGGCCGCGGCTGCGGGGAGGTGCCGGGGATCGGGGCTGTCGAGCATGTCCTGCCTCTCATCGGTGAGAAACACTGGGGAATCGATTTCCTGAAGAGTAGAGCGGTTTGGACTGTCGCGTCAAGAGGTTTGGGTGAACTTCTTCCGGATGAAGTCATGGGATCGACGTGTGCTTGGTGATCGCCGGCCCCCCGGCGCCGCTCTCCCACGCCCGCCGCGAAACCCGTCCCGCGGCCCTGTGACGCCCCTGGAACGGCGCCCCGCCGCTGGTATCGTGGGCGGGCGTATCCCCTCGACGCCCTAGGTTGTTCATGAAAAACACGTCCCGCATCTTCCGCGGACCGGTGCCCTGGATCCTGCTGTCCATCATCGCGGTCATCGCGGTGCTCCAGATCGCCGGCTCCACGAGCGGGTACAAGGACATCCCGACCTCCCAGGCCGTGTCGATGATCGACGGTTCCCAGAAGCTCAAGACGGTCGTCCTCACCGATGGCGACCAGACCATCAAGATCACCGACGCCAACGGCCAGCACTACCGCTCCTACTGGGTCGGCAACCAGAGTCAGGACATCATCAAGTCCCTCGACAAGCGCGTCGCCGCCAAGACCCTCGAGTCCTGGGAGGGGCAGAACCCCGGCCAGAGCATCTGGAAGTCGCTGCTCATCAACTTCCTGCCGTTCCTCATCATCGCCATCTTCTTCATGTGGATGATCAATGCCGTCCAGGGTATGGGCGGGCGTGGCGGCGTCATGGGATTCGGCAAGTCGAAGGCCAAGGTCGGCACCAAGGACACCCCCAAGACCACCTTCGCCGACGTCGCCGGGTGCCAGGAGGCCATCGACGAACTCCAGGAGATCAAGGAGTTCCTCGCCGAGTCCGAGAAGTTCCGCCGCGTCGGCGCCAAGGTGCCCAAGGGCGTCCTCCTCTACGGCCCTCCCGGCACCGGCAAGACCCTCCTGGCCCGCGCCGTGGCCGGGGAGGCCGGGGTGCCGTTCTTCTCCATCTCCGGGTCGGACTTCGTCGAGATGTTCGTCGGCGTCGGCGCCTCCCGTGTGCGTGATCTCTTCGAGCAGGCCAAGGAGGCGGCCCCGGCCATCATCTTCATCGACGAGATCGACGCCGTCGGACGCCACCGCGGTGCCGGCATGGGTGGCGGGCACGACGAGCGGGAGCAGACCCTCAACCAGCTGCTCGTCGAGATGGACGGTTTCGACGTCAACACCAACGTCATCCTCATCGCCGCGACGAACCGGCCCGACGTCCTCGACCCGGCCCTCCTGCGTCCCGGGCGTTTCGACCGGCAGATCGCCGTCGAGGCTCCCGACATGGAGGGACGCCTCAAGATCCTCGAGGTCCATGCCAAGGGCAAGCCCATGGCCAACGACGTCGACCTCGAGGCCATCGCCCGCCGCACCCCCGGCATGACCGGTGCCGACCTGGCCAACGTCCTCAACGAGGCCGCCCTGCTCACCGCCCGCGCCAACCTGCCGGTCATCGGACGGGCGGAGCTCGACGAGGCCATCGACCGCGTCATCGCCGGTCCGCAGAAGAAGACCCGGATCATGAACGAGCACGAACGGCTCGTCACGGCCTACCACGAGGGCGGGCACGCCCTCGTCGCCGCGGCCATGCCGGGGACCGACCCGGTGCAGAAGATCACGATCCTGCCGCGCGGACGGGCCCTCGGCTACACCATGGTCATGCCGGACTCCGACAAGTACTCCCAGACCCGCGGGGAACTGCTCGACTCCATGGCGTACATGCTCGGTGGCCGCGCCGCCGAGGAACTCATCTTCCACGACCCGTCCACCGGCGCCTCGAACGACATCGAGAAGGCCACCAAGGTGGCCCGGGCCATGGTCATGCAGTACGGACTCTCGGCGGCCATCGGCACCGTCCAGCTGGGCTCGGGGGACACCGAACCCTTCCTCGGCATGACCGCAGGACAGCAACGTGACTACTCCGAGGAGACGGCCAAGGTCGTCGACGACGAGGTGCGCGCCCTCCTGGAGAACGCCCACCAGGAGGCCTTCGACTGCCTCGTCGCCAACCGCGAGGTGCTCGACGAGCTCGTCCGCCAGCTCTTCCTCAAGGAGACCCTCGGCAAGGAGGAGGTCGCCCGGATCTTCGAGCCCCTCAAGCGCTGGCCCGCCCGGGGCGCGTTCACCGGCTCGGACCGACGCATCCCCTCCGAGCAGCCGCCCATCACCCCCCCGGCCGTCGAGGGGGTCGACGAGAACGCTCCGGTGACGCCGGGTCCCCGTCACGGCGAGCTCCCGCCCACCCCGGGTCCGCAAGGCCCGGGTGGTCAGGGGGAGCCCGGACCCTGGGAACCGCCGTCCGACTGGCGTCCCCCGTCCTGGGGTGGGCCCGTCGACACCTCCGGTGACGTGAACTCCTGATCCGTGACGGCTGGCCCATCTGCTGCGTACTGACCCGTCCGTCCCCTAGCCTCGACGATCATGCCCGCCGTCCCGAGGAGGCCCCGATGGCCCGCACGAGCCTGACGACCTACGGGGTCATCGTCGCCTACAACCTGCTCACCGTGGTCGGCGTCGTCCTGCTGGGCTGGCCGGTGGGCAACATCCTCCTGCTCGGCTGGTGCGAGAACGTCATGTTCGTCATCGCCGCGGCGCTGGCCAACGGACGCCTGCGGCGGGAGTCGAGGCGGACCGGCGAGCCGATCCCGACCGACCCGTCGGCCTGGCGGACCGATGACGGCATGCGCCTTGACGCCACCGCCTCGCCGTTCGCCTACCTCTTCGTCAATCTCTTCTTCTCGGTCGTCCACCTCGTCTTCGCCGGTGCCATGGCCTTCGTCGTCGGGGTGAGGTTCACCGTCGCCGCCTTCGGCGTCCCCTTCGCGCTGGCCGTCCTGCGCCACCTCACCGAGGGGTTCACCGACTCCCTGGCCGACCCCGACGTGCGCCGCGCCAAGGACCTGCGGGCCGCCCGGGACGCCAACCGGAGGGTCATCGTCCAGCATCTCTTCATCATGGTCGCCTGGGGTCTGGGTATCACCCTCATGGTCCTCAATGCGAACCACCTGGCGGGATGGAGCGGATCGGGTCTCGGCAACCTCGAGGACACGAGGAAGGTCGCGGTGCTCGGGGTGCTCGTGCTCTACGTCGCCGCCAAGACCATCGTCGAGGTGCGGATCGCGTGGGCCCGTGACCATGTGCGCCCCGCCACGAGCCTGTCGGCGGCACGGCAGGGCGCGTCGGCCTGAGTCACGGTCCCCGGCCGCGGCCCCTAGGATCTGTCGGGTGAGCGAGTCCATGCCAGAGCTACCCGTCGACGTCGTCCGGGCCCGGGCCGCGGTGCGCGAGTTCCTCCTGGCCATCGGCGAGGATCCCGACCGGGAGGGGCTGCGCGAGACGCCGGCGCGGGTCGCCAGGGCCGCCGCCGAGATCTTCCGGGGCCTGGCCCAGGACCCTGCCGAGATCCTCTCCAAGACCTTCGACATCTCCCACGACGAGCTCGTCCTCGTGCGCGACATCGAGGTGCAGTCGTGCTGTGAGCACCATCTGCTGCCGTTCACCGGCGTCGCCCATGTCGGATACATCCCGGCCAAGGACGGCCGCGTCACGGGCCTGAGCAAGATCGCCCGACTCGTCGACGTCTACGCCCGCCGCCCCCAGGTCCAGGAGCGGCTCACCACCCAGGTCGCCGACGCCATGGTCGAGTACCTGCATGCCCGAGGGGTCATCGTCGTCATCGAGTGCGAGCACATGTGCATGACGATGCGCGGCGTGCGCAAGCCGGGATCGCGGACGGTGACCTCGGCCGTGCGAGGAATCCTTCGCGACCCCGCCACCCGGGCCGAGGCGATGGGACTCATCACGCGCTGACGTGCTGCCCGCGGGCCGACCAGCCTGTCCTCGTCACGGTCTCGTGGCCCACTTGGCCCTTAGAGTCGGTCCATGCATCACTGGAAGGTCAGGGCAAGTGGGCTCCTCTGCGGGCTCACCGTGGCGGTCATGTCCACCGCAGTGCCGGCGCGGGCCGACGGGAGTTCGTCGGCACCGGGACAAGCGCCGGTGCCGGTACCGATCGTCGATGCGGTGGCCGTGAGCCCCAACACCCGTGACAAGCGTCAGGCCTCGAAGCCCGGCTCGGTGGTCCTGGCGCTGCACGCCGTGCGACGTCTGTCCCAGGCCACCGTGGTCTACTACTCGGTGACGGTCGACGCGTCGGCGTCGGGGCCCGCCGACCTGGGCTACTTCGTCGGTTCCGGGGGCTCCCAGGCGCACTACAGCAAGACCCTCAGCGCCGATGGCGGCATCATCGACGTTCGCAATCGGAAGCTCTACCGGACAATCGGCGACTTCCAGGGCTGCAAGATGTGCGGGAACGGGTGGTGGAACGGATCGCCGGCCCAGACCCGGCCCGGGCATTCCGTGGTCGGTTGGTTCAGCACCCCTCCGGTGCCGTCCGACGTCCAGCGGGTCGACGTCGCGGTCGGCAACCGCATCTTCCATGACGTGCCGGTCGACGACGGCGCACTCACCCCCACCGTCGACAAGGACGCGGCGACCCGGCAGTGGACCGATGGCCTGCCCCTGGGGGTGGCTTGGCCGGCCCTGGACCCGAACGATCTGACGAGTGTCGATGTGGCCTCGTACGTCAGCCCGCTCATTCTCACGACGGGCGAGGTCTCCGATGCCCGGCGGGAGCGGGTGACCAAGGGGACCACGAAGATCGATCTGGACTCCTCGGTCCTCTTCGACAAGGACTCCGACGTCATCAAGCCCGCCGGACGTGCCGTCATCGATCGGGCGGCCAAGGAACTCGTGGCGCGCAAGGTGACGGGCAGGGTCGAGGTCACCGGGTACACCGACAACCTCGGCACCGCCGAGCACGGCCTCGACCTCTCGCGTCGTCGTGCGGCGGCGGTGGCCAAGGTCCTGGGGCCGCAGCTGCCCAAGGGGGGCACCTTGGTGACCGCCGGCAAGGGCGAGGCCGACCCGGTGGCCAGCAATGACACGGAGGCCGGACGACGCCTCAACCGTCGCGTGACGATCACCGTCAAGGAGGGATGATGAAAGCTCGTTCTGTCGCCGCCGGCCTCGCCGCCGTCCTGGCCCTGACCGCCTGCGGGGGTTCTGACAAGTCCGACGGGTCGCACACCCCGACGCCGACCGTGGCTGCCACGACGACGTCCGGGACGAACAGCTCCGCCTCGCCGAGCGCCATGAGCTCGGCGGAGGTGGCCTCCCGGGAGTCGGCGGCCGCCCAGCAGGTCATGGGTAGGCTCAAGGACTCGGGCGGGCCCGTTCCCAAGGACGTGGCCAAGGTCTCTTTCCAACCCCATCGCTACAAGGTCGACGTGACGCTGCACGTCGCCTCGGTCAGGACTGGAGCCACGGGCACTGTCCTCACCTTCTGGCTCACCTCGAGCGGAATCGATCATGCCATGGCTGTCGCCAATCCGGAGGACTTCCCGTCCCTCGTCGACACCGCCGGGGGAATGAAGTACTCGGTCGACTCCTTCAGCACGGGCAAGGACACGCCGCTCGTCGTCGGCAGCGAGGAGCCGGAGTTGGCATCGGACGGCGTCTACGTCATGCAGGCGGCGTACCCGCCGCTGCCCGACTCGGTGACGAAGGTCAAGATCTCGGTCGGGTCGGCGACGACCTCCCCCGATGTGCCGGTGACCCGCTGACCGGGCCCCTCCTTATGGGCCCGGACTGGGACCAGATTTGGGACCACGGACTCAGGTGCTCGGGGGTGCTCTGTTCCTAGGCTCGCCACAGGTTCGGGACGCCGTCGAGAGGAAGACCCATGTGGGCCAGGAGTGAGCGGGGCGCCGCGTCGATGGAGCACGTGGCGATGCTTCTCATCGCCGCGCTGTTCGTCGGGGCCGTCGTCGTCGGCATCAAGCCCGAATGGGTGCGGTACAAGGTGTGCCAGGCCCTCGTGGCCGTCTCCGGGGAAGGATCGTGCACGGCCCCCGCCAAGCCACCGGCCCAGACCCCTCCCAAGCCGTGCGTGACCAACAGCTCGACCGATTCCACGACGATCCATGCCGAGGGCCAGATCATCTGGGTCAAGGTCGGTGGTGAGGCCGGCTACGGGTACCGGTACATCCAGTACAGCGATGGCACCGTTGACGTCGAGTTGTACTACGCCGTCAAGGGCGAGGCCGGTGCCGGCAAGTCGATCGGCGGCGACGGGAAGGCCGGTGCGACGATCGAGGCCAGTGGGTCGGTCAAGTACCAGAAGGGCGAGACCTTCCATTACGACAGCCTTCCCGCCGCGCAGGCCGATCAGAGCAAGCTCAAGCAATACGCCCAGGACAAGGCCTTGGCGACGATCGGCCTGGGGAGTGACCCGAAGCTGGACAGTGCCAAGCACACCTCGACCTCCGACGTGTGGGAGTTCGGCGTGACCGCCCAAGCCGATGTCGGGATCAATCCCAGCGGTGAAGCCCACAAGTCGACGGTTGCTGGGCTCGGTGGGAAGCTGGATGGCAAGGTGTCCTACACGACCACGCACGACGAGCAGTCCGGGTCGGTGACGACGAAGATCGAGACGGTTGGTTCGGTCAAGGTCTCCGGCAACATCAACACTCCGTCTGACGACTCCGGGGTCAACGCGTCGCTCAACGGGAAGCTCCAGGGGGATGCCAAGACCTCCGTGGCGGTGACCAAGGACAAGTCGGGCAACATCACCGAACTCGTCATCACCCAGAGCTGGGCTGGCGGCGGTGGTGCAGGCCTCGACGTGGGCACTGGAGGCAACGGCAAAGGCAAGCACAAGCCCAAGCACGCGTCCGACGAACCGGCCAAGGGCCCCTCCGATCCCAACTACAAGCCTCGTCACGCGGCCGACGACGAGGGTCCCGACGTCGACGGCGCCAGCAAGACCGGTGGGGATGGAATGGGCCGGACGACGAGGACCTACCGACTCGTCGTCAACGACCAGAATCGTGCCGAGGTCACCAAGTGGCTTGGCGGCGACGGTATCGGTGTCACACAGGCACCGGGCCTGCTCGTGAAGTCGGCACTCATCAACCCGCTGGACGTCAACACGACCGACGAGTTCGCGAAGTTCCTCCACGACTCCGAGGATGCGCAGATCGACGCCCAGACGAGCCAGGAGAACAGTGCCTCCGACGACAAGAGCCTCGACCTGGGGGTCGTCTCGGGCGGAATCAAGAACGACACCGAGTCGACGTCGTCGACCGGTCAGACATACTGGGTCTTGGAGAACGGCCAACGAGTGCCCAAGCCAGCCGTCGGCTGCAAGTGAGTGAAGGACCACGACGACCATGAAGTTCACCTCCCCTGACGCCATGACGCGTCGCGCCGTCCTCGCCGGGCTGGCGCTCGGCGGCATCACCCTCGGCGCCGGCCTCACCGGTTGCTCGGGCTCGCAGAAAGGAGACGGTGACGTGGACTCGAGTTGGGTCACGGCCGAGGTCGGGCACGTGTCGGTGCGGCACCCCGCCGAATGGGTCGAGAAGGAATCGTCGAGCAAGATCTTCACGAAGATGTTCACGAACGGGACCAGCTCGATGCTCATCGCCGGTGATTTCAGTTCCAACACCGATCCGGTGCTCGCCTACGGCAAACTCGACGCCCAGTCCGTCGGGGTGCTCGAGGGATACCACTCCAAGGGCCACGAGGAGATCACCGTCAAGGGGGCGGCGAAGGCCGTCAAGTGTCCGTTCCAGTACACCCAGGACGGAAAGACGGCGTACGGCTGGTGGCTCATCGCCTCGGGGGCAGCACCGATCGGCGGCACCAGCGTCGTGAGCATCAACCTGCCCACCGACGACTCCGACACCGTCGACAAGATCGTCTCGACGATGGAACTGAGCCGGTGAAGGGTGTTGTCGCCGGCGGCCGGCGAGCTCAGGAGTCCGCGTGGTCCGATCCGACGTGGACCCAACAGGTGCCGCGCCGGTCGGGCGCACGGCAGATCGCCTGGTCCTGGGGGCTCACCCTCCTGGCGGCCGGTCTGGCCGATGCCGTCGTCCTGTGGACGCGAGTCCTCGTCGGCCACCCCCGCGCGGGATCGGTCCTGCTGGGCCTCATCGCTGCCGTGCCGCTGGTACACCTGTGGGCTGCGCGCCGGGCCTCGACGACCGTGTGGTGGGCCTGTGCAGTGGTGCTGCTGGCTCTCGCCGGAATGGCCGGGTACGCCTGGGTGAGGGTCGACCTCAGTCCGGTCGAACCGCAGGTCGTCGCGGTCATCGTCTCGATCCTCCCGTTGGCGGTGTGCAGTGCCCTTGGTCTGGGATGTCTCTGGAGGGTCTGCGAGCGCCTCGTCGCCGATCATCGTCACCTGTGAGTTCGCCCTAGACTCCACCCCATGATCGACGTCGACCCCGCCGCCACCGCGCCCCATCCTGTCCGGACCCTCGTCATGGGGGTGCTCAACGTCACCCCCGACTCGTTCTCGGACGGGGGCCGCTGGTTCGACCCCGCCGTCGCCGTCGACCACGGTCGCGACCTCATCGCCCAGGGCGCGGACATCATCGACGTCGGCGGCGAGTCGACCCGGCCCGGATGCGAGCGCACCCCGGTCGAGGAGGAGGTACGTCGGGTGCTCCCGGTGGTCCAGGCCCTCTCGGTGGAGGACACGGCGCTGAGCGTGGACACCATGAGGTCGCAGGTGGCCGAGAAGGTCATCGACGCCGGCGCCACCATCGTCAACGACGTCTCCGGCGGCCTGGCCGACCCCGACATCCTCCGCGTCTGTGCCGGCGCCGACGTCGACCTCGTCCTCATGCACTGGCGTGGGCAGTCGGCGTCGATGCAGACCCTCACCGACTACGACGACGTCGTGGCCGACGTCATCACCGAACTGTCCCGGCAGGTCGACGCCGCCCTGGCGGTCGGCGTCGCGCGTGAGCGGATCATCGTCGACCCGGGCATCGGGTTCGCCAAGACCGCCGAGCACAACTGGCAGCTCCTGCGCGCCGCCGACGCCTTCCAGGACGCCTTCGCCGACCTGCGGGTGCTGTGGGGGGTGAGCCGCAAGGGGTTCCTCGGGCAGCTCCTGGCCGGGTCGCGCGGTCCTCGACCGGCCATGGGACGCGACGCCGCCACCGCCGCGATCACCAGCTACTGCGCCCTGCACGGGGCCTGGGCGGTCCGCACCCACGAGGTGCGGGACAACCGCGACGCCTGCGAGACGGTCGCGGCCCTGCGGGGCTGAGCGCGGTCCGGGGTCGTCCCGGTGAGGGAGGTCGGCCCGGACGAGTCCCGTCCGAGGCGCTGACCGGCGGCAAGGTACTGTCGAAACCATGAACACCATCGACGACCCCGGCCACATCAGCCTCACCGGAATCGCCGCCATGGGCCACCACGGGGTGCTCGAATCCGAACGTCGACTGGGGCAGCCGTTCATCGTCGACGTCGATCTCGAGCTGCCGGTGACGAGCTCCGACGACCTGTCCGACACCGTCAACTACGCCACCGTGGCCCAGGGGGTCGTCGAGGAGATCGAGGGTGACCCGGTCGACCTCATCGAGACCCTGGCCGGTCGGATCGCCGACCGGTGCCTGGCCGAATCCTTGGTCCGGGCCGTCGCGGTGACCGTCCACAAACCCCACGCGCCGGTCGGGGTCACCCTGGCCGACGTCGGCGTCACCGTCAGGAGGAGACGATCATGACCACCCCGCCCGTCGACCTCGACACCCTCGTCATGCCGGCCATGAGGACCGTCGTGCTGAGTTTGGGCGCCAATCTCGGAGACACCCTCGAGACCCTCCAGGGGGCCGTCGACCTGCTGCTCGCCACGCCCGGGGTCGTTCCGGTTGGCGTCTCACCGATATACCGCACGACGCCGGTGGGTCCGGTCGTCGACCAGCCCGAGTTCCACAATCTCGTCCTCGTCGTCGAGGCCGCCCTGTCGTCGGCCATGCTCCTGGACCGCGTCAACGCCGTCGAGCAGGCCTATGGCCGTGAGCGGGACGAGCCCGGGGGTCCGAGGACCCTCGACGTCGACATCATCACCATCGGGGACCGTCAGATCGACCGAGCCGATCTCGTCGTGCCCCATCCGCGCGCCCACGAGCGCGCCTTCGTCCTCGTCCCGTGGCTCGACGTCGACCCAGACGCCGTCCTGCCCGGGCGTGGCAGGGTGGCCGACCTGCTCTCCGATGTCGACACGACGGGCGTGACGAGGACCGACGAGGCCATCATCCTGTCATGACGAGACGACTGCCAGACGGATGGGAGCCTTCGGACGGATCGACCGGGGACCCGGATCACCGGGGCCCGGGCGGTTCCCGGCGACCTCCCACCGGACAGCTCACCCCGACCGACACCCGGACCGTCGTCGTCGCCGCCCTCTGTGGGGCAGCCGTCGGCTGGTTCGCGCTCAGCCTGTACAAGGTGGCTGACGCCTTCGTCCCGGTGCTGCCGTGGTCGCTGCCGATCATCCTCACGATCGTCGCGGTCGGGGTGTGGGTGGACGCCCGCGTGCTGGCCCGCAGGGTGGCGCAGGATCGACGCCGGGTGGGCTCGACCGAGGGACTGGTGAGCCTGGCCCTCGGCAAGGCCCTCGTCCTCACCGGGGCTGCGCTGGCCGGGGCGCTGCTCGTCTACGTCATCACCTTCGTCGGTCATGTCAACATTCCCTTCCCGCGGCAACGCGTCATCCGGGGGCTCGTCGCGACCGCCGTCTGCGTCCTCCTCGCCTGGGCGGGGCTCCGGCTCGAGAAGGCCTGCCAGGTGCCCGGCGCGGGTTCCGGCGAGGACGACGGGGAGGGCTCCTGAGGGCTGCCTCACGGCCCCTTCGAGGCTGTACGGGGCCCTTCCGGCCCTGTAGGATGTGCCGCGTGAGTGGTGTGCAGAAGGGCAAGCGGGTCGAGAAGTCGTCGAATGAGCGTCGGGGAGTGCTGATCCTCCTCATCGCCGCGTCGGTGGTGGCGGTCGTGTGCGCCGTGCTGCCGTCGGTCTGGGCGGTTCGTGCCGGTGTGGTCGTCGCGCTGGCTGCCGCCTGGGTGTCGGTCATCATGGCCTGGCGGGAGGTCGAGGCCGTTCGCACCGCTCACTTCGCCGAGATGCGCCGGATGCGTCGTGACGCCGCCGACGCCGAGCGTCGCCATCACGAGGAGTCGATGGACATGATCGACACCTTCGCCCAGCGTGTCGGGGCGATCTCCAAGACCCTGACGCAGACCCGTGCCAAGCTCGACCGCGCCGAGAACGAGCTGTCGACCCTGCGCGGGGACAAGGCCGCCCTCCAGTACAAGGTGTCCGCCGGCAACAAGAAGGTCAACGAACTCGAGGCGCGCATCGCCGAGCTCGAGACCGAGCTCCAGTCGGTGCTGTCCGAGGCCAGGGAGGGCCGACTGGTGTCGCTGACGCGGACCGGCTCGGAGACCGTGCCGTCGGCCGAGGAGATCTGGGCCAAGGGCAATGACACGACGATCGTCGATCTGTCCCGGGTCGCCTTCCCCGTCATCGACGCCGCACCGGAGCGCCGCAAGGCCTGAGCCACGTCGTCACCCGCAAGCCCCCGGAGTCCGCGCCGGGGGCTTCGTCATGTCCGTGAGGTGCCGGTCGACGACCTCGCGCCGGGCACGGCTACTTGTCGAGGTCGCCGAGGGTCCATCCCAGGGAGGCGATGATCGGTTCGACGTCCTCGAGGTGCGCGCCGACGAGCACGTGCTCGAGGGCCTGGACGTCGGCGAAGGTCGGGGTGCGCAGTGCCAGTCGCCACGGCGTCGTGCCACCCCGCGAGACGAGGACGACGTCGGCGCGTCCCCACGGGGCCTCGAGGGTCGACCACGTCGTCCCCACCGGGATCTTGAGGGTGGCCGGCAGCCGGGTCTGGATCGGTCCGCTCGGCAGCCCGTCGAGCACCTGCCGGCAGATCGACGCCGACGCCGGGATCTCCCGGGCCAACCAGGTCAGACGGGCCCGGGCGTCCCCGGTCGTCGGTGCCTGGACGGTCGGCACGTCGACGGCGTCGTGGGCCAGGTGTCCGGGGTGACGACGCAGGTCGAGGTCGATCCCGCTGGCGCGGGCGACCGGGCCGGACAGGCCGAGGGGGTCGACGAGGGCCGCCTCGATGACACCCACGGAGGCGGTCCCGCGGAGGGCGGGGTCGGCCAGGGTGTCGGTGAGGCGACCGGCCAGCTCACAGGCCTCGTCGAGCCAGGATCGCCACCGCACCTCGACCTCGGCGTCGAGGTCGACGGCCAGTCCGCCGACCCGCGACACCATGGGATGTACCCGGTTTCCCGAGTATCGTCGCCACAGCTCGTGCACGGATTCGAGGCTCCGATGTGTCGCCGCCGACAGCTCGGAATCATCGGCTCGATGAGGCACCCAGGCGAGAAATGAGAGATGGCTCATGATCCGCGTGAGCTCGAACAGTGCTGTTCGCAGCCATGCGGCACGTGCCGGAACCTCAATACCGGCAGCACGTTCGATGACGACACACGACCCGACCTCACCCACGAATGGCGCCTGCCAGTCGTGACGTGACGCGAGCACCGGAATCTGGCGATGATCACGGACCTCGAAGAGTTTCTCGACGCCACGGTGCAGGTGGCCGATCTCGACCCGTGCCCGGGAGATTCGTCCACCCTCCACCTTCGTCATGATTCTCACCAGGCCCGGGCGAGTGGGGTGGTCGGGTCCGAGGTCGAGCCGGAGGATCGTGGGCGACGACGACCACGGCCGCACGGTAGCGCCCGTGGGATCCGTGTTCGCGCTCGTGGCATCCGTGTTCGCTCCCGCGGTGTCCGGGGCCGTGTCCGCCGCGCCCGTGTCCGGGGTGGCGATGCCCGGTGAGCCCCCGAGCGCCCCGATCTCGATGACGACGTCCTCAGGGGAATACTCCCGTGGTGCCGGATCGTGGCCTTTGGGCTGATGGGATTCCACGTTCCAAGCCTGCCGCATCATGGGCGTTCGCGCATCTTGCGTGCGCGCATTGGCTCCCGTGAGGGGTGATCGAACGAAAAGTCATCCTTTCACTTGAAATGGCCCAGTTGCTGGCCATATCGTGGTGACATCGATCCCGGACATCCGGGAACAATGACTTTGAACTGGAAGGAACGCCATGGCACAGCGTGTTCGCGTGGACCTTGTCGATGATCTCGATGGAACCACTGCCGAGGAGTCCGTGAACTTCGCCCTTGATGGTGTGAGCTACATCATCGATCTTTCCTCGGCAAATGCCGCCCAGCTGCGCGAGGACCTGGCCAAGTGGGTGGGCGCCGCCCGCCGCACCGGGGGACGTCGTACCCGAGGGCACCGCCCGACCGGTGGCCCGACCGCCAACGAGATCCGTCGCTGGGCCCGGGACAACGGCCTGGAGGTCTCCGACCGGGGCCGTGTCTCGAACGAGGTCCGCGAGGCCTACGACCGCGCTCACTGAGCGGCTCGGCGGCTCATCGGCCGCATGATTCATGGCTGACGCCCGGTCCGGTGGACCGGGCGTCGTGCTGCGCACGCTCTGGTGGACTCGTGCTGCGCACGCTCTGGTGGACTCGTGCTGTGCGCGCATGAGTCGTGCCGGGTGCCCGCGCCACGGCGTCTCGCCCCGACTGTTGGCGCCAACAGGGGTCCGCGTCCGGCGAACGGCGGGAAGTCGGGACCGTCCCACCCCGTTACTAGACTGTCAACGACAGGGGTATCTCGGCCTCGGGGTACCCGGTCCCATTGCAAGGAGACTTCATGTTCGAACGGTTCACAGACCGGGCACGTCGGGTCGTCGTCCTGGCCCAGGACGAGGCCAAGGCCCTGAACCACAACTACATCGGCACCGAGCACCTGCTGCTGGGTCTCGTCAGCGAGGGGGAGGGAGTGGCCGCCAAGGCCCTGGAGTCCCTCGGTATCTCGCTCGAGGCGGTCCGCGCCCAGGTGGAGGAGATCATCGGCAAGGGCACCTCGACGCCCACCGGCCACATCCCCTTCACCCCGCGCGCCAAGAAGGTGCTGGAGCTGAGCCTGCGTGAGGCCCTCCAGATGAACCACTCCTACATCGGCACCGAGCACATCCTGCTCGGGCTCATCCGGGAGGGGGAGGGCGTCGCCGCCCAGGTGCTCATCCGGTTGGGGGCCGACCTCAACACGGTGCGCAACACCGTCCTCCAGTTGCTCCAGGGTTACCAGGGTGACGAGAAGCAGGCCGCCACGGCGGGGGCACCGGAAGCCGGGCCGTCGCAGTCGCCGGCGACCGTCCTCGACCAGTTCGGACGCAACCTCACCCAGGCCGCCCGCGAGGGCAAGCTCGACCCGGTCATCGGGCGTGAGAAGGAGATCGAGCGGGTCATGGTGGTGCTGAGCCGCCGGACCAAGAACAATCCGGTCCTCATCGGTGAGCCCGGCGTCGGCAAGTCCGCCTGCGTCGAGGGCCTGGCCCAGGCGATCGTCCGCGGCGACGTACCGGAGACCCTGCGTGACAAGCAGATCTACTCCCTCGACCTGGGGTCGATGGTGGCCGGCTCGCGCTACCGCGGCGACTTCGAGGAGCGCATGAAGAAGGTGCTCAAGGAGATCAAGACCCGCGGCGACATCATCCTGTTCATCGACGAGCTGCACAACCTCGTCGGTGCCGGTGCCGCCGAGGGTGCCATCGACGCCGCGAGCATCCTCAAGCCCATGCTCGCCCGGGGGGAACTGCAGACCGTCGGTGCGACGACCCTCGACGAGTACCGCAAGTACATCGAGAAGGACGCCGCCCTCGAGCGTCGGTTCCAGCCGATCCAGGTGGCCGAGCCGTCGATCCCCCTGACGATCGAGATCCTCAAGGGGCTGCGTGACCGCTACGAGAACCACCACAAGATCACCATCACCGACGAGGCCATCAGCGCCGCGGCGAACCTCGCGTCCCGTTACGTCCAGGACCGCTTCCTGCCCGACAAGGCCATCGATCTCATCGACGAGGCCGGCGCCCGGATGCGCATCCGTCGGATGACCGCTCCGCCGGACCTGCGGGAGTTCGACGACCGTCTGGCCGCCGTGCGCACCGAGAAGGAGGCGGCCATCGACGCCCAGGACTTCGAGCGTGCCGCCGGCCTTCGTGACGACGAGAAGAAGCTCATCGCCGCCCGGGAGGCCAAGGAGCAGGAGTGGAAGGCCGGTGACGAGTCCGTGCCGGCGGTCGTCGGCGAGGAGGAGATCGCCGAGGTGCTCTCGGGCGCCACGGGCATCCCGGTGTTCAAGCTCACCGAGGAGGAGTCCCAGCGGCTGCTCCACATGGAGGAGGAGATCGGCAAGCGGTACGTCGGCCAGGAGGACGCCGTCAAGGCCCTGTGCCGGTCGATCCGCCGTACTCGCGCCGGGCTCAAGGATCCCAAGCGTCCGTCGGGGTCGTTCATCTTCGCCGGCCCCTCCGGCGTGGGCAAGACCGAGCTCACCAAGGCCCTCACCGAGTTCCTCTTCGGTGACGAGGACGCCCTCATCACCCTCGACATGTCGGAGTACTCCGAGAAGCACACCGCCTCGCGGATGTTCGGCTCCCCGCCAGGATTCGTGGGCTACGAGGAGGGCGGTCAGCTCACCGAGAAGGTGCGCCGCAAGCCGTTCTCGGTCATCCTCTTCGACGAGATCGAGAAGGCCCACCCGGACATCTTCAACTCGCTGTTGCAGATCCTCGACGAGGGGCGTCTCACCGACGCCCAGGGTCGGGTCGTCGACTTCAAGAACACCGTCATCGTCATGACGACGAACCTGGGGTCGCGGGACATCTCCAAGACCGTCAACCTGGGCTTCTCCCAGGCCGGTGACGAGACGACCTCGTACGACAAGATGAAGGCCAAGGTGAGCGAGGAGCTCAAGACCCACTTCCGGCCGGAGTTCCTCAACCGCCTCGACGAGATCATCGTCTTCCACCAGCTCACCCAGAGCGACATCCTGCGGATCGTCGACCTCATGGTCGGCCAGCTCGAGGGACGCCTGGCGGACCGCTCGATGGGCATCGAGGTGACCCAGGCGGCCAAGGAGCTGCTGGCCAAGCGTGGCTTCGACCCGCTGCTGGGTGCTCGGCCGCTGCGCCGAGCCATCCAGCGCGATGTCGAGGATCCGCTCGCCGAGCGCATCCTCTTCGGCGAGATCAAGCCCGGCCAGATCGTCGTGGTCGACGTCGCCCCGGAGGGGGCCGACGAGCCGTTCACCTTCACCGGCACGGAGCGGTCGGTGCTGCCGGACGAGGTGCCCGCCGAGCTCGCCGCCGGCGGTGAGGGGCCGTCCGAGTCCTGAGCCACACGCCGCCGCGGCCCCGCCTCCTGCAGGAGGCGGGGCCGCGTGCTGTCGGTGCGCGGCTCGTCGGTGTCCGTGGGGTCGGCGGAGTGGTCGGGGAGCTCTGGGCGGGGACGCCCCAAGTCGTGAGGGCGGCGGGGTTCCTCCGCCGGCCGCGTCCGGTGCCCCTATGGACCGCTCCTGGCGTCACGTGTCTTGACCCCACCGCCACGATTCCCCGCGCAAGTGTCACGACCGCCGCTGTGGGTGGAGTTCAGCGAGTTGCGCGGGGAATCGTGGCGGTCGGTCGGCGGAAGGGTCCGTCTTGCCCGCGATATGCCGCAGTTCCCACCGACGAGTGGCGCTGGCTGGCTATCCTGGCGCGCATGGCAAGCGGCGAGGCGTGGTCGGATGAGGAGAACGCAGCAACTGTTGCCGCGTACTTTGACATGCTCACTCAAGAACTCGCCCATCAGCCGTATGTCAAGGCTGAACGGCGCAGGAGGTTGGTGGCGCAGTACGGGCGTAGCGAGGGCGCCTACGAGATGAAGTTCGCCAACATCAGCTCGGTGCTGCGCGACCTCCATTGCCTCTATGTCACCGGCTACAAGCCGCGCGGCAACAGGCAGCATTCGCTGGTGACAGCCGTCGAGACCCACCTTGGTGCGCATCCCGAGGTGTTGGCGATGATGCAGATGTCCGTGTCGTCCGCCGCGGCCGACCGCATCGATCTGGCGTGGATCGATACCAAGATGCCTGACAAGGTTCTCGTCGACTATGAAGGTCGGGCCCACCGTGGTGGCGGAATCCACACCGACTATGTCGCCATGGAGGCCGCCAACTCATCGCTGGGACGCGCTGGCGAGCTGGCGGTCCTTGACCGGGAGCGCACCATCCTGCGCGCTGGTGGACGACCAGATCTCGCCGAGCGCGTCGATCATGTGAGTCAGACCCGGGGCGACGGGTTGGGGTATGACATCGTGTCCTTCGATCTCAACGAGCACGTGCGACACATAGAGGTCAAGACGACACGACGCGACATCGACTGGCCGATGATCGTCAGTCGAAACGAGGTACGGGTCTCAAAGGAGCTTGCAGACACCTACGTCTTGGCGCGGGTGTACCAGTTCACCGCCGAGAAGATCGGGATTTACCAGCTTCCCGGCGCCATTGAGACAACGTGCGACCTTGTTCCCCTCGATTACGAGGCGCTGCCCAAAGCGTCCGTGCACGCATAGGAGGGTGACGCGACCTTCCACACCCGCCTGTCCGGTTCGATCTCGGCCATGCGGGTGTCGACCAGCTTGATGACGAGGTCGTCGGGAAGCGGGTGGTCGACGCTGAAGTGGATCGACCCCTTCGTCGTCTCGAAGCCGGCCAGGTCGTCTGCCAAGGCGGTGATGACGCTGCCACTGAAGGGGTACCAGGAGCAGAACCTCGCGTTCTGCAGGAAGCTGCACACCACCTGTTTCGCGCCGTCCCCGACGGCCAGCGCGGGCATCCGGTAGCTCACGACCTCCCGGACCTCGCAGCCCTTCGCCTCGAGCCGTCCTCGGGCCAGCTCGCTGTAGTGCTCGAGCAGGGCCCGCTCGGCCGGTCGGCACGTCGCCAAGTGGTCGTCGACAGCGCTCATGGATCGAGGCTAGTCCGAGGGTTCGGGCAATTCACCCTCTTGCAATCTCCAGTTGCGAAGTTCGCAACCATGTCTAGACTGGTAGCCATGAGCGACATGGGCGCACGTGTGCGAACAATGCTCGGCAGGAGGTCGATGGGCCAGCAGGACCTCGCCGAGCGAATCGGCATGTCCAAGGACAAGTTGAGCAAGTCGATCACCGGGGTGCGGCAATTCACAGTGGGAGAGGCGAACGCCATCAGCCACGTACTCGACGTCGATCTCGGGTGGCTCATCGATGGGCGTGTCGACCGGACGGCCACGCGCACCGTTTTCCGGCACCGGTATGACCCGTTTGACGGGTCTCGGACCGCGCCCGACACCGCCAGCCGCGCCGACCTCGATGTGGTCGAGCGGGCCTGGCTCCTCGCGGACGTCCCCGTATCCGACGGCTTCACTGGCGCTGCCGCTGTGGCCGCCAGCGCCAACCCGCATTGGGAGGACGTTCGGCACTGCGTCGAGAAGGTGGTGCAGCATTGGGTTGACTGGTGCCATGAGGTCACCGATCCGGTCGCCGACGTTGCCGGGTTCCTGGCCACGTTCGGGGTCGACCTGGTGGTCTTGCAGTTCCCCTTCGCTTCGCGGGTCCAGACCTACTCGATGGTCATCCGGGGCCATCGGGTCGTCATCGTCCACACCACTGCCGCTTGGTATTCGGCGATGTTTGGGATCTTCCACGAGCTGGCCCACCTTCTCTTCGGCCACGACGAGGTCCGTACCGATGAGACGGCCCCGCTGCACCTCGACGCCGAAGTCGTCGCCAACGGATTCGCCGCCGACGTCCTCATGCCCAAGGAGGACGTCCTGGCACTCGAACAAGATGTGGCCGAGTCTGCCATCGCTCAGTTCTGCTGGGACCACCTCGTCGGCGGAGCGGCCCTCGACGTTCGGTGTCATCTATTGAAGAAGACCGGCATACAGGTCCCGCCCCAACCGCGGATCAACGAGCTGTGGCGAGAGAACCACCCCGACTGGGCTCAGCGACGCAGCCAGGCCTTCGCTGCGCAGCGGTTTCCCGACTGGCTGGTGCGTCGCCATGAGGAGCTCGTCCGGGACGGAGTCATCCCGCCTGACACCCTGTCGATCATGACCTCGACGCCCATTGATGACCTTGCGGCGCCGCCCGTGCCCGCCGGCACGGAGTTTCCCGACCTCTCCGATCTGGGACTGTGACCCCGCGGATCGTCCTGCCGGACACATCGCTGGTTCGATCGTTCGACACGATCGGACGGCTCGATCTCGTCGAGATGTTCTGCGAGGGCTTGGAGCGGTCCTGGGCATACGACGTCGAGGTGGAATGCGAGAATCAACACCTCGATTGCACCCGCCTCCGGGCCGTCTTCGGCACGTCGGTCAAGGCGACGCCGGCGCAGGCTGTCTCGGCCCGAGCAATGCGCGTTCAGTTCTTCCAGTCCGCCATCGGTGCCTCGACGGCGCAGGCCATCCTCAAGGACATGGGTGAATGCACGACCCTGACGATCTGGGCCGACCGTGCGCCGCGGGACGGTGTCCTTCTGTTCCTCACCGAAGACCGCCAAGTCGTGCGGTTCTGCAGGTACGCCTGCGTCCCCGGCACGGCACAGGCGAGCTTCATGGCCGGGCGAGTCCCGGTTGCCGTCACCTCGGAGGATCTCGTGCAGTCCCTTGTCAAGCGAGTTCGATCCTTTACGTCCGCCGATGCGTCAGCCGTACAGAAGGCGATCATCGACGCAGGCAGGCCGTACATCGGTCGGGCGAAGCTCGTCGAGTTCTCCTGACGACCGGGGAGCCGAAGTCAGGCCCGCACCGCTTGGAGCGCGAACGACACGAGCCAGTGGGTCGACATGAAGTCCCCGTCGACGATCTGCCGTTCCACCGCCTCGATCTGGGTCGACGCCGCCTTCTCGATCCGCTCCCGGGCGGCGTCGTCCAGACCCGTGGCCTCTCCCCGCGCCAGCGCCCGCAGTTGCCAGGCCCGTGACAGAGCCAGCCCGAAGAGATGGACGAACTGGCCGTCGGCGTCGTCGAGCACCTGCGGCACCGTCAACAGCGGATCCCCGTCGTACCCCAACTCCGGGAGGAATCCACCGAGCCAGCCGTCGAACCGGGGCCCCAGCACCCGCTGCATGAGGTGGGCCTCGCACAGGGCTGGTGAGAGGAAGTCGGAGCCGCCGGGCTCCCAGACGACCGGGCAGTCCCGGTCGGCCCCGAACCACTCCATCGCACGCTCCCCGATCGCCGCGACGACGTCGTCACGGCCGAGCACCCGCGCCGCGTCGAGGCACAGCCCCAGGCCGAAGGCCGAGTTGTCGTGCTTGCCCGACCTCACCGGGTAGACCTGACGCGGCAGCCAGTCGAGCACGTTGGTGAAGATGCGGCCGGCCAGGGGTGCGGTGGCCTGCGCCCAGACCGGTGCATGGGGGTGCGCGGAGGACGCGCACCGGGCCGCCAGCAGCGCCGCCCAGCCCCACCCGTACGGACGCTCGAACCCGCGTCGACGGGCCAAGTACTCGCACTCCACGGCGATCGCACCGGTGCGAAGTCGCCCGTCGAGCTCGGCCGCCAGGTCCGCCTCGGTCCGCGACCCCAGGCCGGCCCCGGCCTCGTCGAGCAGCGTCACCGCCGACCATTGCATGTGCGCCGAGGAGTGCCAGTCCAGGCATCCATGGAAGGCCGGATGCAGCCGTTCCGGGGTGACGTCGACGTCGTCCGGCCCCATCGACAGGTGCGAGGCGTTCCACGGGTACGGCGTCCGCAACCCCCGGACGACGACGCGACCCCACGCGTCGGCCCACCGGTCGATCCAGTCCGCCGTCGCTGCCATGTGTCCTCCTGCCATCCCATCCACGACCACCATCCTCCCGCCTGCCCCGGAGCCGACGAGGGTCGACCGTCCACCACCGCGGCGTAGACTCACCGCGCCACGTCGCGAGCCAGGTCGACGGCTCGCCACCTCGCGCCACGTCTTCATTCCGAGAGGGGACCACGTGTCACAGGACCGGAACCACGTCACCGCCCACCCCGACCACGAGAGCCCGGCCACCGAGAAACAGGCCTGGGCGGCACTGTGGGCGTTGCTCATCGGGTTCTTCATGATCCTCGTCGACTCGACCATCGTCACGACGGCCCTGCCGGCGATCATCCGGCACCTGCACACCGACCTCAACGGCGGGGTCTGGGTGACGTCGTCCTACCTGCTCACCTATGCCGCCCCCCTGCTCATCTCCGGACGCCTCGGCGACCGCTTCGGGCCGCGCAACGTCTACCTCGTCGGCATGGTCATCTTCACCCTGGCCTCCCTGGCCTGCGGCCTGTCGACGTCGATCGGCGCGCTCATCGCCTTCCGCGCCGTGCAGGGAATCGGCGCCGCCCTCATGAGCCCGCAGTCCATGACCGTCATCACCCGTCTCTTCCCGGCCCAGCGACGCGGCGCCGCGATGGGCCTGTGGGGAGCGACCGCAGGGGTCGCCGGGTTCGTCGGACCGATCCTCGGCGGCCTGCTCGTCGACGGTTTCGGCTGGGAGTGGATCTTCTTCGTCAACGTCCCGGTCGGCGTCATCGGCCTGTGGCGGTGCTGGAAGGCGGTCCCGAACCTCGAGCAGCACTCCAGCAGCCTCGACTGGGTCGGCGTCGTCCTGTCGGGGATCGGCATGTCCGCTCTCGTCTTCGGCATCCAGGAGGGCGAGAGCTACGACTGGGGCACCATCATCGGCGTCATCTCGGTGCCGCTGCTCATCGGCGTCGGTCTGGTGCTCTTCGGTGTCTTCATCTGGACCCAGGCGCGCATGGCGGGCCGCCGCACCCAGCCCCTCGTCCCACTGCACCTCTTCGCCAACCGCAACTTCTCGCTGGCGAACGTCGCCATCTTCTTCGTCGGGCTCCAGGTGACGGCGATGAGCCTGACGACGGCGGTCTACCTGCAGCAGGTGCGCGGGCTCTCCCCGACGATGGCCGCCCTGGTCCTCGTGCCCACGGCGATCTTCTCCGGTTCCCTCTCGCCGCTGGGTGGACGGATCCTCCAACGTCAGCGGTCGGGCCGGATGGCCGCCGTCGGTGTCGGGCTCACCGCCGCGTCGGCGTTCTGCTGGGTGCTCCTCATGAACCACACGACGCCGCTGTGGGTGTTCTGCGTCGTCGCCGCGCTCACCGGCCTGGGGGCGGCGTTCATGTGGAGCCCGATCTCGCTCACCTGCACCCACGATCTGGGACCTTCCGAGGCCGGGGCCGGATCCGGGGTCTACAACGCGACGCGGCAGGTCGGGTCGGTCATCGGGTCGGCGCTCATCGCGGCCGCCATGGACGCCCGGATCGCCGCGACCCACGACCTGGCCCGAGGTCTGGCCCAGTCGATGCTCGTGCCGGCCCTGGCCTGCGTCGTCGCCATGATCGCTGCCCTGTGCTTCCGGAACTTCCGGCGATGAGACCGCCGCGGGCGGGCACCGGTGTCCGGGGACGGTACGCCGTCGCGCCGCGTCGTCGAAACCGTCCTGTCACACCCGCTGCCTAGGATTGACCCATGAGGATCGCCATCGGAGGATTCGCGGGACTGCTGGGCAGCACCCTGGTACGGCAGCTGCGCGCCCGGGGCCACGAACTGGTCACCCTCACCCGCCACGAACCGCTGCAACCGTCCGATCGACGCTGGGACCTCGACACCCTCACCATCGCGCCGCCCTTCCTCGACGACGTCGACGCCGTCATCAACCTTGCCGGTGCGCCCATCGCAGGGGCACGCTGGACCGAACAACGCAAGACCCTCATCCTCAGCTCCCGGATCGACACCACCCGCGTCGTCACCCGCGCCCTGGCCACCTCGGATCGCTGCAAGGTCTTCCTCAACGGATCGGCGGTCGGCTACTACGGCCCGCGCGGGGACGAATGGGTCGACGAGACGACACCTGCCGGGGAGGGATTCCTCGCCGAGGTCTGCCAACGGTGGGAGAAGGTCGCCACCGAGGTCCCGAAGGGGGTGCGTGTCGTCATGCTGCGCACCGGTCAGGTCATCTCGCCCCACGGCGGCTTCCTCGCCAAGCAGCGTCCCCTCGTGCTCGCCGGGCTCGGCGGACGGATGGGATCGGGGTCCCAGTACCTGTCGTGGATCAGCCTGCGCGACCACGTCAACGCCATGATCACCTGCCTGGAGGACGCCACCGTCAGCGGCCCGGTCAACCTCGTCGCGCCGAATCCCGTGACCAACGAGCAGTTCATCGACGCCTACGCCCGCGCTCTGCACCGCCCTCACCTGGTGCCCCTGCCGACCCTGCTGGCCAAGGCCGCCTTCGGCGGCCAACTCGTCGACGAGGCCCTGCTGTCGGGCCAGCGGGTGCGCGGAAACGTGCTGTCGCGCACCGGTTTCCAGTTCCAGGACGCCACCATCGAGTCCGCCATCGCGACGGCACTGGCAGGCCGGTCATGACGCAGACACCCGACGACGACACGACCGACACCTCCTGGCAGGACAGACTCCGACCGGGGCGTCCCGACTTCGAGCCCCCCGAGCCCGTCGAGCCGGGATACGGGGCGGGCAGGTTCGGCGGTCCGAAACAACCTTTCGAGGAGTCCGGGCAGTCCGTTGCCCCCGGGGCCTGGCCGGCGCCGTCCGCGGAATCAGCGTGGCCGACGCCGGAGGAGCCACCGGCATCGTGGCCCGAGCCGCGGACCGCGGCCGAGGACCGGTCGGAGCCCGCCGCGGACACCCCGGCGGCCCCCGTGGCCGCAGGGCCTCGAGCGCCGGTCATCACCTACTCGATCATCGCGGTGTGCGTCCTCGTGTGGCTGGCCGAACTGGCCTTCGCCCCGGTGACCGCCGCCATCGACCTCGTACCGGCCCTGGCCTTCTCCGAGCCGTGGCGGTTCCTCACCTCGGCCTTCGCCCACGCCCACGGGTTCGCCCACATCGGTTTCAACATGTACGCCCTGTGGGTGCTCGGGCGATCCCTCGAACCCTTCCTGGGGCGGGCCCGGTTCACCGCGTCCTATCTCGTCTCGGCCCTGGCTGGAGGGGTCACCTTCGTCGCCATGGCCAGCCCGGACGGTGACGGCGTCATCGTCCCCGGCTGGACCGACGGGATGATCGGGGCCTCCGGGGCGATCTTCGGCCTCTTCGGCGTGCTCCTCATCGTCCAGCGTCGGTTGGGGGCCTCGACGCGGGCCCTGTGGGTCGTCCTGGCCATCAACGCGGCCCTCGTCCTCTTCATCCCCGGGATCGCCTGGCAGGCCCACGTCGGCGGGTTCCTCGGCGGCCTGGCATCCGGGTGGATCGTCTTCGACGACGTCAGACGGCTCGGCCGCGGTCAGCCCGCCCGCACCTGGCCCAGGATGATCGGCCTCGTCCTGGCCATGGTGGTCATCGTCCTCGTGAAGTTCGCCATCGCGTGATCGTCCGGCCGCTCAGCCGACGGTGACGTCGGCGAGGTCGGCCGGCCGGTGGCGGGCGATGTGCAGCCCCTCCTGGAGCGCCCACATCGACCACCAATCCTTGAACTCGGGGTCGCGGGACAGGGCGCGACGCCGCCTCACCGGCTCGGGAGCCTCACACCACACGCGCACCGTGGCACGGTGGCTGTTCGCCGGGGTGAGCACCCCGCACCCCTCGACGACGAGCGGCCGGGTCGGGTCGAGATCGACCCTGCCGTCGACGCGGCCCGAGTCCCAGTCCCAGCGGTCGTAGCCGGGGTGGTCGGACCACAGGCAGCTGAGGTTCCACACGCTCGCCAGGCCCGACCAGCCGCGGTACATGTCGTCGGCGTGGACGAGCTGCCACCCCTCGTGGCGGGCGGCCAGGTCGCCTGCCAAGGTCGTCTTGCCGGAGCCGGAGCGTCCGTCGATGACGACGACGGGACGACGCTGCCCCGAGACGAGGTCGTCGAGCAGATCGGGTCGGCCAGGGTCGATGAGCACGTGGCCAGTGTCCGCCCGCGCCACCAGTCGGCGCAATGGGGCTCAGGCGGTGAGGTAGCCGGCGCGTTCGACGAGGACGGCGATCCGCACCCGGCTGTCGACGTCGAGCTTGGTCTGGATGGTCGACAGATGGGCCTTGACGGTACTGGCCGAGACGTAGAGCCGGCTGGCGATGGCGTCGTTGGTGAGTCCCTCGGCCACGGCGATGGCCACCTCGCGCTCCCGGTCGGTGAGGGCTGCCAGCACCTTGCGAGCCGCCTTGCGGTCGCGTCGGCCGCCGTCACCGCGGAGCTGTTCGAGGAGCTGGCGGGTCGAGGTCGGCGACATGAAGGCGTCGCCGGCGCTGGCGGCCAGGACGGCGGTGACGATCTCCGCGGGGGAGGCCGTCTTGAGGAGGAACCCGGAGGCGCCGGCGTGGACGGCGTCGACGAGGGCCTCGTCGGTCGTCACCGTGGTGAGGACGACGACCTTCGGCGGATTCGGCGCGCGGGTGATCCGCGAGGTGGCCTCCACCCCGCTCATCCCCGGCATGCGCAGGTCCATGAGGACGACGTCGACTCCGACCGCCTTCGTCAGCGCCTCGGCTCCGTCGGCGGCCTGCGCGACCACCTCGATGCGCTCGTCCGCCTTGAGGATCTGGGCCACGAGGGTGCGTACGAGGGCGTCGTCATCGACGAGAAGCACGCGGATCGGCTGCACCCGCACATCCTATGGGGTCGGTGTGGCAGGCATGGGGGCTGGCTCGCGCTGGATCGCGGAGGGCGTGTCAGGAAACCACCGTGAGGAGGGACATGTTCCCCTCCAGGGGAGGAAAGTGCCGCTCACGGTGATTTTCCTGACAGGTGGTCGGGCAGTCGTCGCGGCTCACGGGTGCAGGGGTGAGGTCAAGGGGTGGGGCGCGATGGGCCGGTGCCGTCCAGGGGCCGGGGTAAGCCGTCCCTCAACGCCACGGGATGTCGGCATGGACCCGGAACTGGTCGCCGTCCAGGCCGTAGTGGAGGTCGCCGCCGAGCAGCTCGACCCGTTCGGTGATCCCCTTGAGGCCCCGGGACCGGGCCCCGGGCCCGCCGGTCCAGCCGCCGACGTACGGGTTGGCGGCGTCGATGCTGATGCCCTCGCGCGGGTTGCCGCGCACCCGCAGGGTGGTCGTCTGGCCCGGCGCGTGCTTGGCGGCATTGGTGAGCAGCTCCTGCACGGTGCGGTACACCGCCCGCGAGAGGGCCGGATCGGCGCGGTCGGCGTCCTCAATGAAGACGTTCGAGTTGAGCGGCTGCCCCGCGCCGAAGGACTCGTCGATGACGTCGGCGAGCCTCGACAGCGGCAGATCGGGGGACACCTGGGGCTCGCTGAGCATGGACAGCAGGGAGTGCAGGTCGTTGACGGCGGCCGCGGCTCCGGCGCGCACCTCGTGGGCTGCCTTGGCCGACTCCGGGTTGTCCTTGAGCCCGGCCTCGAGGGCCCCGGCCTGGAGGCTGAGCAGGGAGAGGCGGTGTCCCACCTGGTCATGGACCTCCTGGGCGATCCGCTCGCGTTCCTCGCGGCGGGACAGCTCGTCGCCGAGCTTGGCGTTGGTGGCCCGCTCGACGTCGCGCTCCCGGGTGAGGGAGGTGGCGGTCCGGTGGGCCCGACGCCACAACCCCGAACCGATCGAGATGATGAGGCCGGCGAGGATGAAGCCCGCGACGGTGAGCGGCGAGACGGACAGCTCGGCGGTGTGCGGCAGGTCCTGCGGGGCGAGCAATGACTTGATGGTGGACGCAGCGACGGGGGATTGGAGGGCGTCGAGGACGCTCACCGTGGTCGACGTGGCCGCGACGACGCCCGCGGCCCACCAGGTCGCCGGCCCACGACGGCGCCCCATGAGGCACGCCAGGGCGATGAGCGGGATGGTATTGCCGATGGGCAGGACAAGGCTCATGGCGGCCGCGACGAGGGTGATGGTGAACGGTCGGCGGTGTCGCCACAGCAGCCAGATGGGCAGGGCGAGGTCGGCCAGGAAGACGGCGAGGGTCTCCAGGAGGGTGAGGCCGAACGGGGTGGTCGAGGTGAGACGGACCGCCAGCGGCGAGAACGCCGTTGAGACGAGCGAGCCGAGGACGCCGATGACGACGAGGATGATCGACAGCCAGATGGCTGGCCGATGATCATCCCCGACGGCTTCGTACTCGAACATGGCCTTCATCCTAGGGACGGTCTGTGGGGGACGACCTCGGCCGATCGGACGAATCCTCCTGTCCAATCGGCCAGCTGTGGACTGGCCGTTCGGCCGATGTGAGGTTCTCGGGCTCAGCGGTGCACTTGAGGGGACCCGGAAGGAGCCTCTCATGTCCAACGATCAGCAACCGCCCCGCTACCCGAACAATGGCCAGCCGCAGTACCCGGCCGGCGGTCCCCAGGGACAGCCCGGCTACCAGTACCCGATGGGAATGCCGCCCCAGCAGCCAGTCAAGCAGAAGAAGCCGATCTACAAGCGCGCGTGGTTCTGGATTCTCATCGTGCTCGTGTTCCTCATCGCCGGTATCGCCCAGTGCAGCGGGTCCAACGGCGGCACCGAGCAGAAATCGGCGACCGACAACACCGTCAGCGCCTCCACACCGGGCGCGGCGAAGGCGGCATCGGCCTCGACGTCCGCCGCGAACCCTGATACGCAGGAGAAACTCACCCTGCTCAAGGGCTGGAAGATCGACAAGTCGGACGGGATCTCGGTGCACATCAGGGGATATGTCCTGAACAACACCGACAAGCCGATCAACAACTACATCGAGGTCACCTTCAACGTCTACGACGCCGAGGGGAACAACATCGACACGTGCTTGGCGAACACGAACACCATCGATGCCCACGGCAAGTGGAAGTTCGATGCCATCTGCCTCAAGGACCCCAGCGAGATCAAGACCGTGAAGTTCAAGGAGCTCACCGGCTTCTGACCCGACCCCTCCCAACCCCTGTGCGTCCGGGCCGTGTACTCACGGCCCGGACGCACACTGCTCACAGCCGCACCCGATCTGCCTCCCGGTGAACCAGGCCGTCCTCGGCGAGCCAGGCCAGACATCGCTCGGCCTGGTCCCGCTGCGGCCAGGCCGACAGGACGATCTCCGCCTCCACCCCGACCTGTCCGGGAGCCCCTCCGGAGGCATTGCGCACGACATCCATGAGCACCCCACGGCACTGCCGGTCGGTGCCCTTCCAGGGCTGTCCGCGACGGGGCGGGGCGTTGTCGGGTCGGCCCTCGGCCACCCACCGGCAGCACTCGCGGATCGGGCACTCCGTGCACCGGGGAGCCCTCGCCGTGCACACCAGGGCGCCCAGTTCCATCGACGCCACCGCCCACCCGGCCGGGTCGACCTGCGGTACCAGGGTCTCGGCGACGACCCGTTCGGCCCGCGTCACCGAGACCGGACAGTTGCCGATCCCCGAGTGCGCCCGCGCGATGACCCGGCGGACGTTCGTGTCGAGCACGACCGCCCGACCCCCGAAGGCGAACGACACCACCGCCGCCGCGGTGTAGTCGCCGATCCCCGGCAGGGCGAGCAGTTCCTCGTAGCGCCCGGGGACGACCCCGTCGTGACGCTCGGCGATGGCCACCGCGCAGGCATGGAGCCGCAGCGCCCGGCGCGGATAGCCGAGCCGCCCCCAGGCGGCGACCGCGGCCCCGGGCTCCTCCTCGGCCAGGTCATCGGGCGTCGGCCAACGGTCCATCCACTCCCGCCACGGCCCGACGACCCGCGCCACCGGGGTCTGCTGGCTCATGACCTCACTCACGAGCACGCCCCACGGTGTCGTCCCCGGGCGACGCCACGGCAGGTCACGACCGTGCTCGCCGTACCACCGGCAGACGGCGTCGACGGCATCGGGTCCCAGGCCGAGCTGCGTCACGGAGGACTCAGCCGACGACGGCCGCCGCGGCCCGGGCGGCGGCGGGCAGGGCGCTGGTGAAGACCTCGAAGGCCTCGTCGTCGTGGGCGTCCGAGAGGAACCAGGCCTCGAAGCAGCTCGGTGGCAGATTGACCCCGGCGTCCAGCATCGCGTGGAAGAAGGCCTTGTGGGCCGCGACGCTCTGGGACTGCGCATCGGCGTAGTCGCGCACCGGCCGTTCGCAGCCGAGGAAGACGCTGAACAACGAGGCGGCGTTCTGCATCCGGTAGGGCACGCCCGCCCCGTCGAGGGCCTCACGGATCGCGCCACGCCACTGCTCGGAGCGCTCGTCGAGGCGCCGGTAGAGGTCGTCGTCGGCCAGCTGCAGGGTGGTGAGCCCGGCCACGGTCGCCAGCGGATTGCCCGACAGTGTCCCGGCCTGGTAGACGGGCCCGGTGGGGGCGAGCAGGTCCATGACCTCGGCCCGGCCACCGAGGGCCGCCAGCGGCATGCCGCCGCCGACGACCTTGCCGAAGGTGAAGAGATCAGGCAGATAGGTCTCGCCCGCGGCCTGCTGGACCCCCCAGAACCCGGACGGGCCGCAGCGGAACCCGGCGAGCACCTCGTCGATGATCATGAGGGCGCCGTGCTCGGCGGTGATCCGGCGGATCGCGGCGTTGAACCCGGGCAGCGGCGGGACGACGCCCATGTTCGCCGGGCACGACTCGACGATGACCCCGGCGATCTCGTCGCCCCGGGCGGCGAAGGCCTCCTCGAGGGCTTCGACGTCGTTGTACGGCAGGACGAGGGTGTCGGCGGTCGACGCGGCGGGCACCCCGGCCGACCCGGGCAGCCCGGCCGTGGCGACCCCGGATCCGGCGGCGGCCAGCAGGGCGTCGGAGTGACCGTGGTAGAGCCCCGCGAACTTGACGACGACGTCGCGCCCGGTCGCTCCGCGGGCCAGTCGTACGGCGGTCATCGTGGCCTCGGTACCGGTCGAGACGAACCGCACCTTCTGGGCGCCGGGCACCCGGCGGCGGATCTCCCGGGCCAGCAGGGTCTCGGTCTGCGTCGGGGCGCCGAAGCTCAGCCCCTTCTCCGCGGCCCGCTTGACGGCGTCGACCACCTGCGGGTGGGCATGTCCGAGCAAGGCCGGGCCCCAGGTGCACACGAGGTCGACGTACCGGCGGCCCTCGGCGTCCCAGATCCACGGCCCCCGGGCGCGTTCGATGAACCGGGGGACGCCGCCCACCGACCCGTAGGCGCGTACCGGGGAGTCGACGCCGCCGGGGATGACGTCCTTGGCCTGCTCGAAGAGATCGGCGTTGCTGGTCATGACTGTCCTTCGTTCGTGGTTGCGTGGGCGCTGGGACTGTGCGGCCTCAGTAGTCGGCGCGCAGCCACCCGGCGGCCTCGACGGCCCAGTAGCTGAGGATGACGTCGGCCCCGGCCCGGGCGATCGAGGTGAGGGACTCGAGGATGCAGCGCTGGCGGTCGATCCACCCCTGGGCCGCGGCGGCCTCGAGCATGGCGTACTCGCCGGACACCTGGTAGGCGGCCACCGGCACGTCGACCTGGGCGGCGACGTCGGCCAGGACGTCGAGGTAGTGGGAGGCCGGCTTGACCATGACGAGGTCGGCTCCCTCGGCCAGGTCCAGCAGGGTCTCGCGCATCCCCTCGCGGCGGTTGGCCGGGTCCTGCTGGTAGGCCTTGCGGTCGCCGTGCAGGCTGCACGCGACGGCTTCGCGGAAGGGCCCGAAGAAGGCCGAGGCGTACTTGGCCGAGTAGGCCAGGATCGACACATCGGTGAATCCCTCGGCGTCGAGGGCCTCGCGGATGACGGCGACCTGCCCGTCCATCATCCCCGAGGGCGAGACCATGTGGGCCCCGGCCCGGGCCTGGGAGACGGCCATCGCGGCGTACAGCGGCAAGGTGGCGTCGTTGTCGACGCGGCCGTCGTCGGTGAGGGCCCCGCAGTGGCCGTGGCTGGTGAACTCGTCGAGGCAGGTGTCGGCGCACACGACGAGGTCGTCGCCGACGGCGTCGCGGACCGCGGCGATGCCGGCATTGAGGATTCCCTCGGGGTTCCACGCCTCCGACCCGATCTCGTCCTTGCGGCTCGGGACGCCGAAGAGGTCGATGCCGCCGATCCCGGCCTCGGCCGCCTCCTCGGCGAGCCTCTTGATCGACTCGGTCGTGTGCTGGAACTGGCCGGGCAGGGTGCTGATCTCGCGGGGGGAGTCGAGGTCCTCGACGACGAAGGCCGGCAGGATGAGCTGGGCAGGGGCGACGCGGGTCTCGGCGACCATCCGGCGCAGGGCCGGGGTGGTGCGCAGCCGGCGCGGTCGGACCATCGGACGCTGGTGCTCGGCGAGCGGACGGATGGAGGTGGGGTCTGTCATCGGAGGTCTCCTTGACGAGGGGCGGAGTGATCACAGGGTGCTGTGGAGTTCGGTGCTGCGGAGGTCAGGGCACGGTTCGTCGCCGCGACGATGCCCTCGGGGGTGGGGGAGTCGGCGACTGCTGCTGCTGGATGGCCGAGGCCGGCCAGGGTGTCCGCGGTCGGGCCACCGATGGCTACCGGACGCTGCCGGGTCCAGGCCAGGTCGGAGTCGGCGACGAGCGAGCACAGGGAGCGGGCGACCGAGGACGAGGTGACGACGACCGCTGCGAAGGACGGCCACGCCTGGGCGACGACTGGCGGGACCTCGTCGACCGCCTCGGTCGTGTACAGCTCGACGCGCTCGACCCGGCACCCCTTCGCCGCGAGACCGTCGGGCACGGTCGGGGCGGCCAGGGCCGACGCCGGCAGCAGGACGGAGGCCCCGGTGTCCGGCCAGGAGTCGACGAGCCCGGCCCCGCTCTGGTCGTCCGGGACGAGGTCGACCTCGACGCCGGCTCGGGCCAACGCCCGCGCCGTCGCCCGGCCGACCGCGGCGACCCGCATCCCGCCGGCCCGGGCCGCCGCCAAGGGCTCGGGTGGCAGCAGGCGCACCGTCGTCGCGGAGGTGATGACGAGCCAGTCGACCTGCCAGACGGCGGGGTCGGCGAGGAGTTCGGCTCCGGGAAGGACGCGTGTCGTCGTCAACGCGGCGTGGATGACCCCGAAACCGTCCTGCTTGAGGGCGGTGACGAGACGGTCGTGTGGGTCCTGCCGGGGGACGAGGACAGGCGGCTTCGACGGCGTCGTGCTCATCGGGTACTCGCGGAGGCCGAAAGATCGGCGATCTCGGCGGCGCCATCGGCCAGCAGATCCTCGGCGATCCGGTCGCCCAGGCCATAGGCCGCGGCGAGGTGCTCGGTGAGCGGCGGCAGCTCGACGACGGCCTCCTGGCGCACCGAGCGGGTGCCGTCGAGGGAGCAGACGGCGGCGGCCAGCGACAGCCGGTCCGGGTTGCGCCGTCGGTCGGGGCCGCCGGGCTGGAACCTGGCCAGGCAGCCGACCGGGGCGGCACAGCCGGCCTTGAGGCGGGCCAGGACGGCGCGCTCGGCCAGGGCCTCCAGATGGGCGGCGCGGTCGTCGATGGCGCGCAGGGCCGTGGCCAGCGGGCCGTGCAGACCATCGGCATTGCGGCACTCGACGGCCAGGGCTCCCTGAGCCGGGGCGGGCAGGACGACGTCGGGGTCGAGTCGGTCTGTGACGAGGCCACCGTGGCCGAGGCGCTCCAGCCCGGCGCACGCCAGGACGACGGCGTCGAGGTCCTCGCGACCCCCGTCCCCGGCCAAGCGTCCGAACCCCTTGACGCGCCCCAGCCGGGTCTCGACGTTGCCGCGGATGTCGACGATGTGGAGATCGGGTCGGGTGGCCAGCAGTTGGGCGAAACGTCGCGGCGAGCCGGTGCCGACGCTGGCCCCCTCCGGCAGGGTGTCGAGGGTGAGGCCGTCGCGGGCGACGAGGGCGTCACGGGGGTCCTGCCGGGTCGGGACGGCGGCGACGACCAGGCCCATCGGGGCGGCGGTGGGAAGGTCCTTGAAGGAGTGGACGGCGACGTCGCACTGGCCGCCGATGAGGGCGTAGCGGATCGCCGAGGCGAAGACGCCGGTGCCGCCCAGCTGGGTGAGCGAGGCGGTCGAGGTGTCACCGTGGGTGGTGATGTGGACCAGCTCGACCCCGAGACCCTCCTTACGCAGCGCTGCCGCGACCGTCTCGGACTGGGTGGTGGCGAGGGTACTGGCACGGGTTCCGAGACGAACGGTCATGGGGTCATCATCCCACGTGCTCGCCGGGGGGCCGGAGGACGTGGGGGCAGTCGTGCGGGACTCAGCAGATTGCCCGCGCCGCACTCCGTGCGTGCGGGACTCAGCACACTGCCCGCGCCGCACTCCGTGCGTGCGGGACGAGGGCAGCAATGCCCGACCCCGACGCCCACGCCCCGGTGAGCCGGATCCCCGGCAACTGAGCCAGCCGGGCGTGCAGGTCCTCCACCCAGGCCCGGGTGTGCGGGGTCGTCGGGGCCAGAGCCCCGGTCCAGTGGATGATCGCCGAGTCCACGAGCCGACCAGCCGCCAAGTCGATGCCGAGCAGGGTCGAGGCGTCCACCAGCGCCTGCTCGACACTCAACCCGGCCTCCTGCTCGCCGGTCCGGCCGTAGGAGACCCGCAGCAGATGGAGCCCCGCAGGGCAGGCCCGACCCAGGCTCGGCCACTTGGCCGACAGGTGCGTCAACGCCTTGGCGGCGACCCTCGTCGACCCCTGGGCCACGAGCATCCCGCCGCCCCGGGGGGCGACGTCGAGCTCGGGCGCCCGGACCGCCAGGTTGACGTGGGCGATCGGGGCGCCGGGGGTGAGCTGCGGACCGGTGACGTCGACCACCCCCGCCAGCAGGTCCAGTGCCGGGGCGGCCGAGCAGGCCACGATGACCCGCGGGGTGCGCAGGGTGAGCGGGGCGCCGTCGGCGATCGGCGGCAGCGACGGGTCGGGGTTGCGGCTCGTCGCAGCCGCCTCGACGACCCAGCCTGCCTCGCCACCCTGGCCCTCGACCCGGCGCAGCGACCGTGCCCCGGTGCGGGTGAGCACCCGTCCGCCGGCCTCGACGATCCCCTCGTGCAGGGCCTGCGGCATCCGGAACATGCCTCCCTCGACCGAGGCGACGACGGCCGCCTGGGTGCGTCGGGCCAGCAGATCGGCGACCCCGCCGTGCAGGCTGCCGGCGCGCTGGGCGGCCTGCCTCAGCCCGGGGGCGACGACGTCGGCCGACAACAGGCGGGGCTCGGCCGCGTGGATGCCGCCGGCGATGGGCCGCACGAGACGTGAGAGGACGGCCGTCCCCAACCTGGACTCGACGAGGCCCCCGAGGTCCTCCGGCAGCTCGGCGGGCAGCGGGACGGCGTCCAGGGCCATGGCCCGCTCGGCGGCCGGAGCCCCGATCGCGGCGACGACGTCGGCGTCGCGCGGGTCCGCGGGGACTCCCAGGATCGCCCGGTGCGGCAGGGCGAAGGTGGCGTCGTCGAACCACACCCACGACGGGTGCGGCCGGGGATGCTCGACCGCCAGCCGCAGTTCGGCGGCCAGGGCGTCGGTGTCGGGCAGGCGTGTCGCCCAGCCCTCGGCCCCGATGTCGTAGGCGACGCCGGCCAGGGTGGCTCCGGCGACCAGCCCGCCGGTGTAGCCACGCGACTCCAGGACGACGGGCCTCAGCCCGGCCCGGGTGAGCTGCCAGGCGGCGACGAGCCCGGACATGCCGGCGCCGATGACGACGGCGTCGACCACCTCGGTCGAGGTGGGCGCGGTGAGGGCGTGCGGTGAGGTCACAGCGAGTGCACCAGCTCGACGAGACGGGTGAGGACCCGCGGATCGGTCTGTGGTGGCACCCCGTGTCCGAGGTTGACGACGTGCCCCGGAGCCTGACGCCCTGCGGCGACGACGGCCCGGGCCCCCTGCTCCAACGGCTCCCACCCGGCGAGGAGCAGGGCGGGGTCGATGTTGCCCTGCAGCGGCATCTCGAGGTCGGCGACCAGGAGGGTGGCGGCGGCCTCGTCGAGGCTCACCCGGTGGTCGACCCCCAGCACGGGGTGCTGCGAGGACTGCGCGGCGACGAGCGCCAGCTCCGGCAGAAGGTGCGAGGCGTTGACGGCGAAGTGCACCACCGGCGTCGACCGGTCGATCCCCGACAGTGCGCGCACCGAGTGCGGCGCGACGTACCGGCGGTAGTCGGATGCCGACAGCGACCCGGCCCAGGAGTCGAAGAGCTGCACGGCGCGTGCCCCGCCGGCCGTCTGGGCGGCCAGGAAGGAGGCGTCGAGGTCGGCCACCCAGTCCATGAGCATCGCCCAGGCCCGCGGGTCGGCGTGCATGAGGGCGCGGGCCTCGAGATGGTCCCGGCTGGGGCGTCCGGCCACGAGGTAGGCGGCGATGGTGAACGGGGCCCCGGCGAAACCGAGGAGCGGCGTCGACTCGCCCAGTTCGGCCACGGCCAGCTCGGCCGCCCTGCGGATCGGCTCGGCATCACCCGGGGCGGTGCGCACCAGGGCCTCGACGTCGGCGCGGCTGGTGATCGGATGGTCGAGGACCGGCCCCACCCCCGGCTCGATGTGCACCCCGACCCCGGCGAGGGCCAGCGGCACCATGATGTCCGAGTACAGCACCGCGCCGTCGACGCCGTGGCGTCGGACCGGCTGGCAGGTGAGCTCGGCCGCCAGGTCCGGGGTGAGGCACGAGGTGAGCATGTCGGTGCCCTCCCGCGCCTGCCGGTACTCGGGCAGGGAACGGCCGGCCTGGCGCATGAACCAGATCGGGGTGTGGTCCGGACGCTCGCCGGTCATCGCCGCGAGCAGGGCTGGGGTGTTCGTCATCGGGTCCGATTCTGCCGCACGCGCCGTCGTCTCGTCCGCGGGCCATCCGGGTACCCGTGGTTCAATGAGTCCGTGGGTTTGAGTGTCCTCTCCGTCGATCACGCCGATCATGGACTGTCCGTCGTGAGCGCAGCCGCCGCCGACACGACGGGGCTGGCGCTCAGCCTCACCGACTCCGCGCTCGTGCACGGCGCGATGACCCTGTCCACGTGCAACCGGGTGGCGATCCTCGTCGAGTCCGACCTCGACGAGACCTCCCTGCGATCCCTCGTGGCCGCCGCCGGTGCCACGACATTGGCCCGGGAGGGCGGCTTCTTCCACGACGACGACGCCGTGTGGCGGCTCTTCCGGGTCGCCTGTGGGCTGGAGTCGATGGTCACGGGGGAGCGCGAGATCGCGGGGCAGCTCAAGCGTGCCCTCACCGAGGCCCGCCGCGAGTCGACCGCCAGCTACCTCATCGGTCACGTCGTCGAGGAGGCCCTCAAGGCCTCCCGACGCGTCGCCACGCACACCGGACTGTCCGGTCAGGGGCGCACCGTCGTCGCCGTCGGCCTCGATCTCGTCGGGGCGCAGGTGACGCTCGCCGGGGCCGACGTCGTCGTCCTGGGCACCGGGTCCTACGCCGGCGCGACGTGCGCCCAGCTCGCGGCCCGCGGCGTCGCCTCGATTCGCGTCGCCTCCTCCCGTGGTCGCGCCGAGAGCTTCGCCGCCCGCCACGGGGTCGGGGCCCTGGCCGACGCCGACCTCATCGATGCCCTGGCCGGCGCCGACCTCGTCGTCACCTGTCGTGGTCATGGCACCCCGGCCCTCGATCGCGCTACCGCCATCGCGGCCGTCGCGCGACGCGGCGGCCGGCCGCTGCGGGTCCTCGACCTGGCCGTCTCCGGTGACGTCGACAAGCCCGTCCCCGAGGGTGTCCTCGTCACCGACCTGGTCGACATCAGTGCGGCCGTCCCCGAATCGACCGAGGACGAACGGCACGCCGCCGAGATCATCATCGCCGAGGGGGTCCGGTCGCTGGCCGTCGACCTGGAGCGACGCCGTCTGGCGCCGGCCGTCGTCGCCCTGCGCGACGTCCTCACCGACCTCGTCGAGGCCGAGATCGCCCGGCTGCCCGCCGACGGCACCGTCCCGGTGGAGGAGGCCGCCAGGGCCCTGCGCCGGCTCGCCGCGTCGATGGCCCACATCCCCTCGGCGCGGGCCCGGCTGGCCTCCGAGCAGGGTCTGGGTGACCGCTGGCTCAACTCCCTCACCGACGTCCTGGGAATCGACGTCGACCTGCCCGATCCCATCATCGACCTGTCCGGCCTGGCCGACCGCGAGAACGTCCAGTGCCCCGTCACCGGACTGTCCGTCGACGACCTCACCTCCAAGGAGCGCGCATGACCGATCCGCTTGCCCCCTACGACGCCGTTCTCGTCGTCTCCTTCGGGGGCCCCCGCAGCAGCGAGGAGGTCGTGCCGTTCCTCGAGCACGTATCGGGCGGACGCATCCCGCCGCACCGGCTGCAGGAGGTCGCCGAGCACTACCACCGACTCGGTGGCGCCAGCCCGATCAATGCCGAGACCGACCGCTTCGTCGACGCCCTCGCGGCGGCGCTGCGCGCGGCCGGGTCGCAGCTGCCGGTGGTCCTGGGCAACCGGCACGGCACGCCCTTCCTGCCCGACACCCTCAGGCAGCTGCGCAGCTCCGGTGCCCAGCGTGTGATCATGCTCCCGACAACGGCTTTCTCCTCCTACTCGGGGTGTCGGCAGTACCGTGAGGACGCCGCCCAGGCCCTGCGCGAGGCGGGGATCGACGATCTGGTCATCGACATGGTGCCGCCCTTCCACGAGGCCCCCGGGTTCGCCACGGCCAATGCCGACGCCGTCATGGACGCCTTCGGGCGCATCCCCCCGACGCCGCTCGAGGCGACCCGCGTCGTCTTCGTCACCCACTCGATCCCCCAGTCGATGCAGGATGCCTCGGGACCGGGCACCCCCGGGACCGACTACGTCACCCAGCACCAGCAGGTGGCCCGGCACATCGCCGACATCGTCCGACGCACCTTCGGCAACATGCCGGCCTGGGACCTCGCCTACTGCTCCCGGTCTGGACGGCCCACCGACCCGTGGCTCGAGCCCGACATCGAGGACCACCTGCGCCTGCTGCCCGCCCAGGGGGTCCGGTCGGTCGTCGTCGCCCCCATCGGATTCGTCGCCGACCACATGGAGGTCGTCAACGACCTCGACCACGACGCGGCGCGGACCGCCTCCCAGCTCGGCCTGGCGATGGCCCGGGCGGCGACCGCCGGCACCCACCCGGCTCTCGTGCGCGACCTCGTCGGCTTCCTGCGGGCCCGGGCCGAGGTGGCCCGCGGCCACGGGTCGCTGCCGGGCTCCTGGCCGACGCCGTGCGCCGCCGGGTGCTGCCAGCGCGGCGACGGCTCGCCGATGAAGCCCGCCGTGTGCGGGTCCGACCCGGTGGTCGAGCCCGCAGCCGAACCCCAGAACCCCACCACGACCCAGGAGATGCCCGTGACCGACGCCCAGCCCGCCCCGACCGAGCCCGTCGAGCAGAAGGACCCCGCCGCTTCCCTGGGCACGGACTCCGCCGCGCCGACGGGCACGGACCACGCCGTGGGGTCGTACACCGACCCGACCGATCCTCGCGACCATGCGGTCGTCCCCGAGGAGGTCAACCAGGCGAGCCTGTGGGGCCTGTACAGCGTCTTCAAGGTCTCCGCCCCGCTGCCCGCCGACGACGCCGCCCGCGCCGGAATCGTCACCGACTCGGTGGACTGGGTCGCGGCCAGTGGCGCCCTGACCCGCGGCTGGTACGACCTCGGCGGCCTGCGCGCTGACGCCGACCTGCTCGTCTGGTGGACCGCCGACGCCCCCGAGACCCTCCAGGAGGCCTATCACCGGCTGCGCGGCTCGGCCCTGGGTCGGCACCTCGAACCGGTGTGGTCGTCGCTGGCCGTTCACCGTCCGGCCGAGTTCAACAAGCAGCACCTGCCGTCCTGCTTCGCCGGCGTCGCTCCCCGACGGTGGGCCGCCGTCTACCCCTTCGTGCGCACCAAGGACTGGTACCTGCTCGAGCCCGCCGAGCGCAACGCCATGCTGCGCGAGCACGGCATGGCCGGGGCCAAGAGCCCCGACGTCAAGGCCTCGACCCTGGCCTCCTTCGCCCTGGGCGACTACGAGTGGATCCTCGCCCTCGAGGGCGACGAGCTGTTCCGCGTCGTCGACGTCATGAAGGATCTGCGCTACGTCCAGGCACGCCGCCACGTCGACGTCGACACCCCCTTCTTCACCGGTGAACGGGTCGATCCCACCGTGTGGGCCGACCGCCAGCAGCACCGCTGAGGCGCCCCATGAGTCCACTCAAGGGATTGCGTGACCCGGTCGGCCCGGAGTCGGCGTCGACCTACTGGATCCGGCGCGCCGTGCTGGCGGGAGCCTGCATCCTCGTCCTCGTCCTCATCGTCTGGCTCGCGGCCAGCGTGCTGGGCGGAGGGTCCTCGAGCAAGCAGGCCGACGCCGTGCCGAGCTCGGTGTTCACCCCCGACCCGTCCTGGACCGACACCGGCTGGGCCACCCCGATCGCCAGCCCCTCGTCCGGCTCCCCGAGCGCGAGCGGGTCGGCCAGTCCCTCCGGCTCCCCGAGCGCCTCGGCGTCGAGCCCCTCGGCGACCCCGTCCGGGAGCACCCCGGGGTCCCCGAGCCCCAGCCCCACGGCGGCCTGTGACTCCTCGAGCCTCACCGCCGTCGTCAAGGGTGATGCCCGGACGATCGCGGTCGGCGGTGCGGCGTCGTTCCACGTCACCGTCACCAACGACACCGGTTCGGCCTGCACCTGGGATCTCTCGAAGGTCAAGGTCGACCTCACCGTCACGTCCGGCTCCGACCGTATCTGGTCGACCTCCGACTGCCCGGCCTGGGCCCCCAAGGGCACTCATCAACTCGCCGCCGGCAAGGCGTGGACCGCCGACGTCAAGTGGCCCGGACGCCGGTCGAACGGGTGCAAGCTCGTCGACGAGGATCTGGGGCGTGGCACCTATGTCGCCACCGTCTCGGTCGGCGGTGGGTCGGTCAACCAGTACGTCTTCCAGATCTCCTGAGCCGGTCGGCTCTCAACGGTCCCGCGACGGCTCCCCGTCGAGGGTCCGCTCCAGGGCCTCCCGGATGGCCTTGGCCCGTTGGACGCCGACCCCCGAGAGCTGGCCGAGTTCGATGGTGCTCGCCGAGACGATCTGGCGCAGGGTCCCGAAATGTTCGACGACGGATTGGATGACCCGTGGCGGCAGTTCGGAGATGTCGGACAACTGACGGTGCCCACGCGGTTCGACCTCGGCGTCCAGCGGGTGACGATCCCGGTCGAACCCGATGACCTCGGCGACCCGTGCCACGTCGTCCAGTTCGGCCCACGTGAGCTCGCGCAGCCGGGCCAGGGAGAACGGCGTCTCGTCGGCCTGGTCGGGTCGGTAGTCGTCGGCCAGCAGCCGGGCGAGATCGTCGACCCCGGTGGTGAGCTCGTTGCGCTGCAACTGGATGAGCCGGCCCTCGACGCCCAGGGCCGACACGTGGCCGCGCACCTCCGAGTCGATCCGCCGGAACATCTCGATGCGCCGGGCGACGGTGGCGACGTCGCGGACGGTGACGGCGTCACGAACCTCGAGGGAGGTGAGGGCGGCCGCCTCCGTGGTGAGCCGGGACCGGTAGCTCGACAGGGTGTCGAGGGCCTGGTTGGCGCGGGAGAGGATCTGGTCGGGGGCCTCGATCCGGTGACGCCGTCCCTCGAGGAAGATGGCCATCGTCGACATCGAGGCCGACACGACGACGACCGGGACCCCGGTCTGCTGGGAGACGCGGTCGGCGGAACGATGTCGGGTGCCGGTCTCCATCGTCGGCAGATCCCCGTCGGGCACGAAGTGCACTCCGGCGGCGAGGATCCGTTCATGGTCACTGGAGACGATGAGACCGCCGTCCATCTTGCACAGCTCGCGCAGGGCCTGCGGGGTGAGATGGACGTCCATGGGGAACCCGCCGCTGGCCACCGCGCGTACCTCGGGAGTGTCACCCAGGACGATGAGGGCCCCGGTGCGGCCCCTCATGATCCGCTCCAGGCCCGCCCGGATGGGGGTGCCCGGGGCCAGCAGAGCCATGAGGTGACGGACCTTGGCCTGATGGTCCTCGGCGGCTCGCCCGGTGGGCGTCGACTCGGTCATGGGTCGACTCTAGTTCGCCGAACCCGAGCGGCCACGTCTCAGGTCGAGCACGGACAGCGCCTCGGCCACCGTCGACACCTCGACGACGTGCAGCCCGTGCATCCGCGGCACCTTCGTGTGCGCCTCGCGCGATTTCCGCGGCACGACGGCCAGGTCGAACCCGAGCCGCGCCGCCTCACCCACCCGACGCTCCAGCCCCGGCACCCGGCGCAGGTCGCCGGCCAGGCCCACCTCGCCCAGCGCGACGACCCGGGTGGGGAAGTTGCGGTCGATCGTGGCCGAGGCCACCGCCACGGCGATGGCCAGGTCGGCCGACGGATCGGTGATCCGGGCCCCGCCGACGGTGGAGACGTAGACGTCGCGGGCGCTCAGCGGAAGCCCGGCCTTGCGCTCCAGGACGGCCAGGATCATCGCCACCCGGCCATTCTCGACGCCATGGGTGGTGCGCCTGGGGTACTTCTCCGAGGTGGAGGGGGCGACGAGCGCCTGCACCTCCGACAACAGGGGACGGCGACCCTCCATCGTCACGGTGACGCAGGTGCCCGGTTGCGGATCGGCGTGATCCGAGGTGAAGAGCCCCGACGGATCGGGCACCTCGACGATGCCGGCGTCGGTCATCTCGAAGCACCCGACCTCGTCGGCCGGGCCGTACCGGTTCTTCGTCGCGCGAACCATCCGGAACCCCGAGTGACGGTCACCCTCGAAGGCCAGGACGACGTCGACGAGGTGTTCCATGGTGCGCGGCCCGGCGATCGTCCCGTCCTTGGTGACGTGGCCGACGATGACGACGGCCATCCCTCTTCTCTTGGCGACCCGGACCAGTGCCCCGGTGACCTCGCGCACCTGGGAGACGCCGCCGGGGGAGCCGTCGGCCTCGGCGGTGCCGATGGTCTGCACCGAGTCGAGGACGAGCAGGCTCGGCTCGGTCTGCTCGATGTGGCCCAGGACGGTGCCCAGATCGGTCTCGGCGGCGAGGTAGAGCTCGGTGGCCAGGGCGCCGGTGCGACCGGCCCGCAACCGCACCTGGGCCGCCGACTCCTCGCCGGTGACGTAGAGCGTCCGTCGACCGGCGCCGGCCCACTTGGCGGCGACGTCGAGCAGCAGGGTCGACTTGCCCACCCCCGGTTCCCCGGCGAGCAGGACGACCGCCCCGGGCACCAGGCCACCACCGAGCACCCGGTCGAGCTCACCGATGCCGGTGAGGTGACGGTCGGCCGCCTGCTCACTCACCTGGCCGATCGGCACCGCCCGCGACACCGGCACCGTCGAGGTGACGTCGGTGAGCTTGGGCGCCCCCTTCTCGACGACCGAACCCCAGGCCTGGCACTCGCCGCACCGCCCCACCCACTTGGCGGTGGTCCAGCCGCACTCGGTGCACACCCAGCCGTCGGACTGCGTCTTCCTCGCCGTCGACCTGGCCATGGCGCCCCCTCTCCTCGGACCGTTCGGCCCGACCGCAGCCAGTGTGGCGGAGGGGTACGACAGTTCCGCCGCCGGAAGGTCCGTCGTCAGATGCGGACCAGGCCGCGTCCGGGAACCTCGAAGGTGACGGCGCTGATGCCCGGATGGCCGTTCGGGCTCGTGAAGTCGAAGGTGATGCCCTCGACCTCGTCGGGGATCGGCTCACCGAGCCACTCCTCGACGCGGTTCCGGGAGCCGGTCATCTCGATGCGCTTGAGGGTGATCGTGCCGGTGAGGGCGCTGGGCAGGAGCTCGGCGGAGGACTCCCAGTGCAGGAAGTACGGCAGCTGAGGATCGGTCATGAGCCCTTTGACCCCGAGCTGGTGCCATTCGAGGTAGCGGCCGTCGGGGAAGTGACGCGACCCGGGCACCGAGTTGCGTCCCAGGCGCTCCTCGAACGGGGCCAGGTCGTCGACGGAGACGGCCCATCCGAGCCAGCCACCGCCCTCCTCGGACCTGGCCCGCACGGCCTGGCCGAAGACGGCCTTGTCGGCCGCGGGATGGTCCAGGACCTCGACGATCTCGACGTAACGCGGCCCGGCGAGCGGCAGGATCCGGTTGCGGGTGCCGAAGCGCGGGTGGATGCCGCCGTTGATGAACGACGTGCCGAGCTTCTCGCCCATGCGGGCGGCCTCGACCTCGAGGCCCTCCGGACCGGCGGCGAACATGAGATGGTCGACGTGCATGGGATCATTGTGGACTGCCCGGCCCCATTCCTCGAAACCGGGTTCGGGTGACAGCCGACCGGCGGCGTCCTGGTCGGCCCGGGCGCCGGTCCCGGTCCGAGGAGGTTCCACCCGACCTCGTCGTGCGACGACCATCCCACGGTAGGTTGGATGCGTGGCAGCTCACGACGCGACGTCCGGCCCCCGGGTGACGCTCTCGACGACCTCGGTGTACCCGGAGTCGACGGCGAGCGGCATCGAGTACGCCGCCGCGCTCGGGTTCGACGGGGTCGAGCTCATGGTCGGCGTCGACCCGGTCTCGGCCGACGTCGACCACGTCGAGGCCATGGCCCGGTACCACGAGGTCGCGGTCACCTCCGTCCACGCCCCCTGCCTCCTCGTCATGCCGAACGTCTGGGGCACCGACCCCTGGGACAAGCTTGAACGCTCCTGTGAGGCGGCCCGCCAGTTCGGGGCGCGGGTCGTCGTCGTCCATCCCCCCTTCCGCTGGCAACGCGACTACGCGGCCGACTTCGAGACCGGGGTGGCCAGGCTCAATGCCGACCCGCGCAACCGGGAGGCGGGGGTCGTCGTCGCCGTGGAGAACATGTATCCCTGGCGCACCCCGGCCGGGCGGTTCCTGGCCTACAGCCCGGACTGGGACCCGACGATGCGGTCCTACGACCACCTCACCCTCGACCTCTCGCACGCCTCGACCTCGCACCTGGACTCCCGGGACCTCGTGCGCACCTGGGGGTCGAGGCTGGCGCACATCCACCTCACCGACGGCAGCGGGTCGTTCCGGGACGAGCACCTGCTGCCCGGGGAGGGTGACCAGCACGCCTGGGAGGTCGTCCGTGACGCCGTCGCCCGCGGATTCGACGGGGACATCGTCCTCGAGGTGAGCACCCGGCGATTCTCGAGCCGCTCGGACAGGCAGGACGCCCTCCACCACGTCCTCGGGCAGATCCGCGCCGCGGTGGCCGACGGTCTGGCCTCCCGAGGCGGAGGGGAGAGCTGACATGCCCCTGTCGCGGATGCAGGCCCGGGCCACCGAGATCGTCGCCGACGAGGCCATCGCGGCGCGGATCTCGGCCATGCCGGTGGCCCAGGAGATCGCCCAGTCGTACATCGCCGGGCAGACCCTCGAGGCCGCCGTCCTCACCGCCCGGGACAAGGTCGAGGTGGGACTCGACATCGCCCTGCACCCCCTGGCGACGCGTGCCCGCGACGCGGCAGCCGCCGACGCCGCGATGGGCGAGGCATTGGACGCCGTCGCGGCCCTGGGGAGCGTGGCGGAGTTGGCGGGACATGCGGAGGTGTCGCTCGAGCTGTCGACCCTCGGGTTGGGGTTCGACCCGGCGGGGGCCGGCGACCGCGCCGCGAGGATCTGTCGACTGGCCCGCAACGCCGGCGTCGAGGTGACGATCGACGACGAGGGTCCGCAGATCCACGACCGGGTCCTCGACGTCGTCCACGACCTGCTGGCCGACTTCCCCGACACCGGGGTGGTCGTCCAGGCCGCCCGCCATGACAGCCTCGAGCAGATCCAGGAACTCGCCGTGCCGGGGCGTCGCATCCGGTTGTGCAAGGGCTCGTACACCGGGCCGTCCGAGGTGACCCTCATCCGCCCGCACGACGTCGACCTGCGCATGGCGGCGTGCCTGCGTGCCCTGGTCACCGGCCCGGCGACCCCCCTGGTGGCCACCCACGACCCGGTCTTCGTCGCCATCACCGAACGGCTCATCGAGGACCTCGGCCGCACCGACGTCGAGTTCCAGATGCTCCAGGGCATCCGGGACCTCGAGCAGCGCCGACTCGTCGACGTCGGCCATCGGATGCGGGTCTACCTGCCCTACGGCACCGACTGGTACCGCTACTGCGCGCGCCGGGTCATCGAGCGGCCGGCCAATGTGTGGCTCTTCGCCCGGTCGATGGTGGGGCAGCGATGAGCCAGGACCTCCCGCCGGCGCGGCCGGCAGGGCCGCGCCGTGCCGACCCGGGGCCGCGCCGGATGGCCCGGACGGTCCCTCGGGCCGATCCCCTGCCGCCATCGGTCCCGGATGGACCTCGCCGCGCGCCGCTGTCGGGTCGTCCGATCTCGTCGCGGCACCATTCCTCACCCCGAATCTCCTCCTTCGACCATCGACGGGCGCGGGCCCTCACCGACCGTGACCGTCGGATCCTCGTGTGGGAGACGGTGCTGTTGCTGGCGGTGAGTCTGGGGCAGTCGGCCTGGTACTCGGTGCTGCGGATGATCGAACGGCTCACCCGGGGGGTGCCGCTGTCGTCCCAGACCTCCTCCCTCAACACCTCCGTTACCCCGGGGCGGCCCTGGCTCGACCTGCTCTACCAGCTGTCCGACATCGCCTTCGGGGTCGTCCCGGCGCTGCTGGCGGTCCTGCTGCTGGCCAGGTTCTGCACCCCGGTCGGCGGAGTGCGTCGAGCCCTCGGGCTGACCGGTGGGTCATGGCGTCGCGACGCCCTGGCGGGGACGGTCCTGGCCGCCGCCATCGGCATCCCCGGGCTGGGGTTCTACGTCGCCATGAAGGCCCTGGGGCTCAACACGACGGTCCGGGCCTCCGGGCTGCAGAACGCCTGGTGGGTCGTGCCGGTACTCATCCTCGCCGCGGTGATGAACGCGGTCCTCGAGGAGACCGTGATGGTCGGCTACCTCTTCACCCGGTGGCGCCAGTGCGGGGTGTCGGCCCTGGCGGTCGTCGTGGGCAGTGCCGCCATCCGGGGTACCTACCACCTGTACCAAGGATGGGGCGGGTTCGCCGGGAACATCGTCATGGGTCTGCTCCTGGGCTGGGTGTTCACCCGGCGCGGTCGGCTGGGCCCGCTCATCGTCGCCCACACCCTGCTCGATGTCGTGTCCTTCGTCGGCTACGCCTTCCTCGCGCCCCATCTGTCCTGGTTGTGAGGCCCGGGGTCGGGTCCGTGGATGTGGCCGAGGTCAAGGGGCGGCCGGAGTCACGGCCGCCGCCCGGTCCCGGGGGAACGTCCGGGGCCGTCTTCATCCTCGCCCGACCTTCCCCGGTACCGGCTCTGGCCGCGGCCGCCACGATTCACCGCGCAACGTCCTTCATCACCGGTCGGGTGCCCGCAGGGCCGAGTTGAGCGGGGATCCGTGGCGGTCATCCCGGGTAGCCCCGCGATGGTGTCGGCGTTGCCCTCCTGCTCGGCGGACCCGGCCTCCGGCCGTCCGCTCCCCGGTCCCGGGTCGGGGGCGCTCCTAGACTTGCCCCATGCGAGTCGGAGTCTTCGGAGCCACCGGTCAGGTCGGCGGGGTCATGCGCACCCTGCTGGCGCAGCGTCACTTCCCCCTCGACGACGTGAGGTTCTTCTCGTCGGCGCGCTCGGCGGGCCGGACCCTGCCGTGGGCCGATGGTGAGGTCATCGTCGAGGACACCGCCACCGCCGACTTCTCCGGCATCGACATCGCGATCTTCTCGGCCGGCGGAGCCACCTCCAGACAGTTCGCCCCGCAGGTGGCCGCCGCCGGGGCGGTGGTCATCGACAACTCCTCGGCCTGGCGCAAGGACCCGCAGGTGCCGCTCGTCGTCGCCGAGGTCAACCCCGAGGACCTCGACGACCGCCCCAAGGGGATCATCGCCAACCCCAACTGCACGACCATGGCGGCCATGCCCGTCCTCAAGCCGCTGCACGATGCCGCCGGACTGCGCCGACTCGTCGTCGCCACGTACCAGGCCGTGTCGGGTTCCGGCCTGGCCGGGGTACGGACCCTGGCCGACCAGACCCGGGCCATCGACGACCCCGCCCGACTCACCCTCGACGGGTCGGTCTTCCCCACCTCCGACCTGGGGCCCTACGTCGCCCCCATCGCCTACAACGCCGTCCCCCTCGCCGGCAATCTCGTCGAGGACGGCACCGGCGAGACCGACGAGGAGCAGAAGCTGCGCCACGAGTCGCGCAAGATCCTCCACATCCCCGACCTCCTCGTGGCCGGCACCTGCGTGCGCATCCCGGTCTTCAGCGGTCATGGCCTCGTCGTCCACGCCGAGTTCGCCGACGAGCTGAGTCCCGAGCGCGCCACCGACCTGCTCCGGACGGCCCCCGGGGTCCGCGTCGTCGACGTCCCCGACCCGCGCTCGGCCGCCGGCACCGACCCGAGCCTCGTCGGTCGCCTCCGGGCCGACCAGTCGGCCCCCCGAGGCCACGGCCTGGTGTTCTTCTGCACCGCCGACAACCTGCGCAAGGGCGCCGCCCTCAACGCCATCCAGCTGGCCGAACTGGTCGCCGCCCGATGACCCCCACCTCGCCTGTCTGTCATACACATCTGACGCTGCCGACGATACTCCCTGTGAAGTTNCACCTCGCCGACCCCGCCCCCGACCACCGAGCTCGCCGTCCTCGGCTGCGGGACGATGGCCTCGGCCATCCTCGCCGGGCTCCTCGACGCCGGTCTCGACCCGGCCGGGATCATCGCCACCGCTGCCAGCCAGGCCACTCGAGACGCCGTCGCGCGCCGGTTCGGGGTACGCACCACCGGTGACAACGCGCTGGCAGCCGCGGGGGCCCGAATCGTCCTGCTCGGCGTCAAGCCCCACCTGGTTCTCGAGGTGCTGCGCCAGGCCCACGTCGGGGCCGGCTCGACCGTCGTGTCCATCGCGGCCGGGGTGAGGAGCGACGCCCTGCGCGAGGTCGTGGGGGAGGGACCGGCCATCGTCCGGGTCATGCCGAACACCCCGGCCTCGGTCGGCAGGGGGGTCTTCATCGTCTCCCCGGCCCCCGGCTCCCAGGGTGCGGCGGCGCAGGTCGGTGAGCTGTTGTCGCCGGTGGGCACCGTCGTCGAGGTGCCCGAGCGCCTGCACGACGCCGCCATGGCGGTCTCAGGATCGGGCCCGGCCTACGTCTTCCTCGTCGCCGAGGCCATGATCGACGCCGCCGTCGCCATGGGGATCCCGCGTCCCCAGGCCAGCCAGCTCGTCATCGGGACCCTCGACGGGTCGGCCGCTCTGCTCTGCCGGGGTGAGCACCCGGCGGTCCTGCGCAACCAGGTGACCTCACCGGGGGGCACGACCGCCGCCGCCCTCGACCAACTCGAGTCGCACGGGGTCCGCACGGCCTTCGCCCGAGCCCTGGAGGCCTGCCGTGACAAGGCTGCCGGGCTGGGCTGAGTGGCCGGGGCGGGCCGGCCGGAGGCTGTTTGGTCGGGCCGACGCCGATCGCGTACAATGACTCCTTGTCCACGCGCCCGAACGACATCCTGTCGTCGGTGCCATGGGCGACACATGCTCCCCGTCCGACTCTCGTCGGGCGTTGCAATCCGGCATCTGCCGCATCGAGAAGAGGTCCACAGTGGGTTCGGTCATCAAGAAGCGTCGCAAGCGCATGGCGAAGAAGAAGCACCGCAAGCTGCTCAAGAAGACGCGTATCCAGCGTCGTCGCGCCGGCAAGTGACGTTCCGGGCGTCACGCCTGCGGGTCGTCCCGTGATCGGTCGACGCCCCGCCCGTCGGACGCCCGACGACGCCTCCCCAGATCCCCTCGACCACACCCCCTCCTCCTCGTCCACGGACGGGACCCGGGCTCCGGTCGAGGGGTGTCTTGTCGTCCTGGTGCGCTCCGGCTGCCACCTCTGCGACGAGGTCACTGCCACGATCGATGAGCTCCGCGGGCAGCAGCCCGACGTCGTCCCCGAACCGGTCCTCGTCGACGTCGACGCAGACCCCACGTGGCGTCGGCGCTGGGGCGACCATGTTCCCGTCACCTTCGTCGACGGCACGCTCATCGCGTACTGGTTCCTCGACGGGGCGACCTTGGTCGCGGCTCTGACCGATGGACCCGTGGCCCCGACGACGCACCCCTGACCGCGTGCGTCCGTCGGTCAGGGGTGGGTCGTCAGATGGATCCCGGGAGGTCCGGGGGTGGCCTCAACGACCCGTGTGGGGAAGTGCGCGAGGCTGCGACGGCGTCGACTCCGGCGAGGTCGTCGTCAGATGCGTCGGGTGCGTCGGTGAGGGGGACGTCGGAGTCGCCGTCGGTGACGGCGTGGTCATCGGTGCCGTTGGGGTCGGGGAGGCCGTCGCGGAGGGACGGGTGCCTCCCAGTTCGTCGATGACCCCGAGCATCGTCCGTCGGTAGGTCGAGACCCGCGTGTAGTAACCGGGGTTGTCCTCGGTGCCGCAGTGCTGCATGGCCCAGGAGACGATTCCCACCTGGCAGGTCCTCCCGTCCGGGTTCGTCGTGAAGAGGGGACCGCCGGAGTCCCCGGCGCAGGCGTCGACACTTCCGTGGGCCAGGTCCCCGGCGCAGATGGCGCTGGAACTGTCGCAGTCGTGGCCCGGGCCCGGGATGCGCGGGAGCTCCACCCGGTGCAGCAGCCGGGGCTCCTTCCTGTCGGCGTCATCGAGGTATCCCCAACCCATGACCGAGTACGACGACTCGGAGTCGTGGCTCCGGTCCGCCGGAAGGATCGGATAGTGGCTCAGCGGGTGGCGCGGGATCCTGATGAGTGCCCAGTCGCCGCTGACGGAGATGCTGTCGGGGACCCACCAGTCCTCCGCCTCGAGCTCCTGTCCACCGGATCCCCGTTCCAGCCCACCGACGCGGACCTGGATGCGATAGGGCTCCTCGCCGCCCGCGTCGCGATTGACGCAGTGCGCAGCCGTGAGGACCATGTCGGGCGAGATCTGTGACGCTCCGCAGGGGAACGGGGACTTGTCTCGATGGTGGTAGTGGACCTTGATGCTGGCCATCCACTCGACGGGTGCGGAGACCGGATGTCCGCCGTGGATCATGGGGGCGTGTGCCAGGGGTGCGGCCTGGGCCGCCGGGACACAGATCAGGCCGATGGCGACGGCCGTTGCGCCGACCAGGGCGCGAGCGTGATGGTGTCGGATGGATCTGATGGGACCTCCTCGGGACGATGTTCCATCGAGCGATGGCTATGAGTTAGGTTAGCCTTACCTAAGTAACTCCAGTGGCATGGGGTGCTGCCGGGGTCGGGTGTGAGATCCTTCACATACAATGCGTCTCGGGCTGGACGCCCCCGACCCCAGGAGGAGCCCATGGATGTCGTCTGCAGCGAACCTGCCCCCGGCCTGCCCGAGTCCACCGTCACCCGGCTTCCCGGCTACCTGCGCGCCCTCCAGGCCCTTCACGAGACCGGCGCCGTGACGACGAGTTCCGGTGAGCTCGCCCAACTCGCCGGGGTCCAACCGGCCCTGCTGCGCCGGGACCTGTCGTATCTGGGGTCCTTCGGCACCCGCGGCGTCGGGTACGTGGTCGAGACCCTCATCGACGCCATCGGCAGGGTCGTCGGTTCGCGGGACGACTGGCCAGTCGTCATCCTCGGCGTCGGCAGCCTGGGGCGGGCCCTGGCCCGCCACCACGGGCTGGGCAGACGCGGGTTCAACGTCGTCGCCCTCGTCGACGTGGACCCGCGCATCATCGGCACCCGGGTGGCCGGGGTCACGGTCTGCGCCCTCGACGAGTTGGCTGACGTCGTCCGGCGTGCCCGGCCGGTCATCGGCATCCTCACCACCCCGCCCGAGGTGGCGCAGGACTGCGCCGACCGGCTCGTCGCGGCCGGAGTCCGACGCATTCTCACCTTCGCAGCGGCCCCGCTCGAGGTGCCGCCCGAGGTGACGGTCCGTCAGGTCGACCTGGCCAGGGAGATGCAGGTCCTCGTGTACCACGAGTTGGCCCGTCCGGACGCGGCCACGCCCGCCTGACCGGCGTGACGCGCCTGCACGGCGGATTTGACGCAGCCGCGGAATGGCTGAAAGAACTGGACTCGGGAGTATCCTCGTGACCTCCGTGCGGTTCCTCCCGCGTCGGCGACCGTTCGGGGTGGAGCCGTTCTCCCGGCCCCGTGCTCGACGCCGTGCTGCACCGGACACGGAAGGATGAAGGGACACCAGATGAGCGAGACGGCCCCGGAGACCGGCCCGGCACCGGTCACGGAGAGTCGCACCACCGTGAGCGCCCAGTCGCGGGTGCAGTTCGTGGGCACCGGACCGGGGGACCCGGCCCTGCTCACCCTGGCCGCGGTGTCCGCGATCAACCGTGCCCAGCTGCTCGTCCTGGGATCTCCCCGGCACCGCGCCCTGCTCGAGGCCGACGGTGTCCAGCTGCGCGACGACGTGCGCGTCCTCACCGCCTGCCCCACGGGGTCCGCCGACCTGCCGCACCACCATGAGGGCCACGGCGAGCACGGTGGTCGTTGCGAGGACGTCACCTCGGCCCTCATCGAGGCCGCTGACAGGGGTCTGGAAGCGGTCCGACTCGTCACGGGGGATCCCTTCCTCGACGGCGACATCGGTGCCGAGGCCGCCGCCTGCGCCCGGGCCGACCACGACGTCGACGTCATCCCCGGCATCTCCCCGCTCACCGCCGTGCCGGAGTACTCAGGGGTCTCCCTCCACGGTCACGACGTCCAGATCATCGGCCCGGCCGCGGCCGACCGCGACCTCACCCAGCCCGGCCACCCCTGGGCCGCCCACGGCCTCATCGTCGTCTCGGTGGCCGCGGGTCAGGTACCCGTCCTCGTCGAGCACGCCATCGCCTCGGGTCGGTCCAAGGACGAGCCGGCCGTGCTCACCCGCCACGGGGGCACCACCGAACAGGTGTCGACGACGACCACCCTGGCCGCCCTGCCCCGGGTCGTGCCGCTCACCCGGGTCGACGCCGACGAGATGGTCCACGTCGTCATCGGCCAGGTCGTCGAGAGCCCGGCCCGCGAGGACCTCGACTGGTTCGAGTCCAAGCCGCTCTTCGGGTGGTCGGTGCTCATCCCGCGTACCCGCGACCACTCGGCGACCCTGCCCTCGCGGCTGCAGGGCTACGGTGCCCACTCCCTCGACGTCCCGACGATCAGCATGGAACCGCCGCGCACCCCCCAGCAGATGGACAAGGCCATCCACGGGCTCGTCGAGGGCCGCTACGAGTGGGTCGTCTTCACCTCCGCCAATGCCGTGCGCGCCGTGACCGAGAAGCTCGACGAGATCGGCCTGGACGCCCGCGCCTACTCGGGGTTGCGGATCGCGGCCATCTTCGAGTCGACGGTCAACGCCCTGGCCGAATGGGGGGTGCGACCCGATCTGGTCCCCTCCGGCGAGCAGTCGACGGCCGCCCTGGCCGCCGTCTTCCCCGCCTTCGACGACGTCCTCGACCCCATCAACCGGGTCTTCGTGCCGCGCGCCGACATCGCCACCGAGTCGCTCTCGGCGGAGCTGTCCGAGTTGGGGTGGGAGGTCGAGGACATCGTCGGCTACCGCACCGTCCGCGCGGCGCCGCCGCCGGCCGAGACCCGCGAGGCCATCAAGACCGGGCTCTTCGACGCCGTCGTCTTCACCTCCTCGACGACCGTGCGCAACCTCGTGGGGATCGCCGGCAAGCCACACAAGCACACCGTCGTCGCCGCCATCGGCCCGCACACCGCCGAGACCTGCCAGGAGCACGGGCTGCACGTCGACGTCGTCGCCGCCGAACCGACCCTCGACTCGCTGGCCGACGCCCTGGCCGACTTCGCGGCCCGACGCCGGGACGAGCTCACCGCCAAGGGGCTTCCGGTCATCCGGCCCTCACAGCGACGTCGTCGTGGACGCCCGGTGGCCTGATCGGCAGACCGTAGGGTTCGGAAAGTGTCATACGGTTGCTCTACCGTGGCAGGTGCCAGGAGAGCACGCCAGTACGCCCACACCCGGGAGGGATGACGATGAGCCGGACGACGACGGTCCACCTGCTTCGCCACGGTGAGGTCGACAACCCGACCGGGGTCCTCTACGGACGCCTTCCCGGCTATCACCTGTCGGCCTTGGGGCGGCGCATGGCGGCTCGGGCCGCCGAGTACTTCGCCACCCGGCCCCTGGGGCTGCTCGTGAGTTCACCACTGGAGCGCGCCCAGGAGACCCTCGCCCCCATCGCCGCCCTCCACCCCGAGCTGACGGTCCGGCTCGACGAGGACGTCATCGAGGCCACCAACGCCTTCGAGGGACAGGTCTTCGGGCCGGGGAACGCAGCCCTGCGTGACCCGCGCAACTGGAAGCTGCTGCTCAACCCCCTGCGACCCAGCTGGGGCGAGCCCTACCAAGCCATCGCCGCCCGGATGACGCGTGCCGTGCTGCGCGCCGCCAGCGAGGTCGGTGAGGGCGGGGAGGCCCTCGTCGTCAGCCATCAGCTGCCCATCTGGATCGCCCGCTGCGCCGCCGAGGGACGCCGTCTGCCACACGATCCGCGATCGCGCCAGTGCACCCTGGCGTCGGTGACGAGCTTCGGGGTGCTCGACGGGCGCATCGTGCGCGTCGACTACGCCGAGCCGGCCATCGACCTGGTTCCCGTGCACGCCCGCCGGGCGAACATCTCGGCCGGCGCCGCCCCGGAGCCGCGCCCGTGAGGTCTCGGCTCGCCGCGGCGGCCACGGCGGTGGCCCTGCTGGTGGCCGGGTGCTCCTCGGCCCCGTCGGCCACCTCCGACAAGGGCTTCGCCGGGGGAGACGGGTCGTACACCAAGGTCGCGGTCGCCGATCGCCAGCAGGCGCCCACGCTCAGCGGGACCGGGCTGGACGGGAAGTCCCTCACGACGGCCGGTGCCGCTGGCAAGGTCGTCGTCGTCAATGTGTGGGGGTCCTGGTGTGCACCGTGCCGTCACGAGGCCCCCGAGCTGGTCACCGCGGCGAAGGCGACCGCCGGGACAGCGGCCTTCTACGGGATCGACACCCGCGACCTCGATCGGGGTCCGGCCCAGGCCTTCACCCGCACCTTCAAGGTGACCTGGCCCAGTTTCTACGACCCTGACGGGGCACTGCTGCTGTCGCTGAGCGCCCTTCCTCCCAAGGCCATCCCCTCCACCATCGTCATCGACCGCAAGGGGCGCGTCGCCGCCCGGTTCCTCGGCGAGGTGACGGCGTCCACCCTCACCGCGGCGGTCAAGGACATCGCGGGGGAGGGGTCGTGACTCCCGTCCCGCTCGACGCGGTCCCGCTCGACCTGGGGACCTGGGCGGCCGACGTCCTCCAGGGGTCGATGATCGGTGCCGTCCCGGTGGCCCTGCTCGCCGGTCTGCTGTCCTTCTTCTCGCCCTGCGTCCTGCCCCTCGTGCCCGGATACCTGTCCTATGCCAGCGGCCTGGGGGCGGCCGAGGTGCTCGGGTCCACGACAGGACGCGGACGGCGTCGTCCCCGGATGGTCCTGGGGTCGGGACTGTTCGTCCTGGGATTCGCCGTCGTCTTCGTCGCCACCGGCACCGTCCTCGGTGGGCTGGGTCGTGTCCTGCTGACGCACCAGCGGGCCATCGAGATCGTCGTCGGGTGCCTGACGATCCTCCTCGGTGCCATGTTCGCTGGGTTCGTCCCGTTGGGTCGTGGTCAACTGCGCATCGAGCGTCTGCCGGACGCCGGGCTGGCGGCCGCCCCGGTGCTCGGCCTGGTCTTCGGTCTGGGGTGGACGCCGTGCATCGGCCCGGCCCTCACCGTCGTCTACGGGTTGTCCCTGTCGCAGGGGTCGGCCGGTCGCGGAGCCGTGCTCGCCGCCTGCTACGCCCTCGGCCTGGGGGTGCCCTTCATCGCCGCCGGGGCCGCCCTCGCCTGGATCGGCCGGGCGGTGCGGGCCGTGCAGGCCCATCAGAGGGTCGTCGAGATCGCCGGAGGAGTGCTCATGATCGTCGTCGGCATCCTGCTCGTCACCGGGCTGTGGGGCCAGCTCATGGCCCTGCTGCGCACCTGGGCCGCCAGCTTCGGGGCGGTGATCTGATGGCCAGCACGCTGGGCGTGCGTGCCCTGGCCCGCTGGGTGTGGGGCCAGCTCACGAGCATGAAGACCGCCCTGGTCCTCCTGTTCCTCCTGGCCGCCGCGGCGATCCCCGGGTCCATCGTCCCGCAGACCGCCTCGAGCGCCATCAAGGTGCAGGACTTCGCGGCCCGCCACACCCGACTCGACCCGATCTGTCGCTGGCTCGGGCTGTACCACGTCTACACCTCGGCCTGGTTCTCGGCGATCTACCTCCTGCTGTTCATCAGCCTCATCGGGTGCATCGTCCCGCGCATCATCGCCCAGGTACGCGCCTTGCGCCGTGAGCCGCCGCGGGTGCCCGCCCGACTGCACCTGCTGCCGGCCCATGCCAGTGCCACGACCACCTCGACCGACCGGGACGAGATCGTCGAACGGGCCCGCCCGTGGTTGCGCAAGCGGCACTATCGCGTCGTCGTCGACGAGGACGGGTCGATCCGCGCGGAACGGGGGCTGCACCGCGAGACCGGCAACCTCGTCTTCCACGTCTTCCTCGTCGCCATCCTCGTCGGGGTGGCATGGAACTCGCTGTGGGGCTACAAGGGCACCTCGGTCGTTGTCGTCGGCAACGGGTTCTCCAACTCCATCACCCAGTACGACGACTTCCACGCCGGGGCCATGGTCGACACCGACCGTCTCACCCCCTTCTCGATGACCCTCAAGAGCTTCACCGTCCGGTTCGAGACCGGCACCGTCCAGCGTGGCGCAGCCCGCGAGTTCAAGGCGGTCGTCAGCCTCACCGCTGGCGGTCACACCGTCTCCAGGGCCCTCGAGGTCAACCATCCGTTGTCCATCGGGGGCACCAAGGTGCACCTGCTCGGCCATGGCTACGCCGCCGACGTCACCGTCCGCGACGGGAAGGGGAACGTCGCCTACTCGGGGCCCGTCGTCTTCCTGCCCCAGGACGGCAACTTCAAGAGCGCCGGGGTCATCAACGCCCTCGACGCCCGCCCCTACCGCCTCGCCTTCCAGGGGTTCTTCCTGCCCACCGGGACGATCGGCGCCGGGGGTCCCCAGTCCCTCTTCCCGGACGCCTACCACCCGCAGCTCTACCTCAACGCCTGGTACGGCAAGCCGGCGGCCGAGACCGGGCGGCCGCAGAACATCTACGTGCTCGACACCACCGGGCTCAAGCCGGTGACCGCCAGCGGTGACCGTACCCGGATCGCGCTGAGCCCGGGACAGGGTTACACCCTGCCCGACGGGCTGGGGTCGATCGAGTTCAACGGGTGGACCCGGTGGGCCAAGATCCAGGTGTCCCAGGCCCCTGGCCTGCCCCTCACCTTCGCCTCCGTGCTCATCGCCGTCGCCGGTCTGTGCGTGAGCCTGTTCACCCGACCCCGGCGGCTGTGGCTGCGCCCGCGCGAGGGGGAGGACGGCCTCCTCGTCGAGGTCGGCGGGCTCGACCGGGCCGATTCGCGCACCGGACTCGACGAGGACGTCGCCGAGCTGCTCGACGCCGTCCTCGGACCGGACCGGGAAGCCCGGGATACAGTGTTGTCACCGTCCAGCCAGGGAGGCCAGTCATGACCGTGCAGAGTCTGTCGGCTCTGGGCATCGTCACCGCAGCCGTCGTCTACATGCTCGCCTTCCTCGCCCACGTGGCCGAATGGACCCTCCTGAGGGGGGTCGGCGAGACCACGGCGCAGCCGCCGGTGGTCGAGCGGGAGTTCGCCTCGGTAGGCGTCGGCCGGGCCGGCACCGACGTGACGGTGCCCGACCCTGCGTGGTCACCCGGCGCTGACCTCGCCGACGACGCGCGCACCGACAACGCCAGGGTCCGCTCGGAGACCTGGGGCCGGATGGGGTTGTACCTCACGGTCATCGGCGCGGCCAGCCAAGCGGTCGGCGTCGTCTGCCGTGGCCTGGCGGCGCACCGGGCGCCCTGGGGCAACATGTACGAGTTCGTCACCTCGGCACTCCTCTTCGTCGTCATCGCCTACCTCGTCCTCGTGGCCCGGGCCGGGGTGCGCTGGCTCGGTGTCGGCGTCACCCTGCTGCTCGCGGTCGGCAACGGCCTGGCAGCCACCGTGCTCTACGTCGCCGTCGCGCCGCTCGTCCCGGCCCTGCACTCGGTGTGGTTCCTCATCCACATCGTCGCCGCCTGCCTGGCCGCAGCGGCCCTCAACGTCGGCGCGGTGGCCTCGGTGCTCAACCTCGTCCGGGCGCGCGCCGAGCGTCGCTCCCAGGCCTCCGGGACGCCGATCACCGGCTTCCTGGCCCGGGTGCCGTCCGCCAGGTCCATCGACGTCCTGGCCTACCGGGCGAACGCCTTCGGGTTCGCCATCTGGACCTTCACCATCGCTGCCGGGTCCGTCTGGGCCGAGTACGCCTGGGGCCGGTACTGGGGCTGGGACCCCAAGGAGACCTGGTCCCTGGTCACCTGGGTCGTCTACGCCGGCTACCTCCACGCCCGCGCCACAGCCGGCTGGCGAGGCGGACGGGCCGCCGCCGTCTCCCTCGTCGGCATCGCCTGCTTCTGGTTCAACTTCGTCGGCGTCAACCTGCTCTTCAGCGGGCTGCACTCCTACGCCGGGATCTGAGCACTGGCCCGACCGTGACCATCGAGGACGTCGAGGACCGCGACGCCTGGCTGCCCCAGGCGTGCCATGAGCTGTGGCGACCCCTCGTGAGGTTGGCCGGTCTCCTGCTGGGGCGCACCGACCTGGCCCAGCAGGTCGTCCAGGACGCCTTCGTGTCGGCCTACCGGCGCGATCCGGGGTTGAGGTCGGCCGAGCACCTGGCCGAGTACCTGCGCACGAGCGTCATCAACCGGGTCCGCACCGCGCAACGACGGTCGAGGTCGCACCCGCTCCCCCCCGAACAGGTCGATCCCCCCACCGACCCGTCCGCCAGCCCGGTCCTGGCGGCGCTGCGTTCGGTGCCGCGTCTGCAGCAGGAGGTCCTCGTCCTGCAGTACTGGGCCGACGTCGAGGACACCGAGTGCGCCGAGTGCCTGGGGATCAGTGAGGGCTCGGTCCGGTCGATGCGTGACCACGGGCTCACCGCCCTGGCCCGCGCCCTGCGCTCCGACGGGGCCGAGGGCGAGCCCCTCGACGACCCGCGCACCGAGGCCCTGCTGCGCTCGGCGCTCGAGGGCGCCGCCGAGCGGATCCGACCCGGCGACCGGCTCGACGAGATCCTCGCCGCCGCCCACGACGCCGCCCGCGACCAGGCCCGACCGGGACGCCGGGGTGTCATCCTCGGGGCCCTGGGAGCGCTGGCGGTGGGTTTCGGTATCCCCTTCATCGGCGGCCTGTCCAGCGACCGGTCGAGTGGAGAGGTGGCCGCCACCGGCCGCAACGGGGACACGACGGATCCCCAGGCCTCCGGATCGGTGCCGACCCTGCAGACCGGCGTGCCGGTGTACTACGTCGGACGCGACGACGGGTTGCTCTACCGCGAACTGCGCGACCTGCCGACCCTGGGCGACCGGCTGGGCACGGCGGTGGCGGCGGTGCTCAACGTCGTCCCGCTCGACCCGGACTACCTGTCGCGGTGGTCGGGGGGCCAGGTCAACAGCGCCGTCGTCAAGGGCAACACCATCATCCTCGACGTCTCCGCCTCGGCCTTCGCCGAGTTGAGGACCCGCACCGCCGAGGAGTCGGCCATCCGTCAGCTCGTCTACACCGCGACGGCCGCGGTCGGCGACCGCACCGGCAACAAGACGGTCCGCCTCCTCGTCGACGGGTCGCCCAACCTGCCCATCCTCGGCAAGCCGGCTGCCGATTTCGTCAACGACGGCCCCGCCCGCTGTGCCCCGTTCTGGATCGACGAGCCGCAGGCCGGGGCGGTCGTGCGGGCGGGCACGCTGAGGATGAGCGGCGTCGCCCAGACCGACGTCACCTCGATGTCGTACCTCATCCGAGCGGTGCGGACGAAGGCCATCCACGCCCAGGGCGGGATCGACCTGTCGGTCGAGCAGACCGCCGGATGGCGGTCATGGAGCGCCACCGCCCAGGTGCCCCAGGGCGAACTTCTCATGGCCATCACCGCCGGGACGAGGACGGTCACCCGGGTCATCAGCGCCCAGTGACCCGGGCCGGTGAGGCGCCTGACGGTGAGGTCCGCCGGGGAGCTCCCGGTCAGTCGGCGCGCGGGAACAACCGCGGCAGCCCGCGGTCGACCAGGGGCAGCTCGAGCCAGCTGGGGGCATGGCGGCCGATCGCCGCACCGACGAGATTCGTCGCCCCGTCGACGGCGTACGGCCGGTTCCTGGCCAGGGCGTCGAAGGCGGTGCGCACCACCTGGTCGGGGTGGCGGCTCGCCGTCGGCTGCAGACCGCCGGCCACGTCGAAGAATCCGGTGCGCGTCGGACCGGGACAGATCGCCGTCACCCGGACCCCGGTGTTGCGCGTCTCCTGCCAGAGGGCCTGGGTGAACGACAGGACGAAGGCCTTCGTCGCCGCGTAGGTGGCGAACCCGGGCAGGGGTTGGAAGGCGGCCGTCGAGGCGACGTTGATGACGGATCCGCGGTGGGCCTGGACCATCGTCGGCACGATGAGGGAACACAGATGGACGACCGCCTGGCAGTTGACGTCGACCTGGGCCAGCTGGTCGTCGGGGCCGAGCTCGGTGACCGTCCCCAGGCTGCCGAAGCCGGCGTTGTTGATGAGTGTCTCGGGGCCGATCCCGCGGTCGGTGAGCTCGGCGACGAGGTCATGGCGGGCCTGACGGTCGGCGATGTCGCAGGCGATGACCTCGACCTTGACCCCATGGCCGACCCGCAGCTCGTCGGCGAGGGACTCGAGCACGTCGGCGCGCCGCGAGGTCACCGCGAGGTTGACCCCGCGCGCGGCCAGGTACCGGCAGAAGGCGGTGCCCATGCCGCCGGAGGCGCCGGTCACCAAGGCCCACGGGCGCTCGTCCGAGGTCGCGGCGTCATGGCGCGGTGCGGGATCCGAAGTCTCCATGGGGCCAGTGTTCCACGACCCCCGGTGCGCCAGGAGTGTTCCGGCGGAGCTCAGGGCTCCCGCAGGAAGAACGAGTACGCCGGGGAGTCGGACACGTCGTTCCACGGATAGCCGATCTGGTCGAGGTGGTCGGTGAAGTCGGGATCCTCGGCCGCCCCCTCGAACCCGGCCAGCACCCGCCCCGTGTCCATCCCGAAGCTGCGGTAGTGGAAGAGGGAGATGTTCCAGCGCGCCCCCAGGGTGGTGAGGAAGTGCACCAGCGCCCCGTGGGACTCCGGGAACTCGAAGCTGGCCACCCGCTCGCCGACGGACCTCGACGGGTGTCCGCCGACCATGTACCGCACGTGGGCCTTGGCCGCCTCGTCCTCGGACAGGTCGACGACGTGGTAGCCGGCGTTGCGCAGGGCACCGAGGATCTCACCGCGTTCGGCGTCCGAGTGCAGCTCGGTGCCGACGAAGATCGTCGCCACGTCGGAGTCGGCCAGCCGATAGTTGAACTCGGTGACCATCCGGTCGCCGAGTACCCGGCAGAAGTCGAGGAAGGCCCCGGGACGCTCGGGGATCGCGACGCCGAAGAGACCCTCCCGCTGGGCGCCGAGCTCGGCCCGCTCCGCGATGTACCGCAGCGACCCGAAGTTGAGGTTCGCCCCGGACAGCACCGTGGCCAGGCGCTTGCCCTGCCACCCGTGCTGCCGGGAGTACTTCTTGAGCCCGGCCAGGCCGACAGCCCCGGCGGGTTCGGCGACGGCGCGGGTGTCGTCGAAGATGTCCTTGACCGCCGCGCTGATCTGGTCGGAGGATACGGTGACCACGTCGTCGAGACACTCGGAGAGCACCCGGAAGGTCTCGTCACCGACCCGTGCCACCGCGACGCCCTCGGCGAAGAGGGAGACCCGGTCGAGGGTCACCGGGTGACCGGCCTCGAGTGCGGCGGCCAGGCAGGCCGACTCCTCGGGCTCCACCCCGATGACGGCGACCTCGGGCATGAGCTGCTTGACGAGCACCGCGATCCCGGCGGCCAGCCCGCCTCCGCCCACCGGCACGAAGACGGCGTCGAGGCGGGCGTCGTCCTGGACGAGCTCGAGGCCGATCGTGCCCTGACCGGCGATGACGAGGGGGTCGTCGAAGGGGGCGACGAAGGTGAGGCCCTCGGTCCGGGCCAGCTCGAGGGCGCGCGTCTTGGCGGCATCGAAGGTCTGCCCGTGGAGGACGACCTCGCCGCCGAGGGCCCGGACGGCGTCGACCTTGATGGAGGGGGTGGTCACCGGCATGACGATGACCGCGCGCATCCCCAGCCGGGCCCCTGACAGCGCCACTCCCTGGGCGTGGTTGCCCGCTGACGCGGTGACGACGCCGGCCGCCTGCTCGTCCGCCGAGAGGTGGCGCATCCGGTTGTAGGCCCCGCGGATCTTGAAGGAGTGGACCGGCTGGCGGTCCTCCCGTTTGAGCAGGACGGTGTTGCCCAGACGTGCCGACAGGGCCGGCATGGGATCGAGCGGGGTCTTGACGGCGACCTCGTAGACGGGGGCGCGCAGCACGGCGCGCAGATACTCCTGGGGGGTCACGAGCGCTCCTGCGGCTGGGTGGCCTGGGCCGGCCGGACGAGGGACAGGTCGCGCACCCCGCCGCGGTCGGCGGAGGAGGCGAGCATCCCGTAGGCGCGCAGGGCGGTCGAGACGGCGCGAGGGCGGGGGGAGTGCGGGGTCCAGGCTGCCTGGCCACGGGCCTCCTCCTCGGCCCGGCGTCGCCCGAGTTCGGCATCGTCGACGTCGAGGCCGATGGTCCGGTTCGGAATGTCGATGCGGATGGTGTCCCCGTCGCGGACCAGCCCGATGAGGCCGCCGGAGGCAGCCTCGGGGGAGACGTGCCCGATGCTCAGCCCCGAGGTGCCGCCGGAGAAGCGGCCGTCGGTGAGCAGCGCGCACTCCTTGCCCAGGTGCATCGACTTGAGGTAGCTCGTGGGGTAGAGCATCTCCTGCATCCCGGGGCCTCCCTTGGGCCCCTCGTGCCGGATGACGACGACGTCCCCGGCCTTGACCTGGCGTCCGAGGATGCCGGTGACGGCGTCGTCCTGGGACTCGAAGACGACGGCCGGTCCGCTGAAGGTGAGGATGGAGGAGTCCACCCCGGCGGTCTTGACGATGCAGCCGCGCTCGGCGATGTTGCCGAAGAGCACCGCCAGGCCGCCGTCGGCCGAGTAGGCATGGGCGAGATCACGGATGCAGCCGCTCTCCCGGTCCGTGTCGAGGCTCTGCCAGCGGCTGGACTGGGAGAACATCTCGGTCGTGCGGACGCCGCCCGGGGCGGCCGCGTAGAGGGTCCGCACCTGCTCGGAGGGGGAGCCCAGGAGGTCGTGGGCCGCCAGCTCGTCGGCCAGGGTGGCCGGGGAGCCGTCGGCGGCCGACCAGACCGTCGAGGTGGAGGTGTCGAGCAGGCCGGCCCGGTCGAGCTCGGCGAGGATGCCGAGCACCCCGCCGGCGCGGTGGACGTCCTCGACGTGGAAGAGGTTCGTCGACGGCGCGACCTTGCACAGGTGCGGCACCTTGCGGGAGAGGGCGTCGATGTCGGCCATGGTGAAGTCGACACCGGCCTCCTGGGCGGCCGCCAGCAGGTGCAGGACGGTGTTCGTCGACCCGCCCATGGCGATGTCCAGGCTCATGGCGTTGCAGAAGGCGGCCTTGGAGGCGATGGACCGCGGCAGGACGGAGGGGTCGTCCTCGTCGTACCAGCGATGGGCCAGCTCGACGGCCCGCCGTCCGGCCTCCTCGAAGAGCGTGCGACGGTCGGCGTGGGTCGCCAGCAGGGTGCCGTTGCCGGGCAGCGACAGGCCGAGGGCCTCGGTGAGGCAGTTCATCGAGTTGGCGGTGAACATGCCCGAGCACGACCCACAGGTGGGGCAGGCGGCCGACTCCATGAGGTCGACGTCGGCGTCGTCGGTGCTCTCGTCGCCGGCGGCCACCATGACGTCGATGAGGTCGAGCTTGCGATCGCCCTGGGACAGTGCGGCCCTGCCGGCCTCCATGGGTCCTCCGGAGACGAAGACCACCGGGATGTCGAGGCGCAGGGCGGCCATGAGCATGCCGGGGGTGATCTTGTCGCAGTTCGAGATGCACACCAGGGCGTCGGCGCAGTGGGCATTGACCATGTACTCCACCGAGTCGGCGATGAGTTCGCGGCTGGGCAGCGAGTAGAGCATCCCGTCGTGACCCATGGCGATGCCGTCGTCGACGGCGATGGTGTTGAACTCCTTGGGGACGCCGCCGGCGGCCCGGACCTCGTCGGCGACTATACGGCCGACGTCACGCAGGCCGACGTGGCCGGGGACGAACTGGGTGAAGGAGTTGGCGATGGCGACGATGGGCTTGCCGAAGTCGTCCGGTCCGGTGCCGGTGGCGCGCCACAGGGCGCGGGCGCCGGCCATGGCGCGGCCGGAGGTGCTGGTGGCGGAACGCAGGACGGGCATGGGGCCTCCTCGGGACGGGTCAGCTGCAGTGGCTCCTCAGACGACGACGCCCTCCCGATGGGGGAGGGCGCGCGGTCGAGGTCGACGGGGGCTTACAGGGCCGCGCGCCGATCAATGATGAGCAGACCGATGGTCATGTCCGAAGGGTATCGCCGCGGTCCGGACCCCGGAAGGTTCGTGGTCACTGGGTGAGACGCCGTCCTTCCGGGGCCCGGACCCGGACCGGTGTGCCGGGCCTGCGGCGTCAGGGATGGAGGTGGCCCATGAACGGCAGGATCGGGGCGACCAGGCCGGTGCTCATCCACGCCATGCCGAACCCCATGGCCAGATCGGCCAGCCCGGACAGTCGGGCGGTCATCGGGGAGGTGGCGACGACGTGGCACAACGGGGCGTGGGCGTGGTGTTCGGGACGCCCGGTGATCGCCCGCCTCGCCCCGACGACGGCGATGGCCAGCAGGACGAGCATGAGCGGGATGCCGACCACCGCGTAGCTGTGCAGGGCGGACATCGAGCCGGACATGTGGCCCGACCCGCCCATGCCGGACTTCATGTCGTGTCCCATGCCGCCCATGGCGGTGCTGGTCATGGACGACATGGCCCGGTGCATGGTGCGCATCGCAGACAGGTGCCACACCATGGCGGCGAACATGCCGACGTGCCCCCAGGCAGCCCACGACGGACGCCACAGGGCCATGGCCAGCATCCAGGCGGTGAAGACGGCGTAGAGGACGACGACGACGGTGTGGCCCGAGGAGCCGAGGTGCCACCAGGAGCGGGGCACCATGGCGAGCATCGTCGCGGCCATGACGAGGTGGATGAGGCTGGAGATGCGCTGGACGAGGGTCGTCGCCCGGACGACGTCGCGCAGACTCCAGAGGATCGACCAGGCGAAGAGGATGAGCAGGCCGACGAAGGTGACAGGGTTGGCGGTGAGGGTGAACATGGTGCTCTCGGTGCAGGGTCCGGCGACGCCGGACGACGGCATTCACCGGACCGAGGGCAGACCTGTGGTCAGACCCGCGGTGGGCACGTATGGGTCCTGCGGTGGATCCGCAGGTGGGCGGTCGCTGGGGGTGGTCCGGCGCGGGGTGACCCCGGCCGGCGGACCCTGGTGCGGTCGCGGCCCGCAGTCTAGCGGGCCCTGCGGCCCCGTGCCGTCCCGTCGGCCTGCGGCCCCGCGCCGTCCCGTCGGCCTGCGGCCCCGCGCCGTCCGGTCGATGCGTGGACCCGTGCCGTCCAGTGACCTCCGAGGCCGCGCCCGCGCCCGGGGGCCACTGGGCCGACGTCGCCCGGCCGGTCCCCACCCTGCCGGAGGCCGCGTGGAAGACTGTGCCCATGGAGCACTACGACGTCGCCATCATCGGGTCCGGCTCGGGGAACACCATCCCCGGCGACGACTTCGCCGACAAGCGGGTCGCCCTCATCGACGCGGGCACCTTCGGGGGCACCTGTCTCAACGCCGGGTGCATCCCCTCGAAGATGTGGGTGCTGCCGGCCGACATGGCGGCCGGGGTCGACGTCGCCGGGCGGCTCGGTGTCGACCTGGAGTTCCACGGCGCCGACTGGCGGGCCATTCGGGACCGGATCTTCACTCGCATCGACCCCATCTCGGTGGCCGGGCGGCAGTACCGTCGCTGCCAGGACAACCTCACCCTGTACGAGGACGAGGCCTCCTTCGTCGACCCGCACACCCTCACGGTCGGCGGGCAGCAGATCAGCGCCGACCAGATCGTCCTGGCCGCCGGATCGCGGCCCCGGGTCCCCGACGTGCCGGGGATCGACGACGAGCGGTGGGTCGACAAGGTGCTCACCTCCGACCAGATCCTGCGGTTGGACGAGCGCCCCGACCGACTCGTCATCCTCGGCGGTGGGTTCATCGCCGCCGAGTTCGCCCACGTCTTCTCGGCCCTGGGCAGCAAGGTCACCGTCGTCAACCGGTCGGGCCGGATGCTGCGCCGGGAGGACGACGAGATCTCGCGGAGGTTCACCGAGCAGCTGTCGTGGTCGGTGTCGCTGCGGATGAACGAGCAGCTCGTCGGCGTCGGACGCGACCCGGGTGGCCACCTCGTCGTCGAGACGGTCGACCAGTACGGGGTCGGGTACGAGTACCCGGCCGACATCGTCCTCAACGCCACCGGGCGGGTGCCCAACGGTGACCGGCTCAACCTGCGCGCTGCCGGGGTGCGCGTCGACGAGCGCGGGTTCGTCGTCGTCGACGAGCACCAGCGCACGAGCCAGCCGCACATCTGGGCCCTCGGTGACGTCTGCTCCCACTGGGAACTCAAGCACGTCGCCAATGCCGAGGCGCGGGTCGTCGCCCACAACCTGCTCCATCCGGACGACCTGGTGAGTTCGGACCACCGGTTCGTCCCGCACGCGGTCTTCAGCGACCCCCAGGTGGCCTCGGTGGGACGCACCGAGCAGGACCTGCGCCAGTCGGAGACCCCCTTCGTCTCCTACCTCCAGGAGTACGCCGACGTCGCCTACGGCTGGGCCCTCGAGGACACCGGGCACTGCGTCAAGCTGCTGGGGGAGCCGGGCACGGGTCGGCTGCTCGGCGCCCACGTCATCGGTCCCCAGGCGGCCTCGATCATCCAGCCGCTCATCACGGCGATGAGCTTCGGCATCGAGCCGCAGGAGATGGCCCGCGGGCAGTACTGGATCCACCCGGCCCTGCCCGAGGTGGTCGAGAACGCCCTGCTCGGGCTGGTCGACGCCGCCCGAACCGCCTGAGTGCGAGGCCCATGGGCGCCTCGGTGGGGCCCCCATGGGGCCCGTCGCGCGATGCCACCGCCACGATTCCCCGCGCAACTGACCGGGCTTCCGCGCAACCGGCTCTGACCGGGCCGTGACTGACGGGCGTTGGAGTTGCGCGGGGAATCGTGGCGGCCCTCCCCGATGACCGGGGTGCCTGCATGCCGCGCATGCGCACGCGGTATCGTGTGCCACGTCCAGCGACAGGGAACCCGGTGGGACTCCGGGACTGACGCGCAGCGGTGAGGTGGACGGCGGGCAGCAGGCCACTGGGGAGACCATCCTCGGGAAGGCGCCCGGCCGGAGGAAGCCGAGTCCGAAGACCTGCTGGACGTCGTCTGTCCGCGGCCGCGCGAATCGGCCCCTACCGGGGATGGTTGTCGTCTTGTCCACCCACGTCGCCCACGTCCGGCGCCTGCGCATCGGTCTCCTGGTCCTCCTCCTGTTCCTCACGCCGCTGGCGAGCATCGCCTTCGGCGCTGCGGCCGTCCCGGTGCGCGACGTCGTCGACGTCCTGGCATCCCACCTCGGCCTGCGGGACGCCGGTGATCCCGTCCTCGACGCCATCATCTGGACCAACCGCATGCCGCGGATCCTGGCCGGGATCGGCACCGGGGCGGTCCTGGCCGTCGCGGGAGTCGGACTCCAGGCCATCGTCCGCAACCCCCTGGCCGAGCCGTACGTCCTCGGGGTGAGCTCGGGAGCATCGACCGGCGCCGCCGCGGGAATCATCCTCCTGGGGCTGCAGAGCACCCCGGCGGTCGCCTCGCTGGCCTGCGTCGGGGCCCTCGTCGCCACCGCACTGGTCATGGCTGTCGGCGGTCGGTCCGGCGGGACGACGCTCACCCTCGTCCTGGCCGGGTTGGCGGTCGGCTTCATCTTCCAAACCCTGACGAACCTCGTCATCTTCTCCTCGGACTCACCGGAGGCCGCGCGATCGGTGATGTTCTGGATGCTCGGATCGTTGTCGAAGGTCGACTGGACGCAGAGTTGCTGGATCCTCCTCGTAGCCCTGGTGACGGTCGCCCTGCTGTGGTGGTGCGCCCCGTGGCTCGACGCCCTGGCCGGAGGGGATCGCAGCGCCCTGGCGTTGGGGATCGACCCCGTCCGCACCCGCTGCCTGCTCCTCGTGCCCCTCTCCTCGGCGGTGGCCGTCGTCGTCGCCCTCATCGGTGGGATCGGCTTCGTCGGCCTCATCATCCCGCACCTCATGCGGGCCTGGACCGGGCACGGCCACCGCGGGCTCATCATCTCGGCAGCCCTCGGCGGGGCGATCTTCCTCGTGGGGGCCGACACCCTCTCGCGGACCCTCTTCAGCCCCTCCGAGTTGCCGGTGGGGGTGGTGACCGGCCTGCTCGGGGCGCCCTTCCTCCTGCTCATGGTCGGACGACTCGGGACGGCCCGCTGAGATGCTCACAGCAGAGGATGTCGTCATCAGGCGTGGTGGCAGGGTCGTCATCGACCACGTCGAGCTCACCGCTCGCGGGGGACGCGTCGTCGGGATCGTCGGGCCCAACGGAGCCGGGAAGACGACCCTCGTCGAGGCCCTCCACGGGGCGCTGCGTGCCGACGAGGGACGGGTGGTCGTCGACGGGCTCGATCTCAGGTCGATGACACGTCGTGGGATCGCACGGTCGATCGCCGTCGTCAACCAGGACCGTGACGCCGTCCTTCCCCTGTCGGTGCGGGAGGTCGTCACCCTGGGGCGGCTGGCTCACCGTAGCCTGGTGGCCTACGGCGATGACGCCGACCGGATCCTGGTCGACCGGGCCCTGGACCGGGTCGATCTGACCGCCCTGGCCGACCGTCTCATCACCCAGGTCTCCGGGGGTGAACGGCAACGGGCGCTCATCGCCCGGGCCATCGTCCAGGACGCCGACCACCTCCTGCTCGACGAACCGACGAACCACCTCGACCTGCAGCACCAGTTCGCCTTGCTGCACCTGGTGCGCGGGATCGCCGCCACGACCGTCGTCGTGCTCCACGACCTCAATCTCGCCGCCAGCCTGTGCGATGACCTCATCCTCCTGGACCGAGGACGAGTCGTGGCATCCGGGCCGACCGATGACGTTCTCGACCCGGAACTGCTCACCGGGGTGTACCGGGTGAGGGTGCACCGGGTCGACGTGGCCGGTCGGGCCCGCCTCTTCTTCGACGCCCTCGACGAGGAACCGCCGGGCTTCCCGACCACGACCTCCGGCCCGACAGGGGGCCGGCCCTCACGAACGATGGGAGAACGATGAACGACCGACGATGGATCCGACGGGGCCGGCGGCTGCTGGCCGCGCTCGTGGCGACCGGGACGGCCGTGGGCATGTGCGCCTGTGGTGGGACCTCCACGACGGCGACGACGAGTGCGAGCTCCGGCTCGGCCACCGCCGGCCCGGCCCGTACCGTCATGAGCTGCACGGAGAAGCTCACCTTCACCAGTGCCCCGAGGAGGGTCATCCTCATGAGCGAGACCGATGTCTCGGTCATGGCGAAGCCCGGACTGCTCGACTCCGTTGTGGGGCGGGCCGGCCCGCTCAAGACCGAGAACCACGACTCCGCCACCGCGGCCAGGCTCAAGGCCATCCCGGTGGTCTCCTCCACCAAACTCGCCACGGGCGGGGCCCGGATCTCCACCGAGACGATCGTCGCCAGCCGCGCCGATCTCGTCATCGGCTACGACAGCGGGGTCGACCGGGACGCGCTGCGCCGGTCCGGGATCAAGCTCTACTCCCCCGATGCCTGGTGCGAGTCGCCCAGCGCCGCCAGGGCGACCTTCGGGCTGGCCAGGGACGAGGTGACCAAGGTCGCGCAGATCTTCGGTGTCCAGGACCGGGCGAGGAAGGTCAACGCCCAACTGGCCGCCGATGAGACGGCCCTGACGAGGTCGGCGACCCGGCGGGGGAGCGCAGCGGCGTTCTGGATCGACCCCGGGGCCTCGACGTTCTACACCTACGGGTCCTCGAGCATGGTGCAACCGATCTTCGAGGCCAATGGTCTGACCAACGTCTACGGGGACCAGTCCAAGCGGGTCTTCGACGCGACGATGGAGGACGTCCTCAAGCGCGATCCGGAGTGGATCGTCCTGCTGGCGCAGACCGGGGCGGTGGACAAGGTCACCCCGGCCTTCCTCGGGTTCAAGGGGGCGTCCAGTCTCCGCGCCGTCAAGGCCGGTCACGTCGTCGCCATGCCCTTCGCCCTCACCGATCCGCCGACCCCGCTGTCGCTCGAGGGAGCGAAGGAACTCCACAGGTTGCTCGAGCAGAAATCCTGAACGGACCGGTCGTGCGGGGTCGCTCTCCCGCACGACCGACGTCAGGAGGGCCCCCGCTCCAGCGGGGGCCCTCCTGACGTCACGGACCCCGGGGCCGGGGAAGGATCAGCCGAATCGACCCGAGATGTAGTCCTCGGTGGCCTTCTCCTTGGGGTTGGAGAAGATCTTGTCGGTCGTGTCGATCTCGACAAGGTGGCCGGGCTCGCCCTGGGCGCGCAGGTTGAAGAACGCGGTCTGGTCGGAGACGCGGGCCGCCTGCTGCATGTTGTGGGTGACGATGACCACGGTGAAGCGTTCCTTGAGCTCACCGATGAGGTCCTCGATGGCCAGGGTCGAGATGGGGTCGAGGGCCGAGCAGGGCTCGTCCATGAGGAGCACCTCGGGCTCGACGGCGGTGGCCCGGGCGATGCACAGACGCTGCTGCTGACCGCCCGACAGGGAGGCGCCGGACCGGTCGAGCCGGTCCTTGACCTCGTCCCACAGATTGGCCCCGCGCAGGGCCTTCTCGCACACCTCGTCGAGGCTCTTCTTGTCCTTGACGCCGTTGAGTCGCAGCCCCGCCACGACGTTGTCGCGGATCGACATCGCCGGGAAGGGGTTGGCCCGCTGGAAGACCATCCCGATGTTGCGCCGCACGGCGACCGGGTCGACCCCCTTGCCGTAGAGGTCGACCCCGTCGAGAAGGACGTGGCCCTTGCAGTAGGCGCCGGGGATGACCTCGTGCATGCGGTTGAGGGTGCGCAGCACCGTCGACTTGCCGCAGCCGGAGGGTCCGATGAAGGCGGTGACAGTTCGCGGCTCGACGGTGAAGTTCACCGAGTCGACGGCATGGAAGTCGCCGTAGTAGATGTTGAGGTCCTTGACCTCGATCCGCTTGGCCATGTGTGTTCAGCTCGCTTTCGTGTCACTTGCCCATCCGGCGCAGGTACCGGCGAGAGATAGCTCGGGCGATGAGGTTGAGTCCCATGACGAGGATGATGAGGGTCACCGCGGCACCCCAGACGGAGGGGGTGTCCACTCCTCCTCGGGTGTACGCATCCGTGATGATCGTGGGGATCGTCGCGAAGTTGGGGACGTCGGGGTTGGCGGTGAAGTTCGTGTTGTACTGCAGCAGCACGATGAGCGGGGCGGTCTCGCCCATGACTCGGGCCAGGCCCAGGACGATGCCGGTGAGGATGCCGGACACCGAGGTCGGCAGGACGACGTTCATGATCGTCTTCCACTTGGGCACGCCGAGGGCGTAGGAGGCCTCGCGCAAGGAGTCGGGCACGAGCTTGAGCATCTCCTCGGTCGACCGCAGGACGGTCGGCACCATGAGGATCATGAGGGCCAGGGACGCCGCCCAGGCCGACTGGGTGCCGCGCAGGGTCGTCACGACCACGGCGAAGACGAAGAGGGCCGCGACGATCGACGGGACGCCGGTGAGGACGTCGACCGAGAAGCTGATGATCCTGGCGGTCCTCGTGCCGCGGGCGTACTCGACGAGGTAGATGGCCGTGAGCAGGGCGATGGGGATCGAGATGACCGAGGTGATGAGGCCGATCTCGAGGGTTCCGACGATGGCGTGGATGGCTCCCTGCTTGGCGGAGTCGAGGGCGGGATCCATGGTGTTGGTCCACCAGGTGACGTGCAGGAGGGCCTTGAACCCCTTGCTCAGGGCCGACCACAACAGCCACACGAGGGGGATGACGGCCAGAGCCGTCGCGAAGACCATGAACCCGGAGGCGAGGGCGCTCTTGGTGGTGCGGATCCCGGAGGGACGAGTCAGGTCGAGGGTGCCGTTCTCGGGTGTGGTGGGGGCACTCATCGCTTGACCCCTCTCTCCGCGATCAGCCGGGCCGCGGCATTGACGATGAAGGTGATGACGAAGAGCGACAGGGCCGAGGCCACGAGGGCTCCCAGGGCCTTCGGATCGTTCGTCGCCTCCGAGAAGTCGCGGGCGATCTTCGAGGCGAAGGTCTCACCACCGGTGAAGATCGACAGGTCGAGCTTCTGGACCAGCTGCATCGGGCTGATCGTCTGGAGGATGAGGGTGACGGCCAGGGTCTCACCGAGGGCACGACCCAGACCGAGCATCGAACCGGAGATGATGCCCGACTTGGAGTGCGGCAGGACCGCCAGCCTGATGACCTCCCAGCGCGTCGACCCGAGGGCCATGGCGGCCTCGATCTGGTCGCGCGGGGTCTGCAACATGACGTCGCGGCTCACGGCCGTGATGATGGGCAGGATCATGATGGCCAGCACCTGGGAGGCCAGGAAGATCGTGCCGGTCGGGTCGGCCCAGCCGTCGACGGGCTTGAACAGGGGGATCCAGCCCAGGGCGCCGGTGATGATGTCGCGGATCCAGCGCACGACTCCCGAGGAACCGAGGACGACGCCGCCCCACAGGCCGTAGACGATCGAGGGGACGGCGGCCAGCAGGTCGACGACGAAGGCCACCGGGCCGGCGAGCTTCTTCGGGGCGAGCTGGGTGATGAACAGGGCGATGCCGATGGCCAGGGGCACGGCGACGAGGAGAGCGAGGATCGACGAGATGACCGTCGTCCACAGCAGGGCCTGGATGCCGAACTGGAGCGGCGACTCGTCGGTGACCCACTGCCGACTGGTGAAGAAGTTGACGCTGTCATCACTGAGGGCCGGGACGGCGCGCCAGATGAGGAAGGCGAAGATGACGAGGACGAGGACGGCCAGGAGAATCGCGATCGTCGAGGACAAGCCCGAGAAGACTCGGTCGCCCACCCGCGAGACGGGTTTCATCTGCGCGACGGCGCTCGAGGGCCTCGATCCGGAGGTCTCGGGTGCCGCGCTGGAGGAACGCCGGGGGCTGACGGCGTCGGGCTGGTTGGCGGGGGGAACCATGTGCATCCTTCCTGGAACCGCAAGGGGCGGGAGGGCGAACCCGAACCGTTCGCCCTCCCGCCTCAGGGAGACGTCAGTGGCAAGGACGTCGTGACGTCAGGAGAGGGCCTGAGCGGAGGTGAGGACCTTCTGGGAGACGTCGGACGGCAGCGGGGCGTAGCCGAGCTCCTGGATCTTCTTCTGCTCGGTCGAGGAGGCGTAGAAGGACATGAAGTCCTTGATGAGCGCCGTCTTGGCCGAGTCGAGGCCCTTCGAGCAGACGATCTCGTAGGTCACCAGGACGGCGGGGTAGACGCCGGCCGGGGTGTCCTTGTACTGCAGGTCGAGCTTGAGGTCGTTGCCCTCGCCAGCGGCCTTGGCGGCGCTCACGGCCTTGCCAGCGGTCTCGCCGGTGAGCTCGACCGCACCGTTGCCGTTGTCGATGGCGGCCATCGACAGGCTGTTCTTGGTGGCGTAGCTCCACTCGGTGTACGAGATCGAGTTCTTGGTCGACTTGACGGCCTGGGAGACACCGGCCGACTTGTCGGCACCCTTGCCGGTGCCCTTCCAGGACTTCGAGTGCTTCTCGGTCCAGACGTCGCCGGCGGCCTTGTTGAGGTAGTTCGTGAAGTTGTCGGTGGTGCCCGACTCGTCCGAACGGTAGAAGACGGAGATCGCGGCGGAGGGCAGCGTGGCGCTGGGGTTCTCCTTCTTGATCTCGGCATCGTCCCACTTGGTGATCTTGCCGGCGAAGATCTTGGCGAGGGTCTCGCTCGTCAGGGTGAGCTTGTCGACGCCGTCGAGGTTGTAGATGACGGCGATCGGGCCGGCGGCCAGCGGCAGGTGCCAGGCGTCGTTGCCACCGCAACGGGCCTTGGCCTTGGCGACCTCACCCTTGTCGGCGCTGAGGGCCGAGTCGGAGCCGGCGAAGTCGGTCTGCTTGCCGATGAAGGCCTGGATGCCGGCGCCCGAGCCGGTCACCGAGTAGTTGATCTTGGCGCCGGAGCAGGCGGCCAGGTAGTCCTTGATGACCTCGTTGATGGCATTGGCCTGAGCGGACGAGCCGCCGCCGGAGATGCTGCCGCCGGGGCAGGTGGGCTTGTAGTCGGCGCCCATGGCGGACGAGCTGGAATCGGTCGAGGCGCTGGCCGAGCTCGAGTCCATCGAGGAGGCCGAGGAGGTGGCCATCGCCGAGGCGCTGTCGGAGGCGGAAGGGGTGGAGCCGGAGTTGCTCGAGTTGGAGCCACAGGCGGTGAGGGCGAGGGCGCCGACGGCGGCGAGGGCGGTGATCTTGGCGAGACGGTTCGTCACAGGAATTCCTTGAAGATCGGGGAACAGGATTTCCGCGTCGAGGCCGCCTGCGCGGACCTCGTGCAGAGCACACGCTAGGAGACCGATGTGTACGGACGGCCCCACGAAGATGAACGCAGGGTGAACAAGGCGTTCACAGTCCGATTCCTGGCCGATTCGTGCGGTCCCGAGCCGCCGGCAGGGCGCCGCTGTTGTGACATTTCGCACAGAGGGGAGGTGGAGCGCGAGAGGTCTCAGACCGGCGAGACCACCCACTCCTGGCGGACCGCCACCCCGCGCTCGTCGAGGTGGACGACGAGACACTCGGCCGTCGACATCGGATGCTTGCCGGCGGTGAGGAGGTCGCGCATGAGCGGCAGCACCGGCCGGTGTCCGCAGATCGCCACCGGTCCGGAGGGGTCGACGATGGCCTCGCCGATGATCCGGTCCATCGCCCGGGCCGTGCTGCGCGGGTCGAGGCTGTGGCTCTCCTCGCTGAACTCCTCCCGCGACTCCACCTCGAGCCCGGTGAGGTCGGCATAGGGTTCGAGGGTCTCCAGGCACCGGGTCGAGGTGGAACTCACGAGTCGTCGGACCCCGTAGGCGTCGAGGAGCTGGGCCAACTCGCGGGCCTGACGCCGTCCGCGCCGGTCGAGGGGGCGCAGGGCGTCCGCCGCGCCGTTGCCCCGGGACACCCAGTCCTTTCGGCTCATCGCCTTGGCATGACGCGCCAGGATGACGGTGGCGGTCGTCGGCAGGGCAAGGGCCTCCTCGAGGACCTGCACCTCGGTGCCGTGGCTCAATCGATCCGGGGCCGCGTCGACCGGCACCCAGACGACGGCGTCGACCTCCCCGCCCGTGTCCCGGGCATCCGTGGACTGCCCGTCCGGCTCGTCGGGGGTGCCGTCGACCTCGTGGCCGACCCACCATCGGACGACCTTGGGGCCCTGACGTGGCACCGAGTACTCGATCGGTTGCAGGCTCGCCCCCAGCCGTACCCGCAGCCCGGTCTCCTCGCCGACCTCGCGCACCGCGGTGTGCGCCAGGACCTCGCCCGACTCGATCTTCCCCTTGGGGAGGGTGAGGTCGTCGTAGCGGGGCCGGTGCACCGCCAGCACGAGGCGGCGGCCGTCCGGGCCGGTGCGCAGCACAACCGCCCCGGCAGCCTGGATGGGGCCGCGTTGGCTCATGGCTCCTCCCGTCGCGGCATGACTACTGCTCCTCCCGTCGCGGCATGACTACTGCTCCTCCCGTCGCGGCATGACTACTGCTCCTCCCGTCGCGGCATGACTACTGCTCCTCCCGTCGCGGGATGGCCGGTGTCATTTCCGACGGTCCCGGGTGCGTCGGATGAGCTCCTCCTGCATGTCGGTGAGCAGGTGGCCCTCGGCGTCCCGCGACACCTGGGCCCACGTGTCCCCGGTGAGTTGCCAGGACACCGTCGACGGGTCGAAGGCCAGGTTGAACAGGTCGTCGATCTCGGCCACGTGGGCCCGGTTCGACAGCCCGACGAGGGTCTCGACCCGCCGGTCGAGGTTGCGGTGCATGAGGTCGGCCGAGCCGATGGCCACGACCGGCGTCCCGGCGTTCTCGAACCAGAAGATCCGCGAGTGCTCGAGGAAGCGCCCGAGGATCGAGCGCACCCGGATGTTCTCGGACAACCCCGGCACGCCCGCCTTGATGGCGCAGATGCCGCGGACCCACAGGTCCACCGGGACCCCGGCCGCTGAGGCCCGGTAGAGGGCGTCGATGACGCGCTCGTCGACGATCGAGTTGACCTTGATCCGGATGCGGGCCGGTCGGCCGGCGGCGTGGTGGGCGATCTCGGACTCGATGGCCTCGATGATCCCCGAGCGGATCCCGTCGGGGGCCACGAGCAGACGCCGGTACCGCTTCTCGGCGGTCATCCCCGACAGGTGGTTGAAGAGGCGGGCGACGTCGTCGGTGATGATGGGGTTGCTCGTGAGCAGCCCCAGGTCCTCGTACTGCCGCGCCGTCTTGGGGTTGTAGTTGCCGGTTCCGACGTGGGCGTAGCGGCGCAGTCCGTCCCCCTCGTCCCGGATGACCAGCGAGAGCTTGCAGTGCGTCTTGAGGCCGACCATGCCGTAGACGACGTGCACCCCGGCGCGTTCGAGGACACGTGCCCAGGCGATGTTCGCCTGCTCGTCGAATCGCGCCTTGATCTCGACGACGGCCAGCACCTGCTTGCCCGCCTCGGCGGCCTCGACGAGGGCGTCGATGATGGGGGAGTCGCCCGAGGTGCGGTAGAGGGTCTGCTTGATGGCCAGGACCTGGGGGTCGGCCGCAGCCTGCTCGATGAACCTCTGGACGCTCGTGGCGAAGGAGTCGTAGGGGTGGTGGACGAGGACGTCCCGACGCCGGATGGCCGCGAACATGTCGGCCGGCCGGGCAGTCTCGACCTCCGCCAGGTGCGGATGGGTGATGGGCAGGAAATTGGGATAGCTGAGGTCGTCCCGGTCGACGTCACCCAGGGCGAAGAGGCCGGTGAGGTCGAGAGGCGCGGGCAGCTTGAAGACCTCGTGCTCGGTGATGTCGAGCTCGCGCATGAGCAGGTCGAGCATGTCGGCCTGGATGTCGTCCTCCACCTCGAGACGAACCGGCGGACGTCCGACCTTGCGACGCAGCAGCTCCTTCTCCAGGGCGAAGAGGAGGTTCTCGGCGTCGTCCTCCTCGACCTCGAGGTCCTCGTTGCGGGTGACGCGGAAGGTCGTGTGCTGCAGGACGTGCATCCCGGTGAAGAGCTGGTCGAGGTGACGGCTGATGACCTCCTCCAGCGGCAGGAACCGGCCCCGGCCCAGGGGCACGAGACGAGGCAGCACGGAGGGCACCTTGACCCGGGCGAACTGCTCGACCCCGGTCATGGGATTGCGCAGCATGACGGCGAGGTTGATCGACAGGCCCCGGATGTACGGGAAGGGGTGGGACGGGTCGACCGCCAGCGGGGTGAGGACCGGGAAGACCCGCTCGGCGAAGAGGGTGCTCATCCGCTGTTTCTCGTCCTCGTCGAGGCCCGACCAGGTGAGGATGTGGATGCCCTCGGCGGCCAGCGCCGGGCGGACGTCGTCGTTGAAGACGCGGGCCTGTTCGGCCACGAGTTCATGGGTGCGATCGAGGATCGACTCGTGCAGGTCTCGCGGCATCCGTCCGGTGACCGTCGGCACGGCGACCCCGGCGGCGATGCGACGCTTGAGCCCGGCCACCCGCACCATGAAGAACTCGTCGAGGTTGGACGAGAAGATGGCCAGGAACTTCGCACGTTCGAGCAGCGGGATGCGCTCGGCATCACTGGCCAGATCGAGGACACGCTCGTTGAAGGCCAGCCAGGACAGTTCACGGTCGCTGTACCGGTCGCGCGGAAGGCCGCTGTCGGTCGTCTCCTCGGCGGTCGTCGTGGGCGCCGTCTTCCTGGCCATGTGCATCGCTCCTGAGGCGGTCGAGGGGTGTGACCGCACCCGCACAATCTACCGGACGAGGGCCGCCCGGCGAGGGGGAAGTCATGCCTCAGCGTTGCACCTGGAACCGGTACCCGACCGATCTCACGGTGTGGATGTGCGCCTCGTACTCCGGTCCGATCTTCGCCCGCAGGCGGCGGATGTGGACGTCGACGGTCCGGGTGCCGCCGTAGTAGTCGTAGCCCCACACCTCGGACAGGAGGACCTCGCGGGTGAGGACCCGGCCCGGGTGGCCGACGAGGAACTTGAGCAGCTCGAACTCGGTGTACGTGAGGTCGAGGTCGTGTCCACCCACCGAGGCGGTGTACTCGTCCTCGTTGACGACGAAGGGGCCGGCGCAGATGAGGCCGTCGTCCGCGTTGGACAGGAGGAACCTCACCCGGGTGTCGGCCTCGAGGGCCGAGGCCCCCTCGACGATGAAGTCGTCGGCGCCCCACTGCGGGGTGAGCACCGACATCGTCCCGGCCGAGGCGAGCAGGAGCAGCGGCACCCGGGGTTCGTGGGCCGCCAGCCGCAGACATGCCTCCCTGGCCCGGGCCGGTTCGGTACGGCAGTCGACGACGACGACGTCGGTCATGTCGAGATGGGCCAGGCAGTCCTCGATGTCGGTCCACCGGGTCATCTCGTGGGGCAGCAGCTCGAAGGACTCGGCGGGGGCGGCGTCCGCCGGGCCGAAGAAGGCGATCCTCGCCACGGCGTCCCCCTTCCGGTCCAACCTGCCGCGGGCCCGTCGAGTCGTCGGGTCCTCGTCGATCATTGTGCCGCAGGAACCCCCCACCCGACCTCGATGGTCCGGTGGGCGGATGGCGGGGTCGGTACCATCGACCCGTGGCGACGAACCTTCCCGACGACTGGTTCCGCCCCACCGAGGACGAGGTGTCCGGTGAGGGGCGGCAGGAGGAGGTGTCGACGCCGCCGACCGTGGCCACCGAGGGGACGGCACGCGACCCGGAGACGACCGGCCGGATGAGGATCGACCTCGACGAGCACGGGGCCAGCGTCGTCATCGGCAGTTCCGTGGCCGCCCCGAGCGTGTCCCGTCCGCGACGTCGCCGGCACGTCCCGGTGTGGGTGCTGTGGGTCGCGTTGGCGCTGGCCGTCGGTCTGGCGGCCGGCACCCTCGTGCACAACTCCGTCCTCAGCTCCGTTCCGTCCGTGGCCCTCGACCAGCCGGCCGCCGGCCCGGCGTCCTCGGCCGGGGAGGCGCCATGGCAGGGAGCAAGCCACCCGGTCACCGGGATGACGGCGACGGCGTCGTGCACGGCGGACCCGCAGCCCGGCAGCGGAGGGGGCCTCGTGAGCTACGAGGCGAGCAACCTCGTCGACGGCAAGGAGGACACCGCGTGGCGGTGCGACGGGTCGGCCACCGGCCAGCGCATCACCCTCACGGTCCCGCAGGGCACGAAGGTCGTCGGCGTCGGACTGGTCAACGGGTACTCCAAGACGGTCGGCGACCAGGACCTCTACCGGCAGTACCGACGGGTGCTCAAGGTGCGCTGGTCGATGCCCGACGGATCGTGGTTCACCCAGGACCTCACCGACGACATCGAGACCATGCAGACCGTCATGATCCGTCCGGTGGTCGTGCGCGGGCCGATCCTCATGACGATCATCTCCTCGAGCCAGCCCGGGCGTCCCGGCGAGCCGACCAGGGACGCCGTCCTCATCTCGTCCGTGCAGGTGCTGGCGGCGTCCTGAGACGAGGCTCACTCCCAGCGGTCGGAGTCGATGAGGATCGTCATGGGGCCCTCGTTGACGAGGTGCACCAGCATGTCGGCGCCGAAGATGCCGGTCTCCACGTGCGCTCCCAGGGTGCGCAGGTGGTCCGCGAAGTGCTCGACGAGCGGCTCGGAGACCGGTCCGCGAGCCGCTGCGCTCCAGGACGGACGCCGGCCCTTGCGCGTGCTCGCGTAGAGCGTGAACTGGCTCACGACGAGGATCGGGGCCCCGATGTCGGAGGCGCTGCGCTCCTCCTCGAGGATCCGCAGGCCCCACACCTTCGCCGCGACTTTCTCGACATCGGCCGGGGTGTCGGTGTCGGTGATTCCCACGAGGACGACGAGGCCGGGGGAGGGCAGGGCCCCGACGACCTCGCCGTCGACCTCGACCCGGGCCTGCCGGGCGCGCTGGACGACGACCCTCACGGGCGACCGTCGCCCTGCATCGGGGCCGGCACGTGGGCCCTGGCGTACTCGCCGGGGTCGTGGCCCGGGCAGCGGTCGGCCCGGGCGACGCCGGCCAGGGCGTCCTCGACGTGGCGGCCGCACCCCTCCCAGCTCGGTCGCCCGCACAGGGGGCAGGTGATGCGATGGCACATGATGACTCCTCGGGTCCGGCTGCGGCATGGATGTTCCGATGGTAGGCCGGGTCGAGGACGTGCGTGCGGGGTCGTGTCCCCGGCGATCCACTAGACTGGCGCAATGGCCATGACCGATCTCGTCCTCCTCGTGGCGGCCTGCCTGGGCTGCACCGCGGCCCTCCTGTGGTGGGTGGTCCGGACGATCCTTGATGGTCGACGCTGACCCTTCGACCGACAGAGGACCCATGGCCTTCCACATCCCCGACGACCTGCACCGCGACCTCATGCCCCTGGCCTGGATGATCGGCCACTGGGAGGGCGACGGACACGGCACCGAGGCCGACGGAACCGATTTCGAGTTCGGGTGCCAGGTCGACTTCACCGAGAACGGCGGCGACTTCCTCCACTACTTCTGCCAGGCCTTCACCAAGAACCCCGACGGCACCCCGGCGGCGCCGCTGCGGATGGAGACCGGATTCTGGCGGCCGAAGGTCGACGACCGCTCCCTCACCGTCGTCATGTGCGCCCAGGAGGGATGGTCCGAGCTGTGGTCGGGGTCGATCGACGGGGCGCGGATCGAGCTGCGCACCGACACCGTCGTGCGGGCCGACGACGCCGGCGTCGACTACACCGCGGGTCAGCGGCTCTACGGTCAGGTGAACTCGAACCTCCTGTGGACCTTCGACCGCGCCGTCGAGGGCCAGGGACTCCAGCCCTACATGTGGGCCCAGCTGACGAGGGCCTGAGGTGACCGTCCTGCTCGAGGACGGGCCGGACGCCGGCCTCGTCTCCCACATCGTCAACCCGATCGCCGAACAGCGGCTCATGGAGTCGGGCGGTGGTGCCCTGGTCCTGGCCAACCGCGGAGTGCTCACGGTGAGCGGACCTGATCGGCTCACCTGGTTGCACTCGATCACCAGTCAGGCGCTCGAGGCACTGGTCCCCGGCGTGACGACGACCACCCTCGTCCTGTCGCCGACCGGTCACGTCGAGCACGTCCTGCACCTGGTCGACGACGGCACGACGACCTGGGCGTGGACCGAGGCCGGCAGGCTGGCCGAGCTCGTGGCCTGGCTCGACTCCATGCGGTTCCTGCTCCGGGTCGAGGTCCGGGCCCGTGAGGACCTCACGGTGCTGTGGATCGGGCGTGAGGTCGACCGCTCCGGGGTCGACGCCGTCCGGTTGGACTCCGAGGTCGCCGGGGGGACCGAGCTCCTCGTGCCGCGTGACGCGCTGTCGTCCCTCCTCACCAAGGCGGGAGGCACGACGTCACTGCTCGGCGCGACGAGCCAGGTCGGGGTGCGCGCCTGGGAGGCCCTGCGCATCGCCGCCGGGGTGCCGAGAATCGGCCCCGACACCGACGACAGGACCATCCCCAACGAGATCGGCCTCTACGGGACCCACCTTGACAAGGGGTGTTACCGGGGTCAGGAGACGGTCGCGAGGGTTCACAACCTCGGGCGCCCGCCGCGGCGTCTCACCCTCCTGCTCATCGACGGATCCCCCGGTGACCTGCCCCAACCCGGTCCGGTCACCCTCGGGGAGAGGGTGGTCGGGGCCCTGGGGACCGTCGGTCTCCATCACGACCTCGGCCCCGTGGGGCTGGCGCTGCTGCGTCGCGCCACGCCGGTCGACGCCGTCCTCCAGGTGGACGGTCGAGCCGCATCCCAGGAGCCGCTGGTCGATCCCCGGGTCGGCTTGCACGTCAGGCCGATACTGTGAACAGGCCCATCTGCTGAACATGACCGCGCATGTCGCGGGCGCCCCGGTCGGACCGGGGTCACGGGAGGAGTTGTCGCGTGTCGTCGAAGGTTGACTTCAGCCGCACCCAGAAGCTGCTGACGGCCCTGGTGGACGTCGTCGTCTTCGTCGTCGGTCTGTACCTGTCGTTCTACCTGCGGTTCGGGTTCACCATCCCGGCGCGCAATCTCGACGACGCCAAGGCCGCGATGCTCATGAGCGTCCTGGGTTTCCTCGTCGTCAACGTCCTGTCGGGCATCTACGTCCTCTACAACAAGACGATCCTCGATGTCGGCATCATCACGGTCGTCGACCAGGTGCTCGTCACCCTCCTCATCATGGCCCTGACCTTCATGGGACGTTGGTTCGCGTTCCCACGGTCGGTGCTGCTCATCAACCTGGCGGTGAGCATCGCCCTGCTCATGGTGTGGCGGCTCGTCGAGTTCATCGCCTATCGGCGATTCCGCGGGGTCAAGCGGGTCATGGTCGTCGGTCCGGCGCCGATGCTGAGCCGTGCGGTCATCAACTACCTGGGCAACCGCAGCCGTCGGCACCGGCTCACCCATGTCGTCGACGGGCACTACCTCGAGCACATCCGCAGCCACCTCGACGAGTTCGACATCGCCCACGTCTCCGACGCCATCGGCGCCCAGGAACGGACCGCCATCTACGACCTGCTGCTGCGCGAGGACAAGGAGATCTTCCTGTCGACGAGCTTCGAGCACCTCCTCCTGGTCAACCCGACCATCATGAGCATCGAGGACGAGGCCATCATCGCGGCCAGCCCGTTCAAGATCCCGGCCGAGCTCGACCTCGTCAAGCGGTTCTTCGACATCCTCGTCGCCCTCATCGGCCTCATCATCGCCTCCCCGGTCATGCTCGTCACGGCGATCCTCGTCAAGGCGACCTCGCCCGGACCGGTGTTCTACAAGCAGACGCGCATCACCAAGGGTGGGCGCGAGTTCAGCATCCTCAAGTTCCGGTCCATGGGGGTCACCGCCGAGAAGGACTCCGGCCCGATGCTCGCCACCTCGAACGATCCGCGCGTCACCCCGGTCGGCAAGTACCTGCGCAGCCTGCGCATCGACGAGATCCCCCAGCTCATCAATGTCCTCGTCGGGGACATGTCGATGGTCGGACCGCGCCCGGAGCGGCCGTTCTTCGTCGACCAGTTCCAGGAGCAGAACGCCCACTACGCCCTGCGACACAACGTCCGGGCCGGGATCACCGGGTATGCGCAGGTGTACGGGAAGTACGCCTCCGACTTCGCCGCCAAGCTCAACTTCGACCTCATCTACATCAAGCAGTACACCCTGGTGCTCGACGTCAAGATCCTCATCCAGACCGTGAAGATCCTCTTCGACAAGGTGTCGAGCCGGGGGGTCGACGAGACCGAGGAGCCCGGTGACGACGTCACCCTCCCGGCGGGAGTGCAGCACCTGTCCTGACGGACGTCGCCGGCCCGGACACGGGAGACGGGAGGGGCCCCGCACCCGCGTGCGAGGCCCCTCCCGTGCTCGTGAACGCTCGGATCAGTGGTAGACGACGACCTTGGTACCGACCGGGACGTTGTTCCACAGGTACTGGATGCCGCTCCAGGAGCGGATGTTGACGCAACCGTGGGAGTTGCCGGCGTAGCCCCGGGCCGCGAAGTCCGAGGAGTAGTGGATGGCCTCACCACCGCTGAAGAACATGGCGTAGGGCATCTTCGAGCCGTAGAGGGTCGAGACGTGGTCCTTGTTCTTCCAGTAGATCGTGAACTGGCCCTCGCGGGTCGGGTTGTTCTCGTCGCCGAAGCGGGCGTCCAGGGTGATGAGCACCTTGCCACCGTTGAGCAGTCGCAGCTTGCGCTCGGACTTGTTGATGCAGACCGCCCTGCCGGTCCTGCACCGCGAGTCGATCTTGACCGGCGCGGTGCTCGGGGACGGGAGGGATGACGTCGGGGCGATGTAGCTGGTCGACACGTACTGTGAGGAAACCCAGCCACTGCGGCCCCGGTAGGTCACGGGGACCCAGCCGTTCACGGTGTTGCCGCGGGTGCCGACGTACCAGCCGCGCTGGAGTTGGCCCAGGACGGAGGAGGAGGTCGATGCCGCCGATCGGACGTTGACGGTGGTCGTCGCCCACACGATCCGCTTGGTGACCGTGGGGGCGGGGGCGGATGGCTTCGACGTCGACAGGGAGTTGGTGGGAATCCAACCGTTCTGTCCACGGAAGTTCACCGGCATCCAGGCTCCGACCGCTGGGCCCCGCGTGCCGACGTACCAGCCGACCTGCATCGTTCCGATGACCGGTCCGGACAGGCTCGAGATGGACCGCACCTCGACCTTCCGGGTCGCATAGACGATCTGGGTCACCGGGGCGGGGGCCGGGCGGGTGAGGCTCAGCGCGTTGCTCGGCAGCCATCCTGCCCGGCCACGGAAGCTCACCGGCGTCCAGGCTCCGGCCGCTGGGCCCCGCGTGCCGACGTGCCAGCCGACCTGCATGGTCCCGATGACCGATGAGGTCGAGCTGGCACTCGAGCGCACCTCGACGACCTTGGTCGCATACACGATCTGTGACACGAAGGCGGGGGTGGTCGGCGTCGGCGTCTCAGTCGGAGTTGACGACGTCGCGGACGCGGATGACCCAGGTCCCATGGCTCCGCCGGTCGCGTCCGAAGCGGCGGTCGCACCGGTGCGGGCCGTGGTGCTCGCCGAGGCGGTGGGGTCGGGAGTCGGTGAGTCCGATGGTTCGGCGTGGGCCACGGCCAGGCTGCTGAGGCTGAGGATCGCCGACAGTGTCACAGCCAGGGCGGCCGACGTCCTGCTCGGGGTGCGCATGGATGAACCTTTCCGTGTGGCCTTGCCGGGCCGGCAAGGCATGTCCGGGTAACCAGTGGATTCACCATATCCGGACGGGGGTTCTCGGTGACATTCCTTGTCACGCCCATCTGTTGAGTATCGTTCCTAGTCAGGAAGCTGTTTCGAGGGAGACATGAGTCTCTGCGGAGGGTGAGAACTTCCTAATCCTTCGGACAGCAGTTCTCAGACGGATGCTGGGGTCCCCCGCATGGGGGACGCCCCGGCGGCGCTCGTCAGACCGATGGTGGGGTCCCCTCCTGAGGACCCCACCATCCGTGGTCGACCGTGGCCGATCCGTCCGTCGGCTCAGGCCTGCTTGTTGCGGACCCGGGTCTTGGCGCGCTCGTGGGCGTTGAGCTCGACCTTGCGGATGCGCACGACGCTCGGCGTCACCTCGAGGCACTCGTCCTCACGGCAGAACTCGAGCTGCTGCTCCATCGACATCTTCGTGGCCGGGATGAGTCGCTCGAGCTCGTCACCGGTCGACGACCGCACGTTGGTGAGGTGCTTCTCCTTGGTGGGGTTGACGTCCATGTCGTCGGGCCGGGAGTTCTCGCCGACGACCATCCCCTCGTAGGTGTCCTCGCCGGGGGAGACGAACATCGTCCCGCGCTCCTGGAGGTTGAAGAGGGCATAGCTCGTGACGACCCCCTGCCGGTCGGCGACCATGGAGCCGGTCTGGCGGGTGCGCAGCTCACCGACCCAGGGCTGGTAGGCGTCGAAGACCTGGTTCATGATCCCCTGGCCGCGGGTCTGGGTGAGGAACTCGGTGCGGAATCCGATGAGGCCTCGGGCCGGCACGAGGAACTCCATGCGCACCCAGCCCGAGCCGTGGTTGACCATGTGCATCATCTGGCCCTTGCGCAGGCCCATCATCTGGGTGACGGTGCCCATGAACTCCTCGGGGGCGTCGACCGTGACCCGCTCGAAGGGCTCGTGGAGCTTGCCGTCGATCTGCTTGGTGACGACCTGCGGCTTGCCGACGGTGAGCTCGAAGCCCTCGCGGCGCATGAGCTCGACGAGGACGGTGAGCTGGAGTTCGCCACGCCCCTGGACCTCCCACTGGTCGGGTCGGTCGGTCGGGTTGACGCGGATCGAGACGTTGCCGATGAGCTCCTGGTCGAGCCGCGCCTTGAGCAGGCGGGCGGTGAGCTTGTCCCCGGAACGCCCCGACAGCGGCGAGGTGTTGATGCCGAAGGTCATGGCCATGCTCGGCTCGTCGACATGGATGAGCGGCAGCGGCTGGGGGTTGTCCGGGTCGCTCAGGGTCTCGCCGATGGTGATCTGGGGGATGCCCGCGATGGCGACGATGTCGCCGGGGCCGGCCGACTCGGCGGGGATCCGCTCGAGGGCCTTGGTGATGAGCAGTTCGGAGAGGCGGACGTTCTCGACCGACCCGTCACGCTTGCACCAGGCCACCATCTCGCCCTTGCGAAGGGTCCCCGAGACGATCCGGCACAGGGCCAGGCGGCCGAGGTAGGGGGATGCGTCGAGGTTCGTCACGTGGGCACGCAGCACCCCGCCCTCCTCGTAGGAGGGGGCCGGGATGTGCTCGAGGATGCAGTCGAAGAGGGGCTGGAGGTCGGGGGAGTCGGGCATGGCGCCGTCGGCGGGCTTGGTCATGGACGCCCGTCCGGCCTTGGCCGAGGCGTAGACGACCGGGACGTCGAGGAGGGAGGCGTCGTCGTCGTCCGACAGGTCCATGAAGAGGTCGTAGGTCTCCTCGATGACCTCGTCGATCCGGGCGTCGGGCCGGTCGACCTTGTTGATGACGAGGATGAGGGGCAGTTTCTTGGCCAAGGCCTTGCGCAGCACGAAGCGGGTCTGCGGCAGGGGGCCCTCGGAGGCGTCGACGAGGAGGATGACGCCGTCGACCATCTCGAGACCACGCTCCACCTCGCCGCCGAAGTCGGCGTGCCCGGGGGTGTCGATGATGTTGAGGGTGATCTCCTCGCCGTCGCTCATCCGGTGGGTGACGGCGGTGTTCTTGGCGAGGATGGTGATCCCCTTCTCGCGCTCGAGGTCCATCGAGTCCATGACGCGGTTCTCGACCTCGGCTCCCTCACGGAAGGCTCCCGACTGCCAGAGCATCGCGTCCACGAGGGTGGTCTTGCCGTGGTCGACGTGGGCCACGATGGCGATGTTGCGCAGGTCTGTGCGGACGGGCATGCAGGACTCCGGTCTGATCGGGGGAGGGGACGGTCCGAGGGCGGACCGCCGTCCAGTCTAGGCCATCACCGGCCGCCGGGACCGTCGATGACCTGGGGTCATAGGGTGGGGCCATGGCCGAACGACACGAGGGCTCCCGCATCAGCGCCGTCGAACGCGAGGGCACCAGAGCTCCTCGGGATCCGGCGATCGAGGACCTGGCCCGTCACGGCCGGACCGACTTCCCGGCGGTGCTGCGTCGCCATCTCGACTCCCCCCTGGCGTGGGCGATCCTGGCCGAGGGATCCCTGCTGGCCCGGACCCCGCAGGCCGATGTCGCGGCGTACTCCCATGCCATGACGGGCCGGGCGCTGGGGATCGAGGCCCTTCGGGCGGCCGGGTGGACCGCCGGGGATCGGATCGTCTGGGGTGATGAGGTCAACAGTGGCCTCCTGAGGTGCCTCGCCGCCCTCGCCGAGGCGTCGACCCGCCTCGGGGACGTCGATCGTGCCGAGCGGGTTCGTGCCGAACGAAGGTCCCTGGCCCCCGATCTGGCCGACTGAGGTCCCCCCCGGGTCACGCGTCCGCCGGTCCGGCTCCCTCACCGTCCCCCTCGGGACGTGCCCCGGGGGCCGTCCCGGCCTGCGACCGCCACGATTCCCCGCGGCACGTTCCATGGGCCGGCCCTGACCCCACCTGGGCCGACTTGCGCGGGGAATCGTGTCGGTGCCCGCCGGATGCACGACAATGAGGGCAGACCTCCCGTCGACGGCGACGGGGACCGAGACGAGGAGCCACCATGACCGAGCACGTCGAGTTCAGGGATTTCCAACCGCGGGACGTCACGGCCATCGGCTTCGGCGGGCCCGGTGACCTCGCCGAACGGATGGACCGTCCCGGGTCCATGGCCCGCATCGCCGTGTGGCGTGGCGACATCGTCGGGTACGCCGTGTCGTGGCTGGCGGTGGTCCATCGCACCCGCCGGTTCTTCGACGTCCAGGTCGCGCCGGACTCCCGCGGCCACCGCATCGGGACCAGGCTGCTCACCCAGATCGCCGAACGGTCGGACCGGCCCCTGGCCACCAAGGCCATCGAGGAGTCCGACGCCCATGAGTTCCTCCGCTCCCTGGGCGCGACCTCCTATGCCGTCTGCCCTCCCCTGGAGCTCTCCTCGCGGCACTTCGTCAAGGTCGTCGAGACCCTCGGCCGGGCCCGCGACGTCGTCCCCGCATCGACGCTCAGCCCGGGGGCGGCCGAGAACCTGTGGGAGCAGTGCTATACGTGGATCCACGAGCCGTGGTCGCCGGTGGACGACTCGACGGAGGCCCACGAGGCCGTGCGCGCCGAGGCCGGCGAGCTCGACCTCGACCACACCGGGGTGGCCCTCCTCGAGGGGGAACCGGTGGCGGCCGCGTTCCTCTTCGACGACGAGGGTGCCCCGACGGTCTGCGCCGAGACGATCACCCGCGACGCCCCGGAGGGCGACGACGCGCTCGCGCGGGCGGTGTCCTGGGTGGTCGCCGACGCCCGGCGCCGGGGGCTGCACCGCCTCGCCTTCGACGGTCACGAGTCCGACCCGCACTTCGGCCCCCTCGCCGCACGTCTCCCGCTGGACGGAGCCCGACTCCACCTGCTCGAGATACCCGTACCGCTGGATGGCACGACAGCCTGAGCCCGTAAAGTTGGCCCGGTGTGGTCGGGCCGGCCGATCATCGAGGAAACGAGGACAACATGCCTGGGATCATCGTCATGGGAGCTCAATGGGGTGACGAGGGCAAGGGCAAGGCCACCGACCAGATCGCCGAGCGGGTCGACTACTGCGTGCGCTACTCCGGCGGCAACAACGCAGGTCACACCGTCGTCGTCGGGGACGACAAGTTCGTCATGCACCTCCTTCCGGCCGGCATCCTCAACCCCAACTCCACGGCCGTCCTCGGCAACGGGGTCGTCATCGACCTCGACGTCTTCCACTCCGAGCTCGACGCCCTCATCGAGCGCGGGGTCGAGGTGCCACATCCGCTCATCAGCGCCAACGCCCACATCATCACCCCTTACCACCAGACCATCGACCGGGTGACCGAGCGGTTCCTCGGGAAGCGACGCATCGGCACCACCGGGCGTGGCATCGGGCCGGCCTACTCCGACAAGATCAACCGGATCGGGATCCGCGTCCAGGACCTCTTCGACGAGTCGATCCTGCGCCAGAAGGTCGAGGCGGCCCTCGAGCGCAAGAACCAAACCCTGGTGAAGATCTACAACCGCCGCGCCATCGACGCCGAGCAGATCATCGAGGGGCTGCTGGCCCACGCCGAGCGGTTGCACGGGCACGTCGTCGACACCTCCCGGCTGCTCAACTCGGCCCTCGACGAGGGCAAGGTCGTCCTCTTCGAGGGGGCCCAGGCCCACCACCTCGACATCGACTTCGGCACCTACCCCTACGTCACGTCGTCGAGCCCCATCGCCGGCGGCGCGTGCACCGGCACCGGCGTCGGACCCACCCGGATCGACCGGGTCATCGGGATCGCCAAGGCCTACACGACGCGCGTCGGCGAGGGTCCCTTCCCGACCGAGCTGCTCGACGCCGACGGCGAGATGCTCCGTCAGGCAGGCGGGGAGTTCGGTGCCACCACCGGGCGACCGCGTCGCTGCGGCTGGTTCGACGCCCTCGTCGTCGAGCAGGCGGTGAGCGTAAACGCGACGACCGACCTCTTCCTCACCAAGCTCGACGTCCTCACCGGGATCGAACGGATCCCGGTCTGCGTGGCCTACGAGGTCGACGGCGAACGGACCGATGTCATGCCGCTCACCCAGTCGCAGTTCCACCATGCCAAGCCGGTCTACGAGTACCTCGAGGGGTGGACCGAGGACATCTCGGGGGCGCGCACCCTGTCGGATCTGCCGTCCGCCTGCCGGGCCTACGTCGACCGGCTCGAGGAGCTCGTGGGGTGCCGGATCTCGGGCATCGGGGTGGGGCCCGGCCGGGAGCAGTCGGTGGCGATCCACGACCTCATCGACTGAAGATCGTTCCGACAGGAATACGACGGGCTCCCCTGGCCGGCGGACCCCCGATGACATGCCCGCGAACCTGTCACCGGGAACCTCTAGTCTTGGACCCGTGGCCCAGATGACAGTTCTCGTGCTCGGTTCCGGCGGTCGCGAACATGCCCTCGCCCTGGCATGTTCCCGCGATCCTGCGGTGGGGCAGGTCCACGTGGCTCCGGGGAATCCGGGCACCGCTGCCTTCGCGACCAACCATCCGGTCGATCCCACCGATGGCGCCGCCGTGGTCGACCTCGCCCGGAGCATCGGCGCCGACCTCGTCGTCGTCGGACCCGAGGCCCCGCTCGTCGCCGGCGTGGCCGACGACCTGCGCGCCGCCGGGATCGACTGCTTCGGCCCGAGCGCCGCGGCCGCCCGGCTCGAGGGTTCCAAGGCCTTCGCCAAGGAGGTCATGGCGTCGGCCGGAGTGCCCACCGCGGATTCGCGGACCTGCACGACCCTCGACGAGGTCGCCGCCGCCCTCGACACCTTCGGGGCACCCCACGTCATCAAGGACGACGGTCTGGCCGCCGGCAAGGGGGTCGTCGTCACCGCGGATCGACAGGCCGCCCTCGACCACGCCCGAGACTGCCTGGAGTCGGGCCACCGGGTCGTCGTCGAGGAGTTCCTCGACGGCCCCGAGGTGAGCCTCTTCGCCATCTGCGACGGGCACCATGCCCTGCCCATGCCGCCCGCCCAGGACTTCAAGCGGGTCGGGGACGGCGACACCGGCCCCAACACCGGTGGCATGGGGGCCTACACCCCGCTGCCCTGGGCCCCCGAGAACCTCGTCGACGAGGTGTCCCGGACGGTCATCGCCCCGACCCTGGCGCAGATGCAGGACCGCGGGACGCCCTTCGTCGGACTGCTCTACGTCGGACTGGCGCTCACGAGTTCGGGCCCCAAGGTCGTCGAGTTCAACGTCCGTTTCGGCGACCCCGAGACCGAACCCCTCCTCTCCCTCGTCGACTCGCCCCTGGCGTCGATCCTGCGCGCCGCCGCGCGAGGCGATCTCAGCGGGGTTGAGGGTCTGCGGGTCCGCTCCGGATTCGCGGTCGGCGTCGTCCTGGCCTCCGAGGGCTACCCGGCCTGCCCGGTCACCGGTCGGGCGCTCACCGGCCTGGAACCGGGCGACCCGGACGTCCTCCATGCCGGTACGAGGCTCGTCGACGGCCGGATGACGTCGTCCGGCGGACGGGTGCTCGTCGTCCTGGGACACGGGGAGACCCTCGCCGGTGCTCGACAGGAGTCCTACGAGCGGCTGGCCCGGATCGACCTTCCCGGCGGCTTCCACCGCCACGACATCGCGCTGAGGGCGGCAGAGGAGCAGGCCCGTGCCGGTCTCCACGACACCTCGAGCCCCGACCCGACCTGCGTCGGTACCGACAAGGAGAACTCATGAGTGCACCCAACGTCCTGGCGACCCGGTACGCCTCCTCGCAGATGCGGGCCATCTGGGGTCCGGAGAACAAGATCATGGCCGAACGCCGGCTGTGGGTGGCGATCATGGAGGCCCAGGCCGACCTCGGCGTCGGATTCGGTGACGACGACCCCGAGCAGGTCATCGCCGACTACCGCGACGTCATCGAGGACATCGACCTCGACTCCATCGCCGAACGCGAGGTCCAGCTGCGGCACGACGTCAAGGCGAGGATCGAGGAGTTCAACGCCCTGGCCGGTCACGAGCACATCCACAAGGGGATGACGAGCCGGGACCTCACCGAGAACATCGAACAGGCCCAGGTGCTCGCCTCCCTGCGACTGGTCCGTGACCGCATGGTGGCGACCCTGGTGGCCCTGTCGCGGCTGGCCGTGCGCTTCAGCGACCAGCCCATCGCAGGACGCTCGCACAACGTCCCCGCCCAGGTGACGACCCTCGGCAAGCGCTTCGCGACGACGATCGACGAGATGCTCGTGGGCTGGGACCACCTCACCGAGCTCATCGACCGCTACCCGGCTCGTGGCATCAAGGGCCCCATGGGCACGAGCCAGGACATGCTCGACCTGCTCGGGGGGGACGCCACCAAGCTCGACGAGCTGGAGCGCCGTGTCGCCGATCAGCTCGGGTTCAACAAGGTGCTCACCTCGACCGGTCAGATCTACCCGCGTTCCCTCGACTTCGAGGTCGTGTCCACCCTCGTCCAGGTGGCCTCGGGCCCGAGCAACCTGGCGACGTCGATCCGGCTCATGGCCGGCAACGAACTCGTCACCGAGGGGTTCAGGCCCGGTCAGGTGGGGTCCTCGGCGATGCCACACAAGATGAACGCACGGTCCTGCGAGCGGGTCAACGGCTTCCTCGTCGTCCTGCGCGGGTACCTCACCATGGTCGAGGGCCTCGCCGGGGTGCAGTGGAACGAGGGCGACGTCTCCTGCTCCGTGGTGCGTCGGGTGGCCCTGCCGGACGCCTTCTACGCCATCGACGGCATGTTCGAGACCTTCCTCACCGTGTTGTCGGAGTTCGGGGCCTTCCCGGCGGTCATCGGTGCCGAGCTCGAGCGATACCTGCCCTTCCTCACGACGACGAAGATCCTCATGGCCTGCGTGCGGGCCGGCGTCGGTCGGGAGGACGCCCACGAGGCCATCAAGGAGCACGCGGTGGCCGTCGCCCTCGACATGAGGGAGACCGGACGCAGCGACAACGACCTGTACGACCGTCTCGGTGCCGACCCGCGCATTCCGTTGACGGCCGAGGAGCTCGCCGAGCTGGTCTCCGAGCCGCTCGAGCTGACCGGGGCCGCCCGGGACCAGGTCGAGGCCCTGCTGGCCAAGGTCGAGGACATCGTCGCCGACCATCCGGAGGCGGCCACCTACGAACCCGGCATGGTGCTGTGAACCGGGAGGGTCCGCACCGCTGACGGATCCTGCCCCGGGCCGCTGCTGCGGCCCGGGGCAGGATCCGACGATGATCGTCGCAGGCGGATGGGCCTCAGGAATGGACGACCGAGTCGACCCACGAGCTCACGTTGGCGATGTCCTCGGCGTCCCCACCGTCGTGCTGGGCCAGGCCGAGGAATCCGACGACCTTGTCACCGCGCAGGAGTGCGGCGCCGGCGTCCGAGTGTTCCAAGGTCATGGCCGAGGGGGCGTCGAACCAGCTGATCCAGCCGTGATGGCCCTCGATGGTCACCGGCGAGTGGCCGACCGAGGTGGCGGCGCGATCGTTGAAGGCCGCGATGGTGAGCTTCTCCCCGGCCCTGGGGGCCTCGGTCGACAGCTGCGCGACCCGGGTGCCGGCCAGGGGCTGGGCCAGACGCACGAGCATCGCCTGGGACTTCGTCGGATCGGTGTGGGTGACGCCGTCGCGGGCGACGTTGTAGCGACGCTCGACGACACCGGTGGTGTGGCCGCTCGCGTCCCTGACGGTGGACGACGACCCGCACCGGGCGGTGTCGGACCACGTGAGGGCCCACGACTCGTTGACGAGCACGGCGGTGCACTGGTGCCTGCCCTCGGAGTCGACGAGGGAGACCAGGCCGGGGTTGTCGGCCCGCTGTCCACCCTCGGCGGCGTGGGCCGGGGCCGAGACGGCCAGCGGCGCGGCGAGTGCGGCGGCCACGGCGAGGGTTGCGACTGACTTCTTCATCGTGCTCCTTCTTAATGAGAACGATTCTCAATAAGAAGGAGCACGATGTCCCCGCTGATGGCCAGTGTCACCGGATGTGCGCGTCGACAAGGCAGGATGTGGGTTCCCCGGGGTGCCCGTCCGGCACGACCCGGTGCCTCCTCGCGACGGGTCGGGAGGTCGAGGGCGTCATCCCGCCGCCGGTCACCGGTTCAGGCGGACGGGGACTGCGCGATGCAGGGGCTGACCAGATCGGTCGGCAGATGACGGCACACGTCGAGGACGTTCTGGACCTCGACGCGCTCGAGGACAGCTGGCCTCGCCACGAGTTGGACGTCACGGTGGGGTCGCGGCTCGGTGAACTCCCGCAGGACGACGCGGGGATCGTCGGGGATGGGTCCACTCACCGCGAGCCTGGGCAGGAGGGCCGGCCCCGACCCGGCCGCGACGAGTTCGCGCAGGGTCCCGATGCTCGCCGCCGACATGTCAACCCGGCAGGAGGCCCCGGTGGTCGAGCAGAGGTCGAGGGTCTGGTCGCGCAGGCAGTGTCCCTCGCTCATGAGGAGCAGGTCGACGCCGGCCAGTGACGACGGCTCGACCGGGCCGCCCCGGGACAGCGCGGACCCAGCCGGGGTGGCCAGCACGAATTCCTCACGGAACACCGGCACGCCGACGAAGGGCGCGGGCACCCGGGAGGCCAGGAGGGCGACGTCGATGCGGCGTTGACTCAGGGCCGTGAGGAGCCCTGCCGTCTTCTCCTCGACGACGGCCAGGCGCAGACCCGGGTGGCGTGCCTTCGCCCCGGAGAAGAGGTGTCCGATGAGGAAGGGGGCGAGGGTGGGGAAGATCCCCACGCGCACGGGGTCGCCGCCGTAGCCCTTCTGGGCTCGCGCCATGTCACGGATGTCGTCGGCGAGGGCGAGCATGGTCCGGGCCGACTCGACGACCCGCTGGCCCAGGGCAGTGAGGTCGACCCCGCCGTCGCGCCGCACCAAGGGGGCTCCCAGGTCCGCCTCGAGCCGGCGGATCTGGGAGGACAGGGTGGGTTGGCTCACGCCGCAGGAGGCTGCGGCCCGGCCGAAGTGCCGTGTGTCGGCCAGGGCCACGAGATAGCCGAGGTCGCGCAGGTTCATGGACCTCAATTCTGCCTGATGAGGTGGTCGAAGGCGCCGAGTGCGGCGGTCGCCCCCGAACCCATCGAGATGATGATCTGCTTGTACGGGGCACAGGTGCAGTCGCCGGCGGCGAACACCCCGGGCAGCGACGTCGCACCGTGGTCGTCGACGACGATCTCGCCCCGTTCGGTCAGTTCGACGGTGTCACCGAGCCATTCGGTGTTGGGGAGGAGGCCGATCTGGACGAAGACCCCGGACAACTCGATGGTGTGCTCCTGCCCGCTCGTGCGGTCCTCGTAGGTCAGACCGGTGACCGACGCCCCGTCGCCGTCGATCCGCGTCGTTCGCGCCCCGGTGACGACGTCGACGTTGTCGAGTCCACGCAGGGTGCGCAGGAGCACCTCGTCGGCCTTGAGGTCGTCGAGGAACTCGACGACGGTGACGTGCTCGGCCACCCCCGCCAGATCGATGGCGGCCTCGATCCCGGAGTTGCCGCCCCCGACGACGGCGACCCGACGGCCCTTGAAGAGGGGCCCGTCGCAGTGCGGGCAGTAGGTGACGCCCTTGGTGCGGTACGCCTCCTCGCCGGGCACGCCGAGGTGGCGCCAGCGGGCTCCGGTCGCCAGGATGACGGCTCGGGCGCGCAGGTCCCCGTCCCTGGTGTGGACGATCGTCGTGCCGCCATCGGCGGACTCCAGGCCGGTGGCGACCTGGTGGTCGATGAGGTCGATGTCGTAGCGCCCCATGTGCGACGCCAGGGCGCTCGCCAGGGCGGGCCCGGTGGTGTGCGGCACCGAGACGAGGTTCTCGATGTCCTCGGTGTCGAGCACCTGGCCGCCGACCCGCTCGCCGACCACCCCGGTGCGGATGCCCTTGCGGGCTGCGTAGACGGCAGCGGCGGCCCCGGCCGGACCGGCGCCGACGACGAGGACGTCGTAGGGATCCCTCGCCGACAGGTCCTCACGGGCCGATGCGGCGGCGGTCGAGTCGAGCTTCTCGAGGATCTCGGCCATCGTCATGCGGCCCGATCCCCACTCCTGACCGTCGAGGAAGATCGCCGGGACCGACTGGATGGCCTTGGCCTCGACCTCCTCGCGGAACGTCGACCCCTCGACGGCGGTGTGCCGGATGCCGGGGTTGATGACGCTCATGGCGTTGAGGGCCTGGACGACGGTCGGGCAGTTGACGCAGGTGAGCGACATGTAGGTCGTGAACTCGTGGTGGCCCTTGACCCTGGCCACGGCCTCGAGGAGGGCGGGGTCCTCCTTGATCCCGTGGCCGCCGACCTGGAGCAGCGCCAGCACCAGGGACGTGAACTCGTGACCCATGGGCAGCCCTGCGAAGCGCACCGCGATGTCGGTGCCCGGGCGGGTGATCGCGAACGAGGGTTCGTACCGGTCCGTCACCGGCTCGCCGACGCTCACCTTGTCCGAGAGGGCCGCGATCTCCCCGAGCAGCTCGTCCATCTGGTGCGAGCGGGAGGTGAGCGCGGTCTCGTCGCCCCGGTAGGGGGAGGGGACGAGGACCACGGGTTCGGTGACGAGGTCGAGGTAGCTGCGCAGCTGTCCGGTGAGGTTGGCGTCGAGCATGGTGTTCCTGTTCGGATCGGTGGGGTGATGTGGGACGAGGGGCCCCGGTCGTGGGCCCCCGGCAGGGACGTGGCGGCCCCTGCCGGAGTCGCGACGACCGGCGTCGCGAGGGGGTCTCGGGTTCAGATCTTTCCGACGAGGTCGATGGACGGGGCGAGGGTGTCGTCCCCCTCCTCCCAGTGGGCGGGGCACACCTGGCCGGGGTGGGAGCGGATGTACTGCGCGGCCTTGACCTTGCGGACCAGCTCGGTGGCGTTGCGGCCGATGCCCTCGGCGGTGAGCTCGTAGAACTGGATGACGCCGTCCGGGTCGACGAGGAAGGTCGCGCGGTCCGCCTGGCCGGCGCCGACGCGCTCGACGTCGAAGTTGCGGGTCAGGGTGAGCGCCGGGTCGCCGATCATGGCGTACTGGACCTTCGACACGTCGGCCGAGGTGTCGTGCCAGGCCTTGTGGACGAAGTGGGAGTCGGTGGAGACGGAGTAGACCTTGACCCCCATCCGCTCGAGTTCGTCGTGGTGCTCGGCCAGGTCGGCGAGCTCGGTGGGGCACACGAAGGTGAAGTCTCCCGGGTAGAAGAAGAAGATCGCCCAGGAACCGGCGATGTCGTCCTGGCTGACCTCGATGAAGTCTCCGTTGCGGTAGGCGTTCGCCGTGAAGGGCTGGATCTGGGTGTTGATGAGGCTCATGTCTTCCTCTCGTCGTGGATGTCGATAGTGCCAGCCTATAGCGCATGGGTCATGTCATCGATGACGTCTATGTGACGTCGGCGTGACGGAGTCCTGACGTCAGTTCGCCGGTGGCGGTGGCATGATTCGACCATGGCCACTCCTGACGCCGCCCCGGACCTGCCACTCATCGCGGAGGGGAAGGTGCGTCGGTTGTACCGGCTCCCCGAACCTGGTCGGCTCCTCATGGTCGCCACCGATCGGATCAGCGCCTACGACCACATCCTCACCCCGGGGATCCCGGACAAGGGCCGGGTCCTCACCGGGATCTCCCTGTGGTGGTTCGACCAGCTCGCCGACGTCGTCCCCAACCATCTGGTGTCCACCGACGTCCCCGAGGAGGTCGCCGGCCGGGCGATGGTCGTCGAGGAGCTCGCGATGTTCCCGGTCGAGTGCGTCGTGCGCGGCTACCTCACCGGGTCGGGGTGGGCCGAGTACCAGCGCAGCGGGTCGGTGTGCGGGATCGCCCTGCCCGACGGCCTCCAGGACGGGTCGCGGCTGCCCGAACCGATCTTCACCCCGGCGACCAAGGCCGACTACGGGGAGCACGACGAGAACATCGACTTCGAGCGACTGGTGGGCATCGTCGGCGCCGAGGCGGCCGAGGAGCTGCGCCGCCTGTCGATCGCCATCTACACCCGCGCCGAGCGGATCGCCCGGCAGCGAGGCATCATCCTGGCCGACACCAAGGTGGAGTTCGGCCGACGCGCCGACGGCACCATCGTCCTGGGGGACGAGGTGCTCACCCCGGATTCCTCACGGTTCTGGGACGCCGCCAGCTGGGCCCCGGGCGGGGCCAACCACTCCTTCGACAAGCAGTTCGTCCGCGACTGGCTCACCGGGCCCTCGGGCTGGGATCGCACCGGTGACGCCGAGCCTCCAGCCCTGCCCGCCGACGTCGTCGCGGCGACGAGGGCCCGCTACCTCGAGGCGTGGTCGCGGCTCACCGGGATCGACGACCCCTTGGCTCGTGCCACGGCAGGTGTCGACGGGGTCACAACCGATAGGATCACGGCCATGGCACGTGTTGTGGTGGATGTCATGCCGAAGCCGGAGATCCTCGACCCGCAGGGCAAGGCCATCACCGGCGCCCTGGGGCGCCTGGGGCACGAGGGTCTGACGGTGCGGCAGGGCAAGCGTTTCGAGATCACCGGCGACGGCGTCGAGAACCGCCTCGACGAGGTGCGCAGGATCGCCGAGGAGATGTTGGCGAACACCGTCATCGAGTCCTACGACGTGCGCGTGGAGCAGTGACGATGGCCGCACGTATCGGGGTCGTCACCTTCCCCGGCACCCTTGACGACCAGGACGCCGCCCGCGCCGTGCGTATCGCCGGCGCCGAGCCGGTGCCCCTGTGGCATGCCGACACCGACCTCCACGGGGTGGAGGCCGTCGTCCTGCCCGGCGGGTTCTCCTACGGGGACTACCTGCGGGCGGGGGCCATCGCGGCCCTCTCGCCGGTGATGTCCTCGATCAAGGCCGCCGCTGCCGAGGGCCTTCCGGTGCTGGGCATCTGCAACGGGTTCCAGGTGCTCTGCGAGGCCCATCTGCTGCCCGGAACGCTCATGCGCAACGAGAAGCGCCGCTTCCACTGCTCGGTTCCCGAACTCGTCGTCGAGAGCAACGACACCGTCTGGACCTGTGCCATGACCCAGGGCGAGCGGCTTCGCATCGCCGCCAAGCACGGGGAGGGCAACTACGTCGCCGACGAGGCCACTCTGGCCCGGATCGAGGCGAACAACCAGGTCGTCTTCCGCTACGGCGTCAACCCCAACGGGTCGGCCCACGACATCGCCGGGGTGACGAACGAGGCTGGCAACGTCGTCGGACTCATGCCGCACCCGGAGCACTCCGTCGAGGAACTCACCGGTGGGTCGACCGACGGGTTGGCGTTCTTCTCCTCACTGCTGCGCTTCCTCACCGCCCAGGCCTCCTGAGCACCGCGCGGCCGGTCGGGCAGTGTCCCCGTCCGGGGTCTCAGGCGATGGCGATGCGCCGTCCCAGGGGCGAGCTCGGATCGACGGTGGCCAGGGCCGCCGCCCCGTCCAGCCCGGTCCCGAGGGGCTCGACGATCCGGGCGCCGGGGGCGAGCCTGGCCAGGTCCTCACCGATCGCGGTGCGGATGAGCTCGGAACCCATGACGCCGCCCAGAAGGGCCACCGGAGGCTCGTCCTCGGGGCCCAGGCCGACCCGACGCAGCCCGGTCGCCGTCGTGTGGGCCAGTTCGTGGGCCGCGTCCAGACAGATCCGTCGGGCGACCTCGTCACCGGCATCGGCCGCCTTGGTGACCAGGGCGGCGTACCCGGCGAGGCGGGAGACCTTGAGCGGATCGGCCTGGATGGCGAGGTAGGCGGCCTCGATGTCGTCGAAGTCGGCGCCGATGGAACCGGTGAGGGCGGTGGCCGGCCCACGCCCGTCATGGGCGCGCAGGACCGCGCGCAGTCCGGCCCGACCCAGCCAGAAGGCCGAGCCCTCGTCGCCGATGATCCATCCCCAGCCGTCGCCCCGGGCGACCTCCTGGCGTCCCACCGCCAGCGTGATGACCCCGGTCCCGGCGGCGGTGACGACGCCCGGACGCTCCCCGAGGGCGCCGAGGTAGCTCGTCGTCGAGTCGTGGGCCAGCAGCAGCCGGCCCAGGCCGAGGGGGCGCAGGGCGGCCGCCGGACCCTCGGCGTCCTCGTCGTCGGTCGCCCCCGAGGAGCCCAGGGCGACGTCGAACCCGCGGGTGCCCAGGTCGGGATGTCGCTCGACGACCCGGCTGACGAGGGCGGCCAGCTGGGGGCCGAGAGGGTGGTCGGTGTGGACCCCCTCGAGGGTCTCGATCCATCCGTCCTGCTCGCTGCGGATCCTCGTGCTCGACTGGCCGGCGTCGCAGGCGAGGAGCACCTGGTCGTTCGTCATGGCGTCAGGCTAGCCCGGGGTGGTCCCGGCAGGCCCCACGCGCTCGCCGCGGGTGATCGGACCCGCGCTCGTAGCGCCTCATCGAACCCGCGCTCGTCCGCCTCATCGGACCCCGTGCTCGTCGGGTGGGCTCGGCCGGGCCGGTGGTCGGAATAGGAGGGGGTCCGGCAGGTTGTCACAGCGGGTGGACGCCCAGCCACTCTGCACACGACATCTGCACACTGCCAGGGAAAGGAACGCACACCAATGAGCGAGAACCTCGACGTCGACGTGCTGGTCATCGGATGGGGCAAGGCTGGCAAGACCATCGCCGGACGCCTCGCGGGGGAGGGGCGCAAGGTCGCGCTCGTCGAGCGGTCCCCGCAGATGTACGGCGGCACGTGCATCAACATCGCCTGTGTGCCCACCAAGGACCTCATCGACTCGGCCTCCAAGCGCCGCGACGAGGATCCGGTGAGTTACTTCGCCTCGGCCGTCGCCGGTCGGGACGCCCTCATCGCCAAGCTCAACAAGGCCAACCACGGCATGCTCGAGGGCAAGGTGACCCTGCTCGACGGTCTGGCCAGCTTCACCGGGGCGCACACCGTCAAGGTGGTCGGCGGCGATGATGAGGTCCTCGTCACCGCCCCGACGATCATCATCAACACCGGTTCCCATCCGGCCTCCCCGCCGCTGCCCGGGGCGGACGGGCCCCGCGTCCACGACTCGACGTCGATCCAGCACGTCGACCCGCTGCCGGGCCGGCTCGTCGTCATCGGCGGCGGCTTCATCGGTCTGGAGTTCGCCCAGATGTTCGCGAAGTTCGGGTCGAAGGTCACCGTCCTGGAGGCCGGACGGACCTTCGCCCCGGCCCTCGACGAGGACGTCGCCGCTCGGGTCCTCGAGGTGCTCGGGCGCGACGGCGTCGAGGTCGTCACCGGGGCCACGGTGTCCAGCCTGGACGACGCCGGTGACCACGTCGACGTCGTCACCGGGAGCGGTGTCGTCGCCGCCGACGCCGTGCTCGTGGCCGCCGGACGGCGTCCGGCCACCGAGGACCTCGACCTGGCCGCGGCCGGGGTCGCCACCGACGAGCGGGGCTACATCGTCGTCGATGACCAGCTGCGCACCACCGTCGAGGGGGTCTACGCGGTCGGCGACGTCAACGGCGGCCCGCAGTTCACGTACGTCTCCCTCGACGACAACCGCATCCTCTGGGACACCCTGCACGAGGGCCCGCGACGCCGCAGCGACCGGGTCGCCGTGCCCACCTCGACCTTCATCACCCCGCCGCTGTCCCAGGTCGGGATGACGGTGAAGCAGGCGCGGCAGTCCGGGCGAGAGGTTCTCGTGGCCACCAAGGACGTGGCGGCCGTCGCCGCCATGCCGCGGCCCAACATCGTCGGCCAGACCGACGGGATCATCCGGTTGCTCGTCGACGCCCACGACCACACGATCCTCGGCGCGACCCTGTGGTGCATCGACTCCCAGGAGCTCGTCAACCTCGTCGCTCTGGCGATGAGGGCGGGAGTCACCTACGAGACCCTGCGTGACGGGATCTGGACCCATCCGTCGTCGACCGAGGCCTTCAACGAGGTCCTCGGCGCCTTGGCGCCGCTGGACTGATCGTGCCTTGGCGCCGCTGGACTGATCGTGCCTTGGCGCCGCTGGACTGATCGTGCCTTGGCGCCGCTGGGACAGGATGCGCGGTGGCGTCCTCCCCGAGCCCGAGGGGGCCGCCGGAGGACGCCGGCGACATCGGTCCTGCAGCCCCGCGGCAGTCGCTCAGGGGACCTGCCCCCATCGATGGAGAGGCCGGCTGTCCTGCAATAGGGTGGCCTCGTGAGTTCGAAGAATCTGACCCGCGACGAGGCCCGTCACCGCAGCCAGAACCTGACCGTCGAGCGGTACCACGTCACCCTCGACATCCGTCAGGCTGCCGACCCGCAGCAGACACGCTTCGCCAGCCGCACCCGCGTGCGGTTCACCTCCGCCATCACCGACACCTTCCTCGACCTGCTCGACGCCGAGGTCGAGTCCGTCACCATCAACGGCACCCCGGCCGAGGTCGAGTACGACGGTGCCCGCGTCGGCCTGCACGGTCTGACTCCCGGCAAGAACTGCGTCGACGTCGTCGCCACCCTGCCCTACTCCCACTCGGGCCGTGGCCTGCACCGTTTCGTCGATCCCGCTGACGGGAACACCTACCTCTACACCCACTTCGAGCCGGCCGATTCCCGTCATGCCTACGCGGTGTTCGAGCAGCCTGACCTCAAGGCCCACATCGACGTCGACGTCAAGGCCCCGAAGGGTTGGCGGGTCATCAGCAACCAGCCCCATTCCGACACCAGCGATCTGCCGGACGGGGGAGTCCTGCACGACTTCGCCCTCACCCCACGGCTGTCGACCTATCTGTCGGCCATCGCCGCCGGCCCCTATGAGCGCATCGAGGACTCCTGGACGAGCGCCGACGGATCCGAGACCGTCGAGCTGGGTCTGCTGTGTCGCAAGTCCCTGCGCCCGTACCTCGATGCCGACGAGATCTTCGAGATCACCAAGCAGGGGTTGAGTTTCTACCACAAGGCCTTCGCCTACCCCTACCCGTGGGGCAAGTACGACCAGATCTTCGTTCCCGAGTACAACCTGGGGGCGATGGAGAATCCCGGTTGCGTGACCTTCTCGGAGCGCTACATCCACCGGGAGAAGCCGACCCGCGCCGAACTGGCCAGCCGTGCCAACACCATCCTCCATGAGATGGCGCACATGTGGTTCGGCGACCTCGTCACCCCTCGCTGGTGGGACGACAACTGGCTCAAGGAGTCCTTCGCCGAGTACATGGGGGCCCACGCCTCGGTGGCCGCCACCCGCTACAAGGACGCCTGGGTCGACTTCGCCGTCGGCCGCAAGGCCTGGGCCTACACCGCCGACCAGCTCTCGACGACCCACCCCATCAGCGCCGACATCACCGATCTCGAGGCGGCCAGCCAGAACTTCGACGGCATCACCTATGCCAAGGGCGCCTCGGTGCTCAAGCAGCTCGTCCACCATGTCGGCGTCGACAAGTTCTTCGCCGGAGCTCGCGCCTACTTCCGCGACCTGGCCTTCTCCTCGGCCACCCTCGACGACCTGCTCAGGCACCTCGAGAAGGCCTCCGGACGGGACCTTTCCGGCTGGTCGAAGGCCTGGCTGCGCACCAGTGGGCTCGACACCCTGCTGCCCGACGTCGCCGTGACCGACGGCGTCATGACCGAGCTCACCGTCATCCGGGACTCCCTCGACGGGCGCACCAACCAGCCGGTCAACCGCCCGCACACCCTCGGCGTCGGTCTGTACAAGGTGGAGGGGGACGCCCTCGTCCGCACCGACCTGGTGACCGTCGACCTCACCAGCCCGCGCACTCCGGTCAAGGCCCTGCGCGGGTGTCCGGCCCCGGACCTCGTCCTCATCAACGACGGGGACGAGTCCTACGCCAAGGTGCGGCTCGACCCCGCCGGCACGCGTACCGTCCTGGAGCACCTGTCGGGACTGGCCGACCCCTTGGCGCGAGCCCTCGTCTGGTCGATCCTCTGGAATGCCGTGCGCGACGCCAAGCTGGCCGTCCACTCCTACCTCGACGCCGTCGAGGCCCATGCCGTCAAGGAGACCGATCCGGCCATCCTCCGCCAGGTGCTCTCCCAGGCCAGGCAGGCGGTCGAGCAGTACCTGCCGCCGCGGGCCGTCGAAGGCGCCCGGGGACGCCTGGCCCGGGATGCCTGGGCCGCGCTGGCCGCCGTCCCGGCCGGGTCCGACGTCCAGATCATCTGGGCCCGTCATGCGCTGGCCGCCAGCGCCGGTGACCCGAGCAGCGCCGATCGGGTACGGTCCCTGCTCGACGGCAGCGGCGTCCCCGCCGGCCTGGCCGTCGGCCCCGAGCTGCGCTGGTCGGCCTGGATCACCCTGGCGGCGCTCGGACAGGCCACCATCGAGGAGCTGGACGCCGAGCTCGAGCAGGATCGCACCAAGGACGGCGTCAACGCCCACCTCGAGGCGCTCACCGCCCGCCCCGACGCGCAGGCCAAGAAGGCCGCCTGGGACCGCCTCATGACCCCCGGTGAGCTCACCAATGAGCACGTGGACGCCGTCATCGCCGGCCTGCGCACACCCTTGGGTGCCGACCTGTTCACCGACCTCGACGCGGGCTACTTCGACGATCTCGAGCGGATCTGGGGTGAGTTCCCCATCGAGATGGCCAGCCGTCTGGTCGTCGGGCTGTTCCCCTCCGACGATCCGGAGCGCAACGCCAACGACGCCCATCGGTGGATCGACGAGCACCCCACCGCGCCGGGGGCCCTCGGGCGTCTGGTGCGCGAACGCCGCGACCTGGCGGCCCGGGCGACGACGGCCCGGGCGTACAACTCGGCACGCCTGTGAGGTTGCCCCGGTACCGCGTCGAGAGGCTGGCCTCGTGAGGCTTCGTGTCGTCTACACCGGCGGCACCGTCGGCATGATCGAGACGCCCCGGGGGCTCGCCCCCGGGGCCGACCTGCGCGGCTGGCTAGCCGAGGTACTGGCCGGCACCGACCTGGCCGACGGCACGGGCGTGACGTCGCTCGACCCCCTCGTCGACTCCTCGAACACCACCCCGCTGTTCTGGCAGCGGATCGTCGACGTCGTGCACGACGCCCGGGAGGAGGGCGAGCGGCCCGACGGGTTCGTCGTCCTCCACGGCACCGACACCATGGCGTACACCTCGGCCGCGCTGTCCTACGCCCTCACCGAGCTGGGCCTGCCGGTCGTCCTCACCGGCTCGCAACGGCCGTTGGGGGCGCCGGGCTCGGACGCCGCCCCGAACGTCATCGGGGCGTTGCGGGCTGCGTCGGCGGGCCGGTTCTCCTCGGTCGCGGTCTTCTTCGCCCACACCCTGCTCGACGGTCCACGGGTCACCAAGATCTCGTCCTGGGACCTGCGCGCCTTCGACTCGCCCAACGTGCCCGCCCTGGCCCACGAAGGGTCGCCCTGGCAGTGGACCGGGCGTCCCGCCGGCGGGGAGGGCTGGACGAACCCACGGCCGTACCGGCGCTGTGACGTCGCCGTCGTCTCGGTGGCCCCGGGAATCACCGCCGAGCGTCTCGCGGCGATGCTCACCCCGCTGCCCGAGGCCGTCGTCATCCGGGCCTTCGGGATCGGCAACATCCCCTCCGAGGAGCCCGGGGTGCTCGAGGTGCTGAGGTCGACGGTGCGGGCCGGGGTGCCGGTGCTCATCGCCTCCCAGTGCTACCAGTCCGATGTCGCTCCCGGGCGCTACGCTGCGGGCTACGAGTTGGCCGCGGCAGGGGCCGTCGGGGTGCGCGACATGACCCTCGAGGCGGCCTACGCCAAGGTGTGCTTCCTGCTGTCCCAGGGGCTGGGCGGGCCCGACGTCGCAGCCTGGATCGGGCGGAACATCGCCGGGGAGCTCACCGGCTGAGGGGCGTCGGCCCACGGCTGTCCGGGGGGTCAGCCGTGCCGGTTGGCGCGCAGTCTGCGATTGCGCTCCAGAGCCTGGCGCCAGGTGGGCACGACGACGCCGTGCGCGGCGAGGATGCGCCGCAGCCGCACCCGATTGACGATGATCCCCATGATCCCGACGGCGAAGAACGGCAGCTGCGTGGCCATGGCCCAGCGGAACCCCGAGAGGGTGTAGCGCCCGCCCGGGCACAGCCGGTCGAGGAGCAGGCCGATGATCTGGATGTCGGCCAGCCCGGCGATGAACCCGCCCATGATGGCGATCCCGGTGGCGGTACCGAGCCGGTGGCCGGGGTGACTCGTGCGGGCGACGTCGAACCCGACCGCCCCGCCGGGCAGGGTCAGCCCGAGTCCGGCGGCGAGGACGACGAGCAGCCACAGCGGGCTGCGGCCCGGCCAGAGCAGCACGACGGTCCACGGGATGACCGACAGGACGATAGTGCCGAGGATGAGCGAGTCACGCCGCAGGGGATACCGGTTGGTGAGGATGCCGACGACCGGGCCGCCGGCCGCATTGGCCAGGACGAAGAGGGTCATGAGGGCCGACGCCGTCGCGGTCGACCGGCCCTCGGCGCGGGTGAGGTACGGCATGCCCCACATCATCGAGAAGACGATGGCCGGGAAGTTCGTCGTCCAGTGTGCCCAGAAGGCCAGCCGGGTCGCCGGGTGGCGGGCGATGTCGACGAGCTCGCGCGGCAGGTCGTGCAGGCTCGTCGTCGAGGCGGATCGGCGGACTCCCGGTGGGGCGTCCCGCAGCAGGAGGGCTCCGCCGACGACGGCCGCCACGCCGACCGCGGCCGCGACGAGGTAGGTCGTGCGCCAGCCGGCGTCCTCCACGAGGGGGACGAGGACGACGGCCGAGACGATCTGGCCCACCTGTCCCAGGAGCCCGGTGAGCTGGGTGAGGAGCGGTACCTGACGGGCGGGGAACCACAGGGGTACGAGCCGGATCGCCGAGCCGAAGGTGCAGGCGTCACCCAGGCCGACGAGGGTGCGGGCGGCCATGGCCTCGGCGGGGGAGTGGGCGACGGCGATGAGCACCTGGCCCAGGGTCATGAGGGCGGCTCCGGCGGTGAGGACGCGGCGGGGCCCGAAGCGGTCGAGGAGGAGTCCGGCGGGGATCTGGCCGAGGGCGTAGACAGCCAGCTGGAGCACCATGAAGGTCGAGACGACGGAGGCGGGGGCCCCGAAGTGCTGCGCGGCGGTGAGTCCCATGACCCCCAGCGAGGTGCGGTGCATGATCGCGACGCCGTAGACGAGCACCCCGGTGAGCCACACGATCCAGGCCCGGGCCGTGGGCGTCGGGGGACGGCTGGACGCTGGATCCTGCGTCGAGCCCGGGGTGTCCACGAAGGACCATCGTAGGTCCGTGGCGCGGGGGAGGGGCATTGTCCGGGTGGTGGCGGAGGTCGGTGTCGGCGGCACGGAACCCGTGGGACCCTGTCATGCCTCGCGCCCCCCGGGACGCCCATGTCGAGAACCTGGCGCATCCGGTGGCGGCGCTGTCAGGCCTCGCGCCCCGGGGACGCCCTCTTCACTCTGCTCCGGGAATGGCCGCCGGCTTCGACCTTGCTCCCAAGACTGCACCCTGCGCCCGGAATACAGGGAGCAAGGTGGATGTTCTGGCGCCAAGTGGCGTCCGGCGGTCGGTGGGTGGTGGTTTCCGGAGCGAGGTCCCCATCACCGAGCCTGCCACGACGGCACGACCCTGCACCTCGGTCGCCCCGGCCGACCTGCTGCGCCACGGGCGACCGCTTCGCTAAATTGGTGCCGTGGCAGACACAGTGGAGAACGCCGTCAGCACGCCCGACCTCGACCAGCCCTGGGCCGACCTCGGCCTCAACCGGGACGAGTACACGAGGATCCGCGAGATCCTGGGGCGGCGTCCCACCGGTGGTGAGTTGGCCATGTATTCGGTCATGTGGTCGGAGCACTGCTCGTACAAGTCGTCGAAGATCTACCTCAGGAAGTTCGCCGCCCTGCCCCAGGAGACGCCGCGCGGTCCACTGCTGGCCGGCATCGGTGACAACGCCGGGGTGGTCGACATCGGCAACGGCCTGGCCGTGACCTTCAAGGCCGAGTCCCACAACCATCCGTCCTACGTCGAGCCGCACCAGGGCGCGGCCACCGGCGTCGGCGGCATCGTCCGCGACATCATGGCCATGGGTGCCCGCCCGATCGGCGTCATGAATGCCCTGGCCTTCGGTCCGCTCGACGCCCCCGACACCGCCCGCGTCCTGCCCGGGGTCGTCTCGGGCATCGCCGACTACGGCAACTGCCTCGGCCTGCCGACCATCGGCGGCCAGACCCTCTTCGACCCCACCTACTACGGAAACCCCCTCGTCAACGCGCTGTGCGTCGGCGTCCTGCGCCATGAGGACCTCCAGTTCGCCAAGGCGTCCGGGGCCGGCAACCTCGTCGTCCTCTTCGGTGCGGCCACCGGGGGCGACGGCATCGGCGGTGCCTCCATCCTGGCCTCGGAGTCCTTCGCCGCCGAGGGGGAGTCGAAGCGGCCCAGCGTCCAGGTCGGCGACCCCTTCATGGAGAAGCTCCTCATCGAGTGCACCCTCGACCTCTTCCATGCCGGCGTCTGCGAGGCCCTCCAGGACTTCGGCGCCGCCGGCATCTCATGTGCCACCAGCGAGCTGGCCAGTGCCGGGGACGGAGGCATGCACGTCGAACTCGACCGCGTCCCCCTGCGCGACCCCAACCTCGCCCCCGAGGAGATCCTCATGAGCGAGTCCCAGGAGCGGATGATGGCCGTCGTCACGCCGGCGAACATCGACCGCTTCATGGAGATCTGCCGCCACTGGGACGTCCAGGCGACGGTCATCGGCGAGGTCACCGACGGCGACCGGCTGCTCATCGACTGGCACGGGGAGCGGATCGTCGACGTCGACCCGCGTACCGTTGCCCACGACGGGCCCGTCCTCGACATGCCCAAGGCCCGTCCCGGCTGGATCGACGAGGTCAACGCCGCTGACGCCAATGCCCTGCCCAGGGACAACTCCGGCGAGGCCCTGGCCCGGGCCATGGTGGCGTTGGCGTCCTCTCCCGCGCTGTGCGACCGCTCGTGGATCACCGACCAGTACGACCGGTTCGTGCGCGGCAACACCGTCCTGGCCCAGCCCGAGGACGCCGGCATCATCCGCGTCGACGAGCGGACGAACCTCGGCATCGCCCTGTCCTTGGACTCCAACGGACGGTACAGCCTCCTCAACCCCTACCTCGGCGCCCAGCTGGCGCTGAGCGAGGCCTATCGCAATGTCGCCGTCACCGGGGCGACGCCGCTGGCCATCACCGACTGCCTCAACTTCGGTTCGCCCTACGAGCCCGCCGTCATGTGGCAGTTCTCCGAGACGATCCTCGGACTGGTCGACGGCTGCCGTGAACTCGGCGTCCCCGTCACCGGCGGCAACGTCAGCCTGCACAACCGCACCGGGGACGAGTCGATCCGCCCCAACCCGCTCGTCGGCGTCCTGGGGATCCTCGACGACGTGCGCACCCGGATCCGCACCGGATTCGCCCACGCGGGAGACGCCGTCCTCCTCCTCGGCGAGACGCGATGCGAGCTCGGTGGATCGGTGTGGGAGGACGTCCTCCACGACGGGCACCTCGGCGGCATGCCCCCGATGCCGAACCTGGGGGCGGAGAAGGCGCTGGCGGACGTCATGGCCACCGCCGCGGCCGAGGGGCTGCTCAGCTCGGCCCACGACCTGTCCGAGGGCGGACTGTCGCAGGCGCTCGTCGAGTCCTGCCTCCAGGGCGGCCACGGCGTCTCGCTCACCCTGGAGGGGGAGCCCACCGTTGCGCTGTTCTCCGAGACCCCGGCCCGGGCGCTGGTGTCCCTGCCGGCGTCCTCCTACGGCCGGTTCGTCGACGTGTGCCGGGAGGCCGGGGTGCCCGTGACCCGGCTGGGCGAGGTCATCGACTCCGGTGAGATCGAGGTGCAGGGGCTCCTCACCCTCGGCCTTGACGAGGTGCGTCGAGCCTGGCGCGCCCCCATCCCCGCCGTCATGGGGGAGTGAGGGCGCGGGTCCACCCGGCCAGGCACCTCGGGCCGGGTCGACGACGGGCCGCCGGGCCGGCTCAGGCCCTGTCGCGCTTGCGTTGACCGCGGCGCAGGACCCGGATGAGGCGTCGGACCTCCGGCGACACCTCGATCGGTCGTCCCGGTCGGGACGGTGGGTTCCGCAACTCGTCGACGAGGTCCTCGCGGACCGTCCGGCGCACGGCCTCGCCGAAGTCGCTCATCCGGTTGTGACGGCGCACCGTCACCTCACGCGACAGCTCCCGCCACAGCGCCACGCACATCCCGATCATGACGACCGAGAAGGGCAGTGCGGTGAGGATGGCCATCGTCTGCAGGGCCGACAGCCCTCGGGGATCCCCCGACAGGAGAACCGCGGCGATCGTCCCGGACAGCACGGCCCAGGTGAGTCGGACCCACAGGCTGGGGTCGGGGTCGCCGCCGCACGAGAGCATGGACAGCACGTAGGAGCCCGAGTCCGACGAGGTGACGAAGAAGATGGCCAGCAGGGCCATCGACACCCACGCCATGACGGTGCCTCCCGGCAGGGTCTCCAGCATGCGGAAGAGGGTCGTGTTGGCGTCCACCGCGCCGTCCACGGTGAGTTTGGTGCCGAAGATCTGCTGCCAGATGGCGTTGCCACCGAAGACGGTGAACCACAGGACGCTCACCAGGGTGGGGACGAGCATGACGCCGATGATGAACTCGCGCACCGTGCGTCCCCTGGAGATGCGGGCGATGAAGATCCCGACGAAGGGGGACCACGAGATCCACCAACCCCAGTAGTTCGTCGTCCACCCGGCCATCCAGGACTGGCCGGCGTCCCCCTCGAAGGGCATCGTCCGGAAGGACAGTTCGATGAGGGACTGGACGTACTCCCCGATGTTCTGGACGGCGCTGGACAGGAGGAACTGGGTCGGTCCGACGACGAGCAGGGCCAGGGCGAGGAGGGCGGCGATGACGAGGTTGGTGTTCGACAGGAACTTGATGCCGGCGTCCAGCCCCGTGGCGACGCTCACCGCGGCCAGTCCGGCGAAGAGGACGACGAGGCCGACGAGCAGCCCCCGTGATCCCGTGATGCCGGTGAGGAAGGTGAGTCCGGACGACACCTGGGTGACGCCGAGCCCCAGCGAGGTGGCGACGCCGAAGAGGGTGCCGATGATGGCGACGATGTCGATGAGGTCGCCGACCCAGCCGCGGACGCGGTCGCCCAGGAGCGGTTCGAGGGTCCAGCGCAGGGAGATGGGGTGCCCCTTGCGGTGGCACGCGTAGGCCACCGCCAGACCGACGATGACATAGATGGCCCAGGCGTGCAGGCCCCAGTGCAGGAAGGACGTCTGCATGGCCTGACGGGCACGCTCGGCGGCGTCACCTCCGGTGCCCGGTGGTGGTGTGACGAAGTGCGAGAGCGGCTCGGCCGCTCCCCAGAAGACCAGGCCGATGCCCATGCCGGCCGCGAAGAGCATGGCGAACCACGATCCCAGGGAGTACTCGGGGGAGTCGTCGTCACGGCCGAGTCGGGTGTCGCCCAGTCGGGAGGCGGCGATGACCAGGGCGATGATGACGAATCCGCTCACCGCCAGGACGTAGTACCACCCGACCGAGTGGACGACCGTCCTGTTGAGCACCGAGATGACCTCGTTCGTCGGGCCCGGCAGGGCGAGGGCCAGCAGGACGAAGAGGACGATGAGTCCGGCGGCGGGCCAGAAGACCCTGGAGGCCAGGGAGGATCTCACCTCCGGTGGCGTCTCGGCGGCGGTCGGTTCGGTCCGGGGCATCGGTGGCGTGCGAGTCATGAATTCCTAGGGAGGGGACAAATGTCGTCTCTGCTGGGCCCGGTGTCGGTGGACCCGAGGACTGGTGAATTCTCTCACGGAGTCCGCCCGGCTATCCGGAGGTCGGCGACATCCGGGTCCGACGTCCATGGTGACGGCGTCCCGGACGCCCGGGGCTGCCACCGGGCTCCGAGCACGGGGGCGGTCACCAACAACTAGGCTCGGACCATGGATGTCACTTCCGTTCTCCCCAGTCTGTCCGCCAAGGTCGACGAGCTCCTCGAGCCCGCCGTCCAGCAGCTCACCGAGCTCGTCGCGATCCAGTCGGTGAGTTCCCTCAACCCGCAAGGAGTGCGTGACAACGCCCGGGCCGTGGCCGATGCCGCCCTGGCCGCCGGAGCCGCCGACGCCGCCGTCGTCACCGAGGACGACGGCCTGCCCGCGGTCATCGCGCACTGGCCGGCGCCCGAGGGACAGCCGACCGTCCTCCTGTACTCCCACGGCGATGTCCAGCCGACCGGTGATGTCACCCTGTGGAATTCCGAGCCTTTCGTCGCGACCCGGCGCGGGGACCGACTCTTCGGCCGCGGCACCGCCGACGACAAGGGAGGGGTCGTCGCCCACCTCACCGCCCTCAAGGCCTTCGACGGCCGACCCCCGGTCGGGGTGACGCTCTTCGTCGAGGGAGAGGAGGAGATCGGCTCCCCGTCGATGGTCTCGATCATCGAGCGGCACAAGGCCGAGCTCGCCGCCGATGTCATCGTCATCGCCGACTCGGTCAACTGGGACCAGGGGGAGCCGTCGGTGACGACGACCCTGCGAGGGGTGGCCGACTGCGTCGTCGAGTTGCGCACCCTCGACCACCCGCTGCATTCCGGCCAGTTCGGTGGGGTGGTGCCGGACGCGCTCACGAGCATGTGCCGGCTCCTGGCCACCCTTCACGACGAGCACGGTGACGTCGCCGTCGCCGGCCTCCACCCCGCCGCCCCGGCCGAGGTCGAGTACCCCGAGGACCGGCTGCGGGTCGAGACGGCCATCCTCGACGGGGTCGAGTGGCTCGGGACCGGCAATGCCGCCAACAAGATGTGGACCCGCCCGTCGGTGAGCGTCCTGGCTCTCGACGCCACCCCGGTCGACCAGGCCATCAACATCCTGCCCTCGGTGGCCCGGGCGAAGGTCGGGCTGCGGGTGGCTCCCGGCGCCGACCCCAGGGTGGAGCTCGAGGCGCTCATGGAACACCTGCGCACGCACGCCCCCTTCGGCGCTCGGGTGACGGTGACCCCCGGCGAGGCCGGGGCCCCCGGGGTCGTCCCCTTCTCCGGGCCGGACGCGCAGGTCGCCAAGGAGGCGTTCCGGGCGGCCTGGGGCATGGACCCGGTCGAGATGGGCACCGGCGGGGCGATCCCCCTGGTCACCGACCTCCAGCACGCCTACCCCGAGGCGACGGTGCTCGTCACGGCGGTGACCGACCCGGACTCGCGGATGCACGGTCTCGACGAGTCGCTCCATCTGGGCGACTTCCACAAGGCGATCCTCACCGAGGCGCTGCTGCTGGCCGGTCTGGCGCGCTGAGACCCTTCTGCAGTGGCGGGTGAGGGCATCACCGGACACCTGAGGACGAGGACGGGGCCCGGCCGGGCCCCGTCCTCGTGTCCGCCCGGCGCCCGCCGTTCCTGCCCATGGCTGCTTGCTCGACCCGTCGTGTCATGGCGGTCGGTCCCAGAGACCTCGACGTCTCTCGCGTAGAATGCCCCCGTCGGGGGTGCTGCCCCGGCAGGGGCGAGGCTGCATCGCAGATCTCGCAGGACGCGTCAGCAGGGTGGGGAGACGCGACATCGTCCTCGTCCTCGAAAGGTGTCCCCGTGACCGCCCTGCCCTATCGCCGCCTCTTCGGCCTGTCGGGCCCCAGTTTCGTCATCACCGGTCTCATCGGTCGGATGCCCCTGGCGATGAGCCAGATGGGCACCATGCTTCTCGTCGCCAGCCCAATGGTCGCCGGACGGCTCGGTCCGGGCGGGGTCTGTGCCGGGGCGATCGCGGCGAGCATCGCCATCGGCGCACCGATCGCCGGCGCTCTCACCGATCGCCGGGGCCAGCGCGAGATCATGCTCGCCCAGTCGCTCATCTCCGGCGTCGGTCTCATCCTCGAGGCCCTCGCGGCGGTCATGGGTGCCCCGTGGCCGCTCATCGCCGTCATCGGTGCGATCACCGGGCTCTTCCTGCCCCAGATCGGCACCATGGCCCGGGTGCGTTGGCGCGCCCTGGCCGCCGAGAACCCGCAGCTCCGGGCCGGGGTGCTCGAGAGTTCGTTCGCCTGGGAGGGGGCCGCCGACGAGGCCTCCTTCGCCCTGGGCCCCGCCCTCGTCGGTGTGCTGGCGGTGGCGTTCGGTCCGGTCCCGGCCCTGGCCGTCGCCGGTGTCCTGCTGCTCGTCTTCGGCACGTGGTTCGCGCTCCACCCGACCGTCCGACTCGTCCCGGCCCGACCGGTGCGAACCAGCGCCGACGCCGGACCCCTCTTCACCCGGGGGGTCGTGCACACGGTGGCCGGCATCTTCTTCATGGGACTCGTCTTCGGGTCGGTCCAGACCGGCACGACGTGCCTGGCCACCGAGGCGGGTCGTCCCGGGGTCGCCGGACTCATGCACGCCCTCCTGTCGGTCGGCAGCGCCACCGCGGGCCTCATGTTGCCGCGTCTGGCCCGTCGTCTCGGGCTCACGGCGCGATGGAAGCTCTTCGCCCTGGCCCTGGGGGTGCTGGCCGTCCCACTGCTCTTCATCCACACCATCGGGCTGCTCATCCCGGCCATGCTCGTGCTCGGCATGGCGGCGGCCCCGTACATGATCACCCTCTTCAGCGTCGCCGAGCGGGCGGCGTCCCCGGCCCGGATCGGTACCGTCATGACCCTCCTGGCCGCCACGACGAGCCTCGGGTACGCCGTCGGGGCATCGATCGCCGGACGCCTGTCCGACTGGGGCGGATGCACTGCCGCCTACGCCCTCACCGTGGGGGTCGGGGTCGCGGCCTTCCTCCATGCACTTGCCGTCTCGGGCGTCGACGTGCCGACGGCGGGCGCCCCGGGCGTCGACATGGCCTCGACGGCGGCCCCGGTCTCGGGTGCCGGCCTCGCCACCCGGGAGGCCTCCGCCTGAGCATCTCGCCCGGCCCGCGACCGCAACCGCTGGGATAGTGTGGACCCCGTGACGCGCGCTGACGGACGGCTCACCGCCGACCTCGACCCCCTCGACCACGGCCCGCAGGACGCCTGCGGGGTCATCGGGATCTACGCCCCGGGCGAGGACGTCTCGAAGCTCACCTACTTCGGCATGTACGCCCTCCAGCATCGCGGGCAGGAGTCGGCCGGGATGGCCGTGTCCGACGGTCGTCGCACCATGGTCTTCAAGGACATGGGCTTGGTCTCCCAGGTCTTCGACGAGGCCACCCTCAACTCCCTCGTCGGTCACCTGGCGATCGGCCACACCCGCTACTCGACGACCGGCTCGAGCGTCTGGGACAATGCCCAGCCGACCTTCCGGTCGCGCCCGGGGGGCGGCGGCCTGTCCCTGGCCCACAACGGCAACCTCACGAACGCCGAGGAGCTCGAGGCCCTCATCGCCGCCCGCGACCCCGGGCACGAGGTCCCGCACAAGGACCGGATGGACTCCTCCAACGACACCTCCCTGGTCACCGCCCTCATGACGACCTACGACGAGCCCGTCGAGAAGCTCGCGATGACCGTCCTTCCCCTCCTCAAGGGTGCGTTCAGCCTCGTCTTCATGGACGACACGACCCTCTACGCCGCCCGCGACCCGCAGGGCATCCGGCCCCTCGTGCTCGGACGCCTCCACTCGGGGTGGGTGGTGGCCTCCGAGACCGCCGCCATCGACATCGTCGGCGGCACCTTCGTCCGCGAGATCGAGCCCGGCGAGATGGTGACGATCGACGCCGCAGGCCTGCGGACCTGCCGCTTCGCCCGGGCCCGCCCCAAGGGCTGCATCTTCGAGTACGTCTACCTGGCCCGCCCCGACACCGTCATCTCGGGACGTCGGGTGCACAACGTGCGGGTGAAGATCGGCAAGATCCTCGCCCAGGAGGCGCCGGCCGAGGCCGACCTCGTCATCCCGGTGCCCGAGTCGGGGACCCCCGCGGCCATCGGCTACGCCGACGAGTCCGGCATCAAGTACGGCATGGGACTGGTGCGCAACAACTACGTCGGACGCACCTTCATCCAGCCCTCCCAGACCCTGCGCAACCTCGGCATCCGGCTCAAGCTCAACCCGCTGCGCGACGTCATCGAGGGAAGGCGGCTCGTCGTCGTCGACGACTCCATCGTCCGTGGCAACACCCAGCGCCAGCTCATCCGGATGCTGCGGGAGGCCGGGGCCGCCGAGGTGCACGTGCGCATCTCCTCCCCGCCGGTCCAGTGGCCCTGCTTCTACGGCATCGACTTCGCCACCCGGGCCGAGCTCATCGCCCCCGGTCTCAGCGTCGACGAGATCTGCCGATCCATCGGCGCCGACTCGCTGGCCTACATCAGCCTCGAGGGTCTGGTCCGTGCCACCCACGTCCCGACCGATGACCTGTGCCGGGCCTGCTTCGACGGCGTCTACCCGGTCGAGGTGCCACGGGGCGCCGAACCGATGCTCGCCGAGGCGCACCTGACCCACACCACGCAGGAGGGCACCCAGCCATGACCGAACAGTCCGCCTACGCCCGCGCCGGCGTCGACATCGAGGCGGGGGACCGCGCCGTCGACCTCATGAAGGACCACGTCGCCCGCACCCGCCGTCCCGAGGTGCTCGGCGGACTCGGTGGGTTCGCCGGGTTCTTCGACGCCTCGGCCCTCCAGCGGTACCGGCACCCCGTCCTGGCCACCTCGACCGATGGCGTCGGCACCAAGGTCGCCATCGCCCGGGCCATGGACGTCCACGACACCATCGGGTTCGACCTGGTCGGCATGCTCGTCGACGACCTCGTCGTCGTCGGCGCCGAGCCCTGGTTCGTCACCGACTACATCGCCTGCGGTCATGTCGACCCGCAGCGGATCGCCGGCATCGTCAAGGGCATCGCCGCCGCCTGCCGCAAGGCCGGCTGCACCCTGCTCGGCGGGGAGACCGCCGAGCACCCCGGGCTGCTCGCCCCCGACGAGTACGACGTCGCCGGGGCGACGACCGGGGCGGTCGAGCACGACGAGATCCTCGGCGCCCAGCGCATCGTCCCCGGTGACGCCCTGCTCGCCGTGGCCTCCTCGGGCCTCCACTCCAACGGCTACTCCCTCGTGCGCAAGGTCCTCCTGTCGGACGCCGGCTGGTCCCTCGACCGGCACGTCGACGAGCTCGGACGCACGCTCGGCGAGGAGCTGCTCACCCCCACCACCGTCTACGCCGCCGACCTGCTGGCCCTCCTACGTCAGGTCGAGGTGCACGCCATGAGCCACATCACCGGAGGGGGCCTGGCCAACAACCTCGTGCGGGTGCTTCCCGAGGGCGTCCGAGCGACCGTCGAGCGGGCCTCCTGGGCCCCGGCGCCGATCTTCGGCCTGGTCCAACAGGTGGGTGGCGTCTCACGGGCTGACATCGAGGCGACCTTGAACATGGGGGTCGGGATGGTGCTCGTCCTCCCGGCGTCGCAGCTGCCCGGGGCGATCGAGTTCCTTGCCGGACGCGGATTGCCGGCCTGGCCGTGCGGAACGGTGCAGGCCTCGTCCGCCGGGGAGCCGGCGGTGGTCGAGCTCGTGGGGGACCATCCGGTGTCCTGATCCCCGACGGCACCCGGACAGGTGGTGGGCGTGCTTTGGCAGGTGCCCACTGCCTCGGGTAGCCTGTGCCTCACGACAGTTATTTGACCTATGGCGGCAATGCCGCGATGACAGAGCGAGGGGGTCGACCCACATGGGGCGCGGCCGTGCAAAGGCGAAGCAGACCAAGGTCGCTCGCGATCTCAAGTACCGTTCGGTGGACATGGACCTGGAGTCCTTGGAGCGTGAGCTCCGAGGCGACCGAGGCCACGACGAGGACCCCCAGCAGGACGAGGGGCTGTCCGACGAGTACGCCGATCTTGCCGAGAAGTATGCCCACTACGGTGAGGACGACTGACACCCCCAGTGCCCCCGACGAGGCCGGCCGATGACGGCCCTCTCGTGGCGACCCGACACGGTGGTCGACGGATTCGAGAGCGCCGCCGTCGAGTTGCCCGACGCCCAGCGGGTTCCCGGTGATCCCGAGGGGCCCCTCACCGCGACCTTGGTGCGACGCCGTCGTGACGGTGGTCCTCGACGACGGGCCCTCCTCTACGTCCACGGCTGGTCGGACTGCTTCTACCAGTGCCATCTGGCCGACGAGGTCGAGTCCTGGGGGATGGATTTCCACGCCCTCGACCTGCGCCGCTACGGCCGCAATCTCGTGCCCGGGCAGCGGTCCGGCTGGGTGGGTGACCTGTCGGAGTACGACGAGGAGATCGACGCCGCGGTCCGTCTGCTGGCGGCTGACCACGACTCCGTGACGATCATGGGTCACTCGACCGGGGGCCTCACCGTTCCGCTGTGGGTGTCCCGCCACCCCGGTGCGGTGGACGGCGTCATCCTCAACTCCCCGTGGATCGACATGCAGGGGTCGGCCCTCACCCGCGCGACGATGGGGCCGCTGGCCCGGACCATCCGACGCGCCGACCCGGGAACGGTCCTGCCGCTGCCCGAACGCGACAACTTCGGCCGCTCGGTGCGCGCGGAGTTCGGTGGTGAGTGGTCGATCCCGGTCATCAAGGACCCGCCCTGGGCGCCGTTCAAGGTGCGGGCCGGCTGGCTGGCGGCGATCACCGGTGGCCATGACGAGATCGCCGGTGGTCTGGGCATCCAGGTGCCGGTGCTGTGCCTCATGTCCGCCCGCAGCGACCTGTCGACGCCGTGGAACGAGGGCATGCGCCGCGCCGACACGGTGCTCGACGTCGAGCGTCTCGCGGCGGCGTCGGTCCATCTGGGACGCCATCTCACCCTGGTGCGGATCGACGGTGGCCTGCACGACCTCGTCCTGTCGGCCCCGCCGGTGCGCGCCGAGGTCTTCGCGCAGATGCGTCGGTGGGTCCGGGCCTACCTCGCGGCGTGATCCGTGGCCTCGACGGAGCCCCTAGCGGGCGCGGGAAACCCAGCCTGTTGACAGGACGCTCCGAGAACCTGCGCACACGTTGTGACCGGCGTCGTCATCTGACATCATGAACCCGCTGGACGAGGGCGCCCGGCGGCTGGTGATGCACGAGGCAGAGGTGTCGTCGATGCGAGCCGGTCAACTCCCATGGAGGTAGTGATGAACGGTAGGAAGCTCGCTGCACTGGCGACGGCGACACTGCTCGTGTTCGCCGGGTGCAGCTCGACGACGAAGACCGAGGGCGGTAGCTCGACGAGCGGTTCGGCGTCCGCGATGTCGACGCCGAAGGCCGGTGGCGCGGGTGGCGACGTCGGCGTCTTCACCTGGTGGGCCGACGGGTCGGAGAAGAAGGGCCTCGACGCCCTGGAGAAGATGTTCAAGGAGAAGTACCCCAACGACACCTTCAAGAACCTGGCCGTGGCCGGCGGTTCCGGTTCGAACGCCAAGGCCAAGCTGGCCTCCGACCTCAAGAACGGCAACCCGCCCGGCTCCTTCCAGGGCCATGCCGGCGCGGAGCTGTCCGACTACATCGACAACGACCAGATCGAGCCCGTCGACGACATCATCAAGGAGCTCGGCGGCGAGTCGGTCTTCCCCAAGACGCTCATGGACCGCCTCACCGTGGACGGTCACATCTACTCGGTGCCCGTCGACATCCACCGCGCCAACGTCGTGTGGGCCAACACGGCCATCCTCAAGAAGGCCGGCATCACCCAGACGCCGACCGACGTCAAGGGCTGGCTGGCCGACATGGCCAGGGTCAAGGCCGCCGGGGTGTCCACGCCGCTGTCGGTCGGCGGCACCTGGACCCAGACCGAGCTCTTCGAGTCCATCCTCATGGCCGATCTGGGCGCCGATGGCTACACCAAGCTCTTCGCCAAGGACGGCAAGTGGGACTCCGCCGAGGTCAAGGCGGCGATCGAGGACTACAAGAAGGCGCTCACCTTCGCCAACACCGCCTCCGACGGTGACGACTGGCCGAACGCGACCGACATGGTCTCCGACGGCAAGGCCGCCTACAACGTCATGGGCGACTGGGCCGTGGCCGAGTTCGTGTCCAAGGGCAAGAAGTACGGCACCGACTACACGGCCTTCGCCGTGCCCGGCAAGGAGCCTGTCTACGACTTCCTGGCCGACTCCTTCACCCTGCCGGTCGGGACGAAGAACCCCGAGGGCACCAAGGACTGGCTGCGGTTCGTCGGCTCCAAGGACGCCCAGACGACCTTCAACCAGATCAAGGGCTCCATCCCGGCCCGGACCGACGTCTCCGCCGACGGCTTCAGCCAGTACCAGCAGGACGCCATGAAGGACTTCAAGTCGCTCAAGATCGTGTCCTCCATCGCCCACGGCGCCGCGGTGCCGCTGGCCTGGAGCTCGGAGATCAACACGGCGATGAGCAAGTTCTACCAGGACAAGAACACCGACAACCTGGCCTCCGCGCTCGTCGCGGCGCACGACAAGTACGCCCAGTGACGTCACTCGGGAGGTCCCCATGCCGGGCGGGGACCTCCCGATCATTCGGGTGGTCCGCGGTTGACGCGGGCCACCCGGCCCGGCGGCGTCCCACCCCGGTGGGGGAGCGGACGCCGAGCCATCGAATCGTCGCCGACCAGGAGCAAGGGACATGCACAAGGTGAGGCGCTGGCTGCCCAGTTTCCTCTTCGTCCTCCCGTCGATGATCCTCGTGGGGATCTTCGTCTACGGGTTCATCGGCCAGAACATCGTCACGTCCCTGCAGCGGGTCCAGACGAGGTCCGGCCGGATCAAGGCCCCCGGGGGGTGGGAGAACTACAGCCGGCTCTTGTCCGACGACCGCTACCAGCACGCCATGTGGAACCTGCTCGTCCTCACGGTCGTCTTCGTGGCCGGGACGATGTTCTTCGGGCTGTTGTGGGCCTTCCTCCTCGAGAAGGGGGTGCGGGCCGAGTCGGTCTTCCGGTCGATCTTCCTCTTCCCCATGGCGGTGTCGTTCATCGCCGCGGGCGTCATCTGGCGATGGCTGCTCTCACCGGCCAAGGGCGCCCAGGCGGTGGGTCTCAACCAGCTCTTCCAGATGATGGGCATGCCGCAGTTGCAGTCGTCCTGGTACTCGGCAGGCAGGTTCAACATGGCGGCCATGGCCATCCCGGCCATCTGGCAGCTCTCGGGCTACATCATGGCGCTCTTCCTGGCCGGGTTCCGGGGCATCTCGGAGGACCAGCGTGAGGCGGCGCGCGTCGACGGTGCCAGCGAGTGGAAGCTCTACCGCCACGTGTTGTTCCCACAGCTGTCGCCCATCGCGCTCAGTGCGCTCATCATCGTCGGACACATGTCCATGAAGATGTTCGACCTCATCTACGCCATCGCCGGCCAGAGTTCGTACACCGCCGAAGTGCCGGCGACCCTCATGTGGGCGCAGATGTTCCAGCTCAACGACTCAACCGCCGCCGCCGTCAACGCGACGATCCTCCTCGTCATCGTCGCCGTCGTCGTCGTGCCCTACCTCATCTACACCAACCGCACCGAGAAGGGGGGTCGGGCATGAGCACCTCGGCACTGGCCGTCAACGAGGTCACCGCGGCACCGAGGCGCCGCCGCCACACGACGCCGGGCGAGAAGGCCTGGACCGGTACGCGCTACGTGCTGCTCGTCGTCTTCTCGGTCCTCATCCTCACGCCCCTGTACGCCCTGCTCGTCACGAGCTTCAAGAGGGCCTCCGACTACGGCCAGGCGACGGCCTGGAACCTGCCGAGCACGTGGTCGGTGGAGGGCTGGCAGGCGGCCTGGACGACCCTGGCCCCGGCTCTGGGGCGTTCCCTCGTCCTGGCGATCGTCGCCTCGATCGTGTCGTCGATCCTGGGTTCGCTCAACGGCTACGTCTTCGCGAAGTGGCGGTTCCCGGGGGCCCACGTCATCTTCGTGCTCTTCCTGTTCGGGATGTTCATCCCGTACCAGGCGATCATGATCCCGCTGTCGGGGATGATGCTCGACATCCAGACGGCCGCCCCCTGGTTCGCCGGCATCCCCACCCTCATCCTGTGTCACGTCGTCTACGGCATCCCGATCTGCACCCTCATCTTCCGCAACTACTACGCCACGGCGGTGCCGAGCGAGATCATCGAGGCGGCCAGGGTCGACGGCGCCGGGACCTTCTCGACCTACGCGAGGGTCGTTCTGCCGGTGTCGATCCCGGGATTCGTCGTCACCCTCATCTGGCAGTTCACGAGCGCCTGGAACGACTTCATCTTCGCCCTCTTCCTCACCAACCAGAGCAACGGCCCGGTCACCTTCGGCCTCAATGCGCTGGCGTCCGGGCAGAACCCGAACTACCCGCAGATCATGGCCGGCGTCCTGGTGGCGTCCCTGCCGACGCTCATCGTCTACATCGCCCTGGGCAAGTACTTCGTGTCCGGGCTCATGAGCGGCTCGGTCAAGTGAGCTGAGGCCATCGGAGCCTGGTGGGCCGGTCGGGAGCGTCCCGGCCGGCCCTCGGCATGTCCGGGGGACGGCGGTCGCGGGGGAGGCCGGGGGTCGGCGGTCCGTCACGCTGCTCCGGGACGGGCGGCCGTGGGCCCGCGCCGGAGGGCGCATGTCGGTCCCGCGGAATGGGGCGCAGGAGCGATGGGGGACTCGGTCCGGACATGGAAGAAGCCCCTCACGGGGAGGGGCTCATGGTGGCCGGGACCGGGATCGAACCGGTGACCTTTCACTTTTCAGGCGAACGCTCGTACCGACTGAGCTACCCGGCCATCCGCGTCGTGTGACCGGAGCCACTCAACACGAAAGCGGTGATGTCGACATCACCGCTCCAGCGACCCCGATGGGACTTGAACCCACGACCTCCGCCGTGACAGGGCGGCGCGCTAACCAACTGCGCTACGGGGCCTCGAACTCTCTCGAGTCCTTGACCGCTGCTCTCAGGCAGCTCGAGAAGCTTAGCAAGGTTCCGCGGGAAAAGTGAAATCGAGGCGACATCTCGATCCTCAAGGGCTGTGACAAGGGGTGATGCAGGGGAACGGGGCCCTGTCCCATCGCTCGGGCGGTGAGGGGTGAGGTGCTGTCGCGAGCGGGTCGTGGTCGGTGGAGTGTCACGAAAATCCCCTGAGCGGGAGGTTGTTCCCCGTCAGGGGAGGATGGTCGAGCTCAGGGGATTTTCCTGACGCCGTCGGGCGGCCCGACGCCCTCGCGGGGCGAGAGGTGGTGGGGGCACGTGCCGACACTGGTATCCCGAACGGGATTCGAACCCGCGTTGCCGCCTTGAAAGGGCGGTGTCCTGGGCCTCTGGACGATCGGGACAGGTGCTGCCATGGTAGCGGGGCGCGGCGGGGGCGGGAAATCGCCGTGGGCGGGGCGCCGATGCGCCCCGCCCACGGGTTCGGGTCCTGGCCTCGGTTGACCGGCTGGCGGCGAGCGTCACGGATGGCGTCGGCGCGGCCGGACCGGGGTCGGGTCGTCGGTCGATCAGTCCCAGATCGTCGTGATGTGCACGTGGTCCATGTGGTTGGCGGTGTCGCCGCCACGATCGGCCATGAGGCGCCATCCCTCGGAGTCCCGGGCGATGTTCCAGATGTGCTGGTGGAAGATGATGTACTGCACCCCGAGTGCCTTGGCGTGGGCCTTGTAGTAGTTCGCGATCGTCCAGCCGAGGGTCTCGTTGGCCCGGTAGTTGGGCAGCATGAGGTCGACGGCGTGGCCGCTGGGGTGGTCGGGCAACGAGTCGGCACGAATTCCGTAGATGGTGCGGATCCGCGGGAAGTGCGCGATGACGTCGTTGACGATCTTCGTGGCGCTGGGGCGCAGACCCTGGAGGCCCGAGGACCCGCCGGCCATGAGTGCCGCCCACGAGGAGGTGCTCGTCGACCCGGTCGAGCCCGAGGTCGTGCCGGGTGCGGTGGAGGTGAGCCATTGGGCGGTGACCCAGCGGACGGCGCCGTTGTAGACGATCTGGGCTCGTCCTCCCGCGTAGACGCCGGTGATCTTGAGGGCGGTGCCTGCGGGGACCTCTCCGACGGTGACGGAGGTGGAGTCGGAGGCGGTGCGGATGTCGAGGGCGACGCGGGCATAGCGGGTGCCGACGACCGCCGGCAGGGTCGACGAGCCCGAGGTCGAGCCCACTGGCACGATGTAGCGGGCATTGATCCACCGGACGCGGCCGTGCCAGATGATCTCCGCGACGCCGTTGGCCTGGCGGCCCGTGATGTCGAAGATCGTGCCTGCAGGGGCGTCACCCTCGGAGTTGTAGTGGTTGGTGTACGAGGTCCGGATCATGAGGGCGGTCGTGCCGCGCACTTGGCCGACGACCTTGCGGATGACCGGGGTCGACGGGGTCGACGCGACCGGCGACGTCGTCGCGGACGTGCCGGTGAGGTACTGCCCGTAGACGTACGCCGTCGAGCCCTGCCAGGTGACGGGCACCCAGCCGTTGCTGGCGGGACCGGCCTGCGTCAGGCTCTGGCCCCGGTTGAGGACGCCGAGGATGCGATTCGACGTGCTCGGGCCGGAACGCACGTTGACAGCGGTCGTCGCGGTGACGGAGCCGTACGCGGCGTGGGCGACGTCGATGGCGGTCAACTGGACCCCGGTGGTGATGACTCCGGCCGACGCCAATGCGGTCGCGCCGATCCGAAGAGGGCGTGGCACACCCATGGATGAACTCCTTCCGGCGGGTGGACCCGCACTTGAACCGATCTGTCCCTGGGTCTTCCCCGGACCCGTCCACGGGTCCAACCAGGAGGCAGATCCTCACGGCACGGCCAACGTAGGACGATCGGACAGCTCGGGTCCAGCTGTACTGAGAACGTGGGTTGCCCGAGTCAACGGGACACGCCGACGAAGGGGTAGAAAACACATCATTGTCATTCGGGGCGATGTCTTCGGAGGGATTCTCTGGATGCAAGCGTGACTAGGTGCGTTGCCCTCAGCCATCACCGGTGGGGATGTCCCTCGCGCAGGGGACGCGGCAGGCGGTCGACGATGAGAGTTCCTCAGAGAATCTTCAGACCCTAGAGCACGGGTTGAGGGTTCGATCCGGCTCGACGTCCCTAGTCACGAGCCAGTGGCCGGATCGTCGACGGGGCTCGTCATGGCTGAGGCGGGGGAGTCGTCCACGGGCACGACGGTGGACGAGATGCCGTCGGACAGGACGAGGGCACACTGTCCCCAGGCCGGTGCCGGCAGCCAGCCACGGCGCAGGTCAGCACCTCGGACCTCCTGGGCGCCGGCGCAGCTGCGGATGGCGGCGTGGGCGTCGTCGTCGGCGGTGAGAGGCGTGATGTCCAGGCTTCCGTGCACGTCGTTGACGACGAGCACCCCGGCGGCGAACTCGTCGATCCTCGGGGCGACGACGACGAGGGGCCGGCTCCGCGGGGCGCCGCGGAGGATCGCCTGTGCCATCCGCGCCCCCTCGAGGGGATCGACGAGGACGATGACCGCCGGCCGTCGGACGACGCTCGTCGGCCGTCCGTCGGGGGCCCGATGGGTGGCGCAGCGGGGATCGGCCAGGGGCGCCTCGACGGTGACGGTGCCCGGCTGTGTGATGAGCTCGTCGACCTCGTCACACAGGTCCTGGGTCATCGGAGGCAGGGCCCTCGGATCCGTCGCGGTGCCGGGTTCCAGGGTGACGGTGCCGGAGGCGGGGCGTGCGCTGCGACGGTCGGCGAGGGCGGCGACGAGGAGCACGCCGACGCCGATGGCCAGGATGACCCACATCCCCGTCGGTACCGTCGCGAGAACCATGTCCCCACTGTGGCACGGGTGGCGCGTCTCGGGTCGGAGCCCGCGGGCGGTGGCCAGTGTCGGGACGTGCGCCCGGGCCCGCGGCGTCTTGCCTCATGTCAAGATGTCCGGATGAGCGCAGCGCTTGCCTCAGCTGAAATGTCCGGATGGAGATGAGTCAGGCGGCGGGTTGGTCGGTCTGGGTGCGACGTTCGGCTAGGCGGATGAGCTGGTTCTGGATGTCGGTGATCCGCCGGGCCAGATCGGCGGGGTTGAGCCTGTCGTGCTCGGCTGCCAGGCGGGCCCGTGTGGCGGGGTCCAGGACACGGGAGTCGACCAGCCGCTGGTAAGGGGTCTTGGGCTTGTCGTAGACCCGCTTCTTGCGCCCCGCGGAGGTGGTGGTCCAGCCGATGGCCTTGACGCAGGGCAGTAGGTGGTTCTTGCGGGCCATCACCAGGGGCCACAATTGGTTGAGCAGCTGAAGCTCGGTTGCGGTCTCGTAGCGGTATCTGAAGGCGTGGCGGCGGACCCAGTCGCCGTTGCGCTGCTCGACGTGGGCGTTGTCGTTCTTCTTGTAGGGCCGCGAGCGGGACNGGGGCCACAATGGGTTGAGCAGCTGAAGCTCGGTTGCGGTCTCGTAGCGGTATCTGAAGGCGTGGCGGCGGACCCAGTCGCCGTTGCGCTGCTCGACGTGGGCGTTGTCGTTCTTCTTGTAGGGCCGCGAGCGGGACATCGCGATGTCGTGGCCCTTTGCCCAGTCGATGAGGCCCCAGTTGATGAACTCCGACCCGTTGTCGACGTGGACCTCCGCCACGGGCACGGGCATCTGGTCGACGATCCGGTCCATGCCGGCCCCGATGTGGACGAATGCCTTGTTCTTGACCGTGGTCAGGACCGTGTAGCCGGAGACGGGCAGGGTGGCCGACAAGGTCCACAGGAATTCCCCGACCAGGGTGTGGCCGCAGTGGGCCACGGTGTCGACCTCTACCAGCCCGGGATCGGTGATCGGCCCGTCCAGGCTGGTGCGCAGGGGCACCGCGGCACGCAGGATGTGAGGGGCGGGTCGGGTGGCTGACAGGCCGGCGGCCGGGTAGGCGGCGTCCTTGAAGGGTTTCAGGTATCTGTCGATGGTGGCCGCCGACATGGAGCGCAGTTCGGTCAGCACCGCGGGGGTGGCCCGGCGGGTGACTTTCCCGAACTCCTTGAAGCGTTCCAGCCTGTTCAGGGTGTCGTCCATCACGGGGGCCAGGTACTTCCCGGAGGGCTGACCCGTCACGCTCCACACGTGCTGGAGGACCTTCACGGCGTCGTAGGAGTACTTGCGGGGCCGGGGCCGGCGCTTCTGCTGGGACGCGGCACCTTTCCGCGTCAGGGCTGCCCGGATCGCGCGGCGGGCGTGGTCACGGGTCCAGCCTGTGGTGGCGGTCAGGGAGTCCAGCAGCACCGACTTGTCCTTCTTCGATGCGGCCCGGTACTGGTGGGCGTACTTCTTGGTGATCTCACGGCGTGCGGCCATCGACAGCTCCCGATCCATGGCCCGGGCCTACACCGTCAGTACGCGGACATCCTCATCTGAGGCACGTGCTGCCGCATCCGGACCTTTTACGTGAGTCTCGTCGCCGCGGCCCCGCCTCGACGCGTCGCCGCTAGACTTGACAGGCCCCTATAGCTCAGTTGGTCAGAGCAGCGGACTTTTAATCCGCGGGTCCCGGGTTCGAGCCCCGGTGGGGGCACCTGTGGGTCCGGCCCCGACGACATGCGTGTCGACGATGCCGATCGCCTCCATGAGGGCGAACATCGTCGTCGGCCCGACGCGCACGAAACCCGCTTCCTTGAGGGCCGAGGCCAGGGCCGCTGACCGCGGGCTGCGGGTCGGGATCTCCGCCTGGCTGCGCGGACGTGCCCATGACCTCGGCCGGAACGACCACACGAGCTCCGCCAGCCCGCCATGCTCCCGCAGGGCCACCGTGGCTCGGGCATTGGTCACCGCGGCGAGGATCTTGGCCCGGTTGCGGACGATCCCGGGGTCGGCCAGGAGTCGGTCGACGTCGTCGGTCCCGTAGTCGGCGACGAGATCGACGTCGAATCCGTCGAAGGCGCGCCGGAACGCGGGCCGCTTGCGCAGGATCGTCGCCCAGGACAGCCCGGCCTGGAAGACCTCGAGGCACAGGCGCTCGAAGACCCCGCGCTCGTCGCGCACCGGTACGCCCCACTCGGTGTCGTAGTAGTCGCGCAGCAGGGGGTCGGACGCCGCCCAGCTCGGGCGTGCCACCCCGTCCTCCCCGACGACGAGGCCGGTCGCCGCGAGGGGCTCAGTCACGTTCCAGCTCCGACAACCACTGCTTGACCTCGAGCCCACCGAGATAGCCTCCCCACCCGCCGTCCGTCCGAATCACCCTGTGACAAGGGATGACGATGGGCAGCGGGTTGGTCGCACAGGCCGAACCGACCGCTCTGGAGGCCCCCGGTGACCCGAGCGCCCCGGCCACCTCACGGTAGGTCGACGTCGTCCCGTACCCGATCGACGGCAGATGGTCGAGGACGCGGCGTCGGAACCCGGCGACGGCCGACAGGTCGACGTCGACGTCGAAGGAGCGACGCCGTCCAGCCAGGTACTCGTCGATCTGCCCCTGCGCGGTCGCCAGGTGCCGCGCCGCCTGCTCGCCCGGGGTCCCCGCGCCGCCCATCTCGGCCAGGACGGCGTCGAACCCCTCACCTTCGAAGGCGACCCGCACCAGGCCGATGTCGGTGGCGGCCAGCAGCAGGGGTCCGATGGGGGTCGGGACGACCCGGCTGGCGACTGCGGGACGAGAGCGGTGCTGGGACATGGGGCTCCTCCCCGGAGTCGGCCCGGCGGCGACGGTGTGGGACGAGGTCAGCCTAGACGCGCGGCGAGCTGTCGGTACTGCTCGAGCTTGATCTCGACGTCGTCGAGGTAGCTGATGAGCATGAGCTCGTCGACGCGGTGCGCGTCACGGAAGGCCGTGAGCTTCCCGGCGACCTCGTCGTAGTCGCCGACGAGGATCGTCTCCTCGTTCGACAGCACGTAGTTGCGCAGCAGCGCGCGGGTGTCGGCGTCGATCCGGTCGACCGGCAGGAAGGTCACCGGTCGGCCGGTGCCCAGGCTCACCCGGAAGTTCGCCGCCATGAGGGCCTGGTCGATGGCCTCCGCGCGCGTCGGTGCGGCCGAGACGCACACCGCCGAGAGGGTCCGACCGGCAGCTCCCTCGGCCAGGTGCGCGCGGTAGTGGTCCATGATCCGCGGGTTCTGCCGGCCGGTGAAGAACTGGGCGTAGGCGTAGTCCATGCCGTGCTGGCCGGCCCAGGCGGCCGACTGGCCGGAGGAGCCGAGCAACCACGTCTGCGGGCGGGCGGTGGCCGGGGGAGTGACCGGGACGCTCGCCCAGGGATGCTCCGGCGGCAGGGTGCCTCGGACGAACCCCACGGTCTCGGCGATGAGCGCGTCGATGTCCTCGGGGCGGATGACCCGACCCTGGTTGAGGGCGTGGGCCGAGCGCATGTCGCCACCGGGTGCCCGCCCCAGCCCCAGGTCGATCCGGTCGCCGAAGAGGGCGGCCATGGTCGCGAACCGCTCGGCCATCTGCAGCGACCCGTAGTGCATGGCCATGACGCCGCCCGAGCCGACCCGGATGGACGACGTCGCGCAGGCCACGGCGGTCATGAGGAGATCGGGGGCGCTGGACAGGAAGTGCTGCGTCCCGTGGTGCTCGGCCAGCCAGAACCGTCCGTAACCTGCTTGCTCGAGACCCTGGGCGAGCCGGACGGTCTCGGCGAGCGTCGTGGTGACGTCGTGGTCGACGAAGAGGGGAATCTGTTCCAGGACGCTGAGCTTCACGGGTGTGCCCTTCCACGAGGTGTCACCGGGTGCAACACCGACCCCGGGTCGGCTGTTCCCGTGATTCCGTCGTGAGCCCGCGTCCTCGACCGTCGTCCTGGCCCTCCCGTTCCGGTCGGGGGAGGGGCCCGTGGTCGTTCGTGCAGCCTCGAACTGATGGGGACCCCGTCCCCGACGCCGCGGATACGCTGGGGTCATGCGCAATCCGGCTGACATCGAGTGCTGGCTCACCGACATGGACGGCGTCCTCGTCAAGGAGAACCACGAGATCCCGGGGGCGGGCGACCTCATCCGGCAGTGGGTCGACACCTCCCGGCGGTTCCTCGTCCTCACGAACAATTCGATCTTCACCCCCAGGGACCTGTCGGCCCGGCTGGAGGCCTCGGGACTCACCGTCCCCGAGGAGAACATCTGGACCTCCGCCCTGGCCACCGCGAGGTTCCTGGCCGACCAGCAGCCCGGGGCCCGGCTCTACGTCATCGGTGAGGCCGGGTTGACGACGGCCCTGCACGAGGCGGGTTTCATCCTCACCGACACCGAACCCGACTACGTCGTCCTCGGCGAGACACGCACCTACTCCTTCGAGGCCATCACCAAGGCGGTCCGGTTCATCGTCGACGGGGCGCGGTTCATCTGCACCAACCCGGATGCCACCGGGCCGTCGAAGGAGGGGCCGCTGCCGGCCACCGGTTCCGTCGCGGCGATGATCCAGGCAGCCTCGGGCCGCAGGCCCTACATCGTCGGCAAGCCGAATCCCATGATGTTCCGCTCGGCCCTCAACCGCATCGAGGCCCACTCCGAGACGACGGCCATGATCGGTGACCGGATGGACACCGACATGGTGGCGGGGATGGAGGCCGGCCTGCTCACCGTGCTCGTCCTGTCGGGGATCACCAAGCGCGAGAACATCGAGCGCTACCCGTACCGGCCCAACATCGTCCTCGACTCGGTGGCCGACCTCGTCGACCTGCTCTGAGATCGCCGGGGCACGGCCCTCAGTCGTGCGGGACGAGGGCCGCCGGGGCGCTGCCCAGGTGCCCGTGCCGTTCGACGGCCGTCCCCCAGGTCGACGGATCGCTCGTCGTGAATCCCCCGGAGCCGTCGATCCCCTCGGGCCAGTCATGGGGCTGCCAGGGCAACAATCGGTGTGGCACATGTCGGACGAGCTCGCCGATGCGTCCCTTCGTCCGCCACAGCTCGTCGAGGGCGGCGCGGGAGCCGGCGAGCCAGTCCTTCTCGAGCTGCCAGGCGTGCATCCGGGCCCGGACGATGCGCAGCACCCGGTCGTGGTCGGCGTCGTCCACCCCCAGGTGCACCTGCGCGGCGCGCATCCAGCCGTAGTCGCGGTTGATGGCCAGCAACCCGGGATCGACGGTCATGGCGTCGTGCACCGACACCTCGGGGTTGACGACGACCGCCCCCGCGGTGCGGGCATAGGCGACCTCGTCGCGCTCGGTCTCGTCGGTGAGGATCGAGATGGCCCGAGAGGCCAGGTCGAGCATCGTCCGTCCGGCGAAGCTCTGGGCAGGGTCGATGCCGGACGGGGCGCACGTGACGACGTAGGGATGGGTGACGCCGAGGTGGCCGATCGCCATCTCGGCCGGGACGTTCTCCCGGACCCCACCGTCGACGTAGTGCTCCCCGTCGAGATCGACCGGGCGGAACACCCCGGGCAGGGAGCACGAGGCCAGCACGCCCTTGGAGACGTCGAAGGTCGACGACCCGATGGGGTCGTTGTTGCGGTCGACGAGGGTCCCGGACTCGGTCATGAACCGCAGTTCGCCGGACTCCAGGCCGACGGTGGCGATCCGCACCTTCATGCCCGAGCCCGACAGGAGGTCGCTGCGGAAGAACTCGGGATCGAGCAGCTTGGCGAGGATCGGCCCGGCGCGGTGGGTCGACGACGACCGGTCGGCCCCGCGCAGGATCGTCGCGATGTCCGACCCGTCCCGGGTGAGTCGGGTGAGGGTGGAGAGAGTCTGGAGCACCTCGGAGGCCGACCAGGTGCCGGCCTCGACCGGGTCGTCACGGGTGGCCAGGGCCAGCGTGGCGGCCTGTCCGGTGAGTTCCTCCACCACGTCCTCGTCGGGGTGGTGTCCCGACGGGCGTGACCACCACGGCAGGGCCGGACGACGTTCCTCGGGGGTCTCGGCCTCCCGGTCGAGCAGACGCACCCACTCGGGTCCCTTGTCGAGCAGCCGGGAGAACCAGCCGCGCGGGGTGAACATGTCGGTTCCCTCCTGCATGCCCAGCCACATCGTCTCCAGCCGGCGCAGGGCCCGGGCCTGCAGGGCCGGATCGGTCCACTGGGCCAGGGTCGCCGCGACGATCGAGCCGGCTGAGGTGCCGACGACGACGCGGGGGGCGACCCCGACGGCGTCGTACAGGTAGCGCAGGGCACCGATCTGGAACGACGCGCGTGCTCCGCCACCGGCCAGGACGAGTCCCTGCACCGGGGCGGGGGCGTCATGACCGAAACGCAGCATGGGCAGGCCGAGCCAGGAGGGCAGTTCCATGGGTTCGATCGTAAACGGTGCCCGGTGGGACAATGGGACGGTGAGTCCAGCCCAGGGTGTCCCCACCGTCTCGATCGCCTCGGACGACCAGAAGACCTCGGTGCCGCGCCACAACCCGCCCGAGGACCTGTCACGATTCGCGTGGCTGTCGATCGCCGCGGCAGTGGCGACGATCGTCCTCAAGACCGTCGCCTGGCGGATCACCGGGTCGGTCGGTCTGCTGTCGGACGCCGCCGAGTCCCTCGTCAACCTCGCCGCCGCGATCATCGCGCTCATCGCCCTCAAGGTCTCGATCCGCCCGCCGAGCAAGAAGTTCCACTACGGACGCTCCAAGGCCGAGTACTTCTCTGCGGCGAGCGAGGGGTCGATGATCTTCGTCGCCGCTGCCGTCATCGTCTACACCGCCGTGCTGAGGTTCCTGCACCCCCAGCCCCTCGAGGATGTCGGCATCGGTCTGCTCGTCTCGGTGGTGGCCTCGGTCATCAACGGCGTCGTCGCCGCCGTGCTGCTGTCGAACGGTCGCAAGCGGCGCTCGGCCACCCTCGTGGCCGACGGCAAGCACCTCATGACCGACGTGTGGACCTCGGTCGGGGTCCTCGTCGGGGTCGCCCTGGTGTGGTTGACGAAGTGGGACCGGCTCGACGCCATCGTCGCCATGGCGGTCGGCGTCAACATCCTCGTCACCGGTGCCAGGCTCGTCATGGCCTCCGGTGACGCCCTCATGGACGTCTCCCTGCCCAAGGAGGAGAACGCCGCCATCCGCGAGTTCCTCGCCCAGCACAGCAGTGATGAGGTCATCTTCCACGCCGTGCGTACCCGCGAGGCCGGCTACCGGCGGTTCCTCGAGTTCCACATGCTCGTCCCCGGGGCCTGGACGGTGCGCCAGGGACACGACGCCATGGAGGACATCATCGACGAACTCCTCGAGCGCTGGCCCGAGATGCGGGTCATGGGACACCTCGAACCCATCGAGGACCCGCGCTCGTACGAGGATCTCGACGTCTGAGCCCCGCGAGGTCCTCGACGTCGGCGGCCCGGCGCCGGTTCAGTCGATCCGGCGCGCCGAGGGCCCCGGCCGGGTGACGAGGGTCGTCGCCTGCGCGGCCTCGGCGGGGTACTGGTCGCGGTAGTCCTCGAGCCAGGCCGCACCGAAGGCCTCGGCGTCCGCGGTCGGCACGAGGGCCCACACGGACCCGCCGAAACCCGCCCCGAAGGAGGTCGACGCCGTCGCCCCGAGTCGGCGGGCGCCGCGGGCCAGGGCGATGGTCTGCGGCACCTGGTTGCCGAGCAACCGGTCGGCGATCTCCTGCGACTCGTCGACAGCCGACCCGAAGCCGGCCAGGTCGTCGACCGCCAGGGCGTCCATGGCGGCCGGGATGATCCGCTCGGACTCGGCCAGGAAGTGCTCGAGACGCCGGGTGAGGTAGTCGTCGTCGGCCACCAGGGCCCGGAGCCGCGAGGCGCCGGGATCGGCGGCGAGGGCGTCGGCGAGGACGGCGTCCTGCCTGCCGGTGGCCTCGTTCCAGCGCCGGACGATCTCGCGGGTGGCCAGGGAGGCACGGTTGTACAGGTCGCGGGCCGCGCCGGTCTTCTCGGCGGCCACCCCGCTGACGAGGACGACGAAGGACAGCTCGGGGGGCAACCCGACCCGTCGCTCGAGTCGGATCGGACAGAACCGGAACTGGCCGAGCCGGCCGTCCTCGCTGAAGACCATCGCGGTGTGGTCCTCCGAGCCGCCGAAGGTGCCGACCCCGGCCGCCCCGGGCAGGTCCTTGAAGCTCAGCCCGTTCTCGTAGCAGGCCAGGTACTGGGCCAGATCGGCCTCGTCGGTGATGTTCGAGGTCCATCGCGGGTCGCTGCGCAGGTCGTTGGCATCGGCCAGGGCCAGGACGAGGGAACTCACCAGGGCCGAGGAGGAGCTCATCCCGCTGGCCAGGGGCAGATCGGCGGAGACCGTGATGGACGCCGGGGCCAGCGGCCCGAAGTTGTCCGTCAGCCGGTCGAGGACGGCCTGGACGTACCCTCCCCAGTGCCCGGCGGGAAGATCGGGGCGGGACCCGGGGGTGAGGTCGAGGGCGCCGGGGACGGCGGTGCTGCGGGCGGTGAAGCGTGGGCCGCCGGGCTCAGCGGTCGTCGTCACCGCGGGTTCGCAGGTCGTCGTCACTCCACGATCGACCGCGGCGACGACGGTACGACCACCGGCGTAGTCGGTGTGCTTGCCGAGGACCTCGATGCGCCCGGGGACGAACCACCTCGTCACAGCCGCACCTGCGCCTTCGCCAGGGCCGCCGCCACCGAGGCGATGTCGCCCCGGTTCGACATGTCGAGCACCCCGTCGTCGACCCCGATGACGTCGAACCGTTCCCCGTGCTCGACCATCCAGCGGACGGCGTCGACGATCTCGTACTCCCCGCGCGGTGACCGGTCGATGGCTCGGCAGGCCTCGAAGACGCGCGGCCCCAGGAGGAAGCAGTTCATGGACACCAGGGCGCGCGGACCGGCCGCCTCGACCGTGGCCTCGTCGGGCTTCTCGACGATGTCGACGAGCTGACCGGTCTCGTCGGCGCGCAGCAGGGCGAAGGCCTTGATCCGCTCCGGGTCGATGTTCGACCTCGCGATCATGGCTTCCTTGGTGAACCCCAGGGTGGCCGAGGCCGGGGCCTCGGCCAGGCGGGCCACGGCCCCGGAAGGGTAGAAGTTGTCGGAGTTGATGACGAGCACCCGGTCGCCGGCGGCGAAGAACTCGGCGGCGGCGACGGCGTCGGCGGTGCCGAGGGGTTGCTCCTGGATGGCGTAGGTCACCGTGACGCGAGTCTTCTCGACCGAGTCGTAGTAGTTGCGGATGAGGTCGTGCTCGGGCCCGATGACGAGGCAGAACTCGTCGTAGCCGACGTCGGCCAGGGTCGAGATGACATGGTCGAGGAAGGGACGGTCGTCGCCGACCTGGATCATCGCCTTGACACCGGCGCTGGCGGCGTCGGCCTGGCCGGCGGTGAGCTCGACCCCCTCGGCGGCCCTGCGCATCCGGGTGCCGAGCCCTCGGGCCATGATGACGACCTTGTGCGGGCTGGCGTCCGCGGCGGCGGAGGGATCTGCGACGTGCTGACTCGCGGCGGTGCTGTCGGTCATGCCGGTGATCCTACTGGGCAGGTGCGCCCCGCTGAGCGTTGAGCGCGTCCGGGTGCGCGAATGCGCAGCACGGCTGCGCGGCTCGGCGGACGTGCCGGACGATGAGGCACTCGGGCCGATGAGGGATGGGGCCGATGAGGGATGGGGCCGATGGGGGATGGGGCCGACGAGTGACGAAAGGGTGCGACAATGTCGCGAGACATCGACGAGGGAGACCCCATGCGTCCTGAACCCGGCACCCCGGTCACCGTTCCCGGCTGGGACGAGTACTTCCTGGGCATCGCCCGGGCCGTGGCGGCCCGCGCCAAGTGCACCCGACGGCGCGTCGGGGCGGTCCTCGTCCACGAACACCGCATCATCGCCACCGGGTACAACGGCGCCGCCCCGGGACGTCCCGACTGCCTCGAGGGGGCTTGTCCACGGGGGCGTCTGGGCTACGGCGAGGTGCCGGCCTTCTCCGACTACGACGTCCCCGGCAGTCCCGGGTTCTGCATCGCCATCCACGCCGAGGTCAACGCCCTGCTCTTCGCCACCCGGGACACTGCCGGATCGACGGCCTACATCACCGACCAGCCCTGCCCGGGCTGTCGCAAGGCCCTGGCCGCCGCCGGGGTGGTGCGGGCGGTCTGGCCGGGCGGGGAGTTCGACGCCGACGGCCTCGTCGACTGGACCCGCTGAGGGGAGCGGGCCCAAACCGTCACGCGATCGAGCCCGCCCGGCAGGACCGGACGGGCTCGACCCTCATGAGCCGTGACGCGGCACGGCGGAGGGCTCACTGGGAGATCTGCGCCTGCTTCGGTTTGAGCGCCTCGAGGGCGTCCCGCTCGACCGTCGCCAGGTTGGCCTCGGTCGAGGCGGTGATGAACGCAGCGAAGAGCCCCTCGACCAGCGGCGCGGGGGACAGGCACACCTTGGCGGCGAGGTCCTCGTCGATGAACTCGAGGGCCATCTCCGTGGAGAGGATGGCCGACCCGAGATCGACGAGGACGAGGATGCCGGGGCAGTCCGACAACTCGCCGATGGCCCGACCGATGGCCGTGGCGTCCGTGCCCAGGGTGGTGTCGTCGAGGCCCGCCGCCACCCGGATCGGCGGGCGCGACTCCTCGGGAACCATCTGGGACACGAGGTCCACCGCCGCGGTGGCGAGGGCTCGGCTGTGCGAGACGACGACGATTCCGACCTTGCTCATGTCTACCTTTCCGGATCTCAGGCCAGGCAGCGGGCTGCCGACTCGATGAGCAGGGCCAGGGAGGTCGCCCCCGGGTCTTGGTGGCCCTTGGACCGTTCGCCCAGGTAGGACGCGCGCCCGCGGCGGGCGATCATCTCGACGGTGGCGTCGCGCCCCTCGTTCGCGGCGGCCGAGGCCGCATCGAGGGCCTCCTTGAGCCCGGCTCCCTTCTCGGCGGCGGCCAAGCAGGCCTCGACGGCCGGCGCGAGGGCGTCGACCATCGTCTTGTCGCCACGCTCGGCCTTGCCCCGAGCGACGATCCCCTCCAGTCCGGCCTTGAGCGCGGCACCGAAGGCGGCGGCGTCGAACTCGTGGCCAGGCGCCAGGAAGGTTCCCAGACGCAGGAAGAGCGTGCCGTAGAGCGGGCCGGACGCCCCGCCCACCGTGCTCACCAAGGTCATGCCGGCCTTCTTGAGCAGGCTCGACGCATCGGCGAAGGTGGCCGGGTCGAGGGCGGCCACGGCGGCCATGCCGCGGGTCATGTTGGACCCGTGGTCGGCGTCACCGATCTGGCGGTCCAGATCGGTGAGCATCGTGGAATTCTCGGCGACAACCTGCGAGTAGTCCTTGAGCCAGGCGGCGGCGGTCTCGACGGTCAGTTCTGACATCAGCATCCCCAACGAAGTCCGGGTGTGTTGACCGGCGCGTCCCACAGAGCGAGCAGGTCGTCGTCAGCACCCAAGAGGGTCAGGGAGCATCCTGCCATCTCCAGGGAGGTGATGTGGTTGCCGACGAGACTGCGCGCGATCTTGATGCCCTTGCCGTCGAGGATCTTGGCGACCTCGCCGTAGACGAGGTACTGCTCGATGAGCGGGGTGCCACCCATGCCGTTGAGCATGGCGATGACCGGGGCCCCGGTGTAGTCGCGGTCGGCGAGGATGGGCTCGACGAGCTGCTCGGCGACCTCGGCGGCGGTGCCGAGCTTGACCTTCTCGCGGCCGGGTTCGCCGTGGATGCCGATGCCCAGCTCCATCTCGTCCTCGCCGAGCTCGAAGGTCGGCTTGCCGGCGGCGGGCACCGTGCACGAGGTGAGGGCGATACCGAAGGAGCGGCCGGCGTCATTGATCCGAGCTGCCAGGGCCAGCAGGGAGTCGATGTCCTGCTTGGCCTCGGCCGCGGCGCCGAGGAGCTTCTCCATGAACACCGTGAGACCGACACCGCGACGACCCGCGGTGTAGAGCGAATCCTGGACCGCGACGTCGTCGGCAACGACGATCGACTCGACGCGCACGCCGGACTCGGCGGCGGCCATCTCGGCGGCCATGTCGAAGTTCATGACGTCGCCGGTGTAGTTCTTGACGATGTGGATGACGCCGGCGCCACCGTCGACGGCATGGGTCGCGGCCATCATCTGGTCGGGGACGGGTGAGGTGAAGACCTCACCGCAGCAGGCGGCATCGAGCATGCCGAGACCGACGTACCCGCCGTGCAGGGGCTCGTGGCCGGACCCGCCACCCGAGACCAGGCCGACCTTGCCCTGGACCGGCGCATCGGCGCGCAGCACCACACGGTTCTCGAGGTCGACACGGAGGGTGTCGGGGTGCGCAGCGGCCACACCGACGAGGGAATCGAGGACGACATTCTCAACGGCATTGATGAGCTTCTTCATGGGGTCAAGTCAACCAGAGCGGTCAAGCCCCCGAGCGCCCAGGCCGTGGAATTGGGGGAGAGGTCTCAGCGGATCGTCTGGGTGTAGTTGACGGTGACCCGACCCCGCACGATCCGCAACCACGGGGCATGCTTCGACGGATCGATCCGAACCCGTAGTGAATCGACCCTCATGATGAAGACGGTGACGACGACGAAGGTCGCGGCGATCGACAGGCAGGGCACGCCGACCGTCCAGCGGGGCCCCAGGGCGTCCCCGAACCAGCCGATGAGGGGAGAGGCCAGCGGGGTGCCGCCCATGACGAGGGCCGACCACAGGCTCATGACCCGACCGCGCATCTGCGGGGACACGGAGGTCTGCACGAGGGAGTTGGCGATGATGATCGACGAGATCGCCCCCCAGCCCACCGGCGCCATGAGGACGGCGAAGATCGGGTACGTCGGGGCGAAGGTGGCAGCCGCCATGGAGATCGTGTAGACGACGAGGGCGAGCTCGACCCACCGCAGTCTCGGGGCCCGGCGAGCCGCTCCCAAGGCGGCGATGATGGCGCCGACACCCATGACCGAGCCGAGCAGGCCGTACTCGCCCGGGCCCTTGCCGAACTCGGCGGTGGCCATGACGGCGTCCGAGATGTTGAAGTTGAAGCCGAAGGTGCCCATCATGAAGGCGATCGCCAGGAGCACCTTGAGGTCGAAGCGGTTGTTGACGTACCGCACCCCGTCCATGACCCCCGACTTCTCCTTGGCCGGCGGGGAGGGGTGCAGCTGATCGGCCCGCATGAGCAGCAGGCAGGCGATGAAGCCGATGAAGCAGCCGACGTTGATGGCCATGACCCAGCCGGTGCCGATGACGGCGATGAGCACCCCGGCCAGCCCCGGTCCGAGCAGCCTGGCGCCGTTGAAGGAGGCGCTGTTGAGGCTGATGGCATTGGGGAGCTGGGACAGCGGGACGACCTCCGAGACGAAGGCCTGCATGGCCGGGCTGTAGAAGGCCCCGGCGATCCCGTCCATGGCGGCCAGGACGAAGACGTGCCACAGCCGCACGTGACCGGTGAGCACGAGGGTGGCCAGGATGGTGGCGTCGATCCCCATGACGATCTGGGCGATGACCATGATGCGCCGCTTGGGCAGTCGGTCGGCCAGAGCGCCGGCCCACGGAGTGAGGACGAGCATGGGGGCGAAGTTCACCGCGGTCATCCAGCCCAGTGCCGAGGCGTTGTTGTGGGTGAGGATGACCAGGACGAGCCAGGACTGGGCCGTCCGCGCCATCCACTGACCCATGTTCGCCAGGACGGTGCCCCAGAAGTACGTGCGGTAGTTCGGCACCGACATGCTGGCGAACATCGAACTCACCGCGACCTCCTTCATGCGACGGCGGACCTGATCGGGGACCGGACACGTGTGAGCAACGCTACGCCCTCGTGCATCGGCCGGTCGGGACGGTCTAGGGTTCCCCTGACCCGTGCGGTGCCGTCCCCGGTGCGCCGACCACGGGCAGGAGCGTGAGGAGGTCCGATGGCGACGACGGCCCAGTGGATCGAGGGAGCCCGGCCCAGGACCCTGCCGACGGCCATCGCCCCGGTGACGGCCGGTTCGGCGACGGCCGCGGCCATGGGCGGGTTCGATCTCGGCCACGCCCTGCTGGCCCTCGTCGTGGCCCTGGCCCTCGTCGTCGGGGTGAACTTCGCCAACGACTACTCCGACGGGGTCCGTGGCTCCGACGGGGAGGACCGCGTCGGGCCGCTGCGCCTCGTCGGTTCGGGAGTGGCCGAGCCTGGCCACGTCAAGGCTGCGGCCTTCGGCTGCTTCGGCGTCGCCGCGGTCGCCGGGCTCGTCCTCACCGTCCTCACCGGACACTGGTGGTTCATCGCCGTCGGCGCGGCCTGCATCCTCGCCGCATGGTTCTACACCGGCGGCGACCACCCCTATGGCTATGTCGGGCTCGGAGAGGTCTTCGTCTTCATCTTCTTCGGGCTCGTCGCCGTCGCCGGGACGACGTACACCCAGGCCGACCGGGTCGACGCCGCCACCTGGGTGACGGCGGTCGCCATCGGGGCCCTGGCCTGCGCAGTCCTCGTGGCCAACAACCTGCGCGACATCGACGGCGACAGGCTCTCGGGCAAACGGACCCTGGCCACCCGGATGGGTCACGACGGGACGCGGGCCCTCTACGTCGTCCTCGTCACGGTGGCCGCCGTCGGTGTGGTCGTCGTCGCGGCCCTGACGACCTGGTGGGCCCTGCTCGGGCTGGCCATGGTCGTCCTGCTCGTCGGCCCGGTGCGGGCCATGGTGACCCGGGCGGAGGGGATGGCCCTCGTCCCGGCCCTGCGCAACACCGGCCTGGCCGAACTCCTCTGCGCGATCGGGCTGGCGCTCGGGGTCGCGCTGGGGTGAGGCGTCGATGCCGAGCGCTCAGACGGTGATCCCGAACTTCTCCAGCCGCTTGCGGTCCGCCTTCGAGCTCGAGGCCTGGAGGGCCAACAACTCGGCGTAGATACCGCCGGAGCGGGCCAGCTCGTCCGGCGTACCGATCTCGTCGACCCGGCCGGCGTCGAGGGTGACGATGCGGTTGACCGAGGAGATCGTCGAGAGCCGGTGGGCGATGATGAGGCTCGTCCGGTCGGCCATGAGTGATTCCAGGCCGGCCTGCACCCAGCGCTCCGACTTGGTGTCGAGGGCCGAGGTCGCCTCGTCGAGGACGAGGATGGGGGCGTCCTTGAGGATGGCCCGGGCGATGGAGATCCGTTGCTTCTGCCCGCCGGACAACTTGATCCCGCGCTCGCCGACGACGGTCTCGTAGCCCTCCGGGAAGCGATGGATGAAGCGGTCGGCGAAGGCCTTGCGCGCAGCCATCCGCACCTGCTCGTCGTCGGCCTCGGTGCCGTAGGCGATGTTCTCGCGGATGGTGCCGGAGAAGAGTGACGGGTCCTGGAAGACGACGCCGATGGACCGGCGCAGCTCGTCGACCGGCAGGCTCGACAGATCGTGGCCGAGCACCTCGATCCGGCCCTGCGATGCCGGGTAGAGCCCCAGCAGCAGGTTGACGAGGGTCGACTTGCCTCCGCCGGACTCGCCGACGAGGGCGACCTTCTCACCGCGGGCGACGTCGAAGGTCACGTGGTCGATGACCCGGTTGACGCCGTCATAGCTGAAGACGACGTCGTCGAAGCTCACCGCCGGCCGCGACTCGACGACCTCGATGGGCTCGTGACGCGCCGAGCCGAGGGCGGGGGCGTGGACCCGGTCGGGGGAGGGGGTCTCCATGACGGCGAAGTAGTCGCGCGAGCCGGCCACCGCGCGTTGGGCGGTGTCGATGATGTAGCTCATCATCATGACCGGCTGGCGGGCCATGCTCATGAGCTGGATGAGCAGCACCATGTCGCCGACGCTGAACCGCCCGGTCGCCGTCTGGACGAAGATGAGGGCGTAGCAGCCGAAGAAGATGACGTTGAGCACCGCTCGACGCACGGTGTCCATCCGGTGCCAGTGGTCGGCCTGGGCACGGGTCGAGGTGATCGTCTCGTCGTAGTGGCGGTCGAAGGAGGCCTGCTCCTGCGCCTCGGTGACGAAGGACTTCACGACGCGGATCTGCGAGATGACCTCCTGGAACCGTCCTCCGGCGGTGTCCAGGTGGGTGTTGATGACGTCCTGGTGGGCCTGCCAGTTGCGCGAGGTGAGGGCGGTGAGCCACACGTAGAGCGGGAAGACCACCGCCAGCAGCACCGCCAACGGCCAGTAGTACAGCGCCGAGATGGCCAGCACCGCGATCGTCGTGAGGAGGATCGTGAAGAAGTTGTTCGAGAAGCTCTTCGCGAAGTCGGTGACATTGGTGATCGACCGGGTGAGCTTGGAGGTGATCGAGCCGGTGAGCTCCTCGTCGAACCACGACTGGGGCAGGCTGAGCAGCTTCTCGTAGTACTTCGACGAGAGGATCTGGCGCATCCGGGCGCTCATGACGTCGCCGAGCCATCCGTTGGCGTTGGTGGCGGCGGTGTTGAGCAGATCCAGGGCGAGCAGGGCCACCGCCAACCCCATGATGGGGCCGATGTGGTGGTTGCCGGTGCGCACCCCGTCGACGGCCAGGTCGGTGGCGCGGGCCACGACGAAGGGCACCGCCAGGGCGGCCGTGGCGGTGAGGATCGCGGTGACGACGATCCCGACGTAGTAGCGCCACAGAACACCGGTGAAGCGAAGGATGCGGACGAGCGAGTGCATGGGGCTCCCTGGGCGAGGGGTGCCGGGGCGCTCCCGGCCGTGGGAACGCTACCCCGGGCCGGTGCGGCGACCCAAGGATGTTCGACGACAGCGGGACCGACCGCCACGATTCCCCGCGCAACCTCCGGACACGGCGCGTCCGGGGCGGATCGGCCGGTTGCGCGGCAAATCGTGGCGGTCGAGGAGCAGGTCCGCCTCAGGGACGGGCGCCGTGGACCTCGCGAAGCCAGGCGCGCAGGGCGTGGGTGGCGCGGACGTCGTCCTCGTTGTACTCCATGACCCGCCGCTCGGCGGCCTGCCGGGCCTGCGGGTCGGGGTCGTGGACCGCCTGGTCCCACCAGGTCTGCGAGTTGAGGCCGCCGGGGTCGGCGTCGCGCCAGTGGAACCCGGGCCCGGCCTGGGCGACGACCTTGAGGCCGATGCCGTGCACCCCGAAGAAGTGCTGACGCACGGTCCTGAAGATGTCGACGAAGCAGCCGGAGTCGATCAGACGCTGCACCGCGCGCGTCACCTCGGGGTCGGTGGCGGTGTGTCCGAACCGTCTCAGGTGGACCAGTTCGTAGTCGGAGTAGTGGACGATGATGCACTCGGGCACCCGGCGCACGACCTCGTCGAGCCAGCCAATGGCCTGGGCGGCGAGAGCGGCCTCGGCGGCGTCATCCATGTCGACGAAGGAGCTGAACGAGACGTAGTAGGGGCGCTCGTCGGTGGTGTCGGGAAGCAGTTGGTGCGGGTCGTCGACCCACACCCCCCACAGGTAGACCCGGTCGTCCGGTGAGGTCTCGATGTCGAGGTCGAGTTCGACCGGACCACTCGGCAGGTGGATGGGGTCGTCGTCGTTGCGTTCCAGGACGACCCCGTCGCGGATGAGACGCGCACGCCGCGCGGCCAGCCGCACCCGCCGTTCCGGCTGCGGTCGGTGCTGCACCTCCGGCAGGTAGCGCGGCAGGAGGGAGTCGAGGTCGGCGGTCGCCAGGTCGTCGACAATGGCGACCCCGAGGCGGCGCAGGGTGGCGATCTCGCGGACGTCGAGCGGAGCCTTCGAGATGCGCAGGGACAGGTCGTCGTCGCCCAGGGCCGGCTCGCACACCGTCCACCAGGGACACGACTCGCACTCGCGCACGACGATCGGCAGCACCATCGGCTCGGGGTCGTCGGGACCGCCGGTGCGCCGGGCGGCGTGTTCGGCGACGCTGACCCGGAAGGTGTGCTCGTGGTCGTAACGGTCGAGCACCGAGCGCCGGCGCCACCCGGACGCCGCCGACCGGGAGAAGGTACGGATGAACCGATGCCCCAGGTCGAGCCAGGCGACACCGAGCAGGGAGTCCTCGCTCGCCGTGGGCCCCTCGGAGGGGCGGTACCCGGGAAGGTTGCGCAGCATGTCGATGGTGTCGGTGCCGATGATGCCGGTGAGGCGGCGGTGCCCCGGGACCTTCGCCGGGTCGGCGAGCAGACCGAGGTCCTCGAGCAGACGCCAGTGGTGGGCGGCCTGGAGGAGGGCCCCCTCGCGCCCGGCACGGAAGGTCTGGTCGAGGGACAGGTGGGAGCGGCGCGGGTCGGGGTCGGTCAGCGGGGAGACCCAGGTGAACTCGGCCAGGGTGTGGTGGCGCTCCAGGACGAGGTGGTTCTTGACGATGACCGGCAACCAGCCCGGGCCGCCGTCGGACCGTTCACCGGCGGCGACGAGGAGGTCGGGGCTGCCGGTGCGATGGCCCTGGGGTGAGGAGGGCAGGAGCGGGGCGAGCACGACCGGGGCCCGGGAATCAAGGGCGCGACGGGTCGCGATGCGGTGGCTCTGGGCGCTGGACTGACGCCACGGCCGCAGGTCGATCGCCCCGGGAAGGGCAGCGAGGAGGTCGAGCACGCGGTCGGTGAAGGCCTGCGCGCCGTCGAAAAGCTCGGAGTTGGCGGGGTCGGGACGCTCCGGCGGGCCGGGGATCGTCGGGTCGAAGGCGTTCTGCGTCTTGACCGGGCACGATCTGGCTGCCCAGGCGTCGAGGAGGACCGGGTGGTCGACGGGGCGCACGCGGCTCAGGCCTTCCAGGCGCGGTGGAGCGCCAGGACGCCGCCGGCGATGTTGCGCCAGGCCACGGCCCTCCACCCGCACTCCGTCATGAGAGCCGCCAGGTGGTCCTGGTCGGGCCAGGCGAGGATCGACTCGGCCAGGTAGTCGTAGGCGTCGCGGTTCGAGCTGGCCATCCGGGCCATCGCGGGGATCGCCGCCAGCAGGTAGTCCTTGTAGACGTGCCGGAACGGCCCCCAGGTCGGGGTGGAGAACTCGCAGACGACGACCCGCCCACCCGGTCTGGTGACCCGCAGCATCTCGGTGAGCGCCGCCCGGGTGTCCTCGACGTTGCGCAGCCCGTAGGAGATCGTCACGGCATCGAAGGTGTCGTCGGCGTAGGGCAGGGCGGTGGCGTCCCCGGCGACGAAGTGCAGGTCGGGCTGGCGCTGGTGGCCGACCTCGAGCATCCCCAGGGAGATGTCGGTCGGGTAGACCTCCGCCCCGTGGACGGCGAAGGTGGCCGAGGAGGTGCCGGTGCCGGCGGCCAGGTCGAGGATGCGCTGTCCGGGTGCTGGCTCGACGGCGTCGACGACGTACTGGCGCCACCGATCGACCGCCCCCAGGGTCATGAGGGAGTTCATGAGGTCGTAGCGACGGGCGACGCCGTCGAACATCGAGGCGACGTCCGCACGGCGTTTGTCGAGGGTGGCTCGGGTGGTCAGCACCTGAACAGTCTGGCACAGGCTCGTGGACGGCGGTTTTGGGTCGGTGGTGTGCCGTGCGGGACAATGTGCCCCATGGCCTCACGCAGCACCGTCCTCGTCGCCAAGGACCTCACGAAGTCCTACGGTGACCACACCATCGTCAGCGGGTTCTCCCTCACCGTCCGTGAGGGGGAGGCGGTGGCCCTCACCGGACGCAACGGTGCCGGCAAGTCGACCGTGCTGCGCTGCCTCGTCGGCGCCGATCGACCGACCTCGGGCACCGTCGAGGTCCTCGGCCGTCGCGTCTCGGAGACCGATCCGGAGTTCCGGCGCCATGTCGCCACCGTCATCGACGACCTCGACTTCTTCCCCGACCTGTCCGTCGTCGAGCACCTCGACCTGCTGGCGCGGGCCCATGGTCTCGTCGACGCCGACGAGCTCGTCGACGAGGTCCTCGAGGAGGTGCAGCTCGTCCCGCAGTCCGGTCAGCTGCCCGGCACCCTGTCCTCGGGTCAGCGACGTCGCCTGGGTCTGGCCACCGCCCTGGTGCGTCCGCGCAAGCTCCTCGTCCTCGACGAGCCCGAGGCGCGCCTGGACGTCGAGGGCATCGCCTGGCTCGCCAAGCGCCTCAAGGAGGAACTCCACCAGGGCCTGGCCATCGTCATGGCCAGCCACGAGCCGGCCCTCGTCGAGAGCCTGGGGGCCCGGATCGTCGAGCTGGGAGGGCCGCGCGGATGAGCCGGCGCAGGTCCCGCAACACCCCCCGTCGTCCCGGGCAGGGCAAGCCCTCCCAGAACTCGCGGGCGGCCTCCGGCCAGGTCGATGCCAGCGAGTCCGCAGCCGAGCGCGAGTTGGGAGGGGAACTTCCCGACGCGACCCTCGTCGTCGACCACGATCCGCAGGAGTACTGGGCCGGGCAGGCCGACGAGCGTCAGCTCGAGCTCCTCATGGGCGACTGGCGCAGGGGCCGCACGACGCGCAACATCTGGCAGGCCCTGGGTGACGGCTACGTCCTCATCTTCTCCCTCGTCGTCGTCCTGGCCATGGTCATCAGCCTCGTCGTCCAGGCCCAGGGGCAGGCCTCGGGCTGCACCTCGACCGGGTGCCGGACGGCCCGCGACATGCTGCCGGTGGCGGCGACGACGGCCGTCCTGGCGTTCGCCCTGGCCGCCTCGCGGATCTTCGGTCCGGTGCTCGCCTCGGCGGCCGAGGGATTCTGGCTGCTCGACGCCCCGATCGACCGGTCGCGGCTGCTGCGCAAGCGTCTCAGCGCCGCCCTCGTCGTGGCGCTCGTCGCCGGGGCCGTCCTCGGCGCCCTCGTCTCGGCCCTCACCGGGTCGTCCGGGGTGGCGATCGCGGCCTGGACCGTCGCGATGGGCCTGGGCGCGGCGGCGGTCGTCGCCTTCGCGGCCGCCGAGCAGGGGGCCGAGCGGGCCTGGACCGTCCGGGCGGTGCAGTCCCTGGCCGCGGCGGCCGGGACCCTGGCCATGATCGCGGTCGTGATGACCGCCACCGGCTGGTACCCGGTGGCCCTGAGCACGAACCTGTCCCTGGCCATCGCCTGGGGGATCGGGATCGGCGGCGTCGTCGTCCTCGTCGTCGCGGCGATCCTGGCCCGCCGGCGACTCAACTCGATCCGACGGGCCCGCCTCATGGCCGGAGGTTCGCTGGCCGCCGGTATGCAGGGTGCCGCCTTCGCCCTCGACTTCGCCCTCATCCGGGACATCCTCCAGGAGCGGGAGGCCGTCGAACGGGGCCACGTCCGGCCCACCCGGGGGCGGGGGATGGGACTGCAGGCCCTCATCTGGCGTGACGTCCAGCGTCTCGTGCGGTTCCCCCGTCCGCTCATCACCCTCGTCGTGACGATCCTCGTGCCCTACGCCGTGCAGGCCCTGGGTCTGGGCAGGTTGTCCTCGCCGGTCTCGGCCCTCGTGCTCGTCGCCGCGCTCGTGCCGTTCTTCACCAGCCTGCGCGTGCTGAGCCGGACCAAGGGACTCATGCGCACCCTGCCCTTCACGACCTCCCAGGTGCGCACGGCCGCCTCGGCCGTGCCGGCGGGGCTCGCGCTGTTGTGGGCGATCGCCACCGTCCCGGCCTTCCACGGCCTGGGCGCCGCCGGTCGGATGGACTGGGGCCACGCCGCGATGAACGCCCTGGTCACCGCGGCGGCCGGGTTCGTCGGCGCGGTCCGGTGGGTCTCGGCCAAGCCGGCCGACTACTCGGCCCCCATGGTCGCCACCCAGGCCGGTGCCATGCCCCCGGGCCTCATGTTCAACCTCGTGCGCGGCCTCGACATGGTCGCCCTCATCACCATCTGGCAGGTGCTCGGCCTGTCCCCGTGGATCAGCGTCGTCGCCGCGGTGGTGGCCTTCTCCGTGCTGCGGATGGGCGGTCTGGACCAGCAACAGCTCCAGGAGATGCAGGAGGAGTCGCGCCGGCAGCTCGCCGAGCAGCGCGAACTGGCCCGCGGGGACCGCCCGTCCAAGGGGGACAAGAGGGTCGTGCGCCGCTGAGACCCGGCCCCGGTGGCTCCCGGGTCCGCGAGCGGCGCGCCCCGCCCCGGGAGGAGGCCCACCGCGCGAAGGGCCGGCTCCGGGAAGGGGTCAGCTCCGGGTGACCAGGCGCGTGAGGGTGGCCAGCTGACTCTCGAGGTCGGCAGCCAGGGCGTCGGGGTCGTCGTCGATCCCGACCGGCTGGCCGAGGAAGACGTGGAGGATCCGTGGGTCGACGGCGTCGAGCTGGCCACCGCGGCAGTCCGACAGCCACTGGCCGTTGCCCATGGCGTCGACCCAACCGACCGGTCCACTCACCCGACCCCTGTCGAGCTCCTCCACCTCGGCCAGGACGGCCTGCGCCCGCCACGGTGGGGTCCCGGTGACGAAGGCCGTCGGGTGCAGGGCGCTGAGGATGGTGAGGGAGGAGGTGGCCCCCGTCGTCACCCCGCTGACGTCCGAGACGAGGTAGCTGGCGTCCGGTCCGGCGACCAGCCCCGGGGTCTCCGGTCGGTGCCAGGCCTGGCAGAAGGGGGCCAGGGCGTCGCGTACCGCGTTGACGATCTCGGCGTGCTGGGCGGCCAGCGGGCCGTCGCCGACGAGCGCGTCGAGGAGCAGCTCCTCGGTCTGCGGACGCCGTCCCGGTGCATGGGTGAGGGCCCGGGAGGTGACCAGGCCGTCGCGCACCTGCACGGTGAGCTTGGACGTCGTCCCCACGGCGCCGGCGACATGGTAGGTCCAGGCGTCGGGGAAGCGGCGCGACAGGGTGCCGACGATCCAGCGTGGGTCGATGGGAAGGGGGCTGGTGGCCAGCATGTCGCGCATGATGACGAGCCGCTCCAGCCCGCCGGGGATGAGGAGGTACTGCGCCTGAGCGGCCACCTGACGCCATCGCTGCGCGCTGATCGCCCCATCGGTGAGATCGATGGACGGTGGGCGTCGGGGTCGGATCTGCCTGCGGGGAGGGTCCGAGACGACCCGGTCGTACGAGAACTGGGTGAGCCAGGACTGCCCGTAGCGTCGTCCGATGATGGTTCTCGGGACGATCATGACCGAGCGTGAGGAGGAGCGGTCGGGATCGAAGGTGAACGAGCCGAAGGCCACCGGTCCGGTGCCGAAGACCCCGGGCAGCTCGGTCTCGTTCTCGAGTTCGGCGCAGAAGGCCTCCCACCAGACGTCGGCCGCAGCGGGGGAGTCCGTCTCGAACCGCGCGATCTCGCCGATGCCGACGACCCCGTCGCCACGGTGGAGCATGCAGGTGGAGTCGGTCGGCGTCATGAAGGATCCGAGCGACCCTGGGTCGTCGATGACCACGGTCCGGGCACGCAACCGGGTCGATCCAGGGTTGACGATCATGTGGACGACAATACCCGGAGCCGTCCGGACGGCTGGTCAGCGCGCGCATGTCGGAACCCTGTGCGGCCATGGCCCGAGCGGGTCCGGTTCCCCGCGAACCGAATTACGTCACGAGAACATTGCCAAATAGCGTCCCCTCCGGACGGCGTCATCCCTAGTCAGACCGCGGCACGCCCGATTGTGACGAAGAGCACGACCGGCCATAGACTCAGGTGAACCACACCAGCGAGGAGGCTTTCCATGACGGGATCCGTCGACGGCGACGTCGTCGACTCCGACGCCGTCGTGGTCGGGGCCGGACCGGGCGGATCGGCTACGGCCGCGCACCTGGCCCGCCACGGTCTCCAGGTCACCCTGCTCGAGAAGGCGTCCTTCCCCCGCGACAAGGTCTGCGGGGACGGTCTGACGCCGCGCGCGGTCAAGCAGCTCATCGGTCTGGGGATCGACGTCTCCGAGGATGCCGGCTGGAAGCACACCCACGGCCTGCGGATCCACGGTGGCACCGTCGCCCCGTTCATCCTGCCCTGGCCCGACCTCGCCGACTTCCCGAACTTCGGCATGGTGTGTCGGCGCACCCAGCTCGACCAGCGACTGGCCGAGCACGCCGCGGCGCAGGGGGCCACTCTCGTCACCGGTGCCAACGTCGTCGCGCCCCTCCTCGACGAGCACACCGACCGGATCGTCGGGGTCCGCACCGCTGACGGACGCCGATTCCGCGCCCCGGTCGTCGTCGCCGCCGACGGCAACTCCTCCCGGCTGGCCGTGTCCATGGGTCTGGAGCGCCGCCAGGACCGCCCCATGGGGGTCGCGGTGCGCACCTATTACCGTTCCTCGCTCAGCGACGGGGAGTTCCTCGAGAGCTGGCTCGAGCTGTGGGACGGTGCCCCGCACCAGTCCGATCTGCTGCCCGGCTACGGCTGGGTGTTCCCGGTGGGCGACGGCACCGTCAACGTCGGCCTGGGCATGCTCGACTCCTCCGACGCCTTCCGCAAGACCGACTACCGCGCCCTCATGACCCGCTGGCTCTCGCACCAGCCGGCCGAGTGGGGGTTGACCTCGGAGAACCAGGAGGGGCCCATCCGCGGCGCGGCGCTGCCGATGGCCTTCAACCGCAAACCCGCCTACACCCGCGGGCTGCTGCTCGTCGGGGACGCCGGCGGCATGGTCAACCCCTTCAACGGAGAAGGCATCGACTACGCCCTCGAGGCCGGAGCCCTGGCGGCCGAGGCCATCGCCCAGGCGCACTACCGCGGCGTGGGTTCCCGCTCCGCCGAGCGGGCCCTCGAGGGTTACCCCACGGCTCTGCGCTCCCACTTCGGCGGGTACTTCCGCCTGGGGACGATCTTCGTCAAGCTCATCGGCGACCCGCGGGTCATGCGTCTGTGCACGACCTACGGCCTTCCACGGGCCTCACTCATGAGGTTCGTCAACAAACTTCTCGCGAATCTCACCGATGCGCGGGACGGCGACGTGTACGACCACGTCATCAACGCCCTCACCAGATTGGCGCCCTCGGCATGAGTACCTGCACGGCACTCGACCCGATGGGCGTACTCTCCGGTCGGAGACATCACGTCGGACAAGGTGGTACCCAACGATGAACTCGTACCTGCCCCTGCTCGGACTGGCGATCCTGGCTGCGCTCTTCGTCGTGGCGACGATCACGCTCAACCACGTCTTCAGCCCGACCAGGCAGAACCGGTCGAAGCACGAGACCTACGAGTGCGGCATCGAGCCGACTCCCCAACCGGCCGGTGGCGGCCGGTTCCCCGTGAAGTACTACGTCGTGGCGATGCTCTACATCGTCTTCGACATCGAGATCGTCTTCCTGTACCCCTGGGCCGCCGACTTCACCCGGTTGGGTGTCTTCGGCATGGTCGAGATGCTCCTGTTCATCGTGACGGTGTTCGTCTCGTACCTGTACATCTACCGCCGCGGCGGCCTGGACTGGGACTGAGCAGGGAAGGAAGGACACCATGGCCGAGTACGACGCCGACGTCCCCGCCGGCATCATGATGACCTCCATGGAGGCCATCGTCGGGTGGTTGCGCAAGACCTCGTTCTGGCCCCTCACCATGGGCCTGGCGTGCTGCGCCATCGAGATGATCTCCTACGGCGGTCCCCGCCACGACGCCGCCCGCTGGGGCCACGAGGTGTTCCGCGCCTCACCCCGTCAGGCCGACCTCATGATCGTCTCGGGTCGGGTGAGCCAGAAGATGGCCCCCGTCGTCCGACAGCTCTACGACCAGATGCCCAATCCCAAGTGGGTCATCTCGATGGGGGCCTGCGCCTCCTCGGGCGGCATCTTCAACAACTACGCCGTCGTCCAGGGATGCGACCACATCGTCCCGGTCGACATCTACCTGCCCGGGTGCCCGCCCAGCCCCGACATGCTCATCGACGCCATCTTCAAGCTCCGTGAGCAGATCCAGCACTGGCCGCTGCTCGGCCACATGGCCGAGGTCGAGAAGGCCAAGGAGAGGATCGCCCTCGAGGCACCCTCGACCCTCGAGATGAAGGGACTCATGCGATGAGCGACGGATCCCCGCTGACCCCCGAGGTGCCCGAGGACGGCACCCTCGAGGCCACCTCCGCCCAGGCCGCTGCGCGTCCGGTCATCGGGACCCGGCACGGCATGTGGGGTGGGGCCTCCGGTTCCGGTGACACCTCCGGCTACGGCGGCATGACCCGGGTCGTCGAGATGGCCGGGTCGAGCGAGCGCCCCTACGGCGGTTGGTTCGACGAGGTCGCCGACCGCATGGAACAGCTCGTCCCCGGGTTCTCCGCCGGACTCACCCTCGTCGACCGCGGCGAGATCACCTTCTTCGTCCTCCCGGACAAGCTCGTCGACCTCGTCACCGCCCTGCGCGACGACGAACAGCTGCGGTTCGAGTCCTGCGCCTGCCTCACCTGCGTGCACTACCCGCAGATGACCGGCCAGGAGATGCACGTCGTCTACGACCTGCGGTCGTTCACCCACAACCGCATGATCCGCCTCGAGGTGGCCCTGGCCGACCCCGAGGACCATCACCCCCACGTCCCCTCCGTCGTCGCCGTGTACCCGCACGCCGACTTCCAGGAACGCGAGGCCTGGGACATGTTCGGGGTCGTCTTCGACGGCCACCCGGCCCTCACCCGCATCCTCATGCCGGACGACTGGGTCGGGCACCCGCAGCGCAAGGACTACCCGCTCGGCGGCATCCCCGTCGAGTACAAGGGTGCGGTCGTCCCTCCGCCGGACCAGCGCAGGAGCTACAACTGATGAGCGAGAACCACATGAGTGACCGGGCCACGAACGTGGCCGAGGGGCCTCAGGAGTACCTCACCCAGGGTGGGGACTGGGACCAGATCGTCGCCGAGGCCGCCGAGCGGGGTGACGAGACCGTCGTCATCAACTTCGGTCCCTCGCACCCGTCGACCCACGGCGTCATGCGCCTCATCCTCGAGCTGGACGGCGAGACCGTCTCCGACATCAAGGTCGGCATCGGCTTCCTCCACACCGGCATCGAGAAGAACATGGAGTACCGCACCTGGACCCAGGGCGTCACCTTCATGACCCGCGCCAACTACGTCGCGAACTTCTTCAACGAGCTCGTCTACTGTCTGGCGGTCGAGAAGCTCCTGGGCATCACCGACCAGGTGACCGAGCGCGCCCAGGCGCTGCGCGTCATGATCACCGAGATCAACCGCATCTCCTCGCACCTCATCGCCGTGGGCACCGGCTCCCTCGAGCTGGGTGCCAGCTCGGTGGCCGAGGTCGGCCTGCGCGAGCGCGAGATCTGCCTGGAGTTCAACCAGGCCGTCACCGGCCTGCGCATGAACAACGCCTGGATCCGTCCCGGCGGCACCGCCACCGACCTGCCCGACAACGGCATGGACCTGCTGCGCGACCTCATCGTGCGGATGGAGGGAAACCTCCACGAGATCGGTGACTTCACCCTGGCCAACCCCATCTTCAAGGCCCGGATGAAGGACGTCGCCTACCTCGACCTGGCCGGCTGCATGGCCCTGGGCGTCACCGGCCCGACCCTGCGCTCGACCGGACTGCCGTGGGACCTGCGCAAGGCCCAGCCCTACTGCGGGTTCGAGGACTACGAGTTCGACGTGCCGACCGCCGACAGCTGCGACTGCTACGGCCGCTTCGTCATCCGCCTCGAGGAGATGAACCAGTCGGTCCGCATCCTCAAGCAGGTGCTCAAGAAGCTCGAGGCGACGAAGGGCCAGCGCCACATGGTCGACGACCCGCACATCGCCTGGCCCTCCGAGCTGGCCATCGGGGCCGACGGCCAGGGCAACTCGAACGAGCACATCAAGCACATCATGGGTGAGTCCATGGAGGCCCTCATCCACCACTTCAAGATCATCACCGAGGGCTTCCGGGTGCCGGCCGGTCAGGTGTACCAGGGCATCGAGGGTGCCGGCGGCGAGCTCGGCTGCCACCTCGTCTCCGACGGTGGGGTGCGTCCCTACCGGTCGCACCTGCGCGACCCGGGATTCATCCACGTGCAGTCCCTGCCGGCGATGTGTGAGGGCGGCATGCTCTCCGACGTCGTCCCGGCGCTGGCGTCCATCGATCCGGTCATGGGAGGGGTCGACCGATGAGCGAAGAGTTCCACTACCCGTACTCCGAGGAGTTCCACTCGGACTTCACCGGCTCGGGCGGCGTCGACCAGACCGACCAGTCGACGAACATCACCGAGCAGACCCTCGAGGAGATGAGGTCGCTGGCGGCCCGGTACCCGGACCCCCGATCGGCCCTGCTGCCGATGCTGCACCTCGTGCAGTCGGTCGACGGGCGGGTCTCCCCGGCCGGCATCACCGCCTGCGCCCAGGTCATCGGGATCACCGAGGCCCAGGTCAGCGGGGTGGCGACCTTCTACACGATGTACAAGCGTCGCCCGGCCGGGCGCCACCACATCGGGGTGTGCACTACGGCCCTGTGCGCCATCCTCGGCGGCGACGTCCTCCTCGAGCGGGTCGAGCGCAAGCTCGGCATCAAGGAGGGGGAGACGACCCCCGACGGGATGTTCTCCCTCGAGCGGGTCGAGTGCAATGCCGCGTGCGACTTCGCGCCGATCATGATGGTCAACTGGGAGTACATGGACAACATGACTCCGGCCCGGGCCGAGGAGATCCTCGACGCCCTGGCCGCCGGGCAGGAGGTCCACGCCACCCGCGGCGCCACGATCACGAGCTGGAAGGAGGCCGAGCGCGTCCTGGCCGGGTTCCCCGACGGGCGTGCCGACGAGGGTCCCTCGGCCGGTGAGGCCTCGCTGCGCGGCCTGCGCATCGCCAACGAGCGCGGCTGGAGCGCCCCGAACCCCGAGGACGTCAGGGCTCCCGAGTCGACGGAGGAGCAGAAGTGAGCGTCGAGACGACGGCGGGCCCGGCCCGCATCACCCCGATCCTCTCGGCCAACTGGGCCGACGAGCGGTCGTGGAAGCTGTCCAACTACGAGCGCCGAGGTGGCTACGACGGCCTGCGCAAGGCCCTGGCCATGGACCCCGACGCGGTGACCGCGCTGGTCAAGGACGCCAACCTGCGCGGCCGTGGCGGTGCCGGCTTCCCGACCGGCATGAAGTGGTCCTTCGTCCCCAAGGGCAACCCGAACCCCACCTATCTCGTCGTCAACGGTGACGAGTCGGAGCCGGGCACGTGCAAGGACATGCCGCTCATGATGGCCTCCCCGCACACCCTCGTCGAAGGGGTCATCATCGCCTCCTACGCCATCAAGGCGAAGATGGCGTTCATCTACGTCCGCGGCGAGGTGCTGCACGTCATCCGACGGGTGCAGCAGGCGGTCCGGGAGGCCTACTCGGCCGGCTACATCGGCACCAACATCCTCGGCTCGGGCTACGACCTCGACGTCGTCGTCCACGCCGGTGCGGGGGCCTACATCTGCGGCGAGGAGACCGCCCTGCTCGACTCGCTCGAGGGTCGACGCGGTCAGCCTCGGCTGCGTCCGCCCTTCCCGGCGGTCGCCGGCCTCTACGCCAGCCCGACGGTCATCAACAACGTCGAGTCGATCTCCTCGGTCCCGGCGATCCTGCGCAACGGACGCGACTGGTTCAAGGCGATGGGCACCGAGAAGTCGGACGGTTTCACCATGTACTCGCTGTCCGGCCATGTCGCCAACCCCGGCCAGTTCGAGGCACCGATGGGCATCACCCTGCGCGAGCTGCTCGACCTGTCCGGCGGCATGCGTGAGGGTCACCAGCTCAAGTTCTTCACTCCGGGCGGGTCCTCGACGCCGATCCTCACCGCCGACGACATCGACCTGCCGCTCGACTACGAGTCGATGGCCGGGGCCAGGACGATGCTCGGCACCAAGGCCCTGCAGTGCTTCGACGAGACGACCTCGGTGGTGCGCGCCACCCTGAGGTGGGTCGAGTTCTACAAGCACGAGTCCTGCGGCAAGTGCACCCCGTGTCGCGAGGGCACCTGGTGGCTCGTCCAGATGCTCCGCAAGATCGAGGCCGGCAAGGGCGAGGAGGGCGACGTCGACAAGCTGCTCGACGTGGCCGACAACATCGGTGGCCGGTCCTTCTGCGCCCTGGCCGACGGCGCCGTCGGCTGTGTGCGCGGCGCGGTCGGTCACTTCCGCGAGGAGTTCGAGGCCGGATGCCACGGCACCCCGGCCTGGGAGCTGTTGCCGTACGAGAGGAGCGCCATCTACACCGCGGAGGACCTCCACGGTGGCGCCGTCAACGAGTTCGGAGTCAAGGCATGAGCGTCGACACCAAGACCGGCGACGTCGTCCCCAAGGAGGACCTCGTCACCCTCACCATCGACGGCCGACCGGTGAGCGTGCCCAAGGGCACCCTCATCATCCGCGCCGCCGAGACCGTGGGCACCGTCATCCCGCGGTTCTGCGACCATCCCCTCCTCGACCCGGCCGGCGCCTGCCGTGAGTGCCTCGTCGACATCCCCGACGCCGGCAACGGTCGCGGCTTCCCCAAGCCGCAGCCCGCCTGCACCATGCCGGTGGCCGAGGGCATGGTCGTCAACACCGCCGACTCCTCCCCGGTGGCCCGCAAGGCCCAGGAGGGGATGCTCGAGTTCCTCCTCATCAACCACCCGCTGGACTGCCCCATCTGCGACAAGGGCGGCGAGTGCCCGTTGCAGAACCAGTCGATGTCGCACGGTCGGGGGGAGTCGCGGTACGGCGGCGTCAAGCGGACCTACCCCAAGCCGATCAACATCTCGGCGCAGATCCTCCTCGACCGTGAGCGCTGCATCCTCTGCCAGCGGTGCACGAGGTTCTCCGACCAGATCGCCGGCGACCCGTTCATCAACCTCCAGGAGCGCGGCGCCGTCTCGCAGATCGGCGCCTACGCGCAGCACCCGTACGACTCGTACTTCTCGGGCAATGTCATCCAGATCTGCCCGGTCGGTGCCCTCACCAGTGAGGCCTACCGGTTCCGCAGCCGCCCGTTCGACCTCGTCTCGACGAAGACGACCTGCGAGAACTGCGCCGCCGGGTGCGAGCTGCGCACCGACCACCGGCACTACAAGGTCATGCGCCGTCAGGCAGGCGACCTGCCCGAGGTCAACGAGGAGTGGAGTTGCGACCGCGGCCGCTTCGGTTTCGTCTCCGGCCGCGGTGACGACCGGGTGACGACGCCCTTGGTGCGCCAGGACGGCGTCCTGCGCCCGGCCTCCTGGGCCGAGGCCATCGACGCCGCCGTCACCGGGCTCAAGGCCGCCGGACGGGTCGGCGTCCTCACCGGTGGCCGCCTCACGGTCGAGACGAACCTCGCATGGTCGCGATTCGCCCGGACCGTCCTGGGCACCAACGACATCGACTTCCGGGCCCGCGTCGCCAGCGCCGAGGAGGAGTCCTTCCTCGCCTCGCAGGTGGCCGGACGTCAACTTGCCGAGTCGGTCCAGTACGCCGACCTCGAGCGGGCCGGCAAGGTCGTCCTCGTCGACCTGGAGCCCGAGGACGAGTGCCCCATCATCTTCCTGCGGCTGCGCAAGGCCTGGCGCAAGAAGCACCTGCCGGTGCACGTCCTGGGCACCCACCTCTCGCGTGGGTCGGTGAAGATGGGCGCCACGCTCGTGCCGACCCTGCCCGGTGAGGAGCCTGCATCGCTGGAGCGGCTCGGTGCCGACGGCCTCGTCGACGCCGAGACGATCATTCTCGTGGGGGAGCGGGCCGCTGCGGTCCCCGGAACCCTGGGCGCCGTCGTCGACCTGTGCCGTGAACACGGTGCCCGGCTGGCCTGGGTGCCGCGTCGTGCCGGTGAGGTCGGTGCGGTCGAGGCCGGGTGCCTGCCCTCGCTGCTGCCCGGTGGACGCCCGGTGGCCGACGCCGCCGCCCGCGTCGACCTGGCCGCCGCCTGGGGCGTCGACCAGTTGCCCGCGACCGAGGGCCTGGACACTGCCGGGATGCTGGCCGGTGCAGCCGACGGCACGCTGGGCGCCCTGCTCGTCTCCGGCGTCCAGCCCGCCGACCTGCCCGATCCGGACGCCGCCCGCGCCGCCCTCGAGGGGGTCGGCTTCCTCGTGAGCCTCGAACAGCGACTCAGCGAGGTCGCCCAGCGGGCCGACGTCGTCCTTCCGGTGAGCCTGCTCGAGGAGACCTCAGGCACCTTCCTCAACTGGGAGCACCGACCGGGTCGGGTGCGGGTCGTCAACCGGCAGCCCGCCACCCCGATGAACGAGATCCGGGTGCTGGCCGCCCTGGCCGACGCCATGGGCACCCCGCTGGGGTTCCGGACCGTCGTCGAGGCCCACGAGGCCTGGCAGGAGATCGGACCGTGGACCGGGCAGCGCGTCGACGTCGTCACGGCCCCCGCGAGGTCCGATGACGACGCGGCCTCGGCACAGGTCGGGGGCCTCGTCCTCGACACCTGGCGCGAACTCCTCGACGACTCCGCCTGTCTGGACGGGGAGGAGGCGCTGCGCGCCACCGCTCGTCCGCTCGTCGCCCGGATCGGTCAGCGCACCGCGGACGAGCTCGGGGCCGTCACGGGCGACCTCGTCGTCCTCGGAGACGCCGGGCGCTCCGTCGAGTTGCCCGTCGAGGTCGAGCCGACGATGGTCGACGGCGCCGTGTGGGTGCCCGCCCATCCCGGGACCCCGCTCGTGCAGACCACCGGCCTGGCCCTCGGCGACGTCGTCCGGGTCAGCGTCGACAAGACCCCGAAGTCGGATCTCAGTGAGGGAGGTGTGGCATGAGTCCCCTCGATGTGGCCCCCTTCGGCACCGATCCCTGGTGGCTCGTCCTCATCAAGGTCGTCGTCCTGTTCGTCATCCTGCTCGCCTGGACCATTTTCAACGTGTGGTTCGAGCGTCGGGTCCTCGGCAAGATGCAGAACCGCATCGGACCGGTCATGAACTCGGCCTGGGCCGGCGGCGTCTTCCAGGCCGTCGGTGACGGCCTCAAGCTCGTCTTCAAGGAGATGATCACCCCCAAGGGGGCCGACAAGTTCGTCTTCAACCTCGCCCCGGTCATCGCCGGCATCGCCTGCTTCAGCTCCTGGGCGGTCATCCCGCTGGGCGGACGGGTCTCGATGTTCGGCCACCAGACCAACCTCCAGGTGACCGACGTGCCGGTGGCCGTCCTCTTCATCATCGCGATCTCGTCGATCGGCGTCTACGGCATCGTCCTGGCCGGGTGGTCCTCGGCCGGCAGCTACTCGCTGCTCGGTGCCCTGCGCTCCTCGGCCTCGATGATCTCCTACGAGGTGGCCATGGGCCTGTCCCTCGTCGCGGTCTTCATGTTCTCCGGGACGATGTCGACCTCCGGCATCGTCACCGCCCAGGCCCGCCCGATCATGCTGGGCAGCTTCAGCACCGGCATCCCCGGGCACTACTGGTTGCTCCTGGCCCCGAGCTTCGTCATCTACGTCATCACGATGCTCGGCGAGTCGAACCGCACCCCGTTCGACATGCCCGAGTGCGAGTCGGAACTCGTCTCCGGGTTCAGCACCGAGTACTCCGGCTTTCCGTACGGCATGTACTACCTCGCCGAGTACATCAACATGGCGACCCTCTCGGCGGTCTGCGTCACCCTCTTCCTCGGGGGCTACCGGGCCCCGTGGCCGTTCAACCACCTGGCCTTCATCGACCAGGGTTGGTGGGGGCTGCTGTGGTTCTTCATCAAGGCCCAGCTCGTCATCTTCTTCTTCGTGTGGGTGCGCGGTGCGCTGCCGCGCTTCCGCTACGACCACTACATGCAGATGGGCTGGAAGGCGCTCATCCCGATCTCCCTGGTGTGGGTGCTCCTCGTGGCGCTCATGCGCACCGCGGGTGACCAGGGATGGTTCGGCAGCCCGATCTTCGTCGTCATCCTCGGCGTCGTCGTCCTGGCCCTGCTGGCCTACCTCTTCCTCGGCGGCAAGGAGAAGCCGGAGCCGGTCGCGACCGAGGCGCCGTTCGACGCCTTCGCCGGCGGCTACCCGGTGCCCCCGCTGCCCGGCCAGAGCCTGTCCGGCACCCGCGTGCTGTCCGGGACGACCGAGGAGCCGACACCGACCACCGGAGCGACCATGAGGGGAGAGAACTGATGGGAGCCTGGACCGGGTTCGGAATCACCTTCCGGACGATGTTCCGCAAGACCTTCACCCAAGGATACCCGCAGAAGGGCAAGGAGAAGGTCATGGCGCCCCGCTTCCACGGGCGCCACCAGCTCAACCGCTGGCCCGACGGACTCGAGAAGTGCGTCGGCTGCGAGCTGTGCGCCTGGGCCTGCCCCGCCGACGCCATCTACGTCGAGGGCGCCTCGAACACCGAGGACGAGAGGTACTCGCCCGGCGAGCGGTACGGCCGGGTGTACCAGATCAACTACCTGCGGTGCATCCTCTGCGGCATGTGCATCGAGGCCTGCCCGACGCGGGCCCTCACCATGACCAACGACTTCAAGATGGCCGACACGACCCGTGCCAAGCACATCTGGACCAAGGACGAGCTCCTCGCCCCGCTGGTCTCCGGCATGGAGCAGCCGCCCCATCCGCGTCGTCTCGGTGACGACGAGAAGGACTACTTCCTCGGCCTGCCGCCCACCGGCCAGCCGGACACCCGCACGGGTGCCCCCACCCGGTCGGCGCGGACCCGCTCCGACGAGGCCCATGACTCCCAGGGGGCGACCCGATGAACCCGCTCATGGTGGCACCTCTGGTCACCGGATCCCAGGTGGCCTTCTGGCTGTTGGCGCCGATCATGGTGCTGGCCGCCCTGGCCATGGTCCTGGCCCGCAAGCCGGTGCACTCGGCCCTGTCCTTGGCCGTCGTCATGGTGTGCCTGGCGGTGCAGTACGCCAGCCTCCAGGCACCGTTCCTCTTCGTCGTGCAGATCATCGTCTACACCGGCGCGATCCTCATGCTCTTCCTCTTCGTCGTCATGCTCGTCGGCGTCGACACCACCGACTCGATCGTCGAGACCCTCAAGGGTCACCGGGTCGCCTCGGTCGTCGCCGCGCTGGGCATCGCGGCGATGCTCATCGTGGCCGTCGGCCACGCGGTGACGGTGGCGAGCATCGGGCAGGACGCCGCGGTCGGGCTCGACAAGGCCAATGCGGCCGGTGGGGACAACGTCCACTCGGTGGCCGAGCTCATCTTCACCCAGTACGTCATCCCCTTCGAGGCGACCTCGGCGCTGCTCATCACCGCGGCCATCGGCACCATGGTCCTGGCCCACGGTGAACGGCTGCGTCGCAAGAAGGGCCAGAAGGAGCGTCTGGCCGACCGCATGGAGGCCTACCTCACCCGCGGTGAGCAGCTCGCCTCCAAGCCCAGCCCCGGCGTCTTCGCCCGGAGCAATGCCATCGGTGCCCCGGCGCTGCTGCCCGACGGCACCCCCGCCCCCGACTCCATCTCGCAGGCCATCCGCTCGCGTGGCGGCATCATCGACGCCGGAGAGCTCAAGGCGCCCACCCAGAGCACCTTCGCCTCCATCGCGAGTGCCCGGCACGAGGTCGAAGGAGAGCTCGAATGAACCCGAACGACTACCTCGTCCTGTCGGCGATCCTCTTCGCCATCGGGATGCTCGGCTTCCTGCTGCGGCGCAACGCGATCGTCGCGCTCATGTCGGTCGAGCTCATGCTCAACGCCGCCAACCTCGTGCTCGTCACCTTCTCGCACGTCCACGGGGCCCTTGACGGCCAGATCGGTGCCTTCTTCGTCATGATCGTGGCCGCCGCCGAGGTGACCATCGGTCTGGCGATCATCGTCACCATCTTCCGATCCCGTCGCACGACCTCGGTCGACGACGCCAACCTGTTGAAGTTCTGAGGGGTGTCGGCGTGTACCTTCTGGAATCCGTGACTCCGGTCCCGGCCGACGGTCTGTTCAGCCTGTCGTGGCTCATGATCGCCGTGCCGCTCGTCGTCGCCGGCCTGCTGCTCGTCCTGGGACGCCGCAGTGACGCCTGGGGCCATCTGCTGGCCACCGTCGCCCCGATGGTGTCCTTCGTCATCGGCCTCGTCCTCTTCCTCGACCTGCTCGGGCGGGACGCCTCCCGTCGGGCGGTGTCGGTGCCGCTGTACTCGTTCATCGACACCGGGTCGTGGGATCTGCGGGTCGGCCTGCTCGTAGACCAGCTGTCGATCCTCTTCGTCCTCCTGGTGACCTTCGTCGGCTCGCTCATCCACGTCTACGCCATCGCCTACATGGCCCACGACACCGACCGCCGTCGTTTCTTCGCCTACCTCAACCTCTTCATCGCCTCGATGTTGACCCTCGTGCTGGCCGACAACTACCTCATCCTCTTCGTCGGTTGGGAGGGCGTGGGCCTGTGCTCCTACCTCCTCATCGGGTTCTGGTTCCAGCGCCCGGCGGCCGCCGCGGCCGGCAACAAGGCGTTCATCATGAACCGCGTCGGCGACCTCGGCCTGACGATGGCGATCTTCACCATGCTGGCCCAGTTCGGCACCGTGAACTTCGCCAAGGTGAGCGCCGCCGCCGGCGGGCTGTCGAGCGGTTGGGCCACCCTGCTGGGCTTCATGCTCCTGCTCGCCGCCTGCGGCAAGTCGGCCCAGGTGCCGCTGCAGGCCTGGCTCATGGACGCCATGGAGGGCCCGACCCCGGTCTCGGCCCTCATCCACGCCGCGACGATGGTCACGGCCGGCGTCTACCTCGTCGTGAGGTCGCACGCCATCTACGCGCACACCGCCGCGGCCTCCCTGGCGGTGGCCGTCGTCGGTACGGTGACCCTGCTCACCGGTGCCTGGATCGGTTCGGCCCACAAGGACATCAAGCGTGTCCTGGCCGGCTCGACGATGTCGCAGATCGGCTACATGATGCTCGCCGCGGGCCTCGGCCCGGCCGGCGCGGCCCTGGCGATCTTCCACCTCATCACCCACGGCGCCTTCAAGGCCAACATGTTCCTCGGCTCCGGCTCGGTCATGCACGGCACCGAGGACGACACCGACATGTACCACTTCGGGGCCCTGGCCCGGGTCATGCCGGTGACCTTCTGGACCTTCGCCTGCGGCTACCTGGCCATCATCGGGTTCCCCGGTGCCTCCGGCTTCTTCTCCAAGGACCCCATCATCGAGGCCGCCTGGGAGAAGGGCTGGGTCTTCGGTCTGCTGGCCCTCATCGGTGCCGGCATCACCGCCTACTACATGACCCGCCTCATGGTCCTCACCTTCCTGGGGTCCAAGCGGTGGCGCGACGACGTCCACCCGCACGAGTCGCCGCTGACGATGACCGTGCCGCTCATCATCCTGGCGATCCTCTCGATCGTCATGGGATTCGCGATGAACGGTTGGATCCTCGGCTGGCTGGCCCCGGCGACCGGAGCCGAGGCCGAGTCCGGTGGGGCCTTCCACTGGAGCCTCATCGGCATCGTCAACCTCGTCGTCGTGGCCCTGGGCATCCTCCTGGGCTGGCTGCTCAACCGTCGGGACGTCCCCGACGAGGAGCCGGCCACGCGCAATCCGTTGGCCTTGGCGTCCCGCAACTACGTGTACGGCGACACCGTCAACGACGTCCTCGTCCTGACCCCGGCACGGGCCACCGGACGCGGCGTCCGGGCCCTCGACAAGGGCGTCCTCGACGGCCTCGTCATGGGCTCGGCCGGGGTGGTCGCCGCCGCCTCCAGCGGCCTGCGCAAGCTCCAGAACGGGTCCGTACGCACCTACGGCCTGACGATGGTCTACGGGGCCATCCTCGTGGGCCTCGTCCTGATCCTCGGCCGGATGGCCTGAGGGAGGAGATGAGATGAGTTTCCCGATCCTCTCGATCCTGGCCCTGCTGCCGATCATCGGTGGCGCCGTGGTCATCGCCCTCAAGGGCCGTGCCGGACGCACCCTGGGCCTGGCGATCTCGGTCGTCACCCTCGTCCTGGGCATCATCGCCTTCGTCATGGCCGCCACCGGCACGAACCTCTCCGAGACGCATCACTGGATCCGCGCCATCGGAGCCTGGTACGCGCTGAGCTCCGACGGTCTGTCGATGACCCTCGTCCTGCTCACCGTCATCCTCGTGCCGGTGGTCCTGCTCGCCGAGTGGAACGTCGGCGAGGGCACCCTGGGCGATGGCACCGCCCCGTGGTCGACGAACGCCTTCTTCGGTCTGGCGCTCATGACCGAGGGCCTGGCGATCTACTGCTTCACCTCGGTCGACGTCCTCCTGTTCTACCTCTTCTTCGAGGCCAGCCTGCTGCCGATGTACTTCCTCATCGGCGGGTGGGGCGGACCCCGTCGTCGGGCCGCGGCCATGAAGTTCCTCCTGTACTCCCTGGCCGGCGGGCTCGTCATGCTCTTCGCGGTCATCGGGGTCGGGGTCCACGGCGGGACCTTCCTCCTGTCCGACCTGGCGAAGGTGTCCTTCGACGGAGCCATCGGCAAGTACCTCTTCGTCGGCTTCTTCATCGCCTTCGCGGTCAAGGCCCCGATGGTGCCGGTGCACACCTGGCTGCCGGACGCCGCCGAACAGGCCAACCCCGGGGCCTCGACCCTGCTGGTGGGCCTGCTCGACAAGATCGGCACCCTGGGGATGCTCCGGCTGTGCCTGGGGCTCTTCCCGCAGGCCTCCCACTGGGCGACGCCGTTCGTCCTCGTCCTGGCCATCATCTCGGTCCTGTGGGGTGCCGCCATGGCGGCCACGTCACGTGATCTCATGAGGCTCGTCTCGTACACCTCGGTGAGCCACTTCGGCTTCATGGTCATGGGGATCTTCGCGGTGACGACGACGTCGATCACCGGATCGGTCTTCTACATGTTCAACCACGGGTTCTCCACCGCGGCCCTCTTCCTCGTCCTCGGCTTCCTTGTGCGGCGGCGCGGTTCGGCCGACGTGCGCGACTTCGGTGGCGTCCAGAGGACGGCCCCGGTGCTCGCCGGGCTGTTCCTCTTCGCCGGCCTGGCGACGATGTCCCTGCCGGGCCTGTCGAACTTCGTCGGTGAGTTCATGGTCCTGGCCGGGTCGTGGTCGCGTCATCCGGTGTACGTCGCCGTGTCGACCCTCGGCATGGTGCTGGCCGCCGTCTACGTCCTGCTCGCCTACAAGCGGACGATGACCGGGCCGGTCACCGAGGCCACCGCCGAGCACGTCAACCGCGACCTCGACGGTCTGGAGAAGGCGGCCCTGGCGCCGTTGGTCCTGCTGCTCCTGGTCTTCGGTTTCTTCCCGCGGCCCATGCTGCACGTCATCGAACCGGTCGCCCAGCAGACCATGTCGGCCATCGGCATGACTGATCCGGCCCCGGTCGTCAAGGAGGGTGTCAAGTGATCTCCCAGTCCGCGATCCTCGGCCTGACCGCCATGCAGATCGTTCCCCTGGACATCCAGGCGCCCCACATCGAGTGGTCGGCGCTCATGCCGCTGTTCCTCGTCGTCGGGGGAGCCGCGATCGAGACCCTCGTCGAGGCCTTCGTGCCCCGCGCCTCCCGCCGTCCGGTGCAGCTCGGCCTCACGACGATCGTCCTGCTCGCCGCGCTCGGCTCGGTGCTCACCGGGTGGACGCACGCCGGCTACAAGCTGGCCGGCGTGGGCTCCCTGGCCCTCGACGCCCCGACCTACGCGACGTGGCTGCTGCTCCTGGTGTTCTCGCTGGGGACGGTCGCCCTCTTCGCCGAGCGGATGGGTGGGGTGCAGACCTCCTTCGTGGCCAGCGCCTCCACCGTCCCCGGCTCGCCGCTGGAGCAGGAAGCCGTCGAGGCCCACCAGGAGCACACCGAGGTGTACCCGCTGCTGCTCTTCAGCATCTTCGGCATGATGGCCTTCGCGGCCAGCAACGACCTCGTCATGATGTTCGTCGCCCTCGAGATCTTCTCCCTGCCGCTCTACCTCCTGTGTGGCATGGCGCGACGTCGCCGTATGGTCTCCCAGGAGTCGGCGCTCAAGTACTTCCTCCTGGGCGCCCTGTCCTCGGCGATCTTCCTCTACGGCATCGCGCTGCTCTACGGGGCCTCCGGCTCGTTCCAGCTCGGAGCCATCGCGCAGGCCGTCATGGGCGTGGCCGGGGGGTCCAGGCTCCTGGCCGCCGGCATGATCCTCGTGGCGGTCGGGCTGCTCTTCAAGGTCGGTGCGGTGCCCTTCCACAACTGGACCCCCGACGTCTACACCGGTGCCCCGTCGCCGGTGACGGCGTTCATGATGATCGCCACGAAGATGGTGGCCCTCGTCGGCCTCATGCGCGTCCTCTACGTCGCCCTGGGCGGCATGAGGTGGGACTGGCAGATCATCCTGGCGGTCGTCGCGGTGGCCAGCATGGCCGTCGGGTCGATCGTCGGCCTGGCCCAGTCCGACATGAAGCGTCTGCTGGCGTACTCGTCCATCGCCCACGCCGGGTTCATCCTCGTCGGCGTCGTCGGCGCCTTCACCGTGCAGACCGGCATGACCGCCGGCCAGACCGGGTCGGTGTCCTCGGTGCTCGTCTACCTGGCCGGGTACGGTCTGGCGACGATCGGGTTCTTCGTCATCGTCCTCATGGTGCGCAAGGCCGGCGGCGAGTCGACCGAGATCGCCTCGTGGGCCGGTCTGGGTCGTTCCCACCCGGCTCTGGGTGCGCTCGTCGTCCTCTTCATGCTGAGCTTCGCCGGCATCCCGCTCACGGCCGGGTTCACCGGCAAGCTCGTCGTCTTCCTGGCAGGGTGGCGGGGCGGCTTCGCCTGGCTCGTCCTGCTCGGCGTCATCTTCTCGCTGGTGGCGGCGTTCTTCTACCTGCGGGTCATCGTCGTCGTCTTCTTCCGTGCTCCCGGTGAGCAGGCCGAGGACGTCGAGGTGGGCAGTCCGAGCACCGTCGGCTGGATCGTCCTGGTCGTCTGCGCCCTGGGCACCCTGGCCCTGGGCCTGTTCCCGCAGCCGATCATCGACATGTTCAACCACGCGGCCACCTTCCTGAGGTGAGGCCGATCCGGTGAGCGCTGGGGGTCGGGGCCGGTGGCCCCGACCCCCTCGTCCGTTCCCGGGCCCGTCCCGAGGGTCGCTGGCCTCGGGTGGGCAGGTCCCGATGCCAGGCACTAAGGTGGGACCGTGGTGCCCACCGGCGCCGCGCTCGTCCTGACCATCCGTTCGGTCGCCCGGCGGCCCGACGGCAAGGAGTACCGTGTCGCAGAACGTGAGTAGCGAGTTCACCGACGACGTCGCCGCCAAACTCGCCCTGGTCGAGGACGAGTTGTCCCGCCAGGCCGGCGCCGACACCCCCTTCGTCACCGAGGTCGCCAACCACATCATCTCCGCCGGTGGCAAGCGCTTCCGCCCGCTCCTGGTCGTCCTGTGCTCCCGGTTCGGGGGGCCGGTCGACGACGCCGACCTCGTGCGGGCGGCCGTCGTCATGGAGCTCACCCACGTCGCCTCGCTCTACCACGACGACGTCATGGACGAGGCGTCGATGCGACGGGGGGCCGAGTCGGCCAACCTGCGCTGGGGCAACTCGGTGGCCATCATGGTCGGCGACTTCCTCTTCGCCCGCGCCTCCGAGGTCGTCGCCGAACTGGGCACCGACTACGTGCGCCTCCAGGCCCGCACCTTCGCCCGACTCGTCCAGGGACAGATCGCCGAGACCCGCGGACCGCAGGACGGGCAGGACCCGTTGGCCCACTACCTGTCGGTCGTCGCCGACAAGACAGGCTCCCTCATCGCCGCGGCGGCCGTCTTCGGCGGCATGGTCTCGGGGGCCGACGCCACCGTGCTGGAGACCCTGGGCCGCTTCGGCGAGGAGATCGGGCAGGTTTTCCAGCTCTCCGACGACATCATCGACGTCACTTCGACCCGCACCGGCAAGACCCCCGGCACCGACCTGCGCGAGGGCGTCCCCACGCTGCCGACCCTCATGCTGCGCGCCTCGACGGACCCCGCCGATGCCGAGCTCCAGGGGCTGCTCGACGCCGACCTGTCCGACGACGCCACCTTGGCCCGGGCCTTGGCGGGGCTGCGGTCCAACCACGTCATCGAGGAGGCCCGGGCCGAGATCCAGCGACGCGCCGACCGGGCCCGGTCCCTCCTGTCGACCCTGCCGGACGGAGAGTCCCGCCGGGCCCTCGAGGCCCTGTGCGACGAGGTCGTCACCCGCTCGTCCTGAGCGTCGGGGCAGGACAGCGTCATGACCAGACACCTCGACCTCATCGGGATCGGCCCGGGCAACCCTGAGTGGATCACCCTCGCGGCCGTCCACGCCATCGAGCGCCTCGACGTCCTCTTCGTCGTCCTCAAGGAGCACGACGTCGACGACCTCGTCGAGTTCCGCCGCGAGATCCTGCGTCGGCACCGGCCGGACGCCGCGGGGCTGCGGATCGTCGAGCTGCAGGACTCGCCCCGCCCCTGGCGGTCGACCCCGGACTACCCGCGGGCCGTCGCCACGTGGCGTGCCCAGCGCCTCGAGCAGTGGAGCCGGGCGGTCGGTGAGGCCCTGGCCGACGGTCAGCGTGGCGGGTTCCTCGTCTGGGGAGACCCGGGACTGTTCGAGTCGACTCTGGCCATCGTCACATCGCTCATCGAGCAGGTCGACGAGGCCGGTGAGGTGCCGATCGAACTCGAGGTCATCCCGGGGATCAGCTCCTCGCTGTCCCTGGCCTCGCGGTTCCGGATCCCGATCAACCGTCAGGGAAGGGCCGTCCAGATCAGCCCGGCCCGACTGCTCGAGGGCGGCATGCCGGTCGGTGTCGACGACGTCCTCGTCATGCTCGACGGCAAGCAGACCTTCAGCCTCATCGACCCGACCGGGATCGACATCTACTGGGCGGCCTACATCGGCACTCCCGACGAGATCCTCCGGTCCGGGCCCTTGGAGGAGGTCCGTGACGAGATCCTCGCCACCCGGGCCACCGCCCTGGCCGAGCACGGCTGGGTCTTCGACACGTACCTGTTGCGGCGTCGCTGAGGGCTCGGCGGCCAGTCCCGTCGCGGCGTGCAGGCTCTGCCGACCATCGACACCGTCGGGCGTCCTCGACGACCGCCCTGCGGCACAATGGGTCCATGGATCCTGTGCTGCGTCCTCGTCGTTCCGTCCTCTTCATGCCCGGCGCCAATGCCCGCGCCCTCGAGAAGGCCCGCACCCTGGCGTGCGACGCCATCATCATCGACCTGGAGGACGCCGTGGCCCCCGAGGCCAAGCCGGAGGCCAGGGCCGCCGCCGCCAGGGCCGTCGCCGAGCACCCCTACGGTCGCCGTGAGGTGGTCATCCGGGTCAACGGCATGGACACCCCGTGGTACGCCGACGATCTGGCGGCGGCCGTCGCCGCTGGCCCGGACGCCATCGCCGTGCCCAAGGTCGACTCGGCCGAGCAGGTGCGACGCATCGTCGCCGACATGGAGGCCGCCGGTGCCGGCCCACAGCTGGCCCTGTGGGCGATGATCGAGACGCCGCGGGCCGTGCTGTCCGCCCTGGCGATCGCCGAGGCCTCGCCACGCCTGCAGGTGCTCGTCATGGGTACCAACGACCTCGTCAAGGAGCTCCACACCAGGCACGTCCCCGGCAGGGCCCCGCTGGCCACGGCCCTGCAGACCTGCGTCCTGGCCGCCCGTGCCGCCGACAAGGTCATCCTCGACGGGGTCTACAACGACGTGCGTGACCCCATCGGCTTCACCAAGCAGGCCCGCGAGGCCGGGCTGCTCGGGTTCGACGGCAAGACCCTCGTCCATCCCTCGCAGATCGGCCCGGCCAACGAGGTCTTCACCCCCGGCGATGACGAGATCGACGACGCCCGCGGCCTCATCGAGGCCTGGCAGGCCGGCAATGGCGGGGTGGCGACGTACCGCGGTCGGATGATCGAGCAGCTCCACGTCGAGGAAGCCGAGCGCATCCTCGCCCTGGCCGAGGCGGCAGGCCAGCCCCTCGACTGAGCTCACGGCTCCGACCGCTGTGCGTTTGGGCCGTGTCCCACCCTGCTGGGTCCCCTCGGAGCTCGAAGTGCTCCGACCTCCGTGCGTGTGGGCCATGTAGTCACGGCCCACACGCACACGGGTTGCTCGGGGCCGGCGGGGAGCGACAGGATCGGCAGGAAGCCCCGCCGTGGACAGGGCCTGGTCCGTGATGCCGAAGCCATCGTTGTGGCCAGTCCGCCCGGACCTGTCGCACTCGGGTGCGTCTCTTAGTGTGGTGTCACTTCCTGCGGGTCCCTCGTCGGCGTTGACGTAGAGGGGTCATCGTGGGAGGACCTGTTGTTTCCGGCAAGAAGCAAAGAAGTGATCTCACGATGACCCACAACCAGTCTGCCCTGTCCGCGCTGATTCAGGAAGTCCTGACCGATCCCGACCTCGCTCATTCGGACGTGTTCCGACGGATGCTGCAGGCGGGGCTGCAGGACCTGATCAACGCCGAGGCGACCGCGAGGATCGGCGCGGCCCCGCACGAGCGCACCCCGGAGCGCACGACCCGCCGCAACGGGACGCGCTCCAAGACGCTGGCCACTCCAGCCGGCGAGGTGGACCTTGCGATCCCCAAGCTGAGGGAGGGGTCGTTCTTCCCGTCCCTACTGTCCCCACGCAGGAGGGTCGACAAGGCCCTGTACGCCGTGATCGCCACTGCCTGGATCGACGGCGTGTCCACCCGCAAGGTCGACCAGCTGGTGCGCGCCCTGGGCAACGACACCGGCATCTTCCGCTCCACGGTCTCGCGGATCTGCACCGAGATCGACGAGACCGTCGCGCAGTTCCTGACCCGACCCCTGGACCACACCTGGTTCCCCTACCTGTTCCTGGACGCCACCTACCTCGACGTCAGGGTGCGGGGCCGCGTCGTCTCCCAGGCCCTGGTGGTCGCCACCGGCGTCTCCGGTCAGGGGCGCCGCGAGATCCTCGGGATCAGCCTGGGGGACGCCGAGACCACCGACTTCTGGACAAGCTTCCTGCGCTCCCTGCGCGAGCGGGGCCTGAAGGTCGCCTCTCCGGCGGACCCCGCTGGGGTCGCGATGGTCACCAGCGACTCCCACGCCGGCCTGAAGGCCGCGGTCAAGGCGATCCTGCCGGGAGCGGCCTGGCAGCGGTGCCGTGTGCACTTCTCGCGCAACGTCACCCAGCGCCTGGGGTCGGCGCGCTCCAAGCCCGTGAACGCGCTGATCTCCACAATCTTCGCCCAGACCACGCCCGAGGCCGTCACCGCCCAGTACCAAGCGGTCACCGACTCCCTGACCGGCTCCTTCCCCGAGATCGCCCACATGCTCGCCGACGCCGAGGCCGACCTGACGGCCTTCGCGGCCCTGCCCAGGGAGCACTGGCAGAAGATCTGGTCCAACAACCCCATCGAGCGGCTCAACCGCGAGATCAAGCGCCGCGCAGACGTCGTCCAGATCTTCCCCGACCGCCAGTCCGTCACCCGCCTCATCGGAGCCGTCCTGATCGAACAGCACGAGGAATGGCAGTACGGCGAACGCCGCTACTTCTCCGACACCTCCATGCGCAAACTCATCCACACCCTCACCGACCACCACGACGCCACCAGACCCCAACTTCACCTCACCGCCTGACCCCCACCCAGCAGACGAAGTGACACCACTCAAAGGGACTTGACNCGCTACTTCTCCGACACCTCCATGCGCAAACTCATCCACACCCTCACCGACCACCACGACGCCACCAGACCCCAACTTCACCTCACCGCCTGACCCCCACCCAGCAGACGAAGTGACACCACTCAAAGGGACTTGACCTCGCACTCTGCTCCGGAAACGACCGGTCGGCTTGGCCTCCTCGGCACTCTGCTCCGGAAACGACCTGGTGCTCCCGCGTCCTGGCACTCTGCTCCGGAAACGACCTGGTGCTCCCGCGTCCTGGCACTCTGCTCCGGAAACGACCACCTTTTCTCGCCTTGTCGTCACCTTGCGCCAGAATCTGCACTCTGCGCCGTGTATTTCAGAAGCAAGGTGCATTTTCTGGCGCTTGGTGGGTTCGGGGGGACGGTGGAGTGGTGGTTCTCGGAGCAAGGTGCAGGTTCCGGAGCACAGTCGGTCCCGGACGTCGCCAGTGTGCAGGGTCGGGAGCAAGGTGGGTCCCGGATGTCGCCAGTGCGCAGGGTCGGGAGCAAAGTGGGTCTCCGATGCCATGAACCTGCCAGTTCCGGAGCGGGGCGCGTGCCGGACCACACCGAGGTGCAGGCTCCGGAGCGGGTAACGACGCACCCGGTGCGGATCTCGGTGGCGTGCACGCTGCGACAGAACTCGCCCGTCACCGGCCGCAATGGGCGAGGGCGTCGACGTCGACGAAGCCGGGTATGGCCTCGACCTGGTCACCGGCTCGCCGCATCCTGGTCGAGGTCCCCGGGTCCGGTGGTCGTGTGCCGTGGATCGGGTCACCGGCCGGACGGGGCCAGGTAGCGGTCGAACCGGCCGTTGCCCGGCCCCAGGGGTAATGCATCCCGGCGCTGGCATGGTCCCGGTCCCAGCCCGTGACCTCGGCCAGATGGCCCAGGACCCAGCCGTCGAGCTTCGCCGACGCCGCGTGGTCCCCGCGACACGTGCATCCATCTACACCCCCCTACGTCCGTACCCCCGATCGTCGTCGCTCCCACCCCTTCGCGGGGAAAAGCATGTGAGGCACGGGCCCCCACCACGCGGGGACCTTACGTGAGTCTCGTCGGGGAGCGTCTTGCCTCATGTCAAGATGTCCGGATGAGCGCAGCGCTTGCCTCAACTGAAATGTCCGGATGGAGATGAGTCAGGCGGCGGGTTGGTCGGTCTGGGTGCGACGTTCGGCTAGGCGGATGAGCTGGTTCTGGATGTCGGTGATCCGCCGGGCCAGATCGGCGGGGTTGAGCCTGTCGTGCTCGGCTGCCAGGCGGGCCCGTGTGGCGGGGTCCAGGACACGGGAGTCGACCAGCCGCTGGTAAGGGGTCTTGGGCTTGTCGTAGACCCGCTTCTTGCGCCCCGCGGAGGTGGTGGTCCAGCCGATGGCCTTGACGCAGGGTAGTAGGTGGTTCTTGCGGGCCATCACCGGGGGCCACAATTGGTTGAGCAGCTGAAGCTCGGTTGCGGTCTCGTAGCGGTATCTGAAGGCGTGGCGGCGGACCCAGTCGCCGTTGCGCTGCTCGACGTGGGCGTTGTCGTTCTTCTTGTAGGGCCGCGAGCGGGACATCGCGATGTCGTGGCCCTTCGCCCAGTCGATGAGGCCCCAGTTGATGAACTCCGACCCGTTGTCGACGTGGACCTCCGCCACGGGCACGGGCATCTGGTCGACGATCCGGTCCATGCCGGCCCCGATGTGGACGAATGCCTTGTTCTTGACCGTGGTCAGGACCGTGTAGCCGGAGACGGGCAGGGTGGCCGACAAGGTCCACAGGAATTCCCCGACCAGGGTGTGGCCGCAGTGGGCCACGGTGTCGACCTCTACCAGCCCGGGATCGGTGATCGGCCCGTCCAGGCTGGTGCGCAGGGGCACCGCGGCACGCAGGATGTGAGGGGCGGGTCGGGTGGCCGACAGGCCGGCGGCCGGGGAGGCGGCGTCCTTGAAGGGTTTCAGGTATCTGTCGATGGTGGCCGCCGACATGGAGCGCAGTTCGGTCAGCACCGCGGGGGTGGCCCGGCGGGTGACTTTCCCGAACTCCTTGAAGCGTTCCAGCCTGTTCAGGGTGTCGTCCATCACGGGGGCCAGGTACTTCCCGGAGGGCTGACCCGTCACGCTCCACACGTGCTGGAGGACCTTCACGGCGTCGTAGGAGTACTTGCGGGGCCGGGGCCGGCGCTTCTGCTGGGACGCGGCACCTTTCCGCGTCAGGGCTGCCCGGATCGCGCGGCGGGCGTGGTCACGGGTCCAGCCTGTGGTGGCGGTCAGGGAGTCCAGCAGCACCGACTTGTCCTTCTTCGATGCGGCCCGGTACTGGTGGGCGTACTTCTTGGTGATCTCACGGCGTGCGGCCATCGACAGCTCCCGATCCATGGCCCGGGCCTACACCGTCAGTACGCGGACATCCTCATCTGAGGCACGTGCTGCCGCATCCGGACCTTTTACGTGAGTCTCGTCGGGGAGTTGACACTGCCACTGGGGCGATATAACGTCCTCCCGGGCGGAGGCGCAAAGGTTGCGCCAGCGGTCCCGTCACCTGCTCTCAAGGAGGAGCCATGTGGAAGCGGTCATGTGGTGCCATCGCCGTTGCTGGGTCTGTCGCACTCTCCATGCTGGGCGCGTCTCAAGCATGGGCATGGTCAAGTTCTAGTACGGCTCGTTTTGACAATGGTGGAACATTGACTGCCAATATCTGGGTGAGCAGCGAGTTCAACATGGGTTCGTGCAACGACTTCAAGTCGAGCGCGGTGAGTTCGATCAAACCGACGTGGATCAAAGATGCCGTGGATATACATGCCACTGGCTTCAACGTCGCACTCCACGGTGCAGGTGCTACTTTCAGTGGCGCTAATGGCCATGCAACCGTGACCAATAATCGCGGACAAACCGGCGCATATCTTTCAGGTCGTGTGTGCGCCGGCCTGACTGCGATCTCTGTCCGGTACACAGCAACGGCGAGTGCGCTGGCATACGGAAATATTCGAATCGCATCGGCGTCGGTCTGATGGTGCGATTCAGAGGTGCACCGAGCAGGGTGATCGTGATCGCCTTGCTCGGTGCTCTCGCCGCGGTGCAAGGGTGTTCCACTCCTGGTGCGAAGCCCGGTTATGAAAAAGCTCGTCATGCCGCAGGATTGAGCCTTGGAAGATATGTCAGCGGCGCGAACCACCTCTATTATGAACCGAATGATGCAGCCCAGGCCCGAGCCACGGCAACCGACACACTTTACATCCGTCGAGCGCTCACCAAGCTTGATGATTCAAAGCTGCCCCCCGTGGATTTGTCGGCGCTGCGATCGTCACTTCCTGCTGGTGACGTCGGCCAATCAATTGATGCGACCAGAGCGTCCGCGCAATATTTCATCGTCGCGGATGGCTTTGAAACCATCCGTGGGATGCCGGAGAGTGCAAATCGCATTGGCCTCGAGTTGAACATTCGTGAGGCATTTATGCAGTCTGGTGCGGTACATGCCAATGACGCGGCGAGTGTTCGGCAGGATCTGACTCGCGCGAGCATGATGGAAATAGCGTGTGCGAGCCCGTATCTGACGTGGAGATATGCCAGCCAAGGGATTTCCTTGCGTTGTTCCGGCGGGTCCGGAAGTGCGAAAGATGTGGATCGCGACGATTCGCCGACTGAACAGTTGATGGATGTTCAAGGGGAGATTCATCTGAAACGAGCCATCAATGACAGTGAACGGCTCGTGGTGGCTTCTTGGTGTGACCAGGTCCAAGACAAGGGAGTGGAGAGCCTTGATTCGCTGACGATGTACACGCTTGTTGATGCGCTCGTGTCTGGAGATCTGGGTCAACAGGACTGCGTTCACCGCCTCAAGGAGGCCGCCTCGGCGAGGCTGGATTCTGCGTCCGGGCTGGGGTACCCACCGCATACTATTCTTGGAACCATTTCCGCGACCTACGATGTGTTTCGCGTCGTCGAGGACGACGGAGCCCCGCCAGCAGGGCCGGATCGTGACGCGATGGCGGCGGAGGCCAAGGCCGAACTTGATGACGACCTTCGCGCAGGCGCCCACGGATCAGATGACCAGAGTCAGGTCGGAGCGCTCATGGCCGCCACGGTGCTGAATCGGCTCGGACGATTGACGGACGCGCAACGCACGAGCGTCGACCACATGACGTCGGTGTCTGGAAAGGTTGTCACCGCGTCATTGGCTCCGCTCCTCCTTCCGATTGCAGTTCTGCGGCAGCACATGAACCTGTCGACCCGAGGACTCGCCATCGCGCCGTGGAGGGTCGTGGTCACGGACTTCTCGGTGCCGCATGACGATGCCTATTGGGCGATGTTCGCCCTCGCGCACAGCGATGTCCTGGACAATGGCGACGTCTTGGCCAAGTGGTCGTGGGCGGCAATCTCCGATGGGTATATCAGGAAGGCGAGTTCCTACACCGGACCGACCGAGACACTCCTGGTGGCGCTTCAGGCGAGTAATGTTGCCTCGAACCTGCCGGCGGGCGTCACCTCGAAGGTCCTCGACACGTTGTCGCGTCGTGAGGGGTGCCCGTCGCCGGCGATGGCACCGGCGCTCATGCGCAATGGAACGCCGGGTGCCTCGGTGTGCACCATCCATGCCGCAGCTCAGCTCAGACTTGCAGGGGGATTTCCATGGTGACGGATTCGGCGATCCTCGTGTCGTGGCGAGGGCTGAAGAAGGTGTTTTCCAAGCCGCACTGTGTGGTGACCTGCCAGGACGCGGAGGTGCAGGCGGGACAGGTGTACCGATTGGCGGGGCCATCTGGCTCCGGGAAATCGACGATGCTCGCCATCATCGGCGGTCTTCTACCGGCGACCGACGGCGCCGTCACCTGGTCGAAGGAGGCGTCCCGGACCACTGGGCGGCGAGAGCTCGCCTTCGTCTTCCAGGATCCGTGCCTGACCCCGTATCTGACGGTGTGGGAGAACGCGACGATGTTCTCTCGTGACGGTGACGTGGCCGCGTCGCTCCTGGAAACATGCGGGTTGGCCGGGCGTATGTCCCAGTGCGCCGGCACCTTGTCGGGAGGACAGCAGCGCCGAGTCGCCGTGGTGCGGGCCCTTGCGTCACGGCCTCAGGTGCTCTTCGCCGATGAGCCGACGTCTCAGCTCGACGAGGAGAATGCGCGGCTGGTGACCGAGTTGTTGGCCCGGCACGTCGAGGATGGCGGGGCATTGCTCATGGCCACGCATGAATCCGTGGATCTTCCCCATGTGAAAGTCGATGTCGAGGCGGTGGCGTCATGACGACTGGTGTGGTGCGCAGTGCGTGGATCAGCCTGTGGCGCTCCAGCGTGCCGCGGTTCCGGACGTTTCTCGTCGTCATTGCCGTTTTCGGCGGGCTGGCACTCACCGTGCAGGCCGTCGTCGTCAGCCACATCAGTGAGTCCCTCGCCCGCGTGGACCACGGAACCCGCCTCAACTATCTGGTGGTCGACGCCGCCGGAAAGGGCACGCGCTCGACATTGAACGCCGAAGCCATCGCCGAGATCAAGGGTATTCGGACTGTCAGGTCCGTCGTGGGTTGGAGTCAGGCAGGGCTGCTTCCTGAGGGGGCGGCTGCCAGTCGGCTGCCAGATGTCGTCTGGGCCACATCGCAGATCCATGCCGTCGACCCGCCCATCGTGAAGTTCCAAGGGTCGGTACGTCCGTTGCGGCCCGGCGAGATCCTCCTTCCGTCCGTCGGAGCCAACGGAAAGTCACTGCTCGACCTCGTCGGTCAGCACGTGACGTTCACATACCAACGACGGGTCAAGGCCGACAACGTCGACGGTGTGCCGGTCACGCTGACCGTCGTGGGCGCCTTCGACGCGACCGCGCCCAACAATGACGGGCCCCAGGTGGCTTATGTGGCGCACAGCGATGCTGAGTCGTGGGAGCAGGCAATGGCGGGGGTTGACGCCGCGACCTTCCATCGCGACGGCTATGGGAAGCTCTACGTCGAGGCCACCGGGCGTGACGCGGTCGGCCCGACCCATACGACGTTGGTGTCGATGGGCTTCTCGGTGACCAGTGAAGCGGACGTGGTGAGCTTCGTCGATCCGATCACCGCCAATCTCCAGACGTTGCGCACCGCCCTGGCGGTCGTCGTCGGGATTGCGGCGGCGGTGCTTGGAGCACTCATCGGATCGTCGATGGTGCGCCAGCGCGGGCCCCAGATCGCGGTGGCCAAGGCGTTCGGGCGACGGGCGTCGGTCATCCTCGCCTCGCTGGCTGCGGAGTCCTTGATGATGGGGTTCGTGCTGGCCGTCGGCATGGTGGTCGCAGCAGCGGTGGCGACAGGGGTCCTTGCACTGCTGACCTCCATGGGCGGTGTGCCGGCGATGCTGGCGGTCCGCTCCGTCGACGTGGGCGAGGTCGTGAGCCGCGGCGGGTGGTTGCCGGTCATCGTCATGGTCGGGCTGGTGCTCGGGTCCCTGCCGGGGGCCCTCAAGGCCGTGTGGTCGAACCGGCCGTACGACCTGCTTCGCTCCCGGTGAGGCTGCGCGTGAGCCCCCGGGCCCGTGTCAGGGATGCGGTGCGCCGATCAGCGGGCCCTCCGGTGCCGGTGCGGACGTGCCGCCCGCGCGTCGCTCCATGAGCAGCACGACGCACGCCAGGGCGCATGCAGCGGCGGACGCAAGATAGAGGACGCGGAACGAGACGAAGGCGATGGCCAACGAACCTGCCGTGACGGCGACGGCGCCGGGGACGAGGGTCATGGCGTTGGAGGCAGCCTGAACTCGACCGATGACGTTTTCGGGAGTGAGCCTCTGAATGGCATATCCGGAGGCAATATCGAGCACGGTCATGGCGATTCCGCCGATGCCAATGCACATGGCCACCGCCAACACGTTGGGTACCAAGGCACAGATGGCGACGAGGGCGACGCCGGCCCCAGCCATACCGGCGGCGACGAGGCTCGAGGGGCGGGCGCGTTTGAGGAGACGCCCGGCCAAAGGGGCTCTTCAGGATCCAGGGTGTAGTCGGGGTCTGAATCCTCCGGTCTCCAGGAGTGATCTGGTGATGTAGTGGGTGAGGTTGCGGAATCCCAGGGCGATGCCGCGGAGGTGTTCGAGTCTGCCGTTGATGGCTTCACTGGGCCCGTTCGAGGTCCCGGGGTGGTCGAAGTAGGCCAGGATGTCGTCGGCCCGCTTCTTCAGGGTGTGGCCCAGAGTGGTGACTTCGGGCAGGGCCTTCGGGACTTTGGTGGCGATCGCGTCGATGAGGTGGGCCATGATGCGTCTGCCCTCGGCACGGTTCTCGGCGCGGTAGGCGGCCACGATCTCCTGGTAGACCGCCCAGGTGACCTGGACCGGGGCGTGGGCGTCGGCGGCGAACACCTGTTCCAGGCGGGCGGCCTGCCGGTCGGTGAGCAGGTCCCGGCCCGTGTGCAGGGTCAGCCTGACCCCGAACAGGGGGTCGCCCGCCCGGCCCCGATGGCCCGTGGTGTCCTGCTGGACGCGTTGGCGGGTGACATCGAGCTGGTCGCCGGCGAGCTGCACGACGTGAAACGGATCCACGACCTCGACCGCGGCCGGGAGTTCTTCGGCGGCTGCGGTCTTGAAGCCGGTGAACCCGTCCATCGCCACGATCTGGATGCGGTCGCGCCAGGCCTGGTCGCGGCCGGCCAGCCAGGTCTTGAACACCTTCTTGGAACGTCCCGCCACCATGTCGAGCAGCCGGGAGGCCCCGGTGCCGTCGCGTCTCGGTGTCAGGTCGATGATCACGGTGACGTACTTGTCACCACGGCTGGTGTGGCGCCACACGTGCTCGTCGACCCCGATGACCTCCACGCCCTCGAAGCGGTGCGGGTCGTCGATGAGCCGGCGGGTGCCCTCGGCCAGCACCGCATCGTTGGCGGTGGTCCAGTCCACCCCCAGACCAGCGGCGATACGGGAGACCGGCAGGTGATCGAGCACCAGGCCCTCCAGTGCCCAGGCCAGCCCTCCCCGCGACAGTTTCGCCCTGGCCTGGGCGGCCTGGTCGGTGTTCTGGCGCCACACGTGTCCGCAGCCGGTGCACCGGTACCGGCGCACCCGGATCTGAAGGATCGTGGGCCGGTGGCCCATCGGGGTATGGGCCAGCCGGCGGATCACCGTGTCACGAGGGACCCCCTGGCATCCGCACCAGTGGCACCAGTCGTCGGGGGCGACGACCCGGCAGGCCAGGACCGTCTCCTCGTCACTGATCAGCTGGCCGGTGACCTCCAGACCGAGTTCGTCGAGACGGGCGAATGTGGTCAGGTCGGGGGCGCCGAAGGTAGCGTGGTTCATGGAGGACCTTGCGATTCACGAGGACGGGACTTAAGACACTCCGATCCTCGCGCAGGGTCCTCCCCCCACGCACCCCGGCCCCACAGGCCAACTACAGCAGACTCTCACACAGTCAAGTCACAACTACACCCTGGATCCTGAAGAGCCGGTAAAGCTTGATGGAGCAGCTCATTCCTGGCACGACCATTCTGGAAAAGGTGAAATATGGATCGATGATTCCTGCGCGTCGCGGAGGAATCCACGTAGGTGCGGTGTGACGTCGACTCGTGAATCGACCTCACACCGGTCGAAAGGCTTCTAATCGTGTGCGACCTGCGCGCCACTGGCCGGTCCGCGCCGCCACCGCCGAGTCCGAACCGTCACCGATGCCGAGCCACCGTCACCAGATGCTCACCCGCTGGGCGGGATCAAGCCAGAGCCCGTCGCCCTCGACGACCCCGAAGGCCTCGTGGAAGGCGTCGACATTGCGGACGATCTGGTTGGCCCGGAACTCCGCGGGGGAGTGCGGGTCGGTGGCGATCCCGGTGCGCATCGCCTCGTCACGCTCCTTCTCGCGCCAGATCCGGGCGTAGGACAGGAAGAACCGCTGCTGCCAGGTGAACCCGTCGATCGGCTCGGGGCCCGACTCGGGCACCGAGGGATCCGCGGCCAGGGCGATCCGGAGGGCCTTGAAGGAGATCCCCACCCCACCGAGGTCACCGATGTTCTCGCCGATCGTCAGGGCCCCGTTGACGTGCGGCCCGTCGGGCTGGAGCTGCAGCGGGACGAGGGCGTCGTACTGGCCGATGAGCGCCTTGGTGCGCTCCTCGAAGGCGGCCCGGTCCGCCTCGGTCCACCAGTCGCGCAGCCTGCCCTGCCCGTCACAGGTCGAGCCCTGGTCGTCGAAGCCGTGGCCGATCTCATGGCCGATGACCGCACCGATGCCGCCGTAGTTGACCGCGTCGTCCACCTCGACGTCGAAGAACGGTGCCTGGAGGATGGCGGCCGGGAAGACGATCTCGTTGCGCAGCGGGTGGTAGTAGGCATTGACCGTCTGGGGGTACATGAGCCACTCGTCGGGGTCCATGGGGCCCGACAGCTTCTCGATGGTGTGGTCGAGGCCGAACGACGCCACCGCCGACACGGCGTCGACGAGCCCGCCCTCGGGCAGCGTCAGGCCCGAGAAGTCACGCCAGCGGGCCGGGTAGCCGATCTTCGGGCGGAAGGTCGACAGCTTGTCCAGGGCCTCGGCACGGGTGTTCTCGCCCATCCAGTCGAGGGTCTGGATCGACCTGCGGTAGGCCTCCAGCAGGGTGGCGACGAGGGCGTCCATCCGCTCCTTGGCCGCCGGTGGGAAGTGCCGCGCCACGTAGAGCTTGCCCAGGGCCTCGCCCATGGCGGCCTCGACGAAGCCGACGGCCCGCTTCCACCGCGCCTTGAGGGTCGGGGTGCCGTTGAGCACCTTGCCGTGGAAGTCGAAGTTCGTCTTGACGAAGTCCTGGGACAGGAACGGGGCCAGCGAGGAGACGACGTGCCAGCGGGCCCACGACTTCCACTGCTCGATCCGCTCGTCGACGACCATGGCCTCGACCTCGTTGAAGAAGGACGGCTGGTTGTCGATGACGGTCGCCAGGACCGACTCCGGGATGCCCGCCCCCTGCCGCCACAGGTCCAAGTGCAGGCCCGGGTGGGCGGCGGCCAGGTCGTCGAAGGCCTTGGGGTTGAACGATGCCTTCATGTCGCGGCAGCGAACCCGGTCCCAGTGGTGCGAGGCGATCTCGGTCTCCAGGTCCATGACGGCGCGCGCCTGCGTGGCTGGCTCGGCCAGCCCGGCCAACTCGAACATCCGGGTGACATGGGCCAGGTAGGCCTCGCGCACCGGCGCCTTGTCGTCCTCACGGTAGTAGGCCTCGTCAGGCAGCCCCAGACCGGCCTGGCCGGTCCACGGCACGTAGCGGGTGGGGTCGGCCGGGTCGGACTCGCTCTCGAGGTAGAACAGCCCGCCGATGCCCTGGCGATGCTCCTGGCCCAGGACGGTCATGAGCTGGGACGTTGTCGTCACCGCGTCGATGCGGGCCAGCAGCGGGGACAGGGGAGCGGCACCCGCGGCCTCGACGGCGTCGACGTCCATGAAGCGGCGGTACAGCTCGGCCATGACCTGCACCTCGTGCTCGGTGGCCTCCGGTGCGGCGGAGAGCAGGTCGGCCGCGTCACGGCCCAGTTCCTCGAGGATCTCGTGGACGGCGGCCTCCGAGGCGTCCCGCAGCTGCCGGAAGGAACCGGTGGAGGCTTGGTCGTCCGGGATAGTCGCCGTCGCCGCCCACCGGCCGTTGACGTGTCGGAAGAGGTCGTCGGCGGGGCGGACGGAGGGGTCGAGGTCGTCGAAGAGCGCTGTCATGGAGCCACCCTAGCGGGCCCCCGACGACTCGTGAGTCGGCTCGACCGGCCCCTGCCGCGGCGCGCAAGCCGACCGCCGGCAGCGCCCCGTCGCCTCCGACTCAGTCGTGGACCTCCCAGGTGTCGTTGCCGAGCAGCAGCTGCTGGAGGGCCTCGTCACGCTCCGCCTGCGAGGTCCGCTCCCCGGCCGCCAGGCGCAGCTGGTCGCGGACCATGTCGTCGTAGGTCGGCCGGTCGACGCTGCGCAGGACGCCCAGCGGGATCTGCTGGATCTGCCCCGAGTCGTGCAGATGGGCCAGCTCGAAGGCCAGCGACGGGTCCTCCCGGGTCGCGTCGTGGACGACGACGTGGTCGATGCCGACCTGGGCCACCTCGGCCACACCGAGGCTGCCCGAGACCGGGTCGCGGACGACGCCCCTGGACCGGTCGGTGCCCAGGAGGATGGGCTGGCCGTCGACGAGCCGGACGATGTTCTCGGCCGCCTCGGGCCCCTTGTACCCGTCGAAGGCGCCGTCGTTGAAGATCGGGCAGTTCTGGTAGATCTCGACGAACGACGTCCCGCGGTGGAAGGCGGCCGCCCGCAGCACCTCGTCGAGCCCCTTGCGGTCGGAGTCGAGGGCCCGGGCGACGAACCCGCAGCCGGCCCCCAGGGCCACCGACAGCGGATTGAAGGGGTAGTCGACCGACCCCATGGGCGACGACTTGGTCACCTTGCCGGCCTCGGAGGTCGGCGAGTACTGGCCCTTCGTCAACCCGTAGATCTGGTTGTTGAACAGGAGGATCGTGAGGTTGACGTTGCGCCTCATGGCGTGGATGAGGTGGTTGCCGCCGATCGACAGGGCGTCCCCGTCGCCGGTCATGACGAAGACCGCCAGATCGGGCCGGGCGATGGCCAGCCCGGTGGCGATGGCCGGGGCCCGCCCGTGGATGGTGTGCATGCCGTAGGCGTTCATGTAGTACGGGAATCGCGAGGAACAGCCGATTCCCGAGATGACGACGGCGTTCTCCCGCTTGATGCCCAGCTCGGGCAGGACTCCCTGGAAGGTCGAGAGGATCGAGTAGTCGCCGCATCCGGGGCACCACCGGACCTCCTGGTCCGAGGCGAAGTCGCGCCTCCTGAGGGTGACGTCGGTGAGCGGCACCTGGGCCAGGCCCGAGGCGGTCAGATCGGCGGAGGGGACGGTGATCGAGGACATCAGGCCTCCTTGGTGTCGGCGACCTCGACGCAGTGCCCGGTGAGCACCTCGCACAGGTCGACGGGGGAGATCGGCAGGCCGCGCACCCGGCTCACCGAGGTGACGTCGACGAGGTACCGGGCTCGCAGCAGCAGGGCGAGCTGGCCGGTGTTCATCTCGGGGACGACGACCTTGCGGTAGCGGTGCAGGACCTCGCCGAGGTTGGCGGGGAAGGGGTTGAGGTGGCGCAGGTGGGCCTGGGCGACGTCGTGCCCGGCGGCGCGCACCCGGCGGGCCGCGGCGGTGATGGGACCGTACGAGGACCCCCAGCCCAGGACGAGGACGTCGGCCCTGCCACTGGGATCGTCGACCTCAAGGTCGGGGATGTCGCGGACGATGCCGGCGATCTTGCGGGCCCGCAGGCCGACCATGAGTTCATGGTTGGCCGGGTCGTAGGAGATCGACCCGAGCTCGTTGGCCTTCTCGAGGCCGCCCAGGCGGTGCTCCAGGCCGGGGGTGCCGGGCAGCGCCAGGTCGCGGGCCAGGGTCTGCGGGTTGCGCTTGTACGGCAGGAACCGGTCGCTCCCGTCGGCCGCCTTGGCGTTGGGGGCGGTGGCGAAGTGCGGGTCGACGCGGGGGATCGACGCCAGGTCGGGCACCTTCCACGGCTCGGCGCCGTTGCCCAGGTACCCGTCCGACAACATGATGACCGGGGTGCGGTACTTCACCGCCAGGACGCACGCCTCCATGGCGGTGGTGAAGCAGTCCGACGGCGACTTCGCGGCCAGGACGACGACCGGTGACTCCCCGTTGCGCCCGAACATGGCCTGGAGCAGGTCGGCCTGCTCGGTCTTCGTCGGCATGCCGGTGGAGGGGCCGGCACGCTGGACGTCGACGACGACGAGCGGCAGTTCGGTCATGACGGCCAGGCCGATGGCCTCGGACTTGAGACTCATGCCGGGGCCGGAGGTCGTCGTCACACCGAGGGCACCACCGAAGGAGGCGCCGATCGCCGCGGACACCCCGGCGATCTCGTCCTCGGCCTGGAAGGTGACGACGCCGTGGGCCTTGCGTTTGCTCAGCTCGTGGAGGATGTCGGAGGCCGGGGTGATGGGGTAGGAGCCGAGGAAGAGCTGCAGGCCCACCCGGTTGGCACCGGTGATGAGTCCGTAGGCGGTGGCGAGGTTGCCGGTGACCTGACGGTAGGTGCCGGCGGGCATGGGGGCCGGGGCCACCTCGTAGCGCACCGCGAAGAGCCCGCACGTCTCGCCGTAGGCGGCACCGGCGTGCAGGGCGGCGATGTTGGCGTCGCGGATGTCGGGCTTGGCGGCGAACTTCGAGGCGAGGAACGACTCGCTGGGCTCCAGCGGACGGCCGTAGAGCCAGCTCAGCAGACCCAGGGCGAACATGTTCTTGGCCCGCTCGGAGTTCTTGCGGCCCAGGTCGAAGCCCTCGACGGCTCCGACGGCCAAGCTGGTGAGCTTGAGTTCGACGACCTGGAAGGAGTCGAGGGTGCCGTCGGTGAGGGGGTTGTCGTCGAAGTTCGCCTTGCGCAGGTTCTTGGGGGTGAACTGCTCGACGTCGACGAGGATGAGCCCACCGCGTCGCACGTCCTTGATGTTGGCCGCCAGGGCGGCCGGGTTCATGGCGACGAGGACGTCCGGCTGGTCGCCGGGGGTCGCGATGTCGTAGTTGGCGAAGTGCACCTGGAAGCTCGAGACGCCCGGGATGGTGCCCTGGGGTGCGCGGATCTCGGCCGGGAAGTTCGGCAGGGTGGAGATGTCGTTGCCGTGACGGGCCGACTCGGCGGTGAACCGGTCGCCGGTGAGCTGCATCCCGTCACCGGAGTCGCCGGCGAAGCGGATGACGACGCGGTCGAGGGTCTGGACGCTCTGTGGTGCCGTGGTGGAGGGCACGGGGACCTCTTTTCTGTCTGCGACGCCGGGGTCCGGCCCCGGGGGCGACGCCCGTACGGGCGGCCCTCCGTGAGACCTCGACTCGGCCTTCGAGCCTAGCATTCGGGTACGACGATCCTCACCGGTGCAGGTGTCGGGGCCCGTGCCCGATCGGTAGTCTTGCCGGGTGCACTTCATCGACTGGTTCGGGGACGGGTCCGTCGCCGTCGTCGACCTCGCCCTGGCGTGCTGCGGGGTGGAGTCGGGGGCTGCGGCCTGGACGCCCGATCCGGCGTCGCGACGCCGTCCCGTCCGGCCGGTCGAGGAGTTGGCGGACGGCGCCCGGGTGGTCCTTGTCGTCTCCGGCACCGTGGCCGGGGCGCTCGCCGGTCGGGTCCGTGCCGCGGTCGAGTCGTGGCGGGCCCGCGGGTCGGTGCACGTCGTCGCCTTCGGGGCCTGCGCCTGCGCCGGCGGACCCTACTGGGACTCGCTCCCGGTCGTCGACGGGGTGACCCGGCTGGGGATCGACGTCGATGCGTGGATACCAGGCTGCCCGCCCACCCCCGAGGCACTCCGGGCCCATCTCGACACGGTGCGCGCGGGGGTGGCCGCATGAGCACCGACGCCGCCCGACGCGACGAGGTCCGTCACGTCACGGCCGAGACCTGGCGGCAGGAGGTCGCCCGGGCCCTGGCCGACGGGTTCACCTGGCTCGACGCCCTCGTCGGTGTCGACGCCATCGGCGCGGCCCACGGACCTGCCGGCGACGACGCTGCCGACGACCCCCTCCCCACGATCGAGGTGCACCTCCGGCTGGAGGACCGACAGGGTGCCGGGCGGCGTCTCGTCACTGCCGTCGCTCGCGAGAACCCGGTCCTGCCGGGCCTGTCCGACCTCATCGCGGGCCTGGCCTGGTGGCAGCGTGAGGTCCACGACGAGTTCGGCGTCCGTTTCGAGGGCGACGACCTGTCCCCGCTCCTCATCCACCCCGGCACGACGCCGCCCCACCCGCTGCGCAAGGACGTCGTCCTGGCCGAGCGGGCTGGCACCCCCTGGCCCGGCACGGACGACACCGAGCCGGCACGACGTCGGAGCCTGCCGGCGGGCGTACCGGACCCGGAGCTGTGGCGGCGCATCGTCTCCGGACAGGACGTGGCAGCAGACGAGGTCGTCGAGTCCCTCGGTCTGCTGGGCGGACGCCGTGGTCGTGGAGGACGCCGATGAACCCCACGCTCCCGGTCGACCCCGCCCGGGGCGCCAGTCGCGGTGCCCCGGGCGGGGTCGACCGGGAG
>NZ_LR027558.1:899327-2077244 GCF_900605005.1 Acidipropionibacterium timonense | reverse complement strand
GGATGTGTATAAGAGCCAGCCCCCGTTCCCCTGACCGACCCCGTCCGTCCCGCCGGCCATGCCCGACTCGACCTCGACGTCGACGCCTGCACCGGCTGCGTCGTCTGCGCGCGCCAGTGCCCCACTTGGTGCATCCACCTCGACACCCACACCCGGTGCGAGCCCGATCCCACCGGACGGCGGCCGCGCACCGTCACCGTGCTGGACGGTCTGTCGATCGACTGGGGCCTGTGCATGATGTGCGGCATCTGCATCGACGTCTGTCCCCATGACGCTCTCGCCTGGGCCGACGACCCCGAGCCGACGGCCGCGGACCGGGCCTCCCTCACCGTCCGGTGGGCCCCCGGCGAGGGGGAGCGGTGAGCCGCCACCACACCGCCCGGGGCATGGCGGTCTACCTACGGGCCTGGCGCTCCCGGGTGGTCCTCGAGGGGTTCATCGGCACCGGCCTCATCACCGCCGGATCGCTCACCCCCGCCTACCTTCCGCTCAACTCGCCGTGGTGGTCGCGACTGGGCAGGATGGGGCTCGTCGGGCCCACCTGGCGCGTCGTCGGCACCGCCCTGGCGCTGCTCGGCGTCGGCCTGCTCATCGACTCCTGGTTGCGACTGCGGCCGGGGCGTCAGTGGGAACGCCCGCGCGGAATCCGTGCCGGCATGCACCCCTGGGCGGTGCTCGGGGTGTGGGGCCTGCCGCTGCTGCTGGCGCCGCCGATCTTCAGCCACGACGCCTACTCCTACGCCGCCCAGGGCTGGCTCCTCGTCAACGGCATCAGCCCCTACGACGGCTATCCGGGGCTGCTGCCCGGGGCCTTCGCCGACCAGGTCGCCCAGGAGTGGCGTTACACGCGCACCCCGTACGGTCCGTTGAGCCTGCAGATCCAGCACCTCATCGTCCACCTCACCTGCGACAACCCGTACTGGTCGGCCGTCCTCATGCGGGTGCCGGCCCTGCTCGGCGTCATCCTCATCGGGCTGCTGCTGCCGCGTCTGGCCCGGCGCACCGGGCACGACCCGTACTTCGCGGCCTGGTTCGCCAGCCTCAACCCCCTCCTCGTCATCGACTTCATCGGCGGGGCACACAACGACTCGCTCATGATGGGTCTGCTCGTGCTCGGCCTGTGGGTGGCCACCCTGGCCGGGTGGGCCTGGCTGCCGGCGGCCCTCGTCGTGGGGGTGGCCGCAGCGATCAAGCAGCCGGCCGTCATGGGTGCCCTGGCCCTTCCCGTCATCCGGCGCACCATGCGGGGGTGGGCCCCGCGCGAGGTCGGCGTCACCCTGGGGCGGGTGGTCGTCTCGTTGCTGCTCGCGGCGGCGTCGTTCAGCCTGCTGTCGTGGGTGACCGGGTTGGGCTTCGGCTGGTACCACGCCGTCGACGTGCCCGGCATGGTCATGACGGTGTCGCCGTCGACCCTCGTGGGTTTGGCGATCCGCTGGGTACTCAACCTGCTCGGTGCCCATGCCGCGGCGGCCCAGGTCATCTCGGTGACGCACACCGTCGGCATGGTCCTGGGATTCCTGGGCCTGGCGGTGCTCGCGGTGCGGTACCTGCCGACCAGGCCGCTGGCCTTCCTGGCCTGGGGATATCTCGCCTTCACCCTGGCCTCCCCGGCCCTCCACTCGTGGTACGTCCTGTGGGGGGCGATCCTCCTGCCGCTCGTCGACCGAGCGGTGCGATTCGTCCGGACCGCCGTCTGGGCCACCGTCGTCCTGCTCGCCTACGACGCCGTCAACCTCTCGTGGCGCAACGGGGTGCTCGCGGTCGGTGTGGCGGCCGTCGTCCTCCTCGCGGCTCATCTCGTGTGGCACGAGCGGTCGACCGGGCAGGGATGGTCGTTCCGGGGCCGACTACGGGTCCGACGGCGTCATCGGCCGGCCGGCCCCGGGCACGGTGGGGCTCCCGGCCCCTCGGGTGACGTGGCACAGTGAGGGGCATGGACACAGCCACCGACCTGCGCATCGACCACGACGGCGACGCCCTGCGCGTCGTCCTCACCCGGCCCCGGGCCATCAACTCGCTCACCGGAGGAATGCTCGAGGCCATCGGTGGGGCCGTCGTCGGAGCGCGCACCCTCGAGCTGTCGGGGGAGGGCCCTCGTGGCTACTGTGCCGGGGCGGACGTCCGCGAACTGCGGTCCCTGGCGATGCGTGACCCGCAGGCCGCCGGTGACTGGCTGGCCCGCGAGTACGCCGTCGACCTGGCCGTGTCGCGGCTGGCCGGGACGGCGCACCTCCACGGCGTGAGCATGGGCGGCGGGCTCGGGCTCGCCGCGCGGTTGCACGTCGTCTCGGCGGCCGATCTCGTCCTGGCCATGCCGGAGACCGGGATCGGTCTGTGGCCCGACGTCGGCATGTGCTTCGAGCTGTCGCGGGCGCCGCGGTTCGCCGGACGTCACCTGGCCATGACCGGGGCCAGCATCGACGCCGCCAGCGCCCTGTGGGCAGGTCTGGTCGACGAGGTCGACGGCGGGGCCGACGCCGACGGCAGCGACCTGGCCCGGGACGCCGACTGGATCGAGGAGTGCTACGCGAGCACCGACCCGGTCGAGGTGCTCCGGCGGTTGGCCGAGCGACCGGAGGCGCCGGCCCGGGAGGCGGCCGAGCTCATCGCGACGCGATCGCCGCTGTCGGTCGCGGTGGCCCTCGAGGCCGTGGTACGCGCCGAGGAGGCCGCGGGGGTGGCCCAGGTGCTGGCCACCGACGAGGCCCTGGGGCGGTCCTTCATGAGGTCGTCCGACTTCGTCGAGGGGGTTCGTGCCCAGCTCGTCGACAAGGACCGGCGGCCCCACTGGCGCCACCGCGCGGTGGACGAGGTCACCCGCGCCGAGGTCGAGGCGATGTTCGACCCGGACTGAGGTTCACAGGTCGTAGTCGACGACGACCGGCGCGTGGTCGGAGATCCGGGCCTCGTAGGAGGGGTCCCGGTCGGTGCCGCCGGTGGTGGCGGCCCTGGCCAGCTGCGGGGTCGCCAGGTGGTAGTCGATGCGCCAGCCGGCGTCGTTGACGAAGGCCTGTCCCCGCCAGCTCCACCAGGAGTAGGGGCCGTCCTCGCCGGGATGCAGCGACCGGACGACGTCGACGAGGGTGCGCGGGGAGAGGATCGACCCCAGCCAGGCGCGTTCCTGGGGGAGGAATCCCTCGTTGCCGCGGTTCGAGCGCCAGTTGCGCAGGTCGACGTTCTCGTGGGCGATGTTGAAGTCGCCCATGACGAGGAAGTCCCGGCCCAGCGCCGCGGCCCGGCGGCGGGCGGTCGTGAGGTGCCGGGCGAACCCGGCCATGAAGCTCTCCTTGCGGTCCTGCTTGGTCCGCGTCGCCGGATCGGCGGGGTCAGGGGTCGCCCCCTTGGGAAGGTAGAGGCTGGCCACCGTGAGGGGGGCGTCGGCCAGGTCGACCTCGACGTAGCGACCCTCCTGGGCGAAGGGATGGAGTCGCCGGGCCAGTCCGGCGATGGTGCCGTCGGTGATGGTCCGCGCCCCGCTCGGGGTCATCGTCACGAGGTCGACTCCCCAGGCGCGCACCGCCTCCGGGGCATGGCGGGTGAGCAGGGCGACACCGTTGCGTCCGGCCCGGGTGCCCGGTTGCCAGACGACGTGATAACCGCCGAAGACCCCCTCGGGCAGGTCGTCGGGGCGGCACCGCACCTCCTGCAGGGCGACGACGTCGCAGTCGCGGTGGTGCAGCCAGTCCTCGAAGCCGCGCCGCTGGGCCGCCCGGATGCCGTTGACGTTGAAGGTCGCGATGCGCATGGGCCTCATCCTTCCACGGGGCGCCCCGGGTGGGGCCCGCCGGCGGGCGGCTCGGTGGGGTGCTGTCAGGAAAACACCACCAGCGCGAGGTTGTTCCCCGCCAGGGGAACAACCTCGCGCTCAGGGGATTTTCCTGACGTCCCGCCCGGCACCCCCGGGCAGCGGGCGTCGCACCGGCCCGCCTCAGCGGTAGTTGACGAACTGCACCGCGAAGTCGAGGTCGGCGCCGAGGATGAGCTTCTGCACCGCCTGGAGATCGTCGCGGCTCCTCGAGCTGATCCTCAGCTCGTCGCCCTGGACCTGCGCCTTGACCCCCTTGGGACCCTCGTCGCGGACGAGCTTCGAGACCTTCTTGGCGTTCTCGGTGGTGATCCCCTCGTGAATGGCACAGCTGATGTGCCAGGTCTTGCCCGAGACCCGCGGGTCCCCGGCCTCGACTGCCTTGAGGCTCACCCCGCGGCGCACGAGCTTGGACTGCAGGACGTCGAGCGCCGCCTTGACCTTCTCCTCGGTCTGGCTGACGATCTCGATCCCGGCGTCCCCGGCCCAGGCGACGGTGGTGTCCGTGCCCTTGAAGTCGAACCGCTGGCGCACCTCCCGTGCGGCCTGGTTGATGGCGTTGTCGACCTCCTGGTGGTCGACCTTGCTCACGACGTCGAACGAGCTCTCCGATGCCATGGTTCCTCCTCGTCGGGGCGTCCCCGGTGCCTTGCTCTCCCTCCTGGCGGCAAGGTCTGCGTCGGGACTCGGTGCGGAACCTCCATCGTGTCATGATCGTGACCACAGGTGGGGACCAGCGCTGCAAGGGAGCAGCAGGAACAGGAGAGACCATGAGGATCGTCGTCGCTCTGGGTGGCAACGCCCTGCTCGAGCGAGGGGAGCGCCCCGATGCGAGCACGCAGGTGGCCAGGGCCCGGGAGGCCGTGCGGTGCCTGGCGCCGCTGGCCGAGGAGCACGAGCTCGTCATCACCCACGGCAACGGACCCCAGGTGGGTCTGCTCGCCCAGGAGTCGTCGGCCGACCCGACCCTCTCGGCGCCCTACGGGTTCGACACCCTCGGGGCGGCGACCCAGGGCATGATCGGGTACTGGCTCGTCCAGGCCCTGCAGAACGAACTGCCCGGACGCCAGGTGCTCGGCCTGCTCAACCAGACCCTCGTGCTGGCCCACGACCCGGCCTTCGAGAACCCGACGAAGTACGTCGGGCCGGTCTACACCAAGGAGGAGGCCGAGGCCGTGGCCGCCGACAAGGGCTGGACCATGCGTCAGGACGGGAACCACTGGCGTCGCGTCGTCGGCTCGCCCAAGCCCCAGCGGGTGGTCGAGACCCGGATCATCCGTCGACTGCTGTCGGACGGCGTCATCGTCGTGTGCGCCGGCGGCGGGGGAGTGCCGGTCATCCGCGACTCGCGCGGCAAGCTCACCGGGGTCGAGGCGGTCCTCGACAAGGACCGGACGGCCGCCCGACTGGCCATCGAGCTCGACGCCGACGCGCTCCTCGTCCTCACCGACGTGCCGGCGATCATGGCCGACTACGGCACCGATCATGCCCGGGCGATCAACCGGGCCACCCCCGACGACCTGTGGCGGATGGACTTCCCGGACGGTTCGATGGGCCCGAAGGTCGAGGCATGCTGCACCTTCGTCGAGCTCACCGGCGACATGGCCGCCATCGGACGGTTGCAGGACGCCCCGGCCCTCTTGCAGGGCACGACCGGCACGATCATCACCCCGGGCGGTGACTACGGCGGTCCCGAGGACCTCACCCCACGACACTTCCTGCGGACGCGGGCCTTCTGACCGTGCCGGGTGGACCCGTCGGCGCTGCGTGACGCCGTGACCCGGTGATCTCGAGCGTCTTGCCTCATGTCAAGATGTCCGGATGAGCGCAGCGCTTGCCTCAACTGAAATGTCCGGATGGAGATGAGTCAGGCGGCGGGTTGGTCGGTCTGGGTGCGACGTTCGGCTAGGCGGATGAGCTGGTTCTGGATGTCGGTGATCCGCCGGGCCAGATCGGCGGGGTTGAGCCTGTCGTGCTCGGCTGCCAGGCGGGCCCGTGTGGCGGGGTCCAGGACACGGGAGTCGACCAGCCGCTGGTAAGGGGTCTTGGGCTTGTCGTAGACCCGCTTCTTGCGCCCCGCGGAGGTGGTGGTCCAGCCGATGGCCTTGACGCAGGGCAGTAGGTGGTTCTTGCGGGCCATCACCAGGGGCCACAATTGGTTGAGCAGCTGAAGCTCGGTTGCGGTCTCGTAGCGGTATCTGAAGGCGTGGCGGCGGACCCAGTCGCCGTTGCGCTGCTCGACGTGGGCGTTGTCGTTCTTCTTGTAGGGCCGNGCCATCACCAGGGGCCACAATTGGTTGAGCAGCTGAAGCTCGGTTGCGGTCTCGTAGCGGTATCTGAAGGCGTGGCGGCGGACCCAGTCGCCGTTGCGCTGCTCGACGTGGGCGTTGTCGTTCTTCTTGTAGGGCCGCGAGCGGGACATCGCGATGTCGTGGCCCTTCGCCCAGTCGATGAGGCCCCAGTTGATGAACTCCGACCCGTTGTCGACGTGGACCTCCGCCACGGGCACGGGCATCTGGTCGACGATCCGGTCCATGCCGGCCCCGATGTGGACGAATGCCTTGTTCTTGACCGTGGTCAGGACCGTGTAGCCGGAGACGGGCAGGGTGGCCGACAAGGTCCACAGGAATTCCCCGACCAGGGTGTGGCCGCAGTGGGCCACGGTGTCGACCTCTACCAGCCCGGGATCGGTGATCGGCCCGTCCAGGCTGGTGCGCAGGGGCACCGCGGCACGCAGGATGTGAGGGGCGGGTCGGGTGGCTGACAGGCCGGCGGCCGGGTAGGCGGCGTCCTTGAAGGGTTTCAGGTATCTGTCGATGGTGGCCGCCGACATGGAGCGCAGTTCGGTCAGCACCGCGGGGGTGGCCCGGCGGGTGACTTTCCCGAACTCCTTGAAGCGTTCCAGCCTGTTCAGGGTGTCGTCCATCACGGGGGCCAGGTACTTCCCGGAGGGCTGACCCGTCACGCTCCACACGTGCTGGAGGACCTTCACGGCGTCGTAGGAGTACTTGCGGGGCCGGGGCCGGCGCTTCTGCTGGGACGCGGCACCTTTCCGCGTCAGGGCTGCCCGGATCGCGCGGCGGGCGTGGTCACGGGTCCAGCCTGTGGTGGCGGTCAGGGAGTCCAGCAGCACCGACTTGTCCTTCTTCGATGCGGCCCGGTACTGGTGGGCGTACTTCTTGGTGATCTCACGGCGTGCGGCCATCGACAGCTCCCGATCCATGGCCCGGGCCTACACCGTCAGTACGCGGACATCCTCATCTGAGGCACGTGCTGCCGCATCCGGACCTTTTACGTGAGTCTCGTCGTCGAGTGGCGCGACGGCGTCCGCTCCTGCTATGGTTCTGGGTCGCTGGCCCACGCCAGCACGGCAGGTTGCCCGAGTGGCCAAAGGGAGCGGTCTGTAAAACCGTCGGTTCGCCTACGTTGGTTCGAATCCATCACCTGCCACGAGCCCCCCGGATCGGATGGATCCGGGGGGTTTCGTCATGTCCTCGTCGGTCGGGTCCTGGCGTCGGGCATCAAGCGACGAGCGCTCGCGCGGCGATCTCCAGGGCCGACTCGAAGGACGTCTCCCGCTCCTCGGCGCTCATGTCCGACCCTGCCTTGGTGAGGTGGTCCGAGACGGTGAGGACGGCCAGCGCCTCGGCCCTCTCGGCCATCGCGCAGCCGTACAGCCCGGCTGCCTCCATCTCGACCCCCAGGGTGCCCATGGCGATGAGCCCCTGGGTCACCTCGGGGCGGGTCGTGTAGAAGGTGTCGGAGCTGAAGACCGCACCCACGTGGGTGGTGGCCCCGGAGGCGCGGGCGGCGTCGACCGCGGCGCGCAGCATGTCGAAGGACGCCGCCATGGACAGCGTCACGCCCGGGACCGGCAGGGTCGAGCAGCCGTCGTTGGTGTGGGCGCTCGAGGCGATGACGACGTCACGCACGTCGACGTCCGGCGACATGCCACCGCAGGTGCCGACCCGGCAGATCCGACGCACCCCGTAGAACCGGTACAGCTCGGTGGCGTAGATGCTCAGCGAGGGAATGCCCATCCCCGAGGCCATGACGCTCATCGGCGTGCCCTGCCAGGTCCCGGTCCAGGTCCCGATCCCACGGACCTCGCTCACGACCCTGGCGTCGGTGAGGAAGTCGCGGGCGATCCGTGCGGCTCGACGGGGATCGCCGGGCATGAGGACGAGGGGGGCGATGTCGCCGGGCTCGGCGGCGTTGTGCGGGGTGGCCATGGGGTGTCCTTCCGGTCGAGGTGGTCGTCCCGAGCCTAGAGGGTTCGGGGCCCGCAGATCCGCCCCGGGAGCGGATCCCCGAGGGTCGGCCCACCCCAACTTGCGTCGGCGCTCACGGGCGTGTAACTTTCTACGTCGTTGCCCCTATAGCTCAGTAGGCAGAGCGTCTCCATGGTAAGGAGAAGGTCAGCAGTTCGATTCTGCTTGGGGGCTCTGAGTGTGATCCGACCCCATAACCCAGTGGGTCCGGCCGTTCAGGCGTCGGTGAGCACAATGGCGGGGTAGCTCAGGGGTAGAGCAAGCGGCTCATAATCGCTGTGTCGCGGGTTCGAATCCCGCCTCCGCTACCACTGGGGGGCCACCCGGCTTCCCGCACAGGCTCTCGACAGCTCGAAAGTAGGAACCATGGCCAAGAAGTCCGGCGACGTCCGCCCGAAGATCACGCTTGCCTGCACCGAGTGCAAGGAGCGCAACTACATCACCAAGAAGAACCGTCGCAACGATCCCGACCGCATGGAGCTCGCGAAGTTCTGCCCGCGTTGCGGCAAGCACACCGCTCACCGCGAGACCCGCTGAGCGACATCGACCTCATCGACGGGGCTGCCCATCCGGGTGGCCCCGTCGTGGTGTTCCCGGCTCCCGGCCGGCCGATCCGTCCCTGAACCGTCGGACCTCTGGGCTAGCCTCATGTCCATGCCGATCAGTTCAGAGCACGTCGGGCGTCGCTACCCGACGACGCAGCCCTACCGGGTGAGCGCGGCCAAGATCGAGGAGTTCGCCACGGCACTCCACGACGAGGCCCCCGCCTACCACGGGGACGACGCCGTCGCCCCGCCGACCTTCGCCATGGTCATCGCCGCCCGGGCCTGGCAGCATCTCTTCGATGACCCCGAGCTCGATCTGCGCCTCGACCACACCATCCACGCCGACCAGTCCTTCCAGTGGGCCCGTCCACTCCACGTCGACGACGAGGTGACCGCCACCCTGACGATCGCCTCGGTGCGTACCCGTGGCGCCACCGACATGGTGGGGCTCGACGTGTCCCTCGACACCCCGTCCGGAGAACACCTGGCCACCGCCCACAGCACCCTGTGGCACACCCACACCACCTCCGACCACGCTCCCGGGGAGGACTCATGATGATGACGCAGGGTCAGACCTTCGGCCCGGTCCGCGTTCCCGTCGACAGGTCGACGATCGTGCGGTACGCCGGCGCGTCGACCGACTTCAACCCCATCCACTGGTCCGACCGGGCCGCCCGCGCCGCCGGCATGGACGGCGTCATCGCCCACGGGATGTGGACCATGGGGGCGGCCCTGGGGGTCGTCGTCGACTGGGTGGGTGATCCGGGGCGAGTCCGCTCCCAGAAGGCCAGGTTCACCCGCCCCGTGCTCGTCCCGGACGACGAGGAGGGCACCGCGATCGAGGTGTCCGGCACGGTCCGCGCCGCCGACGAGCACACCGCCACCATCCTCGTCGACGTCACCCATGACGGGGTCGCCGTGCTGGGCCGCGTCGAGGTCGTCGTCTCCCAGGAGCAGTCATGACCCTCAACCCGTTCATCAACGTCATCGGCCCGTACGAGGACGACGACCCCACCGAGGCCTGCACCCTCACCCACTACGACTACCCGGCCAGCGCCCCCGACGAGGTCGCCAGTGGCGACGACGTCCCGCTGGCCGCTCTCACGACACTGCGAGTGGGCGGTCCGGCGCGTCGGCTCGTCGTCGCACGCACCGAGGCCGAGCTGATCGAGGCCGTCCGCGACTGCGACCACCGGGGCGAGCCCTGCCTCGTTCTCGGCGGGGGGTCGAACGTCCTCGTCGGCGACGCCGGGTTCGACGGGACCGTCGTGCGGGTCGCGACGAAGGGCATCTCCGCCGAGGTCTCGGCCTGCGGGGGAGCCTTCGCGACGATCGCCGCCGGCGAGGTGTGGGACGACTTCGTCGTCCACTGCATCGGGCAGGAGTGGATCGGCCCGGAGGCCCTCTCGGGCATCCCAGGTCTCGTCGGCTCGACCCCCATCCAGAACGTCGGGGCCTACGGGGTCGACGTGAGCGAGTTCGTCGCCCGGGTGCGCACCTGGGACCGCCTCGACGACGCCCAGCACACCTACACCGCGGACCAGTGCGACTTCGGTTACCGCTGGAGCCGGTTCAAGGCCGAACCCGATCGCTACGTCGTCCTCGACGTGTCGATGCAGTTCAACCTCGGCACCCTCTCGCTGCCCATCAGGTACGCCGAGCTGGCCCGGAGGTTGGGCGTCGAGCAGGGGCAGCGGGCCGACACCTCGCTGGTGCGTCGGACCGTACTGGCCATCCGCGGCGGCAAGGGCATGGTCCTCGACCCCGCCGACCACGACACGTGGAGTGCTGGGTCCTTCTTCACCAATCCGCTGGTCGACGCCGCCGCCGTCCCCGAGGGGGCCCCGGCCTTCCCGCAGCCCGACGGCCGGGTCAAGACCTCGGCCGCCTGGCTCATCGACCATGCCGGCTTCGGGCGTGGGTTCGCCGTCGATCCGGCCTCGCACGCGTCGCTGTCGTCCAAGCACGTCCTGGCCCTCACCAATCGGGGCGGGGCCAGCGCCCGGGAGCTCGTCGACCTGGCCCGAGCCGTCATCGACGGGGTCGACGCCGCCTACGGCATCCGGCTGGTGCCCGAGCCGAGGTTCGTCGGGTGTGCGTTGTGACGGTGCCCCTGCGTGCTGGGGATGGGCCGCGTCGTGACCGGGTGCGCCGAAGGTGGACAATGACCCCATGACCACTGAGCTGACCCAGATGTCCCGGGACGACCTCATCGCCCTTCTCGACGAACAGCGCTCCCTCCACGAGGAGCTCGTGGCACGCGGCCTCTCGCTCAATCTCACCCGGGGCAAGCCCGCCCCGCGTCAGCTCGACCTCAACCGTGCCCTGCTCACCATGGATGTTCCGGCACGCACCGACGACGGCGTCGATGTGCGCAACTACGGCGGGGACCGCGGCCTGGTCCAGATCCGGGCGATCTTCGCCGAACTGCTCGGCGTCGACGTCGACCACATCATCGCCGGGGACAACTCGAGCCTGTCGATGATGCATGACGCCCTCACCTACGCGGTCCTCCACCCGCTGCCCGGGGCCACCGAGCCCTGGGGACGCCAGCGGATCAAGTTCATCGCCCCGGTGCCCGGCTACGACCGACACTTCGCCATCTGCGAGCACCTGGGCATCGAGATGGTCCCGGTCGAACTGGGCGAGCACGGCCCCGACATGGATGCCGTCGAGGCGCTGGCCGCCGACCCGCAGGTCAAGGGCATGTGGGTCGTGCCGATGTACGCCAACCCCAATGGCGTCGTCTACGACGAGGCCACCGTCCGGCGCCTCATGCGGATGGACGCCGCCCCCGACTTCCGCATCTGGTGGGACAACGCCTACGCCCTGCACCACCTCACCGACGCCGAGCCACGGCCCCTCCCGGTGCTCGACCTGGCCCAGGAGGTCGGGCACCCCGACCGGGTGCTCGAGTTCGCGTCGACCTCGAAGATCACCCATGCCGGTGACGGGGTGGCCTTCCTGGCCTCCTCGAAGGGCAACCTCGACTGGTACCTCAAGCACGCCGGCATCCGCTCGATCGGTCCGGACAAGGTCAACCAGCTGCGTCACGCCCTGTACCTCAAGGACGCCGAGGGGGTCCGGGCGCTCATGCGTCGGCACCGGGAGATCCTCGCGCCGAAGTTCCGCATCGTCGAGCAGACCCTCTCGCGTCGACTCGGCGGGGCCGGGGTGGCCCGCTGGACCCATCCGGAGGGCGGCTACTTCGTCACCCTCGACGTCCTCGACGGCACCGCGACCCGGGTCGTCGCCCTGGCCAAGGAGGCCGGCATCGCCCTCACCCCGGCCGGGTCCTCGCACCCACTCCACGACGACCCGCACGACCGAACGATCCGGTTGGCGCCGTCCTTCCCCAGCGAGGGGGAGCTCTCCCAGGCCATGGACGGGGTGGCGACGTGCGTCCTCCTCGCCGCTGCCGAGAAGCTCCTCGACGCGTCCTGAGTGGGCCGGCGGGGCAACCTCACCTATCCTGAGGCCGGTGACGGTCCGCCTGCCTGGGGACGGCGTCCCGGAGGGGCGCCCGCGTGGTGGGCGGCAGACCGATGACAAAGGAGATCCGGCGTGGGCAGCGACGACAGGTTCAGCCTCTTCGGTGACGACGAGGACGCCCCCGACACCTCGGGTGCCGAGGGCGTCGAGGAGGGCCGCGGCACGGACGAGCCCGGCCGGGACTCCTCGCCGGCCCGGCCCCGTCGCGGGGTGAGCGCCGAGGCGTACGACACCGGGGCCGCCGAGGATGCGACCCCCGAGGACTCCGCCAGCGCGGTGAAGGCGTCGAGACGACGGCGCCGGGCCCCTCGGATCTTCCTGGCCATCATCATGGCCCTGGTCCTTCTGGTCGTCGGGGTGCTGGCGTACTTCCTCAAGAACCTCAGCGACGGCCTGGGGCAGATCAAGCGTGAGCCGCTCGTCGTCCCCAACGAGTCGACCCGTCCGAAGGCGGCGGCCGATGACGCGCAGACCTTCGTCCTCATGGGCTCGGACTCACGTGGCTGGGACCGCGGCCGGTCCGACTCGCTCATGGTCGCCTACCTGCCCGCGGATCGGAAGCACCTCTACCTCATCAGCTTCCTTCGTGACATGTGGGTGACGATCCCGGCCAACGACGTCGTGACCAGGCCCAGCAAGGCCAAGATCAACGCCGCCTACTCCTGGGGCGGGGTACCGCTGACCATCCAGACCCTCGAACAGCTGACGAATGTCCGGATGGACCACGCCGCCGTCATCGACTTCAACGGGTTCACCAAGCTCACGACGGCCCTCGGCGGAGTGCAGGTGTACAACAGCCAGGACTCGACCATCGACGGGACCCACTTCCCGGCCGGCAACATCACCATCGAGGGGGCGGACGCCCTCAAGTACGTCCGCGAACGGTACGACCTCAAGAACGGCGACCTCGACCGTGCCCATCGCCAGCGGGACGTCCTCACGGCGATCATCCACAAGACGCTCACCGCCGGCGTCCTCACCAACCCGTCGAAGTTCAACGAGGTCTCGACCCTCGTCGGCAGCACGATGACCGTCGACGACAAGCTCACCAACGCCGAGATCCGCAAGCTCGCCCTGAGCCTGCGTTTCTCCTCCGGTGACGGCGTCGTGCAGGTGCAGGCGCCGATCTCGGGGTTCGGCCGGTCGAAGGACGGGCAGGCCTACGACGTCGTGGACGAGAAGGGCCTGCAGGAACTGTCGGACGCCATGCGCACCGACACCATGGACCAGTACGTCGCGGCCCATCCGCAGTGAGCCGAGGTCGTGCCCCGGGGTGGGGCGACCCACCTGCCCCGGTCGTTGATTCGACCTTCGAGCCTCGGTGACCCTATACTTCCTGTGCTGACGACCCGATCTCGTGTCGGGACGTCGAAGGGCACTAGCTCAATTGGCAGAGCAGCGGTCTCCAAAACCGCAGGTTGGGGGTTCAAGTCCCTCGTGCCCTGCGAGGCGGGAAACCTTCTCGCATGCAGCCGTGTGGCCCATCACGGCCGATACCCGACCTGAAGGACCAGCGTGACCGACGAGCGACGACCTGACGGCGACGGGGTCGACCCGTCCGCCGAGGACAGGCTCGATCCTCGGGGCGAGGAGCTCCTTCGCCACAGCGGCGAGGACGTCCCCTCCTACGAGGTGGTCGATGACGAGGCCGAGGAGCTCATCGACGCCGACGACACCGTCGACGCCACCCCCGACCACGGTGATCCGCAGGACGTCGTCATCGACGATCCCCAGCAGTTGTCGAACGCCGAGCTGGCCGCCGCCGCGGCCCGGTCCAGCCGTCCGCGACGTCGTCCCGCCGCGGCGGGGAGCACCTCGGGTGCCACCTCGTCGACCACGACCGAGGGCGCTGGACGTACTCCCCATCGCAAGCTCACCACGGCCCCGGTGCGCCGGGAGGCACCGGCGCGCAAGACGCAGGCCGCCACCGCGCACAAGCGCACCACCCCGGCGCAGTTCGTCCGACAGTCCGTCGAGGAGCTGCGCAAGGTCAAGTGGCTCAACAGCGACGAGCTGGGCCAGTACTTCCTCGTGGTGCTGGTCTTCGTCCTGCTCGTCATCGCCTACGTGAGCGGCCTCGACGTCCTGTTCGGCTGGCTGCTGCTCAAGCTGTTTGGCCAGTGAGACGAAGCAACGGAGAATTGACTGGTGACTGACACCGCGAACTTCAGCGACCCCGAGAAGGACGACGTCGAGATCAACCTCGATGCCCTCGCCCCGGACGAACCCCGTGAGGACGACGTCGAGCTCGACCTCGGCGCCCTCGGCTCCGAAGACGAACCCGCAGAGGCTCCCGTCGACCTCGACATCGATCTGGGCACCCTGTCCGACGAGGACGGGACCGCCGACGCCGACATCGCCCGCAACCTCGGCGTCGGCTCGGTCGTCGACGAGCCCGAGGAGGTCGAGGAGCCGTCCCAGACGGCGACGAACCAGGATGCCGTCGACGCCGCCGTCGAGAAGCTGCGCGAGGAGCTGTCCGACAAGTTCGGTCAGTGGTACGTCCTGCACACGTACTCCGGCATGGAGAACAAGGTCAAGCAGAACCTCGACGCCCGGGTGCAGAACTTCAACATGGAGGACTACATCTTCGAGACGGTCGTCCCCACCGAGGAGGTCGTCGAGATCCGCAACGGCGCCCGCAAGACGCTCACCCGGGTGTACCTGCCCGGTTACGTCCTCGTGCGCATGGATCTCACCGACGACTCCTGGGGCATCGTGCGGCACACCCCGTCGGTGACCGGGTTCGTCGGCCAGTCGACGACGCCGATCCCGCTCACCCTGGACGAGGTCGTCACGATGCTCACCCCCTCGGTCATCGCCAAGGTCAACCACGACATGGCCGGTCAGGCGCCCTCGCCCAAGGCCAAGCGAAAGGTCGAGGTGGCCGACTACGAGGTCGGCGAGTCGGTGCAGATCACCGATGGACCCTTCGCCGGCGTCCCGGCGACGATCACCGAGATCAACGTCAACAACCAGCGCATCAAGGCCTCGGTCGAGATCCTCGGTCGGTCGACCCCGGTCGATCTGGAGTTCAACCAGATCGAGAAGGTCTGAGACCCGCGGTCCCACCGAGCTCCCCGCGTCGCCCAGGATTGGGAGGCGCGGGGAGTTTCGCGTAGTATGGGCCGGTGCGTCCGCGCCCGGTCGTTCGTCACGTCCGGGCGTCCTCCGGCCCGCCGGACCAGGACGCCCGAGGTGACCACCCCGGTCATCCCGGAACACAGCACACGAAGGACCCGATAGATGCCTCCCAAGAAGAAGGTTGCGGCGCTCGTCAAGGTCGCCCTCAACGCCGGCCAGGCCACCCCGGCCCCGCCGGTCGGTACCGCCCTGGGCCCCCATGGTGTCAACATCATGGAGTTCTGCAAGGCGTACAACGCGCAGACCGAGAGCCAGCGCGGCAACGTCGTCCCCGTCGAGATCACGATCTACGAGGACCGCACGTTCACCTTCGTCCTCAAGACGCCGCCGGCCGCCGAGCTCATCAAGAAGGCCGCCGGTATCAAGAAGGGCACCGAGAACCCCGCGACGCACAAGGTCGGCAGGATCACCCGCGACCAGGTTCGTGAGATCGCCCAGACCAAGATGCCCGACCTCAACGCGAACGACGTCGAGGCCGCGATGAAGATCGTCGAGGGCACCGCCCGCTCCATGGGCGTCACCGTCGAGGGCTGAACCCCTCGCCGTGACCCCCACGGCGTCCCCCCGGACGCCCCCACTGGCGGGTACGACCCGCCGACGACCTGTGGGAGGGCTTGCGCAGCCCTGACCACACCTGGTGAAAGGAACCAGACATGAAGCGCAGCAAGGCTTATCGCGCCGCCGCCGAGAAGCGGAACCCGGATCAGCTCTACACCCCCGCCGAGGCCCTCGACCTCGTCAAGGGCGGAGCCTCGGCCAAGTTCGACGAGACCGTCGACGTGGTCATCCGGCTCGGCGTCGATCCCAAGAAGGCGGACCAGATGGTCCGCGGTACGGTCAACCTTCCCAACGGCACTGGCAAGACGGCTCGGGTCCTCGTCTTCGCCACCGGTGAGAAGGCCGAGGCGGCTCGCGCGGCGGGCGCCGACGAGGTCGGTGACGACGACCTCATCGCCAAGGTGCAGGGCGGTTACCTGGACTTCGACTCCGTCGTGGCCACCCCGGACATGATGGGCAAGGTCGGACGCCTGGGCCGCGTGCTCGGTCCCCGTGGCCTCATGCCGAACCCCAAGACCGGCACCGTGACCATGGACGTCGCCAAGGCCGTCCAGGACATCAAGGGTGGCAAGATCGAGTTCCGCACCGATCGTTACGCCAACCTCCACTTCCTCATCGGCAAGGTCTCCTTCGACGCCGCCAAGCTCCAGGAGAACTACTTCGCCGCCCTGGACGAGATCCTGCGTCTCAAGCCGGCCGCCTCGAAGGGCCGTTACCTGCGCAAGATCACCGTCTCGTCGACCATGGGCCCCGGCGTCCAGATCGACCCGGCCGCCGTCAAGGCCGCCGAGTGAGACTGGTCGCTCGCTGACCTCCACCGCGCCCCCGGGGGAGCCCGGGGGCGCGGTGTCGTGTGAGGGGGCTCGAGGCCTGTCCGGCTGTCCGTGACCTGTTCGCGTCGTGCGCTGTCGGTCTGCCCGGTCGGTTGCTGGACGCCTCGTCGGTTGTCGGCCCACACCGTCGATTGCCGGGCCACGCTGTCCATTTCTGGCCAGCTCGTGTTAGGTCCGCCCGTGTTAGGTCCGCCCCGTCCGTTTCCGGCCAGCTCGTGTCCGGGCCGCCCCGGCCGCTTCCCACCCACGCCGTCCGGCACTTCGCTCCGGAAACGGTCGCCGTGTTGGGCCGCATCGCCACGTGGCGCCTCAATCTGCACCCTGCTCCCTGTATTCCGGGAGCAGGGTGCACGGTTCTGGCGCTGAGTGGTTCGTCGGCGCGGTCAGGCGGTGCTTTCCGGAGCAGGGTCGTGACCGCGACGACGGGCCGTCGACCGGGGGGGGAGCGGAGCCAGCGACACGCGATGAGGCCTCCGAGGTCGGCCATGACACCGCAGCCCGTCCGCCGAGAGAGATATCTCACACAATCGTGGCGCGGGTCCGCCCGGATCTGTACAGTACGGACCAGATTCGTACTGTCACTGCTGTCAGATGCGGGAGGACCCATGCCCCGATCCCTCGACCGGGCCGACGACGTCGTCATCGTCGGAGCCCGACGCACCCCCTTCGGTCGGCTCAACGGCTCGCTGGGCTCGGTGCCGGCGACCGAACTTGGCGCCATCGCCATTCGCGCCGCCCTGGCCGACGCCGGAGCGGCTCCCGAGGCCGTCGACATGGTCGTCATGGGGCAGGTGCTCCAGGCCGGCGTCGGTCAGAACCCGGCGAAGCAGGCCAGCCGCGGTGCCGGGATCCCCGGTGAGGCCCACACCGAGACCGTCAACAAAGTCTGCCTGTCCGGCCTCACCTCCGTCATCGACATCGCCCGCGCCATCCGCCTCGGGGACGCCGAGGTCGGCGTCGCCGGTGGCATGGAGTCGATGTCGCAGGCCCCCTTCCTGCTGCCCGGCCCCGCCGTCCGTGGCGGTACCAAGGTCGGTGGGTTCCGTACCGGCGACCATCTCCAGGACGACGGCCTCACCTCGGCCGCCCTGGGCATCTCCATGGGTCTGCTCACCGAGCAGTTCGCCGAGCGGTATCCGGTGAGCCGGCGGGACCAGGACGAGCTGGCCGCCAGATCCCACGAGCGCGCCGCGGCCTTCCTCGACGCGGGCGGCACGGCTCGCCAGATCGCGCCGGTGCCCGTGCGGACACGCCGCGGCGAGGAACTCGTCCGTGAGGACGAAGGGGTGCGCCGGGACTGCACCGTCGAGACGCTCTCCCGGCTGCGCCCGGTCTTCGACCCGGCCGGCACCGTCACGGCCGGCAACGCCTCACCCATCTCCGACGGTGCGGGCGCGGTCGTCCTCACCACCCGCCGTCGCGCCGATCGGGAGGGTTGGCCCGTCCTGGCCACCGTCGAGGCCAGCGGCCAGGTCGCCGGGGCGGACGAGTCACTCCAGGCCATCCCGGCCAAGGCCATCTCCCGGGCCCTCGGCAAGCAGGGGTGGCATGTGGCCGATCTCGACCTGGTCGAGATCAATGAGGCCTTCGCGGCCGTCGTCATCCACTCCGCCCGGGTCCTCGGCCTGCCGATCGACCTGCTCAACGAGGCCGGGGGTGCCATCGCCCTGGGCCATCCCATCGGTGCCTCGGGTTCGCGGGTCGCCGTCCATGTCGCCCATCAGCTCCATGACGGCGTCGGCGAGCATGCGGCGGTGGCCCTGTGTGGCGGCGGTGGGCAGGGTGAGGCCCTGCTGCTGCGCGCCTGATCCCGGCGGCGACGAAGGTTCGGGGAAATCCCTCGTCAGACCCTCTGGTATTTGGACATCAAACTAGTTAGAGTGTGAGAAACGCCACACTCACCGATGACGCTCAGGAGGCACCGTGTCCACCCAGATCCACCACTACCTCGGCGGTCACCTCGTCGAGGGGACGTCAGGCCGCTTCGGCGACGTGTACGACCCCGTGACCGGCCAGGTGCAGGCCCAGGTCGCCCTGGCCAGCACCGAGGAGGTGACCCGCGCCGTCGACATCGCCGCCGCCGCCCAACCGGCCTGGGGGGACACCAACCCGCAGCGCCGGGCCCGCGTGCTCAACCGCTTCGTCGACCTGTGCCGCAAGGACATCGACCATCTCGCCGCCATGCTCTCGAGCGAGCACGGCAAGACCATCGCCGACTCCCACGGCGACGTCGAGCGCGGACTCGACGTCATCGAGTTCGCCGCCGGAGCGCCCCACCTGCTCAAGGGCGAGTTCTCCGACTCGGTCGGGACCGGCATCGACACCTACTCCATGCGCCAGCCCCTCGGCGTCGTCGCCGGGATCACCCCGTTCAACTTCCCGGCCATGATCCCGCTGTGGAAGTGCGGCCCGGCCCTGGCCTGCGGTAACGCCTTCATCCTCAAGCCCTCCGAGCGCGACCCATCGGTGCCCATGCGGCTGGCCGAGCTGTGGACCGAGGCCGGCCTGCCCGACGGCATCTTCAACGTCGTCAACGGCGACAAGGAAGCGGTCGACGCCCTTCTCGACGACCCGCGCATCCAGGCCTACGGCTTCGTCGGCTCCACCCCCATCGCCCAGTACATCTACGGTCGGGCCGCAGCCAACGGCAAGCGGGCGCAGTGCTTCGGCGGCGCCAAGAACCACATGGTCATCATGCCGGACGCCGACCTCGACCAGGTCGCCGATGCCCTCATCGGCGCCGGCTACGGCTCGGCCGGCGAGCGGTGCATGGCCATCTCGGTCGCCGTGCCGGTCGGCGAGGAGACCGCCGACGCCCTCGTCGCCAAGCTCGCCGAGCGCATCGGCGGGCTGCACATGGGGGTGGCCACCGATCCGCAGGCCGACTTCGGGCCGCTGGTGAGCAAGGCCGCCGTCGAGCGGGTCGAGGGGCTCATCGCCCAGGGTGTCGCCGAGGGGGCCGAGCTCGTCGTCGACGGCCGCGGCCAGACGGTTCCCGGACACGAGAACGGCTTCTTCGTCGGCGCCACCCTCTTCGACCACGTCACCCGGGACATGTCGATCTACACCCAGGAGATCTTCGGCCCGGTGTTGTCGATCCTGCGCGCCAAGGACTACGAGGAGGCCCTGGCCCTGGTGAGCGACCACGAGTACGGCAACGGAACCGCCATCATGACCCGCGACGGCGACGCCGCCCGCGACTTCGCCCACCGCGTCGTCACCGGCATGGTCGGCATCAACGTGCCCATCCCGGTGCCGATCGGCTACTACACCTTCGGCGGCTGGAAGGCCTCGGGTTTCGGTGACCTCAACCAGCACGGGCCCGACGCCTTCCGCTTCTACACCCGGACCAAGACGGTGACCTCCCGGTGGCCCTCCGGGGTCAAGTCGGGCGCCACCTTCGTCATGCCCCGCGGTGACCAGTCATGACCGACGAGGTCCTCAGCGAGGTCCGCGGCCGGGCGGGGGTCATCACCCTCAACCGGCCGCAGGCCATGAACGCCCTCACCCACCCCATGGCCCTCGAGGTCGCGCGGGTGCTCGATCGGTGGCGTGACGACGACTCGGTGGAGGTCGTCGTCCTGGCCGGGGCGGGGGACCGTGGACTCTGCGCCGGAGGTGACGTCGTCGCCCTGCGCGACGACGCGCTGGCCGGCGGCCATGCCGGGGCGGGCTTCTGGCGCGACGAGTACACCCTCAACCTCGCCATCGACCGGTACCCCAAGCCCTACGTCGCCCTCATGACCGGCGTCGTCCTCGGCGGGGGGATCGGCCTGTCGGCCCATGGATCGCACCGCGTCGTCACCGAGGACACCCGAGCCGGCATGCCCGAGACCGGGATCGGGTTCGTCCCCGACGTCGGGGGATCCTGGCTGCTGGCCCGGGCCGGGGCGCTCGGCCTCCACCTGGCGCTCACCGGTCAGCACATCGGCCCCGCTGAGACCATCGAGGCCGGGATGGCCGACGTCCACGTCCCGCGTGAGCACCTGTCCTCCCTCGTCGAGGAGCTGTGCCACACCGGGGACGCCGACGTCGTGAGCCGGTACGCGAGTGCGGCCAGCCCGTCGTTCGAGGTCGACCGGACCGAGCTGGCGGCGACCTACGACGGGGCGGACCTCCTCGAGATCCTCTCCCGGCTCGACGGTCTCGGCCCCGGCTGGGCCGCCGACGCCGCCAAGCGCCTGCGACGCAACTGCCCGACGGCACTGGCCGTGACACTGGCACACGTGCGCCGGGCTGCCGGGCTCGACCTGGCCGCGGCCCTCGACGCCGAGTTCGCGGTGTCCCTCCACCTCCAGCGCCGCGGCGACTTCGCCGAGGGCATCCGTGCCCAGCTCGTCGACAAGGACCGCCAGCCCCGATGGGACCCGGCGACCCTCGACGACGTCGACCCCGCGCAGGTCGAGGCGATCCTCGGCCCCCTTGACGACCCCACCATCGAGCCCCTCCGGCTCGCCGACGACCCGCGGCCCTGACCGGCCCCGACCCCAAGGAGACACCCATGTCCACCATCGCATTCCTCGGCCTGGGCAACATGGGCGGCCCGATGGCCGCCAACCTCGTGCGCGCCGGCCACGACGTCCGCGGTTTCGACCCCGTCCCGGCCGCCCAGGAACGGGCTCGCGACAACGGGGTCACCATCTGCCCGAGCGGCACCGAGGCCGCCTCCGGGGCCGACGTCGTCGTGACGATGTTCCCCAACGGAGCGATCCTCCTCGACTCCTACCAGGGCGGCCTCATCGAGGCGGCACCGTCAGCGCTCTTCATCGACTCCTCGACCATCGACGTCGCCCAGGCCCGCCGGGCCGGTGAGCTCGTCCGGGCAGCCGGCGGCCGGTTCGTCGACGCGCCGGTCTCCGGGGGCATCACCGGAGCCACCCAGGGCACGCTCACCTTCATGGTCGGCGGCGACGACGAGGACCTCGAGGCGGCCCGCCCGACCCTCGAGGCCATGGGCCGCACCATCGTCCACTGCGGAGTAGTCGGCGCCGGCCAGGCCGTCAAGCTGTGCAACAACATGGTCCTCGGGGTGACGATGATCGCCGTGAGCGAGGCCTTCGTCCTGGCCGAGTCGCTCGGCGTGAGCGACGACGTCTTCTTCGATGTCGCCTCCCACGCCACCGCCTCCTGTTGGGCCCTCAACTCCAACTGCCCGGTGCCCGGTCAGGTCGAGACGAGCCCGGCCAACCGCGGCTTCGCCCCGCCCGGATTCCTCGGCGCCCTCATGTCCAAGGACCTCGGGCTCGCCCTGTCGGCCATCGACCAGACCGGGACCGACGCCCGGATGGGTCGACTGGCCGCCGAGCTGTATCGCGACTACGCCGCCGGTGAGGGGGCCGGACGCGACTTCGGTGGCATCATCGAGTCCATCCGCGAGCGGTCGGGAGGCCAGCAGTGAGCGAGTTCGAGAACATCCTCGTCGAGACCCGCGGCCGGGTCGGCCTCATCACCCTCCATCGCCCGCGTGCCCTCAACGCCCTCAACGACGCCACCATGCGCGAGGTCTGCGAGGCGGCTCGCACCTTCGACGCCGACCCCGCCATCGGTGCCATCGTGCTCACCGGGTCGGCCAGGGCCTTCGCCGCGGGAGCCGACATCAAGGAGATGGCCGAGCGAGGCGCCACCGACATGTACCTGTCGAACTGGTTCGCCGGATGGGAGGAGTTCACCCGGGTGCGCACCCCGACCATCGCCGCGGTCGGCGGGTACGCCCTGGGGGGAGGCTGCGAGCTCGCCATGATGTGCGACCTCATCATCGCCGCCGATGACGCCCGCTTCGGTCAGCCCGAGATCAACCTCGGCGTCATCCCCGGCATGGGCGGGTCGCAGCGTCTCACCCGGGCGGTCGGCAAGGCCAAGGCCATGGACCTGTGCCTCACCGGACGCATGATGGGGGCTGCCGAGGCCGAGGCCGCCGGGCTCGTGGCCCGGGTCGTGCCGGCCGACGAGCTCTTCGACCAGGCGCTCGAGGTGGCCACGACCATCGCCTCCCGCTCCAAGGTGGCCGCCATCGCCGCCAAGGAGGCCGTCAACGCCGCCTTCGAGACGACCCTGGCCCAGGGCGTCACCCATGAGCGACGCCTCTTCCACGCCCTCTTCGCCTCCCACGACCAGAAGGAGGGGATGGCGGCCTTCGTCGCCAAGCGGGACCCGCGGTTCACGAATTCCTGACCTGACGGACGGCGGTGCCCCGGGCCGACCACGGTCCGGGGCACCGCCGTGTCCGCCGCCGATCAGGGCTGCTGGGCCGCCGTCCCGTCCCCCTGGGCATGTCGGAACACCGTGCACAGCCCGACGATCCGCTCGAGATCGGCGGACGCCATGCCCAGGTTGGTGAAGACGTCGTTGAGCAGGGGAGTGGCCTCGCGCAGGAGGGCCACCCCCTGGTCCGTGATGGCGACGAGGGCGCCGCGCCCATCGGTGGGGTCCGGGATCCGTTCGGCCAGGCCGTCGGCGACGAGTCGATTGACGGCGTGGGTGACCGACGCCGGATGCACCTGGAGTCGGGCGCTCACCTTCGACATCGGCATCGCCCCGCGGCGGCTGAACATGAGGAGGGTGAGCAGCTCGAACCGGGCGAAGGTGATGTCGACCTGCTTGAGGGCCTCGTCGACCCTGGCCTGGGCCAGGTGGGCGGCGCGCACCAGTGAGGTCACCGCCGCCATGCCGGGGGCGGCGTCGCTCCAACCGTGCGCCTCCCACTGCCTCCTTGCCTCGGCGATGGGGTCCTCGAGCACCGTCACGGGCGTCCTCCTCATGGTCATCCTGGGTCGGGCCGGCGGGCCCGGGCCGTTCCCGGGCGTCATCCGGGAACCGGACGCCGGTGCCGGCCGGGGGTCCATCCTGTCATCCCCGACCGGCACCGGCGTCGTTGGCCCGCGCCGAGCTCCCGATGTCAGCGTCTCAACTCTTGATGTCGGCGTCGCTGAACTCCTGGCCGACGGTCGTGGCCCCACCGTCGGCGGCGTGCAGCTCCTTCTCGCGGGCCCGCAGGTCGACCCGACGGATCTTGCCGGAGACGGTCTTGGGCAGGTCGGCGAACTCGAGTCGGCGGATCCGCTTGTACGGCGCCAGTCGCTCCCGACAGTGCCGCAGGATCGACTCGGCCGTCTCGGCCGTGGGCTCCCAGCCCGCCGCGAGGCTGACGTAGGCCTTGGGCACGGCCAGCCGGATGGGATCGGGGGAGGGCACGACGGCGACCTCGACGACGGCCGGATGCTCGATGACGACCGACTCGAGCTCGAAGGGCGACAGCCGGTAGTCGCTGGCCTTGAAGACGTCGTCGCTGCGTCCGATGTAGTGGATGTAGCCGTCCTCGTCGCGCCGGGCGACGTCGCCGGTGTGGTAGTAGCCGTTGCGGAAGGCGTCGGCGTTCTTCTCCGGGTCGCCGTAGTAGCCGGGGGTGAGGCCGACCGGGCGTGGGTCGAGGGACAGGCAGATCTCGCCCTGGTCGCCGAGCTCATCGGTGACCGGATCGATGAGGACGACGCCCATGCCCGGCAGTGGCCGTCCCATGGAGCCCGGCTTGACCGGCTGACCCGGGGCGTTGCCCACCTGGACGCTCGTCTCGGTCTGTCCGAAGCCGTCGCGGATGGTGAGCCCCCAGGCCCTCTCGACGGTCGAGATGACCTCGGCATCGAGGGGTTCGCCGGCGGCGACGGCCTTGCGAGGGGGCCGTGTCATCGTCGTGAGATCGGCCTGGATGAGCATCCGCCACACGGTGGGCGGGGCGCAGAAGCTCGTCACCCCGTTGTCCTCCATGTGTTTCATGAGCGAGATCGCGTCGAAGCGGGCGTAGTTGTAGAGGAAGATCGTCGCCCCGGCGATCCAGGGGGCGAAGAAGTTCGACCACGCGTGCTTGGCCCAGCCCGGGGCGGCGATGTTCATGTGGACGTCCTCGGGCTCCAGCCCGATCCAGTACATCGTCGACAGGTGGCCGACCGGGTACGAGGTGTGGGTGTGCTCGACGAGCTTGGCCCGCGAGGTCGTGCCGGAGGTGAAGTAGAGCAGGAGGGTGTCGTCGGCGCCGGTCGGGGCCTCCGGGGTGAACTCCGTGGGGCCGGAGTGGGAGTCGGCGTAGTCGATCGTCGGGTGGGTCGACTGGGCGGGACCCTGCCCGCCGACCTGGATGAGGGTGAACTCGCCGGGGACGTCGGCGAACTTGCCGGCATTGGCGGCGTTGACGATGACCCACGAGATCTCGGCCCGTTGGGTGCGGTCGGTGAGGTCCTCGGGGCCGAGCATGACAGTGGTCGGCGCGATGACCATCCCGCCCTTGATGCAGGCCAGCATCGACTCCCATAGCTCCACCTGGTTGTTGAGCATGACGGCGACCCGGTCCCCGCGACGCACCCCGATCGACCGCATCCAGGCGACGATCTGCGTGCTGCGGGCCGACAGCTCGGCGAAGGTTCGGGTGGTCCTCGTGCCGTCCTCGTCGACGAGGACGAGGGCGAGCCGGTCCTTCGACGCCGGATCGGTGCCCAGATGGTCGAACCAGTCGAGGGCGAAGTTGAAGTGCTCGAAGCGGGGCCACTCGAACTGGCTGCGGGCGGCCTCGTAGTCGGTGCGCAAGCGCACGAGCTCGTCACGCGCCGCCAGGAAGCGCCGGGTGTTCTCGGAGGCAGTGGTGGTCATCGATGATGCTCCTGTTCCGGGTCTGGTCGAAGGTCAACTGTGAACTTCGTCACACTCACTGTACTTTGGCATCAAACGAAATGGAATGCCCCGGCGGGATTTTTCTGGCAGCGATCGGTCACGTCCTGGCGGCCAGGCCGTCGACGACGAGGCGACCCAGCTCGGAGTAGGCCTGGGACACCTCGAGGGACCCGGTGGCTCCTTGCTGGATGTGCTCGAGGGCGGCGGTGATGAGGCCGGTCATGAAGTCGACGGGCACCGGCCGGAACTCCCCGGACTCCACGGCTGCGGCGATGAGGTCGCCGATGGTCCGGGCGGCGGCGCGGGTGTTCGTGTCGTAGACCTCGCGGGCCACGGGCATGGAGGCGGCGTCCTTCATGAAGGCCGGTGACGCCGGCGTCATGGCCGCCCCCATGGCGTCGAAGTAGGCCAGTAGTGAGTTGAGCGGGTCGGGATGGGTGTTGAGTGAGCGTTCGGTGCGCCGGGTGACGTCCTTGAAGAAGGCGACGAGCACCCGGCGGACGATGTCGTCGCCCGTGCGGCCCAGGGCGTAGAGGGTCGACTTCGAGCAGTGCAGGCGCGCGGCGGCGGCGTCGACGGTGAACCACGACAGCCCCTCGTCGAGGAAGGCGTCGAGGAGGGTGGTGAAGACCTCGCGCTGTCGCGGGGTGGTCAGGCGGGTGGGCTGGTTCTCGGTCATGGCACGTCCTGCGCTCCCGGGAGCTCCGGGGTCTGTCGGGGGATGGCGAAAAAAGTTCCGTCAACCTCTGGCGGTCAAGTACGAAAGTGTCTACGATCGTACTGTATGATGAATCTCACAGCGGCGACGGCCGCGTGGATTGATCCCACTGTTCTTCAACTCGGTGGGGGTCGAGGGAGCCCGCACCAAGCGACGTCGGCCCGCTCACCGGACGGGCCGACCGACCGGCGACCGGCCACGCGACCGAAAGGACCTCCCATGACCCTGACCGTTGATCGTACGGCCCCGGCCGTCGACCTGCCTGCCGAGCTCCCCGGCGACCTCATGTCCGTCGCGGATCGTCTGCCTGCCGCCCACCGGGAGCGTCTCGAGCGACTGCGCGAGTTCCTCGACGCCGCCGTCGTCCCCGTCGTCGGGCCGTACTGGGATCGCGAGGAGTTCCCCTTCCAGCTGCTTCCCGCCCTGGCGGAGCAGGGGCTGGGAGACCTCATGACGACGACCGACGACCGCCTCCTGCGCGGCCTCATCTGGGCCGAGATCACGCGGGCGGACGTCAGCCTGTCAGCCCTCGTCGGCATCCACAACGAACTCGTCCTCGGCGGGATCGCCGCCTTCGGGTCGCCCGAGCAGAAGGCCACCTGGCTGCCCGGGCTGAGCAGGTTCACCAAGGTCGGCTGCTTCGCGCTCACCGAACCCGATCACGGGTCCGACGTCGCCGGCGGCCTGGCGACGACCGCACGCCGGACGGCCGACGGATGGATCGTCTCGGGCTCCAAGAGGTGGATCGGCGCCGGCACCTTCGCCGACTTCGCCATCGTCTTCGCCCGGGACGCCGCCGACGGCCGGGTCATGGGGCTCATCGTCGAGACCGACCGGCCGGGGTTCAGCGCCTCCAAGATCACCGGCAAGACCGGCCTGCGGATCATGCAGAACGCCGACATCGTCCTGGACGACGTCCTCGTCCCGCACGAGAACGTCCTGCCCGGGATCACCTCGTGGTCCCAGGCCAACGTCGCGTTGCGCGAGTCCCGGGCCTGGGTGGGTTGGCAGGCCGCCGGTCTCCAGGTGGGCATGTACGAGGTGGCCCGCGACTACGCCCTGAGCCGGGTGCAGTTCGGCAAGCCACTGGCGAGGTTCCAGCTCGTCCAGCAGAAGCTGTCCGAGATGGCGTCCAACGCGTCGGCCAGCCTCTCGCTCATGGCGCAGGTGGCCTGGCTCCAGGAGCAGGGCCGCATGGAGATGTCGCACGCCGCCATGGCCAAGGCGACGGCGACCCGGCTGGCCCGCGAGTCCGCGGCCCTGGGGCGCAGCATCCTCGGTGGCAACGGCATCGTCTCGGACTACCGGATGGCCCGGATGTTCAACGACGCCGAGGTGCTCTACACCTACGAGGGCACCTACGACATCAACTCCCTCATCGTCGGTCGAGCCCTCACCGGCGTCTCCGCCTTCGTCTGATCGGAAGAACCATGGACCTGTCCTCCATCGCCCCCGCCAGCGCCCTCGTCACCGGAGGTGCCTCCGGACTCGGGGCCGCGACCGCCGCCCGGCTCGCCGACGAGGGACTGTCGGTCGCCGTCCTCGACCTGCCGGCGGCGATCGAGCGGCTCGGGGCGGACGCCGACCCGCGGATCCGCTACCTCGGCACCGACGTCACCGACCCGGACGCCGTCGCCAGCTCGGTGTCCCGGGCCGATGCCGTCGCGCCGATCCGGGTGGCCGTCTGCTGCGCCGGCATCGCCCCGTCGGCGCGGATTCTCGGCCGCGACGGGGTGCATGACCCGGCGCTGTTCTCCCGAACCATCGGGATCAACCTCATCGGTACCTTCAACGTCCTGTCACGGGCGGCCGAGGCCATGGCTGCCCACGATCCGGTGGACGAGGACGGTCAACGTGGTGTCGTCGTCATGACGGCGTCCGTGGCCGCCTTCGAGGGCCAGGTCGGTCAGGCGGCCTATGCGGCGTCGAAGGGTGGGGTGCACGCTCTCACCATCACCGCCGCCCGCGACCTGGCGCGTGCCGGGGTGCGCGTCAACGCCATCGCCCCGGGAATCGCCTGGACCCCCATGATGGAGGGGATCAACGAGGCCTTCCGCACCGAGCTCGCCGCCAACGTGCCCTTCCCCAGGCGATTCGCCCGGCCCACGGAGTACGCGGACCTCGTCGTGTCCATCGTCGGCAACGACTACCTCAACGGGACGACGATCCGGCTCGACGGCGCCCTGCGGATGCCACCTCGCTGACCGCCGCCGCGCGTGCGGGGGCTGCTGGTCAGAACGGCTGCAGCCCCCAGTAGGGGAAGACCGCCCGGCTCGTCTCGACGAGGGCACGACTGCGCTCGTCCGGGACGAGCCGGTCGCGTCGGAACCGGTCGCGCAGGTCCGGGGCGCCGTCGTCGCCCATGGTTGACGACGCCCCCGGCCCGATCTGCTCGCGCCACAGCGCGGGGGTGGGGGTGGCCGGCTCCACCTCGACCCCCGCCGCAGCCGCGATGAGATGGGTCCACAGGCGTGCCGTCGAGTCGCGGTTGTAGCCGCCCCCGCCCAGGGTCACCCACCGTCCCCCGGCGAAGTCGTCGGCCCAGCGGGCGACACTGCGGCAGGCCAGGGACATGACGTCCATGCTCAGCTCGAGATGGGTGAGGGGATCGGCCCGGTGCGGGTCGGCCCCGTGCTGACTGACGATGATCTGCGGTCGGAAGACCGCGAGCAGCGGTGGGACGACCGCGTGCAGGTCCTGCAGCCACTCCTCGTCCGGGACATCCGGTGCGACGGGGATGTTCACCGCGGTCCCCAGCGCTGACGGGCCGCCGATGTCGCGGGAGAAGCCGGTGCCGGGAAAGAGGGTGAGGCCGGACTCGTGGATCGAGATCGTCAACACCCGCGGGTCGTCCCAGAAGATCTTCTCGACCCCGTCTCCGTGGTGGGCGTCGAGATCGAGGTAGACGACGCGGCGGGCGCCATGCTCGAGGAGCCAGGTGATGGCCACGGCGGCGTCGTTGATGAGGCAGAACCCCGAGGCCGAGGACGGCATGGCGTGGTGGAGGCCACCGGAGATGTTGACGGCGCGGGAGGTGGACCCGGACCACACCATGCGTGCGGCCTCGACGGTGGCGCCGGCGATGAGTTCGGCGACCTGCGCCTGGCCGGCGACGACGGGGTTCTCCTCGGTCCCCAGACCGAACTCGGGATGGTCGGCGCCGGTCCGGAGGGCTGCCAGGTACCCACCGGCGTGGACGGCCTCGAGCAGCTCGGGGTCGGATCGGGCAGGCGGGCGGATGGCGATGTGTGCCAGGAGTCCGAGTTGGGCGGCGAGCTCGATGGACAACCGCGCCCTGCCGGGCCCCATGGGGTGGGCCGGACCGAAGTTGTAGCGGGTGAGGATCTCGTCGTGGACGAGGACGGCCCGCGCGGGGGGCCCGGCGGCGGCGGTCATGTGGCCCTGCGGGCTGTGCTCGCTCATGTCGCCCTGCGTGCCGTGCTCGCTCATGTCGCCCTGCGGGCGAGAGGGTCGCGCTCGTCGGGCCGCGGCGCGACGCGGATCCGCGCGGAGAGCACCCAGGCCCGCTCGACCCCGGCGATGACCGGGTCGAGTCGCAGGTCGACGACCGACGGGAGGTCATCCTTGAGCCGGCTCAGCCGGCTGAGGACGTCGGCGACGGCGTCGACCTCGACCGGGCGGGTGCCGCCGTGCCCGTGCAGCACCTGCGCGGCGCCGAGCGAGTTCACCAGGTCGATCGCCGCCCGCCGTCCCAGGGGTGGCACGGCCCAGGCCAGGTCGTCGAGCAGTTCGGCAGGCGCCCCGGCCACCCCGACGCTCACCATCGGTCCCAGGACGGCGTCCTCGAGGGCACGGACGGTGAGCGCCGTTCCCGGTCCGACAACGGCCTGGACGACAGGATCGAGCCGGGACGCGTCGAGCCGGGAGACATCCCTCCGGGCCGGGTCCTCGTCGCTCATTCCGAGATCGACCGCGGCCCGATGCAGGGCGGCCCAGGCATGGGCCATGGAGTCGGCGTCCTCGATGTGGGTGAAGACCGTGTCGGCCCGACCGGTCATCGTCGACGCCGACTTGAGGACGACGTCCCAGCCGAGTGCCGCCGCCGCGGAGACCGCCTCCTCGAGGCTGGACACGTGGGTCCGGTCGAGCAGCTCGACGCCGTAGGCCGCCAGGATCGCGGCGCTCTCCTCATGGGTCGTGAACCGGCCCCGGGGGTCCGCCTCGAGCAGGTCCGAGATGACGCGCCGGGCGCCGGCGACATCGTCGCCCAGCGCGGTCGGCCCGTCCGGTGGATCGCCCCGGCGCGCGTCGGCCGCGACGATGAGCCCGATGGCCTCGAGGGCGTCGGCGTAGGCGTGGAACACCGGCAGCCGCGAGGCCGATGCCGACGTCGAGCGGGTCGATGACGGTGCCCCGGTGAGGACGGCGACCAACGGGACGCCATCGGTCGACGCGGCGATCTGCTCGAGCAGCGGTCTGGTCTGGTCGAGGACCGGGTCGACGACCTCGATGGCGGCGGTGACGACGGCGTGGACCTCGGGATCGGACAACGCCCTGCGGGTCGCGGCCGCGAGCCCGTCGGGCACCTGGGGTCCGGCGACGACCTCGGGCTCGGGAGCCGACAGGCCGAAGCGCCGGGCCGAGGCGACGAGCTGTTCGGCCAACCCGGACGAGTTCGTCACGAACCGCAGGCGCGGCCCGCGCGGGGCCGGTTGGCGCGAGAGGATCGAGGCGACGTCGACCATGGCCCCGCGCCGGTCCACGACGATGGCCCCGGTCCGGCCGATGACCTGGTCGATCGCCGAGGCCGGTGCCTGCGGCAGGACCGTCGCGCGGTCGGGTCGGGCCGAGCCCAGGGCGCGTGACGGTGTGAAGACGACGACCGGCTTGACCGACGTCAGCCGCCGCAGGATGCGGAAGAACTTGCGAGGGTTGCCGACCGAGTCCAGCGACAGCAGGCAGACCCCGGTGGCCTCGTTGTCGCACCAGAACTGCATGACGTCGTTGGTGGTGACGTCGGCGAGGGTGCCGGTGGCGATGAAGGTCGACAGCGGCAGGTCATGGTCGAGGGCCAGGCCGAGGACGACGGTGGCGACGCCGGAGGACTGTGCCAAGAGGCCGACCGACCCTCCGCGCGGCATGGGCATGGGGGTCGTGTTGAGCCGTACCCCGGCACTGGTGTTGACGATGCCGAGGGACCGTGGCCCCAGCACCCGCACGCCCAGGGAACGGGCCAGGCCGATGAGCTCACGATCGGAGTCGTCGACCGACGGCGCCCAGGAGTCCCCGGCCAGCAGCACCAGGCCCTTGGCCCCGCGATCGGCGGCGGCCCGTAGCAGCGGCGTCGTCTGGTCCGCGGTGACCCGTGCCACGACGAGGTCGACCTCACCGTCGATCGCGGCGAGGTCGTCGGCGGGGCAGGACTCGACGTCGGCGCCGTGCAGGCTCACCGCCAGACGTCCGGCGAACCCGCCCGAGGTGAGGGAGCCGACGACGGGGGCCATCTGCGTGGCTGATCCGACGACGGCGATCGAGGAGGGACTCACCAGGGCGGCGATGGCGCTCGACTCGGCACGGTGCTCCCGCTGCTCCATGACCTCCCGCGAGCGCTCCGTGGGGTCGAGCTCCACTGACACGACGATGTTGCCGTCCTCGAGCTCGCGGGTGAGTGAGTACCCGCCGCGCAGGAAGACCTGCACCATGGTGCGGTTCTGGGTGAGCATCTCGGCGAAGAACCGATCGACGCCGCACTCCCGGCCGACCTGGGACAGGTGCTCCAGGAGGATGTTGGCCGCTCCGCGGCCCTGATGGGCGTCCTCGACGAGGAAGGAGATGACGCCGACCCGCTCCCCGGGCCGCTGGGGGGCTTGCGGGACGACGTCGAAGTGGGCGACCGCGATGATCCGGGGGCCCAGGGTGAGGGCCAGGCCGACGTGGTCGTGATGGTCGAGGACGGTGAGGGCGTCCAGGTCGGCGTCCGACAGGGTGGGGTGGGCGGCGAAGTAGCGCAGGTACTTCGAGGAGTCCGAGACCCGGGACCACAGCTCGACCATGGCCTGCCGGTCCGATGGGCCGAGGGGGCGAAGGTGGGCGGTGCCGCCGTCGGACAGGACGACGTCGGCCTGCCAGTGGGCCGGTCCTCTCGCGCACGACGCAGGCATCCCGGTCCCGTGCGACCCGGTCGGGGGCTGACGCGCAGGGGCGTCGGGAGGTGACGTCTCTGTCATGGGTCCACGCTACCCGAACCGGACCCCGCCGCAGGGGCCATTGACCGAGGGGGCCCGAGGGAACGCGGCGTCGAATGGGCCGGTTCGGGTCGAGCGTGGGTGCGCGCCCTGTGCCGTGGGAGGCACCCAGCTCCGGATGTCGTCGGCCGGCGTCGCCCCTGTCCGACTTCGCGCCAGAACCTGCACTCGGCGCCCTGTATTCCCGGAGCGAGGTGGATCTTCCGGAGCGTGGTCGTGGGTGGGGGTGGCGGCGGGACCGTTTCCGGAGCGAGGTGCCCCCGGGTGTGGCTCTTATACACACCTGACGCTGCCGACGATACCCCTGGTGGTGGNGGGCGCCACGTCCATGCCCGCTGAGGGTGGCCCCCGAGTGGGGGAGGGCGGCAGCATCCAGTGCCGCTCACCGCGCCATCGACGGGTGGCCCCCGGGGACGGCGACCAGGTCGCCCTCTGGCTCTCCGACTGGCTCTCTGACGCGCGAGGGATGGCCCCGGGGCGTCAGGGGGCGACCGCGGGGGGACAGGTAGCCCGGTCATCGGCGGAGTCGGCGAGCTCGGCAGGGGCTCACTCTCGGGCAGTGCTCACGGCGGCGTGATTTGGTCGACGCCGTCGCGGCGGGTAGAGTCGCCCAAGCCGAAGACCGCTGGTCGGGTTCTCCCCGTCAAGCATCCATGTGATGGCCCGCGCAGGTGACACGAACGAGCCCCTTCCCAGGGGTCGCCCCGTCGAGCCTGCGCTCCGGGGCTCTTTTCATGTGCAGGGTCTGCGGCATCGGTGCGGCCGGTCCTCCGGCTGCGCTCAGTACGAGAAGTGGGAAGGAGACCCAATGGCTAGGCCTGACAAGGCAGCCGCGGTCGCGGAGCTCAAGGAGAAGATCTCCTCGGCCGACGCGACCGTGCTGACCGAGTACCGCGGTCTCTCCGTGGCTGCGCTGAAGAATCTTCGGCGCTCGCTGGGGAGTGACGCCACCTACGCCGTTGCGAAGAACACCCTGACCCGGATCGCCGCTCGTGAGGCGGGCATCGAGGGACTCGACGAGCAGCTCGTCGGCCCGACCGCCCTCACCTTCATCAACGGTGACGTGGCCGCTGCGGCCAAGGGTCTGAAGAACTTCGCGAAGGACAACCCGCTCCTGGTCATCAAGGGCGGCGTCATGGACGGACGAGTCCTCGACGCCGACGAGGTCAAGAAGCTCGCCGATCTCGAGTCCCGCGAGGTTCTCCTCGCCAAGCTCGCCGGTGGCCTCAAGGCCAATCTCACGAAGGCCGCTGTGGTCTTCAACGCCCTGCCGTCCAAGGCCGCCCGCGGCCTCGGCGCCCTGCAGGAGAAGGCTGCTGCTGATCCGTCCGTGATCGGTGGAGCTGGAGAGGCTTCCGACCAGGAGCCCAAGACAACCGAGACCCCTGAGGCGTCCGCCGCCCAGGACAACACCAACGAGTGAAAGGACGCCCATCATGGCGAAGCTCAGCAACGAAGAGCTCCTTGACGCCTTCAAGGAGATGACCCTCATCGAGCTCTCCGAGTTCGTGAAGCTGTTCGAGGAGACCTTCGACGTCTCCGCCGCCGCCCCCGTCGCCGTGGCTGCCGCTGCCCCGGCCGCCGGTGGCGAGGCCGCCGCCGAGGAGGAGGAGAAGGACGAGTTCGACGTCATTCTCGAGTCCGCCGGCGACAAGAAGATCCAGGTCATCAAGGAGGTCCGCGCTCTTACCAGCCTCGGCCTCAAGGATGCCAAGGACCTCGTCGAGGCCGCCCCGAAGCCGATCCTCGAGAAGGCCAAGAAGGACGATGCCCAGAAGGCCAAGGAGGCCCTCGAGGCCGCCGGCGCCACCGTCAGCCTCAAGTGACCCGGTGAGGGTCGCCCGAAGTGGCGACTGAAAGCTTTGCGCCGCCCCCTTGTGGGGCGGCGCAATCCTATTTTAGTCTTCTCCCTGACCGAGATGGGATGTATTCCCAGCAAGCTGACCGATGCTCCGGCTCAGGGAGCTTCGGTGATGTCTATAAGCGATGGAGGGACAATGCGAAAGACCATTATTGGAGGGCTTGCTACAGCTGTCCTGGCGATGAGCGCAGCAGTGATACCGATGGCTCAAGCCAGCGAGCCTCCGGTTATCGACAGCGAGCCCATGAGGATGGTGCCGTCTGGGGCGATGCCGTGCAATCCGGCTGGAGCACCGGTCGAAGTGGCCAGGACCGGGACCATATCGACGCGGGGGCAGGTGTTTCCGGCATGCGCTGGGGGCGGATCGGTTGTTTTGCCCATGCGATTGGTGGTCCCTGGCAAAGTTAATCGAGTAGACGTTGGTAAGTTCTCGGTCAAGGTTAAGGGGCGGACAGCGTACCAAGAGCCCAAGAAGCAGTACTGGATTGACAAGGATACCGCTGGCCACGGTGGCAGCGCGTGGAAAGTCAAAAAGGGTGATCCACGTGGTAAGTCTGACCTCGTGGTGTCTGTTACCGCGAGCGGTGTTCCGCTACGCGGGAAAATGATCGCGATCGCGGGGTGACGTCATGACCGGGACAAGGATTGAGCAATGGCCTTGGGCTGGTGGCCCTGAGGTCGACTGGCTGCGCGGGTCTGGCGTCTGTGGGGCTGATCCCATTGGGGTGGTCACTGCTGGTGGCCGAGATCTTGTCGTCCTTGGCCCGCTGGACGACTGGCGGTCCAGCGACGGAAATCTGGGCTGTGGGGGAGTTCTGCTGGGTGGGGAAGGGCCGATCCTCGTCGTGTGGGACAAATCCGGTGTGCGGGTCCTACCGTCCGGGTGCCCGGCCCTGCCGTGGCTGGTCGTCGAACCCGAGGGGGAGCTCGCGGAGATACTGGCAGCCCTCATCCGTGCCGTGCCGAGTCAGTGGTGCCAGGAGTCCTCCGAGGACCTGCCCGAGAACCAGGGTTCGGTCACCCTCCCCGAGGATCCCGAGTGGGCCGGTGCCCATCTACCGATCCCGGTTCCGCAAGGAGCCCCGGCAGAATACCTGCTGGTCGTCGGTCGTCGAGGCGGCAGTGTCGTCATGCGCGAATGTGCCGGCATCTGTGATGACTGGTGGCAGGACCCCGCTGATCTGGAGGCCGTCGACTCCGTTCCCGAGGGGATTGGCCTACCGGAGGGTTGGAATGGTGTGACCTTGGGTCGGACCCACGTCGGCCATCCCACCCTCGTCACCGAGGACGTGGCTGGGGCCAAGATCTTGTGTGGGGAAGTGGCCGGTGATCCGGTGGCTGAGATCGTCAACGGCCAGTTGCGTCGCCTCCGTGCCCCGGCGCTACCAACCTGTGCACTGCTCACCGTCAGGTCCACCGCTGAGGGCCGGGCACAACTGGACCCCGGTGCGACTCTCATCGTCACTGACGCCGAAATCCTTGCTGGGTGGGGAAGTACGGCTCGTCCTCATCGCTCCTTGCATCATCGCAGTGCGGAGGGTGACCACCTCGTCATCATCGACCATGGCCCATTGCTGCCGGCACATCGCCCGGCTGACCGGGTCCAAGAGTACCACAGTGCCACCGTGGTACGCCGCGAAAGAGGGGACGCACCGATCACAACGACCCTGTGGTGGGCTCCGGGCGACGACACACCCCGCCAGGTCGGGAATAACTGTTTGGCTGGTCATGTGATCGAAGGGTGGTATCACCCGTACGTCGGAACGCCGGTCGATCCGTTGCTCCTCGGGCTGTGGCGAGAACTCGTCGGGTGAGCCCCTCGTCTTCCTCCGATGGCTGGGTCGCCCTGATCGTGGTTGCATTGTCTGTGATAGTGTCGTAGACTCACTCCTTGCCCCATAGCCAGCGGACTGCCCATGCTTGACATGGGCGGCTCGTCATGCCCCGAACCGGTCGATCCCCCGGCCGGTAGCAGGAGTTCTCGGAAGGACCGCACATTGGCCGCCACGCGCATCGCGTCGAAGAACACCAACGTCATCTCCCCCCAGAGCGGACGAATCTCCTTCGCCAAGATTCATGAACCGCTCGAGGTGCCCAACCTCCTGGATCTGCAGGTCGAGTCGTTCAACTGGCTCGTCGGCAACGAGATCTGGCAGGCCCACGTCGAGGAGGCCCTGGCCCAGGGGCGCACCGACGTCAACACCAAGTCCGGTCTGGAGGAGATCTTCGAGGAGATCTCGCCCATCGAGGACTACTCGGAGACGATGTCGTTGTCGTTCCGGGATCATCGGTTCGAGGATCCCAAGCACACCCTCGACGAGTGCAAGGATCGCGACAGCACCTACGCGGCGCCGCTGTTCGTCACCGCGGAGTTCACCAACAACGAGACCGGCGAGATCAAGTCGCAGACGGTCTTCATCGGCGACTTCCCGCTCATGACCCCCAAGGGCACCTTCATCATCGGTGGCACCGAGCGCGTCGTCGTCTCGCAGCTCGTCCGGTCCCCGGGCGTCTACTTCGAGCGCACCCCCGACAAGACCTCCGACAAGGACGTCTACACCTGCAAGGTCATCCCGAGCCGCGGAGCCTGGCTGGAGTTCGAGATCGACAAGCGTGACACCGTCGGCGTCCGCCTCGATCGCAAGCGCAAGCAGAACGTCACCGTCTTCCTCAAGGCCCTCGGCTGGACCGCCGACCGCATCCTCGAGGAGTTCGGCGACTACGAGTCGATCCGCCAGACCCTCGACAAGGACCACGGCGTCGACACCCAGGACCAGGCGCTCCTCGACATCTACAAGAAGCTTCGTCCCGGCGAGCCGCCGTCCCGCGACGCCGCCCAGCAGCTCCTCGAGAACTACTACTTCAACCCCAAGCGCTACGACCTGGCCAAGGTCGGTCGGTACAAGATCAACAAGAAGCTCGGCCTTTCGCTGCCCTTCGACCAGCAGGTGCTCACCATCGACGACATCGTCGCGGCAATCCACTACATCTGCGCCCTCCACGAGGGTCGGGAGACCCTGCCGCGGGAGGATCGTGAGGACGTCATCGTCGAGCCCGACGACATCGACCATTTCGGCAACCGTCGTCTGCGCACCGTCGGCGAGCTCATCCAGAACCAGCTGCGTACCGGCCTGGGGCGCATGGAACGCGTCGTCCGCGACCGGATGACGACCCAGGACATCGAGGCCATCACCCCGCAGACGCTCATCAACATCCGCCCGGTGACCGCCGCGATCAAGGAGTTCTTCGGAACCTCCCAGCTGTCGCAGTTCATGGACCAGAACAACCCGCTGGCCGAGATGACCCACCGTCGTCGTCTGTCGGCCCTGGGCCCCGGAGGTCTGTCCCGCGACCGTGCCGGCATGGAGGTCCGTGACGTCCACCCGTCCCACTACGGCCGCATGTGCCCGATCGAGACCCCTGAGGGCCCGAACATCGGCCTCATCGGCTCCCTGGCCTCGTTCGCCCGGGTCAACGCCTTCGGCTTCATCGAGACCCCGTACCGCCGGGTCATCGACGGCCAGGTGACCGACGACGTCGACTACCTCACCGCCGACGAGGAGGACCGCCACATCATCGCCCAGGCGAACGCCGCCCTCACCGAGGACGGTCACTTCGCCAATGCTCGCGTCCTCGTGCGCAAGCGCCACGGCGACCCGGACGAGGTGCCCGGCGAAGAGGTCGACTACATGGACGTCTCCCCGCGTCAGATGGTGTCGGTCGGCTCCTCGCTCATCCCCTTCCTCGAGCACGACGACGCCTCCCGAGCCCTCATGGGCGCCAACATGCAGCGTCAGGCCGTGCCGCTCATCCGTACCGAGGCCCCCTACGTGGGCACCGGCATGGAGTACGACTGCGCGGTCGACGGCGGCGACGTCACCCTGGCCGAGAAGGCCGGAACGGTGCTGTCGGTCTCGGCCGACCTCATCGACATCGCCTGCGACGACGGCACCTACCAGACCTACCGGCTGGAGAAGTTCCGCCGCTCGAACGCCGGCACCTGCGTCAACCAGCGCCCGATCGTCAAGGCCGGACAGCGCGTCGAGGTCGGCACCCCGCTGGCCGACGGCCCCTCGACCGACCACGGCGAACTCGCCCTGGGACGCAACGTCCTGGCGGCCTTCATGCCGTGGCAGGGCCTCAACTACGAGGACGCCATCATCATTTCCCAGCGGATCGTCTCCGACGACATCCTCACCTCGATCCACATCGAGGAGCACGAGGTCGACGCCCGCGACACCAAGCTGGGCGCCGAGGAGATCACCCGGGACATCCCCAATGTCTCCGAGGACATGCTCGCCAACCTCGACGAGAACGGCATCGTGCGCATCGGTGCCCACGTCGGCACCGGCGACATCCTCGTCGGCAAGGTGACCCCCAAGGGCGAGACCGAGCTCACCCCGGAGGAGCGGCTGCTGCGCGCCATCTTCGGTGAGAAGGCCCGCGAGGTGCGCGACACCTCCCTCAAGGTGCCCCACGGTGAGGAGGGCGTCGTCATCGGCGTGCGCATCTTCGACGCCGAGAACGGTGACGACGAGCTCTCGCCCGGCGTCAACCAGATGGTCCGGGTGTACGTCGCCCAGAAGCGCAAGGTGACCGTCGGTGACAAGCTCGCCGGTCGTCACGGCAACAAGGGCGTCATCTCGAAGGTCCTGCCCGTCGAGGACATGCCCTTCCTCGAGGACGGCACCCCGGTCGACATCATCCTCAACCCGCTGGGCGTGCCCTCGCGCATGAACGTCGGCCAGGTGCTCGAGATGCATCTGGGCTGGATCGCCCACTCCGGCTGGGACATCACCCAGGTCGAGGGGGACTGGGCCGAGCGGCTGCGTGAGGTCGGCCTCGTCGACGTCCCCGAGAACTCGCGTCTGGCGACCCCCGTCTTCGACGGCGCCACCGAGACCGAGATCCAGGGTCTGCTCAACAACGGCCACCCGAACCGCGACGGTGACCGTCTGGTCAACAGCGACGGCAAGGCCCGACTCTTCGACGGCCGCACCGGCGAGCCGTTCCCCAAGGAGGTCGGCGTGGGCTACATGTACATGCTCAAGCTGCACCACCTCGTCGACGACAAGATCCACGCCCGCTCGACCGGCCCGTACTCGATGATCACCCAGCAGCCCCTGGGCGGCAAGGCGCAGTTCGGTGGCCAGCGCTTCGGTGAGATGGAGGTCTGGGCCATGGAGGCGTACGGCGCCGCCTGGGCCCTCCAGGAGCTCCTCACCATCAAGTCGGACGACGTGCCCGGCCGCGTCAAGGTGTACGAGGCGATCGTCAAGGGCGAGAACATCCCCGAGCCCGGCATCCCCGAGTCCTTCAAGGTGCTCGTCAAGGAGATGAAGTCGCTCTGCCTGAACGTCGAGGTGCTCAACTCGGAGGGTCAGGAGATCGACCTGCGCGAACCCGACGAGGACACCCGTTCCAACCTGGGCATCGACCTGTCGCGACGCCCCGGTGCCGACAACGCCCTGGCCGACTGACGACGGCGGCCCGGCGGTGACGCCGCCGGGCCTTCCACGACTCATCCACACAAGCTGAACCGAAGGGGGTGACGACGGGCCTGGACAACCCGCCGTCACGCTGACCCCGACTGGAACTCCTCCTGGGCAGGGAGGGGCTACCACCCACCGGTAGTGGGGGAAAGAGACACACCGTGCTGGACACGAACTACTACGACCGACTGCAGATCGGCTTGGCGACCGCCGACCAGATCCGTCAGTGGAGCCATGGCGAGGTCAAGAAGCCGGAGACCATCAACTACCGCACGCTCAAGCCCGAGCGCGACGGACTCTTCTGCGAGAAGATCTTCGGCCCGACGAGGGACTGGGAGTGCTACTGCGGCAAGTACAAGCGGGTGCGCTTCAAGGGCATCATCTGCGAGCGTTGTGGCGTCGAGGTGACCCGCTCCAACGTCCGTCGTGAGCGGATGGGGCACATCGAGCTGGCCGCCCCGGTCACCCACATCTGGTACTTCAAGGGGGTGCCCTCGCGTCTGGGATACCTGCTCGACGTGGCCCCCAAGGACCTCGAGAAGGTCATCTACTTCGCCGCCTACATGATCACCGCCGTCGACGAGGAGGCCCGTCACCGCGACCTGCCGAGCCTCGAGGCCAAGATCCAGGCCGAGAAGACCCACCTGGCGCAGCGTCGTGACTCCGAGCTCGAGGCCCGTCGGGCCAAGCTCGAGGAGGACCTCGCCCAGCTCGAGGCCGACGGGGCCAAGGCCGACACCCGCCGCAAGGTCAAGGACGGGGCCGAGAAGGAACTCAAGGTCATCGAGTCGCGCTCGCAGCGTCAGCTCGACCGTCTCGACGCCGTCTGGGACCGCTTCAAGAACCTCAAGGTCCAGGACCTCGAGGGCGACGAGGTGCTCTACCGCGAGATGCGCAGCCGCTTCGGCAAGTACTTCGAGGGCTCCATGGGCGCCGAGGCGATCAAGCGTCGTCTCGCCGACTTCGACCTCGAGGCCGAGTCGGAGAACCTCCGTGAGGTCATCAAGAACGGCCGCGGCCAGAAGAAGACCCGCGCCCTCAAACGGCTCAAGGTCGTCCAGGCCTTCCTCGAGTCGGGCAACTCCCCGCAGGGCATGGTCCTCGACGCCGTCCCGGTCATCCCGCCGGACCTGCGACCCATGGTCCAGCTCGACGGTGGCCGCTTCGCCACCTCCGACCTCAACGACCTCTACCGTCGCGTCATCAACCGCAACAACCGCCTCAAGCGGCTGCTCGACCTGGGCGCCCCCGAGATCATCGTCAACAACGAGAAGCGGATGCTCCAGGAGGCCGTCGACTCGCTCTTCGACAACGGTCGACGTGGCCGTCCGGTGTCCGGTCCGGGCAACCGTCCGCTCAAGTCGCTGTCCGACATGCTCAAGGGCAAGCAGGGCCGGTTCCGCCAGAACCTCCTCGGCAAGCGCGTGGACTACTCGGGCCGTTCGGTCATCGTCGTCGGCCCGCAGCTCAAGATGCACCAGTGCGGTCTGCCCAAGACCATGGCCCTCGAGCTCTTCAAGCCCTTCGTCATGAAGCGCCTGGCCGACCTCGAGCACGCCCAGAACGTCAAGTCGGCCAAGCGGATGGTCGAGCGCCAGCGTCCGGTCGTGTGGGACGTCCTCGAGGAGGTCATCAAGGAGCACCCGGTCCTGCTCAACCGTGCTCCCACCCTGCACCGTCTGGGCATCCAGGCCTTCGAGCCGCAGCTCATCGAGGGCAAGGCCATCCAGCTCCACCCGCTCGTCTGCTCGGCCTTCAACGCCGACTTCGACGGTGACCAGATGGCCGTGCACCTGCCGCTGAGCGCCGAGGCCCAGGCCGAGGCCCGCATCCTCATGCTCTCGACCAACAACATCCTCAAGCCCGCCGACGGCCGCCCGGTCGCCCTGCCGAGCCACGAGATGATCATTGGCGCGTACTTCCTCACCATGGCCCTCGACGGCCTCAAGGGTGAGGGTCGGGCGTTCGGCTCCCTGGCCGAGGCGATCATGGCCCACGATCTGGGCGAGCTCGAGGTCGGCGCCAGGATCAAGCTGCGTCTGACCGGGGTCGTCCCGCCGCACGGCGAGACGGTGCGCGCCGACGGCTCGGTCATCCTCGACACCACTCTGGGCCAGGCTCTCTTCAACGAGGTCCTGCCGGACGACTACCCGTACGTCGACTACCTCGTCGGCAAGAAGCAGATCGGCCGGATCGTCAACGACCTGTCGGAGCGGATGAGCCAGCTCGAGGTGGCCCACGTCCTCGACAACCTCAAGGACATCGGCTACCGCTGGGGTTCGCTGTCGGGTGTCACCGTGTCCATCGGCGACGTCCAGACCCCGCCCACCAAGCCGCAGATCCTCGCCGGTTACGAGAAGCGGGCCGGGAAGGTCGACAAGGAGTACGAGCGCGGCGCGGTGACCGAGGAGGAGCGTCGTCAGGACCTCATCCAGATCTGGACCGAGGCCACGGCCGAGCTCACCGAGGCCATGGAGGCGAACTTCACCGAGACGAACCCCATCTACATGATGGTCCACTCGGGTGCCCGAGGGAACATGACCCAGATGCGTCAGATCGCCGCCATGCGAGGCCTCGTGGCCGACCCCAAGGGCGACATCATCCCCCGACCCATCAAGTCGAACTTCCGTGAGGGCCTCACCGTTCTCGAGTACTTCATCTCGACCCACGGTGGCCGCAAGGGTCAGGCCGACACCGCTCTGCGCACCGCCGACTCCGGGTACCTCACCCGTCGTCTCGTCGACGTCTCCCAGGACGTCATCGTGCGCGAGGAGGACTGCGGCACGACCCGTGGCATGCCCAAGACCATCGCTGTCGACGACGGCACCGGCACCCTCGTGCCGGCCGACGGCCTCGAGACCGCGGTCTACGCCCGGTGCCTGGCGGCCGACGCCGTCGACGCCCAGGGCAATGTCGTCGTCGAGGCCAACTCCGACCTCGGGGACGAGCAGATCAAGGCGATGATCGCCGCGGGCATCCCCCAGATCAAGGTGCGTTCGGTGCTCACCTGCGCCGCCGCCCAGGGCTGCTGCGCCCGCTGCTACGGCCGCTCCCTGTCGACCGGCAAGCTCGTCGACGTCGGCGAGGCGGTCGGTATCATCGCCGCCCAGTCGATCGGTGAGCCCGGGACCCAGCTGACGATGCGTACCTTCCACACCGGTGGTGTGGCCGGGGACGACATCACCCAGGGCCTGCCCCGCGTCGTCGAGCTCTTCGAGGCTCGCTCGCCCAAGGGCAAGTCGCCCATCGCGGAGGCCTCCGGCGTCCTGCGTCTGGACGACTCCGAGTCGCGTCGCAAGCTCGTCCTCGTCCGGGACGACGGCGAGGAGGACGTCGAGTACCCGCTGCCGCGTCGTGCCCGCCTCGAGTTCGACGCCGACGGCAGGCACCACGTCATCCGGGACGGGGTGCGCGTCGAGGCCGGTCAGCAGCTCATGGCCGGCACCCTCGACCCGCACGACGTGCTGCGTGTCTCCGGCGTCCGCAAGGTGCAGGAGCACCTCGTCGGTGAGGTGCAGAAGGTGTACGCCACCCAGGGCGCCCCGATCCACGAGAAGCACATCGAGATCGTCATCCGCCAGATGCTGCGGCGTATCACGGTCATCGACTCGGGCGACACGACGATGATGCCCGGCGAGCTCGTCGACCGGCCGCACTACGAGGCCTCCAACCGCAAGGCGGTCGCCGAGGGTGGTCGCCCGGCTGAGGGTCGTCCGGTGCTCATGGGCATCACGAAGGCCTCGCTGGCCACCGAGTCCTGGCTGTCGGCTGCCTCCTTCCAGGAGACGACGAAGGTGCTCACCGATGCCGCCATCAACGGCAAGACGGACACCTTGGTCGGCCTCAAGGAGAACGTCATCCTCGGCAAGCTCATCCCGGCCGGAACGGGCCTGGAGGTCTACCGCAACATGAGGGTGGAGCCGACCGCGGAAGCCAAGGCTGCTGCGTTCACGATGAACTACGACCCGTTCGACTACGACTTCGGTTCGGGGTCGGGCGCGGCTGTTCCGCTCGACGATCTGGATCTGGGTGATTTGAGCTGAGGCTAGGACCCGGCTGCGAAAGCCTCTCCTCCCCACGTGGGGAGGAGAGGCTTTTGTATGAGGCCTGAACGTAGGTCAGGGTGTCGTCGCCCTTGACTTCGGTGTTATTGATCTCGACTTTGTCGAGGTGACGGGGCCGGGGAGGATCTCTGCATGTTCATGCGGGGGATCGGCAAGCTGCGATCTCCGCTGGCAAGGCCGTCGTTTCTGAACCTGTGACTGACACCTGGGTTGCCGGTGGCCAGCATGGTGGTCAGTCGGCGGGGGCGTCGAGGGGCCAGGCTGCTGCCAAGTTTACTGATCAGCCGTCTGGAGCGCAGGCCGGATCGGTGCGCCGTTCGGTGGTACTACGACGGACTGGCGAGGCGTGATTGGAGGCGTAGACTGCGGTGGTACGCCTGCTAAGGTGCTTGCTGTGTTACGAGGGGATAGCGGGATGAAGCGAACAGTTCTGACGGGGATGGTTGCAGCATGCTTGGGACTGGCCGTTTTCGTAGGGACGGCTCCGGGGGCAAGTGCGCACCAGGTTGCTCCCGTTCCCGTTCCGACATCCCGGGCCACTGCGGATGCCCGCCCGACTCATCGTGCATCGGTGCATGTGAGTGTCGGCGTCAGCCTGCCGCCTCACCATCGCGGCATCGTGCCTCCGGAGATTCGTGGCGGCACCGTTTACCTGCCGAACGTCAGCGCTGGCCCCATCATCCTGCCGACCGTCAAGGGCGGGACGATCGCCCTTCCCGACGTCAGTGGACGTCCCATCGTCCTGCCGAAGATTGAGGGTGGGACGGTGAGCATTCCGCCGATCGTCTTCCCCTCCATGCATGCCATGGGCAGCCTTCGCGTCAACGGAACGATCAGTGGACAGGTCAACGACAAGGGCCATGGCAGCTTCCTGGCTGCGGGCGGCGTGGGTGCTCCTGTGTCTCGCCCGGTGGCCCTTCCTCGAACGGGTGCCTGAGGAGCTGCGGACGCAGCGCTTTTCATCTGTGGAGTTTGACCTCCATGGGGTTTCGTGGCGCCCCCCGGTGCGCCTCCTCGCAGCGTCGCTGAGTTTGACCCCCTGAAACCCGGGAGATACCCTGTTAACGCGTGTCCGGTTCGACCGGACACTTGTGCGTGCCTTGGCATGGCGTCACGACCACTCGAGTTGCTGCGAGTCCGGTCCGTCCGTGCGGAGTTCGCACGGTACCCATGACACCCAGAGCGAGGGACAGCGGTGATCCCGGCGCCGGGCGAGTGGGTGCGCAGCCAGGGATTCTTACCCACACATGACGGAAAGAGATACCAGCCGGTGCCTACAATCCAGCAGCTGGTCCGCAAGGGCCGCACTGACAAGATGAGCAAGAACAGGACGCCTGCCCTCAAGGGCTCCCCGCAGCGCCGTGGCGTCTGCACGCGCGTCTACACGACGACCCCGAAGAAGCCGAACTCGGCTCTGCGGAAGGTCGCCCGCGTGCGTCTGTCCTCGGGTATCGAGGTCACGGCCTACATCCCCGGGATCGGGCACAACCTCCAGGAGCACTCGATGGTGCTCGTGCGCGGTGGCCGCGTCAAGGACCTCCCGGGTGTCCGCTACAAGATCGTCCGCGGCTCCCTCGACACCCAGGGTGTCAAGAACCGCAAGCAGGCGCGCAGCCACTACGGCGCCAAGAAGGAGAAGTGATCCATGCCTCGTAAGGGACCCGCGCCCAAGCGCCCAGTCATGGTCGACCCCGTCTACGGGTCGCCGCTGGTCTCCCAGCTCGTGAGCAAGATCCTGCTCGACGGCAAGAAGACCGTTGCCCAGGACATCGTCTACACCGCCCTCGAGGGGTGCCGTGCCAAGACGAACACCGATCCGGTGCAGACCCTCAAGCGCGCTCTCGACAACATCAAGCCCTCCCTCGAGGTGAAGTCCCGCCGCGTCGGTGGCGCCACCTACCAGGTTCCGGTCGAGGTCAAGCCGGCCCGTCAGACCACCCTGGCCCTGCGCTGGCTCGTTTCCTTCTCGCGTGATCGCCGCGAGAAGACGATGGCCGAGCGACTCATGAACGAGATCCTCGACGCCTCGAACGGCCTCGGTGCTTCGGTGAAGCGCCGCGAGGACACCCACAAGATGGCCGAGGCGAACCGCGCCTTCGCGCACTACCGCTGGTGATCGTCAGCCCCCTCCCACTCGTGGCGAGGGGGCTCCACCATGTCCTCAGCCCGAACCCTGGTGACCTGGTTCACCTGCGGTTCATTCACGTGGAGCATCATTCCGCCCAGACCACTCACCCTAAGATTCGAGGTTGAACACAGTGGCCACCACTGATCTCAGCAAGGTTCGCAACATCGGCATCATGGCCCACATCGATGCCGGCAAGACCACCACGACCGAGCGCATCCTCTACTACACCGGAAAGTCCTACAAGATCGGCGAGGTGCACGACGGCGCCGCGACGATGGACTGGATGGAGCAGGAGCAGGAGCGCGGCATCACCATCACCTCCGCCGCGACGACGACCTTCTGGCACGACACCCAGATCAACATCATCGACACCCCCGGGCACGTCGACTTCACCGTCGAGGTGGAGCGCTCGCTGCGCGTCCTCGACGGCGCCGTGGCCGTGTTCGACGGCGTCGCCGGTGTCGAGCCGCAGTCGATGACCGTGTGGCGTCAGGCGGCCAAGTACGGCGTCCCGCGCATCTGCTACGTCAACAAGCTCGACCGCACCGGTGCCTCCTTCGACCACTGCGTCAAGACGATCAAGGAGCGCCTGCACGCCATCCCCGTGCTGCTGCAGCTGCCGGTCGGTGCCGAGGACCAGTTCATCGGCATCATCGACCTCGTCGAGATGAACGCCAAGCTGTGGCGCGGTGAGACCGAGCTCGGTGCCCACTATGAGACCGAGGACATCCCGGCCGACATGAAGGACGCCGCCGAGGCCGCCCGCGCGGAGATGCTCGAGACCGTCGCCGAGAACGACGAGGAGTTCATGGAGCTCTACCTCGAGGATCCCGAGTCGGTGACCATCGAGCAGCTCAAGGCCGCCATCCGTCGTGGTGTCCTCGCCTCGGCCTTCACCGCCGTCACCTGTGGCACCTCGTTCAAGAACAAGGGTGTGCAGCCGCTGCTCGACGCCATCGTCGACTACCTGCCGTCCCCCCTCGACGTGCCCGCCATCGACGGCTTCAAGCCCGGCGACGAGTCGGTGACCATCGAGCGTCATCCCTCCGACGAGGAGCCGCTGTCGATCCTGGCCTTCAAGATCGCCTCTGACCCGCACCTGGGCAAGCTCACCTTCGTGCGCATCTACTCCGGCGTCCTGCACGCCGGCGACCAGGTGCTCAACGCCACGAAGGGCAAGAAGGAGCGCATCGGCAAGATCTACCAGATGCACGCCAACAAGCGTGAGGAGATCGACTCCATCGGCGCCGGCATGATCTGCGCCGTCATGGGCCTCAAGGACACCACCACCGGTGAGACCCTGTGCGACCCGGCCAACCCCATCATCCTCGAGTCGATGACCTTCCCGGCCCCGGTCATCGAGCAGGCCATCGAGCCGAAGTCGAAGGCCGACCAGGAGAAGCTGGCCAACGCCATCCAGCGTCTCGTCGAGGAGGACCCGACCTTCCGCGTCCACACCGACGAGGAGACCGGCCAGACCATCGTCGCCGGCATGGGCGAGCTCCATCTCGACGTCTTCATCGACCGCATGAAGCGTGAGTTCCACGTCGAGGCCAACATCGGCAAGCCCCAGGTGGCCTACCGCGAGAACCTGCGCAAGCCGGTCGAGAAGTTCGAGTACACGCACAAGAAGCAGACCGGTGGTTCCGGCCAGTTCGCCCGCGTCATCATCGCGATCGAGCCCCAGGAGCCCGGTTTCGGCTACGAGTTCGTCAACGCCGTCACCGGCGGCCGCGTCCCCAAGGAGTACATCCCCTCGGTCGACGCCGGCGTCCAGGAGTCCATGCAGTTCGGCGTCCTGGCCGGGTACCCCGTCGAGGACATCAAGGTCACCCTCCTCGACGGCGCCTACCACGAGGTCGACTCCTCCGAGATGGCCTTCAAGATCGCCGGTTCGATGGCCTTCAAGGAGGCTGCCCGCAAGGCCAACCCCGGCCTGCTGGAGCCCCTCATGGCCGTCGAGGTGACGACCCCCGAGGATTACCTCGGTACCGTCATCGGCGACCTCAACTCGCGTCGTGGACAGATCCAGGAGATGACCGACGAGCACGGCAACAAGGTCGTGCGCGCCCTCGTCCCGCTCTCGGAGATGTTCGGCTACGTCGGCGACCTGCGGTCGAAGACCTCCGGGCAGGCCTCGTACTCCATGGAGTTCCACTCCTACGGTGAGTGCCCGGCCAACGTCGCCGAGGAGATCATCGCCAAGGCCAACGGCGGCAAGTGACACCTGGATCGTCACCCCTGAGGTGATGGCCTGAGCCTGTCGGGGCGCCCTCCGGTTTGACTGGGGGCGCCCCGATGAGCAAACTTGGATGAGTTCCCTGACCTCTGGTCGGGGGCCGTCCAGAAAGACGTCCGTGGGATCCACCCACGGATTCCCACACAGACGCGCCCCGCGCACAGCGGGCGACATTCCAGAAGGAGCCCCAGTGGCAAAGGCCAAGTTCGAGCGGACCAAGCCGCACTGCAACATCGGCACCATCGGACACATCGACCACGGCAAGACGACCCTCACCGCGGCGATCTCCAAGGTGCTGCACGACAAGTTCCCGGACCTCAACGAGGAGTCGCCTTTCGACCAGATCGACAAGGCCCCCGAGGAGCGCCAGCGCGGCATCACCATCTCGATCGCCCACATCGAGTACCAGACCGAGAAGCGTCACTACGCGCACGTCGACTGCCCCGGGCACGCCGACTACGTGAAGAACATGATCACCGGTGCTGCCCAGATGGACGGCGCCATCCTCGTGGTCGCCGCCACCGACGGCCCGATGCCGCAGACCCGTGAGCACGTCCTGCTCGCCCGTCAGGTGGGCGTCCCCGCCATCGTCGTCGCCCTCAACAAGTGCGACATGGTCGACGACGACGAGCTCATCGAGCTCGTCGAGATGGAGGTCCGCGAGCTGCTCACCGCCCAGGAGTTCGACGGCGACAACTGCCCCGTCGTCCGCATCTCGGCCTTCCAGGCCCTCCAGGGCGATCCCAAGTGGACCCAGTCGATCCTCGACCTCATGGACGCCGTCGACGAGTACATCCCGCAGCCCGAGCGTGACCTCGACAAGCCGTTCCTCATGCCCATCGAGGACGTCTTCACCATCACCGGCCGCGGCACCGTCGTGACCGGTCGTGTGGAGCGCGGCGTCGTCCGCACCTCCGAGGAGGTCGAGATCGTCGGTATCCACGACAAGACCCAGAAGACGACCGTCACCGGTGTCGAGATGTTCCGCAAGATCCTCGACGAGGGTCGCGCCGGTGAGAACGTCGGCGTCCTGCTGCGTGGTACCAAGAAGGAGGACGTCGTGCGCGGCATGGTCCTCTGCAAGCCGGGTTCCACCACCCCGCACACCGACTTCGAGGGCCAGGTCTACGTGCTGAAGAAGGAGGAGGGCGGCCGCCACAAGCCGTTCTTCTCGCACTACAGCCCGCAGTTCTACTTCCGCACCACCGACGTCACCGGCACCGTCGAGCTGCCCGAGGGCACCGAGATGGTCATGCCCGGCGACAACACCGACATGACGGTTCACCTCATCCACCCCATCGCCATGGAGGAGCAGCTGAAGTTCGCCATCCGCGAGGGTGGCCGTACCGTCGGCGCCGGCCGCGTCACCAAGATCCTCAAGTGACGTCCTGAGAGATCCGCGACAGTGCCCGTCCCGCAAGGGGCGGGCACTGTGACGTTGTACGGGGGAGCGGGGCGCATCCCGCCGTCGTGGTGCGCAGGGCGCGCCCGGGCGGCGTGCGCCGGTCCGAGGGGCCCCCGGGAGGCATGGGCTCCGGCCGATCAGCGCTCGTGGGTCGTGCGTGGGATGGCGTCGATGATCGCCTGTGTCGGCACCTCGCGGTCGATGTCGAGGACCTGACGCCAGACCTCGACGAACTCCCCGTGATAGTTGTGCCCGTGACCGCCGGCGGTCGACACCGACACCGCCATGTCGGCGGTGACCTGCCAGAAGGTCGACCACGGCGTCCACGAGATGGCCGGGTTGACGTCCTCACCGGCCCGTTCGCGGATCCAGTCGGGCTCGGCCCAGATGAGGTCGGGGGACCACCAGACGACGGGGTCGGAGGCGTGCTGGAGATAGGCGATCCGTGGGCCGCTCCACGTCGCGTAGGGGGCTCCCCAGTGGTCATGGGAAAGTTCGTCGGCAGAGGTGGCGAACCGGATCGACCGGCCGTTGTCGATGACCGGGGCGATCTGCGGTGACCCACGGCGTCGGGAGGTGGTGAGGCTCTGCCAGATCGGGGTGAACCCGGGCGTCCCGGCCCACACCGCTCCGTCGACCTTCGCCTGCATGTCGGCGGCGTCCCGGAAGGCGGCCTGACCCCCGTAGGAGCCCAGGGAGACGCCGCTGACGTAGAGCTTCGGACGGGTCGCCGGGTCGAGGGTGGCCCAGTAGTCGTGGATGACGGAGAAGAGCGCGGTGGCTCCGTCGCGGGGCGAGTCACGGTCGAGGAGGAAGGCCCCGACGCTGCCGAGGTAGCTGTACTGCATGGACGCCGTCGCGCAGTCGCCGTCGGTGAGGTACTCGACGGCCGCCACCGACCACTCCTCGAGCCAGCCCGACCCGGTGCCGTTCTGGACGACGAGGACCTTGCGCCCGAAGGCGCCGGTGCGCAGCAGCTCGGCCAGGACCCCGTGGGCCTCCTGGGTGAAGCTGCGGCCCGACGCCAGACCGGCGTAGACCCGGATGGGCTCCTTGGCCGGTCGGCCGGTCACCGCCTCGATCTGGGCTGCCGTGGGGCCGTTGGCGACAACCTCCTGACCCTGACGGCCCAGGGAGGACCAGCTCTCCAGGGATCCGGGCCCGCCCGAGCGCAGGGAGGACGTCGGCGCCGCGAGCCCCGGTGCGGTGGTGTCGTTGATGCGTTGCATCTCGTGGGCCACGGCGTTGGCGCCCACGCGCACGACGACGTTGTTCGTCGCCCACAGCACGATCGCCAGGGCGAGGACGACGACGAGCCCGGCCAGGATCGGCTGGGCGATGAGTCGGTGGACGCCGTTGTAGAGCCGGTGCACCCCGTGGCCGACGGCGCGGCCGGCCATGACCATTCCGACCAGACACACCAGGCCGGTGGCGACACCGATGGTCTGGACGAACCAGACGCCGCGCGGTAGTCCGACGGTGCGGGTGAGGGCTCGCTGTTGCTGGATGCTCCAGAACCACATCCACGTCGTCATCGCCGCCAGGACGAGGTAGCCGGTCCACCGCAGCCGGCGCACCGCCACGGGGGAGGCGCTCACCCGCAGATCGATGACATCGGCGAACCAGCGGCAGAGCGCGCCGATGAGGGCGCCGAGCAGGTAGAACAGGAGGCTCGAGCCGGCGACGTTGAGCATGAGCATCCACCACGTCCGTGGCACGAGGCTCGGGGTCAGCGCGGTCCACAGACCGAAGAGACCGGTGACGAGCCCCACGACGGAGGCATGACGCAGCACCCGCTGGGCCAGGTCGCGTCCCAGCGGCGAGTGGGCCGGACGTCGTCGTCCGGCCTCGTCGATCGCCACGGTCACCGACTCCCCGCTCTCAGGCCGCGCGCGGGGCCATGCGGTCGACGACGCCGCGCAGGTACGCTGCCTGTCCCAGGTGCTCGAGGCAGTCGACGAGGATCGAGACGATGCGCACCTGGAGGGTGACCGGGGGATCCCAGTGTCGGTCGACGACTCGCGCGAGGTCGTCGTCCGTGAGCGGTTCGATGAGGGTGGCCAGTTCCTGGCAACAGGCCAGCAGGTAGTCGTGCAGGTCGGCCACCGGGGCAACGACGTGGATGACGTCGGCAGGGTCCTGACCGTAGCCGATGGCCCCGGCCCCCAGGCGGCCCACGGGCAGCGGCAGGTGGAGCCTGGGCGCCCACTGGGTCCACAGTTGCTCCCCGCCGAGGGCGTCATGGATCTGCGCGTCGATGCAGCGGCCCGAGTGCCACAGCAACCAGCAGATGGTGTTCGTCCCCGGCACGATCTGGAATCGAGCCGTCTCCTCGGACAGATCCGTGCACACCTCGTTCGCCGAGCTGACGAGGCGTGACAGGAGGTCCTGGAGGACGATGGTGGTGTCGTTCATGGCTTCATGCTCGCACGTCGGGGGAAAGGGTGGGACCCCCGGCCACGGGGAGGGCCGGGGGTCCCGTCGTGATGCCGAGGGGAGACTCAGACGCCGGTGTGCGGCAGTCCGGGCCTTCCGGGCTGGCTGGGCTTTCCGGGCTGGCTGGGCTTTCCGGGCTGGCTGGGCTTTCCGGGCTGGCTGGGCTCGCCGGGCTTGCTCGGGGTGCCGGGGTTGGTCGGCGTCGGGGTCGGCGTCGTCCCGTCCCCGGCCGGCCAGGTCTCGCCGGTGGTGGTGAGGAACCAGTCCTTGACGAAGAAGTCCTTGGGGTCGATCGTGCCCGCCTTGGAGGCGGAGTCGATGAGGAGCTGCCGGATCTCGAGGATCTCGTTCCACACGACCGGGGCGGAGGTGACGTGCGGGTATCCGCCGCCGCCGTTCATCCGGTAGTTGTTGATGGCCATGATGAACTTCTGGTCATCGGTGACCGGCTTGCCCTGCCAGCTCAGCCCGAGGATCCGCTGACCGACAGGCTTGGAGATGTCGATGGAGTACGTGACCCCGGTGACGGCGTCGTAGTTGTAGTCCCAGATGGTCTTGCCGTCGACGACGGCCTGGGTGTCGCCGCCGTCGGCCTGCGGGGCCGGGTTGACGGTGGCGCCGGGGGACACCTGACGGAAGTATCGGGCCGAGTACTCGAGGTAGTCACGCAGCTGGGCCCCGGTGAGCTCGATGCCGGCCAGGGTGTTGTCGAAGACGTACAGCCCGGCGATGTCCTTGATCTTGACGTCGCCCTGCGGGAACGATGCCGTGCGCGAGAAGGGCGAGACCTGGGCGATGACCGGGATGCCCTCGTACTTGGTGCCCTTGAGCTTGTCGGCGACCGTCCTGGCCTCGACCGAGCCGATGAAGTCGAGGATCGGGGTGTCCTCGACCATCGACTTCTCGGTCGACATGGCCGTGGTCGACTTCGCGACGACCGAGTTGACGTACGAGACGGTCGCCTTGTGGTCGGTCGCGAGGACCGGGTCGGAGGCGAAGGAGGAGTCCTCGGCGACGTCCCGGGTGTACTTGGCGGTGGCCCAGGTCGCGACCGAGCCGTAGTTGACGGCGGCCTTGCCGGAGGCGAAGCTCAGCGGGATCCTGACGTCGGAGACCGAGCGGGCCCAGTAGTCGGGCTGGGTGATGAGGACCTTGTGCCCCGAGGCGCCGTCGACGACGGTCGAGACGACGTCCTGGTGGGTGTGGCCGTCGATGACGACGTCGACCCCGTGCACCTTCTGGGCGATCGAGGTGGCGGCGTTCTCTGGCAGGTTCTTGTAGATCGGGGACGGGTTGGTCTCGTCCAGACCCATGTGCGCCAGGACGACGACGACATCGGCCCCGGCGGCACGCAGCGAGGCAGCGTACTGGTCGGCTGTGGTCACCGGGTCGAGGAAGTCGACCTTGCCGTCGAGGTTCGCCTTGTCCCACACGGCCGAACCGGGGGTCGTCACGCCGACGACGCCGACCTTGACCTGATGGCCGGCGACGGTGCGGGTGAGCATCGTCGTGGCTCCGTCGAGGGGCTTGCCGGTGGCGGTGTCGACGACATTGGCCGCCAGCAGAGGAGCCTTGAGCTGCTTGGCGAAGGAATCGAGTCGGCCCAGACCGTAGTTGAACTCGTGGTTGCCGGTGTTGACGGCGTCGTAGCCGATGAGGTTGAAGGCGCGCGCCATGACGTCCTCGGAGGCGAGCGTGTCGGGCTGCTTGGCGGCCAGGTAGGTCAGCGGGGTGCCCTGGAGGATGTCGCCGTTGTCGAGGGTGACGACGGAATCGGCCCCGCGCTGGGCGCGGACGTCCTTGACGATGGTCGAGACCCGGCTCATGCCCAGGGGCGCCGAGCTGGAGCCCTTGGTGCTGTCGGCGAACGCGGCGTCCTTGAAGTAGTCCCAGTTGAAGACGTGGCCGTGGATGTCGGTCGTCGAGAGGATCGTGAGGTCGCCGGAATCGGTCGGGGCGGCCTGGGCGGTCGACGTCATGGGCGACGCCGACAGGCCCATGGCCACTGCGGCGCCGATGGCGGCCAGGTGGCGCAAGCGCATGGGAGGGCTCCTGTGAGTCGGGTGTGCAGGCGGACGTCTGCGACCCTCATCATGGCGCCCACAGGTGCATTCTGCATGACCATCGGGTGTGTTTCTCGTGACGTCTTGGTGGACGCTCAGCCCTTGCGCTTCTGGAGCTGGGCCCACTCGTCACGCAACCCCACCGTCTGGTGGAAGAGCATCGGCGTCGTCGGGTCGGCGGCGAAGTACCCCAGGCGCTCGAACTGGACCACCTCCCCCGGGGCGGCGTCGGTGAGCGCGGGCTCGACCCGACAACCCGACAGCACCTCGCGGGAGTGCGGATTGAGGTCGTCGAGGGCCTCGCCGGTGCGCTGACCGGGGATCTCGGCGGTGAAGAGACGCTGGTACAGCACGACTGTCGCCTCGGCCGCGGTCCCGGCGCTCACCCAGTGCATAGTCGACTTCACCTTGCGGCCGTCCGGAGCGTTGCCGCCGCGGGATTCCGGGTCGTAACTGGCGTGGACCTCGACGACCCTCCCCTCGTCGTCCTTGACGACGTCGGTGGCGGTGACGAGGTAGGCCCCGCGCAGTCTCACCTCACGGCCCGGGGACAGTCGGAAGTACTTGGGCGGCGGGACCTCACGGAAATCGTCGGCCTCGATCCACAGGGTGCCGCTGAACGGGACCTTCCGGGTGCCGTCGGCCTCGTTCTCGGGATTGTTGGTGAGCTCGAAGTGCTCGACGACGGGTTGCCCCTCGTCGTCGGTGGGCCAGCCGTCGAGGACGAGCCGGAGCGGGTGGAGCACGGCCATCCGCCGCTGGGCGGTGGCGTTGAGGTCGCGGCGGACGAAGGACTCGAACTCCTCGATGGCCTTGGTCGAGGTGTTCTTCGTCGTGCCGACGGCGGTGCAGAACTCGCGGATGGCGCTGGCCGGGTAGCCGCGGCGCCGCATTCCGCGCAGGGTGGGCATGCGCGGGTCGTCCCACCCCTCGACGACGCCGTCGTCGACGAGCTTCTTGAGTCGGCGCTTCGAGGTGATGGTGTGGGTGAGTTCGAGGCGGGCGAACTCACGTTGCTTGGGGGCGGCGCCCTCCAGCGGGAGTTGGTCGAGGAACCACTCGTACAGCGGACGGTGGCTGTTGAACTCCAGCGAGCACAGGGAGTGGGTGACCCCTTCGATGGCGTCGGACTGTCCGTGGGCCCAGTCGTAGGTGGGGTAGATGCACCAGTGGTCACCGGTGGCGTGGTGGCTGAGATGACGGATGCGGTACATGACCGGGTCGCGCAGCCACATGTTCTCGCTCTGCATGTCGATCCGGGCACGCAGGCAGCGCGACCCGTCCGGGAACTCGCCGGCGCGCATCCGCTCGAGCAGGTCGAGGGACTCGGCGGCCGGGCGGTCGCGGAAGGGGCTCTCGACGCCGGGCCGGCCGTAGCCTCCGCGCTGGGCGGAGATCGTCTCGCCGTCCTGGTCGTCGACGTAGGCCTTGCCCTGTTCGATGAGGTACCGGGCCCAGGCGTAGAGCTGGTCGAAGTAGTCGGAGGCGTGCACGACGCGACCGGGGGTGTAGCCGAGCCAGGCGATGTCGTCGATGATCGACCGGACGAACTCGGGCTCCTCGGTGCCCGGGTTCGTGTCGTCGAGGCGCAGGTTGCACACCCCGTCGAAGTCCTCCGCGACGCCGAAGTCGGTGACGATGGCCTTGGCGTGGCCGATGTGCAGGTAGCCGTTGGGCTCGGGTGGGAAGCGGGTCTGGACACGACCGCCGTAGGTTCCCGCCTCGACGTCCTCACGGACGACGTCATGAATGAAATCCGACCCGGTCAGCTCTGCCATGGGGCGAACCCTATCGAACCTCGACGGCCGGTGAGGTGGGGGTGGTTCGGCTCAGTGGTACGTCGCCGTGGCGGTGTAGACCTCGCGGGAGTCCCACTCGCGGGTGCGCGGGTTCCAGTCCCAGCAGATGAGGATCCCGATCCTGGGAGCCCCCGAGCTGCTGTAGATGAAGTTCTCGTCGGCGCTGGAGTAGGAGGAGACCCAGATCTTGCGGGTGCCGCTCACCCGGTAGCAGAGGGTGCGCGAGCCGTCCGAGACCCGGATGAGGGCGCCCGGGCGCAGCCCGGCATGGATGGCATTCCCCGTCGCCCCGCCGGCATGGTAGGTGTGCGTCATGAGCAGGGACAGACCCTGGCCCGAGCCCGGGGCGGCGCTCGAGCGGTACCAGGTGAAGTTCTCGTTGTCGCTCAGCGGGGGAGCCTTGGGTGCCCCGTCGGACCCGCGCCCCACCGGGGTGACGGAGGCATGGACCCCGATCGACGGGATGCGGATGCTCGAGGGAGTCAGGGCTCCACCGGTCGTCGCACAGGAGGCGGTCGAACCGGAGTCCCCGGATCCCGAGCCGTCGGAGGCGCCGTTCCCCGAGGTGCCGGCACCGGAGGTCGACGAGGCCTTCGCAGGGCTGGGGGTCGGGCTGGAGGACGAGGGCGTCGCCAAGCTCGCCGCGGCCGAAGGGGTCGCCGGGAAATGGGGTTGGGCGGTCGTGAGGCGTCCTCGTCCGAGGACCCAGACCATGACGATGCCGACGACGAGCAGGACGGCCAGGGCCGAGACCGTGGCGACGACGGTGCGACGGTCTCGGTGGTCCGGTGTGGGGCGTGGGGGCTGGCTCACGGGGCACACCCTAGATGCCGGAGGGGCCATGGTCCGCACACCGAACTGTCGTCGTGTCGGCCGGCGTCGATAGTCTTGGGCCATCATGACTGACACCGCAGCTCGCCCCGCCCGTACCCGCGTCGCCCCCTCGCCCACCGGTGATCCTCACGTCGGCACCGCGTACATGGCCCTCTTCGACAAGGCGTGGGCGCGTCGTACCGGCGGGCAGTTCGTCCTGCGGATCGAGGACACCGACCGCAACCGGCTCGTCGAGGGGTCCGAGCAGCAGATCTACGACACCCTGGCCTGGCTCGGGCTCGACGCCGACGAGAGCCCGTTGGTCGGCGGGCCGTACGCGCCGTACACGCAGTCGGAGCGGCTCGACACCTACCGTCCCTTCGTCGACCGGCTCATCGAGTCCGGTCACGCCTACCGGTGCTGGTGCTCCCAGGAGCGGCTGGCCCAGTTGCGTGCCGAGCGGGCGGCGGCCAGGTCGCCGGAGACCGGGTACGACCGGCTGTGCCTGGGCATGACCGAACAGGAGCGGGCCGAACTCCCCGGGTTCACCCCGACCCCGGTGGTGCGGATGCTCGTCCCCGATGACGTCGAGCTCACCTTCGACGATCTCATCCGCGGCCAGATGCACGCCCCGCACCCCGATGACCAGGTCATCCTCAAGGCCGACGGCTTCCCGACCTACCACCTGGCCGTCGTCGTCGACGATCACCTCATGGGCATCGACACGGTGGTGCGCGGTGAGGAGTGGATCTCGTCGACCCCCAAGCACCTGCTGCTGTACCACTGGCTCGGCTGGCAGGCCCCCCGGTTCGCCCACATGCCACTGCTGCGCAACACCGACAAGTCGAAGATCTCGAAGCGCAAGAACCCCGCGGCCAGGCTGCTGTGGTTCCGCGAACAGGGCTACCTGCCCGAGGCGCTGCGCAATTTCCTCCAGCTGCTGGCCTACCCGCCGGTCGCCGAGGGGCAGGAGGTCGAGTCCTTCGAGTCCTTCGTCGAGCGCTTCGACTGGGCGAACATCTCGACCGGCGGTCCGGTCTTCGACGTCACCAAGCTCGACTGGCTCAACAGGACGTACATCCGCTCTCTGTCGGTCGACGATCTGGCCGACCGGATCATCGACCACGCCCGTGGCGCCGGCCAGCTCGACGGCGTTGACGAGGCCGGGCTGGAGCGGATCCGGGCCGGCGTCCCGCTCATCCAGGAGCGTCTCACCCTCCTGTCGGAGGCCGTCCCGAAGCTGCGGTACCTCCTCGTCGGCGACGACGAGCTGGAGTTCGACGCCGACTCGGTGTCCAAGCTCAAGGAGGACGCCCCACAGGTGCAGGCCGCCGCGATCGAGGCCCTCGAGGGACTCGACGAGTTCGGTGCCGACGCCGTCCAGGCCGCCCTCCGGGCCAGCCTGTGCGAGGGTATGGGGATCAAGCCGAAGTTCGCCTTCGCCCCGGTGCGGGTCGCCGTCACCGGCTCCCGGGTGTCGCCGCCGCTGTTCGAGTCGATGGAGATCCTCGGGAAGCCTTCCACCCTGGCCAGGATGCGTCGGTTCGCGGAGGTCCTGGCCGCCCGCTGAGATGACCGGGTCAGCAGGCGGCCGACGGGTCCGGTCCACTCCCGGACCAAGTGCGACGCCTGTGGGATCAGAGGGACTGTGCGGTGGCCTTCACCGACGTCCCGTCGACGACGGCCGTGGCCGACACCGAGGCGTCGGTGCCATAGTCCTTGCTCTTGTACTGGCTCGTCGTGAAGGAGAGCGGCGTGACGGTGATCTGCATATTGCCGGAGGTCGTGTACTGGCCCCGATACGTGAACGAGTACTGGGTGCCCGACGAGCTGAGCACCCACGCTGCAGTGTCGTAGCGGCTAATGGTCAGCCCGCTGGCCGGAAGGGTGAAGGTCATGACGAGGTTCGAGACGGTCCCGGTGGCCGGAGTGACGACAGCGGTGAACGAGTCGAGGCTCAGGGACACCCAGTTGTTGCCGCTTGCCTTCTTCGTGCCGCCACTGACCTCAAGGGTGGGCGTGGAGGCGGCGAACGCGGGCAAGGTCGAGGCGGCCACGACCGCCGGGACCGACCAAGCGAGCCCGGTCGCCACGGTACGCCGCGAGATGGAGCGATTGTTGTCGACGGCATCAACCATGGGATTCTCCTGACGGGAAACGAAAATCATCCGTGACGTACTGTACGGGAGCCGGCGCGACAACGCCAAGTGAAGATCTCAAGGCGTGATCGACTGTTCACTCAGGCGTATGGGATTTCACCAAAGTCGACCGTCGGACATACCGCGGGCTGCGCCGGGTGCCGGAAGGATCGGCCCGCGCGCCGGGCCGGCGGGCCACGCGGGTTCGTCACCGTCGGGATTTGGTCGCCCCGAGGATCTGTGACAGACTGTTCCAGTTGCTCCGAACAGGGCACCGGTGCGTCGCGCCCCGGCCCCAGGGATCCGTCCCCGGGATCCGGACGTGGGGGATCGTGGCCCTGACCACGTCAACGACGAGGTACCGCCACCACGGCGGATCCGCGTCGGTGGAGACCACCTGGCAGGGGTCCCTTCGGCAGTGCCGACAAATCCACAGTGTTCACGGTCTGGTTCTGGTGAAGCTGCGGTCTGCGGCGCCCTCGAAGTGCGACACGCCCGACCACGGGGGTCGGTGGCAGGGGCGACGGGAGCCCCTGTGGATTCCTTGACCGAGGAGTTCACCGTGGATCTACAACACGGGGTGCGTGCCACGCGCAGCCCATGCCGGAACCCTCTGGGCGTGCCAGGTCGGAGAACCCGACTCGGACATGCGACAGGGACGAGTAGAAGGAACAACTGTGGCGGGACAAAAGATCCGCATCAGGCTGCGGGCCTACGACCACGAGGTCATCGACTCGTCGGCGCGCAAGATCGTCGACACGGTGACCCGGACGGGTGCGAAGGTCGCCGGCCCGGTGCCGCTGCCGACCGAGAAGAACGTGTTCTGTGTGATCCGTTCGCCCCACAAGGACAAGGACAGCCGCGAGCACTTCGAGATGCGCACCCACAAGCGGCTCATCGACATCCTCGACCCGACCCCCAAGACGGTCGACTCGCTCATGCGACTCGACCTGCCGGCCGGCGTCGACATCGAGATCAAGCTTCCGTGAGGTTGAGCACCATGACCAATGAACGCACTGTCAAGGGCGTGCTGGGCACCAAGCTCGGCATGACCCAGCTCTGGGACGAGCAGAACCGACTCGTCCCCGTGACCGTCATCCAGGCCGGTCCCTGCGTGGTGACCCAGGTGCGCACCCCCGAGACCGACGGCTACTCCGCCGTCCAGCTCGGCTTCGGCGCCGTCAAGGCCAAGAAGGTCACCAAGCCCGAGGCCGGGCACTTCGCCAAGGCGGGCGTGACGCCGCGTCGTCACCTCGTCGAGCTGCGCACCGCCGACGCCTCCGAGTACACCCTCGGCCAGGAGATCACCGCCGACATCTTCGCGGCGGACGACTTCGTCGACATCACCGGCACCAGCCGGGGCAAGGGCACCGCCGGTGTCATGAAGCGTCACGGCTTCGGTGGTCTGCGCGCCACCCACGGTGTGCACCGCAAGCACCGCTCGCCGGGCTCCATCGGCGGCTGCTCCACGCCAGGCAAGGTCATCAAGGGCCTGCGCATGGCCGGTCGCATGGGCGCCGAGCGCGTCACCGTCCAGAACCTCGAGGTCCACTCGGTCGACGCCGAGCGCGGGCTCATCCTCGTCCGGGGTGCCATCCCCGGCCCGAAGGGGTCCCTCGTCGTCGTCCGCAGCGCCGCCAAGAAGGCCGCCAAGAATGGGGATGCCGCATGAACGAGACCAAGACCATCGACGTCGTCAACACCAAGGGCAAGAAGGCCGGCTCGGTCGACCTGCCCGGTGAGGTCTTCGACGTCGACATGAACATCCCGCTCGTCCACCAGGTCGTCGTGGCCCAGCTCGCCGCAGCCCGTCAGGGCACCCATGCGACGAAGACCCGCGGCGACGTGTCCGGCGGAGGAAAGAAGCCGTGGCGTCAGAAGGGCACCGGTCGTGCCCGCCAGGGCTCCACGCGCGCCCCGCAGTGGGTCGGTGGCGGTACGGTCCACGGACCGCAGCCCCGCTCCTACGCCCAGCGCACCCCCAAGAAGATGGTCGCCGCCGCCCTGCGCAGCGCCCTGTCCGACCGCGCCCGTGACGGCAGGATCGTCGTCCTGAGCTCCCTGGTCGAGGGCACGACCCCGTCGACGAAGTCCGCCAAGGCCGTCCTCGGTGCCGTCTCCGACATGTCCAAGCTGCTCGTCGTGCTCGACCGCTCCGACGTCACCTCGTGGCTGTCGGTGCGCAACCTGCCGTCGGTGCACGTCCTGTCGGTCGACCAGCTCAACACCTACGACGTCGTCAACGCCCGCACGGTCGTCTTCACCAAGGCCGCCCTGGACGCCTTCCTCGGGGACGCCCCGCAGGTCGCCGTCGAGGACGAGGTTCCCGAGACCGACGTCGCCGAGCTGCACCCCTTCGGTGCCGACTCCTTCCGCGGTGACAACCCGCCCGCCGGGTTCGACATCAAGGGCAACGAGGACTCCATGAAGTTCCACACCCCGACGTCCCCCTGGTACGGCCGCACCATCGCGGAGATCTGGTTCCGCACCGCCGAGGCCGCTGAGGCCGCCGGCTTCGTCAACGCCGTCAAGAACGACTCCGACAAGGAGGACGCCAAGTGAGCGAGCTGAAGATCCGCGACCACCGGGACATCATCCTCGCCCCGGTCGTCTCCGAGAAGAGCTACGGGCTCCTGGACCAGAACACCTACACGTTCCTGGTCAAGCCCACCGCCAACAAGACCGAGATCAAGATCGCCATCGAGGAGATCTTCGGCGTCAAGGTCACGTCCGTGAACACGATGAACCGCAAGGGCAAGACCCGCCGGACCCGCTACGGGCTCGGCAAGCGTCCCGACACCAAGCGCGCGATCGTCACGGTGGCCGAGGGTGACCGGATCGACATCTTCTCCGGCCCCGTCGCCTGAGCGAGAGACAAGGAATTCCTATGGCTATCCGAAAGCACAAGCCGACCACCCCGGGCCGCCGCGGCTCGAGCGTGTCGGACTTCGCGGAGCTCACCCGCTCCACGCCTGAGAAGTCCCTGCTGGTCTCCAAGCCGAAGACCGGCGGACGCAACAACACCGGCCGCATCACCACCCGTCACATCGGTGGTGGTCACAAGCAGGCCTACCGTCTCATCGACTTCAAGCGGTACGACAAGGACGGCGTGCCGGCCAAGGTCGCTCACATCGAGTACGACCCCAACCGGACCGCGCGCATCGCCCTGCTCCACTACGCCGACGGCGAGAAGCGGTACATCATCGCCCCCAACGGCATCGCCCAGGGAGTCGTCGTCGAGTCAGGCCCCGAGGCCGACATCAAGCCCGGCAACAACCTTCCGCTGCGCAACATCCCGGTCGGCACCACGGTGCACGCCGTCGAGCTGCGCCCCGGTGGCGGGGCCAAGATGGGTCGCTCCGCCGGAGCCTCCGTCCAGCTTGTCGCCCGCGAGGGCAAGTACGCCACCCTGCGCCTTCCCTCCGGTGAGATGCGCATGGTCGACGTCCGCTGCCGCGCCACCATCGGCGAGGTCGGCAACGCCGAGTACTCGAACATCAACTGGGGCAAGGCCGGACGCAGCCGCTGGAAGGGCATCCGCCCGACCGTCCGTGGCGTCGTCATGAACCCGATCGACCACCCGCACGGTGGTGGCGAGGGTCGCACCTCCGGTGGCCGTCACCCGGTGAGCCCCTGGGGCAAGCCCGAGGGCCGCACCCGCAACAAGAACAAGGCGAGCAGCCGTCTCATCGTGCGTCGCCGCAAGTCCGGCAAGAAGCGCTGATTGGGAGTCTGAGACATGCCACGCAGTCTGAAGAAGGGCCCCTTCGTCGACGAGCACCTGGCCAAGAAGGTCGATGCGCAGAACGAGGCGGGCACGAAGAACGTCATCAAGACCTGGTCGCGCCGCTCCATGGTGACCCCCGACATGATCGGCCACACCATCGGCGTGCACGACGGTCGCAAGCACGTCCCGGTCTTCGTCACCGAGTCGATGGTCGGGCACAAGCTCGGCGAGTTCGCCCCGACGAGGACGTTCAAGGGTCACGTGAAGGACGACAAGAAGGCGCGCAGGCGCTGACGAGAGGGAAGCTGATTCATGAGCACCAATGAGAGCCGACCGAGCCGTCGCGCCGCCCTGCTCGGGGATCGTCCCGGTTCGTACGCCATCGCGCGTCACATCCGGATGAGCCCGACCAAGTGCCGTCGCGTCGTCGACCTGGTCCGCGGCATGGACGCGGCCGACGCCGTCGACATGCTCAAGTTCGCGCCGCAGGCCGCGGCCGAGCCGGTCCGCAAGGTCATCGCCTCGGCCATGGCCAACGCCGAGCAGACCGAGGGTCTGCGCGGTGACGACCTCTACATCTCCCAGGCCTTCGTCGACGAGGGTGTGACCATGCGTCGCATCCGGCCCCGCGCCAAGGGATCGGCCAGCCGCATCCTCAAGCGCGGCAGCCACATCACTGTCGTCGTCGAGCCCAAGGACGCCCGCCCCGAGCCCAAGAAGGCGAAGAAGGGCCGTCCTGCCACCACCGTCAAGACCGAGACCGAGAAGGGAGCCTGAGATGGGCCAGAAGATCAACCCCCATGGTTTCCGTCTCGGTGTGACGACCGATCACAAGACCCGCTGGTACGCCGAGAAGCAGTACGCCGAGCTCGTGGGTGAGGACGTCAAGATCCGCGAGTGGCTCAAGAAGAACCTTGAGCGCGCCGGGATCTCGTCCGTCGAGATCGAGCGTCGCTCCGAGCGCGTGACCATCTTCCTCTACGCCGCTCGCCCGGGCATCGTCATCGGGCGCAACGGTGCCGAGGCCGAGCGGGTCCGCGGTGAGCTCGAGAAGCTCACCGGCAAGCAGATCCAGCTCAACATCCTCGAGGTGAAGAACCCCGAGACCGACGCCCAGCTCGTCGCCCAGGGCATTGCCGAGCAGCTCGCCGCCCGCGTGGCCTTCCGCCGCGCCATGCGCAAGGCTCAGCAGTCCGCCATGCGCGCCGGTGCCAAGGGCATCCGCATCAAGTGCTCCGGCCGTCTGGGCGGCGCCGAGATGAGCCGTTCCGAGGGTTACCGCGAGGGCCGCGTGCCTCTGCACACCCTGCGTGCCGACATCGACTACGGGTTCTTCGAGGCCCGGACGACCTTCGGCCGGATCGGCGTCAAGGTGTGGATCTACAAGGGTGACGTCACCGGGACCCGCGCCGAGCGTGCGGCCCAGAAGGCGGCCCGCCAGGCGAACCAGGGCAACCGTGGTCCCCGTGGAGGCGCTCGTCGCGGTCGCGGCGATCGTCCGGATCGCGGAGGACGCCGTCGCACCGAGGCCGCCCATGGCCCCGAGGGCCAGGCCGAGGCCACTGCCCCGCAGACCGAGAACGCAGGAGCCTGAGAATGCTGATTCCTCGTCGTGTGAAGTACCGCAAGCAGCACCACCCCAAGCGGACCGGTGCTGCCAAGGGTGGGACCCAGCTCGCCTTCGGCGATTACGGGATCCAGGCCCTCGAGGGTGGCTACCTGACCAACCGTCAGATCGAGGCCGCTCGTATCGCCATGACCCGCTACATCAAGCGTGGTGGCAAGGTGTGGATCGACATCTACCCCGACCGCCCCATGACCAAGCACCCCGCCGAGTCCCGCATGGGTTCGGGCAAGGGCACGCCTGAGTGGTGGATCGCGAACATCAAGCCGGGCCGGGTGCTCTTCGAGCTCTCGGGTGTGCCGGAGGAGGTGGCCCGTGAGGCCATGCGTCTGGCCATCCACAAGCTGCCGATGAAGACCCGTTTCATCTCTCGTGAAGGTGGTGCCTACTGATGGCAAAGCTCAAGGCTGCTGAGCTGCGTCAGCTCTCCGGTGAGGAGCTGCGCGGCAAGGTCCGCGACCTCAAGGAGGAGCTGTTCGGGCTGCGTTTCCAGTCGGCGACCGGCCAGCTCGAGGACTCGGCTCGTCTGCGCGAGGTCCGCAAGGACATCGCCCGGATCTACACCGTGCTCCAGGAGCGCAACCTCAACATCGTCGACGACCCTGACACCCAGAAGGAGGCGTGACCATGAGCGAGAACACTGCTGAGCGGGGGACCCGCCGCAAGGTGCGCGAGGGCGTCGTCGTGTCCGACAAGATGGACAAGACGATCGTCGTGGCGGTCGAGGACCGCGTCAAGCACCCGCTGTACGGCAAGGTCATGACCAAGACCATCCGTCTCAAGGCCCATGACGACAAGAACGAGGCCGGCATCGGCGACCGCGTGCGGGTCATGGAGACCCGTCCGCTGTCGGCGACCAAGCGCTGGCGTCTGCTCGAGATCGTCGAGAAGGCCAAGTGATCTGACGATCTGACGACACGGCCCGTCCCTTCGGGGGCGGGCCGTTCGTCGTCGTGTGCAGTCTCGTCCCTTCGGGGGCGGGCCGTTCGTGTTCCTTGGAAGCCGGACGGTGCCCGGCCGCTCACTCGTCGCGTCGGCGCACCCTCGCCGGGATCCTTGCGCGCAGCCGTCGTGCCTCCCAGCCCTGCCAGTCCTGGGGGAGGACCCAGCCGCGCCAGCGGGCGACGAGGACGAAGGCGGCGCCGAAGACCGTCGCCACGAGGACCGCCGGGCCGGGCAGGCCGAGCCGGGCCATGACGACGTAGAGGGCCGAGCCGGCGATGGCGCAGGTGGCGTAGAGGGTGTTGCCGCCGAAGACGCTCGGCACCCGGCGCACGGCGATGTCACGGATCGCCCCGCCGCCGACCGCGGTGATGGTGCCCATGAGGATCGCCGGCAGCCAGTGCAGCCCCTGGGCGAGGGCCTTGGAGGTTCCCGCCACCGCCCAGGTTCCCAGGGCGACGGCGTCGATCGTCGGCCAGACGAGGTCCCAGGTACGCCGGCTGATCCGGGCCAGGTAGCACAGGAGGCACCCGGCCATGGACACGACGAGGTAGGTGGGGTCGGCCAGGGCCGAGGGGAGTCCGTGCTGGAGCAGGACGTCGCGCAGCATTCCGCCACCCAGACCCGACAGGACGCCGAGGGTGAGGAAACCGATGGCGTCCAGGCGCTCCTTCCGGGCGATCATCCCGCCGAGGATGGCGTTGGCGAAGACGCCGACGAGATCGAGGATGCGAATGGCTTCGGCGATGTCCATGGCGTCCCTCCCGGCGTTCTGGGTCTGCGGCCGTCGGCAGGATACAAGGGCCGGTGGGGGAGCGTCCGGTCGCGCCGGTCGTACGTCCGGGCGGGTCCCCACGGACGGGCTGGTTCCACGCTGGGCGCTTCGGGACGGGCCGGCCTCCAGGTCCGGTCTCGACGCCCGGGCCGGTCTCCGGGGCGGGCCGGCCTCCAGGTCCGGGGTGGCCTCCATGCCCGGGAGCTCCATGTCAGGGGCCTCGATACCCGAGGGCTGCATGCTCGGGGTGGCCTCGATACCGGGGGCTGCATGCTCGGGGTCGCCCCGATGCCCGGGGGCCTCCATGCCTCTGTCGGGGGTGACGTTGCGCCGGAAACGGTCAGCGTCGGGCTCTCGGGGGTGACGTTGCTCCGGAGGATGCACGTTGCTCCTGGTATTTCGGGCGCTGGGTGCAGGTTCTGGCGCCAGGTGGGTTGGGGTTGGTGGTTTCCGGAGCGGAGTGGACGTCCTGGCGCCAGGTCGGTTCCCAGCGGTGCCGGGGTCTCCGCTGGCCGCTTGGGTGCCGGGGTCTCCGCTGGCCGCATGTTGCCGGGATGCCTGCTGGCCGCCAGCGGTGCCGGGTGTCCGCTGGTCCCCATGGGTGCCGGGGTGTCCGGTCGGCCCGCCCCGATGAGGGCCGCGCCTCGGGGATGCGTCGGGAGACCGGTGAGGTGCGCTCGAGGGTGATCCGGGGACCCCTCCCAGGATTCGCTCCCAGGTCGGATCTGAGGTATGCTGACCAAGTTGCCCTGCGACTGTGCCCGCGCTGACGCTCCTGCTGACGCGCTGTGGGACCTCTCGCGGGCGATGCCGCGTGCCCCCGAGGTACGGGCTGCCTCCTGGCAAAATCCAGGAGGTTCGATTCGAACAGTTCCACCAGGCCCCACGGGGAACCAGCGGGACGAAGGAGAAATCAATGATCCAGCAGGAGACGCGACTCAAGGTCGCCGACAACACGGGTGCGAAGGAACTTCTGTGCATCCGTGTTCTCGGTGGATCCAAGCGTCGCTACGCCGGGCTCGGTGACACCATCGTGTGCACCGTCAAGGACGCCATCCCCGGCGGCAACGTCAAGAAGGGCGAGGTCGTCAAGGCCGTCGTCGTCCGCACCGTCAAGTCGCACCGTCGCCCCGACGGCTCGTACATCCGTTTCGACGAGAACGCCGCGGTGATTCTCAAGAACGACGGCGAGCCCCGCGGCACCCGCATCTTCGGGCCGATCGCCCGTGAGCTGCGCGACCACAAGTTCATGCGCATCATCTCGCTCGCCCCGGAGGTGATCTGAGTGAAGTCCCTCAACATCCGCAAGGGTGACCGAGTCAAGGTCATCGCCGGCAACGACAAGGGCACCATCGGTGAGGTCCTGTCGGTCGACCCGGCCCGTCAGCGCGTCGTCGTCTCGGGTGTCAACATCCGCAAGCACCACCGTCGTGACATGCCGAACGGTCAGGGTGGCACCACCAAGGGCGGCATCATCAGCGCCGAGGCCCCGATCCACGTGTCGAACGTCCAGCTCGTCACCAAGATCGACGGCAAGGACGTCGTGACCCGCGTCGGCCATCGCCGCGTGGACGTCACCAAGCGTCGCTCCGACGGCTCCGAGTACGCGGCCCAGCGCAGCGTCCGTTACCTCAAGAAGGAGGAGTCCAAGTGAGCACCGACGCCCCCGAGAAGACGACGCACGAGCTGCCCCGCCTCAAGAAGCGCTACCGCGAGGAGATCGTCCCGGCGCTCCAGGAGGAGTTCAAGTACGCCAACCCCATGCTCATCCCCGGTCTCGAGAAGATCGTCGTGAACATGGGTGTCGGTGACGCGGCCCACGACTCCAAGGTCATGGACGGCGCCATCCGCGACATCACGGCCATCACCGGTCAGAAGCCGCAGGTCACCAAGGCTCGCAAGTCCATCGCCCAGTTCAAGCTGCGCGAGGGTCAGCCCATCGGCTGCCACGTCACCCTCCGTGGTGACCGGATGTGGGAGTTCGCGGACCGCCTGCTCACCCTGGCGCTGCCCCGTATTCGCGACTTCCGCGGCCTCAACTCCAACCAGTTCGACGGCAAGGGCAACTACACCTTCGGTCTGTCGGAGCAGGTCATGTTCCTCGAGATCGACCAGGACAAGATCGACCGCGTCCGTGGCATGGACATCACCTTCGTGACGACCGCCGCCACCAACGAGGAGGGCAAGGCGCTGCTCAAGCACCTCGGCTTCCCGTTCAAGGCCAAGGACGATCCGAAGAAGGCGCGCGCCAAGCGCGGCCCGGCCTACTACGCCAAGAAGAAGAAGTGAGGCTCTGATGGCCAAGACAGCTCTCAAGGTCAAGGCGGCCCGCACCCCGAAGTTCGGTGTGCGCGCCTACACCCGCTGCCAGCGCTGCGGGCGCCCGCACTCGGTCTACCGCAAGTTCGGTCTGTGCCGCGTGTGCCTGCGTGAGATGGCTCACGCCGGCGAGCTCCCGGGCGTCACCAAGTCGTCCTGGTGATCGTCAGGTCGTCGTCGGGCGATCCCGACGACGACACCCACGTGGCCACCACCACGGGGACCGGGGACCGCTGCGAGCGGTCCGGCGGTCCGGGGCCACAGGCCCACGGCGGACGGCGTCCGCCACCCCACACCTGTACGACGCACCAGGTCCGACCCGGAGGATGAAGCCGGGGCCGGAAACCGGTGCGAGAAAGAGGCCGAAGCAGCCATGACCATGACTGATCCGATCGCAGACATGCTGACCCGTCTGCGCAACGCCAACTCGGCGTTCCACGAGTCGACGAGCATGCCCCACTCCAAGATCAAGGCCGGAATCGCCGAGATCCTCAAGGAGCAGGGCTACATCGCCGACTACATCGTCAGCGAGCCCAAGGAGGGAGAGGTCGGCAAGACCCTCACCCTCACGCTCAAGTACGGCGAGAACCGCGAGCGTTCCATCGCTGGCGTCCGCCGCATCAGCAAGCCCGGACTGCGCGTCTACGCGAAGTCGACCGCCCTGCCGAAGGTCCTCGGTGGGCTGGGCATCGCCATCATCTCGACCTCCCAGGGTCTCCTGACCGACCGTCAGGCCCATGAGAAGTCCGTGGGCGGGGAAGTCCTCGCCTACGTCTGGTGACCGGCAACGAGACAGTAGTAAGGAGTAAGTAATGTCGCGCATTGGCAGGCTCCCCATCACCGTCCCGTCCGGTGTTGAGGTCAAGCTCGATGGGCAGGACGTCGAGGTGAAGGGTCCCAAGGGCACCCTCAGCCTCACCGTCGCCAAGCCCATCGCCGTGAGCAAGGACGAGGAGGGTCAGCTCGTCGTGAGCCGCCCCGACGACGAGCGCCAGAACCGCTCGCTGCACGGGCTCACCCGCACCCTCATCAACAACATGGTCATCGGTGTCACCGATGGCTACGAGAAGAAGCTCGAGATCCAGGGCGTCGGCTACCGCGTCCTGTCCAAGGGCCCCAAGCAGCTGGAGTTCAACCTCGGCTTCTCGCACCCGGTGATCGTCGACGCCCCCGAGGGCATCACCTTCGTCGTGGAGAACCCGACCCACTTCTCGGTGCAGGGCATCGACAAGCAGGCCGTGGGCGAGGTCGCCGCGAACATCCGCAAGATCCGCAAGCCCGAGCCGTACAAGGGCAAGGGCGTCCGCTATCTCGGCGAGAACGTGCGCCGCAAGGTTGGAAAGGCAGGTAAGTGACGATGGCAAGCTCCCTGAGTGTTCGCAAGAACCTGGCTTCCCGCGCCGCCGCTCGTGCGCGTCGTCAGGCCCGCGGCCGCAAGAAGATCTTCGGATCGGTCGAGCGTCCCCGCATGGTCGTCACCCGTTCGGCGAAGCACGTCTTCGTCCAGGTCATCGACGACGTCGCCGGTCACACGCTGGCCTCGGCCTCCACCATGGAGCCCGAGCTGCGGGCCATGACCGGGGACAAGTCGGCCAAGGCCGCCCGCGTCGGCTCCCTCATCGGGGAGCGGGCCAAGGCTGCCGGCGTCGAGAAGGTCGTCTTCGACAAGGGTGGCAACCAGTACCACGGGCGGATCGCAGCGCTGGCCGATGCGGCCCGCGAGGCCGGTCTCGACTTCTGACCACGAAAGGTAAGTGAGCAACGATGAGTGGAACCCAGCGCCGCGGTGGCGGTGCAGGTGGTGAGCGTCGTGGCCGTGACGACCGTCGTGGCCGCAACAACAACGAGCGGGAGGCGAGCCAGTACCTCGAGCGGGTCGTCGCCATCAACCGCGTCGCCAAGGTCGTCCAGGGTGGACGTCGCTTCAGCTTCACCGCGCTGGTCGTGGTGGGCGACGGCGAGGGCACCGTGGGTGTCGGCTACGGCAAGGCCAAGGAGGTGCCCGCGGCGATCGCCAAGGGTGTCGAGGAGGCCAAGAAGCACTTCTTCAAGGTGCCGCTGGTCGGTCGCACCATCACCCACCCGGTGATCGGTGAGAAGGCCGCCGGCGTCGTCCTGCTGCGCCCGGCCTCGCCCGGTACCGGTGTCATCGCCGGTGGCTCGGCCCGCGCGGTCCTCGAGTGCGCCGGCGTCCAGGACGTCCTGGCCAAGTCCCTCGGCTCGTCCAACGCCATCAACGTCGTCCACGCGACGGTCGAGGCGCTGCAGCAGCTCGAGGAGCCCGAGCAGGTCGCCCGTCGCCGCGGCATGTCGGTCGAGCAGGTCGCCCCGGCGGCCCTGCTGCGTGCCCGCAAGGAGGCCGACGAGGCCGCCGCGGCCGCCCGCGTCGAAGAGAAGGCGGGGGCCCAGCGATGAGCAAGATCAAGGTGACCCTGCACAAGTCCGGCGTCAATGCCAAGCCGAAGCACCGCGAGACCCTGCGCACCCTCGGGCTGCGTCGTCCCGGTGACTCGGTCGTGAAGGAAGACCGTCCCGAGATCCGGGGCATGGCCAACGCCGTGCGCCATCTCGTCACCATGGAAGAGGTGGACTGACCATGGCCATTCAGCTGCATGACCTCAAGCCCGCCCCCGGAGCCAATCGTCCCCGCACCCGCGTGGGCCGCGGTGAGGGCTCCAAGGGCAAGACCGCTGGCCGCGGCACCAAGGGCACCGGGGCGCGCAAGAACGTGCCCGAGTGGTTCGAGGGCGGCCAGATGCCTCTGCACATGCAGATGCCGAAGCTGCGCGGGTTCAAGAACCCGTTCCGCACCGAGTACCAGGTCGTCAACCTCGACAAGCTCGCCGCGCTGTACCCCAAGGGTGGCACGGTGACCGTCGATGACCTCGTCGCCAAGGGCGCGGTGCGTGACAACGCGCTCGTCAAGGTGCTCGGCACCGGCGAGATCACCGTCAAGCTCGAGGTGTCCGTGGACGCCTGGTCGAAGTCGGCCAAGGAGAAGATCGAGAAGGCCGGCGGCAGCCTCACGGCACGCTGACCGGTGACGCCGAGGCAGCTCGGCGACACGCCACGCAGGGCGAGAACTCACAAGGAGTTCTCGCCCTGCCGCGGTTTCCGTGAAGATCTGAGCGCGGATTGCCGTGGAATGTCACGATTCTGTTTCAGTCGGTAGGCGTAGGTGAGTTCGTGTGTAATATCAGCCCCAACGTTGGGTCCGGTGCGTCCGGATCCGACGCGTCACCCGCGGTCAAGGGCCTGCTGGCAAGGTCGGCGTCCTGGGCCATGGGGGGGTTGACGAGCCGACCGAGTGTGCCTGCAGCGGCGCGGTGAGGGCTTCCCCAGGGTGAGACCGACATCCGAGAAAGGACGCTCGTGCTCAAGTACTTGCTGCGACGTCTGGTCAACTACGTTGTGTTGCTCTTCATTGCCGTGTCCCTGGCCTATCTGGTCGCTTCCGCTGCACTGGACCCGCGCAATGCCTTCGACCGGACGAACCCCAAACTCAACTGGGCTGCCGTCAACCAGACGCTGACCCAGTACAACATCAACCCCGAGACCAACATGTGGGTGCGCTACGAGCGCTGGCTGCGGATGGTCTTCCTCCATTGGAACTGGGGTTGGACCCCTCACGGTGACTCCATCAACTCCCTGCTCAGCACACGCATCGGAGTGTCCCTGCGACTGGTCACCCTGGGAACGATCATCGGCATGGTCGGTGGCGTCCTCGTCGGCGCCTGGTGCGCGGTCCGCCAGTACAAGTGGTCCGACCGCATCGTCTCGTTCATCTGCCTCCTGCTCATCTCGACCCCGACGATGGTGTTGGCGGTCCTCCTGCAGATGGGTGCGACGAACTTCAACCAGGCCACCGGGACGCAGTTCTTCCAGTTCATCGGTGAGACGGGTGCCCATGGGGACTACTTCGGTGCCGCGCTGCTGAGCCGGGCCCAGCACCTCCTGCTGCCGACGATCTCGCTGTCGGCCCTCAGCCTGGCCAGCTACTCGCGGTACCAGCGCAACCTCATGCTCGACACCCTCGGCGCCGACTACGTGCGCACCGCCCGGGCCAAGGGCCTGCGCAAGGGCAACGCCGTCCGCCACCACGCGCTGCGCAACGCCATCATCCCCATGGCCACCTACTTCGCCTTCGGCGTCGCCCTCATCTTCACCGGTGCCGCGGTCACCGAGCAGGTCTACGCGTGGAACGGGATGGGGTCGTACTCGGTGCAGTCGATCCAGCAGCAGGACATCAACGGAACGGTGGCCGTCGTCGCCTTCTCCGGGGCCTGCACGCTCACCGGCGCACTGTTGTCCGACATTCTCATCGCCATCATCGATCCCCGTGTCCGGGCGCGGTGAGGAAGGCCGCCATCATGACTGATCCCTCGAACAACCCGAGTTTCGAACTCAACACCCCCTCCAGCGGCCCCCACGGCACCGTCCAGGGATCCGACGCCGGCACCGCCGTCGCTCTCGACGAGCGTGCCGCCAAGAAGGTCGGTCGCAATCAGAAGGACGCCAAGCACTTGTCGCGCGGACAACTGGTCCTCCGTCGTTTCTGGCGCTCGACCGGTGCCAAGATCGGCACCGTCGGGTTGCTGCTCGTCATCCTCCTGGCGCTCATCGGTCCAATGGTGGCCCGTTGGGACTACTGGGTCGTCGACAACTACGCCTTCCTGGCCGCTCCGAGCTCGGTCCACTGGTTCGGCACGAGCCAGGGTGGGTTCGACCTCTTCGCCATGACCGTCGAAGGTCTGCGCAAGTCGCTCATCATCGGCTTCTCGGTGGCGTTCTTCGTCGAGCTGCTCGCCGCGATGATCGGTGCCGCCGCGGCCTACTTCTCCGGCATCACCGAGAAGGTCATCCTCTGGTTCATCGACCTGCTGCTCGTCGTGCCGTCCTTCCTCATCATCGCCGTCATCGCCCAGCACTCGGCGGCCTCGAAGAGCTCGACGATCATCCTCATCATCCTGCTGACGGTGTTCAGCTGGATGCTGTCGGCCCGCGTCGTGCGCGCCATGACCCTCTCGGTCGTCAACCTCGACTACGTCCACGCGGCGCGGTTCATGTCGGTCCCGCCGTTCACGGTCATCGTCAAGCACGTCCTGCCGAACATCGCCAGCTACCTCATCATCGACTTCACCCTCGGTGTCGTCTCGGCGATCATGAGTGAGACCGTGCTGTCCTTCTTCGGATTCGGCGTCCAGAAGCCCGAGACCTCACTGGGCACGTTGCTGGCCGACGGCATGACGGCTGCGACGACGTCCCCCTGGCTCTTCCTCTTCCCGGCCGGGGTGCTCGTCATCCTCCTGCTGAGCGTGAACTTCCTGGGCGACGCCTTGCGTGACGCCATCGATCCCTCCTCCCAGTCTGGTGGTCAGGCATGAGCAACAAGAACAAGGTCACCTTCGAGTCGGACGAGTTGCCCTCGCGCAAGGACGGGGTCCCCGTCCTCGAGGTCCGCGACCTCAACGTCCGGTTCCCCTCCGAAGACGGCGTCGTCCACGCGGTTCGTGGGGTCAACCTCACCGTCCGGGCCGGCGAGGTGCTCGGTCTGGTGGGTGAGTCCGGATCGGGCAAGTCGGTGACGTCGATGTCCGTCATGGGCCTGCTCGACGAGAACGCCCACGTCGAGGGGTCGATCAAGCTCCACGGGACCGAACTGCTGGGGCGCAGCGACAACTGGATGTCCGACGTCCGTGGCACGAAGGTCGCCATGGTCTTCCAGGACCCGCTCTCGGCGCTCACCCCGGTGTACACGGTCGGCGACCAGATCGTGGAGGCCCTGCAGATCCACAACGACAAGATGTCCGACAAGGACGCCTGGAAGCGTGCGATCGAGCTGCTCGACATGGTCGGCATCCCCAACCCGGAGGTTCGGGCCAAGGCCTTCCCGCACGAGTTCTCCGGCGGCATGCGCCAGCGCGTCGTCATCGCCATGGCCATCGCCAACGACCCGGACCTCATCATCGCCGACGAGCCCACGACGGCCCTCGACGTGACGATCCAGGCCCAGATCCTCGACCTGCTGCGGGTGGCCCAGCGTGAGACCCACGCCGGCGTCGTCCTCATCAGCCACGACCTCGGTGTCGTGGCGGGACTGGCCGACCAGGTCGCTGTCATGTACGGCGGGCGGATCGTCGAGGCCGCCAGCGTCAACGACATCTTCTACCACTCGCGCCATCCCTACACGATCGGTCTGCTCGGCTCCTTGCCTCGCCCGGACCTCGACAAGGAGGAGCCGCTCACCCCGGTCGAGGGCAATCCGCCCTCCCTGCTCAACCTGCCTCCGGGCTGCCCCTTCGCCCCGCGCTGCCCCATGGCGGTGGACGCCTGCCGCGTGGCCGAGCCGCCTCTCGAGCCGACCGACCTGCCTCAGCACGTGTCGGCCTGCGTCCGGGTCGGCGATCTGGTCGACAAGCGCTACGAGGAGGTGTACCCGCGTCCGGAGGGCGCCCGGTTCCGCTCGAAGCGCGCCCTGGAACTGGCCGAGCGAGAGGCCCTCAAGGACGTCCTCGTCCTCGACTCCCTCGTCAAGACCTACCCGCTCATGAAGGGGGCGGTCTTCAAGAGGCGAGTCGGGACGGTCCATGCCGTCGACGGGATCTCCTTCAAGATCAAGGAGGGCGAGACCCTCGGCCTGGTGGGTGAGTCCGGTTGCGGCAAGACGACGACGATCATGTCGGTCCTCGAGCTCATGAGCCCCGAGTCGGGCAGGATCGTCGTCCTCGGCAAGGACGTCGCCCAGCTCAGGGGCGGTGACCGGAGGAAGGTGCGTGAGGACCTCCAGGTCGTCTTCCAGGACCCCATGGCGTCGCTCGATCCACGCATGCCGATCCACGACATCCTCGCCGAGCCCCTCAAGTACAACAAGTACCCCAAGGACAAGATCGACGAGCGCATCGAGTACCTCATGAACCTCGTCGGTCTGGAGCCGGCGCACGCCAACCGCTACCCGCGGAACTTCTCGGGTGGTCAGAAGCAGCGCGTGTGCATCGCCAGGGCGCTGGCCCTGGAGCCCAAGCTCCTCGTCCTCGACGAGCCGGTCTCGGCCCTCGACGTCTCGATCCGCGCCGGCGTCCTCAACCTCCTCGAGCAGTTGCGCGAGGAGCTCGGGCTGTCGTACCTCTTCGTCGCGCACGACCTGTCGGTGGTGCGGCACATCGCCAACCGGGTCGCCGTCATGTACCTGGGCCGGATCGTCGAGCTCGGCGAGGTGAGCCAGGTCTTCGACCACCCGATGCACCCCTACACCCAGGCGTTGCTGTCGGCCATCCCGGTGCCCGATCCGCAGAAGGAGCGTGCCCGCAACCGGATCGTCCTCGAGGGGGACCTGCCCTCGCCGGCGGCCCCGCCGAGCGGGTGCCACTTCCACACCAGGTGCCAGAAGTTCAAGATCCTGTCGCCGGAGCAGCAGGTCAAGTGCCGTGAGACGCGGCCGGACCTGGGGTACCCGAATGCCGACAAGGACCGCCGAGTCGCCTGCCACTACCCGGAATCCGTCGAGGTTTTCTGAGTTCGACCCGACAAGGCCCTGCGGGACGCCACATGCGCCCCGCAGGGCCTTGTCATGTGAGGAATCGGGGCGGTGGGCACCGGGTCAGGTCTCGGAACGATCAAGACTGTGTCACGGTCCGATAACAATTCCCGCTCCGGAGGCTCCACGTGGTCACAACCTGTCAAAGCTGTGTCAGGCTGTGAGCATCTGAGTGACACGGTCGGCCGTCCGGTCGACCTTGAGACCAAACGGAGGTAACGGTGCGCAAGTCCGTATCAGCATCGATCGCACTGCTGGCAGTCGGCTCGCTGGCCCTGACCGGGTGTGGGCAGAAGAACTCGTCCGGGAATGAGGCCTCGAAGGCGGCGACCGGGACGCAGACCAGCGCGTCCGCCCCGCTGGAGGCCCTCAACCTCAAGTCCCGCGACCAGGTCAAGGACGGCGGCACGGTCCGGTTCACCATCGAGACCCTGCCGACCGCATGGAACGGCTGGAACGTCGCCAACAACACGGCCGACCTCAACTCGCTCATCTGGCCCTTCGTCGGCGTGAAGAACGTCGACATCGGCAAGGACGCCACGCCGAAGGCCAACACGAACTTCCTCAAGTCCTACGACGTCAAGGTCGCCGACAAGAAGCAGACCGTCACCCTCCACCTCAACCCCAACGCCAAGTGGAACAACGGCCGAACCATCGACTACACCGACTACGTCGCCACGTGGAAGGCCAACAACGGTTCCGACTCGGCCTTCAAGAACGCCACCTCCGACGGCTTCAACCAGATCACCTCGATCGAGAAGGGTGCCTCGGACACCGACGTCGTCATCAAGTACAAGTCCACCTACCCGGACTGGACGGCGACCTGGAATTCGGTTATGCCGAAGGAAGGCTGCTCCGACGCCAAGACCTTCAACTCCGGCTGGAACACCTACAAGAACGAGTGGATGACCGGTCCCTTCGCCCTCGACCACGTCGACCAGGCGCAGAAGACCCTCTACCTCAAGCGCAACGACAAGTGGTGGGGCGACAAGGCCAAGCTCGACACCGCCTCCTTCCGCGCCATGGACACCGCCGCCATGACGAAGGGCTTCGCCAACAAGGAGATCGACGTCGTCAACAACATCATCACCAAGGACGGCTACGAGTCGGCCAAGAAGCGTGCTGATGGCGAGCTCCGCGCGGCCGGTTCGCTGCAGTGGCGTCACTTCACCTTCAACACGAAGGACTCCGCCCTCACGGACATGAACGTCCGCCAGGCCATCGTCAAGGGCATCAACCGTGAGGCCATCGCCCGCTCCGATTTCGCCGGACTGCCGATCGACGCGAGCACCGTCATGCTCGGCAACCACTTCTTCATGCCCGGCCAGGCCGGTTACAAGGACAACTCGGGCGACTTCAAGTACGACCCCGAGGCCGCCAAGAAGCAGCTCGACGAGGCCGGCTGGAAGATGAGCGGTGACTACCGCGTCAAGGACGGCAAGACCCTCACCATCAACTACGCGATGCTCACCGGCGTGCCGACCTCGGAGAACGAGGGCGCGCTGCTCAAGCAGGACATGCAGAAGATCGGCGTCAAGGTCAACCTCGTCAACACCCCGTCCGATTCGATGCAGAAGGTGCTCACCTCGCACTCCTTCGGCGTCATGGCCTTCACCTGGGTCGGCACGCCGCACCCCATGGCCAATGTCCGCCAGATCTACGGTGCCTCCGCAGAGGGCAAGACCACCCCGTCGGAGTCGAACTTCAGCCAGCTCGTCGATCCGCGGATCGAGAAGCTCATCCCGCAGATCGACAGCGAGATGGACGTCGCCAAGCGTCAGGAGCTCACCAACGAGGCCGACAAGTACATCTGGGACAACGTCATGACCCTCCCGCTGTACCGTCGCATCCAGTTCGTGGCCGTCCCGAAGAACCTCGCGAACTTCGGTTCGTCGACCTTCGAGGATACCCGTACCGAGGACATCGGCTTCCAGAAGTGATCTGAGGCTCGTCACGTGAGGACGGGGGTGGTCCGGTTCGGCCGGGCCGCCCCCGTTCCTGTCGGACGACGACGGCGTCGCCGAGCGTCGGCCGCGAGGCGGCGGGTCCGCGAGTCAGCGGGTCTGCGAGTCGGGGGGAATCGGGCCGAGGCCCTGGGTATCAGACGAGAAGGGCCGCGACGACGATGAGCACCGAGACGCCGATCGTCATCCAGTTGGGGTGCACGGTGAGGGCCGCGGGGGAGTCGTCCGTCACGCGTTCGAGCTTCTCGAGCTCGATGAGGTGGGCGGCGTCGGCGGCATCGAGGCTCACCCGGACCGGGCGCTCCGCCCCCGCGATGATCTCCGGGGTGGTGTGGACGTCCGACCGTCCACCGGCAGCCAGGCGGCCCATGGACCCGCGGGCCCCGGCGGCCCAGGCCGAGACGGTGCGCGACCGTCCGTCGGCGGCGCTCCCGGTGAGCGACAACCCCCATCGCGGGGAGACGTCGGTGAGCGCCGCCCAGGGGACGTCCCAGATGCGAAGCTGGTTGATGACGTGGACCCCCTCGTCATCGATGCGCACCGACGAGAGGCCCCAGAAGAGCCAGGCGAGCCAGACGAAGAGTCCGGCCGTCGGCAGGGCCCGCAGGCCGGGCCCCAGGCCGATCCTCGTGCAGTCCCACAGCACGACGCCCAGGCTGAGCACCGCGACGACCGTCGAACCGATCCGACCGGCGTGGGACGAGATGATGACGGGCGGACGCATGATGTCTCCTGGGTCGTACGCGCAACCGGGCGGGCCGAGGATGTGGCGCGCTCGTACGGAGTTGATAGGCTACCCGAGCCGCCGCGTGTGTCGCAGTCGACCTGCCCGCGCAGCCGGCGTCATGACCACGAGATGATGGGAGAGGGCTCGGATGCTTTCCGCCTTCGCCAATGCCTTCCGGACACCGGACCTTCGCAGGAAGATCCTCTTCACGATGGGCATCCTGGCAGTCTTCCGGTTGGGTTCGGTCATCCCGGTCCCCAACGTCAACGTCGCGAACATCCGGGCCTGCCAGACGCAGACCTCCGCCGGGTCGGCGGCCAGCCTGTACTCGATGATCAACCTCTTCTCGGGCGGTGCGCTGCTCCAGCTGGCGATCTTCGCGCTGGGCATCATGCCGTACATCACGGCGTCGATCATCCTGCAGCTGCTCACCGTCGTCATCCCGCGGCTCGAGACCCTCAAGAAGGAGGGGGCCTCCGGGCAGAACACCATCACCCAGTACACCCGGTACCTCACCCTCGTCCTGGGCATCCTCCAGGCGACGGCCTTCGTGACGATGGCCGTCTCCGGCACCCTCTTCCGCGGCTGCTCGCTGCCGGTCGTCTACGACAAGTCGATCTTCACGGTCATCGTCATGATCCTCACCATGACCGCCGGCACGACCATCGTCATGTGGCTCGGTGAGCTCGTCACCGACCGCGGTGTCGGCAACGGCATGTCGATCCTCATCTTCACCCAGATCGCCGCCCGCTTCCCCGATTCGCTGTGGCAGATCAAGGTCTCGCGCAATGGCGCCGGCCAGGCCCACGCATGGTTCATCTTCGGCCTCGTGCTCGTCGTCGGTCTGGCCGTCATGGCGGCGGTCATCTTCATCGAGCAGGGACAGCGTCGCATCCCCGTCCAGTACGCCAAGAGGATGGTCGGGCGGCGCATGTTCGGAGGGACCACGACGTACATCCCGCTCAAGGTCAACCAGTCCGGCGTCATCCCGGTGATCTTCGCCTCGTCGATCCTCTACCTGCCGGTGCTCTACGCCACCTTCCGGCCGCAGACGAAGGCCGCGGTCTGGATCGGCAAGTACTTCATCCGCGGTGACCACCCGATCTACAACGCCGCGTACTTCCTCCTCATCATCTTCTTCTGCTATTTCTACGTGGCCATCACCTTCGACCCGGTCGAGATGAGCGACAACATGAAGAAGTACGGGGGCTTCATCCCCGGCATCCGGGCGGGCAAGCCCACCGAGGACTATCTCGCCTACGTGCTCTCGCGCCTCACGGCGCCGGGATCGCTGTACCTTGGTCTCATCTCGATGATTCCGACCTTGGCCCTCGTCTTCCTCCACGCCAACCAGAACTTCCCGTTCGGTGGCACGAGCATCCTCATCGTCGTGGGTGTGGCGCTGGACACGGTCAAGCAGATCGAGAGCAAGTTGCAGCAACGACACTACGAAGGATTCCTCACATCATGAGACTGCTCATCGTGGGCGCCCCGGGCGCCGGCAAGGGAACTCAGGCCGGATCGATCGCCGAGCACTACGGCATCCCGGCGATCTCGACCGGCGACATCTTCCGGGCCAACATCAAGAACGGCACCGAGCTCGGCAGGAAGGTCAAGGCCATCATGGACGCCGGCGACCTCGTCCCCGACGAGGTGACCGACGAGATCGTCGTCGACCGGCTCGGCCAGGCGGACGCCGCCACCGGCTTCCTCCTCGACGGCTACCCCCGCAACCTCCACCAGGTCGACGCCCTCGATGCCTACCTCAAGGGCTCCGGGTTGGCCCTGGATGCCGTCGTCAGCCTCGACGTCGACCCCGAGCTGCTCACCGCGCGGCTGCTCAAGCGGGCCCAGATCGAGGGCCGCACCGACGACAACGAGGAGACCATCCGCAACCGGATGAAGGTGTACGCCGAGCAGACCGAGCCGCTGCTGAGCCACTACGAGAAGGCGGGGCTGCTCGTGTCGGTGGACGGCGTCGGCGAGATCGACGAGGTGCGCGAGCGCATCTTCGCCGCCCTGGACGCCCGGGGCTGATGCCGTGATCCTGGGTCGTCAACGCATACAGCTGAAGACCGCCGACCAGATCCGCACGATGCGTCGTGCGGGTCTGGTCGTTGCGGAGGGACTCGAGGAGATGGGGCGGGCCGCGGTGCCCGGCGCCACGACCGGCGATCTCGACCGGATCGGGCGGCAGGTGCTCGCCCGCCACGGCGCGACGTCGAACTTCCTCCACTACGGCGCCGACTGGGGTATCCAGCCGTACCCGGGGGTGGCCTGCATCAGTGTCAACGAGGTGGTCGTCCACGGAATGCCGGGGGAGCGTGAACTCCGGGACGGGGACATCGTCTCGATCGACTACGGGGCGATCGTCGACGGTTGGCACGGGGACGCGGCGCGGACCTTCCTCGTCGGAGAGGTGTCGCAGGAGGCCCGGCTGCTCTCGGAGCGGACCCGGGAGGCGATGTGGGCGGGGATCCGGCAGATCGCGCCCGGGCATCGGATCGGCGACGTGTCGGCGGCCGTGCAGGCCTCGCTGGAGTCATGGGAGCGGCCCTACGGGATCATCCGCGAGTACACCGGCCACGGCATCGGCACCGAGATGCACATGGACCCCGACGTGCCCAACTGGGGCCGAGCGGGGCGGGGACCGCGGATCAGCACGGGCATGTGCCTGTGCGTCGAGCCGATGGCCACCCTCGGCAGCGAGGAGAACGACGTCCTCGACGACGACTGGACGGTGCGCACCGTCGACGGGTCGTGGGCGAGCCACTGGGAGAACACCGTGGCCGTCACCGAGGGCGGCCTGTGGGTGCTCACCGAGCCCGACGGCGGCAAGGCGGAGCTCGAGGCCGGCGGGGCGGTGTTCGCACCCCTGGACTGAGCATCGCTCGGGGGACGGCGGTGGTGGCCCCGTCCCATGACTGCAATGTGGCGCGAACCGGGGCGCACCGGGTCCTTGCGAGGCGACGAGGCCGTCCCGAGCCACATTGCGGTCACCGAAGGGCGCTGATGGCGTCCCGGGGCTGGCGCCTCACTAGGGTGGGGCCATGGAGTACCCGCACACCCGACGCGACGACGTCGTCGAGAACCTGCACGGTCACCTCATCGCCGATCCGTACCGGTGGCTCGAGGACGCCGACTCGCCCGAGACGATCGCCTGGGTCGAGGAGCAGCGGGCGTTCACCGAGGCTCGCCTCGCCGACCTGCCCGGTCGCTCATGGTTCGCCGCTCGGGTCGACGAGATCCTCTCCGAACCGGTCGATCATCTGCCCGGTCGAAGCGGTGGTCGCCACCTCATGGTCCGTGAGGACGGTCGGCGCGACCAGCCCCTCCTCGTCGGCGCCGACAGCTGGCAGGAGGTCGTCGACGGTGGAGTCGTCGTCCTCGACCCGCAGCACTGGTCGGAGGATCACACGACGTCGTTCCAGTCCGCGGCGGTGAGCCCGGACGGGTCGACCCTGTGCTGGGTCGTCTCGGAGGCCGGTTCGGACTGGACGACCTTCCACTGCCGCGACCTCACCTCGACCCTCACCGAGGGCGGCCGCTCGTGGCTGCCGGGGATCCGCACGAAGTTCAGCTTCCCCGCTTGGCTGCCCGACAGTCGGTCGCTCCTCGTCCTCGACTTCCCCGTCGAGGAGTCCGGGGACCGTGCCGTCGTCGAGTCGGCGGGGGACCCGCACCTCGTCGTTCGTCGGGTCGACGAGGATGCCCCCGCCGTCGACCTCACCCCGGGCGGGGACGGCGCCGGGGTCATGTACTGGCCGTGGGTCGGCGTCGACGTCGACGACTCCGGTCGCCCGACCGGAACGGGATGGGTCGTGGCGGCCGTCCAGGTCGGGACGGCCAGGACCGCGCGGCTGAGAGGGTGGCGGTGCACCCCGGACGCGGTCGGCCGTGCCGTGCTCGGTGACCCGTTCGAGATCTTCCCGGCCGACGACGCCCTGCGCGAGGTCGTCGGGTTCGACGGGGACCAGCTCCTCGTGCGCACCGACGACACCGACGAGCGCGGCCGGATCATCGCCGTCGACCTCACGTCCGCCCGCTCCGGCCACGTCGAGCAGCGCGAGGTCGTCCCCGCGCAGGAGGGCCACCTGGCCGGCTCCGCCCTGGCCGGCGGCAGGCTCGTCCTCGTCCACACCATCGACGTCGAACCGAGGGTGAGCGTCTGGGACCTGGCCGGTCACCGGGTCGCCGATCTCGACGTCCCCGGAGGCCAGTGCGAACTGTCGGCCCAGGACCCGGCCGTCCCGGAGGTCTTCATCGGCACCTCCGATCCCACTCGTCGATTCCATCGTTGGCGCCTCGACACCGCCACCTGCACCCTCACCGAGTTGCCCACGGCCGCCCGGTCGGCGTCCCCCGAGCGCGCCGCGACCGAGATCGTCACGGAACGCCGTCGCGCCACGAGCGCCGACGGCACCGCCGTGCCGTACTGGTGGATGCGCCCCGCCGGGAAGCCCGGACCGCTGCCGACCCTCGTCTACGGCTACGGCGGCTTCGACGTGCCCGTCGCCAACTCGTGGAACCCCACCTTCCAGGCCTGGCTCGAGGCCGGCGGTGCGGTGGCCGTCGTCAACGCCCGCGGTGGGGGAGAGTTCGGCCGCAGTTGGTACGAGGACGGCATCCGGGACCACAAGCAGCACGTCTTCGACGACCACATCGGCGTCCTCGAGGACCTCATCCGGCGTGGGGACGCGCGGGCGGACCAGCTGACCATCGAGGGCCGTTCCAACGGTGGCCTCATGGCCGGAGCCGTTCTCACCCAGCGACCGGATCTGCTGGGCTGCGCCCTGCCCGAGGTCGGGGTGCTCGACATCCTGCGCTTCCACCGGTTCACCTCCGGTGCGGCCTGGGCCTCCGACTACGGCGACCCCGACGACCCGCACGACTTCGAGGTCGAGCTCGCCTACTCGCCGCTGCACCGGGTCGTCGAGGGGGCCCACTACCCGGCCACCCTCGTCGTCACCTCCGACCACGATGACCGGGTGGTCCCGGCGCACAGCCACAAGTTCACCGCGACCCTCCAGCGCGCCCAGGGCGGCGAGGCGCCGGTCCTCACCCGGATCGACCACTCGACCGGGCACGGGGCGGGACGCCCCAGGGCCTCGCGGGTCGCCGAGATCGCCGACAAGCTCGCCTTCGCGGCCCATCACACGGGGTTGGTCGTCCCCACCTGATCCGTCCCGGAGCGCGGCTCGACCACGTACTCTGGACACATGCGCGCCCTGCCACCGTCGTCCAAGTACGTCGCCCGCCGTGACGACCCGGTCGACGACGCCGAGCGCACCGCGTTGGTGACCCGGGTCAACGACGCCTATACCGCCGGTCAGCTCGACGACGACTCCTACCGGCGCTGTCTGGACGCCGTCTTCGCCGCCGCGCGCCTGGGCGATCTCGCCCCGGTCGTCGAGCAGCTCCCCACTCCGACCGCGGCCGAGCCGTCCGGGTTGGACCGGGCCCCGGTCGCTCCCGGGGAGTTGACGCCGGCCAGGCCGCGCAACCTCGTCCCCTTCGCGCTGGCCGGGGCCGGGGCGCTCGTCATCCTCGTCGTCCTGCTGGCGATCCTCCTATGAGTCCGTGGGGGAGGGGAGCTGGGACGACCGGACGAGGACGCGCCGGGTGGACCCTGGGGTTCGCCGTCGTCTTCGCTGCGCTCTCAGCCGGGGCGTACCTGCTCATCGACGTGCTCGCGGGGGTGAGGTCGCCCCTGCCGATCTGGATCATGGCGACCGTGGTCGCGTTCCTCGGCGGACTGGTCATCGCGAGGGCCCGGCACCACCACGATTGACTCGTCCGCCCGATCGTCTTGCCTCATGTCAAGATGTCCGGATGAGCGCAGCGCTTGCCTCAGCTGAAATGTCCGGATGGAGATGAGTCAGGCGGCGGGTTGGTCGGTCTGGGTGCGACGTTCGGCTAGGCGGATGAGCTGGTTCTGGATGTCGGTGATCCGCCGGGCCAGATCGGCGGGGTTGAGCCTGTCGTGCTCGGCTGCCAGGCGGGCCCGTGTGGCGGGGTCCAGGACACGGGAGTCGACCAGCCGCTGGTAAGGGGTCTTGGGCTTGTCGTAGACCCGCTTCTTGCGCCCCGCGGAGGTGGTGGTCCAGCCGATGGCCTTGACGCAGGGTAGTAGGTGGTTCTTGCGGGCCATCACCAGGGGCCACAATTGGTTGAGCAGCTGAAGCTCGGTTGCGGTCTCGTAGCGGTATCTGAAGGCGTGGCGGCGGACCCAGTCGCCGTTGCGCTGCTCGACGTGGGCGTTGTCGTTCTTCTTGTAGGGCCGNGCCATCACCAGGGGCCACAATTGGTTGAGCAGCTGAAGCTCGGTTGCGGTCTCGTAGCGGTATCTGAAGGCGTGGCGGCGGACCCAGTCGCCGTTGCGCTGCTCGACGTGGGCGTTGTCGTTCTTCTTGTAGGGCCGCGAGCGGGACATCGCGATGTCGTGGCCCTTCGCCCAGTCGATGAGGCCCCAGTTGATGAACTCCGACCCGTTGTCGACGTGGACCTCCGCCACGGGCACGGGCATCTGGTCGACGATCCGGTCCATGCCGGCCCCGATGTGGACGAATGCCTTGTTCTTGACCGTGGTCAGGACCGTGTAGCCGGAGACGGGCAGGGTGGCCGACAAGGTCCACAGGAATTCCCCGACCAGGGTGTGGCCGCAGTGGGCCACGGTGTCGACCTCTACCAGCCCGGGATCGGTGATCGGCCCGTCCAGGCTGGTGCGCAGGGGCACCGCGGCACGCAGGATGTGAGGGGCGGGTCGGGTGGCTGACAGGCCGGCGGCCGGGTAGGCGGCGTCCTTGAAGGGTTTCAGGTACCTGTCGATGGTGGCCGCCGACATGGAGCGCAGTTCGGTCAGCACCGCGGGGGTGGCCCGGCGGGTGACTTTCCCGAACTCCTTGAAGCGTTCCAGCCTGTTCAGGGTGTCGTCCATCACGGGGGCCAGGTACTTCCCGGAGGGCTGACCCGTCACGCTCCACACGTGCTGGAGGACCTTCACGGCGTCGTAGGAGTACTTGCGGGGCCGGGGCCGGCGCTTCTGCTGGGACGCGGCACCTTTCCGCGTCAGGGCTGCCCGGATCGCGCGGCGGGCGTGGTCACGGGTCCAGCCTGTGGTGGCGGTCAGGGAGTCCAGCAGCACCGACTTGTCCTTCTTCGATGCGGCCCGGTACTGGTGGGCGTACTTCTTGGTGATCTCACGGCGTGCGGCCATCGACAGCTCCCGATCCATGGCCCGGGCCTACACCGTCAGTACGCGGACATCCTCATCTGAGGCACGTGCTGCCGCATCCGGACCTTTTACGTGAGTCTCGTCGCCGATTTGGGGACGCCGGCTCGAACAGGTAATCTTGACCCTCGGTCCCGTGTGTTCGGAGACCAGTCATGCCCGGAGCGGGTGTGATCGTCGAGCGGATTGGACGCAATGGCCAAGAAAGAGGGAGCTCTCGAGCTCGAGGGAACCGTGGTGGAGGCCCTGCCGAACGCCATGTTCCGGGTCGAGTTGAAGAACGGACACCGTGTCCTTGCCACGATCAGCGGCAAGATGCGGCAGCACTACATTCGAATCCTGCCGTCGGACCGGGTGGTCGTCGAGCTGTCTCCCTATGACCTGACCCGCGGCCGCATCGTCTATCGCCACAAGTGATCGACGCCGTCCGGCACCGGACCACGTCGTCGGGATGACCCGACGACACCATCCAGGCCCTCCACGGGGCCGTTACGCGAAAGAGAAGCTCGATGAAGGTTCAGCCGAGCGTCAAGAAGATGTGCGACAAGTGCAAGGTCATTCGTCGCCACGGTCGCGTGATGGTCATCTGCGAGAACCCGCGCCACAAGCAGCGCCAGGGCTGAGCCCTCGCCGCGGACGGGATCGCAGGCCATCTCCGGTCATGACCGGGTGACCAGCAGGAATGCAGGGGTTCGACCCCTGAGGTCCACCGTCAGGCCCACCAGCCAGGTGGGCGCGGTCGACAACTGAAGAACAACTCAAGAACCGGTGACGACCCGCATGGATCGTCACCACCGGCGAACCGGGGCCACCCGAGTTCACCGGACACATGTGGACGCACGCCCCGAGACCCAGCTCGAACCCATCGAGCACGGACTCGGGTCACCACCCCCGGACGAAGGCCGGGGCCCCGTCGGACGGGCAGATCCCGTCCAGCGCCGCCAGGTGATGGGGACGCTCCACGTCGGACACCTTCGCGGCCCCATCCGGGGTCGACAACCAGGAAGGGATGCCACCATGGCACGCCTCATCGGAGTGGACCTGCCGCGCGACAAGCGCCTCGAGGTCGCACTGACCTACATCTACGGCATCGGACGCACCCGCGCCCTGGAGACCCTCGCGGCCACCGGGATCAGCGGTGACATCCGCGTCCACGACCTCACCGACGACCAGCTCGTGGCCCTGCGTGACCACATCGAGGCCAACTACCAGGTCGAGGGTGATCTTCGCCGCGAGGTGTCGGCCGACATCCGTCGCAAGATCGAGATCGGCTCCTACCAGGGACGCCGTCACCGCAGCGGTCTGCCTGTTCGTGGTCAGCGCACCCGGACCAACGCCCGCACCCGCAAGGGCAAGAAGAAGGCTGTCGCCGGCAAGAAGAAGGCCAAGTGAGTGACGGCCCCCGGGCCCCTCGCTGACCTTCCGTGCAGATCACACTCAACCAGGAGCAATTCACATGGCTACTGCAGGCCGCAGGAGCGCCGCACCGAAGGTGCGCCGCAAGGAGAAGAAGAACGTCGTCGCCGGCCAGGCGCACATCAAGAGCACGTTCAACAACACCATCATCGCCATCACCGACCCCTCGGGTGCGGTGATCTCGTGGGCCTCCGCCGGCACCGTCGGCTTCAAGGGCTCGCGCAAGTCCACGCCGTTCGCCGCCCAGATGGCCGCCGAGGCCGCCGGGCGTCGTGCCATGGAGCACGGCATGAAGCGCGTCGACGTCTTCGTCAAGGGTCCGGGCTCCGGCCGTGAGACCGCCATCCGTTCTCTCGGGGCCATCGGCTTGGAGATCGGCCCGATCTCCGACGTCACCCCGGTTCCGCACAACGGATGCCGTCCGCCGAAGCGCCGCCGCGTCTGACCCCCTCCGAGAGCACAAAGGACTGATACATCATGGCCCGTTACACCGGCCCACTCACCAAGAAGTCCCGTCGCCTCGGGACCGACCTCGTCGGCAACGACAAGTCGTTCGAGCGTCGTCCGTACCCCCCGGGTGTCCACGGACGCGGTCGCACCAAGGACTCCGAGTACTCCCTCCAGCTTCGTGAGAAGCAGAAGGCTCGTTACGCCTACGGCGTCCTCGAGAAGCAGTTCCGTCGCTACTACGAGGAGGCCGACCGCGCCCAGGGCAAGACCGGTGACGTCCTGCTCCAGATCCTCGAGTCGCGCCTGGACAACGTCGTGTACCGCGCCGGGCTGGCCTCCACCCGTCGTCAGGCCCGCCAGCTCGTGAGCCACGGCCACTTCCTCGTCAACGGCAAGAAGGTCAACATCCCGTCGTACCGGGTCTCCGGCCACGACATCATCGACGTGCGGGAGAAGTCGAAGGACCTCCACCCGATCGTCGTCGCCCGGGAGACCTTCGAGTCCCGCGAGGTGCCGGCCTGGCTCGAGGTGCGTCCCAACAAGGGCCGCATCCTCGTCCACCAGCTGCCGACCCGTGAGCAGATCACCATCGACGTCAACGAGCAGGCCATCGTCGAGCTCTACTCGAAGTGACCTGAGCCGCCCGGCGTCGCGATGTCGGCGCCGGGCGGAGCAGCCCCCCGGCGGGGGTTCCCCGCCACTCGAGACCATGGGCGGGCTTTCCCCGCCACTCGAAACCATGGGCGGGCTTTCCCCGCCACTCGAGACCATGGGCGGGGTTTCCCCGCCACGAGCAACCCCGGCGGGGGTTCCCCGCCACCCCCTCAGACGCCGTCATATAGCGGTCGGCGTGAAAGGACACCACCATGCTCATCGCCCAGCGCCCCACCCTCACCGAGGAGCCCGTCTCCGAGTTCCGCTCGCGGTTCGTCATCGAGCCCCTGGAGCCCGGCTTCGGCTACACCGTCGGCAACTCCCTGCGTCGCACCCTGCTTTCGTCCATCCCGGGCGCCTCTGTGACGAGCATCAAGGTCGAGGGTGTCCAGCACGAGTTCTCGACCCTCGAAGGGGTCGTCGAGGACGTCACCGAGATCATCCTCAACCTCAAGGGCCTGGTGCTGTCGTCCGAGGAGGACGAGCCGGTCGCCATGTACCTGCGCAAGTCCGGGGCCGGTGAGGTCACCGCGGCCGACATCAACCCGCCGGCCGGGGTCACCATCTACAACCCCGATCTGCACATCGCCACCCTCAACGACGACGGCCGCATCGAGATGGAACTCATCGTCGAGCGCGGACGTGGCTACGTCTCGGCCAGCCTCAACGAGGACCCCGACGCCGAGATCGGTCGGCTCGCCGTCGACTCGATCTACTCGCCGGTGCTCAAGGTGAGCTACAAGGTCGAGGCCACCCGCGTCGAGCAGCGGACCGACTTCGATCGTCTCGTCCTCGACGTCGAGACCAAGGCCTCGATCCTGCCGCGCGACGCCGTCGCCTCGGCCGGACGCACCCTCGTCGAGCTCTTCGGACTGACCCGTGAGCTCAACCAGGAGGCCGAGGGCATCGAGATCGGGCCGTCGCCGGTCGACGAGCAGTACGCCGAGAACCTCGCCACCCCGGTGGAGGAGCTCAACCTCACCGTGCGCTCCTACAACTGCCTCAAGCGCGAGGGGATCCACACCGTCGGTGAGCTCGTCTCGCGGTCGGAGCAGGATCTGCTCGACATCCGCAACTTCGGGTCCAAGTCGATCGAGGAGGTCAAGGAGAAGCTGGCCGAGCTCGGCCTGTCCCTCAAGGACTCCGCCCCCGGCTTCGACCCGCTGGCCGCCGCCGACACGTACGACGACGAGGGCGAGGACGACGACTTCGCCGAGACGGAGCAATACTGATCGGCTACCGCCGAGGGCAGTACTGATCGGCTACCGCCGAGGGCAGTACTGATCGGCTACCGCCCCTGCTCGGCCGAGCGACCTCACCGGGCAGCGCAGTACTGATCGACCATGATTCCCACCTCGGTGGGGACCGCAGCTCACGACCGTGAGCACCCAGCCCGTCCCGGGGCGTCCACCCCGGGAGCGGGTGGTCAGGGGGGTGGACCCTGACCGAACCCCCGCGCCACCCGGTGCGGGGAGGGGAGGACGACGTCCTCCCTCCAGCCGGACCGCGGCGGGTCCACCTGCCCGCCACACCGACACACAAGGAGACCGACATGCCGAAGCCCACCAAGGGACCCCGCCTCGGAGGCACCCCCGCCCACGAGCGGATCATCCTCCACAACCTCGCCAGCCAGCTCTTCGAGCACGGCCGCATCGTCACCACGGTGACCAAGGCGAAGCGCGTCCGCCCGCTCGCCGAGAAGCTCATCACCCGCGCCAAGGTCGACACCGTCGCCAACCGTCGCGTCGTCAACAGGACGATCACCGACAAGGGCGTCGTCCACGTCCTCTTCACCGAGATCGCCCCCCTCATGGAGGGTCGCGACGGCGGTTACACCCGCATCACCCGGATCGGCAACCGGCAGGGTGACAACGCCCCGATGGCCGTCATCGAGATCGTCCGCGAGAAGGTCGCCGCCAAGGCCGCCGCGCCGGCCACCGCCGAGGCCGCCAAGGCTGCGATCAACGAGGCCACCGAGGCCCCGGCCGAGGAGAAGGTCGAGGAGGCCGCTGACGCCGAGGAGAAGGCTGCCGAGGACGAGAAGGTCGAGGAGACCGCCGACTCCGAGCAGAAGGCCGGCGAGGAGGCCTGATCCCGCCCAGACGTGAGGCCCCCGGGGACGATGTCCCCGGGGGCCCGCTGCGTCCCCGCCCCAGTCTCCCCGCCCCAAGTCCCCCCGCCCGGGATCCACGGCCCAGGATCCACGGCCCAGGCACCGTGTCCCGGTCACCCAGCCTTGGTGCGCCCGGCCCGGCGCCGTAGGCTTGCAGGGTGTCGTCCCCCCTGCGCATCGCACAGCTCGCCAACTTCGTCGGCCCGGTCTCGGGTGGCATGAAGGTCGCCATCGACCAGTTGGGACGCCAGTACGTCGCGGCCGGGTGCGATCGTATCCTCGTCATCCCGGGGCCGCACGACCTGGTCGAGGAGACCGACGACGGCATCGTCGTCCAGGTGGCCGCGCCACGGATCTCCCAGCAGTACCGGATGATCGCGACACCGTGGCGGGCCCTCGACATCCTCGACCGGTTCCGACCCACCTCGATCGAGGTCTCCGACAAGTGGACCCTCACCCCGGCCGCGGCCTGGGCCCGACGCCGTGGGGTCGGGTCGGTGCTCTTCAGCCACGAACGCCTCGACGACATGCTCGCCGGGTGGCTGCGCCGTCAGTTCGGCGTGGAGGCCGGGGTCGGGGCGCTCAACCGACGCCTGTCGAAGGAGTTCGACGTCGTCGTCGTCACCTCCGACTACTCGGCCGGGGAGTTCGCCGACCTCGACGCCCACCTGGTCAAGGTGCCCCTCGGCGTCGATCTGGACACCTTCCGGCCCGATCGGCGCGACGCCGACCTGCCCAGCCCTCGCCCCGACGGCGTCCTGCGGCTGTGCTACGTCGGCCGGATGAGCCATGAGAAGAGCCCACAACTGGCCCTGGCCGCCGCCCTGGAACTTCACCGGCGAGGAGTGCCGGTGCACATGGATCTCTACGGCGTCGGACCCGATCTGGAGGCCATGAAGGAGCAGGCCTCGGACGGTCCGGTGACCTTCCACGGCTTCGTCGAGTCCCGTGCCGATGTCGCCCGGGCCTTCGCGGCGGCCGACATCAGCCTGTCGGTGTGCCCCACCGAGACCTTCGGCCTGGCCGTGCTCGAGGCCCTGGCCTGCGGTACCCCGGTCGTCACGTCGAACCGGGGCGGGGCCCACGAACTCGTCGACCCGTCCTCGGGGGAGTCCGGGTCGCCCGACCCGGCGAGCCTGGCCGACGCCGTCGAGCGCCTGTCCCGGCGTCTGGGGCCCGAGTTGCGCCAGGCGGCGCGGCGGCGGGCCGAGCAGTACACCTGGCAGGCCTCCGGACGACGGATGATCGAGCTGCACAGCACCTTGGCCGAGGCGATCCCGCGTCGGCCCTACTGGAAACAGGAGCTCAAGGACCGCCGTGAGGTCCGGCGTCAACACCACGGTGTCGAGGACCTCCTCTCCCCGTCACGGCGCGGGGCGCCGACACCCACCTCCCAGCGGAAGGACCCGTCATGAAGCGTCTCCTCGGTCTCGGCGTCGTGGCCGCCTCCCTCGTCGCTCCGTTCTGCTGGGCGCCGCGGTCCGAGCCGGCTCTGCCGGTGCATCGGGCCCCCGACGGGTCGCAGCGGGTGCTCCGCACGGTCGACGACGTCGTCGAGGCGTGCACCGACTCCGGTCTGGACGGGTGGGAGCTCGTCGACCTGGCCACCGGAATGGTCAACTCGATGATGACCCACTACTCCTGCTGGCATCTGTGGCTCACGCCGGAGCGGGCCCTGGCCGCCGGGCACGGCAGCGGGATCCAGTACAACCTGGCGCTGCGCCAGGTGCTGCGCCGGCTCGGCTACCGGGTCCGCGCCGTCCACGCCTCGCGGGTGAGACTCGAGCACCATCCCTGGTACCACGTCGGACACACCTGGCTGCACGTCACCCATGCCGGACGCACCCTTGACGTCTGCGCCTCCCGGCCCGGCAACCGCGCCGGTCACGTGGCCTTCGTCCCGGTGACGGAGGTGCGGCCCTTCCGCGCCATCACCCTGGTCGACCAGACCGTCGTCCTGGCGCCGATCGTCGCGGCCAGCGTGTGGCGCTCGACGATCCTGCGCCGGCCGGTCGAGCGATGGGTGTACCGGCCGTTCGGCGAGTCCGCCTGAGATGACGGCCCCCGCCCGTGAGGACGGGGGGCGTCGTGGTGTCGGTCGGTCAGCGGCCGGTGTGCGGGAGCTTCGGCGGCCGAGGATGTCCCGGGGCGCTGTGTCCGGGGCGGGTCGAGGTGGACGATCCGGTGCCGGGAGTGGGCGAGCCCGACCCGTGGGGCGCCGAGGGGGTCGACGTCACCGTGGGCGTCGCCGGCGGCGTGGGCGTCGCGGGTGCGGTCGGCGTGGGCGTCGGCGTCGGTGTCGCCTCACCCGAACCACCGTGGTGGCGCGGGGCGGGGTTGAGCGAGCTCACCAGCGCACCGGTCGCCGAGTGCACCGGCTCGATGCTCACCGACTCGGGTCCGGCCCCGGCCTCCTTGGCGGCCACGGCGATCGCGATGGAGTTGGTGCCGTGCGGGTCGATGAATCCGGCCGGGATGGGGAAGCGGGTCTGCGGGCCGACGTCACCGACGTAGACCCCGGTGTTCCATCCGTTGACGAAGATCGTCGCCTGACTGTGGTCGGCGCCGACGCCGTCGATCCCCTGGCCCTGCCCCGAGGGCTTGACGACGACCTCGAAGGCCGTGTCCTGCCCCTTGGGGACCGACAGGTCGAAGGTGGCCCGGTACCACCGCACACCCGGCTGGTCGGCCTTGAGGGTCGTCGCCGGGGCCCAGTCACTCGTCGGGTACCCGGGAAGGTGCCATCCCTCGCGCTCGCCGGTGAGCCCGCCGTTGTTGTACAGACCGCGCGCCGTGTCACCGCTCGTCGCGGTCGGTACGGCGCCGCGCGCCCGCCAGGTGGGTGATCCCTGTGCCGGCAGTGACGCGGAGTTGAGACCACGGCTCTGCCGCGAGAGGCCGTCGTCGGACCAGTCGAGGTTCTGGCCGAGGTTGTGGACGAGCACCGACACGACGACGGGGTCGCCGGCCTTGATGCCCTCGGGCAGGGTGAGGGTGGTCGTCCCCCCGGTGGCCTTGGGGGCACCGAGGTAGGTGCCGTTGACCCACACCTGCATGAACGCCGGATCCTTGCCGTTGGGGCCGGGTGCACCCTTGCCACCGTTGGCGTTGAGCTTCATCGTCGTGCCGCCGTCGGAGGTGAAGTGGGCGCGGTACCAGACCGACCCCTCGTACAGGCCGAGGTGGTTCGAGTCGAGGACGACTCCGCCGAGCACCGGCTTCTGCCAGGTCGTCGAGGGTGTCGTCGAGGTGACCGTCGTCCAGGACGAGTCGTCATAGTCGCGGGCGGCCTCGGGGGCACCGTCCTTGGCCCGCCAGGACAGGGTCGGTGCCTCGACCCGGACCGGACCGGGAACGGTCGAGCCCTCGAGGGTGGGCAGCGGCGATCCGTTCCACGTCGCGGCGGTGACGGCCTTGTCGGTGAGGACCGTCAGCCGACCGGGCTGGGTCATCTGCCCTTGGAGGGCCACCATCGACCCGGTGAGCACGGCCTGGCCGGCGAGGTAGGCGCCCTCGACGTCCGTGCGGACGGTCCGGCCGTCGACGGTGCTCTCGAGCTGCCAGGTCGTCGCGGCGTACTGCCGGTCGATGATCCGTAGCGTGAGGGCCTCGGCGCCGGTGCCGACGGTGATGTCGGTCGGCGTCGACCCATGGGTGTAGTTGAGGCGGAGCTGGCCGGTGGTGGCGTCCCAGGTGGTGCGGACGCCCTCGCCACGGACCGTCGGCCGGGACTGGCCGGCGGTGAGCTGGAGCACCGTCTCGCCCGGATCGTCACGGTGCCCGACGAGGTATTGCACCGTGCCCCGGGGAGACGTCGTGAGCGGGGCGCCGAAGGGCTGGGAGGTGGTGTAGGCCACCTTGTGGCCGGCGATGTCGAGGTTCGCCGCCATCATGAGGGAGTCACGTCCGTGCAGGTGCAGGGCGGTCGAGGTGTCCTGGGGGATGCGCGCCCATCCGGTCCGCTTGACCGTCGTCGTCCGGCCCTGGTGGACGCGCACCGCGTCGATGGAGATGAAGGTGCCCGAGGAGTTCGCGAAGGGCTCGCCGGTGTTCGTCACCGTGACGGTGTGCGTGCCCGCCGGAAGGTCGGAGCGCGAGAAGATCGTCTTCTGCGCCTGGGCCGGCTGGACGGTGGTCTCCTCGGTGGTGCCGGCGGGGGTTCCGTCGATGGTCACGGCGGCCCGGGCGTGGTTCTCCGAGAAGGACGACACGAGGTCGAACCCGGTCCCGGTGATCGTGAAGGAGTAGGAATCGCCCTTGACGTCGCTGTAGGCCTCGTCCTGTCCGATGTCGGTCTGTGCCCAGGCCTGGCCGTTGGTGTGCTGCCAGCCGGTTCCGGAGAAGGTGAGGAAGCCCGGCTCGGAGTCATTGTGCACGACGCCGGCGGCCGCACCCCCGACGACGAAGGAGTCGATCGCGATCGTCGTCCCGGTGCCGCCGGTGGCCGGAGCGCCCAGGTTCGTCACCGTGATGGTGTGGGAGCCGGCCGACAGACCGGTGAACTGGTGCAGGACCTGCTGGGAGGGACGGTTCTGGTCGGAGTCGACGTGGCCGTCGACGGTGACCGGGGCGCCTCCGTCGATGCTCACCGACGCCTTGCCGTACCCGGTGCCCGTGCTCGAGACGTAGCTGATGCTCGTGCCGGTGAAGGTGTAGCTGGCCGAGGCCCCCTTGGCCGACGACGTCGAGATGGTTCCGTCCGAGGCGCTGGCGTCGGTCTGCTTCGTCCACGCGCCCTGGTAGGTGATGGCCGGGTCGCGGTCGTCGATGGTGACGTTCGACGCGCCGGCGCCGCCGGCGTCGAGCCACAGCGGGGTGGCGAAGGTCGTGTCGGTCGTGGCGTTGGAGTCCGACAGCCGGAAGCCGAGGTACCGCGGTCCCTGCGGATCGGTGCCGGCCAGCCGCTGGTAGCTCTTGACGGCCGCGCCCTTGACCTCGGTGGCCGCCGGGGCGTCGACCGGGTCGGACGCCGTGAGCCAGGGCAGCGCGCGCTGGAAGTACCCGATCTCCTTCTGGACGGCGACCTTCTCGGTGAGCACCCGGTTCTCGGTGATCGACGACCCGTAGTCGTAGGAGGTGAACCCGCTGGCCGGTGCCCCGGTCCAGCCCCAGTTCGTCCCGCCCTCGAGCATGTAGTAGTTGAAGGCGGTGACGCCGTTGCCGATGTTGGTCGTGCCCCACTGGCGGATGAAGGACGGATCGGTGTAGTCGTAGCACTGGCTCGGGGTGAACGGAGCTCCCCACGGGGTGAACGCGCCGCCCTGGGCCTCGGTGATGAACTGCGGCGTGTCCGGGGCGAACCGACGGAACGCGTCCTCGGTGTCGGGGATGGCCCGGCGCGGGGCATTGCAGGTGAAGCCCAGCGGGTAGCTGTCGTAGGCGTAGAAGTCGGTGCCGTACTTCGCCGTGTCGGCGTAGCGTCCGCCGAGGTTGTAGTCGTTGTGGAAGACGGGGACGTCGATTCCGTCGGACTTGACGAAGGACGTCAGGGCCTTGACGAAGGCGGCCCGGTCGGCGTTCTCGTCGAGCATCTCGTTCTCGACCTGGTACATGATGATCGAGCCGCCGCCGCGGGTGACGAGGTGCTTGCGGGCGATGGCGTCGAAGGCCTTGAGCCAGACCTTGGACTGCTCGAGGTTGTCCATGCCACGCAGGGCACCGGACCGGTTCGTCATGAAGGCGGGCAGGCCGCCCATGGAGATCTCGGCATTGACGTACGGTCCGGGACGGACGATGACGTAGAGCCCCTCCTGCTCGGCGATGGACAGCAGGGCGTCGATGTCGCGGATGCCGGAGAAGTCGAAGGGGCCGTTCTCGGTCTCCTGGTGCAGGCCCCAGAAGAAGTACAGGGAGACGGCGTTGAAGCCGCTGGCCCTGGCCTTGCGCATGACGTCGCGCCAGGCCTCCTGGGAGGGCAGACGCCAGTAGTGGATCTCACCGGACCACACGTTGAGGCGCTGGCCGTCGATCATGAACGAATTCTTGTCGTAGGTGACGCGATGGGGTTTCCCGTCATTGCCGGGGAACCGGTACGCCGGCGCGCCTGACGGTGTGGCGGAGTCCGACCGGGTCACCGGGGCTGGTCCCTCGGCGTGCCCGGTGGCGACTGGCAGGGTCGTGACGGAATAGGCCGTCGCGAGGGCGGCGAGGGCGGCGCCGATCCGGCGGGCCCTCGACCTCGAGGTGGTGGCATCGTTGCGCATGTGGTTCTCCAGCGAAGGGCACGCCGGTCGGTGTGCCGTGGGCATGGTCACCGGGACCGACCGTGTCCCGGATGTGCGCTGAAGCTAACACTCCTGTACACGTTTTCACCGCCGTTCGATCGATGTTGACGCCGCTCCGGGGTGAACTGCTCAGGTCGGCTGCGCGTGTCGTCGCCGATTCGGTCGACGCCGTGACCGTCCGGACCCCGAGCGCGCAGGCGTTCGGGGTCGTCCCGGACGCGTCTGACGACGGGCCGGCCCGGACACGCCCGTGGCTCCCGTCCGACGGGACGGGAGCCACGGGGATGAGTCGGTCGGGTCGACGACCCGGATGGACGGTCGAGGGCAGGCTCAGACGAGACCGGCGGTCTGCGTGCGGGCCTTGGCGAAGCGCTCCTCGGCGTCCTGCCAGTTGACGACGTTCCACCAGGCGGTGACGTAGTCGGCCTTGACGTTCTTGTACTGCAGGTAGAAGGCGTGCTCCCACATGTCGAGCTGGACGACCGGGATCTGGGAGGACGGCAGGTTGCCCTGCTGGTCGAAGAGCTGCATGGTGTTGAGGCGCTGGCCGAGGACGTCCCACACGAGCATGCCCCAGCCGGACCCCTGGAGGCCCTTGGCGGCGGCACTGAACTGGGCCTGGAAGCCCTCGAAGGAGCCGAAGTACTCGTCGATGGCGCTGGCGAGCTCGGTGCCCTCGGGACGGCCACCTCCGTCGGGGGACATGTTCTTCCAGAACACCGAGTGGTTGATGTGCCCACCGAGGTTGAAGGCCAAGTCCTTCTCGAGCTGGTTGATGACGCCGAAGTCGCCCTTCTCGCGGGCCTCGGCCAGCTTGTCGAGGGCACCGTTGGCGCCTGCGACGTACGCGGCGTGGTGCTTGTCGTGGTGGAGCTCCATGATCTCCGGGGCGATGTGCGGGGCCAGGGCGCTGTAGTCGTAGGGCAGATCGGGAAGGGTGTACACGGCCATGCTTCCTCCAAGGTCGTCAGGTGACCGCGCCGGTGGCTCCGACGCGACGCCCCCGCGGCGGGGGCTCTGGTGGCGGTAACGCCACGACGTCACCCATTATTCCCCGGGAAGCGAGATTCTTCACGAACTCGCACCCGGATGACCCCGTCCGACGTGATCGGGAGGGCAGCCGGATCGACCGTCCGGTCGACCCGTGACCCCGGCCAGTGGTGGGATGGTACGCATGGAATCGGACGCTCCAGCCCTCGTCATCGAGCACCTGTCGAAGTCCTTCGGGCCCAAACGCGCGGTCGACGATCTGTCCCTGGCCGTGCCCCAGGGATGCCTCTTCGGGTTCGTCGGCCCCAACGGTGCCGGCAAGACGACGACCCTGTCGATGGCCACCGGGCTGTTGCGTCCCGACCGCGGCGTCGTTCGGGTGTGGGGCCACGACGTGTGGACCGCCCCGCCCGCGGCCAAGGCCCTCATGGGCATCCTGCCCGACGGGTACCGCACCTTCGACCGACTCTCCGGCCGTGAGCTGCTGCGCTTCTGCGGACAGCTGCGTCGGATGGACGGGGCCCAGATCGATGCCCGCATCGAGACCCTGCTCGACGTCCTGGGCCTGTCCGGTGACGCCGACACCCTCGTCTGCGACTACTCGGCCGGCATGGGCAAGAAGATCGGCCTGGCCTGCGCCCTCCTGCACAACCCGTCCCTGCTCGTCCTCGACGAGCCCTTCGAGTCGGTCGACCCGGTCTCGGGCCAGACGATCCGCTCGATCCTCCACCAGTTCGTCGCCGGTGGGGGGACGGTCGTCATGTCGAGTCATGTCATGGAGCTCGTCGAGTCGCTCTGTGACGCCGTCGCCGTCATCGCCGCCGGCCGGGTGCTCGCTGTCGGCACGGTCGAGGCCGTCCGAGGTGGGATGAGCCTGCAGGACCGTTTCGTCCAGCTCGTCGGTGGTGGTCCCGTGCGCACCCAGGAGGGCCTGTCGTGGTTGCATCAGTCCTGAGGTTCGCCTGGCGCTCCACCTGGGGCAGCTGGCGCACCGCCAAGTCGGCTGCCGTCGTCGGCTGGGTCGTCATCGGTGCCTTCGGCATCATCTCGGCGGTCGGCCTGGCCATCGGTGCCTGGACCGTCTCGGACGCCACCGCGACGGTCCACGGGTCGGTCGGGGTGCTCCTCGGGGTACTCGTCCTGGCCGCCTGGGTGGTCCTTCCCGTCATCGCCTTCGGGTCCAACCCCATGCTCGACCCCGGGCGGTTCGCCCTCTTCCCGGTGCGCTCGCGAGACCTGCTGCCGGGACTGCTGGCGGCCGCCCTCACCGGGTTCGGGTCCCTGCTGACCCTCGTCGTCGTCGGTGGCCTGGCCGCCTCGTGGCGGCACCACCCGGCGGCGGTCGTCGCCGCCGTCATCGGGGGTTTGCTCGGCCTGGTGACGAGCGTCGCCACCTCACGATGGCTCATCGCCTCCTTCTCGGCCGGCCTGGCGAGTCGGCGGTTCCGTGACCTCACCGCGATCGTCGTCGGTGTCATCGCCATGGCCTCCGGCATCGGCACCCAGTACCTCACCCCACTGTTCCAGGATCGCGAGGCCCTGTCCGATCCCGCGGTCGTGACGACGGGTGAGGTCCTCGGCTGGACCCCGGTCGGCTGGGCCTGGGCCCTGCCGGGGGACGTCGGCGCGGGCCACTGGGGGCTGGCCGCTCTGCGCCTGGGGCTCGCGGCGGCGACGGTGCTCGGACTGCTCGTCCTGTGGGAGCGGGCGATCGACCGGGCCCTCGTGTCGCCCCTGGCCGCGGGCCACGCGACGAGCAAGGCGTCGTCGACGAGCCCGGTCGACCGGATCGTGCCGAACACGGTCGCCGGAGCCATCGCCGCACGACAGCTGCGGTACCTGCGCCGTGATCCCCGGATGGTGACCTTCGTCCTCACCTCCCTCATCGTGCCGTTGGCCATCGCCGTGCCACTCATGATCAACGGTGGGGGAGAGGTGGACCGACGCATCCTGCTGGTGCTCCTCCCGGCGGCGTTGAGCATGTACGCACCGGGCCAGTTCGGTCAGCTCATCAGCTACGACGGGTCGGCCCTGTGGGTCCAGATCCAGGCCGGGGTGCGCGGAGTCGAAGACCGGTGGGGCAGGACGATGGCCTACCTCGTCGTCATCCTGCCGGTGCAGACCCTCGTCATCGTGGCCGTGACCGCCTGGCTCGGTCGCTGGGGTGTCCTGCTGGCCCTGCTCGGTGTCACCTGGGGCGCGGCCCTCGTCGCCACCGGCGTGGGCAGCGTCATCGGCGCGGTGAGCCAGTCGGCGATGCCGGAGGCCAGGCAGGGGGCCTTCGCCACCGGCTCCTTCAACGGGACGGCCTTCTCCCTCACCCTGGCGTCGATGCCGATCTCGATCATCCTGTGTGCCCCGTCGCTCGTCCTTCTCGGGGTGGCCATCTGGGGCCACCAGGTCGCTGCGCTGTCCCTGGCCGCCGCCGTCGTCGGGCTCGTCGTCGGCGCCCTCGTCTGCTGGGGTGGGGTGCGCTGGGGTGGGCACCTCATCGAACGGGACTGGGCGGCCGTGCTTCAGCGGGTCGTCCCGACGCGGTCCTGACGGTCAGGACCCTCCACGCGACAGGTCGGGTCCGTCTGGACGCTTGGGCTGGTGCAGCTGTCCTGGCCCACCCGCGAGTGAGGCGGCGTCCGACAGACCCCACTGGGCCCGCCGTGCCGCCCGCCGCAGCACCCTCATGACGGGCTGGCCGACGAGGACGATGAGGATGACGTTCGTCACCGCTCGGCCGAGGTTCCAGCCCATCGAGGTGGCGAGGTTGAACAGGACGAAGTGCCACAGGTTCGTGAGGACGGGGGCATCGGGCCGGTACGAGATCTGCGTGGCCATGCCGAGGTTGAAGGGCCAGAACGAGAAGTCCATGAGCCAGCCGTAGGCGAATGACGCGAAGGACGCGTAGAGCGCCAGGGCGGCGGTCTCGGCCCACCCGTGCAGACGCCGCGGCAGTAGCCCGGCGCCCAACCCGACGAACCCCGCGGCCACCATCTGGTACGGCAACCAGGGCCCGAACCCGGCGGTGAGCAGGGCCGAGGTGAAGAGCGTCGTCGTGCCCAGGACGAAGCCGAAGGCCGCGCCGAACACCCGTCCGCCCAGGACGATGAGGAGGAAGACGAACTCGATCCCGGCCGTGCCCGCCCCCAAGGGCCTGAGCCCGGCACCGCAGGCGGTGAGCACCCCGAGCATCGCCAGGGCCTTGACGTCGATCCCGTCGGCCGACATCTGGCTCACGACGACGACGAGGGCCACCGGCAGGATGGCGGCGAAGAGGAAGGGGGTGCGCGTCTGGTAGTCGGCGATCGACCCGGGGGAGAGCACCAGAGGCCAGCAGAAGGCCACCAGCCCGAGCACCGCAGTGAGGACGAGGAGGGCCCGGGCGGTCCACGTCGTCCTCATCGGACGTCCTCGGGTCCGGTCGGCAGGTGGAGCAGGTCGCGGTTGGCCCGGACGTCGGCGACGGTGAGCAGATCGGCGGGATGGAACACCTTGGCGATCTGGGGGGAGAAGGCCGGCGAGGAGGTGCACACGGCTCGGGTGGTCCCGTCAGCGACGACCTGGCCGTCGGCCAGGACGATCGTCCGGTCGCTCGTGGCGGCCGCGAACTCGACGTCATGGGTGGACACGACGACGGCCGCCGGATGCGCTGCCGGAGTCGAGGACCCTCCGTCGGCGATCTGCCGGATGATCCGTCCGAGCTCCCGTTTCATGGCGTAGTCGAGACCGCGGGTCGGTTCGTCGAGGAGGACGACGGCGGGCCGCGCCGACAGTTGGATGGCGAGCACGAGGGCCAGCCTTTGCCCCTCCGAGAGATCACGCGGGTCCCGATCGGCCGGCAGGTCGACGCCCAGGGTGCGCAGGAGGGCGGCGGTCGTGCCCTCGGGCACCCCCGACTCCGTGTCGGCCTGATGGCACTCGGCGCCGACGCTGGGCAGGTAGAGCAGGTCGGAGGCGGTCTGCGGGACGAGGGTGACGAGGGTCCTGGCGGTGGCGGGGTCGGCCCGCCGAGGGTCCGCGCCATGCCCGCCGGCCTGCCTCACCTCGACCTTCCCGGAGGACCGCGTCGCCCCTTGGAGGGCCCACAGGAGCGACGACTTGCCGGCGCCGTTGCGACCCATGAGGGCGGTGACCGTACCGGCCTGGAGAGCCAGGTCGAGGTGGTCGACCGCGACGAGGTCGCCGTAGCTCACGGCCAGTCCGGTGGTGACGAGCACGTCCGGGTGGTCGCCGGGATCCCAGCTCATCGCCTCGGTCGGCGCCGGGGCCACCGGCAGGCCCGGTTGGGCCCCGATACGGCGTCGGGCCCGGCGCACCGACGAGGGCACGGTCGGCCAGCCGAGTTCCCGGGCCAGCGCGGCCAGCGGGGGGACGACGTCGGCCCTGGCGAGGACCTGTCTGGGCTCGCCCTGGACGACGCTGCCGTCCCCGGGCAGCCACAGCACCGTGTCGGCGGCGTGCATGACCCGCTCGAGACGATGCTCGGCCAGGACGACGGTGAGCCCGACCTCGTCGACGAGGGTCGTGATGGCAGCCAGGACGTCCTGGGCGGCGGTGGGATCGAGGGCGCTCGTCGGCTCGTCGAGGACGAGGATGCGCGGCTGGGCGGCCAGGACCGCCGCGATGGCGACGCGCTGCTGCTGCCCCCCGGACAGGTCGAGCAGGGGGCGTCGACGCAGATCCGCGATGCCCATGAGGTCGAGGGTCTCCTCGACCCGTTTGCGCATGATCGACGCGGAGATCCCGAGCTGCTCCATGCCGTAGGCGATCTCGTCCTCGACGGTGTCGGTGACGAACCCGGCCAGCGGGTTCTGCCCGACGACTCCGACCACCTCGGCCAGGTCACGCGGCCGACAGGAGCGGGTGTCCCGGCCGGCGACGAGGACGCGGCCGTCCAGACGCCCACCGGTGAAGTGCGGCACGAGCCCGTTGAGGCTCGACAGCAGGGTCGACTTGCCGGTGCCGGTGCGGCCGACGAGCAGGGCCAGGTCGCCCTCGGCGATCTCGACGTCGACCTGACGCAGGGTCGGCGTCGACGCCCCCGGGTGGGTGAGCGTGACGTCGTCGAGGATGATGGCCGGATTCATGAGTTCTCCTCACAGCTGCGCGGCAGGGTCGTCGTCGACGCCGTGTGACCGGGACGCCGCGGCGGCGCGACGGTGAGCACGGCGGGAGCCGCGACGACCGCCGCCACCGCGATCATGGCGGGGTGCAGCGGAGGCCAACCCAGCGGACTCGTCGAGACGGTGATCTGCGCGGGGATGGCCCGGTTGAGCCCGATCATCACGGCCAGGGCCACCAGGCCGCACGCGGCGCACAGGGTCGAACGCAGGGTCCAGGGGTCCGGCCGGTACCGCGTCAGCCCCAGCCGGCGTCCCGACGACCGCAGGCCGATGACCACCCCCACCAGGGACATGAGGAGCAGGATGATGCCCACCCGCTGGCCGAACCGGTCACCGAACAGCCAGCCGCACAGGGTTCCGGGGGTGCAGGTGGCCGGATCGGGGGCGAAGTACCCGGTGGGGTTCGCCAGGATGGCGTAGCTGCTCACGACGAGCAGCAGCACCGAGACGACGAGGAGGGCGGCCGTGCCGCGCGGCACGCGACGTCCCTGGCGGGTACGGCCGTAGCCGCGTGACTCCATGCTCCGGGCCAGGGCCATGGACGACTCGACGGCGTCCTCGAGGACCGGGACGACGATGGCCCCGATCGCCCGCAGGCCGGTGGATCGCCCGCCGCGGAGCCGTCGGGCACGGCGCACCCGACCGACCGAGACGATGAGCTGGGGGAAGACCGACAGGGCGATGACGACGGCCACCGAGATGTCGTGCAGGGCCGCCGGGACGCTCTTGAGCGCCCGACGGGGGTTCGCCAGGGAGTTCGCTGCCCCGAAACAGGCGAGCATCGCGGCGAGCTTGAGGGCCTCGTAGCCCGTGGCGGCCAGTCCCTCGGCGGTCACCGGCCCGCCCAGGCTGATCCCGGCCGCCCAGGCGGGCAGGTCGACCCGGGGCAGCCGCAGGAGCACGGTGCCCTCGGAGCGGGCCCCCATCGTCACCTGGAAGAAGATCCGGATGACGATGATGACGAGGGCCAGGACGAGATAGGTGCCGGCCGAGCGGGCCCACGGGTCGTCGGTGCGCCGGTTGACGACGACGAGGACGACGGCGGCCACGACGAGCGACACGAGCAGCGGATTGTTGGTGAGGCTCACCGCCGCCCCGGTACCCAGGGCCCAGGCCCACCAGGCCCAGGGATGGGTGGTCCGGGGGTGGTTGCCGGTCCTGGTCGGGCGGACGGTGTCCCTCGTCCCGCCGTCGGACCGCCCCCGCGTGGAGGACGGCGGCTCGACGACGGGGTCAGCTGGACGTGGGAGCAGGCGCGACACCGTTCAGCGCCGTGCCCCTCGTGCCCGGTACGCTCGCCAGCCGCCGAACCCGGCACCGCCGAGCACGATGATCCCCAGAACGGTGACGACTCCCCACGGGGTGCCCGAGCCCCCCGCAGGTGCGGCCGGTGCGGGGGAGGCGGTGCCGGCGTCCGACTCGATCGTCGGGGTGGACGAGCCGGACGGGGTGCTGGAGTCGGACGACGCTGCCGGGGTGGCGCTGGAGGACGCCGAGCCGGCTCGACCGGGCGTGCTCGCCGGGGACATCGGCGTCGCGTGTCGGGAGGGCTGTCCGCCCGGGGTGGCCGAGAAGGTGCCGGTCGTGGGTTGGCTCCGGGTCGGGCCGTTCGACGCCGCCCGAGTCTCGGTGGCACGGGTGGTGGTCCCACGTGTCGTGGCCGCTCCCGGCCTCGGAGCGGTCGACGTGGCCGTGGCGGTCGGTCGGGGCGCCGTGGTCGTCCGGGTCACTGCCAGCGTGCCGGGGGTGCACCGGTACACGCCCGGCTTGTTGTAGCACCAGCCCTCGATCGACCCCGGCCTCGGATGGTAGCTGTCGGCACCGAGGGTGGAGTACTGCCAGGTGACGCCGTCGGTGGAGTGGAAGTAGGTCCAGTACTGGCCGCGGAACTGGCTCGACTCCAGGCACACCGAGGGGTACCCGTCGAGCCGACAGATCATCGAGTCGGACCGCCGGTCGATCGACACCCCGGCCGATTGGAGGGCGGCGGTGCCGGTCGAGAAGCTCGAGACGCAGGTGTTCGACAGGACCGGGCCGTCCTCGTAGACGACGTACATCCACACCTTGCCCGAGGCCAGGCAGTCCCCACGCGCATTGGCCGGCATGGCCCTGACCGGGAGGGTGGCGTGGGCCGAGGTCGCCCCGCCCGGCGCCAGCGTCGGCAGTGCCAGGAGGGTCAGGGCCACGACGGCGACGAGTCGGCGCAGACAGCCGATCAACGCGACCCTCACTTCCTGCGACGGGCGGCCACGAGGATCGCGGGGACCCACGACAGCACGGCCAGGCCCGCGAGCCCGGCGACCGAGGAGTCGTCACCGGTCGAGGGCAGCCGGACCGGGCGGGTGGAGCTGGTCGAGGTCGCGCCGGGAAGGGTGGCCGCCGGGCTCGTCGAGCTCGGCTGGGTCGACGAGGAGGTCGGGGACGGCGTCGTCGGGGAGGCCGAGGTGGACGGCGTCGGGGAGGAACTGCACGCCGACGCAGCGGCGCGGACCTTCGCCGGAGTGGTGTTCGTCAGCCCGAAACCGGTGAGACCCCACAGGCCCTGGGTGGTCGCCATGAGGTTGGGCTCGGTCGAGTCGGGGGAGGCGGCGAAGGCCTTCCCGCCGGAGCGCTTGAGTTCGCTGGCGAGCCAGGCCTGCGAGGCCGAGACATCGACCCCGGCCTGGGCCAGGGCCGGGATCATCATGCCGGTGCTGTTGACCGGTGAATAGTTCGCCCAGTAGTGATCCTTGGTCTGCGAACTCTCGGCCCAGGCGATGGCCTTGTCGAGGGCCGCCGACGCGGCGCTGCTCGGCGACGACAGGGAGTCGAGGGCGGCGATGGCCAGGGCGGTGTAGTCGGGGTCGGCGGTGAACTTCGTCGGGTCGGAGAAGTCATAGTAGCCGAAGGCGCCGTTGCTGCCCTGGGTCTTGAGCAGGGCGTCGAGGACCGTGCCGGGAACCGTCGCGCCGGCGCGGGACAGCGCGATGACCGACAGCCCCGGTCCGAAGAAACCGCCGCCGTCCGGGGACTTGGCGAGAGCCGACCGCAACTCGGCGACGAGGTCATGATCGTGCCAGGACGTCGGGTCCTGACCTTGGGACTCGACGGCGACGAGGACGTACGCGATTGACCCCGGGCCGCCCTTGGCGTAGGTCGGGTAGGCGGTCGCCATCGCGGTGTCGAGCTCGGCGACGTCCTTGTCATGTCCGCCGGCGCCGACGAGGGCGATGATGCCCTGGGCCAAGGACCCGCCGTTCCAGGCGGACCTGTCCGTCGTGTAGGTGGCCGCGACCCAGTCGGCGGCTGCGGTGGCCGAGGACCTGTGGGCGCAACTCGTGGTGGAGGGGGCGGCCCGGGCCGTCGTGGCGGACGTGGACAGTGGGGCCAGACCCAGGGTGACGGTCATGGTGGCTGCGACAAGGACGGCCGACGTCTTCATGGAACACCTCTCTGACATCACGAGGGGTGAGCGCGACGGCGGGCGTCGCGACCCGTTCGTGACCTCGACGAACTTCAGCGGGTCGTGCCCGGCGGTCGGCGCTCCGGCTTCGCCGCCCTGGGGCGACGTCACGGTTGCGGGTCAGTCCCGGATTCTCACCGGTGTTCCCCGTCCGACGGGACCGCAGCAGTCTATGCCCCTGGTGTGCGGTTCGTCACCCCTCGTGGACTCGGTGTGGTCGAAGGGTCGGTCCGGCAGGGGTCACCTCGTGACGTCGAGGACCCGGAACCCCTTGGCACTGGCGACGCGGGACGTGGGCCATCCCCGGTCGTCGAGCCAGCGTGCCAGCGAGTCGGCGCCGAGGTTGCGCCCCACGACCAGATGGGCGACGCCGTCCTCGGTCAGCCGCTCCAGCCAGGTCGTGAGCATCTCGTGGAGGACGGTCTTGCCGACCCGGATCGGCGGGTTCGACCAGATCTCGTCGAAGCGAAGGTCGGGGTCGACCTGCTCGGGTCGCATGGCCTCCACCCGCTCGCCGACGCCCAGCCGCATGGCATTGAGTCCGGTGAGCTCGACCGCCAGATCGTTGACGTCGACGGCGACGACCCGCGCCCCCGGGACGGCCCTGGCCAGGGCGCAGGCGATTGGTCCGTAGCCGCAGCCCAGGTCGAGGAAGGTTCCGGGGCTCGGGGGTGGCGTCACCGAACGGAGCAGCACCGAGGTGCCCAGGTCGAGGCGTGAACCGGAGAAGACCCCTCCGGCGGTGACGAGGTCGAGGTCCTCATCCCAGATGTGGGCGGTGATGGTGCGCCGCTCGACCGGGCCGGACGGCGTCTGGAAATAGTGGCTCATCGCGGTCCTCCGGTCGGCTCGGGCGGGATGCAGTCGCAGTCCGTCGGGTCGGCAGTGGTCGTCCCGCGGTGGAGGTCGGCGGAGGTGCGGCGGGCGCGGGACTCGGCGACCCTGGCCGCCATGAGGTCGGGTGGCGGGTAGCCGACCTCCTCGAGGGTGAGTCCGCGGGCCGGCATGACGAGCACCGCCGAACTGCGCGTCGGCGAGGCGGCGATCTCGTCCAACCAGGCCCGGTCGCGCCGACCGGAGCCGACCGCGACGAGGGCCCCGACGAGCGATCGCACCATGGAGTGGCAGAAGGCGTCGGCGCGCACGGTGATCTCGATGGTGCCGCAGTGGTCGGCCAGGCGCTCGGCGTGACAGTCGAGCAGGGTCCGGATCGTCGAGGCGCCCTCACGCCACTTGCAGAAGGGGGCGAAGTCGCGCAGCCCGAGCAGGGAGGTGCCGGCTTCATCGAGCCTGGTGAGGTCGAGGCTCTCGCGGACCCGGGTGACATGGTGACGGGCCAGCGGGTCGGGCCGGGAGGTGGCGTCCCAGAGCCGGTACACGTAGCGACGCCACAGGGCCGAGAAGCGGGCGTCGAAACCCTGGGGCGCCGCGGTGACGTCGGTGACGACGAGGTCCGGGTCGAGCACTCGGGCCAGGCGGCGCCCGAGATCCGGGCGGGGGTCGAGGCCGTCGGGAAGGTCGACGTGGGCCACCTGACCGCGGGCGTGGACCCCGGCGTCGGTGCGGCCGGCCACCGTGAGGGGGGTGGGGTCGGGCAGGCGCAGGACCCGCGGGACCCACGTCTCGAGCTCACCCTGGACGGTGCGCAGGCCGGGCTGGGTCGCCCAGCCGGAGAAGCTCGTCCCGTCGTAGGCGATGTCCAGACGCCAGCGGCTCATGGACGAGATCCTACGGCCCGCCAGGTGAGGTCGTGGACGGTACGCCCGGCGGCCACGCCCTTGCCCTCGTAGCGGGTGAGGGGTCGCTCGGTCCAGCGTGGGGACAGGCCGGGGCGGCCGGCGAGCGGGTCGGTCTCGTCCGGGGTGGTGACCGGCGCGGCGTCGACCGGCTCCAGGCCCGGCTCGGCCCCGAGGACCTCGAGCATCCACTCGGCGTAGTCGTCCCAGTCGGTGGCCAGCCGCCACAGGCCGCCGGGGCGGAGCCGACCGGCGACGAGGCGGGCGATGTCGGGGTTGACGATGCGCCTCTTGTGGTGGCGCTTCTTGTGCCAAGGGTCCGGGAAGAAGGTCCACAGCTCGTCGAGGTCACCGGGCCCCAGGAGGTGTTCGAGGCCGGCCGCGGCGTCGGCCATGACGATCCGGGCGTTGCTCACCCCGGCGTCCTCGAGCTTGTTGAAGGTCGTGGCGATGGACGGCAGGTAGACCTCGAAGCCGATGAAGTCGCGGTCGGGATGGGCGGCGGCGACCGCGGCGAGGGTGTCGCCCGAGCCCGAACCGATCTCGACCGTGAGCGGGGCGCGACGCCCGAAGACCTTCTCGAGGTCGAGCCGTGCCCCGGGGGCCACCGAGGTGCTCGTCGTGTCACGGGGCACGTCGAGGAGATAGCGATCGGTGAGCCGCTCCATGGCGCGGGTCTGCGAGATGTTCATGCGCGGGGAGCGCCGGACGAAGGACACGACCCCTCGGCGGAAGACGTCCTCGCTGCGGTGCGCCCCGGCCGAGACCTCGACCCCGAGACCCGGCCGATGGTCCCGACGTGGCGCGGGCCGATCGGAGGCGCGGTCGTCGGCGCGGCGGGCGGGGTCTGGCGAGGGCTGGGTCACGGCGTCGGATGCTAGCTCATCGACGGTGGCGCCGAGCCGTGTGCGTCTGGACCGTGAACTCACGGCCCAGACGCACACGGCTCTTGGGGGTTCACGCGGCGAGGGTGTGTTCCTCGAGCTGCGGGCGGGTCGCGCCCCGCTGATCGACCTCGACGCCCTGGAATCGCTGGCGAACTGACCGACACCGGGGCGACGGAAGGTGTGGCCACCGGCATCGACCGATGACATGATGGTCCGCGATGGTGGACTGGTCATGGGCGACGGGGCGGGGATGAGGCGCGGCCGGTGGGTGGCACCGACGGCTGCCGCCATCGTCGTGTCCATCGTCATGGCGTGCGGCTCGCTCATCGGTTGGCGCACGAGTGCCGAGGTCCGCACGAGGGCCGGGGCGGCGTGGCACGACTCCTACGACATCCTCGTCACCGCACCGAGCGCCGGACTCGGCCGGCTGGGGTCATCCGGCGGGGTCCCCGGGTTCGTCTCCCTGCGCGGTGCCCTCCTCACCGCCCCTGATGCGTGGATGGTGCAGCCGGACATCGACAGCTCCGCCCTCGACGCCGTACGCAGGATCCCGGGCGTCCAGGTGGCGGCGCCGTTCGTGTACGTCGACACCCTGAGCTCGAAGGGGGACGCCGTCGTCACGACGAGCGTCCCCGCTGGCACGTCGGCGACGACCACGACGTCGGCCACCCTCGACGACGGCCTGGCCGTCCACAGCTGGCAGGTGGGAGGCAGGATCGACGCGGCAGCGGCCGACGAGTGCGGTCCCGCCCGCGCGGTCTCTCCCTCGATCCCGCTGCTCGCCCGTGACCAGACCTGCACGGCGGGCCGGTCCGGTGGGGTCGAGCAGCTGGGCACCCGTCTCGACGTCGCACGCACCGGTGCGCTGGTCGCCGTCGACCCGGTGGCTGAACTCGCGCTGGGTGGGGCGGACGCCACCACCGTTCGATCCCTCGAGCTGCTGCGCCGGGCCGAGACGGTCTGGGGGCGTGACGAGGCGGCCACGAGGCGCCTGGAGAAGGACGCCTCGAGGACGTACCCGGTCAACGTCGATGCCCGGGCGCCCCGGTCGGGGACGGTCCCGGTGCTGCTGGCGAGCGACCAGTTGCCGAAGATCGTCACCTCGACGCGCACCGTGACCTCGGCGAAGGGCCGGACCTCCGCGACGACCTCGAGGGCGACCGTCTCGACGAAGATCGGCGAAGCCGTCGGCACACCGGCGGGAATCGTGTCCGGACCGCTCGTGGACTACTGGGGGACGGCGTCGGGGGAGGACCCGCTCACCGCCAAGATCGTGCGTCCGCTCTCACCGGCGACCTATCGGCTCGGTGGGGCGGAGGTTCCGGGGACCTCGGCGTCCCTCGCCGTCGAGGGAGTCGGTGAGACGACGACCATGCCCTACGGCCTGGAGTCCGGCTACCGCAGCTCGACGATCCGGATGGACCGGTACATCCAGATGCCGGCCTTCGAGTTCCTCGGCACCATCCATGCCCATCGTTCGGGGACCGCGGGCATGGACCCGTTCTCCGACGCGGTCGTCCGGACGGCGGACCCGGTGACGGGTCGCGCCGGTCGGCGTCTCCCGGAGGCCTTCGGGGGACGCGGGCCGACCCCGGGGATTCCCCAGGTCGTCATGGCCTACTCGGCCGTGGCGGCGATGAGCAGCGGAGTGGGCATCTCGTCGATCAGGGTCAAGGTGGCCGGAAGCGACGCCCACGACGACGCGGCTCTCGAGCGGGTGCGCGAGGTGGCGTCGCGGATCGGTGCCATGGGCCTCGACGCCACGGTCGTCGCCGGGGCGGGGACGGCCCACCTGGGCGTCCACTACCAGCCCGACAACGATGGTGAGAAGGCGATCACGGCGATCGTCCCGTTCACCGAGATGGGTGCGGTGACCCGGGTCATCGCGGGCGCCTCGACCGCCATGGGGTGGATCCTCGGTCTGGCCCTCGCCGGTGCCGTGGGGTTGGCGGTTCTCGTCGAGGTCCTCGAGATGGGGGCACGGCGTCGGCGGGCGAGGGTGCTGGCCAGCTGCGGTTGGTCGCCGTGGGGGATCTGGGCCGATCTCACGTCGAGTCGGGTGCCGGGCATCGTTCTCGTCGTCGTGGCGACGACGGTCACCCTGACGATGGCCTGGTCGGAGCACCTCGTCGCGGCGGCCCTCGCGGCTGCCGGGTTCGTCGACATCGCCCTGGGACTCGTCGTGCCGACGGTGTTGGCCCGTGGCGCGGTGCGGCCGACCTCCGCGCGGGGTCGACGCCGCCTCGCGACCCTCGGATGGGCGCACCGACGCTGGCCCGGACCGGCCGCCGTGGGGTCCGCCCTGTCGCGTGAGTCGCGGATCACCAGGGTCGCGGTGCCCGCCGGGACCACGCTGGCAGCCCTCACCGTGGCCGCCATGGTCGCCGCCTGGTCGCGGGTGAGGGATTCGTTGGGCTCCTCCGACCTGGCCCGATCGATGTCGGGGACGACGACCGCAGCCGGAGCGGGTCTCGTCCTGCTGGCCCTGGGGTGCTCGCTGTGCCTCATGGTCATGGCCGCGCTCACCGAACGTGCCGGTCGCAGGCAGCGTGCCGACCTGCTCGACTCCCTGGGATGGACGGTCGGCCTCGTCTGGCGGGCCGAAGCGGCCTCGGGAGGACGGACCCTCCTGCCCGGGCTCATCCTGTGCGCGCTGGCTGCGGCCGTCGCCCTGTGGCGGTCCGTGGCGGTGCCGGTCGTCCTGGCCGGAGTGGCGACCGCCCTTCTCATGAGCGCAGGTCACCTCGTCATGGCGGTCGTCGATGCGCGGGTCGGACGACGCTGACCGGATCGCGGCCTCGGTTCAGTCGAGGGCCAGGACCGAGTCCGCCGCCTCGATGACCGCATGGTCGTGCGAGGTGACGAGGATGGCGGTTCCCTTGGCGGCGGCGGTGCGCAGGGCGTCGATGACCCGGTCCGCACTGGCCCGATCGAGGGAGGCTGTCGGTTCGTCGACGGCGAGCGCCGCCGGCTCGGTGAGGAGGGCGCGGGCGATGACCGTGCGCTGACGCTCGCCTCCGGACGCGACGGCGGCGTCGTGGTCGGCCTGTGCGTCGAGGCCGACGTCGGCCAGCAGGGCCATCGCCCGCTCCCGGAACCGTGGTCGTTCCCGACGACCCGACGCCCCGCGGGTGAACGGCACGGCCGGCAGGAGGACGTTCTCGAGCAGGCTCAGCCCGTCCAGACAGGGGTTCGACTGGTCGACGTAGCCGAGTGCGGACCGCCGGGCGATGGCCAGGGCCGACGGGCTCATCGAGGTGATCTCGCGCCCCGACCACTCGACCGTTCCCGAGGTCGGCCGCAGCAGACCGGCGCAGCACCGCAGGAGGCTGGTCTTTCCCGACCCGGACCGGCCTGCCAGGCAGACGATCGTCCCCGAGCGCACCGTGAGGTCGAGGTCGTCGACGATGTGGAGGTCCGGCGCCTGCGGCCGCTCGAAGACGATGCCCAGCCGATGGGTCGACAGCGGCGCCGGGCAGTCAGCGGCTGCGCGGCGCGGGCGGGGGTCGGTGGACGTCGTCATGGTCGAAGGATAGGGGCCGGGTGGACGCGGGAACCTGTCGGACACGTCGTGCGTCGATCCGGGGGTGGGCCGCACCGGGTCCACGAGGTCGGCCCGAGGAGGCACCGTGCGTACTGTTCTCAACATCATCTGGTTGCTGCTCGGCGGCTTCTGGTTGGCCCTGGCCTACGTGGTCGCCGGCGTCGTCGCGTGCATCTTCATCATCACCATTCCGGCGGGCGTGGCCTCCTTCCGGATGGCGCGGTACGTGCTGTGGCCCTTCGGTTCGGCCGTCGTCGACAAGCCCGGTGCCGGGGCGGGGAGCGCTGTCATGAACGTCGTCTGGTTCCTCGTCGCGGGGTGGTGGCTGGCCCTGGCGCACCTCGCCGCCGCCCTGGCCCAGTCGATCACCATCGTCGGCCTGGCCAATGCGGTCGTCAGCCTCAAGATGATCCCGGTGTCCTGCGTCCCGTTCGGCAAGCAGATCGTCCCACGGTCCTCGCTGCGCCCGGACGCCCGGCCACTGCACTCGATCTGACCGGACGCCGGCCCGGCCGATGTGATCGGTCGGGCTGAGCGCTTTGCCCGCAACCGTTCACCCACTCGTACTAAAACGGTTTATCGTGGTCGCGCCTTCACCGTCGAAAGGACCACCATGAAACGACCACTCGCAGCCGGCGTCGCCGCCCTCGTGGGGCTCGCCGGCCTGGCCGTCCCGGCCTGGGCCGACGACAGCGTCGCCCCGGTCGGGGACAACGCGCTCGCGTCCGCCCAGCCGCGCAATGCCGGTCATCGCCTCCAGGACATCCGGACGTGGAACCCTCGGACCGATCCCTTCGCGCGTGAGCTGCGGGCACAGGTGCCGCTGCAGAAGCGCATCGCCCATGACCCGACCACCCAGGCCAGGCCGGATCTCGACGGGAAGGCCGAGGTCATGCTCATGCAGGGGGACTACGGGAACTCGTTCTTCGGGAACTTCCGCTCGAACACCGGGTTCGCCAACAATGCCCTCAACTTCTGGCAGTACGCCGACTACTGGAGCCCTTGGCACGGAGCGGCCACGGCTCGCACCCCGCAGTCCCTCTACGATCCGGCCACGAGCGACTGGCGGACCCGCAACTTCGAGTTCGGCATCGTCGACATCCCGAACCCGGCCTACACCAACGCCGCCCACCGCAACGGCGTCAAGTCCATCGCGACGATCTACTTCGACCCGGCGTTCCGTCCCGGGCTCACCTTCAAGGAGGCGTTCGACAAGGACCCGACGTCCGACGGCTACATCATCGCCGAGAAGCTCGTCGACATGGCCAGGTACTTCGGCTTCGACGGATTCTTCCTCAATGAGGAGGAGGGCAGCCTCCAGGACGCCCGGTTCAAGCCATTCATGAGCTACCTCACCTCCAAGGGGCTCTACACCCAGTGGTACACGAACTCCTCGGGCACGTGGTCCTCCTCCAAGGCCGGCCTGCTCGACCACGGCAGGATCATGAACTCGGTCTTCCTCAACTACAACTGGCCGGGGTCCCAGGACCGGTCCGTCGAGGCCGCCAAGGCCGACGGGTACGACCCGCACCAGTCGCTCTTCTTCGGTGTCGAGGCCAATCAGGCGGGGTTCAGTGGCAAGCACCCCACCGCCACCGGACTGCCCAGGCTCTACGCCTCGGCCCAGAACCACAGCCCCAAGGCCTCCGTCGCCCTCTTCACGCCCAGCGACATGTACCAGCGAGGGCTGGCCGACGCCATCAAGCCCGAGGGTGCGAGCAAGGACGTCCCCGTCTTCCAGCAGGATCCGTACCAGTGGATGGTCTCCGAGCGTGAGCGGATGTACTTCTCGGGAGTGACGTCGAATCCCCTCGACACCGGGTCCCATCCGGGTCATGCCCGACCGGAGGTCGGGGTGGCCGACTCCTCGTCCTGGGTCGGCGTCGCCGACTTCACGCCGGCGCGATCGGTCATCGGCGGCAGCCGGTTCCACACCGACTTCAACACCGGGCACGGCATGCAGTGGTTCTCCGGCGGACGGGTGTCGAACGCGAGCTCGTGGACCGACATGGACTCCCAGTCGATCCTGCCGAGCTGGCAGTGGTGGATCGACACCGAGGGTTCACGACCGTCGGTCGACTTCGACTACGGCCCCGCCGAGAGCCGCAAGGACGTCCACGGCGCACCGGTCACCCTGCCCTACGCGCAGGTCGGGGCCTGGCAGGGCGGGTCCTCCCTCGTCGTGCACGGGTCGATGAGCAAGCCGACGACGCTGCGACTCTTCAAGAGCCGGTTGGCGGTGACGGCGAGGACCACCATGCCCATCACCTTCCGCAAGAGCTCGGACGACCACGCCGTCATGAAGGCCGCCCTCGTCTTCGCCGATGATCCCGGCCACGTGGTGACCGTCGACGTCCCCGACAGCCGGGCCAAGGGTGACTGGCACACCTCGACCCTCGACCTGGGCCGCTTCGCCGGCCGCACCATCTCGACGATCGGCCTGAGCTTCGATGCCGCCACCGACTACCAGATGAACATCGGGTCCCTCTCGGTGCGCGACGGGTCCGCGGCGCCGTCGGCGCCCGGGTCGGTCCACCTCGACAAGGTCTACGACGACGGGCAGGCGGTCCTGTCGTGGAAGACCGCTCCGTTCTCCGAGGTCGCCGGCTACGTCGTCGAGTCGACCGGACCCAGCGGCCGGAAGGTCCATCTGGCCTCCGGGTACACGGATCTGGCCTACATCAAGGCGGTGCCCGACACGACCGGCAAGGTCACCTTCGCGGTGCGTGCCGTCGGCCATGACGGGCAGCTGTCGGCGCCCACCACGGTGAGCTACGACTACTCGGCCCAGCCGCGGAAGATCAAGGTCGCCGAGGCGCCGACGGCGTCCAAGCTGCTGTCCGACGCCGCTCGACCCGGGGTCCTCGACGTCACCTGGGACGCCAAGGGGTCGGCCGGGGCGACCTGTCGCGTCGACGTCCGTCTGGTCGAGGTGGCCGAAGGCGTCATCGACGACCAGCCGTACGGCCTCGAGGTGCCCTGCTCCAAGGGGGCCGCGCACGTCCCGGTCCCGGTGAGGGAGGGGTACTCCTACGACCTCACGGTCTCGGCCGGGAAGAGTCAGGGGCTGAGCCACCGCGGACGCACCCACGACTCGTTCGCCGCGCCGGTCACCCTCGACGACATCGTCGTGGAGAAGGACCGGTCGGGCTTCCACATGAGGAACCTCACCTCGCCGGACTGGTACGGACTGACGATCGCCTGGGAGGGGGCCGACGGCTCCTCGACCAAGATCACGAGCATCCGCCGGGGCGGGTCGGTGCGAGGCGGATGGGGAGCCGACCCGACGACCGATGACCCGACGGCCTTCCACGCCTTCCCGTCGGCGGACGGAACCCTCGTCATGACGGTCTCGGACTACGCCGGCAACTCGACCACCCAGCGCTTCGCGGTCAAGGACAACGACCTGGTGTCCGTGACCACCAAGCCGGCCTTCACCGTCACCGGGAAGGCCGTCCAGAGGATCACCGCGGGGCAGGCGCTCGAGCCGGTGACGGTGTCGGTCGCCGGCGGCGCCCCGCTGACCTGGCGGATCCGTGGTGAGTTGCCCGACGGCCTCCAGTGGCGCAACGGGCTCGACGGCGACGGGTTGACGACCCTTCGCGGCACCCTGTCCGGGACGCCGGCGTCGACCGGGACCCACAAGGTCGTCCTCGAGGCGACCGATCTGTTCGGCAACACGGCGACCCAGGAGATCGCCATCGAGGTGACGGCGGCGCCGACTCCGACGCCCACGCCGGGCCCGACGATGACCCCGACCCCTACCCCGGGGTCGAGCGCCACGCCGACGGTCACCCCGACCGGGGCGGCGACGCCGTCCACCTCGGCCCCCGCTGACCTCCCGTCGATTGCACCCTCGACCCCGCGGTCCAGCGCCTCCGCCCCGGAGGGAATGCGTCCGCCCAGGCTGCCGCACACCGGTTGCTGACGAGCGACGACCCATGGCCGGGGGCCGGACACCGCGGTGTCCGGCCCCCGGCCATTGACCCCAAGGGCCGCGACGAGGCCCGATTCGACCCGGGGGAGTCGGGCGTGTACAGTGCTCCTGTTGCCCTCGAGCAAACGGGAGTCGGCCGCCGCGGCCGCTCCGACTGTCCGACACGTCGATGTCGTGATGCGGTGGCCGGTCCCCGGCGTCTGCGCACGACGCCGTCGAGGAGGAGCTGCCCGGGAGCCCATTGCGTTCACGCGCCCAGCGCGTGCTCCGATGCACTGCCCGAACCGCCCGGTCCGGGTGTCCAGGTCCCCGCGAGGGGACACGACTTTCGAGAAGGTACCTGTGACCACCTACAGCCCCAAGCCCGGCGAGGTGACGCGGAACTGGTACGTCATCGACGCGCAGGACGTCGTCCTGGGTCGTCTGGCCACCACCGCCGCCACCCTGCTGCGTGGCAAGCACAAGCCGCAGTACGCCCCGCACATCGACACCGGCGACTTCGTCATCGTCATCAATGCGTCGAAGATCCACGTCACCGGCGACAAGGCGCACAAGTCGCTGCGTCATGACCACTCCGGCCGTCCGGGCGGTCTGCGCACGATCTCCATCGGCGACCTGCTCGCCAAGGACCCGCGTCGCGCCGTGGAGCGTGCCGTGTGGGGCATGATGCCCAAGAACAAGCTCTCGCGTCAGCAGCTCGGCAAGCTCAAGGTCTACGCCGGCCCGGAGCACCCGCACGCTGCCCAGAAGCCGCAGCCCTACGCGATCACCCAGATCGCCCAGTGATCGCAGAAGGATTGGGAACAGTGACTGACACCGTCAACGAGAACCTCGAGACCGAGGTCCAGCCGTTCATCGAGGGCGACCGTGAGATCGCCTACCGCACCGACTCCAACCCGGCCGTCGCCGCCGGCGAGTCGGAGCGTCCCGCCGTCGTCGCCCCCGGTCAGGCCACCGGCCGCCGCAAGGAGGCCATCGCCCGCGTCCGCCTCGTCCCGGGCAGCGGTGAGTGGAAGATCAATGGTCGGACCCTCGAGGACTACTTCCCCAACAAGGTCCACCAGCAGATCGTCTCCGAGCCCTTCGGCACCGCCGGTGTCGAGGGTGCCTACGACGTCATCGCCCGCATCGAGGGTGGCGGCGTGACGGGTCAGGCCGGTGCGCTGCGTCTGGGCATCGCCCGGGCCCTCAACGCCATCGACGCCGAGGCCTCCCGCAAGGCCCTCAAGAAGGCCGGGATGCTCACCCGCGACGCCCGCGTCAAGGAGCGCAAGAAGGCCGGTCTCAAGAAGGCCCGCAAGGCTCCGCAGTACTCGAAGCGTTGATCCGAACCTTCTCGCATCCAGTGGGGCGGCCCTTCGGGGTCGCCCCCTGTGTGTTCGGGGCCCAGTGTGTTCCGGGGCCCAGTGTGTTCGGGGGCCCTGTGCGTTCCGGGAGGGGTGTCGGTCCGGGCCCCGTGGCGGGTCGGTGGGATCTCGACGCCCATCCCTGACGCGAATGACTGCAATGTGGCGCAGAACACCCGACGACGATGTCGAACCCCACGATGGGAGGCTCCGGTGACACATTGCGGTCAGCCGGAGCCGGAAGTGGTCGGCCGACCCGAAGAGCACCACTCGCTCACCGGTGATGAGCGGACCGGTAGAGTGGTCGCCCGTGGCACGACTTTTCGGAACTGATGGTGTGCGCGGTGTGGCCAACCAGGACCTCACCGCCGAACTGGCCCTCGACCTGTCGGTCGCGGCGGCCCACGTCCTGGGCGAGGCGGGAGCCTTCGGGCATCGCCAGCCGACGGCCCTCGTGGCCCGCGATCCCCGCGCCTCGGGGGAGTTCCTCGAGGCCGCGGTCTGCGCCGGTCTGGCCAGCGCCGGGGTCGACGTCATCCGGGTCGGGGTCATCCCCACCCCGGCTGCCGCCTATCTCGTCAACGAGTTCCGCACCGACCTCGGTGTCATGCTGTCGGCCTCCCACAACCCCATGCCCGACAACGGCATCAAGTTCTTCCAGCGCGGCGGCGTCAAGCTCGCCGACGATCTCGAGGACGCCATCGAGCAGCGGATGGGTGAGCCCTGGCAGCGTCCCACAGGTGAGAAGGTCGGACGCATCCAGTACTCCGCCGATGCCGTGAAGACCTACATCGACCACCTGGTGCGCTCGCTGCGCCAGGAGCAGGCCCTCAAGGGGCTCACGATCGTTCTCGACACCGCCAACGGCGCCTCCTTCCACACCGCCCCGACGGCGTTCCGTGCCCAGGGCGCCGAGGTCATCGCCATCCATGACGAACCCAACGGCATCAACATCAACGACGGCGCCGGCTCCACCCACCCGGAGAAGCTCCAAGCCGCGGTCCTCGCCAACCATGCCGACCTCGGTTTCGCCTTCGACGGTGACGCCGACCGGTGCCTGGCCGTCGACCACGAGGGCAACCTCGTCGACGGCGACCAGATCCTCGCGATCCTGGCCCTGGCCCTCCAGGAGGACCATCGACTCGCCTCGAACACCGTCGTCGCGACGATCATGAGCAACCTCGGCCTCACCCTGGCGATGCGTGAGCACGAGATCCACGTCGACCAGACCAAGGTCGGGGACCGCTACGTCCTCGAGTCGATGAACGCCAACGGGTTCTCCCTCGGCGGCGAGCAGTCGGGCCACGTCATCATGAGCGAGTTCGCCACCACCGGCGACGGCGTCCTCACCGGGCTGCACGTGGCCGCGCGCGTCGCTCGCACCGGCAAGTCGCTCCAGGAGCTCGCCTCGGTCATGACCCGCCTGCCGCAGGCCCTCATCAACGTCCGCGGGGTCGACAAGCTGCGCGCCGGCATGGACCCCGAGGTCAACAAGGCGGTCGCCGACGCGAACCAGACCCTCGGCGACACCGGCCGCGTCGTGCTGCGTCCGTCGGGCACCGAGCCGCTGGTCCGCGTCATGGTCGAGGCCGCCACCCAGGACGAGGCCGACTCCATCTGCCAGCGTCTGGCCGGGATCGTCAAGGACCGGCTGGCCATCTGATGGCCCTCTTCTCCCGATCGCGCCCCGACGACGCCCTGCCCATGCTCGACGTCGCCGGGGCGCGGCGTCTGCGCGAGCTCGTCGAGCAGACCCTCGCGGCCCTCGGGGTCGACGCCACCGTCGGGGCGCAGATCGCCTCCACCCCGCTGGGTGACCTCGACCTGGCCAGCGCCGCCACCCAGGTGTCCGACCTGGCCAGACGGGACTGGCCTCACGTCGTCGACGAGGTCGTCACCCGCCAGGTGAGGTCGCTGCTCGACGGGGCGACCCTCATCACCGACGCCTCCATGGCCGAGCACGGGGTGGTGCGCATCCTGCCGCCGACCGAGCGCGCCGGACGGTCGTTCCGCCATGCCCGTCCCCTCTCACTCGCCGGTGACCTGCCGGCCGGGGAGGTGGACGGGCAGGAGGTCACGGTCGTCGTCCTGGCCTTCGACGGGGACGAGGGGCTCGGTCTGCTCAACGACGCCGCGGTCGCTGATCTCGACCTCGAGGCCGCGTGGTCGTCGGGTCTGGCGGGGCTGCGTCGAGACCTGGCGGCCACGGGCGTCTCGACGACCCTCACCGATGGCGTCGTCGAGGTGACCTCCCCGTCTTGGCTCACCGCGTCGTGGCTGCTCCTCGGGCCGGAGGCCGTCGCCCAGCTGGCTCCGGAGCTGGCCGGAGCGCCCGTCGTCGTGGCCGCGCCCGACCACCTGCACGTCGTGCTCGGGCCCGCCGACCGGGCCGAGGCGGTGTCGCGTCTGGCGGGGGACCACCCGGTGCTGCCGGCGACGCCCTGCCCCTGAGCCTCGGACCGTTCAGATCTTGCGGATCCACACGTTGCGGACCTCGTGGTCGGGGCCCTTGTGCAGGATCGCCGTCGCCCGCCCCCGGGTCGGCAGGATGTTCTGGGTGAGGTTGGGCGCGTTGATCCGTCGCCAGATCGACTTGGCGACCTCGGCGGCCTCGTCGTCGGGAAGCCTGGCGTAGTCGCCGAAGAAGGACCGCGGGTTGGTGAACGCCGTCTGACGCAGGGCCAGGAACCGTGAGATGTACCAGCGCATGATGTCGGCCTCGTCGGCGTCGATGTACACCGAGAAGTCGAAGAAGTCGCTCAGGGCCAGACCCATCGTCCCGTTGTGTCGCAGTCGTGGCGGTTGCAGGACGTTGAGCCCCTCGATGATGAGGATGTCCGGGTGCCGCACGACCCGACGTTCACCGGGGACGATGTCGTACTCGACGTGGGAGTACACCGGGGCGCTCACCTCGGGTTCACCGGACTTGACGTCGACGACGAACTGCAGGAGAGCCTTGCGGTCGTACGACTCGGGGAATCCCTTGCGGTCGAGGATGCCGCGCTCCTCGAGCACGGCGTTGGGGTGGAGGAACCCGTCGGTGGTGACGAGGTCGACCTGGGGACGCCGGGGCGATCGGGCCAGCAGTTCCTTGAGCAGACGCGCCACGGTCGACTTGCCGACGGCCACCGAGCCGGCGATCCCGATGACGAAGGGGGTGCGGCGCATCTGATGCTGCTGCAGCCCCAGGAACGAGTTCGACGCGTCGAAGAGCGCCCCCGTGTGCATGCAGTGCAGGTGGATGAGCTGGGTCAGCGGCCGGTACACTTCGTCGACGTCGACCTGGTCGGTCGGGTCACCGAGGCCCCGGATGCGGTCGAGGGTGGCGTCGTCGATGTCGATGTCCGTGCTGTCGGCCAGGTCGGCCCAGGTCTGACGGCTGAGCTCGATGAACGGACCCGGCTCGGTGTTGTCGTCGTCGACCGGGTGGGACGGGGTCAGGATCATGCGTGGAGGCACCTCGATGTACAGGCTCGGACTGGCCCGACTCTAGCGGAGGGGGCCGCTGTCGGTGGGGTCGGAGGTTCATTGGATGTATCCCGGCACGTAGACGCAGGTCACCTTCGTGGCCCTGTCCGGCAGCAGCGCGTTGAGGACGACCTGGAAGGCGACCGGGTCGTACGTGAACCCGAAGTGGTCGGTGTGATCCTTGGCGCACACGCTCTGCATGGTGATGTTGGTCACCCCGTCCTCGTGGATGAAGGCGTTGGTGTAGGGCGTGACGACGTCGTCGTACCTGGTGCTGATGACGGTGTAGCGGACGCCGGCGGCGGTCATCCCGCCGTCGTTGAGCTCACCGAGGAACGAGGAACCGGCGAGTTGCTGGGGCAGTGACTCGTAGTTGTGCTTGTCGGCGTAGTCCTGGAGGGCTGTGACGCTCAGGCTGCCCGGCCGGTCGAGGCCGATGAGCGTCGCCAGACCGTAGACCGTCGTGCCCTTGTTGGACGGGACGAGTCCGATGAGGTGATTGACCGCACGGTCTCCGCCGTACCACTTGATGTAGGCCCTCGGCAGCGGGCCACCGCCTTGCGAGTGGCCGACGAGGTCGACCCGGTCCGACCCGGTGGCGGTGCGGACCTTGTCGACGAAGTGGGCGAGGAATGCCGCGGTGGAACGGATGTCGCCGGTCGTGGCGGCCCATTCGCGGTCGGGGGAGGTCATGATGTTGTAGTTGAAGGTGAACACGCACAGGCCGGCATCGTGGAGCATCGGCGCGTAGTAGGACCACGTGGCGAAGGCATCCTCACCGGTTCCGGGCACGAGCACGACCGGTCGGGTCCCCGGGGTGGGACGGCAGGTGAAGTCGTTGGCGCCTCTCGGGTTCGCCCCGGGGTGCTGGTGGGAGTACGACGAGGCGATGGGCCAGGTCCGGTACATGGGTCCCGTCCCGTTCGAGGGCACCCCGTCGGGGCTGTGTGGGGCGGCCACGCCTCCCGGGGCGTCGGGGGAGATGGTCGCGGCGGACGCGGTCGCGGTGCTGACCGCCAGGGGGATGATCGTCGCGGTCGCCGTGACGGCGGCCAGGAGTGCTCTGCGGATTCTGGTCGATCTCATCGGTGAGTCTCCTCTGTCGGTGCCCCGCTTCGGTGTGGGGCGCGTGTCTCGATGCCATCACTTAACCGACCGGTCAGCCAAGGGCGTTCCGGGTATTTGAGCGAACGTCCATGAGTCGTGGTCCTGGTGGTGAAGTTCGTGCAACCGATCGGTGATCGCTGGACAGGACGGGTGTCACCGGGTTAGGGAGTGGCCGGTGTCGACGGACCGCCACGCCTGGCCGGCGCGTGTTTGGACGAAACGCTCACCCGTCCTGTACGTTTCTTGCCATGTGCGGAATTGTGGGTTATGTGGGCCAGCGTCAGGCTGAGGACGTCATCATCGAGGGACTGCGACGCCTCGAGTACCGCGGGTACGACTCAGCAGGACTGGCCGTCGTCGCCGACGGCGGTCTTCACTGGGCCAAGAAGGCCGGCAAGCTCACCAACCTCGAGGCCGAACTGGAGGCCAACCCGCTGCCGGCGTCCCGGCAGGGCATCGGTCACACCCGATGGGCCACCCACGGCGCCCCGACCGACGAGAACGCCCATCCCCACGTGTCGGCCGACGGTTCGGTCGCCGTCGTCCACAACGGCATCATCGAGAACTTCGCCGCCCTTCGCGCCGAGCTCAAGGACGAGGGGGTCGAGTTCCGCTCCGACACCGACACCGAGGTCGCGGCACACCTGCTGGCCCGTGAGCTGGCCGGAGGCAGCACCCTCCAGCAGGCCATGGGGGCCGTCGCCTCCCGTCTCGAGGGGGCGTTCACCCTCGTCGCGGTGACCCCGAACGAGCTCGACACCGTCGTCGCCGCCCGGCGCAACTCGCCCCTGGTCGTCGGCGTCGGACAGGGGGAGAACTTCCTGGCCTCGGACGTTGCCGCCTTCATCGAGCACACCCGGGACGCCCTCGAGCTCGGCCAGGACCAGGTCGTCACCATCACCCCTGATGCGGTGACCGTCACCGACTTCGCCGGGAATCCGTCCGAGGCCCACCCGTACCACGTCGACTGGGACCTGTCGGCCGCTGAGAAGCAGGGCCACGACTGGTTCATGCGCAAGGAGATCTTCGAGCAGCCCCGGGCCGTGGCCGACACCCTGCTCGGGCGCTGGTCCGATCGTGGTGAGCTCGTGCTCGACGAGGTCCGCATCTCGCCCGAGGACCTGCGCCGGATCAACAAGATCGTCATCGTCGCCTGCGGGTCGTCCTTCTACGCCGGCATGGTCGCCAAGTACGCCATCGAGCACTGGACCCGGGTGGCCTGCGAGGTCGAGCTGGCGAGCGAGTTCCGCTACCGCGACCCCATCATCGACCCCATGACCCTCGTCGTCACGATCTCCCAGTCCGGCGAGACCGCCGACACCCTCATGGCCATCCGGCACGCCCGCGAGCAGGGGGCCAAGGTCATCGCCATCTGCAACACCAATGGCGCCACCATCCCGCGCGAGTCCGACGCCGTCATCTACACCCACGCCGGTCCCGAGATCGGCGTGGCCTCGACCAAGGGCTTCCTCACCCAGGTCGTCGCCTGCTACCTCCTGGGCCTCTATCTGGCCCAGGTGCGCGGCATGAAGTACGGCGACGAGATCCGCGCCATCATGACCGAGCTCGAGGCCATGCCCGACGCCATCCAGTCGGTCCTCGACGGGATCGAGCCGGTGTACCAGCTGGCCCGCACCATGGCCGTGCACGAGCAGGCGGTGTTCTTCCTCGGCCGCCACGTCGGGTACCCGGTGGCCCTCGAGGGCGCGCTCAAGCTCAAGGAGATCGCCTACATGCACGCCGAGGGGTTCGCCGCCGGCGAGCTCAAGCACGGCCCCATCGCGGTCATCGAGGAGGGTACCCCGGTCTTCGTCATCGTCCCGCCGCAGGGCCGCGACCAGCTGCACGACAAGGTCGTGAGCAACATCCAGGAGATCCGGGCGCGAGGTGCCCGAACCATCGTCCTGGCCGAGCAGGGGGACGAGTCGGTGCGTCCCTTCGCCGACACGCTCTTCGCCCTGCCGCGCTGCTCCACCCTGCTGCAGCCGCTCGTCGCGACGGTCCCGCTGCAGGCCTTCGCCCTGGAGCTGGCCACTGCCCTGGGCCACGACGTCGACCAGCCCCGCAATCTGGCGAAGTCCGTCACGGTCGAGTGAGGACGGTGTCAGGATTTCCCCGCCAGCTCGCAGATGTTCCCCTCCAGGGGAAGAAACCCCCGCTCACGGTGGATTCCTGACATCGGTCGCGGAGCCCGTCGTCGGCGGTGCCCGCCCTCGCTACGCTGACCCCATGATCATCGGTGTCGGCGTCGACCTGTGCCAGGTGTCGCGCTGGGAGGAGGCGCTGCGGCGCCGTCCGGGCTTGGCCGGGCGGGTCCTCGTCGGCTCCGAGCTCGACCTGCCGCCGGCCTCCCAGGCCGCTCGCTTCGCCGCCAAGGAGGCCCTCGTCAAGGCGCTGGGAGGGCCGGATGGCCTGCGGTGGCGTGAGGTCGAGGTCATCGGCGAGGCCGGTGGGGCGCCCCGGTTCCGGTTCCGCGGCGTGAGTGCGCAGACCCTCGACGACCGAGGCGTGGACCGGGTGCACCTGTCCTTGAGTCATGACGCCGGTGTCGCCATCGCCGTGGTCATCTGCGAGGCGACATGATCACGGTGTGCACCGCGGCCCAGATGCGCGCCGCCGAGGAGCGATACGTCGCCGGTCACCCCGGCGTCGACCTCATGCAGGTGGCCGCCGGCCACGTCGCCGACCTGGCCAGGACCATGATCGCGGGCAAGGCAGGAGTTGCGCCCGGCACGCGGATGTCCGGGAGCCGTGTCCTCGTCCTCGTCGGCCCCGGCAACAACGGCGGGGACGGCCTCTTCGCCGCCGCCGACCTCGGGCGCTCGGGAGCACAGGTCGACCTGTGCCAGGTCATCGGCTCCGCGCACCCGGCCGGACTGGCCGCCGCGACCTCCGCCGGCTGCCGCCGGGTGAGCCTCGACGAGGTCGCCGCCGCCGACCATGACCTCGTCATCGACGCCGTGCTGGGCATCGGAGGTCGCCCCGGGATCCCTGACCGTCTGGCCCACCTCGGCCGGGACCTTCGTCGACGCGGCATCCCGGTGCTCTCCGTCGACCTCCCCTCGGGTCTCGACGCCGATTCGGGAGAGGTGACGACGGCGGTGCCCGCCACCGAGACGATGACCTTCGCCAGTCGTAAGTGGTGCCATGTCGTCGAGCCGGCGTCCCTCCTGTGTGGTCGGGTGCACGTCGTCGACATCGGCGTCGAGCAGCCGGGGGAGCCGATGGCCACCGTCGACGACCTGGCCCGGTGGTGGCCGGCGCCCGGTCCACGGGACGACAAGTACTCCCGCGGGGTCGTCGGCCTCGACACCGGCTCGTCGACCTACCCCGGGGCGGCGGTGCTCGGCGTGCTCGGTGCGCTGCGTGCCGGGGCAGGCATGGTCCGTTTCGCCGGCCCGCAGCGGGCCGCCGACCTCGTCCTGTCACGCATGCCTTCGGTCGTCGTCGGCCGGGGACGGGTGCAGGCCTGGGTGGTCGGGTCGGGGTGGGGGCCTGACGCCGATCCGGACCGACTGCGACGGCGGGTCGACGAGGGGGTTCCCGTGGTCGTCGATGCCGATGCCCTGCGGCTCCTGTCGACCGGCCGGATGCGGCTGCCCGCCGGGTCCTTGCTCACTCCCCATGCCGGGGAGCTCGCCCGGCTGCTCGACCTCTCCCGCGAGGAGGTGTCGGTACGGCCTCGTGAGTCCGCCCTCACGGCCGCGGCTCGATGGGGTGCGACCGTCCTGCTCAAGGGGTCGGTGCAGTGGGTCGCCGGACCCGACGGGCAGGTCGACGTCGCCCTGCCCGGCCCGGCGTGGACCGCCCAGGCAGGGTCGGGGGACGTGCTCGCCGGAATCTGCGGGTCCCTTCTGGCTGCCGGCTTGAGCGCCCGACGGGCCGCGCTGGCGGGTGCGAGCATCCAGGCCCTCACGGCGGACCGGTGGCGCGGGCCGATCTCCCCGGACGCCCTGGCCGACCACCTGCCGCAGGTCATCGGCGACCTCACGACGCCCGCCCGCCGGGTCTGACCTCAGGCGATCTCGCGCAGGTCGGCGTCACTCCACAGGGCATGCCTGGCGTGCGGGGTACGCCCGCCGACCCGGATGGCGTCCTCGTAGTGGCCGACGAGCTCGGAGCACAGGTGCTCCCACGTGCGTTCCTCGATCGACGCCCGCGCGGCCAGGCCCATGGCCCGACGCTTGTAGGCGTCGCCGACGAGGTCGACGACGTGGCGTCGGAACTCGGTGAGGTTGCCCGGCTCGTACAACCACCCGGTGCGCGAGGGGTCGACGAGGTCGATGGGTCCGCCACGGCGTGGGCTGATGACCGGGACCGCACAGGCCTTGGCCTCCTGGATGGCCTGGCAGAAGGTCTCGAGCTCGCCGGTCGAGCAGAAGACGTCCATCGACGCCACCGCCTGGGGCAGGGCCTCGCCGCCGAGCCCGCCGGTGAAGACGGCATCGGGCATGAGCCGTTCGAGTTCCTCGCGGTCGGGTCCATGGCCGACGATGACGAGCTTGACCCCGGGGATGTCGGCGAGCACCGCCATGTCCTGGACTCGCTTCTCGGCGGCCAGACGCCCCATGTAGCCGACGACGACCTCGCCATGGGGAGCCCAGCGATCATGGAGCTCCTGGGACCGCTTCGACGGGTCGAACCGCACCTTGTCGACGCCGCGCCCCCAGATGCCGACCCGAGGGACGCCGTGGACGACGAGCTGGTCGCGGGAGAAGGTCGAGGGGGCGTAGGTCGCCACCGAGAGGGAGTGGATCTGACGCACCCGGTACCAGCCGTAGGCCTCGAGCTTGCCCAGGCCGTACCGAGCGGCGTACGAGGGGATGTCGGTCTGGTAGATGGCGACCGACGGCACACCGAGCGCGGCGGCGGCCAGGGCTCCCTTGTAGCCGATCATGAACGGGGCGGCGAGGTGGACGACGTCGGGCTGGAACTCACTGAGGTAGCGCTCCATCGTCCACTGCGGGGTCGTCGAGACGCGCACGTCGGTGTAGCCCGGGAAGGCGAGGGAGGCGAGCGGGATGACGGGGAATCCCTCGTACTCCTTGGGGGTGTCGGCGTCGCCCGGGGCCATGACCATCGCCTCATGGCCATGGGCCCGCAGGTGCTCGAGAACCCTGAGCACCGAGTTCGTCACCCCGTTGACCTGGGGCAGGAAGGACTCGGTGATGATCGCTACGCGCACATCTCGATGGTATCCGGCGACGGTGACGGGATCCTGTGCGACATCTTTCGCCTGGATGAACACGCGGTGACGGCGTCGGCTTTCTCGTTTGGTGCTTGTCCGGGGTCGGAGTAGAGTGAGGACGTTGGCTCTGGCCCCGCACGGGGCCCATGATGCGTTCAGTTGCTCGATGCGCCCGGATTCCCGGGGCGTCTGGGCGGGATGCCGGACGGCGATCCCGACCCCCGTGGCACGTCACTGCCAGTGGCGTACGACCAGCAGCTCTTCGCCCCGCCATCGAGACAAGCAACCCATCCAGGACGATCGATTCCAGTCCGATCGACGCAGTGAACCTGCGTCCGGCCGCGTCGTGCACGCGGTCGTGTCCGTGTGCCGTGAGGACCATGACATGCCCAACAATTCAGCTTCCCGTCGCCCCAAGTCGTTCAAGGCGGACGGATCACCGAAGAAGCGATGGAGCGCTGCGGAACGCGCTGCTCGTGGACACAAGCCGCGCACCCGTGGCGGGGCGGGGCGTCCCCGTCGGGACGACGCTCGATCAACTCGTCGGGACGACGCTCGATCAACTCGTCGGGACGACGCTCGATCAACCCGTCGGGACGACGCCGGATACTTCCGCGACGATGCCCGGGGGACCCGACGCGACGACTTCCGTGAGGCCCGCGCAGGCCGTGGTGACCGCACCCGTCGTGGTGACGTCGACGTGCGCCCGCACCGTGGCGAGTCCGACTCGCGCGGCCGCACCTTCGAGTCCTGGCAGCCGCGCGGCGGGCGGGACGAGGGGCGCGAGGACCGCCGGTCGCGGGGTCGGGAGGGCGACCGTCGTGGTCGATGGAACGACGACCGAGGTCGCGACTCCTGGAACGGCGATCGACGATGGAGTGACGACCGCCGTCAGGACGACCGTCGCCGTGGCCCCCGTCGTCGGGACGACGACCGCCGGTTCGACCGCCGGTTCGACCGTCGGGACGACGACCCCCGGGACGACCGACGTGAGGACGACGGTTTCGACCGGTCCGGGCGTGCGCGTCGTGAGGACCGTCATGAACGGTCCGACCGTTTCGACCGGTCCGGTCGCCGGGACGGGTTCGCCCGCGACGACCGTCGCCCCGGTTCGACCCGCGACGACCGTCGCTCCGGTTCCACCCGAGGCGAGTTCCGCTCGGGACGCGGTGACCGCTTCGACCACGCCGGACACGACGAGAACCCCGACGTCATGGAGTGGACGGCCGAGGAGCTGACCGACCTCGACACCTCCGCCGTCGACCACACCCAGGGGTTCTCCACCCTCGGCGTGCCCGACCCCATCGTGGCCGCCCTGGCCGCCACCGGGATCACCTCCCCGTTCCGCATCCAGGTCGCCGCCATCCCCGACGCCATCGCCGGCCGTGACGTCCTGGGACGCGCCTCCACCGGATCGGGCAAGACCCTGGCCTTCGGGGTCCCCGTCCTGGCGCGCCTGTCGGCCGCGCAGCGTCCTGACCGCCGCCCCCGTGCGCTCATCCTCTCGCCGACCCGCGAGCTGGCCATGCAGATCGCCGACGTCGTCTCGCCCCTGGCCTCGTCCATGCGCCTCTCGACGATCCTCATCGCCGGTGGCATGAGCTACGGCCCACAGACCAAGGCCTTCAAGAAGGGCGTCGACATCGTCGTGGCCACTCCCGGGCGTCTCGTCGACCTCCTCGAGACCGGCGACGCCGACCTGTCCGGGATCGAGATCACCGTTCTCGACGAGGCCGACCACATGGCCGACCTCGGCTTCATGCCGGCCGTCGGCGCCATCCTCGACGCCGTCCCCGGCGAGTGCCAGAAGATGCTCTTCTCGGCGACCCTGGACGACGCCGTCAACAACCTCGTGACGACCTACCTCCACGACCCGGTGACCCACGAGATCGACCCGGAGCGCGGATCGGTCGCGACGATGACCCATCACGCCTTCCAGATCCGCCCGCACGAGAAGGTCCCGCTCATGTGCGAGATCTCCAACCGGGGCGGGCACACCATCGTCTTCGCCCGCACCCAGCGCGGCGCCTCGCGGATGGCCGAGCAGCTGCGTGAGGCCGGGGTCATGGCCGGAGCCCTGCACGGAGGACTCACCCAGGGTGCTCGCGCCCGCACCCTCGCGGCCTTCAAGGAGGGCTCCCTGCCCGTCCTCGTCGCCACCGACGTCGCGGCCCGCGGTATCGACGTCGACGACGTCACCCTGGTGCTCCAGATGGACCCGCCGATGAACTCGAAGGACTACCTGCACCGGGCCGGACGCACCGCCCGCGCCGGCCAGGACGGGGCCGTCATCAGCCTGGTCCTGCCGCACCAGCGCCGTACCATGGCCAGGCTGTACCGCTCGGCCGGGGTGCACCCGGTCGAGGCCCAGGTCGTCCTCGGTGACGAGCACGTGGCCGAGGTCGCCGCGTGCACCCCGTGCCTCGGGGCCCCCATCGCCCAGGAGGAGTACGACGCCCTCGTCGCCCCCCGTCCCCAGAAGGGGCGGTCCCAGAAGTCCCGTTCCCACCAGTCCCGCCAGGGACGCGGGTCCCACGGTGGCCGAGGCCATGGCGAGTGGGGCCACGGCGGGTACGGCCGTGGCGGCCGGGGTCACGGTGAGCACGGCCGACGCGGTGACCGGCTGCGCAAGGACGAGGCCCGACGCGACCGTGAGTCGCGTTACGGTCGTTCCGGCAACGACACCTGGGGCGACTGAGACCCTGCCGTGAATTCCCCCGTTCGGGTCCGTCCGGGCCCGGCGGTCTGAACCACGGTGGGCCGAGGGCACGGTCCGGGTGCACGTCGGTGCATTCGGACCCTGCACGACGACATGACAGCCCTAGGATGGACCCTCGTGGGCAACACAGAGCTGAGTAGTGAGCGGACGCGAACGCTCGACCCGGAGCAGATCACGGTGCGACTCGCCGAGCCGCCCGACGCCGCCGTGCTCGCGGAGGCGTTGAGCGGGCAGCTGCGCGAGACCCGCACGGCGCAGAGCTCCGGCGACCGGATGCTCGAGGCCTTCACCCGGTGGATCGACGAGGACCTGTGCCTGGTCGCCGAGACCGACGCCCCGACCGCCGCCGCCCAGGGCCACCGACCGGTCGGCGTCCTGCAACTGGACCAGCGGGGCGAGGTCGGCGAGGTGCGGTCCGTCATCGTCGCCCCGGGACACGATCATGAGCCGATCGACATCCGGATGCTCACCGCTGCCGTCCAGGTCGCGACCGACCTGGGTTGCCGTGACCTCGTCGTCCGTGGCTGGGCGGCCCATCCGTCGACTCGGTCCCGGATGCACGCACTGCTCGTCCAGCACGGCTACCGCGCCGACGGACCCGACCTCGTGCGCACCCTGCCCGTCCGCGTCGAGGTGCCGACGACCGAGGCCATGTGGGCCCTGGGACGTGCCCTCGTCGACGACCTGCGTGCCGGCGACGTCATCGTCGCGTCGGGCGATCTGGGCGCCGGGAAGACGACCTTGGCCCAGGGAATCGGCGAGGCCCTGGGAGTCCGCGAACCCGTCATCTCCCCGACCTTCGTCCTCGTGCGACGCCATGCCGGCGTCGACGGGCGCCCCGGTCTCGTCCACGTCGACGCCTACCGCCTCGGCTCCCTGGCCGAGCTCGTCGACCTCGACCTCGACGAGACGATGGACAGCTGCGTCACCCTCGTCGAGTGGGGCGCCGGGATCGCCGAGGACCTCGAGAGGTCCTACCTGGCCGTCGACATCGTCCGCTCCGAGGACCCCGCCGACGACACCCGCACCGTCTATCTCGATCCGGTCGGACCACGGTGGGAGGGCGTCGACCTGACGCACCTCGTCGACGCCGTGGCCTCCGTACCGGCCGCGACCACCGACAAGGAGCAGTGATGACCGAAACCGTCGACTCCCTCACCCTGGGCATCGACACCTCGAGTGCCGTGTGCGTGGGCCTGGCGCGCGGTGGGCAGGTGCTCGCGCAGCGGCGGGTCGACGATCCGCGCGCCCACGCCGAGCAGCTCATGCCGCTCGTCGAGCAGGTGTGCGCCGAGGCGGGGGTGGCCCTCACCGATGTCGACGAGATCGCCGTCGGGGTCGGCCCCGGCCCCTACACCGGGCTGCGGGTCGGCGTGGTCACCGGACGCGTGCTGGCCCACCTGGGCGGCTCCACGCCGCACCCGGTGTGCTCCCTCGACGTCCTGGCCGCCCAGTGGGTGTCTGGTGACAACGCGCCCACCGGCGAGTTCGTCGTCTGCTCCGACGCCCGCCGCCACGAGCTGTACTGGGCTCGTTACGACCAGCGTGGGCAGCGACTCGACGGGCCCCACGTCACCTCTCCCCAGGGGCTTCCGGGGGGACTGCCGGTCGGTGGACCCGGCTGCGCAGCCCGCGACCTGACGCCGGCCGCCGGATCCCCGGAACACCTCGACGCGGGCCTGTTGGCCGCCCGCTGGCACGAGCTGCCCGACGTCGGCCTGGAGCCGCTCTACCTGCGCGACCCCGACGCCACCGTCCCCACGACCCGCAAGGCGACCCTCGCCCCGGCGCGCATCCGCCTGCCGCGCCGATGAGCGTGCGCACCGCCCGGCCCGAGGACCTCGAGGCCGTCATGGACCTCGAGGACTCGTGCTTCGGGGCGGGGGAGCGGTGGTCGCGCCGCTCCTGGGCCGACGACCTGGCCGCCGGGGACCGTCACGTCCTCGTCATCGAGGAGGACGAGGGTGACGAGCGGGCCGCCGGTCGCCCGGCGGGCGCCGCCACCTTCCATCTCGTCGTCGACCTGTGCGATCTTGACCGGATCATGGTGCGGCCCGACCGTCGCGGTCGGGGGCTGGGCGGCGAGCTGTTGGCCCGGGGGCTCGACTGGGCTCGTACCCACGGTGCCGACCGCGTCCTGTTGGAGGTCCGTGAGGACAACCCGTCCGCCCGCCACCTCTACGAATCCGCCGGGTTCACCGTCTGGTCCCGGCGCGCCGGATACTACGGGGCCGGGGTCGACGCCCTCGTCATGGGCCTCGACCTCACCACCACACCCTCGGAGGAGAACCATGTCTGAACCGCTCATCCTGGGCATCGAGTCGTCCTGCGACGAGACCGGGGTCGGCATCGTCCGGGGCAACGAGCTGCTCGCCAACGAGGTCGCCTCCTCGATGGAACAGCACGTGCGCTTCGGCGGGGTCGTGCCGGAGGTCGCCTCCAGGGCCCATCTGGAGGCCATGGTCCCGGTGCTCGAGGCGGCCTGCGCCACGGCCGACGTCGACCTGGCGCAGCTCGACGGCATCGCCGTCACCGCCGGTCCAGGACTCATGGGTGCCCTCGTCATCGGCCTGTCGGCGGCCAAGGCCCTGTCCCGCTACCTCGGCAAGCCGCTCTACGGCGTCAACCACCTGGCCGGGCACGTCGCGGTCGACCTGCTCGAGCACGGCGACCTGCCCATGCCGTGCGGCGCCCTGCTCGTATCGGGCGGACACACCTCGCTGCTCAAGGTGACCTCGATCGCCACCGGCATCACCGAGGTCGGGTCGACCATCGACGACGCCGCCGGGGAGGCCTATGACAAGGTCGCCCGATTGCTCGGGCTGCCCTACCCGGGTGGGCCGGTCATCGACCGCGCCGCAGCCCAGGGCGACCCGACGGCGGTCCACTTCCCGCGTGGACTCACCGCCCGCCACGACCTGGCCCGACACCGCTTCGACTTCTCCTTCTCCGGCCTCAAGACGGCGGTCTCCCGCTGGGTCGAGACCGAGCAGGCCGCCGGCCGTCCGGTGCCGGTCGACGACGTCGCGGCGTCCTTCCAGGAGGCCGTGGCCGACGTCCTCACCGCCAAGGCGGTCGACCTGTGCCGTGAGTACGGACTCGAGCACTTCCTCATCGGCGGCGGGGTCGCGGCCAACTCCCGGCTGCGGACCCTGCTGGCCGAACGGATGGAGGCCGCCGGCGTGGAGCTGCGTCGCCCGCGGCCGGGACTGTGCACCGACAACGGGGCCATGATCGCGGCCCTCGGCGTCCAGGGCGTCAAGGCCGGGCTGCCGCCGTCCAGCCTCGACATCTCCGCCGACTCCGGCCTGCCGGTGAGCCGGGTCCTCGTCTGAGACTCCGGCAGCGGCCCGCGGACGCGTGCCGGGCGTCCGCGGTCGGCGACGTGCCGCGGTCCGACAGGGCGGGTCGGTCGGCCGTTACTGACGGGCGGACCTGTCGGCGGTCGGTGGCAGAGTGTGACGTGGACGCCCGAGTCACTCGGCACGTCCACGTCCGTTGCCCGACCCGACCCAGGAGACCGACCTCATGAGTGAATCCCTCGCCCTCGACGCGTCCTTCAGCGCCGACCGTGCCGACGCCTTCCGCGCCGACCCGACCTCGCGCATCGTCCAGAACGCCGTCACCGGTACCGACGCCGACACCGTCAGCCTCGACCGCGACGTCCTCAACGGCATCGACGAGACGACCTCGGAGCGGCTCGATGCCTGGAAGGTCGCCAACCAGAAGCACTCGGGTCGATGCTGGGAGTTCGCCGGGCTCAACGTCCTGCGCGCCAAGGTCATGAAGCAGCTCTCGCTCGAGGACTTCGAGTTCTCCCAGAACTACATCGCCTTCTTCGACAAGATCGAGAAGGTCAACCACATCCTGGCCAGGGCCATCGCCACCGCCGATCGTCCCCTCGAGGACGAGCAGGTGCGCAACCTCCTCGAGGACGGGGTGGGTGACGGCGGCTACTGGATCCAGTTCGTCGACATCGTCGTCAAGTACGGTCTGGTGCCGCAGTGGGCCATGCCCGACACCGAGTCGGCCGGCAACACCGACCAGATGAACCGCGCCCTCGACACCATCGTCCGGCGCACCATCGGGCTGCTGCGGGCCGCGGCCACCGACTCCGACCCGGCCGAGGCGTCGCGACGCACCGAGGAGGTCCGACGCCAGGGGCTCGAGGACGCCTGGCGGGTGCTGGCCATCCACCTGGGCACTCCGCCGCAGCGGTTCACCTGGCAGTACCGCGACAAGGACAAGAACTTCCACCGAGTCGGCGAATTCACCCCGCTCGAGTTCGCCTCCCAGGTCGTCACGGAGAACCTGCGCGAGTACGTCTCGGTCGTCGACGATCCGCGCGCCGAGCACCCGGTCGGCCACGGCTACGTCCTCGAGCACACCCCGTGGATGGAGGGCGGGACGCCGTACTCCTTCGTCACCGCCAGGGTCGACGAGATCAAGTCTCTGGCCATCGAGTCGATCAGGGCCGGGGAGCCGGTGTGGTTCTCCTGCGACGTCAAGAAGCAGTTCGACCGCAAGCTCGGGGTGTGGGACGTCAAGCTCCACGACTACGACAGCCTCTACGGCGTCGACCTGGGCATCTCCAAGGCGGACCGGATGCGGCTGCACCACAGCGGTCCGACCCATGCCATGACCTTCGTCGGGGTCGACCTCGTCGACGGCAGGCCGGTGCGCTGGAGGGTCGAGAACTCCTGGGGTGACGAGGTCGGCACCAAGGGCTTCTTCACCATGAACGACTCGTGGTTCGACGAGTACGTCTTCGAGGTCATCGTGCCGAAGTCGCGGCTGACGGCGGACCAGCAGGCCGCGCTCGACGGGGAACTCACGGTCATCCCCGAGTGGGACGTCCTGTGACGGCTACCCGGTAGGAGGGCCTCCCGGCTTCGACGGGGGCGCCGCCCCGGGCCCGTGGCGCCACGCCATCGGGCCGGTGCCGGGTGGGGTCAGTCGGCGTCACCCAGCCACCGGGGCCGGGTCCCCGGGTCCTCGTTGAGCCAGCGGGCGACGCGCTGGGGGAAGAACGGGGAGCCGGGCAGGTCCTCGAGGCTCACCCAGGCGATCCCGGTCTGGTGGTCGTCCCGGCCGGCCGCGGTCGGGGTCGGTTCGGCGTCGGGCGGCAAGGTGCACCAGAAGTACACCTCGGTCTGGCAGAAGAGGTCCTCGCCGAATCGGTGATGGGCCCCGATGTAGTCGAGGGCCAGGGCGAGGGGACCGACGACGACGTCGCACCCGATCTCCTCGCGACACTCGCGCCGCAGCCCCTCCTCCTTGGTCTCGCCGAACTCCTGCCCGCCTCCGGGCAGTGACCACCACTCGACGTCGCCGTCGTCATTGGTCTCGACGAGCAGCCGGCCGTCCCGGATGACGAGGGCGCGGGTGGCGGCTCGGGTGCGGCCGTGGGAGTCAGGGCTGGGGTGTGCCATGGGGCCAGCGTAGGCGTGCGCAAGGATGGGGCCATGATGACGCCGATCCTCACCACGCTCGGATTCGTCCTGCACCCCGACGGACAGCGAGTGCTCATGGTGCACCGGGTGGCCCGCCCCGATGACGACCAGCTCGGCAAGTACAACGGCCTGGGTGGGAAGGTCGAGCCGGGGGAGGACGTCGCCGCCGGCATGAGGCGTGAGTTGCGCGAGGAGGCCCGGATCGAGGTCGACTCGATGAGGCTGCGTGGCACGGTGTCCTGGCCCGGGTTCGGCCCGCACGGTGAGGACCACTTCGGGCTCGTCTTCGTCGTGGACCGATGGCACGGGGTGGTGCCGGAGGCCAATGAGGAGGGGCCGCTCACCTGGGAGAGGATCGACCACCTGGCGGAGCTGCCCATGTGGGAGGGCGACCGGTACTTCCTGCCGCTCGTCTTCGACGAGGGGGTCGGGCAGTTCCACGGCTGCATCCCGTACGAGAACGGTCGGCCGACGGGATGGACCTGCACCGTGTTGTGAGGCGTCCGGGCCACCGGCCTTGACGCACGGTGGCCGGGGACGTGGGAGTACGTCGGGACCACGGCCCATGGCCCGGACGGGCCCCGACGGGCCTGTACGGGCTCATCGACGCCGGACGCGCCCCGACGGGCCCCTCCGGGGACGCAATGTGGCACTTCCAAGGGGCTGCGCACACGGTCGGGGCGGATCGAGGCGAGTCGTGCCACATTGCGTCCTCCGGCGACTGGCGTAGGGTGCCGGCGTGGATGTCGAGGTGGCCCGGGCGTTGGTCGGACCGGAGGGTGACAGGGCCCTCGAGGTCGCCCGCGCTGAGTCCGACCCGGACTCCCTCGGTGCCGCTGCGCGTCTGCGCTCGCAATTCGCCCCCGACCTGGCCGCCGCGGCCCTCGACCAGGCGTCCATGACCGAGCGTGCGGTCACCAAGATCGGCGAGGTGGCACGCTCGATGCTGTGGACCCGGGACGGCCTCGAGCAGGCCACCCGCGGCGAGGTCTCGACGTGGCGTGCGGAGCGTCTCGTGGCTGCCGGCGTGCGTCGGGTCATTGACCTCGGGTGTTCGTGCGGCGCGGATGCCCGCGCCTGTCTCGACGCCGGACTCGAGGTGACCGCGGTCGAGATCGATCCGGCGGTGGCCACGCTCGCGGCCCACAACCTGCCCGGGGCACGGGTGGTTGCCGCCGACGCCACCGCGGTCGCTGCGGACCTCGTGTCGGGTGCCGGCCCGGAGACCGCTGTCCTCCTCGATCCCGCCCGACGGGGTGGGCGTGGGCGCAGTTGGCGTCTGGAGGACATCCGGCCGCCGTGGCCCTTCGTCACCCGGGTCCTCGAGGGCCCGTGGGTCACCGTGGTCAAGATGGCCCCCGGGGTCGATCGCGGCGTCCTCCCGGGGGATGCCGCCACCACCTTCGTGGGGAGCCGTGGGGACCTCGTCGAGGCCACCATCTGGAAGGGGCCCCGGATGGGGCGCGGGGCCTCCGCAGTGCTCGTGCCTGGGGACGAGGTGGTGGGCGGCGACTCTCCCGAGCCCGACCCGGGTCCGGTCGGGTCCTACCTGGCCGAACCCCATCCGGCGGCCATCCGTGCCCGTGCGTCGGGGACCCTCGTCGAGGGCCATCCCGATGCCCGCACGGTGAGCCGTGGGATCGCCTACCTGACCGCCGACCGCCCCTGGACCAGCCCGTGGCTCAGATGGTTCAAGGTGGAGGAGTCGCTGCCGATGTCGGAGAAGGTGCTTCGCGGATGGGTACGGGACCATCACGTCGGCACCCTCGAGGTGAAGAAGCGGGGCCTCGACGTCGATCCGGCAGCCCTGCGACGACGCCTGCGTCCCTCCGGACCGGCCAGCGCGACCCTCATCTGCACGCCGACCGTCGACGGGGCCCGGGCAGTGGTGGCGACGCGGGTCACCGTCAGCTGAGTCGACGGTCCGGGGACTCATCGACGGGGATCCGTGGACGGGGTACGGGCGGTCGGGGTACTCATCGATGGTGGACAGGCGATCGGGGGTGCGGATCGTCGGGCGAGTCGGACTCCCGCTCCGAATCGCAGCTCCCCATGACTGCAATGTGGAACGGATTCGTCGAGGTCGGGGCATCGGGTGGTCCCTCGGCCGGGTCGTGCCACATTGCAGCCGACCGACCGACGATCCCGGCGCGAGGTTCGGACCGGTCGGCGCCGGCGACGAGGACCGCCGAGGTCGCGCTTCCGGAGATGACGACCCTGTTGTGGATCGGTGGCGTCGGCGAGCCCTCGTCCGGCCGGCTCCGCGTCATCCGGAGTTGCGGTGCCCCAGACCTGGGCAGACGCCGTCATGGCGCGGGCCCGGCTCCGGTGGCCCGGCGGTGTCCCGGACCTGCAGGGGAGGCGACGGCGCCGCACGCCTTGACGATGCTGGGGCCCGACAGTGCTGGGCCCCGACAATGCTCGGCACCGCTGTGGTCGCACCCTGCTCCGGAAACGGCCGACGCCGTCGGCCCGCATCCCACGAAGCTCCGGAAGGTGCACCGTGCGCCCCGAATACACGGAGCATGGTGCAGCTTCCGGAGCAGGGACGGCAAGGAGGGCTGGGGGGACGGAGGTTTCCGGAGCAACGTGGGCGACGCCGCGCCGCCCGGGAGTGCCCGGGGCACCGACCGCGAGCCGCAGCGTCCCGTTCGTAGCTCCCCGGGGTCGCCGTCTCGTCACGCGACGACGGCAATGTGGCACGCATCGACCGCTGTAGGGCCACCAGGTACCGCCTCGGCCGGTTCGTGCCACATTGCGTCGGGGAGGTCGGCTCACCCGCCCTTGGCACTCGTGTTGCCTGAGTGCTAACCCCGGTGTACGTTTCTTGTTGGCACTCTCGTGGTGAGTGTGCCAACGGACCTGACGCACCCGCGACGCAGACGGCCCGCACGCTCGGGGCTCGCAACCCCTGGCGAGAGACAACGAAACATCCGTCTTCATCATGAAAGGGGTCTTGACGTGGCAACCACGATCAAGCCGCTCGAGGACCGCGTCCTCGTCCAGCCTCTCGAGGCCGAGCAGACCACCGCTTCCGGACTCGTCATCCCGGACACCGCCAAGGAGAAGCCGCAGGAGGGCAAGGTCGTCGCCGCCGGCCCCGGCCGCGTCGACGACAAGGGCGTCCGCGTCCCCATGGACGTCAAGGAGGGCGACGTCGTCATCTTCTCCAAGTACGGCGGCACCGAGGTCAAGTACGACGGCAACGAGTACCTGCTGCTCAACGCGCGCGACATCCTCGCCGTCGTCGAGAAGTGAGGCACTGACACATGGCAGCCAAGCAGCTTCAGTTCGACGAGGAGGCTCGCCGCTCCCTCGAGCGCGGCGTCGACATCCTCGCCGACACCGTCAAGGTGACGCTCGGCCCCAAGGGCCGCTACGTCGTCATTGACAAGAAGTGGGGAGCCCCGACCATCACCAACGACGGCGTCACCGTCGCCAAGGAGGTCGACCTCACCGATCCGTACGAGAACCTCGGCGCCCAGCTCGCCAAGGAGGTCGCCACCAAGACCAACGACGTCGCCGGCGACGGGACGACCACCGCCACGGTGCTCGCCCAGGCCATGGTGCACGAGGGTCTGCGGGCGGTGGCCTCCGGGTCGAACCCGGTCGGCCTCAAGCGCGGCATCGACAAGGCCGTGGAGGCCCTCGTCGAGAACCTGCGCAGCCTCTCGCGCGCCGTCGAGACCACCCACGACATGGCGAATGTCGCGACGATCTCCAGCCGTGACGAGCAGATCGGCGAGCTCATCGCCGAGGCCTTCGACAAGGTCGGCAAGGACGGCGTCATCACCGTCGACGAGTCCCAGACCTTCGGCACGGAGCTCGAGTTCACCGAGGGCATGCAGTTCGACAAGGGCTACCTGTCCCCGTACATGGTGACCGACCAGGATCGGATGGAGGCCGTCCTCGAGGACCCCTACATCCTCATCAACTCCGGCAAGATCTCGTCGATGAACGACCTCCTGCCGGTGCTGGAGAAGGTCATCGCCGCCAAGGGCACGCTCTTCATCGTGGCCGAGGACGTCGACGGGGAGGCTCTGAGCACCCTCGTCGTCAACAAGATCCGCGGCACCTTCACCTCCGTGGCCGTCAAGGCCCCGGCCTTCGGTGACCGCCGCAAGGCCATGCTCCAGGACATCGCCACCCTCACCGGCGGCCAGGTCATCGCCCCCGAGGTCGGCCTCAAGCTCGACCAGGTGGGTCTGGACGTCCTGGGCCGCGCCAAGCGGGTCGTCGTCACCAAGGACAACACGACGATCGTCGACGGTGCCGGGTCCTCCGAGGAGGTCGCCGGCCGGGTCGCCCAGCTGCGCGCCGAGTACGACAAGTCCGACTCCGACTGGGACCGCGAGAAGCTCCAGGAGCGCATCGCCAAGCTCGCCGGTGGGGTCTGCGTCATCCGCGTGGGTGCGGCCACCGAGGTCGAGCTCAACGAGAAGAAGCACCGCATCGAGGACGCCGTCTCGGCCACCCGTGCGGCCATCGAGGAGGGCATCGTCGCCGGTGGCGGCTCGGCCCTGGTCCACGCCTCGGCCGGTCTGGCCGACAAGCTGGGCCTCGAGGGCGACGAGCTCGTCGGCGCCCAGATCGTCGAGAAGGCCGTGCGCGAGCCGCTGCGCTGGATCGCCGAGAACGGCGGCGAGCCCGGCTACGTCATCGTCGCCAAGGTCGCCGAGCTCGAGCCCGGGCACGGCTACAACGGCAAGACCGGTGAGTACGTCGACCTCATCGCCGACGGTGTCATCGACCCGGTCAAGGTGACCCGCTCCGCCCTGGCGAACGCCGCCTCCATCGCCTCCCTGCTGCTCACCACCGAGACCCTCGTGGTGGACAAGCCGGAGGACGAGGACGAGAAGTGAGTCGCTGAGCTCACGGCTGATCGGCCCCGGGACCCGCGCGGTCCCGGGGCCGCTTCCTGTCGCCCCACCCCACTACGCTGGGAGCGACCGAGTGAAGGGACGTCCATGACCGACCACCGACGACTCGGCGAGGTGCTCCTCGTCGGCACGGTCGGCAGCCTCCTGTTGGCCCTGTGGGCCCTCGCCGACCGCTATCCGGGGCATGTCCCCGGTACCTCCCCGGTCGAGATGGCGTCCTGGGTGGCGGGAGCCCTGGGTGTCGTCGCGCTCGTGTGGGCCTGGCTGCGATCACGGCCACTGCGAGGACACCGTGCCCTCATGGTCGGGGCGTGGACCGTCCCGTTGCTGCCGGTCCCGCCGCTGCTCAGCCTCGACGCCTGGGCCTACGCCGCCCAGGGCTGGCTGCTCGCCCACGGGATGAACCCCTACCTCGTGCCCCAGGGTCGGGCCGCCGATCTCGGGCTCCATGTCGACGCGCACTGGGTCGCGACGACCGCGGTCTACCCGCCCGGGTCGCTGTGGATCCAGGCCGCCATGACGGCGCTCGCCGGCTACCACCCGTACTGGTCGACGGTGGCGATGAGGATCCCCGGCCTCCTCGCCCTCGTGCTCATCGGGCTGGCTGTCACCTGCCTGGCCCAGCTGGCCGGCGCCGACGTCGACCGCGTCCGGTGGTTCACCGTCGCCAATCCCCTCGTGCTGCTGCACGTCGTCGGGGGGATGCACAACGACGGCCTCCAGTGCGCCGTGGGGCTCTGGGCCCTGGTCGTCGGCTGGACCCTCGCCCGGTCCGGCCGTTCCTGGGCAGGTCTGGTCGCCGGTGGTCTCCTCGTCGGACTTGCTGGGACGCTCAAGCAGCCCGGGGTGCTCTTCGGCCTGGGGCTGGTCGCTCTCGTCCACGTCGAGGCGGTGAGGTCGGGTCGGCAGCGGGACGGCTGGGGACGGCTGGTCCTCGAAGCCCTGGCTGGGGCGCTGCCCGCGATCGGCTCCTTCGCGGCCATCTCCGCCATCGGCGGGCTGGGCCTGGGGTGGCTCAATGACACCGCCGGCAGCCCGGCGTCGGTGACGAGCGACGCGCCCATCGCGCTCCTCGTCCAGATCATCGGCTGGACCGGGGTTCCGGTGACCTCCCTGGTCCCTGCGGCCACGGCGACGAGCCTGGTCCTCACGGCTGCAGCGATCATCGTCTGCTGGGTGCGGTGGGGGCCGGTCCCCGGGCGGACGGGGAACCCGGGCCGCCCGGCCGATCCGCTGCTCCTCCAGGCCGGCGTCCTCCTGGCCTTCGCCCTGTGCGGTGCAGGGCTGCAGCCGTGGTACCTCGTCGGTCCGCTGCTGCTCGTCGCGGTGACGACGTTCGGGTCCCGCCGGCTCACCGCCCTGACGATCCTCACCGTGGCGGTGGTCGCCCTGAGCTTCCTCCAGTGGTTCTCCTCGCCCTTCCTGGCCCTGCCCCTCGTCGCGGTGGGCACCGCCATGCTCTGGCGTCCGGCCTCGGACCGGCTCGGGGCTGCCGACCGACCTGGGGCCGACTGAGCCCCTCGACCCCCGACGGGCCGGGTCTAGGATTGGCGCCATCCCCGGACCGAAAGGCTGTTCATGAGCGATCGTGCCCCCGCCAGCGTCGATGAGCTGGCCCCCCTGGCCCTCACCTTCGACGACGTCCTCCTCCAGCCGGTCGAGAGCAACGTCATCCCCTCCCAGGTGGACACGGGGACCCGCCTGTCGCGCAACATCCGGATCGCGATCCCGCTGGTGAGCGCGGCGATGGACACCGTCACCGAGTCCCGGATGGCGATCTCCATGGCCCGGGAGGGCGGCCTGGGCATCCTCCATCGGAACCTGTCCATCGAGGACCAGGCGACCATGGTCGACCAGGTGAAGAGGTCCGAGGCGGGCATGGTCGACCAACCCATCACCATCAGCCCCGACGCGACGATGGCCGAGGCCGAGGCCCTGTGCCACACCTACCGCATCTCCGGCGTCCCGGTCGTCGACGAGCGGCTCAACCTCGTCGGCATCATCACCAACCGTGACATGCGTTTCGAGGACGACCCCGACCGGCCGGTGCACGAGGTCATGACCCCCGCCCCGCTCGTCACCGCGCCGGTGGGCACCGCCCCGGCCGACGCCCTCAAGCTCCTCGCCGCGCACAAGATCGAGAAGTTGCCCCTGGTCGACGCCGACGGTCGGCTCAAGGGTCTGTTCACTCTCAAGGACTTCGTCAAGGCCGACCAGTACCCCAAGGCCACCAAGGACGGTCAGGGCAGGCTGCGCGTCGGCGCCGCCGTGGGCTTCTTCGGCAACGCCTGGGAGCGGGCCATGGCCCTGGTCGAGGAGGGGGTCGACGTCATCGTCGTCGACACGGCCCACGGCCACACCCAGGGGGTGCTCGACATGATCGCGCGGCTCAAGAAGGAACCGGCAGCCGCCGGGGTCGACGTCATCGGCGGCAACATCGGCACCTACGCCGGGGCCAAGGCCCTGTGCGAGGCCGGTGCCGACGGCATCAAGGTCGGCATCGGACCGGGGTCGATCTGCACCACCCGCGTCGTCTCGGGGGTCGGCGTCCCGCAGGTGACGGCCATCTTCGAGGCCGCCCGCGCGGCTCGTCCCTTCGACGTCCCGGTCATCGGGGACGGCGGCCTGCAGTACTCCGGGGACATCGCCAAGGCCATCGTCGCCGGGGCCGACTCGGTCATGCTCGGGTCGTTGCTGGCCGGCTGCGAGGAGTCTCCCGGCGAGCTCGTCTTCATCAACGGCAAGCAGTTCAAGAGCTACCGCGGCATGGGCTCCCTGGGGGCCATGTCGGCCCGCGGTGAGAAGCTGTCGTACTCCAAGGATCGCTACTTCCAGGGTGACGTGACGAGCAACGACAAGATCGTCCCCGAGGGCATCGAGGGCCAGGTGGCCTACCGGGGTCCGCTCGGGTCCGTCGTCTACCAGCTCGTCGGGGGCCTGCGGCAGTCGATGTTCTACACCGGTGCCAACACCATCGACGAGCTGCACGAGCGGGGCCACTTCGTGCGCATCACCTCGGCGGGTCTGCGCGAGTCCCACCCGCACGACATCCAGATGACCGTCGAGGCCCCCAACTACTCATCACGCTGACACGACGACGTCCTCCGGGACAACCGGCGGCGTCGGGGACGAGGAGACATGTACGACATCGGACGCAGCAAGCGCGCCACCCACGCCTACGGGCTCGACGACATCGCCATCGTCCCGTCCAGGCGCACCCGGGGAACCGAGATGGTCAACCTCGAGTGGCGGATCGACGCCCTCACCTTCGACTTCCCCATCATGGCCGCCCCCATGGACTCGGTCATGAGCCCGGCGACGGCCATCGAGTTCGGACGTCTGGGCGGTCTGGGGGTGCTCAACCTCGAGGGCCTGTGGACCCGCTACGAGGACCCGACCCCGTTCTTCGAGGAGCTCGCCGAGCTCGGTGACGACCTGCGCGTCACCGCCCGGATGCAGGAGATCTACGCCGAGCCGATCAAACCGGAGCTCATCGGCGCGCGGATGGCGCAGATCCGGGCCGCCGACGTGCCGGTGGCCGGGTCCCTGTCACCCAAGAACGCCGCCCGCTACGCCGACGCCGTCGTCGCCTCCGGGGTCGACTTCTTCGTCATCCGCGGGACGACGGTCTCCGCCGAGCACGTTTCGGACGCCGCCGAGGTGCTCGACCTGCGCAAGTTCATCTACGAGCTCGACGTGCCGGTCATCGTCGGCGGATGCGCCTCGTACCAGACGGCCCTGCACCTCATGCGCACCGGGGCCGCCGGGGTGCTCGTCGGATTCGGGGGTGGCGCGGCCCACACGACCCGCCAGGTCCTCGGCATCGAGGTGCCCATGGCCTCGGCCATCGCCGACGTCGCCGAGGCCCGTCGTGACTACATGGACGAGTCGGGTGGACGCTACGTCCACCTCATCGCGGACGGCTCGGTGGGACGGTCGGGCGACATCGCCAAGGCCATCGCCTGCGGGGCGGACGCCGTCATGGTCGGGTCCCCGCTGGCCCGGGCCCAGGAGGCCCCGGGCAAGGGATGGCACTGGGGGGCCGAGGCCTGGCACCCGCGTCTGCCGCGCGGCGAGCGGGTGCACTTCGACACCGTCGGCACCCTCGCCGAGGTCGTCAACGGGCCCTCGCACATCCCGGACGGGACGATGAACCTCGTCGGTGGCCTGCGTCAGGCCATGGCGTCGACCGGGTACTCGGACGTCAAGGAGTTCCAGCGGATCGAGCTCGTCGTCCACTGAGCGCCCGGGCGGAGGCGGCCGACGCCGTCGCCATGACGGGACATCCCCGCGGGCCGTCTGGTGAGAACCGGGCGGCCCGCGCCGTCCGGTCACCTAGGGTTCGGCCATGAGCGAGGTACCCGAGGAACTGCTGGCCCTGCGCGACAGCATCGACAACATGGACGCCGCCCTCATCCACCTGCTGGCCGAACGGTTCAAGATCACCCAGCGGGTCGGTGTCCTCAAGGCCGCCAAGGGCCTGCCGCCGGCCGACCCGGCTCGCGAGAGGGCCCAGGTGGCACGGCTGCGCGCCCTCGCCGTCGAGTCGCACCTCGACCCCGAGTTCGCCGAGAAGTTCATCGGCTTCATCGTCGCCGAGGTCGTCCGTCACCACACCGAGATCGCCGGGGAGGGTGCTCGGGACACCGACTGACGAGCCCTTAGGCAACGACGTCCCCTTCGTGGACGGTCGCGGTGTCGGTCAGGCGACGACGTCCCCTTCGTGGACGGTCGCGGTGTCGGTCAGGCGACGACGTCCCCTTCGTGGACGGTCGCGGGACTCCCCACGACGACAGCCCCGGGAGCGACGTCCTTGACGACCAGCGCATTGGCCCCGATCTTCGCGTCGTCCCCGACGGTGATGTCACCGATGACCTTGGCCCCTGCGCCCAGCAGCACCCGGTCCCCGATCGTCGGGTGGCGCTTGAACCGCCCCCGCGCCCGACCGCCGAGGGTCACCTGGTGGTACATGAGGACGTCGTCCCCGACGATCGCCGTCTCCCCGATGACGACCCCCATGCCGTGGTCGATGAAGAAGCGTCGGCCGATCGTCGCCCCCGGGTGGATCTCGATTCCCGTGGCGTGACGGGAGATCTGCGACATGATGCGCGCCACGGGCCGCAGGGCCGGCGACGTCGTCCAGAGGGCATGGGCGAGGCGGTGCGACCAGATGGCGTGGACCCCCTGGTAGCTCAGGGCGACGAGCACCCGGGACGTGGCCGCAGGGTCCTCACGCATGGCGGCGTCGAGGTCCTCGCTCATCCGCTCCCGGGCGAGCTTGAGGATGTCGGTCACAGAAGTCATGGGTCAACCTCGCGATCTTGGCGGCCCGCACGACGCGCGGACGATGCCCTGAACGATACAAGGTCGCGGGACGCCACAGGCCCTGCCCGGGACGCCCGGCTGTCCGCCACGAGGTGAAGACCATAGACTGCCGCCCATGGATCAACTCCACGACCTCGTCCTGGTCGTCGACTACGGTGCCCAGTACTCCCAGCTCATCGCCCGGAGGGTGCGTGAGGCGTCGGTCTACTCCGAGATCGTCCCGCACACCATGAGCGTCGCGCAGATGCTCGCCAAGGATCCCGCGGCGATCATCCTCTCCGGCGGACCGGCCTCGGTGTACGCCGACGGGGCGCCGACGATCGACCCGACGATCTTCCAGGCCGGCGTTCCGGTCATGGGCATCTGCTACGGCTTCCAGCTCATGGCCCAGGCTCTCGGCGGGCAGGTCGCCCACACCGGCACGTCCGAGTACGGGCGTACCAGCCTGTGCATCACCGCGCCCGGCCAGTTGCTGTCGCGGATTCCCCACACCATCAGCGTGTGGATGAGCCACGGCGACTCGGTGGCCCGGGCCCCCGAGGGATTCACCGTCCTGGCCCGGACCGCTGGCGCCCCGGTCGCGGCCTTCGAGGACAGGGACCGCAAGCTCGTCGGCGTCCAGTGGCATCCCGAGGTGCTCCACTCCGAGTCGGGCCAGACCGTCCTGGAGCACTTCCTCCTCGACATCGCCGGCTGCCGACCCGACTGGACGGCGTCGTCCATCGTCGGTGACCAGATCAGTCGCATCCGTGCCGAGGTGGGGGATCGGCGGGTCCTCTGTGCCCTCTCGGGAGGGGTCGACTCCGCCGTGGCCGCGGCCCTCGTCCAGCGGGCCGTCGGGGACCAGCTCACCTGTGTCTTCGTCGACCACGGGTTGCTGCGTCAGGGCGAGGCCGACCAGGTCAAGAAGGACTTCGTCGAGGTGACCGGGGCCGAGCTCGTCGTCGCCGACGAGTCCGAGCGATTCCTCACCGCCCTGGCCGGGGTCACCGAGCCCGAGACCAAGCGCAAGATCATCGGACGGGAGTTCATCCGCACCTTCGAGGACGTCGCCCGACGCCTCAACGACGACCAGCCCATCGACTTCCTCGTCCAGGGCACCCTCTACCCCGACGTCGTCGAGTCCGGTGGGGGAGACGGCGCCGCCAACATCAAGAGCCACCACAATGTCGGCGGCCTGCCCGAGGACCTCCGGTTCGCTCTCGTCGAGCCCCTGCGCACCCTCTTCAAGGACGAGGTGCGCGCCGTCGGCCTCGAGCTGGGCCTGCCCGAGTCGATGGTGTGGCGTCAGCCCTTCCCCGGACCGGGCCTGGGCATCCGGATCATCGGCGAGGTGACCCGCGACCGGCTCGAGGTGCTGCGCACCGCCGACGCCATCGCCCGCGAGGAGATGACGAGGGCCGGTCTGGACCGCAAGGTGTGGCAGTGCCCGGTGGTGCTCCTGGCCGACGTCCACTCGGTCGGTGTCCAGGGGGACGGCCGCACCTACGGGTCACCCATCGTCCTGCGCCCGGTGACGAGCGAGGACGCCATGACCGCGGACTGGGCGCGTGTGCCGTTCGAGGTCCTCGAGCGGATCTCGACGCGGATCACGAACTCCTGCCCGCAGATCAATCGGGTCGTCCTCGACATCACGAGCAAGCCGCCGGCGACCGTCGAGTGGGAGTGACGGCCCACCGGGGACAGGAGGGGCGGGGCACGCAGATGGCGTGCCCCGCCCCGTCGTCACCGGACGACCCGTGTGGTGACCTCAGTTCTCGTCGTACGGGTTGAAGGTCGGACCCTGCTGGGTCGAGGTCGTCGGCTGGGTGGGGGTCGACGTCCGCTTCCGGTTCTCCCAGCTGTTCCAGGCGCCGCGGACGGCGTCCTCGGCGAGGCTGGAGTCCTTCGACTCGTCGGGGATGATGATCCACGCGGCGATGTAGATGAGCGGTCCGGCCCCCGCGATGAGGACCAGTGCCGCCATGGCGATGCGGACGATGGTGACGTCGACGTCGACGGCATTGGCGATGCCCTGGCAGACGCCTCCGATGATGCGGCCTTCCTTGGGCCGGGTGAGCTTGGTCATGATGATCACCTTTCCTCGGGCTCCTGGGGAGCTCCTGTGACTGCAGGTACGTGGACTGGGACGGGTTGGTGGTGGATGTGGTTCCGCGAGTCAGGGTTGGACCAGGGTGACGTCACCTCCGGTCGCGTGCAGCTCGACGGTGAGGGTCCTGGCTCGGGAACTGGTCGACGACGTCGACCCTGTCGAGGAGGACCCGGGGGAGGACCACCGGCCGCGGGACATGCCCTCGGCGACGCGCGTGCCGTCGGGGCCGATGAGGTCCCCGCCCTGGAGGGAGTAGTCGAGCACCAGCGTGCAGTCCTGGGGGACGACGATGCGCAGGTCACCGCCGACGACGCTCACGGAGGTCCGGGTGTCCTCGGTGAGATCGAGCCGGCCCAGGTCGAGCGTCGCGTCGTTGCCGACGAGGCGCAGTCCGCGCGGCGGGATGTCCGAGTGGGTGGTCCACGTCGTCGTCGCCGCGCGGTCGACGGTCGGCCAGATCGACGCCGCGGCCCCGGCGGCGGCGACCAGCCCCACGAGGACGACGGCCGTGACGATGCGACGGCGTCGGCCGGGCCGGTGTGCGGATCGGGCGAGCCAGACCAGCAGAGCCAGGACGACGACCGGGCCCAGACCCAGCGGGGCGACGGGGCTCAGCGCGATGGGGGCCAGCAGGGCTGCGACGAGGACGACGACGGTGCGCCGTCGGTCGGACCAGGCGTCGGTCGTCGGGAACCGTTGGCTCATGAAGGAGGCCGACCGCGCGTCGGGGAGGAAGGCCCAACCGGCCAGGTAGAGGACGACGCCGAATCCGCCGGACAGGGCCAGCAGGACCGCCAGACATCGGGCGAGGAGAGGGTCGACGTCCCATCGACGGGCCAGGGCCGAGCACACGCCGGCGATGACGCGGTCATCACTGCGCGTCAGTCTCCAGACCGAGGGCCTGGCGTCGATGGGGTGGCTAGGCATGGCTCCATGCTGCCCCGAGGCTCACCGGCGCGCCATCGGGGACGACCCTGAGATGGTCCCGATTCGTGCCCCCGAACTGGATCGGGGAGCCGGCCGGTGTCAGTGTTGATCCATCATGGACGACGCGCGCGCGAACGACACCGGACCGCTGGGGCCGACGCCCCCGGCGGACCCGCGGCGTGCCCGCGTGCCGGGCCGGGCTCCCGGCGACGAGCAGCCGGTCCGGCGAGCCTCCCGCGATCCCGGGTCGGGTTGGATCGGCGGGGTCGCCGCCGGCATCGCCCCCCAGCTGCGGGTGCCGGTCTGGGTGGTCCGCCTCGGCTTCGTCATGCTTGTTCCCTTCGATCTCGTCGGGGTCCTGCTCTACGGGGTCCTGTGGGTGGTGCTGCCACGGCAGGGCGCTGACACGAGCATGGGACTGGAGGCGGCCACCCGCGCCGGGCTGCGCCCGAGCAGGACGACGACGCCGGCCCGCAGCCGGGCGGCGGCCACCCTGGGTGTCGTCCTCGTCGGTGGGCTGGCCGTCATGGCGATCCAGTCCATCGGCGTGGGGATGAACTCCCGGTGGTTCTGGCCGATCGCCCTGGCTGCCGGGGGAGTCGCCCTGGTGTGGCGCCAGGCCGACGACTCCAGCGCCACCGGGTCGGACGGGGCGGGTGTCGAGCGCCGACGCTGGCACGGGGTGGTGAGGGTCGGGACGGGCATGGCCCTGGTCGGCACCGCCATCTCCCTCGTGGCCGCGTCCCAGGTCGGCGCGGGCCAGTGGTCGACGATGTTGCTCATGGCCGCCCTCGTCCTGGCCGGCGTGGCCCTCGTCGCCGCACCGTGGCTGCGGGCGGCCCGGATGAGGCTGCGCCAGGCCGACCGGGAGCGCGCCGTCGCCGACGCAAGGGCCGACATGGCCGCCCACCTGCACGACTCGGTGCTGCAGACCCTGGCCCTCATCCAACGTCAGGCCGATGATCCGCGTGCCGTCGCCACCCTGGCACGTCGGCAGGAGCGGGAGCTGCGGCAGTGGCTCTACGGGAACGCCGAGGGGCGGGCCTACGGGGCGTTCGACGGATCGATCCAGGTGGCCCCGTCGACCCTGGCAGCGGCCCTGGCGGACGAGGTCGAGCGTATCGAGGCCGAGCGTGGCGTCCCCGTCGACCTCGTCCAGGTCGGTGACATCCGGCTGGACGAGCACCTCGGGGCTCTCGTCCAGGCCGCCGCGGAGGCGGTGCTCAACGCCGCGAAGCATTCGGGCGCCGACCGGATCGACGTCTACGCCGAGGTCGACGACGGGAACGTCGAGATCTTCGTCCGTGACCGCGGGGTCGGCTTCGACCCGCTGCGGGTGGCCGATGACAGGATGGGTCTGAGACGCTCGATCATCGAGCGGGTGGAACGCCACGGAGGTCGCGCCCAGGTGCGCACCTCGCCGGGCGCCGGATGCGAGATCCGATTGGAGATGACGCCGTGAGCACTGCGCACACACCGGTGAGGGTCGTCCTCGTCGACGACCACGAGATGTTCCGAGCCGGGGTCGCCGGCGAGATGAGGGCACACCCGGACCGGGTGGTCGTCGTCGGTCAGGGGTGGGACGTCGACTCGTCGGTCGACGCCGTCGTGAGCACCCGCCCACAGGTCGTCCTCCTCGACGTCCACCTGCCCGGCGGGGGAGGTGCGCAGGTCATCACCCGATGCGCCGCCGCCGGGCTCGACCGGTCGACGAGATTCCTGGCCCTGTCGGTCTCCGACGCCGCCGAGGACGTCATCGGCGTCATCCGGGCAGGGGCGCGCGGGTACGTGACGAAGTCGATCTCCCCGGCCGACCTGCTCGACGCCATCGACACGGTCGCCGGGGACGACGCCGTCTTCTCGCCACGGCTGGCCGGGTTCGTCCTCGACGCCTTCTCGCGCTCCATCGACACCGCCTCCATCGACGAGGACCTCGACCGTCTCTCGCCCCGGGAGAAGGAGGTCATGCGGCTCATCGCCCGGGGATATGCGTACAAGGAGGTCGCCAAGGAGCTCTTCATCTCGATCAAGACGGTCGAGACGCACGTGTCCAACGTCCTGCGGAAGCTGCAGCTGTCGAACCGACACGAGCTCACCCGGTGGGCCACCGACCGGCGCCTCATCTGAGTCGGCCACGTCCGGAGCACCGGCGACGAGCTCACCCGGTGGGCCACCGACCGGCGCTCCTCCGACAGGCCCGACGACAGGCGGTACCGACGACGAGGAGCCCCGACCTGGACTGGTCGGGGCTCCTCGGATGTGGGGGTGTGGTGGTCAGGCGCGTCGCTTCGTGATGAATCCCCACACGACGAGGACGATGAGGGACCCGACGATGGCGAGCAGCCAGGTGCGGATGCTCCAGAAGCTGGAGAGTCCGCCACCGAAGACGGCGTTGCCGATGAACCCGCCGAGCAGGGCACCGACGACACCGAGGATGAGGGTGGCGATCCACCCACCTCCCTGGCGGCCGGGCAGGATGGCCTTCGCGATCGCGCCGGCCAGCAGTCCGAGAATGATCCATGCAAGAATTCCCATGTCCTCAACGATAGGGCACGGGGGATCGATCCGTCAGGAAAATGAGGAAACTCGTCCCGAACGGGACGTCACAGACTTTTCATCGAGGGCGAATGGGTATCATTGAACCGCATGTTCACAAGGATCGACAGCTCAGAAAAAAGGTCTCCAAGGGGACAACAGCGTCTCGGTGAACTTCGCCAAGCGCGAACGTGATCCCCAACGCTCGGCGTCGAGTTCGACGCAGTTCTCCAGATCGACCCGGAAGATCTGCTCCATGCGCCGGGCCACGTTCTCGGCGGTCACCTCGACGTTGATCTCGTAGTTCCCCTGGAGCGAGAGGCGGTCGAGGTTCGCAGTGCCGATCGTCGACCAGATCCCGTCGATGGTGCCCGTCTTGGCGTGCACCATGGCGTTCTGGTAGAGGAAGAGGCGGATCCCGCAGCTCAGCAGCCGGTCGTAGTATCCGCGGCTCAGCCAGTCGGCCAGGACGTGGTTCGACCGGGCGGGCACGATGATGCGCACGTCCACGCCGCGACGCGCCGCCTGGTCCAGGGAGTCCAGCAGGTCGTCATCGGGAATGAGATACGCCTGGGTGAGCCAGATGCGCTCGGCGGCACGGTCGATGGCCTCGAGGTACATGTTGCGGATGGGGTACATCGACAGCCGCGGTGTGTTGCGATGGACGATGACGTCGGACTCCCAGGTGCGCTGGGTGGGCTGGGGCAGCTCGACCCGGTCGTGGCGTCCGAAAGCCCCGACGGGCCGCTGGTTCCAGTGGTCGACGAAGGCGTTCTCGAGCTCCCCGACGGTGGGCCCGGTGATGCGTGCGTGGGTGTCCCGCCAGCGGTCGGCGTAGAGGGTTCCGATGTTGTACCCACCGACATAGGCCACCGTCGAGTCGATGACGAGCAGCTTGCGATGGTCGCGTCCCATGTTGCGGATGCTCGGCAGCCCTGCCGGGATGACGGGGTGGACGCGCACATGGACCCCGTCGAGATGACGGTAGAAGCGCGGGTCGACGACGAGGTTGGCGAATCCGTCCCACATGGCGTGGACGGCCACCCCGCGAGCGGCGGCGTCGACGAGGGCCGAGCGGAACCTCCTGCCCATCTCGTCGCCCTTCCAGATGAAGGTCTCGAGGTAGATGGTGCCGGTCGCCGCGGCGATGTCGGCGAGCATGGCCTCGTAGAGGTCCTCGCCGAAGGTGTAGACGGTGAACTCGTCCTCGCCGGCGGTGGTCGGCTCGACCGGGCTGGTCGGGAATCGTCTGATCTTGCGGTGCTTGCGCTGCGCGACGTCGTAGGCGACCAGCGCGCCGGCCGTCGCGAGTTGGGCGGCGACGACGGTCACGGTGGTCCAGTGGACGGCGGTCCGTACCCGATCGCGCAAACTCATGGAACAACCCTAGTGGGGGCGAGCCCCGCCGGCGCCGTCGCCATGTACGTCTCCGACGCTCTACCGACGCAACGCCTTCCTCGCCAACCAGTTCCCCAGGAACTGCGCGCACTGCACGAGGACGATGATCGTCACCACCGCGACGGCCGTCACCGTCCAGTTGAACCGCTGGTAGCCGTAGGTGATGGCGAACTGACCCAGTCCGCCGCCACCGATGGCCCCGGCGATGGCCGTCATGTCGACGATGGCGATGAGGACGTAGGTGTAGCCGAGGATGAGGGGCCCCAGGGCCTCACGGGCGACGACGTCGAAGAGGATGCGCCACGGCCCGGCGCCCATGGCACGGGCCGCCTCGACGACGCCGGGGTCGACGGTGACGAGGTTCTGCTCGACGATGCGGCTCATGGCGAAGGTCGCCGCGATGCACAGCGGGAAGGTGGCCGCCCGGACGCCGATCGTCGTCCCGATGACCTCGAGGGTGAGCGGCGCGATGGCCGTCATGAAGATGATGAACGGGATGGGCCGCACGATGTTGACGATGACGTTGAGGACGAGGTTGACGGTCCGGTTGGCCAGCACCCCGCCGCGTCGGGTGGCGTAGAGGAAGACCCCGAGGACCAGGCCGCAGATCCCGCCGACGAGGAGGGTGACCAGGGCCATGAAGAGGGTCTCGCCGATGGACTGGATGAAGATCGGCCTGAGGTAGTTCCAGTCGGTCATCGCTGCTCCTGTCGATCCGCCAGTGCCGCCCGCGACTCGCTGGAGACGAGGGCCAGCCGTCGGGCGGCGTCGGCCACGTCCTCGGGTGGCCCGGACAGGGCCACGGTGTAGTTGCCGACCGAACCGTCCCGCACCTCGATGACGCCGCCGTGGACGATCCGGAAGCTCACCCTGTCCTCGCGCCCGAGCTCGGCCAGGGCCAGACCGAAGGCCGTGTCGTCGACCGAGGTGATGTCGACGAGGGTCGCGTCGGGGTACTGGGCCTGCAGACGCGCGGCCTGTTCGGGGCTGGGATGCTGTCCGATGATCGTGGAGAGGAACCGTCGGGTCGTCTCGGACCGCGGGTGGGCGAAGACCTCGCGGGCCGTCCCGGTCTCGACGAGGTGACCCTCCTCGAGGACCCACACCCGCTCGGCGATCGAGCGGACGACCTCCATCTCGTGGGTGATGACGACGATGGTCACCCCGAGGTCGTCGTTGACCCGCCGCAGCAGCGACAGGACGTCGGCCGTCGTCTCCGGGTCGAGGGCCGAGGTGGACTCGTCGGCCAGGAGGATCGAGGGCCGGGTGGCCAGGGCACGGGCGATGCCGACCCGCTGCTTCTGACCGCCGGAGAGCTGGTCGGGATGCACCCAGGCCTTGTCGGTGAGACCGACGAAATTGAGCAGCTCGGTGACCCTGGCCCGCTCCTGCGCGCGGCTCCAGCCGGCGAGTTTGAGCGGGTAGGCGACGTTGTCGTAGATGGTCCGCGAGCCGAAGAGGTTGAACTGCTGGAAGATCATCCCGATGTCCGAGCGCAGCGGGCGCAGGGCCTTCTCGGGCAGGTGAGAGATGTCCGTCCCGTCGACGACGACCGTGCCGCTGGTGGGGTGCTCCAGACCGTTGATGAGCCGCACCAGGGTCGACTTGCCCGCCCCCGAGTGCCCGATGACCGCGCCGATCGAGCCGCGGTCGACGACGAGGCTCACGTCGTCGAGGGCCTGGACGGGCCCGGACCTGGTCTGGAAGACCTTGGAGACGTGCTCGAGACGGATGTGTGGATCGGCCATGGGAACCTTCTTGTGCCGGGGGCTGGGACGCAGCGAGGTGCCCGCCCCGCGGGACGGGCACCCGGATCGGTGGTCAGCCCTTCTTGGCGAGCTCGGCCTGCAGGTTGTCGCTGATCTTCTGCAGATCGGCCCGGCTGCGACCCTGGACGATGACGGCGGAGTTCTTCGAGTCGGCCAGGACGGCCTTCTCGACCTCCTCATCGTGCCAGATCTTCGTCACCTTGAGGTAGGTGGCATTGTTCTTGTCGGCGGCGCGGGCGGCGAAGATGTTGATGTACGGGTCGACCGTGCTGCTCTTCGCGGAGTCCGCGTAGAGGGCCGACGAGGGGTCGATGTTGGCGTCGCGGGCGAAGCCGTTGTTGATGACCGCTCCGTCGACCGAGGGCAGGGCGGTGACCGTCTGGGCCGCATCCACGGGCGTGACGGTGACCTTGGACTTGGCGGTGTCGATGTCGGACGGGGTCGACAGGGCGCTGCCGCCGTTGCGCAGGGTGAGCAGGCCGGCCGACTGGAGGACGAGCAGGGCCCGTCCCTGGTTGGTGGCGTCATTGGGGATGGCGATCTTGCCACCCTGGGGGATCTGGCTCACCGAGGTGTGCTTCTTCGAGTACAGACCGAGCGGGACGACATAGGTCGAGTCGAGCGGGATGAGGGTGTCCTTGTTCTCGTGGTCGTAGTTGGCCAGGAAGAAGATGTGCTGGAAGTAGTTGAGGTCGATCTGCTTCTGGGAGAGCGCACGGTTGGGCTGGTTGTAGTCGTTGAAGCTCACGACCTCGATGGTGATGCCCTGCTCGGCGGCCTTCTTCTTGAAGATCGGCCAGAAGGACGCGCCGGCCTCGGTGGTGCCGATCTTCACCGTCGTCGTCGCCTGGGCGTCCGACTTGCGGGTGACGGCCCAACCGATGACCCCGGCCACGATGGCCAGGACGACGATGACGGCGCCGATGACCAGACCCTTGCGGGATCCGCGCTGCGGGTGCTCGGGGAGGGCCTGGGGGGTGCCGTCGGTGGGATTCTGGGTGCTCATGGGGGTGCTCCTGATGGGCTGGTGATCGGGTGTGGACGTGGGGTGGGGGACGGTCCGGAGGTGGGACGGGTGTCGCCGACGTCCGGGATCGAGGGGGGTGTGCTCCGAGGATCCCGCTGGCGGGTGGAGCTGCTGTCGGCGACTCCCGGGTCGTCGGGACGGGCGGGACAGCTCGTCACGACGACAGGGGGTCAGCGGGTCGATGGTCCTGCTGGATCGGTGTCGCTGCGCGGGTGACGGTCCTGCTCGGGGGCAGGTCCGCGGATCGGCAGGGGTCGATCAGCAGGTGCCGGACATTCGGGGGCAGCACATCATGGCGGGCATCTCGAGGGCGCGCTGGTCGGCGTCTGCGAGGTGGCTGTGGGCCGCTGCCATGGTTCCTGCTCCTGTGGTGTCGGGCGCGTGGTGCGCCGTCGCTCTTGTCGCACCTCGTGGCGCGACCGGGTCGTCACACGGGGCACCCGACGGGACGCGAGGGGTTGCCGCCCGGCAAGCCGTGGCTTGACGCCGGGTCTCAAGACCTGCCCTCAAGCTAGGCGGCAGGGCGGCCAGGTGTCAATTCTCGACGCCACCCATGTCCGAACCGTGAGATGTGACGTCGCTGACCGAGACCATTCGCCGGTCCGGGGGATCGGTGCGAGGCCGGGCCCGGGGCGCCGGGGAGGCGTACCCGAGCGGCAGGGCCGTAGGCTGGGGCCGCCATGACTGAGCCCGACCTCTTCTCGTACTTCACCGTGCGCCCGACCTCCGGTCGATCGACCGAGCCGGGGGTGCTGCCGACCGACCTGTCCGGCGACGCCCCCAGGCGCCAGGGTGGGGCCGCCGACCTGCTGGCCGACCTCAACGAGCCGCAGCGCGAGGCCGTGCTCCATGCCGGGTCGCCGGTCCTCGTCGTCGCCGGGGCCGGGTCGGGCAAGACCCGCGTCCTCACCCGTCGGATCGCCCATCTGGTGACCGTTCGCGGGGTCCATCCCGGGTCGATCCTGGCGATCACCTTCACCAACAAGGCCGCCGCCGAGATGAAGGGCCGCGTCGTCGACCTCGTCGGCAACCGGGCCCGTGCCATGTGGGTCTCGACCTTCCACTCGGCCGCGGTGCGCATCCTCCGCTCGGACGCCGACCGGCTCGGCCTGTCGCGGACCTTCTCCATCTACGACGACACCGACGCCAAGAGACTCGTCTCCCTCGTCACCCGCGACGCCAACCTCGACCCCAAGAAGTTCGCCCCGCGCACCGTCATGAACTGGATCTCGAACCAGAAGAACGAACTCGTCGATCCAGCACGGGCCGCCGCCGCGGCGTCGACCGGCAACGACCGCACCTTCGCCGAGCTCTACGACGAGTACCAGCGCCGGCTGCGCGCGGCCAACGCCCTCGACTTCGACGACCTCATCATGTCGACCGTCACCCTGTTGCGGGACTTCCCGGATCTGCGCGAGCAGTACCGGCGCCGGTTCCGGCACGTCCTCGTCGACGAGTACCAGGACACCAACACCGCCCAGTACCAGTTCATCCGGGCCCTGTGCGGCGCGGAACGGGAGGCGGAGCGGTCGGGCGGGACGGGGCCGCACGTCGATCCCCCCGAACTCATGGTCGTCGGCGACTCCGACCAGTCGATCTACGCCTTCCGTGGGGCGACGATCCGCAACATCCTCGACTTCGAGTCCGACTTCCCCGGAGCCCGGACGATCCTCCTCGAGCAGAACTACCGGTCGACCCAGACGATCCTCTCGGCAGCCAACGCCCTCATCAAGGGCAACGCCGACCGGCCGGCCAAGAACCTGTGGACCGATCAGGGTGACGGCGCCAAGATCGTCGGCTACGTCGCCGACACCGAGCACGACGAGGCCTCGTGGGTCGCCCGCCGGATCGACGAACTCGTCGACGCGGGGCAGACCCGGTACGGGGAGGTCGCCGTCTTCTACCGCACCAATGCCCAGTCCCGGGCCTTCGAGGACGTCTTCATCCGCACCGGGTTGCCGTACCGGGTCGTCGGGGGAGTGCGCTTCTACGAGCGCAAGGAGGTGCGTGACGCCGTGAGTTACCTGCGTGCCATCGCCAACCCCGCCGACGACGTGTCGCTGAGGCGCATCCTCAACGTCCCCAAGCGGGGCATCGGTGCCCGTGCCGAGGCCGCCCTCGAACTCTTCGCCACCGCCCGGCGCATCCCCTTCAGCGAGGCCATCGACCGCGTCGACGAGGTCGACGGACTGGCGGCACGGTCGGTCAACCAGATCCGGGCCTTCGGGCAGCTCCTGGCCCAGCACCGCGCCATGGTGGCCCACGGGGCCAGGGCCGACGAGATCGCCGCGAGCATCCTCAAGGAGTCCGGCTACATCGGCGAGCTCGAGAACTCCAAGGATCCCCAGGACGAGACCCGACTGGAGAACCTCGTCGAACTCGTCTCGGTGGCCCAGGAGTTCGTGGCCCGGGTGCACAGTGCCGACCTGGAGCCCGACGAGGTGGGTGCGGAGGACGACCTCGTCCTCGAGGCCGACGACTCCCTGCCGGCCTTCCTCGAGCAGATCGCCCTGGTGGCCGATTCCGACCAGATCCCCACCGAGGGGGACGGCGTCGTCACCCTCATGACCCTGCACACCGCCAAGGGACTGGAGTTCGACACGGTGTTCATCACCGGCTTCGAGGACGGGATCTTCCCGCACATGAGGGCCATGGCCGATCCCCGCGAACTCGCCGAGGAACGTCGGCTGGCGTACGTCGGCATCACCCGGGCACGCAAGCAGCTCTTCCTCTCCCGGGCCACCGTGCGCACCCTGTGGGGGCAGCCGCAGTACAACCCGGCCAGTCGGTTCATCGAGGAGATCCCGGGCCGCCTGCTCACCTGGGAACGGGTGGCCGAGGTGGCCGGGTGGTCGACCCAGGCCCAGGACCGCAGCCGCGAGGCCCGCCGCTCCCTCGATCGGACGCCCTCGTTCGGGTCGGGACGGGGACCGGGTCAGGCCCCTCGGGGTCCGGTCATCTCGGTCGAGCCCGGTGACAAGGTGCTCCACACCAAGTGGGGGCTGGGGACGGTGGTCGCCACCTCCGGCGTCGGGGCCGACGCCAAGGCCGACGTCGACTTCGGCTCGGTGGGGCTCAAGCGGCTCGCCCTCAAGTTCGCGCCGGTCGAGAAGCTGTGAGACAGGACGAAGCCCCCCGTGCCAATTCGGTAGCGGGGGGCCTCGGGACCATGGGATGTCGAGCCTGGCGGCTGGGCCGACTCAGGCCTTGACGGTTGGGTCGACTCAGGGCTTGACGCCGAGGGACCTGAGGAACACCAGTGGGTCCTGGGTCGAGTAGACGTCTCCGGGGGTCGTCCCTGCCGGATAGTACTCGAAGTGGAGGTGGCAGCCGAATGCCCGGCCGGTCTCACCGACGTACCCGATGAGCTGGCCGGCCTTGACGGTGGCACCGGGGCTCACGACGATCGACGAGAGGTGGGCCGACAGGGTGGACCCGCCATTCGCGTGGTGGATGATGACATGGTTGCCGGCCCACGATCCACCGGTCGGCTGCCCGACGACGCCGGCCGCGACCGCCCGCACCGGGGTGCCGCAGGGCGAGACGAAGTCCTCGCCGGTGTGCCAACGGGCCCAGACGCCGTACTCACCCCAGTAGGAACCCAGGGTGTACGAACCCGGCGCGATCGGCGTCGTGCCGCCACCGTCGGAGACGATGGCCTGGAGGTTGCCGCTGGTGATCGAGATGCCGGCGGTCTTCGCCTGCGCGACGAGCTTGGCCTCGGCCGCCTTCTTCTCGGCGGCGATCTTCGCGGCGTTCGCCTTGACCTTGGCGATGGAGGCATTGAGTTCGTCGGCACGCACCCGTTCGGTCACCGTGGCGGCGCTGTCGATGATCTTCGTGCCCGAGGTGGCCAGTGAGGAGGTGCGCTGGGAGGTCAGGGAACGGCTCATCGCCTGGTCGAGCTCGGTGCGGATGGCATTGCGCGAGACGGTCGAGCCCCGTCCGTCGAGGGCGGCCAGGCCGCCGTCCTTGGTCCTGGCGGTGGGGTTCGTCGCGGCGCCGGTGTCGCTGCGGGTGCCCGGCTGCACGCTCGTGGTGTCCGGGACGGCCTTCGACGTGTCGGGTCGAGTGGTGTCGACGGCCACGGAGTGGGCATCGGTCGTCGTCGAGTCGGCGGCGCTGGCCAGCCAGACCCCGCCCACCGACAGCAGACCGAGGGTGCCGACGACGAGCCCGGCCAGTCCGCGTCGCACGTGGACGCGCGTGTGCCGGCTGTCGGCAAAGGGGGCTGGGTCCTCACCCTCGACGGGGTCGACGACAGGACGGGTACCGCGACGTGTCCGTGCAGTGCTCACATGACTCCTTGTCGGCCGGGCGCGAGCCGGGTCCATTCCCGGGCCCGTGGTGGGGGCCCGAACAGTCATGTCCGACGTGGACGGGCCTCCGACGATCTTGCTGAGGAAAACCGTAGCATCTCTCAGATTGGTCTCACAAACCCGGTGATGGCGGGCTTCTCGGCCACCGGAATGCCTGCGCGACCGGGGTCCGAGCGGCTGGATGGGTGCGTCTCTTAGTGTGGTGTCACTTCCTGCGGGTCCCTCGTCGGCGTTGACGTAGAGGGGTCATCGTGGGAGGACCTGTTGTTTCCGGCAAGAAGCAAAGAAGTGATCTCACGATGACCCACAACCAGTCTGCCCTGTCCGCGCTGATTCAGGAAGTCCTGGCCGATCCCGACCTCGCTCATTCGGACGTGTTCCGACGGATGCTGCAGGCGGGGCTGCAGGACCTGATCAACGCCGAGGCGACCGCGAGGATCGGCGCGGCCCCGCACGAGCGCACCCCGGAGCGCACGACCCGCCGCAACGGGACGCGCTCCAAGACGCTGGCCACTCCAGCCGGCGAGGTGGACCTTGCGATCCCCAAGCTGAGGGAGGGGTCGTTCTTCCCGTCCCTACTGTCCCCACGCAGGAGGGTCGACAAGGCCCTGTACGCCGTGATCGCCACTGCCTGGATCGACGGCGTGTCCACCCGCAAGGTCGACCAGCTGGTGCGCGCCCTGGGCAACGACACCGGCATCTCCCGCTCCACGGTCTCGCGGNGCCGCCGGTCCCGTGGAACCCCCAGCGACCGCTGACCCCGCCGAACCCCCCGCCGCCTGCGCCGCTGCGGAACCGCCCACCGCCGACCACCCGTCCACCCACCACGAGGAGTGAGGACCATGTTCACCGGAATCATCGAGGAGATCGGGCACGTCCGCTTGCTGCAATGTGACACCAACGGAGGCGTCATGCGCCTGAGATGCCCTGACGTGTCGAAAGGTGCCACATTGGGGCAGTCGGTGGCCGTGGACGGCGCCTGCCTCACCGTCACCGGGATCGACGGGGACGACCTCACCTTCGACGTCATGCCCGAGACCTTCGCCCGCACCTGCCTGGGCCGCCTCGAACCCGGCGACCCGGTCAATCTCGAGCGTGCCGTCCCGGCCAGCGGGCGCCTCAACGGCCACATCGTCCAGGGCCACGTCGACGGCACCGGTCGCATCGCCGCCATCACCCCGGCGCAGCGATGGAGCACCGTTCGGTTCACCCTCCCGGCGCACCTGGCACGCTACGTGGCCGAGAAGGGGTCGATCGCGGTCGACGGGGTCTCGCTCACCGTCACGGCTGTCGCGGCCCCCGGAGCCGAGCCGTGGTTCGAGGTCGGCCTCATCCCGACCACCCTGCGCGAGACCGTCCTGGGAAGCCTCGAGGTCGGCGACCCGGTCAACCTCGAGGTCGACGTCCTGGCCAAGTACGTCGAGAACCTCAGCCTCCACGGCGCCATCCCCGCCGACCAACCCACCCCAGCCGATGAGGGAGACCACAGATGACCTTCGCCACCATCGAACACGCCCTGGCCCAACTGCGGGCCGGCCGCCCGGTCCTCGTCCTCGACGACGAGGACCGCGAGAACGAGGGCGACGCCATCCTCGCCGCTGAACTGGCCAGCCCCCGCTGGGTCGGCTGGATGGTGCGGCACACCTCCGGCTACCTGTGTGCGCCGATGACCGAGGCCCGGGCCGATGCCCTCGACCTGCCGCTCATGTGGCCGGCCAGCACCGACCCGCTGCGCACCCGCTACACCGTCTCGGTCGACGCCGCCGCCTCGACCACCGGCATCAGCGCGGTCGAACGGGCCGCCACCGCTCGCGCCCTGGCCGACCCCGCCACGACGCCGGCCGGCCTCGTCCGCCCCGGACACGTGCTGCCCCTGCGAGCCCGCGACGGCGGTGTCCTCGAGCGGCCCGGACACACCGAGGCCGCGGTCGACCTCACCCGCCTGGCCGGCCTGCAACCGGTCGGACTCATCGGCGAGATCGTCCACGACGACGGCACCTGCGCCCGTAGCCCTGACGTCCTCGCCCTCGGTGAGGCCGAGGCCCTCGACGTCATCACCATCGCCGACCTGGCACGGTGGCGGCGTCGCCACGAGGTCGTCCTCGAGCCCGCCATCTCACGCAGCCGGGTGAGCGCCACCGCGACGGCGTCGCTGCCCACCCGACACGGCCGATTCGCCATGACCGGGTACCTCGATCACCTCACCGGCGCCGAGCACGTCCTCCTCGTCCCCGAGCGGGGCCCGCTGCCCGATGACGGCGCGCCGTGGGTGCGCGTCCACTCGGAGTGCCTCACCGGGGACGCCCTCGGCTCCCTGCGCTGCGACTGCGGCGAGCAACTCGCCGCGGCGATGGAACTCGTCTCCCACCGCGGCGGCGCGGTCATCCTCCTGCGTGGTCAGGAGGGTCGTGGCGTCGGGCTGCTCGACAAGATCGCCGCCTACCACGCCCAGGACGGCGGGCTCGACACCGTCGACGCCCAGACCAGCCTGGGGCTGCCGGTCGACGCCCGCGAGTACGGCGCCGCCGTCGCCATCCTCGCCGACCAGGGGATCGACCGTGTCCGCCTGCTCACCAACAACCCGGACAAGGTGGACGCCCTGCGAGCCGGGGGAGTGAGCGTCCAACCGGTCCCGTTGCAGGTACGGGTCCGTCCCGAGGACATCGACTACCTGCGCACCAAGCGTGACCGGATGGGCCACCGGCTCACCCTTCCCGACGAGATCGAGGAGACCATCGCATGAGCCGGACCACTCACCACACCGGAACCTCCGCCCCCGACCTGTCCGGGCTGGGACACGTCGTCGGGATCGGTGGCAGACCCCTCAAGGCGGCCGTCGTCGCCTCCCAGTGGCACTCGGTCGTCATGGACGGTCTTCTCGACGGCGCGCTGCGCGGGCTGGCCGAGGTCGGCGTCGAGGCCCCCCGGGTCGTCCGGGTGCCCGGCACCTTCGAGCTCCCGGTCGCCTGTTCCCGGCTCGCCACCTCGATGATGGTCGACGTGCTCGTCGCCCTGGGGGTGGTCATCCGTGGCGGGACCCCACACTTCGACTACGTCTGCGACGCCGCCACCCAGGGCCTCACCCGGGTCGCGGTGACGACCGGGATCCCCATCGGGTTCGGGGTCCTCACCTGCGACGACGAGGACCAGGCCCTCGCCCGCGCCGGGTTCCCCGGATCGACCGAGGACAAGGGGTACGAGGCCGCCCTGGCGGCGGTGGCCACCTGGCAGGCGCTCAGAGAGGTCGGATGCTGAGGGCGTCCGGTGCGGCTCATGGACTCGAGGGCCGACGCGGCTCACGCCGGATAGAGTGACGCCGTGACCTATCGTGTCGTCGTCCTCGTGTCGGGTGCCGGGACCCTCCTGCAGTCGCTGCTCGACTCCTTCACCGGCACCGACGTCGACATCGTCGCGGTCGGGTCCGAGGTGCCCGACGCCCTCGGCCTCGATCGGGCGCGGCGGGCCGGCGTCCCCACCTTCGTCGAACCCCTCGTCAAGGGTGACGACCGCGCTGCCTGGGACGAGCGCCTGGCCGACGACGTCGCCTCCTTCGAGCCCGATCTCGTCGTCTGTGCCGGGTTCATGAAGATCCTCGGACCGGCCTTCCTGGCGCGCTTCGGCGGCCGGACCATCAACTCGCACCCGGCCCTGCTGCCCTCCTTCCCTGGCGTCCACGGGCCACGGGACGCCCTGGCCCACGGTGTGAAGGTCACCGGGACGACGATCTTCATGGTCGACGCCGGCGTCGACACCGGCCGGATCATCGACCAGCGGGCCGTCCGGGTCCTTGATGACGACACCGTCGAGACCCTGCACGAACGGATCAAGGTCGCCGAGCGCGAACTGCTCGTCCAGGTGGTGCGTGACCTGTCGCAGTCCTGATCCGCCCTCATTCCTGCGGCCGGCCCGCCGGGTCGGCGGCGTCGACCGAGCGAAAGGTACATCGTGGATCGTCAACCCATCCGTCGGGCCCTCGTGTCCGTCTTCGACAAGACCGGGCTGGAAGACCTGGCCGCCGCGCTCGCCCGAGCCGGGGTGGACGTCGTCTCCACCGGCTCGACCGCCAAGGTCCTCGCCGCAACCGGGCTGACGGTGACCGAGGTGAGCATCCTCACCGGGTTCCCGGAGTGCCTTGACGGGCGCGTCAAGACCCTCCATCCCCGGGTGCACGCCGGCATCCTCGCCGACCGCCGGCTCGCTTCGCACCGCGACCAGCTCGCCGAACTCGGCGTCGAGCCCTTCGACCTCGTCGTGTGCAATCTCTACCCCTTCGCCGAGACGGTCGCCTCCGGAGCCGGGTTCGACGACTGCATCGAGAAGATCGACATCGGCGGGCCCTCGATGGTCCGCGCCGCCGCCAAGAACCATGCCAGTGTCGCGATCATCACCTCCCCGGACCAGTACCCCGGGCTGGTGCAGGCCCTGGCCGACGGCGGGTACACCGAGGCCGAACGCCGGGTGCTTGCGGCACGGGCCTTCGCCCACACGGCCGCCTACGACGTCGCGGTGGCCTCGTGGTTCGGAGCCCAGGAGGGGGTCGCCGTCGACGGAGTCCCCTCCTTCGTCGGGACCACCGGGCAGCTCAAGGAGAAGCTCCGCTACGGCGAGAACTCCCACCAGGCGGCAGCGGTGTACCTGGGCGACGGGGAGCCCGGACTCGCCGGGGCCAGGCAGCTGCACGGCAAGGCCATGAGCTACAACAACTACGTCGACACGAACTCCGCGCGGCGGGCGGCCCACGACTTCGACGAGCCCTGTGTGGCGATCATCAAGCACTCGAATCCGTGTGGCATCGCGGTCGGCGCCGACATCGCCGAGGCCCACCGCAAGGCCCACGCCTGCGACTCCCTCTCGGCCTTCGGCGGCGTCATCGCGACGAATCGGCCGGTGAGCGTGGCCATGGCGCAGCAGGTCAAGGACATCTTCACCGAGGTCGTCGTCGCTCCCGGGTACGAGGAGGGCGCGATCGAGGTGCTCTCCGGCAAGAAGAACATCCGCCTGCTCGAATGTCCCGCCCCCGGTGCGGGCGGCGTCGAACTGCGGCAGATCGACGGCGGCCTGCTGTGGATGGAGGCCGACGTCTTCCAGGGCAAGGGGGACGATCCGTCCGCCTGGACCTTGGCTGCGGGGGAGGCCGTCGACGAGACGACGCTCGCCGACCTCGCCTTCGCCTGGAAGGCGTGCCGGTCGGTGAAGTCGAATGCCATCCTGCTGGCCCACGACGGCGCCTCGGTCGGCGTCGGCATGGGTCAGGTGAACCGGGTCGACTCGTGCCGGCTGGCGGTGGAGCGTGCCGGGGACCGGGCCGCCGGGTCGGTGGCGGCCTCCGACGCCTTCTTCCCCTTCGGGGACGGGCCGCAGGTCCTCGTCGACGCCGGGGTGCGGGCGATCGTCGAGCCGGGAGGGTCGATCCGCGACGAGGAGACGATCGAGGTGTGCCGGAAGGCAGGCGTCGCCCTGTACTTCACCGGGACCCGCCACTTCTTCCACTGAGGCCGAGGTTCGGGGCTGATCGGGGCCACGGTGCGGCCTCGGCGGTCCCGGCCGGGGAGGCCGCACCACGACCGTGACTGTAGGCCGTGACTGCCGGACGCCCGCCGTCCTCCCGTCCGCCGTCCTCCGCCCGCCGTCCTCCGTCCGCTGCCCCCGGCGGCTGCAATGTGGCAAGACATGGTCGACGGGCGCGCTCCGGGGCCGATCTGACGCAGGGTGCGCCACATTGCGGACGCCGGGGATGCGACGGGGCTGGGTGGCGCAGGAGGCGAGGATGCGAGGCAGGCGGTGATGCCAAGGAGGCGGGGTGGCCGCCACCCCGCCTCCCTCATGGTCGAGGCCGGACCGACCTCAGTCGAGTTCGGCGATGTAGTCCCACATGGCGACGACGTGGGTGCCGTCGGGCGCCCAGCGCACCATGCCCTCACCCGAGGGCACGACCGAGTGCACGGACAACCGCACCGTCCTGCCGGCGGGAATCGACGTGGGGATCGTCGTCCCACTCACCGCCGTGAGCTTGTGGAACGCACCGGTCCCGTCCTGGATGTTGAGCTGGGCCGCCGACAGGGGGATCGACTTCGTCGCCCCGGAGAACTCGATCGTCCACGAGCAGTCGGCAGCCTCGGCGCCCGCCTTCGTGCCCGGTGGCGTCACCGGGCCCAGGACGTTGACCTTGACCGCGGCGCCCTGGTCGAGGACCACCTTGACCGGCACCCCTTGGTACGAGATCGCCGGTTGCTTCGCGGTACCGGTCGCCAGCCCGCCGGGTGTCGTGCGGGGCAGGAAACTCGGCAGCGACTGGGAGTCGAGCTGCTGCGCCGGTGCCAGCGTCGACGACGTCGCCGAGGACGGGGACGCCATGGTGGAGGACCCCGAGCCCGAGCAGGCGGACAGTGCGATGACGGCGGCCGCCGGCAGAGCGAGGGTGGACAGGATGCGGGTGCGTTTCACGGGAGCTCCTTGCAGGGGTCGTCCCCGGAGCCCGCTCGGGGCTCCGGGGACGCGATGGGGACCGGGTGCCAACGGTCAGTGGAGGCGGCGTCGGGCCAGCAGTCCGGCTCCGGCGAGGACGACGACGCTCAGGGCAGGGATCGTCATCGACGGATCACCCTCGGCGCCCGTGCTCGGCAGCCCCGGCTTGCCCGGCTTGGCCGGATGGGTGGGGTGAGTCGGGTGGGTGGGGTGAGTCGGATGGGTCGGGTGGGTGTCGTCACCGGCGGGGACATTGTTGAAGATGTCCGTGCCGAACGGCATGAGCCCGGCCTGGGCGGCGTAGCCGAGGTGACCCAGTCCGTCCAGTCCACCGGAGACCGTGCCGGCCGGCAGGGCGGTGGTGTTCTTGCCGTTGGTCACCTGGAAGATGTCCTCCATGGTGCGCAGCCACGAGTAGTGGTTGTAGTTCGTCGACGAGACCGTCCCCGGCTTGATGTACGGGGAGATGAGAACCGAGCCGGTGATGCCGCCGCCGGGGGTGGCGTCCTGGGCGTCGAAGGTGGCCAGCGGGGACTGCCCGTCGGCCAGGTGCCCGGGGACGCCGGTCGCCGAGAGGGTGACGCTGGTCACGGCGGCGGTCGCCTTGAGCGGCTGGTTCTTGGCGTCGACGAGGGTGAACGAGGCGTTCGTCACCGGGTCGGAGGCGGCGGCGACCATGTTCGGGCCGGCGTTGACGACGGTGCCGACGTAGGCTCCGTCAGGGATCCCGGCGCCCGTGACCTTGCGGCCGAGGTCGGCGGTGGTGACGGCGGCCTTGACGACGTTCGAACCGGCATCGGCCGAGGCCTTGAGGGTCTTCGCCTTGCCGTACCCGTAGTCGGCACCGGTGTTCTTGGCGCCCTTGACGCAGTTGCTGGCGTCGGCGTTGACGAGGTCGGTGTCCTGCTCGCAGGACGGCGGACGGGTGATGTAGCCGTTGTCGCCGGGGCCCGGGTAGAGCTGGTTGCCGTACTTGTCGGTCTCGAGGGTCGAGTTGGGGCCGGTCGGCTCCCAGTCGACGTTCTTGCCGTTGATGTTCTGACCGGCGGCGTCGGCGTAGATGTAGTTCTTCGCCATCTTCGAGGGCTGGGGGAACTGGCCCGGGGCGTACTGCTTGTAGCCCTCGGCGAGCTCGGTGACCGACGGGGAGGCGTAGTGGTAGAGCTCGTTCTTCGCGGCCTTCTGGGCGACGTCGGTGGCGTCGGTGGCGTTGTTGAAGCTCATGTTGGTGAAGGGCGGGTTGGCCTCGTCGAAGGTGATGTCGATGAGACCGCCGTCCTTGAAGGCCGCCGACTTCTCGATGAGCGGGATGTAGTACCGCAGCCACAGGTCGGAGGCGTAGAGGCCGCCGGTGTGGTTCTTCGGCGGGGTGGTCAGCGGCAGCGAGTAGTCGGGCTCACCGTTGTCCTTGAACAGTCCGGACATGTTGTTGCCCTTGCACGTCGCGTCGTGCGCATCGGAGCAGTTGTTCGGCGTGATCCAGTTGAAGGCGGGCACCTGGTCGGCGGGCTTGGCCAAGTCGGCGAGCAGACCCTTGGTCGAGCTGTCGAGGTTGGCGATGTGGTCGGCGTCGGTGTCGGTGCCGCCCTGCGCCGGGGTGGTGAGGGCGTCCTTGCCGGTGTTGTCGTCACCGATGATCGAGTGGAACCACGGGAAGGGGAAGTGCTTGGCGACGTACTGGTCGTTGGGCTGGGCCCCGGTGTACGAGGTGATGCCGGCGGCCTTGTCGGCATCGGACGGCTTCATCGTCTTGGGGTTGTGGGTCGGGTCGTTGTCGCGGGTGCCCGGCGCACCACCGAGGCCGTCCTCACGACCGGCCTGGTTGCCGAGGTCCTGGGCGTAGCCCTTCCAGGTGACGCCGGCGGCATCGAACTGATTGAAGAGAGTCGGCACCTCCTTGGGGTAGGTGCAGCCGTTCTTGCCGTCCTCGGCATTGGCGCCGGCCAGGGACATGACCTGACCGTAGTCGTCGGTGCGACCGAACTTCGTGCCGGAGTGGGTCTTGATGATCGACGCCGCCGAGCCGAGGTCGGTGTTCGCGACGTCGCAGTCCTCCTGGAGGTCGTAGGAGGCGGACTGGCCCGACACCATCGCGGTGTAGTTGTCCTGCGAGTAGTGGCCGGTGCCGTAGTACTTCGTCAGCAGGGCGCCCTGCTTGGGCAGGGTCTTCCACAGGTACGAGTTCTGGTTGAGGCCGGAGAACGTCGCGTCGTAGGACTTGTTCTCGAGGATGATGAGCCACACGTGCTTGATGTCACCGGGCTTGAGGCCGGTGGTGGTGATGGTCGTGTGGTTGGACTTGGCCGGGGATGCGGGGGCGGGCGCAGCGTGGGTCGCGGGCGCAGCGAGGCCGAAGGCCATGAGGCCTGCGGCGGCTGCTGCCCCGACGGCCCGCGTCAGGGGGTGATGCGTCTTGTGCATGGCACTGGTTCTACGCTCGGGCTCCGTAATTTCAGCGGTACGAGAATGAACGCTGGGTGAAGTCGTGGTGAAAACGTTGTGACCATGCAGGTTGATCGGAAAAGGAGGCTGTGGGACCCATGGAAGGGCTGTTCGAATCCTGTGTGGACGTGACCCTCGTGGCGCTCGGGCGGCAGGCTCTCGGTCTGGTCGCCGCCCGGCTGCGTGACAACGGTTGCGACGGTGTCATCGTCCCGGTCCACGCTTGTCAGACGATGGTCACCCCCTGGGAGCTCGAGGGCTTCCGTGTGCGGAGGGTGGGTTTCGACAGTGATCTGCTCATGGATCCGGGGGCTCTGGAGCAGACGCTCACAGCCTGTGAGGAAGCTGGGGAGCGGACGGTCGTCATGGTCTGTGAGACGTACGGGATATGTCCGAGTCCCGGGTTGCGCCGTGTGCTCGAATGGGCCGAGGGTCGGGGGATGCCGGTCGTCGTCGACCGGACCCACTCGTTCCTGGCTGACGTCGATGCGTCGGCGGTGTCGGGCAGCAGGTCGTGGCGCGGTGGGATCGAGGTCGTGAGCACACGCAAACTGCTGCCGCTGCCGGAGATCGCCTGGGTCCGCGGGATCGACGCCGTCCCGGGAGATCGTCGCCCGACCGACGACGCACTCACGACGGCCCGGCGGGAGTTCCTCGAGCGCCCCGGTGTGGCGACCTTCGAGGCGGTCGAGGACCTGGCCGACGAACTGTGGCGTCCCGTCCGGCCCCATCCGCTGGCCATCGAGGCGTGGCGTGACTTCGACCTGGCCGGATTCGTCGGACGGGTGCGCCGGACACGCGATCTGCTGGAGGACGCGTTGAGCGGGGTGGACGTCGTCAACCCCGGTGCGAGCTGCCCGCTCGTCGTGCGTCTGCCCGACGCCGACCGGACGGCCGACGAACTCTTCCGACGTGGGCACGTCGGGCCGATCCACTGGGACCGACCTCAGCACCTCGCCGCACCATGGCCGAGCGGGTTGTTGTGTCTGCCGACGGTCCTCGACGACCACGGGGTGGAGGAGGTCCTCGCCGCGGTCGAGGCGACGGCCTGAGGGTCGAACCACCCACTGGCGCGGACAGCGGGCGCGTGCGGCCGCGGCGCCGGCCGACCCGTGGAAGGATGGGGCGAGGACGAGACCGCGAACGGGACGAGGAGGACTCATGACGGCCCAGAGGCTCGATGGCAAGGCCACGGCGGCGGCGATCAAGGCGGAGCTGGCTCAGCGGGTGACGGCGCTACGTGAGCGCGGCGTCGTCCCGGGCCTGGGGACCGTGCTCGTCGGGGATGATCCGGCGTCCCACCAGTACGTCGGCGGCAAGCACCGGGACTGCGCCCAGGTCGGGATCGAGTCGATCAGGGTCGACCTGCCTGCCGACATCAGCGCGGCGGACCTCGAGGCACGGATCCGTGAACTCAACGAGAACCCGGCGTGCACCGGGTACATCGTCCAGCTGCCGCTGCCCCGGCACATCGACACCAACTGGGCGCTCGGGCTCATCGACCCCGACAAGGACGCCGACGGCCTCACCCCGAGCTCCCTGGGACGGCTGGTCCTCAACGAGCCCGGACCGCTGCCGTGCACCCCGCGCGGGATCGTCGAACTGCTCACCCGGCACGGGGTCGAGCTGCCGGGGGCCGAGGTGTGCATCGTCGGGCGGGGGACGACGGTGGGCCGTCCGCTGGGGCTCCTGCTGACGCGGCGGGCGGAGAACTGCACCGTGACCCTGTGCCACACCGGCACCCGAGATCTTGCCGCGCACACCCGCCGGGCCGACATCGTCATCGGTGCCGCCGGGCGGCCGGGGCTCATCGACGCCAGCATGATCAAGGAGGGGGCCGTGCTCGTCGACGTGGGCGTCTCGCGGTCACCGGAAGGCAGGATCCTCGGCGACTTCGCCGCCGACGTGTGGGAGAAGGCGGCGTGGGTGTCGCCCAACCCCGGTGGGGTCGGACCGATGACCCGAGCCGTGTTGCTGTCGAACGTCGTCGACCGGGCCGAGCAGGGGTCCGCCGGATGAGTCATGCCATGGCCAGGGTGCGGGAGGCGCCGCAACGCATCGCCTCACCGTGGGCTCTGGTGGTGTGTCTGGTCGGGGTGGCCGTGTCGGCGGGCATCATCGCGACCGGTCACTGGCGGCGCGGGTCGATGGCCTTCGCCTGCTCCGTCCTCCTGGCCGGTCTGTTGAGGCTGGTCCTTCCGGCGCGGATGGCCGGACTGCTCGTCGTGAGGCGTCGGTGGGTGGACTGCACCGTCCTGCTGGGGCTCGGCCTGGTCATGACCGGCCTCGTGCTCGTCGTCCCGCCGTCCCACTGAGAGCTTCGGAGAGCCCGCGGCGCCGGTGGGCTCGATGGGTCCCTCGTCGGGTGGCCCGAAGGTGTCGCCCGGTGTGGGGCCACGCCTCTTCGGTTCCCCCCTGCAGCTCACCCACATCGGCTCGCCTCTCGAACGCAATGTGGCAGAACACGGGCGATGTGCGAACGCCTGACGTGCCACGAGCCATCGTGCGCCACATTGCGTCCATCGGGGCGGGGGACGTGTGGAGCGGAACTGGGCGATCGGTGGCGGTCATGCTGGCGTCGATGTCAGGGGCCCGGGCCTGGGATGTGCCACGGGGCGCCTCGGGCCAGGATCGGCGCGCCGCCCGCGTGACCGCAATGTGGCACGAACTGTCGGATCCGCCCGGTCCGGGCGTCATCCGAGCCCTCCTGCGCCACATTGCAGTCAATCGGATTGCAGTCATGGGGGCTGAGGTCCTCGGAGCTGGGCATCCAGGGCACGTGCCGCGCCGATGTGGCTGCGGTGGCGCGGGTCGCTGCTGCCCGCCCGGAAACGAACTGTGGGGAGCGGCGCAGGCCGCTCCCCACAGTCGAGGTTCGGGATCAGATGAGGCCGAGTTCCTTGACGGCGTCACGCTCGTCGGAGAGCTCCTTGGCGGAGGCGTCGATCTTGGCGCGCGAGAAGTCGTCGATCTCCAGACCCTGGACGATCTCGACCTTGCCATCGGTGATGGTGACAGGGAAGGACGAGATGAGACCCTCCGGCACACCGTAGGAGCCGTCCGACGGGATGGCCATGGAGACCCAGTCACCCTTCGGGGTGCTGGTGAGCCAGTCGCGCATACACTCGACGGTGGCGTTGGCCGCGGAGGCCGCCGAGGAGGCCCCGCGGGCCTCGATGATGGCCGCACCGCGCTTGGCGACGGTCGGGATGAAGTCGTTCTCGATCCAGGCCTCGTCGACCAGCTCGGAGGCCTTCTTGCCGCCGACCTCGGCGTGGAAGAGGTCCGGGTACTGGGTGGAGGAGTGGTTGCCCCAGATCGTCATGTGCGAGATCTCGGTGACCCCGACGCCGACCTTGCGGGCCAGCTGCGTCTTGGCGCGGTTGTGGTCGAGACGGGTGAGGGCGGCGAAGTGGTCGTTGGGGATGTCGACCGCGTTGGTGGCTGCGATGAGGGCGTTGGTGTTCGCCGGGTTTCCGGTGACGAGGACCTTGACGTCGTCGGCGGCGACGTCATTGAGGGCCTTGCCCTGGGCGGTGAAGATGGCGCCGTTCTTCGTGAGCAGGTCGGAACGCTCCATGCCGGCCTTGCGGGGCATGGCGCCGACGAGGAAGGCGGCGTTGACGCCGTCGAAGACCTTCTTCGGGTCGTCGCCGATCTCGATGTTGACGAGGTTGCCGAAGGCGCAGTCGTCCAGCTCCATGACGACACCCTCGAGGGCCTTGAGGGCCGGGGTGATCTCGAGCAGACGAAGCTCGATGGGGGTGTCGCCCAGCAGCGAGCCGCTGGCGATACGGAACAGCAGGCTGTAGCAGATCTGGCCGGCGGCGCCGGTGACGGCGATCTTGACGGGGGTGGTGCTCATGGACCTCTCCTTGGAGTCATCGATGACACGTGGTTGTCACCGACTCTACTCGGCAGCGGCGAGCCGGGCGCGCGGACCCCGGCATAGCGGGGCCGAGCGCCCGCTGCGCCGCCACAAGGGCGTCTCAGCGGAAGACGACGGTGCGTCGACCGTCGATGAAGGTCCGGTGTTCGCAGAACAGTCGCACGGCCTCGGCCAGGGTCATCGACTCGGTGTCCTGGCCGACTGCGGTGAGCTGCGCGACGGTGCGGGAGTGGTCGACCCGCTGGACGTTCTGCTCGATGATCGGGCCCTCGTCGAGGTCCCCCGTGACGAAGTGGGCCGTCGCCCCGATGAGCTTGACGCCGCGCTCATGGGCCTGCCGGTACGGATTGGCGCCCTTGAAGCCGGGCAGGAACGAGTGGTGGATGTTGATGCACCGACCGGACAGGGCCTCGCACATCCGCGGAGAGAGGATCTGCATGTACCGGGCCAGGACGACGAGTTCGACCTGCTCCCGGTCGACGACGTCGAGCACGGCCTGCTCGAACTCCGCCTTGGAATCCTTGGTCACCGCCTGCCACGAGAAGGGGACGCCGTGGAAGGCGGCGAGGTCGGCCAGGTCGGGGTGGTTGGCCATGACGCCGACGACGTCGATCGGCAGTCGCCCGGCGTCCCGGTTGAACAGGAGGTGCGAGACGCAATGCGAGGCCTTCGATGCCAGGAGCAGGGTGCGGACCGGCCGGTGGAGCCGATCGACGTGGACCGACGCCCCGAAGGCCGGGGCGATGCCCGAGACCGCGGCGGTGAGGTCCTGCGCCGAGGTCATCCCGCGCACCTGGAGTCGCATGAAGAACCGGCCGGTGTCGTCGCTGGAGAACTGTTGCAGTTCGGTGAGGTTCCCGCCCGCTCCGACGCAGGCCCCGGTCACGGCGTGGACGATACCGGGTCGGTCGGGGCAGGTCCAGGTGACGACGAGCTCGTCATCGGTGGTCGTCGAAGGCGCGTCGGGAGCGGTCATGGAGCGCAGGATAGGCGCAGGTCATGGGGCCCGCGGCCGGTGTGCACGTCGTGGACGCCGTCCTCGGACCCGGACGGCAGCGTCGGGGTCCGGCGTCTCGAGGGGAGGAGCAAGTCCTCGCGCTCCGGTAGCCTGACCTCAGCGCCCGGACCGGGGCGCCGATCGACCACAGGAGTTCGTGAATGCCCACCATCGTCTGGACCAAGATCGACGAGGCCCCCGCCTTGGCCTCCTACTCGCTGCTGCCCATCGTCGAGGGGTTCCTCGACGGCAGCGGCATCGAGGTGGTCACCTCCGACATCTCGCTGGCCGGACGCATCCTCGCCCAGTTCCCCGAGCGGCTCGACGAGGACGACCGTGTGCCCGACAACCTTGCCGCCCTCGGCCAGCTCACCGGTTCCCCCGAGGCCAACATCATCAAGCTGCCGAACATCTCGGCCTCCGTCCCGCAGCTCAAGGCGGCGATCGCCGAGCTGCAGGGTCAGGGCTACGACATCCCGTCCTTCCCGGAGTCGCCGTCGACCGAGGAGGAGCGAGAGGTCGCCGCGAAGTACTCGGCGGTGCTCGGCTCGGCCGTCAACCCGGTGCTACGGCAGGGCAACTCCGATCGTCGGGCGCCAGCGGCCGTCAAGGCCTTCGCCAAGGCCCATCCGCAGGCCATGCGTCCGTGGGCGCCGACGGCGAGGGCCCGCGTCGCGCACATGGACCAGGGTGACTTCTACGGGCATGAGGAGTCCTTCGTCTCTGACGGGCGGACCCTCGACATCGTCCACGTGGGGGACGACGGCGTCCGCACCGTGCTCAAGTCGGGGCTCACCACCGAGGGTGGCGAGATCGTCGACGCGACATTCATGTCGGTCGCTGCGCTCGACCGCTTCTACGACGCCACCCTGGCCACCGCGAAGGACGAGGGTCTGCTGTGGTCGCTGCACCTCAAGGCGACGATGATGAAGGTGTCCGACCCGGTCCTCTTCGGGCATGCCGTTCGGACCTTCTTCGCCCCGGTCTTCGAGGAGTTCGGCGAGTTCCTCGACGCCGCCGGCGTGGACCCGGACTTGGGCCTGGGCGACCTGCTGGCTCGTCTGGACTCCATGGACGCCGCCGTCGCCGGGCCGATCCGCGCCGCCATCGACCGCACCTTGGCCGAGCGCGCCGACCTGGCCATGGTCGACTCCGACAAGGGGATCACCAACCTGCATGCCGGCAACAACGTCATCATCGATGCCTCGATGCCGACCGTCGTGCGCGACGCCGGCTGCATGTGGAACGCCCGGGGCGAGCGTCAGGAGACCCTCGCCGTCATCCCCGACCGGTGCTACGCGACGATGTACGCCGCGATCATGGACGACTGCCGCGAGCACGGTGCCTTCGACCAGGCGACGATGGGTGACGTCCCCAATGTCGGGCTCATGGCCCAGAAGGCCGAGGAGTACGGATCGCACCCGACGACCTTCGTCGTCCCGGCCTCCGGCCGGGTGCAGGTCGTCGCCGGCGACGAGGTCCTCGTCGAGCAGCGGGTGGAGGCCGGCGACATCTGGCGGATGAGCCGCGTCAAGGACGTCCCGGTGCGCGACTGGGTTCGACTGGCCGTCGAGCGGGCGCGCCTGTCGAGCACCCCGGCGGTGTTCTGGCTCGACGCCGAGCGGGCCCACGACCGTCTCGTCATCGAGAAGGTGCAACGCTACCTCGCCGACCACGACACCGACGGGCTGGACATCCGCGTCCTCGCCCCGGTCGACGCCATGAGATTCACCCTGGAGCGCATCCGCCAGGGTCAGGACACCATCTCGGTGACCGGCAACGTCCTGCGTGACTACCTCACCGACCTCTTCCCGATCCTCGAGGTCGGGACGAGCGCCAAGATGCTGTCGATCGTGCCCCTGCTGGCCGGTGGTGGCCTCTTCGAGACCGGAGCCGGTGGGTCGGCGCCCAAGCACGTCGCCCAGTTCCTCGCGGAGGACTACCTGCGATGGGACTCCCTCGGCGAGTTCTGCGCGCTGGGGGCCTGCCTCGAGCACATCTCGAACACGACCGAGGGCACCAAGGCCAGGGTGTTGGCGAGCACTCTCGACGCCGCCATCGGGTCCTTCCTCGAGAACGACAGGTCCCCGGCACGCAGGCTCGGGCAGATCGACAACCGTGGGTCGCACTACTGGCTGGCCCGGTACTGGGCCCAGGAGCTGGCGCGTCAGACGGACGACGCCGACCTGGCCGACCGCTTCTCGGACGTCGCCGGAGAGTTGGCGGCGCGCGAGGGCCAGATCCTCGGCGAACTCAACGGCGTCCAGGGGGAGCCGGTCGACCTGGGTGGCTACTACCACCCTGACGAGGACCTCGCCGAGCAGGCGATGCGGCCGAGCTCGACCCTGAACTCCTTGATCGAGGCACTCTGAGTCGAGCGTGGCGCCGGGGCCCCGTGGACGGGCCCCGGGCGAGGATCGCCCGGAGGTCGTCGAGGACGGCGTCCCACCGCCATCGGATGTCGTCGTGGCTCAGCCGGACGACCTGGGCGCCGAGCGCTGCCAGACGACGGTCCCGGGTGCGGTCGGACTGCCACGCGGTCGAGTCGTGCCACCGCCGACCGTCGCACTCGACGACGAGCCACCCGTCGACGAGAAGGTCGACCCGTCCGATGCCGGCGAACGGCACCTGGGCGGTGACGGATCGCGCCAGGGGTTCGAGACGGAAGCGGACCATCGTCTCCAACCCCGACTGCGCCGGCCCCATGCGGTGACACAGCCCGGTGACGCGGCGGCGGTGACGGGTGGCGAGGTGTTCGATCTCCTCTCGCGACAGAAGGTGCTTGTCGACGAGCGAGTCCATGACGACGAGCAGCTCCTCGTCACCGAGGCAGTCCATGGCCAGCTCGAGGGCGGTGTCGACGTCGTCGACGGCTCTGGCGGGGGCGGGACGCCGGCGTGTCCGACAGCAGCTGTGGCGCCCCAGCCGCTCGGTGGCGTGCCGCGACGTGCGAAGGTGATGGTGATCGTCCGCCACCCACACGCCGTGGAAGGCCAGCGCCGAGCAGCATGACATGACGCCGCCCCGGCGAACGGCCGCGACGACCTCGTCGTCGGCGCCGGGAAGGGCGTACCAGCCGCGTCGAATGCGAGCGAGCGTGCCGTGGCGGGTGAGCCGGCGAATGCTGAGGTGGGACAGTCCGGCGGACCGGAGGGCGCGGGTCGTGACGACGCCGCCTCGGCGGTCGTCGGGATGCAGCAGTTCAAGGATCTCCATGTCCACAGTTATCGGGGCGTTCCACGTTTTCCGGCACTCGGGTGGAGAACTGTGGACAACAGGCGACGATGCTGCGCACGTGCCTGTGGACAGCAGGTACCCGGGACAGGTGCCCGGCGGGACCGCGACTCCAGTGGTTGTGGTCGGGTGCCGGTGGTGTCGCACCGTCCTCGGCGATGCTCGCGGTCGCACCGTCGCCCGGTGGCAATGTGGCGCAGATCCGCCCGGGAGTGATCCACACCCGGCCCGGGCTCCGGCCGGTGCCACATTGCGTTCGGGTGGCCGAGCCGTCCAGCGCCGGACCCGCGCCCCCACCCGGCCGACAGGCTGGGCCAGGGAGCCAGATGAGCAGGGCCTGAGGGGGACCCGGCCCTGCCGTCATCGGGACGCAATGTGGCACGAGACGGTCGGAGGATGGCGGGATCAGGGTGCCGGGGGCCAACCGTGCCACATTGCGTCAGGAGGGGCGCCGGTGATGAGGCGACGGTGAACCGCGAGAGGGTCCGTGGCCTGCCGGCGGGGGAGGTCCGGCACACGACGTCTTGGAGAGGGTGGCCAGCAGTCCCTACGCTGGGATCTGTGAGAACGGCTCGACACCACGACGACGCGGAGGGTGACAGTACCGCCCCGGACCGACCGGGGGTGAGGCATGTCTGAGGTCACGACGAACATCCTCCTGGTCCTCGTCTTCATCCTCATCGGGGGAGTCTTCGCGGCCGCCGAGATCTCCCTGGTCAGCCTGCGCGAGACCCAGGTCAAGCAGCTCATCGCGTCCCGGGGCAGCCGGGGGCGGGCCATCGAGAAGCTCACGAGCAACCCCAACCGCTTCCTCTCGGCGGTCCAGATCGGCGTGACCCTGTCCGGCTTCCTCTCGGCAGCCTTCGGAGCCGCGACCCTGTCGACCCACCTGGCCCCGGTCTTCGTGCGTCACGGCATGTCGTCAGGCCTGGCCAGCACCCTCTCCCTCGTGCTCATCACGATCGTCATCTCGTACTTCTCGATCGTCCTGGGGGAGCTCACCTCCAAGCGCCTGGCCATGCAGCGAGCCGAGTCCTTCGCGCTGGCCCTGGGCCCCCTGGTCAACGGGATCGCCTCGGCCTTCCGCCCGATCATCTGGTTCCTCGGCGTCTCCACGGACTTCCTCGTGCGTATCCTCGGCGGCGACCCGCACGCAGCCCGCGAGGAGGTCACCGATGAGGAGCTCCGTTCCATGGTGTCCGCCTCGGTCACCCTCGGTGACGAGGAACGTCACATCCTCGACGACGTCTTCGACGCCGGCCAGAAGTCACTGCGCGAGGTCATGGTTCCGCGCACCGAGGTCGACTTCCTCGCCGGGGACCTCACCGCATCCCAGGCCGCCCAGGTGGTCCGCGACGGATCACACTCGCGCTATCCGGTGACCGAGGGCACGGCCGATCACATCCTCGGCTTCGTCCACGTCCGTGACCTCCTCGACCTCGACCCGGCCGAGCGTCACGCCAAGGTCGCCCAGTTGGTGCGCCCCGTCCTCTCCCTGCCCGATTCGGTCAAGGTGCTGCGAGCCATGACCGAGATGCGCCGGGCCCGGTCCCACCTGGCCATCGTCCTCGACGAGTACGGCGGCACCGCCGGCATCGTCACCCTCGAGGACATCGTCGAGGAGATCGTCGGCGACATCACCGACGAGTACGACACCGTCGAACCCTCGGACGCCATGCACGCCCGGCTGCGTGACATCGACGGCCTCATGACGCTCGAGGAGTTCGCCGACAAGGTCGGACTCATCCTGCCCGAGGGTCCCTACGACACCGTCGCCGGGTACTTCATGGCCCAGACCGGTGAGGTGCCCACGAAGGGCGCGCAGATCCGCCGTCACCTCGAGGCGGTCGACGCCCCCGAGGACGAGGACGCCGTCGACGAGCCCAATGTCGAACTGACCGTCATCGAGCTGGACGGACGGCGCGCGGCCTGGTTGCGACTGCGTCGACTCGACGGAGCCGCCATGGTGGGGCAGGTGCCGGCGGTGACCGCCCGCCAGGGTCAGGAACCCCACCCCGGCAGCCCCGCCGGAGCCGCCCCATGACGGCCGATCCGGACGGCTCGGTGCTGCTGACGACCTCGGCCGTGGGTGGACTGCTCGAGGCGGCCATCGACCACGCCGGGGGACGTCTGGCGTCATGGCGGATCTCCCATGTCGACGCCAACCCCGGTCAGTCGACGACCGCCACCTACCGCGCCCGCGTCGACTGGCCCTACGGACAGCGCACCGAACTGCTCGGTGTCTCTGCCCGCGTGGCCGGCCCGGCGACCGCCGACGCCGCCGCACAGATCTTCGCCGACGGGGATCGCCGGGTCGCGGTGTGGCTCTACCCGGACGACCCCGACCTGCCCGCCCTGCCGACCGCGACCTATCCCGACCGGCTGGCGGAGTTCCTCACCCGGATCGACGCCGTCGGGCGGCCGCTGGGTCCGTCCGGCCTCACCGTGTCGATGATCGGCTACCGGCCCCGACGCCGCGCCGTCCTGCGCGTCCAGGTGAGACGCCCCCGTGTCGCCTTCTACATCAAGGTCGTGCGGCCCAGGGCCCTCGACGACATCGTCGAACGCCACCTCCTGCTGGCTCGTGCCGGACTGCCGGTGCCCGACGTCGCGGGGTCGCGACCGGACGGGCTCGTCGTCCTGTCCGAGCGGCCGGGGGTTCCGCTGTCGGAGGCCGTCTTCGACCCCGAGCCGCCGTGCACGGCCGATGACCTCATCGACCTGCTCGACGCCATGCCGGCGCAGGTCGCCGACCTGCCGCGCCGCGCCCCGTGGTCGGCGTCGGTGAGCCACTACGCGTCCATCGTCGCGTCGACCCTGCCCGATGAGGGCGACCGTCTCACCGGGCTGGCGGGGGCCATCGAGGCCGGTCTGGACGGGATCGACTCGGGCCGGGAGCCGACCCACGGGGACTTCCACGAGGGGCAGCTGCACGTCGGGCACGGCAGGATCGTCGGGCTGCTCGACATCGACACCGTCGGCCCCGGCCGCCGGGCCGATGATCTGGCCTGCCTCGTGGCGCACCTGTCGTCGGTGCAGCACATGGACCCCAGCCAGGCGGCGCGGGTGCACTCCCTGCTGGCGCAGTGGGTCCCGGTCTTCGACGAGCGGGTCGACCCGGTGGAGCTGCGACTGCGGGCGGCGGCCGTGCTCATCTCCTTGGCGACCGGCCCGTACCGTTGTCAGGACCCGGACTGGCAAGAGTCGACCCGACATCTGATCGACGGCGCCCAGGCCCTCGTCGACCAGGTCAGGTGAGACACACCGCCTTCGTGGGCGGCCCCAAGGTGTCCTACAGGCCACGAGCGCGTTACAGTTTGTGGGCCCGATGGAGGAGCCCCTTCCTGCGGGCGCCCCCTCCACCGTGTCGACCTGCTCCAGGAGGCAGTTCGTGAACAAGAAGTATCTCGCCATCCCGGCCATCATGTCGGCGCTGGCCCTGTCCCTGTCGGCCTGCGCCCAGGCGCCGGGCAATGACACCGCGTCCTCGGCCTCGGCCAGCTCGACGTCGAGCGCCATGTCGTCGTCCAGCGGTGCCGGCGCCGCCAACGGTTCCTTCAAGGCCTGCATGGTCTCCGACTCCGCCGGCTTCACCGACAAGTCCTTCAACCAGACCTCCCTGGCCGGCCTCGAGAAGGCCGTCGCCGACCTCAAGATCGACTCGGCCAAGGTCGAGTCCAAGGACGACAAGGACTATGCCGTCAACCTCAAGTCGATGGTCGACGCCAAGTGCAACATCGTCGTCGCCGTCGGCTTCCTCCTCGAGAACGCCACCGTCGCCACGGCCAAGGCCAATCCCGACGTGAAGTTCGCCATCGTCGACGACCAGCCGCAGAACGCCCCGTCGAACCTCAAGCCGCTGGTGTTCAACACCGCCCAGTCCTCCTTCGAGGCCGGCTACCTGGCTGCCGCTCTCACCAAGACCGGCAAGGTCGGCACCTACGGCGGCATGAAGATCCCCACCGTGACGATCTTCATGGACGGCTTCGCCCAGGGCGTCGAGTACTACAACCAGCAGAAGAAGAAGTCGGTCCAGGTGCTCGGCTGGGACGCGAAGAAGCAGGACGGCCAGTTCGTCCCGCAGCCCAACCCGTTCCAGAACGTCGCCGGCGGCAAGACCACCGCCCAGACGCTCATCAACCAGGGCGCCGACATCATCTTCCCGGTCGCCGGCAACGCCGGCAACGGTGCCCTCCAGGTCGTCAAGTCGAGCAACGGCAAGGCCAACGCCATCTGGGTGGACGCCGACGGGTGTAACACCCAGCCGACCTACTGCAGCAACATCATCACCAGCGTCTACAAGGGCATGGACGTCGCCGTGTACGACGCCATCAAGGCCGCCAAGGACGGGTCCTTCTCGAACACCCCGTACGTCGGCTCCCTCAAGGACAAGGGCACCGGCATCTCGCCGTTCCACGAGTTCGACTCGAAGGTCCCGGCCGACGTCAAGGCCGACCTCAAGACCATCGAGTCCGACATCGCCTCCGGCAAGATCACCATCACCTCGACGGCCCAGCCGAAGTGATCGTCGTGTCGGTCCCCGGTTCGCTGACCGGGGGCCGACGGATTCGGAATCATCCCTCACGGCGCGCCGACGACCCCGGCCGGGGCTGTCGGCGCGCCGTGGCCTGAGGGGAGCCGATGGCTCCCGACGTGGAAGGATCAGCCCATGTCCACTGCTCCCGACGAGGCCGCCCCGGGCCAGGCGCCCATCGCAGACGAGATGAGCGCGCCGCCGGCCGAGAAGGGCCTGTCCCTGCGCGGCATCACCAAGCGCTTCGGCACCCTCACCGCCAACGACCACATCGACCTCGACGTCGTGCCGGGCCGGATCCACTGCCTGCTCGGGGAGAACGGCGCCGGCAAGTCGACCCTCATGAACATCCTCTACGGGCTGCTCGAGTCCGATGAGGGTGCGGTGTACATCGACGGCGTCGAGCAGCACTTCGCCAACCCGAAGCAGGCCATGGCAGCCGGCATCGGCATGGTCCACCAGCACTTCATGCTCGTCGACGTCTTCACGGTCGCCGAGAACATCATCCTCGGCCGCGAGGAGTCCACGGCCGGTGTCCTGTCGATGGGGCGGGCCCGGCGCAAGGTGCGGCAGTTGTCCGACCGCTACCACCTCAAGGTCGACCCCGACTCGGTCGTCGAGAACCTGCCGGTCGGCGTCCAGCAGCGGGTCGAGATCCTCAAGTCGCTGGCCAACGACGCCAAGTACCTCATCTTCGACGAGCCCACCGCCGTGCTCACCCCCCAGGAGATCGACGAGCTCATGGAGGTCATGAAGGCCCTGCGCGACGAGGGTCGGGCGATCGTCTTCATCACCCACAAGCTGCGTGAGGTCAAGGCCATCGCCGACGACATCACCGTGGTGCGTCGTGGGCGGATCGTCGGTCAGGCCAGGCCGGACGAGTCGGAGGGGGAGCTCGCCGAGATGATGGTGGGCCGTGCCGTCCAGCTCGTCGTCGACAAGGACGAGCCACAGGTCACCAAGCCCCGCCTCCAGGTGGAGCACCTCACCGTGGCCGACGACACCGGCGCCGTCGTCGTCGACGACGTCTCCTTCGAGGTCAGGGGTGGCGAGATCCTCTGCATCGCCGGTGTCCAGGGCAATGGTCAGACCGAACTGTCCCAGGCACTCCTCGGCACCATGGCGCCGAGCCGGGGCACGGTCCGCATCGACGACCACGAGACCACCGGCATCGCCCCGGCCCGGACCATCGAGGCCGGCCTGGGGTTCGTCCCCGAGGACCGACAGCGCGACGGCTTCGTCGGGGCGTTCACCGTGGCCGAGAACCTCGTCCTCAACCACGTCGGCCAGTACACCCGGCGCGGGAACCTCCAACTCGCGCGGATCCGGAGGAACGCCCGTGACCGCGTCGAGGAGTTCGACATCCGCACTCCCTCGATCGACCTTCCGGTGGCCTCCCTGTCCGGCGGCAACCAGCAGAAGGTCGTCCTGGCCCGCGAGCTGTCCCGCCCGCTGAGCGTGCTCGTCGCCTCCCAGCCGACCCGCGGGGTCGACGTCGGCGCCATCGAGTTCCTGCACAGGCGCATCGTCGCCGAGCGGGACAAGGGCACCGCCGTCCTCATCGTCTCGACCGAACTCGATGAGATCGAGGCCCTCGCCGATCGCATAGCCGTCATGTACCGAGGTCGGATCGTCGGGATCGTCCCGGCCGGTACCCCGCGCGACGTCCTTGGTCTCATGATGGCCGGGTTCGGTGTCGAGGAGGCCCGGGCGGCCGTGGCGCAACCCGATGACGGGCCGGCAGCCCGGGACCACACGAAGGAGGCACAGCGATGACCGGCGTCCCCACCCCTGGCGCCCAGCCTGAGAAGGCTCCGGAGACGCAGCCTGAGAAGGCTCCGGAGGCCCAGCCTGAGAAGGCTCCGGAGACGCAGCCCGAGAAGGCCGTGACCGACGACCCCACCACCCCCGTGCGCACCCACGAGGCCGCCGCCCTCCAGGAACAGCGTGCCCGCCTCGGCTTCCCATGGAACGAGGTCTGGGTGACCCTCGGCGCCTTCGTCCTGGCCTTCGTCGTCTCGGCGATCATCATGGTCGTCTCGGACCCGACGATCGGCAAGGAATGGAGCTACCTCTTCTCCCGGCCGGACGCCCTCACCGACTCGTGGTCGAAGATCTCCGCCGCCTACGTCGCCCTCTTCGAGGGGGCCTTCGGGTCGTGGACGGCGATCACGGCGACGACGGCCCAGGCGGCCCCGCTCATCTGCGCCGGTCTGGCCATCGGCCTGGGCTTCAAGGCCGGCCTGTTCAACATCGGCGGCCAGGGTCAGGCCATCGCCGGGGCGACCCTGGCGGCCTGGGTCGGGTTCAACTTCCACGCCCTGCCCCTGGTGCTCCACCTCACCCTGGCGGTCATCGCCGGGTTCGTCGGCGGAGCCGTCTGGGGCGGGATCGCCGGCGTCCTCAAGGCCCGCGCCGGGGCCAACGAGGTCATCGTCACCATCATGCTCAACTACATCGCCAGCGGGTCCTTGGCCTGGCTGCTGACGACGAAGGCCTTCCAGATGCCCGGACGGACCGATCCCATCGCCCCGGTGGTCGACTGGAACGCGACCTTCCCGCGGCTGGCCGGGTCGCAGCTGCACCTGGGGTTCTTCCTGGCCCTGCTCGTCGCGGCGGCGACGTGGTGGCTCCTCGAGCGCACCCGACTGGGTTTCCAGATCAAGGCGGTCGGCACCAATCCGCACGCCTCGGCGACCGCCGGCATGCACACCGGCACGATCGTCGCGACGACGATGATCATCTCCGGCGGTCTGGCCGGTCTGGCCGGCGTCGAGGTGGCCCTCGGCCCGATCTCCGGGGCGACGCCCACCCAGTTGTCCATCGGCCTGGTGGGCACCATCGGGTTCGACGCCATCACCGTGGCCCTGCTCGGTCGATCCAATCCCTTCGGGATCGTCCTGGCCGGCCTCTTCTGGGGCGCCATGAACCAAGGCGGCCTGCGCATGCAGGCCCTGGCCCAGACCTCCCTCGACCTCGTGAGCGTCATCCAGGCGGTCATCGTCATGTTCGTGGCGGCGCCGATGCTCGTCAAGACGATCCTGCCGTTCCTGCGAACCCGCCGTGACCGGCGTCGAGGTTCCGCCAGCGCGACCGCCCCGACCACCCCGCACACAGGAGCACTGGCATGACGACTCCCAGGATTCCTCGTCCGACGACGACCGACCCCGACCAGGCCGGGCTGGCCGTTCCCGAACCGGGCGCGACCCCCGCCGAGACGGTCGGCTCCATGACGTCCGACCCCGCCGAGATCGAACTGGCCCACGTCGAGTCCCGCGAGGCCCGCACCCACCGCATCTCCACCTCGGTGCTCATCGGCATCATGGCGGTCATCCTGCTGTGGCTGGTGACGCGCACCCACGGCACCGCGCACTTCTCGTTCGCCGACGCCCTGGCCACCCAGAGCCTGGGCACCCTCTCGCTGCCCGGGTTCCCGGTCGTCCTCGCCAGCGGGCTGGCCTGCGCCGCCGGGGCCGCACTGTTCTTCCTCGGCAGGTCTCGCAAGGCCTTCTCGACCACCGGGGGCATTCTCGCCGGGCTGGCCGTCATCGTCGGCTTCCTCACCTGGGCCGCGGCCGGCGCCAGCCTGCCCTTCCAGGTGTCCAGCCAGTTCCAGGGCACCATCTCCCTGGCCACGCCGCTGGTGCTCGGTGCCCTGTGCGGCGTCATGTGCGAGCGGTCCGGTGTCGTCAACGTCGCCATCGAGGGGGAGATGCTCACCGCGGCCTTCGCCGCGGCGCTCGTCGGGTCGGTGACCCACTCGATCACCGCCGCGCTCGTCGCGGCCGTCATCGCGGCGATCCTCATGGCCGCCCTGCTCGCGGTGTTCACCATCAAGTACCTCGTCGACGAGGTCGTCATGGGCGTCGTCGTCAACCTCTTCGCCACCGGCCTCACGGGCTTCCTCTTCAATCAGCTGCTGTCGCCGGAGGCCGAGAAGTTCAACTCCGCGCCGATCATGGAGCCCATCGCCCTGCCCGGGCTGTCGCGGATTCCCTTCCTCGGGCCGATCCTCTTCGACCAGACGATCCTCGTGTACATCGGCTTCCTGTGCATCCCGCTCGTGTGGTTCCTGCTGTGGCGCACCCGCTGGGGGCTGCGCGTCCGGTCCGTGGGGGAGCACCCCGAGGCGGCCGACACCGTCGGCATCTCGGTGACGGCGACGAGGTGGTCGGCGGTGCTCGTCGGCGGTGTCTTCGCCGGTCTGGGTGGCGCCTACTTCACCATCGGCACCGTGGGGTCCTTCTCCAAGGACATCACCGTGGGCAACGGCTTCATCGCCCTGGCGGCCCTCATCATGGGTCGCTGGAAGCCGGGCCTGGCTGCTGTCATGGCGCTGTTCTTCAGTTTCGTCACGCAGCTGGCCACCGAGCTCGGACCGCTGGGCACCCCGATGCCGAGCCAGTTCCTCCTCCTGCTGCCCTATGTCGCGACGATCGTCGCGGTCGCCGGACTCGTCGGCAAGGTCCGGGCTCCGGCGGCCGACGGCACCCCCTTCATCAAGGACTGAGATGGACGTCGACTGGCAGAGACTGCACGACGTCGCCCTGGCCATGACGGCGCGCGCCTACGTCCCCTACTCGCACTACCGGGTGGGGGCGGCGGCCCTCGTCGACGACGGGCGGATCGTCAGCGGATGCAATGTGGAGAATGCCGGGTACGGGGTGACCCTGTGCGCCGAGTGCGGCGTCATCAGCGACCACATTGCAGCAGGGGGTGGGCGGCTCGTCGCCTTCACCTGCGTCAATGAGCAGGGGGAGCCGATCATGCCGTGTGGTCGGTGTCGCCAGCTGTTGTGGGAGCACGGTGGCCCGGATCTGCTGGTGCGCACCCCACTGGGGGTGCGGACCATGGACGAGGTGCTTCCGCAGGCCTTCGACGTCTCCGACATCGAGAGGACGACGTCATGATCGTCGCGGCGGCTGACGGGTCGAGCCTCGACAACCCGGGGCCGGCGGGCTGGGCCTGGTACGTCGATGACCACCGTTGGGCGGCCGGCGGATGGCCGCGCGGGACGAACAACATGGGCGAGCTCATGGCGGTCCTCGACCTGCTGCGCTCGACCGCCGACCTCGACGAGCCCCTGACGATCCTGTGCGACTCCCAGTACGCCATCAACTGCTGCACCAAGTGGCTGCCGGGGTGGAAGCGCAAGGGGTGGCGCAAGGCCGACGGCAAGCCGGTGCTCAACCGCGACCTGCTCGAGCAGATCGACGGCCAGCTGCGTGGTCGGAAGGTCTCCTTCGAGTGGGTCAAGGGCCACGCCGGACACGCCTTGAACGAGGCTGCCGACACGCGGGCCCGCGCCGCAGCGACCGCTTTCCGGGACGGCACGCCGGTCGATCGGGGCCCCGGCATGGGCGGGTCGGACGCCGTCGACGACTCTCCCCGGGCTGCGCCCCGGGGTGAGCCCGAGCGGGCCGAGCCCGCCCAGTCCGAACTCTTCGACCTGCCCGAGACTCCCGCCAGCCCCGACCAGGTCCTCACCGCCGAACTGGTCCGACTCGAGCGTCGACTCGTCGACCCCGATCCGGCTGCTCGACGCGCTGCATATCTCGAGTTGCTCGATGACGGGTTCGTCGAGCACGGGGCCAGTGGAAGAATGTGGACCAAGGGTCGGATGCTCGCCGAGTTCGACGCGACCGAACTCCCCAGGAGGGTCGGCATCGAGATCCTGGGGCTCCTCCGGCTGTCCGACGACGCCGTCATCCTCCGGTGGAGGTCGAGGTCAGGGGCTCGGATCGCGTTGCGGGTCTCCGTGTGGGGACGACGTCAGGGCGGTTGGAGGCTGTTGTTCCATCAGGGTACCCTCGTTCGCGAGGGCGGGACATACCGATGATTCAGATATTCGACATCTGACGTCCAGCGTCCCGTCACCGAATGGAGGTGACCTGACATGGAACCGCGTCCGATGTCGAGGCGGGCGCTCCTCGCCGGTGCCGCGACGATCCCGTTGGCCGGATGCGCCGAGGTCGCGCCCGGAGGCGGTGGGTCGCCGGGCGAGGGAGCCGGGAGGCCCGAGCGCCGCACCAGTCCCTCGGCGAGGGGATCCCGGTCGGCGACGGCGTCACCCAGCTCGTCGGTTCCCACGGCGGACGACTGGGAACCGGTGCGTCGGCACTGGGACGGCGTGACCCTCGAACGGTTCACAGGTACCGTCCAGCACCTCTTCCTCCACCAGATGATCCCGTTCCCCGAGGTGGCCTTCGCGTCCCGGGAGGGGCAGGACTTCGACGACTGGTACCTCACCAAGGACGAGGTGCTCCGGCTGCTCGACCATCTGCGCGCCCGACGGTACATCCTCGTCGATCTGGCCGACTGCTTCGTGCGTGACGGTCGTTCGGTCGTGCCCAACCCGGACCTGCGCGTCCCCCGGGGACATCGGCCACTCGTCCTGTCGATCGACGACCTCAGCTTCAACCGGTTCCTTCTCGGCAAGGGGTTCATGGACCGCATCGTCGTCGACCGCACCGGGCATCTCTCGTGCGTCGGCACCGACCCGCGGACCGGTCGGGCCCTCGAGGACCCCACGAACTGCATTGTCAGCCACCTGGACCAGTACCTGCGCCGCCACCCCGAGTTCAGTCTGGGCGGGGCGGCGGGCACTCTGGCCCTCACCGGGTACGAGGGAGTGCTCGGTTACCGGACCGACCGCCACGAACACGACCGAGCCGCACAACAGGCCGCCGCCAGACCGGTCATCGCCCTCATGAAGCGTCGAGGGTGGACCTTCGCCAGCCACTCCTACGGTCACATCGACCTGGGATCCACGACGATGACGCCTCGGTGGGTGGCCGACGACACGGCGAAGTGGCTGCGTGAGGCCGGTGACCTCCTCGGCCCCACGAAGCTGTACATCACCCCGTTCGGGGCGATGGCCGATCCTGCGGGCCCGATCATGAAGGTCATCCTGGACGCCGGCTTCGACGTCATCTGCGACGTGTCGGACCGTACCGCCGTCGTGCGACACCCCGAGCGGGGGTTCCTCGTCCAGAGCCGCCTCCACGTCGACGGCTACGGCATGAGGCACACGCCGCAGATCTACCGCGACTTCTTCGACGTCGAGGCGGTGTTCGACCATCGGCACCGGCTGCCGCGGTGGGGCCGGCGGCACCTGTGAGCGCAGGGCGGATCGGGAGGTCGCAGCGGGCTGACCCTGTCATGAGGCCGCCGCTGTGGTCGATAGACTCGGACCCATGTGTGCCAACGTTCTCGCCGCCGTCGCGTGGCCCTATGCCAATGGGCCCCGACACATCGGCCATGTCTCCGGATTCGGTGTCCCCTCCGACGTCTTCGCCCGCTTCATGCGCATGTCGGGGCACCGGGTCCTCATGGTCTCCGGCTCGGACTGCCACGGCACCGCCATCTCGGTCAAGGCCGATCAGGAGGGGCTGACGGCCCAGCAGTGCGCCGAGAAGTACCACCGGATCATCGCCTCCGACCTCCAGGGCCTCGGGCTGTCGTACGACCTCTACACCTCAACGATGACCGAGAACCACGCCGAGGTCACCCAGGAGATCTTCCGCACCCTGTACAGGAACGGGTACCTCGTCAAGCAGTCCGAGATGGGCGCCTTCGAGCCGTCCACCGGTCGCACCCTGCCGGACCGCTACATCGAGGGCACCTGCCCGGTGTGCGGCTATGACGACGCCCGCGGCGACCAGTGCGACAACTGCGGCCGCCAGCTCGACCCGGCCGACCTCATCGATCCGAGGTCGAAGACGACCGGCGCAACTCCGCAGTTCCGCACCACCGAGCACTTCTTCCTCGACCTGCCCGCCCTGGCCCAGTCGCTGACGACGTGGATCGACACCCGCACCGACTGGCGTCCCAATGTCCTCAAGTTCTCCCACAACCTCCTCGAGGAACTGCGGCCGAGAGCCATCACCCGCGACCTCGACTGGGGCATCCGGGTGCCGGTCGAAGGCTGGCAGGACAATCCCATGAAGTCGATCTACGTGTGGTTCGACGCCGTCATCGGGTACCTCTCGGCGTCGATCGAGTGGGCCCGACGCAGCGGCGATCCGGAGGCATGGAAGGACTTCTGGCAGGATCCCGAGGCGCTGTCGTACTACTTCATGGGCAAGGACAACATCGTCTTCCACTCGGTCATCTGGCCCGGGATCCTCCTGGGGGTCAATGGTCAGGGCGACAAGGGCGGCGAGCCGTCCGAGGAGATCGGTGTGCTCGACCTTCCCACCGAGATCGTCTCCAGCGAGTTCCTCACCATGAGCGGCTCGAAGGTGTCGAACTCGCGCGGGGCGACAATCTTCGTCGGCGACTTCCTGCGCGACTTCGGGCCCGACGCCCTGCGCTACTTCATCGCCGTCGCCGGGCCCGAGAACCAGGACACCGACTTCACCTGGGACGAGTTCGTGCGCCGGGTGAACTTCGAGCTCGCCAATGAATGGGGCAACCTCGTCAACCGGTCGATCTCGATGGCTCACAAGAACGTCGGCGCCATCCCACAGGCGCACGATCTCACCGACGCCGACCGCGACCTGCTCGAGGCCTCGGCAGCCGCCTTCGACGAGGTCGGTGGGTCGCTCGAGCACGCTCGGTTCAAGGCCGCCATCACCGAGGTCATGAGGATCGTCGGCCTGGCGAACGCCTACATCAGCGCCCAGGAACCGTGGAAGCTCAAGGACGACCCGGACCGCCGCGACACGGTGCTGCACGTGGCCCTGCAGGTCGTCAGCGACTGCAACACCATGCTCACCCCGTTCATGCCGCATGCCGCCCAGAAGGTGTGGGAGGCGCTCGGTGGCGACGGTGTCTGGGCGGCCCAGCCGCAGCTGGTCGAGGTGGACGAGGGGTACCCGGTGCTCCAGGGTGACTACGCCTCCGAGCAGGCCAGGTGGGGTCGCGTCGAGGTGGAGGTGGGACGCCCGCTGGCCAAGCCCTCACCGATCTTCCGCAAGCTCGACCCCGAACTGGCCCAGACCGGTCCGGCCTGGGCGCCCATCAGTCAGGACTGAGCCGAACCGGTCGATTCGGGTCCGGCTCGCACGCACTCGCCCGCTGCCGGCCGTCTGCACCCCTGCACGGTCGGCTGTCGGCACGCCCCCGGTGACTGCAATGTGGCGCGGGAGGGCGTCGGGCGTCCGTGACGGGCGCCGCCCAGCCGAGAAGTGCCACATTGCAGCACGACGGCTCGGGTGCCGGGTCTCAGGCTCGCGCCCGGCGGTCCGCCCGCAGGACCATGAGCGACCCGACGAGACCGAGGACGAGGAAGGCCGCCGAAGCCGCGATGGACCAGGCCGAGGCATGGGCGAACCCGGATTCCAGGGCATCGAGCACCGCGCGGTACTGGGGCCCGAGCTGACGGCCCATCCCCGAGCTGGCGCCGCCGTCGCGCAGCGCAAGGATGAGTGACCCGGCCGAGCTCTTCGTGCCCGAGACGAGTTGGTCGGCCACCGCCGCCGGTAGGTGCCCGACGGCATCGAGGGCACGCGGCAGGGACGTCGTCATCGCCGCCGCCAGGGCGGACCCGGCGATGGCCGAACCCACCGCCGAGCCGAGCTGACGGAAGGTCGACTGGGTCGCCGATCCGGCGCCCGACAGGTCCTCGGGGATGTCGTGGAGCACCGTGCTCGTCAGCTGGGCGCTGGCCAGGCCGAGACCGACGCCGTACACGACCAGCGCCGCGATGAGGGCCCACAGTGACCACCGTGCCGCGACGACCCCGGCCAGGGCGCCGACCCCGAGCACCTCCAGCCCCAGGCCGAGCACGACCACGCCGGCGGCGCCGATCCGCGCGGCCAGGTGCCGGGCCGATGCCCCCGACATGAAGGCGCCCAGGGCCATCCCGGCCAGGACGAAGCCGGTGACGACCGTCGACAGCCCACGGGCGTTGACGAGGAAGAGCGGCAGGGTGAACATGAGTGAGAACTCACCGATCGCCACCGTCGCGGCGGTGACATTGCCCCAGGTGAAGGTCGAGACCCGGAAGAGCGTGAGGTCGAGCAGGGCGTCCCGCCCCACCCTCGCCCGATGCCCCTCCCACAGGACGAACAGCACGACGAAGACCGCTCCCAGGCCGATCGCCACCGGCACCGGCGACAGGGTCCAGCTCGACGGCCATGACAGCGCACCCACCGACAGCTCACCGGTGCGATGCCACCAGCCCAGGGAGGTGGCCTCGATGAGCCCGAAGACGATGAGCCCGAACCCGATCGCCGAGGTGAGCAGGCCGTCGACATCGACCCCCTTGAGGGCCGCGCGCCCCTTGGTCTGGGGCACCCAGGCCGCGATGCCTGCCAGGACGAGTGCCCCCAGCGGCAGGTTGACCCAGAAGATCCATCGCCATGACGCGTACTGGGTGAGCAGCCCACCGGCCAGCGGGCCGAGGGCTGCCATCCCGCTCATGACGGCCCCCCAGATGCCGAAGGCCGCGGCGCGGTCACGTCCCTGGAACAGGGAATTGACGCTCGACAGCGTGGCCGGCAGGACGAGTGCCCCACCGACACCCTGGACGGCCCGCGCCCCGATGAGGGTCCCGGCACCGGCGGCGAGCGCAGCCAGGAGCGACCCGGCGACGAAGAGCACGACCCCGACCGCGAAGGTGGTCCGACGCCCGATGCGGTCGCCGAGGCGTCCGGCGCCCAGCAGCAGCGCCGCGAAGATGACGTTGTAGAGGGCGTTGACCCACTGCGCGTCGGTGAGGTCCAGGTGCAGCGACCCGATCATCGTCGGCAGGGCGACCCCGACGATCGTCCCGTCGAGGATGATCATCGACAGCCCGGCGGCCAGCACGGCCAAGGCCTTCCAGCGGCCGGGAAAGGGAACCCCGACGGTCGGGGTGGAGGGCGAGTGTGTCACGACGGTCCTTTCGACACTCCCGACGCTACGGGCCGCCGGTGGGCCTCCACATCATCCAAATGGTTGATCGGTACCCATCGCCTCGAGCGCGACCCGGGTGGCCGTCCCCATGCTCATCGGCCGGAATCCCAGGGCGACCGCCCGCGATCGCAGGCTCGGCTCGCGGGCCCGTAGCTCGAGTCCCCGTCGGACGAGGACCGACGGAGCCTTCCGGTGCTGGCGCAGGTCGCGGACCAGACGCCGTGCGAAGTTCACCTCGCGGGGTCGGTCGAGCCAGATCGGGACGACGTCGAGGCCGGCGTCACGGCAGGGGGCGAGCAGGTCGGTGGCGAAGATCCCCTCGGCGACGAGGGCCCTGGCCTGCCCGAGGTCGACGACGTGGGTGCCGTCGGCCCGGGACCGGGACAGGTCGTATCGCGGTGTCACGGCCCGACCGGTGGTGGCCAGGGTGTGCAGGGCCTCGACCGCCGCCCCGAGGTTCCAGGTGCGCACGTCGTCCCAGTCGATCCGTCCGTGCTGGCGGGGCAGTCCGGGCTCCGAACCGTCCCGGTAGAAGTCATCGAGCCGCAGTTGCGGCAGCGAGGTCGTGCGGACGAGCCGTGACTTGCCCGACCCGGACGGTCCGGCCAGAAGGATGATGGTGCGCGCCACGGCGGGAGAGTCTAGCGGTCGGGCCGGACCGGCAGTGCGCCCCGCGCCCCGGGGCGCGGCTCGGGGGCCGGATCACCAGCCTCCGCCGCCACCCCCGCCGAAGCCGCCGCCCCCGGAGAAACCGGATCCCGAGCTGCTCGTCGACGAGGTCGCCGCCGACTCGAGGGATGAGGTCATGGCCGAGGTCATGGTGTCCATCGACGAGGCGAATCCACCGAGGTCGCCCATGGCGTAGCCGGTCCAGTAGCCGCCGTACCAGCTGTAGTCGGGCTCGTAGACGCCGCGCGCCTGGAGGTCCTGGAACACCTTGACCCACCGCTCGGTGACGCCGAAGATGACCGCCCAGGGCAGGTACCGGCTGAAGACGTCGATCCCCTCCTCGAACCTGATCTGGTCGGCCTCGGCCGTCGTGAGGTACTTGCGGAACGACCTCACCTGGTCGTTGGCGGCCGTGCCCAGGGCGGTGCGGCCGGGGGAGCGAAGAACGGCGAGGGCGGCGTACACGAGGGCCCCCAGGACGATGGGGACGGCCACCAGTCCCCAGCCCGCGAGGGCGCAGGCGACGGTGACGATCGCGGCCAGGGCCAGGACCCCCACCGCACGAAACACCGAGAGGGCGCGCAGCATCGACGGCTGCCGCTTGTACCAGCCCCGTTCGTGGGTGAGGGCGTCGAGGCGCGTGCGCGTCGGGCCGAGGATGTCGAGGTCCTTGGTCTTGCGCAGATGGGCGGTCGACTGGCTCGAGCCGGACTCGAAGAACGCGTCGAGCAGTTCGGACTCCCACGGCCGGAGCGGTTCGGTGCACTCGGGACGCCGGGTGAACTCCCAGTCCTCGGTGCGGCCCTTGCGGTCCTGGCCGACCGGCGTGATGACGAGGTGGCCGCGCACGGCCAGATCGAGGATTCCCGCGGTGACGTCGCCGTTGTCGGCCGAGCCGTCGACGATGACACCGGCCTCCGCCGGGGACATGCCCTGAGGCGGGCGGAAGGAGACGGCCACCTCGGGTTCCCGGACGCGGCGTCGGGTGGTGCGTTGGCCCTCCGGCGGGACGACGCCCGGTGCGACCCCGGCGAACTCCTCGTCCCGGCCCATGCGACGAAGGCTCCACAACACGGCGAGGACGGCGAGCAGCCCCGTTCCCACGGTGCCGGCTCCGGTGGCCGCCGACAGACCGAAGGTGTTGCCCAGGTGGTACCGCTTGGTGAGGGTCGGGGCCGCCTTCGAGGTGAACGTTCCTGCGGGGTACCCGGCGACGATCTGGACGGGCTTGTGCCGGGCGACCGAACCCACCGAGTAGGTGATGGTCCGGCCGTCGGCGGACGCCGAGCAGGTCCGGCCGCTGGTGTAGCAGGCGGTGCGGGTGGCGTCGGCAGGCCCGGTGAGGGTGACCTTGACGGCGTCCATGGGGACGTCGAAGTTGTCGAAGACCCTCCAGTTCACCTCGTCGAGGTGGCTCTTCTCGTTGTTGAGCGAGATGAGTCCGTGGACGGTGAAGGTGAGGGTGTACCGCTGGACCCCGGTGAAGGTCCGTCCGTTGCGTCCCAGCCGCACGAGGACCGCGCCCTCGTTGCGCTCGGTCTTGACGGTGGCGTCGGCGCCGGTCGAGCTCGTCGCCCGGAAGCCGGTGAACGACAGCCGGCGCCAGTGGTCGGGATCGTCGGTGAGTCCCTGACGCTCGGTGAAGGTGAGGTACGGGCCGTGCCTGGAGTGGTTGGCGAAGTCGAAGGCCATGTCCACGGTGACGTTCGCGTCCCCGTCCCGGTCGACGTCGGCCTTGACGACGTACTCCTTGATCCGCCATTCGCTGGGGGTCTTGTCGTCGGCCCGGGCGGCAGTCGCCGGGACGAGACAGATGAGCGTGACCAGCAGGGCCAGCAGTCCGGCGAGCCGGCGACGATGGTCACGCGTGCCGCCGGCCTGCCGGGACCGACGCCTGGGCCGGGGAAGGGGGAAGGACGATCTCATGGAGAAAGGCTACCGGGCAGGGGTCCACGACCTCCTGCCCGGCTCGGTGGCGCCTCCGGGTCGAATCCGGGATCAGCCGAGTCCCAGAGCGGTCGCCAGCTCCTGGCGCAGGGTCACCATCTCGTCGTCCAGGCGTGTCTTCGTGCCAGCCAGGTCCTCGGATGATTCCTCGGCGCTGGCACGCACCTCGAGGTACACCTTGAGCTTCGGCTCGGTGCCCGAGGGGCGGGCGACGACGTGCACGTGTTCGCCGCTGAGCTCGATGGCGTTCTGCGGGGGCAGCCCGGAGCCGTTGTCGGCGGCCAGCAGGTCGCGCACCGTCACCGGCTGGCCCAGCAGCTGCGCCGGTGGCTCGGCGCGCAGTCGGTCCATGGCGCCCGAGATGATCGACATGTCGGTGACCCGCACCGCCAGTTGCGAGGTGCGGTGCAGTCCGTGGGTGCGCCAGATGTCGTCGAGCCGGTCGGCGACCGTCCGGCCCTCGGACCGCAGCCTGCCGACGAGCTGGAGGATCGTCGCCAGGGCGGTGATGCCGTCCTTGTCGGGGACGTGCGAGGGGTCGCAGCAGTAGCCGATGGCCTCCTCGTAGCCGAAGACGAGCCCGGGGACCCGGCCGATCCACTTGAACCCGGTGAGCGTCGTCCGGTGTTCCTGCCCCGCGGCCCTCGCCAGGGTCGCCAGGGCCGTCGAGGAGACGATGGAGTTGGCGTAGACGCCGTGCACCCCGCGACGCAGGGCGTCGTCACCCAGGAGGGTGCCGAGCTCGTCGCCGGTGAGCATGCGCCACTGGCCGTCGATGACGGCGGCCATTGCGCAGCGGTCGGCGTCGGGGTCGGAGGCGATGATGACATCGGCGTCCTTCCGGCGGGCCAGGTCGAGGGCCAGGTCGAGGGCCCCGGGCTCCTCCGGGTTGGGGAAGGAGACGGTGGGGAAGTCGGGGTCGGGGTCGAGCTGCTCGGCGACGCCGACGAAATCGGGCAGTCCGGCCCGCTCGACGAGACGCCGGACGACCCGCGTCCCCACCCCGTGCATGGCGGTGTACACCCAGGTGACGTCGTGAGGCACCTGCCCGGCGAGCTCGGCCGCCCGGGCGACGTAGGCGTCGATGAGCTCGTCGCCGATGAGTTCGATGTCGTCGCCCCGGGGGATGAGGCTCACCGGCTGCTGGGCGACGGTGGCGATGTGCGCGGCGATCTCGGTGTCGGTGGGTGGCACGATCTGCGAACCGTCGCCCAGGTACACCTTGTAGCCGTTGTCGGCCGGCGGGTTGTGCGAGGCCGTGACCATGACCCCGGCGATGGCCCCGTGGTGGCCGATCCCGAAGGCGGTGACCGGGGTGGGGACGGGGGAATCGGCCAGGAGGGCGTGGAACCCGGCTCCGGCCATGATCTCGGCCGTGTCGCGGGCGAAGACGTCGGAGTTGTGGCGGGCGTCGAAACCGATGACGACCGAGCCGGACTCGTGGCCGTGCTCGCGCAGCCAGGCGGCGAACCCGGCGGCTGCCTGCTGGACGACGACCCGGTTCATCCGCGCCGGTCCGGGGCCGAGAGCGGCGCGCAGGCCGGCGGTGCCGAAGGTGAGCGGGCCGGCGAAGGCGGCCTCGATGGCGTCCACCGCCTCCTCCTCTCCGGCCCGGGCCCGCTCGAGGAGGGTCGACAGCTCGGCCCGGGTGGCCTCGTCCGGATCCTGGGCGAGCCAGCGTTCGACCTCGGTGATCCTGGCAGGGTTCAGTGCCCGCGCAGGGTTCGGGGACGGGGTGGGGCTCGGGGGCATGTGGGTGGTCCTTTCGGGGTGGGGTGTGGGTCGGCTCACAGGGCCGCGACGATGCGGGAGAGCAGATCGGCCAGTCGCGGCGCGGCCGCCTTCCCGGCGGCGATGACCTCGGCATGGTCGAGGGGGTCGGGGCTCACGCCGGCCGCATGGTTGGTCACCAGGGACAGGCCGAGCAGGTCGAGACCGGCCTCGCGGGCAGCGATGGCCTCCAGGGCGGTCGACATCCCGACGAGATCGGCACCCATGACGCCGGCCATCCGCACCTCGGCGGGGGTCTCGTAGGCGGGCCCGTGGAACTGGGCGTACACCCCGGTGGGGATCTCGGGGTCGATCCGGTGGACGAGGTCGAGGAGAGCGGGCGTCCACGTCGTCGACATGTCGATGAAGGTCGGCCCGACCAGGGGCGTCGTGCCGGTGAGGTTGATGTGGTCGCGGATGGCGACGACGGTGCCCGGGCCCCAGCGTCGGTCCAGGCCGCCGCAGCCGTTGGTGAGGACGAGCGTCGTGACCCCCAGGGCGGCGACGGTGCGCACGCCGTGGACCACCGGGGCGACACCGCGGCCCTCGTACAGGTGCGTCCGTCCGGTGAGGACCAGGGCGGTCCTCCCGGAGGCCAACCGGATGACGAGGAGGTCGCCACCGTGACCGGCGACGACGGGGGCGCTGAACCCGGGGATCTGCTCGAGCGGAACGGTCGACAGCACCTCGCCGAGTCGGGTGGCGCCACTCGACCAGCCCGAGCCGAGGACGAGGGCGACGTCGGCGTGGTCGACACCGGTGCGGTCGGTGATGGTGGCGGCGGCCGTCCTGGCGGCCTGGACGGGGTCGGTGAGCAGCTCATCGGTCATGGGTGCCACTGTAGAGGTACGGCGAACGTGGCCAGGTTTCGGGGAGCAGTTGCCCGCCCCCGAGAAGCTGTGGGCAGGGCGGTCGATCTGACACAATGCCCCCGTGACGTCAATGGTGATCATCGGTGGTGGACCCGGCGGCTACGAGGCCGCCCTCGTCGCGGCGACCTACGGGGTGGACGTGACCCTCGTCGAGGAGGTCGGGCCGGGCGGTTCGGCGGTCCTCACCGACTGCGTGCCGTCGAAGACCCTCATCGCGACCGCCGAGGTCATGTCGACCATGCGCAGTGCCTGCGAGCTGGGTATCCGCGCGCGTGGTGCCGGGGCCGACCCCGCCGAGGCCTTCGAGGTCGATCTCGAGGTCGTCAACCGGCGGGTCCTCGACCTCGCCCGGGCCCAGTCGCGGGACATCACCGAGCGGCTGCAGGCCCTGGGGGTCCGGCTCGTCCAGGGCCGCGGGGAGCTCGTCGACGCCCGCACCGTGCGGGTCACCGGGGCCGAGTCGGGGGTGTTCGCCGCCGACCTCGTCCTCGTGGCCACCGGCACCACGCCGCGCGAGCTGCCGGCGGCCCGCTGCGACGGGGAGCGGATCCTCAACTGGAAGCAGCTCTACGGACTCACCGAGCTGCCCGAGCACCTCGTCGTCGTCGGTTCGGGCGTCACCGGGGCCGAGTTCGCCTCCGCCTACGACGCCCTCGGCTGCCGGGTCACCCTCGTCTCCTCCCGCGACCAGGTGCTCCCGGGGGAGGACGCCGACGCCGGAGCCGTCCTCCAGGCCGTCTTCGAGTCGAGGGGCATGACGATCCTCTCGCGGTCCAGGGCGGTCTCGGCCACCCGGCACGGTGACGAGGTCGTCGTCGGCCTCGAGGACGGACGCACCGTCACCGGGTCGCACTGCCTCATGGCGGTCGGCTCGACGCCGAACACCACCGGCCTGGGACTGGAGAACGCCGGGGTGGCCCTGGGTGATCGCGGCCACGTCCTCGTCGACCGGGTGTCGCGCACGAGCGCTCCGGGGGTGTACGCCGCCGGTGACTGCACCGGGGTGTTCGCCCTGGCCTCGGTGGCCGCCATGCAGGGCCGGATCGCCGTGTGGCACGCCCTGGGTCAGGCCGTCCAGCCGCTCGACCTGCGATTGGTCGCCTCCAACGTCTTCACCGCCCCCGAGATCGCCACGGTCGGCGTCACCCAGCGGGCCGTCGACGCCGGCAAGGTGCCGGCTCGGGTCGTGACGATGCCGCTGGCGACCAATCCGCGGGCCAAGATGCAGGGAGTGCGCGACGGTTTCGTCAAGCTCTTCTGCCGACCCGCCACCGGCAACATCATCGGTGGGGTCGTCGTGGCTCCCCGGGCCTCCGAGCTCATCCACCCGGTGTCCATCGCGGTGGCCGAGCGGATCCCGGTCGACGCCTTCCAGCACGACTTCACCGTCTACCCGTCGATGTCGGGGTCGATGTCGGAGGCGGCGCGACGCCTCGAGGCGCTCATCTCCCGCGACGGGGACTGAGGCCGGATCAGGGGCCGAATGGGCCGTCGTCGAAGAGTGCCCCGAAGAGTCCCAGCCCCAGCGCCCCCAACCCGCCGATGGCCAGGCCGGTGACGACCGGATTCGTCTCGTAGCGGCGGGAGTAGCCCTGGATCCACGGGGCGTAGTCCTGACCCGCCTGCCAGTACGGCACCTGGCTGCCGTTGACGGCGACGGTCCGGATCCACGGCGAGCGGCCCTGCTGGACACGGGTGGCGTCGGCCTGGCACGCCGGCACCTTGCGGGCGACGCCGCCGTCGGGGGCCCACATGATGTCGGTGGTCGAGGGGCCGTGGGCCGGGTCGAAGAAGCACGGGGGACGCATCTGCGGCACCGGCTGGCCAGCCGCCCGCGCCTTGACACAGGCGATGGCGTGGCGTCCCTCCTCGAGGGCCTCGGTGACGAGGGTCACCTGGCCGGTGCCCTTGTCCTGGGCCAGCAGGGTCTTGGCGCGGTCGTAGCAGTCCAGGGCGTGCGACCAGTCCTGACGGGCCTCGTCGGACAGCTCCGAGCCCGCCACCTCGAGGTCCAGCTGGCGCAGCGCCTCGCCGAAGGAGGTGACGTCGTCCTCCGCGGCCCCCCGGATGCGGTTCACCTGGGCCTCGATCGCCTTCGCCCGCTCGGCCTCGAGGGCGCGTGCCTGGTGCTGGGATCGGGACAGGGCCGAGAAGGTCGTCACTGCCCCCAGCACGAAGAGTGCGAGGATGAGGAACTGGCCCAACATGAACGGCATGAAACCACTATGCCGCCCGGGGGGAGGGGCCTCAACTCGCGGTCAGCGATCGGAGCGATGACACAGGGACATCACAGGATCGAGGGACGGGCGGGCCTCCGCGGACCCTGCTCGAGGACCCCGGGTCCGCGAGCAGGGGTGCGCTGGGTCAGGACGGGTCGGTGATCTCGCAGATGACCTCGCCGGAGGCGACAGTCGTGCCCGGCTCGGCGATGAGGTTGCGGATGATGCCGGCCCGGTGCGCGACCAGGGGCTGCTCCATCTTCATGGCCTCGAGAACGACGATCTGGTCTCCCTCGGAGACCTCCTCGCCCTCGACGACGCTCACCTTGACGATGGTGCCCTGCATGGGGCTGGCCAGGGCGTTGCCGGACGGCTGGGCGGGCCGATGCCCACCCCGGGAGCGCTTCGTCGGCCGCTTCGAGCGGGTCGTCGACCCCTGCCGCGGGGCCTGGAGGGAGGCGGGCAGGCGCACCTCGACCCGCTTGCCGTTGACCTCGACGACGACCGTGCGCGGGGGGTCGGTCTCCTCGGGGTTGCCCAGATCTCCGGTGTAGGAGTCGATCTCGTTGCGGAAATCGGTCTCGATCCAGTCGGTGAAGACGCCGAAGGTGCCGTCCTCGGCGGTGAAGGCCGGCTCGCGGACGACGACCCGGTCGAAGGGGATGACGGTGGGCATGCCCTCGATGACCATCTCGTCGAGGGCGCGGCGGGCACGCTCGATGGCCTGCGCGCGGTCGGCGCCGGTGACGATGAGCTTGCCGATGAGCGAGTCGAAGGCTCCCGGCACCGTCATGCCGGCGTGGTAGCCCTCGTCGACCCGCACTCCGGGGCCCGTCGGCGGCAGCCAGGCGGTGAGGGTGCCCGGGGCGGGCATGAAGCCCAGTCCGGGGTCCTCGGCGTTGATCCGGAACTCGATGGAGTGCCCACGCAGCTGCGGGTCACGGTCCTCGAGGTGACCGCCCTGCGCGACGTGGAACATGAGCCGCACGAGGTCGACGCCGGCGACCTCCTCGGACACCGGGTGCTCCACCTGGAGCCGGGTGTTGACCTCGAGGAAGCTGATCGTGCCGTCCTGGCCCACAAGGAACTCACAGGTGCCCGCGCCGACGTATCCGGCCTCCTTGAGGATGGCCTTGGAGGAGGAGTAGAGCCGATCGATCTGCTCCTGGCTGAGGAACGGGGCCGGGGCCTCCTCGACGAGCTTCTGGTGGCGCCGCTGGAGGGAGCAGTCGCGGGTCGAGATGATCTGGACGACGCCGTACTGGTCGGCGACACACTGGGTCTCGACGTGGCGCGGGCGGTCGAGGTAGCGCTCGACGAAGCACTCGCCGCGCCCGAACGCGGTGACGGCCTCGCGGACCGCCGACTCGTAGAGCTCGGCGACCTCGTCCATCCGCCGGGCCACCTTGAGGCCTCGTCCGCCACCGCCGAAGGCAGCCTTGATGGCGATGGGCAGGCCGTGCTCTCGGGCGAAGGCGACGACCTCGTCGGCGTCGGCCACGGGATCGGGGGTGCCGGGGACGAGGGGAGCGCCGACCTTCTGGGCGATGTGGCGGGCCTGCACCTTGTCGCCGAGGGATCGGATGGCCTCCGGCGGCGGCCCCACCCAGATGATGCCGGCGTCGATGACGGCCTGGGCGAAGTCGGCGTTCTCGGAGAGGAATCCGTAGCCGGGATGGATCGCGTCGACCTCGGCGCGACGAGCGATGTCGAGGATCTTCTCGACGTCGAGGTAGGTCTGGGCGGGGGTCGTGCCGTTGAGCGCGTAGGCCTCGTCCGCGAGCTTGACGAAGAGGCTCTCGGAATCGGAGTCGGCGTAGACGGCGACCGAGGTGATCCCGCAGTCCTTGGCGGCGCGGATCACCCGCACCGCGATCTCGCCCCGGTTCGCGATGAGCACGCGTCGAATGGTCCTGGCCACCATGCCTCCATCTCCCGGAATGTCGCGGGTTGGTCCCCTGCCCGATCAGTCTATGGGCTGGGTGACGGCAATGTGGCGCAAGTCGGGGTGTGAACGTCGCGAACTCGGGTCGGGGCGGATCCGGTGCCACATTGCGGTCATGGGGTGCGGACAGGGTGGCGCAGGACCGGACGCTGGCCGGGCCGCAGCCTCACTAGGGTGGGGTCATGCCGACACCGGAGTTCATCACGTCCCTGCGCCGCACCGTCGGCCACGACCTGCTGTGGCTGTCCGGGGCGATCGGCGTCGTCCTGCGTGGCCCCGAGGAGCGCCGCGAGCTGCTCATGGTGCGGCGGTCCGACACCGGTGTCTGGACCCCGATCTGCGGCATCGTCGAACCGGGGGAGTGCCCCGACCGCACCGTCGTGCGCGAGGCCAGGGAGGAGGCCGGCGTCGACATCGAGGTCGAGCGGTTCCTCGGGCTCAACGCCGGGCCCGCGATGACCTATCCCAACGGGGACCGCTGCCAGTTCCTCGATCATGCCTTCGTCTGCCGGTGGGTCGGCGGCGAGCCCGAGGTCGGCGACGACGAGTCGAGTGCCGTGGGATGGTTCCCGGTCGACGCCCTGCCGCCGATGCCGATGGGCGATCAGCACGCCCGGACCGTGGCAGCCGCCCTGGCGCCGGCCGGCGAGCCCTTCATGACCGAGCGTGGGGTACCGACCACCGGCCGCTGAGGACGACGGTGCGAGTGTGCCGGTCGCGCGCTCCGGCTCGTGGTGCGTGTGTCCGTGCGCGGCCCACCGCTGGGCCGCTGTCGCACGCTCATGTGGACGCCGTGAGGTGAAACTTAGGTAAGCCTATGCTAATTTCATCGCTGTCCAATTATGAGCACGTTCGCGTTGCGTAAATGATGGCGGCCCCGCCGACCCGATCCCACGCCGACGCGGACCATGACGTCAGGAACGACATGTCCTTCAGTCGACGATCCTTCCTCGCCACCGCGACCGCCCTGGCCGTCGCCCCACTGGTCGGCTGCGGCCGGACGACGAGTGCCGGGTCCACCCCCAGCCCCTCGACCAAGCGCGCCGTGGTCCTCGAGTTCGCCGCCGCCGACACCCTGGCCGCCCTGGGCCGGGCCGACGCCGTGGTCGGGCTCACGAGGAAGGCGCTGCCGCCGGCCCTGGCCAAGGCCTACACCTCGAGCTCGATCGTCAACGTCGGCGGGCTCAAGGACGTCGACATCGACAAGGTCGCCTCGGCCCAGCCCGACGTCATCTGCTACGGGGGCCGACAGGAGGACAAGAAGTCGGAGCTGGCCAAGATCGGTGCGCAGCTCATCGACACCCAGGTCGACGGGTCCAAGGGCACGATCGCCCACAACCGGCAGATCGTCACCCGCCTGGCCGATCTCTACGGGGCCGGTGACGCTGCGACCAAGGCTCTCGCCACGATCGACAGCAAGGTCGCCGCGGTGCGCGCGAAGGCGTCGACCGCGGGGCCGACCCTCGTCCTCATGGTCTCCGGTGGCAAGCTCTCGGCCTTCGGCGCCGGGTCGCGGTTCGACCTCATCTTCAACGAGCTGGGCCTCACCCCCGCCCTCAAGGCCTCCGGCGCCTCCGGCGGACGCCACGGCACTCCGATGTCGATGGAGGCGGTCGCCCAGCTCGACCCGACGACGATCCTCGTCCTCGACCGCGACCGGGCCATCGGTCAGGCCGACGCCCAGCCGGCCGCCAAGGTGCTCGACAACACGATCATCGCCGCCACGAAGGCCGCCAGGCAGGGGCGCATCGGCTATCTCGACGGACCCTCCTGGTACCTCGTCGGCGGTGGTCTGACGACGATGGGTCTCATGATCGACGACATCGCGAAGGCGGTCGAGCGGGCGTGAGCGTCGTGACGCGCACGTCCCACCCCACGGCGATGGCCCCGGCGCGACGCACCATCGGTCCGGTCCGCGGCTCCTGGGCGGTCGCCATCGGCACGCTGGTGGCCCTCACCACAGTGAGCGTCCTCGTCGGGGCCGCGGACGTGCCGCTGTCCGACCTCGTCTCCGGTCGACTCACCGCCAACCAGTGGGTCGTCCTGCTCGACTCCCGACTGCCGAGAACGGCGGCGGCCCTGCTCGCTGGCGCGTCGATGGCGCTGTGCGGACAGATCATGCAGGTGCTCACGGCCAACCGCTTCGTCGAGCCGACGACGACCGGGACGACCCAGTCGGCCGGGCTCGGGCTGGTGCTGGCCATGGTCCTCGCCCCGGGGCTGCCCGTCATGGGGCGGATGCTCGTGGCGACGCTGGCCGCCCTGACCGGGACCGCCCTCTTCCTCGGGGTCATCAGCCTGGTGCGGACCAGGGGGGTCCTCATGGTGCCCCTGGTGGGGATGATGCTCGCCGGCGTCATCGACTCGGTCGCCGCCCTGGTCGCCATGAACACCGACCTCATGCAGATGCTCGGCACGTGGATGACCGGCGACCTCTCGGCCGTCATCGCCGGTCGCTACGAGCTGTTGTGGATCGTCGGGGTCCCGTGCGTCGTCGCCTGGCTGGCCGCAGACCGGTTCACCATCGCCGGCCTGGGATCGGACGTCACGACGAACCTCGGCCTGTCCCACGCCCGGATCATGGCCCTGGGCATGGGGGTCGTCTCGGTGGTCAGCGCCGTCGTCGTCGTCACCGTCGGTGCGCTGCCCTTCCTCGGGCTCGTCGTGCCCAACCTCGTCCGGCTCCTCCTGGGTGACGACACCCGTCGCACCGTCGGGTGGGTCGCCTGCTGCGGGGCCGCCATGGTCGTCGGCTGCGACGTCCTCGGGCGAGTGCTGCCGGCACTGACGAATGGCCTTCTGGGGCGGGGATTCCACGGCGTCGGCGAGGTCCCGGTGGGCACGGTCATGGGGATCGTCGGTGGCGGCGTCCTCCTCGTGGCCCTGGGACGTCTCGCGGCGCCGGCGCGGGGGAGGGCGTGATGGCGTCCGTCCTGTCCGAACCGGTCGCGGTCCGCCAGCCCACCCGGCCCGTCGTCCCCCAGACGACCCTGGTGCTGCTGGGCCTGTCCCTCCTGGCGGCCGCGCTCCTGGCGCTGCTCCTGGGCGACCTCGTCCGCGGCGAACCGGGGACCCGACTGTTCTCCTTCACCCTCGACCACGCGGCCCGCCAGGTCGGCGCCATGGTGCTCGTCGCCGCCGCGGTAGGGGCCTCCACGGTGACCTTCCAGACGATCACCGCCAACCGCATCCTCACCCCGTCCCTGCTCGGGATGGACGCCATCCACCTGCTCGTGCGCACCGCGATCATCCTCGTCTCCGGGCAGTCGAGCCTCGGCGTCGTCGGTCAGGCGGCGCTGTCGGGGGCCGCCATGGTGGCCATCACCTGCGGCCTCTACGGCTGGCTCATGGTGCGTTGGCGGGTGCCGCTCGACCTCCTGCTGCTCATCGGTCTCGTCGTGGCCGCGGTCGTCCGGTCGGGTCAGGGGTACCTCGTGCGGATCATGGACCCCACGAGTCATCTGTCGGTGCAGCAGGCGATGTTCGCCTCCTTCACCGCCGTCGACGCCCGCCTCCTGACGGTCGCCGCCGTCGTCGTCACGGCCTGCCTGACAGCTCTCGTGGCGTGGCGACACCGACTCGACGTCATGCTCCTGGGACGTGACGACGCCGTCGGACTCGGTGTCGACCATGACCGGATGACCATCGCCGTCCTCGTCGTCTGCGCCGTCCTCATGTCCGTGTCGACGGCCCTCGTCGGACCGGTCGCCTTCTTCGGTCTCGTCGTGTCGAACGCCGCCTACGCCCTGGTGGGACGCCGCCACGGAGCCGCCCTGCCGGCCGCCGTCCTGCTCGGCGTCATCGCCCTGGTCGGTGGCCAGTGGGTGCTGCGGACGATCTCGCTCGAGGCATCCCTGTCGGTCGTCATCGAACTCGCCGGTGGCGTCGTCTTCCTCGTCCTCCTGCTGTCCGGAAAGGATCGGTCATGACCATCTCGCCGCTCACCCGCTCGCACCACGCCGACGCCGCGTCCTGCGACCCCCGGGGCCCGGGACTGCACGCACGGTCGGTGAGCCACTCCTACGGGTCCCAGCTCGTCCTGGCCGACGTCGACCTCGATCTCGACGGTGGTCTGGTGAGCCTCATCGGCCCCAACGGGGCGGGCAAGTCGACCCTCCTGGCCGTCCTGTCCCGACTCATCCGCCCGGCAGCCGGTGAGGTGTGGGTCGACGGGCTCGACGTCCACCGGACCGACTCGCGGAGGATCGCCAGGAGTCTGGCGGTGCTGCGCCAGTCCTCCCCGGTCGAGGGTGGGCTCACCGTCCGTGAGCTCGTCTCGTTCGGGCGGTTCCCGCACCACCGCGGGCATCCCGGCACGGTCGACCGTGAGCTCGTCGAGGCCGCCCTCGACCGGGTCGGGGTGGCCGACCTGGCCGGACGCCGCATGACGGAGTTGTCGGGTGGGCAGCGTCAGCTCGTGCGGATCGCCATGGTCCTGGCCCAGGACACCCGGTTCGTCCTGCTCGACGAGCCCCTCAACAACCTCGACCTCACGCACATGGTGCAGGTCATGGCGGTGGCCCGTGATCTGGCCGACGAGGGCAGGACGGTGGTCTGTGTCATCCATGACGTCAACATCGCCGCGGCCTGGTCGGACCACATGGTCGGCATGAGGGACGGCCGGGTGCGCTGGCAGGGGACACCGCGCCAGGTCATGGACCCCGACCACCTCGCGATGCTCTACGACATGAGGATCCCGGTCGACGAGGTGGCCGGGTTGCCGGTGGCTGCCTACTACGCGGCGCGTGTGGGCGAGGTGCTGGTCGGCGAGGGCAGGCCGGAGCGCACGGCCTGAACCGGCGGGCGGAAAGGGCGGAAAGACGAGTCGCTCGACGGGGGCGATCCGATGCGCCGCGCCCGTCCGGGGGTGGACAATGGCCCGGTGACGAAGATTGCACTGGCCATTGCAGGCTCGGAGGCCACCGGCGGAGCCGGGGCCCAGACCGACATCAAGACCTTCCACCAGCTCGGGGTGTACGGGTGCACGGCGTTGACGTGCATCGTCTCCTTCGACCCGAACAACGGCTTCGGCCACCGCTTCGTGCCGGTCGACCCGCAGGTCATCCACGACCAGATCGAGGCCTCCGTCGGCGTCCACAGCCACATCGACGCCGTGAAGATCGGCATGCTCGGCACCCCGACGACGATCGGCGTCGTCGCCGACGCCCTGCGTGAGTACCGCTTCGACAAGGTCGTCCTCGACCCCGTCCTCATCTGCAAGGGCCAGGAGCCCGGCGCCGCCCTCGACACCGACAACGCCCTGCGTGCGCAGGTGCTGCCGCTGGCCGACGTCATCACGCCGAACCTCTTCGAGACCCAGACCCTCGCCGGGGTCGACGAGATCACCTCGGTCGAGGCCCTCAAGGACGCCGCCAAGCGCATCCACGACCAGGGTGTCCCGGTCGTCCTGGCCAAGGCCGGAACCCTGCTGGACACCGGTACCGCCCTCGACGTCTTCTACGACGGCAGCACCCTCGAGGTGCTCGAGGTGCCCGCTGTCGGGCAGGAGCGGGTCTCCGGTGCCGGGTGCACCCTGGCGGCCGCCGTCACTGCGGAGCTTGCCAAGGGTGCGACCCCGCTCGACGCCTGCCGGACCGCCAAGAACGTCGTCGTCTCGGCCATCGAGCACCGGATGCACGGCAAGGCGCCCTTCGACTACGCCTACCAGGGCTGCTACCAGGCCTGACCGGGTGGCCCGTCCTGGCGGGCCCGCCCGCGGCGCCCGTCGGCCGCGTCCGGTTTGCGCCGACCGGATTGCGCCGACCGGATTGCGCCGACCGTGGGGCGCCGCTCAGACGGGCATCCGGGCGCAGGCGGCGTCGAAGCGTCGCGTCAGGGCCCGGCTCGGCCGGACGAACCAGTCGGGCACCGGGTCACGTCCGCCCGGCCTGGTCCAGGTGCCGATGACCCGGCCGTTCTCGATGACGGTGTGCTTGAACATCCCGTTGTTCCCCGGGCAGATGCGTGCCTCGTCGGACGGGGGGACGGTGCAGGTGCGGTCCCGGTAGCCCAGGACGAGTTCCTCGAAACCACTGGCCAGGACCATGGTCCGGCAGGCGTCGAGCGCCTCCTGGCTCACCTGGGCGAGGTCGGCCCCGTGCCACAGGTCACGACCCGCGACCGTCGTCGTCGCCAGGACGCCGTCCTCCCGCAGACGCCGGGCCGCCGGGCCGAGCACCGACTTCGTGAGCCCGCACCAGCGCACGAGGTCGTCCATCGTGGCCGGTCCGTGGCTGGTGAAGTACCGCAGACAGAACGTCGTCGCAGGGTCGGGTGGCAGGGCTCGGTCGAGTGGCAGGGGCAGGTCGAGGGGCACGAGGAGCTGCGCGCCGTCGACGACCGGCCCCAGGGCCATGAGTCCGTCGTGACACAGGGTCATGACGAGGTGGTACCCCCGTTGCGGGACGCCGTCGATGACCCCGTCGGCGGCCCACAGGCCGACGAGTTCGTCGCGCCCACGGGGCCGCTCGGCCAGGGCCTCGCGGGCAAGACCTCTGGCGCGGTCGAGGAGGGTGTCGTCGATCCCCAGCTGTGCGCGTCGTCGGGCCGCCTGGGCGAACATCCGGGGCGAGGTGAGGGCCAGCAGCCAGGGCAGGTCGGAGCGGGCGACCGTGTGCAGCGTGCCCCGCATCGGCCAGGTGCGCACGAGGTCGGTGTCGAAGGCGGCGGTCGCCTCGCCGATCGAGCGGGCGGCCGTGCGCAGGGCCAGGGTGTGCAGGGCTCCGCGCCAGTCCTGGGACTGCAGCGCCCCGATCCGCGAGACCTCCTCGGGCAGGGTTGCGGCCACCTCCCCGGCCGGGCTCGTGGCCCCCGTGCCCAGCCCCAGCCCGACCATCCGCAGCAGGGACACCGTCGTCGGGTCGGAGAGATCGTGGACCCCGACCCGCGTGCCTCCACTCATGCCTTGAACACCGGCCGGATCGACAGCTCCTCGATCATGGCCTCCCGGCTGGCCTCCAGAGCCAGCCGGACGGTCGCCGCCACCGACTCGGGACGCAGGTGCTCCTCGGCGACGTAGGGCCGACCCATCCGGGCCTGGAGGTCGACCTGCATGTCGGTGTCGACCCGCCCCGGGTGGATCGACGTCACCCGGACCACCCCGCGCTCCTCCTCGCGCAGGGCATGGGTGAGGGCACGCAGGGCGTACTTCGAGGCGGCGTAGATGCCCCCGCCCGGGCCGGGACGATTGAAGCCCGAGCCCGAATTGATCATGACGACGTCGCCGTGGGCCTCGCGCAGCAGGGGCAGGAGCAGCCGGGTGAGGTCGGCCACCGCGACGACGTTGAGCTCGAGCACCCGGCGCCACTCCTCGCGTGGGGCCAGAGCGACCTCGCCGGGGGACCGGTTGCCGACCCCGGCGCTGTGGACGAGGGCGTCGAGTCGGGTGATCCCGTCGGCGGCGGCCGCGGTCTCCTCGGCGTCGGACAGATCGGCGACGAAGGGTTCGGCGTCGGGCAGCTGCGCGACGACGGCGTCGACCCCCCGGCGTGTCGTGCCGCCGACGATGACGTGGTGGTCGCGGCCGAGCTCCAGGGCGATGGCCCGGCCGATGCCGCGGGAGGCGCCGGTGACGAGGACGGAGGGGCGGGCAGGTGTCGTGTCGGTCATGGCAGGAACGATACGGGCGGGCGAGGACAGTTCCGGCGTGCCCCGACACCCGGTCCCCGTCCGGTCCTTCCCCCAGACGGCAGGACCGCGAAGTTCTGTGACGTCGTGCCCCCTTTGGCGGAGAATCGTCCGTCCCCGGCCGTATCGTGATCGAAAACTCCGCGATCCAGGAGCACGGTCATGACACAGAGTTCAGGTGAGGTTCGTTCCGAGGTGGGCCGGCTGCGCACGGTCATGCTGCACCGCCCGGGTGACGAGCTGCGGCGTCTCACCCCGCGCAATTCCGACGCCCTCCTCTTCGACGGTCTGCCCTGGGTCGACCAGGCCCAGCGCGACCACGACCACTTCGCCGAGCTGCTCACCGAACGCGGGGTCGAGGTGCTCCTCCTGCGCGACCTGCTCGTCGAGACCCTCGAGCTGCCCGAGGCGCGCCGGCAGGCCCTCGACGACACCCTGTGCGACCTGCGCTACGGCGACTCCCTCAAGGCCTACCTCCAGGCGAGGATGTCGGAGCTGTCGAGTGATGCCCTGGCCGAGGCCCTCGTCGCCGGGCTCTCGGCCACCGAGCTGGCCGGGCTCGAACCGGCGGCACCGAACTCGCTCGTCACCGCCCTGCTGGCCCCCGAGGAGTTCGTCATCGACCCGCTGCCCAACCTCCTGTTCACCCGCGACTCGAGCGTGTGGATCGGGGACCACCCGGCCGTCACCTCGCTCACCATGCCGGCCCGACGCCGCGAGACCCAGCTCACCGAGCTCATCTACACCTTCCATCCCCGGTTCGCCGGGTTCGAGCAGTGTCACAGCTGGCGTCAGGAGAAGCTCGAGGGCGGCGACGTCATGCACCTGGCCGCCGGGGTCATGGCCGTCGGCGTGGGCGAGCGCACCTCGCCGGCCGGCGCCGAGCGGATCGCCCGCACCGCGCTGGGGCTCGGCGTCGCCCACACCGTGCTCGTCGTGCCGATCCACCAGCGCCGCGCGACGATGCACCTCGACACCGTGTGCACCATGGTCGACGTCGACTCGGTCGTCATGTACCCGCAGATCGCCGACTCCCTCCGGGCGCTGCCGGTCACCGCCGAGGGGGACGACATCCGCGTCGGGGCCCCGCAACCCTTCCTCGCCGCGGCGGCAGCGGCCATGGGCATCGACCGCATGAAGGTCATCGACACCGGGCTCGACCCGGTCACCGCCGAGCGGGAGCAGTGGGACGACGGCAACAACACCCTGGCGGTGGCGCCGCGGGTCGTCGTCGCCTACAACCGCAACACGGAGACGAACCGGCGCCTCGAGGAGGCCGGGGTCGAGGTGCTGACGATCTCCGGCGCCGAACTGGGGTCGGGGCGTGGTGGTCCGCGGTGCATGTCGTGCCCGATCCTCCGCGAGCCGCTGGAGGGCTGAGCCGGTCAGGGAGGTTGGTCCCGGGCCGGTAGGCTCGCCCCGTGACCGATCGACGCCGCCCTCGTCCGGGCCTTCACGGCCTCGTCGTCATGGTGGTGGCCGGGGGCCTGGCCCTCACCGGCTGTTCCGGGTCGGCACCGTCCGCCATGACGACGCCGAGCCCGTCCGTCCCGGCGACCGTCGCGACCACGAGCCACGACACGACCCACGCCACCTTGTCGTCGCGGGGATTCGAGCACGGCCCGGCCGACTTCCCGCTGCCCGCCGGGCTCGACATCACCTACAGCGTCGACAACCCCAACAACGTCACCGTCGTCATCGACCCCGCCCAGGGTGAGGCGACCTACCGGTTCCTGCGCACCCATCTGGCCGCGGCGGGGTTCACCGTGACCGCTGACGCCAACTCCTCGCTGGTCTTCTCGGGGCACGGGTGGACCGGTGCGTACACGGCCTCGGTGGAGACGGCTGCCCTCACCCTGCGGACAGGGCCGGTCGGCTGAGCATCAGGCCCGCGTCCAGAGGTCCTGCCAGGGCACGTCGAGGTCGAGCAGGGTCTGACGCACCAGCGGCAGCGAGATCCCGGTGACATTGTGCGGGTCGCCCACGATACGCGTGATGAACGGGGCCCCGAGACCGTCCAGGGTGAACGCCCCGGCCACCTTCTCGGGCTCCCCGGTGGCCGCGTAGGCGGCGATCTCGGCGTCGGTGAGATCGGCGAAGGTGAGGATCGTCGTGCCCACCCGAGTCGAACTGCGGGTGCCGCGCTCGTCGTGGACGACGATGTGGTGCCCGGTGACGAGGACCCCGCTGCGACCGCGCATCCGGTACCACCAGCGGATCGCGCGCTCCGGCGTCAACGGTTTGCCGAGCACCCGGCCGTCGAGGTCGAGCACCGAGTCGCAGGCGACGAGGACAGTCGGTCGGTCGAGGCAGATCCGCTCCAGCACCGCCTCGGCCTTGAGCCGTGCCAGCCGTGCCGTGAGGTCGGCGGCCGGTTCGTCGGGCAGCGGCGTCTCGTCGACGTCCGAGGCGATGACCTGCGGGTCGATCCCGGCCGCCCGCAACTGCGCCAACCGGGCCGGTGACTTCGAGGCCAGGACGAAGCGATGCGCCATGGCCCTCAGTACCGTCTCAGCGACCCACGCCAGGCGGCCTGGCCCGGCATGAAGATCTCGCGGATGGGACGCCAGTAGGACTTCCACCCGAAGGCGATGACGCTGTCGGGGGCGTGCGGAGCCCCGACAGGCTGGGTGACGGCGGCCAGCACGGCGACGAGCGCCCCGAGCTCCTCGTCGGACAGGTGGCCCTTGACGATCTGGACGGCCGGGGCGGCGTCCACCCCGGCTTCCGTCGGCTGCGTGTCCATGGCGGTCACAGCGGGATGTTCCCGTGCTTCTTGGGCGGCAGCACCTCGCGCTTGGAGCGCAGCAGCCGCAGCGTCCGGATGACCGACTCGCGGGTCTCGTGCGGGTGGATGACGAGGTCGACCCAGCCGCGCTCGGCGGCCTGGTACGGGTTCGACAGGGTCGTCTCGTACTCGTCGACGAGCTTGGCGCGCAGGGCGGTGGGGTCCTCGGCGCGGGCCAGGTCCTTGCGGTGGAGGATGCTCACCGCCCCGTCGGCGCCCATGACGGCGATCTGGGCGGTCGGCCAGGCCAGGTTGATGTCGGCGCCCAGGTGCTTGGATCCCATGACGATGTACGCGCCGCCGTAGGCCTTGCGGGTGACGACGGTGAGCACCGGCACGGTGGCCTCGGCGTAGGCGTAGATGAGTTTGGCCCCGCGCCGGATGATGCCCCGATGCTCCTGCTGGACCCCGGGCAGGAACCCGGGGGTGTCGACGAAGGTGAGCACCGGGATGTTGAAGCAGTCGCAGGTGCGCACGAACCGGGACGCCTTCTCGGCGGCGTCGATGTCGAGGGTGCCGGCATTGACGAGCGGCTGGTTGGCGACGATGCCGATCGCCCGACCCTCGATGCGTCCGAAGCCGCAGAGGATGTTCGGGGCGAAGAGCTCGTGGACCTCGAGGAAGGTGTCCTCGTCGAGCACGGTGGTGATGACCTCGTGCATGTCGTAGGGCTGGTTCGACTCGTCGGGGATGAGGACGTCGAGCTCGCGGTCGCGGTCGGTGATGGTGAGGTCGGCGTCCTCCTCGTCGTAGACCGGCGGGTCCTCGAGGTTGTTCTGCGGCAGGTAGCTCAGCAGGTCGCGGACGTACTCGAGGGCGTCCTCCTCGTTGGCCGCCAGGTAGTGCGAGTTGCCGGAGACCTGGGAGTGGGTGCGGGCCCCACCGAGTTCCTCGAGGGACACGTCCTCGCCGGTGACCGACTTGACGACGGCCGGCCCGGTGATGAACATCTGCGAGGTCTGGTCGACCATGACGATGAAGTCGGTGAGGGCGGGGGAGTACACGTGGCCGCCGGCTGCCGCGCCCATGATGACGGAGATCTGCGGGATGACGCCGGAGGCCCGGGTGTTGCGGCGGAAGATCTCGCCGTACATGGCCAGGGAGGCCACGCCCTCCTGGATACGTGCGCCGCCGCCGTCGTTGATGCCGATGAGCGGGCAACCGGTCTTGACGGCGAAGTCGATGACCTTGCAGATCTTCTCGCCGTAGACCTCGCCCAGGGAACCGCCGAAGATCGTCGCATCCTGGCTGAAGACACACACCGGGCGGCCGTGGATGGCGCCCACGCCGGTGACGACGCCGTCGGTGTACGGGCGGTTGTGATCCATGCCGAAGTTCGTCGACCTGTGCCGGGCGAACTCGTCCAGCTCGGCGAAGGTGCCCTCGTCGAGGAGTCGCAGCACCCTCTCCCGGGCCGTCATCTTGCCCTTGGCGCGGTGCTTCTCCACCGCGGCGGCGGGAGCCGCATTGACCGCCTCGTCGATACGTCGTCCCAGGTCGGCGATCTTGCCGGCCGTCGTGTGGATGTCGATCTCCATGAGCCGAGACTATCCGTTCGGCCGGGGGTGCTGGGCCGCTGAGATGGCAATTGGGCGCCGGGACGCAGATGTCGGTGTCCGTGGTGGGGATGGGGGCTCGGAGTCGGGGGTCCAGCCCCGTCCCCGGCGTGGACATCGGGACCGCGGCGCCAGTTCCCGTGACCGCAATGTGGCGCAGGAACCATCGAGGTGGGGTCCTCGGGCGTCGCAAGATCCTCGCGTGCCACATTGCGGTCATGGGGAGTGGGCATTCCTGAGTCGTCGGGAGTCGGCTGTCGGGGGTGGCCCCAGAGCACGGGGGGTCACGGGGCGCAGGGGGTCACGGGGCGCAGGTGGCCGCGGGCCGGGTCAGGCGGGTGCGTCCTCGGTCCGGTGGTGAGGCGGCTCGGCACCGAGCCCGTAGGCTGGGCCGGTGCCCACGACCCCACCGCCCGATTCCCGACGCATCAGCGACCTCGCCCCCGACACTCTCTTCACCCGACCGGGGTCCGGCGGGGTGACCTGCATCGACTCGACGGTCTCGACCAACAGCGACATGGCCGAGTTCGTCCACCTCGGCGGCACTCTGCCGCGGGTACTCATCGCCGACCATCAGGACGGCGGCCGAGGGCGGTTCGAACGGCGCTGGCAGGACGTCCCGGGCACCGCGGTGGCCCTCTCGGCACTCGTCCCGGCCGACCGCCCGGCCGAGGAGTGGGGTTGGCTGTCCCTCATCTGTGGCCTGTCGGTTGCCGCGGCCATCGAGGAGGCCACCGGGGCCGAGCGTTCCAGGGTCACCCTCAAGTGGCCCAACGACGTCCTCATCGACCTCGGCCGGGACCACGGCGGCAAGGTCTGCGGCATCCTCTGCGAGCGGGTCGCCGGGCCGGCCGGGACCCACGCCGTCCTGGGCATCGGCCTCAACGTGTCGATGGGACGCGACGAACTGCCGGTGCCCACCGCGACGTCCCTGCACCTGTGCGGTCTGTCCGAGGACAAGGACGCTCTCATCGCCGCCCTGCTGCGCCACCTCGACCGCTACCTGCAGCAGTGGGCGAGCACCGGCACCGCCGCCGGGGCGTACCGGGACCGGTGCGACACCCTCGGCCAGCCGGTACGCCTCACTTTCGACACGCAGACCGTCGGCGGGGAGTCGATCGACGGACGGACGGTCGTCGACGGGGTCGGCGTCGACGTCGACGACACCGGCGCCATCGTCGTGCGGACCGACGAGGGCCTGCGGACCTTCGCGGCGGCCGACGTCACCCACCTGCGACCGCGCTGAGGACGAGCCGGCCACCCTTCCCGAAGGGCGGAACAACCGGCACCGCGCTCGGCCCGACCCCGTGCGACGATGGGGGCACCACCCGTCGACGTGGACGGGTCCGACGACGAGGTGAATGATGACCGACGCCCTCATGGCCAGCCCCTTGGTTCGCGACATCGGCAAGTCCCCCGACGAGTTCACCCGCTCCGACATCGTCGAGTGGATGGCCGACCACGAGGTCCGTCTCGTCGACCTGCGCTACGTGGCCGGTGACGGACGCCTCAAGACCCTGTCCTTCGCCCCGGCCGACCGACGCCACCTCGAGCGGATCCTCACCATGGGGGAGCGGGTGGACGGCTCGAGCCTCTTCGGGTTCGTCTCGGCGACGTCCTCCGACGTCTACGTCGTCCCGCGGCTGTCGACCGCCTTCCTCGATCCCTTCGCCACCGAGCCCACCCTCGACCTCCTGTGCGCCTTCCACGACGCCGACGGCAACCTCCTCGAGTCGGCCCCGACGACCGTCCTGGGGCGCGCCGACGCCCTGCTGCGGGAGCGGACCGGGGCCCACCTGGAGGCCCTTGGTGAACTCGAGTACTACGTCGCCACCCCCGACGACGGCCAGTACCCGGCGGTGGACCAGCGGGGGTACCACGAGTCCGAGCCCTTCGCCAAGGGGGCGCAGATCCGCCGAGAGGCGCTCTCCCTCATCGCCCGGATCGGCGGACACGTCAAGTACGGCCACGCGGAGGTGGGGTCGTACCAAGTCGACGGCACCGTGTGGTCGCAGCACGAGATCGAGTACCTGCCGGTGCCCGTGGCCGAGGCGGCCGACCAGATCGTCCTCGGCAAGTGGATCCTGCGCCGGGTCGCCCAGCGCCACGGCGCCCTGGTGACCTTCGCGCCCAAGTTGTTGGTCGGGCAGGCCGGGTCGGGGATGCACGTCCACAGTCGCCTCGTGCGCGACGGCGTCAACCTCCTCGTCGCCGATAACGGTCTGAGCGACGATACCCGGCGTCTCATCGCCGGGTATCTCGCCGCCGCACCGGCCCTCACCGCCTTCGGCAACACGGTGCCGACCTCCTACCTGCGCCTGGTGCCGCACCAGGAGGCGCCGACGTCGATCTGTTGGGGCAAGCGCAACCGCTCGGCCCTGGTGCGGGTGCCGCTGGGGTGGGACGGCGTCGACGACTCGATGATGCACGTCGACAACCCCGCCGAACCGGTCGTCGTCGACGACCCCGCGGCCGGCGGCACCGATCCACAGACCGTCGAGCTGCGGTCGGGGGACGGCTCGGCCCATCCGCACCTGCTCCTGGCGGCCATGACGATGGCGGCCCTCGACGGCCTCACCAGGCCCGATGCCCTCGACCTGGCCGAGAAACTCCACGTCGTCGGGGACGCCTCGGCGCGCACCGACCTGGCCCAGCTGCCCGGCTCGTGCGTCGAGTCGGCGCGGGCGCTGCGTGAGGGTCGGGCGACCTTCGAGGAGGGAGGGGTCTTCCCGCCCGGGCTCATCGACGCCCAGGCTGCGGCCCTCGAGGCCTTCGCGGACGAGGGCCTGGCCGCGCGCCTCGACGCCGACCCGACCGCCCTCACCGAGGTCGTCACGAGGTTCCTTCACTGCGGCTGACGCGGGTTCGTCGCGGGCTGCTCGTGCCCGGACCACTCCGTCCGGTGTGCCCGGCACCTGCGGCGTGGTGGGCCGGGGTGCTCGACTGTCCCCGACCCGGCCCGCCGGAGGCCCAGGACCCCTAAGCTGGGGTCATGACCACCCACATCCTCGCCATGGGCGGCGGCGGATTCTCGATGTCGGGCCATGGCGCGCCGACGGCCCTCGACCGCCATCTGCTCGACCTGTCGGGAAAGTCCTCGCCGCTGGTGTGCTTCGCCCCGACGGCGGCCGCCGACGACCCGGTCTACGTCAACCGGTTCCTCGCCGCCTATTCCGCCCTGGGAGCACGGACCATGGTGCTCACCCTGTGGCAGGGCGCGGCCGAGTCGGTCACCCGGCTCCCCGAGGCCGACGTGGTCCTCGTCGGTGGCGGGTCGACGGTCAACCTCATGGCCCTGTGGCGGATGCACGGGGTCGACACCGCGCTGCGTCGGATGGCCACTCGCGACGAGGGAGTCGTCCTCGGTGGTATCTCGGCGGGGGCTTCCTGCTGGTTCAGCGGCTGCGTCACCGATGCCTTCGGCCCGTTGCGCGCCTGGCGAGGCGGGCTCGGCCTGCTCGACGGGTCCTTCTGCCCGCACTTCGACGGTGAGTCTGAGCGAGCCCCGGTCTATGCCCAGGCGGTGTCCGGCGGCGTTCTGCCTGCCGGCTATGCCGCCGACGACGGGGCTGCCGCCCACTTCGTCGATGGCACCTTCGTCGACGCCGTCGCCGAGGAACCCGGCCGGACCGTGAGCTTCGTCAGCCCGTCGATGGAGCCGACGTCGTCCGGAGTGCTGCGCGAGGAGCTGCCGGTCACCGTGCTGTGAGCGGGGCGGGGGCGAGGTCGATGAGTTCGTCACACCTCTCGCGCGCGGATGGGTCGTGAGTGGCGATGACGACTGTCGCGCCGTTCGCCGCCATTGCCGTGAGGTGATCGAGGACGACCTGCCCGTTGCTCGGGTCGAGCGCTCCGGTGGGTTCGTCGGCGAGGATGAGTCGCGGGGAGCGGACGAGGAGTCTGGCGACAGCCACCCGCTGTTGTTCTCCGCCCGACAGGACCGACACCGGTGTTCGCTGACGTCCTGGTAGCCCGACCGCCTCCAGGGCCGAGGCGATCAAGGCGCGGTCCGCGCGCCCGCGACCGTGATGGGGCGCGGCGACGGCGAGGTTGGAGGCGACGGTCGCGTCCTCCATGAGGGCGTAGTTCTGGAAGACGTAGCCCAGCACTCGTGCTCGCAGGGCCCGGCGCCGTCGCGCCGAGGTCGTGGTCAGGCAGATGTCGTCGAACCGTATCGACCCCGACGTCGGTTGCTCCAGGAGCCCGATGCAGTCCAGCAAGGTCGACTTGCCCGATCCGGATGGGCCGACGATACCGACAACGGAGCCGTCCGCGATGGTGGCGTCGATGCCCGACCACAGGGTGCGTGGCCCGAACGACTTGGTGAGCTGGTCGATGACGAGCATGGTCACATCCCTCGGTGTGCGGTACGAATGGCGGAGCGATGGACAATGGCGAGGGTGAGCGCGAACCCACCGGTCGTGAGGAGGACGAGAGCCAGCACCGGGATGAGGTCGAGACCGCTCACCAAGGGGGTCGACGCCGTCGGGGTCGGCAACCCGGCCATCTCGAGTTCCTGGGCACGATGTCGGGCCTTGACGGCCGCCACGACGGGGAGCCAGCCGACGATCACCATGAGGAGCACCGACTCGACGATGAGAAGACCTCGGTGCGTCGCGGTCATCGGCCAGCCACTGATGGTGCGAACGAACGTGCGCATGCGGTGGCGAGCGATGTGGGTGGAGGTCGCAGCGATGCCGGAGATGACGACGACCCCCCACGCGACGACGTCGGCCAGGGCGATGTCGTCACGTTCGGCACGTGTCTCGTCGGCGAGCTCACGGGCATGGATCGCCGCCGGCACGATGCTCTGGACATGGGCGGCCACCTGCGGGCGGGTGGCGAGGTCACGTCGGGCTGCATCCGGGTCGGTGACCAGGGCTTCTTGACGACGAAGGCTGGCGTAGCTTCCGAGGGTTCCGTTGGGGACGGCGACGACGACGGCGTCCCGGATCATGGCGGAGGACACATCGGACGAGGAGGTGGTCGGCGGCGGGCTGAGTGTGAAGACGGTGCGCCCATCGGGCACCTCGAGCGGGCGTGGCGTGCCCGATGGGGGCAGGAGATGATCGAGCCCGGAGATGACGGTCGAGGTGATGGCGGCCCGGTCGGCCCACAGGGCGGCTGGCAGGGCGACGATGACGCCCCCGGCGGGCACTTCGTGGCCCGGAAGCGGGTACCGACGAAGATAGGTGGTGTTGACGACGACGATGGGGTGCCCGGGCAGGATCTGCTGGTCGTCCCGATGAGCCACGAGGAGCAGGCCGAGCTGGTCGAGGTGCTTCATCCACTCGTCCTGGTGATGAAGTGCTGATTCCAGACTGGCTTGGTCGAAGGCATTGCCGAAGGTGATGACCGATGCCTTCCCCAGCGACTGCAATGGCGCCTGGCTCTCGTCCAGGTGCTGCACGTCCAGGCTGAGCACGATGACCTGCGACCCCAAGGCCAGGGCCGTGGCAACTGCCAGGCATCGCATGACATAGGAGGCTGTGACGATGTACCCGGCAGGGAGTCGACCCTTGAGCACGTCGAGAATGCGGGTGCCGCTGATGAGGGCAAGGGTGATGAGGTGCGTCGCCAGTCCAGCCGTGAGGAGAATCGTGGCGAAGACGGTGGTCTGCACCGCGAACCGTGTTGCGCCACCCGAGTGCACCAGAGCCAGCCACGTCATCGTGGCGCTGAGGCTGAGGACCCCGCTCGCCGCCCAGGTCACCATGGCCGGCCTCACCTGGGACCACAGGATCGACGAGGTCGACCAGCCGTGCAATCGTTGCACTCCCTGACGACGCGAATTCAGGACGGTGACGGCGATCGCGGTTGACATGACGACGAGAATGGCCGTGACGTTCACGGCGCGGGCGCCCGTGGAGTATGGCGTGAGTACCGGTGCGGGGTCGAGGTGAGTGACGAGGGTCCGCGCCCCGTGGTCGGCGAAGAACTGACACAGTGAGCGTTCATCGGCATGTCCGAAGAGCACCCACTCGCCATTGGGGCCGAGCAGGGCAGCTTCGGAGAGTGGTTTGATGCGGGTCGGGAGTGTGTGGGCAAATTGGTATCGGGAGCCGGGAAGGATCGGTGCTGACGGGTCATGCGCACTCAGATAGAGGTCTCGTCCGCCGCGCCGGCCCCGTGACATGTCGGGGGTGACGCGGGCGATCGTCGCGTGGTGGGCGCGTGCCCAGGTGTCGAGGTCGTCGTACAGCCTTGCCGGATCCGCTCCGCTCCACCCGCCGACCCGCACGTGAACCGTCGCAGTGAGTGGGTCGGATCGCGTCGTCTCGGCGAGGACCTGCCACGACAGGAGCGCACCCACGACCCACGTCAGAGCTAGCATCAATGCTGCGAGTCGGCGGGTCATGGGTGCCTCTCCCTGAGTCGTGAGGTAGCTTCGTCCGCGGGTGGTGGTCAGCGGCCTACGCGCCTCAATGATCGATCTTCAGCGATCCACGAAGTGAACAGCGGGTGGTGGGTCGCCGTGCGGCAGTCAGGACCCGCAGTGGTCCAGACCCCAATAGGCGTTGTCGGTGTGGCCGGCGGCCGGGTCGGCACGCTGAGAGTCACGCGACCAATGTGTTCGAGTCGCCTCATGGCAGGAGGATTCGCCCCAATAGTTGACGGTGCTCGAATGATGGTATCTCAGCGGGTGGAGGTAATTCGAATAGACTTGTGTGCCGCCGGCTGTCGTCCCATAGCTCCACAGGCCACCTCCTGCGGCGGTTGTGTCCGCGAATGCGGTCATTGAGGTGCACAGAACCAAGGAGATTCCGGCGACGGTGGAGACTGTTATTCTCTTGAAGGTCATGGTGTCTCTCCCTCTTTCCTTCTCTGGACAGTGGTCAAGAACTACTCGGGGCGGCCGCAAGATGATTTTCAAGCATAGGATGCATTGGGGGCAAGGTGCTTCGGACAATGTTCACCCAAAAGTTACGCGATATTCACCATTCCTGGTGGTGGGTGCCTTGGGCCCCACGTCCGTCAGGATGATGTGGCGGTGATGGCGCCGTCAGTCCTCGTGTCGTCCCGTCTCCGCCCCGAAGAGCACCTCGGTCATGAGCAGGTGCACCTGCTCCACCCGCGGGATGTCGGGCAGGGTGACCGGGTCCTCGGCCGCCGTCGTGAGGACGAGGGTGCCGCAGCCGAGCATCCGGTCGAGCAGGTCACGCTCGTACGTGACGTCGTTGATCCGCGACAGCGGCAGGTCGTGCCCGCGGCGCGTGATGATGCCGCGACGGGTGATGATCCGGCGATCGGTGATGGTGTAGGTCGTCGTCAACCAGCGCAGCCACGGCAGGACCGTCCCGAACAGGACGAGGGCCACGGCCACGACGACGACCGCCCACACCCCGGCCGGAGACCATCGCGGAGGCATGAACCCCAGGGCGACACCGGCCGCCGCAACCGTGACGAGCAGGACGAGCACCGGCACGACGAGCGCCTTGCCGTGGGTGCGGGTGTGGACGAGCTCGTGCTCCTCGGCGCCAAGCAGTGACTTCGACAACCCCATGGATCCCAGTGTTCCAGACGCCGGGACAACGCCCGCTGTCGGCGACGTAGCAGACGTAGCATGAGCCGGCGCCACCGTGGTGCGAGGAAGGTGGACATGAGCGAGGAGATCGACCCGGGAACCCGCGATGTCGGGACGACGACGGGAGGCCGCGGAATCGGCACCGGACTGCTCGTCGCCCTGGCCCTGCTCTCTGCGGCCGGGCCCCTGGGCACCGACATGCACCTGCCGACCTTCGTCCAGCTCACCGCCGATCTGCACACGACGGCGTCGATGACCCAGCTCACCCTCACCGCCTTCCTCATCGGCATGGGGGTGGGACAGCTGCTCGTGGGACCGGTCTCCGACGCCCGGGGACGCCGTCCGGTGCTCATCGTCGGGGCGGCGGCCTTCCTGGCGTCATCGGTGACGGCTGCCCTGGTGAGCTCGGTGTGGGCGCTCATCGCGGTGCGGCTGGTCATGGGGGCGGCGGGCGGCGTCGGGGTCGTGTGCTCGCGAGCCGTCATCTCCGATCGCGAGTCGGGCCGGGCCGCAGCTCGCGCCTTCTCACTCATGATGGCGATCCAGGGCGTCTGTCCGATCCTCGCCTCGGTGCTCGGTGGCCTGCTCGGCCCGGCGATCGGGTGGCGGGGGATCTTCGTCGTCCTGTCGGTCTTCAACCTGGCCATGCTCGTCGCGGCGATCGTCGTCGTCCCCGAGACCCTGCCGACACACGCCCGCTCCGGCGGCGGCATGAGGGCCCTGTGGCGCGGAATCGTCACGGCCTGCCGACGTCGTGCCTTCGTCGGGCTCACCGCCGTCTTCGCGGCCACCTTCAGGGTGCTCTTCTCGTACATCTCGGCCTCGCCGTACGTCCTCGAGGGGCAGTTCGGGCTGTCGTCGGGGGTGTACGCGGTCGTCTTCGCCTGCAACTCCGGCCTCATCGCCGTGGCCTCGATGGTCAACATGCGGTTGGTCGAGCGGTTCTCGCCCCGTCGCATCCTCCTGCTCAGCCTCGTCGTCATGGTCGCTGCCGCCGCGGTGCTGCTGGCGTCCGCGCTGCTGCGCCCGTCCCTGGCCGTCGTCCTGCCCATGCTCGCCGTCGTCGTCACCTGCTTCGGACTGGCCTCCGGCAACGCCACCGCACTGGGCGCCGAGGAGGTCCGCGACGTCGCCGGGGCCGGGTCGGGGGTCATGGGTGCGACCCAGTTCGCCATGGCCGGGCTCGTGTCACCGCTCGTCGGGATCGGGGCCGACCACGCCGTGTCCATGGGCATCGTCATGGTCAGCTGCGCGTCCGTGGCCCTGATCCTGCTCGTCACCGTGGCACGGGCGCCCCGGCCACTACGATGAGTCGGGTGACGTCGTACACGATCGGAATCATCGGCGGCGGGCAGCTGGCCCGCATGATGCACCAGGCCTCCATCGGGCTGGGGATCCACACCCGACTGCTGGCCACCGCACCCGATGAGTCAGCCGCCCAGGTCATGAACGACGTCGTCATCGGGTCGCACCTCGACCACGACGCCGTCCTGCGGTTCGCCCGCGGGTGCGACGCCGTCACCTTCGACCACGAGCACGTACCCACTGACCTGGTGCGGCAGATCGAGGACCTCGGGGTCGCGGTGCGCCCGGGAGCCGAGGCCCAGGTTCACGCCCAGGACAAGGTCGTCATGCGTGAGTTCATGGCTCGCGAGGGGTTCCCCAACCCCGCGTGGCAGGTGTGCGCCAGCCCCGAACACCTCGTCCTCTTCGCGCGCGACCACGGCTGGCCGGTCATCGCCAAGACCTCTCGCGGCGGGTACGACGGCAAGGGGGTGTGGAAGGTCGACGGACCCGACGAGGTCGCCGAGCCCTTCGAGGCCATGGGTGGGCTGGCCGACGGCAGCCAGCCGATCCGCATCCTCGCCGAGGAGTACGTCGACTTCACCCGTGAGCTGTCCGCCCTCGTCGTGCGCTCGCCATCCGGCCAGGGCGTCGCCTACCCGGTGAGCGAGTCGATCCAGCGTGACGGGATCTGCGTCGAGACGATCACCCCGGCCCCGGGGATGTCCGAGGAGCGGCAGACGCAGATTCAGGCCATGGCCCTGGACATCGCCGGTCGGCTCGGCGTCGTCGGGGTGCTGGCCGTCGAGCTCATGGAGCGTGCCGACGGGTCGGTCGTCGTCAACGAGCTGGCGATGAGGCCGCACAACACCGGCCACTGGACCATCGACGGGGCCTCGACGAGTCAGTTCGAGAACCATCTGCGGGCGGTTCTCGACCTTCCGCTGGGCGACCCCTCGCTCACCGCGCCGGTCGTCGTCATGGCCAACGTCCTGGGAGGGTCGGAGACCGACCTCACCGGGGCCCTGCAACACTGCTTCGCCCGGGACCCGGGCCTGCGCGTCGAGCTCTACGGCAAGCAGGTGCGGCCCGGTCGCAAGGTGGGTCACGTGACCTGCCTGGGGGACGACGTCGAGCAGGTCGCCCGACGCGCCCGACATGCCGCCGGATACCTCATGGGAGACCACGATGCCTGACAAGGACACGACGAAGGACGCCGAGACCCAGACGAGGACCTCGCGGTCGGGCTCGCCCCGGCGCGGGAAGGCTGCGAGCGGGAGGGCACGCCGGTCGGCCGGCCGGCCCGAGGTCGGGGCGAGGGTCTCCATCGTCATGGGGTCCGACTCGGACTGGCCGACGATGCAGCCCGCCGCCGAGGTGCTCACCGAGTTCGGCGTGCCCTTCGAGGCCGACGTCGTCTCGGCCCACCGGATGCCCGAGGAAATGGTCGCCTTCGGGCGGGCCGCCCACGAACGGGGGATCGAGGTCATCATCGCCGGGGCCGGTGGGGCGGCCCACCTGCCCGGGATGCTCGCGGCCCTCACCCCGCTGCCGGTCATCGGGGTGCCCGTGCCGCTGGCCCACCTGGACGGGATGGACTCGTTGCTGTCCATCGTCCAGATGCCCGGCGGGGTTCCGGTCGCCACGGTCGGGGTCGGCAACGCGAAGAACGCCGGACTGCTCGCCGTGCGCATCCTGGCCTCGGGGGACGCCGACCTCACCGGGAGGATGCTCGACTACCAGGCCCAGCTGCGTGACCGTGCGACGGCGAAGGGGGCCGTCGTCCGGGAGCACTCGCGCGTCTGATCGCCCCTGGGGTGAGCCGAGTCGGGCTTGAGCCGACCAGGACTGCCCCGGGCGCCAGCCCACCGCGACCACTCGGGGCGCCAGCCCACCATGGCCGCCCCGGGCGTCATCCCACGATGACTGCCCCGGGCGTCAGCCCACGATGACTGCCCCGGGCGCCAGCCCACGCTGACTGCCCCGGGCGCCAGCCCACGCTGACTGCAATGTGGCACAGGACGGCCGCGCGGACCTCGATGGCGCTGTCCGCGTCACGCTCGTGCCACATTGCGGTCACCGCGGTCGCAACGGGGATGCTGCGACCGCCGCGACCGCGTCGTGGCCCGGTCAGGACAACGGGGTGAAGGTCAACGACAGGTCGACCGGATGGGCGTAGAGCCGGTGCTCGAGCATCGGCTGCGGGCCGCAGGAGCTCACCCCGACCGGCCCGCCGGCCAGGTCGAGGGTGAGCCACAGCACATCGTCGGGCACGAGGTCGACGGTGTGCCGAGCCGCCGCCATCGCCGCGCTCGTCCAGGGTCGGTAGGCGAAGCCGGGCAGTGACCCGTCCGCGGTGCGCTCGGCGTCGATCCGGAGGCCCTGCTCGCCGCGCAGCTCGAGGACCGACAGGTCCATCCGGGCGCCGTTCTCCTGGGGGCGCACGTAGGGGGTCTGGAGCTCGGAGACGTCGGCGTCGAACCAGTCGTGCCACACTCCGGCCGACGAGTCGCGGTACGACTCGCCCGGGCCGAGCCCCAGCCAGCGCACCGAGCGCAGGTCGGTCGGCAGGCTCATCGTCACGCCGATGCGGGGGAGCATGAGGTCCCACCTGCCGACCGGCTCGACGTGCAGGTCGAGGTGCGCCCCGCCGTCGCGATCGGTCCAGCGCCACGTCGCGTCCATCCGTCGGGAGGCCGCCGCGGCCCAGGTCCGGGTGCGGACGACGAGGGTGTCGTCGACGAGCTCGACCTCCACCGGCTGGGTGACCATCCGATGCAGCCCGGCCCGGTGCTGCGGGTCGAGGATGCCGAAGGCCGCCAACGGGGACGAGTCGTTGTCGATGGGGGCACGGTAGAGGTCGATGACCGGGCTGCCGATGGTGATGTCGCCGAGGGCGGTGAGCTGGCCGCAGCGGTCGAAGCGAGCAGCCCCGACCTCGAAGCCGGATCGGACCCGGCGTGGTGGGTGGGTTGTCGCAACCGCCTGCACCTCTGTCGCGGTGCCGCGAAGGGGCGACAGGTCCACCTCGCCCCTGGCTGCAATGTGGCCCGCCGGCACTCCGGGGCGGTCGATGGCAGCCTCGGCGACGAGGTGGAGCCACATTGCGTCCTCGAGGCCGTCCGCCAGGTCCGTGAGAGGGATCCGGACCGACGCGGTGTCGCCCGGCTCGAGCCGTGGCACCTCGAGGTCGCTGCCGGTGCCTCCGAGCTCCCACCTGAACCTCAGGTCACCCAGACAGGTGATGTCGCGACGGTTCGTCACCTCGACGAGGACGCCGTCGCCCTCGACCCGTCCCCCCAGCCGTGCCGGGGCGATCTGTGCGGCGTACTCGACCAGCCCCGGGGAGGGGGTGCGGTCGGGCAGGAGCAGCCCGTCGCAGATGAAGTTGCCGTCGTGGAGCGGCTCGCCGAAGTCGCCGCCGTAGGCGAAGTACCGCTGCCCGTCCCGGTCGACCTCGATGCCCTGGTCGATCCATTCCCAGATGAACCCGCCGTGCATCCGGTCGCCGGTGCGGTCGGGGTCGAACCCGACGGCGAGGTAGTCGGACAGCTCGCCCGGGCCGTTGCCCATGGCGTGCCCGAACTCGCACATGAGGAAGGGGATCCCACGCTCGCGCCCGACCTGGGGGAAGGGCCCGGGCTCGCCGACGTGGACGAGCGAGTCCGGCAGCGGGTCGCGGTCGCGGATGGCCCGGACGCGCTCGACCGCGGGATACATCTCGCTCCACACATCGGCGATGGCGTGCTCCTTGTCACCCTCGTAGTGGGTGAACCGGTCGGGATCACGGTCCTTGACCCAGTCATTCATCCGCCGGACGCCCCCACCGGTGAACGACTCGTTGCCCATGGACCAGCCGATGATGCAGGGGTGGTTCTTGTCGCGCTCGACGGTGCGACGGATCCGGTTGTCGAGGCAGTCGTACCAGCGCGGGTCGCCCAAGGGATTGCCCGCCCAGCCCTCGACCTCGAAACCGTGGGTCTCCAGGTCGTTCTCGAGCAGCACCCACACCCCGTACTCGTCGCACAGGTCGAGGAACCGTGCGTCGGGCGGGTAATGGGAGGTGCGGACGGCATTGATGTTGTGGGACTTCATGAGATCGAGGTCGGCGCGCATCGTCGCCTCGTCGAGGGTGCGTCCGGTGCGCGGATGCCATTCGTGCCGGTTCACCCCGCGCAGGACGATCTTGTCGCCGTTGACGCTGATGACGCCGTCCTCGACCCGCACGGTTCGGAACCCGATCCGCAGGCTCACGGTCTCGGCGGGGGTGGAGACGGTGGCGTCGTAGAGCCGCGGGCTCTCGGCGGTCCACGGCTCGACGGACGCAATGTGGCAGATCTCGTCGGTGGGGGCCTCGATCCCGAGCTCGGGGATGCGAATCGTGCCACATTGCGGTCGATGATCCGCCGCGGTTCCGGTGGCAGGGACATCGGCGGCGTCGGTGCCGGTGGGAGAGGTACCGATGGGGGAGGAATCGGTGAGGTGGATATCGGCGGAGGGCGAGCTTGTGAGATCGACCCGAAGCGTCCCGGCGCCGGTCTTCTCGTCGTAGTCGGCGTGGACGAAGAGGTCGTCGATGCCGCCGACGGGGCGCGCCAGCAGGCTCACGCGGCGGAAGATCCCCGAGACCCACCACATGTCCTGGTCCTCGAGGAAGGTGGCGTCGGACCACTGGGACACCCGCACGGCCAGGAGGTTCGTGCCGGGGTGCAGGGCCGACGTGGCGTCGAACTCGCTGGTGAGGCGGGATCCCTTTGTCCAGCCCAGTTCGACCCCGTTGACCCACACCCGGGCGAACGAGTCGACCCCCTCGAAGCGCAGCAGCACCCGCTCGACCCCATCGTCGAGGAACCCCTCGGGCAGGTCGAAGGTGCGCCGGTACTCACCGGTGGGGTTCTCGGTCGGCACGCTCACCGGCTCGTCGGGGCGGGGCAGGGCGATGGGGAAGGTGACGTTGAGATACGCGGGCTGCCCGTAGGGAGCCTCCCCTCCCGGGTCGACCATCTGCCAGCAGGACGGGACCTCGATCTCGTCGAAACCGGAGGGGTCGAAATGTGGCTCCTGGAACCCCTCGGTGGCCTCGTGGAGGCCCCGGACCCACCGGAACTGCCACACTCCGGACAGGTCGAGGACCGGTGCGTCGCTCGTCAGGTGGGCGCGGGGTGGGACGGGGCCGCTCCACGGCTGGAGATTCGTGAGGTCGGGGTCGGTGAGCGCGACGTCGGGCATGGGGAGATCCTAGGGCCGCCCGGCCGTTCCTCGGCAGGTGGGCGCGAACGATGTGCACGTTCACGGCCCCGCTGCTGCACGGTTGCCCAGGCAACCTCCGTGGGGACCGGCGCAGGCCACCACGGCGTGGAGGCGAGCGGACACCGCCTCCAGCGGGGACCGGTCGGGCCTACTTGACGAACTGGTCGGCCTTCGAGGTGTCCCCGGTGCGGATCATGTCGAACATCTGCGCGGCCTTCGTGGTGTTCCACAGCACCGACGAACCGGCGGCGGTCGTCGCATCGGCGTTCGAGATGGGCACCGTGAGCTTGACCCCGTTCGATCCCGTCACCGCCATGAGCCCCCGCAGGGTCGTGACCGAGGTCGCCAAGGACGTGTCATCGCCTCGGCGCACCGCCGTCGCACCGGCGTTGATGACCTTCCAGTACCGCACCGGATTGATGAAGGTCCACGGGGACGCCGCCTTCTTGGCCACCTGGGAGGCCACCTGCTGCTGCCTCTTGACCCGGCCCAGGTCACCCAGCGGATCGGCCTTGCGCATCCTGACGTAGCCCAGGGCCTTGATCCCGTCGAGGTTCTGGCAGCCGGCGGGCAGATCGGTGTGCGAGTCCTTGTCCTTCATGGCCTTGTCGAGGCAGATGTCGACCCCGCCGACGGCGTCGACCATGTTGACGAACCCGTCGAACCCGATCTCCATGTACCCGTCGAGCCGGATGCCGGTGTTCTGCTCGACGGTCTGCACCAGCAGCGGTGCCCCGCCGATGGCGTAGGCGGCGTTGAGCTTGTTGTGGCCGTGTCCCGGGATGGGCAGGTAGGAGTCGCGGGGCAGCGAGATGAGCAGTGACCGGCCCGACGGAGGCTTGTAGAGGATGAGCATGGTGTCGGTGCGTGACCCGGTTTCGGTGCCGGTGCCGAGTTGCTTCTGCTGCTGGGCGGTGAGGTTGTCCCGGCGGTCGGTGCCGACGAGGAGGACGGCGGTCCCCGGTTGGCTGGACGGGCGGTCACCCGACGGGGTGTCGGCCACGGTCTGCGACCGGGTCAACGCGATGAGCGGGACGACGAGCAGCCAGACGACCCAGGCGACGAGGAGGGTGAGGACGACCCGCGGCCAGCGCCTCCGACGACGTGGCGCGCCGCCGGGTCGGCGGGTGGGACGGCGGTCGTCGTGTGGTGGACGGGGCGGGGCGGACGCCGCCCGGCCCGACCTCCCCGGCGGTGCGCCGACGGCGGCCCGCCCACCGTCCGTCCGTCCCGAGGATCGCACGGACTGCCGCCCCGACCTGAGAGCCCCGGCCGAACCGACCTCCCGGGACTCTCCCCGACCCCGGTCGTGGACCGCCTCGTCCCGGCCGGAGGGTCGCCGCGAGGGCTGGTCGTCATGCCCACCGGCGCGCCCGGACCCGGCCGCTGAGGGGGACGACCCGCCGTAGAGCCAGTCGAAGTCGGCCTGGCGCGACTTCTCGTCGCGGGGCCTGTGCTTGTCCTGTCGGGGACTGGACGGGTCCGGTCGTCGATTCGGCATGGGCCCACCGTAGCCGTCGTTCCCATGACCGACCCGGGTGCCACGAGCGGGGGCTCATCGGCAGAACTGGCACAATGGCGGCCATGGTCCGTCACATCGCCCCTCCGGTCAGCGTCATCATGCCGGTGCGCGACGAGGAGCGGTACCTGGCCCAGTCGGTCGCCGGAATCGTCAACCAGGGCTACCCCGGGGAGCTCGAGATCATCCTCGTCGTCGCCCCGGGCACCGATCGTTCCGAGCAGATCGCCGCCGAGCTGGCCGAACGGGATCCGCGGATCACCGTCGTCCCGAATCCGGCCGGCACGACGCCGCGGGCCCTCAACCTCGGTGTCGCGGCGAGCCGGTTCGACATCGTCGTGCGGGTCGACGCCCACGGCGAGCTCGGCCCCGACTACATCGGCACGGCGGTCGAGCTCCTCGAGCGGACCGGGGCGGCCAACGTCGGCGGGATCATGGACGCCAAGGGGGAGACGCCGTTCGAGCAGGCCGTCGCCGTCGCCTACACCTCGAGGCTGGGGCTCGGTGGGGCGTCCTTCCACCTCGGTGACTCTCCCGAGGGACCGGCCGACACGGTCTTCCTCGGTGTCTTCCGCAAGGCCGCCCTCGAGGAGGTCGGCGGGTTCGACCCCACCTTCGACCGGGCCCAGGACTGGGAGCTCAACTACCGGTTGCGTCGGGCGGGGCACACGGTGTGGTTCAGCCCGCGGCTGCGGGTCGTCTACCGGCCCCGCTCGAGCGTCGGTGCCCTCGGCCGGCAGTTCTTCCGCACCGGCCAGTGGCGTCGCGAGGTCATGCGCCACCACCACGACTCGGTGAGCCTGCGATACCTCGTCGCCCCGGCCACGGTCGCGGCCTGCGCGACCGGTGTGGTCCTGGGGACGGCGGGGGCCGCGCGCAGCGTCGTCACCGGACGCGCCAGCCGGCTGCTCGGTGGCTTCCTCGTCCCGGTCGGCTACGGTGTCGCGATGATCGCCGGGGCGGCGTCGATGCGCCGACCCATGCCGACGCCGGTGCGCGCACGGTTGCCGCTCGTCCTGTCGGTCATGCACATGTGTTGGGGTGCCGGGTTCCTCGTCGGACTGCATCCCCACGCCGCCGATCCGTCCTGACTCCGGACAGTCCTGACCGGTCCCTCCGGACCGGTGCCTCCTGACGCTGGCCCGACCCGCTCAGCCCGGACGCCGCGCCCCCTCGGCGCGGGCCAGATCGTAGACCGAGCCGTCCGCGGGCCCGTCGAGCAGGACCAGCGACCCGCCACCGAGCAGGCATCCGGCCAGCGTGCCGGCGACGACGGCAGGGGCGGGGCGGTCGAGGAGCACCCGATCGGCGATGGGTGACGGGCCCACGGCCCCTGGCGCCCACCACGGTTCGCCGGTCGGCCCGGCCGGCGGCAGGGCGTCGGGCATGGCGAGACAGTCGGCGTGGTCGAGGGCGCCGGGGGCCGGATGGGCGCAGGGCCGACCGAGGGCGTCGAGGGAGCACTGGACGAACAGCGCGGTCGGTGCGGCCCGGCCGGCGGCGTCATCGGGGCCGGTGACGACGACGTCGAGCGTGCCGGGGTCGACGCGGGCGTCGGTGGCCAGCACCGGGGTCCAGCCCGCCCACCAGCACGACAGGAGCCAGACCGCACCGACCCAGTGTCCCGGGCGGTCCCCGAGCACCGGCAGCCCGATCCTCGCCGGTGCGACGACGCCCTCGTCGGCGAGGAGCTGGACGGTCTTGGCGACCCAGGTCATCGTCGTCGTCCCGGACAGCTCGACCCGGTCGGGTCCGTGCACCCAGGTGAGCAGTGGGCGAGGGTCGGCCGAACGGGACCTCATCGCGTCGGTGAGTGAGCGGGCGTCGGGCGTCGGGCCGGGGCGGGAGGAGCCAGGCAGGGACGGCATCATGGGCCCATCATGCCCTGCGGGATCGTGCCGGGCCCGGCACACCGTCCCGCCCATAGGTCCCTGCGCGGCACGGCGGCGCGAGAACTGTCACAGCCGGTCGTTAGCCTGAATCCATGCGACACGTGCTCATCATCGCCGGCGGATCCGGAACTCGGCTGTGGCCCCTGTCGAGGCAGGGCGAGCCCAAGCAGCTGCTCGAACTCATCGACGGGGTGAGTCTGCTGCGGATGTCCTACGAGCGCGTCCAGGGGCTGGTCCCTGACGAGAACATCCTCGTGTGCACCGGTGCCGCCTACGCCGACACGGTCGCCGCCCTCCTGCCCGAGATCCCCGCCGAGAACATCCTCGGCGAGCCCGTCGGGCGCGACTCCCTCAATGCCGTCGCCTGGCCGGCAGGGGTCATCGCGGCCAAGGATCCACAGGCAGTCGTCGCCACCGTCACGGCCGATCACGTCATCCGGCCGGTGCGCGACTTCCGTGCCGCCCTCGACCGTGGGTTCGCCCTCGCCGAGACCGATCCGACGGCGCTGGTGACCTTCGGCGTCATCCCCACCGAGCCGAACACCGGCTTCGGCTACCTCCATCGCGGGGCACCGGTGCCCGAGGGGCACGGAGCCTGCGAGGTCGCCGAGTTCGTCGAGAAGCCCGGGCCGGCACTGGCCCGGCAGTACTTCGAGTCCGGTGACTACTGGTGGAACTCCGGCATGTTCGTGTGGCGTGCCAGCACTCTGCTCGACGTGCTGTCGGCCCTGCGTCCTGCCACCCGTGCGAAGGTCGACGAGCTCGTCGCCGACCCGGCCAGCTTGGCACGGGTGTACCCGCAGCTGGAGAAGATCTCGGTCGACTTCGCCGTCATGGAGCCGGTGTCCCAGGGCCGCACCTCGTGCCACGTCGTCGCGGTGCCCCTCGACATCCAGTGGTACGACGTCGGTTCCTTCGAGTCGCTGGCGCCACACCTTCCCGACGACGGCCACGGCAACCACGTCACCGGGCTCACCGCGAGTCTGGACGCCGATGGGAACCTCCTCATCAACCGACGGGAGGACGCCGTCCTGGCCGTCGCCGGACTGCACGGGATGGCCGTCGTGACGACGGATCGCGCCACCCTCGTCGTGCCCCTGTCGGACAGCCAGAAGGTCAAGCAGCTCGTCGCCCTGGTGGCCGAGCAGCTCGGGGGGAGATACGCATGAGTCCGATGATGTCGCGGCTCAAGCAGGCTCGCGAACCCATCGCCTGGGCCATGACCGTCCTGTGCGCCGGGTTCACAGTGGTCTTCCTCGTCGACCTGTGCTGGTCACTGGGACACGACCACGCCAGTCTCTTCGAGACGGCCCGGCGACTCTCGGGCGGGTCCCTGGGGCTGGCCCCGCTCATCGTCCTCGTCGCCGCGGTGCTGTGGTGTCGGCTCCAGGCCCCGCCGAGCCCACGGGCGCGGCTGGTGGCGCGGGTCGCAGCCTGGGTGGTCGCCGTCGGTGCCACCTTCGACCTCGTCCTGGCCTTCCTGGCCCTCGTCCACGCCCCGGGAGGGGCGCTGGGGGTCGGACTGGGCCTGGTGGGTTCGCTGCTGGCCGTCGGGGTCAAGGTCGTCGCCATCGTCAGCCTCACCATGGTGAGTCGGGCCTCGTCGGGTGAGGCCGAGGAGGCGGGGGCCGGGCCCCAGCCCGAGCCGGCCGCCGTCGGGACGGGAACGGTCGGCGACCCGGCGTCCACACCGGGCGTCGAGTCGGGTGCGGCCGAGGTGGCGCCGGTCGAGCCGGGATCGGGGGAGGAGCCCTCGGCCGACGTGGAGGTGCCGGCGGTCTGGTCGGCCGACACCGCCCGGGGAGCCTCCTGGGCCCGGGCCGGTGACGCCGCATCGGGAGCGGCGGCGGAGGGCTGGGGAAGCGCCAAGGGTGCCCCCGGAGGGGCGACCGAGACGTGGGCGGACCCGTGGGAGGCCGTCGAGCATGCCGTGCGGGGCTCCGAGGGGTCCGGTCAGGAGCTCGGGAGGCGGCCTGGCCAGGGCTGATCCGTGGTGCGAGGAAGTTCACATGTGAGGGTCGCGCGGCGAACCACAGTCGTGTAACTTTGGCCCCGTGCGGATGACCGCGCAGTCCACTTCCCCAAGGAGTTCTGCCATGAACGACTTCCTCACGGTGCTCACCGGCGTCGACACCGAGGAGTTCTCCTGGCAGGAGCGCGCCCTCTGCGCCCAGACCGACCCGGAGGCCTTCTTCCCGGAGAAGGGTGGGTCGACCCGCGAGGCCAAGCGGATCTGCGAGTCCTGCGAGGTGCGGGACGCCTGCCTGGCCTATGCCCTCGAGAACGACGAGCGTTTCGGCATCTGGGGTGGCATGTCCGAGATGGAGCGCCGCCGGTTGCGTCGTCGCGCCTGAGCGACGCATCTGACACCGTCGCGCCTGAGCGACGCATCTGACACTGTCGCGCCTGAGCGACGCCACCTCTCCCGGGTCTGCCAGAACCCCCGGGTAGACTCGTCGGCCTGCCCACCGGACCGCGGCTCATCCCGTACGGTGGGTGGCGACACGATCCGCGAGCGAACAGGTGGCGTCCCAGAGTGAACGACGAGCCGAAGGACCACGGCCAGGGGGCGGTCCCGTCGCCGGGCCCTCGCACCAGCGAGGGACTGACCGACTGGACGATCCCCGTCGTCCCCTCGAACCCCGTCCACGAAAAGGACTGGGAGTGGGCGCACCGTCCGGTGCCGCAACCCCCGATCCGGATCGACGCCGAGCACGTGGCCGTCGTCCTGCTTGTCCACGACGCCGACCCCTGGCTGCCGCGGACCCTCGTCGCCCTCGCCCGGTTGCGGGAGCGTCCCGGGGTGACGATCGCCGTCGACCTCGGGTCCCGGGACGACAGCCCCACCCTGTTGGCGAAGGCACACCGGGAAGGACTCGTCGAGGACCTCGTCGGGATGGACGCCGACACCGCCCCTGGCGTGGCACTGGCGAAGGTCGTCCCGACCCTGCCCGACGACATCACCCACCTGTGGATCCTTCACGACGACGTCGAGGTGACCCCCGACGCCCTGGCCCACCTGCTGGCCGAGGCGTCGTCGCCGTCGCGTCCCGACGTCCTCTTCCCGACGCTGCTCAAACCGGCACGGCGCAACTATCCCGAGCTCATCGAGGAGCAGGGTCAGACCGTCTCGCCGACCGGGTCGCGCATCCTGCCGGTCATCGACACCGGCGACATCGACCAGCACCAGGGCGAGCAGGTCGCTGTCCTCGGCGGGTCGACCGCCGGCATGTTCTGCTCCCTCAAGGCCTGGCGACGCCTCGACGGCCTCGACCCGGCCCTGCCGCTCTTCCGTGACGGGGTCGATTTCGGGTGGCGGGCCAACGAGGCCGGTTTCGTCGTGCGCACCGCCCCCACGTGTGCCCTGCACCACCGTCAGGTCGGGCGCGGATGGGAGCGGGAGTCGAACCTGGCGCCCCGGCCCGACCGGGCCGACCGCCTCGCCGGGATGCGTCTGGTCGCCGCCAGATCGGCGCACCCGGGACGCACGAGTCTGTGGCTGCTCCTCGTCGCCCTGGGGCGGGCCGTCGTCCTGCTGCTCGGCAAGGCCCCTGGTCGTGCCGGCGACGAGTTGCGGGCCGGTTGGGCACTGTGGGCCTCGCGGTCGACGACCGTCGAGATGGCTCGACGGATCCGGGAGTTCCGCGCCGGATGCGACCCGGACGACATCGACCACGCCCGCCGCCTGCTGCCCACCCGTCGATCACTCTGGTCGCGGATCGCCGACGGACTGGCCTCCGGGCTGAGCGACCGGCTGCAGCCGGCTCGCGGAGACGACGTCGGCACGTCGATCGACGAGCTCACCGGGGACGAGTTCGCCGCCCGCGACCATCACGGCGTCGTCAATCCCTATGTCGTCATGGTCGTCGCGATGACCGTCGTCGGTCTGGTCGCCGGGCGTCATCTGTACGGGTCGGGGCACGTCGTCTCCCGGTGGCTGCCGCCGGCTCCCGGCGGGATCAGCGAGGCCTGGCACACCTGGCTCACCGCGACCCCGGGACAGCCCGGGGCCAACTCCCCGTGGCTCGCCCTGGCCGCACTGGGCTCGACCCTCAGTCTGGGCCGCGCCGAGATCTTCGCGCGGCTGTGCCTCATCGTCGCACCGCTGGTCGCGGCGATGTCGGCGCACCGGCTGCTGCGCCGGGTCATGGGCCTGGGGGCGACGACCGTCCTCCTGTCGAGCCTGTGGGGTCTGCTGCCCGTCATCGGTGGTGGTCTGGCCCGCGGGTCGGTGACGGCCCTGCTCATGGCGGTGGTCATGCCGCACATCGCCCTGCACGGATGGCGACTGCTCGCCCCCGAGACGATCGACGTCGACCTCCTGTGGGGGGCTCGCGTCGGACGCCACGACCCCGACCCGTGGCGCAGCGCCGGAGCCCTGGCGGTCTGGTCGACGATCGCCATGTCGGTGATGCCGGTCTCATGGCTGCTCCTCGTCCTGGTCGGCGGGGGGATCCTCGTCGCCGATCGTGGCAGGTGGCGCCAGGTGCTGCTCGTCCTCGTCGCGCCGCTGGTGGCCGTCTCGCCGTGGCTGCCCAGGCTCATCGACGCCCCGGCGCGCATCATCACCGGGACCGACCCGCTGCTCAAGGTGGCGACGTCGGCTCGTGGCGGCCTGTGGGTGCTGCTCGGGATCGGTGTCGGCGACGGTGCCGCGCCGATCTGGGTGGCGGTGCTCGTCATGGTGCCGCTGTGGTTCGCGACCCTGTGGGCCCTCGTCTGGCTGTGGCGCGACCGGATGGCCCGCGGCACCGCCCGGACCCGCTCGCGGACCCTGGTCATCGCCGGGGTGTGCCTGCTCTCGCTGGGGGTCGCCGCGATCGCGTGTCGGCGGTACGTCACCCTCTGGGGCACCCAGGTGCATCCCGAGATCGAGACCTGGCAGCTCGTGGCCTGCGGAGCCCTCATCATCCTCGTCGCGGTCGCCTGGCAGGGCACGAACCTGCAGGCTCTCGAGACCGAGGAGGACACGCCGGGGACCGAGGAAGGGGAGGAGCCGCCGACCCTCGGCCAGCTCATGGCACGGTGGAGCAGCAGGGTGCTGCCCACCGTCGTCGCCGTCTCCGTCCTGGCCGGGAGCCTGTGGTGGGTCGTCGCCGGGGCCGGCCAGCCGCTGCACCGCGCCAGTTCGAAGCTTCCGGCCTACGTCACCGCCGTCGAGGACTCGCCCCGTCACACCCGCACCCTCATGGTGCTCGTCCAAGGTGGGACGACGACGTGGAACCTCGTGAGCTCACGCAACCCGTCCTGGGGAAGTGGCGAACAGCCGCTCGTCTCCGCCGATGCACCGTTGGCGGCGGCCGCCGGGCAGCTGGCCCAGGCGGTCGGTTCGGGGGCGGTCCCCGACGATCTGGCCGACCGGTTGAGCAAGTTGGGGATCGGTCATCTCTGGCTGCGCGGAGCATCCGACGACCTCATCGGGCAGGTGGGCAATGCCTCCGGGTTGACGCCGGCCAAGGCCGACTCGACGACCGTCGTGTGGACCGTGGACGGCAACCCGTCCCGGGCGATGGTCGTCTCCGGATCGACCTGGACACCGGTCGCCGGGTCGGTGCCGGCGGGTTCCGGGTCGCGCACCCTGGTCCTCGTCGAGGCCCCCGACGACCGGTGGCAGGTGACCGTCGGCGGACGGCGTCTGCAGTCGGCCGGTGTCGCCGGGGCCGGTTCGGCGTACCGCCTTGACTCGGCCACCGGCCGGCTGAGCTGGTCGATGCCCACCCAGACCTGGGCCGCCCTCGTCGAGGTCGGGATGATGATCGTCCTGCTCATCGTCGCCGGGCCGACGGCCGCACGACGAGCGCCGGCGCCCCGACGCGCTGCACGGGCTAGGGGGAACGATGACTGAGCGACGCGATCCCGTCGAGGCCGAGTCCGCCGTCGGATCGGCTCATCGGGCGCCCAGGGGAGCCGTCGGCGGCACGGTCCGGGCCGGCGCCTTCGCCGTCCTGGCCCTGGCCGTCGGACTGGGCGGCGCGGCCCTGCCGGTCGAGGAGGTGACGACCGCGCCGGTGCGGTCCATCAGTGCCGCGCAGACCCTCGTGTGCGCTCCCGGCCGGGTTGCAGGCACCCTGGCTGCGGGCTCGACGAGTTCCTCCCTCGACATCGGCGATCTCGGGTCGTCGACCAGCGAGCACTCCGTGCCGTGGACGACGTCGACGGGCACTGGCGCCGTCGTCGTACGGTCGCGGTCCGGGCAGGGGCAGCCCGCGGCCTCCTTGGCGTCGACCAGTGGCGCCCAGAGTTCCTGGTCGAGCTGCCAGACGCCGTCCACCGGCGGGCTGGTCTCGGTGTCCGACCCCTCCCGCGCCGACATCGTCGTGTCGAACCCGGGCAGCTCCGCGGCGACGGTCGACGTCACCCTGCTGGGGACCAAGGGAGAGGTGCAGGCCGAGGGCAGCCGGGGCATCGTCGTGGGGGCGGGCGCCAGCCGCGTCCTGCCGCTGTCGGTGTGGGACTCCGGAACCACGCCGGTGACGGCCGTCATCTCGTCGAGCGACGGGCGCATCGTCGCCCAGGCCCGCACGTGGAGCCAGTTCGGTCAGGACGTCGCCCCCATGGTGGCGGCCCGCCGGACGGCCTATCTGGCGACCGTGCCCGCCTCGGCGAGCTCCTCGGTGCTCCTCCTGTCGAACCCCGGGAACGCGCGGGTGGATGTCTCGGTCAAGGCCATCTCGACCCGCGGCACCTTCACCCCCGAGGGGGCTGACGGGATCGTCGTCGAACCGCGGTCGACGATCGCCGTCGACCTGTCGTCGGCGCTGGCGGGGGAGTCCCTGGCCCTGACCGTCTCGGCGAAGTCGGAGATCGGCGCGCAACTGGTCTCCTCGCGCAAGGGGGACTACGCCACGGTCGTCGCCACCGATGCGGCCACCGTCCTCCAACAGGCGCTGCCGGCGGCCGGGACCCTCGAGGTGTCGAACCCGGGGTCGACGACCGCCCAGGTGAGTGGGACCCTCACCACCGCCACCGGGACGAGGAAGGTCACCGCGACCATCCCGGCCGGGACGACGTGGACCTCCGCCCTGACCACCGGGGGATTCCTCAGACTGACCTCGGACCAGCCGGTCGCGGCCGGGGTCGTCGCGGCGACCGGAACCTCGACGGTTCCGCTGAGCCCCGTCATCGGCGCGACGAGGGCCCGGGCGGTCCAGGTGGATCCGCAGTTGGGTTGAGGGTCAGTCCTCGTCGTGCTCCTGCGGATCGATGACGTCGATGGGCAGGCCGGTGAGCACCGACAGCTGTTCGACGAGGGTGCGGTGGACGAGGATCCCCAGTCCGGGCCGGCTCGCGGCGCGCAACTCGAGGGGCCGTCGGTAGAGGACGACGCGGGCGGGACGGCGTCCGTCGGCGTCCTGGGCGGAGGCCAGCGGGACCCGTCCCTGGGCCCAGTCGGGCGCGTCGGGCACGTCCTCGATGCCGATGATGACGCGGTTGAGGGCTCCGGGGCAGGTGCGCAGGACGCGCTCGGTGGACTGACGGACGCAGTCCTCGAAGAACTCGGCCCTGGTGGGGGCGACGCGGCCGATGACGCCGCCATGGGCCCGTGGCAGGACCAGGGGGCCGCGTGGTCCGCGGCCGTGTCGATCCCGGCGTCTCGTCATGGGGCCAGCCTAGTTCGGGCGACGAGGGTCCTGCCCGGGACGAGGGCGAAGAGGGTCCTGCCCGGCCAGTCGCCGCCTCGGTGCGGGGTCAGGGGCGTAACGTCGCCGTCCGTGAGACAGTGCTCCCGGCCCGGATGCCCCCGACCTGCGGTCGCGACCCTGACCTACGTCTACGCGGAGTCCTCGGCCGTGCTGGGGCCGCTGTCGCCCGATCGTGATCCGGGTGCCTACGACCTGTGCGCCGATCATTCCGAGGTGCTCACCGCACCGCGCGGCTGGGAGGTCGTCCGGCTGCCGGGGATCGACGGTGCCGCCCCCGAGCCCGATGAGGACGACCTCATGGCCCTGGCCCGGGCGGTGCGCGAGATCGGGATGCTCGAGGACGAGGTTCCGGCTCCCGTCGACAACTCCTCGGTGCGGGTCCTGGGACGACGCGGTCACCTGTCGGTCATCGCGGACTCGGGACAGCGCTGAGCGGACGGCGTGCTCCGGGCGGCCCGGACGTGACCGGCTGGTGCGGCCACGTCGGAACGGGCGGTCCTGTCGGTGATGGGCACTAGGCTGGTCGCCGATCGGTTCCCACCCGTCAGGAGTGCCCGCCATGCCAGATGTGCCCCAGACCCCCGAGGCCCTCGACCTCTCCCCGGCCTTCCTCGAGGTGGCCGCCTGTCCGGCCTGTCATGCGGCCTTCGCCCTCGACTACGACCGTGGCGAGCTCGTGTGCTCCAACCCCTCCTGCGGGCTGGCCTTCGCCGTCCGTGACGGCGTCCCCGACCTGCGCATCGACGCCGCCCGCTCCCCGGAGGATCTCGGCCGTCCCGACGGGGGCCACGGTGAGCGGCCCGAGGGAACGAGCCAGCGGTGAGCTTCGACGACTCGCGGCTCGAGTCCGCCGACCTCACCGCAGGAGCCGAACAGTTGCTCCGTCGTCTGGCCAGCACCGGGGCACGCATCCGTCGTGATGCCGGTGGCATCGACCCTGACCAGGGTGTGCTCGACCAGCTCGGCACCCCCCGTGGGGTGGTCGTCGTCGGTCCCGAGGCCCGGCTCGTCCGAGCCGTCCTCGAACCCGTCTGCCCGGTGCCCCTGGTCGCCTGGTCGCTGCCCACCCTGCCGGCCTGGGTGGGTCCGCTCGACCTCGTCGTCGGGATCGACCTGGGGGAGTCCTCCGGCGGCGCCCCGGCGTCGGTGGCCGAGCCCTCCCATGCCGTCCCCGCCCTCGCCGAGGGAGCGCGTCGGGGGGCCGGGATCATCCTGGCCGGGGTGCCCGGGTCCGCGGCCTGGCGCGCGGCAGCGGCTCGTGGCGCGGTCCGGGTGCCGGTGCACGGGGACGACGCCCTGGCCGCCGCCGTCGTCGTGCTGGCCCTGCTGGGCCGGGTGGGGATCGCCCCGCAGGTGCAACCCGAGCAGGTGGCGCGGGCCGCCGATCTCGTCGCCGAGGACGCTTCCCCTTATCACGGTCTGGCATCGAACCGGGCCAAGGACCTGGCCTGCGCGCTGGCCGATGCGGACCCCCTCTTCTGGGGCGGGTCGGTGCTGGCCGCCCGGGCCTCGAGGAGGGTGGCCGAGGCCTTCCGCCGGGCCACCGGTGGCCTCGCCCTGTCCGCCGACGCCAGCGAGCTGTTGCCCGTCATGACCTCCGTCCGGCCTCGCGACCCCTTCGCCGATCCGGAGCTCGACGGCCCCCAGCACCGTCCGGTGCTCGTCGTCATGGACGACGGCGTCGTCGACGGTCGGCGTCGAGGGCTCGAGGAGGCCGCCGTCCGCCACGACGTCACGGTGCGGACCATCGGACTGCCGATGGGCGTCGACGACGGTTCGGACGCCCTCACCAGGTACGTCACCCTGCTGCTCCAGGGGCGGTACACCGCCGCCTATCTGGCCCTGGGGTTGGGCAGGCTCGACGCCGCGGCGGACGCCGACGGTCAGGAGCTGCGATGAGCGAGGCGCACGAGGGATCCAAACGGGCGATCGTCGCGGCGGCCGGGGCCAACCTCCTCATCGCGGCGACGAAGTTCGCCGGGTGGGCACTCACCGGAGCCTCCTCCATGCTCGCCGAGGCCATCCACTCCACCGCCGACACCGGCAACCAGGTGCTCCTCATGCTCGGTGGCCGCAGCGCCGCCCGACAGGCCGACGAGGACCACCCGTTCGGGTACGGGCGTGCCCGCTACCTGTCCGCCTTCGTCGTGGCCATCATCCTCTTCACCCTGGGCGGACTCTTCGCCCTGCGCGAGGCCTGGGTCAAGACCGTCGACACCCTGCACGGGGTGCACGACGAGCTGCTGTCCTCCTCGTGGTGGTGGGTGCCCCCCGTCATCCTCGTCGCGGCCCTGGCGGCCGAGGGGACGAGCCTGCGCGTCGCCCTGCGCGAGACCCACGAGGAGCGACGCCGTCTCGGGCTGTCGCTGCTGGCCTACGTGCGCCGGGCCAAGGCGCCCGAGCTGCCCGTCGTCATGCTCGAGGACTCCGCCGCCGTCCTGGGTCTGGTGTTCGCCCTGGCCGGGGTGGGCCTGACGATCCTCACCGGAAACGGCCTCTTCGACGCCATCGGCACCGCGTGCATCGGCGTCCTGCTCGTCGTCGTCGCCGTCATCCTCGGCACCGAGATGAGATCCCTGCTCGAGGGGGAGTCGGCCACCCCGGAGTCACGAGCAGCCATCCGGGCCGCCCTCGAGGGGACAGACGGGGTCGACTCGGTCATCCACATGAAGACGGTCCACCTGGGGCCCGAGACGATCATGGTCGCGGCGAAGATCGCCGTCGATCCCACCGACTCCGCCCAACGGGTCGCCAGGGTCATCGACGCCGCCGAGGTCGCCGTCCGCACCGCCGAGCCGCTCGTCGGCCCGCTCTACCTGGAGCCCGACATCCGGCGTCCCGATCCCTCCGGGTCGCATGGGCCGACGACCACCGACGACCCCGCGACGACCCGGACCAGCACCGACGGAGGCCCCCATGACTGACCCTGCGACCGATCCCACCCGGGTCCTCGTCCTCAACGGACCGAACCTGGGGCGGCTGGGACGGCGTCAACCCGAGATCTACGGACACACCACCCATGCCCAGCTCGCCGACCACCTCGTCGAGACCGGGCGCGGGCTCGGACTGGAGGTCGAGGTGCGCCAGACCGACTCCGAGGCCCAGATGATCGCCTGGCTGCACGAGGCCGCCGACGGGTCCGTCCCGGTCGTCCTCAACCCCGCGGCCTGGAGCCACTACAACATCGCCATCGCCGACGCGGTGGCCCAGATCGACGCCGTCGTCGTCGAGGTGCACCTGTCGAACATCGCCAAGCGGGAGTCCTTCCGCCACCACAGCGTCGTCTCGGCCTACGTCACCGGGACGATCGCCGGTCTGGGCCCGGGCGGGTACGACCTCGCCCTGGCGCACATCGCCGCCAGCCTGTGACCGACCCCTGCGGGGCCTGACAGCCCACCCGGCCGGGACCCGACGGCGGGGGAGCCGGGTNGGCGAACGCGGGGGTGTACCCGTCAGGTCGCCCGTCGTCGCTGTGTGGTCCGTCGTTGCTCACCGTTCCACTATCCCACGCGCGGGCGGTGCGGTCCGAACCGAACGGCCCGGGGTTCATCGACTCCCAGATCTCTTTGCACTGGGGGCACACCGGGAACTTGTCGGGATTGCGGCTGGGGACCCACACCTTGCCGCACAGGGCGACGACCGGGGTGCCGTTGACCATGGCATCGGTGAGCTTGGCCTTGGACACGTAGTGGGAGAACCGCTCGGCGTCGCCGTCCTCGAACTGCGGCTGGACCTTCTCCTGGGTGACGGTCTGGGACCCGGGGGCCAATGACGTGCTCATGACCCCCGAGTGTAGGACGCCGACCATGGAGCGTCGGATCATCGACCCCGGGCCGTTCGGTTCGGACCGCACCGCCCGCGCGTGGGATAGTGGAACGGTGAGCAACGACGGACCACACAGCGACGACGGGCGACCTGACGGGTACACCCCCGCGTTCGCCGAGTCCGGGGCCGCTGAGCGACCCGCCCCGCCGATGGGCTGGTACCCCGACCCGGCCGGGAGCTCCTCCCAACGGTACTGGGACGGCCGGCAGTGGACCCGCAACCTCCGCGAGACCCCGACGCCGCGTCGCGCGCACTCCTCCTCGGCCCCCACCCAGCACGTCCCGGAGTCCCTGGCGCCGCTGCAGACGCCGCGCCGCGCCCAGCCGGCGTCGTCGGACCCGCGCCCGACCACGGACGGCTGGCAGGGCACGTTGCGGTGGGGCACGACCGAGGACGGCGTCCCGCTGGCCGGATGGTGGCGTCGGGTCGCCGCCACCCTCATCGACCTCGTCCTCGTCCTGACGATCGTCCTCGTGTGCCTCAACTCCCAGGTCACCGCCCTCGTCCACGGCTACAACGCCTACCTCGACTGGGCGATGCAGCAGGGCAGCGTCTCCATGGGAACCGCGACGAGCATCACCACGGCACAACGGTTCGGGCTCGTCGATCCCATGACGACCCTTGTCGGCGCCTACATCGCCGCCCAGGGCCTCTACCAGTTCATCATGCTGTCGGCCTGCGCCGGGTCGGTCGGACAGCTCATCATGAGATTGCGCGTGGTGCCCCTCGGGCGCGGGCAGGACCATCGTCGGATGCCGGTCCTGCGCGCCCTGGCCCGTGCCCTGGCCTGGGCGATGATCGAGTCGCTCAACGAGGCCGTGCTCATCCTCACCCCGATCAGCTACCTCATGCCGCTGTGGCAACGTCGCCGTCAGGCCCTGCACGACGTCATCTCCGGCACCCAGGTGGTCCACCTCCCGGCGGACAACCCTCGTGAGTAGCCGGCCCGTTCCTCGCCCGTCCGCTCCCGGACCCGACGACGAGCGACCCGGCGACACCCAGCCCCCCACCGTAGGAAGGCCCACCATGTCCCTGTCCGACCCGAACCTCGTCGCCCTGGCGGATCATTTCGGCATCGCCCTGGAGTTCTACGACTGGAAGGGTCGGCGCACCCAGGTGGCCGAGCAGACCGTCATCGCGGTGCTCGCCGAGCTCGACGTCGACGCCTCCACCCCGCAGCGGGCGGCCGAGGAACTGCAGCGACTGCGCGACGACCCCTGGCGTCGCACCCTGCCGCCGTGCGTCGTCGTCCGGGAGCATGCGGAGGGGCGCGTCGACCTCCACGTGCCCGCCGGGCAGTGGGTGCACCTGCAGGTCCACCTCGAGGACGGTCGGGACCGGGAGTGCTGGCAGGTCGACAACTGGAACCCCGACCGGCCCATCGACGGTGCCATGACGGGCGAGGCGACCTTCGCCGTCCCCGGCGACCTGCCGCTGGGCTACCACACCCTCATCGCCACCGTCGGCGACGGGACGACGGCCACCTCGACCCTCATCGTCACCCCCAACTGGGTCGGGCTGCCGCGCGCCATGGGGTCGAGCCGGGTGTGGGGATACGCCGCGCAGCTGTACTCGGTCCGGTCGCGCAGGTCCTGGGGGCTCGGTGACCTGGTCGACCTGGCCGACCTGTGCACCTGGTCGGCGTACCAAGGGGCCGGCTACCTCCTCACCAACCCACTGCACGCAGCGCAGGTCGTCGCGCCGATCGAACCGTCTCCCTACCTGCCGAGCAGCCGGCTCTTCCTCAATCCGCTGTACATCCGCCCCGAGTCCATCCCCGAGTACCACGACCTGGGCGAGGAGGCCCGGGCCGACATCGAGCGCGCCCGGCACGGGACCCTCGACGAGGGACCGAACGTCGTCCTCGACCGCGATCGGTCGTGGGCGGCCAAGCGTGCCGCCCTCGAGCTCATCCACGACGTCGAGCTGGCGCCGTCCCGACGGATGGCCTACGAGGCCTTCCGCGCCGCCCGGGGACGGCGTCTGGTCGACTACGCCACGTGGTGCGCCCTGAGCGAGGACTTCGGTGCCGACTGGCGCGACTGGCCCGCCGACCTCCAGGACGCCACGAGCGAGGAGGTCGCCGCCTACCGACGTGACCATGCCGACCGGATCGACCTCTACGTGTGGATGCAGTGGATCGCCGACCAGCAGTTGTCGGCCGCCCAAGCCGCCGCCCGTGACAGCGGGATGCCGGTCGGTCTCGTCTGCGACCTGGCGGTCGGCGTCAACGGCGCGGGGGCCGACGCGTGGATCCTCGGCCGGCTCTTCGCCCGCGACGTCCACGTCGGGTCACCCCCGGACGCCTTCAACCAGGCCGGCCAGGACTGGGGCCAGCCGCCGATGCGTCCCGACGTCCTGGCGGAGATGGCCTACGCCCCGCTTCGCGAGATGGTCGCCGGAGCCATGAGGCACGCCGGAGGGGTGCGGATCGACCACATCATGGGTCTGTTCCGGCTGTGGTGGGTTCCCAAGGGCCTGGGCCCGCGGATGGGTGCCTACGTCCGCTACGACCACGAGGCCATGGTGGGCGTCGTCGCCCTCGAGGCCTACCGGGCCGGGGCCCTCGTCATCGGCGAGGACCTGGGCACCGTCGAGCCGTGGGTCCGCGAGTTCCTGCGTGATCGCGGCATCCTCGGCACCTCGGTCATGTGGTTCGAGGTCGGGCCGGACGGCCGCCCGCTGGCTCCCGAGCAGTGGCGCGAGTACGCCATGAGCTCGGTGACGACCCACGACCTGCCGCCGACCGTCGGCTACCTGGCCGGCGACCATGTCGACCTGCGCGACAGCCTGGGCCTGCTCACCGAGTCCCTCGAGGAGGAGCGTGAGGTGGCCCGGCGCGAGCGCGAGTCCTGGCTGACCGCGCTGCGCGAGCGGGGGGCGCTGGGGGAGGAACAGGACGATCCCGAGCAGATCGTCCTGGCCATGCACCGGATGCTCACCTGGACCCCGTCGAAGGTCATCAACGCCACCCTCACCGACGCCGTCGGCGACCCGCGCACCCAGAACCTGCCCGGCACCGAGAACGAGTACCCCAACTGGCGGGTGCCGCTCAGCGGGCCGGACGGCACGCCGATCCTCCTGGAGGACGTCTTCGAGGACGAGCGGGCGGCGCGTCTGGCGGCCGTGCTGCGTGGCTGAGGCCGCTGGTCCCGAGATGACGTGAGGGCCGCCCCATCAGGGGCGGCCCTCACGTCGTTCGAGATCACCGACTCACTCGGAGACGGCCTTCTTGAGGGTGCTCGAGGCCGAGATCTTCACGGCCTTGTGGGCCGGGATCTCCATCGCCTCGCCGGTGCGCGGGTTGCGACCGTTGCGGGCCGGACGCTCGACGACCTCGGCGGTGAAGAGGCCGGGGAGCTGGATCTTGTCACCCTGGGCGAGGGCCTCGGTGATGACGTCGGTGAGGCCCTTGACGGCCTCGTTGGTCTGCGCCTCGGTCAGGGAGGCCTTCTTCGCGATGGCCTTGATGAGCTCGGACTTGGTCATGGGGTCTCCTAGTGCGTCACAGGGACAGGTGTCGGGCCGACCTGGGCGGTCGTTCCACACTGAGGACAGTAGCGTCACCACGGGCCCAGTCAAGGAAATACCCGCCTCACAAGCCAACCAGGGCGTGATTTTGGTTCCCTGAGGGCCCTCTCGGGCCCCGCACGGGGTCTCGGAGGGGTGCGCCCCGCTGCGTCAGTCGAGGGAGGCGCCCAGGACGGCGTCCGCCCCGCCGCCGCGGACCATGATAGTGGGGATGGCCTGGTCGCCCCGGGAGATGCGTCGGCCCGACAACGGCAGCTCGGTGAGGGCATGGGCGTGACGCTCCCGGGCGGCGCTGATCGGCTCGGAGCCGACGATCCGGCCCTCGGTGACCAACGGCACGATGAGGTCGCGGTCGTCCCCGTCGCCGGTGGGTCGTTCCCCGACCCCGACGATCTCGGCCTGGGCGACGCCGTCGGCGCCGAGCCGGCGCAGGGCGTACTTGTGGCCGCCGACGGTCGACTTGTGCGCCGATCTCTTGGCCACCGGAAGCAGCGGGGCGTCCGGGCCGTCCTCGGTGGCCCGTGCGACGAGCTTGTAGACGAACGAGCACGTCGGTGCGCCCGAGCCGGTGACGACCGAGGTGCCGACCCCGTAGCCGTCGACCGGGGCGCCGCGCAGGGCGGCGATCTGCCACTCGTCGAGGTCGGAGGTGACGATGACCCTGGTGCTCGTGGCTCCCAGGTCGTCGAGGAGGTCGCGGACCTGGCGGGCGACGATGGCGAGGTCACCCGAGTCGATGCGCACCGCCCCGAGCCGGCCGTCGGTGAGCCGGACCGCCTCACGGACCGCCTGCTCGATGTCGAAGGTGTCGACCAGCAGCGTCGTCGCCGACCCGTAGGTCTCGAGCTGGGCGCGGAAGGCGTCGGCCTCGGTGTCGAAGAGGAGGGTGAAGGCGTGGGCGGCGGTACCCGAGGTGGGCACCCCGTAGCGGTAGCCGGCGGCGAGGTTCGAGGTCGGCCCGAACCCGGCGATCCAGGCGGCCCGCGCCGCGGAGACGGCCGCCTCCTCGTGGGTGCGCCGGGACCCCATCTCGATGATCGGCCGGCCCTCGGCCATGAGGACCATCCGGGACGCCGCCGAGGCGACCGCCGAGTCGTGGTTGTAGATGCTCAGCAGGAGGGTCTCGAGCACGCAGGCCTCGGCGAAGGTGCCCTCAACGGTGACCAGTGGCGAGCCGGGGAAGTAGAGGTCGCCCTCGGCGTACCCGCTGATGGTCCCGCTGAAGTGGTAGTCGGAGAGCCAACGGGCCATGTCCTCGCCGACGACCTTGGTGCGACGCAGGAAGTCGACCTCGTCCGGGTCGAAGTGGAACTCGGCGAGGGCCTCGAGCATCCGCCCGGTTCCGGCGACGACGCCGTAGCGGCGGCCCTCCGGCAGCCGGCGGGGGAACATCTCGAAGACGCAGCGGCGCGAGGCGGTGCCAGCGCGCATCGCCGCCTCGACCATGGTGAGCTCGTAGTGGTCGGTCAGCAGTGAGGTCGACATGGCCTCACCCTAACCCGCCGTGGACGGGCGTGCCCGGCGGCGGTCCCGGATAGCCCGGCGCGGGGCCAGCGACGGTGCCGGGGCATCTGGTGAGCGGGTGCCGTCGAGCGGTCCTGCCGACCCGACCGCCACGATTCACCGCGCAACTCGCCGGATGGCCGCCGCGCGTGCGCCGAGGGGGAGTTCCGCGGGGATCCGTGTCGGTCGCCCCGGGCGACCCTCGCGGTGCCGGGCTGTGCGTGAGCAAGAATGGGCCCCATGCCGATGGCCCTGCCGCAGGTACGCCCTGCACCCACCACCTCGTCCGAGCAGGAGTGGACGACGATCGTCTGGGACGATCCCGTCAATCTCATGAGCTACGTGACGATGGTCTTCATGACCTACTTCGGCTACGGTCGCGCCCGGGCCCAGCAGCTCATGATGCAGGTGCACACCGAGGGTCGGGCGGTCGTCTCCCGCGGGTCCCGTGATCGGATGGAGGCCGACGTCGCGGCCATGCATCGGCACGGGCTGCGCGCCACCCTCGGCCGGGGTGAGGGGTCGGACCGGTGATCGTCGAGCGACGCCGTCGGGGTCGATGGGCCCTGCGCATGGACGCCGAGGAACTCGCCCACCTCGAGGCAGCCCTCGACGGATACGCCCTCGTCATCGAGGACGTCGACACGACGACCACCGCCGCCGGCACCCCGAACCCGGGCCCGAGGACGCCGGACGACCCCTTCGCCGCCTGGGACGCCCAGCTCGAGGGCACTCTCGACTCCCCGACCCGACTTCTCGCCGACGCCTTCCCCGACGACCCGGCGGCCAACGCCGACTTCCATGCCGCCCACGACGCCGAGCTCCTCGCGGGGTTCCGAGCCGACCTGGTCGCCCTACGCGCCGACGTCGAGACCCTCCGCCACGGCGCCCTGACGATGGACGAGAGGTCGACCCTGCGCTGGGCCCGGACCTGCTCGACGATGCGGGTGGCCATCGCCGACCAACTCGGCGTCATCGACGAGATCAGCGCCAGGCAGATCGCTGAGGCCGCGCAGGAGGGCCTGGAGACCGACCTGCACCACATGCACGAGTGGCTCGGGGCGCTCACCGAGATCCTCATCGACGTCGCCTGGCCCGATCCGTCCGCGCCCTGACGCCGCCCCGCACCGGGACGAGGATCAGCGGACCTCGACGACCTCGCGCAGGTCCGGGACGCGGCGACGCAGCTGGTTCTCCAGGCGCTGGTGCATGGTGATGACGGCGGCCGGGCACCCCTTGCAGGCCCCGTGCATCCGCACGCTCACCACCCCGTCGTGGGCCTCGACGAGCTCGATCGACCCACCGTGGGCGGTCGCGATCTGTCCCACGGGGCCCTCGATGAGCTCGGTGGCGCACATCCGCAGGGCGTCATCGGGCCCGAGTTCATGCGCCCGGGCCCCCGGGACCCACTCGTCGAGCCGACCCAGGGCGGTCGTCAGGGCGGTGCGCACCACGGGCCCCTCGGAGCGCCAGTCCCGGCCCGGCGCCAGGGTGACGAGGACGGCGTCGGCCGTCGCCTCGACCCGCTCGACGACCGCGGTCCCGGGCTCGCCGCCCTGTTCGGCCACGCGCGCGTCCGTGAGGCCCAGGTCGTCGAGTCCGGGTGCCGAGGCCACCGGCCCGGCGAAGGGCAGCGTGAGGTGCGAGACGACCCAGCGCAGGGTCCGCGGCGACGCCGTCGTCTCGGGGTGGATGGCGATGGGCTGGGTCACGGCAGCCGCCTCACAGGATCCACCCGGTCACCGTGTGGCCGATGAAGGCCATGATCCACGCCAGGGCGAACATGTACCCGAAGGCGATCGACGGCCACTTCCATCCTCCGGTCTCGCGTTTCATGATGGCGACCGTCGACATGCACTGCAGGGCGTAGGCGAAGAAGAGGAGGAAGGCGACCTCGGTCGCCGGGGTGAAGACCTTCCGGCCCACCTGCGAGCCGTCGGTGTAGATCCACTTCTCGAGCTTCTGGGCCACCTGGCCGTCGTCCTCCGGATCGCTGGCCGAGGCCATCTGGCCCAGGGTCGAGACGCTCACCTCACGGGCCGCCAACGATCCGATGAGGGCGACGTCGACCCGCCAGTCGAAGCCGAGGGGGCGGAAGACCGGCTCCACCGCGTGGCCGACGGCCGCGGCGGCCGAGTGCTCCATGGTGTACGCCGTCACCGCCGTCTCATCGGTCGGGTCGACCCCGGCTGCCGTGAGCGCGGCGTCCGAGCGCATGGGGAAGGTCGTCAGCGCCCAGATGATGATCGTCGCGCCCATGATGATGGTGCCGGCCTTGCGAAGGAAGGCCTTCGTCGGCTCCCACATGGCGATGCCGACCGAGCGCAGGGTGGGGATGCGGTAGGGCGGCATCTCCATGTAGAAGGGCAGCAGGGTGCCCGACCGGTCGGTGATCTTCTTGACCACCCAGGCCGCCGTCATGGCCGAGACCGCGCCGAGCAGGTAGAGCAGGAACATCGCCAGGCCACGACCCGTGAAGGGTCCGACCGACGCCGACTGCGGCACGAGCATCCCGACGAGCAGGAGGTACACCGGCAGCCGGGCCGAGCAGGTCGCCAACGGCACCCCGAGCATGGTGGCGATGCGGTCCTTCGACGAGGGGATGGTCCGGGTGGCCATGACCCCGGGGATGGCGCAGGCGAAGCTCGAGAGCATGGCGACGAAGGCGCGTCCCTCGAGCCCGGCGCGGCTCATGACCTTGTCCATGAGGAAGGCGGCCCGGGACATGTAGCCGACGGCGTCGAGCAGCGCCAGCAGCAGGTACATGAGGAGGATCTGGGGCACGAAGGTGAGCACTGATCCGACACCGCCGAGGATCCCGTCGCCCAGCAGACCCGCCAGGAGCCGGTTCGGGACGTGCTCGTCGACGAGCCCGGCGAGCCAGGTGAAGAGGTTCTCGACGGCGTCCTGGGCCGGTGCCGCCCAGGTGAAGAGGGCCTGGAAGAAGAGGAACATGACGACGAAGAAGACGATCGTTCCCCACACCGGATGGAGCAGGAGCCGGTCGATCCGCTCGGTGCGGGTGTCCGGGGTCGGTGGCTGGTGGCCGGCGCTGGACAGCACGGAGTCGACCCAGCCCGCGAGTTCCTCCGGGTGGCTCGGCGGGTCGAGTGGTGGGGTCGACCAGCTGCGCCAGTCGGCGATGAGGTGGCGCAGCTCCCCGATGCCGATGCCACGGTTGGCGACGACCGAGGTCACGGGCACGCCGAGGGCCTGGCTCAGGGCCTCGACGTCGATCGATCCGCCGCGGCGTCGCAGCTCGTCGGTCATGGTGAGGACGACGGCGGTCGGGCGATGCCGGGGCAGCACCTCGGCCAGCAGGAGGAGGGAGCGACGCAGGGCGGTGGCATCGGCGACGACGAGGAGGGCGTCCGGCGCCCAGACCCCGGCCATCTTCCCGTCGAGGACGTCGATGACGACCTGTTCGTCGGGGGAGATGGGGGCCAGGGAGTAGGTGCCGGGGAGGTCCTCGATGGCGTAGTCGTGGCCGGCGATGCGAGCCAGGCCCTGGGTGCGGGAGACGGTGACGCCGGGGTAGTTGCCGGTCTTGGCGTGCAGCCCGGTGAGGCGGTTGAACAAGGACGTCTTGCCGCCATTGGGGGAACCCACCAGGGCGATCCGGGTGGCGCCCTCGGGGGCGTCGACTGCGGGGTCCGGGTGGCAGGAGAGGTCGGTCGTGGCCATGGTCACCGGTTTCAGGTCGGGCGACGGGATCGCGGGTGGATGAGGGCGTGACGGGACCACTCGTCCGGCCCGCGTTGCCACGGGGCTGTCGAGGGGCGTCGCAGTGATGTCGGGATCGGCGCGCAGCCAGCGGATCAGCGGCGCGGCAGCGGGCAGCTCTCGCCGGGATCGTCGACGGTGACCATGATCATCTCCGCCTGGGCTCGCCGCAGGCACATGTGGACGTCGCAGACCCGGAAGACCATGGGGCCACCGAGCGGGGCCTGGCGGATCTTGGAGATCTCGCGTCCGGCCGAGAAGCCGAGCAGCTGGAGACGGTGGCAGATCGACGGGTCGCAGGCGGCGTCCAGGCTCGTGATGGTGCCCGTCTGCCCGGCGCGCAGTTGACTGAGCGGCACCGGGTGCAGCGTGCGCTCGGGGATCGGCATGGCCTCGACAGCGTCAACGCTCACCGTCGGCCTCCTCGTCATGGTCGTCCGGGACCGTCCCGGAACGACTCACACGATAACTTAGGCATGCCTAACTTTCCACCACCGGGGTCAATTTTGTGACAAATCCCTCACGGAAAGGGTGTCGATGGTCGTCGATGCCGCCCCACGCGCTCACGATGGGGCCCGTGACGCCGGCGGTAGGGTGGACTGCCGTGACGAGCAGTGCGGGCGGGGGACGGATCGCCGGGTCCGTGGATCTGGCGGAGGACGAGTCCGTCGACGCGCCCATCGGCATCTTCGATTCGGGATTCGGCGGGTTGACAGTGGCCAGGGCCGCGGTCGACCTCATGCCCAACGAGGACATCGTCTACCTCGGCGACACCGACCGGGCGCCCTACGGCGAGAAGACCATCGCCCAAGTGCGCGAGTATGCCCTCCAGTGCCTCGACCGACTCGTCGCCCACGGCGTCAAGGCCCTCCTCATCGCGTGCAACACCGCTTCCTCGGCGGTCCTACGGGATGCCCGGGAGAGGTACGAGGTGCCGGTCATCGACGTCATCACACCGGCCGCCAGGCGCGCACCGCTGGCCACCCGCAACGGTCGGATCGGGGTCATCTGCACCGAGGCGACGGCGCGCTCCCGGTCCTACGACGACGCCCTCGCCGCGGTGCCGGGGATCACCCTCACCACCCAGGCGTGCCCGCGCTTCGTCGACTTCGTCGAGAACGGGGTGACCTCGGGGCCCGAGCTGGAGCAGGTGGCGCGAGAGTACTTGGCGCCGATCCAGGAGGCCGGCTGCGACACGCTCATCCTCGGCTGCACCCACTACCCGCTGCTGGCCGGGCTGGTGAGCTACGTGCTGGGCGACGGGGTGACCCTCATCTCGAGCTCCGAGGAATGTGCCCGGGCGTCCTACTCGACCCTGCGGCGCGAGGGGATCCTCCACACCGAGGCCCGCGAGCCCAGCCGATACTTCCTCACCACCGGCAACGCCGAGCGCTTCGAGAGGCTCGGCCGTCGGCTCATGGAGGGGTTCGTCCACGACGTCCACAGCGTCGGGGTGGCCGAGTCGCCGTTGGGGGACCACGCGGTCGTGCGGGGCTGAGGCTTCGGGGGCTTCGGGGGCGAGGGTCCGGGGCTCGCGGGCAGGGGCTGCGGGCGGTCGCCGGCGACGGTGCGGCAGTCCCGGGGCACACGCTCCAGCGCATCCCTGCGCGGCGTCCTTGTGCTTCCTCCCGGCTCCTCCTCGACCGGACGCAATGTGGCAGCGCAGACCTGTCAGTGCCCGCAAGTAGGGTGTGAGCGTGAATGAGAGCCACATTGCAGTCACTGCCGGAGCCCGGGTCGACGGGCGCGCCCTGGACCAGATGCGCGAGGTGAGGATCCAGCGCGGCTGGTTGCAGCAGGCCGAGGGATCGGTGCTCGTCACCTTCGGGCGCACCACCGTCCTGTGCAACGCCTCGGTCACCGAAGGGGTCCCGCGCTGGCGCAAGGGGTCGGGCCTGGGCTGGGTCACCGCCGAGTACGAGATGCTGCCGCGTGCCACCAACGAGCGCTCCCAGCGGGAGTCGCGCAAGGGCAAGGTCGGTGGACGGACCCACGAGATCTCCCGCCTCATCGGCCGCTGCCTGCGGGCCGTCGTCAACGAGAAGGCCCTCGGCGAGAACACCATCGTCCTCGACTGCGACGTCCTCCAGGCCGACGGGGGCACCCGCACCGCCTCGATCACCGGCGCCTACGTCGCCCTCGTCGACGCCGTCGAGTGGTTGCGCCGGCGCGGGTCACTGGCCGGCGACCCCATCACCGGGTCGGTCCAGGCCATCAGCGTCGGCGTCGTCGGCGGCACCCCCATGCTCGACCTCGCCTACGAGGAGGACTCGCGCGCCGACACCGACATGAACGTCGTCATGAGCGGGTCGGGGGAGTTCATCGAGGTCCAGGGCACCGCCGAGGGGGCGCCGTTCAACCGTGACCTTCTCGACACCCTCCTCGACCTCGGCGCCCAGGGTTGCGCCCAGCTCAGGACCATCCAGGAGCAGGCGCTGGGGGAGTCGCTGTGAGCCGCGTCATCCTGGCCTCCCACAACCACAAGAAGCTCGAGGAGCTGCGGCGCACCTTCGCCGCCGCCGACTCGAGCGTCGAGGTCGTCGGGCTGCACGAGGTCGCTCGGTACCCCGAACCGGCCGAGACCGGCCGTACCTTCGTCGAGAACGCGCTCATCAAGGCCCGGGCCGCGGCCGAGCGCACCGGGCTGCCCGCTCTGGCCGACGACTCGGGCATCGAGGTCGACGCCCTCAACCGGATGCCGGGCATCCGTTCGGCGCGTTGGTCCGGGCCGCGGGCCGACGACGCCACCAACCTCCAGCTCCTGCTCGACCAGACCTTCGACCTGCCCGCCGACCGCCGCTCGGCCCGGTTCGTCTGCGCCATGGCCTTCGTCGACCCCGACGGCACCGAGGTGACCAAGGTCGCCACCATGGAGGGGCGCATCATCGACGAGGCCCGCGGGACCAACGGCTTCGGCTACGACCCCATGTTCGTCCCGGACGCCCAACTCGGCGAGCTCACCAGCGCGCAGATGACGGCCGACGAGAAGGACGCCATCAGCCATCGGGGTCAGGCCGTTCGCGCGATCGTGCCCGTCGTCGTCCGGCATCTGGTGGGATGAGGCCATGAAGCAGTACCACGACCTGCTGCGTCGGATCCTCGAGGAGGGGAACTCGCGCGGGGACCGCACCGGCACCGGAACCCTCAGCGTCTTCGGCCACCAGATGCGCTTCGACCTGCGCGAGGGGTTCCCCCTCATGACGACGAAGAAGATCTACACCCGCGGGGTCCTCGGCGAGCTGCTGTGGTTCCTGCGCGGTGACACGAACATCGGCTGGCTGCACGACCACGACATCCACATCTGGGACGAGTGGGCCGACGAGAACGGCGACCTCGGGCCGGTGTACGGCCATCAGTGGAGGTCGTGGCCAGCACCGGACGGCGGGACGATCGACCAGATCGCCAGGGTCATCGACCAGATCCGGACGAACCCGTGGTCGCGCCGGCACATCGTCTCGGCCTGGAACGTCGCCGAGGTCGACGCCATGGCGCTTCCGCCGTGCCACACCCTCTTCCAGTTCTACGTGACGCCGGGCCCCGACGGCGCGCCGACCTGGCTGAGCTGCCAGCTGTACCAGCGCAGCGCCGACACCTTCCTCGGGGTGCCGTTCAACATCGCCTCGTACGCCCTGCTCACCCATCTCGTCGCCCAAGTCACCGGGCTGCGTCCGCTGGAGTTCGTCCACACCATCGGTGACGCCCACATCTACGTCAACCACCTCGACCAGGTGCACGAGCAGCTCTCGCGCGCCCCGCGCGCCCTGCCCAGACTCGTCCTCAATCCGGAGGTCCGGCAGATCGACGCCTTCGAGCTGGACGACATCACGGTCACCGGGTACGACCCGTACCCGGCCATCAAGGCCCCCATCGCGGTCTGAGGATCGCCGTCGCAGGAGTTGAGGATGAAGGTCGTCGCCATCGCCGCCGTCGCCAGCAACGGCGTCATCGGATCGGGGTCCGGGATGCTGTGGCACCTGCCCGAGGACTGGCGTCGGTTCAAGCAGGTGACGATGGGCCACACCCTCGTCCTGGGCCGGCGGACCTTCGAGGAGATCGGCGCCCTGCCCGGCCGGCCGGCCATCGTCTGCACCCGCGACGCCGACTGGCATCGCGACGGGGTGCGGGTCGCCCACGATGTCGCCGGTGCCCTCGAGATGGCCCGGGAGGCCGGCGAGGAGATCTGCTTCGTCGCGGGTGGGGCGCAGATCTACGCCGCCGCGCTCGACCTGTGTGACGAGCTCGACATCACCGAGGTGCACCAGAGCCCCGACGGCTCGGCCCGGTTCCCGGCGATCGACCCGGAGCGCTGGCGCGAGACCACCCGGGAGCCGCGCGCCGGGTTCGACTTCGTCCGGTACGAGCGGATCGACCGTTGAGGTGAGGCGGACGGCGTCGATCCTCCACCTCGACATGGACGCCTTCTTCGCCTCGGTGGAGCAGCGCGACAAGCCGTCCCTGGCGGGCCGACCGGTCATCGTCGGCGGGACGGGCGGGCGTGGGGTCGTCGCGACGGCGTCCTACGAGGCGCGGGTCTTCGGGGTGCACTCGGCGATGTCGAGCGCCCAGGCCCGTCACCTTGCTCCCCACGCCGCCTTCCTGGCCGGTCGGTTCGGCGCCTACCGGGAATCAAGTCGGGTCGTCATGGCGACCCTGCGCGAGCTGTCCCCGCTCGTCGAGCCGTTGAGCCTGGACGAGGCCTTCGTCGACCTCGAACAGGCCGACGTCGACGTCGCCGATGTCGAGGCGGTCCACGCCCTGGCGACCGAGCTGCGGAGCCGGGTGCGCGACCGCACCGAGGGGCTGGGGTGCTCGGTCGGGGTGGGGTCGAGCAAGTTCATGGCCAAGGTGGCCTCCGAGTTGGCCAAGCCCCGACGCGGCATCGACGACCAGGTCGAGGTCGTCGTGCCCGGTGCCGAGCTGGAGACCATCGCGCCCCTGCCGGCCCGGGCGATCCCCGGGGTGGGTCCGGTGGCCGCCGCCCGGTTGGACAAGCTCGGGTTGCGGACGGTCGGCGATGTCCGGGCCGCGTCGATGGGCGAGCTCGTCCGCGAGTTGGGTCAGTCCTGGGGAACCGGCCTGGCGGCACTGTCGCGGGCCGAGGACGACCGGCCGGTGGTCTCCTCGAGGGTCGCCAAGTCGATCTCGGTGGAGGACACCTTCGAGCACGACCTGCGCGACCGCCCCGAGTGCCGGGCGATCGTCGAGCGGGACGCAGGGCTGGTGTGCTCGCGGCTGCGGCGGTCGGGCCAGTTCGCCCGGACGATCACCCTCAAGGCCAAGATGGCCGACTTCACGGTGTGGACCAGGTCGGTGACGTTGGAGGGAGCGACCGACTCCGTCGAGCGGGTCACCCGGGCCGCGGTGCGACTGCTCGACGGCCTTGACCTGCGCGAGGGGGTGCGTCTGCTCGGGGTTGGTGTGTCGAACTTCACGACCTCGGCCCAGGAGGAACTCTTCGTCGTGGGCGATGACGGCGAGGTGCACGATGAGCCGGTCGTCACCCAGGAGCTCGGGGAGGTGGCGTCCGGGCCGTTCGGACGGCGTCGCTCCTTCGACGGGAGGCGGTGGTACCCCGGGGGTGACGTCGTCCACGAGGACCTCGGTCGTGGCTGGGTGTGGGGCTCGGGCCACGGGGTCGTCACCTGTCGGTTCGAGTTCCGCGGGAGCCCGGTGGGCCGGGTCCGCAGTTTCGACGCCGACGACGCCGCCCTGCGGCCCGCGGAGCCGCTGCCGTTGGCGTGGGTGCCGCCGGAGCCGGTGGACGTCGAGGAGTGAGGATCAAGCGCCTTGTGGCAGGACCTGTCTGCCGAGCCCGTCGGTGACGGTGCGAGATCCGATGGCCGCCGACAGCGTCACCTCGGTGTGGGCGATGCGGCAGATGGCATTACGGGCCCGGCTGCTGGGGCGATAGGTGATGGAGATGACGACCTTGTCCTGGGTCTCCTGGACCGTCGTCCTGAGGTCCTTGGCCTCGTCCGAGCCGAGGCAGAAGGTGATCTTGTATCGGTGGGTCGCCTGGTCGAGGAGCTGGTACGTGTCGACCGGCGCGGTCTCGCGGGGGATGCGGACGACGTTGGGGACGATGAGCGCGGCCGCGACGACCACGAGCACGGCGATGATGATTCCGGTGATGCGGGCCGACTTCTTCGTCATGAGTTCAGTGTGACTCGGCTGTGAGCGGCACCCACGGCCTGCTCCCGAATCGATACGCGATTGTTGTCCGTCGGGACGCCTCGTGGAGGGGGTGAGCTTGCGGGCTGCCGTCCTCCCTGCCGTTCGCCAGAGGGCTGAGCTTCCCGATGACTGCAATGTGGCACTTCTCGGAGTCCACGAGCCCCGGACGCCTCTTCGCCGGCAGTTCGTGCCACATTGCGTCACGAGGCACCGATGCCCGGACATGACCATCGACACAACCCACGGTGGCTCTTCAGCGAAACGGCATACTCCCTAGTTAGGAAGCCGGGTGAGGGTGCCGTCTGAGGCTTCAACACAGCAGGTGGGAAGGGTTCACCACACCCAAACCATGGTTCGTCCCTGACCGGCCCGATCCATCCGAGGAGTCAGCGAGTCACGCACCAGACGCGCACGATGATGGCCACACCCGCAGCCAACAGGGCTCCGTAGAAGGGTGCAATGGACCATGACGTCCATACGTAGACGCCCGCAGGGAGCGCTGGAGGCTCCATCGAGAAAGGAGGGCGCACAGGCTGCCCTGCCGCGACGTCGGCGTGCAACAGCCGATAGCGCTTCTCCTGGCGAAGGTAGTTGAGGTCCATGTAGCCGAAGAGGAGCACCGCGCCAAGGCCGAGGAGAGCCACGGACTCAGCGTGCTTGGTCAGGGCGTAGCCGTAAGCGGCGGACACGACTGGGAGAAGCCAAGCCTTGGCCTGTGAAGAGGCGGCTGACATGCGCGCGATGACAGCCTGGATCAGTTCGAGGTGCTTGCGTACGTCGTCTGGGCTCGGGGGCGGAGGTTGGGTGGCCGGGGTCGGATCGCTCACCTTGCACACCCCTCGCGAATCGCAGTTCGAATACGCTGCTGCATCTCGTCCTTGGCTGTCTCGGTGTAGTTCGTCTCCTCGGGCCAGATCGGTCCCATGGCGTCGTCGCTCCACCGTGGGACGAGATGCAGGTGAAGATGGAAGACGGTCTGAGTCGCGGCTTCACCGTTGGACTGAATGACGTTCAGTCCCTCGGAGTGCACCGCCGCGCGGATCGCCAGAGCGAGCCGAACGGTTGCGGTGGCGAGATGAGCCGCCGTCTCCTCTGAGACAGACCAGATGTCCGACACATGCTCCCTTGGGACGATCAAGGTGTGGCCGAGGACGGCGGGCTCGGTCGGAAAGAATGCGATGACGTGCTCGTCCCGGTAGACCTCACGGGCGTCCGGGGCCTCCCGTTGGACGATCTCGCAGAAGGGGCAGTCAACTGGGGTCAGGACCATCGGACGACGCCCTTCTCAGCCCAAGTAGGTAGTTGTCGGCGCAGTTCATTGAAGGTGGCCCTCGTGTCGATACGCGACGTGTACCAGTCCTTCTGCGTGGGGTCGAAGACGGGCACTCCATTGATGCCAAGCGCCGTGAATGGATCCTTGCCGGGCGAGTCCGCACCGTCGCTCATGGAGGCCAACCCATGGATGCGCACTCCCAGCAGAGGCTTCTTCATCGACCACGCGCGTTCGATCTCATACTGAACGTAGTGACGCTCGGCGGTCTTGCGCCCGATGAGGACGATGACCGCCTTCTTGTAGTTCATCTCCTTGTCGATCCAGTTCTTGACGGCAGTTTCAGTCTTGTGCCGAACCTCCTCCCAGTTCTGCCCTGTGATCTCCGGTGCGCCTGTGAGTGCGTCGATCTGACGAACCAACTGGACGCGGTGCACGTCGTTGTCGTAGTGGAATGAGTAGAAGACTGACTTGGCCACGATGGGCTCCCTTCTCGCGGCCCCGGTCTGCCAGGGCCCGCCAACATGACTAGCAGGTGGGTACGACACTCCTAGAGCTCCGCCGATGGGGATGGGGTGCAGCGGACGCTTCCCCTCGCTGCTGCACCCCACCTCACCTATCTGACGCCCATCTGGATGGGTGTGCCTTCGCCAATGTGCGTCGCGTACTTGGTCAACTCAGGATCAGAGATCGACCCGCCAATCCGAGACCACTCGCGCCGGAGGACCGGCTTGATCTCCGAGACAGGGCGACCCTTGTACCGACGCCCGAGCGAGTCGAACATCTACTGGTAGTCGTTCGCAATGTCCTTCATCGCGGGCTAGACCAACTTCTCCAGTTTCTTCTCCCACCCACGGGTCATCTTGAAAGTGACCTTGCTCATCGTCACACCTGCTGACTGATGGTCGTGTCGGGGTGACGCTGGGCGGTGGACGCGGTGACGAACCGCCCCGTGATGGTGGAGCGGTTGACCGTCGTCTTGTTCGACGTGCCCCGACCCACGGTCTCGGTGGAGGTCGTCCTTGGGCTCCGGCGTGCCGTCGCCGCCTTCACGAAGCGGCCCGTACGGGCACTCCGACTCACAGTGCGTGCCATGGTTGCTCGCTCCTTCCTGGGCTTGGCCCAGTTGTGAGCACTGCCTGAGGGAGGACTAGAGTGGCTCTTCAGGATCCAGGGTGTAGTTGTGACTTGACTGTGTGAGAGTCTGCTGTAGTTGGCCTGTGGGGCCGGGGTGCGTGGGGGGAGGACCCTGCGCGAGGATCGGAGTGTCTTAAGTCCCGTCCTCGTGAATCGCAAGGCCCTCCATGAACCACGCTACCTTCAGCACCCCCGACCTGACCACATTCGCCCGTCTCGACGAACTCGGTCTGGAGGTCACCGGCCAGCTGATCAGTGACGAGGAGACGGTCCTGGCCTGCCGGGTCGTCGCCCCCGACGACTGGTGCCACTGGTGCGGATGCCAGGGGGTCCCTCGTGACACGGTGATCCGCCGGCTGGCCCATACCCCGATGGGCCACCGGCCCACGATCCTCCGGATCCGGGTACGCCGGTACCGGTGCACCGGCTGCGGACACGTGTGGCGCCAGAACACCGACCAGGCCGCCCAGGCCAGGGCGAAACTGTCGCGGGGAGGGCTGGCCTGGGCACTGGAGGGCCTGGTGCTCGATCACCTGCCGGTCTCCCGTATCGCCGCTGGTCTGGGGGTGGACTGGACCACCGCCAACGATGCGGTGCTGGCCGAGGGCACCCGCCGGCTCATCGACGACCCGCACCGCTTCGAGGGCGTGGAGGTCATCGGGGTCGACGAGCACGTGTGGCGCCACACCAGCCGTGGTGACAAGTACGTCACCGTGATCATCGACCTGACACCGCTTCGCGACGGCACCGGGGCCTCCCGGCTGCTCGACATGGTGGCGGGACGTTCCAAGAAGGTGTTCAAGACCTGGCTGGCCGGCCGCGACCAGGCCTGGCGCGACCGCATCCAGATCGTGGCGATGGACGGGTTCACCGGCTTCAAGACCGCAGCCGCCGAAGAACTCCCGGCCGCGGTCGAGGTCATGGACCCCTTTCACGTCGTGCAGCTCGCCGGCGACCAGCTCGATGTCACCCGCCAACGCATCCAGCAGGACACCACGGGCCACCGGGGCCGGGCGGGCGACCCCCTGTTCGGGGTCAGGCTGACCCTGCACACGGGCCGGGACCTGCTCACCGACCGGCAGGCCGCCCGCCTGGAACAGGTGTTCGCCGCCGACGCCCACGCCCCGGTCCAGGTCACCTGGGCCGTCTACCAGGAGATCGTGGCCGCCTACCGCGCCGAGAACCGTGCCGAGGGCAGACGCATCATGGCCCACCTCATCGACGCGATCGCCACCAAAGTCCCGAAGGCCCTGCCCGAAGTCACCACTCTGGGCCACACCCTGAAGAAGAGAGCCGACGACATCCTGGCCTACTTCGACCACCCCGGGACCTCGAACGGGCCCAGTGAAGCCATCAACGGCAGACTCGAACACCTCCGCGGCATCGCCCTGGGATTCCGCAACCTCACCCACTACATCACCAGATCACTCCTGGAGACCGGAGGATTCAGACCCCGACTACACCCTGGATCCTGAAGAGCCACTAGAGTCGGTCGCCTAGTTCCCGCTAGAGCCGAGCCCTGAGTTCTTCCCGCCCTGGGAGGAGCCCAAGGCTTCGGTGCTCTACTACAAGCGTAACGGGCGCGAATGACAAGTCTGTAGTTCGCCTGCGGATCAAATCAGACGGCATGGAGTCATGGACGGCTAGGCGCTCAATCTCCCATGTTTTCGCCCATGACCTCAGCCTGCTTGAGGATGAGCTCGGTGGCCGACTGCGCCTTGTCTGGTGGGTATCCATGGCGAAGGAGCAGCACCTTGATGGTGCTTCGCATCTTGGCGCGGACCTGTTCTTTCAACGACCAGTCGGTCTTTGCGTCGCGGCGGACAATTTTCGTCAGGTCGAGGGCGATAGCTCGCAAGGTATCGTCCTTCATCGCCTCGACGGCCGCTTCGTTGGAGCGCAGAGCGTCGTAGAAGGCGAGTTCCTCCTCGGTGAGCCCGGTGGCTTCGCCGCGCGCATGTTCGGCCTTGAGCGTCTGCGCCAGCTTGACCAACTCTGCCACGACGGCGGCGGTATCCAGACTGCGGTTCTGGTATCGCATGAGGGACTCATTGAGCATCGCGGAGAACTCGCGACCCTTGACGACGTTGCGCTTGGCGACGGTCTTGATCTCGCTGGCGAGGAGGCGCTTGAGGGCCTCCATCTGAAGATTGGGGTGCGTGGAATTCGTGATCTTCTCGACGAAAGCGTCGTCAATGAGTGAGATGTTCGGGTTGGCGACGCCCGCCTCGGCGTAGATGTCGATCATGCCGGTGCCGGTCATGCTCTCCGAGACGATCTGGCCGATTGCGGTGTCCAGTTCGGCGTCGGCGTCGCCGGCCCCCCGGCCCGCGTTCTCGATCTTGCTGATGGCGGTGCGGATGGCGTCGAAGTAGGCCACATCGTCGCGGATCGACGTCGCAGCCTCCGAAGCCGGTGCCATGGCAAACCACGATCGCAGGCGCTTGGTGTGGGCCAGGAAGCGTTGCTTGATGGTCATCGGCGTGGAACCCTGCTCGTCCTGGATGTCCTCGTCGGCGGGGTTCTCGACGTGATCCTCCTCCAGCAGCCACTCGGTGCCGGCCATGACGGCGTTGATGTACGCCCTGGCGGATGTGTCGGCCAACAGCGGACGCCACTCGAACCCGTGAAGGATGGAGCAGACGATGTCGTGCTCCTTGAGCATCTCCGGGATCGCGGTCCTCTCGATCTCCGCCCCGACGTTCTCGTTGTCCTGGTCCCGCTTGGTGTAATCGCCCAGCGCGCCGCGCAGGTCCTCGGCGATACCGATGTAGTCGACAATGAGCCCGGCCGGCTTGTCCTTGAAGGTGCGATTCACCCGGGTGATGGCCTGCATGAGGGGCACCCCGGCCATGGGCTTGTCGACGTACATCGTCGTCATCGACGGGGAGTCGAACCCGGTGAGCCACATGTCCCGCACGATGAGCATGTCGAGCGGGTCGTCGGGGTCGGACGCCCGCTTCTTCAGGGCTCGGGTCTGTTCCTTGGTGCGCAGGTGCTCCTGCCAGGCTGGGTCGTCGGACGCCGATCCGCTCATGATGACCTTCATCCGGCCCTTGGAGTCGTCCTCGGAGTACCAGTCGGCGCGGAGGGCCCTGATCTTGTCGTGCAGGGCGACTGCGATGCGCCGGGACATGGTGACGACCATGCACTTGGCCTGCGGCATGACCTCCTTGCGCTTCTCCCAGTGCGCCACGATGTCGCCGGCCAACTCCTCGAGCCGCTCGTCGGCTCCGACGATGGCCTCGACGCGGGACCACTTCGATTTCAGACGCTCCTGGGCTTCTTCCTCGGTGCCTGAGACGGCTTGGGCGAATGCGCCGTCGATCTGGGCGAGGGCGTCCTCGGGTAGCCGCACCTTGGCCAGGCGGGCCTCGTAGAACACCTTGACTGTCGCTCCGTCCTCGACGGCCTGCGTGAGGTCGTAGGTGTCGATGACCGAGCCGAACACGGCGGTGGTCGAGCGGTCCTTGGCTTCGATGGGTGTGCCCGTGAACCCAATGAAGGTCGCATTCGGCAGACCGTCGCGAAGGTGGCGGGCGAACCCGTCGATGAAGTCGTAGTTGGAGCGGTGGGCCTCATCGACCATGACGACGACGTTGGTCCGGTCGGACAGCAGGGGGAAGGCTTTGCCCGCCTCGCGTTCGTCCTTGGTTAGGCCGAACTTCTGGATGGTGGTGAAGATGATGCCGCCCGACTGACGCCCCTGGAGGAGGTCCTTGAGGTGCTGACGGGTGTCGGCCTGCACCGGGGGCTCGGGTAGTGGGGCGCCCGGCTTGGTAGCGGCGAAGGTCTCCTCGAACAGCTGGTCGTCCAGGTCATTGCGGTCGGTGAGTACCACCAAGGTGGGGTTCTCCATGGCCGGATGACGCATGAGACGCCCGGCATACCACGCCATTTCGAAGGATTTCCCGGAGCCCTGGGTGTGCCAGACGATGCCCGCACGGCCATCACCTTCCATGGCCTCGACCGTCTCGGTCACGGCTTTCGTCACGGCCCAGTACTGGTGGTATTTGGCCCCGATCTTGACGGCTTGTTCGCCCTCACCCTTGACGGCGATGAAGTTGCGTACCCAGTCAAGGAACACCTCGGGGCGAAGGAATCCGGCAATGACGGTCTCGATTTCCGGCTTGTACTTGGGGGCCAGATTCTGCCCGTCAATGGTCTTCCACGCTTGGAAGTGATTGCTCGGGGCGGTGACGGTGCCCAAGCGTGCAAGGAATCCGTCCGAGACGATGACGGCTTGGTTCCATGTGAAGAGCGCGGGGATCTGCTTCTTGTATGTCTGGACCTGCTGGTACGCCCCATGCACAGTGGCGTCCTCGTCCTCGGGCTTCTTCAACTCGAACAGCCCCATCGGCAGGCCATTGACGAACAGGACGACGTCGGGGCGCCGCTCCTTCTTGCCCACCACCGTGAACTGATTGACGGCTAGCAGGTCGTTGGCTCGGGGATTGGTCCAGTCGACCAGACGGACCCGCACGTTGCGCAGAGTGCCGTCCGCGTCGCGGTACTCGACCGGCACCCCAAAGACGAGGAGTTGGTAGGCGCGCCAGTTCTCCGTCCCGATCACTGTGGCATCCGGGCGCAGCGCCGTCTTGACCGCCTCGTCCACGGCCTCCGCCGGCAAGAGCGGATTGAGGGTTTCGATCGCATCGCGGAGCCGATTGACAAGCACGACCTCGCGGTAGTCGTCACGCTCTGCCCCCGGTGTTCCCGGGGCGATGTCGGGACCGTGGGCGACCTGCCAGCCCTCGGCGGCCAGCATGTCAAGCACCCAGTCCTCCAGGCTGGACTCAGCGATGGTCACGGCACACTCCCTTCGATCTCGGAGACGCGCACCTTGCCAGACATGAGCAGGGGGAGCAGCTCGTCGCGCTGCCGGATCAAGTTGTCCGCCTCTGACTGAAGTTCTGCTGCGGCGCGTAGTAGCGGTGAGACACTTTCGTGCAAGAGCTGCCTCCAATCATGCTCAGGCCACTTGAGTTGCATCATACGGAACTCTCGCTTGGAGATTTCCGGAAATGTGCTGCCTTTGGCGGCAACGGATTGGAAATCCAACCGCCGACGACGCATCTCGAAATAGAGCCACTCATTGTCAATGGGATCGATTCCATTGACCACGATGAACCCTTGGTTCACGGCTGTCGGAACCATGGCAAGTGCAAACTCCCCCACAGTTGCTCGCGACGTCATCAGGATCGAGCCAACTGATCTCAATGGACTCGTGCACTTAGCCAGACCCGCATCGGATAGTTTCCGTGGAGTATCGAAGAGGAAAGGCGAAGGCAGGGCCGTGATGTCCTTCGGAGTCGCCCAGGGATGCTCCTCGCCCCAGAGGGACTGGTCCTTCGTCGACGGCGTGCTGCCCCCGCCGACAGTGCAGACTTCACCGAAGGTTCGGACGCTGCCATCGCATTGCTCCGCCAGGGCCGCAGCGTAGGCGGTCGCCGCCTCGTGCAGGTTCGAAACAAGTCGTCGGTTCGTCTCGATGAGATCATCGAAGGCTCCGAGCACGCCTGCGATGCGCTGCTGCTCGGGGAGTGCCGGTAACGTGACGGGGAGCGCCCCGAGGATAGAGGTGTTGAGATTGAGCATGGTCGCGCCAACCGCGTGGCTTATCAGCCAATCGTGAATTCGGGGCTGAGCGAGCCAGTACGAGAGCCAGCGGCTGTTGACTTCACGTGATGGCCGGATGAGCAGGCAACCCGTGCCGCAGAGCCAGCCGGTTTCCGCGTCGGTCACTAACGCTCGGCGGGTAATGTCGCCGCGCCGCGAGTAGACGATATCGCCCTCTCTTACCTTGTGGCGCGAGAGCGAGTCGGCCTTCTCGGATGACGTTCGCATGATCCCTTGCTCCACCACGAAGCCATCCCCGAGGTTGGTGGGCATGATCACGGGAACACCGTCCGACGCGTAGTCAGACATGTGCAACTGAGAGCCGAAGGGACCCGTTTGGATGAAGCCGTCCGGAGCGCACACTTCGCTGAGCGTTGTCTCGCAGGTCTGGCGGCTCACGCGCTTGCCTCCAGCGCGTTGAGCGCAGCGTCCACCTTGGCTTGCAGGTCGGCACGCGCGGCGAATCCCACCCGAATCTCCTCACTCAGCCGCGCGATCTTCTCCTCGACTGGCACGCCGTCGTCCTCGACCTCTTCGACCCCGACGTAGCGTCCCGGGCTCAACGCATATCCGGCGTCGGCCACCGCCCGCGTCGTGACGGAAGCACAGAATCCGGGAACGTCCTTGTATGCCGGGAGCTGCGGGTCGCCCCGCCACGCGTTGTACGTGTCCGCGATCGAGGCGGTGTCTTCGGGCGAGAGGTTTCGCTGGGTGCGGCTTTCCATGTAGCCGACGTTGCGGGCGTCGATGAACAGCACCTCACCGTGTCGGTCTCGCTGCCGGTCCTCGGTTCGCACCCTCCTGGCCGACTTGTCCTTGGTGAGGAACCACACCGAGACCGGGATCTGCACCGAATAGAACAACTGCGAGGGTAGGGCCACGATGCACTCCACGACGTCGTCCTCGACCATCTGCTTGCGTATCTCGCCCTGATTGGACGAGTTCACTGTCAGCGAGCCGTTGGCCAGGACCACGGCCATCGTCCCGGTCGGGGACAAGTGGTACAGCATGTGCTGGAGCCAGGCATAGTTGGCGTTGCCCGCAGGGGGCACTCCGTAGACCCACCGCTTGTCGTCGGTGAGGCGCTCCCCGCCCCACTCGGACACGTTGAACGGCGGGTTGGCCAGGATGAAGTCGGCCCGCAGGTCGGGGTGCTTGTCGTCGGTGAAGGAGTCGCCCCAGACCGGCCCGAGGTTGGCCTCGATGCCTCGGATCGCGAGGTTCATCTGGGCCAGCCGCCACGTCGTCGGGTTCATCTCCTGCCCGTAGACCGACAGGTCATCGCGGTGGCCAGCGTGGGCTTCCACGAACTTGTCCGCTTGGACGAACATGCCACCGGAACCGCAGCACGGGTCATAGATGCGGCCCCGGTAGGGACGAATCATCTCGGTGAGCAGGGAGACGACCGATCGCGGCGTGTAGAACTCCCCGCCGCTCTTGCCCTCGTCGGAGGCATAGCGCCCCAGCAGGTACTCGTATACCCGGCCCAGGACGTCCTCGTCCTTGTGCTCCTCGTCAGCCAGATCACTGCGCGAGAAGGTGTCGATGAGCCCACCGAGCATCGTCGGCGACAACTCACGCCGATTGAAGTTCTTCGGCAGGATGCCCTTGAGCGAGTCATTCTCCCGCTCGATCGCCTCCATGGCATCGTTGATGATCTGGCCGATCTCGGGCTGTTTGCCCGCCTTGCGCAGGTCGTCCCAGCGATGCCCCTCCGGCACCCAGAAGACACCTTCGGCGGTGTAGGAGTCGCGGTCCTCCAGCATCATCGTCCGCGCCTCCTCGGAGGGCAGGTACATCTCGGAGGAGGGATCGCTGTACTGCTCCTTGAGCTGGGCTCGGCGCACCTCGAACTTGTCCGAAACGTACTTGAGGAAGAGCAACCCCAGGACTATGTGCTTGTACTCGGCGGCGTCCATGTTGGACCGCAGCCGGTTCGCCGCATCCCACAGGGAGGCCTCGAGCCCGAGCGTGGAGGAATTGGTACTGCGTGACGCCATGAGATGCTCGTTTCGATCGCGGTTGTCTGGTGCTGATGTTAGGGCGCCGCCACGACGCTTTCCGCCCGACCCACAGGCGCCGCGATGGCTGCAATGTGGCACTTCTCCGAGCCCCCGAGCCCCGCATGCCTCTTCCCAGACGGTTTCTGCCACATTGCGTCACGAGGCAGGGGCGGTCGGACACGACCATCGCTACGACCCACGGTGCCGGAGAAGGGACTTGAACCCTCACGCCTTGCGGCACAGGAACCTAAATCCTGCGTGTCTGCCAGTTCCACCACTCCGGCCGGTCGCCGACCCGCACCGACGCGGCCCGACGGACGGCGATCCTACCGTCACCCGGCGATGCCGAGCTCCCGGGCCAGCTTGTCGACGTGCCCCTTGGCGCGCACGTTGTACTGTGCCACCTGGACGGTGGCGACGCCGTCCTCGGCCACGTCGACGACGAAGGTCGAGCGGATGACCCCGACGATCTCCTTGCCGTAGACGTTCTTGGGGCCGTAGGTGCCCCAGGCGGTCATGACGGCGCGGTCGGCGTCCGACAGCAGGGTGACCCGCAACTGCTCCTTGTCGACGAACCGTCGCAGCTTGGCGACGGGGTCGGGGGAGATCCCCAGGACGAGGTACCCGGCGTCGGTGAACTCGTCGAGGTGGGAGGTGAAGTCGACCGCCTGGGTGGTGCAGCCGGGGGTGAGCGCGGCGGGGTAGAAGTAGACGACGACCTTGCGGCCGCGCAGGTCCGACAGCCTCACCGTCGAGCCGTCGGCAGCGGGCAGGGAGAAGTCGGGGGCTGACGATCCGGGATCCAGGCGCGTGCTCATGGGGCCCACGGTATAGGCTGAGAGCATGTCGGGGCGGATCCTCCGCCCCCTCGTGGGCACCACCCACCGCCGAACCACCCGCTTGACCGAACAGGGGGCCCAGATGGCCAACAAGCCCAAGGACACGCGCACCGCCGAGCAGATCCGCCGGGACCTCGACGCCGCCCGATCGCGCGTCGCGTCGACCATCGAGGACGCCACCGAGCAGTTCCATCCCAAGACCCTCAAGAACGACGCCGTCAACGGTGCCAAGGCCTTCGCCCAGACCGAGTTCGACCAGGCGAAGTCGCAGGTCAAGGACGACGACGGCTGGCGGATCGACCGCATCGTCATCGCCGGCGGGGCGCTCGTCGCCGGGATCGTCGCCCTCGCGACCCTGCGCGCGATCGTCGGCCGGGCCACCGGCCAGACCGCTCGCCGCAAGCTCGAGAAGGTGCAGCTGGCCGAGGCCAGGGCCGCCGCCAAGCAGGCCAAGGCGCTGCGCAAGGTCGAGGCCAAGCTCGTCAAGCGCAGCCGTCGCAAGGGTGGCGGGGCGCTCATCGACCTGGCCCATGATGACGCCAAGGTCAGCGGTCTGGCCCAGGCCATGCTCAAGCAGGCCGCGACCCTGCGTGCCGAGGCCGCCTCCGAGCGTGCCCAGGGGGTCTGATAGCGTTCCACTGCCCGGTGCGCGGGTCCGCCCCGGCACATGGCTTGAGCCCCGTCGACAGCGTGGTCGGCGGGGCTCGTTCGTGTCCGGATCGGCGGTGGTGGTGCCGGGCTGGTGGTGCCGGGCCGGAACCCGGCACCACGTCAGCTACTTGACGCCGCCCGCCGCCAGACCCTCGACGATCCGGCGCTGGAAGATGAGCACCATGATGACCAGCGGCACCGTCATGATGACGCCGGCGGCCATCTGGGAGCCGAACGGGGTGTTGAACTGCGAGGCCCCGGTGAACTTCGCCAGGAGAACCGTGGCCGGCTGCATCTTCGGGTCGTTGATCATCGTCACGGCGACGAGGAACTCGTTCCACGCCCCGATGAAGACGATGATCGCGGTGGTGAAGATACCCGGTGCGGCCAGCGGAAGGATGATCTTGCGGAAGGCCTGGGCCGGGGTGCAGCCGTCGACCATGCCCGCCTGTTCGAGCTCGTCGGGCATCTCCTTGAAGAAGGTCGTGAGGTTCCACACGGCCAATGGCAGGGAGAACGACAGGTCCGGCACGATCATCGCCTGGTAGGTGTTGATCCAGTGCCAGGACGAGAAGTTCTTGAGCAGCGGGACGATGATCGCCACGAGCGGGAACATCGACGTCGCGATGACGAGCATGAGGAACCCGGCCTTCCCCCGGAATTCGAGCCGAGCCAGGGCGTACGAGGCGAAGGTGGCGATGAGCAGGGCGATGATGGTCACCGAGATCGACACGATGGTCGAGTTGAGCAGGCCACGCAGGAAGTTGTTGCCGGGGGCGAAGACGGCCTGGTAGTTCTGCAGCGAGGTGTGGCGGGGCCACCAGGTGTTCTCGAAGATCTCGGTGTCCGGTCGCAGCGAGGAGACGATCATCCAGTAGAAGGGCGCCAGGCAGTAGATGACGATGAGGACGATGCCGATGATCGGCATGACCTTGCCCCATCCGCCGCGGCTCCGGTGAGTGGTGGCCGAGGTGGTGCTCATGACTGGGCTCCCTTCCCGTCGGCGCGACGTCCGGCCGCGCGGCGTTCACGTCGGGTCGTCGGACTTCCTCCGGTGACGAAGGTCGACGCCTTGAGCTTGCGACGACGCTCCTTGGGCCCCGCCCCGGTGAGGTCGGCGCCGAGGATCTTGATGAACGCGGCGACGACGATGAAGACGTAGAGGAAGAGGATGAGGGCGTACGCCGCCGCCGACCCGTAGCGCAGGTTGGAGGCCTCGTCCTGGACGAGCATGGACAGCGTCTCCACCGACCCCTTCCGCGGGCCGACGAGGATGTACGGCAGGTCGAACATGCGCAGGGCGTCGAGGGTGCGGAAGAGCACCGCGACGACGAGGGCCGGCTTGACCAGCGGCAGGGTGATCGCCGTGAACCGTCTCCACACCGATGCCCCGTCGACCTTGGCCGCCTCGTAGACCTCCGCGGGAATGACCTGCAGCCCGGCGAGGGTGAGCAGACCGATGTACGGCGCCGTCTTCCACACGTCGGCGATGATGATCGCCCACTTGGCGCTCCAGTTGCCCGAGGCCCACATGATCTGCTGACCGAGGATGGCGTTGGCGACGCCGTTCTGGTTGAAGATCCAGCCCCAGAGGATGGCCGACACGGCGGTGGGGATGGCCCATGGCACGAGGATCGCGGCGCGCACGATCCCGCGTCCTGCCATGGCGCGATGCATGATGAGCGCCATGATGACGCCGAGCACCGTCTCCATGACGACGGTGACGACGCCGAAGAGCGTGGTGTTGCCGAACGCCGTCCAGAACCTGGAGCCGTTGCCGGTGAAGATTTCGGTGAAATTGCGCAGGCCGACGAAGGGCTCGGTGTCCGAGACGAATCCGGTGGCCGGGTCGAGGCCGGCCTGGCCGTAGAGGGACTGGCGGATCGACTCGATGACCGGCAGGACGATGACGATCGTGAGGACGAGCAGGGTGGGGGCGATGAGGGCCAGCCCCAGGCGTTCCTGGGCCCGTGCCCTGGACGACCTCCTCCTGGGTGCTGCGACAGAGCTGGACATGATGTGACTTCCTCGCGTGGGGACCAAGGTGTGGGCCGACCACACGGCGTCCCGCAGGGCGAGGGCCGCCACGCCAGTCACGCGCGGCGGGGTCGGTCCGGAGCAGGACGCCGTGGTCGGCGTCAGCGGTGGTGGGCGGCGCGGGCCGAGGCCCGATGGCTCGGTGGCCGCTCCGCCCACCCCGGGATCACTTGATGATCGACTTGAGGGTGTCGGACAGCTTCGTCACCACGGACTGGGCGTCGCCGCCACTCTGGATGGCGGGGTAGATGGCGTCCTGGATGGCTGCCGTGACGTCGCCGTAGTTGACGACGCGCGGACGGCCCTTGGCCTCGTCGAGGGAGGCCTTGAGGGTGGGCAGGTAGGGGAACTTCTTGACGTTGTCGGCCCCGGTGTACAGCGACCCCATGGTCGGGGCGTTGCTCTGGGTGCTCAGGGCGTACTGCTCGGACTCCTTGTTGGTCCACCACTTGACGAACTTGAGGGCCGTGGCCTTGTTCTTGCAGTTCGTCGTGATGCCGCAGTTGTGACCGCCGAGGGTGGCCTGGTACTTCTTGCCGTTGATCGAGGGCAGCGGGGCGACGCCGAACTTGTCGGTGCCGAGCTGCTTGAGGTCGTTGGAGTACTGGTACGGCCACTGCCGGTAGAAGAGGACCTTGCCGGCCTCGAAGGCGTTGCGGCCGTCCTCCTCCTTCCACTCCAGCGCGGCCTTGGGGATGACGTTGTTCTTGAAGGCGTCGATGACGTGCTGGACGGCCTTGACGGTCTCCGGGGAGTCGATGATGACCTTGCCGGAGGAGTCGACGATGTCGCCGCCGAAGGTGTGGATGAACTCCGAGATGTTGCAGGTGAGGCCCTCGTACTTGGCCCACTGGCCGCCGAAGCCGCCGATGCTCGACATGCCCGGCAGCTTGCGGACTGCCTCGATGGCCTTGAGGACGTCGTCCCAGGTGGCCGGGACGTCCTTGATCCCGGCCTTGGCCAGGATGTCCTTGCGGTAGTACATGATCGACGCGTCGGTGGCGTAGGGCATGGCGTAGCGCTTGTCGCGGTAGAGGCCGGTGTCCATGACGCCCTTGATGTAGTCGCTGTCGGTGAACTGGTCGGCGGGCAGCTCGACGACCCAGCGGTTCGCGGCGAACTCGGCGACCCAGACGACGTCGAGGCCGATGACGTCATAGGCAGCCGAGTTGGTCTGGGCGTTGTTGATGAGGGACTGACGCTGCTGGTCGGCCTCCGAGGACAGCTCGATGAGGGTGACCTTCTCGTTGGGGTACTGCTTGTTCCACTCGTCCAGGTGCTTCTGCACCATGCCGCCGGAGAAGTCCTTGCCCTGGACCCAGGAGATGGGGCCGGTCCCGGTGAAGGAGTCGGCCTTGGCACTCGAACTGCTGCTGCCGGTTCCGGTCGATCCGTTGGAGCATGCGGCGAGGGCACCGAGTGCCAAGGCGCCGAGTGAGCCCTGCATGAAAGCGCGGCGGGTAGGGGTCGACATCGTATTTCCTCCTTGAAACGGCGCGGCGCACCGCGCCCCGTTCCCGGGCCGCCACCGTGGTGGACCGGGTGTCACTTTTCACTGGGGCAGACGTTACCGCTGTGCGCAACGTCACGGTGGATGAGGGTCGCCTTCGGGGTGTCGGTGTCGGGATCCGGTCCTCGTTCGGAATCGTAGTCAGGCGGATGTGGCCGGCGTGCACCCGGTGTCAGGCGAGGACGAGTTGGGCCGTCGGCATGTCGGTGACGAGATGGTCGACCAGACCTCCCCGGGCCGCGGCCCGGATCGCCGCGGCCTTGTGTTCCCCCCAGGCGACCGCGACGACGTGCGATATCGCGGGCAGGCGATCGTGGGGGACCGCCATGAGACGGCGGCAGAACTCCGAGTCGACGTGGCGTCCCCGGGCGTCGACGTGGTGTCCGCAGATGTGCCCGACCGCGCCCCGGTCGAGGAAGTCCTGGTGCTCCTCGGGGGAGACGAAGTAGTCGAAGATCGCTCCGTCCTGTCCGGTCGACGTGCTGCCGATCCCGGTGAGGAGGACGTCGGCGTGCGAGGCCATGGTGAGGGTCATGGAGATCGTCGGGTCGTGGCGCAGGGCGATGGCCAGGGACTCGCTGCCGACGAGCAGCGGGGCCGGCATGATGCAGTAGCCACAGGCCAGTCGATCGGCCAACTGGCGACAGATCTCCGGGGCGTCGACGAGGTGGTTGCCCTGGGCGATGCCCCCCATGGCCTGTGCCACGGTGGCCTGACGGCGTCGGGTGTCCACGGCATTGACGACCGCGGAGACCGTGCGGCCGTTCGTCACCGCGATGACGCCGTCGCGTGGCAGGACCTCCAGGAGCACCTCGGCGCCGAGGCTGATGGCTTCCGACGGATCGACGGAGGTGCTTGTCGTCGCGACGCGCGCCGAGGAGAGGTGGAACCTGCGGCACAGCTCCGTCTCGAGTTCCATCGCCCGCTCGACCGGATGGCTCACCGTGATGGTGACGATCCTGCGTCTCCTGGCCTCGTCGAGCAGCCGCGAGATCATCGACCGTGAGTAGCCGATCTCCGCGGCGATCTGGGCCTGGCCGAGTCCATCGATCCAGTAGCGGCGGGCCACCTCGATGAGGAGCTTGATGTGGTCGCGGTCATCCATGGAGATTCACAAACGTGAGAGTTGTGATGGCAGATGGCGGAATCATGGGGTCATTCTAGCAATCCATGGTCGACAGGATGTCTGTCGGCTCACATATGTGAAGACGAGCGCTTGTTCCGGGGTGCTGTCGCGAGATGACATGGGGTCACCAGGCACTCCAAGGAAGGAACTGACATGGCCATCGTTCGCACCATCAACGGGGATGTGGCACCCGAGACCCTCGGCGTCGTCAACGCCCACGACCACCTCATCCGCGTCGGCGCCGGCGAGGTGTACATCGACCCGGACCATCTGCTCGACGACGTCGACAAGGCCGCCACCGAGGCCGGTTACTTCGTCGAGGCGTCCAAGCGCTGGGCCGACGGCGGGACCATCATCGACATGTGCCCGGCCTCCTCCGGACGCGGCGTCCTCAAGACCCTCCAGGTCGTCGAGAAGACCCCCGGGCTCCAGGTCGTCCAGGCCACCGGCTTCCATCAGCAGAAGGTCTACCTCGAGTGGCGCCAGTCCTGGGTGAACCAGTACTCGATCACCCAGATCGCCGACCTGCTCATCGCCGACATCGTCGAGGGCATCGACCGCTTCGACTACATGGGACCGATCGTCGAGCGCACCGAGGTCAAGGCCGGGGTCATCAAGTGGGCCACCGCGTACGGCAAGATCACCGAGTGGGAGCAGAAGGCCGGCAAGGCCGTCGCCATCGCGTCCAAGGAGACCGGGGCGCCGATCAACACCCACGTCACCGCCGGGACCTGTGGTCCGGAGCAGGCCCGCTTCCTCGTGGCGCAGGGAGTGGCGCCCGAGAAGATCGCCATCGGCCACATCCAGCGCAACTGGGATCCCTGGGTCCAGGAACAGATCGTCAAGCTGGGCTGCTACGTCGAGCTCGACGGCACCAACCGCATCAAGTACGTCCCCGACAACTGCCGGGTCAACCTCCTCAAGGTGCTCGGTGAGAAGGGGTACGGCGCGCAGATCCTCCTCGGCACCGACTCGGGCAAGGCGTCCTACCAGAAGGTCTACGGCTCGGTCTCCGGCATCGACTACGACCCGGCGGTGTTCGCCCCGCGTCTGGTCGAGGACGAGGGCTTCGACCCGGAGTACGTCCAAGACCTCCTGGTACGCAATGCGGCACGATTCTTCGCCTTCGACCCCATCAAGGGCTGAGGACGATGACCGACGCCACATTGCAGTCACGGCCGTCACGGCCGAGGTTGCAGATCGCCCTCGACACCTTCGACCTGCCCAGTGCCCTGGGGCCGCTGCAGAAGGCGGCCGCCGATGTCGACATCATCGAGTGCGGGACGATCCTCGTCCTCAGCGAGGGCTACCACGCCGTGCGTGCCATCCGGGCGCTCTTCCCGGACAAGCCGATCCTCGCCGACGTCCGGATCGCCGAGGCCGGCGCCAAGATCTCCCGGATGACCTTCGAGGCGGGGGCCTCGCTCGTCTCCTGCGTCGCCGGGGCGTCGATGGCCACCATCACCCAGGTGTGCAAGGTCGCCCGGGAGTTCGGTGGCGAGGTCCAGGTGGAACTGGCCGACGAGTGGTACGACCCGGAGCGGGCGCGGGCCTGGCGTGAGGCCGGCGTCCAGCACGTCATCGTCAAGCGCTCGCGGGACCGCGAGGCGGCCGGTGACCTGTCCTGGAAGCCCGACGACCTCGACCGGGTCGACGAGCTCGCCGCGATGGGGTTCACCGTCACCGTCACCGGTGGGGTCAACGCCGCCGACCTGCCGACCTTCGCCGGTCGTCCGGTGGGCATCGTCATCGCCGGCCGCTCCATCGTCCAGGCCGATGACCCTGCTGCGGCCGCCCGGACCCTGCAGGAGGCCATCGACAGGGTGTGGTCACGATGAGCGAGCTCCACCCCGGGATCACCCTGGGCATCTACGAGAAGGCCCTGGCCGGCCACCCCGGGACGCACGAGGAGTGGGCCGAGTTCTTCGCCCAGGTGCCGCAGGGAGGGTTCTCCTTCGTTGACATCTCGGTCGACGAGAGTCCTGAGCGGGAGGCTCGCCTCGGCTGGGACCTGGCCCAGCGCCGCAGCGTCCGTCGGGCCGCCGAGGAGTCCGGGGCGATGATCGGCGGGATCTGCCTGTCGATCCACCGGCGCATCGGGCCGGGCAGCGCCGACCCGGCCGTGCGCCGTCACGCCAGGGAGGTCATGGCAGCCGGGATCGAGCTGTGCTCCGACCTGCACGCCCCCGTCCTGCAGGTCGCCGGCTACTACTGCTACTACGAGAAGCCCCATCCCGACGCCGAGCGGTGGTACCGCGAGATGCTCGTCGACTCCGTCGACGACGCCGCCCGGGAGGGGGTCATCCTGGGGATCGAGAACGTCGACGGGACCGACGTCACCTCGATCACCAAGGCCATGGAGTTCGTGGACGCCGTCGACTCGCCGTATCTGCAGGTCTACCCCGACCTCGGCAACATCGCCGAGCAGGGCCTCGACCCCGTCACCGAGCTCGCCGCCGGACGCGGCCACATGGTCGCCATGCACGCCAAGGACGTGCGGCGGGGAGAACCTCGTCGGGTTCCCATGGGCGAGGGGATCGTCGACTGGGACGCCAGTTTCGCCGTGCTCGCCGATCAGCACTGGGGCGGTCGCCTCATGATCGAGATGTGGAACGACGACGCCCCTGACTCCGCTGCCAGGTCCGCCGCGGCCGGCCGGTTCGTCGCCGAACGAGCCCGCGCCGCCGGTCTGTCCGTCAACTGATTCACCATTCCTGTTCGAAGGAGAACACATCCATGCTGGAAGAACTCAAGGAAGAAGTGTGCCGGGGCAACCTCGCCCTGCCGAAGCACGGCCTCGTCATCTGGACCGGGGGGAACCTGTCCGTCCGGGACCCGGAGACCGGGTACATCGTCATCAAGCCCTCGGGCATGCTCTACGACGGCATGACCCCTGACGACATGGTCGTCGTGGACCCGGAGGGCCGCATCGTCGAGGGGACCCGCGGTCCGTCCTCGGACACGTCCTCGCACCTGTACGTCTACAAGCACCGTCCCGACGTCATGAGCGTCATCCACACCCACTCGACCTTCGCGACCGCGTGGGCGGCCACCGGTCAGCCCATTCCCTGCTGCCTCACGGCAGTGGCCGACGAGTTCGGCGGTCCGATCCCCTGCGGTGCCTACGCTTCCATCGGTACCGAGGAGATCGGTGAGCAGATCATCGAGCACATCGGTGACAGCCCGGCCATCCTCCTGCGGCAGCACGGGGTGTTCACCATCGGTGCGACGATGGAGAAGGCCATCAAGGCAGCGGTCATGGTCGAGGACGTCGCTCGGACCATCACCTTCGCCAAGATCGTGGGACAGATCGAGAGCCTTCCCCAGGCCGACATCGATGCCAACCATGATCGGTACATGATCCGTTACGGCACGAGTGCCGCATCAAGGGGTGTGACGAAATGACCTACGACATCTCGACGATCGGAGAGGGCCAGATCCGCCTCACCTGCTTCAAGGGGGAGCGGCTGTCGTCGGCCCAGGAGCTGCGCATGACGGCTGCCTGCTCCGAGGCGAATGTCGCCGGGCTGTTGAGTCAGCTCGGGCGCCGGACCTCGTGGGCCTCCGTCATGCCTCGCGGAGAGCTGGCGGCGCGGGTCATCAACGAGTTCCGGGGAGTCGGCGTCGACGTCTCCCACGTGTGCATCAAGCCCGAGGGGAGGGTGGCGCTGTACTTCATGGAGCCCGGCGAGTACCCCATGCCCGCACGGGTCACCTACGACCGGCTGCACACCCCCTTCCGTGACGTCCAGATCGACGACCTCGACTGGGAGGCGATGCTCGACACCAAGCTCGTCTTCGTCACCGGCATCACCGCCGCCCTCACCGAGAACACGGCGAAGGTCGTCACGTACTTCGTCGAGCAGGCGCACGAACGCGGCATCAGGATCGCCCTCGACGTCAACTACCGCTCCCTCTTGTGGGAGCCGGAGGATGCGCGGCGGGTCCTCGAGCCGATCGCCCTCAAGTCGGACATCGTGTTCTGCTCCCGGCGTGACGGCCAGGCCGTCTTCGGCATGGAGGGCAACGGCCCGCACGTGTGCCATGCGCTGAGGGAGCGGTTCGGGGTGCGCACGGTCGTGTCGACCGACCAGGTGGACGGGATCTACCTGTCCGACGCCGACCGCGGCGAGTTGGCCTTCGAGGTCGTCCGGGTCCCCATCCTCGACCGGCCTGGCGCTGGCGACTCGTTCGTCGCCGGCACCCTGCACGGGTTCATGTCCGGTGACGTCGTCCAGGGCATCAAGTACGGGCAGCGGACCTCGGCCTACGCCCTCACCCATTACGGCGACCTCACCCACATCTCTCCCAACGAGCTCGACATCCCCACCTCCACCGACATCCTTCGCTGAGGCTCCCGCCGAGGCGTCCCCATCGCGGGTCCGCCCATGGACCCGCGACCAGGACGGAGACCGTCCTCCGCCCGACATCCCCTGCGCGCACCGCTGCGCGTCATGTCCGAAAGTGAGACACCATGTCCACCGCAGTCCCCACCCGTCCCACGGCGATGGAGCAGATCGACTCCCGCCCGCTCACGGGTCATCAGAAATCCCTCATCGGTCTGGCCATCGTCGGGAACATCTCGGAGTTCTTCGACATGTTCCTCATCGGCTTCGTCGTGTCCCTCCTCACCAAGCCCTGGCATCTCACCGGGGTCGAGGCCGGGACCATCCTCGCCTGCTCCGGCCTCGGCACCGTCGTCGGATCGATCCTCTGGGGGTGGCTGGCCGACCGGATCGGCCGGCGCAACACCTTCATGTGGTGCGTCATCATCTTCGTGGCCTTCACCGTCGCCTCGGTGTTCACCCCTGACCGCGGCTGGTTGCTGCTCGCCGTGCTGCGCGTCGGCGTCGGGGTCGGCGTGGGTGGCCTCAACATCACGTCGATCCCGTACGTCCAGGAGTTCGTGCCGGCCAAGCAGCGTGGTCTGCTGTCCGGTCTGGCCTCGGTGTTCATCCCGCTGGGTCTGTTCCTCGGCTCCCTGGCCCAGAAGGGCTTCTCCGACAACTGGCGAGGGCTCATCGCGCTCGGCGCCATCCCGATCCTCCTCGTGTTCTGGATCCGCATGGTGCCGGAGTCCCCGCGGTTCCTGCAGACCCATGGCCGCCTTGACGACGCTCGCAAGTCCCTAGCCTGGGCCCTCGAGGTGAGCCCCTCGGAGGTCGGCGAGCTGCCGGTCATCGAGAAGGCGGAGCGGGCCTCGTACTCGGTCGTGTTCAGCAGGTACGGCAAGTCCTTGGCCATCGTCACCCTCGGGTCCTTCTGCTTCATCCTCGGGTCGTTCACCGTCCAGTCGTGGGGCCAGACGCTCCTCAAGGACGGGTTCGGTCTGGCGGCCGGCACCGTGGGCACCCTCTTCATGTTCGTGTCGCTGGCCGACCTGCTCGGCCGTCTCGGCTCGGCGTGGCTCGCCGATCACCTCGGTCGGCGCTGGACGATGTTCCTCTTCGGCCTCGTGGGTGCCGTCGGGTGCGTCATCACCGCCCTCACGGCCAAGGAAGGTGGATCCTGGACCCCCTTCTTCATCGGGATCCTCATCACCATGGCCTTCGGTGACGGCGCCTTCGGCATCCTCAACGCCTTCGGTGCCGAGCAGTTCCCCAACGAGGCTCGATCCACCGGGCTCGGTCTGGGCTACGGCATCGGTGCGACGGCCAAGATCTTCGGCCCGGCCCTCATGGGCGCCATGATCGGCGGCACCATGGTCAAGCAGTCGGTGACCCTGCAGGCGGTCCGACCGGCCTTCCTCCTCTTCGCCGGACTGCTCCTGCTCGGCGGCGTCATCTACCTCTTCGCGAGGGAGACGAGGGGGACCGCGCTGGAGGAGATCTGACCGGGTTCGATCGACAGCACCGGGGCTCGTCCGTGAGGGCGGGCCCCGTGGCGTCGTCGGCGGTTGGGGCTCCCTGTCACCGGCACGGCGGTCAGGAGGCGTAGGCGGCCAACGGACCGTCAAGGGTCCAGACCAGTCGACACGGCTTTGACGAGGGATGATGAGGCAATGACGAAGGCGGATCCCATGAGGAGTCCGCCTTCACGAGTGCGCCGCCAGGGACTCGAACCCTGAACCCGCTGATTAAGAGTCAGCTGCTCTGCCAATTGAGCTAGCAGCGCTCGCGAGGAAGAACATTACCGGACCGCGTCGCCAATGCAAAATCGAGGTGGCGCCCGGTCGCCCGGCCTCCTCCACGTCGTGCCTCGGGGTGTGCGGAGGGGGACGGGTGCGAGTCAGGGGCGTCCGGCCCGGACGGCGTCGATCCGACGCCGTCGCAGAGCCTCGATCTCGGGTCGGTCGAGTGGTTCCAGGGGGCGGTCCAGGGCGGTCGACAGGAGATGGTCGGCGAGGTCCGGGTTGCGCGCCAGGACCGGCCCGTGCGGGTAGGTGGCGACGACGCGGCCCTGCACGGCCCCCTCGTGCCGGCGGTCCCCGTTGCCCCAACCGAGCTCCACCGTGGCCAGGGGGGTGGCGTCCGAGCCGAGGGTCGTCCAGCCGCCGTGGTTCTCGAACCCGGTGATGAGCGAGGTCGTGCCGTCGGGGCGGGTCCAGTGGTGGAGCACCTCGCCGACGGCCCGTTGCGGCCCGCGGCGGGTCTGGGCGTCGATGAGTCCCAACCCCTCGATGACCTCGTCGCGGGTGCCGATGGTGAAGGTCCTGCCGCAGATCTGGTAGCCGGCGCAGACGGCGAGGAGGACGGCTCCGGAGTCGAGGGCGGTGAAGAGCCCGCCGTCGGCCCGCAGTTCCTTGACGGCGGTGATCTGGGCGGTGTCCTCGCCGCCGCCGAGCAGGTAGACGGCGCCGTCGGTGGGCACCGGCTGGCCGGGCTCGACGGTGACGAGTTCGGCGTCGAACCCGCGCCACTGCAGCCTCTTGAGCAGGACGACGGCATTGCCGTGATCGCCGTAGATGCCCAGCAGGGACTGGTAGAGCAGGACGATCTTCGGATGGTCGGGGTTCATGCCAGTCCTCCCAGTCGGCGCAGCTTCTGGAACGGGGTGTACGTCGACAGGACGTCGATGGGGTGGTCGTCATCCCAGCGACCGTCCAGCAGGGGCGAGGCGAGGGCCGCGGCGAGGTCCTCGACGACGACGTGCTCGACGCCGGCGTACTCCAGGCGGACGGCCAGGTCGAGGGCGCGGGGGCCGGTGCAGATGACGGTGCGCCCGGCGAGCTGCTCGTAGTCGACGTCCCACAGCCAGGAGACGTCCTTGCCGTCGGCGGCCACCGCGTCGATGGCCAGGACGAGCGGGTCCGAACTCGTCAGGGGCAGCGACTCGGTCCAACCGGCCGGGTTCTTCGACAGCAGGAGGCGCACCAGGGTGCCGCTGATCCTCGTCGTCGCGTAGCGGCCGGCCGGGGAGGTGACGGTGCGCATCCCCTCGATCGCCGTCACCGGGTCGACGCCGAGCTCGATCGCGGCGGCCAGGGCGCAGGTGGCGTTGGTGAGGTTGAAGGATCCCGGCACCTTGATGGCCAGGTCGTGACGGAGGCCGTCGCGGCTGACGGCCTCACCCCCCTCGACCCACCACTGCGCCTCGGGTTGGCGCAGCGGGCAGGAGGGGCAGTGCCAGGCGTTCCCGTCGTGGATGAGCACGGCTCCGCAGGCAGGGCACAGAGTGGAGTCGGCCGTCCAGCGCGGCTTGGTGTCGACCCAGACGACCCGGCGGGCCTTCTGGCACACCCAGACGATGAGCGGGTCGCAGGCATTGGCGACGACGACCGGGCCGGCCTGCCCGGCCTGCTCGAGGGCCCTGCGCCAGTCACGACCCAGGAAGGTGAGCTCGTGGTTGCGGTCGAGCTGGTCGCGGCTGAAATTGAGCAGGACGAGCACCTGTGGGTGTCCCTGGGCGACGACATCCGCGACGACCCGCTCGTCGGTCTCGAGGATGGCGGTGGTGGCCCGGGGTGCCTGGCCGAGGGCCGAGACGATGCCGTGGTGGAGGTTGGCCCCGTCGGCATTGGTGACGACCTGCGCGGGGTCGGCCCCCTCGGCGGCCAGCTGGGCCCGCACCGCGGCGGTGAGGAAGTGGGTCGTCGTCGTCTTGCCGTTGGTTCCCGTCACCGCGGCGATCCGCCGGGACGAGATGAGCTCCCCGAAGGCGTCCGGGGCGAGGGTCATGGTCACCTTGCCGCGGATCGACGCCCCCGACCCCCGACCCGCCAGGCGTGACGCCGTCGCGGCGAGGCGTCCGGCCGCCAGGGCCGCGGTCAGACGCAGGGAGTGTCGCGGCGGTCGGGGCGGCGTGGACGAGCTGGTCATGGGTCCCATCATGGCAGGGTCGGCCCGGTCGGCTGTGGAGGGACGACCGGTGGTCCGTTCGAACGCGCTGCTCGGCCGATGGCTGAAAAGTGTCACCGGAGGGTCGGATCATCGTTCCCGGAGCCCCTCTCGGGCGAGATGTGCCACATGGCGTACACGAACAAGTGTTTGACATCATCGAATGTGTGTTCGACAATGGGTCCATGACGATCAACCTGGACCACCTGCCGGTGACCCGCGGTCTCGCCGAGGACGACGGGGCCGCTGGCCATCCCGTGCACCCTCTGCTGCATCCCCTGTTCCCCGGCGGTCTGCGCCCGGAGGTGTACTCCCTTCAGGGGGCCTCGTCGGTGGGTCTGGGGCTGCTCGTCGGCGGGTGGTGCGGGGTGGTGGGGGTCCCCGAGCTGGGGGTCGAGGCGGCCCAGCAGTGGGGGGTCGACCTGTCCCGGCTCGTCCTCGTGCCCGAGCCGGGAGGGTGGCTCGAGACGGTCGCCACCCTCGTCGAGGGGCTCGACGTCGTCCTGGCCTGCGCCCCCGGCGCCCTGCCGGCGGGGGCCTGTCAACGGTTGTCGGCGCGGTTGCGGTCGCAGGGATCGACCCTCGTCGTCCTGGGGCACTGGCCCAAGGTCGGCACCCGGATCGAGGTGCGGACGGTGGGCTGGCACGGTCTGGGTCGGGGCCACGGGTCCCTGTCGGCCCAGGACCTCGAGGTCACCGTCACCCGACACCATCGGGTGCGGTCCCTCGGACTGGTCCATGACGCCCGGGGCATCCGGCGCCGTGAGGAGGGAGAGGTCGAGGCCGGCGGTGTCGGCGAGATCCCGCCGATGAGGAGGGCCGGATGACCGGGCTCAGCACGTCCCCGGCCCGGGTCATCCTCGTGCGGATCCCCCAGTGGCGGGTGTGGTCGGCGCGCAACCACCTGGGTCGGGGCCATTCGGAGGGGAGTCGGGCGGAGGGGAGTCGGGCGGAGGAGCCGTTCGACCCCGACGTCCCGCTCCTCGTCGTCGACCGGGGTCGGGTCATCGCCTGCTGTGACCGTGCCGCCGAGGAGGGGGTCGAGGTGGGGCTGCGGACCCGGGCCGCCCAGTTGCGCTGCCCGGACGCCGTCGTCGTCGACCACGATCCCCAGATCGAGGCCGAGGGGTTCGCCCGGGTCGTCGCGGCGATCGAGGCCGGGGTCGCTCCCGGGGTCCACGTCGTGCGCCCCGGGGTGGCGGCGGTGCAGGCCCGGGGTCCGGCCCGGTTCTACGGGTCCGAGGAGGCCGCCGCCCGCAGGCTGCTCGAGGTGGTGCGTTGCCCGGACGACCCCGGAACGGCGGGTCATCCCGGGGCGACGGTGGCGGTGGCCGACGGTCTCTTCGCCGCCGAGCAGGCGGCCGCTCTGGCAACGCCGCTGAGGATCGTCCCGTCGGGGCGGAGCAGGGTCTTCCTGTCCGACCTCGACGTGGCCGTCCTGGGACGCCCCGACCTCACGACGACCCTGCACGGACTCGGGCTGCGCACCCTGGGGCTCTTCGCCGAGCTCGACCGTGCCGACGTCTCGTCCCGGTTCGGGCCGGACGGGCTGCTCTGCCACGAGCTGGCTCGGGGGATGGACGTGCCGGTGCTGTCGCCGTACCGTCCCTCCGACGACCACGCGGTCGAGGTGGTCCTCGACGACCCTCTGGCGAGTGCCGACGAGATCGAGGCGGCGGTGCGTCCTGCCGTCGAGGCCCTCATGGCCGAGCTCGGGGCCACCGGTCGGGTGTGCTCGGAGGCGAGGATCCTCGTGCGGTCCACGTCGGGCCTCTCGGAGCGGACCTGGCGTCAGCCCTGGCTCCTCGACGCCGACGACCTCGTCACCCGGGTGCTGCGTCAGGTGGCCCGGGTGCCGGGGTCCTCGAGCGCAACCCGGTCCCCAACAGGGTGGCCCGGCGTGGGGCGGCCGGGCACCGGCAGCGGGGAGGTGGACGAGGACTTCTGCCAGCGCGGGGTCGAGGCGATCCGCATCGTCCCCACCGTCCACTCTGCCGCCGAACAGGCCGAGGGGCTCTTCGGGGCCCGCCCGGCCGAACACCTCGTCCACGTCATCGCCCGGGTGCAGGGCAGGTTGGGGCCCGAGTCGGTGCTCGTCCCCGACGTCGTCGGGGGCCGTCTGCTCAAGGATCGACGCCGGCTCACCCCCTTCGGGTCGGTACCCGACGACCGCGCCCGTCCGGTGGGGCGGCCCTGGCCCGGTCACCTCGACGGTCCGGCCCCCACGATCGTCTACGACCGTCCGCCGCGGGTCGAGGTGCGGGCCGAGGACGGGTCCTGCCTGCGTGTCGACGACGAGTTCGTCACCGGTGAGCCGGTGTGGCTCACCGCCGGAGGACGACGGTGCCGGGTCGTCGCCTGGGCCGGGCCGTGGCCGGTGCACCAGCGGTGGTGGGACGCCCACGCCACCCGGATCGACCGTCTGCAGGTCGTCACCGACGACCGGCAGGCCTGGGTGCTGGCGACCTCCTCGGGCACGTGGTGGGCGGAGGCCCGCTATGACGAGGGCTGATCCATGACCTACGACAACCCGCCGATCCCGTGGTCCGAGCTCACCCGGCGGATGGCCGGTGGAGCGCCCCGTCCGGGACCCGGGGAGGGAGCAGTGCCGGGGGAGGACTCGGCGGTTCCGGGGGCGCTCCGGCCGGCCCGACCCCAACCCCGGGAGGACCCTGACGGCGTCGGCCACCGACGCCGGCGTCAGCCCTACCATCGGCACCCCGAGCGGCCGGAGGGCCCGGTCGTGCCCTACGCCGAGCTCCACGCCCACTCCACCTACAGCTTCCTCGACGGCGCCTCGAGCCCCGAGGACCTCGTCACCCGGGCGGTCGAGCTGGGACTGTCGGCCCTGGCCCTCACCGACCACGACGGCCTCCACGGGGTGGTCCGGATGGCCGAGGCCGCCGAGGCCTGCGGGCTGCCGACGATCATCGGGGCCGAGCTGTCGATCGGCCTGCCCGAACCCCAGAACGGGGTCCCCGACCCGGTGGGCAGCCACCTGCTCGTCCTGGCTCGAGGCCCCGAGGGGTACCGCAGGCTCGCCGGGGCCCTCACCGACGCCTACCTGGCCGACGGGGGCCAGAAGGGTCGGCCGGTCTACGACCTCGAGGCCCTGGCCGAGGCCGCCGACGGCCACTGGGACATCCTCACCGGATGCCGCAAGGGGATGGTGCGCCAGGGGTTGGCGCGAGGCGACGAGGAGGCCGACGCCGCCCTGCACCGGCTCACCGGCCTCTTCGGTGCGTCGAACGTGACCGTCGAGCTCATCGACCACCGCTGTCCGACGGACTCGCGCGACAACGACCGGCTGGCCCGTCTGGCAGCCCGGCGCGGTCTGCCCGTCGTCGCCACGAGTGACGTCCACTACGCCGACGCCGACCGCTTCCGGCTCGCCTGCGCCCTGGCCGCGGTCCGGGCCCGCCGCAGCCTCGAGGAGATCGACGGGTGGCTGCCGTCGGGGCCGGTCGCCCGACTGCACAGCGGGGCCGAGATGGCCGAACTCTTCCGCCGGTACCCCGGGGCGGTCGAGCAGACCGTGCGCATCGCCGACCGGACGTCCTTCTCGCTGCGTGCCGCCAGGCCGCATCTGCCCGACCAGAAGGTGCCCGAGGGCCACACGCCGATGAGTTGGCTGCGGGTCCTCGTCGAGGAGGGACGCCGTCAGGTGTACGGCGACGACCCGGTCGCGGAGCGGCGTCTGGCCGGGGAGCTGGAGGTCATCGAGGCCAAGGACTTCGCCGGCTACTTCCTCATCGTCCGCGACATCGTCGACTTCGCCAGGTCCCGGGGAATCCTCTGCCAGGGTCGCGGGTCGGCGGCGGCCTCGGCCGTCTGCCACGTCCTGGGGATCACCGTCATCGACCCGATCTTCTACCGACTGCCCTTCGAACGGTTCCTCTCGGCCCTGCGCGAGGAGGAACCCGACATCGACGTCGACTTCGACTCGGGACGTCGCGAGGAGGTCATCCAGTACGTCTACCAGCGGTACGGCCGACGCAACGCCGCCCAGGTGGCCGACGTCATCACCTACCGGCCGCGCAGCGCGGTGCGCGACATGGCCAAGGCCTTGGGGCACAGCCAGGGCCAGCAGGACGCCTGGGCCCGACAGGTGGAGCGGTGGACGGCGTCGATGAGCCCCAGCGACGACTCGAGCACCGAGATCCCGGCCCCGGTGCGTGAGCTGGCCGGCCAGGTGCTCGGCCTGCCGCGTCACCTGGGCATCCACTCGGCGGGGATGGTCCTCACCCGCGAACCGGTCGGCATGGTGTGCCCCATCGAGCCCGCACGGATGGAGGGGCGCACCGTCCTGCAGTGGGACAAGGAGGACTGTGCGTGGATGGGGTTGGTGAAGTTCGACCTGCTCGGGCTGGGAATGCTCTCGGCGCTGAGCCACGCCTTCGACCTCGTCCGGGAGTACCTGGGACGGAGCTGGCGCATCGAGACGGTGCCCCGCAACGAGCCGGCGGTCTACGACATGCTCTGCCGGGGCGACACCCTCGGCGTCTTCCAGGTGGAGAGCCGGGCACAGATCGGCACCCTGCCGCGGCTCCAACCGCGCTGCTTCTACGACCTGGCCATCGAGATCGGGCTCATCCGGCCCGGGCCGATCCAGGGTGGCGCCGTCCACCCGTACATCCGACGACGCACCGGCATCGACCCGGTCACCTACCCTCATCCGCTCCTGGAGCCGGTGCTCGAACGGACCCTGGGCATCCCGCTGTTCCAGGAACAACTCATGCAGATGGCCACCGCGGTGGGCGGGTGCAGCCCGGCCGACGCCGACCTGCTGCGCCGGGCCATGGGGTCCAAACGCGGGGTCGAACGGATCGACTCCCTGCGTGACACACTCTTCGCCGGGATGGCCGCCAACGGCATCGACGGGACGATGGCCCAGGAGATCTACAACCGCATCGAGTCCTTCGCGAACTTCGGTTTCGCCGAGTCGCACGCCCTGAGCTTCGCCGGGCTCGTCTACACCAGCGCCTGGCTCAAGTTGCACTACCCAGCGGCCTTCCTGGCCAGCCTGCTGCGCTCCCAGCCGATGGGGTTCTACTCCCCGGCGACCCTGGCCGGGGACGCCCGACGGCACGGGGTGGTCATTCGCGGCCCGGACATCACGATCAGCGGGGTGCACGCCGGCCTCGAGCTTCTCGGGACCGGGGCGGACGGGGCACGGCACGGGACCGGCACCGCCGTGACGCCCGACGAGACCGGTCTCGACGACTGCCTGCGGCACCACGGGGAGGAGGAGATCGGCCCCTTCGACCGCACCCGTCCCGACGAGTCGGCGTCCCATCGGCGTGACGGCGCCTTCGCCATACGCCTGGGCCTGGCCGACGTCGCCGAGATCTCGCAGCCCGTCGCCGAACGGATCGTCGCGGAGCGGACCCGTGCCCCCTTCACCGGAGTCCTCGACCTGGCCCGCAGGGCCGATCTCGACGTCGACCAGATCGAGGCGCTCGGTCGGTCCGGGGCCCTCGACCGGCTCGCCGGGTCACGGCGCGGTGCCCTGTGGCAGGCCGGGCAGCTCGCCGGGGTCGGACCCGACCAGCTGGAGATCGATCTCGTCGGCCAGCCCCCACTGCTGCCCGAACCCAGTGCCCTCGAACTGCTCGGTCACGATCTGCGGTCGACCGGCATCTCGCCGGCCGATCACCCGTTGCGTCACGTCCGGGACGCCCTCGATCGGCGGCAGGTCGTGCCCATCGACCTGCTGTCCGGCATCGAGGCGGGGCGACGGATCGAGGTGGCCGGGGTGGTCACCCACCGGCAGCGTCCGGCCACCGCCGGCGGCATCACCTTCCTCAACCTCGAGGACGAGACCGGCCTGCTCAACGTCATCGTCACCTCCGGGGCCTGGTACCACCACCGCAAGGTGGCGCGGACGGCTCGGGCCATGGTCGTGCGTGGGGTCCTGGAGCGCGGGGACGAGGGGGTCGTCAACCTCTACGCGGATCGGCTCGAGGAGCTCGACCTGGCCGTGACGACGAGGTCGAGGGACTTCCGATGAGGGGCTACGAGGACCGGTGGTGCAGGGTCACCCGGGTGTCGAGGTCGGTGACCTCGACGTCGGCCAGGACGGTGCCGACCTCCTCGCACGGAACCTCTGCGTGCATCGGGAGATCGGTGGGGACGGGCCGGTCGACCAGGACGGTGCCCATCGACGAGGTGGACTCCGGGTGCCAGCGGGCCGTGACCCTGGCCCCCTCGGGGGCCGCCCCGACGATCGCGACGACGGCGCGACGGAAGAGGTCGAACGCCTCCGCCGGTTCCCCGGAGGGCCCACCGGTGCTCGTGAGGGCGACGACGACCCCACGTTCCCGGGCCCGCCGGACCTCCCCGGTGACCTGCGGCGACATGACGGCGGAGGCGACGAGATGGTCGCGGGTCGACGCCTCGAGCAGGGCGCAGCGCCGCTTGACGTCGTCGGTGAGCGGGGCGCCGGAGGCGAGCTGGGACAGCATGTCGAGAGGTTCGGCGCTGATCTGGGTGAGGCGTCGCGAGGCCTCCTCGCGTTCGGCCTCGGCCCGGGCACGCAGGGCAGTGTCGCGCAGGGTCCGCGACCGGGAGCTCTGGATGGTGGCCAGGGCGGCGTCCGAACTGCGCGCGACCCACACCGCGGCGAAGGACAGGATGGCCGGCAGCACGAAGCTGCTCGCCCGGGTGAGGAAGAGGTCGAGCGGCCCCTGGCCCGACAGCCAGCCGGCGACGAGGGTCGTCACCGGCCAGGCGAGGCTCGGCCCGAGGGGGCACCAGATCGACCGACGACGCCAGCACAGCGGCCCGAAGATCCCGATGCCGAACCCGATGAACCACTCCTGGAAGCCAGGGGGCAGACCCGGCTGGAGGTTGACGAGGAGCACCACCTGGATGTCGACGGTGAGGCTCATGATGACGATCGCCTTGGTGACGCCGATCCGTGCGGTCGTCATGGTGTGGATGACGAGGGCGACGAGGATCGCCGCCCCGGCCACGAAGACCGGCATGCTGCGGACGAGGTCGGCGTGCAGCACCCCCTCGAGCAGTTGCACGGCCAGGTACAACCCGAGCAGGACGACCATCGTCCGGAACGATCGCGACAGGGTCGGCCTGGGCGTGGCGTGCTCGGCGTCCCAGCTCAGCAGCACGGTCGTGCCACGACCGGGACGGGAGACGACGTGCGAGCGTCCCGAGACGACCTCCATCGACGCCCGGACGGACCCGCGCAGACCGCGTCGCTCGTCGGGGACCTGGCCCGGATCGAATCCTCGCCCGTGGTCCTCGATGCGCAACCGCCCCCAGCGTGGGGTGAACCGGCCTGAGATGACGACCTCGTCGACGCCCGAGTGGCGGGCGACATTGGTGACCGCCTCGGCCGCGGCGATGACGAAGGAGTCGCGCACCGCGTCGGGAGGATCACCGGTGATGTCGATCCGGGCCGACAGGCCGAGCCGCTCGGCGGTGGCGGAGAGTTCCTCGGCCAGGCTGCGTCGGCGGCCCGCCTCGAATCCCCGGTCGATGGCGTCCAGCGCCTGCCCGGCGAGGATCCGCGACGCCCGGTCCCCGATCTCGTCGACGGCCCGCGCCGCCGTGCCCAGCGCGCCGAGGACGTGGTCGTGGATGACGGCGTCCCACCGGTGTGACTCGGCCGACCGGGCCCGGGAGCGCACCAGCGTGAGGCTGGCCCCCAGGGACGCCGTGGCCTCGCGGTCGGCGTCGCGCAGGTGCATGACGATCGCCACCCATGCGGAGGTCGCCATGAGGGCGAGCAGGGCATTGGGGACGGCGTCGAGCCAGGCCATCGGGCCGGAGCGTGCGGACAGGAAGAGGCCGATGCCCAAGCAGTCGAGCAGGATGAGGCTCGCCGCGGTCTGCCATCTCAGGCAGCACCACGACATGGCCACGGCCATGATGACGATGTGGGACGCCGGTGGGTACCGTGATGACGGCCCCAGCCTCCAGACGGCCGGGGCGATCATCGCGGCCAGGACGCACAGTGCCACGTGCGAGGCCAACGCCGCTCGCGCCCCGGGATCGTCCTGCAGCGTCCAGACGGTGGCCAGGATCATGGGGACAGCGTCGAGGACGAGGAAGAGCAGGGTCAGGGTGAGGCCGGTGCGGCCCAGGTCGCTCTCGACGAGCTGGTCGATGACCTCGAGGGTGCTCACCCCCCAGGCCACCCAACCCGAGACGGTCCCGATGATGCGGGCCGTGCGGGCCAGACGCGGGGTGATGTCCGGGCTGCTCAACGCCCACACGACCGTACGCAGTGGGGCCCGGACCGAGGGAGCGACGACGGGATCGGCGGAGGGTCCGACGTCGGGACGGGCGGTGGCGTCGATGGGGGAGCGGGCCTGCGACATCGACGGTCGATCAGTGCGGTTCCGGAGGCTCGGTGTACCCGTCCTCGACGGCGCGCAGGTACAACTCGGTTCTCGACGGGGCGGGTCGGTTCGCCGCCTGGTACTTCTGGCGGACCCGTTTGAGCGTCGTCTTGACCGTCTCGTCCGACACGTCCATCCGACGGGCGACGGCCGGCAGCAGCATCCCCTCGGCGTACATCGTCAGCGCCTCGACCTCACGGGTGGACAGCTGGGGACGGATCCAGTCGGTGTCGGCGACGACCGCGGCCCACTGCGAGGTGAGCCAGGGTTCCCCCGACACGACGGTGCGAATGGCCTCGGCCAACGAGTCCGACTCGGCGTTCTTCTCGACGAGACCGGCGGCCCCGGCCTGCAGGCAGGCCCGGACGACGCTCGGCCGGGCCTCCTGGGAGAAGAGCAGCACGGGCACGTCGAGTTCGTCGATGAGCACCCGGGTGTTGTCCGAGGGCAGCGAGCCGTCGTTGAGACGCAGGTCGAGCAGGACGACGTCGACCCGGGGGTGCAGCGCCAGGAGAGCCTGCACGGTCGGGGCCGACACGTAGGTCGACATCGGCAGCACCGCGCGCAGGCTCGCCCCCACGCCGAGCAGCAGGGCCGGCGAGTCGTCGACGGCCGCGACGGAGATGGGTTCGTGGCGGCGGACGTCGGTGGCGATCACCCGGCCATTGTCTCACGTGAGTATGTGTTCACTGTGGATCCGCGCCGGAACGGCGTCGACGAGGGGCAGGCCAGCCCCTTGTGGGACCGCCGATGCCGTGTGGTGGAAGGTCAGGCCAGATATGCCGCCAGATGTTGTCCCGTCGCCGTCCCGGAGACGGCCAGGTCGGCCGGGGTTCCCTGGAAGACGATCCGACCACCGTCCGACCCGGCGCCCGGCCCCAGGTCGACGACCCAGTCCGCGTGGGCGACGACGGCCAGGTGGTGTTCGACGACGATGACCGACCGACCCTCGTCGACGAGGTGGTCGAGCAGCCCGAGCAGCTGCTCGACGTCGGCCAGGTGCAGCCCGGTCGTCGGCTCGTCGAGGACGAGGACGCCGCCGGGGGTGGCCATCCGGTCGGCGAGTTTGAGCCGCTGCCGTTCGCCGCCGGACAGGGTGCTCAGCGGTTGGCCGATGGGCAGGTATCCCAGACCGGCATCGACGATGCGACGCAGGATGCGCGCCGCGGCCGGTACCTTCGCCTCCCCGGTCCGGAAGAACCCGAGAGCCTCCTCGGCCGACATGGCGAGCACCTGGGCGATGTCGACGCCACCGAGGTGGTGATCGAGGACCTCCTGTCCGAAGCGTCTGCCCTGGCACACCTCGCACGTGCTGGTGAACGTCTCCATGAACCCCAGTTCGGTGTGGACGACCCCCAGCCCGTTGCAGGTGGGACAGGCCCCCTCGGAGTTCGGGCTGAAGAGACTCGCCGGGACGCCGTTGGCCCTGGCGAAGGCCTTGCGGATCGGCTCGAGCAGCCCCGTGTACGTGGCCGGGTTCGAGCGCCGTGACCCCTTGATCTGACTCTGGTCGATGAGGACGGCCTCCGCACTTGCCGGCAGGCACTCCTCGACCAGGGAACTCTTGCCCGACCCGGCCACCCCGGTGACGACGACGAGCACCCCGGTGGGGATGTCGACGTCGACGTGCTGGAGATTGTGGACGGCGGCGTCCCGCACGGCCAGGTGCCCGGTACCGGGACGGACGACGTCCTTGACCCGGGTGCGGTCGGCCAGGTGCCGTCCGGTGAGGGTGCCGCTGGCGCGCAGCTGGTCGACGGTGCCCTCGAAGGTGACGGTGCCGCCGTGGACCCCGGCGCCCGGACCGAGGTCGACGACGTGGTCGGCGATGGCGATGGTCTCGGGCTTGTGCTCGACGACGAGGACGGTGTTGCCCTTGTCGCGCAGTCGCAGCAGGAGGTCGTTCATCCGGGCGATGTCGTGCGGGTGCAGGCCGACGGTCGGTTCGTCGAAGACATAGGTGACGTCGGTGAGGGCCGACCCCAGGTGTCGAACCATCTTGACCCGCTGGGCCTCGCCGCCCGACAGGCTGCCGGATGGACGGTTGAGGGACAGGTACCCCAGTCCGACCTCGACGAGCGAGTCGAGGGTCTCGGTGAGCCCGGCCAGCAGGGGTGCGGCGTCAGGCAGGTCGAGGGCACGCACCCAGGTGGCGAGATGGCGCACCTCCATCGCGGAGGCGTCGGCGATGGACACTCCGTCGATGCGCGAGTCGCGGGCGGCCCGGGTGAGCCGGGTGCCCTCGCACTCGGGGCAGGTGCCGAAGGTCACCGCTCGGTCGACGAAGGCCCGCACGTGTGGCTGCATGGCCTCGGGGTCCTTGGAGAGCATCGACTTGCGGATGCGCAGCACCAGACCCTCGTAGGTCATGTTGATGCCGGCGATCTTCATCCTCGTCGGCTCGTGGTACAGCAGGGCGTCGAGCTCGCGGCGGGTGAACTCGCCGATGGGCTTGTCGGGGTCGACGAGACCCGACTCGGCGTAGAGCCGGGAGTTCCACCCGCCGCCCTTGTACCCGGGGATGAGGTCGAGGGCCCCGTCGTGGAGGGAACGCGTCGGGTCGTAGAGCTGGGTCAGGTCGATGTCGGAGATCGCCCCGCGGCCCTCGCAGCGCGGGCACATGCCGCCGACGACGCTGAACGAGCGCACCTCCTTGTGGCCCCTGCGGTCTCCGGTGGTGAGGGTGACCGCCCCCTGACCGCTCACCGACGGGGTGTTGAAGGAGTACGCCTTGGGCGATCCGATGCGCGGGCTGGCGAAACGACTGAAGAGGACCCGCAGCATGGCGTCGAGGTCGCTCGCGGTGCCGACCGTCGAGCGTGGGTTGGCCCCCATGGGATCCTGGCCGACGACGATGGCCGTCGTCAGTCCCTCGAGGCGGTCGACGTCGGGGCGCGACGGGGTACCCATGTAGCCCTGGAGGAAGGCGGAGTAGGTCTCGTTGACGAGGCGCTGCGACTCGGCGGCGATGGTGTCGAGGACGAGCGAGCTCTTGCCGGATCCCGAGACGCCGGTGAAGACCGTGAGACGGCGTTTGGGGATCTCGAGGCTGACCTGGCGGAGGTTGTTGGCGCGGGCCCCGTGGACCCGGATGACGTCGTGGTGGTCGGCGACTGGCACGGGCACACAGTAGTGGTCGCGGCTGTGGTGCGCCGGCCCGCTCGGGTCTGCGTCGAGGACCGGTGGACGTGGCCGTGCGACGGGCGGTGCTACCGTCCTGCCCGTGACTCTTGGCTGGGCCGACCTCGCGCTGAGACGATTCGCCGCCGCCACCAACCTCCTGGTCTGTGGGCGGACCTTTCTCCTGCCCGAGGTGGACTCGCCCGATCACCGACGTCTCGCCGGCCTGCTGCGCGGGATGGGGGCGCGGGTCGCCGTCGGTGCCACGGACGAGCGCGTCCAGGCGGTCTTCCTGGCCCCCGGCGAGCAGCCCCCGCGCGGTGGTGCGGTCGTCGTCACCCACGAGCTGGACGTCCTCGCCCCGGACGGACGGCGCCTCGTCGACCCGCGTGACCCGGCCTCCCGGGCGCCGGACCGGCTCGACTGGGCCCGGGAACACATGCCGGTGACCCGCGCCGCCGTCGCCGCCCTCGGCGGCCTCGTCGCCGGAGTGCGGGTCGGCCTCAGCCTCGTCCTGGAGCCCAAGACCGCGGTCCTGGCCACCGAGCTGGCCGACGCCGGGGCAAGGGTCGCGGTCTTCGCCCACCCCGCCGAGACCCGCGAGGACGTCGCCGAGGAGCTGCGTCGTCGCGGCATCACCGTCGACGCCGACCCGCGGGCCACCGACGAGGCGCCCCTCATGGGGTCCTTCCTCGGGCGCGGTCTCGAGGTACTCCTCGACGACGGGTCGCACCTCATCCGGGCGGCGCACCGCATCCCCGGCGCCCTCGACCACCTCATCGGGGCGGCCGAGGAGACGACCTCCGGTCTGCGTGCCCTGCGCGGGTTCGACCTGCGTGTTCCCGTCGTGGCCAGCAATGACGCCCGCTCCAAGACCCTCTTCGACAACGCCTACGGCACCGGTCAGTCGTGCCTGCTGACGATCCTCGACCTCCTCGACCGCACCCTCGACGGATCGCGCGTCGTCGTCATCGGCTACGGCGACGTCGGGTGGGGGACGGCGCGTCTGGCGGCCGGGCTGGGGGCCGACGTCGGCGTCGTCGAGATCGACCCGGTGCGGGCCCTGCGCGCGGCCGTGGACGGGTTCCGGGTCGGGCCGCTGGACGAGCTGTGCGCCGGCGCCGACCTCGTCATCTCGGCCACCGGGGTCGCCGGAACCGTCCCGGCGAGCACCCTTCGGGCCCTTCCCCGGGACGCCGTCGTGGCGGTGGCCGGCGGGGGCGACGAGGAGGTGTGTCTGGCCGACGCGCTGGCCGACGGGGCGCGGTGGCGTCCGGTGTCGCGGGCCGTGGACACGCTGGAGTGGACCGACGGGCACCGGGTGACGATCCTCGATCGTGGCCAGTGCATCAACTGCACTGCCGGCGAGGGCAACCCCATCGAGATCATGGACCTGTCCTTCGGCGTCCAGGTGGCGGCGCTGCGCCGGATCCTCCTCGACCGGCCGGGGCCCGGACTGTGCCCCTTGCCGAAGGCCGATGACGATGCGGTGGCCGCCGCGGGACTGGAGGCATGGTGAGCACCGTCGTCCACAGTGCGGACCTCGTCGTCCCCATCACCGCGCCGTCCGTGCTCGACGGTGCCGTCGCCGTGTCCGACGGGAGGATCCGGCACGTCGGCGACCGCGACTGGGTGCTCGGCGCCCTGCGTGCCGCGGGGGAGGACGCCGTCGAGGTGCGCTGGCCCGGGGTGCTGCTGCCCGGTCTGGTCAATGCGCACACCCACCTGCAGTACACCGGCATGGCAGAGCTCGGACAGCGCATCTACTCCGGCTTCGACGACTGGGTACGCGCCTTCAACGCGGTCTACGACGACGCCCTCCTCGACTGGGGGACGGACGCCGCGGAGGGAGCCCGGCTGAGCCTGAGCCACGGGACGACCTGCCTGGCCGACGTCGTCACCGACGCCGCGGCCGCCTCGGCCCTGCACGACGCCGGCCTGCACGGGGTGGCCTACTGGGAGGTCATGGACTGGTCGAACGAGGACTGGTCGAAGCGTGGGCCGGCGTCGGTGCTGGCCGCCGTGGACGCCATGCCGGACACACCCGGGGTGGGCATCAGCCCTCACGCCCCGTACTCCCTCGACTCGACGCCGCTGCTGGAGCTGCCCGATCTGGCCCGCCATCGTGGGATGCGGATCCACATCCACCTGGGGGAGTCCCTCATGGAGGCCGTCCTGGCCGACGCCGACTCCGCCGTCCCGCCGGTCGCGACGGCAGGACTGTGGCGCGACGCGGCCGCCACCTCGTTCACGGCCCTGCGCGCCGATGGCCGGAGGGTGTCGGCGACGGCCTTCGTCGACGAGCTCGGGGTGCTCGGACCTGACTGCCACATCGCGCACGGGGTCTTCCTCGGGGCGGAGGACCGTCGACGACTGCGGGCCCGGGGCACGGCCGTGGCGCTGTGTCCGAGGTCGAACGCCGTCATCGGGCTGCCCGAGCCACCGGTGGCCGCGTACCTGTCCGAGGGGAACCTCGTCGCCGTCGGCACCGACTCGCTGTCGAGTTCCCCGTCCTTGGACATCCTGGGGGAGTTGGCGGTGCTCGAGCGGATCGCCCGTGACCAGGGCTACCACCGCCCCGACCTGTCGGAACGGCTGCTGCGGGCCGCCACCCTGGGCGGGGCGATGGCGCTGGGACTGGCCACCGGGCGCGACCGGGTAGGGCAGCTCCAGGCCGGCGCGGTCGCCGACATGGTCGTCCTCGACGTGCCGGTGACCGACATCGACAGCACCCTCGACGAGGTCGTGCGGTCGGGGGCAGGACGCCAGCTCGCCACCCTTGTCGACGGCGTCGTCCGGTGGGTCTCGCCCCGAGCTCAGGAGATCATCGATGCAGCGCTCTGACGGACTGCCGGCCGGCGACGCCGCGGCCAGCCTCGTCGCCCGGTACGGTCTGGCACCGCACCCCGAGGGAGGGTGGTTCGTCGAGACCTGGCACGCGGGGGCCGAGGTCGTCACGGCCAACGGGCCCAGGTCGACCGCCTCGGCGATCCTCTTCCTCCTCGACGAGGACGAGGAGGCCGCCTGGCACGTCGTCGTCTCGGACGAGCTCTGGTTGTGGCACGGGCCGGGGGTCCTCGAGATCCACGACGGCGGCACCGGACAGGTGCCGACACCGGACCCGCATCCGACGATCCTCAGCGCCGACGGCGCCCTGCAGCACCTCGTGCCGGCCGGGAGGTGGCAGCGGACCTTCGCCCGCCGGGCTCCGGCCATGAGCTCGTGCATCGTCTCGCCTGCCTTCAGCTACGACGACTGGCGGCTGCACGAGGCCAGGTCGTCCTGAGCCCCGGGGTGGGCATGACGGAGACGGCCGGTCCGGGCCATCCCGCCCCGTCCGCCCATGGACACCGGCGAGCACCGGTGGCGTCGATCGGATACCTTGGGGCGTCGACCACGCCCGTGAGGAGCTCAGCCATGTCCATGACCCAGATGACCCGCCGTACCGCCCTCGGTCTGGCCGCCGCCGGTGGACTCGCCGCCCTCGTGGGCTGCTCGTCGACCTCGGACACCGCCACGACGACGACCTCCGCCGGCCAGATCCCCACGGTCACCGAGGGCAAGCTCACCGTGGCCACCGGACAGCCGGCGTACTCCCCGTGGGTCGAGGACGACAAGCCGCAGTCGGGCAAGGGGTTCGAGGCGGCCGTCGCGTACGCCGTCGCCGCCAAGCTCGGATTCGCCGCCGCCGACGTCGTCTGGGTGCGGACCTCCTTCGACGCTGCCATCGCCCCGGGCGCCAAGAACTGGGACTTCAACCTCCAGCAGTTCTCCATCACCGACGAGCGCAAGAAGGCCGTCGACATGTCCGAGCCCTACTACACGACGACCCAGGCCGTCATCGCGACCAAGGGGTCCAAGGCCGCCTCGGCGACGACCCTGGTGGGCCTCGCCGACGTCCAGTTCGGCGTCCAGGCCGGCACCACCAGCCAGACCGTCCTGGCGAACTCCGTCAAGACGTCGAAGAAGGCCCTCGTCTTCAACTCCTCCCAGGACACCGTCCAGGCGCTCAAGGGCGGCCAGGTCGACGCCATCGTCACCGATCTGCCGACCGCTATCTACATCACCGCCGCCCAGTACGACAAGGGCACGATCGTCGGCCAGTTCGCCTCGACCGCCGGCGGTGACGAGTTCGGGCTCGTCCTGCCCAAGGGGTCCAAGCTCACCTCGCACGTCGACGCGGCCATCAAGGCCCTCACCGCCGACGGCACCCTGGCCAAGCTGCAGAAGCAGTGGCTGTCCGACTCCATCAAGGCCCCGGTCCTCAAGTGAGCGACCGTGCTCAGCTCGGCGGTCCCGACGGTGGTCCCGGGGGTGACGACGACCTCGCGGTGAGCGAGATCGAACTCGAGCGACGCCGCTACCGGCGCTCCCGGGCAGGCCGCTCGGTCGTCGTCTCGATCCTCTCGACGGTCGTCTTCGCCGTCGTCATCGGCCTGGTCCTCGTCAACTCCCCGGGCTGGCGCACCACCCAGCAGACCTTCTTCTCGCCGCACTACTTCGCCGCGTCCTTCCCCGGGGTGCTGGCCGGACTGTGGCTCAACGTGAGGATCCTCTTCTTCTCGGTCATCGGGGTGGCGGTGCTCGCGGTGCTCCTGGCGGCCGCCAGGTCGTTGCGCGGTGCCGTGTTCTTCCCGGTTCGATTCCTGGCGGCCGCGTACACCGACATCTTCCGGGGGATCCCCTTCCTCATCGTCCTCTACCTCATCGGGTTCGGCATCCCGGCGCTCAACCCGACGTCCCGGATCGACGCCGCCGTCCTGGGGACGATCGCGCTCGTCCTCACCTACGCGTCCTACGTCGCCGAGGTGCTGCGGGCCGGGCTCGAGGCGGTGCACCCCTCCCAGCGGTTCGCCGCGAGATCGATGGGCCTGACCCACTACCAGACGCTGAGATACGTCGTCATCCCGCAGGCGGTGCGCAAGGTCACCCCCGCCCTCATGAACGACTTCATCTCCATGCAGAAGGACGTCGGGCTCATCTCGGTGCTCGGGGCGGTCGACGCCATCCGGGCCGCCCAGATCGCCCAGGCGACGTCGTACAACTTCACCTCCTACGTCGTCGCCGGGATCCTCTTCATCGCCCTGAGCTGGCCGTTCATCCGGCTCTCGGACTGGTACACCGCCCGGCTGCGGCGCCGCGAACAGATCGGAGGCACGGTGTGACCACACCCGTCCTGCAGGTCAAGGGGGTCGTCAAGAGGTTCGGCCCCAACGTCGTCCTGCGCCGACTCGACCTCGACGTCTCCGCTCACGAGATCGTCGTCCTGCTGGGGGCGTCGGGCTCGGGCAAGTCGACGCTCATGCGCACGGTCAACCTCCTCGAGCGCGTCGACGACGGTCAGATCTTCCTCGGCGGCACCGACATCACCGACCCGAGCATCGACGCGGACAAGGTCCGGGCACGGATCGGTGTGGTCTTCCAGAGCTACAACCTCTTCCCGCACATGACGGTGCTCGACAACGTCACCCTGGCTGCCCGCAAGGTGCACCACGTCCCGACGGACCGGGCCGAGGCGAAGGGGCGGGAACTGCTCGAGCGCATCGGCCTGGCGGCGAAGGCGTCGACGTATCCGGACCAGCTGTCGGGCGGTCAGCAGCAGCGGGTCGCCATCGTCCGTGCCCTGGCCACCGATCCCGACCTGCTCCTGCTCGACGAGGTGACCTCGGCCCTCGACCCGGTGCTCGTGGGGGAGGTGCTCGACCTCGTCAGGGACCTCAAGCAGGCGGGGGCGACGGTGCTCATGGCCACCCATGAGATCGGTTTCGCCCGCCAGGTGGCCGATCGGGTCGTCTTCCTCGACCACGGCCGCATCGTCGAGCAGGGCCCTCCGGCCCAGGTCATCGACGACCCGCAGGAGGCCGCGACGCGCGAGTTCCTGGCGCGGGTGGTCCGCTGAGACCGTGCCGCTCGGGCGTCGGGTGCGTTCGAGTCGGGGATCGAGGGTGGATTCTCGACGTGGGAGCCGGATTTCGGACGCGAATCGGTCGTCGGAGCTCGTCCCACGTCGAGAATCCACCCGAGGTCTGCCCACGCGAGTTCGGCTAGAATGCAGGATGCCCCGGGACAGGTCCCGGGGCATCCTTCGGGGTGGCTGACGGGACTTGAACCCGCGACCACCTGGACCACAACCAGGTGCTCTACCGACTGAGCTACAGCCACCATGCCGCCCGGCGCGCCGGGCAACCCGTCAAGGGTACCGACCCGACCGCCGCTGCCGCAAATCGTCCTCGGACGGCCCGCGCCATCACGGTGCCCCGCCGGCCGGATGGATCCGGATGCCGGTCTGGCGGTCCTCGATGAGGCTGCCAGGTGGGGTCCGCAGGGCGCGGGCCACCAGCGCCAGATCCCCGATGCACCCTCCCAGATGGATCGCCCCCGGCACGACCGCGGCCCCACCCATCGGCCCGTCGGCGGCCCACCACAGGGTCAGCGCGGACAGGAGGACCATCGGCGCCAGCGCGACCCAGCAGAAGCCCGGCTTCGACATCCGCGCGCCGGTGGCCGTCGTCGTCAGTCCGACGACCACGCGGTCGACCCGTGCCACCCCGAACGTCGGTCGGTGCCCCAGGGTGAGGAGCGCCAGCCCGTGGACCAGTTCGTGGACGACCATGAGCACTGCGGTTGCCACGAGGGCCACCACCACTGCCGTGAGACCGAACCTCGCCCCGGTGGCCCCCCGCGGGACGGCCCAGGCGGCGAGATACCCGACCAGACCGAGGGCGGTCAACGCGAGACCTGCCAGGTTGATCCAGGTCCACTGCGTCCTCGACGGCGTCCAGTCGACGACCCCGGGCGCGCCGGGAGGGTCGTCAGTCACGGCCGGCGCCGGTGAGAATTCCCTGGTACCTGGCCGCGACCTCCTTGCAGGTGGCGGAGTCGGGCCCGGGAAGAGGCGCCATGACGGCGTCACGCCAGTACATGAGTTCCTCGATGGACTCCTGGATGTCGGCCAGGGCCCGGTGGTTGCCCTGCTTGACCGGGGTGTGCGAGAAGGCCTTGGGGTACCAGCGTCGCGCCAGTTCCTTGATCGAGGAGACGTCGACGTTGCGGTAGTGGACGTACTGCTCGAGCTGCGGCATGTCCTTGGCCAGGAAGGTCCGATCGGTCCCGATCGTGTTGCCGGCCAGCGGGGCGGTCCTCGGCTCCTTGACCCAGGTCGTGACGTAGTCCATGACCTGTTCCTGGGCCTGCGCCATCGTCAGCCCCGAGTCGAGCTCGGTGATGAGACCGGAGTGGGTGTGCATGCCGCGGACGAAGTCGTTCATGTGCTCGAGCCACTGCGGCTCGGGCTTGATGACGACGTCGACCCCGTCGCCCTGGACGTTGAGCTGCCCATCGGTGACCAGGGCAGCCACCTCGATGAGTCCGTCGTGGGCCAGGTCGAGCCCGGTCATCTCGCAGTCGATCCACACCAGCATGTCATTCACGGCCCTCAGCCTAGTTCGCCCGCGGTCGTCGGTGGCATCGTGCCGCCGAGGACACCCGCTACCGTCGTGACGCCCGCGGCACCCACCTGGCCAGCCACCCCGTGCCGGCCAACCCCAGCCCTCCCAGGGTGAGGCTCGCGGCGGCCAGGGGTCCGACGGCGGTGACGAGGGTGACGACGACCGGGCCGAGGGCCGACCCCGAGTCGGCCAGCAGACGCCACGAGGCGAGGAACTGGGGGCGTCCGACGGCGGGGGAGGCGTCCGACCCGAGAGTCATGACGATCCCCGAGCTGGCACCGTTGCCGATGCCGATGACGAGCGCGACCAGGGCGATCGTCGTCAGGGTGTGGGTGAGTGGCAGCAGGCACAGGGCGATGGCCTGGACGAGGATCGACGGCACCGCGACCCACCAGCGACCGAACCTGTCCATGAGCCAGCCTCCGGGCAGGAAGAGGATGACGTCGGCGGCCATCGACCACGCGTAGACGAGGTCGGTCGTCGCCGGTGAGATGCCGTTGACGTGGCACCACAGGGGGAGCAGCGACTGCCGTGCCGAGCGCACCATCATGAGGGCCAGGACGCCGACGCCGGTCGTGCCGAGGACCTTCGCGTTGGCCCGGGCGACGCTCCAGGTCGAGACGGGGGCGTCGGCCAGGGCTGCCTCGACCGCAGGGTCCTCGGGCAGGTCGGGCATGACCGTCGTCACGAGCGCTGCGACGACGGTGAACGCCGACGCGAAGGTGTAGGCCCAACCCATCGAGGAATGGCTGAGGATCCAGGCCCCGATGAGTGGTCCGACGAACCATCCGACCCGGAACACGCCGCCGAGGGTCGACAGGGCCCGGGCACGCCACCGGTAGGGGATGGCGACGGTGAGGAAGTTCTGTCGGGCCAGCCCGTAGACGGCGCCGGTGAGGCCGTCGACGAGGACCGCCAGGGCCAGGATGCCGAGGTTCGGTGCGATGCCCATGGTCCCCAGGGCGAGGGCGTCGAGGACCATGGCGGCCACGAGCGCCCACTTCTCGCCGATCCGTGTGACGAGCCAGCCGGCCGGGACGTCGCCGAGGATCTGGCCGATGCCGACGAGGGAGGCGATGAGGGCTGCCACGGCCGGGCTGGCCCCGTGGTGGATCGCCGACAGGGGGATGAGCGGGATGACGGCCCCGTAGCCGATGGAACACAGCAGGGTCGGCAGGTACGCCGAGACGATGATCGGTCCCCAGCGGGTGCCAGGGGAGGTCGGGGAGGTCGAGGTGGTGTCCATCGCGCCACACGATACGTCGGCGTCGGAGGGTCGGTCGGGCCCGATCGGCATCGACCGGGCCGGTTGGTCCCGGTCGACACCGGTAGGATCGCCGGGTCGTCATCGGTGTCGGACGGTACCGATAGCATGGATGACGGGCCCGGTAGCTCAGCGGATAGAGCAGCAGCCTTCTAATCTGTCGCGCGTGGGTTCGATTCCCACCCGGGCCGCCCTTGATCCTGCCCGGACACACCCGTCCGCCTCCTGCAGGCGGCAGGATCCGGACGGGGCGCCTTGTAGGGTGGGGCCCATGCCTCGCCCCAGCACCCTGCCGGTCGCCCCGGCGACGCCGGTCCGTCACCCGTGGTGGCGTGCGGTGCTGCGCAGCCCGTGGACCTGGGTCGTCCTGGCCATGGTCCTCGTCACGGTCGCCTCCCTGTGGGACACGTACTCCCTCATGCACCGCGATGTCGAGGTCGAGCAGGACGGGCGCAAGGGCATCGTCCCCGGCATCACCATGACCTCGTTCAAGCTGGCCCTGCGGTACGCCTGGCCGACGGCTGCGGTGTGGTCGGCGGTCTTCATCCTCCTCGACCGTTTCCGCACCCGGCACATGGCCGTGTGGTTCACCTGCTTCGCCTGGGGTGGGGCGGTGGCGTCCTGGTTGAGTCTCAAGGTCAACACGTGGATGGCGGCGATGCTGTCGGTCGCCGGTGGCGTCGACCCCACCTCGGGTGCCGGGCCGGCGGTGTACTCGGCGCCCTTCGTCGAGGAGACGACGAAGGCCACGGTGCTGTTCCTCCTGGCCCTGTTCCTGGGGCGGCGTCTCACCTCGATGGTGCAGACGGTGAGCCTGGCCGGGCTCACGGCGATCGGCTTCGCCTTCGTCGAGAACATCATCTACTACGCCCGCGCCGACAACTACGCGCGGGTGACGATCCAGGCCGGCGACCCGACGGCCGCCGTTCACCAGATGTTCCTGCTGCGCGGGGTCTACACCTCCTTCGGCCACCCGCTCTTCACCTCGATGACGGCGATCGGGCTGGCCATCGGCCTGCGGGCGCGCAGCCGCACGGTACGCATCCTCGCGCCGGTGACCGGATTCCTCGGCGCGGCGACCGGCCACATGATCTTCAACGGCCTGTCCTCGACGGTTCCCATGGCGCAGTTGCGGATCATGTGGTGGGGTGCCGTGGGGATCGTCGTGTCGCTGGCGATTTTCCTCGTCACGCGGTTGTTCGCCGAGGGGCGGATGATCCGCGACCGACTCCAGGACTACGTCGTCATGGGCTGGCTGCCCGATCGCCTCCCGCTGGTCGTCTCGAAGCTGCGCGTGCGGTGGTGGATCGGTCTGCTGGCGGCCTCCTGGGGGCCGCGTCGCTGGTGGGCGACGATGACCTTCCTACGTCGCACGACCGAGCTGGCCTACCTGCGTGACGCCGTCGTCCGCGGCCTGGACGACGCCACCGAGGCGCGTGAGAAGGAGCTTCTCGACGAGATCCACGGCCTCTTCGCGGTGGCCGTCGTCGACCCGGTCGGCGCCCGGTTCCAGCGTCCGCACCTGCCGGCCTGGTGGCCCCGGCGTCAGGTCGTGCCGGCGGCTCCGGTCGCGGCGGTGCCGGCCGGGCCGGTGGCGACCTCCTGGGCGCCCCCGCGCCCCTGATGGACGCCGCGCCCCTGATCGATGCCGCGCCACGGCAGGCTCGTGCGGGCTGCGACCCCGGGTGCGCCGCACGTGGAATCCCGGTCCTGCGGCACCGGTTTCGATAGCCTGTCGCAACGACCGGGTGTGGGACGCGGGAGGAAGGACCAGCCATGGGCACCGAGGATCTCCTCGCCGAGCTGACGGGACTGCGTGATGATCTCGTCGACGTCCACATGCCGGTCACCCTGCCCGACTCCCGGACGCGTGAGGATCTCGCCGAGCGGATTCGCACTCAGCTCGACGACTACGTCCTGCCGCGTCTGGAGACCATCGACGCCCCGCTGCTCACGGTCGTCGGAGGGTCCACGGGGGCCGGCAAGTCAACCCTCGTCAACTCCCTATTGCGACGCGTCGTCTCCCGGCCGGGCGTCATCCGACCGACGACGGTGTCCCCGGTCCTCGTCCATCATCCGCAGGACGCGCACTGGTTCACCGACGACCGGATCCTTCCCGGGCTCACCCGCACCCACGTCGCGTCGTCCGACTCGGCCTCGGTGCAGCTCGTCCCCGAACCCTCCCTTCCCCGTGGCCTGGCCCTGCTCGACGCCCCCGACATCGACTCGGTGGTGCGTACCAACCGCGAGCTGGCCGCCCAGCTCCTCCAGGCCGCTGATCTGTGGCTCTTCGTCACCTCGGCGGCACGCTATGCCGACGCCGTGCCCTGGGACTTCCTGCGGGAGGCCGCCGACCGTCGCGCCGCCGTCGCCGTCGTGTGCGACCGGGTGCCACCTGCTGCCATGGCCCAGGTCCCGGCCCATCTCGGCCGCCTCATGAGCGACCGTGGTCTGGCTGACTCGCCCCTCTTCGCCGTCCCTGAGACGACGACAGACGAGTCGGGCCTGTTGCCCGACCAGGCGGTCGCCCCGGTGCGGTCGTACCTGGTCCATCTGGCCGCTGACCAGGGTCGACGCCGCGGAGTCGTGCTGCAGACCCTCGACGGGGCGGTCGGGTCGATCTGTGAGCGGGTGCCCTATGTCGCCCGGGGGATCGACGACCAGGTCGAGGCCCTGGCCAGCCTGAGGTCCGACGCCGCCGCCAGCTTCGCCGAGGCGACCCGCCAGGTGTCGGTCCAGTCGGCCGACGGCACCCTGCTGCGCGGAGAGGTGCTGGCGCGCTGGCACGAGTTCGTCGGCACCGGCGAGTTCATGCGTGCCATGGAGGCCCGCATCTCGTGGTTGCGTGACCGGATCGTCGGAGCCTTCAAGGGGTCCCCTCCGGAGGCCGAGAAGGTCACCGTCGCCGTCGAGTCGGGCCTCGAGGCGCTCATCCGTTCCGAGGCCGACGCCGCCGCCGAGCGCGCCGAGGCGGCGTGGCAGGCGACCCCGGCAGGTCGGGCCGTGCTCGAGCTCACCGGGGCCAGGCTCGGCCGGGTCGACGTCTCCTTCCCCGCTGATGTCGCCAAGGTCATCCGCGACTGGCAGGGCGACGTCATGGAGCTCGTCGCCGGGGAGGGCATGGACAAGCGTGCGAGGGCTCGGTTCATGGCGCTGGGCGTCAACGGCGTCTCGGTGGCCCTCATGGTCGTCGTCTTCGTGCACACCGGTGGGCTGTCCGGGGCGGAGGCCGGCATCGCGGGCGGGTCGGCCATCGTCGCCCAACGGCTGCTCGAGGCCATCTTCGGGGACGACGCGGTCCGATCCCTGGCCAAGCGGGCCAAGGAGTCCCTCGACGTGCGGGTGGCCGGCCTCATGGACCAGGAACTGGCGCGGTTCGAGGAGGTCCTCGCCGGGCTGCACGTCGACGAGAAGCTCGCCGACGACCTGCGTGGCCGGGCGGAGCGGATCGACCGGGCTCGCAGCGGTACGGCCCATCGGGCCGGCGGGGTGCGTGAGGAGGTCGATGAGCTCGACGGTGCGGCGCCCCGACGTGGAGCGCTGTCGCAGGGCCCCGCGGGAGGACGGAGCTCCACCGACGGGCTCAGCGTCGACGATCTGGTCGCCACCAGGGGTGAGGACCCGGGTCGGGTCGTGCGCGCGACGCTGCGTCCCGGACCGGACGAGGTCGGTGAGGTGCTCGACGCGGAGGTCGTCGAGCCCGCTGTCTCCCCGACGAGCGAACCCGACGGACGGGGGGAGCGGTGATGGCCCGCGGCCGGGCGCCGCTGCCCGAGCGGGTTCGATCCCTCGGTGAGGTCGTCGACCTCTCGGAGGGTCGGGTCGACGAGGACGTCGTCGTCGACGCGCGCGCTGTCGTGGAGCGGGCCGATGCGCGGCTGTCCTTGTCCGGCGAGCACACGGTGGTCGCCCTGGCGGGGGCGACCGGATCGGGCAAGTCGAGCCTCTTCAACGCCTTGGCCGCAGCGAGGTTGGCCGAGCCCGGGGTCACCCGCCCGACGACCTCGCGCGCCATGGCCGCGTGCTGGGGCCGGGAGGTGCCGGCCGACCTGCTCGACTGGCTCGCCGTGCCCCGACGTCACCGGCTCGACCCGAACGGACAGCTCGACGGGCTGGTCCTGCTCGACCTTCCCGACCACGACTCGACCGAGGTGGCGCACCGGCTCGAGGTCGACCGGCTCGTCGAGCTCGTCGACATGTTCGTGTGGGTCGTCGATCCGCAGAAGTACGCCGACGCCGCACTCCATGACGGCTACCTGCGGCCGCTGGCGACCCACTGTGAGGTCATGACCGTCGTCCTCAACCAGGTCGACCGACTCGATGACGCGCAGCGCCGCCAGTGCCTGGCCGACCTGCGCCGTCTGCTCGACGCCGAGGGGCTGCGCAAGGCGCGGATCATGGCCACCTCGGCGATCTCCGGGGAGGGGGTCGACGAGCTGCGGTCCGTGCTCGCCAAGGCGGTGTCGTCGAAGAAGGCCCTGACGAGTCGGTTGGGTGCGGACGTCACGGCGACCGCGGACAGACTGCGCCCGCTCGTCGGCGACCACGGTACCGATCGGGTGTCGACGCGGGCCGCTGATCGGCTCACCGCGGCGCTGTGCACGGCCGGCGGGGTCGACGTCGTCACGCAGGCTGTCGTCGGGGCGACGCGGCATCGGGGCCATTTGGCGACCGGGTGGCCGGTCGTCTCGTGGATCTCACGGCTGCGTCCCGATCCGTTGCGCCGGCTCCACCTCGATCTGCCGGCCAGGTCGCGTCGTCAGGGAGCCATCGAGCCGACCCAGGTGCAGCGCACCGGGCTTCCGGCACGGTCCGGGGTGGCCGGGGCGAAGGTCGACTCGGCGCTGCGTCAGATCGCCGACGACGCCGCGATCGGGCTGCCACGGGGGTGGGCCGACGCCGTCCGTCGGGCCTCGTTGTCGCACCGTGAGTCCCTGGCCGACGAGGTCGACGAGGCGATCTCCGGGGCCGACCTGGGCATGTCGCGGGGCACGTGGTGGTGGACGCCGTGGCGGGTGCTCCAGTGGCTGGTGCTGGCCGTCATGGTCGCCGGGCTCGGCTGGCTCGGGGTCGACGTCGTCCTTGCCTATCTCCAGCTGCCGCCGATCCCGTCGGTCCACTGGCATCGTCTGCCGCTGCCGACGATCCTGGCGGTCGGGGGAGCAGCGGTGGGTCTCGTCCTCGGGCTGGTCGGTCGGCTGCTCGTCGAGATGGCGGCCCGGGTCAAGGGTGCGAGGGCTCGGCGGATCCTCACCGACGTCGTCGACGAGGTGGCCGGTCGGGCGGTGCTCGACCCGGTCGAGGACGAGTTGGCTCGTCACCACGAGGCGGTCGAGGTGCTGCGTCGGGTCTGAGCCGATTGTCCACAGGGGCCTGGACGGCGATCTCGTCCGTTGTCCACAGATCGGGGATCGGATGCCGGATTCCGGCGAACGCCCCGATAACTGTGGGTGAGTGGAAGGAGCTCACATGGACGCCAATGTCTCATTCACCGGCAATCTCGGCACCGAGGTCGAGTTCAACGAGGGCGAGGACTGGGCCGGCGCCCGGTTCCGGGTCGCCCACACCCCGCGTCGACTCGTCAACGACACCTGGGTCGACGGACGTACCACGTGGCTGTCGGTGCGCACCTCCGGGCGGCTGGCCCGCAACTGCGCCGCGAGTCTGCGCAAAGGTGACCCGGTTGTCGTCTCCGGTCGGCTGCGCACCAAGGTCTGGGTGGACGCCGAGGAGCGTGAGCGGGAGTCCCTCGTCGTCATCGCCTCGGCAGTGGGGCACGACCTGTCGCGGGGGAGCAGCTCGTTCACCCGTTCCCCGCGGGGAGAGACCGGGGCAACGGGTTCCTCGGAGGCGGTCTCGCCCTGGGAACTCGGTGGTGGGTCCGGGACGCCGTCGAGCCCGAGCTCTCCCGAGGAGGACCCCGGTGAGCTGACGGTCGACGGGGAGCGGGTCGACCCGGTGACCGGTGAGGTGCTCGTCGACGCGTGAGCGTCGCCTGCAGGGTGCTGTCGCGTGAGCGTCGCCTGCAGGGTGCTGTGGCGTGAGCGTCGCCCGGGGGGTGCTGTCGCATGAGCGTCGCCCGAGGCGCCGTGGCGTGAGCGTCGCCCGGGGCGCCGTGCCCCGGCGAAGGGAGGACGTGGACGGGTTCGCCCTCGGGTGACCGGGGCCTGCGCCGCGCGGTGGTCCGCGACCGGTGCGGCTGGCATACTGGCCCACGGTCGCCCGGCGACCGTCCACGTCCTGCCCGGGGGCCGGTTCGCCCGCCGTGCAGTCATCATCCGGTCCACCCACAGCAGGCCGGTCCACACACAGGAGGAGAGTGCCGATGGCCGAGTTCATCTACACCATGCACAATGTGCGCAAGGCGGTGGGAGACAAGGTCATTCTCGACAACGTCACGCTGTCCTTCTTCCCCGGCGCCAAGATCGGCGTGGTCGGTCCGAACGGAGCCGGCAAGTCGACGATGCTCAAGCTCATGGCCGGGCTCGACAAGCCGAACAACGGCGACGCCAACCTGGCGAAGGGGGCGACGGTCGGCATCCTCCTGCAGGAGCCCCCGCTCACCGAGGACAAGACCGTGCGCGAGAACGTCGAGGAGGCCGTGCACGAGATCAAGGCCAAGCTCGACCGGTTCAACGAGGTCTCCCTGGCCATGGGCGACCCGGACGCCGACTTCGACGCCCTCATGGCCGAGATGGGCGAGCTGCAGACCGATCTCGACAATGCGAACGCCTGGGACATCGACACCCGACTCGAGCAGGCCATGGACGCGCTCCAGTGCCCGCCCGGGGACACCCCGGTCGACGTCCTGTCCGGTGGTGAGCGACGCCGGGTCGCCCTGTGCAAGCTCCTGCTCGAACAGCCCGACCTGCTCCTGCTCGACGAGCCCACCAACCACCTGGACGCCGAGTCGGTCAACTGGCTCGAGGGTCACCTCAAGAGCTACCCGGGTGCCGTCCTGGCCGTCACCCACGACCGGTACTTCCTGGACAACGTCGCCGAGTGGATCTGCGAGGTCGACCGCGGTCAGCTCCACCCGTACGAGGGGAACTACTCGACCTACCTGGAGACGAAGCGCCAGCGTCTGCAGATCGAGGGCAAGAAGGATGCCAAGCGCGCCAAGATCCTCGAGAAGGAGCTCGAGTGGGTGCGCTCCTCGCCCAAGGCCCGGCAGGCCAAGAACAAGGCCCGACTGGCCCGGTACGAGGAGCTGGCGGCCGAGGCCGAGCGCAACCGCAAGATCGACACCGCCGAGATCAACATCCCGCCGGGCCCGCGACTGGGCAATGTCGTCCTCGAGGCCGACCACCTCACCAAGGGGTTCGGCGACCGCGTCCTCATCAAGGACCTGTCGTTCACCCTGCCGAGGGCCGGCATCGTCGGCATCATCGGGCCGAACGGCGTCGGCAAGACGACCCTGTTCAAGACGATTGTCGGCATCGAGAAGGCCGACTCGGGCTCGCTCAAGGTCGGCGAGACGGTGAGCTTCTCCTACGTCGACCAGAACCGCGCGGGCATCGCCGCCGACAAGAACGTCTGGGAGGTCGTCTCCGACGGCCTCGACTACATCAAGGTCGCCAATTTCGAGGAGCCCTCGCGCGCCTACGTCGCCAGCTTCGGCTTCAAGGGCCCGGACCAGCAGAAGCTCGCCGGGGTCCTGTCGGGTGGTGAGCGCAACCGCCTCAACCTGGCCCTCACCCTCAAGCAGGGAGGCAACGTCCTCCTGCTCGACGAGCCCACCAACGACCTCGACGTCGAGACCCTCTCGAGCCTCGAGGACGCCCTCCTCGAGTTCCCCGGCTGTGCCGTGGCCATCAGCCACGACCGCTGGTTCCTCGACCGTGTCGCCACCCACATCCTCGCCTGGGAGGGGGAGGACGAGGACGGTGTGCCCCGCTGGTTCTGGTTCGAGGGCAACTTCGCCGACTACGAGGCCAACAAGATCGAGCGACTGGGGCCCGAGGCGGCCCGCCCGCACGCCTCGAAGCACCGCCGACTCACCCGAGACTGAGGGCCATCACCCTCGGGCCCGGAACCCGATGAGCGGCCGACCCCGGACCGTGTCCCGTGGTCGGCCGCTCATGCGTCCCGGCGGTCCCCGTCAGTCGTCCATGTGGATCTCGCCCAGCTCGTTCCATCCGTCCTGATCGGCCTCGACCGAGACGATCTTCGGTCGGGTCGCGGCGTACCGGCCCTGGGTGGCCATGGCCTCCTTGAAGTGTTCGGACTGGACATGGTCGATGCAGGCCTGCTCGTCGCGGTAGGCCTCGAGGAGGACGAAGACGTTCGGCTCCTCGACCGACTTCGACCACTCGAACCACAGGCATCCCGGCTCGGCCCGACAGGCCAGGGTGAAGTCACGGGTGAGGTCGAGGAAGGAGTCGGCGTACTCGGGCTTGACGTCCCATTTCACGGTGATTGCTCGCATGACCCCCACAGTGCCACATGCATGTCCGGTCAGCCCGGAGCTGGGCCCGATGTCCGCGCTCGGTGCCGAGGCCTTCAGCGGCTTGTCCGCTGTCCTACAGCAGGATCCCGAGGTGACCCGGGACATTCGGTCTCAGGTTCCCTTCACCCCAGTGCTCGCCACGCCATCGGAGCGTTTCACCTCAGCCCAGATGGGAGGCGAAGAGCTCGGCGAGGGTGAGTGCCCGCCGGCCGGCCAGCTCGGAGGTCTGACGCCGGCAGGAGAAGCCGTCGGCGACGACGATCGCGCCCGGCCCGGCGTCCTCGATGGCCGGCAGGAGGTCGTGCTCGGCCACCGCGACCGAGAACTCGTAGTGGCCCCGCTCGACGCCGAAGTTGCCGGCGTACCCGCAGCATCCGCCGACGGTCCGCACCTGTGCTCCGGAGGCCTCGAGCAGACGTCGGTCCGGCCCGAATCCGAGCACCGAGGCGTGATGGCAGTGCGGCTGAGCGACGACGACGTGACCGGCCAGGGACGGTGGTCGCCACCCCGCGGCCTCGAGCATCTCGGCCAGGGTGTGGACGGTGCGTGCCACGAGGGCCGTGCGGGGGTCGTCGCCGACGAGGTCGAGGGCGTCGGAACGCCACACCGTCGTGCACGAGGGCTCCAGGCCGACGACCGGCACCCCGGCCTCGGCCAGCGGGGCCAGGACGTCGAGGGCGGCGCGCAACCGTGCCCTCGCCCCGTCGAGCTGGCCGGTGGTGATCCACGTCAGGCCGCAGCAGGCGTCGTCGGTGAGCACCTCGGGCCGGTAGCCGGCGTCGGCCAGGACGGCGACGACGGCGCCGAGGTCGCAGCCCTCGAGCATGTCGGAGAAGGAGTCGACCCAGATGACGACCCGTCCGTGCCGGGCGCCCGCGGCACCCCGCCCGGCACGCGCCGCCTCGGCGCTCGTCGTGGAGTGGGCGTCGTCGAGGGACCGCCGCGCCGCCGACCGGAACCGCGGCAGCCCACGGCGCTGGTCGACCCCGGCCACCCACCGGGCCGCGTGGGTGATGCCCGGAACCGACAGGATCGCGTTGGCCAGCCGTGGCAGACCAGGCACGGCGTCGAGCAGGCGCTCCCAGCGGGGCAGCTGGCCCATCGTCCAGTGCGACCGTGGGCGGAGGCGGCCGCGGTACCGCTGGTCGAGGACCGTCGAGCGATAGGTCGCCATGTCGATGCCGGTCGGGCAGTCACGGGAACACCCCTTGCAGGCCATGCACAGGTCGAGGGCGCGGGCGACCTCGGGGGAGTCCCATCCGTGCACCAGGGTGCCGTTGACCATCTCCTGGAGCACCTTCGCCCGGCCCCGGGTCGAGTCCTTCTCGTCGTGGGAGGCCTGGTAGGAGGGGCACATGACACCGCCGGACGAGGAGTTCTCGGCGACGCACTTGCCCACCCCGGTGCACTGGTGGACGGCCGCCGCGAACTCGGGGTGGGACACCGTCAGCGGGCTGTGCCGTGCCGCATGGACGCGGATGTCGGCCTCGACCGGCCGGGGATCGACGAGCACCCCCGGGTTGAGGAGGTTGTCCGGGTCGAGGATGCCCTTGACCTGCCCGAGGAGCGCCAGCGCCTCGGGGGAGTACATGGCCGGCAGGAGGGCCGACCGGGCTCGCCCGTCGCCGTGCTCCCCGGACATCGACCCACCGTGCCGGGCCACCAGCCGGGCGGCATCCTCGACGAAGGCCCGGTACCGCGCCGGCCCGTCCTCGTCGGCCAGCGGGTAGTCGATGCGACAGTGGACGCAGCCCTCCCCGAAGTGACCGTACGGCAGGCCGTGCAGGTCGTGCTCGGCGAGCAGGGCCTCGAAGTCGCGCAGATAGGCGCCGAGCCCGGCGGCAGGGACCGCGGCGTCCTCCCAGCCGGCCCAGGCCGGCTCGTCGAGACTCACCCCGGCCAGGCCGGCCCCGTCGGCGCGGATGCGCCACAGTGCTGCCGCCTCGGCGGGATCGGTGACGACGCGACCCTCCAGGGCCCCGGCGGCGGCGACCATGGTCCTGCCCCGGGACGCCACCTCGGCGGCGTCGTCCCCGCGCAGCTCGACGAACATCCACCCCCCACCGCGGGGCAGGTCGGGCACCGGGCGTCCGGCCCGGGAGACGACGTCGACGATGCGCCGTCCGAAGCCCTCGCAGGCCACCGGGTGGTAGGGCAGCAGGGCGGTGACGGCGTCGGCGGCCTCGGCCATGGTCGGGTAGCCCAGGGCGACCGTCACCCCGTGCGGCGGGTCGGCGACCAGGCGCACCCGCGCCCGCGTCACCAGGCCGAGGGTGCCCTCGGTGCCGGCGATGAAGGAGGCCAAGTCGAAGCCCCGCTCGGGCAGCAGGTGTTCCATCGAGTAGCCCGAGACCTGACGGGAGAACGTGCCGAACTCGGTGCGGATGACTCCCAGATGGCCCGCCACGAGCTCGCGAAGTCGCTCCGGACGTGGGTCGGCTGGGGACGTCACACCCTTGCCGAGGTGCAGGGTCGACCCGTCGGCGGTGAGGAGGTCGAGCTCGACGAGGTTGTCGCCGGTGCGACCGTATCCTAGGGCTCGCGGGCCGCAGGCGTTGTTGCCGATCATCCCGCCGATGGTGCAGCGGGTCGACGTCGACGGGTCGGGTCCGAAGCGCAGTCCATGGGGCCTGGCCGCCTGTTGCAGGGACTCCTGGACGACGCCGGGATCGACGATGGCGGTCCCGGAATCGGCGTCCACCTCGAGACCGGTGAGGTGACGTGCCAGGTCGATGACGAGCCCCTCGCCGACCGCATTGCCGGCGCAACTCGTCCCCGCACCCCGCCCGGTGATCGGCAGCCCGACCTGGCCGGCCGCCGTGACGAGACCCTGGAGTTCCTCGACCGACCGGGGATGGGCCACCGCCAGCGGCACGACGCGGTAGATCGACGCGTCGGAGGAGTACAGCGCGCGAGCCAGGGTCGAGTCGTCGAGGCACGTCAGGGCACCGGGGTCGAGGTGACGCAGCTGGGCCCGGAAGTCGTCGAGAAGGATGCTCGTGGCTGCCATGGAGGCAGTGTCGCACGGGCCGCCGGGTGACCGTCGCAGGGTCCGGATGGAGAGGCCGTCAGCGGAGGGTCGGTCTCACAGCTCGACCTCCGTGACCGCCTGCATGACCCTGCCGAGGGCGGCGAGGTCAGTCGGGTCGGCGACGTCGACGAGGACACGTCGCACGGCGCGGACATGGGACGGTGCCGCCCGGTCGATGAGGTCGATGCCGTCGTCGGTGAGGTTGGCGACGACTCCGCGACGGTCGTGCGGATCGGCGGTGCGCAGCACGAGCCCGGCCTTCTCCATCCGGCTGATGGTGTGGGTCAGACGGGAGCGGGACTGGCGCGAGTGATGGGCCAGCACGCTCATCCTCATGCGGCGCCCGGGAGCCTCGGACAGGCACACGAGCACCTCGTACTCGGCCAGGTCCAGGCCGTCGAGATGGAGTTGCTCGTCGAGGTAGGTCTGGATGCGATGGCTCGCCTGAACCCAGAGCCGCCAGACACGCTGCTGTTCGTCACTCAACCAGGGAACAGGATCGTTCCGGGAACTCGACGGAGCCGACGTCATGGCGGTTCGACTCGCCTCGGCATCCGATCCCATGGCATCCACAGTAATACGACAGCCCGGACGGACCCCAATGCGCCTGCCGCACAGAGGTCGACGTCGGCACCCCGGCGTCGTCCGACCGGTCCGTCCGGTCCTTATGGGGATCGGTGGACGCTCGACGCGGCCCGTTGTCGGGTTCGACCAGTCGGCGTTGCCCTAGAGTGCAGCCCAAGATTGCCTAGCGAGAGGCGGTGCGCCCCCATGGGCCTCCAGCAGAACCTCCTCGACAGGGCCGCCCCCAACTTCGGGGCTCTGCTCGACCGGCAGGCGGACGCACACCCCGACCGGGTCGCCTTCCTCACCCCGGTCGGCCCTGACGACGACGCCAACACCTGGGTCCCGATGACCTTCGCCCAGTTCCGTCGTCAGGCCCACGACGTCGCTGCCGGGCTCATCGACCTCGGCCTGCAGCGTCAGGAGCGGGTGGCGATCATGTCGGGAACCCGCACCGAGTGGATCCTCGCCGACATGGGCATCTCCTGCGCCGGGGGAGCGACGACGACCGTCTACCCCAACTCCGGGCCGCAGGAGGCCGGGTACATCCTCTCGGACTCCCAGTCGACCGTCCTCTTCGTCGACTCGACCTCCCAGGTGCGCAAGATCCAGGGCCGCCCCGAGGTCGACGCCACCGTGCGCCACATCGTCTCCTTCGTCGACGACGCCGCCGAGCAGGGGGTCACCGACGACCGGCTGCTCACCCTGGCCGATCTCATCGCCCGGGGGCGACGCCGTCTGGCGGTCGAGCCCGATCTCGTCCGAAGGACCATCGACGCCGTCCGGCCCGAGGACCTGGCGACGATCATCTACACCTCCGGCACCACCGGCACCCCCAAGGGGGTCGAGATCGAGCACCGCTCGTGGACCTACATGGGTGTCGCCTGGGAACACATGGACTTCATCCATGCCGGGAACGTCCACCTGCTGTGGCTCCCGCTGTCGCACGCCTTCGGCAAGTGCCTGCTGGCCATCTGTTTCCAGATCGGGATCACCCAGGCCGTCGAGCACCGCATCCCGCGGCTCTCGCGCAGCCTCCAGGAGGTGCACCCGACCGTCATGTGCGGCGTCCCACGGATCTTCGAGAAGATCCGTGCCGGCGTCCTCACCCAGGCCCCGGCCGGCCGCCTGCGTTCGCGGATCTCGCACTGGGCCTTCGCCGTCGGCCGCGACAGCCGTCCCTACCGGCTCGGGGGCGACCGGATGCCGCTGGGCCTGCGGATGCGCTACACCGTGGCCGACCGCCTCGTCTTCAGCAAGCTGCGCAGTGCCCTGGGTGGCGTGCGGTTCATGATCTCCGGCGGGGCCAAGCTGTCGCCGCAGGTCCAGGAGTGGTTCTACTCGGCCGGGGTGCCGATCGTCGAGGGCTACGGGGCCACGGAGCTGTGCGCCGTCGCCTTCTTCTCGACGCCGACGACGATCCGGTTCGGGACCGTCGGACCGGTCTGCCCGGGCAACGAGACGATGATCGCCGCGGACGGGGAGCTCCTCGTCAAGGGGCCGATCGTGGCCAGGGGCTACCACGGCCAGCCCGAGCTCACCGCCGAGGCCTTCACCGACGGATGGTTCCACACCGGCGACATCGGCGAGTTCGACGCCGACGGTTGCCTCCACATCACCGACCGCAAGAAGGACCTCATCAAGACCTCCGGCGGCAAGTACGTCGCCCCGCAGAAGGTCGAGGCCACCCTCATGGCCAACTGCCCCTACCTGGCCCAGGCGGTCGTCCTGGGGGAGGGGCACAAGTACGTCGTCGCACTGCTGGCCCTCGAGGAACAGGCCGTGCTCACCTGGGGACGCCGTCATGGTCGTCCTCACGCCAGCTACGCCGAGCTCATCGAGGACCCGGCCCTCGGGGAGCGGATCCAGCGTGACGTCGACAAGGCCAATGCCCGGCTCGAGCGGTGGGAGACCGTCAAGCGGTTCGCCGTGCTCGACCATGACCTGTCCCAGGACCAGGACTCGGTGACGACGAGCCTCAAGGTCCGTCGTTCGGTGGTCGCCCAGCGGTACTCCGACCTCGTCGAGTCGCTCTACGAGCCCGCCGAGACCGCCGGCTGAGGGGGTCTCGTGGCGGCGCGCGGGGCCGCCGTGGGACGATGAGCCAGGGTCCGCGAGCTGTCGGCGTCCTGTCGGCGCCCCGCCCGACCGTCGTGGACACGCCACGGCCGGCCCCACGTCGGAGAGGATTTCCCATGACGAGCGACACCCTCGAGGTCCGAGAACGCCTCCTCGCCTCCATGGCCAGGAACGTCGGCGACATGCTGCGTCGTCGGGTCGACCTGACCCCGGAGGGGCTCGCCTATCTGTACCCGCAGCGTCTGGCCAGTGGCCCGGAGAACTGGACCCGGCTCACCTGGGCACAGGCCCAGGACCGTGCCCACGACCTCGCCGCCGGACTGCTCGACCTCGGCGTCGGCGCCGAGGAGCGGGTGGCGATCTGCGCGGACACGTGCATCGAGTGGATCCTCATGGATTTCGGCATCCAGTGCGCCGGGGCGGCGACGACGACCGTATACGCCAACACCCAGCCCGAGGACGTCGAGTACATCCTCACGCGTTCCCAGTCCGTGGTCTACGTCGCCCAGAACAGCGCCCAGGCGGTGAAGATCCTCGGGCGTCCGACCCTCGACGAGCAGATCCGGCGCATCATCCTCGTCGACGACGACCGGCTGCCCCAGGGCTCCCCCGACTCGCCGCGGCGCCTGGTGGCCGACGACGACCGGGTCCTGGCCTTCTCGGAGCTCGAGGAGCGCGGACAGGCACGACGGCGTCGCGACCCCGGATGTGTCCAGCGGGCCATCGACGCCACCGGCCCGGAGACCTTGTCGACCCTCATCTTCACCTCCGGCACCACCGGCGACCCCAAGGGTGTCGAGCTGCCGCACCGGGTCTGGACGTACATGGGGGTGGCCATGGAGTCCTGGGACCCGCTGGAACCCGGTGACCTGCAGTACCTGTGGCTACCGCTGGCCCATGTCTTCGGCAAGTGTCTGCTGGCCGTGGGCCTCACCATCGGGTACTCCATCGCCGTCGACGGGCGGGTCGACCGCATCCTCACCGGGATGCAGGAGGTGCGTCCCACCTTCATGTGCGGGGTGCCGCGGATCTTCGAGAAGGTTCGTTCCAGCGTCCGCAACACCAAGGGCCTCAAGGGCGGGCTGTCGCGTTGGGCCTTCGACGTCGGCCGCCGCGCAGCCCTGCTCGAACTCGACGGCGCCAGGGTGCCGGTCGCCCTGGCCGCCCAGCGGGCCCTCGCCGACAGGCTCGTCCTGTCGAGACTCCGGGCGGCCATGGGGGGACGGGTGCGCATGATGATCAGCGGCTCGGCCAAACTCTCGCCCATGGTCCAGGAATGGTTCCTCGGTGCCGGTGTCCCGGTCGTCGAGGGCTACGGGTCGACCGAGACGACCGCGATCGCCTTCTTCAACGTCCCCAAGACACCGCGTTTCGGCACCGTCGGCAAGGCCTGCCCGGGCATGGAGACGATGATCGCCGACGACGGGGAGCTGCTGCTGCGCGGTCCGACGGTGGCTCGCTGCTACCACGACGACCCGGAGCGCACCGCGCGGACGTGGACGCAGGACGGGTGGTACCACACCGGCGACGTCGGGTCCTTCGACGAGGAGGGCAACCTCACCATCACCGAACGCAAGCGTGATCTCATCAAGACCTCGAACGGCAAGTACATCGCCCCGCAGAAGGTCGAGGCGGCCCTCACCGCGAACGGACCGATGATCTCCCACGCCGTCGTCGCCGGGGAAGGGCACAAGTACGCGGTCGCCCTCATCACCCTGGACTCGTCCGCCCTGGCCGTCTGGGCGGGCAACCACGGCCACGCCGACCTGTCCCACGCACAGCTCACCGAACTGCCCGAGGTGCGCGAGATGGTGCAACGGTGGGTCGACCGGGCCAATGCGCACCTGGGACGCTGGGAGACCATCAAGAGGTTCGCCATCCTCGACCATGACTTCGACGGTTCCCAGGGCATGGTCACCGAGAACCTCAAGGTCCGTCGCGATGCCGTCATCCGGCAGTACAAGGACGTCATCGAGTCGCTCTACGACGTCGAGGACTGAGCGATGACGACGCGCACCGACGAACCGGTGGACGAACCGAGGATCCCCGACGGGCCGGTGCGCGTCGAGATTCCCCTGCGCTGGTCCGACATGGACGCCCAAGGACACGTCAACAACGTGCGCATCTGGGAACTCGTCCAGGAGGCTCGCAACCAGGCCTTCCTCCTCACCCCGGCCGCCCCCATGCTCGACACCGGCATGGTCGTCGTGAGCCAGGGGGTCGAGTTCGAGAGGTCCTTCGTCGTCGACGAGGAGCCGTTGCTCGTCGACGTGTGGTGCTCGACCATCGGAGCGTCACGGACGATCATGGAGTACCGCGCCCGGCATCGCGGCCTCGAGGTCGCCCGGGCCAGGACGCAGTTTTGCCCCTTCGACTTCGAGGAGGAACGGCCCCGTCGCCTCACCCCCCTGGAGCGCGCGACCCTCACCGGGATGTCCGGACCGGCGGCACAGTGGCGTGATCTCGACCTCCTCGACGTCTCGGGTGCCGGTGAGGTCGTCACCGTGCCGATCCGATGGTCCGACGTCGACCGCTACGGGCACGTCAACAATGTCTCGCTCACCGGCTACCTCCAGGAGGCACGGATCCTGGCGACGACCTCGTGGTCGCCGGGGATGCGCCGGGCCGGCGACCACCTGTGGGTGGTCGTGCGTCAGGACGTGCGTTACCGACGCCAACTCCTGCCGGCGGCCAGGTCGTGCCGGGTGCACACCGCGCTGTCGCGGTTGGGCACCTCCTCGATGACCCTGGCCGCCTCGATCGAGGCGGGGGCCGGAACGGTCGTCGAGTCGCTCACGGTGCTCGTCTGCGTCGACCGTGACTCCGGGCTGGCGACGCCGATCGACGAGGGGACCCGGACCGCCCTGGCCGGGCATCTCGTGTCCTGAGCCCGGCCGGGGCGAGGGACCCTCACACGCGCAGCCAGGCGCTCGCGTCGCGTGGCAGCAGGCCGCCCTCGAGCCGCAGGGACGAGACGATGACCCGGCTCGGGTCCAGCTGCACCGGCGTGGTCCCGAAGTTGACGACGCAGCGGAACCCCGGTTCGCGGGTGAACGACAGCACCTGCTCGTCCGATTCGTCCCAGGTCATCGACCCGGATCCCAGGGCCGGCTCGGCGCGCCGTACGGCCAGGACCCTCCGGTACAGCGACAGGAACGAGTCGGGGTCCCCCTCCTCGGCGGCGACCGTCCGGTCGGCCCAGTACCCGGGCATCGGCAGCCAGGTGTTCGACGTCGTCGACCAGCCATAGGGAGCCTGCTCGCCCGACCACGGGATCGGCACCCGGCAGCCGTCACGGCCCCGCTCGACGTGGCCGGAACGCTCCCAGGAGGGGTCCTGGATGAGGTCGTCGGGGATGGACACCTCGTCGAGTCCGAGCTCCTCTCCCTGGTACACGTACGCTCCTCCGGGCAGCGCCATCTCGAGCAGCAGGGCGGCGCGGGCACGACGCCGACCCAGCTCGAGGTCGGCCGGCATCGCCTTGGTGGCGAGGTCGTCATAGTGCTCGCTGGAGGTGAAGTCGATGCCCGAGGTCGCCTTGCCGTAGCGGGAGGCCGGCCGGATGACGTCATGGTTGCCCAGGACCCAGGTCGACGTCGCGTGGACCCGGGCGTGGGCCTCGAGGGATCGGTCGATGGCCCACCGCATCGACGACGCGGTCCACGCCGACTGGAGGAACTCGAAGTCGAAGCTCGTCTGGAAGCGGTCGGGCTCGAGGAACCGGACGAGCTTGTCGTGGGGAAGGTAGGCCTCGGCGACGAACATCCGCTCGCCCTGGGGGGTGTCGCGGTAGGAGTTTGCGATGGTTCGCCAGCGGCGCTGGACGTCGGCGAGTCCGGGCTGGGCCCACATGGGATTGTCGATCGCCTTGTCGAGGGTTCCGCGACCGGTGAACGGGTCGAGGGGCACGTCGGGCAGGGTCATGTCCTTGACGAGGGCGTCGGCGACGTCGACACGGAACCCGTCGACGCCACGGTCGAACCAGAAACGCAGGACCCGGTCGAACTCGGCGCGGACCTCCTCGTCCTGCCAGTTCCAGTCGGGCTGGCCGGGGTCGAAGAAGTGCAGGTACCACTGTCCGGGGCGTCCGTCCGGCTCGGTGACGCGGGTCCAGGCCGGACCGCCGAAGACCGAGGGCCAGTTGTTGGGTGGCAACTCGCCGGCCTCGCCTCGTCCGTCCCGGAAGATGAAGTGCTCGCGTTCGGGGCTGCCCGGACCAGCGGCCAGGGCGGCCCGGAACCACGGATGAGCGGAGGAGCAGTGGTTCGGGACGAGGTCGATGATGACTCGCAGGCCCTGGGCGTGGGCGGCGTCGAGGAATTCCTGGGCCTCGGTCAGGGTGCCGAAGTCGGGGTTGATGTCGCAGTAGTCGGCGACGTCGTACCCGCCGTCGACCATGGGGGAGGGGTACCAGGGGCTCACCCAGACGGCGTCGACCCCGAGCGAGACGATGTGGTCGAGATGGTCGATGATGCCCCGCAGATCACCGACGCCGTCGCCGTTGCCGTCGGCGAAGCTGCGCGGGTAGATCTGGTACACGACGGCCGAGCGCCACCACGGTTCGTCCGGGGTCGGCGTGGTCGAGGTGGGGTCGGTCGAGGACATGGGGGTGGTTGACATGGGGCTCCTGCCGGGTCGAGATCGTCGTCCATCTTCCTCGGTCGTGACGGGAGGCTGCAAGGCAGGCGGATGTGGCCACCCGGTGGTCGGGCCCGGTGTGGTCGGTCCGCTGTGATGAGTCCGGCGCGACCCGTCGGGCCCGTGCGTCGACTTCGTCCTCGGGACGGTCGCCGTGCACTAGGGTGTGGCCATGCCTGTTCTCGCCCTCATCGCTCCGCTCAAGGTCATGCCCGGGTGGCCGGAGGCGTCCTACAGCCCCTTCCACGTCATCCTGCTGTGCGTGCTGCTGCCCCTGCTCACCGCGGCGGTCTTCATCGCCGTCGGCCTGGCCGGCAAGGGTCGACTCGAGCGTCGCCGGGACGAGCTCGCCTCCGGACTGGCCGACCCGGCCGAGACCGACCCGCAGACCGAGGAGAGGGCCCTCGTCGCCGGTCCGCATCGCGGGCTCGACGACCGCGTCCTCGACGAGGCCCGACACTGACCCACGCGGCCCGACTCCCCAGGTGGGGAGCCGGGCCGCCGTGCGTCATCGGTCCTTCGCGGACGGTCAGGAGCGGCTGCGCTCCTGGCACCGCAGGGCCCGCTCCGCATGGTCGGAGCGTTCCTGGAGGACGCGTCGGACGGTGCTGCCCGGCTCGTGCTCCTTCATCCAGCCGTACAGCCCGTCGAGCCACTCACGGTCGGCCACGGTGGCCGGGAACAGCCAGGTGAGGGCGTTCTGGATCTGCGCGTGACCGGCCCGGGCCCACTGCCCCGACAGCTCGTCGATGGTCCGGCACAGCTGCAGGTACTTGCCGGCGTAGGGGCGGACGAGGTCGTCCTGGTCGGGCTGGACGAAACCGCGGGTGAGCTGCCGGTAGGTCTCGTTCGGCACGTTCGCGTCCTGGGTGGCCCGCTGCCAGGCCGCGGCCTTGGCGGTGGCGTCCTTGGCGGCGGCGCGGGCCCCTGCGGCCTGCTCGGCCCCGGAGATCGTCTGGTCGCGCTCCAGCTCCGCCGTGACGACCGACTCGTCGGCCACCCCCAGACGTGACAGCGCCTTGATGATCGTCCAGCGCAGTCCCTGGTCGACGTCGAGGCCGTCGGGCACCTCCTCGCCGCCGAGCCATCCGCGCAGCAGGTCGACGCCCTCGGGGCCGGTCGCATTGACCAGACCCTGGGCCAGGGCCACCTGGTGGTCGGAGCCGGGTTCGGCGTCCTTGAGCAGAGCCGCCAGGGCGGCGACGAGACGCACCCGGGTCCGCTCCCGCACCGACGGGTCACAGTAGGCGGTGGCCGCCTGGGTGGCCTGGGCGATGAGCGACTGGACGGCGGTGAGGTCGGTCTCCGCGCCGAGGCCGGAGGCGACGAGGTCGACGTAGTCCTGCGGGCGCATCTCGGCGTCCCGACACATGTCCCAGGCCGAACTCCAGCACAGGGCCCGGGCGAGCGGATCGGTGAGGTGCCCGATGTGCTCGCGCAACGTCGCCAGCGAGTGCTCGTCGAGGCGCACCTTGGCGTAGGTGAGGTCGCCGTCATTGAGCAGGACGAGGTCGCCGCGTGCATGGCCGACCAGGGCCGCGATGGGGGTCCGCTCGTCGTGGACGTCGACCTCCAGGCCGTCGGTGCGCACGAGGGCCCCGTCGCGCAGGCTGTAGATGCCGATGCCCATCCGGTGGGTGCGCAGGGTCGGGTGGGTCGGGTCGGCGGACTGGACGACGTCGAACCGGGTGAACCGGCCCTCCTCGTCGACCTCGACGTCGGCCCTCATGGTGTTGACTCCGGCCGTGCGCAGCCAGGTCTCGGTGAAGGACGACAGGTCGCGGTTCGAGGCCACCTGGAGTTCGTGCAGCAGGTCGGACAGCTCGGTGTTGCCGAAGGCGTGTCCGGCGAAGTACGACCGCACCCCGGTGAGGAACTCGTCCTCGCCGACGAAGGCGACGAGCTGCTTGAGGGTGGAGGCGCCCTTGGCGTAGGTGATGCCGTCGAAGTTCTGCTCGACGGCGGCCAGGTCGACCATGTCGGCGGCGATGGGGTGGGTCGTCGGCAACTGGTCCTGGGCGTATCCCCAGGTCTTGCGCTGGTTGGCGAAGGAGACCCAGGGGTCGATCCCGCCGTGCGTGGCGACGATCTTCTCCTGACAGTGGTGCGAGGCCCACTCGGCGAAGGACTCGTTGAGCCACAGGTCGTCCCACCACTTCATGGTGACGAGGTCGCCGAACCACATGTGGGCCAGCTCGTGGAGGATCGTGTTGTCGCGCGCCTCGTAGGCCGCCGACGTGACCCGGGATCGGAAGAGGTAGTCGTCACGGTGGGTGACGCAGCCGACGTTCTCCATGGCCCCGGCGTTGAACTCCGGGACGAAGGACTGGTCGTACTTGCGGAACGGGTAGGGGTAGCCGAACTCGGCCTCGTACACCTCGAACCCACGCTGGGTCGTCCGGCGGATGCGGTCGGCGTCGAGGAACTCCTTCATCGACTCGCGGCACAGGATGTCGGCGCCGAGCTCGCCCGAGGCTGCGTGGATGGTGCCCTTGTCGACGTGGTACTGGCCGGCGACCAGGGCCGTGAGGTAGGTGGAGATGGGCAGAGTCGGCTCGAAGCTCCACCGGCCCATGCCCTCGTAGGGACCGTCCGTCGGCTCGGGGGTGGGGGAGTTCGAGATGACGACCCACTCACGCGGGGCGATGACCTGCAGTTCGAAGGTGGCCTTCTGGTCGGGCTGCTCGAAGTTGGCGTACATGCGCCGGGCGTCGGCGGTCTCGAACTGGGTGTAGAGGTAGACGCGGTCGTCGGCGGGGTCGACGAAGCGGTGCAGACCCTCACCGGAATGGGAGTAGCGGCACAGGGCGACGATGGTGAGCTCGTGGGTGCCCTCCGCGGCGGACAGGGGATACCGGTTGTCCTTGTACGCGGCAGGATCGAGGGGGACGCCGTCCAGGTCGACCGCGTAGACACCGTCGGCGATGAGGTCGATGTGGGTGGGGTCCCCGGTGCTCGTGAACGAGACCGTCGAGGAGGAGACGAAGGTGCCGGTGGGGTCCTCGAGTGGCTGGCCCTGCGGGTCACGTCCGGACAGGTCGACGACCACCCGATAACCGTGGGTCGTCACGATGCCGGAGCGGGCTCCCGCCTCGTCGCGGGTGATGTTGACCGAGTTCATCGTGCCTCCGTGGAGATTCCCTTCGTGCGGTTCGGTATCTTCCGATTCCGCCTTTTCACCGTGAGACTCTATCGGTTCGGTGCCGTTCTGTCGTCCTTCCCGGCGGTGTGTGACGGATGCCTTGGTCACGGGGCGTCATTGCCGGGGGTGCTGGCGATCCGCCACAGTTGTGACCTCGCTGCGCGGGCGAATTGGGGAGCAGTGGCACGGGCTATTCGGGTGAGGATCGCCTCGACCGTCATTGTGGGGTTTCGGGTGGCGGCCGACTGTTCCGCCAGCGCGATCATCGTGGCATCCGGATCGAGATCGAGCTGGTTCCCCAGGAATTCGTCGGCGCTCTGCGCTTCCAGGTCAAAAGGCGCCAGGGCGGATTCCGGGAAGTCCTTGAGGTTGTCGGTGACGATGACGTCGGCCCGGCCACGAATGGCGGCCTCGAGGACGTTGATGTCCCCGTCGTCCGGCAGGACGAGGTCCTCGATAGGGCTCCTCGCGGCCCGCACGCAGGCGTCAGGGAAGGCCCTGTTCATCTGTGCCGATCGCCGCGAGGCGGCTCCCGGGGGCAGGTGCGGGTGGACCCTCTCGATCGCACTGACCAACTCGTCCATGATCCTGGCGCTCCAGATGGGGCGGTACAGCCCCTTCTCCGCGAGTCGGAGCAAGGTGTCCGCCTGGACGATCGGTACCAGGACGCAGGTGTCGAGGAGTGCGCTGAACCTGGTCACCGATCCTCCGTGGCGTCGTACAGACCGAGCTCCATCGCCTCGGACGTGAGGGCATCGAGGGTCGCCCGACGTTCGGTCGACGCCTCGGCCCGGTAGTCGAGCAGGTCGACCAGCCGAACTCGTCGATGGCGACCGGCTCCGGGGCGTTGGAACGCGATGCGCCCCTGTTCGAGCAACTTGACCAGCGTTGGGCGGCTGATGCCCAGGAAGTCGGCCGCCTGCTGGGTGGTGAGGAGTTGGTCGACGGGGGCGATGGTGATGGCGCGGCCCTCCCGCATGGCGTGGGCAGCGTCCTTGAGGACCTTGAAGGCTTCCAGTGGAAGGGGCACGGTTTGTCCATCGGGGCCGATGAGTGCGGCTGGAGCATGGGAATGCTCAAGGAACGTAGCCAGCTCGAGCATCTCCTCGAGGTCTTGAGGGGGCAGGACGGTTCTCGACGGGGTGGAGGAACGGGACATGGCTCCATGGTATCAATTCGAAAAAATCGAAACGAGGAAAGATGGTCGGGTGCGTCACGGCCTAGCCTTGGACCATGACGACCCGGCACGAGATCTTCCAGACCAGCCTCATCACCGCCCTGGCCCAGGGCGTGTACGAGGACGAGGTCACCCTGGCCGAGCTCCTCGGGCACGGGTCCTTCGGCATCGGCACCTTCAACGGGCTCGACGGCGAGATGGTCATCCTCGGTGGACGGTGCTACCGGCTGCGCAACGACGGCTCGGTGAGCGAACCGGACCTGTCGGAGCGGACGCCCTACGCCGTCGTCACGAACTTCGTCCCGACCCTGCAGCGGACCTTCGAGGAGCCGGTCACCCGGGCGGAGCTGTCCCGGCGGATCGACGCCCTCGTCCCGAGCTCGAACTACATGTACGCGCTGCGGATCACCGGCCACTTCCGCTGGGCCAGCGCACGCACCGTCGTCAAGCAGGAGCGGCCCTACCGTCCCATGATCGAGGCGACCCAGGGTGAGGAGATCGTCCGCTTCGAGGACTTCGACGGGACCGTCGCCGGGTTCCGCACCCCGCTCTACGAGTCGGGCATCTCCGTGGCGGGATGCCATGCGCACGTCATCGACGAGGAACGCACCCGAGGGGGGCATCTCGTCGACTTCGTCCTCGAGTCGGGCCAGGCCGAGCTGTGTCTGGGTACCGATCTCCGGCTCCGGCTGCCGCTCACCGAGGAGTTCGGTGACGCCGACCTCAGCCGTGACATGCGCGAGGAGATCTCCCGGGTCGAGCACCACTGACCCCTTCGCCCCGGCGGCGTCCGTGGGCGGCGCTCGCCGGTGGGCCCCGGGGCCCGGCGTCACGGTGCTGTCGCGGCGCAGACGCCGGTTGGGCGGGGCTCTGGTGAAATCGGGTCCCACACGGTTGACTGGTCCCATGACGACCACCGTTGATTTCTGGTTCGACCCCATGTGCCCCTGGGCCTGGATGACCTCCCGCTGGATGCTCGAGGTCGAGAAGGTCCGCGACGTCCACACCGTCTTCCACGTCATGAGCCTGTCGATCCTCAACGAGGGTCGCGATGTCGACGACGAGCACGCCGAGGCCTTCCGTACCGGTTGGATCGGCGTGCGCGCCGGCATCGGCGTCGCCCAGGTGCACGGGCAGGAGGCCCTGCGCGACTACTACACGGCCATCGGGACGCGGTACCACCTCGGCAAGGAGCCGCACACCGAGCAGACCGTCGCCGCCGCCCTGGCCGAGTGCGGGTTCGACGTCGACATCGCCCGCCGGGCCACGACCGACGAGTTCGACGAGGCCCTGCTCGCCTCCCACCACGAGGGCATGGACCCGGTGGGCTCGGACGTCGGCACCCCCGTGCTCCACGTCAACGGAATGGCCCTCTTCGGCCCGGTCATCTCCCCGGCGCCCCGCGGGGAGCAGGCCGGTGAGCTCTTCGACGGATTCGTGAGGATGACGGCCTACCCGGGCTTCTTCGAGCTCAAGCGGACGCGGACGGTCGGTCCGATCCTCGACTGAGGTCGCCGTCGAGTGACGGGCGGCCGACACCGAACGACGGGGAAAGTCGTCATCCGCGGTGTTCCCGCACGTCATCGTGAGTTCACACAGCGCTTCTAGGGTTCTCACAGCCGGTGGACGCCGTCCGCCACCTCTCCCGAGGAGTGCTCATGTCCGCATCCCTTCGACGAGGCGTCGGCGGCCTGTGCCTGGCCGTCGTCGCCACGCTGTCCTGGACCGTCGTGCCGGCGCAGGCCCAGGGCGACGACGACTCGATGTCGACCAAGACGGTGTACGTCGCCCCGTCGACGACGTACAGCCCGGCCCCGGACGGTTTCCGCCCGGTCAACACCCAGGTCGTCGCCCGTCACGGGTCGCGTGGCCTGTCCGGCTTCAAGTACGACGCCATGACCATGGCCATCTGGCAGAAGGCCAAGGCCATGGACGCCGTCAAACCCTTCGGGGAGGACCTGTTCGACCAGACCGAGAGGATCCACGAGGCCAACGAGAAGCTCGGTGACGAGGCGACGTGGGCTCGCATGACGGCTGCCGGGGTCGTGCTCAATGACGGGACGTTCGAGAAGGGCTACGGGAATCTCACGGGAGTCGGCGCCCAGCAGCACCGAGATCTCGGACGACGCCTGGCCCGGCGCATGCCGTCGCTGTTCACCGGGGCCACCGCGACGAACATCAGGGTCGTCTCCTCGGGCGAGCCCCGGGCCGCCGAGTCGGGATTCGACTTCGTCGACGGGCTCGTCTCGGCGGCTCCGGCGCTGGACGGGAAGATGTCCCGAGCCATCCCGGCCAGCGTGAGCACGCTGCGGTTCTACGACGACAAGTCCAACAGTGACTACGCCGACTACACCGCCTACCTCGACGGTGACAAGGTGAGCTCCTACGTCGACGCGGTCAACGCGCGTCCCGAGTCGGTGCGTCATGCCCGACAGGTGCTCGAGAAGGTGTACACGACGGCCTTCGTCGATGGCCTCGCCGACGGGTCCATCACGGTGACCGATGCGACCGGCAAGAAGCTCAAGGGGGTCGTCGACGCGGCTCTCAAGCTGTACAACCTCTACATCATCGCGCCGTCCATGGCCCAGGAGGTCAAGGTCGACTTCGGCAAGTACTTCACCCGGGAACAGGCGGACTGGTTCGCCATGTGCCTGGACGCCGAGGACTTCGCCCAGAAGGGCCCCGGATTCGTCGGCTCGGACATCTCGTACCGCAACTCGAAGGTCCTGCTGGACGACTTCTTCACGAGCATCGACGAGCAGACCAAGGCCAGTCCTCGCGGCTCGGCGACCCTGCGATTCGGGCATGCCGAGACCCTCATCCCCTTCGAGGCGCTCATCAAGGCACCCGGATCGCGCGCACAGGTCGACCCGACGCGTACCGACTTCTGGCAGGCCACCGACTGGCGGGGCGCCCGGCAGGGGAAGATGGCCGTCAACGTCCAGTGGGACGTCTTCCAGTCGGCCCGGGGCCAGCGCGTCGTGCGGATGCTGCTCAACGAAATCGAGGCCACCTTCGGTGGGGACTGCCGCCCCGTGCGTGAGGGTTCGGTGTACTACACCGAGGACGAGCTCAAGAGGTGCCTCACCGGGGCGACAGTGGCGCCCGACGCCTGGAGGATCGCGGGACAGCCGGGCAAGGACCGACCGCAGCGCCCCGGCCACCCGGGACCCGGGCGCGACGAGCGCCCCGGCCTGCCGCGCACCGGGGCCTGAGGACCTGGGCCGGCCGTCCCGGGGCGCAGTGCTCCGGGACGCACGTGGCGGTCGGACGTCCCGGGACTGGTGTCGTCCCGGAACTGTCCGTGGGGTGCGCAAGGATGGACCCATGAACGACGAGACCCCGATCGAGGCATCGACCGACGAGGCAGGACTGCGCCACCGCTGGACCGGCCTCGTCGACGTCATCCTGGCTGCCCAGGAGGCGTACTACGGCTCCGACTCCCCGACGATCTCGGACGCCCGCTACGACGAGCTCCTGCGTGAGCTCGAGCGGCTCGAGGACGAGCACCCCCAGCTGCGCACCCCTGACTCGCCGACCCAACGGGTCGGGGCACCGCAGAAGGTGAGCGAGTTCGCCCCGGTGACGCACCTCGAGCGGATGCTCAGCCTCGACAACGTCTTCACCCTCGACGAAGTGTCCGACTGGATGGCGCGCACGGTGGCCGCGGCCGACGGGCCGGTGCAGTTCCTCTGCGAACTCAAGATCGACGGCCTGGCCCTCGACCTGGTCTACCGGCAGGGCCGGCTCGTCTCCGGTGCCACCCGTGGGGACGGACGGGTCGGGGAGGACGTCACCGGGAACGTCCGCACCATCAAGGCCATTCCGCAACGCCTGCGCGGCGCCGACGTCCCCGCTCTGCTCGAGGTGCGTGGCGAGGTCTTCTTCCCCGTGGCCGACTTCGACGACCTCAACGCCTCCCTCGTCGAGGCCGGGCGCAACCCCTTCGCCAACCCGCGCAATGCGGCCGCCGGATCGCTGCGCCAGAAGGACCCGACGGTGACGGCGTCGCGCCCGTTGTCGATGATCGTCCACGGTCTGGGGCGGGTCGAGGGCCACGAGTTCCCCAGCCAGGGCCACGCCTACGAGCAGCTGGAGCGATGGGGACTGCCGGTCTCGCCCTACCGCAGGATCGTCGCCACCGGCCAGGAGGTCCTCGACTTCGTCTCCCACTGGGGCGAACACCGTCACGAGGCGACGCACCAGATCGACGGGATCGTCGTCAAGGTCGACGACGTCGCCACCCAGACCCGACTCGGGGCGACGTCGCGGGCACCTCGATGGGCCATCGCCTACAAGTACCCTCCCGAGGAGGTCAACACGACGCTCCTCGACATCCGCGTCAACGTCGGACGAACCGGTCGTGTCACCCCGTACGCGGTCATGGAGCCCGTGGTCGTCGCGGGGTCGACCGTCGAGATGGCCACCTTGCACAATGCCTTCGAGGTGAGGCGCAAGGGCGTGCTCATCGGTGACACCGTCGTCCTGCGCAAGGCCGGTGACGTCATCCCGGAGATCGTCGGCCCGGTCGTGGAGTTGCGTGACGGGACCGAGCGGCCCTTCGTCATGCCGACCCGCTGCCCGGCCTGCGGCACCGAACTGGCCTACGAGAAGGAGGGGGACAAGGACTTGCGGTGCCCCAATGCCCGCGGCTGCCCCTCCCAGTTGCGCGAGCGGGTCTTCGCCCTGGCCTCGCGCGGGGCCCTCGACATCGAGACCCTCGGGTGGGAGGCCGCCATCGCCCTCACCGACCCCGAGGACTCCCGGCCCACCGAGGGTGAGGTCGACGGCGTGCTGCCTCCTCGGCAGACGCCGGTCCTCAGCAGCGAGGCAGGTCTGTTCGACCTCACCGTCGAGGACCTGCGCCAGGTGAGGGTGTGGCGGCGGCGTCGCACCAAGGAGGGACCTGGCCCCTGGCAGCTCGAACCCTTCTTCTTCACCAAGGCCGCCGAGCCCGTGCCGACGGCGACGACGGTCAAGCTTCTCGAGGAGCTCGGCAAGGCCCGCACCCAACCGCTGTGGCGGGTGCTCGTCGCCCTGTCCATCCGCCATGTCGGACCGACCGCCGCGCGCGCCCTGGCCACCCGCTTCGGGTCCATCGACGCCATCCGGGCGGCCGACGTCGAGGAACTGGCCGGGACCGACGGCGTCGGGCAGGTCATCGCCGAGTCGATCGTCGAGTGGTTCCGTGTCGACTGGCACGACGAGATCGTCCGACGCTGGGCCTCGGCCGGGGTCCGCATGGCCGACGAGGCCGTCGCCTCGTCCGATCGCACCCTCGAGGGACTCACCGTCGTCGTCACCGGTTCGCTGGAGGAGTTCAGTCGGGACGAGGCCAAGGAGGCCATCGTCGCTCGTGGCGGCAAGGCAGCCGGATCGGTGTCCAAGCGCACGGACTACGTCGTCGTCGGGGCGAACGCCGGGTCGAAGGAGACGAAGGCCCGAGAACTCGGTCGGCCCATCCTCGACGAGGCCGGGTTCCGGTATCTCCTGGAGCGCGGGCCGCACGGGGTGCCGACGATCGGCTGAGCGCCCGGCGACGGGTGAGCCCGTGCACCCCTCGCCGGGGGATCGACCTCGGACGTCTCAGAAGTACGAGATGTTGTGTGCCGTGTCGACGGTCGCGAAGAACCGGTGCAGGGCCGTGATCTCGTCCGGCGTGCCGAGCACCCGCCCGGCGGCGGCGAGCGATCGGACCCCGGCCAGCCCGAAGTAGAGGGACCCGAGGGTGCCGACGTCCATGGTCGGGGCGTCCGTCGCGTCGTCGAGCTCGGTGACGACGGGCTGTGCACCGGGGGCCGCGACGTCGATGCGCCAGGTGCCTTGGCACCATCCGAGCGGATCGGTGAGGTGGAACGCGACCGATCCGGCGTGGTCCCAGCCGCGGATCTCCAGGGCGCGGCACACGTCGAGAATCCTCAGCCAGGTGAGGTCGCTCATGCCGGTGATCCGCACCATGCGCGGGTCGCGGGCGGCCCACGGCAGCGGCGTCGCCGGATCGACGTGGCTTGCTCGGACCGTCGTGACGAGGTCGACCGAGGTGAGGAAGTCCCACAGGGCGAGCTCGGCGTCAGGGTTCGCCGCAACCATGTCGTGCACCGTGAGTTGCGAGCCGAAGTCCTCGGTCACCTCGTAGGAGACCACCCCGTCGGCTCGTCCGGCGGGATCCCGATGGAGAGCGGACCGGAGCCGGCGGTTCGGCGTCGACCCGAACTCCTGGTACCGGCCGGCAGCCATGTTCGTGTGCCAGTCGAGACGTCCGTGCGACCCGCGGTGACGGGCATGGAAGTCGGTGAAGACATCGACCCGCAGGGCGTCGATCGCCCCCGGGTCGGCCAGCTCGATGGACCCTGCCGGGTCGTGGATGAGCGAGAAGTGCCGGCCCCCGGTGACCTCGACGCTCATGGTGCGGGTGGCCACCCCGAACCCGAATCGGCCGTAGATGGCTCCCTCCGTGGCGGTGAGGGTGGCCAGGGCCGTGCCGGACTCCCGTGCCTGGCTCAGGTCATGGGTCATGAGGGCGCGCAGCAGGCCCCGGCGTCGATGGGTCGCCCGCACGGTGACGTCGGTGATGAAGTCGGCGGGTTCGAGGTGGCCGTGACCGGTGTTGACCGACAGGTCGTAGCTGGTGAGGGTGGCCACCGGCAGACCGCCGAGCTCGAGGTCGGGGGTGGTCGTGCGCACCTCGCGCAGCCGTCGTCCCGCCGAGTCGCGGCAGTAGTTCGCGACGGCCCGGTCATCGGGATCGGCCACGTGGAAGCCCAGGCACACTGCCCTCATGTGGTCACGGCACCGGTCCGAGGCGGTCCCGTCGGTGTCGACGAGATCGAAGCGGTACGGCTCGGGAAGGTGGGCGTGTATCGAGTGGGCAGCCATGCACCCACGCTATCGCTCACATGTGCCGGTCACGGGGGGTCGCGGTGAGGCGGCGCGGGCCGATGCCATCATGGGGCCATGTCTTCACTGTCATCGTCCCCCGAGTCGTCCACGGAGTCGTTCGTTCCCACGCACGTCCACATCGCCACCGACCATGCCGCCTTCGACCTCAAGGAGTTCCTCGTCGGCAAGCTCTCCGAGGCCGGGTACCAGGTCGTCGACCACGGTGCCTCCAGCTACGACGACCAGGACGACTACCCGGTCTTCTGCATCCCCGCGGCGCAGGCCGTCGTCGCCGAGCCCGGATCGCTCGGCATCGTCCTGGGTGGGTCCGGCAATGGCGAGCAGATCGCCGCGAACAAGGTCTCCGGGGTGCGTGCCGCCCTGGCGTACAACCCGGAGATCGCCCGGCTGGCCCGTGAGCACAATGACGCCAACGTCATCAGCCTGGGCGGGCGCATGCAGACCCTCGAGGAGGCCTGGGAGATGGTCCGGGTGTTCCTCACGACGCCGTTCTCCGGCGCTGAGCGTCACCAGCGTCGCATCGACCTGCTCACGCGGTGGGAGACGACGGGTCGGCTCGACTGACCTCTCCGCCGCCGGTGGCCCGCCGACGCAGGGTGGCCAGGACGACGTCCCACTCCTTGCCCTTGGCGGGCATCCGAGCGCTCGACCCGGACGGCCGCGATCGCGCCCACCGGCCGAGTTCGCGCACCCGCAGGGCCCTCATCCGATCGACGACCGGGCCGCGTCGGCTCCTGCCGGAGGGCGGTGTGTCCCTGCCGGAGGTACTGGAGGTGTTGCCGGAGGCACTGGAGGTCGTGTCCACGGACGCCGGTGACGGCGCCTGGGGACGCACCCTGGGCGACCTCGTCCGGCGTCCGGCCGGTCCCTCCTGGGGCGCGGTACGGTCGTCGGTGCCCGTCGAGTCGGTCCGCTTCCTGCTCACCGGGCCATTCCACCACGTCCACCCGAACCGGGTTCGCCCGGGCCGGACGGGCCCCTCCGGAGCAACGCGGGTCGAATCGGCCCCTCCGGGGCAAGCCGGGCCGGATCGGCCCACATCGAGCGAGGAGATCACCGTGCCCGAAGGCCACGTCATCCACCGACTGGCCCGCCAGATCGACCGGACCTTCGGCGGCCGACCCGTGGGGGTCACCTCCCCCCAGGGGCGCTTCGCCGTCGAGGCGGCCGCCCTGGACGGGGCGACGTTGTCCGGGGCCCAAGCCTGGGGCAAGAACCTCCTGCTCGACTTCGACGCTCCCGGGCCGCACCTCGTCCACATCCATCTGGGGCTCATCGGCAAGTTCGCGGTCGGGCCGTCCGTCCCCGTCACCGGTCAGGTGCGGTTGCGCCTGTCGGACGCCGCCCACGTGGCCGACCTGCGCGGTCCGCAGACCTGCGACCTCGTCGACGAGGACCGGTGGCGTCAGGTCGTCGACGCCCTCGGCCCTGACCCCATCCGCCCGGACGCCGATCCTGCCCTGGCCTGGCAGAAGGTGCACCGCAGCTCGAAGTCGATCGCCGAGCTCCTCATGGACCAGCGGATCTTCGCCGGCGTCGGCAACATCTACCGCGCCGAGGTGCTCTTCCGTCACCGCATCGACCCCGGTACGCCGGGCCGCGACCTCAAGGCGTCGACCTTCAGTGCCATCTGGGACGACCTCGTCCTCCTCATGGCCGACGGCGTCGACGCCGGCCGGATCGACACGGTCCGAGCGGAACACACGCCCGAGGCGATGGGTCGGCCGCCCCGTGTCGACGCCCACGGCGGAGAGGTCTACGTCTATCGTCGGGAGGGGCAGCCGTGCCTGGTCTGCGGGACCCCGGTCCAGCGCAGGAACCTCGCCGGACGGCACCTCTTCTGGTGTCCGCGCTGCCAGCGTCGCCACCACTGAGCACTGGCCGACCGTGGGCCGAGAACTCACCGACCACTCACCGACAAGGCATGGAGTAGACACTGACCATGTGGACCGAGCGCACCTCCTGGGTCGAGGCCCCGGATCCGTGGGAGCTCCTCGACGACGGCACCGAGTTCGGCGAACGGGTGACACGCTGGGCCCACCCGGCCGGGGCCCGGCTCACCGCGCGTGTCTCCATGGAACCGACGCCGAGCCTGCGGGTCGTCCTCAAGGTGGACGAGGGACACCCCGCCGACGACGCGCTCAGCGTGCCGGGGCCCACCTGGCGCTTCGACCTGGACGACCCCGTGCAGGCCTGGCCGGCCGGAGCCGTCGGCCGGGTCGTGGCCCGTGTCGACGAGGGCCTGCTCGTGTGGTCGCAGATCGCCGGGGCCTGTCGACTCGTCGACACCGGGGTGAGCCTGTGGGGCCGGACCGCCACCCTCAGCGATCGGCGCCCGCTGTTGTCGATGTGGCGCGGCGAGATCGTCGACGACCTGGCCGAGGCACGGGCCGGTCTGCCGGCGTGGCTTCCCGAGTCGCTCGTCGTCGAGATCGGCGAGACGGTCGACGTCGAGGACGAGGATGCCGGGATCGTCCTCGACGGCGTCGCGATGCCCAGTCCGGCGGTCGCCGTTCCGGTGGGACGTCACCTGCTCGAGGTGCGCCGGGCCCCCGGTGACGTGCTCCTCGACGTCGGAGCCGCTCCCACCCTGGCCCACCAGGTGGGGATGCGGGCCAGGGAGGTCGTCGACGGGGCCGACCCCAGACGGACGCGTGGGGCCGCTGCCTGGCTCGTGGTCTGGGCGGCGTCCCGGGGACTGGTGGGTCAGGACGGCCTCGAGGTCGCCGTCGACATCGTCGAGAACCTCCTGGCACGCCCGCATGTCGACTTCTTCGCCGCCTGCGCGGCCTGCCACCTGGGATGGCGGCTCGACGATGCGGACCTCTGGGAGGAGGGTGGTCGGGCGGTCGCCGCGCTCCCGACCGATCGTCCCGGGGCGGTCATGGCCCGTGCCCTCGCGGCGAGCCTGGCGCTGACCTCCGGGCGGGAGGATCCAGCGGGGAGCGACGGTCGGTCCGCCGAAGCAGGCCGGCGGACCGATCCGCTCGTGCGGTCCGAGCGCGCCCTCTGGGGACCGGGGCGTCGCACCCCGGAGCAGACACGCCGGGCGCTCGACGCCGTCTGGCTGCTGGGCGAGGCCGTCCCCGCCGTCGACCCGACCGCGCTGGTCGACAGAGGGGGCCGCCTCGACATCGCCCGCACCGCGTGGGCCTCGGCCATCACCGCTGCCTGGCCGCCCCGGGCGCGGGCCTTCGGGGAGGCGGTCGGCGTCGCGAGAGGGCGGGCCGCACGGCGTCTGCTGGCCGCCGACCACCTCGACGACGAGGTCCTCGCGCTCCTCACGTGGTGAGTCCAGCGATGACGCGACTCTCGATTGCCTACTCGTTGGTGGCAAGGTAGCACCGTGACTTCGACTCAGGCACGCAGGAACAGAGGCGCGGCAATCGTCATCCCCCGGCTCATGGGCATCGGTGCCGTCCTGCTCATCCTCCACCTGTTGTTCCGCCACACGTGGTGGGTCGACATGCTGACGACCCTTTTCTCGGTCCTCGTCTTCCCCATCGACGAGGCGGGCTGGGTGACGGCGGTGCTGCTCGTCGTCTTCGGGTTCTCCCTGGGACGGCGCAAGTACATCGCCTGGTGGTTCTGCCTGGTGTACTTCGCGCTGAGTTGGATCGTGTCGATCTCGCTGTTCATCGTCCTGGTCATCGACGTCGCCCTCGGCGAGCCGACCGACGCCGTCACCGACGTCCAGCTCGGCGCCTACCTGTTCAACACGGTGTCCATCGGGTGGATCCTCACCGCGCTCATCACGCAGCGCAAGCTCTTCCGGGCCCGCACGGCCCGGGCCAACATCGGTCGGGCACTGGCGGTGCTCGTCGGCGGTCTGGTCGCCACGGCGGCCATCGGGTGGGTGGCCGTGTGGGCCACCGGAGGTGCCGGGCGCCCTCGCAACCGGTTGGCCGCGCTCGTCATGCGCATCGTCCGCGGGTCCGGCACGACGGCCCCGACCGGCCCGAGCTCCCCGGGGTGGATCCAGTCGCTCGTCGGGTTCCTCATGGCGGTGGTGGTCGTCGTCGCCCTGCTCGTCCTGCTGCGCAGCCAGCGGAACATCGCCGTCATGACCCTGGACGACGAGCTCAGCCTGCGCCGACTGCTCGACGAGAATCCGGCCGACTCCCTGGGATACTTCGCCCTGCGTCGTGACAAGGCCGTCGTCTTCGCCCCCGACCACGGGGCCGCCGTGTGCTACCGGACCGAACTCGGCGTCGCCCTGGCCGCCGGCGACCCGGTGGGGCCGGTGAACCAGTGGCCCGGGGCCATCGACGCCTTCATCGATCTCGCCCATGCCTATGGATGGATCCCGGCGGTCGTCGGCACCTCGGAGGCCGGAGCCGTCGCCTGGGAACGGGCCGGACTGCGCACCATGCGGATCGGCGACGAGGCCGTCCTGTCGCCGCAGTCCTTCGACCTCGAGGCGCCCGAGATCCGTTCGGTGCGCCACACCGTCAACCGGCTGCGCAAGCTCGGCTACACCACCCGGGTGCGCCGCCATGACGAGATCGGGCACCAGGAGCTCGCCGAGCTCATCGAGCTCACCGAGAAGTGGCGTCAGAACGGCGACGAGCGTGGTTTCTCGATGGCCCTGTCCCGCCTGGGTGACCCGCTCGACGGACGCTGCGTCATGGTCGAGGCCCTCTACCCCGAGGACGGCCCGCGCGCCGGGCGTCCTGCTGGCATCCTCTCCTTCGCCCCCTGGGGCAACGACGGTCTGTCCCTCGACGTCATGAGGCGGGACGTCGACGGGGCCGACAACGGTGTCACCGAGCTCATGGTCGTCGGCCTCATGAATGCCGGTCGTGAGATGGGCATCCGCCGGGTCTCGCTCAACTTCGCCGTCTTCCGCGAGACCATCGAGGAAGGATCGCGGGTGGGCGCCAGCCCGGTGCAGCGGCTCAACCGGCGTCTCATCGGGGCGGCCTCGCGGTGGTTCCAGATCGAGCAGCTGTACCGCTCGAACGTCAAGTACCAGCCCTCCTGGCAGACCCGATACCTCAACTTCGGGGACGCCGCAGACCTGGCCCAGGTGGGACTGGCCATGGGTGTGGCCGAGGGTCAGGTCGACATCCCGCGCTGGATCTACCCGGTCGATCCGCCTCCCCAGCCGATCTACTCGGTCCAGGGGCATCCGGAGATCGCGGCCTTCCTCGAGTCCCGGTCGACCCCGGCCCTGGTGCCGGCTCGCCGGCTCCCCGAGCAGGTGCGCGCCCGGATGGACACCCGCGAGCGCATCATCGACGCCGGCGGCGAGGCCTACCCGCCGGACTGCCATCCCGACCACCGGCCGGGCCAGGTCGCCGGTGCGGCCGACGGGACGGTGATGTCGGTGAGCGGCCGGGCCATCGGCATCCGCGACCACGGTGGAGTCGTCTTCATCGACCTCGAGGACTGGACGGGAGTGTGCCAGGTCCTGCTCGAGGAACGCTTCGTCGGGGCCGAGTCGCTGGTGAGGTTCGCCACGGACGTCTCCCTGGGCGACCACCTCGTCATCTCCGGACGTCGTGGCAGTTCGAGGAACGGGACGCCGTCACTGTTGGCGGACCAGTGGCGTCTGTCGGCCAAGTCGCTGCGGCCGTTGCCCGACCGGCACACGGGCCTGAGCGACCCAGAGGCCAAGGTGCGCCAGCGCTACCTCGACCTCATCGTCAACCCCTCGGCGAGGGTCCAGTTGGCGTCGCGGTCGAACGCGATCCGGGCGGTGCGCGAGACCCTGCTCGGCCACGACTTCCTCGAGGTGGAGACGCCCATCCTCCAGACGATCCACGGCGGTGCGAACGCCCGACCGTTCCGGACGCACATCAACGCCTACGACCTCGATCTCTACCTGCGGATCGCCCCGGAGCTCTACCTCAAGAGGCTCATGGTCGGCGGGGTCAACCGGGTCTTCGAGATCGGTCGGAACTTCCGCAACGAGGGGGCCGACGCCACCCACAATCCCGAGTTCACCATGCTCGAGGCCTACCAGGCGTACGGCGACTACACCCAGATGCGCCACCTCACCCAGGAGATGATCCTCGCCGCGGCGCGGGCAGCGACCGGCGGGACGGTCATCCGTGGGAAGGACCGGCACGGCGTCGACCACGAGTTCGACCTGGCCGACGAGTGGCGGGTCATCACCGTCAACGAGGGGATCTCGCGAGGGCTCGGTGAGGAGGTCACCGCCGACACCACGCGCGAGGAGTTGATCCGGCACGCCGAGCGGCTCGGGATCGCGGTGGGACCCAAGTGGTCGCGCGGTGACGTCGTCATCGAACTGCACGAGCACCTGTCGGAGCACCTCACCGTCGAGCCGACGTTCTTCTGTGACTTCCCGACCGATGTCTCCCCGCTGACCCGTCAGCACCGGGACGACCCGCGGTTGGCCGAGAAGTGGGACCTCATCGTTCTGGGGTCCGAGGTGGCCACGGCCTACACCGAGCTCGTCGACCCGGTCATCCAGCGGGAGCGGTTCACCGCGCAGTCCCTGCTCGCCGCCGGCGGCGATCCGGAGGCCATGGAACTCGACGAGGACTTCCTCGAGGCCCTCGAGTACGCCATGCCGCCCTCGGGTGGCATGGGCATGGGTTTGGACCGGTTGGTCATGATGTTGACGGGGGCCTCGATCCGCGACACGATCGCCTTCCCGCTGGTCAAGCCGCGCCGGAACTGAGGCCCTCCCGAACGGGTGCACCGCACGGGTTCTGCACGGACGAGGAGGGACGGGATGGTCGAGCCGGTCGGGTTGGTCATGACGGTGGGGGACCGTCAGATCCATGTGCGACGCCGTCACGCCAGTGGGCCGACGGTCGTCCTGCTGGCCGGTGCTGCCCTGTCGATGGAGTTCTGGGGCGATCTGCTGCCGAGGCTCGACGGATTCGACGTCGTGAGCTACGACCGGCCCGGGATGGGTGGGACGGATTGGCCCGGACGGGCGCCGACCCTGGACGACGAGGTGGAGACCGGGCTCGGGCTGATCGAGGCCCTCGGCGTGCCGGTCGTCCTCGTGGCTCACTCGATGGCCGCCTTCCACGCCGAGGCGATGACGCGCCGCCGGCCCGAACTGGTGCGCGGGCTGGTGCTCGTCGACCCCTCGGTCGAGTGGCCGACCCACGAGCCCAGACCGATCGGTGGGGGAGTGCTGCATCGTCTGGCGGCGCGTGCCGCCCAGGCGCTCACCGGGCTCGGCGGCGCGGTCGTGCGGATCGGGACGGACCTGGAGTCGACGTGGTCGACCGGGCGGGTGCTCGACTTCATCGGGGGCAGCCGGCTGACCAAGGTGTACGCCGACCCCAGGTCACTGGCCATGGCGACCGCCGAGACCCTCGCCTACGAGCGCCAGGCATGGGACCTCATGGCCGAACGGTGCGCGCACCCGTGGCCGGGTACGCCGACCATCGTTCTCACCGCCTCCAGCGGGTCCGACGAGTACGGTCCGGACCAGGCGCGGCTCGCGAGGTTGTTGGGCGGGACGGCGCGGGTCGTCGAGGACTCCCGGCACCTCATGATGCTCGACCGGCCCGACGCCATCGCCGACGCGGTTCGCTCGCTCGTCCCGGCTCGACTAGACTGAGCCGGTCGACCGGGGCGTAGCGTAGTGGCTAGCGCGCCTGCTTTGGGAGCAGGAGACCGCAGGTTCGAGTCCTGTCGCCCCGACCACCTTGTCAGGGCCATCTTGCCAGCGTCACTGCTAGTGGGGTGGCCCTTCTGGTGCCCCCGGTGGGTGCGCAGTGTGTGCGGTCGTGTGCAGTCGTGGTGTGTCGTGCGTCGTACCGGGTACGACGGCGACTAGGGGTGATGTGGTCCTGGTCGGGTGGGATCTGTACCCATCCTGTACCGGGCCGGATACGGCATGGGGGTATCGAGGCCGGTGGCAGCGCCCGGGGTGCTTGGCTTGGCGGTGTGATGTGTTTGCCCTAGTCACAGGGAAACGCTCACTTTGGGTGAGCGATTCTGGCATGTTGAGGCAGGGTGTGCCAGTATTAGTGATGTCAGCAAGACAAAGCCCCCACGGAGCTGGCACTCCCGGGGGCACGGACAGAGATGGAGACTCTGACATGACCGAGCATATCATCACCAGCAATGTCAGCTCACTCACCAGCAGCGATGGGCACCTGACGGAGCTGGATCCATTCGACCTGACGGACTGCGCCGGAGATTTCGCCGGCGATTTTGACATGGATGCCGCCAATGGCGACTACTACGAGTCCTGCTGTGAGGCCCTGGCAGCGGTCCGGCCCGAATGGTCCCTGCTCAAGAATGCCGAGGTCGTCGGCCCGGTCGACTCCCCCGACCTGAGCGAGGACGAGAGGGAGACACTGGGTGAGCTCTTCGACACCATTGATGTGACCGCCATCCTCCAGCGCCACACGATCTGACACACCAACCCGACCGGCCCGGGGCATGGACGCCCCGGGCCACCCCTAGAGAGGACACTGACATGATCGACACGACCACCACCCAGGGGCGCGCAGCACTCCAGCAGATGAGGGGCCTCGGGCGCCGGCTCCTGGCGGGAGAGGACCCCGCAGTAGCGACGGCGTACCTCATCTTCGACCGCGCCCTGGCCGGTAGCACCGAGGATCTGCACTGGTACCTGGCGGGCGACATCAGCGCCGACGCCGCCGGGTACACCTGGACCATCGAGCGGTATGTCGACAGCGGGGACGGCACTGGAGACGGCCTGTCCTTCCTCGATGCCGGCTTCACCGCAGCTGAGTCGGCCCGTATCCACGCGATCCTGTCCACTGTCGACCCCGACCACGACGAGGAGGACGACTGATGGCATCCCCGACGATCCATGCCGCTGTCCCGGCCGACCTCGCTGACTGGGTGGCAGGCCGGGCGGCACTGCGGTGCGAGCCGACACGGCTGGCCCGGTCGGTGATGAGCGAGCTGTGGATGTGGCAGACAGTGCAGCAGGTGGAGCTGTCTAGGCAGTCCTGGACACTCGATGAGCTGCATCTCATCGCCGCCTCCACGATGGGCACGATGCCGACGGCGGCAGTGCCCACGACGATGGGCCTCATGGCCGCCGCCCTCTACGATGCCCGCCGGGTCGGCGACATCGCCGACGACGACGCCGCAGCCGCAGTGCTGGAGCGGCTGGCCGGTCTGTCGGTGGCCGCCGATGTGGCCCTCGAGTATGCGGTGGCGCGCTGGTGGGCCGACGATCTGCCGCACTCGGTCGACGGCTGGGCTGAGGTCGGGGTGCATGTCACCGATGGTCGGGGCGACCTGCCATGACTGGTCGACCAGCCTATGGATCGGCCGACAGCCATGGACGGTACGGGATCCTCGACACTGACGATGACGGCCGCCTCATCTGCCATGAGTGTGGCCGCACCTACGATCATCTGGCGACGCATGTGGCGCAGGCCCATGGCATGACCGGCGCTGTGTATCGGGACAGGCATGGGCTGTCCACCGGGACGCCGCTGGTCTCCCGCACTGTGCGGGGGCGGATGAGTACGGCATGGCAGACCCACCGTGATGCCCATCTGGAGGTACTGGCTGAGCACCGCGACCCGGATCGGGCGAGGGCATCATCGACAGCGGGTGGCAGGTGGAGGGCTGAGCTGGTCGCCCGCCGCATGGAGGCCTCGGCTGCGCGACGGGTGGAGCTGACCGGTGAGCAGGTGGCCGAGCTAGGTGATCTGACTGATCTGCCGGGGTGGGCTGATCGTGCTCGGCGGCTCATGGCCCGTGACGGTGTTTCGGCGGCGGCGATTGCCAGGGCTGTCGGCCTGTCGGCTGCTGGCGTGCATCAGCGACTCCGCCGCTATCCGGGCAGGTGATGGGGATGACAAAATGACCCCCGGTCACGCAGGATTCAGTTCCATACGTGACCGGGGGTGAGCCCTCTTGCTGCTCTCAGCGGGTTGGCTCTAGCGGGATGATCCGATCATACACCTCAGGAGATGAGCCGCCAGCCTTGCGGGTAGGCGTCCGGCGCCCACACGTTGGCGGCCATGGTGGACTGATACACGTGGCCCCTGTACGTCACCTTGTCGCCGGTCTTGTAGGCGTCGTGTGCACCGGTCGGCTGGGACCAAGCTGCCGGTGTGCCGTCAGCAGTTTCCTCGCGCCAGCCGGACACGCCGGGCTCCCACACATTGTGCGCCACGGTGGACACCCATGTCTTGCCGCTGTGGGCGGTGTGGTCACCCTGCCCGTAGGTGTCGAGGGCACCGGACGGCTGGACCCATTCCGGCCACGACCCGTCCGAGCGTTGGGCGCGCTTCGCTGCAAGACCGGACGCATCCTGATAGCGGGTGGTGGCGTCCTCGATCTGCTTGGGAATATCGGCTATGGCTTGTCGCCGGTTGGATTCGTTGTAGAGGGCTCGGAGGGTGTCTTGCAGGTCGGTGTCCGACAGGGTGGTTGGGTCGGTGATTGCGGTTGTCATGTGTGCTCCTTATGCGGCTGTTCCTGGGAGGGTGGTCATCAGTGCCACAGGCGGAGCCGGGAAAACAGCAGTACCCGACAGATTTTTGCCCGCGACGATGTCGACATATCCGTTTCCGTAAAAGGTCATGGAACCATTTACGCAAATAGCATTAAATTTTATTCCATTCTTTAGGAATTGATTAGCTGTCCCGGGAACGATCTGGTTAATAGATCCTGACATTGTCAATGACTCCCAAACGACATAAATAGCGCCATTGAGTCGTTTCGCTATCATACTCCCGCCATCTACCACATTTCTGATTTTAATGCTGCGCCAGCCGGTGTCCACTAGGACCACCTCCCAGCCCGTGCCGATACGCTGCCACTGCCACGCACCCACACCAGCCCCATCAGTCGAGCACCACATAGCACCCACCGGCGCAGCCTGCACCCACGACTGACCAGACGAATCCAGCGTAGACGTGATATCCGGACGCCCCTGCCCGACACCCATGTACGGGGACGGCTGGCCGGTGGCACCCGTGACGCCACGCGGCAGACCCAACGCCAACGTGAGATTGGGCCATGCGCCAGAAAAACTCGCGGTGGCAGGATTCCCGGTATCCACCGTGGAGACAGTCGTCTGGATCGTGCTGGGCACCGGAGCGTCCCTGCCGGCAGGACCGGCAGGACCGGTCGCGCCAGCCTCACCCGCAGGACCAGCAGGACCCTCAGGGCCAGCCGGACCAGCAGGCCCCGCAAACGTGGCCTGTGGCACACCATCCACGTGATCCCCGGATCGGATGAGCACATCACCGTCAGCCACCGACGCCGGCACCAGCAGAGTCACCAGCTGCGTCGACGGCCCCTCAGGCACATATCCGACAGCCGCCCACAAATCCAGCGGGGCCTGACGAGTGTGCCCGGTCGTCACCACGATCTCGATCGGATCCCACCCCAGCGAGGCGGCAAACGTCACCCTCCACCGGCCGGTCCACAGCCATACGCCACGCTGGCCCTGGATCGACAGATACCCGGCATCGTCCAGATCGGCGCGGACCGCCTCGTGGACGGAGCGGATCGACGGCTCCGGGGCGCCCTCACGGATGATCCTGCCCGGCTCCAGTGGCGCAAAAGTCACCGCCCCAGGCATGGTGATGGGCGGCCCATCGGGGTACTCGTCGCCCTGCGGGGTCATGTCTCCCACTGCCCGGATGGCGCGTGCCACCACGTAGCCGTAGGCGTAGTCCGGTGTGGGGAGGGCCGGCTCCACGCTGGGTGTGGTCACGACACGTCACCCACGTCAGCATGCTGAGGCTCCGGGTCGGGCACCTCGACATCCGGGTCGACCTCACCCGCCACAGCAGCAGGCACCGTCGGAGCCACCTCCGACGCCGGGGACGGGGTGTGCCTGTGTGCCACCAGCGGCGCCACCATCGACGCCAGAGTCAGGGCCGACGCCACCACCTGGGCGATGGACCCCTGAGTCGGTGCGTCGATGAGACCCCACGCACCCAGCGCCGCCAGGACCGCTGTGGCCACCCCGTACAGGGCCTTACGCTGCGTCTCAGTCATCATGCCGCCTTCTTCGTGCTGTCGAAATCCCAGTCGACACCCTCGCGGCCCACATACGCGGAAACCCGCGTCAACAGCCGGGCGAGATTGTTCTCCTTCTTGCCCCACGTGATAGCCGACAGGAACGTCTTCGGCAGCGCGTCGATTTTCCGTTCGGCGCGGATCGCGGCTGCACGGCCTTCGCCGGCAGCACGGTAAATGTCCTCAAGGCGCGACATGATGTCGCTGTACTGGCTCATGGTGAGTTCTCCTTCACTCGTGGATACACTGGATGTAGTGGATGTGTTGGACGTGGATGTCGTGGACGTTGACGCCGTGGATGCGCCGCCGAGAATCGCCGCAACCCGCTTACGAAACGCCCCCATGTCAAGGCCCGGATCAGACCAGTCCCTATCGTCGGCGACCTCGCCGTGACCGCACACCGACCCGGCAGACCAGCCATGAGCACGACAGATAGCAGCCGCCCACCGTGCCGCCGTCTCCTGCTGCTTCGCGTTCGGCGCACCGGCCGCAATGCACTCCACCCCGTACGTGTACTTGTTGGCGTTCTGCCTCGAGCCGCGCCAATTCACGCTACTCGCGAATGGGAACGTTTCGTGCAGCCAACCACTCCATGCCTTGTCGGAATACTGGAGACAGTGGTTCGCCCGTCCGGCCGCATTCACCCACAGGACCCCGTCAGGGTCGATGACAACGTTTGCTTTGTCCGGGCATGCCGGGTCGCCGTTGATAATGTCCGAGATATACTCGGTGACGCTACGGGAACCGAGCCCCCCGGCGGTGTGGTGAATCACCACACCATGCGGCTCCCAACCCTTCGCCGGGATACGCCACATGCCCCTATCGCGCCATCCAGGCACTTCCCTGATCGTCACACCGGCCGCACGATATGCGGCCAGCTGCTGATCAGCTGTCAATGGTGTCGCCATGTCATCTACTCCTCGTGTCCTCAAGCCGCTCCAGGCGGCGACGAATGTCCTCATGAATGTGGTCTGCTGTCTGCTCGATCCGCTGATCTGCGCTGCCCAGACGGCCGATGTCGCGGGCCATGCCACGCTGTGTGTCCCGCATCTCGCCGATCCTCGCTTCGATCCTGTCGACCGAATCACGCAGGCTCGACCCGTGATCCGGTGACGTTTCCGAGTCGAGCTTCCCGCGCATCTCCCGCACCTCGATACGCGTCCTGTAGCCGGACCACAGGGCACCGACGAGCGCCGCCAGGGCGGCCAGGACGCCGCCGAATGCCGTGATGATGTCGTCCCACTGATCAGGCGGAGGAATCGGAATCATTGGACTCATGAGCGCCTCACTTGGTGTAGGTGACTTCAAGACTGACATCAGACGGAGCGTTCGAGAAGCGCCCGAAATAGGTCAAATCCGTCCCCGCACCCTCACCCAGAGTGAAGCCGCGAATGGTTCCGTTCGCGATACCAGACCACCAACCTGACGGGATGTCAACCCACCTTGCAGCCCCCACACCCCACAGGGAGGTCGTGAATGCCCCGCCGCCCGAGGTTTGCGGCGAGGATGGGAGGGAGGTGTCATCGTAGTGCCCGATCCGCGCATATCCGCCGGCCGAATAGTACCAGTGAGTATTCCGTAAATACAGCCGCATACGTGAAATATGCACGCCACCGGATGACAGCTCAGTCGACGGCGCACCGCCCCACAGGAGCACCGAGTATCGCCGGGTCCCGCCATAGGAGCCCTGCTGTAGATCGGAGGTGACGACAGTCGATCCCTGCCATGTGCGGGTGTAGGCGGCGTTCCATCGCCTGGTGTAGGTTTGCACCGCCGCACCTGTGGGAGCTGTGCCGGCCGAGGACGACCCGTACGGCGTGCCACCGCCCTGATTCTCCTGCCCGTCCCCCCACGACCCGTACGACCCCATATCCTCCAGATAGATATTCGCCATGTGGGTGTCGGTAGACGAGAAGCGGCCGTATACGCCGAACGTGTTCATGTGCGCTGACAGCAGCAGCCGCACGGTAGTGTCATTCTGCTGCACCGGAAGAATGGATTCCCAATATGTGTAAGTGTTTCCGCCCGGCGCCTTGGTTGACATCATGTCGAGCTGCGCTGCGCCAGTCGTCACAGGCGACGGAGCCCCACCGACATCAGACGTCATCCTCAGACGCAAGTAGATCTGATCTGCCGCGCTCGTCCACACACCACCCTGCACCACGAACCGATAGACACGCCCGGCGTGCAAAGGAGTATCAAACTCCAGCAAGCCCAGCTCAGTATTTCCGAACTGGAGATTATTCAGCGACGATGTCGATCCGAGTTTCTGCCTGAAAACAATGCCCTGCGGCAGTGCGGCAATAGTATCCATAATGTCAGTTCCGGCAACCGTGAGCGTCCCATTCACCGCCATGTCGCCAGCTACACCGGAGCCGTCCGAGCCAAAACCGGCCACAGGGATACCGGCGACATCGTAAATGAACAGATGGTCATCAGAGGCCCCGCCCAATGACGTTGAGGCGTAGGCGCTGCCGTCGCCGTCATCACGCAGAACCTCAACAGTCGCACTGCCCACATGGACCCGAGGGAGGGCCGTTGGCGACGGCGACCACACGTCGATACCGGACAGCGACCCGGACGTGATGGTGCCGGCATCCAAGTTCGCCAGGGCAGTGCCGTCGATGGTGTCCGCCTGCCAGGTGGTGCCATCGGAGTGCCACATGCCGATGGTGTGGCCATTGCTGTCGAGCTGGAACCAGGCGTCACCGCGGTTTCCGACAGGTGACCCGTCGGGCGAGTTGAGGGAGTAGGTGTTGGTGTTCCTGCCCGAGGCGCTCGCGATCGCCACGGTCACCTCGGACGACAGCGCCGACATGGGGATCTGGGCCCGGCGTCCGACGACGTCGGTGACGGTCCACCGTCCATCCTGCAGGTCGACGGTCACCGACTCGGCCTCGTCGTCGTCACGGTTGCCGTCAGGAAGGACAGCTCGCAGCGAGTGCGGGACGATGGCGCGCACATCGGTGCCGTCGTACAGCTGGACGGCGGCGATGATGTCGACAGCCGGAGGCCACACCTGCGCCCACTGCTCCCCGCCATCGGGCACCCAGCCCGCCGGAGCCGAGACGGCCGTCGTGAGCAGGTCGGGGTCAGTGTCGGTCTCACCCCAGGTGACATCGGTGTAGCCGATGGTCGTGACACCACCATCGAGGCTGATGGTCCCGGCATCGACAGCGAGCCCGGACGCATCGACCATGGCCATGGTGACCCCAGACCATCCAGTGACGACACCGCCGGCCTCGACGGTCGTCACCATGGACACCCTGCCGGGAATGCTCATCGAGGCCTCCTGGGGTTCTGGACGCGGCGCGTGACCTTGCGTACGTGCGTGTGGCGGCTCACGGACATGTGACCATCGGCCGACAGCGGGATCGAGTACTTCATGAGCGCCATCCGCCACGTCCAGTCGCCAGCCTCGACGGCCACCATGTCCCGGGGTTCCAGGTGTGGGATGACGAGGCAATCGAAGGCCAGGTCCACGTAGGCCCACCCCAGATCGTCAAGCCTGCGCTGGGCGATGATCTTGGCGTCCTTGGCCGAGGTGATGTCAGTATTGGTCACCTCGTCGCGCAGATACCGCGGCACGCCGTTGCGGGCCAGACTCTGGGGGCTGAACGGGCTTGAGGCCGGAAGTGTCGCGGTCGCCGAGACCGCCTTCTTGGCCCCGGCTGGGGTGCCCCCGTAGACAACGACGAAGTTCTTGATCGCAGAGACGTCCGAGGTGATGTCAGGCTCGGTGAGGATGTCGACGCCCCGCCGGAACGTCCAGGCGGGCTTCTTGACGTTGCTCTTGAGCTGGCAGACCCCCATCCCGTTGTAGTGCAGCAGAGGATCAGTCCCGGCGTCACGGGACGCCAGGGTGTACGACAGCTGCTGGAGCTTGGGCCATGGGGCCTCGTTCGACAGGCACTGCCAGGTCGCAGTGATCTTGTCTGACCATCGTGGGATCGACGTGAACTGCTCGCCGGACTCGGTCAGGACGCGGGACAGGACATCGGACTTGCGAGCCCCGGCCGGGATGATCCAGTTCCGCGACTGCGGCACGGTGAGGAACGACTCCTTGCCCTGGGCGGACAGGGAGATCGAGTCGGCGTTGCGCTTGAGGCTCGTGATGGGTCCCGTGAACACGGGCACATCGACCCATCGGGGCAACTGCTCGGACCAGACACCGTAATGGACCCGAATCATGCGGTCGGCGTAGAGGGCCGCCTGGGCCGGACCCTGGGTGTCGAGGTTGAGACGGTTCTGGGGGTCGCGCAGCTCGAGAGTGCAGGTACGCGAAACGTCGGCCTCGACGTCGACATCGACCTGCCCGGACAGGACACCATCGTCGGCCGAGGCCATGATGTGATGGTCGAGGTCGAGTACGTCGACCCGGAACCGCACCTTGTGGTCGACGATCAGGCCAGCCTCGAAAGCGGCCAGGTCGTCGGCGGACAGCTTGAGGTCGATCATGCGTCGCCGCCGAAGGGGAACTGGTCGATCTGGTGGAAGTCGAATGAGGTCCGCCACATGCGTCCGGCCTTGCGGTTGACGCTCGACAGCTGCACGTTCGACACGTTGACCGGGAGCACCTGGTCCTCGATGACCAGCAGGAACCGATGCCCGATGCGCGTCTTCCATCCCAGGAGCCGACGCGACCAGACGTCAGGGGTGTCAGCGATCCCGGACAGGGGCACGAGCATCCCCGAGACAGTTCCCTCATAGCCTCGTTGGGCCGAGACGATGACGACGACACGGGGCGATCCGAGCGGCTCGAGGCTCGCGGAGACCTCTGGCATCTTGAGGTCGTGATCGGTGTCGCCCACGACGCCGACCGCCTCGTCGGTATCCGGGTCGATGAGCCAGGTGCCCTGCAGGTCGCGCTCGACCGTGATCTGCGTCGGAGTCGATGCCTTGCCATTGACGACAGCCTGCACACCGACAGTGTGACGACCCGAGGCGACATACACCCACCGACCGAAACCGGAAGCAACCGAACCCCAGGTGGCACCCGATACTCGGTCCACCTGAACGCCGTCGCGCAAGATGATCCACTCATCGGGCAGCTCGGATCGACTCCACGACAGGCGCACCTCGGGCCGCGTGCGATCCTGATCGGCTGTCAGACTGGACACCCCGGAGACCGTGGCCGACGGGGCATAGGAAACAGTGGCGGACGCCTCGCCTCGAGGGGGGCATCCCGGCGTCCCCACCCGTTGTGTCAGACCATCCCATGCCTGCACGAGCACCTGATACCGCCCGGATGACGCCATGGGGACCGTCGGGGTCCACGACGTGGCCGAAGTATAGATGACCCCGGAGCTGTCAATCTGCGTCAGGCTCGCCCCATCCCACCGGGAGACGATGACCCGCCAGTGGGTGACGGCTCCGCCGGACCCAGGGGTAACGGTCCAGGTGATCGGAGGCGTGGGGTCGGTGACGGTCGGCGACGAGGACGACGGGTACGTGAGTGTGACCACCGGCAGCGACTGATAGGTCATGCTGGCCGGTGCGGACCATCCGGACCACAGTCCAGATCCATCCTGGATTCGCACCCGCCACCACACCCGCGATCCGACGGCGAGCTTGGGCCACCCTGAGACCGACGAGGTCTCCATCTGGCACAGCGTGGTCGCCACCTGCCCCGAGTCCCAGCTCGGAGAGGAGAATCCGGTCTGCGTCGACGCCGTCTGCACCTGACAGGTGGCAATGTCGGTGCGCCCCGCATGGTCGTAGAACGTCCACCTCAGAGTCGGAGTGGGGGTTCCCACGACGGCTCCGGAGGTGGGCGACATGTCAGTGGGGGGCAGCGGATTCGACCACCAGTCGATGTCGAGAGTCGGCGTCGCCCCCGCCGAGCCGTCCATGGTGACGGTGTCGCCCGACAGCGGGGACCACAGCAGCAGACCGTAGAACCGCTGGCCATCAGCCACGCGCTGCATCTGTGCGGTGACATCGATCTGCCACAGGTCGCCGGTCTTGAGAGCCCCCGTGCGGGTGGCATCGGTGCGTGGACCCGTGCCGGAGGGCTTCGTCGTCCAGTCCAGGGTCCAGAACGACGCCGCCCACTTGTCGGCGAGCTGGGCGGTGATGGCATGGCTCGTGTTCGTGTTGGCACGCAGCCGAACCGTGAGGACAGCCTTGGTGACGTTCGCCCCGGTCGACGGGAAAGGGTTGGCGAACCACAGGACCGTCCAGTAGCGCTTCCCGGACGTCCCTGACACCTGGAGGTAGGTGTGTCGGGTGAAGTTGCGCGCCGACGGGGCAGCCTCCTCGACGAACGCACAATACTGGGCCCGCTGGGTGACGTGCGTCATGCTGCCGCTCCCGTCCGGGCCAGATCGGCCCACCGATCATCGAAGGCGTTGGCGCCCTCGACATACATGCGCCCCACGAGCTGGTCGTCGACATCGCGGACGACCAGGACCGACGGGGACGACTGCCGTCCGAGCATCTGGGCCGTCTGGCGGGCGTTGAACACCGTCGAGCCAGCATTGAGCTTGCGCATCTGGGCGCCGACGACGATCTCGGGGCGACCATCCTCGGACAGGGCAGCGATCTGCGAGAACGGCACCGTCCCGCCGCCGACGTATCCGTGGCCGTAGCCGATGACGGCCCGCCAGTTGCGGTGCTGGGCATTGGCGGCCCGCATGCCGACGATGAGGTTCTTGAGGGGGTTGTAGACGTTCGGCAGGAAGGACCCCATGTCCTTGCCGAAGTCGTCCCAGGTGACCTTCGGCACCTGGACAAGGCCGCGCGCCGGATCGCCGTGGGCGATGTTGACGTCATAGACGGCGGACGACTGGATGAGCTTGGGATTGCCCGAGGACTCGGTCATGATCTGGCGCAGCCACTTGTCCTCATCGGAGCGTCCGCCACCGATACCCGTGGCCGCCAGGGCTCGGGCGACCATAGGCCGCCACGATTCCTGGTTGCCAGCAGTACCAGCCTGACCGCCATCTGCGCCAGACCTCTTGAGCTTGTCCCACAGGCCCCTCGCCCACGCCACCGCATCCCCGGCGAGCTTGCCGGGCAGGCCCGCCAAAGCCGTCGCCCACCCGGAGGACCCGAGATGACCACTGATCTGCGATGAGAGCCCCGACAGCTTCGAGCGCACGAACGCCATCGGGTCGGCCAGGCCACCGAACGCCGCCTTGGCCTTCGCGGCCAGCTGGTCCGCCCAGCTCATCACGGCTGAGACTGCCCGCCCGAGCCATCCGGGACGCGACCCGCCTCGGTCGTAGGGGTCCTTTCCCGTCAGGCCATGCAAACCATCGCCGCCGGCGCGATACGCCTGCTGCTGATAGACAGCCGATCCGAGAGCGATACCGGCCCCCGGCAGCGGGATGCCGTGGACATGCCACGAAAACTTCTGGGCCGGGCCGCGCACCCAAGCGGCAATCCCTTGGCTGCGCAGAGCGTCGCGGATCTTCCACAGGTCGGCACCACCGACGACGTCGACTGCATCGCCACGGTGAGAGGTGCCAGACCATGGCGTAGCCGGGCGAAAGCCCCGCTGAGCGATCTGCAAGGTTGCGTTGAGCGAGGCAGCTACAGCCATGAGGCGGCGCTCGAACTCCTGTGACCAGCGCCCCGAGCCACCCACGAGGCCGCCCCCGGCGTAGCCATGCAGGCCGGAGTTGATGGCATGGAGCAGCGGCAGATTCCGGGCAGTCTGGCGCCGGTTGACGACGAATTCTCCCGGCTCGACGCGGGCCGTGGGGACCCCGCCGATGGACAGGCCAAGGACATTGTCGCGGTGCGCTGGATCGAAGCTTCCGGGGATGACACCGCCGCCGCGGAATCCGGCGATCGACAGCGGCTTCATCGGGTTCTTGACGCCGAAGAACCTCTGGACGGATGCGACGGCAGCGATGAGGCCCTTGTTGATCGGCGTGTCGATGACCCACCTGATGGGCTTGCTGACGATCGACTTGACCGCGTCCCACACCTTCTTGATGCCATCTTTCATGCCCGTGAAGGCACGAATCGCGCCATCCTTGATGCCGGTGAAGATGGTGATGACACCGCTCTTGATGCTGTCGGCGACATACAGGATGATGCCCTTGCCGAGAGTGAAGGCGAACTTGATTCTGGCCCACATGACCTCGACGATGCGCAGGACACCGTTGTGGATTGCCGTGAACGTGGCGACGATGCCGTGCCAGAATCCGACAGCAACCTTGGCCACCCAGCCGAACGCCGACTTGAAGAAGCCGACGAACGGCCCGGAGAACCACTGGCCGATGGCCACTGCTGCTTTCTTGACCCCCGAGAACGCAGCGTTGACACCCTTGCGGAAGGTCTCGGAGTGCCTGTAGGCGTAGATGAGGCCAGCGGCGAGAGTGGCGATCCCCGCGACGACGATGCCTATCGGGTTGAGGTTCATGACGACGTTGAGCGCCGCCTGGGCCGCGGCGACGATCTTCGTCCGAGCTGCCCACAGGTCCATGGCGACGGTGACCGCCTTGTAGCCTGCGGCAAAAGTAACCAGACCGGCGGCGATCGAGCCGACAAGCTTTTTGTGCTGCGCCATGAACCGCCCGACGTCACGCAGCATCGGGGTGAGGATCTTCAGGGCTCCGACCACAGCCCCCAAGGCCGTGGCGCCAGCCAGCTTGACCAGGTCACCCAGGAACGGGCCGAGCGCAGCCCCGGCACCCTTGACGAACGTCGTCACCGAGGAGAAGAAATCGGTCAGGAGCCGCTTGCCCTCACTCAGGGCGCCACGGATCTTCTCGCCGAGTCGCTGCCATCGCGACAGCTTGCCGTCCAAGTCGGCCCCCTTGAAGGCGTCATCGCCGGACAGCCCGGACCACACACCCGAGACGACCGGCTTGAGGGAACCGAGGGCGTCGGAGATCTTCTTCCTCGCACCTGCGGCGCCGTCGCCGAGATGAGCGATGGAGTCGTGGACGTCGAGGAGCCAGCCAGTGAACGCCGAATCCTCCTGCATGTGGAACGCATCGGCGAACCGCTGCGTGAAGTCGCCCTTGACGAGCACGTCGTACAGGCCACCCAGGCCGTCCCTGAGGCCCTTGAGTGCTGTCGTGGCACCGCCCGAGGACAGCGTGCGGGTGAGCTTGTCGATCGCGGGCCCGAGGACCGATCCGATCGCGCTGCCCACCTTCTTGGCGCCATCCTCCAGCGGGCCAAGTGAGGTCGTGACGCCGTTGAACAGCGGGGCCATCTTGGGGAACACCCCACCCATGAAGTTCGCGCCGACGCGCCCCAGGGAGGCCCCGATGTTCTTCATGGCCCCGGTGAACGTCTGCCCAGACTGCTTCGCCGACCCTCCGAGGCCCTGCTGCATGGCGGCCGAGAACGTGGCGAAGTCAATCTTGCCCTTGCTCACCATGGTCGACACGTCGGCGGTCGACTTGTGCAGCTGCTTGCTGAGCAGCTGCAGGACGGGGACGCCCTGGCTAGTGAGCTGCATCATGTCGTCGCCCTGCAGCTTACCTCGGGCTGCCACCGACGAGAAGATCCGTCCAGCGTCGGACATCGACATCCCGGCGATGGTGGCGGTGTCGGCGACGGTGCGCAGGACCGATGCCAGCTGGCGGCCGGGCTTGATCCCAGTGGCCACCATCATCGCCGACGTCGTGGCGGCCTCATCCAGGCCGAACGCGGTGCCCTTCACCGAGGAAAGCGAGTCCTGCATGATCTGGGAGACGTCCTTGGCGGACGATCCGAGACCGCGGAGCTTCTGGGTGGCCTGGTCGATGCTCGACAGGCGCGAGAATCCCTTCGTCAGCGCCACGCCAGCCGTCGCGGTGAGTGCACCGACGCCCGTGGCCGCTGCTGCGGCGGCGGACCCGACGGCGACCTTGAACGACGCCGACAGCCCACTCTTGAGAGTCGTTCCCATCTTGCTGCTGGCGCGCTGCAGCGTCTTGGCAAACCTGTCGGACGTCTCCTGGGCAGACTTGGAGCCCTGGGCCGGCATGGAGGCATACGGATTGGGCATCTTGGCCTGGAGCGCGGCCAGACCGTCGCGCATCGAGGCGAGCACTCCACGGTGGGAGTCGGCGGCCCTCTTCTCTGCGGCCTCCTGCTTGCCGATGGCCTCGGTGACCTTGCCACCGGCCTCGGAGCGCTTCTGATCGGCAGCGGCGACGTCGAGCTCTGCTCGAGCCAGACGCTGCTTGGCCCGAGCCGCCCGATCCTCGGCCGCCAGGAGGGCCGAGGACTTCTCGGCCCCCTTGGCGAGCGCGTCGGCGTACTTGGCCTGGGTCTCATTGAGCTTGGCCTGGGCGATCTCGACGGCCTTGGCTGCGTTCTCGCGGGCCGAGTAGGCGCGCTTGGCCGACTGCTCGGCCGACTCGAACGTCTTGCGCGCCGACTCAGTGTCGGCCCGAGCCTGCTCCACGCCATCACGGACCCCAGCCGACAGCGACCGCCCCATGGCCTTCCCGGCCCTGTCGGCGGACCGCTGGGCACCAGCGAGGAAGTCGTTCAGCTGCTTGGTGGGCGACCCGTCGAATCCGACCGACAACGACAGGTAGCCTTGGGCGAGCTCAGTGGCCATCTGGGTCCTTTCGGGGTCGGAATCGGGCCGCCAGGGCATCTGCCTCGGCGAGGGTCAGCGAGTCACCACGGAACGTCTCGGTCTGCCTACGGTCGCCGTCGTCCCACGGCCGCCACACCGGCTTGGGTTCGGGGCCACGCCCGCCGCCGAGACCCCACGAGAGCTGGTTGAGCTGGTCGACCAGCACGGCCGTAAGGGACGTGGCGGCATCCCAGGCGGCGCGAGGATCGACGGCACCCGCCAGGGGGCTACCGGCCGGGACGTGGCGGCACACGACGAACACGTCACGCCACGGCGTACGGCCGGCCTCGGCGTCACGCAGCCTCAGTCCAGCTCGGATGCACTCGTACTCGACTTCCTCGCGATGCTCCGCGACGAGGTCACGGAGCCAGAGGATTCCGGGACGTCCATCTCCAACTCCTCCTGGAGGATCTCACCGAACTTCTCGAGGAACTCCATGAGGTCGGACCTGCGCCAGTTGCGCTCCTCGAGCTCGAGCACGGAGGGCAGGTCTATCAGCTCGTCGAAATTACCGTCATTGGCTGCGCGAAGGATGCGCAGCACCGACACCCGTGGATCGGTGAACTCGGTTCTGTCGAGGCTGTACACCCGGTCCTTGACCGTGATGTCGATGGTGTCGCTCATGCCGTCGCCTTTCATCATGTGGTGTCCGCCGCGTCAAGAGAAAGTCCGTGCGGTGGGCGCGGCGGCAGAAAGTCCCACCGCACGGACGACTAGGGGGATCAGGAGGCAGCACCCAGATGCCAGGTGAAGAACTTGCCGTCCTTGTCCTTGAAGAGCTCGATCGTCGCCTTGAACGAAACGATGGCGTCCTTCTTGAAGGTGAAGCCGTCGATCCCGGTGACCTGACCGTCGCCGACATCGAAGACGCCGTCACCATTCGCGTCGTGGGTGAGGAACGCCCAGCAGGCGTGGGGGAGCGTCTCCCCGGTGTAGCTGATGGCGGTGACCCTGTTCGGCGCCGTGCTCGAGACGGTGACGTTGCTGTCGCCGAAGAGCGCCTTGCAGGAGTTGGCCGTCACCTGGTCGAAGGTGACCTCGAGGGTGGCCTCGTTGGACTTCTCGATCACTGCGATGGTGTCGAGATTCCAGTCCTTGATCTTGTCGTTCGACTTGTCCGTCTTGACGGACAGACCGTCATCGGAGATGTAGCCGAGATCGAGGTAAGCCGCGTTGAGGGCGGCAACCCCGTCGGTCGGTCGGGTCGACCCGATGGGAGCCTTCCAGGCGTAGCCGCCGACCTTCGGGCCGCCGACGCGGACCTCTGCGGTGGACTGCACGGGAGTGGAAGCCATGATGATGCCTTTCGTGGTGTGCCGCCGCGAGAAGGACTGTTCAGTTGTGCTGAGTGAGGAGGGTGGCGGTCATGACGTAGCGGGCTCGGCCGTCCTCGTCGGGAAACCACGACGGGGCGGTGCACTCGACCGAGGCGATGTACACCCCGCCTGAGGCCGAGATGCCTTCCAGCGCGTACAGCTGGTCGCGCACGGTTCCGGCCAGGACGGACGCCTGGGGCGCACTGTCATGGCAGACGGTGATGGTGACGATGCGCTCATCGAGCACATGTGATCTCACTGTGGGGCCGCCCGAGGCGCGCACCTGCACCTGTGGGCCGGTCGTGTCCCGGGGTCTCTCCGTCGACACGACCGGACCGTCGGGTTCGATGAGGGCGGCCACGACGACAGCTTCAATGTCGACGATCACGGCTCATCAGCCCCGTCGAGTTCAGCCCGAGCGGGCTCATGGTCATCAGGGTCGGGGTCGGGTGCGTCGACCTGTACGGCGAACCCACCGGCGATCATCTCGTTGGCGGCGCTGCGCGACAGCTCGGCGATTCGGCCAGTTTCCAGGATCTTGACATGCAGAGTGTCCATGTCACCTCCTCCCGGCCTCGAGGCACGCCATGAAGCCGTGCGGGTCATGCTGGACCAGCCAGGTGGCGAACGCCGAGGCCGGCCGGACCGTGTATCGGGTGCGATGCTCCCCGGGTTCGGTGACGACCACGAAGTGGGGTCGCTGCACCGGATGCTTTTCTGAGCGCGGGTAGCTGTCGGCCCACCGGTTCGCGGCATCACGCACTCGGACCGCCATCTCGAGAACCTCGGGGCGGACCGGTGCCGTCTTGAGCGTTCGAACGAGAGCCTTGCGGTTCACCTTGAGACGTGGCTCAGCCATCGATCCTCCTGACTCTGAACCGGTATCCGGGCTCGAACCCGAACGGGCCGTGATTCCAGTCCTCTGACTCGCCGATCACCTCGAACATGTGTCCGAGAATGACGACCCGATCCTTGTCGGCGGCAGCCCAGGGCGACAGCACCTGCAAGGTGGTCGAGATGCGGTTCGCACCGACGGCCGCCGGTTCGTCGGACTGCTCCTGGGACCAGCCGAACACCATCCGCGGGGTCGAGGCCCATTCGTCGGTGGCGTTCCCGTGGACGTCGGTGGCCCCCAGCGAGCGGACGAGATGGCGCACCGGGTGGCGGGCGATCACGGGAGCTCCCACAGGGGGCCGTCCGACCCATTGATGTCAGATCCACACGAGCACGTCCCGCCCCACACCGTCGAGCACACCTCGGCATGGACGCCCCGGCCGGGGGAGATCTTCGGCATGACCGAGAAGGCACGCCCCGACGACGATGCATCGCGGCAGAGCTTCTGCAGATCAGTGATCTCGGACGGCCAGAGCAGACCCGACGACGGTCGAGTCGTCATGACATGGGTGAACGGTCCGGCCGTCTCCGACGTCGTCGATCCGGACACTCCCGTCTCATTCCATCGGAGGATGGCGCGACGAAGAATGGCCTTCGCCGCACCGAGGTACGGGAATGCCGGATCCGACAGACAGGGGGCGACCCGGAGAGCCACCGCGACAGCGTCGTCGATCATCGCCTGGGCACGCTCGGTCGGAATGTCCGCGAACGGGGCCAGGTCCTCGATGCTGATCACAGCCATGTCAACCGACCAGATCCCAGAACGTCACCGGTCACGCGGAGACCGAGGCGTCCTTGACCAGCACGAACTGGTTGGGGTCCAGGATGGCGACGTACAGGACGGCCTCGACGCGCAGGAGAATCTCGTTCGCACCCTTGAGGTCGCGGCCCGCGTTGTCCGGGTCGCCGTACTGGATGAGCTCGATGGGGAAGTTCCGCTGGAAGCCCCAGCGGACCTTGCTCCAGTCGCCCATGACGGCTCGGATTCCGGGGTCCTTGGCGATCTCGGGCAGTCCGGAGATCGTCGAGGACTGGCCCACCTTGAGGCCGCGCCACGACCCCATGTTCCCGAATCCAGCGTTCGGGTACATGGGCTGACCCGCCAGGGAGTGGCCCTTGGGGTAGACCTCGGTGGCCAGTGAGTAGTTGAAGGAGGGCGTCATGGCGATGCCGTCAGGCATGGACTCTCCAGTGGAGGCGATCTTCCCGACGGCGGAGACGAGATCATCGGTCGGGCTCGCCGTCATGTTGACGATCGCCGTCGACTTGGACAGGCTCGTGGGGATCGACGTTGCCGCAGCGCCGGTGGCGGGGTCGATCCCATGGATGGCGATGAGGTCAACGGCCCGACCGATCGACGATCCCAGCGCCGGGGCGATGAGGTCCTGCATGACGCCGAGACGGTAGTCGGCATCCGCGTACATGAACTCGTCAGACGTGCGCTGCTGGGTGACGATCTTGATCGGAGCAGCCGACCACGGGGTGATGGTCGGCACAGCGGCCGCGGGCTTCTTCTCGGTCTCTCCGACGATCTTGGCGCGCGGCACGCCCGAGAACGTGGCCCCCTTGACAGGGCCGAAGATCGTCGGCTTCTCCGGCGACAGGGCCGCCAGGGTGCCAGAATCGAGCGCCTTGTCGCGCACGATCCCGACGACCGTACCGGGAAGCTGGAGTTGGGTGGAGTTGATGGTGGTGGCATTGACAGCCATGGTGTTACCTCCGGTTGATGTCTACGAGGGCGTCGATGAAGTCGAGTTCCTCGGTGCGTTCTTGGTTGTCGGTGGGTGGTTGACCAGCGAGCCTGCGCATCTGCTGCGACTGGCGTGGCTCCATGAGAGCGGCGAGCCCGTCAGCCGACTTCTCGAGCGATTCCCGATCGTTGCCCGACAGGTAGGCGGCGGCCTCCTGGGGGAGACCCTTGGCGGATACGACGTCGCGGCGGAGATGTTCGAGGATGAGGGCATCGACCTTCGCCTTGAGCTCGCCATTGGCCTTGGTGAGCTTGTCGATGTCCGAGGTGCTCGAGTCGTTGGCCTGCTCCAGTCGATCGAGAGCGGCCTTGTTCTCCTTGGCTCTGGACTCCCACTTGCGCGCCCCTGCCTTCCGGTCCGTCGCGCTCTCCGAGTGGGTCTTGTTGCCGGCCTCCCGTGCGGGATTCTCGATGGTCCCCTGATCCGCCTTCGCGGACTCCTGGTCTTCTGGCATGGTTCCTCCGTGCGGTGGTGATGCGATGGTCCCCGTGCGGGGATGGGCGTCCTTGACGGCGACACCCGGGCCGAACTCAATGGGGCGAGCTGAGCTCGCGCATGGCGGAGAGAACTGCTGTGGTCATCGCCTGCTCTCCTCGGTCGCCGACAAGCCTGACCGCCGAGCGGTACAGCTCCTCATGGGAGCGTTCGGCGTCTGTCTGTTCCCACGGGCCGATCACCTCGACTGCCGTGCAACCGCAGTGGTCGTGGTATCTGGACCCGGGTTGTCGTGGTGTTCTGCGACGATGGGAGGACCGCTTTCGGTAATGATTCCCAGTTACGACGAGCGCCGACTCCCGAGACGAGTAGTCAGATTTCGTCGCGAGCATGATGCAGAACTCGCACGGGTTGACATCGGTGACGCGGCGCCATGTCGTGTGGCTCGCGGCCGTTGACCACTCCATAGTGTCCCGGCCTCCATTGAGGACCCGGCGATCCACGCTCGACGCATACTCGGCCACGATCCGCTCGAAGGCGTCAGGGGCACGTCGAACCGACCCCATGAGCGCGAACGCGGCCGACGTGGCGGGAGCCGGATCGAACTCGTCGAGGACGACCTGGGCTGACGCGGGCCGATGTGACTGGATCGAGCGGTAGTCGGTGATGAACTGCGCGGTCCGCTGGGCCGAACTGGCATGCCCGGCCTTCTCCAGCGCCGTCCACATGATGACGAACTGCGGATCGCCCACCTTGCCCGCGAACCATCGACGCCCCAGCTCGGCGGCATAGGCCGAGTACACCCGGGCGATCCTCGTCTGCGAACGCTGATGGTCGGCAACGAGTCGCCGGGCAGCCCGCGCCACCGATTCGGACATGGTCAGACAGTCTGCTTGGTGATCGCGTCAGCCAGCGACGTCAACGGATCCGGGGCCGTCATGGACCTATGGGTCATGATCGAGTCGATCGACGCATCATCCATCCCCAGCATCTCCAGCACGACCCTGGAGTCAGCCGGGATGATCCCGGCCCCGACGAGCTTGGTCACCGCATCGGCGGTGGCGGCCCGCGTCGGCGTCGAGGCATCGCGCCATCGGGGGCGCACCGTGCGGTGGAACTCGGTCGCGTCGATGTCGTTGCCCAGGGCTAGGGCGACCATGAGGCCCACATCGCTCCACCCGAACCCGAATCCGACCTGACGGCGTTCTGCCCGCTTGACAAGCCTGGCCTCCTCTGAGGCCAGAGCATCCGACGAAGGGGGGTTGGCGGTGACGAACCCGAAGTACCGCTCCGGCACTGCCGACTCACCAGAAGCCAACTGGGCCAACAGGCGAACCTGATCGGCGTATGGGGCAGGGGAGTTGACCGGGAAAGACCCGACGGTGGGCGTGTCGCCGTCCTCGTCCTTGTCAACAGCCCACAGTGACGCCATGGACAGCATCCAGCCGGGCTGCTCGAACTCCTCCGAGGAGACGCCCATGATCCACCGCTGGGGGTAGGCGTAGAACTCACGGTTGACCGTCTGCCCCAGCAGTGTCCGCACGGCCTCATCGGTGTACGAGCGCAGCGCCGGGGTGATCTCCGAGCGACCGCGCTGCCGTGACGTACGTCTCCGATTGACGATCGGAACCATGGGCACGCGGCCCAGGGTGTTCGGCATCCGATCCTTCTCCGTCCACCGATCGCCCCGAAGCTCCATGGACACGATCCACTCCTCGGTGAGCAGTTCGCCGAGGACCACGGAGATGTCGTCCGTCTCCTGCTCGATGAGACCGGCCGAGAGCGTGTGGCCATCAGGGGACATGATCCCCGTGGCATTCTTGGGCGACTGCGGGCGCACCGACACAGTCCCATCGCCGGCAGAGAGCACGACGACGAAGCTCATCCCGAAGATGAGCGCATCAAGATGGGATGCACCGGACTCCGTGGCGAGCTGGTTGCCCATGTACACGTCATCGAGGCCGAGATCGGCCCCTCCGGTCCATCCGAGCCAATCGAGACGTTCATCCAGGGCATCCACTGCGATGGCTGGCCAGCTCACGACAGAGGTGATGCGCTGGAGCTCGGGGGGGATCGCCACGCCCAGCTGTCGCACGCGACGGTTTCCCTCGTAGTACCCCTCGATGCGCCGGTGCCACGGGCGGAGTCGCTTAAGCCGATCATGCATCCGCGACGCGAGGTCCATCTCATCGGCCGACAGACTCATATGATGGACACCCTCTTTCCCTTCCTGGACGCCCTCGGGCGTCTTCTCGTCGTGCGTGCCGCCCAGACCGCCAGCGACGCCGCCTCGATCGCGATCTCGTCCCCATCGCGACGGGACGACCTCCAGCCCCACCCCGATCCGCGCGGCTTCTGCACGGCCGATGCGACCGACGCCTCGAGCATGTCCCTGGGTCCAGCTCCGGCAGGGTGCGTGAGGGTACCGGACTTGACGGCGTCGAGCAGCCCGGCGCACGCCTCCACGTACTGGCCGGTGTTGGCGACGACCACCATGCGCTGCGGCACCCCCCGATCGGCCAGTTCGGCCGCCAGGGTGGGCGAGGACGCACCGGCCATGACAATCTGGGCCGTCTCCTGCCATCTAGCAGCCAGCCAGTCGGCCAGTGAGCCGAGCCCATGGCCCATGTCGCCGGACTGGCCAGCGATGACCTCCACGTGGATGGCGTCAGCCGTCTTCAATGCGCCCGCCAAGGCCACCGAGGCTCCAGTGCGGGAGAAGGCGACACCGAAGGACTTCGGCCCCGCCGGTTCGACATCGTCAACGGCCGATTCGGCCCACTTGCCGACCGGGATCGCGGAGGCTGAGAGGGTGGCCCGATCCCACTGCCCCAGCCGCTCACGGCAGAACCCCTCCGGGGACATCGACTCGTGCTCGTCAGAGACGGTCTGCATGTTGAGACGGATGCCCAGCGCCGGATTGGTCCCCTGGGCGAGCTTGCGCCACTGGCGCATCGCCACCTCGGGGGCCATGTCGTCGGGGATCGAGAACTCCGTCCAGGCGACCCGCTTCGGTGACGTCGCATGCGCTTGTCTACGGATGCGCATTGCCACCTCGCCGGGGGCCAGCGGCCCCGGCGGGGTACCCGTGAAGAGCTGCTGGGGGTCACCGGATGGTGCGGCCGAGATCGTCGGGAGCAACGCCTCGAGCTGTTCGTCCGACAATTCCTGGAACTCGTCACAGACCAGATCGTCAGCCGTGAAACCACGACCTGACCCGCGAGACCTGGCGACGAACTCCACCGACCCCCATCCGGCACATCCGCACCCGCTGGCCATCGTCCGACAGTCCGGATGATGGAGGATGATCGCTTCCTGGCCGTTCGTCGACCTGATGGCTTTCACCATCATGGCCAGATCCGGGTAGCGATCCCGGTTCTCGAAGAATGACCGGAGCCGCGCGAACGCCTTGCGCGCCGTCTTGACCTCATGGGCGGTGTGGAGGATGCGCCTGCCCTGAACGGTCGCCTTGAACAGCTCGACGATCTCGAGGACCGCGTTCTTGCCGTTCTGGCGGGGCACCACCAAGGCGCACACGCCGGACAGGAGCTTGCCCGAGCGCGTCTCGGCGAGCCAGTCATCAAGGACGGCCGCCTGCCACGGATCCGGTGTCAGGCCGTACATGGCGCCGAGCTTGGCCGCATCCGCCCCGGCGCTCACGCGGTAGGGCGGGGCGACACGGAACCGCGGGAGCTGATTGCCGACATCATCGGCCACCCGTCATCACCCCGTGCGGCGCTTACGGTACTTGTCCATCATCGTCACCGCCGGGGACTCAGCCGGGACGACAGGGGGTGCATGCTGCGCCGACGCCTCGCGCCCCTTGTCGAGTCGCGACATGAACGCCAGCTCGTGGGCTCGGAGGCTGGAGATGTTGACGAACTCGTGATCGTCCCAGATAGACGTATGGAGGATTGCCGCCTCCAGGAGGAATCCCCAGTCGGCATCCGAGCAGTCGGCAGTACGTGGATCCTCGCCCCACGCCCTCCACCACTGGCGGGTGGCATCGGCCCACTCCCAGTCGACATCATCGGGCAGCGGCGGCTGCGCCATGGCGACCACTCCTCTCATCACGACCTGCTGGGGGCTGGATCATCGACCCCGGCTCCCAGCGGCATGTCCGGCCATGGTCGATGCTGCGACCATGGCACATGTCAGCCTCGACGCAGGGACCTGAGCTGGCTCCTAGACCTGCGCATTCCTGCCGTGTCCGACAGGCTCTTGGACGACGCCAGGGCAGACCTGGCAGTACGCCAGCGCTGCCGACTGGCAGCAGCCAGAGTACGAGCGACTCTCCTCATGTGGATCACCCTTTCGATTGACACATCGAGTGTCTCATTTCTATACTCTCCCCATGACCACGACAGTCAAAGGGCAGCCGCCATCGACCGAGGTGCGACGCAGGCTCGCAGGAGACAGGGAGCCAGTCCTTGTGTCCTTCTCGCTGGGCAAGGACGCCATCGCCACTGCGCTGGCACTGTCCGACGCCGGGATCGAGACCCACCTGGTGTACCTGTACGCCATCCCCGGGCTCGGTTTCGTCGACGACACCATCGATCGGCTCCAGGACGCCTGGGGGATCACGATCCACCAGTACCCGCACCCGTCGCTGTGGCGGATGCTCAACTCACTCGTCTACCAGCCGCCGGAGCGGTGCTCCATCATCGAGGCGGCCCAGATGCCCACCCTCGACTACGACGCCACCTGGAGGATCATCAAGGATGACCTCGGCTTCCCCCAGCGCACCTGGGTCGCGGACGGAGTCAGGGCGGCCGACTCGATCCAGCGCCGAGCATCACTCACGCGCCACGGCGTCATGAAGGCCACCTCGCGGAAAGTCTCGCCCATCCATGACTGGCTCATCGACGAGGTCATGGGACGCATCCGCGAGGCCGACCTCCCGTTGCCCTGGACCGACCCCAAGCGCGGCGTGCGACTCCCTATCGACTACGCCTGGTTCGGCCGATCCTTCGACGGGGTCGACGAGCGATTCATCCGACCCCTACGGGGCCACGCACCCGAGGACTACCAGAGAGTTCTCGACTGGTTCCCCCTGGCTGACCTCGACATCATGAGAACCGATATCGTAAAGGACTACTGACATGGGATTCGGCAACGTCAAGGACGCGAAATTCGGCTCGAAGACGAGCGGGAAGAGCACGACGAAGAAGGCTCGCGGCGACGAGTTCCACCCGAAGGCTGCCGACCCCTTCGCCGAGGTTGAGTACACCGGGAGTGTCCAGGAGGACGCCAAGCGCGAACTCTCGGCCATGGAGCAGGCCTACCGCAGTCGAGCCACCCAGGAGGAGCGCAGGCGCAGGTACGCCACCGACTCCGAGCACTGGGTCGCGATCTGCTTCTGCACCCGTGAGGACAAGGAGGCCTGGATCGAGCAGGTGGTGGGCGACCTCAGCCTCGGTGACAAGTACATCAATGGATACAAGCTATGCAAGGTGATGGGAGTCGACCTTGGATCCGATGAGTGAGCTACGGATATATCGGCGCCTGCGAGAGATCCGGGGCGACCTCATTCGGCGAGCCCGCGAGGACGGACAGACCTGGCCGGAGATAGCCACGGCCGCCGGTCTGACCAGGGCGACAGTCATCCGCCTCGCGAACCTAAGCGCTAGTGAGAACGATTCCCGGTCTCGGGGGGATTTCACTAAGCCGCTGGAGGAGAAATCGCGATAACGCGGGGGACCCCCCCTGGGTTGAGACATCGAGTCTCACCATTCGAGACATGTCTTGTTGGTCTGGCGGTTGATGTCCACCTGGCCGGGCTGCTCCCGATCGCCCTTCGAGCGGTTGCAGGTCCGGCAGATAGATCGGCCATTGTCGAGGGTGCTCTGTCCTCCCCAGCGGACCGGCACGATGTGGTCGGCCTCGACGGAGTTGGGCAGCCCCGGTTGCCCCCAGGCGAGCTCGACGCCACACAGCGGGCAGTGAGTGAGGCCTCGAGCCCTGTCACGAGCGAGGATGCGATTGCGCCACCTGATGTGCGCTGAGGATGCTGTGCGATTGGTCGCCATGAGATCATCCGGTGATGTGATCGCGGACACACTTGTCCGACGATCTGTACCATAGCACATGAATCACACGGGTGTGGTTCATGCCGCGCCCCGGGCATCACGGGCATCGATGGCCTCGATGATCCCGGGCCACAGGAGACGGATGACATCCCACGGCCAGTAGTGGTGGGGATCGCCACGGTGCTGTGACCGCAGAGCCGGGCGCAGGCGCCCACGCTTGCGCCACTGCCTGATCTGTCCACAGGTCACCGGCAGGTCACACTCCCCGAGCTCATCGGCTGTCATGGCTCGGTGGTAGCGCCACTGGAGCTCCAGGGCCGCGGGGCCCGGCATCTCGTGGCGGTCGCTGCTCCATGCTGTGGCCTCGCACACGAGCACGGCCTTGACCCCCTGACCGACGAGCTGCATCGACGCCCCGCAGGACGGGCAGGAGATCCTCGTGGGAGGTCGCACGCCGGCCTGTCTGGTCAGGGTCGAGTAGGTCTGGTGGACGACCTGGTCGACGATGCCCATGTCGACGTCATCGAGCCATGCCCTCGAGTCCGCCCAGATGTCGGCCAACCATGCGCACTCGGTGTTCCAGGACAGTCCGCACGGCTGCGGGTGTGCTGTCCGGGTGTCGGGGTCAACGGCCTGCCAGATGATGCGGGAGGCCACCGATGACAGCTCGACGAGGCTGGACGGCTCCCAGCCGTCGGAGGCCACGACATCGAGGCGGGAGACATCCAGCGGCGGGCGCGATCCTGGCACGGTGCGGGTGTGGGTGGTCTCGCCGTCGGGATTGCGGGTGCCCCCGAGGGCCTCGATCTCGGCGACGAGGGCTGGCATCTGGCGGATGCGGGCCACCGGATCGGATCGGGGGATCCACACGAGGGGGTCGGTCATGGACGGTCCTTTCGGGAAATCGGTTTCTAAGGCTCTGGGAGGTGGTGGGGTGGGAAGATGTGCCGGGTCAGGGCTGCGAGGCGCTCAGATTCTCGACGCCGTCCGTTTCTGGGCTATCTGCGGGCCCGCGCCATGTGCCGGGGAGACGCCACATTGACCTGTCCGCGTCGAAGATGAGTCCCCGCTCGACCATCTCGGCGGCAGTGAGGCAGCGGCGACGATCGGGGCCGGTATTGACGCCGTGCCTGCCGACACGGTGCAGTGCTGTGTCTTGGCTCCGCTCAAGGTGGCGTGGCAGTGGTGGCATGTCCAGGTCATGGTTGGTCTCCTTTTGCCGGTTTCCGGTCTTGCGATCGACCTGTGACGGCGTTTCGGGGCTGGTGTGGGTGTCGGGTTGGGTCGGTGTCTGGAAGGCGCTCAAATCTCCGTCGCGCTGGGCGTCACTCTGAGAGCCTGGCGGAGCTGGTCCCGCCTGGATGTGCCGGTGTTGGCTATTCGGGGCTCCTGTGGCTGTGGCGTGGCTTCCAGGGCTTGGGGTTGGGTGCTGTGGTGGTTGGCGATGTGGTGGCGGGTGTCTCGGAGCCATTGGCGGTAGGCGTCCGGGTCTGTCGGCGGGTGGTCGAGTCGGGCGCGGTCGAGGCGGTCGTCGTGGACGCGGTGGACCTCGGTTCGGATTTGGCGGGGGTCGATCCAGAGGGGTCGGGTGTCGTGGCGTCGGGCGATGGTGCGGACGGCGGTGAGGGCGTCGCGTAGGTCGATGTCGTCGAGGATGAGGTGCCAGGCTTCGGGGGTCCACTCGTCCTGGGCTTGGGCTGGGCAGATCGCTCGGATGGTGCGGACCAGGTCTGTCGTTTGGTCGAGGTTCATCAGGCTGCTCCGTTGATGATGTCGATGAGGGGGTTGGTTCCGGTGGCGGCGCGGTGTTTGGCGCGCTGGTACTGGGCGTCGGTTTCTTGCTGTCGGCGGCTGGTGGTGTGGTCGGTGGCGTTGCGGATCCAGTTGCGCCAGGTGGCGTCCCAGTCGGTCTTGCGGCCTTTGGCGCCGGGCTGGGCGTGCCAGTAGTCGCGGAATCGGTTGAGTTGGTCGTCGAGCCAGTCGGGACTGTGGGGCTGTTCGACGTTGAGGTTGGGGCTGGTGCGTGCTGGCTGCCATTGGTCGGGAAGTCGTGCGCCGAGTTTCGTCTGTTGTTTGGCCGGAGCGTCAGCGACGACGTCCCGACCGGAGGCGGTGGCGAGGTCGCTGGGTGGTGTCGACGTGGTGTCCCCCCGGACCCCCGAACGAAGTGAGGGGGGTCCCTGTTCCCTGTTCCCTGTTCCCTGTTCCCTGTTCCCTGTTCCCTGTTCCGGGGGTGAGTCCTCAGTGACGACTCCGTGAGGACTCACTGAGTCCTCAGTGAGGATTGTGTTTGCCGTAGTCGGGGCGGGAATCTTGGAGGGTGTGGGGCGGTTGATCTTCTGGTGTCGGGCGAAATTGTCGACTTGGCAATAAATCCGCTTTCCGGGGCCTCTGTAGAGGGTGATCTGACCCCCGCGTGAGAGGTCAGTGAGGATGTCGTGAATGCTCACTGAGTCCTCAGTGAGTCCTCCGTGATACCTCACTGAGTCCTCACCGATGTGGTCGTCGAGCGGGAAGAGCTGCGACCTGATGAGTCTCGGATCAGCGGACAGGCGTCCCTCGTCGTCGGCCATGGACCACAGGCCGACGAAGACGAGCCGGTGCACAAAGGGCAGGACCGCCATGTCCTCCGACGACCAGAACTCTGGCTTGATCGTGCGGATCCTCATGCCGTGCCTCCCTCGAAGTCGAGTGGATCCTGCTTCAGCCCGGGCGTCGTCGAGGCGTCCACGTCGTCGGTGGTGTCGAACAGCTCGAGGGTGCCGGCCAGGAGCGCATCGACGGGGCCGATGAAGTCGCGCAGCTCGACCGACAGGAGCCGAGCCCTCCCCTGGAGTCTGTCGAGATCCTCGGCGTCGATGACGCCGTGCATCGGTGTGACGCGCTCGATCTCGTAGTGGATTTCCCAGGCGGTCTCGGTCAGCGTCATGAGACGTTCCCGCGCCGTCACGAGATGCACCAGATTCTCGATGTTCTCGGTTCTGTTCATGGGGTCTCCTGGAGGGCGATGGTGACGGTGTGGTAGCCGGTGGGTGGCGGTATGGGGTCGCGACGCGGGTCGGGGCCCAGGACGTACTCGGAGGAGTCGTCGGGCCACACGCCCGCATCGGTCATGCCGTCGATGATCGCTTTGAGGGTGGGTGTCGCGTTGTTGGGGTCGGCACGCCCGGGGCGGTATCCGATGGTGGCGATGACACGCACCCGGCTGTCGGCGTGGATACCGTGTTTGCGGCAAGCCGCAGCGGCCATCCATCGGAGTGTTTTCGTGGCGCGTGCTCTGGCCGCCCAATGTTTCCGGTGGTTGAGCGACATCCACAGCGTATTCGGAACCATCAGCGTGAACTCCTGCGTCATGCCGCCACCTCCATGGACTCGGTGACGGCGGTGAGGAGGTCACGGGCGGCCGGCGGGGTGACAGCGTTCCCGGCGAGGCGGACCCGGTCACGCTTGGTGCCCTCCCAGTGGTAGTCGAGAGGGAAGGCCATTCCGGCGGCGACCTCGTGGGGGGCGAGCATCCGGAACCGGCATTCCATGACGTCGGCGTCGGTGATCTGCGGCTGGGTGGTCGCCAGGCCGTACCGGTCGGTGCAGGTGAGGGTGCCGATGGGCTGGGAGACCGGCTTGGCCGTCTCACTGGCGCTGTAGTAGGGCACGAGCAGGGCCTTGGACGAGGTCGCGGTCAGGGTGCGCAGGGGCTCGGTGACCGGCGTGCACAGATGGCCCGGGTTGTCCCCGGCGCGGGTCGTGTTGTGCCTGACCATGAGCGGTTCGGCGGTGCCGTAGCGGCGCAGGCCCTCACGGATACGTGCGAGTGTCTTGGCGGAGAGGGGGCGTTTCCGGTCGGCGATCCGCTCGGCCGGGATAGTCCAGTCGATGATCGTCGAGGCCGGCCGCCATCCGGGTTCGACGATGGCCCCGCAGTCGGGGCACACGTACACGTACTGGGCGTGGTACCGGCCGACGGTTCGGCCAGGCTTCCATGCCTGCCGGGCGGCCACCGTGGTGTCGCAGCGGGGGCACCACGCAGCCGGCCGCATGACCCGGTCGATGTCGGGAGCAGTGCAGCCGTGCGGCCATGCCACGACGTACAGACGGTCCCGTGACTGGGGTGCCGGGTCGCCGGCGGCCTGGGCGTGCATCGAGTTGAGGCTCACGACCCGGTACTCGTAGCCGAGGCGACGCAGGCCGCGACGCCATGCCGCCCACGCGTCGGCGTACTTGGCCTGGGTCGCGATGTCGACGACATTCTCGACGATGACCGCCCGGTACCGGTGGTACTCGATGAACCGCAACACGTCGAACATGAGCAGCCGCGAGCGGGTGATCTCGTCCTCGCCCTCGGAAATCAGCCCGTCGGGGACGTCGTCGAAAAGGGTCGGGTCACCGCCCAGCTCGACCGACAACGCCTTGGCCTTCTGATTGGCCAGGCTCCACTTGGTACATTCTGGTGATGCCCACAGAATGTCCGTGCGAGGAAAGTTGCGGGGGTCCTCCATGTGGAGGTCCACGCAGGCATGATTCGTGTGCGGGTGATTCTCGGCATGGACCTGGACCGCGAGAGGCCAGTGATTCGCCGCCAAGGACACCTCGACCCCGGGGACCTGGCAGGCGCCGGTCGTCGATCCGCCAGCCCCGGCGAAGATGTCGGTCATGGTGATCATTGCTGGTCCTGCTTGTCGGGGGACACGGTGGCGATGAACGGGCTTCGGGTCTCCATGATGTGCATCGGGATACAGTCGGTGGTTTGGAGCGACTGCCATCCGTCGTACTGGTGATGCCACAGCACGCGCTCGTCTCGTTCAGTGTCGGCCCATACCCATTCGGCATCCATCCATGCGGGCCGTGGCCGCTGCGTCATGAGACGGTATTGCGCGGTTGCCGCGAAGTCATGTTCTGCCGTTCGAACCGTAACTTCGGCATCCCATGTCAGTGAGATGAATCGTTCCCCGGAGCGAATCTTTCCGTCTTCTGGTACGGTTGCGGCATCCCATGCCGCTATGAGATGTTCTGCGCAGGTCATGGGGCCATGCTCCACGGTGACAGTGGGCCACACGTCTACATCCTCCCTGTCGGCGGCGACCGGATACCATCGTCCGTCAACCTTGAGTAGTCGGATAGCGTTGAGCGTGTCGTTCACCCGAATGACGGTCCATTCCGGCAGGGCGTCCAGATCGAGTTTGTCGGTCATGTCAGGCGACCTTTCGTGTGTTGGTGAATCCGGTCCTCGTGTACCGGCGGCTACGAGGCGTCCCGTTGGCCGGTGGGGGTGTGATGATCTGGCTGGGGTCGAGGATCATGTCGGCGAGGTCCTCTGCGTCATGGCGTGCCAGGAATCTGGCGGCGAGCCCGTACTGGACCGGATCGATCTTGGCCGCGCCGATGTCGACGAACGTGTCACGAGGTGCAGCCATCAGAACGGGGCCTCCTCGGACTGGCTGATGCCCCACGGATCCACACCCTGCTGCTGGCCGCCGGTACGCTGACGCCCCCGGCTCTGGCCGCCACTGAACGGGTTACGGGTCACCTGCGCTGTCGCATGCCTCAGTGACGGGCCGACCTCCTGGACGTCGATCTCGTACGAGGTGCGACGGTTCCCGTCACGATCCTCGTAGGACCGGGCCTTGAGGTTGCCCTGCACGATGACGCGCATCCCCTTGGACAGGGAGTCGGCGACGTTCTGGGCGTACTGGCGCCACGCATGGCAGGCGAGGAACATTGCCTCGCCGTCGCGCCACTCGTTGGTTTGACGGTCGAAGGTGCGCGGGGTCGAGGCCACGGTGAAGTTCGCCACCGGCGCCCCGTTGGAGGTGAAGCGCAGTTCGGGGTCGGCGGTGAGGTTGCCGATCACGGTGATGGGGGTGTCCTTAGCCATGGTGCTGCTCCTGAAGGTAGTGGTGTGCGTCGGCCTGTAGCGGCTGGTGGATACGTCGCACGTGGGGGATGGAGGTGATGTCTGCCGGGGTCCAGCCGGTGACCTCGGTGATGGCTGGCCAGTTCCAGCCGTGTGCCCGCCGGTAGGCGATGTCGTCGAGGTCGACGGGCCACACGGGGGTGGGCATGTGTCGGCGTGCGATCGACAGGTGATCCGGGTGGAGGCACCAGCCGAATCCGCAGAGGCGCCGCACCTGGTGGTGGGGGAGCCGGCGTCCGTGGGCGTAGGCCCACACGATCTGTGCCGGGGTGGGCTGGTAGCGGTGTCCGTCGTGGATCCAGCTGGCGTGGCGTCGGCGTCGTGGGCGGTCGAGGGTGGCGTGTCCGTCGTCGGTGACCCGCAGCCGGCACATGATGTCGGTGATGACCTGGCCTGGCACGGTGATGTCGCTCACGACGGACTCCCCGGCAGGACCCGGGCGATGCCGGGCTCGCGGCGGATGATGTCCTCCAGCCACCTGAACTGGCAGGCGATGGAGCTGGTGAGCCAGCGAGCCGTATCATCCGCGGCTTTCGATCTCGCCGTAAAGGTCAGAGAGACGATGCACGCTCCCACGTGACTGGGGCCACCGTCACCGCCGATGAACTCGAGATGCGCTGACCGGAGTCTTGGCCCAACCTTGCTCTCGTGTAGTCGGAGCTCGGCGTCGACAATGCCATCGTCCATGTTCTCCCGCTCTGGGAACGCCCGCCTCATGGCCTCTCTCTGCCGGGCTACTGCCAGGAGGATGGGCTCGGGGATCTGGCGGTGGATGTAGTCATCCGACAGGTGCTCGGTCACTGGGTCACCTCGCCGGTGTCGGGGTCCACCAGTTCGGCGTCGACGGTGTCGTCGTGGTCGTCTTCGGCTCCGGCGATGACTGCGTCCGCGACGGCATCGAGCTCGTCCTGTGTCAGCTCGTTGGCCGACGCCAATTCGCGCCGCCCGGTGATGTCCTTCGCGACTTCGAGCATCTCGGCCTGTGTCACCCCGCAGTCGGTCATGGCCCTCGTGGCACGGCTGTAGTCGAGCCTCGGGCGGGGCTGCGCCGGTGCCGTATCAGTGGCGATCGTGCGCTCCCGTGCGTCCGCCTGCATCATCTCCTCGGTCGTGTAGATGCCAGACAGGTCGAGGGGGAAGGCCTTGCGCAGGGCGAGCGCCTCAGCACACTTGGCGACCATGGTGGCTGGCATCTTGGCCCACAGCCCCATCGGCACCTCACGGCCGGAGCGATCCATGCGCATCGGCATGTACTCCGTTGTCGTCGCGACACCGGAGAATCTGGCCTCTCCGACACGGACGACGACCTTCGCGGCAGTCGGAGGGGTGTCCCAGATCCACAGGTCATGCCAGTGCCCGTCGCCGTCCGCCCACAGGGTGTCGTCGCACGACAGCGACATGCCCCGGGCTTCAGCCGCCCGATGTGCGATGAGCCGGTATCCGTCGATGCCGGTCTGGATCGTCTGCTTGACAACCCAGTTCTGGCCCTCACGTGACCTGCGCCCGATCATGTAGATCTGCCCCGAGAACGGGTCCAGCCCGGTGGACTGGCAGCGGTGGAAGAAGATCCTCAGATCGTCCACTGATGCTGACGTGACACCCAGCTGCCGTAGGACAGATACCTGGGAGTCCGTGAATGCCGTCTGGGACGGCCCGATGGACAGTTCTGATGATCGTGCCTGGACGATGTCGGTGGACATGATTCTCACTTTCGGATGGAGACGAAGGGGGTTCCGGGTGTGCCGTCGGCGTTTCGCTTGGCGGTTCGGGTTGCCAGAACGGTGCCGTCGGGGAGGGCGAGAGTGCCTGCGTCACCCATTTCGTGGGCCATGCGGGCCTGCAATCCCCGCCGGGCTGCGGTGTCGGTTTTCTGGGTGGTCATGAATGAGGTGTGGTATCGCTGGTATTCACGCCATGCGATGACGGTGTCGGCGGTCGCTGTGACGGTGGCGGCGGTGATGTGGGGGTGGCGGCGGCGGTCGGCCTCGTAGTTGGCTGGCTCGGGCTCCCAGTGGACGTCAAGGTCGGCCTCGACGGTGGCCCAGAAATCGGCGGCCTGCCGTGCCGCATCCTCCTGCCAGTCGCGGTTGGCGGTGATACGCCAGCAGTGGATGCCGAAGCCGCCCATGGCGACGATGTCGGTGACTGGTAGGTCGAGGACGTGCATGTACCACTGGCACTGCTGCCAATACTTTTCGGGTATGTCTGGGCGTGTGTTGCCTGTGGTGATGTCTCCGCCACCAACATGCCACTTGTCTGAGGTGTTCGGCACGAACTTGAACTCCAGGACACGGCTTGCCGACGACAGTTGATGGCGCGGTTCGACAACCAGGGCGTCGGGGTTCGCGATCTGCCATGGCCGCGTCTGGGAGCGGAACGTGCCGGGCTGCACGGCCAGGTATTTGCCGTCGAGCAGGTGGTCTCGGTACCAGTGCTGCATGGCGATTTCGGCGTAGTGTCCGGCCTCGAGGAGGCGGTCTGCCGGCTTGTCTTTGCCGCGCCCGGTCTTGTCGCACCATATCTCGTATGGTGTTCGGTAGGCTCCCTCGGCGCGGAGGATCGATGCGATGTCGGAGCCGCCGATCCCGCGACGCCTGGCCTCGACCCAGTCTGGGGTGCCGTCTGGGCCGCGGTAGATCCTGACGGCCGACCCGACCTTGATGGTGTGCCTGTCGATCATGACTGCCCCCGTGCGGCTAGCAGGATGCGGATACTGCGCCGGGTGAGGTACTCCGCCCAGCGGACGAGCTGGCTGCGCATGTCGTCGATGTCGATAGCGGACTCCTCCCACGTCTCGTCGTCGAGATCGTCGATGTTGTCTACTGCATCCATGAGTGCGTTGGCGGCTGCGATGCTGCTGTAGCCGGGCGCGTAGTTCTGGCTCGTGGTCATGGGGTGGCTCCTGTGAGGTCGGACCAGACGTCGATGAGCTGGTCGTAGATGTTGTCGAGGGTGGTGACGATGGCGTCGATGTCGACGCCGGTGTCCGTCCATGCGTCGTCGTCGAGGGTGGCCAGGCGGACAGCCGCCTCGTTGATCTCCCCCATGGCGACGTCGAGGCTGCTCGCCCACATGTCACGCTGAGACTGGTCGGTCATGGCAGCCACCTCGTAGCCAGATCGTCGATGACGTGCGGGTGCTCTGCGATATGGGCGTCGCACATGTCGCAGAACGCCGCGTGGAGTCGGCGGACCACGGCGATGGCATCAGGCGCGTCGTCATCATGTGCGGTGCGCTGGCGCAGCTGGTCGACGGCCCCGGACCACTCGCCAGCCTGAACCACCCAGCCGTGCGGCGTGGGAATCAGGAGACACCGGCCCCGGAGAAGACCGTCGACACACAGACCATCCCATGCAGTCCTCCAGAGGTCAGCCCCACTCAGGTCGGCATCCCGCAGGTCGGCCCCGCTCAGGTAGGCGTAGCTCAGGTCGGCGTAGCTCAGGTCGACACCGTGCAGGTCGGCCCCTTCGAGGATGGCGTCGCTCAGGTCGGCGTAGCGCAAGTTGGCACCGTGCAGGTCGGCGTAGCTCAGGTCGGCGTAGCTCAGGTCGGCGTAGCTCAGGTCGACACCGTGCAGGTCGGCCCCTTCGAGGATGGCGTAGCTCAGGTTGGCGTAGCTCAGGTTGGGCCGTCCGCCCTTCTCCAGCGCCTGCTTGCAGATGGACAGCACTTCATCGCGATTCATCGGTTCTCCTCGGGTTCGATTCCTGTCCCGTGGCAATGGGGGCACAGCGGTTCGTCATGCCATTGGTAGTCGCCGATGCCGTCGCACCATGTGCACCAGTCGGGCTCGTCGTCGTAGTCGGTCATCACAGCCTCCGGTCATCGTTGTGGAGTCGCCACACAACCCACAAGGCAGCGGCGAGGACGGCCAGGAGGAGGACGCCGCCGTTCGTGAAGAGAGGCATCACCGGGCCCTCCTCGGCGTGTTGTCCCGTACGTACGCTGCGAGGACGCCGCCGGGAATGAGATAGCGAACTCCGCCACGCGGCCCCTTGTCCTCGCGGGCACAGATGATTCGGCCGCGGCACCAGTCCTGCACGGTGCGCTTGCTCTTGCCGATGAGCGGCGCGGCCTCGGCTGGCTTGTACCAGCGGTCCGGATCAATCCACGTCATGACAGTTCTCCTGCGATGATGTGCCCATGACGAATGACTCGAATCCGGCGCAGAAACTGCACGACAGGTTGGCGCAGTGGAAGACGCTTCCCGAAGGTCGTTCGCCGAAGGCCGCCAGGGCCATCGAGGGGCGCGACTGGATCGATGTCCACCTGGAGACCCTCGGCTGGTTCTCCCAAGTTCGCGACCGATTGACCGACGAGACCTATGCCGGGCTGGTCGACTCGATCGCGACAGCGATCTTCACCGACAGTGTCGGTATCACCGGTTCCCGCGGCGGTGTCGTGCGTCTTGTCGGGGACTCGGACCTGGTGGCCCTCAAGATCCTCGCCGACAACTGGGGGCAGGCTGGCGTGTCGGGATCCGACCTGTCCGACGTCCTGTCGGCCACCGATTCGGTCCGCGGGCTCATCGAATCGGCCGACTACCTCGACTCGGACGCGGCGCGCTACCTGTTCGAGCTGGCCGAGGCCATCGACAAGGCGGTCGAGGAGTTCTCGATCTTCGGGCCCAGCGGAGTCCAACGACTCGTCAACGAGCTCATCGGGGCTCTCGCGGTCCATTTCGGTGAAGCTCCGGCCGACGATGCGCAGAAGGCTGGCACACTCATCGAGAACCTCTACCGCGCCTTGCGCAAGATCCTTCACCTGGCTGCACCGGCCGCCATTGAGGGCGCCACCGCTGGCATCATGCAAGCGCTGACGACCTGACACCAGGCGTGCGGCGGCGGTCTTGTTCGCGGTGATGATTCGGCAGGCCTCGAACAGGCCCGGCTTCATGTCGGGGTCACGCGGGTCGGCCAGCGTGTTGAGCATGTCGGCCTGAGTGGCTTTGAGCGCATATTCGTGCGGGCACATCATGGTGATGCCGCTCATGCCGCGACCTCCTCGATGTCGTGGACGGCGGTGATGTCCTCGAGGGCACGCTGTACGTCCTCGGGCAGGACCGCAAGGATGACGGCGAGCCGGGCGGCACCCTTCGCGGTGATGCGCGGGGTGCAGGTTCCAACCTGGTCGCCGGTCTTGGGGTTCTCGTAGCCGCCGTAGCGGGCGGTCATGCGGCCCCGGTTCACCTGGGACTGCATGGGCTCGTTGCCGCGAGACATGACCCAGTGGTTCTCGCGCAGCCAGCACATGAGGTTGTTGCGGCCCATGGATCGGCGGGTCCCGTCGATCTCGAGGGTCGTGGCCCCCGCCTTGTGGAGGGCCTTGGCGATCTGGCCGACGGAGTAGTCGACGTTGGTTGACAGCCACAGGTCGAAAGCGCGTGCCTTGGGAGCAAGGATCTGTTGGCGGGCCTCGAGTTCGGCTCGCTTGGCGCGCTCGGACTTGAGGTCGGTGGCGAGTCGGATGATGAAGTCGGGGTCGGACAGTGCCTTCTCGATGGCGTCGGGGGTGAGGTACCCGCCGGTGCGCCGGATCGACGGCAGGACCTCATGGGTCACCCAACGCTTGAATGCCTTGGCCTCTGGTTTGCGTGATGCCAGGACGAGGCTGTACAGGCCTGCCTCGTTGACGCACCAAGTCTCCCCCTGGCGCCCTAAGTTGAACTTAGAGCGTTCGTCGTCGTCGAGTCGTTGCAATGTGACGGTGGTGTTCGTCAGATCGAGCGCTGTGCAGATGTCCGTGGCAACGAACCAGGGCTCGCCGTCGATGGAGACGGTGCGGATGGTGCCGAATTGGGGGCTCGCGAACTGGGTCACGGAGGTGCTCATCGGTCGTCCTCCGCCCCGTCGCTGATGGCAGCCATGGCCATCAGGACGGTGATGACGGTGTCCTTGGCGACGCCGGACCGACTGGCAATGTCGGCGATGATCTGCCATGTGATTCCCCTGGCCTCCAGCGGCTCAGGGCATGACGGGGTAGGGACAGGTACCATGGGGGTGCTCCTTCTAGGGGTGTTGGCCCGGAGCTGCCCTGACTCGCCAAAGTGGAGGCAGTTCCGGGTTTCATTCTCATGATGATGTAGCCGATTGGCTACAGATGACTGTAGTGCACAGGCTACATCTGGACAAGGGGTGGTCAGTGCTGCATGAGCTTGTACAGCGTCACGCGATGCACGCCCGCAGCGTCCGCGATCTCGTCGCGCGCAATCCCGGCGGCCATGGCCTGTTGGATCGCTCGGCGACGGTCCTCCATGGCGGCGTCGATCGCCTCGCTGGCGCGGCGCACCTCCGCCAACAGCTCGCGGGCCTTCTCCTCTGACACGTTCATCACCTCGCAGTCTAGGCAATCGTTGACAATCGAGACGCCGAGTGTCTGCAGTGGACGTCCCTGCTGCAGCGGGGGCGGCTTTCTTTGTGTGGTGGGTCATGCTGCCCTCGCTTGGAGCGCACGGCGTGAGCGTGTATCTGCTGGCATGCTGTCGGGCTCACCGTACTCGAAGGCGTCCTCCAGGTCGATGTCGAGCTTCCGGCAGATGGTGAGCGCGAGCGCCTCCGAGCAGGTGCGGCTCCTGGCGGTCTCGATCATGGAGATGAACTGCTGGGTGCACCCGGAGATGGCGGCCAGATCGGTCTGCGACAGTGACCGTCGGCGCCTGGCCCTGGCGATGGCGCCTGGGTTGGTGATCCTCATCCACATCCCTCCTCGTCTCTTGTGGCGGGTTGTGCTTCCTAGTCTGCAAGCTGCGCGCTTGGAGTACAAGTGGCTCATGGCCCATGACCGTAGCCCTTGTGACTTGTACAAGCAAGCGGGAAGCGTGTAATGCCTAGTCACATGGCGCGTCTATGAGCCATGCTGGCATTGTGCTTGTACAAGCAATACGCTTGTGAGGTGCACGCAACAGGACAAGGGCCAGACCATGGATGACGTGACACCACTCCAGCAACTCGTCGCAGACAGGCAGCGGGACCTCAACGCCCACAGCCTCATCGCGATGTATCGGGCGGCGAAGCTGCCAGCTGGATCGATCACGTACGAGACGCTCAGGCGGATCGCATCTGGCGCACAGAAGTCGATCCGGGACGACCGGACCTATGGTGACCTTGCCGCGATCCTGCGCGTCGATGTCGACGACATCAAGTCCGCCGAGGCCGGATACACGCCGGTCGGTGGCTGGAAGCGCTACGAACGTCTCACCCAAGAGGAACGGAAGGCTGTCGAGGGCATCATGGATGTGCTCCTCGCAGCCCGTGAGGCAGGAGGTAGTGGTGATGACCGGCAGTCTGACGCTCAGAAGAGCCCCGATGGTGTGGGTGCGGTCGTCGAGGTGGCCCTGGCAGCCGACAACCCTGGTGTGCCGACCGACCGGGAACGCATGGAGCAGGAGTGGGGCGATGACCCAGCCTGACCCGTGGCAGACACTCCGCGACCAGCCACACCTCGACCTCGTGTGGGGTGGGCTGCCAGCCGGATGGCGTGGAGCCACAGACGGACACACCATCTGGATCGCGACCGGACTGACCCAGCGTGAGCGTCGCTCCACGCTCGCCCACGAACTCACCCACATCAGGCTCGGGCTTCTCGGGCCGCAGCCGCCCGTCTGCGAGGAGCGCGTCCGGGTCGCCACAGCACGGTGGCTGCTGCCCGATCTGGGTGTGGTGGCCGATGCCATGGCTGACTCGACGCCCGAGGCTGCCGCCCTCGACCTGTGGGTCGCTGACGACGTCCTCGCCACTAGACTCGCGCACCTCACCGACGGGGAGCGCGCCTACATCGACAGCCGCACCGAAGCGGCATGAGAAAGGACAATCCCATGGGACGCCGGACACGTATCCGCAAACTCGAGGAGAAGCAACGCGAGCTCGAGATCGAGCGTTTGCGGCAGGAGAAGCGCGACGCTGCACGTGAACGCCGCGAAGAGCGCAGGAGCAGAACCCAAGCGGCCATTGACGCGATGACCCCGCAGGAGCGGAGCAAAGCAGAGAAGCGGGCCACGGTGGTTCTCGGCGTTGTTGGCGCGGTGATTCTCCTCATCATCATCGCTGCCGTCGCGAGCGGAGGGCATGAAGAGGCCGGCCAGTCGTCGCCGAGGCCGGCCTCGACGACGCCGACGCGGGCCACAAGCCGCGCCACGGCAGAGCGAAGCAGGCACGCCACACCCCCATCGAAGGCGGCCGCCCCGCTCGCCCCCACCGTGAAGAAAACCCTGCTCCAGAATCTCGGTGTCACATCGTTCACGCAGACGTGCGGTACTGCCGCATCATGGGCATGCCCAATTACAGACATCAGCGACAACGGGAGCGGTGACGTCACCGTGCACGTGCAGGAGAAACTGAGCCGCGACGAAGCGAAAGACGCAGCACGGAGAATCCTGCAACTCACATGCCTGGACGCAACAGATCTTCAGTGGGTGAGCGTCGAGGACACCTCCGGGGGAGTTGCCGGCCAGGTGCAGCGGTCCTCAGCTGCATTGTGCAGGTAACCAAGTGGCGGTGCAGGATCTGTGGCGTGACCGTCATGGCGCGCCCACACGCCGCGACGGGCGAGGACTACGGTGGCGTGTCGTCGTGGCCGGATGGCCCACCACAGCCTGCCGGACCCGCGCCGAGGCCGAACGCCTCAACGCTGTCAGGCTCACCACCGCCCCACCGCGCCCCGAGGATGGGCGCACTGTCGGCGATCTCGTCGACGTGTGGCTCGACGGCAAGCGTGGCCTCAGCCCTGCCGGGTACGACGCCGCCGCCCTCGCCGCGTCCCACGTCAGGTCACGCTGGGCCCGGACGCCCATCGATCAGGTCACGGCATCCGAGGTGCAGGTGTGGATCGCCGGTCTGACAACCGCCGGAGGACCAGCCTCGGCATCCCTGCGACACAAGGTCCTCCAGTGTCTGCGCGGGGCGCTGCGCGACCGGGTAGACCTGTCGACGGTGACCGCTCCACGCGAGGTCCGCAGGGACGTGCATCCGCTGACGATGGACCAGCTCAGGCTCCTGGCGGCCGAGGTCGACACGGATCCGGCCGCCGGTGAGTCGGCGGCGCTCGTGTGGCTCCTCGGCACGACCGGCCTGAGGATCGGTGAGGCCCTGGCTCTCAACGTCGGAGACGTCGACGAGCGTCGAGGCCGGGTGAGGGTGCACAGGTCGAAGACCGGGCGGGCCAGGGATGTGCCCGTACCGGCGTCGGTCATCGCGATGCTCGACCTTGACGGGCCGGCTGACAGGCCGCTGCTGCGCGCCCACCGTGGAGGGCGTATCGCGAAGGACTCGTGGCGTGAGCGCCGATTCCGTCCGGCGTGCGACCGGCTCGGCTGGGGCGACGTGCGGATCCATGATTTGCGGCACACGGCTGCGTCGCTGGCCATCGCCTCGGGTGCCGATGTCCTGGCGGTGCAGCGGATGCTCGGGCATCGCTCGGCGACGATGACGCTTGATCTGTACGGGCACCTGTGGGATCAGGGGCTGGATGATGTGGCGTCGAGGATGGATCGGCTGATGTCTGACAGTGACACTACCCGTGCCGTACCGGGGTCCTCTGACTAGGTGCGGGGTGTGCTTTGGGAGCAGGAGACCGCAGGTTCGAGTCCTGTCGCCCCGACCACCTTGTCAGGGCCATCTTGCCAGCGTCACTGCTAGTGGGGTGGCCCTTCTGGTGCCCCCGGTGGGTGCGCAGTGTGTGCGGTCGTGTGCAGTCGTGGTGTGTCGTGCGTCGTACCGGGTACGACGGCGACTAGGGGTGATGTGGTCCTGGTCGGGTGGGATCTGTACCCATCCTGTACCGGGCCGGATACGGCATGGGGGTATCGAGGCCGGTGGCAGCGCCCGGGGTGCTTGGCTTGGCGGTGTGATGTGTTTGCCCTAGTCACAGGGAAACGCTCACTTTGGGTGAGCGATTCTGGCATGTTGAGGCAGGGTGTGCCAGTATTAGTGATGTCAGCAAGACAAAGCCCCCACGGAGCTGGCACTCCCGGGGGCACGGACAGAGATGGAGACTCTGACATGACCGAGCATATCATCACCAGCAATGTCAGCTCACTCCCCAGCAGCGATGGGCACCTGACGGAGCTGGATCCATTCGACCTGACGGACTGCGCCGGAGATTTCGCCGGCGATTTTGACATGGATGCCGCCAATGGCGACTACTACGAGTCCTGCTGTGAGGCCCTGGCAGCGGTCCGGCCCGAATGGTCCCTGCTCAAGAATGCCGAGGTCGTCGGCCCGGTCGACTCCCCCGACCTGAGCGAGGACGAGAGGGAGACACTGGGTGAGCTCTTCGACACCATTGATGTGACCGCCATCCTCCAGCGCCACACGATCTGACACACCAACCCGACCGGCCCGGGGCATGGACGCCCCGGGCCACCCCTAGAGAGGACACTGACATGATCGACACGACCACCACCCAGGGGCGCGCAGCACTCCAGCAGATGAGGGGCCTCGGGCGCCGGCTCCTGGCGGGAGAGGACCCCGCAGTAGCGACGGCATACCTCATCATCGACCGCACCCTGGCCGATAGCACCGAGGATCTGCACTGGTACCTGGCGGGCGACATCAGCGCCGACGCCGCCGGGTACACCTGGACCATCGAGCGGTATGTCGACAGCGGGGACGGCACTGGAGACGGCCTGTCCTTCCTCGATGCCGGCTTCACCGCAGCTGAGTCGGCCCGTATCCACGCGATCCTGTCCACTGTCGACCCCGACCACGACGAGGAGGACGACTGATGGCATCCCCGACGATCCATGCCGCTGTCCCGGCCGACCTCGCTGACTGGGTGGCAGGCCGGGCGGCACTGCGGTGCGAGCCGACACGGCTGGCCCGGTCGGTGATGAGCGAGCTGTGGATGTGGCAGACAGTGCAGCAGGTGGAGCTGTCTAGGCAGTCCTGGACACTCGATGAGCTGCATCTCATCGCCGCCTCCACGATGGGCACGATGCCGACGGCGGCAGTGCCCACGACGATGGGCCTCATGGCCGCCGCCCTCTACGATGCCCGCCGGGTCGGCGACATCGCCGACGACGACGCCGCAGCCGCAGTGCTGGAGCGGCTGGCCGGTCTGTCGGTGGCCGCCGATGTGGCCCTCGAGTATGCGGTGGCGCGCTGGTGGGCCGACGATCTGCCGCACTCGGTCGACGGCTGGGCTGAGGTCGGGGTGCATGTCACCGATGGTCGGGGCGACCTGCCATGACTGGTCGACCAGCCTATGGATCGGCCGACAGCCATGGACGGTACGGGATCCTCGACACTGACGATGACGGCCGCCTCATCTGCCATGAGTGTGGCCGCACCTACGATCATCTGGCGACGCATGTGGCGCAGGCCCATGGCATGACCGGCGCTGTGTATCGGGACAGGCATGGGCTGTCCACCGGGACGCCGCTGGTCTCCCGCACTGTGCGGGGGCGGATGAGTACGGCATGGCAGACCCACCGTGATGCCCATCTGGAGGTACTGGCTGAGCACCGCGACCCGGATCGGGCGAGGGCATCATCGACAGCGGGTGGCAGGTGGAGGGCTGAGCTGGTCGCCCGCCGCATGGAGGCCTCGGCTGCGCGACGGGTGGAGCTGACCGGTGAGCAGGTGGCCGAGCTAGGTGATCTGACTGATCTGCCGGGGTGGGCTGATCGTGCTCGGCGGCTCATGGCCCGTGACGGTGTTTCGGCGGCGGCGATTGCCAGGGCTGTCGGCCTGTCGGCTGCTGGCGTGCATCAGCGACTCCGCCGCTATCCGGGCAGGTGATGGGGATGACAAAATGACCCCCGGTCACGCAGGATTCAGTTCCATACGTGACCGGGGGTGAGCCCTCTTGCTGCTCTCAGCGGGTTGGCTCTAGCGGGATGATCCGATCATACACCTCAGGAGATGAGCCGCCAGCCTTGCGGGTAGGCGTCCGGCGCCCACACGTTGGCGGCCATGGTGGACTGATACACGTGGCCCCTGTACGTCACCTTGTCGCCGGTCTTGTAGGCGTCGTGTGCACCGGTCGGCTGGGACCAAGCTGCCGGTGTGCCGTCAGCAGTTTCCTCGCGCCAGCCGGACACGCCGGGCTCCCACACATTGTGCGCCACGGTGGACACCCATGTCTTGCCGCTGTGGGCGGTGTGGTCACCCTGCCCGTAGGTGTCGAGGGCACCGGACGGCTGGACCCATTCCGGCCACGACCCGTCCGAGCGTTGGGCGCGCTTCGCTGCAAGACCGGACGCATCCTGATAGCGGGTGGTGGCGTCCTCGATCTGCTTGGGAATATCGGCTATGGCTTGTCGCCGGTTGGATTCGTTGTAGAGGGCTCGGAGGGTGTCTTGCAGGTCGGTGTCCGACAGGGTGGTTGGGTCGGTGATTGCGGTTGTCATGTGTGCTCCTTATGCGGCTGTTCCTGGGAGGGTGGTCATCAGTGCCACAGGCGGAGCCGGGAAAACAGCAGTACCCGACAGATTTTTGCCCGCGACGATGTCGACATATCCGTTTCCGTAAAAGGTCATGGAACCATTTACGCAAATAGCATTAAATTTTATTCCATTCTTTAGGAATTGATTAGCTGTCCCGGGAACGATCTGGTTAATAGATCCTGACATTGTCAATGACTCCCAAACGACATAAATAGCGCCATTGAGTCGTTTCGCTATCATACTCCCGCCATCTACCACATTTCTGATTTTAATGCTGCGCCAGCCGGTGTCCACTAGGACCACCTCCCAGCCCGTGCCGATACGCTGCCACTGCCACGCACCCACACCAGCCCCATCAGTCGAGCACCACATAGCACCCACCGGCGCAGCCTGCACCCACGACTGACCAGACGAATCCAGCGTAGACGTGATATCCGGACGCCCCTGCCCGACACCCATGTACGGGGACGGCTGGCCGGTGGCACCCGTGACGCCACGCGGCAGACCCAACGCCAACGTGAGATTGGGCCATGCGCCAGAAAAACTCGCGGTGGCAGGATTCCCGGTATCCACCGTGGAGACAGTCGTCTGGATCGTGCTGGGCACCGGAGCGTCCCTGCCGGCAGGACCGGCAGGACCGGTCGCGCCAGCCTCACCCGCAGGACCAGCAGGACCCTCAGGGCCAGCCGGACCAGCAGGCCCCGCAAACGTGGCCTGTGGCACACCATCCACGTGATCCCCGGATCGGATGAGCACATCACCGTCAGCCACCGACGCCGGCACCAGCAGAGTCACCAGCTGCGTCGACGGCCCCTCAGGCACATATCCGACAGCCGCCCACAAATCCAGCGGGGCCTGACGAGTGTGCCCGGTCGTCACCACGATCTCGATCGGATCCCACCCCAGCGAGGCGGCAAACGTCACCCTCCACCGGCCGGTCCACAGCCATACGCCACGCTGGCCCTGGATCGACAGATACCCGGCATCGTCCAGATCGGCGCGGACCGCCTCGTGGACGGAGCGGATCGACGGCTCCGGGGCGCCCTCACGGATGATCCTGCCCGGCTCCAGTGGCGCAAAAGTCACCGCCCCAGGCATGGTGATGGGCGGCCCATCGGGGTACTCGTCGCCCTGCGGGGTCATGTCTCCCACTGCCCGGATGGCGCGTGCCACCACGTAGCCGTAGGCGTAGTCCGGTGTGGGGAGGGCCGGCTCCACGCTGGGTGTGGTCACGACACGTCACCCACGTCAGCATGCTGAGGCTCCGGGTCGGGCACCTCGACATCCGGGTCGACCTCACCCGCCACAGCAGCAGGCACCGTCGGAGCCACCTCCGACGCCGGGGACGGGGTGTGCCTGTGTGCCACCAGCGGCGCCACCATCGACGCCAGAGTCAGGGCCGACGCCACCACCTGGGCGATGGACCCCTGAGTCGGTGCGTCGATGAGACCCCACGCACCCAGCGCCGCCAGGACCGCTGTGGCCACCCCGTACAGGGCCTTACGCTGCGTCTCAGTCATCATGCCGCCTTCTTCGTGCTGTCGAAATCCCAGTCGACACCCTCGCGGCCCACATACGCGGAAACCCGCGTCAACAGCCGGGCGAGATTGTTCTCCTTCTTGCCCCACGTGATAGCCGACAGGAACGTCTTCGGCAGCGCGTCGATTTTCCGTTCGGCGCGGATCGCGGCTGCACGGCCTTCGCCGGCAGCACGGTAAATGTCCTCAAGGCGCGACATGATGTCGCTGTACTGGCTCATGGTGAGTTCTCCTTCACTCGTGGATACACTGGATGTAGTGGATGTGTTGGACGTGGATGTCGTGGACGTTGACGCCGTGGATGCGCCGCCGAGAATCGCCGCAACCCGCTTACGAAACGCCCCCATGTCAAGGCCCGGATCAGACCAGTCCCTATCGTCGGCGACCTCGCCGTGACCGCACACCGACCCGGCAGACCAGCCATGAGCACGACAGATAGCAGCCGCCCACCGTGCCGCCGTCTCCTGCTGCTTCGCGTTCGGCGCACCGGCCGCAATGCACTCCACCCCGTACGTGTACTTGTTGGCGTTCTGCCTCGAGCCGCGCCAATTCACGCTACTCGCGAATGGGAACGTTTCGTGCAGCCAACCACTCCATGCCTTGTCGGAATACTGGAGACAGTGGTTCGCCCGTCCGGCCGCATTCACCCACAGGACCCCGTCAGGGTCGATGACAACGTTTGCTTTGTCCGGGCATGCCGGGTCGCCGTTGATAATGTCCGAGATATACTCGGTGACGCTACGGGAACCGAGCCCCCCGGCGGTGTGGTGAATCACCACACCATGCGGCTCCCAACCCTTCGCCGGGATACGCCACATGCCCCTATCGCGCCATCCAGGCACTTCCCTGATCGTCACACCGGCCGCACGATATGCGGCCAGCTGCTGATCAGCTGTCAATGGTGTCGCCATGTCATCTACTCCTCGTGTCCTCAAGCCGCTCCAGGCGGCGACGAATGTCCTCATGAATGTGGTCTGCTGTCTGCTCGATCCGCTGATCTGCGCTGCCCAGACGGCCGATGTCGCGGGCCATGCCACGCTGTGTGTCCCGCATCTCGCCGATCCTCGCTTCGATCCTGTCGACCGAATCACGCAGGCTCGACCCGTGATCCGGTGACGTTTCCGAGTCGAGCTTCCCGCGCATCTCCCGCACCTCGATACGCGTCCTGTAGCCGGACCACAGGGCACCGACGAGCGCCGCCAGGGCGGCCAGGACGCCGCCGAATGCCGTGATGATGTCGTCCCACTGATCAGGCGGAGGAATCGGAATCATTGGACTCATGAGCGCCTCACTTGGTGTAGGTGACTTCAAGACTGACATCAGACGGAGCGTTCGAGAAGCGCCCGAAATAGGTCAAATCCGTCCCCGCACCCTCACCCAGAGTGAAGCCGCGAATGGTTCCGTTCGCGATACCAGACCACCAACCTGACGGGATGTCAACCCACCTTGCAGCCCCCACACCCCACAGGGAGGTCGTGAATGCCCCGCCGCCCGAGGTTTGCGGCGAGGATGGGAGGGAGGTGTCATCGTAGTGCCCGATCCGCGCATATCCGCCGGCCGAATAGTACCAGTGAGTATTCCGTAAATACAGCCGCATACGTGAAATATGCACGCCACCGGATGACAGCTCAGTCGACGGCGCACCGCCCCACAGGAGCACCGAGTATCGCCGGGTCCCGCCATAGGAGCCCTGCTGTAGATCGGAGGTGACGACAGTCGATCCCTGCCATGTGCGGGTGTAGGCGGCGTTCCATCGCCTGGTGTAGGTTTGCACCGCCGCACCTGTGGGAGCTGTGCCGGCCGAGGACGACCCGTACGGCGTGCCACCGCCCTGATTCTCCTGCCCGTCCCCCCACGACCCGTACGACCCCATATCCTCCAGATAGATATTCGCCATGTGGGTGTCGGTAGACGAGAAGCGGCCGTATACGCCGAACGTGTTCATGTGCGCTGACAGCAGCAGCCGCACGGTAGTGTCATTCTGCTGCACCGGAAGAATGGATTCCCAATATGTGTAAGTGTTTCCGCCCGGCGCCTTGGTTGACATCATGTCGAGCTGCGCTGCGCCAGTCGTCACAGGCGACGGAGCCCCACCGACATCAGACGTCATCCTCAGACGCAAGTAGATCTGATCTGCCGCGCTCGTCCACACACCACCCTGCACCACGAACCGATAGACACGCCCGGCGTGCAAAGGAGTATCAAACTCCAGCAAGCCCAGCTCAGTATTTCCGAACTGGAGATTATTCAGCGACGATGTCGATCCGAGTTTCTGCCTGAAAACAATGCCCTGCGGCAGTGCGGCAATAGTATCCATAATGTCAGTTCCGGCAACCGTGAGCGTCCCATTCACCGCCATGTCGCCAGCTACACCGGAGCCGTCCGAGCCAAAACCGGCCACAGGGATACCGGCGACATCGTAAATGAACAGATGGTCATCAGAGGCCCCGCCCAATGACGTTGAGGCGTAGGCGCTGCCGTCGCCGTCATCACGCAGAACCTCAACAGTCGCACTGCCCACATGGACCCGAGGGAGGGCCGTTGGCGACGGCGACCACACGTCGATACCGGACAGCGACCCGGACGTGATGGTGCCGGCATCCAAGTTCGCCAGGGCAGTGCCGTCGATGGTGTCCGCCTGCCAGGTGGTGCCATCGGAGTGCCACATGCCGATGGTGTGGCCATTGCTGTCGAGCTGGAACCAGGCGTCACCGCGGTTTCCGACAGGTGACCCGTCGGGCGAGTTGAGGGAGTAGGTGTTGGTGTTCCTGCCCGAGGCGCTCGCGATCGCCACGGTCACCTCGGACGACAGCGCCGACATGGGGATCTGGGCCCGGCGTCCGACGACGTCGGTGACGGTCCACCGTCCATCCTGCAGGTCGACGGTCACCGACTCGGCCTCGTCGTCGTCACGGTTGCCGTCAGGAAGGACAGCTCGCAGCGAGTGCGGGACGATGGCGCGCACATCGGTGCCGTCGTACAGCTGGACGGCGGCGATGATGTCGACAGCCGGAGGCCACACCTGCGCCCACTGCTCCCCGCCATCGGGCACCCAGCCCGCCGGAGCCGAGACGGCCGTCGTGAGCAGGTCGGGGTCAGTGTCGGTCTCACCCCAGGTGACATCGGTGTAGCCGATGGTCGTGACACCACCATCGAGGCTGATGGTCCCGGCATCGACAGCGAGCCCGGACGCATCGACCATGGCCATGGTGACCCCAGACCATCCAGTGACGACACCGCCGGCCTCGACGGTCGTCACCATGGACACCCTGCCGGGAATGCTCATCGAGGCCTCCTGGGGTTCTGGACGCGGCGCGTGACCTTGCGTACGTGCGTGTGGCGGCTCACGGACATGTGACCATCGGCCGACAGCGGGATCGAGTACTTCATGAGCGCCATCCGCCACGTCCAGTCGCCAGCCTCGACGGCCACCATGTCCCGGGGTTCCAGGTGTGGGATGACGAGGCAATCGAAGGCCAGGTCCACGTAGGCCCACCCCAGATCGTCAAGCCTGCGCTGGGCGATGATCTTGGCGTCCTTGGCCGAGGTGATGTCAGTATTGGTCACCTCGTCGCGCAGATACCGCGGCACGCCGTTGCGGGCCAGACTCTGGGGGCTGAACGGGCTTGAGGCCGGAAGTGTCGCGGTCGCCGAGACCGCCTTCTTGGCCCCGGCTGGGGTGCCCCCGTAGACAACGACGAAGTTCTTGATCGCAGAGACGTCCGAGGTGATGTCAGGCTCGGTGAGGATGTCGACGCCCCGCCGGAACGTCCAGGCGGGCTTCTTGACGTTGCTCTTGAGCTGGCAGACCCCCATCCCGTTGTAGTGCAGCAGAGGATCAGTCCCGGCGTCACGGGACGCCAGGGTGTACGACAGCTGCTGGAGCTTGGGCCATGGGGCCTCGTTCGACAGGCACTGCCAGGTCGCAGTGATCTTGTCTGACCATCGTGGGATCGACGTGAACTGCTCGCCGGACTCGGTCAGGACGCGGGACAGGACATCGGACTTGCGAGCCCCGGCCGGGATGATCCAGTTCCGCGACTGCGGCACGGTGAGGAACGACTCCTTGCCCTGGGCGGACAGGGAGATCGAGTCGGCGTTGCGCTTGAGGCTCGTGATGGGTCCCGTGAACACGGGCACATCGACCCATCGGGGCAACTGCTCGGACCAGACACCGTAATGGACCCGAATCATGCGGTCGGCGTAGAGGGCCGCCTGGGCCGGACCCTGGGTGTCGAGGTTGAGACGGTTCTGGGGGTCGCGCAGCTCGAGAGTGCAGGTACGCGAAACGTCGGCCTCGACGTCGACATCGACCTGCCCGGACAGGACACCATCGTCGGCCGAGGCCATGATGTGATGGTCGAGGTCGAGTACGTCGACCCGGAACCGCACCTTGTGGTCGACGATCAGGCCAGCCTCGAAAGCGGCCAGGTCGTCGGCGGACAGCTTGAGGTCGATCATGCGTCGCCGCCGAAGGGGAACTGGTCGATCTGGTGGAAGTCGAATGAGGTCCGCCACATGCGTCCGGCCTTGCGGTTGACGCTCGACAGCTGCACGTTCGACACGTTGACCGGGAGCACCTGGTCCTCGATGACCAGCAGGAACCGATGCCCGATGCGCGTCTTCCATCCCAGGAGCCGACGCGACCAGACGTCAGGGGTGTCAGCGATCCCGGACAGGGGCACGAGCATCCCCGAGACAGTTCCCTCATAGCCTCGTTGGGCCGAGACGATGACGACGACACGGGGCGATCCGAGCGGCTCGAGGCTCGCGGAGACCTCTGGCATCTTGAGGTCGTGATCGGTGTCGCCCACGACGCCGACCGCCTCGTCGGTATCCGGGTCGATGAGCCAGGTGCCCTGCAGGTCGCGCTCGACCGTGATCTGCGTCGGAGTCGATGCCTTGCCATTGACGACAGCCTGCACACCGACAGTGTGACGACCCGAGGCGACATACACCCACCGACCGAAACCGGAAGCAACCGAACCCCAGGTGGCACCCGATACTCGGTCCACCTGAACGCCGTCGCGCAAGATGATCCACTCATCGGGCAGCTCGGATCGACTCCACGACAGGCGCACCTCGGGCCGCGTGCGATCCTGATCGGCTGTCAGACTGGACACCCCGGAGACCGTGGCCGACGGGGCATAGGAAACAGTGGCGGACGCCTCGCCTCGAGGGGGGCATCCCGGCGTCCCCACCCGTTGTGTCAGACCATCCCATGCCTGCACGAGCACCTGATACCGCCCGGATGACGCCATGGGGACCGTCGGGGTCCACGACGTGGCCGAAGTATAGATGACCCCGGAGCTGTCAATCTGCGTCAGGCTCGCCCCATCCCACCGGGAGACGATGACCCGCCAGTGGGTGACGGCTCCGCCGGACCCAGGGGTAACGGTCCAGGTGATCGGAGGCGTGGGGTCGGTGACGGTCGGCGACGAGGACGACGGGTACGTGAGTGTGACCACCGGCAGCGACTGATAGGTCATGCTGGCCGGTGCGGACCATCCGGACCACAGTCCAGATCCATCCTGGATTCGCACCCGCCACCACACCCGCGATCCGACGGCGAGCTTGGGCCACCCTGAGACCGACGAGGTCTCCATCTGGCACAGCGTGGTCGCCACCTGCCCCGAGTCCCAGCTCGGAGAGGAGAATCCGGTCTGCGTCGACGCCGTCTGCACCTGACAGGTGGCAATGTCGGTGCGCCCCGCATGGTCGTAGAACGTCCACCTCAGAGTCGGAGTGGGGGTTCCCACGACGGCTCCGGAGGTGGGCGACATGTCAGTGGGGGGCAGCGGATTCGACCACCAGTCGATGTCGAGAGTCGGCGTCGCCCCCGCCGAGCCGTCCATGGTGACGGTGTCGCCCGACAGCGGGGACCACAGCAGCAGACCGTAGAACCGCTGGCCATCAGCCACGCGCTGCATCTGTGCGGTGACATCGATCTGCCACAGGTCGCCGGTCTTGAGAGCCCCCGTGCGGGTGGCATCGGTGCGTGGACCCGTGCCGGAGGGCTTCGTCGTCCAGTCCAGGGTCCAGAACGACGCCGCCCACTTGTCGGCGAGCTGGGCGGTGATGGCATGGCTCGTGTTCGTGTTGGCACGCAGCCGAACCGTGAGGACAGCCTTGGTGACGTTCGCCCCGGTCGACGGGAAAGGGTTGGCGAACCACAGGACCGTCCAGTAGCGCTTCCCGGACGTCCCTGACACCTGGAGGTAGGTGTGTCGGGTGAAGTTGCGCGCCGACGGGGCAGCCTCCTCGACGAACGCACAATACTGGGCCCGCTGGGTGACGTGCGTCATGCTGCCGCTCCCGTCCGGGCCAGATCGGCCCACCGATCATCGAAGGCGTTGGCGCCCTCGACATACATGCGCCCCACGAGCTGGTCGTCGACATCGCGGACGACCAGGACCGACGGGGACGACTGCCGTCCGAGCATCTGGGCCGTCTGGCGGGCGTTGAACACCGTCGAGCCAGCATTGAGCTTGCGCATCTGGGCGCCGACGACGATCTCGGGGCGACCATCCTCGGACAGGGCAGCGATCTGCGAGAACGGCACCGTCCCGCCGCCGACGTATCCGTGGCCGTAGCCGATGACGGCCCGCCAGTTGCGGTGCTGGGCATTGGCGGCCCGCATGCCGACGATGAGGTTCTTGAGGGGGTTGTAGACGTTCGGCAGGAAGGACCCCATGTCCTTGCCGAAGTCGTCCCAGGTGACCTTCGGCACCTGGACAAGGCCGCGCGCCGGATCGCCGTGGGCGATGTTGACGTCATAGACGGCGGACGACTGGATGAGCTTGGGATTGCCCGAGGACTCGGTCATGATCTGGCGCAGCCACTTGTCCTCATCGGAGCGTCCGCCACCGATACCCGTGGCCGCCAGGGCTCGGGCGACCATAGGCCGCCACGATTCCTGGTTGCCAGCAGTACCAGCCTGACCGCCATCTGCGCCAGACCTCTTGAGCTTGTCCCACAGGCCCCTCGCCCACGCCACCGCATCCCCGGCGAGCTTGCCGGGCAGGCCCGCCAAAGCCGTCGCCCACCCGGAGGACCCGAGATGACCACTGATCTGCGATGAGAGCCCCGACAGCTTCGAGCGCACGAACGCCATCGGGTCGGCCAGGCCACCGAACGCCGCCTTGGCCTTCGCGGCCAGCTGGTCCGCCCAGCTCATCACGGCTGAGACTGCCCGCCCGAGCCATCCGGGACGCGACCCGCCTCGGTCGTAGGGGTCCTTTCCCGTCAGGCCATGCAAACCATCGCCGCCGGCGCGATACGCCTGCTGCTGATAGACAGCCGATCCGAGAGCGATACCGGCCCCCGGCAGCGGGATGCCGTGGACATGCCACGAAAACTTCTGGGCCGGGCCGCGCACCCAAGCGGCAATCCCTTGGCTGCGCAGAGCGTCGCGGATCTTCCACAGGTCGGCACCACCGACGACGTCGACTGCATCGCCACGGTGAGAGGTGCCAGACCATGGCGTAGCCGGGCGAAAGCCCCGCTGAGCGATCTGCAAGGTTGCGTTGAGCGAGGCAGCTACAGCCATGAGGCGGCGCTCGAACTCCTGTGACCAGCGCCCCGAGCCACCCACGAGGCCGCCCCCGGCGTAGCCATGCAGGCCGGAGTTGATGGCATGGAGCAGCGGCAGATTCCGGGCAGTCTGGCGCCGGTTGACGACGAATTCTCCCGGCTCGACGCGGGCCGTGGGGACCCCGCCGATGGACAGGCCAAGGACATTGTCGCGGTGCGCTGGATCGAAGCTTCCGGGGATGACACCGCCGCCGCGGAATCCGGCGATCGACAGCGGCTTCATCGGGTTCTTGACGCCGAAGAACCTCTGGACGGATGCGACGGCAGCGATGAGGCCCTTGTTGATCGGCGTGTCGATGACCCACCTGATGGGCTTGCTGACGATCGACTTGACCGCGTCCCACACCTTCTTGATGCCATCTTTCATGCCCGTGAAGGCACGAATCGCGCCATCCTTGATGCCGGTGAAGATGGTGATGACACCGCTCTTGATGCTGTCGGCGACATACAGGATGATGCCCTTGCCGAGAGTGAAGGCGAACTTGATTCTGGCCCACATGACCTCGACGATGCGCAGGACACCGTTGTGGATTGCCGTGAACGTGGCGACGATGCCGTGCCAGAATCCGACAGCAACCTTGGCCACCCAGCCGAACGCCGACTTGAAGAAGCCGACGAACGGCCCGGAGAACCACTGGCCGATGGCCACTGCTGCTTTCTTGACCCCCGAGAACGCAGCGTTGACACCCTTGCGGAAGGTCTCGGAGTGCCTGTAGGCGTAGATGAGGCCAGCGGCGAGAGTGGCGATCCCCGCGACGACGATGCCTATCGGGTTGAGGTTCATGACGACGTTGAGCGCCGCCTGGGCCGCGGCGACGATCTTCGTCCGAGCTGCCCACAGGTCCATGGCGACGGTGACCGCCTTGTAGCCTGCGGCAAAAGTAACCAGACCGGCGGCGATCGAGCCGACAAGCTTTTTGTGCTGCGCCATGAACCGCCCGACGTCACGCAGCATCGGGGTGAGGATCTTCAGGGCTCCGACCACAGCCCCCAAGGCCGTGGCGCCAGCCAGCTTGACCAGGTCACCCAGGAACGGGCCGAGCGCAGCCCCGGCACCCTTGACGAACGTCGTCACCGAGGAGAAGAAATCGGTCAGGAGCCGCTTGCCCTCACTCAGGGCGCCACGGATCTTCTCGCCGAGTCGCTGCCATCGCGACAGCTTGCCGTCCAAGTCGGCCCCCTTGAAGGCGTCATCGCCGGACAGCCCGGACCACACACCCGAGACGACCGGCTTGAGGGAACCGAGGGCGTCGGAGATCTTCTTCCTCGCACCTGCGGCGCCGTCGCCGAGATGAGCGATGGAGTCGTGGACGTCGAGGAGCCAGCCAGTGAACGCCGAATCCTCCTGCATGTGGAACGCATCGGCGAACCGCTGCGTGAAGTCGCCCTTGACGAGCACGTCGTACAGGCCACCCAGGCCGTCCCTGAGGCCCTTGAGTGCTGTCGTGGCACCGCCCGAGGACAGCGTGCGGGTGAGCTTGTCGATCGCGGGCCCGAGGACCGATCCGATCGCGCTGCCCACCTTCTTGGCGCCATCCTCCAGCGGGCCAAGTGAGGTCGTGACGCCGTTGAACAGCGGGGCCATCTTGGGGAACACCCCACCCATGAAGTTCGCGCCGACGCGCCCCAGGGAGGCCCCGATGTTCTTCATGGCCCCGGTGAACGTCTGCCCAGACTGCTTCGCCGACCCTCCGAGGCCCTGCTGCATGGCGGCCGAGAACGTGGCGAAGTCAATCTTGCCCTTGCTCACCATGGTCGACACGTCGGCGGTCGACTTGTGCAGCTGCTTGCTGAGCAGCTGCAGGACGGGGACGCCCTGGCTAGTGAGCTGCATCATGTCGTCGCCCTGCAGCTTACCTCGGGCTGCCACCGACGAGAAGATCCGTCCAGCGTCGGACATCGACATCCCGGCGATGGTGGCGGTGTCGGCGACGGTGCGCAGGACCGATGCCAGCTGGCGGCCGGGCTTGATCCCAGTGGCCACCATCATCGCCGACGTCGTGGCGGCCTCATCCAGGCCGAACGCGGTGCCCTTCACCGAGGAAAGCGAGTCCTGCATGATCTGGGAGACGTCCTTGGCGGACGATCCGAGACCGCGGAGCTTCTGGGTGGCCTGGTCGATGCTCGACAGGCGCGAGAATCCCTTCGTCAGCGCCACGCCAGCCGTCGCGGTGAGTGCACCGACGCCCGTGGCCGCTGCTGCGGCGGCGGACCCGACGGCGACCTTGAACGACGCCGACAGCCCACTCTTGAGAGTCGTTCCCATCTTGCTGCTGGCGCGCTGCAGCGTCTTGGCAAACCTGTCGGACGTCTCCTGGGCAGACTTGGAGCCCTGGGCCGGCATGGAGGCATACGGATTGGGCATCTTGGCCTGGAGCGCGGCCAGACCGTCGCGCATCGAGGCGAGCACTCCACGGTGGGAGTCGGCGGCCCTCTTCTCTGCGGCCTCCTGCTTGCCGATGGCCTCGGTGACCTTGCCACCGGCCTCGGAGCGCTTCTGATCGGCAGCGGCGACGTCGAGCTCTGCTCGAGCCAGACGCTGCTTGGCCCGAGCCGCCCGATCCTCGGCCGCCAGGAGGGCCGAGGACTTCTCGGCCCCCTTGGCGAGCGCGTCGGCGTACTTGGCCTGGGTCTCATTGAGCTTGGCCTGGGCGATCTCGACGGCCTTGGCTGCGTTCTCGCGGGCCGAGTAGGCGCGCTTGGCCGACTGCTCGGCCGACTCGAACGTCTTGCGCGCCGACTCAGTGTCGGCCCGAGCCTGCTCCACGCCATCACGGACCCCAGCCGACAGCGACCGCCCCATGGCCTTCCCGGCCCTGTCGGCGGACCGCTGGGCACCAGCGAGGAAGTCGTTCAGCTGCTTGGTGGGCGACCCGTCGAATCCGACCGACAACGACAGGTAGCCTTGGGCGAGCTCAGTGGCCATCTGGGTCCTTTCGGGGTCGGAATCGGGCCGCCAGGGCATCTGCCTCGGCGAGGGTCAGCGAGTCACCACGGAACGTCTCGGTCTGCCTACGGTCGCCGTCGTCCCACGGCCGCCACACCGGCTTGGGTTCGGGGCCACGCCCGCCGCCGAGACCCCACGAGAGCTGGTTGAGCTGGTCGACCAGCACGGCCGTAAGGGACGTGGCGGCATCCCAGGCGGCGCGAGGATCGACGGCACCCGCCAGGGGGCTACCGGCCGGGACGTGGCGGCACACGACGAACACGTCACGCCACGGCGTACGGCCGGCCTCGGCGTCACGCAGCCTCAGTCCAGCTCGGATGCACTCGTACTCGACTTCCTCGCGATGCTCCGCGACGAGGTCACGGAGCCAGAGGATTCCGGGACGTCCATCTCCAACTCCTCCTGGAGGATCTCACCGAACTTCTCGAGGAACTCCATGAGGTCGGACCTGCGCCAGTTGCGCTCCTCGAGCTCGAGCACGGAGGGCAGGTCTATCAGCTCGTCGAAATTACCGTCATTGGCTGCGCGAAGGATGCGCAGCACCGACACCCGTGGATCGGTGAACTCGGTTCTGTCGAGGCTGTACACCCGGTCCTTGACCGTGATGTCGATGGTGTCGCTCATGCCGTCGCCTTTCATCATGTGGTGTCCGCCGCGTCAAGAGAAAGTCCGTGCGGTGGGCGCGGCGGCAGAAAGTCCCACCGCACGGACGACTAGGGGGATCAGGAGGCAGCACCCAGATGCCAGGTGAAGAACTTGCCGTCCTTGTCCTTGAAGAGCTCGATCGTCGCCTTGAACGAAACGATGGCGTCCTTCTTGAAGGTGAAGCCGTCGATCCCGGTGACCTGACCGTCGCCGACATCGAAGACGCCGTCACCATTCGCGTCGTGGGTGAGGAACGCCCAGCAGGCGTGGGGGAGCGTCTCCCCGGTGTAGCTGATGGCGGTGACCCTGTTCGGCGCCGTGCTCGAGACGGTGACGTTGCTGTCGCCGAAGAGCGCCTTGCAGGAGTTGGCCGTCACCTGGTCGAAGGTGACCTCGAGGGTGGCCTCGTTGGACTTCTCGATCACTGCGATGGTGTCGAGATTCCAGTCCTTGATCTTGTCGTTCGACTTGTCCGTCTTGACGGACAGACCGTCATCGGAGATGTAGCCGAGATCGAGGTAAGCCGCGTTGAGGGCGGCAACCCCGTCGGTCGGTCGGGTCGACCCGATGGGAGCCTTCCAGGCGTAGCCGCCGACCTTCGGGCCGCCGACGCGGACCTCTGCGGTGGACTGCACGGGAGTGGAAGCCATGATGATGCCTTTCGTGGTGTGCCGCCGCGAGAAGGACTGTTCAGTTGTGCTGAGTGAGGAGGGTGGCGGTCATGACGTAGCGGGCTCGGCCGTCCTCGTCGGGAAACCACGACGGGGCGGTGCACTCGACCGAGGCGATGTACACCCCGCCTGAGGCCGAGATGCCTTCCAGCGCGTACAGCTGGTCGCGCACGGTTCCGGCCAGGACGGACGCCTGGGGCGCACTGTCATGGCAGACGGTGATGGTGACGATGCGCTCATCGAGCACATGTGATCTCACTGTGGGGCCGCCCGAGGCGCGCACCTGCACCTGTGGGCCGGTCGTGTCCCGGGGTCTCTCCGTCGACACGACCGGACCGTCGGGTTCGATGAGGGCGGCCACGACGACAGCTTCAATGTCGACGATCACGGCTCATCAGCCCCGTCGAGTTCAGCCCGAGCGGGCTCATGGTCATCAGGGTCGGGGTCGGGTGCGTCGACCTGTACGGCGAACCCACCGGCGATCATCTCGTTGGCGGCGCTGCGCGACAGCTCGGCGATTCGGCCAGTTTCCAGGATCTTGACATGCAGAGTGTCCATGTCACCTCCTCCCGGCCTCGAGGCACGCCATGAAGCCGTGCGGGTCATGCTGGACCAGCCAGGTGGCGAACGCCGAGGCCGGCCGGACCGTGTATCGGGTGCGATGCTCCCCGGGTTCGGTGACGACCACGAAGTGGGGTCGCTGCACCGGATGCTTTTCTGAGCGCGGGTAGCTGTCGGCCCACCGGTTCGCGGCATCACGCACTCGGACCGCCATCTCGAGAACCTCGGGGCGGACCGGTGCCGTCTTGAGCGTTCGAACGAGAGCCTTGCGGTTCACCTTGAGACGTGGCTCAGCCATCGATCCTCCTGACTCTGAACCGGTATCCGGGCTCGAACCCGAACGGGCCGTGATTCCAGTCCTCTGACTCGCCGATCACCTCGAACATGTGTCCGAGAATGACGACCCGATCCTTGTCGGCGGCAGCCCAGGGCGACAGCACCTGCAAGGTGGTCGAGATGCGGTTCGCACCGACGGCCGCCGGTTCGTCGGACTGCTCCTGGGACCAGCCGAACACCATCCGCGGGGTCGAGGCCCATTCGTCGGTGGCGTTCCCGTGGACGTCGGTGGCCCCCAGCGAGCGGACGAGATGGCGCACCGGGTGGCGGGCGATCACGGGAGCTCCCACAGGGGGCCGTCCGACCCATTGATGTCAGATCCACACGAGCACGTCCCGCCCCACACCGTCGAGCACACCTCGGCATGGACGCCCCGGCCGGGGGAGATCTTCGGCATGACCGAGAAGGCACGCCCCGACGACGATGCATCGCGGCAGAGCTTCTGCAGATCAGTGATCTCGGACGGCCAGAGCAGACCCGACGACGGTCGAGTCGTCATGACATGGGTGAACGGTCCGGCCGTCTCCGACGTCGTCGATCCGGACACTCCCGTCTCATTCCATCGGAGGATGGCGCGACGAAGAATGGCCTTCGCCGCACCGAGGTACGGGAATGCCGGATCCGACAGACAGGGGGCGACCCGGAGAGCCACCGCGACAGCGTCGTCGATCATCGCCTGGGCACGCTCGGTCGGAATGTCCGCGAACGGGGCCAGGTCCTCGATGCTGATCACAGCCATGTCAACCGACCAGATCCCAGAACGTCACCGGTCACGCGGAGACCGAGGCGTCCTTGACCAGCACGAACTGGTTGGGGTCCAGGATGGCGACGTACAGGACGGCCTCGACGCGCAGGAGAATCTCGTTCGCACCCTTGAGGTCGCGGCCCGCGTTGTCCGGGTCGCCGTACTGGATGAGCTCGATGGGGAAGTTCCGCTGGAAGCCCCAGCGGACCTTGCTCCAGTCGCCCATGACGGCTCGGATTCCGGGGTCCTTGGCGATCTCGGGCAGTCCGGAGATCGTCGAGGACTGGCCCACCTTGAGGCCGCGCCACGACCCCATGTTCCCGAATCCAGCGTTCGGGTACATGGGCTGACCCGCCAGGGAGTGGCCCTTGGGGTAGACCTCGGTGGCCAGTGAGTAGTTGAAGGAGGGCGTCATGGCGATGCCGTCAGGCATGGACTCTCCAGTGGAGGCGATCTTCCCGACGGCGGAGACGAGATCATCGGTCGGGCTCGCCGTCATGTTGACGATCGCCGTCGACTTGGACAGGCTCGTGGGGATCGACGTTGCCGCAGCGCCGGTGGCGGGGTCGATCCCATGGATGGCGATGAGGTCAACGGCCCGACCGATCGACGATCCCAGCGCCGGGGCGATGAGGTCCTGCATGACGCCGAGACGGTAGTCGGCATCCGCGTACATGAACTCGTCAGACGTGCGCTGCTGGGTGACGATCTTGATCGGAGCAGCCGACCACGGGGTGATGGTCGGCACAGCGGCCGCGGGCTTCTTCTCGGTCTCTCCGACGATCTTGGCGCGCGGCACGCCCGAGAACGTGGCCCCCTTGACAGGGCCGAAGATCGTCGGCTTCTCCGGCGACAGGGCCGCCAGGGTGCCAGAATCGAGCGCCTTGTCGCGCACGATCCCGACGACCGTACCGGGAAGCTGGAGTTGGGTGGAGTTGATGGTGGTGGCATTGACAGCCATGGTGTTACCTCCGGTTGATGTCTACGAGGGCGTCGATGAAGTCGAGTTCCTCGGTGCGTTCTTGGTTGTCGGTGGGTGGTTGACCAGCGAGCCTGCGCATCTGCTGCGACTGGCGTGGCTCCATGAGAGCGGCGAGCCCGTCAGCCGACTTCTCGAGCGATTCCCGATCGTTGCCCGACAGGTAGGCGGCGGCCTCCTGGGGGAGACCCTTGGCGGATACGACGTCGCGGCGGAGATGTTCGAGGATGAGGGCATCGACCTTCGCCTTGAGCTCGCCATTGGCCTTGGTGAGCTTGTCGATGTCCGAGGTGCTCGAGTCGTTGGCCTGCTCCAGTCGATCGAGAGCGGCCTTGTTCTCCTTGGCTCTGGACTCCCACTTGCGCGCCCCTGCCTTCCGGTCCGTCGCGCTCTCCGAGTGGGTCTTGTTGCCGGCCTCCCGTGCGGGATTCTCGATGGTCCCCTGATCCGCCTTCGCGGACTCCTGGTCTTCTGGCATGGTTCCTCCGTGCGGTGGTGATGCGATGGTCCCCGTGCGGGGATGGGCGTCCTTGACGGCGACACCCGGGCCGAACTCAATGGGGCGAGCTGAGCTCGCGCATGGCGGAGAGAACTGCTGTGGTCATCGCCTGCTCTCCTCGGTCGCCGACAAGCCTGACCGCCGAGCGGTACAGCTCCTCATGGGAGCGTTCGGCGTCTGTCTGTTCCCACGGGCCGATCACCTCGACTGCCGTGCAACCGCAGTGGTCGTGGTATCTGGACCCGGGTTGTCGTGGTGTTCTGCGACGATGGGAGGACCGCTTTCGGTAATGATTCCCAGTTACGACGAGCGCCGACTCCCGAGACGAGTAGTCAGATTTCGTCGCGAGCATGATGCAGAACTCGCACGGGTTGACATCGGTGACGCGGCGCCATGTCGTGTGGCTCGCGGCCGTTGACCACTCCATAGTGTCCCGGCCTCCATTGAGGACCCGGCGATCCACGCTCGACGCATACTCGGCCACGATCCGCTCGAAGGCGTCAGGGGCACGTCGAACCGACCCCATGAGCGCGAACGCGGCCGACGTGGCGGGAGCCGGATCGAACTCGTCGAGGACGACCTGGGCTGACGCGGGCCGATGTGACTGGATCGAGCGGTAGTCGGTGATGAACTGCGCGGTCCGCTGGGCCGAACTGGCATGCCCGGCCTTCTCCAGCGCCGTCCACATGATGACGAACTGCGGATCGCCCACCTTGCCCGCGAACCATCGACGCCCCAGCTCGGCGGCATAGGCCGAGTACACCCGGGCGATCCTCGTCTGCGAACGCTGATGGTCGGCAACGAGTCGCCGGGCAGCCCGCGCCACCGATTCGGACATGGTCAGACAGTCTGCTTGGTGATCGCGTCAGCCAGCGACGTCAACGGATCCGGGGCCGTCATGGACCTATGGGTCATGATCGAGTCGATCGACGCATCATCCATCCCCAGCATCTCCAGCACGACCCTGGAGTCAGCCGGGATGATCCCGGCCCCGACGAGCTTGGTCACCGCATCGGCGGTGGCGGCCCGCGTCGGCGTCGAGGCATCGCGCCATCGGGGGCGCACCGTGCGGTGGAACTCGGTCGCGTCGATGTCGTTGCCCAGGGCTAGGGCGACCATGAGGCCCACATCGCTCCACCCGAACCCGAATCCGACCTGACGGCGTTCTGCCCGCTTGACAAGCCTGGCCTCCTCTGAGGCCAGAGCATCCGACGAAGGGGGGTTGGCGGTGACGAACCCGAAGTACCGCTCCGGCACTGCCGACTCACCAGAAGCCAACTGGGCCAACAGGCGAACCTGATCGGCGTATGGGGCAGGGGAGTTGACCGGGAAAGACCCGACGGTGGGCGTGTCGCCGTCCTCGTCCTTGTCAACAGCCCACAGTGACGCCATGGACAGCATCCAGCCGGGCTGCTCGAACTCCTCCGAGGAGACGCCCATGATCCACCGCTGGGGGTAGGCGTAGAACTCACGGTTGACCGTCTGCCCCAGCAGTGTCCGCACGGCCTCATCGGTGTACGAGCGCAGCGCCGGGGTGATCTCCGAGCGACCGCGCTGCCGTGACGTACGTCTCCGATTGACGATCGGAACCATGGGCACGCGGCCCAGGGTGTTCGGCATCCGATCCTTCTCCGTCCACCGATCGCCCCGAAGCTCCATGGACACGATCCACTCCTCGGTGAGCAGTTCGCCGAGGACCACGGAGATGTCGTCCGTCTCCTGCTCGATGAGACCGGCCGAGAGCGTGTGGCCATCAGGGGACATGATCCCCGTGGCATTCTTGGGCGACTGCGGGCGCACCGACACAGTCCCATCGCCGGCAGAGAGCACGACGACGAAGCTCATCCCGAAGATGAGCGCATCAAGATGGGATGCACCGGACTCCGTGGCGAGCTGGTTGCCCATGTACACGTCATCGAGGCCGAGATCGGCCCCTCCGGTCCATCCGAGCCAATCGAGACGTTCATCCAGGGCATCCACTGCGATGGCTGGCCAGCTCACGACAGAGGTGATGCGCTGGAGCTCGGGGGGGATCGCCACGCCCAGCTGTCGCACGCGACGGTTTCCCTCGTAGTACCCCTCGATGCGCCGGTGCCACGGGCGGAGTCGCTTAAGCCGATCATGCATCCGCGACGCGAGGTCCATCTCATCGGCCGACAGACTCATATGATGGACACCCTCTTTCCCTTCCTGGACGCCCTCGGGCGTCTTCTCGTCGTGCGTGCCGCCCAGACCGCCAGCGACGCCGCCTCGATCGCGATCTCGTCCCCATCGCGACGGGACGACCTCCAGCCCCACCCCGATCCGCGCGGCTTCTGCACGGCCGATGCGACCGACGCCTCGAGCATGTCCCTGGGTCCAGCTCCGGCAGGGTGCGTGAGGGTACCGGACTTGACGGCGTCGAGCAGCCCGGCGCACGCCTCCACGTACTGGCCGGTGTTGGCGACGACCACCATGCGCTGCGGCACCCCCCGATCGGCCAGTTCGGCCGCCAGGGTGGGCGAGGACGCACCGGCCATGACAATCTGGGCCGTCTCCTGCCATCTAGCAGCCAGCCAGTCGGCCAGTGAGCCGAGCCCATGGCCCATGTCGCCGGACTGGCCAGCGATGACCTCCACGTGGATGGCGTCAGCCGTCTTCAATGCGCCCGCCAAGGCCACCGAGGCTCCAGTGCGGGAGAAGGCGACACCGAAGGACTTCGGCCCCGCCGGTTCGACATCGTCAACGGCCGATTCGGCCCACTTGCCGACCGGGATCGCGGAGGCTGAGAGGGTGGCCCGATCCCACTGCCCCAGCCGCTCACGGCAGAACCCCTCCGGGGACATCGACTCGTGCTCGTCAGAGACGGTCTGCATGTTGAGACGGATGCCCAGCGCCGGATTGGTCCCCTGGGCGAGCTTGCGCCACTGGCGCATCGCCACCTCGGGGGCCATGTCGTCGGGGATCGAGAACTCCGTCCAGGCGACCCGCTTCGGTGACGTCGCATGCGCTTGTCTACGGATGCGCATTGCCACCTCGCCGGGGGCCAGCGGCCCCGGCGGGGTACCCGTGAAGAGCTGCTGGGGGTCACCGGATGGTGCGGCCGAGATCGTCGGGAGCAACGCCTCGAGCTGTTCGTCCGACAATTCCTGGAACTCGTCACAGACCAGATCGTCAGCCGTGAAACCACGACCTGACCCGCGAGACCTGGCGACGAACTCCACCGACCCCCATCCGGCACATCCGCACCCGCTGGCCATCGTCCGACAGTCCGGATGATGGAGGATGATCGCTTCCTGGCCGTTCGTCGACCTGATGGCTTTCACCATCATGGCCAGATCCGGGTAGCGATCCCGGTTCTCGAAGAATGACCGGAGCCGCGCGAACGCCTTGCGCGCCGTCTTGACCTCATGGGCGGTGTGGAGGATGCGCCTGCCCTGAACGGTCGCCTTGAACAGCTCGACGATCTCGAGGACCGCGTTCTTGCCGTTCTGGCGGGGCACCACCAAGGCGCACACGCCGGACAGGAGCTTGCCCGAGCGCGTCTCGGCGAGCCAGTCATCAAGGACGGCCGCCTGCCACGGATCCGGTGTCAGGCCGTACATGGCGCCGAGCTTGGCCGCATCCGCCCCGGCGCTCACGCGGTAGGGCGGGGCGACACGGAACCGCGGGAGCTGATTGCCGACATCATCGGCCACCCGTCATCACCCCGTGCGGCGCTTACGGTACTTGTCCATCATCGTCACCGCCGGGGACTCAGCCGGGACGACAGGGGGTGCATGCTGCGCCGACGCCTCGCGCCCCTTGTCGAGTCGCGACATGAACGCCAGCTCGTGGGCTCGGAGGCTGGAGATGTTGACGAACTCGTGATCGTCCCAGATAGACGTATGGAGGATTGCCGCCTCCAGGAGGAATCCCCAGTCGGCATCCGAGCAGTCGGCAGTACGTGGATCCTCGCCCCACGCCCTCCACCACTGGCGGGTGGCATCGGCCCACTCCCAGTCGACATCATCGGGCAGCGGCGGCTGCGCCATGGCGACCACTCCTCTCATCACGACCTGCTGGGGGCTGGATCATCGACCCCGGCTCCCAGCGGCATGTCCGGCCATGGTCGATGCTGCGACCATGGCACATGTCAGCCTCGACGCAGGGACCTGAGCTGGCTCCTAGACCTGCGCATTCCTGCCGTGTCCGACAGGCTCTTGGACGACGCCAGGGCAGACCTGGCAGTACGCCAGCGCTGCCGACTGGCAGCAGCCAGAGTACGAGCGACTCTCCTCATGTGGATCACCCTTTCGATTGACACATCGAGTGTCTCATTTCTATACTCTCCCCATGACCACGACAGTCAAAGGGCAGCCGCCATCGACCGAGGTGCGACGCAGGCTCGCAGGAGACAGGGAGCCAGTCCTTGTGTCCTTCTCGCTGGGCAAGGACGCCATCGCCACTGCGCTGGCACTGTCCGACGCCGGGATCGAGACCCACCTGGTGTACCTGTACGCCATCCCCGGGCTCGGTTTCGTCGACGACACCATCGATCGGCTCCAGGACGCCTGGGGGATCACGATCCACCAGTACCCGCACCCGTCGCTGTGGCGGATGCTCAACTCACTCGTCTACCAGCCGCCGGAGCGGTGCTCCATCATCGAGGCGGCCCAGATGCCCACCCTCGACTACGACGCCACCTGGAGGATCATCAAGGATGACCTCGGCTTCCCCCAGCGCACCTGGGTCGCGGACGGAGTCAGGGCGGCCGACTCGATCCAGCGCCGAGCATCACTCACGCGCCACGGCGTCATGAAGGCCACCTCGCGGAAAGTCTCGCCCATCCATGACTGGCTCATCGACGAGGTCATGGGACGCATCCGCGAGGCCGACCTCCCGTTGCCCTGGACCGACCCCAAGCGCGGCGTGCGACTCCCTATCGACTACGCCTGGTTCGGCCGATCCTTCGACGGGGTCGACGAGCGATTCATCCGACCCCTACGGGGCCACGCACCCGAGGACTACCAGAGAGTTCTCGACTGGTTCCCCCTGGCTGACCTCGACATCATGAGAACCGATATCGTAAAGGACTACTGACATGGGATTCGGCAACGTCAAGGACGCGAAATTCGGCTCGAAGACGAGCGGGAAGAGCACGACGAAGAAGGCTCGCGGCGACGAGTTCCACCCGAAGGCTGCCGACCCCTTCGCCGAGGTTGAGTACACCGGGAGTGTCCAGGAGGACGCCAAGCGCGAACTCTCGGCCATGGAGCAGGCCTACCGCAGTCGAGCCACCCAGGAGGAGCGCAGGCGCAGGTACGCCACCGACTCCGAGCACTGGGTCGCGATCTGCTTCTGCACCCGTGAGGACAAGGAGGCCTGGATCGAGCAGGTGGTGGGCGACCTCAGCCTCGGTGACAAGTACATCAATGGATACAAGCTATGCAAGGTGATGGGAGTCGACCTTGGATCCGATGAGTGAGCTACGGATATATCGGCGCCTGCGAGAGATCCGGGGCGACCTCATTCGGCGAGCCCGCGAGGACGGACAGACCTGGCCGGAGATAGCCACGGCCGCCGGTCTGACCAGGGCGACAGTCATCCGCCTCGCGAACCTAAGCGCTAGTGAGAACGATTCCCGGTCTCGGGGGGATTTCACTAAGCCGCTGGAGGAGAAATCGCGATAACGCGGGGGACCCCCCCTGGGTTGAGACATCGAGTCTCACCATTCGAGACATGTCTTGTTGGTCTGGCGGTTGATGTCCACCTGGCCGGGCTGCTCCCGATCGCCCTTCGAGCGGTTGCAGGTCCGGCAGATAGATCGGCCATTGTCGAGGGTGCTCTGTCCTCCCCAGCGGACCGGCACGATGTGGTCGGCCTCGACGGAGTTGGGCAGCCCCGGTTGCCCCCAGGCGAGCTCGACGCCACACAGCGGGCAGTGAGTGAGGCCTCGAGCCCTGTCACGAGCGAGGATGCGATTGCGCCACCTGATGTGCGCTGAGGATGCTGTGCGATTGGTCGCCATGAGATCATCCGGTGATGTGATCGCGGACACACTTGTCCGACGATCTGTACCATAGCACATGAATCACACGGGTGTGGTTCATGCCGCGCCCCGGGCATCACGGGCATCGATGGCCTCGATGATCCCGGGCCACAGGAGACGGATGACATCCCACGGCCAGTAGTGGTGGGGATCGCCACGGTGCTGTGACCGCAGAGCCGGGCGCAGGCGCCCACGCTTGCGCCACTGCCTGATCTGTCCACAGGTCACCGGCAGGTCACACTCCCCGAGCTCATCGGCTGTCATGGCTCGGTGGTAGCGCCACTGGAGCTCCAGGGCCGCGGGGCCCGGCATCTCGTGGCGGTCGCTGCTCCATGCTGTGGCCTCGCACACGAGCACGGCCTTGACCCCCTGACCGACGAGCTGCATCGACGCCCCGCAGGACGGGCAGGAGATCCTCGTGGGAGGTCGCACGCCGGCCTGTCTGGTCAGGGTCGAGTAGGTCTGGTGGACGACCTGGTCGACGATGCCCATGTCGACGTCATCGAGCCATGCCCTCGAGTCCGCCCAGATGTCGGCCAACCATGCGCACTCGGTGTTCCAGGACAGTCCGCACGGCTGCGGGTGTGCTGTCCGGGTGTCGGGGTCAACGGCCTGCCAGATGATGCGGGAGGCCACCGATGACAGCTCGACGAGGCTGGACGGCTCCCAGCCGTCGGAGGCCACGACATCGAGGCGGGAGACATCCAGCGGCGGGCGCGATCCTGGCACGGTGCGGGTGTGGGTGGTCTCGCCGTCGGGATTGCGGGTGCCCCCGAGGGCCTCGATCTCGGCGACGAGGGCTGGCATCTGGCGGATGCGGGCCACCGGATCGGATCGGGGGATCCACACGAGGGGGTCGGTCATGGACGGTCCTTTCGGGAAATCGGTTTCTAAGGCTCTGGGAGGTGGTGGGGTGGGAAGATGTGCCGGGTCAGGGCTGCGAGGCGCTCAGATTCTCGACGCCGTCCGTTTCTGGGCTATCTGCGGGCCCGCGCCATGTGCCGGGGAGACGCCACATTGACCTGTCCGCGTCGAAGATGAGTCCCCGCTCGACCATCTCGGCGGCAGTGAGGCAGCGGCGACGATCGGGGCCGGTATTGACGCCGTGCCTGCCGACACGGTGCAGTGCTGTGTCTTGGCTCCGCTCAAGGTGGCGTGGCAGTGGTGGCATGTCCAGGTCATGGTTGGTCTCCTTTTGCCGGTTTCCGGTCTTGCGATCGACCTGTGACGGCGTTTCGGGGCTGGTGTGGGTGTCGGGTTGGGTCGGTGTCTGGAAGGCGCTCAAATCTCCGTCGCGCTGGGCGTCACTCTGAGAGCCTGGCGGAGCTGGTCCCGCCTGGATGTGCCGGTGTTGGCTATTCGGGGCTCCTGTGGCTGTGGCGTGGCTTCCAGGGCTTGGGGTTGGGTGCTGTGGTGGTTGGCGATGTGGTGGCGGGTGTCTCGGAGCCATTGGCGGTAGGCGTCCGGGTCTGTCGGCGGGTGGTCGAGTCGGGCGCGGTCGAGGCGGTCGTCGTGGACGCGGTGGACCTCGGTTCGGATTTGGCGGGGGTCGATCCAGAGGGGTCGGGTGTCGTGGCGTCGGGCGATGGTGCGGACGGCGGTGAGGGCGTCGCGTAGGTCGATGTCGTCGAGGATGAGGTGCCAGGCTTCGGGGGTCCACTCGTCCTGGGCTTGGGCTGGGCAGATCGCTCGGATGGTGCGGACCAGGTCTGTCGTTTGGTCGAGGTTCATCAGGCTGCTCCGTTGATGATGTCGATGAGGGGGTTGGTTCCGGTGGCGGCGCGGTGTTTGGCGCGCTGGTACTGGGCGTCGGTTTCTTGCTGTCGGCGGCTGGTGGTGTGGTCGGTGGCGTTGCGGATCCAGTTGCGCCAGGTGGCGTCCCAGTCGGTCTTGCGGCCTTTGGCGCCGGGCTGGGCGTGCCAGTAGTCGCGGAATCGGTTGAGTTGGTCGTCGAGCCAGTCGGGACTGTGGGGCTGTTCGACGTTGAGGTTGGGGCTGGTGCGTGCTGGCTGCCATTGGTCGGGAAGTCGTGCGCCGAGTTTCGTCTGTTGTTTGGCCGGAGCGTCAGCGACGACGTCCCGACCGGAGGCGGTGGCGAGGTCGCTGGGTGGTGTCGACGTGGTGTCCCCCCGGACCCCCGAACGAAGTGAGGGGGGTCCCTGTTCCCTGTTCCCTGTTCCCTGTTCCCTGTTCCCTGTTCCCTGTTCCGGGGGTGAGTCCTCAGTGACGACTCCGTGAGGACTCACTGAGTCCTCAGTGAGGATTGTGTTTGCCGTAGTCGGGGCGGGAATCTTGGAGGGTGTGGGGCGGTTGATCTTCTGGTGTCGGGCGAAATTGTCGACTTGGCAATAAATCCGCTTTCCGGGGCCTCTGTAGAGGGTGATCTGACCCCCGCGTGAGAGGTCAGTGAGGATGTCGTGAATGCTCACTGAGTCCTCAGTGAGTCCTCCGTGATACCTCACTGAGTCCTCACCGATGTGGTCGTCGAGCGGGAAGAGCTGCGACCTGATGAGTCTCGGATCAGCGGACAGGCGTCCCTCGTCGTCGGCCATGGACCACAGGCCGACGAAGACGAGCCGGTGCACAAAGGGCAGGACCGCCATGTCCTCCGACGACCAGAACTCTGGCTTGATCGTGCGGATCCTCATGCCGTGCCTCCCTCGAAGTCGAGTGGATCCTGCTTCAGCCCGGGCGTCGTCGAGGCGTCCACGTCGTCGGTGGTGTCGAACAGCTCGAGGGTGCCGGCCAGGAGCGCATCGACGGGGCCGATGAAGTCGCGCAGCTCGACCGACAGGAGCCGAGCCCTCCCCTGGAGTCTGTCGAGATCCTCGGCGTCGATGACGCCGTGCATCGGTGTGACGCGCTCGATCTCGTAGTGGATTTCCCAGGCGGTCTCGGTCAGCGTCATGAGACGTTCCCGCGCCGTCACGAGATGCACCAGATTCTCGATGTTCTCGGTTCTGTTCATGGGGTCTCCTGGAGGGCGATGGTGACGGTGTGGTAGCCGGTGGGTGGCGGTATGGGGTCGCGACGCGGGTCGGGGCCCAGGACGTACTCGGAGGAGTCGTCGGGCCACACGCCCGCATCGGTCATGCCGTCGATGATCGCTTTGAGGGTGGGTGTCGCGTTGTTGGGGTCGGCACGCCCGGGGCGGTATCCGATGGTGGCGATGACACGCACCCGGCTGTCGGCGTGGATACCGTGTTTGCGGCAAGCCGCAGCGGCCATCCATCGGAGTGTTTTCGTGGCGCGTGCTCTGGCCGCCCAATGTTTCCGGTGGTTGAGCGACATCCACAGCGTATTCGGAACCATCAGCGTGAACTCCTGCGTCATGCCGCCACCTCCATGGACTCGGTGACGGCGGTGAGGAGGTCACGGGCGGCCGGCGGGGTGACAGCGTTCCCGGCGAGGCGGACCCGGTCACGCTTGGTGCCCTCCCAGTGGTAGTCGAGAGGGAAGGCCATTCCGGCGGCGACCTCGTGGGGGGCGAGCATCCGGAACCGGCATTCCATGACGTCGGCGTCGGTGATCTGCGGCTGGGTGGTCGCCAGGCCGTACCGGTCGGTGCAGGTGAGGGTGCCGATGGGCTGGGAGACCGGCTTGGCCGTCTCACTGGCGCTGTAGTAGGGCACGAGCAGGGCCTTGGACGAGGTCGCGGTCAGGGTGCGCAGGGGCTCGGTGACCGGCGTGCACAGATGGCCCGGGTTGTCCCCGGCGCGGGTCGTGTTGTGCCTGACCATGAGCGGTTCGGCGGTGCCGTAGCGGCGCAGGCCCTCACGGATACGTGCGAGTGTCTTGGCGGAGAGGGGGCGTTTCCGGTCGGCGATCCGCTCGGCCGGGATAGTCCAGTCGATGATCGTCGAGGCCGGCCGCCATCCGGGTTCGACGATGGCCCCGCAGTCGGGGCACACGTACACGTACTGGGCGTGGTACCGGCCGACGGTTCGGCCAGGCTTCCATGCCTGCCGGGCGGCCACCGTGGTGTCGCAGCGGGGGCACCACGCAGCCGGCCGCATGACCCGGTCGATGTCGGGAGCAGTGCAGCCGTGCGGCCATGCCACGACGTACAGACGGTCCCGTGACTGGGGTGCCGGGTCGCCGGCGGCCTGGGCGTGCATCGAGTTGAGGCTCACGACCCGGTACTCGTAGCCGAGGCGACGCAGGCCGCGACGCCATGCCGCCCACGCGTCGGCGTACTTGGCCTGGGTCGCGATGTCGACGACATTCTCGACGATGACCGCCCGGTACCGGTGGTACTCGATGAACCGCAACACGTCGAACATGAGCAGCCGCGAGCGGGTGATCTCGTCCTCGCCCTCGGAAATCAGCCCGTCGGGGACGTCGTCGAAAAGGGTCGGGTCACCGCCCAGCTCGACCGACAACGCCTTGGCCTTCTGATTGGCCAGGCTCCACTTGGTACATTCTGGTGATGCCCACAGAATGTCCGTGCGAGGAAAGTTGCGGGGGTCCTCCATGTGGAGGTCCACGCAGGCATGATTCGTGTGCGGGTGATTCTCGGCATGGACCTGGACCGCGAGAGGCCAGTGATTCGCCGCCAAGGACACCTCGACCCCGGGGACCTGGCAGGCGCCGGTCGTCGATCCGCCAGCCCCGGCGAAGATGTCGGTCATGGTGATCATTGCTGGTCCTGCTTGTCGGGGGACACGGTGGCGATGAACGGGCTTCGGGTCTCCATGATGTGCATCGGGATACAGTCGGTGGTTTGGAGCGACTGCCATCCGTCGTACTGGTGATGCCACAGCACGCGCTCGTCTCGTTCAGTGTCGGCCCATACCCATTCGGCATCCATCCATGCGGGCCGTGGCCGCTGCGTCATGAGACGGTATTGCGCGGTTGCCGCGAAGTCATGTTCTGCCGTTCGAACCGTAACTTCGGCATCCCATGTCAGTGAGATGAATCGTTCCCCGGAGCGAATCTTTCCGTCTTCTGGTACGGTTGCGGCATCCCATGCCGCTATGAGATGTTCTGCGCAGGTCATGGGGCCATGCTCCACGGTGACAGTGGGCCACACGTCTACATCCTCCCTGTCGGCGGCGACCGGATACCATCGTCCGTCAACCTTGAGTAGTCGGATAGCGTTGAGCGTGTCGTTCACCCGAATGACGGTCCATTCCGGCAGGGCGTCCAGATCGAGTTTGTCGGTCATGTCAGGCGACCTTTCGTGTGTTGGTGAATCCGGTCCTCGTGTACCGGCGGCTACGAGGCGTCCCGTTGGCCGGTGGGGGTGTGATGATCTGGCTGGGGTCGAGGATCATGTCGGCGAGGTCCTCTGCGTCATGGCGTGCCAGGAATCTGGCGGCGAGCCCGTACTGGACCGGATCGATCTTGGCCGCGCCGATGTCGACGAACGTGTCACGAGGTGCAGCCATCAGAACGGGGCCTCCTCGGACTGGCTGATGCCCCACGGATCCACACCCTGCTGCTGGCCGCCGGTACGCTGACGCCCCCGGCTCTGGCCGCCACTGAACGGGTTACGGGTCACCTGCGCTGTCGCATGCCTCAGTGACGGGCCGACCTCCTGGACGTCGATCTCGTACGAGGTGCGACGGTTCCCGTCACGATCCTCGTAGGACCGGGCCTTGAGGTTGCCCTGCACGATGACGCGCATCCCCTTGGACAGGGAGTCGGCGACGTTCTGGGCGTACTGGCGCCACGCATGGCAGGCGAGGAACATTGCCTCGCCGTCGCGCCACTCGTTGGTTTGACGGTCGAAGGTGCGCGGGGTCGAGGCCACGGTGAAGTTCGCCACCGGCGCCCCGTTGGAGGTGAAGCGCAGTTCGGGGTCGGCGGTGAGGTTGCCGATCACGGTGATGGGGGTGTCCTTAGCCATGGTGCTGCTCCTGAAGGTAGTGGTGTGCGTCGGCCTGTAGCGGCTGGTGGATACGTCGCACGTGGGGGATGGAGGTGATGTCTGCCGGGGTCCAGCCGGTGACCTCGGTGATGGCTGGCCAGTTCCAGCCGTGTGCCCGCCGGTAGGCGATGTCGTCGAGGTCGACGGGCCACACGGGGGTGGGCATGTGTCGGCGTGCGATCGACAGGTGATCCGGGTGGAGGCACCAGCCGAATCCGCAGAGGCGCCGCACCTGGTGGTGGGGGAGCCGGCGTCCGTGGGCGTAGGCCCACACGATCTGTGCCGGGGTGGGCTGGTAGCGGTGTCCGTCGTGGATCCAGCTGGCGTGGCGTCGGCGTCGTGGGCGGTCGAGGGTGGCGTGTCCGTCGTCGGTGACCCGCAGCCGGCACATGATGTCGGTGATGACCTGGCCTGGCACGGTGATGTCGCTCACGACGGACTCCCCGGCAGGACCCGGGCGATGCCGGGCTCGCGGCGGATGATGTCCTCCAGCCACCTGAACTGGCAGGCGATGGAGCTGGTGAGCCAGCGAGCCGTATCATCCGCGGCTTTCGATCTCGCCGTAAAGGTCAGAGAGACGATGCACGCTCCCACGTGACTGGGGCCACCGTCACCGCCGATGAACTCGAGATGCGCTGACCGGAGTCTTGGCCCAACCTTGCTCTCGTGTAGTCGGAGCTCGGCGTCGACAATGCCATCGTCCATGTTCTCCCGCTCTGGGAACGCCCGCCTCATGGCCTCTCTCTGCCGGGCTACTGCCAGGAGGATGGGCTCGGGGATCTGGCGGTGGATGTAGTCATCCGACAGGTGCTCGGTCACTGGGTCACCTCGCCGGTGTCGGGGTCCACCAGTTCGGCGTCGACGGTGTCGTCGTGGTCGTCTTCGGCTCCGGCGATGACTGCGTCCGCGACGGCATCGAGCTCGTCCTGTGTCAGCTCGTTGGCCGACGCCAATTCGCGCCGCCCGGTGATGTCCTTCGCGACTTCGAGCATCTCGGCCTGTGTCACCCCGCAGTCGGTCATGGCCCTCGTGGCACGGCTGTAGTCGAGCCTCGGGCGGGGCTGCGCCGGTGCCGTATCAGTGGCGATCGTGCGCTCCCGTGCGTCCGCCTGCATCATCTCCTCGGTCGTGTAGATGCCAGACAGGTCGAGGGGGAAGGCCTTGCGCAGGGCGAGCGCCTCAGCACACTTGGCGACCATGGTGGCTGGCATCTTGGCCCACAGCCCCATCGGCACCTCACGGCCGGAGCGATCCATGCGCATCGGCATGTACTCCGTTGTCGTCGCGACACCGGAGAATCTGGCCTCTCCGACACGGACGACGACCTTCGCGGCAGTCGGAGGGGTGTCCCAGATCCACAGGTCATGCCAGTGCCCGTCGCCGTCCGCCCACAGGGTGTCGTCGCACGACAGCGACATGCCCCGGGCTTCAGCCGCCCGATGTGCGATGAGCCGGTATCCGTCGATGCCGGTCTGGATCGTCTGCTTGACAACCCAGTTCTGGCCCTCACGTGACCTGCGCCCGATCATGTAGATCTGCCCCGAGAACGGGTCCAGCCCGGTGGACTGGCAGCGGTGGAAGAAGATCCTCAGATCGTCCACTGATGCTGACGTGACACCCAGCTGCCGTAGGACAGATACCTGGGAGTCCGTGAATGCCGTCTGGGACGGCCCGATGGACAGTTCTGATGATCGTGCCTGGACGATGTCGGTGGACATGATTCTCACTTTCGGATGGAGACGAAGGGGGTTCCGGGTGTGCCGTCGGCGTTTCGCTTGGCGGTTCGGGTTGCCAGAACGGTGCCGTCGGGGAGGGCGAGAGTGCCTGCGTCACCCATTTCGTGGGCCATGCGGGCCTGCAATCCCCGCCGGGCTGCGGTGTCGGTTTTCTGGGTGGTCATGAATGAGGTGTGGTATCGCTGGTATTCACGCCATGCGATGACGGTGTCGGCGGTCGCTGTGACGGTGGCGGCGGTGATGTGGGGGTGGCGGCGGCGGTCGGCCTCGTAGTTGGCTGGCTCGGGCTCCCAGTGGACGTCAAGGTCGGCCTCGACGGTGGCCCAGAAATCGGCGGCCTGCCGTGCCGCATCCTCCTGCCAGTCGCGGTTGGCGGTGATACGCCAGCAGTGGATGCCGAAGCCGCCCATGGCGACGATGTCGGTGACTGGTAGGTCGAGGACGTGCATGTACCACTGGCACTGCTGCCAATACTTTTCGGGTATGTCTGGGCGTGTGTTGCCTGTGGTGATGTCTCCGCCACCAACATGCCACTTGTCTGAGGTGTTCGGCACGAACTTGAACTCCAGGACACGGCTTGCCGACGACAGTTGATGGCGCGGTTCGACAACCAGGGCGTCGGGGTTCGCGATCTGCCATGGCCGCGTCTGGGAGCGGAACGTGCCGGGCTGCACGGCCAGGTATTTGCCGTCGAGCAGGTGGTCTCGGTACCAGTGCTGCATGGCGATTTCGGCGTAGTGTCCGGCCTCGAGGAGGCGGTCTGCCGGCTTGTCTTTGCCGCGCCCGGTCTTGTCGCACCATATCTCGTATGGTGTTCGGTAGGCTCCCTCGGCGCGGAGGATCGATGCGATGTCGGAGCCGCCGATCCCGCGACGCCTGGCCTCGACCCAGTCTGGGGTGCCGTCTGGGCCGCGGTAGATCCTGACGGCCGACCCGACCTTGATGGTGTGCCTGTCGATCATGACTGCCCCCGTGCGGCTAGCAGGATGCGGATACTGCGCCGGGTGAGGTACTCCGCCCAGCGGACGAGCTGGCTGCGCATGTCGTCGATGTCGATAGCGGACTCCTCCCACGTCTCGTCGTCGAGATCGTCGATGTTGTCTACTGCATCCATGAGTGCGTTGGCGGCTGCGATGCTGCTGTAGCCGGGCGCGTAGTTCTGGCTCGTGGTCATGGGGTGGCTCCTGTGAGGTCGGACCAGACGTCGATGAGCTGGTCGTAGATGTTGTCGAGGGTGGTGACGATGGCGTCGATGTCGACGCCGGTGTCCGTCCATGCGTCGTCGTCGAGGGTGGCCAGGCGGACAGCCGCCTCGTTGATCTCCCCCATGGCGACGTCGAGGCTGCTCGCCCACATGTCACGCTGAGACTGGTCGGTCATGGCAGCCACCTCGTAGCCAGATCGTCGATGACGTGCGGGTGCTCTGCGATATGGGCGTCGCACATGTCGCAGAACGCCGCGTGGAGTCGGCGGACCACGGCGATGGCATCAGGCGCGTCGTCATCATGTGCGGTGCGCTGGCGCAGCTGGTCGACGGCCCCGGACCACTCGCCAGCCTGAACCACCCAGCCGTGCGGCGTGGGAATCAGGAGACACCGGCCCCGGAGAAGACCGTCGACACACAGACCATCCCATGCAGTCCTCCAGAGGTCAGCCCCACTCAGGTCGGCATCCCGCAGGTCGGCCCCGCTCAGGTAGGCGTAGCTCAGGTCGGCGTAGCTCAGGTCGACACCGTGCAGGTCGGCCCCTTCGAGGATGGCGTCGCTCAGGTCGGCGTAGCGCAAGTTGGCACCGTGCAGGTCGGCGTAGCTCAGGTCGGCGTAGCTCAGGTCGGCGTAGCTCAGGTCGACACCGTGCAGGTCGGCCCCTTCGAGGATGGCGTAGCTCAGGTTGGCGTAGCTCAGGTTGGGCCGTCCGCCCTTCTCCAGCGCCTGCTTGCAGATGGACAGCACTTCATCGCGATTCATCGGTTCTCCTCGGGTTCGATTCCTGTCCCGTGGCAATGGGGGCACAGCGGTTCGTCATGCCATTGGTAGTCGCCGATGCCGTCGCACCATGTGCACCAGTCGGGCTCGTCGTCGTAGTCGGTCATCACAGCCTCCGGTCATCGTTGTGGAGTCGCCACACAACCCACAAGGCAGCGGCGAGGACGGCCAGGAGGAGGACGCCGCCGTTCGTGAAGAGAGGCATCACCGGGCCCTCCTCGGCGTGTTGTCCCGTACGTACGCTGCGAGGACGCCGCCGGGAATGAGATAGCGAACTCCGCCACGCGGCCCCTTGTCCTCGCGGGCACAGATGATTCGGCCGCGGCACCAGTCCTGCACGGTGCGCTTGCTCTTGCCGATGAGCGGCGCGGCCTCGGCTGGCTTGTACCAGCGGTCCGGATCAATCCACGTCATGACAGTTCTCCTGCGATGATGTGCCCATGACGAATGACTCGAATCCGGCGCAGAAACTGCACGACAGGTTGGCGCAGTGGAAGACGCTTCCCGAAGGTCGTTCGCCGAAGGCCGCCAGGGCCATCGAGGGGCGCGACTGGATCGATGTCCACCTGGAGACCCTCGGCTGGTTCTCCCAAGTTCGCGACCGATTGACCGACGAGACCTATGCCGGGCTGGTCGACTCGATCGCGACAGCGATCTTCACCGACAGTGTCGGTATCACCGGTTCCCGCGGCGGTGTCGTGCGTCTTGTCGGGGACTCGGACCTGGTGGCCCTCAAGATCCTCGCCGACAACTGGGGGCAGGCTGGCGTGTCGGGATCCGACCTGTCCGACGTCCTGTCGGCCACCGATTCGGTCCGCGGGCTCATCGAATCGGCCGACTACCTCGACTCGGACGCGGCGCGCTACCTGTTCGAGCTGGCCGAGGCCATCGACAAGGCGGTCGAGGAGTTCTCGATCTTCGGGCCCAGCGGAGTCCAACGACTCGTCAACGAGCTCATCGGGGCTCTCGCGGTCCATTTCGGTGAAGCTCCGGCCGACGATGCGCAGAAGGCTGGCACACTCATCGAGAACCTCTACCGCGCCTTGCGCAAGATCCTTCACCTGGCTGCACCGGCCGCCATTGAGGGCGCCACCGCTGGCATCATGCAAGCGCTGACGACCTGACACCAGGCGTGCGGCGGCGGTCTTGTTCGCGGTGATGATTCGGCAGGCCTCGAACAGGCCCGGCTTCATGTCGGGGTCACGCGGGTCGGCCAGCGTGTTGAGCATGTCGGCCTGAGTGGCTTTGAGCGCATATTCGTGCGGGCACATCATGGTGATGCCGCTCATGCCGCGACCTCCTCGATGTCGTGGACGGCGGTGATGTCCTCGAGGGCACGCTGTACGTCCTCGGGCAGGACCGCAAGGATGACGGCGAGCCGGGCGGCACCCTTCGCGGTGATGCGCGGGGTGCAGGTTCCAACCTGGTCGCCGGTCTTGGGGTTCTCGTAGCCGCCGTAGCGGGCGGTCATGCGGCCCCGGTTCACCTGGGACTGCATGGGCTCGTTGCCGCGAGACATGACCCAGTGGTTCTCGCGCAGCCAGCACATGAGGTTGTTGCGGCCCATGGATCGGCGGGTCCCGTCGATCTCGAGGGTCGTGGCCCCCGCCTTGTGGAGGGCCTTGGCGATCTGGCCGACGGAGTAGTCGACGTTGGTTGACAGCCACAGGTCGAAAGCGCGTGCCTTGGGAGCAAGGATCTGTTGGCGGGCCTCGAGTTCGGCTCGCTTGGCGCGCTCGGACTTGAGGTCGGTGGCGAGTCGGATGATGAAGTCGGGGTCGGACAGTGCCTTCTCGATGGCGTCGGGGGTGAGGTACCCGCCGGTGCGCCGGATCGACGGCAGGACCTCATGGGTCACCCAACGCTTGAATGCCTTGGCCTCTGGTTTGCGTGATGCCAGGACGAGGCTGTACAGGCCTGCCTCGTTGACGCACCAAGTCTCCCCCTGGCGCCCTAAGTTGAACTTAGAGCGTTCGTCGTCGTCGAGTCGTTGCAATGTGACGGTGGTGTTCGTCAGATCGAGCGCTGTGCAGATGTCCGTGGCAACGAACCAGGGCTCGCCGTCGATGGAGACGGTGCGGATGGTGCCGAATTGGGGGCTCGCGAACTGGGTCACGGAGGTGCTCATCGGTCGTCCTCCGCCCCGTCGCTGATGGCAGCCATGGCCATCAGGACGGTGATGACGGTGTCCTTGGCGACGCCGGACCGACTGGCAATGTCGGCGATGATCTGCCATGTGATTCCCCTGGCCTCCAGCGGCTCAGGGCATGACGGGGTAGGGACAGGTACCATGGGGGTGCTCCTTCTAGGGGTGTTGGCCCGGAGCTGCCCTGACTCGCCAAAGTGGAGGCAGTTCCGGGTTTCATTCTCATGATGATGTAGCCGATTGGCTACAGATGACTGTAGTGCACAGGCTACATCTGGACAAGGGGTGGTCAGTGCTGCATGAGCTTGTACAGCGTCACGCGATGCACGCCCGCAGCGTCCGCGATCTCGTCGCGCGCAATCCCGGCGGCCATGGCCTGTTGGATCGCTCGGCGACGGTCCTCCATGGCGGCGTCGATCGCCTCGCTGGCGCGGCGCACCTCCGCCAACAGCTCGCGGGCCTTCTCCTCTGACACGTTCATCACCTCGCAGTCTAGGCAATCGTTGACAATCGAGACGCCGAGTGTCTGCAGTGGACGTCCCTGCTGCAGCGGGGGCGGCTTTCTTTGTGTGGTGGGTCATGCTGCCCTCGCTTGGAGCGCACGGCGTGAGCGTGTATCTGCTGGCATGCTGTCGGGCTCACCGTACTCGAAGGCGTCCTCCAGGTCGATGTCGAGCTTCCGGCAGATGGTGAGCGCGAGCGCCTCCGAGCAGGTGCGGCTCCTGGCGGTCTCGATCATGGAGATGAACTGCTGGGTGCACCCGGAGATGGCGGCCAGATCGGTCTGCGACAGTGACCGTCGGCGCCTGGCCCTGGCGATGGCGCCTGGGTTGGTGATCCTCATCCACATCCCTCCTCGTCTCTTGTGGCGGGTTGTGCTTCCTAGTCTGCAAGCTGCGCGCTTGGAGTACAAGTGGCTCATGGCCCATGACCGTAGCCCTTGTGACTTGTACAAGCAAGCGGGAAGCGTGTAATGCCTAGTCACATGGCGCGTCTATGAGCCATGCTGGCATTGTGCTTGTACAAGCAATACGCTTGTGAGGTGCACGCAACAGGACAAGGGCCAGACCATGGATGACGTGACACCACTCCAGCAACTCGTCGCAGACAGGCAGCGGGACCTCAACGCCCACAGCCTCATCGCGATGTATCGGGCGGCGAAGCTGCCAGCTGGATCGATCACGTACGAGACGCTCAGGCGGATCGCATCTGGCGCACAGAAGTCGATCCGGGACGACCGGACCTATGGTGACCTTGCCGCGATCCTGCGCGTCGATGTCGACGACATCAAGTCCGCCGAGGCCGGATACACGCCGGTCGGTGGCTGGAAGCGCTACGAACGTCTCACCCAAGAGGAACGGAAGGCTGTCGAGGGCATCATGGATGTGCTCCTCGCAGCCCGTGAGGCAGGAGGTAGTGGTGATGACCGGCAGTCTGACGCTCAGAAGAGCCCCGATGGTGTGGGTGCGGTCGTCGAGGTGGCCCTGGCAGCCGACAACCCTGGTGTGCCGACCGACCGGGAACGCATGGAGCAGGAGTGGGGCGATGACCCAGCCTGACCCGTGGCAGACACTCCGCGACCAGCCACACCTCGACCTCGTGTGGGGTGGGCTGCCAGCCGGATGGCGTGGAGCCACAGACGGACACACCATCTGGATCGCGACCGGACTGACCCAGCGTGAGCGTCGCTCCACGCTCGCCCACGAACTCACCCACATCAGGCTCGGGCTTCTCGGGCCGCAGCCGCCCGTCTGCGAGGAGCGCGTCCGGGTCGCCACAGCACGGTGGCTGCTGCCCGATCTGGGTGTGGTGGCCGATGCCATGGCTGACTCGACGCCCGAGGCTGCCGCCCTCGACCTGTGGGTCGCTGACGACGTCCTCGCCACTAGACTCGCGCACCTCACCGACGGGGAGCGCGCCTACATCGACAGCCGCACCGAAGCGGCATGAGAAAGGACAATCCCATGGGACGCCGGACACGTATCCGCAAACTCGAGGAGAAGCAACGCGAGCTCGAGATCGAGCGTTTGCGGCAGGAGAAGCGCGACGCTGCACGTGAACGCCGCGAAGAGCGCAGGAGCAGAACCCAAGCGGCCATTGACGCGATGACCCCGCAGGAGCGGAGCAAAGCAGAGAAGCGGGCCACGGTGGTTCTCGGCGTTGTTGGCGCGGTGATTCTCCTCATCATCATCGCTGCCGTCGCGAGCGGAGGGCATGAAGAGGCCGGCCAGTCGTCGCCGAGGCCGGCCTCGACGACGCCGACGCGGGCCACAAGCCGCGCCACGGCAGAGCGAAGCAGGCACGCCACACCCCCATCGAAGGCGGCCGCCCCGCTCGCCCCCACCGTGAAGAAAACCCTGCTCCAGAATCTCGGTGTCACATCGTTCACGCAGACGTGCGGTACTGCCGCATCATGGGCATGCCCAATTACAGACATCAGCGACAACGGGAGCGGTGACGTCACCGTGCACGTGCAGGAGAAACTGAGCCGCGACGAAGCGAAAGACGCAGCACGGAGAATCCTGCAACTCACATGCCTGGACGCAACAGATCTTCAGTGGGTGAGCGTCGAGGACACCTCCGGGGGAGTTGCCGGCCAGGTGCAGCGGTCCTCAGCTGCATTGTGCAGGTAACCAAGTGGCGGTGCAGGATCTGTGGCGTGACCGTCATGGCGCGCCCACACGCCGCGACGGGCGAGGACTACGGTGGCGTGTCGTCGTGGCCGGATGGCCCACCACAGCCTGCCGGACCCGCGCCGAGGCCGAACGCCTCAACGCTGTCAGGCTCACCACCGCCCCACCGCGCCCCGAGGATGGGCGCACTGTCGGCGATCTCGTCGACGTGTGGCTCGACGGCAAGCGTGGCCTCAGCCCTGCCGGGTACGACGCCGCCGCCCTCGCCGCGTCCCACGTCAGGTCACGCTGGGCCCGGACGCCCATCGATCAGGTCACGGCATCCGAGGTGCAGGTGTGGATCGCCGGTCTGACAACCGCCGGAGGACCAGCCTCGTCATCCCTGCGACACCAGGGCCTCCAGTGTCTGCGCGGGGCGCTGCGCGACCGGCTAGACCTGTCGACGGTGACCGCTCCACGCGAGGTCCGCAGGGACGTGCATCCGCTGACGATGGACCAGCTCAGGCTCCTGGCGGCCGAGGTCGACACGGATCCGGCCGCCGGTGAGTCGGCGGCGCTCGTGTGGCTCCTCGGCACGACCGGCCTGAGGATCGGTGAGGCCCTGGCTCTCAACGTCGGAGACGTCGACGAGCGTCGAGGCCGGGTGAGGGTGCACAGGTCGAAGACCGGGCGGGCCAGGGATGTGCCCGTACCGGCGTCGGTCATCGCGATGCTCGACCTTGACGGGCCGGCTGACAGGCCGCTGCTGCGCGCCCACCGTGGAGGGCGTATCGCGAAGGACTCGTGGCGTGAGCGCCGATTCCGTCCGGCGTGCGACCGGCTCGGCTGGGGCGACGTGCGGATCCATGATTTGCGGCACACGGCTGCGTCGCTGGCCATCGCCTCGGGTGCCGATGTCCTGGCGGTGCAGCGGATGCTCGGGCATCGCTCGGCGACGATGACGCTTGATCTGTACGGGCACCTGTGGGATCAGGGGCTGGATGATGTGGCGTCGAGGATGGATCGGCTGATGTCTGACAGTGACACTACCCGTGCCGTACCGGGGTCCTCTGACTAGGTGCGGGGTGTGCTTTGGGAGCAGGAGACCGCAGGTTCGAGTCCTGTCGCCCCGACCANTGCCGATGTCCTGGCGGTGCAGCGGATGCTCGGGCATCGCTCGGCGACGATGACGCTTGATCTGTACGGGCACCTGTGGGATCAGGGGCTGGATGATGTGGCGTCGAGGATGGATCGGCTGATGTCTGACAGTGACACTACCCGTGCCGTACCGGGGTCCTCTGACTAGGTGCGGGGTGTGCTTTGGGAGCAGGAGACCGCAGGTTCGAGTCCTGTCGCCCCGACCATTGGTCCGTACGGGGTGCCGCTGGTTGCCCGGTGGGATCCCCGTGGGGCGGGGTGCGGGTGGATTCCTGACGTGGAGAGGCCGTTCCGATCGCATTTCACGTCTCGAACCCCATCCCCACGTCAGAAATCCACCCGGGAAGGTACCGGCGCGTGCGCGGTGGCTCAGAGCAGCGCCTGCCACCAGTCGGGGATCTGGTCGGCCGGCCGAGGGTACTGCGCCAGTTCAGCGCGCCACATCTCGTCCGTCGGCATGGAGGGGCCCTGGGGGCCGGGCTGGAACGGGGCCTCGGGGCCCGTGTGGAAGTGGACGCGTTTGTCCCACGTGATCCAGACCTGGACCTTTCCGGTGTTGGACAGCTGCATGGTGAATCCGAAGGGGCGGGGCTGGCCGATGGTGCCGTGGGCGTCCTGGAAGGCGATGAGTTCGTTCTGGAGGGCGTCGGGCATCGAGCCGCTCACCTTCTGGCCGTCGTCGCGAACCATGATGAGTTCGCGCCAGATGCACTGCTGCACCCGTAGCCAGGTGAGGGTCGACTCCGTCCATCCCTGCTCAGGCATGAACTGCCACCACATCCGGCCGATCCTCACCTGGGCTGCGGTGAAGGCTTCGAGGTCTTGCACGGGGGCTCCTGTCGGTGGGGGTCCTCTCCGGTGAGGCTAGGTGACACGGGGGTCACACCCCCTCGACGCGGCAGGGCTGAGGTCACTGCCTCCCGACCCGGGCGAACAGCGCCACGATCAACGCGATGAGCCCGACGGTGAGGCCGATGTGTCCCAGGCCGGCGACCCCGGAGATCGCGGGGGAGACGCTCGTGTGCCCGAGCACCTGCAGGACGCCGTGGACGATCATCACCCCGACCGTGACGAGCAGACCGAGATTGAAGCCCCACAGGTAGACGGCGAACGCACGCGTCCGGCTCAGGGTGAAGGCGTTCTCCAGCAGGAGGACGACGAGGGTGAGCAGGAACCCGAGGGCCAGGGTGTGCGTGTGGACCACCGCCAGTTGGGTGACCCCGGTGAACTCGTGGGCCTTGGTGAACTCGCGGTAGAACAGGCCGCCGACCAGACCGAGCACGAGCCACGACGTCGCCGCGTACAGGAGTTTTCGAGATGCTGTCATGCCACCATGACATCAAGCGTGGACCCGCTCATCCATCCCCCGAAAGGATGACTTGTCGAGATGACGGGGGGACGCCCCTCGTGTACTGTGGTGCAGGTCCTTCGGGGCGTGCGGATGTAGCTCAATGGTAGAGCCCCAGTCTTCCAAACTGGCTACGCGAGTTCGATTCTCGTCATCCGCTCCACCGTCGGTCCCCTCGCTGGACCGGTCGACGTCATCTTTTCCCCTGATTCACGGCGCTCAGGAGCGAGCGACGAGTACACTGTGAACATGATCCTGGTCGTGCAAGGCCATCCGGACGCGAGCAGCTTCTGCGCGGCCTTGGCGGGCGCCTACGTCGACGGGATCGGTACTGCCGCTGTGGCCGAGGTCATCGATCTGTCGCGCGCCGACTTCGACCCTGTCCTTCGCATGGGCTACCGCGAGAGAATGCCCGAGGATCCCTTCGTCGAGCGGTCGATCCGATTGGTGCAGGAAGTCGCCCATCTGACCCTCGTCCTCCCCGTGTGGTGGGCGGCCGAGCCGTCGATCCTCAAGGGGTGGTTCGACCGGGTGCTCGTCCCCGGGATCGCCTACCACTACCGACCGGGCAGGCCCGCCCCGGACCGGCTCCTCACCGGACGCACCGCGACTCTCGTCGCCACCTCCCACGCGCCCGCCTGGTACGCCAGGATGCGTCGCAGCTATCCCGTGACGCGACTTCGCAAGGATGTTCTCGGGTACTGCGGGGTCCGCGTCACATCGACCCTCCTGCTCGGAGGGATGGACGGGCCCCGCGACACCGAGGCGTCCCGACGGGCCTTCCTCGAGCGGGTGCGTGCTCGTGGCGCGGCCGACGCAGCCCGCCGGTGAACGATGCTCCTTGCTGACGTGGGTTCCTGACCCCTGCGCGCCTAGCGTGAGGCCCATGACCCAGATCGTCCTGTTCCACCACGTGCTCGGACTGACCGATGGCCTGCGCCATATCGCCGATCGGCTGCGCGACGCCGGCCACGACGTCCTCACCCCGGACCTCTTCGGCGGACGCACCTTCGCGACCATCGCCGAGGGGCTGGCCTTCAGCGAGGACCTCGGTGACGACGCCCTCCTGTCTCGGGCGGAGGACGCGGTCGCCGGGCTCGAGACGCCGATCGTCGCAGGCGTGTCCATGGGCGGCATCCCCGCCGAGCATCTGCTGCTCACTCGGCCGGTGGCCGGAGCGCTCCTGCTGAGCACCTTCGTCGACCCTGGGTTCCTCACCGGATCGTGGCCGGACGAGGTTCCCGTCCATGTGCTGGGGATGGACGCCGATCCGTTCTTCGCCCTCGAGGGGGACCTCGACGCAGCACGGGCCTGGGCGCAGGTCCACGACAACCTGCACGTGCACGTCCTGCCCGGCGACCGTCACCTCTTCATGGACGACTCCACCGACGAGTACGACGCCGAGGCGACGCGACTGCTCATCGCGCGGATCGACGCGCTGGTGAAGGGGATGGCGGACTGAGTCGGTACGGGTCGCGGTGCGTTCCATCGTCCGGCCCTCACTGCCGGCTTGGATGCCCCGACGGCCGCTCGCTAGGATTGGTGGGCATGTGTCCGCCCCTGCGGCGGAGTCATAGATTCGGACCCTTCAGGAGACCTTCGTGCCCAGCACCCTCGAGCAGCTCAGCCCCAACCGGGTCAAGCTCACCATCACGATGACCTTTGATGAGCTCAAGCCCACGCTTGACAAGGCGTACAAGGACATCGCCGGCCAGGTGAACGTCCCCGGGTTCCGCAAGGGCAAGGTCCCCGCCGCCGTCATCGACCAGCGCTTCGGGCGCGGCACCGTCCTCCAGCAGGCCATCAACGACGCCCTGCCCGAGGCCTACGGCAAGGCCGTCGAGGAGAACGACATCGTCCCCCTCGGCCAGCCCGAGGTCGACGTCACCAAGCTCGAGGACGGTGAGCTCGTCGAGTTCACCGCCGAGGTCGACGTCCGGCCCGACTTCGAGGTGCCCGACCCCACGACCATCACCGTCGAGGTGCCCGCCGTCTCCGTCCCCGACGAGGACGTCGACCAGCGCATCGAGCTGCTGCGGGAGCGCTTCGCGACGACCACCGAGGTCGAGCGTGCCGCCGAGAAGGGCGACGTCGTCGTCATCGACCTGGCCGGCAGCCGTGACGGCGAGCCGCTCGCCGACGCCACCGCCGAGGGCATCACCTACAAGGTCGGCTCCGAGGGGATGCTCGAGGGCCTGGACGACGCTGTCGTCGGCCTGACCGCCGGCCAGGACGCCACCTTCCACTCGACCCTCGTCGGCGGGGCCCTGCGCGGCCAGGAGGCCGACATCAAGGTCACCGTCACCAAGGTCTCCTCCCAGGAGCTGCCCGAGGTGGACGACGACTTCGCCCAGCTCGTCAGCCAGTTCGACACCGTCGACGAGATGAAGGCGGACCTCAAGAAGGCCCTGGAGAACCAGGCCCGGCTCGACCAGGCCGCGGACGCCCGCGACAACGTGCTGCAGGCCGTCATCGACAAGGTCGAGTTCGAGCTGCCGTCCAAGCTCGTCGAGTCCGAGATCGAGGCCCGGCGCCAGCAGGTCAGCCAGCAGCTCGCCCAGGCCGGCCTCACCGTCGAGCAGTACCTCGAGGACTCCGAGGAGGAGGCCGACAACGAGGACGACTTCTGGGCCGAGATCGAGAAGCGGTCCATCGACGCCCTACGCGCCCAGATCGTTCTCGACAAGCTCGCCGACGACGAGAAGTCCGAGGTCGAGCAGAACGACCTCACCCAGCTGCTCTTCCAGAAGGCGCAGCAGAACGGGACCTCCCCCGAGCAGGAGGCCCAGCACATGATGGAGCACAACCACATCGGTGAGTGGATGCAGGAGATCCGGCGCGGAAAGGCCCTGGCGAACCTCGTCATGAAGGCCACCGTCAAGGACTCCGAGGGCAACGTCGTCGACCTCGACACCGTCGCGCCCGATGGATCGGTCGTCGAGCCGGCCGAGGAGGGGGCCCTCGCGGCGGCAGCCGCAACGGAGGAGCTCGCGGCGGCAGCCGCAACGGAGGAGCTCGCGGCGGCAGCCGCAACGGAGGAGCTCGCGGCGGCAGCCGCAACGGAGGAGCCCGCGGCGGCAGCCGACACCGCAGCTGACGAGAAGGCCGCCGAGGAGGAGAAGGCCGCCGAGGCCCCCGCCGCGGAGGAGAAGGCCGACAAGAAGCCTGCCAGGAAGGCCCCGGCCAAGAAGCCCGCAGCCAGGAAGACGACGAAGAAGACCGCCGCCAAGGCCGAGGCCGACGAGTCCTGACCACGGTCGAGTCCGTCCCAGCCGCTAGGATCGCTGTGGATCGGCTCTGAGACATCCGTGACCGGCGCCTGCACAATCGCTCGTGCGGCGCCGGTCACGTCGTCCCGGGCCCCGGAAGACCGCTGTCCCGAGGAGGGTCGACATGAGGGTGCCACGTGTTGCGGCCCGCGCTGCCTCGAGGGCTGCCCGGCTGCGCCGCGTCCGCAGCTCCATGCGCGAGGACCTGGCCCTGGCCCGGGCCGTCGAGGCCGGCCAGGTCACCTGGGCCGACGGGGAGGAGCCCGCGGGCGGCGGACCGGCAGAGTCCTCGACGCGCGAGCCCCGGGACGAGTCCGCTGAGCCGTCGGGCCAGCGTTCGTCCCTGCCGGCCCTCACCCTGGCCCTGCTCACCATCGGCGCCGGGTGGTTCGCACTCAGCCTGCTGCACGAGCTCTCCAGCGTCATCGCGCCCCTGTTCTTCGGGCTCAACCTGCTCATCACCGCGTATCCCATCCACCGCTGGATGGTGCGTCACCGCTTCCCGAGCTGGCTCGGCGCGCTCACCTCAGGTCTCACGGTGGTCGTCGTCCTGGCCGCGGGGGTCGCCGGAATGGTGTGGTCGGTTGCCGCAACCGTCGACCAGCTGCAGACCTACACGCCGCGCATGGTCGCGATGTACAAGCAGGCCATCGAGCTGCTCACGCGCTTCGGATGGAGCGAGGACGTCATCGCGTCCAAGCTCAAGGCCATCGACCCGCAGCAGGTGCTGTCGGTCGCCACCTCCCTGGTGTCCGACACCTCGAGCGTCGTGACGATGATCGTCGTCATCCTCACGGCCATGGTCTTCATGATCATGGACACACCGTCCATGCACGAGCGTCTTCGGATCGCCGGCCGCAGCAAGCCCGACATCGTCCTGGCCCTCGAGGGGTTCGCCTCGGGAATCCGACGCTACTGGCTCGTGACGACGCTCTTCGGCATCATCGTCGCCCTCTTCGACTGGGCTGCGCTGTTGGTCATCGGGGTACCGCTGGCGGGGGTCTGGGCCCTGTTCAGCTTCCTCACCAACTACATCCCCAACATCGGCTTCGTCATCGGCCTGCTCCCGCCGGCCCTGCTCGCCCTCTTCCAGGACGGGTGGTGGTCGGCCCTGGCCGTCGTCGTCTCCTACAGCGTGCTCAACTTCGTCATCCAGTCGATCATCCAACCGAAGTTCGCCGGTGACGCCGTCGGACTGACGCCGACGATGTCGTTCCTGTCGCTGTTGTTGTGGGGATGGTGCTTCGGGGCCCTCGGCACGCTCATCGCCCTGCCCTGTTCGCTGTTGGTCAAGTCTCTGCTCATCGATCGCGATCCCGGTGCCCGGTGGGTCAACGCCATCATCTCCTCGCGGCCCGAGGAGGGGGACGACGGCGCCGACGACGCGGAGAGGGACGATCGGGTCGAGCATCCCGGGGATGACGACGTCGCCGGCAGCGGCGAGCAGCCCAGTGCCCAGGAGCGTTCCGACCAGGTCGATGCCCCTGGCCAGCTCGGTGCCGATGCGCTCCCGGAGCACGGTGACGTGGATGCGCGTCCTCACGAGGCTGACGAGCCGGCCGGCGAGGGCTCCGCGAGCTGACGGTGAACCGCTCGGGACGGCGTCAGCGGGCCGGGACGAGCGCGGCGACGGGCGTGCCGAGGGCGAAACCGTGTCACCCCGCACGAAACTGTCGTAGGGGCACGGTAGTTTCGTAGACGTGAACGACATCAATGCACCCAAGGGACCGGGGATGCCCCGGATGGCCGGCGCAGACGCTGCGGGGATCGGCCTCACCGACAACGTCTACCAGTCGCTGCTGCGCAACCGGATCATCTTCCTGGGCTCGGAGGTCAAGGACGAGAACGCCAACGCGCTGTGCGCCCAGATGCTGCTCCTCAACGCGGAGGACCCGACCGCGGACATCTTCCTCTACATCAATTCGCCGGGCGGGTCGATCTCGGCCGGCATGGCTATCTACGACACCATGCAATGGATCTCTAACGACGTCGCCACCGTCGCCATGGGCATGGCCGCGTCGATGGGGCAGTTCCTCCTCACCGCCGGCACCAAGGGCAAGCGGTACGCCCTGCCCCATGCCAAGATCCTCATGCACCAGCCCCTCGGCGGGGTCGGGGGCACGGCCACCGAGATCTCCATCAACGCGAAGTTCCTCAAGGACACCAAGCGCGAGATGGCCGAGATCATCGCCGAGCACACCGGCCAGCCGGTGGAGAAGATCACCGCCGACTCGGACCGCGACCACTGGTTCACCGCCCAGGAGGCCCTCGAGTACGGCTTCATCGACCACGTCTACACCAGCGCCGCCCAGATGGGCCACGACGCCCCCACCAAGTGAGGTACCGCTCCATGAACCGTTTCGACCTGGCTGACTTCAATGCCGCCCAGGCGGGCGCCGCGATGGCGTCCCCGCGCGTCGTCCCGTCGATGGGGGGACTGCCCACCGGCGTCGCCCCGGCGTCCCCCTCGATGGACTACTACATCCCCCAGTGGGAGGAGCGCACGTCCTACGGTGTGCGCCGCGTCGACCCGTACACCAAGCTCTTCGAGGACCGCATCATCTTCCTCGGGACGCCGGTGACCGACGACATCGCCAACGCCATCATGGCGCAGCTGCTGTGCCTGCAGTCGATGGACCCGGATCGTCAGATCAGCATCTACATCAACTCGCCCGGCGGCTCCTTCTCGGCCATGAGCGCGATCTACGACACCATGAAGTACGTCCGCCCCGACATCCAGACCGTCTGCCTGGGCATGGCGGCCTCCGCGGCCGCCGTCCTCCTGGCGGCGGGGACGAAGGGCAAGCGCTTCGCCCTGCCGAACTCGACCGTCCTCATCCACCAGCCGGCGATGGGGCAGTCGACCTACGGACAGGCCACCGACATCGAGATCCTCGACGACGAGATCCAGCGGATCCGTCGACTCATGGAGAAGATGTTGTCGGAGGCCACCGGGCAGAGCATCGAGCAGGTGTCCAAGGACGTCGACCGGGACAAGTACCTCACCGCCGAAGGGGCCAAGGAGTACGGCCTCATCGACGAGATCTTCGGGGACCAGTGAGGTCCTGAGGACGACACGCCCGGCTCGGGGCCGCACCTTTCCCGGTGAGGGCACCGCGCCGGGCTAGGGTGGGTGGAACCACGGACCGGCCGGGACCGGACGGTGGCCGGTTGGACGAACGGGACGGATCAGTCGCGAGAGGAGGGGGACGACATGGCGCGGATCGGTGAGAGCAGTGACCTTTTCAAGTGTTCCTTCTGCGGAAAGAGCCAGAAACAGGTGAAGAAGCTCATCGCGGGGCCGGGGGTGTACATCTGTGACGAGTGCATCGACCTGTGCAACGAGATCATCGAGGAGGAATTCTCCGAGTCCAGTTCGCTCGGCCCCCTCGACGAGCTGCCCCGTCCCCAGGAGATGTGCCAGTTCCTCGACTCCTACGTCATCGGGCAGGACGAGGCCAAGCGCACGCTCTCAGTCGCCGTCTACAACCACTACAAGCGGATCCAGGCCGCCTCCGAGGTCTCCCGCGCCCGCCGGGCCGAGGACGACGGCATCGAACTGGGCAAGTCGAACATCCTCCTGCTCGGGCCCACCGGCTGCGGCAAGACCTACCTCGCCCAGACCCTCGCCCGTCGCCTCAACGTGCCCTTCGCCATGGCCGACGCCACGGCCCTCACCGAGGCGGGGTACGTGGGCGAGGACGTCGAGAACATCCTCCTCAAGCTCATCCAGGCCGCCGACTTCGACATCAAGAAGGCCGAGACCGGGATCATCTACATCGACGAGGTCGACAAGGTCGCCCGCAAGTCCGAGAACCCGTCGATCACCCGTGACGTCTCCGGTGAAGGGGTCCAGCAGGCGCTGCTCAAGATCCTCGAGGGGACCCAGGCCTCGGTGCCTCCCCAGGGCGGGCGCAAGCACCCCCACCAGGACTTCCTCCAGATCGACACGACGAACATCCTCTTCATCGTCGGCGGCGCCTTCGCCGGCCTGGAGGACATCATCAACAAGCGCGTCGGCAAGCGCCCGCTGGGGTTCAACCGAGACCAGAGCCTGCACGCCGTCGAGGATGAGGACATCCTGTCCCAGGTCACCCCGGAGGACCTGCACCAGTTCGGACTCATCCCCGAGTTCATCGGTCGGTTGCCCATGGTGACGACCGTCCACGCCCTCGACCGGGACGCCTTGGTGCGTATCCTCACCGAGCCGCGCAATGCCCTGGCCCGACAGTTCGAGAAGCTCTTCGAGATCGACGGGGTCCAACTCGAGTTCACCGACGAGGCCATCGGTGCCATCGCCGACAAGGCCCTGCAACGGGGGACCGGGGCTCGAGGGCTGCGCGCCATCATCGAGGAGACCCTCATGGACGTCATGTTCGAGGTGCCGTCGCGGGACGACGTCGCCCGGGTCGTCGTCACCGAGCAGGCCGTTCGCGGCGAGCAGCGATGTGAGTACTCCTCGCGGGCGCGCATCGCGCGGAACCGCGGCAAGCTCAGCGCCTGACCATCACCGGGTGGGCATCAGAGGGTCTCGACGTAGAGCTTCGCCTCGACGAGACTCGCCCCGGTGAGCTCGCGGTACCGCTTGACCGCGGAGATGACGCCCACCGTCTCCTTGACCTGACGCACCTCGTCGCGGATCGCGGTGGTCCGGTCGTCGACGATGCCGAGGTGCTCCATGACGACGTCGAGCTTGCGCTCGATGCGCGAGAGCTGGATCGTCAGTGCGGTCGTGTCGGTGAACATGCTGTTCCTTCCGGGTCATGGATCCTGAGTCGTGGCCTCAGGAGCCCAGGTTGATGACCTCCCGCAGGAGTTCGGAGGCCATGGTCTGCAGGTGCTTCGTCGACGCCTTGCGCTCCCTGCCGCGCTGGAGCCGGGCCAACGGGATGAGCCGGGAGATCTCGTCCGCCCGCTGCATCCACGTCCCCGCGCGCGGGTCGGAGGTCGTGCGCGCGTAGGCCCGCACCGAGGCGACGGTGGCCTCCACCTTGCCCAACGGGGTCCGCGCCGCGGCGGAGGTGCGAGCCGAGGAGTACCCCTTGCGCAGGGCGTCCGCGGCTCGATCGTCCTTGTTGACGACGTCCCACAGGTCCTTGGCGATGGGCACGGCGGCCGCGACGGCGGTTCCGATGGCCCTGGCGCGGATGGACTTGCTCGGCATGACGGTGACCTCTCGACGGGACGGACCCATCCATGGTGACAGATGGCAGGTTCCCATGGGGGAGCAGCGAAGTCCGTGGAACTGTCCTCGGGCTTGGATAGGCTCTCGCCATGGCTTCTGGATACCTGCGTTACCCCGACGTGCACGACGACCGCGTCGTCCTCGCCGCCGACGACGACCTGTGGCTCGTTCCGCTGACGGGAGGGCGTGCCGCCCGACTCACGAGCGACCACGTTCCCGTGCGCAATCCCCGATTCTCCCCGGACGGGACGAAGGTCGCCTGGACCTCGTCCCTGGCCCAGCGCCCCGAGGTGTACGTCCTCGACCTGGCCAGCGGCGACCAGCGTCGACTCACCTGGCTCGGTGCCCGCAAGCTGCTGACGATCGGGTGGCTCGACGACGATCACATCGTCTTCTCCTCACCGCACCAGACCAATGACGTCGGCCTCATGTGGTTGTACTCGGTGAGCCTCGACGGCGTCATCGACAGGCTGCACCACGGTCCGGGCATGGACCTGGCCGTGTCGGACCGGGGAGACGTCGCGACGGTCACCCCGAACTCCGGCGACTGCTCCCGGTGGAAGCGCTACCGAGGAGGGACGGCCGCCCAGATCTGGCTGCGTCCCGCCGACGCGGAGAAGTCGCTGCGCGTCCTGCGCGACGGCAATGACGACCACGACGGGCTCTACGCCGCGGCCGGGCGATACGGCATCGGCTGGTACGACGGGCGGCTGTTCTTCACCTCCGACATGGGTGCGACGCTGCCCGACCACCCGACCGAGCAGGCGCAGATCTGGTCGGTCGACGACCACGGGCACGATCTTCGTCAGCACACCCACCACGGCGAGGACCAGGGCTACGTCCGCGACCCGCGCACCGACGGGAGGACGATCGTCTACCACGCGCGCGGCCAGCTCTACGCCATGGCCGGGCTCGACGAGCGCCCTCGTCAGATCGACGTCGACCTGGGCATCGGCGCGCCGGCGGCCTTCCCGGTGGAGCCGACGGACCGGCTCGAGGCGGTCGTCGCCGATCATGGCGGTGACGGGTCGCTGCTCGAGTGGCGTGGCGCCGCGTACTACCTCACCCATCGCAGCGGACCGGCACGGGCCCTGGCGGCCGAGGACGGGGTCCGCATTCGCGAACCGCGCGTGCTCGGCGACACCGGCCTGGGTGTCTGGGCCAGTGACGTCGAGGGGGAGGACTGCCTTGAGGTCGCGGCTCTCGACGGCACGGGCGAGCGTCGCCGGATCGCCTCCGGGCAGCTCGGCCGGGTGCTGTGGCTCGCGTCGAGCCCCGACGGTGCCAAGGTGGCCGTCGTGAGCCACGACGGCCGGGTCCTCGTCGTGTCGGTCGAGTCCGGGTCGGTGACGCAGGTCGGCGTCTCCACCCAGGGAGAGGCCACCGGCCTTGCCTGGTCTCCCGACGGCCGCTACCTCGTGTGGCGCGCCGGCAGCGACGGCGAGGGCGACCACGGTCGCATCGTCTGCTGGGACGAGCAGGGCGGCGGGGAGTCCTTCCCCCTCACCAAGGGCACGTTCGACGACTCGAACCCCGTGTTCACCAGCGACGGCAAGTACCTCGTCCTCCTGTCGGCCAGGACCTTCGACCCGAGCTACGACGGACAGACCTTCGATCTGTCCTTCGGCCACACGATCCGCCCGTGGCTGGCACCGCTGAGCGCGACCGAGCCTTCCCCCTTCGGCCCGACCCCCGAGGGGTGGCGGATCAGTGAGGTGCAGGACGCCAAGTCCAAGCAGTCCGCTGAGGCCGAGACGTCCAAGGACGAGGAGAAGGTCACCTGCCACCTCGACGTCGATGGCTTCGAGGAGCGACTCGTGCCCTTCCCGGTGCCGTCGGGCCCGTACCGTGGGCTGGCGGCCGTCAAGGACGGACTCACCTGGATCGAGGTCGCCGACCGCGGTGGCGAGCTCGGGGCGGCCCGGGCCGGGGTCAGCGGGGACGCTCCCACCGATGCCCTCGTGCACTACGGTCTGGCCTCCCGGCACGCCGACAGGCTCTGTGACGCCGTCGACTCGTACTCCGTGTCCGGGGATGGCGAGCGGCTCGTCGTGCGGCACAAGGACGACGTGACGGTCATCCCGGCCGACCACAAGGTCGAGTCGGACGATCCGGCGCACATCAGCGTCGACCTCGGTCGGCTCCGTCGTCGGATCGTCCCTCGCGACGAGTGGCGTCAGATGTTCGACGAGAACGGCCGCATCATGGCCAGCCACTACTGGCGTGACGACATGAACGGGGTCGACTGGGACGGGGTGCTGCGTCGGTACCGGCCGCTGGTCGACCGCATCCACAGCCTCGACGACCTGCACGACATCCTCTGGGAGACGGTCGGCGAACTCAACACCTCGCACTCCTACGTGAGCCCGGCCGGGCTGGACGGTGAGGCCAGCCTGCGCGCCGGCCTGCTCGGTGTCGACCACGGCGCCCCCGGCGACGACGGGGTCCCGATCGTCCGGGTGGTGCCGGGGGAGTCCTCCGACCCGCTGGCCTGGTCGCCGCTGCGGGCCGCCGGTGTGGCGGTGCGCGACGGGGACGTCATCGTCGCCGTCGACGGGCATCGGGTCGGGCGGTCGCTCGGCCTGGGGCAGGCTCTCGAGGGGTCGGCCGGGCAGACGGTCGAGCTCACCGTGCGCAGTGGATCGCAGGAGCGTCGGGTGGCCGTCGTCCCGATGGCCGACGAGGCGACCCTGCGGTACCACGACTGGGTGGCCTCACGGCGTCGCTACGTCGAGGAGCGTTCCGGTGGCCGGCTGGGGTACCTCCACGTCCCCGACATGGTGTCGATGGGCTGGGCCGAGCTGCACCGGCAGATCTCCGAGGCCACCAGGCACGAGGGAGTCATCGCCGACGTGCGGTTCAACCACGGTGGACACACCTCACAGCTGGTCGTCGAGCGACTGGCCCGGAAGGTCGTCGGATGGGACTTCGCGCGGTACTACGGCGAGCCCATGACCTACCCGCAGAACGCCGTGCGCGGTCCCATCGTCATGGTGACGAACCAGTGGGCCGGGTCCGACGGCGACATCGTCTCGGCGGTGACCCAGGCGATGGGCTACGCGACGATCGTCGGCGAGCGGTCGTGGGGCGGCGTCGTCGGCATCGACGGACGCTTCGACCTCGTCGACGGGACGTCGGTGACCCAGCCGCGGTACGCCGGCTGGTACGGGAACTACGGATGGGGCGTCGAGAACCACGGCGTCGATCCCGACATCGAGGTCATCGTCTCGCCCGAGGACTGGGAGTCCGAGCAGGACGTCCAGCTCGACGCCGCCATCGACGTCTGTCTCGCGGCGTTGGCGGAGCATCCGGCGGCGACGCCGCCCGCCTTCCCCGGCCCGGCGTTCGGTGGGTCGAGGAAGGACTGACCCTCCTGGTCGACAGTGCCCGGGGCCACCATGGTGGCCCCGGGCACTGTGTGTCTGTGTGTGGGTTCGGTCGGGGCGGCGCCCGGGGCCAGCGTCGAGGGTGGGTCCGGCCGGCGGTGGCCCCGGGGATGAGCGTCAGGAAATCGCCCCCACAGAGCGATCGTTCCCCTCCAGGGGAACATCTCGCCGCTCAGGGTGATGTCCTGACATCTGCTGGGGGCGACCGAGTCAGACAGTCGCCCGGGACGTGATCCGTGGGGACGTAGTCGGCCGGAGAACACAACGCGACGGGCGGGGCCGCGTGGCCCCGCCCGTCATCGGTCGCTCACCGCGACGCCGGTGCTCTCACCGCCGTCGCAGATGCGACACTCCCGCCATGACCATCAGGGCCGCTGCGGTGAGCGGCGCCACGGCGTCCGCCCCGGAGGCTCCGGTGTGCGGCAGCGTGCCGGGCTTGCTGGGCTTGCTGGGCTTGCTGGGGTGGGCCGGTGTGCTGGGTCGTCCGGGCTCGCCCGGGGCACCGGGACCGGTCGGCGAGGCAGGCTGGCTCGGCGTGGTGCTGGGCTGGCTCGGCGTCACCGTCGGCGTGGCACTGGGCGTGTCACCCGGCGTCGGGGTCGGGGTCGGCGTGGGGGTCGGCGTCACGGACCCCGAGCAGCTCGCCGACAACCGGATCTCCCCGGCCCCGCCGAACTGTGCCCCGTTCTGCGAGGAGGTCTCCACGAGCTTGACGAACGGGCCGGTCGCCGGCTTGGCGAACTCGACGATCTGCGGCGTCGTCACATCGGAGAAATCACCCGAGGCCACCGGGTCACCCCAGGTCTTGCCGTCGGTCGACACGTACACCTGGTAGCCCTTGGCGCGGCCGTTGGCTGCGCTCTGACGGGCGGTGTACTCCAGACCCTTGATCTGGCAGGTCGTCCCCGCAGTGAGCGAGGCGGTCGGCCGGATGACGATCGAGTGCGGGTAGCTGTCGACGGTCGGGTCCCACTGGGTGTGCCAGTAGGTCGACGGATCGCCGTCGATGGCGGCCGCCGCCGGGCCGTTCGGCGCCGGCTCGGCGTCCCCGGTCTGCTCCGAGCTCGCCTCGACGAGCGTGAGGTCAGCCCCACCGATCGGGTCCACGAGCGGGAAGTGTCCCGGGTCGACCGGGATCGACTCGGTGCTCTGCCCTGCCTTGCCGTCCTGGGTCCACGTGGCCTTGACCGTGAGGTCCCCGGCCGCAGCGTTGCGCGGTACCGTGACCGTCCATGTCGCCGTGGCGTCGTGTCCGGCCGACACGCTCGTGGCCGCCGTGCTCACCGGCCTCACCGTCCACCCCTGAGGGCCGGTGAGGGCCAGCTGGACCTCGGTGGCCGAGCCCTGCGACAGGGCCAGCGAGGCGGTGACGGTGAGCTCGCGCATCGTCGGATCGGACGACGTCACCGCCTTCGAGGTGACCGACAGGACCGGCTTGGCACCGAGGTCCTCGACCCGGAACCGGTCGATGACGAGGTCTCCCTGGACCTTGCTGCCCTGCTTGACGACCCCGAGGAAGGCGTGCTCCCCAGCGGCGAACTCGGTGCTGAACACCTTGGTCCCCGAACCGGTCGTCGTCCCGGAGTGCCATCCGGCGCCTCGAGCCTGGGCGATCGGCACGGTGCGGTCGACGGTCGCCTTCCACGCGCTTCCGGTGGAGGTGTCGTGACCGACGACCAGCGAGTAGTCGTCGTCATAGGCGGTCTGGTAGTCGAAGCTCACCCGATAGGTGTGCCCCTTGGACAGGGGGACGAGCCCCTGGGTGGTGCGCAGGATGAGTCCGCCGTTCTCCTGATGGGCCATGAGCGACCACTGACCGTCGAGGACGTTGTCGAGGTACTTCTGCCCCTCGGTCGCGGCACGGTCGGAGTCGTTGACCAGGCCGTACCAGCCGGACTGCGAGTAGGGCGCGTGCTTCTGCGCGAGCTGGGTACGGGCATCGCCACTGGCATTGGCCGACCCGGTGACGAACGGCCCGTAGCCGTCGTCGATGTGCTCGAAGTCCTCGTAGAGGACGGTCGATCCGGTCGACGCCGGGTCCTTCGGGGTCGTCGTGGGGACGACGCGCAGGTCATCGACCGAGACGACTGCCGAGCCCTCGGCGGCACGGACGGAGAGGGTCACCGCGGACCCGTCCGAGGTGAAGCGCACCGGGACCCGCTGGAAGTACGTGCCGACCTTCTCGTCGGAGGCGGTCGCGTTCGGAGCCGTCGAGGCGTCGATCGACGTCACAGCCTCACCCTTGCGCCCGGCCTGGTGACCGGCAGGGGAGACCCCGGACCCGGACACCGCGACCTCGACGTGGCGGGTCGCACCAGGCTGGACCTGAACCCAGGCCCAGGCGCTCCAGGTCCCCGCGGGCAGGGCGAGCTGCTGCGACAGGGAGGACGCCCCCGCCCCGAGCTCGGCCTGGAAGTTGCCCCGGGCGGACTTCGTCACCGTGACCGCTCCGCTCGTGCGGTAGGCCTTCGTCGTTCCCGAGAAGAAGCCCGGGTCGGCGATGTGACTGCTCTCCCCCCAGTTGGGGGTCGCGGCTGCCGGGACGGCCGAGGTCGGGTACACGACGTATGCCGTGTTCGCCGCGGTGGCCGGCAGCGAGACCTTGCCGCCCGAGACGGGCAGGTCGGCGACCTTGACGCGTCCGGTGTCGGTGAGCTTGAACAGCGTGAGGCCGGACTGCGAGGCCCAGGCCTTCGTCAGCTGCCAGGTGGCCGGCTGCCCCGAGGGGTTCCAGTAGTACAGCCGGTCCTTGCCGCCGTCCTTCCACGGCAGCAGGTACGTGCCGTCGTGGTAGACGACCGCTCCGTCGGTGGTGACGGTGCGATCGGTCGGAAGGGTCCGGCCGTCGATGGAGCTCAACGGCGAGGTGGCGACGGTCCCGTCGGCCAGCTTCACCTCATGGTCGGACCAGCCGACGATGGGGGAGCGCTGCATGAACTTCGTCGGCAGGTTGCGCTCCCACACGTTGGCGATGAAGGCGTTGTAGTCGTTGTGTCCCGTCCAGCCCTCGAACTCGACGACGTTGGTATTGCCGAGCATGGGGTCGGGGTTCCACGTGTCGCGGTAGGAGTTCTCGACGAAACGGATGAGCCGGGAGTTGAGGCCCTTGTTGTTGGAGCCGCCGTAGTTCTCGTCATTGGCCCAGTGCGACCAGGTGCTCGAGCGGGGCATGGCGTCGGCCCACTCGGAGCCCTGACGCCACCCCTGCTTGGCCACCTCGGCCGCGAACCGGTCGCCCTGCCAGCCGCGCGGGTAGTAGACGTCCCAGTACAGCCAGTTGAGGTTGCTGTCGGCGGGGAAGTCCTTGCGCAACTGCGCCAGCCGCTGGAGGACCGCACCGGTGGCCAGGTCCTTGGGGCTGTTCATGTAGTACGCCTGGTTCATCCAGCCCCAGGCCTTCTGCGGGGGCATCTGCAGCAGGTCGGGTCCGAAGGCCATGGCCTCGGAGTACGACTCGGTGGCATTGACGTGGATGCCGAAGGTGGCGTTCCACGACTTGCCCTGGTTCACCAGGGTGCGCAGGTCGGTGAGGCCGCCGGCCTTGTCGTTGTAGTGGCCGGCGTAGTCACCTTGGGCCGAGTCGTGTCCCTCGGCCTGGTAGCCCTTGAGCAGGACCTGTTGGCCGAGCCCGTCGGTGGCCAGGGAGATCCGCTTGACGTCGTCGAGGGTTCGCAGGAACGGGTGGGTCGCCTGGGAGACGATGTTGAAGGGGATGTGCGCGATGACGTCGTTCGGCACCTCGGCGGCGCCGACGATCGGCGTGAGGATGTGCCGGGTCGCGATGGCGCCGTCCTGCCAGTCGACGGTGCCGTCGGCATTGGCGTCGGCGGTGAGACGGACCTGGATCATGGGGTCGTCGTCGGGGCCGATCCCGGACCCGTCGTCGTAGGTCGTCACGGCACCCGAACGGTAGGTCCACTGGGCGGGGGAGACGGAGGCCACGGTCGTGCCCGAGACGTCCTTGACGGTGTGGACGAAGCGGGCGGTCGTGCCGCCTCCCTGGGAGACCGTGTTGTCGCCGATGGCGTTGGTCTCGAAACCGGCTGCCAGGGTGGAGCTGTTGGCCGTGACCATCCAGGCACTGCCGGTTCCGGGGCTCGCCGTCGAGACGTCGATGACCTTGTCACCGGAGGTTCCTCGGCTCACCGAGATGTCGGCGGCGAGGATCCGGGACTTCGCGTCGGCGCCGGTGAGGCTCACGAGGTCGAGGCCGGGGATGGCGATGCGGTGCACGAGCTTGCCGGGGTCGACGATGTCGGTGAGCTTGTACGTGAGGGTCCCGTTCCTGACGGAGACCACAGCGGTGAGGTGGACGCCGTCCAGCCCGGGAAGGGCGATCGGGTAGCTCACCGACCGCTTGTCGGCGGAGACGGAGGCCTTGCCGACGGTGACCTTCTGGACCTTCCCGTCGATGGTCATCGAGGACAGCGCGCTGCCGTACTGGCCGACGAGGGTCCGACCGGCCAGGGAGTAGTCGATGACCTGGGGGAAGTCGGGTCGCAGACGCACCGACAGGGTGCCGTCACCGATCGACAGCGTTCCCTCGGGCACCTGGGGGGTGAGTGGGGCGGCGGGGGTGGTCGGCGTCGCCGAGGGGGTCGAGGCGGTGAAGGCGTTGAACTCGGCGAGGGAGGCCACCTGTTCCGTGGGGGACGTGTCCGCCGAGCCGCTCGCTCCGCCCCAGCTGGAGTCGTACTGCACCTTGACGCAGGTCGCCTTGACCGGGGTGTCGAGGACGATCGACCGCACCTGGGCCTTGTTGGCGACGAGGCCGTCGAACTGGCCGGAGGCCACCGGGGAGGCGGTGCCGAAGGAGTCCTTGGTGCACTGCGGGGCGTTGACGGCGAACAGCTTGTACTCGTGGACGCGTCCCGATCCGTTGGAGGACTGTCGCGGCGTGAGGTCGACCCGGCCGAGGTCGACGGGCTCATCGCCGAGCTTGACGACGAACCAGTGCGGCAGCGGTGCCACCGAGCCGGACCACTGGGTGTGCCAGTAGGTCGACTCGTCGCCGTCGAGGATGAGGGAGATCGGGCCGTTGGAGCCCTCACCGCTGGTCTCGACCGAATCGGCGGCGACCGCTGTCATGGCGGCCTGGTCGATGCGTGTGTACGCGGGCGCGCCGGTGGCCGGCGAGGCCGCGACGGCCATCGCGGCGATCATGCCGGTCGTGACGATCCCGACCCCGATCGCCGTTGTTCTTCGTTGTGACATCGCTGTCCTTCCCCTGGTTCGCGACGGCGGGCACCACTGCTCCGCCGTCCGAGGCCATCGTATGAACACGTGTACATTAGCAGTGCAAGGCGCTCAGCGGGAGTGTTCACGTCAATTCGTTGCCGGTCGGTGCGGAACCTCACTCGAGACGTGGCGGCTGGCGCCCGGTGCGGGTGTCGTGCGTCGGCCCGGCCGGCGGCGGCCCCGGGGCGAGCATCAGGAAAATCCCCCCGGAGGGCGATCGTTCCCCGCCAGGGGAACATCTCGGTGCTCACGGTGATTCCTGACACCAGAAGCCGGGAACCGTGCCTGCGGCCCGGGGACCCGCCCCTAGGATGACGCCCATGTCACACGGGAGCGTCGAGGATCTGCGTCACGCACGGCGGATCGTCCTGCACGGGGTGACCGGCTCCGGCAAGTCGACCGCGGCCCTCCGTCTCGGGGAGGCCCTGGGGATCCCGGTGCACCTCGTCGACGAGGAGATCGGCTTCCTGCCGGCCGAGGAGAGCCCGTGGACGAACCGCTCGCCCGACGAGATGCGCGCCATCGCCGCCGGGCTCAGCGCCGAGGAGGCCTGGATCCTCGACTCGACCTACTCCCACTTCCGGGACGTCGTCATGGCCCGCGCCGAGATCGTCATCGGGCTCGACTACTCGCGCTGGCTGTCCCTCGGGCGCCTGGTGAGACGGTGCATCGTGCGGATCATCGACGGCACCCCGATCTGCAACGGCAACCGCGAGACCGTGGGCAACCTCGTCTCCAAGGATTCGATCCTGCGATGGCACCTCACCTCGTTCGCCCGTAAGCGCGCGACGATGCGGGCCCTGCACGACGACCCGGCAGCGCTCCCGACGATCCTGCTCGCCCGTCCGCGGGACCTGGATCGCCTCGTCGCGGCCGCCCGAACCCCCTGACCACCCGGATACGGCCGGGGACGCCCGGGACAGCGTCAGAAAAATCCCGTGAGCGCGGGTTTCCTCCCCTCGAAGGGAGGAAACCCGCGCTCACGGGAATTTCACGACATCGAGGGCCGCAGCGACCCCCGGGATGACGACCCGATCGGGTCTCAGCGCTTCCTGGCGGGTGCCTCTCCGAGCTCGGCCTCGAGGGTGATGCCCTCCCCGCCCTCGACCCAGGTGAACCTCTCGGTCCTCGACACCTTGGCCAGGTCCGACTCCACCGCCTGCAGATGGGCCATGACTGGAGCGGGAGCGGTGATGCTCGCGTGGAGGATCGGCGTGCGCATGGGCACCTTGTGGGTCGACTTCACCCCGCGCAGCTCGACGAGGGCCGCCGACACGTCGGTGAGCAGCTCGATGTCCCCGACCTTGGGCAGTTCCTCGGTCATCGGCCAGGCCGAGGTGTGCACGGAACCGGGCTTCCACCAACTCCACACCTCCTCGGTGACGAAGGGCAGGAACGGCGCGAAGAGCCGCAGCAGCACGTCGAGGGCGAGCCGCAACGCGGTCCGGGCGCTGGCGGCACCGGCCGGGTCCGTGCCCTCCGAGTCGTAGGCGCGCTCCTTGACGAGCTCGAGGTAGTCGTCGCAGAAGGTCCAGAAGTACTGCTCGGAGGCCTCGAGGGCCGCGGTGTAGTTGAACTCGTCGAAGCTCGCGGTGGCCGTCGTGACGAGCTGGCGCAGTTGGGCGAGCATGGCCAGATCGGCCGGGTTCGTCACGGCGGTGAGCTCGCCGCCCTCGCCGAAACCGAGGACGAACTTCGAGGCGTTGAGGATCTTCATGGCCAGGCGGCGTCCGACCTTCATCTGGGCCTTGTCGAAGGGGGAGTCCATGCCGGGGCGGGCCATGGCGGCGCGCCAGCGGACGGCGTCGGCACCGAACTCGTCGATGATCTCGGTGGGGACCACCGTGTTGCCCTTGGACTTGCTCATCTTCTTGCGGTCCGGGTCAGTGACGAACCCGGAGATCGCCGCGCGCCGCCACGGCAGGACTCCGTTCTCCAGATGAGCCCGGACGATCCGCGAGAACACCCAGGTACGGATGATGTCGTGGGCCTCGGGGGCGAAGTCCATGGGGAAGGTCTTGGCGAAGAGGTCGGCGTCACGCTCCCAGCCGGTGACGATCTGCGGGGTGAGGGAACTCGTCGCCCAGGTGTCCATGACGTCCGGGTCGCCGATGAACCCGCCGGCCCGACCGCGCTGGGACTCCTCGAACCCGGCCGGGGCCTGGGACGCCGGGTCGACCGGCAGGGCGTCCTCGGCGGGGACGATGGGATGGTCGTAGTCCGGTTCACCCTGGTCGTCCAGGGGGTACCACACCGGGAAGGGCACGCCGAAGAACCGCTGGCGGCTGATGAGCCAGTCGCCGTTGAGTCCCTCGACCCAGTTCTCGTAACGGTGCCGCATGTGGTCGGGCACCCACTCGAGCTCGCGTCCGCGCTCCAGCAGGGCGGCGCGCAGGTCCTCGTCGCGCCCGCCGTTGCGGATGTACCACTGCCGGGTACCGATGATCTCCAGTGGCTTGTCGCCCTTCTCGTAGAAGTTCGCCTTGCGCTCGGTCGCCTGGGGCTCACCGTCCATCTCGCCGGAGGCCCGGACCGCCTCGACGACGGCCTTGCGGGCCGAGATGGTCGTCTTGCCGGCGATGTCGGCGTAGGCCTCGCGGTTGACGATCCACTCGGGGGTGTCGGCCAGGATCCGACCGTCGCGGCCGATGATGGTGCGGGTGGGCAGCTGCAGTTCGCGCCACCACTGGACGTCGGTGAGGTCACCGAAGGTGCAGCACATGGCGATGCCGGCGCCCTTGTCCATCTCGGCAGCCGGATGGGCCAGGACCGGCACCTCGACGCCGTAGAGCGGCGTGGTCACGGTGGTGCCGAAGAGGTGCTGGTAGCGCTCGTCCTCGGGGTGGGCGATGAGGGCACAGCAGGCGGCCAGCAGCTCGGGTCGGGTGGTCTCGATGAAGACATCGCCCGAGCCGTCGGTGCGGTGGAAGGCCAGCCGGTGGTACGCACCGGGGTAGTCCCGGGCCTCGAGCTCGGCCTGGGCGACGGCGGTCTGGAAGGTGACGTCCCACAGGGTGGGGGCGTCGTTCATGTAGGCCTCGCCGCGGGAGAGATTGCGCAGGAAGGCGAGCTGGGCGATGCGCTGGGACTCCGGGGAGATCGTCGTGTACAGCTGGTTCCAGTCGACCGACAGGCCGACCGACCGCCACAGGTCCTGGAAGGTCTTCTCGTCGACCCCGGTGAGCTGGACGCACAGCTCGACGAAGTTGCGTCGGCTGATCGGCACCTGGTGCTTGGGATCAGGCTTGGTCGGCGGCACGAACTGCGGGTCGTAGGGCAGCGTCGGGTCGCACCGCACCCCGTAGAAGTTCTGGACGCGGCGCTCGGTGGGCAGCCCGTTGTCGTCCCAGCCCATGGGGTAGAAGACCTTCTTGCCCCTCATCCGCTGGTAGCGGGCGATGGTGTCGGTGTGGGTGTAGGAGAAGACGTGACCCGGGTGCAGATGTCCCGAGACGGTGGGCGGCGGGGTGTCGATGGAGAAGACCGCCTCGCGGGAGCGGACCTCCTCGGCATGGAAGGCGTAGAGCTGTTCGTCCTCCCAGACCTTGCCCCATTTGGCCTCGAGCCCCTCGAGGGCCGGCTTGTCGGGCACGACGCCGCGAAGGGGCGCGTCGATCTGGTCGTGGGTCTGTGACGTCATGGGCGGAAGTCTAGTGAACGGCGCCCCGACGACGTGAACCTCACTTGTGGGCGTCGGCCTTGATGACCTTGAGCAGATCGGCCGCGGAGGCCACCGCATCACGGTTGACCCAGGGTTCCCAGCCCTCCCAGACCTTTCCGTCGAGGGTGAACGTCGGCGTCGACGGCTTGCCGATGAGTCCGGCCAGGTCCTTCTGGGAGCGGGCGTCGGCGGAGTGGACGAAGTCCGAGGTGGCCTTGGTGTCGTAGAGCCGCTGGAACCGTTCGAGGTCGGGCCCGGAGATCCCGGCCTGGCGGGCGAAGTCGACGCGCAGCTGGGTGTCGGTGTACCCGGTTCCCTCGGTGGCCGGTTGGTTGGCGAAGACCGTGTCGTGGTACTGGCGGTAGTGGCCGACGACGTCGGCGGCGGCTGCGGCCATCGCGGCGCGGTACGAGGAGGTGTTCGTGCCCGAGTCGAGGAAGGTCAGGGTGCGGTACTCGAGGACGACGTCACCGCTGGCGGCGAGTTCGTTGAGGGCGGGCCCGACGGCCGTCTCGGCGAGCTTGCAGTAGGGGCACTGGTAGTCCTGGTAGACGACGACGGTCGGTGCGCCCGACGTTGCCGTACCGGTGACCCGGATCGCCCCCGTCGAGCTCTGCCCGGCGGCGGGTCGACGGCCTGCCCGGTGGACGACTGCCGCGAGTGGGAGACGACGACCCAGGTGACGACGGCCACGACGACGAGGACGGCCACGACCCCGGCACCCACTCCGATGACCCGACGGCGTCGGGCCGCGGCGGCCCGGGCCTCCTGCTCAGCGCGCAAGCGGTCTCGTCGGGAGGGCGTCGAGGTCGTCATGTGAGCAGATTCAACACCCGGTCCGGGTCACTTCGCGGCGGCCTGGATGGCGGCCAGCACGGTGCTCTCGGTGGGGTTGGTCACCTGACGCCAACCGGTCCAGGCCTTGCCGTTGACGGTGAAGAAGGGGGTGCCGAACTGCGGGTCGAGCTTCGTGCCCTCCTCGAGACCCTTCGACGCGGCGTTCTTGACGAAGCTCGAGGTCGCCTTGGAGTCGTAGAGCTTCTGGAAGGTCACCAGATCGTTGCCGGTGATCCCGGCGTCCTTGGCGAAGTCGACGCGCAGCTGCTCGTCGGTGTAGCCCTGACCCTCCTGGGTGGGCTGGTTCTTGTAGATGACGTTGTGGTAGGCCTCGAGCTTGCCGACCTTGTCGGCGGCGGCAGCAGCCATGGCGGCGCGGTAGGAGGCGTCATTGCGAAGGTTGTCGTCGAGGAAGGTGAGGGTACGCCACTGGAGCTTGATCTGGCCCTTCGCCGACAAGGCGTCGAGGGACGGTCCGAAGGCGGTCTCGGCCTCCTTGCAGATGGGGCACTGGTAGTCCTCGTACACCGTGACCGTCGGCGCCCCGGCCCGGACCTTGTCGGCATTGAGGGTGTAGATGCCGGTCGAGGCGTCCGCACTGGGCGGCGTCACCTGGTTCGACGCACTGGAACCGTCACCGGAGTTCCTCGTGATCGCGATGATGACGACGACGGCGATGACGGCGACCGCCACGACCCCGGCGATGACCGAGATGATCTTGCGGCGTCGGGAGGCGGTCTCCTGGGCCTGCTGCTGGGCTCGCAGGGCGGCGCGTCGGGACGACTGGGACTGGCTCATCGGGGGGTGCTCCAAGGGTCGAGGGTGGTCAGGAGGGGTCCGGGGAGGTGGTGTCGTCGAGGACGGGCGGGGCCATCCACGAGTCGAGGGAGAACGGGCTGCGGGGCCGCACGACGAGCCACAGACCGGCGACGAGGAGGCCGAGATCGCGCAGGATGTCGCGCAGGTAGCCGGCGCGGACGGTGCTCCAAGGTTCGCCGACGAGGCCGCCGGTGCCGAAGCATCCACAGTCGAGCTTGATGCCGCGCGCCCAGGCCGACGAGATGCCGGCGATGAAGACGACCATCGACAGGGCGCCCAGGAGAGCCGACCAGCGCGTCCACAGGCCGGCGACGAGAGCCAGGCCGACGAGGATCTCGAGGATCGGCATGGCGTAGCCGACGACCGGGGCCACGTCCCACGGCAGGATGCGGTAGGCGCGCACCGACAGGACGGTGTTGGCGAAGTTCGTGGCCTTGATGGTCCCGGCGACGACGAGGGTGACCCCCAGGGCGAGCCGGGCCAGCAGCCCGATCCAGTCCAGCGGACGTCGGGCCTGCCGGTGGACGACGACCTCCCGGTCGGGCGTCGCTGTGGGTGCGGTCATGGCGCCATCGTACCCAGCGGTTCGGACGGTCCGGGACCGGTGGGACCGGCGGCGGGCCGGGCTCAGAGCGAGCAGTTGTAGCTCGGCAGCCCGGCCGCAGCCTCCTGGTCGGTCCACCAGCAGGTCTCCTCGGTGCCGTGGACGAGGGCGGCGGGGGAGCGGACCGACCCGCACAGGGCCTCCGCCAGGGCCTGTGCCTTCTCGGCCCCCGAGGCGACGAGCCAGAGCTGACGTGACCGGTTGAACTCGGGCAGGGTGAGCGAGATCCGCTCCGCGGGCGGCACCGGGAAGTCCGTGACGCCGACCGCCAGGGCCGACGTCTCAGGGGAGAAGGAGGGCCGGTCGGGGTGGAGCGAGGCCACCTCGCCGTCGGGTCCTACCCCGAGCAGGCACAGGTCGAAGGTCGTCTCGCCGAGCTCCTGGGCGTAGGCGTAGGCGGCCTCGTCGGGGTCGGCCTTGCCGTCGACGGTCGGCATGAGATGGGTGCGTGAGGGATCGAGGTGGAAGGCGGCGGTGAGCAACGGCAGGGTGCGTTGGGAGTTGCGCTCTGGCCTGCCGGTCGGGACGAAGGCGTCATCACCCCACCAGACGTGCAGCTTCGCCGGGTCGACCGCCTGCCGCTCGGGGACGCGCCCCAGGGCCTCGTAGACGCGGGTGGCGATCCGTCCCCCGGCCACGCACAGGTCGATCCGCTGCTGGTCGTCCTGCCGGCGCACGATCGCATGGACGAGGCGGTGGGCCAGCCCGTCGGCGAGGTCGTCGGGCGAAGAGTACCGCATGACACGCGGTGTGGCCATGACGAGGTCCTCCTTGGTCCGGTTCCACGCCCGGGTGGATCGCCGGCGTGCTTTCATGATGAATCATTCCACGCCGGGTGCACGGCGTCGCCCCCGAGCATGCCCTCGCCGGTTTACCTATACTTCAGGGGACCCCGAGGCAGGACGACGAGCGTCGTGTGGTAATGCCCGGGACCGCTGACCCCGAAGGACGCCGTGACCGAGCACGCCCCCACCACGCCGAGGACCCGCACCGCCGAGTCGACCGGTGACCGCACCCATGTCCGTCACGTCATCGGTGCCTATGTCGCCCTCACCAAGCCCCGGATCATCGAGCTTCTCCTGGTGACGACCCTGCCGGTGATGTTCCTGGCGACCCGCGGTCTGCCCGATCTCGTCCTCGCCCTGGCGACCCTCGTCGGGGGATTCCTCGAGGCGGCCAGTGCCAACGTCTTCAACTGCGTCGTCGACGCGGACATCGACGAGAAGATGCGACGCACCCGGCGTCGCCCGCTGCCCCGTCACCAGGTGCCGACCCGGGACGCCCTCGTCTTCGGCGTCGTCCTCGGAGTGGCCGGGGCCCTCGTCCTCGGTCTGCTCACGAACTGGCTGTCCGCCGGGCTGGCCGTGGGGGCCAATCTCTTCTACGTCTTCGTCTACTCGATGGTGCTCAAGCGACGCACCTGGCAGAACACGGTCTGGGGTGGCATCGCCGGCTGTTTCCCGCCGGTCATCGGTTGGACGGCCGTCACCGGGCACCTGGCCTGGACCCCGCTGCTGCTGGCCCTGCTCGTCTTCTGGTGGACGCCGCCGCACACCTGGGCGCTGTCCTTCCGCTATCGCACCGACTACGAGGCTGCCGGGGTCCCCATGCTCCCGGTGGTCCGGGAGGCCCCCGCCGTGGCCCGTCAGATCCTGGCGTACTGCGTCGCCACCGAGGCGACCGCGCTGGCGCTGTGGCCGGTCGCGTCGATGGGATGGATCTACGGGGTCGTCGCGGTGGTCTCGGGGGCGGTGCTCCTGTGGGAGGCCGTGGCCCTGCTGCGTCGTGCCGACGCCGGTCTGCGTGACGCGCTGCTCAAACCGATGCGGTTGTTCCACTGGACGAACACGTACCTGTCGCTGCTCTTCCTGGCCATCGCCATCGATCCCCTGGTCCACCTGGGGTGAGGCGGGCCGAGCCGGTCCGACCGGGGCTGGTCGGGCGTGGCCGACCTGGTTCCGACCGGAGAAGGCCACACCGAGGGCCGGTCCGCACGGGCCGATCAGCTGCGGGGTGACAGCCCCCACACCGTCGGACGCACCGAGCACCAGAGGGCGCCGACGGTCGCGGCGGCCACGGCGATGCCGAGCATGTGCCAGATGACGAGCCACGGATCGAGGTGGGCGAAGTACTGGGCGTACCCGACGACGGCCTGGTAGATCTCGACGCACAGCAGGGCGATGGCCCAGCGACGCAGGACGGGCACCCGTCGCCGTACCGCCAGGACCAGGCAGCAGACGGTGAGGAGCACCGTGATCCACGCCGAGACGCCGTGCAGCCGCGCGACGGTCTCGATGGCGAACCCCGTCCGGCTGGCGCCGCCGTCACCGGCATTGGGCCCCGACCCGGTGACGACCGTCCCGAGCCACATGACGACGCACATGGCCGCCACGGTGGCCCGGACCACGCCCATGGTGAGGCCGTCGACCTCGACGCACGGATGATCGCCGGTGAGCCAGACGAGCTTGACGCACACGAGGATGATGCCCACCGAGGCCAGCAGGTGCAGGGCGACGACGAAGGGATTGAGGTGGGTGAGCACGCTGATCCCGCCGATGACCGCCTGGAGGACGATCGACGAGAGGTTGATCCACGCCAGTGCCCGGACCCGGCCGGTTGCGCGCGACCGATGGGCCGCGACGACCGCCCCGACGGCGACGACGAGGAGGACGAAGGTGAGCAGCCGGTTGCCGAACTCGACGGCCGAGTGGACGCCCATGGCCTGACGGGGTACGAAGGAACCCGGGGCACAGTGCGGCCAGGTGGGGCAGCCCAGACCCGAGCCGGTGAGCCGGACGACGGCGCCGGTGACGACGAGGGCCATGTTGGTGAACAGTGCGGCCAGGGCCCAGCCGCGCAGGTGCGCCCGGGTCGTCACGACACCCACCGGAAGGTCCTGCGGGCCACGAGGGCGAGTACGGCGGCCCAGCACAGCAGCGAGCCGACGGGCCACCAGGCGGTCATCCCGATGCCCCAGGACCGCAGGGACTCGCCCAAGGCGGTCGTCGGCAGGACGGCCACGACCTGACGCAGCCCGTTCGGATAGTCGCGCAGCGGCCACATGATCCCGGCGATCATGCCGACGAGGTAGAGGAGGTTCGCCAGCCCCAGGGTGACCTCGGCCTTGAGGGAGCCGGCCAGGGCCAGCCCGGCCAGCCCGAAGGTCATCATGGCGAGCACGACAGACAGCAGCGCCGGCAGCCAGGCGATCGGCGAGCCGAGGGGGCGCCACCCCAGCGCCACCGCGATGACGGCCAGGACGATCACCTGACCGGCGCTGATGAGGGCATAGGCCAAGGACTTGCCGGCCAGCAGCCCCGAGCGGCCCAGGGGAGTGGCGCACAGCCGCTCGAGCACCCCGTAGCGTCGCTCGAACCCGGTCATGATGGCCTGGGAGGTGAAGCAGGTGGACCAGATGGCCAGGGCGAGCACGGACGGGGCCAGGACGCCGATCGGCAGGTCGACGTGACCGCCGAGGTAGCGTCCGGCGACGAGGATGGCGATGGGCACGACGAGGGCCAGGACGACCTGTTCGCCGTTGCGCAGCACGAGGGAGGCCTCGGTGCGGCCATGGTTCCAGACGCGATGGGCCGGCGACGCCGCCCGGGGTGCGGGGTGCAGGTCAAGGGTGGTCATGTCAGCGGCTCCCGACCGGACCGGCGGCCCGGTCACTCGTGTGGGCGAGGAAGACGTCCTCGAGGCTCCCCTCGCTGGTGAGCTCGGCGACGGTGCCGTCGACGACGACCCGCCCGGCGTCGACGATCCACACGTGGTCGGCCAGGCGCTCCGCCTCGTCCATGGCGTGGGTCGTGAGCACGACCGAGACGCCGTCGGTGCGAAGCTGCTCGACGACGTCCCAGGTGTGGTGACGGGCGTGCGGGTCCATGCCGGCGGTCGGTTCGTCGAGGAAGACGAGCTCGGGTCGGCCGATGACCGCGGCCGCCAGGTTGACGCTCTGCTGCTGCCCGCCGGACAGCCGCCGGTAGGTGGTGCGGGCGAAGGAGCGGATGCCCAGGGCGTCGATGAGCTGTTCGGGGTCGATGGGGTCGGCGTGCAGCCCCGCCATGTAGTGCAGCAACTCGCCGGCGCGGATCCCGCTCCAGGCGCCCGAGGACTGGGGCATGAGGCCGGTGGCCTGGGCCGCCTCGGGGCTGCCGGGGGCGTGGCCGAGCACCTCGATGCGTCCCCGTCCCGGCCGGATGAGACCGGTGCAGCAGCGCATCATCGTCGTCTTGCCGGCCCCGTTGGGGCCCAGGACGGCGGTGACGGCACCACGCGCGGCGGACAGGGTCAGTCCGTCCAGTGCCGTCACGGCACCGAACGAGACGTGGAGGTCCTCCAGGACCAGAGCGGACTGCGGCACGGGGGCAAGTGTAGGTCTCCGGACGCGACGGCGCCCCTGTCCGCTGGCTGTGCCCCATGAGGGGGGATCACGGGGTGGGGCCATGCGGTCAGGGGCGGCGGGGTCAGGATGGATCGAGGTGGCGGGGTGCGCCGGGCCGGTGGGACTCGGCGCACCCCGGTCGGCTCAGGCGCGGCGGTCCGGATCGGGAGTGCCGGCCTCCTTGACCAGGGGTCCGTCGTCGTCCCAACCCGGCACCTCGGTGCCCTCGTCGAGGGCGAGGCTGCCCAGGTCGTCGTGACCCGAGTGGATCCTCATGCCGTAGAACGAGCGGTACACGAAGTAGGCGCTGATGAGGAAGAACACCGCCGCCAGGAGGTGCGTGAGCATTCCGGCGCCCAGCGACACGGCCAACTCGACGGCCAGCAGACCGAAGAGGGTCGTGAACTTGATGACCGGGTTGAGGGCCACCGAGGAGGTGTCCTTGAAGGGGTCGCCCACGGTGTCGCCGACGACCGAGGCGTCGTGGAGGGGAGTGCCCTTGGCGTCGAGGTCGACCTCGACGATCTTCTTGGCGTTGTCCCAGGCCCCACCGGCATTGGCCATGAAGATCGCCTGGTACAGACCGAAGACGGCGATCGAGATGAGGTAGCCGATGAAGAAGAAGGGATCGAGGAAGGCGAAGGCCAGGGCCGAGAAGAACACCCCGAGGAAGATGTTGAGCATGCCCTTCTGGGCGTACTCGGTGCAGATCTGGACGACCTTCTTCGAGTCCTCGGTGGAGGCCTTCGTCGCGTTGGCGTCGAGCTTCATGTTGCCCTTGATGAACTCGACCGCCCGGTAGGCGCCGGTCGAGACCGCCTGCATCGAGGCCCCGGAGAACCAGTAGATGACGGCGCCGCCGGTGATGAGGCCGAGGAGGAAGGGGGCATGGGTGAGGCCGAGCTTGGCCACCTCGGCGGCATTCTGCATGCCATTGGTGAGCATCATGACGATGGAGAAGATCATCGTCGTCGCACCGACGACGGCCGTTCCGATGAGCACCGGCTTCGCGGTGGCCTTGAAGGTGTTGCCGGCACCGTCCTGCATCTCGAGGAAGTGCTTGGCGACATCCCACTTCGGCTGGAACCCGAAGGTCTTCTCGACCTCCTCGTCGATACCGGGCAGATCCTCGATGGTCGACAGCTCGTAGACGCTCTGCGCGTTGTCGGTGACCGGCCCGTAGGAGTCGACGGCGATCGTCACCGCGCCCATGCCGAGGAATCCGAAGGCCACGAGGCCGAAGGCGAAGACGGCCCACTTGACGTCGCTCATGGCGCCCATGTCGCCCAGCCCCGAGCCGGTGCCCGCGACGAGGAAGGAGACCCCCATGAGGCCGACGATGACGACGCCGAGCCAGTAACCGGAGAAGTTGCCGGCGACCAGACCCGAGAGGATGTCGAGGGAGGCCCCGCCCTCCTTGGCGCTGGTGACGACCTCGCGGACGTGACGGGAGTTCGTCGAGGTGAAGGCCTTGACGAGTTCGGGGATGAGGGCACCGGCGAGGGTGCCGCAGGAGATGATGATCGACAGCTTCCACCACATCGAGCCGTCACCCATCGATCCGAGCATCCACCACGTCGTGACGGTGGTGAGGAGGATCGACATGATCGAGGTGATCCACACCAGGCTGGTGAGCGGCTTCTCGAAGTCGAACTCGGCGACCTGGCCGTACCTGGCCTTGGCGATGGCCGAGTTGAGCAGGTACGACAGGAAGCTCGCCACGAGCATGACGACGCGCACGACGAAGATCCACACGAGCAGCTGGACCTGTTCGGACTGGTTCGGGACGGCGCCCAGGACGAAGGTGATGAGGGCGACGCCGGTGACGCCGTAGGTCTCGAACCCGTCGGCCGACGGGCCCACCGAGTCCCCGGCGTTGTCGCCGGTGCAGTCGGCGATGACGCCGGGGTTGCGGGCGTCGTCCTCCTTGATGTGGAAGGCGATCTTCATGAGGTCGGCGCCGACGTCGGCGATCTTGGTGAAGATGCCGCCGGCGATGCGCAGGCAGGCCGCGCCGAGGGACTCGCCGATGGCGAAGCCGATGAAGCAGGGGCCGGCCAGGTCACCTGGCAGGAGCAGCATGATGAGCAGCATCATGAACAGCTCGACGCTGATGAGGACCATGCCGATGCTCATGCCCGAACGCATGGGGATGTCGAAGCACTCGTAGGGGCTGCCACGCAGGGAGGCGTGGGCGGTGCGCGAGTTGGCGAAGGTGTTGACGCGGATGCCGTACCAAGCCACTCCGAAGGACCCGGCCATCCCGATGAGGCTGAACAGGAGGATGATGAGGACCTTCGCCCCCATGTGCTCCAGGAACAGGAAGTACACGAGGATGACGGCGGCGATGAAGGCCCACAGGAGCATGAGGAACTTCGCCTGCTGCTTGAGGTAGGTCTTGCAGGTGGCGTAGATGAGTTCGGAGACCTCGCGCATGGACTCGTGGACGGGCAGCTTGTGCAGCTTGGAGTAGCTCAGCAGACCGAAGAGCAGCCCGAGGATGCAGACGACCAGGCCGATCCACAGCAGGGTCGTGCCCGACATCGAGCCGACCTTCTCGTTGAGGGGCGGCAACTTGAGGTTGGCCTCGCCGCCACCGGTCGAGCCCGATCCGGTCGTCCCGCACCCGGCGAGCAGGGTCAGGACGACGACCAGGGCAGGGGTGAGCAGATGTCTGGACCGGGACCTGCCCGGGTCACCGGACGAGGTGGTGCCGCAAGATGCGGCCGCTGTGCCGTTCACGTTGTGTCCTCTTCCTCGAGCACTCCCGGCCGGGACGCCGTGACGTCGTCGGTCGGTCCGCGCGACTGCGCGCGGTACTTGCCACCACCCGACAGAGGAGGTGACAGGTCCACGCTATGCGCCCGCGGTGACGATGTCAGCGGTCAGGGTCCTCGATGTGGCCAAGCCCACAAAAACGGCGTCGATGCGCTCAACGGCGTGAGCGCATCGACGTGATGAGGGCGGCCGGGCCGTCCCGACCCGTGGGGGTGGTCACCCCGACTGGTCTCAGGACCTCCCCGGAGGCGGGGCGGTCGTCGACCGGATGACGAGTTCGGGGCGGACGAGCCGCTCGGTGAGGGAGGGCTGGTCCCCCCGGATCTGTGCCAGCATCGCCGAGACCGCCAGGGCGCCGATGAGGTCGACGTTCTGGTGCAGGGTCGTCAGGGCGGGATTGGCGAAGCGCACGAGGGCGGAGTCGTCACAGCCGATGACCGAGACGTCCCCGGGCACGGTGAGTCCCTGGGCGCGGATGGCCCGGATGGCTCCCAGTGCCATGAGGTCGGAGGCGCAGAGGATGCCTGTCACCCCGCCGGCCAGCAGATCGATCGCCGCCCGCGAACCACCGTCGATGGAGTAGATCGAGTGGCTCACCAGGCCGATGCCCTCGTCGCCCAGCCGACGTTCCATGGCCTCGAGGAAGGCCTGCTCCTTGCGTTGCACCGGCACGTAGCGCTCCGGCCCGGTGGCCAGGCCGAGACGTCGGTGACCGAGGGCGATGAGGTGCCCGACGGCCTGCTCGACCGCGGAGACGTCGTCGTCGCTGATGGAGGGGACCGGGACGCTCGGTGCGAAGCCGTTGACGAGGACGAGCGGCAGCCCGACGTCGACGAGCTCGAGGTAGGTCGACATCTCGGCGCTGGTGTCGGCGTGGGACCCGGAGATGACGATGATCCCGGCGGCCTGACGCGAACGCAGCAGGCTGATGTAGTCGCTCTCACGCATCCCGCCGGGGGCCTGGGTGCACACGACGGTGGCGTACCCCTCGCGGGCCAGGGTGGTCTCGACCACCTGGGCGTGCTGGGCGAAGATCGGGTTCGTCAGCTCGGGGACGATGAGGCCGATCATGCCGGTCGTCACCGGTTGCAGGTGGGACGGACGCTGGTAGCCCAGGACGTCGAGGGCGGTGAGGACCGACTGTCGTGTCGACTCGGAGACTCCTGGACGCGCATTGAGGACGCGCGAGACGGTGGCCTGGCTCACACCCGCCTGGTTGGCGATGTCGGCCAGTGTGGGGCCGTTCATGGCTTCGTCCTCCTTCCGAGGACGGGTCGGGGGTGGATGGGGACCACCCCCGACCCGCGATCACTTGACGGCGCCGCCGGTCAGACCGGAGACGATGTACTTCTGGAGCCAGAGGAAGAGGATCATCGGGGGCAGGGCCGCCAGGACGGCGCCCGCCGCGAAGACCCCCCAGTTCGAACTCGTCTCGGTCGAGACGTACTGGTACAGGCCCACCGCCAGGGTCTCGGTGTTCGGGTCGGCGCCGAGGATGACCGAGGCGACGACGTACTCGGTGAACGTCCCGATGAAGCTCAGCAGGCCGACGACCGCGAGGATCGGGGCGACGAGCGGCAGGATGATCGTGAAGAAGATCCTCGCGTGACCGGCGCCGTCCACCCTGGCCGCCTCGTCGAGGGAGGCCGGGACGGTGTTGAAGAAGCCGTACATGAGGTACGTGTTCGCCCCGAGGGCACCACCCAGGTAGACCATGATGAGCGCGGTGCGCGAGCCGACGCCGAGCACCGGGTAGACGTCACCGAGCCAGGTGAGCAGCAGGAAGATCGCCACGACGGTGAGCATCTGCGGGAACATCTGGATGAGCATGAGGGCGAGCAGACCGCCACGGCGGCCCTTGAAGCGCATCCGTGAGAAGGAGTACGCGGCCAGGGCGCCGAGGAAGACGGTGGCCACCGCGCACACCAGGGCGATGATGACGGTGTTGAGGTACCACTTTCCGTAGGGGCGCACCGGGTCGGACAGCAGCTGGCTGTAATTGCCCAGGTCGACCGACGAGAAGAGCTTGTTGGATCCGGTGAGGGTGCCGCCGGAGGCCAACGATGCCGAGAGGATGTAGACGATGGGGAAGGCCGCGAAGACGACGGCGATGATCCCCAGCAGGTGACGCCACCATTGGCTGGCCAGTCGCTTGGCCAGGGGTGTCTTGCGGTTGGCGTGGGCGACGGCCTCGGAGATGGATGCGGTGCTCATCAGTTGACCTCCTCGAGAGCCTTGGTCTGGCGGAAGCCGAGCCAGGCGAACACACCGACGATGATGAAGATGAGGACGGAGAAGGCGCTCGCCAGACCGTAGTCACGCCCGGCTCCGCCGAAGGCGACCTTGTACACCATGGAGATGAGGATGTCGGTGGAGCCGACGTCCAGGCTCGTGTCGGTGAACCGGGGTCCGCCCTGGGTGAGCATGTAGATGAGGGTGAAGTTGTTGAAGTTGAAGGCGAAGGAGCTGATGAGCAGCGGGGCCAGCGGCACCATGAGCAGGGGCAGCTTGATCTTGCTGAAGATGCGCCAACCGGAGGCGCCGTCGATGCTCGCCGCCTCGAGGATGTCCGAGGGGATGGACTGGAGCGCGCCGGTCGAGACGATGAACATGTAGGGGAAGCCCAGCCACAGGTTGACGATGAGCACGGCGAGCTTGGCCATGGTCGGGTTGGTGAGCCAGGGGATGGACGCCCCACCGAAAAAGACCTGGTTGATGAAGCCGAACTCCTGGTTGAACATGCCGCTCCACACCAGGGCCGAGAGGAACCCGGGGAAGGCGTACGGCAGCAGCATGAGGATGCGGTAGATCTTCTGGCCCTTCATCGTGGTGTCGTTGAAGAGCAGGGCCAGGGCAAGTCCCAGGGCGAAGGTCGTGAGGACCGAGAGGATCGCGAAGGCGAAGGTCCAGGCGGTGACGCGCAGGAAGGGGCTGCGGATGTCGGACTGGGTGAAGGCCCGCTGGAAGTTCGACAGGCCGACGTTGACCTTCCACCCGGGCTCGAGCACCTTGCCGGAGCTGGAGACGAAGTTGCCGCGCCCGTTGTCCTTGTAGACGGTGCCCTTGGAATCGGTCATCGTGCCGGCTGCGGCGTCGTACTTCATCGTCGAGACGAAGCGGAAGGCCTGGGAGCCGGTCGTCGTGCGCACGAAACCGTCGGCGATGTTGTCGGAGAACTGCACCTTGAGCTTGGCGATCTCGTCGCCCCGCTTGGAGACCTCGGCGAAGGAGAGCACTTGGTAGCCGGGAGCGGAGGTCACCGCTCCCAGGGAGTTCGTCTGAGCTCCCTGGATCTCCTTGAGGGGTTCGTCCGCGGTGCCGGCCTCGACCTTCCTGGTCGTCGGGTCGACGATGATGAGGGCGAGCTTGCCGTCCTTGGTCGCGACGGCCGAGGAATAGGTCGGGCTGTCGGTCGCGCGCACCTGGTTGTCGGACTGGATGGCGGCGATGGCATCGTCACGGGATCCGTTGTGGCCGTCACCGTAGTTGGTGAACCCGACGTAGACCGTGTAGGCCATGACGCCGAGCGAGAAGATGAGCATGAAGACGATGCCCGGGGCCAGATACTTGGCCGGCAGCATGCGGTTCGGCGGCAGGTAGATGATCGTGATGACGACGGCCACGGCAGCGATGCCGGCTGCCATCCACCACGAGTGGTGGGCGATGGCGACGATGACGCCGTAGACGGCGACGGCGTCGAGCAGCCCGAGGAGGGCGATCTTGACGATCCAGGCCGTCAGCGACCCGGAATAGGAGGCGCTGGCTCGCGCGACCCGCTTCTCGCGGTCCGCGCTGCTCGAGGGAACAGGTGAGGACATGATGAGGGGACTCCCGGGGAACGGTCGACGGCGTCGCTGCCGACAGCTGGGTGTGGGGGGTGGAGGGGATCTGGGGGCGGGGCCCCGCCGAGTCGATGACGACGGGGCCCCGATGGTGGTGGTCAGCCGTCGGCACGGATCACGGTGACGTGATCGGGCCGGCGGACCGACGACCGGTCGAGCGGATCAGCCCTTGATCTTGCCGTCGATGGTCTTGACCATCTTCTCCCAAGTGGCGGTGGCGTCGGTCGCCTTGCCACCGATGAGCTGGGCCTCGGCGGTGCCCCAGTCGGCCCACACCGAGCCCATGGCCGGGATGTTCGGCATCGGGACGGCCTTCTCGCCCACGGCACCGAAGGCGGCGACGTCCTTGTCGGACTTGGCGGCCTCGAAGGCCTTCTTGTTGGCGGGGGCGCGGTTGCCGACCTTGAACAGCTCGGTCTGGACGCTCTCGTTGCCCAGATACTCGACGAGGAACTTCTGCGTGGCGACGGGGTTCTTGGCCTTGGCGCTCATCCAGAAGCCCTGGACACCGACGAACGGGGTGGCGTCCTGGCCGCCGGCGGACGGCACGGCGGAGATCTCGTAGGAGATGCCGGCCTTCTTGAAGGCGTCGATGTTCCACGGACCGGTGACGATGAACGCGGCCTGCCCCTTGGAGAAGAGGTCCTTGGAGATGTCCTGGGAGATGTTGAGGTTGAGGGTCTTGGCCTTGCCCTGGGCGAGCAGCCAGGCGGCGAACTTGTCACCGTTCGCCCCGCCCATGGTGAGCTTCGAGGAGTCGAAGCCCTTGTCGGTCATCGCGAAGACGGCCGCACCGAAGGACGCCTGGAAGGGGTACAGGTGGTACGGGTCGGCGTTCTTGGGGTCGATGCCGACGACGAACGGGTACTTGGCGCCGGACTTCTTGCCCATCTCGATCATCTCGTCGAAGGTCTTGGGGGCCTCCTTGACGAGCTTGGTGTTGCGCACCAGGGCGATGTTCTCGGTGGCGTAGGGGACGCCGTAGATCTTGCCGTTGACGGTGAAGGCCTGGATGGCGACGTTCTGGAAGGCGGAGGTGTCACCGAGCTCGAGCGGGGCGACGACGCCGTTCTGGACCATGCGGCCGGTGCCGTCGTGGGCGGCGATGGCGGCGTCGGGGCCCTTGCCCGTCGGCACCTGGGTGATGAAGTCGTCGGGGATCTTGGCGAAGTCCTTGACGGCGAGGTTGACGGTGACGCCGGTGTCCTGCTTGAACTGGGCGGCGACCTTGCGCAGGACGGGCTCGCGGTTGGAGTCGGTCCACACGAGGATCGAGCCGGCGTCGGCGGCGGCCGACGAGGCGGCGGAGGTGGCCGAGGAGGCAGCGGTGGAAGCGGAGGCGGAGGAGCCGGTGGAGCTGCTCGAGCCGCCGCAGGCCGAGAGAGCACCGACGGCGGCGAGGCCGAGGCCACCGAGCAGGATGGAACGGCGCGACATGTCAGACATGGTTGTCTCACTTTCATGGTCTGCTCGACGCTCTTCGTCGAGCTGTGGCGGCGCAGGTTCTGGACAACCCGGCATCGGGAGTGCGGTCCTTGCAACCGAGAGACAGTCTTGCAAAAGTTTTCAGAGATGTCCAGTCGTTCTTGCCATGAATCCTTCTTGCCATGAATCTTTCATCTGGCTCTGGGTGTCTGCCGGGCTCTTGCGCGTGGGTCGGCTCTCGACCCGGACGTGCGAGGGAGGACTTGCATCTGCGTCCCATTTGGCAACAATGTAGTTGTGAAATCTTCGGCAGGTTCGACGCAGACCCCCGAGTCACCCGAGGAGCAGGTCTCCGACGGCTCGACCCGGGAGCGCGTCATGTCCTCCATCCTTCACAACGGCCCCTCGACGGCCTCCGACCTGGCAGAACGACTCGGGCTGACGGCCGCCGCTGTCCGACGACACCTCGCGTCGCTCACCGACGAGGGCCTCGTCGGATCGCGGGAGAAGCGTGTCTTCGGTGCCCGCGGGCGGGGTCGACCCTCGCGCGTCTTCTTCCTCACCGACGCCGGACGCGCCGATTTCTACACGGCCTACGACGAGCTGGCCATCAACGCCCTGCGGCACCTGGCCGAGGCCGGGGGGCAGGACGCGCTCAAGGCGGTCGCCCAGGCCCGTGTCGACGACATCGAGGCGCGGTACCGGCAGCTGCGTGCGTCCGACCCGACGTGTGACCCCGTCGACGCCCTGACCCGGGCCCTGTCGGCCGATGGGTACGCGGCGTCGATCACGCCGGCGTCCCTGGGGCGGCAGATCTGCCAGCACAACTGCCCGGTGGCCGAGGTCGCCAAGGTCTTCCCGCAGTTGTGCGACGTCGAGACCGAACTCTTCTCACAACTCCTCGGGTCCCATGTCCAGCGGCTGGCGACCATCGCCCACGGGGACGGTGTGTGCACGACCCACGTGCCGATCGACGTCGAACTCATCCGTCAGCGAACGCGGCATCCCTGACGGACGCCGTTCTCGTCGGGGACTTTGACCTCACAGCCAATTACGCAACAATGGGCGAGTGAAATCGAGGGTCCGGCGTGCGGGTCCGAAGAGGCCGCGCCGACCCGGCTCGACCACGGGCCATCCGACTCCACCGCTGCACCACCCTCGAGCGATCCATCCGAAAGGCTGATCCATGACCCAGCTAGACAACCCCACGACGGCGGTGACGCCGCTGCCCGGCACCGGAGCCACCCAGGACGAGCACCTGGCCGCCCTGAGCGGCTACAAGTACGGATGGCACGACTCCGACGCCTACGCCGCCGCCTCGCAGCGCGGACTGTCCGAGGACGTCGTCCGGGGCATCTCGGCCCTCAAGAACGAACCCGAGTGGATGCTCAAGATGCGGCTCAAGGCGCTGCGTCTGTTCCAGCGCAAGCCCATGCCGACGTGGGGGGTCAAGCTCGACTCCATCGACTTCGACGCCATCAAGTACTTCGTGCGCGCCTCCGATCGGCAGGCCGAGTCCTGGGAGGACCTGCCCTCCGACATCAAGGCGACCTACGACCGGCTCGGCATTCCCGAGGCCGAGAAGGACCGCCTCGTGGCCGGCGTTGCCGCCCAGTACGAGTCCGAGGTCGTCTACAACAAGATCAACGAGGAACTCGCCCGCCAGGGCGTCATCTTCCTCGACACCGACACCGCGCTGCGTGAGCACCCGGACCTCTTCCAGGAGTACTTCGCCTCCGTCGTGCCCCTGGGCGACAACAAGTTCGCCGCCCTCAACTCGGCCGTGTGGTCAGGTGGGTCGTTCATCTACGTGCCCAAGGGCGTGCACTGCACCATCCCGCTGCAGGCCTACTTCCGCATGAACACCGAGAACCTCGGCCAGTTCGAGCGCACGCTCATCATCGCCGACGAGGGCTCCTACGTGCACTACGTCGAGGGCTGCACGGCGCCCATCTACAAGTCCGACTCGTTGCACGCCGCGATCGTCGAGATCGTCGTCAAGAAGGACGCCCGGGTGCGCTACACGACCATCCAGAACTGGTCGAACAACGTCTACAACCTCGTCACCCAGCGGGCCTACGTCGAGGCCGGCGGCACCATGGAGTGGATCGACGGGAACATCGGCTCCAAGGCCAACATGAAGTACCCGGCCTGCTACCTCATGGGTGAGCACGCCAAGGGCGAGGCCCTGTCGGTGGCCTTCGCCTCGGAGGGGCAGTACCAGGACACCGGTGCGAAGATGGTCCACTTCGCCCCGTACACCTCCTCGACGATCGTCTCCAAGTCGATCTCCCAGGGTGGTGGACGCTCGGCCTACCGCGGTCTGGTGGCCGTCGGCAAGGATGCCCACCACTCCTCCTCGGCGGTGCGCTGCGACGCCCTGCTCGTCGACGACATCTCCCGCTCCGACACCTACCCGTACAACGACATCCGCACCGACGAGGTGTCGATGGCCCATGAGGCGACGGTGTCCAAGGTGAGTGAGGACCAACTCTTCTACCTCATGCAGCGCGGTCTCACCGAGTCCGACGCCATGGCCATGATCGTGCGCGGGTTCGTCGAGCCCATCGCCAAGGAGCTGCCCATGGAGTACGCCCTCGAGCTCAACCGGCTCATCGAGATCCAGATGGAGGGCGCGGTCGGCTGACCCGGCCCGGCACCCCGAACACGCAGCTCAAGAAGGAGAGAACGCGTTGAGCGCACCCGTGTCCACCCCGCAGGCCTCGACCGACCGGGGACACAACGTCACCATCGAGGGGGACGTCGAGTCCCACCTCCACCCCAGGCCCTCGTGGCAGGTCGCCGACCACCCCATGCCGACCGGTCAGGAGGAGATCTGGCGGTTCACGCCGGTGGACCGGTTCACCCCGATCCTCGGTGAGGCCCCGACGGCCGCCGAACTCGACTGGCACGTCGCCGGTCCGGACGCCGTCACCACGACGGCCCTCGAGGCCGCCGATCTGCGCGATCTCGCCGAGACCCCGCAGGACCGTCTCTCGGTGCTGGCCGTGGCCAACGCCCAGGCCCCGGCGCGGCGGGTCGTCGTGCCGGCCGGGGTGGAGCTCGACAGCCCCGTCGAGATCACCCTGTCGGGGACCGGCCCGGGCACGGCGGTCTTCCAGAACGTCGTCGTCGAGATCGGTGAGGCCAGCTCCTCGACCATCGTCGTGCGCTACCGCGGCTCGGCCGCCCTCGACGAGAACTGGACCTTCCGGATCGGCGACGGCGCCCACACGACGATCCTCTTCGTCCAGGAGTGGGAGGACGACGCCGTCCACGGCGCCCAGATCGCCTTCGAGCTGGGACGCGACACCACGGTGCGCACCGCCCAGGCGAGTTTCGGGGGCAAGGTGCTGCGTATCTCGCAGACGGCCTCCTACCAGGGCCCCGGCGGCGACCTCACCCAGCTCGGCGTGTACTTCGTCGACGCCGACCAGCACATCGAGCACCGGCTCTTCGTCGACCACGACGCCCCGCGCACCGTCTCCCATGTCGACTTCCGTGGCTGTCTCCAGGGCCAGGACGCCCACTCCGTGTGGATCGGCGACGTCCTCATCCGGCCGACCGCCGAGGACATCGAGACCTTCGAGTCGAACAAGAACCTCGTCCTCACCGAGGGCTGTCGCGCCGACGCCGTCCCCAACCTGGAGATCCAGACCGGACGGATCCGCGGCGCCGGGCACTCCGCCTCGACCGGCCGGTTCGACGCCGACCAGCTCTTCTACCTGCAGGCCCGCGGCATCGAGGAGGCCGAGGCGCGGCGCCTGGTCGTCCACGGCTTCTTCACCGACATCGTCCGCAAGATCGGCGTGCCCGAGCTGACCGATGAGCTCATCGAGCGGATCGAGGCCGAGCTCGTCGCGACGCTCGGGTCCGCCCCGGAGCAGGTGGAGGCATGAGCGCCGTCAAGGCCATGGCCCTCTCACAGCTCGAGGAGGACCGTCCCGTCGAGGTGAGTGTCGAGGGGACCGACGTCGTCCTCGTCCTCACCGAGGGAACCGTCCACGCCGTCGGAGCGATCTGCTCGCACGCCCAGGTGCCCATGGTCGACGGCGACGTCGAGGGATGCGCCCTGGAGTGCTACATGCACGGGTCGATGTTCGACCTGCGCACGGGCAAGCCCCTCAACCTCCCGGCCACCGAGCCGATCCCCGTCTATCCCGTGACCATCGACGGCGACGACGTCCTCGTCGACGCCGCCCATCCCATCAAGGAGTCCTGAACACCCATGGCAACCCTGCAGATCACCGACCTTCGTGCCAATGTCGAGACCGAGTCCGGCCCCAAGGAGATCCTCAAGGGCGTCAACCTCACCATCAACTCCGGTGAGGTCCACGCCATCATGGGTCCCAACGGTTCGGGCAAGTCGACCCTCGCCTACACCCTGGCCGGTCACCCGAAGTACACCGTCACCGGCGGGCAGGTGACCCTGGACGGCGAGGACCTGCTCGCCATGTCCGTCGACGAGCGTGCTCGCGCCGGCCTCTTCCTGTCGATGCAGTACCCGGTCGAGGTGCCCGGCGTCTCCATGGCGAACTTCCTGCGCACCGCGCGGACCGCCATCGACGGCCAGGCCCCCAAGCTGCGCACCTGGGTCAAGGAGGTCACCTCGGCCCTGGCCCGCCAGGAGCTCGACGCCGACTTCTCCGAGCGCTCGGTCAACGAGGGCTTCTCCGGCGGCGAGAAGAAGCGCTCCGAGATGGCCCAGCTCGAGCTGCTCCATCCCAAGGTCGCCATCCTCGACGAGACCGACTCCGGCCTCGACATCGACGCCCTCAAGGTCGTGTCGACGGCCGTCAACCACTACCTCGAGGACCCCGCCAAGGGGCTCATGCTCATCACCCACTACACGCGGATCCTGCGCTACGTCCACGCCACCCGGGTGCACGTCTTCGTCGACGGCCGTGTCGTCGCCACCGGCGGTCCGGAGCTGGGCGAGGAGCTGGAGGCCAGCGGGTACGAGAAGTACGTCGAGGCCGCGAAGGCGCTCGCCTCATGACCGACGTCCTCGACGTCGACGCGATCCGAGCCGACTTCCCCATCCTCGCGACGAGGGTGGGGAGGTACCCCCTGACCTACCTCGACTCCGCCAACACCTCGCAGAAGCCGCAGGTCGTCATTGACGCCCTCGCCGACCACTACGAGCACCACAACGCCAACGTCGCCCGGGCCATGCACCGGTTGGGGCTCGAGTCCACCCAGGCCTACGAGGGTGGACGTGAACGTATCGCGCGCTTCATCGGGGCGGCTCGCCCCGAGGAGGTCATCGCCCTGAGCAATGCCTCCGAGGCCCTCAACCTGTGCGCCCACACCCTGGGGTCGAGGCTGGGGCCCGGTGACGAGGTCGTCGTCACCGTCATGGAGCACCACTCCAATCTCGTGCCCTGGCAGCTGGCCTGCCAGCGGACCGGGGCCCGCCTGCGCTGGTTCGACATCACCGACGAGGGCCGCCTCGACCTGGCAGCAGCCGAGCGTGAGGGGCTCATCAACGAGCACACCAAGGTCGTCTCGCTGGCTCTGGCCTCGAACGTCCTGGGCACCGTCAACCCGGTGGGTCGGATCGCCGAGCAGGCCCACGCCGTCGGCGCGACCGTCGTCGTCGACGCCTCCCAGGCCGTCCCGCAGCTGCCGGTCGACGTGTCGAGCCTGGGCGCCGACCTCGTCGCCTTCACCGGCCACAAGATGGTCGGACCGACCGGGATCGGGATCCTCTGGGGCCGCTACGAGCTCCTCGCCGAGCTGCCGCCCTTCCTCGGCGGCGGCGAGATGATCGAGATCGTGAGGATGGACCACTCGACCTACGCCGAGCCGCCGCACCGGTTCGAGGCCGGCACCCCGCCGATCGCCCAGATGGTCGGGTTGGCTGCGGCCGCCGAGTACCTCGACGGGATCGGCATGGAGGCCATCGCCGCCCATGAGCACGAGCTCGCCGGCTACATGCTCGAGGGGCTCGGGGGAGTGCGCGGCGTGCGCATCCTCGGCCCGCGCGATGCCGTCGACCACACGGGCACCGTCTCGTTCACCGTCGAGGGGGTGCACCCGCACGACGCCATGAGCATCATGGACGGCCGTGGCGTCGCGGTGCGCGGCGGGCACCACTGTGCGCGTCCGCTGCACGAGCGGCTGGGCATCCAGTCATCGCTGCGCGCCTCGTCGTACCTGTACACGACCCGCGAGGAGATCGACCGGCTCGTCGAATCCGTCGAGCACGCGCGCGACTTCTTCGCCGGAGGGAGGGCCTCATGAACGTCGAGGAGATGTACCAGCAGATCATCCTCGATCACTACAAGGAGAAGCATCACAGCGGGCTGCGTGACGGCTACGCCGCCGAGGTGACCCAGGTCAACCCCTCCTGCGGGGACGAGTTGCTGTTGAGGCTGCATCTGGACGGCGACCGGATCACCGACGTCTCCTACGACGCGGTGGGTTGCTCCATCTCGCAGGCCTCGACCTCCGTCATGACCGACCTCGTCATCGGCCGGACGATCGACGAGGCCCAGGAGCTGTACCGCGGATTCCAGGAGATGATGCGCTCGCGCGGTCGGGTCAAGCTCGACGAGGAGGTGTACGAGGACGCCGTCGCCTTCGAGGGCGTCGCCCAGCTCATGGCGCGGGTCAAGTGCGCCATGCTCGGGTGGTCGGCCCTGGAGGACGCCCTCCTGGAGAGCACCCGGGACTCGGCCGCCGCGCCGCAGACGAAGGAGGATCAGTCGTGAGCGAGGACACCACCAGGCCGTCCGACCTGGTCAACGACACCTTCCCCGACGGGTCGGGGAAGCAGGGCGGGGCCGTCGAGGGCGGGACGCCGTCGGTGCCCAGCGCCAGGCCCAGCGTCGACGACGTCATCGAGGCCATGAAGGACGTCATCGACCCGGAGCTCATGGTCAACGTCGTCGACCTCGGCCTCGTCTACGGCGTCAACATCGACGACGACGGGTCGGTCGTCATCGACATGACGCTCACCAGCCCGACCTGCCCGCTCACCGACCGGTTGGAGTACGACACCCAGACCGTCCTCGAGGGGCTCGTCACCTCGGTGCGGATCAATTGGGTGTGGCTGCCGCCGTGGGGTCTGGAGCGCATCACCGACGACGGTCGGGCGCAGTTGCAGGCCATCGGGTTCAACGTCTGAGGACGTGGGATCGTCTGAGGTCGTGGGATCGTGGGGGGTCGGGTGGCGTGGTCGCCCGACCCCCCACGTCGTCGTCCCGGGTGAGGTGCTGTGTCAGAGGATCCACTCAGGACGAGGCTCTCCCGAGTTTCACCTTGAGGAGGTCGTCGACCGGCCAGCTCTCCGGTGGTGCGGTCGTCGACGCGGTGGCGGAGTCCCACGGCACGGGTTTCCCGACCGGATAGGCCCGGTCGCCCTTGACGACGAAGGTTCCCCGCATGTCGCCCATTTCCAGATATGTGTCGGAATTGAGTTTCTTGAGTTCTGCGTCTTGGATGTCTTCCTTCTTGGTTCTGTACGTGAAGATGAGATAGGTGGTTCCGTCCGTCTGGAGATCGTCGATCTGCTTCTTCACGGCCGCTGGCTGTTCGACGTCCTGTTCCACTTGGATGCCGCCCGGTGTGGACTCGATGGGATAGGGGAACATCACGGTCAGGGGTGATTCCCCGGCGAGGTCTCCCTGGGTCACCGTGAGCTTTCCGACTCGGAGGTTCGCCATGACCGGTGTCTCGTCCGGTCCGACGTTGGTCTGGCCCTCGGAGAAGGAGGCGAAGGTTCCCATGACGACCGTGCTGGAGTACTTCGCGATGGCTTCGATGGAGTCCCAGGCCGGGCTCGCCAAGTGGACGTGGGCTGCTTGACCGCCGCCCGAGCCCTGGGAGGATGAACAGTTGGTGAGGGTGAGGAGCGCTACCGAACCTGCGCCCAGGAAGAGTGCGTGTCTGCGGGTGTAGGTGTGCCGGGTCATGGTGGAGTCCTTTCGTTCGCTGTGTCAGCCGTAGATGTGGTGGTAGCCCTTGAGGTCGTCAGACCATGGTGGGAACGACCCTGGGCACTGGGCGCCCTCGGCATTGGAGTTGCCGCGCATGATGGAAACACCGCATCCGTAGTCGGTGTGTGCCAAGCCGAGTTGGTGCCCGAATTCATGAATGAATATGTACTTGATCTTCCAGGCTTCGAGGCCATCGGTGGTCTTCGAGTTGACAGTGATGGATCGGGCGTGCATGTGGCCGAAGATATCGCACGACCAGTATGACATCATCCAGTAGCCGGCGCCCCCAACTGGTTCCCGTTTGACGAGAATGTCGTAGTTCGCAGATCGCTTGAATCCGCCGCTGACGCCATTTCGCCACCAATGTATAGTCGATTGATCGAGAACGTCGCTATACCACACCGTCATTCCGATCCCTGTCGCGTAGTAGTCGGGAAGCTTGCGGCTCAGGTTCGTGGACTTGCAGCCCGTCAGCGCATACGCATGGGCTGTGCCCGGGCTGGAAAGCAAGATCGACGCCATGGCCATGCACATGATGATCAGCAATGCGGGCACGATGCGCGTGACTCGCGACAGTGCTGTCTGGAAAAGGCTGGTTCGTGCGAGGATGTCCTTCATCGGGTGTTCCTTCGTCGTGGGGGGTGGCTCCGTCTGAACCTGTCATTCGTCGTTGACGGGGTCGACTCTGACCCTGTCCGGGGGCGGCGTGTTGATGACGTGAACCGTCGCCGCCATGCTGTGAATACGTTGTTGAAAGTCTAGCTCTTCCGTGTGAGTGCGGCGGGGGAGGTTGACAGTGTCGGTCGCCTCGGATGGTGTCGCCCGGCTGTTTTGCGATTGCAGGTGCCGGGCCGCGGCATGGTCAGCCATCCGAGGTTGAGCCCATCCTCATGACTCCGGCCACGTGAGTGGTGTGGAGTCTCCTCATGACCTGAGCCATCGATGGTCGTCCGGGGCCAGATTGACGTGCGAGACGGGCATGGCATCTATGCGATTCACCTCGAGGATTCGCGAGGGGTGGCGCCATCCGAGATGTCTCGAGTGTGGGGTGCGGGTCATGGGGCAGAGGATGATGACGCCGTCGTCGGTGGAGACGCTGGCGCGGGTCAGCCCGCCTAGCACGGTTGTCTGGCCGACCGGGTGATGGTGGCGCGGCCGACAGGGACTCTGCTCCGGAAACCACCACCGTTCCCGGCCCTGACGCGACGTTGCTCCAGAGCATTGACGTTGCTCCGGGAATACCGGGAGCAGGGTGCAGGTTCTGGCGCTGGGTGGGCGTCGGGGGTGAGCGGCTGGCGGATTGTGGAGCAGGGTGCAGTATCTGGCGCCACGTGGCGACCCTGACCGGTGGGCTCGGTGGTTCACGGGGTGGAGTGGCGTCGCGGTGCCGATTCAGGTTCCCGAGCAGGATTCAGGTTCCGGAGCAGGGCGCAGCTTCTGGAGCAGAGTGCCGTCGGGGGGCAGGGCGGCATCGGCGGCCAGCGCGCGTTGCGGTCAGCGGGCCTCGGCGGTCATCGTGGGGACGACGTGACGGGGAGCGTCCTCACACGACGAACCAGAAGATCACCCCGGCCGCGAGGATGACCCCGGCGGCGCCGGCGGCGATGATCGCGCTCGTCCGGCGTTCGACCCACACCTGGCAGAGGATTCCGATGATGGCGCCGAGGATGGCGGCCGAGGCGGTCGCTCCCCAGAAGATGCCCGGTTCCCCACGCTTGCACACACCGATGACCTGACGGCACAGGCTCCACCATGACAGATACCCGAAGAGCATGAGCCCGACGACGGCGACGGCCAGGCCGACGATGACCCAGGCCATGTAACGACGCCACGCCCGGGTGACCGCCTGGAGTTCAAGGTCCTCTTCCGGTGCCGCGTGACGGGGTGCTGCCATGGGTCCCATTGTGTCAACTCCCGGAGCCAGGTGCCCACCCGGCCACGGCGAGACGCTTACCGCCACCCGCCTCGGGACGGCGACAATGTCGCCATGACCTCAGACTTCGCCCTCACGCCCACCACGGGGGATTCGCGTCCCGTCGTCGTGCGGAGCCGGCCCCTGGGTGCCATGGACCCGACGACCCTGTACCGGATCCTCTGGTTGCGCAGCCGGGTGTTCTTCGGTGAGCAGGGCGTCACCGAGGAGGATCTCGACGGTCGCGAGCTCGAGCCGTCGACCGTCCTGGTGTGGGCGGCCAGCGGAGACGACGTCGTTGGGCACCTGCGCATCCTCGACGACGGCGACACCGTCGCCCTGGGCCGCGTCGTCACGGATCCGGCCTGGCGTCAGCGCGGGGTGGGGGCGCTCCTCGTCGAGCACGCCCTCGACCTGTGCAGGGGCAAGACCGTTCTCATCCACGCCCAGTCGTACCTCGAGCGGTGGTACGGACGGTTCGGGTTCGTCACCTGCGGACAGCACTTCGAGGAGGCCGGGATCGACCACGTCCCCATGGTGCGGGAGGCATCGGGTGCAGACACGCCGACGCCCAGGCCCTGACCCCCGCAGACCTCAGCGACCCTCGAGGTTGTTCGTCGAGAAGGTGTCGCACTGCTTCGGTGATCCGCTGGCGAACCCGCGCTTGGTCCAGTAGATCCGCATGGCGGACGAGCCGTGGGTCCAGGCGTCCTGGTCGACCTGCCCCTGCTGCTGTTCCTGGATGTGGTCGTCACCGACCGACTTGGCGGCGGCGACGATCTTCTCGATGTCGGAGGAGGTGACGTTCTCGATGAGGTCGTCCGGGTTGTCGGCGGCCCACTTGAGGTACGCCCCGGCGTAGCAGTCGGCCTGGAGCTCCAGGCGCACCGAGGCCGAGTGAGCGCCGGTCTGGCTGCCGGAGGAGTGCGCCTTCGACAGGGTCCCGATGAGGTCCTGGGCATGGTGTCCGTACTCGTGGGCGATGACATAGGCCTCGGCCGCGGTGCTCGTCTGGGTACCGAGTTGCTGCAGCAGTTCGCCGAGGAAGTTCGTGTCGAGGTAGACGAGCTTGTCGGCCGAGCAGTAGAAGGGGCCCATCTGGGCGCTGGCATGGCCGCAGCCGGTGTCGACGGCGTTGGTGAAGGGCTTGACGCGGGCCTTGGTGTAGCCGTCGATCTGGGTGGCCCAGTACTGGTTGATGCTCGTCGCGTACGCCGCCCACCGACAGTTCGGGTCCTTCCTGACGTCGGCCCCGGTCCGGCACGAGGTCGTCGACGCGACGGACGAGGTGCCCGTCCCCGTCTCACCGGTGTCCGAACCGAGGATGTTCGCCGGGTCGATGCCCAGGAACAGGGCGATGATGAGGACGATGACGCCGGCGCCACCGCCGATGGCGATCCGCCCGCCTCCTCCTCCGCCTCTGGAGGCACTCGAATCGATGGCGTCCTGGTCGATCTGCGCGTCGTCCTTGAAGTCCATGGTGGCGGCTCCCCGTCGGGCCCCTCACGGGCCGTGCGGACCCATGGTAGAGGCCCGGGGCAGCTCGTGCCGGCTGTTCGTCGACAGCGGTACGACGTCGTCCATGGTGGCCGTGGGGACGCGCGGTTTGGGGACCGGCACCGACGCGGGGCAGGATTGTCCGGTGCTGCAGGTCAAGGATGTGGAGGTCAGGGTCGGGGCCAGGCTCCTGCTCAACCCGGTGAGTTTCCAGGTGACGGCGGGGGACAAGATCGGCCTGGTCGGCCGCAACGGCGCCGGCAAGACGACCCTCACCCGCATCCTGGCCGGTGAGGGGTTGCCCGCCGCCGGCAGCGTCCGACGCACCGGGACCCTGGGCTACCTGCCCCAGGACCCTCGTGATCCCGACATGGAGACGATCTCGCGCGACCGGATCCTCTCGGCGCGGGGGCTGGACCACATGCTCGAGAAGATGCGCTCCCTCGAGCACGCCATGGCCCACGGCACCGACGCCGAGCGTGAGCAGGCGATGGCCAAGTACGCCCGGGCCGAGGACCGGCTCGTCGCCGCCGGGGGATACGGCGCCGAGGCCGAGGCCGCCCGGATCGCGTCCAACCTGGCCCTGCCCGACCGGGTGCTCGGACAGCCGCTCAAGAACCTCTCGGGTGGGCAGCGCCGACGGGTCGAGTTGGCGCGCATCCTCTTCTCCGGAGCCGACACGCTGCTCCTCGACGAGCCGACCAACCATCTCGACGCCGACTCCATCGTGTGGCTGCGGAACTTCCTCCAGTCGTACTCGGGCGGCGTCCTCATGATCAGCCACAACACCGAACTCGTCGAGGCCACCGTCAACAAGGTCTTCCATCTCGACGCCAACCGCGCCACTCTCGACATCTACTCGATGGGCTGGAAGCTCTATCTCGAGCAGCGGGCCGCCGACGAGAAGCGTCGGCACAAGGAGCGGATCAACGCCGAGCGCAAGGCCGCAGCTCTCCAGGCCCAGGCCGACAAGCTCCACGCCAAGGCGACCAAGGCCGTCGCCGCCCAGAACATGGCCCGGCGGGCCGAACGGCTGCTGGCCTCGGTGGAGGGGGAGCGGGCCGCCGACAAGGTCGCCGCGATCCGTTTCCCCGACCCCGCTCCGTGCGGTCGGACCCCGCTCATGGCGCGCAACCTCACCAAGACCTATGGCTCCCTCGAGGTCTTCACCGGGGTCGACCTGGCCATCGACCGTGGATCCCAGGTCGTCGTCCTGGGGCTCAACGGCGCCGGCAAGACGACCCTCCTGCGCATCCTGGCCGGGGTCGAGCAACCGGACACCGGCGAGGTCGTCGCCGGTCACGGGCTGCGGATCGGCTACTTCGCCCAGGAGCACGACATGCTCGACATGGACCGCACCATTCTCGAGAACATGGCGAGTGCCGCCCAGGACCTCAACGAGACCCAGATGCGCAAGATCCTCGGCTCCTTCCTCTTCACCAGGGACGACGTCGACAAGCCGGTCCGGGTGCTCTCGGGTGGTGAGAAGACCCGGGTGGCCCTGGCGACCCTCGTCGTCTCCTCGGCGAACGTCCTGCTCCTTGACGAGCCGACGAACAACCTCGACCCGGCCAGCCGGGAGCAGGTGCTCCGGGCCATCTCGAACTTCGGTGGGGCGATCGTCCTGGTGACCCACGACGAGGGTGCCGTCCACGCCCTGGAGCCTGATCGGGTGCTGTTGCTGCCCGACGGCACCGAGGACCTGTGGAGTCCCGACTACGCCGAGCTCATCTCCCTGGCCTGACCCGTCGGCCGGGGACGACGGTCCCCGCTGGGCCCGCGTCACGGCTGCCCGTGCCGTACGATGAGGCCCACCCGCATCCCAGGAGGTTCCATGGCCGCTCGCGCACCCCGACTCGTCGGCCAGGAGCGCCGTGACGTCGCCGACGACCTCGCCGTCCGGTACCAGGACGGGGCGTCGATCAGGTCCCTGGCCCAGGAGACCGGCCGGTCCTACGGGCTGGTCCAGAAGCTGTTGCGGGAGGCCGGCGTCGAATTCCGGTCGCGAGGCGGGGCCGATCCGGCGTCCCCGCGCACCAGGGCGCTGCGCGAGGAGGTCGCGGAGGCGGCGGTCCGAGCTGCCGACGAGGCCGAGTCCCGGGAGCGCCGAGCGCTCGCGGCGTCGGATCCGGCGGCGATGAGCAGCCTCCAGGAGGCCGTCGAGGTGGCCCGGCAGGAGGCGGCCAGGTCGACGCGCAAGGCCACGAAGGCCAAGCGCAAGGTGCGCAAGCTCCGTGACCAGGGCGCATCCAAGGCCAAGCGCAAGGCGGCCCGTCGCAAGGCGGACAAGCGTGCCGACAAGGCTGTTGCTGCCCAGCGGATGCTCGAGCAGGCCCAGGCGGCACTCGAGGAGGCCCGGCGCGGCTGAGCGCCCCCGGCAGGTTCCGCGCGGCTGAGCGCCCCCGGCAGGTTCCGCGCGGCTGAGCGCCCCCGGCAGGTCGGCTCAGGCGGACGGGCGTCGGGTGAAGGTCGTCACCTCGACGGCCACGGTGACCTCCAGACCGTCGGCCACCCGCGTGTCATGGTGGGCGCTCGGTCCCATGGCGACGACGTCGGCCGCCAGATCCGGGCCGAGGCGGACCCGGTCCCGCACGGCGTCGCGAGACACCGGCTCGAAGGGGCCGACCATCGAGGCCAACAGGTTCGACTGCTTGTCGGGCTGGATACCGATCATGCCCGTGGCCTCACGCAGTTCGACGAGGTGGTCGGGCAGCGGGGTGGCCACGACGAGGTGACCTCCCTCGACGAGGACTCGGGCGAATTCGTCACGGTTGCGGGGAGCGAAGACGCACAGGACGGCGTCCACCCTGTGTGAGCGCACCGGAAGCCGTTGCCATGTGTCGGCGACGACGGCGGCCATCCGCTCATGGGCCCGGGCGGCCCTGCGCACCGCCGCCGGGGAGATGTCGGTGGCCAGGCCGTGCGCGGGGTGCGACGCCGCGTCGTGGGCCGACAGGACGGCCGCCAGGTGGTGGCCGGTTCCGGCCCCGGCCTCGAGGATCCGTGTGGCGTGGGCGGTACGCCGCGTGAGCACCTCGTCGACGCCGTCGAGCAGGCCGGCGGCCAGCACCCGGGAGCGGGCCTCGAGCATCGCCGAGGAATCGGCGTTGGCCCCGGCCGGGGTGCTGATGAGGGTGAGGTGGCCGTCGCGGGCGACGTCGATCCGATGGCCCTGACGGCACACCACCGAACTCCCGTCGAGGGAGAGTGCCTCCTCGCGTCCACGTCGCTGGCAGGCCGGGCAGGCCAGCCAGTCGAGGACCGGCTCCAGACGGTCGGTGCGTACGCTCATCGGTCGGCGGTGTGGGCGGCCGAATCGCGGCGTCTGGCGGCCCGCTGGGCGATCTTGTGGCGGTCGCGCAGGTCTGCGCGGATGAGGATGACGACCCCGGCGACGGCGATGACGGTGAAGCAGAACCACTGGATCGCGTACGACAGGTGCGGGCCCTCGTCCAGCTCCGGGTAGGGGACCGGTACCAGCCCGCCGCTCTGTGACGGCGTCACCGAGGTGAGGGCGATGTAGCCGGAGGGCAGGGACACGTCGAGGGCCTTGGCGATGGCCGCCGAGTTGATGAGACGGGCCTTCCCGTCGACCGGGACGACGGCCGTCGGCTTGCCGTTCTCGTCACCGCGGACGTACCCGGTGACCGTCACCGTGCCGGACGGCGGCGCCGGGATCGTCTGGTCGTCGCCGGAGGACGCGGAACGGGGGAGCAGGCCGCGGTCGACGAGGACGTCACGCCCGCTCGTCGTGTGGAGCACGGTGACGATCTCCGAGCCGTCGGTGCTGCCCACCGAGCGGTAGCGCACCTGGATCTGCTTGGTCGCGTCGAAGGTGCCGGTGGCCGTCACCGGACGCCACTGCTGGGCCGAGGTGATGGAGCCGCCGAACAGCGTCGACCAGTCGACCGGGGCGGCCGACCGGTTGGTCCGGATGATGGCGTTGGCCGCCCGGCGTCCCTCCAGGCGGTGCACCTGCCACTCGCCGAGCCGGATCATGACGGCGGCGAGGACGGCGGTCAGCCCGATCAGTGCCAGCCATCGCACCCACAGCTTCCTCACCCGGGTGAGCCTAGCTCGTCAGCGCGAAGGGGCCGGTCCGGCGGGGCGAGCAGCGACTCCCACACCGGCGGCGGCAGCGCCGCGCGACGGTGCGTCGGGAGCCTCCGTGCCGGGCGCCTGCCCGTCGGGGGTCGACTCGCCCGTCGACTCCGCGGTCAGCACCTCCCCGGGGACGGTGAGGGCCGGGCCGAGCGCCCCGGCGGAGGTCGGCGGATCGGGAACCGCCCGGGTGCTCCGTCGGTCGGCGGCGTTGCCGAGGACGACCGCGATGGCGGGCAGCACGGCCGCCCCGGGAATGAAGAGCCATCGCCACGGGCTCGGCACGACGATGAGGAGGATGAAGCACACGGTGCGGATCGCCATCGACCACAGGTAGCGCCGTTGACGCCGTTCGAGGTCCTCGGAGGCCGACAACCGGGCCTGGGTGATGACGTGCGTGGAGGCCCTGCGACGCCGTACGGGAGCCACCTCCCGGGTTCGGCCTCCCACGACGGTCATGGGGCCAACCCTAGGACGATCGGGCCGGCTGCGGGTCGGGCCCGGCGAACTGTCCTCGGCTCGCGATAGGTTCTTCGACATGAGCGAACAGACTTCTGCGCCCGGTCGGGTCGCCCTCGTCACCGGTGGATCGCGCGGGATCGGCGCCGCCATCGCCGCCTCCCTGGCCGACGCCGGCTACCGCGTCGCCGCGACGAGCCGGTCCGGCGGAGCGCCCGACGGCGTCCTGCCCGTGACCTGCGACGTCACCGACGAGGCATCGGTGGACGCCGCCTTCGGGCAGGTCGAGAAGGCCCTCGGGCCGGTCGAGGTGCTCGTCGCCAACGCCGGTGTCACCCGGGACGGCCTGTTGGCCCGCATGGCCGAGAGCGATTTCACCGAGGTCGTCGACACCAACCTCACCGGCACCTATCGGGTCGTGCGTCGGGCCGCCCGCGCCATGACGAGGGCGAGGTTCGGCCGCATCGTCGCGATCTCCTCGGTCGTCGGCCTGCTCGGTTCCCCCGGGCAGGTCAACTACGCGTCCTCCAAGGCCGGTCTCGTCGGCCTGGTGCGGTCGGTGGCCCGTGAACTCGGGTCGCGCGGCATCACCGCCAACGTCGTCGCGCCCGGGTTCATCCGCACCGACATGACGGCCGAGCTGCCCGAAGCGACCGTCGCGGACTACCTGGGGCGGATCCCGACACACCGGCTCGGTGAGGTGGACGACGTCGTCGCCGCCGTCCGCTTCCTCGTCAGTGACGGGGCCGGATACGTCAACGGAGCCGTGCTGCCGGTCGACGGCGGCCTCGGCATGGGCCACTGATCCGCCACACCTCCCACCAGAAAGGACCTGATCATGGGACTTCTCGAAGGCCGCACCATCCTCGTCACCGGCGTGACGATGCACACCTCGATCGCCTACAGCGCCGCCCAGATCGCCCAGGCCGAGGGAGCCCGGGTCATCGTGTCGAACATCCCGAGGGCCGTCGGGGTCACCCGGCGCGCCGTCCGCAAGCTCGACCCGGTGCCCGACGTCATCGAACTCGACGCCACCGATGCCGAGCAGCTCGCTGCGCTCCCGCGGACCCTGGCCGAGTTGGGCGTCGAGCGGCTCGACGGGCTCGTCCACGCCATCGCCTACGCCAACCCGGAGCGCGCCCTCGGCGGGGCCTTCCTCGAGACGGCCTGGGAGGACGTCGACATCGCCCTGCACACCTCGACGTACTCCTACGTGTCGCTGGCCAAGGCCGTCCAGCCGGTCCTCGGCCCCGACGCCTCGGTCGTCGGCCTCACCTTCGACGCCACCGTGAGTTGGCCCTTCTACGACTGGATGGGCGTGGCCAAGGCCGGACTCGAGTCGGCCAATCGATATCTGGCCCGGTACCTCGGCAAGGACGGCGTGCGCTGCAACCTCGTCTCGGCCGGGCCGCTGGAGACCCTCGCCAAGAAGGCCATCCCCGGGGCGGCCGGGCTCAACGACGTCTGGGGTGAGCGGGCTCCCCTGGGTTGGGACTCCAGCGACACGACGGCGGCCGGCAAGGCCATCGTCGCCCTGCTGTCGGACTGGTTCCCCGCCACCACCGGCGAGATGATCCACGTCGACGGAGGCCTGCACTCGACCGGCGCCTGAGCGGCCCTGGCCGGGTCGTGCCCGGGTGCCGGGACGCCGCGTCTCAGCGTCCCGGCCAGGACACCGCCGCGGTGAGGGCCTCGGCGGCGACCTGCCGCAGGTCCCGCAGGGCTCGCTCCCGGGTCCCGGTTCCATGGGCGGTGAGGATCTCGTGGTTCGACGCGAGTCCGGCGTCACAGGCGTGCAGGACGGTCCACGCCAGGTCGAGCAGGCTCTGGTCGCCCTTGACGTGGCCCCGGCCGAGGGTGGGGGCGACGACGTCGGGGCGGTTCCCGGCGACGTCGTCGAGGTCGGTGAGCACCTCGCGGGCGTGGATCATCGCCGCGCGCAGCTGCCCGGAGGCCTCTGCCGGTGTCGGCGGCGGAAGGGGGCGTCGCGCCCGGAGCAGGCGCCAGTGGACTCCCTGGCCCACGAGGTCGCCGATCCACGTGAGCCCGAGCAGATCGTCGCGGGGTGACTCGTGACAGGTGACGACGACGCCGGCGTCCATGGCCGCCGCGGTGACCTCCGCCGGTCCGCGCAGGCCAGCCGGACGGCCCGGGCCCGGTAGGAGGAGGGCCCAGCGCGTCGGTTCGGTCGGTGATGGGCCCGACGGCGTCGGGCACGGGGATCCCGCGCCGATGCGCGACAGGGCCATCCGCACCGGCACCGACGCGACGGGATCGTGCTCGGGCATCCCCAACAGCTCGTCCGGATCGGCGACGTGGTGCGCCGGCACGAGCCGGAGAAGGGCCTGCTCGGCGTGCGCCGGGGTCGTCAGGCCCGACGACAGCGCGTTGAGCTCGCACGCCAGACGAAGGCAGATCGACAGCATCCCTCGACGATAGGCGCGACCCGGGGTGGGGGTGCGGTAGCGTCACGTCCATGAGCGCAGTGGTGCAGTTGGCCGACGTCACCGTCCGACGTGGTGGAACCATCATCCTCGACGACGTCAACTGGGTCGTCGACGAGGGCGAGCGGTGGGTCCTCGTCGGGCCCAACGGGGCCGGGAAGACGACCCTGCTGCAGATCCTCGCCGCCCAGATGTTCCCGACCAGCGGCCTGGTCGAGATCCTCGACGAGATCCTCGGAGCCGTCGACGTCTTCGAGCTCCGGCCGCGGATCGGCGTCTCCTCCTCAGCCCTGGCCCATCGCATCCCGGAGTCGGAGACCGTGCGCAATGTCGTCGTCTCGGCCGCCTGGGCGGTCCTGGGACGCTGGCGCGAGGCCTACGATCCCATGGACGAGGCCCGTGCCGCCGCGCTCGTCGCGCAGATGGGACTGGCCGGTCTCGAGGATCGGACCTACGGCACCCTCAGCGAGGGGGAGCGCAAGCGGGTCGAGATCGCCCGGGCCCTCATGACCGACCCGGAGCTGCTGCTGCTCGACGAGCCGGCCGCCGGACTCGACCTGGCCGGCCGTGAACAGCTCGTCGGCGTCATGAGCCAGATCTGCACCGACCCTGACGCCCCGGCGACGGTGCTCGTCACGCACCACATGGAGGAGATCCCCTGGGGCATCACCCATGCCCTCGTCCTGTCGGCAGGCCGGATCGTCGAGGCCGGTCCGATCGAGCGGACCCTCACCTCGCAGGTGCTCAGCCGGGCCTTCGGCATGGACCTGGAGGTCGGGCACGAGGATGGACGATGGAGCGCCCGGGCCGGCAGGGGGTGAGGTCATGAACTACTTCAGCAGACACCTGTGGTTGGCCTGGCTCGTCGCCTCGGCCGTGCTGGCCTGCCTCGAGATGCTCACCGGCGACTTCACACTGCTCATGATCGCGGCCGGCGCCCTGGCCGGGGCGGTGACGGCAGCCGTGCTCCCGGGCATGTGGCTGGCCCAGGTCATCGTCGCGGTCGTCGTCGCCGTACTGCTGCTGGCGGTGCTGCGCCCGACCCTGCTGCGCCGGGTGCGCAATTCGCCGGGGTACCGCTCGTCCCTGGACAGCCTCGTCGGTGCCGAGGGGGTCGCCGTCGGGCAGGTCACCGATGGCAGGGGTGAGGTCAAGGTCAACGGGGACACGTGGACGGCACGTCTGGTCACCCCGGGCCGGGTCGTCGAGGACGGGGAGCGGGTCGAGGTCTACGGCGTCGAGGGGACGACCCTGCTGGTGTACCCGGCCGACGCCGAGTTGGGGTGGCCCGGGCGCCAGCCCTCATGACTTGTGCGCGTCAGCCCTCGTGAACTGTGCGCGTCAGCCCTCGTGAACTGAGCGCGTCAGTCCGCGTGAGTGGGCCGGCGGATTCCGTCGCGTCCTGACCTACCCGGGTGGCAGACTGAGGTGATCCCGGAACGGTCCGGGACCCCGTCGCCTGCTGAGGAGCTTCCCATGCCCGAACTCATCGTCGGTCTCATCATCCTGGTGGTCGTCCTCGTCGCTCTCGCTTCGAGCGTCAAGATCATCCACCAGCAGAAGATCGGTCTCGTCGAGCGGCTCGGCAAGTTCCACCGGCGGCTCAATCCCGGCCCGCATCTGGTCATCCCGATCCTCGACCACGTCCAGTACAACCTCGACATGCGCGAGCAGGTCGTCCCCTTCCCGCCGCAGGGTGTCATCACCGAGGACAACCTCATGGTCAACATCGACTCGGTCATCTACTTCCAGATCGTCGATCCGGAGCGTGCGGCCTACGAGGCCCAGTCGTACAAGACGGCCATCGAACAGCTCACCATGACGACCCTGCGCAACATCATCGGTGGAATGGACATGGAGGCGGCCCTCACGAGCCGCGAGGAGATCAACCAGAAGCTCCGTTCGGTCCTCGACGAGGCCACCGGAAAGTGGGGCATCAAGGTCAACCGTGTCGAGCTGCGCGCCATCGAGCCCCCGCCGACGATCCGTGACGCCATGGAGAAGGGCGCCCGAGCCGAGCGTGACAAGCGAGCCGCCATCCTCCTGGCGGAGGGCCAGCGTCAGTCCCAGATCCTCGCCGCCGGCGGTGACCGGGAGTCGGCGATCCTCCGCGCCCAGGGCGATCGGGAGGCCGCGGTGCTGCGTGCCCAGGCCGACCGTCAGGCCCAGATGCTGCGTGCCGAGGGCGAGGCCCAGGCCATCACGACCGTCTTCGGCGCCATCCATGCCGGACAGCCCGATCAGGGTCTGCTGGCCTACCAGTACATGCAGATGCTGCCGACCCTGGCCCGTGGCGATGCGAACAAGGTGTGGGTCATTCCCTCCGAGCTCAATGACGCCCTGCGGGGGCTGGGATCGATGGTCGGCCATGACGGCGACGCCCGGACGCCCTATGAGGCTGCCGACCCGGGACACTTCAAGGCGCCGGAGAAGGTCGACGTCTTCGCCGAGATCGCCCAGCAGAAGGCCGACGAGAAGGAGGCCTCCGACGCCACCGTCCAGCAGGCCATCGAGGAGGCCGCCAAGCTCGAGAATCCCGGCGTCCGTCAGCACTCCGTGCCCGCCCCGCAGGCCCCTGAGGAGTTGACGCCGGCTCCCCAGCGGTTTTCCGAGGAGGCGACGGTCCAGGACTGGGGGCCGACGCAGCCCGACGAGGGCTGAGGCCGGCCGCTGGCGGCGTGCCCCGCCGATCCCGGCTCATCGGGCCGGGGCAGCTCATCGCGGCGCGTCGGGTCGACCAGCGCGACGTGTCTCAGGTCGTGACCTGCGCGTCCTGTTCCGCGTAGCGTCCGGCCAGGGTGCCGCACGCCACGAGCTGGGTCATGTGGAAGATCATGAGCGGCAGGACGATGAGTCCGACGGGCTGACCGGCGAAGAGGACCGTGGCCATGGGGAGCCCGGTGGCCAGCGACTTCTTCGTGCCGCAGAACTGGATGGCGATGCGGTCGCCGCGGTTGAACCCGAGCCAGCCCGAGGTGGCCCAGGTGATCCACAGGGCGAAGGCGAGCAGTGCCAGGCAGACGATGACGACGACGGCCAGGGATGTCGGGCTCACCAGCGACCACATGTGTTCGCGCATCCCTGCCGAGAAGGCCGAGTAGACGACGAGGATGATGACTCCCTGGTCGACGAACTTGAGGGGTTTGCGGTGCGTCGTCACGAAGCTCGCCGTCCACCGTCGTGACAGCTGGCCGAGGACGAACGGCAGAAGCAACTGGACGATGACGTCGAGGAAAGACCTGGCGTCGATGTGCAGCCCACCGCTGGTCGTCATGAGGAACATCGCCAGCACCGGGGTGAGGAAGGTCCCGATGAGGTTCGACGTCGTCGCCGCGACGATCGCCCCGGCGACGTTGCCGTGGGCTATCGAGGTGAAGTTGATCGACGACTGCACCGTGGAGGGCACCAGACAGATCCACATCACTCCGGCGTAGAGCGCCGGCGGCAGGGCCCAGGGCACGAGGAGGCGCAGGCCGATGCCGAGCAACGGGAACATGACGAAGGTGAAGGCCATGATGAGCCCGTGCAGTCGCCAGTGACGTAGGCCAGCGAGGGTCTCGGACGGTTCCAGTCGCGCCCCGTAGAGGAAGAACAGGAGGAAGACCATGACGAGGACGCCGTCACTGACCACCGGCACCATGGGTCCGCGGGCCGGCAGCAGGGAACCGATGATCGCGCTGATGATGATGGCGAGGACGAAGCGGTCGATGGGCGGACGCCGGCGCGAACTCATGGCTGACACCCTAGGGCCCCGGGGCCGGCCTCGGCTGCGGCGGTAGGTTGTGCCGGTGGCCCGATTCATCGACATCACCGACCCGGCCGACCCGCGGCTCGCGGACTACGTGAGCCTGCGCGACGTCAGTCTGAGGCGCAGCCTGGAGGCCGCGGAGGGGCTCTTCATCGCCGAGGGGGCCAAAGTCATCCGGCGGGCGTGCGAAGCCGGGTACCGCCCGCGATCGTTCCTCCTGGCGCCGCGGTGGATCGACGGGCTGCGTGATCTGCTCGACGCCGTCGATGCCCCGGTGTACGTCCTGACCGAGTCGATGGCCGAGCAGGTCACCGGCTTCCACGTGCACCGTGGTGCGCTGGCGTCGATGGAGCGGCAGACCCGATGGAGGGCCGAGGACCTGCTGGGGGCGCGACGTCTGGTCGTCTGCGAGGACATCGTCGACCACACCAATGTCGGGGCGATCATCCGGTGCGCCGCCGGCCTGGGGTGGGACGGCGTCCTGCTGGCCCCGAGAGCAGCCGACCCGTTGTACCGCCGGGCGATCAAGACGTCGATGGGGACGGTCTTCGCCCTGCCCTGGGCGCGGCTGGAGGACTGGTCGCAGGGGCTGTTGCGGCTCAAGGAACACGGGTTCACGGTGGCGGCGATGGCGTTGTCGGACGATTCGGTGGGTCTGGACGAGTTCGCCGCCGAGCTGCGGGAGCGGCCGCGCAAGGTGGCCCTTCTCATGGGGACCGAGGGGGCGGGCCTGTCGTCGCACTGGATCGGTCAGGCCGACGTCGTCGTGCGGATTCCCATGGCGCGGGGAGTCGACTCGCTCAACGTCGCCGCCGCTGCGGCCGTCGCATGTCATGCGCTGGGTGAATAGGGCATGTCATGCGCTGGGTGAATAGGGCATGTCATGCGCTGGGTGAATAGGGCATGTCATGCGCTGGGCGAGCAACGCCCGCAGCGCGCGGGGTGACGGCCCTCAGCCCTTGGGGTGGACCGGCCAGTCGGCCGGGTAGAGGTGGTCGAGTTCGGCGTGCTGCTCGTCCAACTTGCGCCGTGATCGCTTCGACAGTCGATCGCCGAAGACGATGCCGTTGCAGTGGTCGGTCTCGTGCTGCAGGCAGCGGGCGAAGAACCCGGTGCCGGTGACGGTGACGGCGTTGCCCCAGGGATCCTGGCCCTCGCAGGTCGCCAGGTCGGGTCGGGCCAACTGCTGGAACCCGCCCGGCCACGACAGACATCCCTCGTCGTGGGCGACGAGGTGACGGTCGCGGCCCTCCGGCAGGGTGACGACCGGGTTGCAGATGGCGCCGTGGTGGACGACGTTGTCGTCGTCGGGGCAGATGTACACGAACAGTGCCAGGCTCTCGCCGACCTGCGTGGCTGCCAGGCCGACCCCGTCTGCGGCGTCCATGGTGGCGAACATGTCGCGGATGAGGGTGTGCAGGTCGTCGTCGAACTGCGTGATCGGTGCCGTCCTCGCGTGGAGCACGGGCTCACCCCACCGGGTCACCCGGCGCAGGGTCCCCCCGGTGAGGAGGTCCTCCCAGCGGGGGTCGTCGTTGGGGGTGTGCTTGCGCATGGCTACTCCTCGCGATGTCGCCGTGGGCGGTCCGACCGGCGACGTGATGGCTGTTCGACCGTTCATTGTGGCACGCCGGCCGGCCCGGTCGGGACCGTCCTCAGCCCAGCGTGGGTCCGACGAGCACCCGGCTGGCGCCGTGGTACGCCAGCACCAGCTCGCGTCGGGCGCCGTCCTCACCGAGGGTGAGGCACTCGACGGTCCCCTCGGCCCGGTCTGCCACCCACACGCGGGAGCCATCACTGGTGAGGTCGCGGGGGTGACGTCCGGACAGCGGGACCTCGTCGGTCAGGGTGAGTCGGCCGAACCTCCCTCGCAGGACGCCGAGCGTGCCGGTCCCGCGGTTGGCGACGAGGAGGGTCCCGTCGGGCCCCGGGACCAGCCCCGAGGGGACTGCTCCCGGCTGCCGGGATGTCGGCGTCTCCACGACCGGACGCCACTGCCGCGCCCAGGCGTCCTCACCGGCCGGGCGCGACCAGCTGAACACCGAGCCTGACAACTCACCGGTGACGGTGAGGACCTGTTTGCCGCCGTCCCGACGCAGCACGGCGTGCCGGGGTCCCAGTCCGGCGGGCGTCCTCAGCTCGCCGACCTGCTCCAGACCGGCGTCGGAGAGCCGCAGGATGCGCACGAGGTCGGAGCCGAGGTCGCACAGCGCGAGGTGGGTGCGGTCGAGCCAGAGGATGTGGTGGGCGTGGGCGCCGGCCTGGCGGTCGGCGACCGGTCCGTGTCCCTCGAATCCGCACCGGGTGAGCACGTGCGGTGGACGGCCCCACGAGTCGAGGTCGACGAGGCTCACCTCGCCCGATCCGTAGTGCGCCACCGCCAGGATCCGCCCGGTGGGGTCGAGGGCGGCATGGCACGGCTCACCGCCGACGAGGTCGAGGTCTGCCTCGACCGTCGGACATTCCCCTGGACGCACCAGCCACAGGTGATGATCCCGTTCGCCGATGACCGCCAGACGGTCGCCGACCGGCGTCACCCAGCTCGCGTCACCGAGGGTGAGCGCGCCGGTCTGCTCGGCGGTGGGCGCGGGCTCGCCGTCCGGTTGCTCCGGCCAGGAGACCAGCCAGGTCGAGATGCCGCCGGTGCCGTGGGGAGTCGTCGTTCCGCAGATGAGGACGGGGGTGCGCTGCATGGGGTGAGCCTAGAACCTCGACGCGTCGACGTCGGGGTGGGACAGTGGAGCCGATGACGACCACTGTTCCTGCTGCCCTCGGCGTGCCGATCGACGACTTCTGCGACCACCTCGTGGCGATCCGGCGTTCGGCGAACACCGTGCGTGCCTACCGGCGCGACCTCGAGGGGCTCATGGTGCATGCTCACGAGCACGGCATCACCAGACTGGCCGAGGTCGACCTGGCCGAACTCCGTGACTGGCTGGCCGCATCGCGCCAGGGCGGGGCCTCCCCGGCGACGATGCAGCGGCACTGGGCCAGTGCCCGCAGCTTCTTCCGCTGGGCGCGCGCCGAGGGCCTCGTCGACACCGACCCCGCTGCCGGGCTGAGAGCCGCCAAGGTGCCACGGCGACTGCCGAAGGTGCTCACCGCCGACCAGGCCCGCAGGGTCATGGACGACGCCGTCGCCCGGGCCGGCGACGACCCCACGCCTCGAGGTCGCCGCGACGCCGCCATCCTCGAGGTGCTCTACGCCGGGGGAGTGCGTGTCTCGGAACTGTGCGGGCTCGACCTCGACGACCTCGACCGGGACCGCGACACGATCCGCGTGACGGGCAAGGGCGACAAGGAACGCACCGTGCCGCTGGGTGCCCCGGCCTGGGCCGCCCTCGACCGGTGGCTGGCCCGGCGCGGGGAATGGGTGACGCCGGCCTCGGGCCGGGCAGTCCTCCTTGGAACCCGGGGTGGCCGCATCGACCAGCGGGTCGTCCGGCGGATCGTCCACCAGCACCTTCGTCTCGACGACGACGCACCCGACCTCGGCCCCCACGGGCTGCGACACGCCATGGCCACCCACCTGCTCGAGGGCGGGGCAGACCTCAGATCGGTCCAGGAGATGCTCGGGCACGAGTCGTTGTCTACGACGCAGATCTACACCCACGTGTCGACCGAACGTCTGCGTGCCGCCTTCGAGCGCGCGCACCCCCGGGCCTGACAGCCGGCGCATCGACCCCTCACCTGCCCAGATCCTCACCTGCCCAGATAGGGAACCGGGTCGATGAGGGTCCCGTCCCGCTCCAGCCCCAGGTGGAGGTGACACCCGGTGGAGTAGCCGGTCGACCCCACCTGACCCAGGCTCTGGCCACGCAGGACCACCGTGCCGACCGGTGGCCCCGAGGAGGCCAGGTGGTTGTAGGTGGTGCGCACGTGCACTCCACCGACACGTCCATGGTCGACGACGACCCGGTGTCCCCAGGCGCGGTTGTAGCCCGACCACACGACGCGCCCCGAGTACCCGGCGCGCACCGGCGTCCCGCACGGGGACGCGAGGTCGACGCCGTCGTGCAGCTTGCGGACCCCGGTCACCGGGTGCACCCGCATCCCGAAGGGGGAGGAGACCGGCCCGGAGGTCGGCCGTAGCATCGTCGACGTCCTGCCCGAGGCCGATGGCAGACCCCGGGGGTCGGTGACCTCCTGCGGGCCGGGATCGGGCGGGGGAGCGGGGCGACTTCCGGCCGGCAGCAACCGCACCGGCACGAACCCCAACAGCGACAAGGGGTTCTCGTACGTCGTGCCGCGCTTGAGGCCCCAGTGCAGGCAGCTCGTCGCGCAGTCGCCCCCGCCTGCCAGGTGTCCGAGGACCTGCCCCGGGTGGACGACGTCGCCCACCTCGACGGCCGGATCGACCGGCTGGTGGGTCACCCGACGCCCGTCGGCCATGAGGACGACGACGACCGGCCGGTCCACGACGACCCCGGCCACGACGACGACCCCCGGTGTCACAGAGCGCACGGGGGTGCCCACGGGGGCGGCGATGTCGACCCCCCGATGTCCGGGCAACCACGGCTTGTCGGGTGGGTCGAAGGGTCGCACGACCGGACCGGGCACCGGTGGGTCGGATCGTCCGGCGGCCATGGCCACCGTCGGCGCCGGCACGTCGACGAGGACGGCCAGGAGCAGCGCGACGAGCCACAGGACGAGGAGCAGGCCGGGGTGTCGGGGCTGATCGGGAGCCGGCCGACAGGTCCGGCCGGCGGGGGGCGGGCCTGGCTCTTNCGGGAGACGGGGGCGGGTCATGATGGGTCCTCATGCCACAGTTATCGGGGCGGCGGCGGATTTTCGGCACCGAGATGCGAATCTGTGGACAACCCGCACGATCGGCGTCCAGCCCCTTGTGGACAACCTGCGGCGTCGTCCGTCGTGGTCCCGGTCGCACCTACTCTGGTCCCATGATCTGGGATCGCGACATCCTCGTCCTGCAACAGGTGCGCTCCGTGTTCTCCGCCGACTTCGACATCGTCGACGGGCAGGGCGTCCGCGTCGGCACGATCCTCACCACGGACCCGCTGCTCGTTCGCCTCGTCCTGGGCAACCGCAGCCTCGAGGTCCGCGACGATGCCGGCGTCCCCTGTCTGCTCGTCCACGACAAGGTGTCCTTCGGCCGGGACCGGATGGACATCCTCGGCCCCGACGGTGCGCGTCTGGCCGAGATCCTCAAGCGGATCACCGTCATGCGTCCGCATGTCACCATCACCCTCGAGGACGGCCTGCAACTCGAGCTGCGCGGAAGCATCCTCGAACGGGAGTTCACCGTCGAGACCGAGCAGGGCATCGTCGCCTCCGTCAGCCGCCGGTTGCCCAGCCTGTCGAGTCTCCTCCTCGAGCGCGACCACTACATCCTCCAGTTCGTGCCCGGCCTGCCGGGCCGACTCCGAGCCGCCGTCCTGGGTGGAGTCATCGGCAGCGACCTGTCGCTGACGAAGCAACGGAACCAGAGCTGAGGCCGCCGGCCGGCGTCGGGTCGACGGTCTAACACCGGGCCCCGGCGGACCCTCGACCTCATGGCTGATGGCCTCGGATGGAGCCCGGACCACCTCATGACATACACTGGCCCGGCAGTCCGAGACACCTCGGGCTGACTTCGCATGCGTCCGTCCTCACCGAGGGTCGGTCCCAACAGGTCCCGCGTCCGCGCGGGCAGAGCCCGGCGACGCATCAGGCGACGGCGAGCCCGCCGTCGGACAACCGTTCGGTGCACCACGAGTGCGCCCTGACATGGAAGGACACGGTCATGGCCGTCGTCACCACTCGCCAGCTCCTCGAGAGCGGCGTCCACTTCGGACACCAGACCCGCCGCTGGAACCCCAAGATGAAGCGCTTCATCTTCACCGAGCGCAACGGCATCTACATCATCGACCTGCACCAGTCGCTGACCTACATCGACAAGGCCTACGCCTTCGTCAAGGAGACCGTCGCCAAGGGTGGCCAGATCCTCTTCGTCGGCACGAAGAAGCAGGCCCAGGAGACCATCGCCGAGCAGGCGAACCGCGTCGGGATGCCGTACGTCAACCAGCGCTGGCTCGGTGGGATGCTCACGAACTTCCAGACCATCTCGACCCGGATCGCCCGGCTCAAGGAGCTCGAGGCGATGGACTTCGACAAGGTCTCCGGCTCCGGTCTCACGAAGAAGGAGCTGCTCATGCTCTCCCGTGAGAAGGACAAGCTCGCCAAGGACCTCGGCGGCATCCGCGACATGGGCAAGGTGCCCCAGGCCGTGTGGATCGTCGACACCAAGAAGGAGCACCTGGCCATCGACGAGGCCCGCAAGCTCCACATCCCGGTCGTCGCCATCCTCGACACCAACTGCGACCCCGACGAGGTCGACCACGCCATCCCCGGCAACGACGACGCCATCCGTTCGGTCTCGCTGCTGACCCGGATCATCGCCGACGCCGTCGCCGAGGGCCTCATGGCCCGTTCCCAGGCCTCCACCGGCGACGAGTCCGCACCGGCCGCCGAGCCCATGCCCGACTGGGAGCGTGAGTTGCTCGAGGGCAAGGACGAGGCCGCCACGACCGAGGCCACCGACGCCCAGGCGACCGAGCTGGCCAAGGACGTCACCGTCGCCGCCGAGAACGTCGCCGAGGCCGCCCCGGCCGCGGACGAGTCCCACTGACAACTCCCACTGACGACCGAGAGGAACACATCCCATGGCCATCAAGGCTGCTGATGTCAAGAAGCTCCGCGACGCCACCGGCGCCGGAATGATGGACGCCAAGAAGGCTCTCACCGAGGCCGACGGCGACTTCGACAAGGCCGTCGACATCCTGCGTGTCGCCGGTCAGGCCAAGGCCGCCAAGCGCTCCGAGCGTGAGGCCTCCAACGGCCTGGTCTCCGCCTCCGGCAATGCCCTGGTGCATGTCGGCTCCGAGACCGACTTCGTCGCCAAGAATGACGAGTTCATCGCCGCCGCCGCCCAGATCGCCCAGGCGGTCGAGGCCGCCAAGGCCGACTCGAAGGACGCCGCCAACGAGGCCACCTTGGCCGACGGTCGCACCGTCGCGCAGACCTTGGCCGAGCTCGCCGCCAAGATCGGCGAGAAGATCGAGCTGGCCGACGCCGCCTACTTCGAGGGCACGACCCAGGTGTACCTGCACCGTCGCTCCCAGGACCTGCCGCCGCAGGTCGGCGTCATGGTCGAGTACTCCGGTGACGACGCCGACGCCATCCACGGCACCTGCCTGCAGATCGCCGCGATGAGCCCGCGCTGGCTGTCCCGCGAGGAGGTCCCGGCAGACGTCGTCGAGCACGAGCGCACCGTGGCCGCCGACATCGCTCGCGAGGAGGGCAAGCCGGAGAAGATCATCGACCGCATCGTCGAGGGTCGCCTCGGTGGCTTCTTCAAGGAGAACTGCCTGCTCGAGCAGCCGGCCATCTCCGACGACAAGAAGACCGTCGCCGACCTGCTCAAGGCCGCCGGCGTCACGGTGACCCGTTTCGTGCGGTTCTCCGCCGGCGAGTGAGCTGAATCCCTGACGCTCGTGGGGCCCCACCGCTGAGGTGGGGCCCCACGAGCATTCCTGCCGACGACGCCTCCTGCGAACGACCCCTCCTGCCCCGAGGTCCCGGTCCGGCCGGCGTCGGCCCCAGCCATCGGGCGGAACCGACTGCGGGCACGATAGGCTGGAGCGACGCAACCGCGAGCAAGGAGTGCCGATGCCCACTGCCTATCACCGTGTCCTGCTGAAGCTGTCCGGCGAGGTCTTCGGCGGCGGAGGGGTCGGCGTCGACCCGGACGTCGTCGACGGCAAGGCCCAGGAGATCGCCAGGATCGTCGAGGAGGGCACCCAGGTGGCCATCGTCGTCGGTGGCGGCAACTTCTTCCGCGGCGCCGAGCTCCAGCAGCACGGCATGGACCGTGACCGGGCCGACTACATGGGCATGCTCGGCACCGTCATGAACTGCCTGGCCCTCCAGGACTTCCTCGAGAAGACGGGGGTTCCCACCCGCGTCCAGACCGCCATCAACATGGCCCAGGTCGCCGAGCCGTACATCCCGAGGCGGGCCGAGCGACACCTCGAGAAGGGTCGTGTCGTCATCTTCGGTGCCGGATCGGGCATGCCCTACTTCTCGACCGACACCGTGGCCGCCCAGCGGGCCCTCGAGATCGGCGCCGACGCCCTCCTCATGGGCAAGCAGGGGGTCGACGGCGTCTACGACAAGGACCCCAAGAAGGACCCGACCGCCCGCAAGTTCGACGAACTCAGCTACGACGAGTTTCTCTCCCGCGACCTCAAGGTGGCCGACGCCACCGCCGTGGCCATGGCCCGTGACAACGATCTCACGATGATCTTCTTCAACCTCGAGACGCCGGGCAACATCGCCCGCGTCGTGGCCGGCGAGCCGATCGGCACCACCGTCCACGCCTGACCCGACCGCACCCGGTCAACCATGCACCCATCGACCCACACACGGACATCACTACGGAAGGACCCCACCGTGAGCGAGGACATCATCAAGGACGCCGGCACCAAGATGGAGGCTGCCGTCGCGCACGCCCGTGAGGAGTTCGCCGCGATCCGCACCGGCCGGGCGAATCCGGCGATGTTCAACAAGATCATGGTCGAGTACTACGGCACCCCGACCCCGCTGCAGCAGCTCGCCACCTTCCAGGTGCCCGAGGCGCGCACCGTCCTCATCGTCCCCTTCGACAAGAGCTCGGTCAACGCCGTCGAGAAGGCCGTGCGTGACTCCGACCTCGGCGTCAACCCGTCGACCGACGGGAACGTCGTGCGCTGCGTCCTGCCCGCCCTCACCGAGGAGCGCCGCAAGGAGTACATCAAGATGGCCAAGGCCAAGGCCGAGGAGGGGCGCATCGCGGTGCGCAACATCCGTCGCGCCTCCAACGACGTCGTCAAGAAGCAGCAGAAGGACAAGGAGATCTCCGAGGACGACCTCACCCGTCTGGAGAAGGAGCTCGACCAGGTGACGAAGCGTCACGTCGAGCAGATCGACACCCTGCTCAAGGACAAGGAGCAGGAGCTCCTCGAGATCTGAGGCACGGGTGAGCTCGACGAGTCCGGCCGACGGCGTCACCACCTCGGGGACGCCGCGGTCGTCGCGTGCCGGGCGCAACCTGCCGGCCGCCATCATCACCGGGGTCATCCTGGCGGGGGCGGTCGTCGGCACGGTCGGCTGGTGGCACTGGGGGTTCGTCCTGCTCATGGCCGCAGCGCTCAGTGCCGGTGCCGTGGAGCTGCACCGCGCCATGAGGCGGATCGGCATGGTCTCGGCGGTCGTCCCCATCTGCGTGGGCACCGCGGCCATGGTCATCGGGGCCTACGCGGCGCGGACGACGGATCTCGGCATCGCCTCGAACACCCTGCTCATCGCGGCGCTCGGGCTCACGACGGCGATCTCCATGCTGTGGCGGCTGCCCCGCGGCCATGAGGGATTCGTCCAGGACGCCGCCGCCAGCCTGCTCACCATCGCCTACCTGCCGCTGCTCGGCTGCTTCGTGCCGCTCATGATGGCCGATGACCAGGGGCCGAAACGCATCATCACCTGGCTGCTGTGCATCATCGGCTCGGACACCGGCGGATATGCCGTCGGCGTCCTGCTGGGCAGGCACCCCATGGCCCCGCACATCAGTCCGAAGAAGAGCTGGGAGGGGATGGCCGGATCGGTCGTCACCGCGATGCTCGTGGCGACCGGTTGCGTCGTCTGGCTGCTCCACGCCCCGGTGTGGATCGGTCCGATCCTGGGTCTGACGATGGCGGTCTTCGGCACGACCGGGGACCTCATCGAGTCGCTCATCAAGCGCGACGTCGGCATCAAGGACATGTCGAACTTCCTGCCCGGTCATGGTGGCGTCATGGACCGACTCGACTCACTGCTCTTCTCGGCGCCGGCAGCCTGGCTCGTCCTGTCGCTGTGCCTGTGATCTCCGGGGTCCCGTGATCCTCGCGGGCCCGTGACCTGCCAGAACGGAACATCATGACCGACACCCCCCGCCCCGCCGTCTCGACGTCCGGCCTCGTCCTGCCGACGACGCCGCTGGCCGAACCGGGCACCGAGATGCCCCTGGTCGTCAGGACCCCGAGCCGTGCCCGGCCGCCGCGCCACTGGATCGACCTGACGGCGGACGAGCGCATCGAGGCCGTCAAGGAGCTGGGCCTTCCCGCCTTCCGGGCCAGGCAGATCAACGCCCACGTCCTCGAACGCTACGAGGTCGACCCGACGGCATGGACCGATCTGCCGGCGTCGGTCCGTCAGGAGGTGGCCGATGCCTGGTTCCCGACGATGCTCACCGAGGTGTCCCGACAGTCCTGCGACGGTGGGATGACCGTCAAGACCCTGTGGCGCCTCCATGGCGGGGCCCTCGTCGAGTCCGTCCTCATGCACTACCCGGCCACCCGACACTCGTCCGCCCGCACGACCCTGTGCATCTCGTCCCAGGCGGGCTGCGGCATGGCCTGCCCGTTCTGCGCCACCGGTCAGGGCGGGATCCAGCGCAACATGTCGACCGCCGAGATCGTCAGCCAGGTGCTCGCCGCGAACCGGCTGCTGCTGTCCGGTGGGGTTCCCGACGCGCACGAGCGGGTGCACAACATCGTCTTCATGGGCATGGGCGAGCCCATGGCCAACTACAAGTCGGTGCTCCAGGCCGTGCGGACCCTCACCGCCCCGACCCCCGACGGCATCGGGATGAGCGCCCGCGCCCTCACCGTCTCCACCGTCGGTCTCGTGCCACGGATCCGTGCGCTCACCGCCGAGGGCATCCCGGTCACCCTGGCGGTGTCCCTGCACGCCCCGGACGACGAGTTGCGCGACGAGCTCATCCCGGTCAACCGGCGCTGGAAGGTCGACGAGCTGCTCGACGCCGCCTGGGACTACGCCGGCACGACCAAGCGGCGTGTCTCGATCGAGTACGCCCTCATGCGTGACATCAACGACCAGGCCGACCGCGCCGCCGTTCTGGCCAGGCAGATCCGACGCCGTGGCGACTGGACCTGGGCCCACGTCAACCTCATCCCGCTCAACCCGACCCCCGGGTCGAGGTGGACGGCGTCGCGCCGGGAGGACCAGGACGCCTTCGTCGCCACCCTCGAAAGGTGGCGGATCCCCGTGACGATCCGTGACACGAGGGGCTCGGACATCGACGGCGCGTGTGGCCAGCTCGCCGCCAAGGGTCGCATCGACGAGCTCGGCGTCTGAGCCGTGCCGGTCCAGCGGTTCCGATGGGCGGACCGCCGGCCCGCAGACGTCCCGGCGCGGCATCCAGCAGGTGAGCATCCGTCGGATGGCCCCTGGGCCGATGTCACAATCGGCCCATCCTCATTGACGACGCACAGGAGGTTCATGGAGATGGACACCCAGCTCGAGCACACCTACGAGATGGTCCTGCGCCGCAACCCGGGGGAGGCCGAGTTCCATCAGGCCGTCCGGGAGATCTTCGAGTCCTTGGGCCCGGTGCTGCGCAAGAACCCCCAGTACGTCGAGTCGATGGTCCTGTCGCGCATCTGCGAGCCGGAACGTCAGATCATCTTCCGGGTGCCGTGGGTCGACGACGCCGGCCGGGTGCGCATCAACCGGGGATTCCGGGTGGAGTACTCCTCGGTCCTGGGGCCGTACAAGGGCGGGCTGCGGTTCCATCCGTCGGTGTACCTGGGCACCATCAAGTTCCTCGGCTTCGAGCAGGTGTTCAAGAACGCCCTCACCGGGATGCCGATCGGCGGGGCCAAGGGAGGCTCCGACTTCGACCCGCACGAGGCCTCCGAGGCCGAGGTCATGAGGTTCTGCCAGTCCTTCATGACCGAGCTGTACCGTCACCTCGGCGAGCACACCGATGTGCCGGCCGGGGACATCGGCGTCGGCGGCCGCGAGATCGGGTTCCTCTTCGGGCAGTACAAGCGCATCACCAACCGTCACGAGTCGGGGGTCCTCACCGGGAAGGGGCTCACCTGGGGCGGGTCCCTCGTGCGAACCGAGGCCACCGGCTACGGGACGGTCTTCTTCGTGCAGCGGATGCTCGGCACCGCCGGCCAGGACCTCGACGGCAGGCGGGTGGCCGTCTCCGGGTCGGGAAATGTCGCCATCTACGCCATCGAGAAGGCCCAGGCGCTCGGCGCGACCGTCGTGGCGTGCTCGGACTCCAGTGGATACGTCGTCGACGAGGACGGCATCGACGTGGATCTGCTCAAGCAGGTCAAGGAGGTCGAGCGGGCTCGCATCAGCCAGTACGCCGAGCGTCGTGGCTCTGCCGAGTTCCGGACCGCCGGGTCGATCTGGGACGTCCCGGTCGACGTCGCCCTGCCGTGTGCCACGCAGAACGAGCTCGACGGATCGGCCGCGTCGAGCCTCGTCCGCAATGGCGTGGTGGCCGTGGCCGAGGGCGCGAACATGCCGTGCACCCCGGAGGCGGTGCACGCCTTCAAGGAGGCCGGTGTGCTCTTCGCCCCCGGCAAGGCGTCGAACGCCGGTGGCGTGGCGACGTCGGCGCTCGAGATGCAGCAGAACGCGGCCCGGGACTCCTGGGGATTCGAGGAGACGGAGGCGCGGTTGCAGCAGATCATGGCTGACATCCATGACCGCTGCATGGAGACCGCCGAGGCCTACGGTCAGCCGGGCGACTACGTCATGGGGGGCGAACATCGCCGGGTTCACCAAGGTCGCCGACGCGGTCATCGCCATGGGCGTGGTGTGAACCACGCCCTGGTTCGGGGGCGGTGCGTGGTGTGGACCACGCCCTGGTTCGGGGGCGGTGCGTGGTGTGGACCACGCCCTGGTTCGGGGGCGGTGCGTGGTGTGGACCACGCCCTGGTTCGGGGCGATCAGGGGACCATCGACAGGAAGACGAAGGCCGCCAGGACGACGAGGTGCAGTTCGCCGTGCAGTCGCGTCACGCGTTGTCCCGAGACGGTGAGAGTGCCGATGACGAGGGTCGTCGCCAGGAGGACGAGCTGGAGGTTGCCCAGTCCCAGTTCGAGTCGGGTGTGGAGGAAGGGCGACAGGGCGGCGAGGGTCGGGATGGTGAGGCCGATGCTCGCCATGGCCGAACCCAGGGCCAGGTTGATCCCCACCTGGAGGTGCCCGCGCCGGGCTGCATTGCGCGCGGCGAGGGTCTCCGGCGCCAGGACGAGCAGTGCGATGACGACGCCGACGAAGGACTCCGGCAGCCCGACCCCCTTGACCGCCGACTCGATGGCCGGCGACTCCACCTTGGCCAGCCCGACGACGGCGACGAGGGCGCACAGGAGCAGGCCGAGGCTGGTGAGGGCGACATCGGTTCGAGGAGGCTCGGCGTGGTCGGCGGGCTCGATGACCGCCCCGGCCCGGTCGAGCGGCAGGAAGAAGTCACGGTGTCGTACGGACTGGGTCGTCACGAAGACGCCGTAGACGACGATCGAGGCCACCGCCTCGAAGACGAGTTGCGAGTTCGTGAGGTAGGGCCCCTCCGCCGAAGTCGTGAACCTCGGCACGACCAGGGTGAGGACGGCCAGGACGGCAACGGTCGACAGCGCCGCCTCCGAGCCCTCCTCGTTGATCATCCCGGTGCGGCCCTTCCCCGTCCCGGCGAGGATGGCCAGGCCGAGAATCCCGTTGCACGTGATCATGACGGCCGAGAACACCGTGTCACGGGCCAGGGACGAGGTCCCCGATCCGTCGGAGGTCATGAGCATGACGATGAGCCCGACCTCGATGACGGTGACGGCCACGGCCAAGAGGAGGGAACCGAACGGTTCCCCGACCTTCGCGGCGACGATCTCGGCGTGTTCGACCGCCGCCATGACCGATGCGGCGAGCACCGCCGCCACGAGCACACCGACGAGGATCGGCAGGTCCCGGTGCCAGGTCGCGGCCAGGGTGAGCAGCCCCATCGGCGGCACCCATGTGGTCCATCGTCGGAGGGCGGCGCGGGGCGAGGCAGGCATGGTCGTCGACATCACTTTCATGATACCGACCGTGGGTGAGCTTTCAAGCAGTGTCTCAGCGGCTGGCGACGACCTCGACGGCCTCGGCGACGTCGTCGACCAGATGGATGTGCCGGGCCACCGGGCGGCCCTTGGTGAGCACCTTGAGCAGCGGCCATGCCGGCACGGTGCGTGTCCAGTGGTCCTTGCCGACGAGAACGAGGGGAGTGAGGTCGGCGTCGGTGGCCGCGTAGTAGTCGCCGGTGAGGGCCTGGAAGAGTTCCTGGACGGTCCCTGCGGCACCGGGAAGGTAGACGATCCCGCCGCGACACCGGTCGAGCAGGACGTCCTCGCGCAGGGCGTTCGAGAAGTACTTGGCGATGCCCGAGGCGAAGACGTTGGGCGGTTCGTGACCGTAGAACCACGTGGGGATGCCCAGGCAGGGGCGTGCCCGACCGTCCCAGGACGCGACGACCGCCAGGGCGACGTCGACCCAGGCGGTGACGTCGGGGGTGAACGAGGGGACGGTCGACACCCTGGCCAGGGCGTCGTCGAGGGCCCCGTCGGGGCAGGCCGCGCCGAGATTGGCGGCCTCCATCGCTCCCGGTCCGCCGCCGGTGGCCACGAGAAGCCCGTGCTCGGCGAGCAGGGCCCCGAGTCGGGCGGCGTCACGGTAGCCCTCGTCGCCGCGATGGACGGCGTGCCCACCCATGACGCCGACCACGGTCCCCGGAGAGTGGCCGACAAGGATGTCGTCGAGGGAATCGGTGATGGAGTCGTCATGCAACGCCATGGCCAGGGTGTCACGCAGCAGCGGCGGGTTGGCCAGCTTCTTCGTCCAGGCGTACACCTTGGCGTCCGGCGTCTCCTGATATCCCCGTTCGACGCCGTCGTAGAGTTCCCGGGCCCGGTAGAGGGCCGGCTGGTACGGGTTGAAGGGGATGTCCGGCAGGTCGGGGAAGACGAGGGCACCGCGGGCCCGCAGCCGGTCGGCCAGGTCGTCGTCGAGGGTGCAGCCGAGCAGGATGGTGCCGCGCACGTCGGCGGCGAGCACCCGGTCGGCCAGCGGGCGCAGGTCGAGCCCCTGCACCGCCGCACGGGCCAGGGTGTCGTCGGCCAGGGCGCGGTGGAGGGCGTCGAGGGTGTCGATCTCGGTGCCGACCCGGAGCCCGGCGTTCACGTCGTCACCGGCCTCAACAGCCCGTGCAGCAGCCCCGGATTGAGCGGTTCGGTGTCCGGGGTGGCCGAGGGCCCGTCCGGTCCCAGCACCAGCCGCAGCGAGTGCGGGCTCGAGACGACGGCCACCTCGATGACGAGCCCCTCGTCGGTCCACCCGCCGCAGGCGGCGACGTCGAGGGCGCCGGGCAGGCCACCGGTCCACGGACTCCACGGGCCGGGCTCGACGACGACATGGGTGGGTTCCCAGCGCCGGTGCCCGACCCGCAACCTCATGACGGGGCCGGTCGGTGGGGTCCACGCGAGGTTCCAGCCGTCGATGCCGGGGGAGACGAGCAGGTGCTCCCCGTCGAGGATCCCCTGGGCCGATCGAACCGGGTCGAAGGTGCCGTCGACGACGTCGACGGTGCTCGTGGAGATGACGGGCTCGGCGACCGCGTCGTCGGACCGGGGGTCATCCTGCTCCTCGGATCGGGAGGACAGCACCGGCCACAGGTGTTCCCAGATGGTGGCCAGGACGTCCTGGGTCGTCACCGGACCCTCATGGGCGGCGTCATTGGTCGACACGACGACGGCGTCGACCTGCGGCAGGACGAGGACGAACTGTCCGAACGCCCCGTCGAGCCGGTAGCCGTGACGCGACATCCACACCTGCCAGCCGTACCCGAGTCCCCAGTCGGGGCCGGCCAGCCCGTCGGAGTCGACCTGGCGGGTGCGGTGCCCGACCATCCACTCGGTCGGCAGCAGGCGGGTCCCCTCGTGGACGCCGTCGTCCAGGAGGAGTTGGCCGAACCGCCACAGGTCCATGGCGTCGATGTGGAGCCCGGAGAATCCCAGCGGCAGCCCGTCGCCGTCACGCTGCCAGGCGTGGTCCGTGATGCCCAGCGGCGTCAGGACGCGGTCGGCCAGCAGGGTCTCGACGTCGGTGCCGGTGTGGAGCTCGACGATGCGTGACAACAACCAAGGGGAGAGATTGTTGTAGGCGAAGTCGCGGCCGGGGGTGGCCTGCGGTTCGGCGGCCAGGAACGCTCGGGCCGTGTCGAGGGTCGGCGGGACGCGGGAGGCCATGAGGGCGTCGGCCTGCTCCTGGGTGTGTCCGGTGGCCATGGCCAGGGCGTCCCGGACCCGGATCGATCGGGCGCGCGGGCCGACCGTCGGCGGTACGGCCTCGGGCCACAGGTCGACGAGCAGGTCGTCGTAGTCGAATGCGCCATCGGCGACCGCCAGCCCGACAGCTGCGCTCGTGAAGGTCTTGGAACAGGAGTAGACGAGGCCGGGAAGCCCTGCCCGCCACGGTTCCCGTCGATGGTCGGCCAGCACGTGACCGTGCTGGGAGACGATGAGCCGGTGCGGCCTGGTCCCGATCTCGACGAGGTGGTCGACGGTGCGTTCGACGGCCCGGGCGGCGGCGGTGTGGCTCATGGGCTCAGCCTAGTGACCGGCATGGAAGACTGGACGGGTGAAGAAGGTCATCATCCTGGGCTCAACCGGATCGATCGGCACCCAGACACTCGACGTCATCCGTCCCCGACGAGATCGATTCGAGGTGGTGGGGCTGGCGGCCGGAGGGTCGCACGTCGACCTGGTGGCCGACCAGGTGCTCGAGTTCGACGTGCGCGTCGTCGCCCTGGCCGACGCCGCCGCCGTCGACCCGCTGCACCGGGCCCTCGAGTCCCGCGCCGCCCAGCTGGGGCGAGCCGTCCCTCGGGTCGAGGTCCTGGCCGGCGAGCACGCCTCGGCCGAGTTGGCCCGGCGTCCGGCCGACACGGTGTGCAATGCCATCACCGGCGCCGCCGGGCTGCTGGCCACCCTGGCCACCCTCGAGGCCGGCACCACCCTGGCCCTGGCGAACAAGGAGTCCCTCGTCATCGGCGGGCGCCTCGTCACCCGGGCCGCCGCCCCGGGGCAGCTGGTGGCCGTCGACTCGGAGCACTCGGCCTTCGCCCAGTGCCTGCGCGGGGGCGGACGCCGCGAGGTGCGTCGGCTCGTCCTCACCGCCTCGGGCGGACCCTTCCGGGGTCGCACCCGTGACGAGTTGCGCGAGGTGACCGTCGCCGACGCCCTGCGCCACCCCACTTGGTCGATGGGTCGGGTCATCACCATCAACTCGGCGACCCTCGTCAACAAGGGGCTCGAGCTGCTCGAGGCTGCGTTGCTCTACGACGTCGACCTCGACGACATCACCGTCGTCGTCCACCCGCAGTCGATGGTCCACTCCATGGTGGAGTTCTGCGACGGTGCGACGATCGCGCAGGCCTCCCCGCCCGACATGCGTCTGCCCATCGCCCTGGGCCTCACCTGGCCCGACCGGCTGCCCGACGCCGCCGCCGGCTGCGACTGGACCCGCGCCACGAGCTGGACCTTCGAGCCCCTCGACGCCGAGACCTTCGGCGCGGTGGAGTTGGCCCGGCGTGCCGGCAAGGCCGCCGGGACCGCCCCCGCCGTGTTCAATGCGGCCAACGAGTCCTGCGTCGACGCCTTCTGCCGCGGTGAGATCGGCTTCCTCGACATCACGGCCACCATCGGACGGGTCCTGTCCGAGCATCTCGACGGTCCCGGCGACGGCCGGCCGGGGTCGGCCCATGTCGGCGACGACGTCGTCACCCTCGACGACGTGCTCGCCGCCGATCGATGGGGGCGTGAGCGAGCCGCGGCGCTGTGCCGCGACCTGCCCGCGCGCTGCACCCCGGCCACCGACCGCACCCAGGAGGGACGCCGCCCGTGACGGTGCTCGTCGAGATCCTCGGGGCGATCGTCTTCTTCGCCCTCATCATCGTCTCGGTGCTCCTGCACGAGGCCGGACACTTCGTTCCCGCCAAGCTCTTCGGGGTCAAGACGACCGAGTTCTTCGCTGGTTTTGGTCCGACCATATGGTCGATGCGCCGAGGCGAGACGACCTACGGGTTCAAGTGGCTGCCCTTCGGGGGCTACACCAAGCTCGTCGGGATGTACCCGGCCCATGTCACGCACCGGCGCCGGAACTGGCTCACCCGGCTGGCCGACGAGGCCCGTGAGGCCGAGGCGCAGGACATCACCCCGGACGACGACGGCCGGCTCTTCACCGACAAGCCGGTCTGGCAGAGACTCATCGTCATGAGCGGCGGCATCCTCACGAACCTGTTGCTCGCCTTCCTCCTCTTCTGGGGGGTGTTCGGGATCTCGGGACGGGTGGCCGAGACGACGACCGTCGGCTCGGTGAGTCAGTGCGTCGTCCCCGCCACGCGCGCCGACCAGACCTGCCACAGCGGCGACGCCCCCACCCCGGCCAGCAGGATGGGACTACGGGCGGGCGACCGGATCGTCTCGTTCAACGGCACCACGGTCACATCCTGGGAGCAGTTGTCGGGGCTCATCCGTGACAACGCCGACCACCCCGCCACGCTCGTCGTGAGCCGAGGTGGCAAGAACCTCAGGCTGCCGACGACGAACACCGTTCTCAACCAGGTGCGACGGACCTCGGACCCCACCCGCACCGTATCGGCCGGATTCGTCGGGTTCTCCCCGGCCACGGTCGTCGTCCACTCCGGCCCGGGCGACACCGTCGACCAGATGTGGCAGATGTCGAAGCAGTCCCTCGTCGCCCTGGCCCGGCTGCCGATCCTCACCTGGCACGTCGCCAGCGACGTCGTCACCGGGCGGGCCCGGGACGCGTCGAGCCCGATGAGCATCGTCGGTGCCTCGGTCGTCGCCGGGGACGTCGCGGCCAACACCAAGCTGTCGATCGGTGACAAGATCGCGTTCGGGGCGAGCCTGCTGGGCAGCCTCAACCTCTTCCTCTTCTGGCTCAATGTCGTCCCCCTGCCACCCATGGACGGTGGGCACATGGCCGGCGCGATCTACGAGACCGTCAAGAGAGGCTGGTTCCGGTTGCGGCGACGCCCGGACCCCGGCCCCGCCGACACCGCCATGATGCTCCCGGTCGCCTGGGTCATCGGAGGGCTCCTGCTCCTCATGGGGGTCATCCTCATCGTCGCCGACGTCGTCTCCCCGGTGAAGATCTTCTGAACGATCCGACCTTTCGGACAGCCGTGGTTCACCTGTCGATGACATTTGGGTGAACAGACGCCTGCTGAGCGAGCGAAGGCGGGGCGGAACGGGCAGAGTGGGCCCGGTGGGCCGCGTCCGGATGGCCCGAGATTGTCCCCAGGAGCTGAGACATGACCTCCCGCACACAGCCAGTGTCCTCCCGTCGTCGACGCCGCGTGGTGCTCGGTGGGCTGGCCGCGCTGGCCTCGACGAGCCTGGCCGTCGCCGGCCTCGTCGCCCCGAGTGCTCGCGCCGCCGGCGCCGACCACCTGCTCATCAACGAGGTCTACGGGGGTGGTGGCAACGCCGGCGCCACCTACACCCATGACTTCGTCGAGCTGTACAACCCGACCTCTGGCGCCATCTCCGTCGACGGATGGAAGGTCCAGTACTACTCGGCCACCGGCAACCTCGGCAACAGCTGCGACCTCACCGGCAGTGTCGCCGCCGGCTCCTCCTTCCTCGTCCAGGAGGCCGCTGGAGCCGGGGGCACGACCGCGCTGCCTGCCCCCGACGCCACCTGCGACGCCAACATGAGTGGGACGAAGGGGTCCGTGCGCATCGTCGACGCCTCCGGTGCCGTCGTCGACCTCGTCGGCTACGGGGCGACGACGATGGTCGAGAAGGCCGCCGCGCCGGCGCTCACCAACACGACCTCGGCGCAGCGGAGGTCGTTCACCGACACTGACGACAACTCGGCCGACTTCGTCGTCGGCGCTCCGAGCCCGACGAACTCCGGCGCCGGCGGGACGACGCCGACCCCCACACCCACCCCNCCACCCCGACCTCCACGCCCACCCCGTCGACCACGCCGATCGCCCGGATCCAGGGGACCGGTTCGGCGAGCCCGCTCGTCGGCCAGGTGGTGACGACGACCGGTGTGGTGACCGCGGCGTACCCGACCGGTGGCTTCAACGGCATCTACATCCAGACCCCCGGCAGTGGCGGCGTCGCCAAGAAGGCCGGCGACGCCTCCGACGGCGTCTTCGTCTACTCCAGCTGGGCGGCCAGCCACGTCAAGGTCGGTGACTGCGTCGTCGTCCAGGGCACCGTCTCGGAGTACAGCGGTCTCACCGAGATCGGTGGCAGCACCCGGGTCGACGCCACGACCGGTTGCGCCCCGGTCAAGCCGACGCCGTTGGCCAGCCTGCCGGCCACGGACGCCGACAAGGAGCCCTACGAGGGGATGCTCGTCGAGCCCGAGGGCACGTACACCATCACCAACAACTACGCCCTCAACCAGTACGGCACCGTCGGTCTGGCCGTCGGGGACAAGCCGCTGTACCAGTCGACGGAGGTCGCCAGGCCGGGTGCCGACGCCGCCGCCGTCGAGGCCCAGAACCTCACCAGGGCCATCAACCTCGACGACGGCTCGAGCTGGAACTACATGACGAACGCCACCGCCAAGGACTCGCCGCTGCCGTACCTGTCGCAGGCGACCCCGATGCGCACCGGCTCGCACATCAGCTTCACCAAGCCGGTCATCCTCGACGAGCGCTTCGGGTGGAACTTCCAGCCCACCGGGCAGGTCGTCGGCTCCGACTCGCCGCTCATCCCGGTGAGCTCGACGAACGATCGTCCGAACACCCCGCCGGCTGTCGGCGGTGACCTCAAGCTGGCGAGCTTCAACGTCCTCAACTACTTCACCGATCTGGGCCAGGACGAGTCCGGGTGCAAGGCCTACACCGACCGCGCCGGCAACCCGGTGAGTTCGAACATGTGCCAGGTGCGCGGTGCTTACACCGCGTCGGCCTTCGCCGACCAGCAGGCCAAGATCGTCACCGCGATCAACGGGCTGGGGGCCGACGTCGTCGCGCTCATGGAGGTCGAGAACTCCGCAGCCATCACCTACCTGCCCGGGCAACCGCGTGACAAGGCCCTGGCCCACCTCGTCGACGAGCTCAACAAGGCCGCCGGGTCGAAGGTCTGGGCCTACGTGCCGTCCCCGACGGTCGTGCCCGCGAACGAGGACGTCATCCGCACCGCCTTCATCTACAAGGTCGGCTCCGTGCGTCCCGAGGGTCCCTCGCAGATCCTCATGGACCCGGCCTTCGCCAACGCGCGTCAGCCGCTGGCCCAGACGTTCGTCACCACCGAGGGGGCGACCTCCTTCGTCGCTGTCGCCAACCACTTCAAGTCGAAGGGTTCGGGGGAGGACGACGGCACCGGCCAGGGCCTGTCGAACCCGTCGCGGGTGGCGCAGGCCAAGGCCCTCACCGACTGGGTGTCCCAGCAGTTCGGGACGACTCCGACCTTCCTCCTCGGTGACTTCAACGCGTACGCCATGGAGGACCCGGTCCGCCGGATCGAGTCGGCCGGGTTCACCGAGGTGGTCGACGCCAAGGCCCCGGGATCGTCGACCTACCAGTACTCCGGGCGCCTCGGCTCGCTCGACCACATCTTCGCCAACCGGGCGGCCATGGCCCTCGTGTCGGGTGCCGGCGTCTGGGACATCAACGCCGACGAGTCGGTGGCCATGCAGTACTCGCGCCGCAACTACAACGTCACGGACTTCCACACGACCGGCCCGTGGGCGGCCTCTGACCACGACCCGGCGATCGTCGGGATCGTCACCAAGGCCGCGCCGACCCCCACGGTGACCCCGACGCCGGCCCCGACGCCGACTCCGACCCCGTCGGCCCCGACCATGCCGACCCCCGGCGTGACGCCGCCGAGCCACGGGCCACGTCCCGGCCTGCCGCACACCGGCGCCTGACCCGGCTCCGGGCACAGCCCTGACCGTCGCTCGACCGGCCTCCCCACAGCGACCTGTGGGGAGGCCGGGCCTTGCCCGAGGCACTAGGCTTCGCTGTGTTGGATAGCGCCCGCCTTCGAGGAGATGTTCGATGACCGTCAACCTGGGCATGCCCAAGCCCCCCGTCCCGACCCTGACCCCGCGTCGCAAGACCCGCCAGATCAAGGTGGGCGACGTCCTCGTCGGGGGAGACGCACCCATCTCCGTGCAGTCGATGACGACGACGAAGACCTGGGACATCGGTGCCACCCTCCAGCAGATCGCGGCCCTCACCGCCGCCGGCTGCGACATCATCCGCGTCGCGTGCCCCACCGACAAGGACGCCGAGGCGCTGCCGATCATCGTCAAGCAGTCGAACATCCCGGTCATCGCCGACATCCACTTCCAGCCCAAGTACGTCTTCGCGGCCATCGAGGCCGGCTGCGGCGCGGTCCGCGTCAACCCCGGCAACATCCGCAAGTTCGACGACCAGATCGAGGGCATCTGCAAGTCGGCGTCGGAACACGGGACGAGCCTGCGGATCGGCGTCAATGCCGGCTCCCTCGACCCGCGCATCCTGGCCAAGTACGGGTCGCCGACCGCCGAGGCCCTCGTCGAGTCGGCCCTGTGGGAGGCCAGCCTCTTCGAGCAGGTCGGATTCCACGACTTCAAGATCTCGGTGAAGCACCACGACCCCGTCGTCATGATCAAGGCCTACGAGCAGCTGTCTGCCCAGTGCGACTACCCCTTGCACCTGGGCGTCACCGAGGCCGGTCCAGCCTTCCAGGGCACCATCAAGTCGTCCGTGGCCTTCGGACACCTGCTGGCCGAGGGGATCGGCGACACCATCCGCGTGTCGCTGTCCGACGACCCGGTTGAGGAGGTCAAGGTCGGCATCAAGATCCTCGAGGCGCTCAACCTGCGCCCCCGTGGACTGGAGATCGTCTCCTGCCCCATGTGCGGGCGCTGCCAGGTGGACGTCCTCAAGCTCGCCAATGACGTCACCGATGCCCTCGAGGGGCTCGACGCCCCGCTGCGCGTGGCCGTCATGGGCTGCGTCGTCAACGGACTGGGGGAGGGCCGGGAGGCCGACCTCGGCGTGGCCGCGGGCAACGGCAAGGGCAAGATCTTCCAGCACGGAGAGGTCATCCGCACCGTCCCGGAGGATCAGATCGTCCCGATCCTCGTCGAGGAGGCCCGTCGAATGGCAGCCGAGATGGACACCAACGGCGCCGCCGAGGTCACGGTCTCCTGAGGTGAGGACGCGGGTCAGACAGCTCGACGACTCGGATCTGGCCCAGGTCGTCGAGTTCCTCGCGACGGACCCGGTGGCCCACCTCTTCCTGCTGTCACGGCTGCGCCAGGGCGGGCTCGACGCCGGTCGGCTCGGCTGTCCGGTGTACGGCGCCTTCCGGGGCGACGAGCTCGCCGGCATCGTCCATGTCGGGGCGAACCTCGTGCCTGCCGTGGCGGAACCCGAGGTGGTGCCGGCCCTGGCCTCCCGGGTCGGACGCTGGCGTCGGTCCTCGTCGATCATGGGGCCGGCCGAGTCCGTCCTGCCGTTGTACGAGGAACTGTGCCGGATCGGGTCGCTGGCCTGGGGGCGGCCGCGCGAGACCCGTCCGCGGCAACCCCTGTTGACCATCCGTGGAGAGGCGCAGGTGGGCCCGGACGGGCGGGTCCGAGGTGTCGACGAGCGCGACTTCGAGGGGTACTTCCGGGCAGCCGTGGCGATGTACACCGAGGAGGTCGGCGTCTCGCCCCTGGACCCGGGCGGTGGGTACCGACGGCACATGCTGTCGCTGGTGCGGCAGGGCCGGTGTTTCGGGATCGTCGAGGACGCCGTCGTGCGGTGGAAGTCGGACATCGCCGTGTCCTGGGGCGAGGTCTGTCAGGTCCAGGGGGTGTGGATGGACCCGCAGTGGCGTGGCCGTGGCCTGGCCGCCCCGGCGATGGCCGCCGTCGTCGAGTTGGCGCGGCGCCAGCACGAGGTCGTCTCGCTGTACGTCAACGACTTCAACACCCGTGCCCTGCGCACCTACCGGGCCGTCGGGTTCGGGCAGGTCGGGACGATGGCAACGGTGCTCTACTGACCTTCGGCGGTTGCCGCGCCGACCTCGAGCCGGGTACGGAACATCTGCGGGTCACGGGGAGCACCACCGTGCGAGGCACGGGTGCCTCAGGCCGCCCTGCGCCGCATCCCCCCGAGCAGACCGCGCGGGGCGAGCACCCAGCACAGGAGGAACACCGCCGTCGCGACGAGGACGATCGTCCCGCCGGCCGGAAGGTCGATCGACCACGACAGGTACAGGCCCACCAGGGCGCTCAGGCCGCCGATGACCGGGGCCAGCACCATCATCCGACCCAGCCGGTCGGTGAGCAGTCGGGCCGTGGCAGCCGGCGTCACCAGCAGGGCCAGCACGAGGACGTTGCCGATGACCTGCACCGAGATGACGACGGTCATCGTCACGAGGACGTAGAGCAGCAGGTCGAGGGCGAAGACGGGCAGGTTCGAGGCCCGCGCGGTCTCGCGATCGAGGCCGACGGTGACGAGTTCCTTGTGGACCGCCCGTTCCAGGAGCAGGACGAGGGTTCCGGCCACGCACACGACGACGATGTCGTCGTCGGTGATGCCGGTGATCGATCCGAAGAGGAACTGCTGGAGAGACCCGGAGTAGCCGGGCGCCCTGGAGATGATGACGATGCCCAGGGCGAAGGCTCCGGCGAAGAGGATGCCGATGACCGAGTCCTCCTTGAGGCGCCGGTTCTGGGAGACGATCGCCACGAGGATCGCGGTGGCCAGTCCTGCCACCGAACCTCCGAGGAGCAGGGAGCCCTGGAGCAGGAAGGCCACGGCCAGGCCGGGGAAGACCGAGTGGGCGACGGCGTCACCGATGAACGCCATGCCGCGCAGGACGACGTGCGAACCGATGACGCCGGCCACCACCGAGCAGACCACGGCGACGAGCAGCGCCTTGGGCAGGAAGCTCAGCAGCGGGTTGGTGAGGTCGGAGAGGAAGTCGAGGGGGGAGAGCATGGTGTCTTTCGTTCAGGCGGCCTTGGCGCCGACGATCGTCAGCAGGGGAGAGGACCCGGAGACCCCGAAGGCCTGCATCCACATCGCCGGATCACGCAGCTCCTCGGGGGTCGAGTCGGCGATGACGGTCCGGTTGACCAGGCAGACCCGATCGGCCGTCGCCATGGCCTGGGCCAGGTCGTGGGTGGTCATGACGAGGGTGGTGCCGGACCGCGACAGCTCGATGAAGAGTTCGGTGAGCTGCTCCTGGGTGGGCATGTCGACGCCGGTGAAGGGCTCGTCCAGCAGCAGGACGGTCGGCCGGGTGGCCAGTGCCCGGGCGATGAGCACACGCTGGCGCTGGCCCCCGGACAACTCTCCGACGGTGCGATCGGCCAGATCGGCCATGCCGGAGGTGCGCAGGGCGTCCCGGACGGCGCGATGATCGTCCCGGCCGGGACGGCGCAGCCACCCGATGTGACGGGTCCGGCCGCTCATGACGACGTCCTCGACACTGATGGGGAAGTCCCAGGCGAACTCGTGGCGCTGTGGCACGTAGCCGACGTGGCGCCAACCGCGCCCGGGCTCCTGTCCTGCCACCCGGACCTTGCCCTCGGCGGCCCGGACGAGCCCGAGCAGGGTGCGCAGCAGGGTCGTCTTGCCGGCGCCGTTGGGCCCCAGCAGGGCGAGCAGTTCACCGGGGGCCACATGGAGGTCGACGTCGTGGAGCACCCGCCGTCCCCCCAGATCGACGGCGACGCCGTCGATGTCGACGCGTCCCAGATCACTCATCACCGTCCTCCTTCCACGCCTCGGCCCGCAGCCGACGCGACCTTCGGGCGGTGAGCACCCCGCCGACGGCCAGGCCGGCCAGGACGATCGCGGCGGCGACGACGGCGACGGTGCGCACCGGGGAACCATGGTTCCCGGCTGCCGGGGCGGGGGTGGTGCTGGTCGAGGTGGCCGGCGAGGCGGAGCCGGAGGAGGCGGTCGAGGTCGAGGCGCCGGGGGAGGCCGAGGAGGCCCCCATGGCCCGGGCGGCGTCGGCCGAGGCGGCGTCACCCACGGCGAACCTCAACCGGGTCGGGAAGCGGTGCTCGTTCCCGGACGCGTCGCGGCCACGCACCTCGATGGACAGGGTATGGACCCCGGGCTTCTCGAACACCCAGTTGGCGTGCACGTGGGTGTTGGGCTCCATGTGCACCGACTGGGCCTGCGACTTCGTCGAGTCGTAGAGGGACAGGGGGGCGTCGAACCCGTTCTGGATGAACAGGTGCACCGAGCCGGGCCCCTCGTGGCCGGACAGGATGAGGTCGGCGCCCCGCGGGAAGGACTTGACGATCTCGGGGGACTGGGTGTTCCACCCCAGCCAGGCGACCCTCTGGTCCTGGGTCTGAGGGATGACGTAGGCCTTGTGGCCGCGCACGTCGCCGAGGAAGGAGTACTGGTCCTCGTTCGGCACGTCGATGAGCGAGGCGTCGGCGACCCTCATGACGAGGTCATCGAGGGAGCGCCAGACCGGCGGGTTCGCGGTGTCGTCGCGGGCCATGAGTGTCCACCGCCCGTCGATGAGACGAGGGCCGACATCGACGTGCCCCTTGGTGACCTCGGCCGGACCGTGGGCGACCTTCTCGTCCGCGGTGACGGTCTGCCGGAGCGCAGGATCAGCGCTGCCGCTGGCCCCGGGGGAGGGCTCGGCGAGGGCCGGGCTGGGGGTCATCAACGTCGGTGCGGCCAGGACGAGCGCGGCCAAGCCGGACGCCATGAGGCGGCGGAGTCGTCCGAGGGGGTGTCGGGTGTGGTTCACAGGTGCTCCTGTCATGAGAGGCATCGGGCCAGGGAATCGGCGTCGAACCTCATGAGGTCGATGTAGGTGGTGACGCGTTCGTCGAAGGTGTCCGCGTAGATGGGGCACACGCGCACCCCGTTGTCGGCGGCCACCGCGGCCAGCACCGATGAACTGCGCAGGACGGTCGGTTCGAGGAAGACGGCCGGCACGTGCAGATCGGTGATGGTTCGACTGAGCTTGCGTCGCGCGGCCAGTGACGGCTCCACGCCGGGGTTGGCGGTGACGAAGCCGGCGACCTGCATCCCGTGTTCGTGGGCCAGGTAGCCGTACGCGTCGTGGGTGGTGATGAGTTGACGTCGTCCTCGCGGGATGCTCGCGATCTTCCTGTCGACGTACCTGGCGGTCTCGTCGAGCTGGGCGCTGTAGCGCTCCGCGCGGGCGGCGTACTGGGCCCGTCCCGCCGGGTCGGCCCGGGTGAGGGCGTCCCGGATGACCTGGACGTAGGCCTTGGTGTTGCGCACGCTCATCCACAGGTGCGGGTCGATCTCGCCGTGGACGTGCGCGCCGAGGACGGCTTGGGGGAGCTGGTGGATCGAGGTCCCCGGTCGGCCGAGGAAGCGGAAGGCCGGGCTCGGCGGGATCTCGGTGAGGGCCTTGGGGGGCACCCAGACGACGGTGTGGTCGAGGTCGAGACGGCGCTGCGTCCGCGTCCCGCCACCGGTCGGGTCGGACAGCAGGAGGGTCTGGCCGGTGTCGATGTCGGCCGACAGATCGGCGTGGCCCTTGTCGACGACCTCCCGACCCGCCAGACCTGGCGTGGTGCGAGGATCGGCCCCGACGGCCAGCGTGAGGGTGCGTTCGGGCAGGTCGGTGGTGCCGCGCGAGGTCTGGATGCTGGCCCTGAACCTGGCCCGGTACACGCCCGGCGCGCTGAAGGCCCACGACATGTGGGTGTGCGCGTCGGTCGGCAGTTCGACGTCGTCGCGATCGTCGACGCCGTCCCCGCTGGAGTAGTAGATCTGTGGGCGCCCGAAGGTTCCGGTGACATAGGCGGTGAGGACGCCGGGGCCCTCCACCCCGACGAGTCGCAGGTGCACCGTGGAACTGCGGTCGGCACCACGGGCCGCCCCGGTGCCGATGACACGCAGGCCCAACCACACGGTGTCGAGGTTGGCGTTCTCCACCAACGGGATGACCTCGGCGCCGTACTTCTGGGCCTCCTCGGCCAGGGACACATTGACCGCCCCGGACGGCAACGAGGCGTCGATCGTCTTGATGACCGAGTGCGGCTCGAGCATGAGGTAGTTCGACAGCGCCACCTTGGAATGGACGACGGTGCGCACGTCACGCAAGGACGGCTCGTAGGTGTGAGGGTCGGCGCCCGAGGGCACCAGGGATGTGACGGTCGCCCGGTCGCCGGCGACATTGCGTGCCAGGTCGGCGAGCACCGGCGTCGTCGTGACGACGTCCAGCCGGTGCTCGGCGGCCTGCGGACCGTGGCCGCACCCGGTCAGGACGAGTCCCGACGTCACGAGTGCGGCCACGGCAGCCCTGAGGCTCCTTCTCATCGGAGTCCGCTCATCGGCGGCCTCGGCGAGAGACGATCCGACCGGCGCCAAGCCGCAGGCCGAGCGCCCCGGCCAGGCCGAGACCCAACAGCCCGGAGGCTCCCAGGGCGGCCTCGGTGTTGCCCTCGGCACCCGAGCCCGGCATCTGGTCGGGCTTGAGGTTGCACGGCTTGCCATCGGGAGTGCGACCCTCGGTGACGTAGCCGCTGTCGGAGGAGTCAGCGGAGTCGGCGCCCTGCTGGGTCGTCGTCGTGCCGATCGAGGAGGCGATCCTGGCGGCGTCGACCGCGACGGCGAAGTGCAGGGTGCCGGTGGTGCTCACCGTGCCGCCCGACTTGAGCTTCGCCGACTGGGTCACGGTCACCGCGTAGTGGCCCGGAGCCGTGAACACCCAGTTCGGGTGCGCATGGGTGTTGGCCGGGACAGTGTACGACTGCGGTCCGCCGGCGTTGTCGAAGACCCGCTGGCCGACTCCGCCACCGAAGGTGCCGGACATGAAGACCGCGAGCTTGCCGGGGCCGGAGATCTTGTCGAGGTGCATGGTGACCGGGCCGGTGGTGCCGTTGACGATGCTCGGGTGCATCGTGTTGACACCCAGCCACGGCACCCCGGAGACCTGCGTGGCCCCGATGATCCAGACCTTCTGTCCGGGCTTGTCGATGAAGTTCATGCCGGCCGGAGCAGCGACCTGCGAGGTCGACTGCATCGACATGACGATGTTCGAGGGGTTGACCCACGACGCCGGCTGCTGGCGGTCGTCCTTGAGGGACGAGACGAGCTTGCCGTCGACGAGCTGGACTCCCCAGTCGAAGTGACCCTCGGTGGCCACCGAGGCAGCACTCGAGACGCGCTTCGTCGTGGCCGGCTTGGCCGAGGACGAAGCAGCCTTCTTCCTGGGCACCTTCACCGGACGGCAGTCGACGGCCTTCGAGGTGCCGGTCGAGGAACCGCTGGTGGCCGGGGCGTCGGTCGGGTTCGTGCCGGGGACGACTCCCGACCCCGGATTGAGGCCCTGCGAGGGATTGGCGCTGGGCTGACCGGGGTTGGTGGGCTGGGTCGGGTTGGACGGATTGCCGCCTTTGCCGGGGTCACCGGGGGTGGCGACGTTACCGACCTTCCACGTGTAGGTGTGGGTCGGGGTCTTCCAGGTCCGGCCGCCCTTGGTGGCCGTGGCGTCGACGGTGAAGGTGTACGTTCCGGCCTTCTCGAAGACCCAGTTCGCGTGCACATGGGCGGGCTGGGCGACACGGATCGTGCCGGGCAGCTCGTACTTGCCGTTCGACAGGAGGGGCTTGACGCCGCCGAAGTCCTGGGTGAACAGGTGCACCTTGCCGGGGCCGGACACCGTGCGCACGTTGATGTCGACGCCGCTGAAGCCATTGCTGGCGATGTCGAAGGTCTCCCACCCGGGCCACAGCAGCTGCGGGTTCTGGGTGAGCGGCAGCACGTAGCCCTTGGGGGCGCCGGGCACACCCTGGGGGATCGACGTCAGGGCCGACGGCTTGACAGCGAGGGTGACGTCCTCGGGCACGTGACGCACGTGCTGACCGGTGACGTCCTCCTGGAGCGACAGGTCGATCCCGCCGTCAGCGGCCGACCCGACCCGGAAGATGTCGGTGTGGCCATGGTCGAGCGTGAGCTTGCCCGGGGTCGGCCTGGGGTGCACCGGGGTCGACGGGGTGGTCGTCGGGGTCGACGTGGGAGTAGGCGTCGGGGTCGGCGTGGGCTTGGGGGTCGGCTTGGGCGTCGGCGTCGGGGTGGGNACCCCGACGCCAGCTCCCACGTCGACCCCGACGACCACCCCGTCGACCGCCCAGGTGTAGGTGTGCTCCGGGCTGACGATCGTCTTGCCGTCCTTGACCGCCTTGGCCCTCACCGTGAACGTGTAGACGCCGGCCTTCTCGAAGACCCAGTTGGCGTGCACGTGGGACGGGGACGGCACGTGGATCGTGCCGGGCAGGTCGAATCCGCCGCCGACCAGCAGGGACTTGGGGCCGGCGAAGGCCGACTGGGTGAAGACTCGCACCTTCCCGGGGCCCGAGACCTTCGTCACCTCGATGTCGGTGGAGGTGAACCCGTACTCCTGCAGGGCGAGGGTCTCCCATCCGGGCCACAGGAGCTTCGGGTTCTGTGTCAACGGCAGGACGTAGCCGCGCGGTGCACCCGGGATGCCTTCGGGAATGTCCATGAGGGCACCCGAGCCGACCCGCAGCAGCACCGACTCGGCGGTGCGCTGGACGTGGCTGCCGGTGACGTCCTCCTGGAGGTTGAGGGTGAGAGCGCTGCCGTCGTACCCGACACGGAAGATGTCGGAGTGGCCGCTGTCAAGGGTGAGAAGGTCGCTGCGGACCTCTCCGGTCGTCGGTGCGGCCGGCAGTCCCGGCGCGGCTGCCGGGGCCTGGGGAAGAAGTCGAGTGCCTGCCTCGGCCACCGGTGGTGCGAGCATCACCAATGCCACCGCGGCGGATAACGCTGCTGCATGTCGTCTCACGTGGGCGCCTTTCCAGTCCTGTACCGCGCGATCCTGTGCGCACGGTGCGGTCCACATCAGCCTATAATGAGAACCGTTATCGCTACAAACCTGGGATGTGCTCCTTGGTCGGTGATGTGGGTCCCGGCTTGGGATCCGGGACCGGGCCGGCGATCTGGGATCGGGGCGACGGCGTACCGGGACGGTCCTTCGAAGGTGGCAGTCATGTCCCGACGCGACCCTGCTCCGCAAGCGACCGCCCGGCCGGGGATCGGCTGCGACCGAGCTCCAGACCCTGCACTCCGCGCCTCAAGCGTCCGCTCCAGCTCGTCCGTCGCGACGTCGCGCCAGAACGTGCACTGTGTTCCAGAAGCGACCGCCCGGACGGCGCCCATCGCGACCTGGCGCCGGAACCTGCACTCTGCTCCCTGTATTCAGGGCGCCAGGTGCAGGTTCCGGCGCTACGTCAGGTGGGGGCGACGGGTGGGGAGCAGAGTCGCCCCGGCGGGTCCGGTTCGGGGAGCAGGGTCGCCCCCGGGGTGACGGTTGGGGGGCAGAGTCGCCAAGGTCAACGGTGCCGTGAACAGCGTCGCCCCCGGCGACGGCCCGGTAGGATGCCCTGCGGTCGTGTCCGGTCACGCCGAAGGGCGGCGGAGGGTCGAGGACGACCGGAAAGGTGAACACGTCGTGTTGACACGCATGTCCGAATTCTTCGTCCGAACCCTGCGGGAGGACCCGGCCGACGCGGAGGTGCCGAGCCATCGGTGGCTGGTGCGCGCCGGCTACATCCGACGCGCCGCCCCCGGCGTCTACACGTGGCTGCCGCTGGGTCTGCGGGTGCTGCGTCGCATCGAGGCCATCGTCCGCCAGGAGATGGACGCCATCGGGTCCCAGGAGGTGCTCTTCCCGGCCCTGCTGCCGTCCGAGCCCTACAAGCAGACCAACCGCTGGGTCGAGTACGGCGACAATCTCTTCCGCCTCAAGGACCGCAAGGGCGTCGACATGCTCCTCGGGCCGACCCACGAGGAGATGTTCACCCTTCTCGTCAAGGATCTGTACTCGTCCTACAAGGACCTGCCGCTGTCGATCTACCAGGTGCAGACGAAGTACCGTGACGAGGCCCGCCCCCGCGCAGGCATCCTGCGTGGCCGCGAGTTCGTCATGAAGGACTCCTACTCCTTCGACATCGACGACGAGGGGCTCGACGCCGCCTACGCCCGCCACCGCGGCGCCTACATCAAGATCTTCGACCGTCTCGGCTTCGACTACGCCATCGTCCAGGCCATGTCGGGGGCCATGGGCGGCTCGAAGTCCGAGGAGTTCCTGGCCGTCGCCCCCAACGGTGAGGACACCTTCGTGCGCTCCCCGGGCGGGTACGCCGCCAATGTCGAGGCCGTGCGCATCCCGGCTCCCGAACCCCTCGACTACTCGACGGCTCCGGCCCCCGAGGTCGTCGACACGCCGAACGTGCCGACCATCGACGCCCTCGTCGCCATGGCCAACGACCTGCGCCCCCGCGACGACCGTCCCTGGACCGGGGCCGACACCCTCAAGAACATCCTCTTCACGGTGACCGAGCCCGACGGCACCCGCCACCCGCTGGCCATCGGCGTGCCCGGGGACCGCGAGATCGACGAGAAGCGTCTGGAGGCCGCCCTCGAACCGGCCACCGCCGAACCCTTCGGTGAGGACGACTTCGCCGCCAACCCGACCCTCGTCAAGGGCTACATCGGCCCGCGGGTCCTCGGCGAGACGAACACCTCGAAGGTCCGCTACCTCGTCGACCCCCGCGTCGTCACGGGGACCGTCTGGCTCACGGGGGCCGACGAGGAGGGTCGGCACGTCTTCAACCTCGTCGCCGGACGCGACTTCACGCCCGACGGCGTCATCGACGTCGCCGAGGTCCGCGAGGGCGACCCGGCCCCTGATGGGTCGGGTCCGCTGTCTCTGGCCCGGGGCATCGAGATGGGTCACATCTTCCAGCTCGGGCGCAAGTACGCCGAGTCCCTGGGGCTCAAGGTCCTCGACCAGAACGGCAAGCTCGTCACGGTGACGATGGGCTCCTACGGCATCGGCGTCTCCCGCGCCGTCGCCGCGGTGGCCGAGTACACCTGCGACGACAAGGGCCTGGCCTGGCCACGCGACGTCGCCCCCTTCGACGTCCAGGTCCTCGCCACGGGCAAGGGCGAGGAGGTCCTGGCCGAGGCCACCCGGATCGCCGGTGAGCTGTCGGCCCAGGGGCTCGAGGTGCTCCTCGACGACCGCAAGGCCTCTCCCGGGGTGAAGTTCGCCGACGCCGAGATCCTCGGCATGCCGACGAGCGTCGTCGTGGGGCGTGGCCTCAAGGACGGCCTCGTCGAGATCCGCGACCGCGCCAGCGGAGAGCGTCGCGAGGTCGCCGTGGCCGACGCCGTCACCGCGGTCCTGGCCGAGGTGCGCGGCTGATCCGTCCGAAGGTCGTGGGGGCGCCAAGTCGTCACTGACCGTTCAGTCAATCGACACCCGGAGGTTCCGGCGGGGTCGGTCGGCAGTCCTAACGTGCTGCCTCGACCGGCCCCGTCGTTCGTCGACGACCACGCGGGGGACACTCCCACGCCGTGCCCATGGCCCGTGTGCGAAGGAGACGTCGAGGTGTCGCAGATCGAGAATCCCAGCGTCGAGGGACGTGGCGTCGAGAGGACGGGCACCGGCCAGCCCGACACGGCGGCAGCCACCGGTGGGGCCCGGACCCTGGCGCGTCGTACCTTCCTCGGCGGGGCGACCCTCGTCGCGGCCACCGCCGTCACCGGCGTCGCGGGGACCGCGGCCCACGCCGCCGACCGTCTCCACGACACCGCAGGCACGACCTTCGAGCAGGTCGGAGCCCGCCCCGAGGGCACCGGGTACCGCCGGATCGCCGCGCAACCCGGGTACCCGCTCGTCGTCCGGGAGGACCTCGCCCCAGCCAAGGCAGGCCGTGACGACCGTCGCGAGGGCGTGGCCTCGATCGTCCAGCTCACCGACCTGCACGTCACCGACGTCCAGTCGCCCATGCGGGTCGAGTTCATGCACCCGCTCGTCGGTTAGGCCTTCCGCCCCCAGGAGGCCCTCGGCCCGGTCGGCACCGCCGCGCTGGTGCGTCGCGTCAACTCCCTGTCCGGTGGGCCCGCCACCGGACGCCGGTTCGACGCCGTCGTCAGCACCGGTGACAACACCGACAACCACGAGCACGTCGAGCTCGACTGGTTCCTCACCCTTCTGTCCGGCGGCACCCTCACCCCCAACACCGGTGCCCCGGACCGGTGGGAGGGAGTCCAGAACGGCGGCGACACGCTGTACTGGAACCCCGAGTCGTCCCTTGCCGATCGCTACAAGCAGGCGGGGTTCCCCCAGCTCCCGAACTACTTCCGCCGGGCGATGGCGCAGGTGACCTCCCCGGGTCTGACGGTGCCGTGGTACTCGGTGTTCGGCAATCACGACGACTCGGTCCAGGGCACCCTGCCCTCGGACTGGCCGCTTCTCGTGTCGATGTACACCGGGGACCAGAAGATCCTCGGGTTCGCCAGCGATGCCGACACCCGCAGCTTCCTATCGGCGACCCGGGGCGGCACGCCGGTCGATCTGTCGAACGATGCCGTGTCCCTCACCCGACGCGTCACCCCTGACCCGCGACGGCGCCCCTTCACGCCCTTCGACTACATCCAGGCCCACCTGGCCGACGGCGTCGACGGGCCCGGGCCGCACGGGCACGGGTTCACCGAGGACGATCTCGACGCCGTCCGCGGCTACTACACGTTCCGGATCGCCGAGGGCGTCACCGGTATCGCCATGGATTCGACGAACCGGGCCGGCTACACGAACGGGTCGATCGACGACCGCCAGTGGAGGTGGCTCAAGAAGGTGCTGCGCGCCGGCAGCAGCGTCTACTACGACGACTGGGGCATCAAGCGCACCCAGGCGGTGAGCGACGAGATGTTCATCCTCTTCAGCCATCACGACTCCGCCTCGATGGACAACCTCCTGCTGCCCGGCGACGGCACCGGCATCCGGCACGCCGGCATCGAACTCGTCGGGATGCTCTCGCACTTCCCGAACGTCCTGGGCTGGGTCAACGGCCACACCCACGACAACAGGATCACCCCCCCACCGGCACGCCCTCGACGCACGACGCAGCTGGTGGGAGATCAACACGGCGTCCCACGTGGACTTCCCGCAGATGGCCCGGATCATCGAGGTCGCCGACAACCATGACGGGACGGTGAGCCTGTTCACCACCCTCATCGAGTCCGACGCCCCCTATCAGGCCGACCACGACACGACGAGCCCGCGCGGCCTCGCCAGCCTCTACCGAGAGTTCAGCGCCAACGACCTGCACGTCAGTGCGAAGCGGGTCGGGGACGCCACCGACCACAACACCGAGCTGCTGCTGCCACACCCGTGGCGCTGAGCGTCTCGGATCCCAGACCGCCGTCACCGACCCGACCGCCTCGCTAGGGTGGCCGGGTCGGGCGACGTCGGAAGGAGGGTCCGATGACCACGTGGGTGTTCGCCGGACTGCTCCTGGCCGCGTTCGGTGCCGGCTGGGTCAACGCCGTCGTCGGCGGCGGGGGACTCATCATGTTGCCGTCGCTCTTCGTCGGGTTGCCGGCGTCGACCCCGGTGGCCACCGTCGCCGGGACGAACAAGACGGCCCAGGTCGTCGGCAACCTCACCGCCGGGATCTCGTACCTGCGCCGGCAGCGTCCCGACTGGCCGATGTTCCTGTCCGCCGCCGGGATGGCCTTCGTCGGGGCGCTCATCGGGGTGCGGATCCTGCGTCTCATGTCGCGGGCGGTGTACACGCCGATCCTCCTGGTCGTGCTCGTGGCCATCGGTATCTTCACGTGGCGTCGGCCGCGCATGGGGGTCGTCGCCGACGAGGCGACGCAGGGACGGCACAAGCTCTCCGTCGCCGCCCTGGGACTGCTCCTGGGGTGCTACGACGCGGCCATCGGTCCGGGGGTCGGCACCTTCTGGGTGCTCGTCTTCGTCGCCGTCGGCGGCTACAGCTTCCTGCGGGCCTCCGGGATGGCCAAGGTGTGCAATGCGACGACGAACCTCGTGACGATCGTCACCCTGGCGATCCACCGGCAGGTGCTGTGGCACGTCGCCTGGCCGCTCGTCATCGCCAACGTCGTCGGCGGGGTCGTCGGGGCCCGGACGGCGCAACGTCACGGTGATCGGTTCGTCCGCACGATGTTCCTGCTCGTCATCTCGGTGCTGGGGGTCCGCCTGCTCGTCCAGCTCGTCATGGACCAGGCGTGATGGGTCTGCACGAGGTCACCCCGCTCGTCCTGACGGTGCTCGTCGGGGCGGCCTTCCTGGCCGGGTGGGTCGACGCCGTCGTCGGCGGGGGAGGGCTCATCCAGCTTCCCTCGTTGCTCGTGGGACTGCCGGCGTCGACCCCGGTCGCGACCGTCTCGGGCACCAACAAGATCTCCTCCTTCGCCGGGACCCTCGTGGCCAGCGCCACCTTCATCCGCTCGGTGGCGTTGGGCTGGCCGTCGGCGCTGACGATCATGGTCAGTGCCTACGCCGGGTCGACCGCCGGCGCGCGCATCGTCCAGTACCTGCCTCGACGCTGGTTCACCCCGCTCATCCTCGTCGTCCTCATCGGGGTCGGCGTCTTCATGTGGCGACGCCCCGCCCTCGGCCTGCGCGACGAGGTGCGCCACCACGGCGCCGGGCGGCTGTGGCGACTCGGTGCGATCGGCCTGACCATCGGCGTCTACGACGGGGCCGTCGGCCCGGGCACCGGGACCTTCTTCGTCATCGCCCTGGTGGCCCTCATCGGCTACGGCTTCCTCGAGGCCAGCGCCCTGGCCAAACTCGCCAACCTCGCGACGAACCTCGGTGCCATCGTCGTCTTCGCGGTGCACCGTCAGATCCTCTGGGCGGTCGGGCTGCCCATGGCGGCGGCCAATCTCCTCGGCGGGTTCATCGGCGCACGGATGGCCATCCGGCACGGTAGTGGGTTCGTCCGACGGATCTTCTTCCTCACCGTCATCGCCCTGGGCGTCAAGCTGGCGATCGACACGGTGCGGATGTTCTGAGGCGAGGGTCAGGCCCACCCCGGCCAGGTGGGTGCCCCGGTCCCCAGCCCGGCCAGCACCGTGAGCTCGTCGGTGAGGGCGTCGACGGCGTCGGTGCGTTGCCCGGACGCCGTCGCGGCGGCGACCCGCCCCAGCCCCGCCAGCACCCCGAGTTCCAGGGCCGACCACAGCGATCGGGTCGACGCCGGCGTCGACCCGATCGCTGTGGTCGGCCCTGGAACTCGGGGGGCNCGACGAGCCACCCGGACGCGGAGCACCGGGCCGCGTCCCGGCGGTCCCCGCCCCGGTGCTCCGCGTCCGGGTGGCTCGTCGACGCCGACTCCCGGGCCCCGACCGCATCCCACCCCGCACGCCGGATCCGGTGGGCCGCATCCCGGTCCCAAGCCGGGGGCCGGACGCCGTTCCGGGGCTCCGCGTCCGGGCAACAACCCGTTCGCCTCGAGCCAGGGCATGGGCCAGAGCCGTCGCCGTCCCGAGGGCGGTGCCGGGCGGTCCGGCGGTGCCCGACCCGGTGGTCGTGACGGCGCTCGCCCCGGTGGCGAGCGGATGCCTCGTCCCGGCGGCACCTCCGGCATGCCCAGGCCGAATCCGGCCATGATGCCCAAGCACCAGTCCGAGCAGATCGGCCAGGCTCCCTCTCGTGGTGGCCGCGGCGGTCGTGGCGGCGGACGTTCGGGTGGTCGTCCCGGAGGTGGCTTCGGTGGCGGTTCGGCCGGCTTCGGCGGCGCCCCCAACCGCGGGACCGGTGGCGGTCGCGGTGGCCGCGGCGGTCGCGGCACCCAGGGTGCCTTCGGGCATGGCGGCTCGCGGCGCGGACGCAAGTCGCGCAAGCAGCGTAGGCAGGAGTTCGACGAGATGCAGGCACCGCTGGTAGGCGGTGTGCGCGTCCGCAAGGGCAGTGGCGAGACGGTGCGGTTGCGCCGTGGCGCGTCGTTGTCCGACCTGGCCGAGAAGATCAACGCCGAGCCGGCACAGCTGGTGCAGGTGCTCTTCAATCTCGGCGAGATGGTGACGGCGACCCAGTCGGTGCCCGATGAGACCCTCGAGGTGCTCGGCGCCGAGCTCGACTACAAGATCGTCGTCGTCTCGCCCGAGGACGAGGACCGCGAGCTGCTCGAGTCCTTCGACCTCGAGTTCGGCGAGGACGAGGGCGATGAGTCCGATCTGGCTCCGCGCCCGCCGGTCGTCACCGTCATGGGTCACGTCGACCACGGCAAGACGAAGCTGCTCGACGCCTTCCGCCACACGCACGTCGTCGAGGGAGAGGCCGGCGGCATCACCCAGGCCATCGGCGCCTACCAGGTCGAGACCGAGGTCGACGGCCAGGAACGCCGGATCACCTTCATCGACACCCCCGGTCACGAGGCCTTCACCGCCATGCGTGCCCGTGGCGCCAAGGCCACGGACATCGCGGTGCTCGTCGTCGCGGCCGATGACGGCGTCATGCCCCAGACGGTCGAGGCGCTCAACCACGCCAAGGCCGCCGACGTGCCGATCGTCGTGGCCGTCAACAAGGTCGACAAGCCGGACGCCGATCCCGACAAGGTTCGTGGCCAGCTCACCGAGTACGGCCTGGTGCCCGAGGAGTACGGCGGCGACACGATGTTCGTCAACGTCTCCGCGAAGACCGGGATCGGACTCGACGAGCTGCTCGAGGCCATCATCCTCACCGCCGACGCCGCCCTCGATCTGCGTGCCAACCCCGACATGCCCGCCCAGGGCGTGGCGATCGAGGCGCATCTCGACAAGGGTCGCGGGCCGGTGGCGACCGCCCTCATCCAGCGTGGAACCCTGCACATCGGTGACTCGATCGTCGCCGGATCGGCCTACGGCCGCGTCCGCGCCATGATCAACGACCAGGGTGAGACGGTCGACGAGGCCGCTCCGGCGACGCCGGTGCAGGTGCTCGGTCTGACCTCGGTACCCGGTGCTGGCGACAACTTCCTGGTCGTCGAGGACGACCGGATGGCCCGCCAGATCGCCGAGAAGCGGGAGGCGCGGATGCGTGCCGCCCAGCAGGCCCGGATGAGCCGGCCGAAGACCCTCGACGACCTGTTCAACCAGCTCGAGAAGGGCGAGACCCAGGAGCTGCTGCTCATCCTCAAGGGTGACGGGGCAGGTTCGGTCGAGGCCCTCGAGGACGCGCTGGCGAAGATCGACGTGGGCGACGAGGTCGACCTGCGGGTCATCGATCGTGGTGTCGGTGCCATCACCGAGACCAACGTGTCGCTCGCTGCGGCGTCCAAGGCCGTCATCATCGGCTTCAACGTGCGTCCGACGGCCCACGCCCAGCGGCTGGCCGACGAGGAGAACGTCGACATCCGGTACTACTCGGTCATCTACGACGCCATCGACGAGATCGAGGCCGCCCTCAAGGGCATGCTCAAGCCCATCTTCGAGGAGAAGGCCATGGGCACCGCGGAGATCCGGGAGATCTTCCGCTCCTCGAAGGTCGGGACGATCGCTGGCTGCATGATCACCTCGGGAACGATCCGACGTCACGCCAAGGCGCGCCTGGTGCGCGACGGCGTCGTCATCACGGAGACCGAGATCAACACGCTGCAGCGCGAGAAGGACTCGGTCACCGAGGTGCGCGAGGGGTTCGAGTGTGGTGCCACGCTCACGAACTACTCGGACATCCGCGTCGGCGACGAGATCCAGTGCTACGAGATGGTCGAGAAGGCTCGCGACTGAGCTTCAGGTCGTCCTGCCGGGGGCCCCGCGGATCCATGATCCGTGGGGCCCCCGGTCCGTCGTGTGGGGCCGGTGTCAGGAAATTGCCGTGAGCCGGACTTTGTTCCCCTGGAGGGGAGGATGTGCGCGCTGCGGGGACTTTCCTGAGGTCGGTCGGGGTGCCGGGTGGGGTCGGAGCTGCAGGAACCGCTCGGACGTCGAGCCTGAGCGCGTGACGCCGCGGAGCTGAGGTCCGACGTGCTGACGTCGCGATGACCATTGCCGGAGCACGACGGCGTCACGTCTCGGTGATCCTGCGTCGTTCCACAACTTCTGGGATGATGGATCACCGCACTGCCGTGAGGAGAACACCATGAGCACACCGAACCCGCGCGTGGCCAAGTTGGCCGACCAGATCCGTGAGGTCGTCGCCGGCACCCTGGAACGGCGTGTCAAGGCCCCCCGCCTCGGTTTCGTCACCATCACGGAAGTCCGGCTCACCGGCGACTCTCGTGAGGCCACGATCTTCTACACCGCCATGGGTGACGCCCAACAGGTCGCGGGTACCGCTGCCGCCCTCGAGTCGGCGAAGGGCATGCTGCGCTCCACCGTCGGCAAGCGCCTGGGGCTGCGATACGCGCCCAGCCTGGAGTTCGTGCCCGACGCCACTCCCGAGACCGCCAAGAACATCGAGGACCTCCTGGCCCGTGCCGCGGCATCCGACGCCGAGGTCGCCAAGCTCGCCGAGGGCAAGGCGCCGGCGGGCGAGGCCGACCCGTACCGCAAGCACGAGGAGGAGTGACAGTGTCCTCGGGCCGCTGAAGTGGTCCGAGGACACCGGTGTTCGGTGTCGGTTATGGGTCAGGTCCACAAGCCGCCCGGAGCGAAGACATCTGCGACGATGTCATCGAACCACCCGACTTCGCGGGCGACATCGAGGACGGTGTAGCGCGAGCGGTAGTACATGGCCTTTGGGAAGGTCTCCTGAACGTCCCGCGCTGTCAAGCCGATGTCTTCGGGACGTGACGGTGCCCCGGCGAGTCTGAGCTGCTCTGCGAGGTCGGGGGCGGGGACGAGTTGCTGTCTCACCCGATCCGCGACCGTCGGCCAAGCGACGACGAAGCGCTCGAGTCGGCTTCGCAGCCCATCCTTGTCCACGAACTTGACCTTGGTCTCCTTGACCGCATGGTCGGCCAGCGCCCCGTCGAAGGTGCTGCGGATGTCGGACTCAACGACATCCCACTCGGGCCAGGCGGCGACGGCTGCGTCGATGTCGATCGTGGCGGGATCCTTGGCGAGGAGTTTCTCGTAGAAGGAGAGCATCGCCAGCGTGCCGATCGCCACCTTGAAGCCGTGCGACAGTGGCGGGTCAAGCTCTGCTCCCAGGTGAGCAAGTTCCCAGATGTGCGAGAAATAGTGTTCCGCGCCGGACGCCGGCCGGGTTCCGTCGTACACCTGCATGGCCAGGCCGGACAGAATGAGTCCCTTGACGAGGCCCTCGTAGGCCTCAGGCACTCCGGCAGCCAGCTGCGCGGGCCTAGACAACGCTTCGTGGACTCCTGATTGCACCAACGTCCAGACGTGCTCGTCGACGGGCTCGACCCCAGCTGCGTCTGCGAGAAGCCAGTCAGCTCCGCCAGGAATCTTCGCGCTGAGGTCCCCGAACCCCGAGGCAGTCATGGAACGGGGTGCCCTGGCTGCCAGATCCAGGTCGAATACGACAACCTGGGGTGCGACACAGTTCATCGTGACTTTGACGCCGTCGTTGCTGATCGGCGCTCCGGCGCCGGTGTATCCGTCCATCGAGGCAGCAGTTCCAACGACGGCATAGCGACGGCCAAGGTCCTTTGCTGCGAGCTTGGTCAGATCATTGATCGTTCCGGAGCCCACCGCGATGGGGAACACCTCGGCGTCTACCTCGTTGTCACGCTGACGAAGCACTGCTGCGATGTGACGGGCATTGTCAAGCGACGCGTAGAGCGTCGGAGTCGCGGGGAACACCAACGGTTCGACGGTGGGGACTCCAGCGTTGGCCAAGGACGTCGTCACCGCCTCCCCAGCGACACGCCACGTCCTGGCATCGGCGACGAGCATGACTGGCCGACGATCGATCTCGGCACCACTGTTCATCGTGTCGCGAATGGCCTTCCCGATGCGTGACACGGCGCCCCTGCCCACCTCGACTATGTCCGTGTCGCGTGCGTCCGCCAAGGCCGCCTTGATGATCATGTCACTCATGTTGAGCATGTCCTTTCAGTGGGGATTTGAATTCTCTAGGTACGAGGTGAGCGCTGCCATTGCCTGCGTCTCATCAGAACCGTCGACAAGGATCTCGATCCTCTCGTGCGCGGAGATGTCGAGGGCGAGCAGGTCGGCCAGCCGTGTGAGGCTCGCTGTACCTGCGGGCGACCGAACATATGCACTGGACCGAAACCGAGATGCAATCAGCACGACCTGAGCAGCGATACGTGCGTGAATACCGGCTGGATGGCCGACGCAGACCTGTGATCGGATCACGGGTTCTCGATGGTGAACGTGCTGCCTTCCTGGAGGGCGGGGAGGGCTGTCCCGGTGGCCAGCAGATGGATCGCACCATCCATGCGCGGGACGTCCGCACCGTCGAAGACCAGGGTGACGTGGCCCAGCGCGTCAAGGTTCTTCTGCGCGACCGAACCAATGGCGGTGACCGTCATGGCGGTGCCGTCGATGATCGCCGTGCTGCCGGGCTGGATCGGACCCGAGCTGGTGGCCGAGTCGAGGATGTAGCAGTAGTCTCGCAACTCTGCTGGGGCATTGGCGCCGAACGTCACGAGCATCTTCTCTGCGAGGAAAGACGCGGCCTCCGGGCCTATTGCCGTGACGGACGATGTGTAGATGATCGCCATGATGGACATCTCCTTCTGGTCGACGTCAGGATGCGTACAGACCGATGCTGGCAAGCCAGGCTATGGCGACGCGAGGCACACCATTGAGGAAGCGGGAGTAGAGAACGCTGGGGACCCCGACCTCGACCGTCTCGGGCTGGGCTTCTGCCAGGCCGAGACCGACCGGGATGAAGTCGCATGCGTTCTGGGTGTTGATGGCGAAGAGGGCGGGAAGTGCCAGGCTCGGGTGAATGTTGCCCTTGCCGATCTCGACGCCGATGAGGGTTCCAATGATCTGACCGATGACGGCACCAGGGCCGAGCAGCGGTGAAAGGAATGGCAGGGAACAGATGAGCCCGAGGACGATGAGTCCGATGCCGGATCCTGCCAGTGGCACGAGCAGCTTGGTGAACCAGTTGCCGAATCCAGATGCATTGATGATGCCGATGAGCATGGCGACGAAGGCCATGAACGGAATGACGGTGTTGAGCATCGCCTGAACCGCGTCACGGGCTGCCTGGTAGAAGATCGAGATGACACGACCCGCACCAAGACCGATCTGGCTCTTCAGGATCCAGGGTGTAGTTGTGACTTGACTGTGTGAGAGTCTGCTGTAGTTGGCCTGTGGGGCCGGGGTGCGTGGGGGGAGGACCCTGCGCGAGGATCGGAGTGTCTTAAGTCCCGTCCTCGTGAATCGCAAGGTCCTCCATGAACCACGCTACCTTCGGCGCCCCCGACCTGACCACATTCGCCCGTCTCGACGAACTCGGTCTGGAGGTCACCGGCCAGCTGATCAGTGACGAGGAGACGGTCCTGGCCTGCCGGGTCGTCGCCCCCGACGACTGGTGCCACTGGTGCGGATGCCAGGGGGTCCCTCGTGACACGGTGATCCGCCGGCTGGCCCATACCCCGATGGGCCACCGGCCCACGATCCTCCAGATCCGGGTACGCCGGTACCGGTGCACCGGCTGCGGACACGTGTGGCGCCAGAACACCGACCAGGCCGCCCAGGCCAGGGCGAAACTGTCGCGGGGAGGGCTGGCCTGGGCACTGGAGGGCCTGGTGCTCGATCACCTGCCGGTCTCCCGTATCGCCGCTGGTCTGGGGGTGGACTGGACCACCGCCAACGATGCGGTGCTGGCCGAGGGCACCCGCCGGCTCATCGACGACCCGCACCGCTTCGAGGGCGTGGAGGTCATCGGGGTCGACGAGCACGTGTGGCGCCACACCAGCCGTGGTGACAAGTACGTCACCGTGATCATCGACCTGACACCGCTTCGCGACGGCACCGGGGCCTCCCGGCTGCTCGACATGGTGGCGGGACGTTCCAAGAAGGTGTTCAAGACCTGGCTGGCCGGCCGCGACCAGGCCTGGCGCGACCGCATCCAGATCGTGGCGATGGACGGGTTCACCGGCTTCAAGACCGCAGCCGCCGAAGAACTCCCGGCCGCGGTCGAGGTCGTGGATCCGTTTCACGTCGTTCAGCTCGCCGGCGACCAGCTCGATGTCACCCGCCAACGCGTCCAGCAGGACACCACGGGCCATCGGGGCCGGGCGGGCGACCCCCTGTTCGGGGTCAGGCTGACCCTGCACACGGGCCGGGACCTGCTCACCGACCGGCAGGCCGCCCGCCTGGAACAGGTGTTCGCCGCCGACGCCCACGCCCCGGTCCAGGTCACCTGGGCGGTCTACCAGGAGATCGTGGCCGCCTACCGCGCCGAGAACCGTGCCGAGGGCAGACGCATCATGGCCCACCTCATCGACGCGATCGCCACCAAAGTCCCGAAGGCCCTGCCCGAAGTCACCACTCTGGGCCACACCCTGAAGAAGCGGGCCGACGACATCCTGGCCTACTTCGACCACCCCGGGACCTCGAACGGGCCCAGTGAAGCCATCAACGGCAGACTCGAACACCTCCGCGGCATCGCCCTGGGATTCCGCAACCTCACCCACTACATCACCAGATCACTCCTGGAGACCGGAGGATTCAGACCCCGACTACACCCTGGATCCTGAAGAGCCGCTATGGAACCCGACGTCAGAGCATTCTTCTGCTTGCCGATCGCAACTTTTCCTCGGCGCCGCAGGGATGAATAGGACGTCGAGAAGCGTTTCATCTGCCGCATGGCCAGTGCCGTATTGGCTGAATATATGATGATGACGACAATGAGGACAGTCCAGAACATGGTGGTCCTTCCGATCAAGTGGTTCGACGCTGCGCGCTCGTTGCTCGACGGGAGCGTGTGGCAGATTGGGTGAGGTGGTCCGTCAGGAACCAGAAGAGTTGTTCGTGACTGGTGAGATGGCTCAGATCATTGAGCAGGTCCGGGTCGGCGATGAGCCGAATGATCTCGTCGTACACATCGATAAGAATCGTGTCGTCATAGTCGGCCTTGGCCGGAACACCCATGACAATGACGGCTCGAGGTCCTGGCTCGTCGTGATCGCGGGGGATGACTGCCATGGCGAGCACGATGCGATCAGACCCGGGGACGGTTGCGTGCGGAAACCCGATCCTGTCATCCAGGAGCATCGACGCGCTTTGCTCCCGGTCGATGAGTGCCTTGCGGAAGGCCGGAGTGGTGAGCCCCAGGTGTTCGAGTCGTTCCAGCAGAGCCTCGGTGGCGCCCCAGTAGGAGGTTCTCCTCGGTAGGCACATGAACCGACGTGAGTCGAGGAGTGCGGCGATGAGAGAAGGGCCTGCGCCTGCCAGATCGAGGTCGACCTGACGACGGAAACGCAGGAGGGACAGTTTCTGGATGAGTTCCGACTTGTCGAACACTTGGCCGAGCTCGACGATCGGCGGCAGGCCATCGAGGTCCAGGTCTGCAGAGATACCAGGGGTCGACACCAGCACATCGATTCCCTGGAGTGCCTCGGTCATGAGGTCGTCTGTCGATAGTAAGACGTACTCTGTATTGTTGGGAAGGACCCGACGAGACTCACGTAAAAGGTCCGGATGCGGCAGCACGTGCCTCAGATGAGGATGTCCGCGTACTGACGGTGTAGGCCCGGGCCATGGATCGGGAGCTGTCGATGGCCGCACGCCGTGAGATCACCAAGAAGTACNCCGACGAGACTCACGTAAAAGGTCCGGATGCGGCAGCACGTGCCTCAGATGAGGATGTCCGCGTACTGACGGTGTAGGCCCGGGCCATGGATCGGGAGCTGTCGATGGCCGCACGCCGTGAGATCACCAAGAAGTACGCCCACCAGTACCGGGCCGCATCGAAGAAGGACAAGTCGGTGCTGCTGGACTCCCTGACCGCCACCACAGGCTGGACCCGTGACCACGCCCGCCGCGCGATCCGGGCAGCCCTGACGCGGAAAGGTGCCGCGTCCCAGCAGAAGCGCCGGCCCCGGCCCCGCAAGTACTCCTACGACGCCGTGAAGGTCCTCCAGCACGTGTGGAGCGTGACGGGTCAGCCCTCCGGGAAGTACCTGGCCCCCGTGATGGACGACACCCTGAACAGGCTGGAACGCTTCAAGGAGTTCGGGAAAGTCACCCGCCGGGCCACCCCCGCGGTGCTGACCGAACTGCGCTCCATGTCGGCGGCCACCATCGACAGGTACCTGAAACCCTTCAAGGACGCCGCCTACCCGGCCGCCGGCCTGTCAGCCACCCGACCCGCCCCTCACATCCTGCGTGCCGCGGTGCCCCTGCGCACCAGCCTGGACGGGCCGATCACCGATCCCGGGCTGGTAGAGGTCGACACCGTGGCCCACTGCGGCCACACCCTGGTCGGGGAATTCCTGTGGACCTTGTCGGCCACCCTGCCCGTCTCCGGCTACACGGTCCTGACCACGGTCAAGAACAAGGCATTCGTCCACATCGGGGCCGGCATGGACCGGATCGTCGACCAGATGCCCGTGCCCGTGGCGGAGGTCCACGTCGACAACGGGTCGGAGTTCATCAACTGGGGCCTCATCGACTGGGCGAAGGGCCACGACATCGCGATGTCCCGCTCGCGGCCCTACAAGAAGAACGACAACGCCCACGTCGAGCAGCGCAACGGCGACTGGGTCCGCCGCCACGCCTTCAGATACCGCTACGAGACCGCAACCGAGCTTCAGCTGCTCAACCAATTGTGGCCCCTGGTGATGGCCCGCAAGAACCACCTACTACCCTGCGTCAAGGCCATCGGCTGGACCACCACCTCCGCGGGGCGCAAGAAGCGGGTCTACGACAAGCCCAAGACCCCTTACCAGCGGCTGGTCGACTCCCGTGTCCTGGACCCCGCCACACGGGCCCGCCTGGCAGCCGAGCACGACAGGCTCAACCCCGCCGATCTGGCCCGGCGGATCACCGACATCCAGAACCAGCTCATCCGCCTAGCCGAACGTCGCACCCAGACCGACCAACCCGCCGCCTGACTCATCTCCATCCGGACATTTCAGCTGAGGCAAGCGCTGCGCTCATCCGGACATCTTGACATGAGGCAAGACGGGACCTGACTGAGCTGTGCACGCAGCAGGTGGCCGGAAACCCTCCCGTTGCCACTTACGACAGCTACGTGGAGCTGAGCTGACTGTTGGCGCTGGTGAGCATTGAGAAACACCTCGAGGTAGCTCGTCATCAGCCCGACCTCGGAGTCCGTGATCTTCAGCCCGCTGCGTTCTTCGAGGACCTCGCGGCTGATCTGTGCCATCTGGTAGGCGACCGGGTATTGGCGCTGGATGTCGGCGACCGCCTCGGCGTCAACCTCGACCCGGAATCGCATTCTTGCCAACATGAACGAAAGGTGGTGGCTGAATTCATCCAGAAGGACATCGGACGAGATGTCGACGCCCATGACCTCGTGAATGCGTCCGAAGATGTCATTGACGAGCGTGGGGATGTCGCTCGAGGTGGGGAAGAGCTCTCGACCTTGGGCATCGTCCGGGGTTCGCATGCCGGCTGCTGCAACCGCCAGAAAGAGTGACTCCTGCGGGGTCCATGCGAGGCCGAGGACGTCGGCGACGCCTGTCAAGAGCTCCTGGGCGAAGGCATGGGCAGCGGTGCTGTGCAATTCGTCGAACTCCGGTGGAAGCCCGCTGATCGGATGGCCAGCCGTGACCCTGTCAAGTGTGAGCCTCAGCCACATGAGAACCGTGGTCCGTGACGTCCGATTGAGATGCCACGATGCACACACCTCGCCAGCGGCTGCGCTGACATCCCATCTGAGTTCGCTTGGCTCACACAGCTCGCCGGAGAAGTGCGTCAAGACGGCCATACGAAGGTTGTACTCACTTCCTTGAAGTGTGAGTCCGCTGTTCGGGCGACCTGAAATGGTCACGTCATGTTGGGCGAGGACGCCACGCAGCACGGCCAGGTCGGAATTGAGGGTCGATCGAGACACGCTGAACTCGCGTGCGAGGTCGTCGATCCGTACGGGACTGTCCGCGTCGAGGAGGATTGCAAAGACTCGTGCAGACCTCTGTATAGGATCATTGAGCGAGTCGCTCGCCCGGAGCACCTCGTCGCGAACGTGGCCATATCTTCGGGCGTCAGCGATATACAACCTGTATCGACCATCGACAAGTCGAATTGAGGCGGAACCATCGAACAGTAGGTTGAGTCGGGCCACTGCGTTCTCGATAGTACGTTGACTCACGACGAGTCTGCTGGCGAACACGTTTGGATCCTCGGTGAGAGAGGTCTCCAGATGCCGCAGGATCAAAGCCTCCCGACTCATGTTCGCCTCCTTCGCGACGTCTTCGTCTGACCGGACAACACGACAGTAGTTGGAGCATGCCTCGGATGAACAGTGCCATTCATTCAGTTGTTTTCCGCTTGGGTGAAGTCGATTGGACGACTTGAGGGCGAGGTCGCACGACGAGAGGATGAGGGCGATGAACGCGCTCACATCAGGACTCCTCCTCGTCGACAAGCCCGCCGGCTGGACCTCCCACCAGGTCGTCGGGCGGGTGCGGCCTCTCCTGGGCACCCGCAAGGTCGGCCACGCCGGCACCCTCGACCCCATGGCGACCGGCGTCCTCGTCGTCGGCGTCAACCGCGCGACCCGTCTGCTCGGCCACCTCGCCCTCCACGACAAGGACTACGTCGCCACGATGAGACTGGGCGTCTCGACGGTCACCGACGACGCCGAGGGGCAGATCATCGACCGGGTCGACGCCTCGGCCGTCTCGGACGCCGACATCGAGACCGCCATGGCGGCGCAGCGCGGTGACATCGAACAGGTGCCGACGGCGGTGAGCGCCATCAAGGTCGACGGCAAGCGGTCCTACGCCCGCGTCCGCGCCGGCGAGCAGGTCGAGCTCAAGGCCCGCCCGGTGCACGTGGACCGGTTCGACGCCACCTCAGTGCGTCGCCTCAAGGTCGACGGGACGGGCGTCGTCGACGTCGACTGCCTCGTCACCTGCTCCTCGGGCACCTACGTCCGCGCCCTGGCCCGTGATGTCGGTGCCTTGCTGGGCGTCGGGGGACACCTCACCGCCCTGCGGCGCACCCGGGTCGGCCCGTTCGTCCTCCCGGAACACCCGGTCGACCTGTCCGATGACGCTCCGAGGCCGACGCTCGTGGCGATGGGGGTGGCGGCTCGACTGAGTTTCCCCGTCATCGACCTCGACGAGGACCAGGAGGCCGCGGTTCGCGTCGGGCGAGCCCTCGAGGTGCCGGTCCCGCAGGATCCCACGGCCCTGCTCGACCCCGACGGTGACCTCCTGGCGCTGTACCGTCCCGACCCCGACCGAGCGGGCTGGTCCAGGCCCGTCTGCGTTCTCGTCTGACGTCGTCAACTGGGTCATGCGGGGCTCATTGCGTAAACTGCCGGACGTGCCAAACCCGTCACGCCCGACCACCGTCGCCATCGGCAATTTCGACGGGGTTCATCGAGGGCATCAGGAGGTCATCGCGCGTGCGCGATCCATCGACCCCGACCTGCCGGTCGTCGTCGTGACCTTCTGGCCACATCCGATCAGCGTTCTCACCCCGGACAAGGCGCCCCTGCTCCTGGCAACCCTCGAGCGGCGCATCGCCCTGCTCAAGGAGGCCGGGGCGTCCCAGGTGCGTGTCGTGCGCTTCACCCAGGAGTTCGCCTCCTGGAGCCCGGCGACCTTCGTCGAACGCGTCCTCGAGCCGCTCAACCCCAGGCACATCGTCGTGGGCCGCAACTTCCGGTTCGGCGCCCGGGCGGCGGGCACCCCGAGCACCCTGGCCGACATCGGCCAGGGGCGTTTCGACGTCACCTCGGTGGCCCTGGTGTCGGTCGGGGACGCTCGGACCTCGTCGACCGCCGTGCGCGAGGCCGTCGCCGAGGGGCGGGTGGAGGACGCCGCCGCCCATCTGGGGCGCCCGTTCGGCGTCGACGGCGTCGTCGTCATGGGTGACCAGCGCGGGAGGCTGCTCGGGTTCCCCACCGCCAATCTCGTGCTTCCGTCCGAGTACGCCGTCCCGGCCGAGGGGGTGTACGCCGGCTGGTTGACGCGGCAGTCCGGCCCCGAGGCCGGCAAGCGGCTTCCTGCTGCCATCTCGGTGGGCTCGAACCCCACCTTCGACGGCGTCGAGAAGCGGGTCGAGACGTACGTCATCGACCGCACCGATCTGGACCTCTACGGGGTCGAGATCCGGGTCGAGTTCGTCGCCCACCTGCGTGGTCAGGTGCGGTTCGACGGCATCGAGCCACTCATCACCCAGATGACCGCCGACGTCCACCGGTGCAAGGAGATCCTGCGGCGGTTGTCCCCGGATGGTGACGTCCGATGAAGGTGGCGTGACTCCTGACGTCCGGGCCGTGAGGGACGCAGCGTCATCGGGTCACCCGCGGCCACAGGCATCGGCGAGCCGCCGTCATCCCGGCGATTCGCACTGCCACCGGAACGCTGGTACGCTGCACAAGTTGCCGTCAGAACGGCCGCGGCCGCCCAAGAGTCCCTTGCACACCGAGCATCGGGGACGCCGCGCAACGGACACGGAAGGAGCACGCACATGGATGCTGCCGAGAAGAAGAAGATCATCGACGAGTACGCGACCCATCCCGGCGACACCGGCTCCCCGGACGTCCAGATCGCGGTCCTGAGCCGTCGCATCGCCGACCTCACCGAGCACCTCAAGTCGCACAAGGGTGACCATCATTCCCGCCGCGGCCTCATGCTCATGGTCGGCCAGCGTCGTCGCCTGCTCAACTACGTCGCCAAGAACGACATCGAGCACTACCGCGACCTCATCGCTCGCCTGGGTCTGCGCCGCTGACCTCGTCCAGAACCTCGGATCATCACGATCCACCTCTCGGGCCGCCCTTCGGGGCGGCCCGAGTCGCGTCCCGGGTGCATCGCCCGTCCTCGGCAGACCAGCGTCAGCAGCCAGTCGTCGTGGGGTCGCCGGTCCCCGGGCCGATCGACATCGCGCGCGGCGACAACGGTGTTCGCGTTGTGTCGGTGCCATGGCGTAGTCTGATCGACAGAATAAGAACAACTGTGTCTGCCGACCGAGCAGCCTGACCGGACGCACGTCTCGGTCCTCGGTAGTGGCCACCGGGGGTCCGTCCCGATGGCTTCGATCGAAGACCGGCGCGAGTGCTGGGGCAGGGGCGAGTGCGCCCCCAGGAGGCGGTCGGCCACCCTGCGAAAGGAACATCCCCATGGAGGGACCCGGTCTCGAGTTCACCGAGGCAATCATCGACAACGGCAGCTTCGGCAAGCACGTCGTCCGCTTCGAGGCTGGCCTGCTGGCCCAGCAGGCCGACGGCTCCGCCGCCGTCTACCTCGACGGTGACACCATGCTCCTGTCGGCCACGACGGCCGCCAAGACCCCCCGCGACTCCATCGATTTCTTCCCGCTGACGGTCGACGTCGAGGAGCGCATGTACGCCGCCGGGCGCATCCCCGGCTCCTTCTTCCGCCGTGAGGGCCGCCCCTCCGAGGGCGCCATCCTCGCCTGCCGTCTCATCGACCGCCCGCTGCGTCCGTCCTTCGTCAAGGGCCTGCGCAATGAGGTCCAGGTCGTCGTCACGGTGCTGGCCCTCAACCCCAACGTCTACTACGACGTCGTCGCCATCAACGCCGCCTCGATGTCCACCCAGATCGCCGGTCTCCCCTTCTCGGGCCCCATCGGCGGCGTCCGGATGGCCCTCATCGGCGACCAGTGGGTCTGCTTCCCGAGCGTCGAGCAGCGCAAGGAGTCGACCTTCGACATGGTCGTCGCCGGCCGCGTCCTGGCCGACGGTGACGTCGCCATCATGATGGTCGAGGCCGAGTCGACCCCCGCCACCTGGGAGCTCGTCCGTGGCGGACGTACCGCCCCCACCGAGGAGGTCGTCGCCACCGGTCTGGAGGCCGCCAAGCCCTACATCAAGGTGCTGTGCGACGCCCAGTCCGCCCTGGCCGCCAAGCTGCCCAAGGAGACCTACGACTTCCCGGTCTTCAAGGACTACGAGGACGACGTCTACGCCGCCGTCGACGCCCTGGCCCACGACGAGCTGTCGCGGATCGAGCAGATCGCCGCCAAGCTCGAGCGTCAGGACGCCGAGTCCGAGCTCAAGTCGCGGGTCAAGGCCGAGCTGGCCGAGAAGTTCCCCGACCGTGAGTCCGAGGTCTCCGGCGCCTTCAAGGCCCTCATGAAGAAGATCGTCCGCAAGCGCGTCCTCGACGAGGGCGTGCGTATCGACGGTCGTGGCCCGCGTGACATCCGTACCCTCTCGGCCGACGCCGGGATCATCCCCAGGGTGCACGGGTCGGCGCTCTTCCAGCGCGGTGAGACGCAGATCCTCGGCGTCACCACCCTCAACATGCTCGACATGGAGCAGAAGCTCGACACCCTGTCGCCCGACAAGGTGCGCCGCTACATGCACAACTACAACATGCCGCCCTACTCGACCGGTGAGACCGGCCGCGTCGGCTCCCCGAAGCGTCGTGAGATCGGCCACGGCAACCTCGCCGAGCGCGCCCTCATCCCCGTGCTTCCCACCCGCGACGAGTTCCCCTACGCCATCCGTCAGGTGTCGGAGGCCATCGGCTCCAACGGCTCGACGTCGATGGGTTCGGTGTGCGCCTCGACCCTGTCCCTGCTCAACGCCGGTGTGCCGCTGCGGGCCTCGGTCGCCGGCATCGCCATGGGCCTCATGAGCGAGACCGATGACAAGGGCGAGACGAAGTACCTGGCCCTCACCGACATCCTCGGTGCCGAGGACGCCCTCGGCGACATGGACTTCAAGGTCGCCGGGACCAGCGAGTTCGTCACCGCCCTGCAGCTCGACACCAAGCTCGACGGCATCCCCGCCGACGTCCTGGCGGGGGCGCTCAAGCAGGCCAAGGAGGCTCGCACGACGATCCTCGAGGTCATGGACGACGTCATCGACGCCCCTGACGAGATGGCACCGACCGCCCCGCGGATCATCACGGTGCACATCCCCGTCGACAAGATCGGCGAGGTCATCGGCCCCAAGGGCAAGATGATCAACCAGATCCAGGACGACACGGGCGCCAACATCTCCATCGAGGACGACGGCACCATCTTCATCGGAGCCGACAACGGCGACTCGGCCGAGGCCGCCCGCTCGATGATCAACGCCATCGCCAACCCGCAGATGCCCGAGGTCGGCGAGCGGTACCTCGGCACCGTCGTCAAGACGACGAGCTTCGGCGCCTTCGTCTCGCTCCTGCCGGGCAAGGACGGCCTGCTGCACATCTCGAAGATGCGCGACCTCAACGACGGCAAGCGCGTCGAGTCGGTCGAGGACGTCCTGTCGGTGGGCCAGAAGATCCAGGTCGAGATCGCCGAGGTCGACGACCGCGGCAAGCTCTCGCTCGTCCTGGCCTCCGATGACGACGACGAGGACGACGACTCCGACGAGGAGTGATCCGCCGGTTCCTGACGACGGGGCCCGCGCCTGCCATGTGCACGGCGCGGGCCCCGTCGCCGTGCACGGGATCGTCAGGGAGCTCGGGCGGTCCGGAACCGCGGAACTGTCGGATCGAGTCGGTAGGGTGGATCGCGTCGTGAGGAACGGGGGAGCTCGCGCCCGAGATCCCCGGAGGCGGAAGGATGACTCGATGATCAAGGTCGGCGTGTTCGGGGCCCGCGGACGGATGGGGTCCCAGGTGGTCGAGGCGGTCAACGGTGCCGACGACCTCGAGTTCATCGGGGGAGTGGACGCCGACGACGACCGGGACGCCCTCCTGGGCGCCGACGTCATCGTCGACTTCACGAGGCCGGACGTCGTCATGGACAACCTCGCCTGGGCCATCGACCACGACATCGACGTCGTCGTCGGAACCACCGGGTTCACCCCCGAGCGGTACGACGCCCTGCGCACCCGACTGGCCGGGCACCCCGGGGTCGGCGCCGTCGTCGCCCCGAACTTCGGGATCGGCGCCGTGCTCATGGTGCACTTCGCCCAGGAGGCCGCCCGCTTCTTCGAGTCCGTCGAGATCGTCGAGCTCCACCACCCCAACAAGGTCGACGCCCCCTCGGGCACCGCCCGCACGACCGCCCAACTCATCGCCCAGGCGCGTGAGGAGGCCGGTCTGGGCCCGGTTCCCGATGCGACGACCGACGAGGTGCCGGGGGCTCGCGGCGCCGACATCGACGGTATCCACGTCCACGGGGTCCGCCTGCGCGGGCTCGTCGCCCACCAGGAGGTCCTCTTCGGCTCCGAGGGGGAGACGCTGACGATCCGCCACGACTCGATGGATCGGGTCTCGTTCATGGCCGGCGTCCTCCTGGCAGTGCGCTCGGTCGGTGAGCGGCCCGGCCTCACCATCGGCATCGAGGACCTGCTCGATCTTGGCTGACCAGGGGGAACGCGTCGGCTCGCAGGAACCCGACGACGAGGTGACGCGCCGGCTCGACGTCGGCGCCCCCGAGCCGACCCAGCGACTGGACGGGCTCGGCTCCGAGCCGACCAGGCGCATCGACTTCGCTCCGCCGCAGGGTCATCAGCCTGCCGGCCCCACGTGGACCCCGGTGCGCCCACAGGATCGGACCCCCTCCGATCCGCAGACCCCGTCCGATCCGCAGTCCTGGGAGCCCCCGGCGACCGCGTCCGTGGCCCCGACGCCGACGACCGCTGTCGCCTCGTCGTCCCCGGTCCCACCCCCTGGTTCCCGGCGCTCCGGTGGTCGACGCCGTCGTCGCTGGGTCGGCGCCCTGGTCGCCGGGCTGCTCGTCATCACTCTCGTCGTCGGGGCCTTCCTCGGTGACGGCGTCGCCCGCACCCGCACCGAGGACTCCGTCGCCGGCCAGGTCGCCGCGGCGCTCGGCGTCGAGTCGTCCCAGGTCGACGTGTCCATCGGCGGTTGGCCCTTCCTGGCGGTGCTCGCCACCGACCGGCTCGCATCGATCGACGTCACCTCGCCGGCCGCACGGTTCACCAAGGACTCGCGCACCGTCACCTTCAGCGACGTCTCCTTCCATGCGACGGGGGTCAACAACGCCCGCGAGTCGACTCGGACGACCTTCGACTCCGTCACGGCCCGAGGACGCATCAGCTACACCGAGTTGTCGAGCCTCGCCGGGGCCACCATCACCTCGGCCGGGTCGGGTCGGGTGACGCTCAAGCGCACGGCCCGCGTGCTCGGGATCAACGTGTCCATCGACGTCACCGCCGAACCCGGCATCGACCCGTCGACGCGTCAGATCACCCTGGCCAACCCGACGGCCACCGTCGAGGGAGTGTCCATCCCGTCGTCCCTGCTCGCTCCGACCCTTGCCGCAGTCGTCTCGCGTGCCGTCCTGCCCGATCTGGGATCGCTCACCTACGAGTCCCTCACGGCGTCGGCCAACGGTCTGGTCGTCAACCTGTCCGGAAAGGACGTCCGCCTCTCCGATCTGCAGCCATCCTGACTTGTCAGGGCGGCTTGTCAGCGCGTCGCGAAGCCGGCCGGAACGTGGCCGCCGGTGCCGTAGGATGGCGTGCGGCCGCGTCGTCCGGCCCTCATCCGTCGCTTTTCGGAGGTCATCCATGAACGTTGCCGAACAGATTGTCGAACAACTCGTCGATGCGGGGGTGCATCGGATCTACGGCATTGTCGGCGACTCCCTCAACCCCATCGTCGACGCCGTCCGCAAGACCGGCGGATCGGCCAAGGGCGGCATCGACTGGGTCCACGTCCGCCACGAGGAGGCGGCCGCCTTCGCCGCCGCGGCCGAGGCCCAGCTCACCGGTGAGCTCGCCGTGTGCGCCGGTTCCTGCGGCCCGGGCAACCTGCACCTCATCAACGGCCTCTACGACGCCTACCGTTCGCAGGCCCCCGTGCTCGCCATCGCGTCGCACATCCCCAGCGTCCAGATCGGCTCCCAGTACTTCCAGGAGACCCACCCCGACCGTCTGTTCGTCGAGTGCGCCAGCTACTGCGAGCTCATCTCGACCCCGGAGCAGGCCCCGCGCGTCGTCAACTCGGCGATCCGCCACGCCATGGCCGACAAGTCCGTGTCGGTCATCACCCTGCCCGGTGACATCTCCGACAAGAAGGCGACCGCGCCGACCCCGATCTACGTGCCCTTCCGCCGGCCCCGCATCGAGCCGAACCCGGAGGACCTCAAGCAGCTCGCCAGCCTGCTCAACGACGCCAGGAAGGTCGCCATCTTCGCCGGCGCCGGCGTCGAGGGAGCCCATGACGAGGTGATCGCGCTGGCCGACAAGCTCAAGGCGCCGATCGGCCACTCCCTGCGTGGCAAGGACTTCATCCAGTACGACAACCCCTTCGACGTCGGCATGACCGGCCTGCTGGGCTACGGCGCGGCCGCCGAGGGCATGAACGACGCCGACGTGCTCATCCTCCTGGGCACCGACTTCCCGTACAACCAGTTCCTGCCCGACACCCTCACCGTGCAGGTGGAGAACAACCCGCACAAGCTGGGGCGCCGTACCAACGTGTCCTTCCCGGTGTGCGCGGACGTCCTGGCCCTGTGCCAGGCCCTCACCCCGCTCATCAAGCAGCACGACGACAAGTTCCTCAACGCCACGATCAAGCGGCACGCGAAGATCATGAAGGCGCCGGTCGGGTCGTACACCCGCAACGTCGAGAAGATGAAGCCGATCCACCCCGAGTACGTCGCGCACGTCCTCAACGAGGTGGCCGCCCGGGACGCCATCTTCACCGCCGACACCGGCATGTGCAATGTGTGGACGGCCCGCTACCTCGACCCGCTGGGCACCCGCCGACTCATCGGGTCGTTCCTCCACGGATCCATGGCCAACGCCCTGCCGATGGCCCTGGGCGCCCAGGCCTCGCACCCCGGACGCCAGGTCATCTCGGTCTCCGGCGACGGCGGCCTGTCCATGCTCCTGGGCGAGCTCGTCACCGCGCGCATGCTCAACCTGCCGATCAAGGTCGTCGTCTTCAACAACTCGACCCTCGGCATGGTCAAGCTCGAGATGCTCGTCAACGGTCTGCCCGACTTCGGCACCGACGTCCACGACGTCAACTACGCCGGCGTCGCCGAGGCCATGGGCTTCCACGCCCAGCGCGTCGATGACCCCAAGGATGTCCGTGAGGCACTCCAGGCGGCCTTCGACTTCGACGGACCGGCCCTCGTCGAGGTGCTCACCGACCCCAATGCCCTCTCGCTGCCCCCGGAGATCACCGGTGAGCAGATGATCGGGTTCGCCACGGCCATGAGCAAGATCGTCCTCAACCGAGGCGCCGGCGAGGCGGTGTCGATGGCCACGTCGAACATGCGGAACATTCCTCGGTTCTGAGCCGTCCCGTGCACGGAGGGGTCGTCACCGGCAGGTGGCGGCCCCTCGGCATGTCGCGAGTCGGGTTCGTCGTCGATGGCGTGGTGTCGGCACTCCTCGAGGGCTGCTCACGCGGGCGGAGACCCGGTGCGACGTGACGGAGGTCAGGAGGCGGGATCCGCGGAGATGTCGGTGTGCAGCCGAACCTCCTTGACCCGGGTCTGCTCGTCCTCGGTCCCGGTCTCCCGATGGGCGCCGTCGGGTGCCCAACCGGCCTCGGAGAGGAACGCGCGCAGCACGTCATCGGTCGTGCGGACCCACCACGTCGCGCGGGTGAACCCGTCGGCGCGCAGGGTGTCGACGGCGGCGTTGACCAGACGCGAGCCGTGCCCGGCGTGCCGATGCCCCGGGTCGACGATGAACTCGGCGACGAGCCCGTCACGGGGGTCGGCGTCCTCGTCGTCACTGGGGCCGACTGCGGCGAAGCCGCGCACCGCCATGCCGCCGGGCGCCGGCTCGACGGCGACGAGCACCCGCAGTTCGGCCAGGGGCGGGCGGGCGATCGCCTCCCACCAGGCCGACGTCACCTCCTCGGGGGTCGGCAGGTCGACTCCGGCCAGGCTCGGGTCTCCCCGCCAGGCACGCAACTGGACCTCGGCGATCGACGCCGCCTCCGACGGCATGGCCAGGCGCACCGAGGGAGCTGCCAGCGGTGCGTCGGGGGAGGTGTCGGTGCTGTCGGGCTGCGGGGAAGTCATGGGACCAGCCTACGGGTTCGACGCCCGTTGTCGTCGGCCCAGTGAGCTCACGGATTGCGGACGTCGACGCTGAGCAGCTCCTTGACGGGGATGGTCGTCGCCCCGGTCTTGACGACGGTGACGACCCCGCTCTGCCCGCCGACCGACCACGTGACGTCCCACGTGGCCCGGGCCGTCACGGTGTACCTGCCCGATGCCGGACGCCGCGCATACCGATGACCGCAGGTGGGGGAGTCGGCGTCGGGATCGACCGACGGCGTCCACCGTGAGGTCGACGAGCAGGTCAACCGCGTCCCGTCGCCCAGGTCGACCGACAACGGTCGACGGACGGCGCGCAGGGTGACGGCCAGTCCGGAGAAGGACATCGTTGCGGTGCGGACGGTCACCGGATCATTGACGCTGATCCACAACGGCTGTCCGACCGCATTGATGTGCCACTCGTTGCGCAGGTGACTCGGGGCGATGACCGGCACCGCGCTCGGCAAGGTCAGGGTGAGCGCGGCGCGGCGGCCGATGACGGCAGGGTCGGGACCCGACGGTGCTGAGGGAGATGACGCGCACATCGACTGCCACAGCTTCGACGCCTGGTCCCGTTGCGCCGCGTCAGGGGCGCCCTCGGCCCCGGCCTTGATGAGCGAGCAGCGGTAGTCGGCGGCGTCGCGGTAGCCGTTGCGGATGGCGAAGGCATCGGAGGGGTCCAGGCCCTCGACGCTCGTCGTCTCGCGCTCACCCGAGCGTGAGGTTCCCGATCCGCCCCCGGAGGTGTCAGTCGTCGACACCTCGGTCCTGACGTCGTAGCCGGGGCCGTTGGTGAAGACCTTGTTGCTCCAGGAGGAGTCACCACCCGCCCATGCGGTCACAGGGGACGTCATGACGAGGATTGAGGCCACACTGATCGTCACTGCGAGACGTCGCATGACGTGACCCTCCTTCCGAGCCAGTCAACTTGACGCAGTGTTCCGTCGGCGGAGCGTTGGTACCACGTCGTCATGTGGATGAGCTGACCGGTTGTTTCCTGGCCGTCGCTCCACGAGGTACGAATTGAGCGGCCGTCCTCGCATGATTCGAGTGCGAGGGCGTTGCTGAAGTGGGCCTTGTCGAGAGGGACTTGTCGAACGCCCGTGATGACATATCTCCCCGACTTCCATGTGCTGCCCTTGAGCCAGATCTGGCGGAGGAGTTGTTCATAGTCCTTCGATGCCGAGCCAGTCGTGAGCGCGGCGAGCCGTGCAGGCACGGCCTGGTCGGGACGGAGACCGCCCGACTTCTCCGAGAGGTAGACCTGTTCAGCAATCGTTCTGTACGTCTTCTCCGCCTCCGCCACACTCACCGGCTCCGGCGTCGGACTCGGCGTGGGCGTCTGACTCGGCGCGACCGACGACACCGACACGCGCGGGGTCGGGGTGACCGTCACGGGCTCGACGGCGTCGGCCGCTCCGGAACATCCGGTGACGAGGGCGAACAGGGTCAGGGCGAGGACGGGTACTCGTCGGGCGGACACGGCGTCACTCCTCTCGGGCGTCCCGGACCGCCTTCGGGCCGGGACGACTCCGTTTCTATCGGCACCCTGTGCGTCAGCGGCACCCTTGGGCGCCAGAGTTCCTCGAATGCTCGCCCTCCCGTCGCCTCCCGGACACCTCCGATGACTGCCCGATCAGCGCCCGCGGCGAGCCACGACCGCCCCGGCACGGTGCCCCCGGGAGCCTCGTGGGAGTCCGGCCCCGCCGTCGAACCGGTAGGCTGAGACCGTGGCTTCACAAGGACTCAAGACCCCACCCGCTCTTCGACCCGGCGTTCTGCGCATCATCCCGCTGGGCGGCCTGGGCGACGTGGGTCGCAACATGTCCTGCTACGAGATCAACGGCGAGATCCTCCTCATCGACTGTGGCGTCCTCTTCCCGGAGGACGATCACCCCGGCGTCGACCTCCTCCTCCCCGGCCTCGATTACCTCGACGACAAGCTCGACCGCATCAAGGCGCTCATGCTCACCCACGGCCACGAGGACCACATCGGCGCCGTCCCGTACCTCCTCAAGCGCCGCGCCGACATCCCCGTCTACGGCTCCAAACTCACGCTGGCCCTCGTCGAGGCCAAGCTCAAGGAACACCGCATCCGCGGCTACGACCTGCGCGTCGTCTCCGAGGGGGACGTCGAGGAGGTCGGCGAGGAGTTCGACGTCGAGTTCGTCGCCGTCAACCACTCCATCCCCGACGCCCTGGCCGTCCACGTCAAGACCGACGCCGGCTCGATCCTCAACACCGGCGACTTCAAGATGGACCAGCTGCCCCTCGACGGGCGCCTCACCGACCTGCGGGCCTTCGCCCGGCTCGGTGAGGAGGGCGTCGACCTCTTCATGGTCGACTCCACCAACGCCGAGGTCCCCGGGTTCATCCGTTCCGAGCGCGACCTCCTGCCGGCCATCGACCACACCTTCGAGGTCGCCCGGCGCAAGCTCATCGTCGCCACCTTCGCCTCGCACGTGCACCGCGTCCAGCAGATCATCGACACGGCCGTCAGACACGGCCGCAAGATCTGCTATGTCGGCCGGTCCATGGTGCGCAACATGGCCGTCGCCCGAGACCTGGGCTACCTCCACGTGCCCGGCGACAGCCTGGTGGAGCTGCGTGACCTCGACAGCTACCGGGACGACGAGGTCGTCGTCATCTGCACCGGGTCGCAGGGCGAGCCGCTGTCCGCCCTGGCCCGGATCGCCCACGGTGAGCACCGCGACATCACCATCGGCGAGGGCGACACCGTCCTGCTGGCCAGCTCCCTCATCCCCGGCAACGAGAACGCCGTGACCCGCGTCATCAACGGGCTCATCGGGCAGGGGGCCAACGTCGTCCACAAGGGCAACGCGCTGGTCCACGTCTCCGGACACGCCGCCGCCGGCGAACTGCTCTACGCCTACAACGTCGTTCGCCCGCGCGCGGCCATGCCGATCCACGGCGAGGTCCGCCACCTCACGGCGAACGCCGCCATCGCCCGCTCGACCGGGGTGGCCGAGGACAACGTCATCGTCGTCACCGACGGCGGGGTCGTCGACATGGAGGACGGCCGCTCCAGCGTCGTCGGCAAGGTCGACGCCTCGTACATCCTCGTCGAGGGCACCGGGGTCGGCGAGCTCACCCCCGACGCCCTGGCCGACCGCAAGATCCTCGGTGAGGAGGGGTTCATCTCGGTCTCGGCGGCCGTCGACCCCAAGCACGCGACGATCGTCTCCGGGCCGGCCATCAAGGCCAAGGGATTCGCCGAGGACGACCGCGGCTACGACGAGATCCGCGACCGCATCGTCGTGGAGCTCGAGAAGGCCATGAAGGACGGCGTCGACGACGACCACCGGCTCCAGCAGGTGGTCCGCCGCACCATCGGACGGTGGGTGGCCCAGACCTATCGACGTCGTCCGATGATCGTGCCGGTCGTCATCGTCGTCTGAGGGGCCCCATCGTCGTGTGGACGTCGGCCTCCGGTGACGATCCGGGGCGACGGTACGCGAGGTGGGCCACCGGCCCCGGCCGTGGCGATTTGGGCAACCCGCTTCCGGCCATGTAGTCTTGTCCAGTTCCCGCGTGGAACCACCGATCGTGATACGTGTGTCGACCGCCCCGTGCTGGTCGGCCTGAACAAGGAGATCTCCCAGTGGCTGCTGTCTGTGACGTCTGCGGCAAGCGCCCCGGTTTCGGACACAATGTCCCCTGGTCGCACAAGAAGACCAACCGGCGGTGGAACCCGAACATCCAGCGTGTGCGCGTCGTCGTCGAGGGCACGCACAAGCGCATGAACGTGTGCACCTCGTGCCTCAAGGCTGGCAGCGTCAACCGCTGACCAACCCCCACGGCTCCTGAGCCCGCCCTTCGGGGCGGGCTCAGTCGCGTCCCGTCGGGTGTTCCTCGGCCGGCATCGGCATGGGTCTGGACCACGCGCACGGCGGGCGGACGACGTCGGGTCGCGGGCACGTCCGCGAAACCGTCCGAGGCACGCGGTAGCCTCGCGGGCGTGGATGGACTGCACGATCCCTGGCTGACCCGCACCCAGACCGAACTGCACCGGTCACTGGGTGGGGTTCTCGGGTCGCGTACCGCCAAGGCCTTCGCCGACCTGGGTGTCCACACCGTCGGTGACCTCATGGGTCACCTTCCCCGTCGCTATCTCACCGGCACCGAGACCACCGACCTGTCCGAGCTCGTCGAGGGGACCGAGGTCGCCCTCGTCGCCGACGTCGCCCGGGTCGAGATCCACGACATCAACGGTTCGGGCCCCGGCGGCAGGGGCGGCACCCAGGGCAACAACGCCCGGCAACGCCTCGAGGTCACCCTCACCGATGGACGCACCAGCCTCACCGCCACCTTCTTCGGCAAGAAGTGGCTCGTCGCGTACTGGAGCAAGCAGTTCACGCTGAGCAGCCACGGCATCTTCATCGGCAAGGTCGGCTCCTTCCGTGACCGGCCCCAACTCACCCACCCCGACTTCATCATGTTCGACCGCGATGGCCAGGTCGTCGGCAAGGGCGACAAACAGACGATGGCCACCCAGGTCATGCGCAACGGCCTGGTCGGCCTCTACCCGGCCAGCTCGAAGCTGCCGACGTGGACGATCTCGGAGAGCGCCCAGATCGTGCTGTCCCAACTGGGCCACCTCGACGACACCCTCCCAGACTGGTTGTTGGCCGAGGCCGAGCTGCCCGGACTCGACGAGACCTTCGAGTGGGTCCACCGACCGGCGACCATCGCCCAGGCCGGGCGGGCCGCCGAGCGTCTCGTGTGGGAGGAGGCCGTCGCCACCCAGCTCACCATGGCCTCCCGACGCCGTCAGGCCGCCACCCGCACCGCACCGACCTGCCCCGGACGCGACGACGGCCTCCTGGCGGCTTTCGACTCCCGGCTCCCGTTCACCCTCACCGACGGCCAGCGGCAGGTGGGCGACGACATCGCCGCCGATCTGGCCGGGCACAGCCCCATGCAACGCCTCCTCCAGGGCGAGGTGGGCTCGGGCAAGACGCTGGTCGCCCTGCGCGCCATGCTCCAGGTGGTCGACGCCGGCCACCAGGCGGTCCTGCTGGCCCCCACCGAGGTGCTCGCCCAGCAGCACCACCGAACCCTCACCGCCCTCCTCGGTGATCTGGGTGCCGGCCGGACCCTCGGCGCCCCCGAACAGGCCACGGGGATCGCCCTGCTCACCGGATCGATGAACGCCGCGGCCACCCGGGCCGCCAAGGATGCCATCGCCGACGGATCGGCCGGCATCGTCATCGGCACCCATGCCCTCCTGTCGGGCAGCGTCGACTATCACGACATCGGCCTGGTCGTCGTCGACGAGCAACATCGCTTCGGGGTCGAGCAGCGCGGGGTCCTCACCGGTGGGGACGGCGTCAAGCCGCATGAACTCGTCCTCACTGCCACCCCCATCCCGCGGACGGTGGCGATGACGGTCTTCGGCGACCTCGTCGTCTCGAGCCTGCGTGAGGTGCCGGCCGGTCGGGCCGAGGTGCAGTCGACGGTCGTCGACCTGCCGCGCCACCGGGCCTGGCTCGACCGGGCATGGCAGCGGGTGCGGGAGGAGGCCGACGAGGGGCACCAGATCTTCGTCGTCTGCCCACGGATCAGCGCCGACGACGCCGACGAGGGCACCCTCGGTGGCGTGGGCGAGGCCACGTCGGGGGTTGCCGCCGTCGAGGACCTCGCCCCGTTCCTGGCCCAGGGCCCGTTGCGGGGACTGCGGATCGAGGCGCTCCATTCCAGGCTCGACGCCGCCACCAAGGACGAGATCATGGGGCGATTCAGCGGCGGGCAGACACAGGTGCTCGTCTCGACGACGGTCATCGAGGTCGGCGTCGACGTGCCCGAGGCGACGATGATGGTCATCATGGACGCCGACCGCTTCGGCGTCTCCCAGTTGCACCAGCTGCGCGGCCGGATCGGTCGCGGCACGCTGCCCGGGCTGTGCCTGCTCGTCACCTCGGCCGAGGCGGGGTCCCCGGCGCGCCAGCGACTCGACGCCGTCGCCGCCACCCGGGACGGATTCGCCCTGGCCGAACTCGACCTGGCCCAGCGCCACGAGGGCAATGTCCTGGGCGCCGACCAGGCCGGACGCCATTCCCCGCTACGGCTGCTGCGGGTGCTCGACCATGCCGAGATCGTCACGGCCTCCCGTGACCTGGCCCAGCGGTGGATGGACGAGTCGCCCGATGACCCTCGTCTCCTCGACCTCGTGCGGTCGACGGAGGAGATGGCCACGGGCGACCTCATGGAGCAGGGATAGGGGCCCGGCTCCCCGGAGGATCAGCTCTCGGGCTCTGGTCCGAAGGCGAAGACCCGACCGGTGATCTGGTCGGGGATGATCCGCACGAAGCTCTTCTTCACCGTCGGCACCCAGGGCAGCAGCGGCATCTTGGCGCAGCGGGCCAGCTCGGCCGGATCGGTGACGACCGAGGCGTGTCCGCGCACGACGACGCTCCAGCCACCGTCGTCACTCCAGCCGTCGGCCTCGAAGGCGACGCGGTCGTTCGTGGCGATCTCCTCGAGCTTGCTGCCGGCCGCGGTCCGGAAGACGATGCTCGGGCCGTCGACGACGAAGTTGAGCGGGAACATCTCGGGCTGGCCGTCGATGCTCGTCGCCAGGCGACCGACCTCGGCGGTGTCGAGGTAGCCCCAGCAGGTGTCTTCCTCGATCGTGGTGATTGGGCTGTCATTGTCCATGACCACATTGTGCCCGCCCACCCCCAATGACGCCGACGCGGGCCCACGTCGGCGCGCCCTGGCCCACTCGGCGTGGTAGGACCGACCTCGACGCGTCGACACCTGTTCGCGGCACGAACCGCCGCGAGCACCCTTCGATAGGCTGACGTGGTGAGCAGGATCATCGCCGGACGAGCCGGGGGACGCCGACTGCGCACCCCCTCGGGTCGCACGACCCGCCCGACGACCGATCGCGTCCGCGAGGCCGTCTTCTCGGCCCTGGCCGCCTGGAACGGCACCGCCGACGCCGATCCGGCCGAGCACCTGGCCGGGCAGTCGGTGGCCGACGTCTTCGCCGGTTCGGGGGCGATCGGGCTGGAGGCGGCCAGCCGCGGTGCCGGGCCCGTCGTGTGCATCGAGAAGGACGCTCGCGCGGCGTCGGTCATCCGGGGCAACGCCGCCCACCTCGCCCTGGCGGTGGAGGTCGCCACGTCCTCGGCGGCCTCCTGGCTGGCCACGACCGGGCGGCGATTCGACGTCATGTGGTTCGACCCGCCCTACGACCTGGCTGACGAGGACCTCGACGAGCTCATCGACGCTGCGGCTCGGGTGCTCGTCGACAACGGGTTGCTCGTCGTCGAGCGTTCGGCGCGCAGCCGCGCCCCGCACCTGCCGGAGGGGATGGAGACGTGGTCGGCCTCCTACGGCGAGACGACCATCCACTACGCCCAGTGGGACCGCCCGACTGGGGACGTCGCGAAGGAGGACGACCGGTGAAAGCCGTGTTCTCGGGGTCCTTCGACCCCATCACCCGTGGCCACGTCGACATCGTCGAGCGCGCCAGCCACCTCTTCCACGAGATCGTCGTCGGCGTCGCCGTCAACTCGGCCAAGAACGGCATCTTCACCATGGACGAGCGGGTCGCCTTCGTGCGCGACGCCGTCAAGGACCTTGATCGGGTGAGCGTCGCCCCCGTCGACGGGTTGCTCGTCGAGTTCTGCGAGGCACACGGGGCCGACGTCATCGTCCGTGGTCTGCGCTTCGGCGGCGACTTCGACTACGAGCTCCAGATGGCCCACCTCAACAAGGCCATGGGCGACATCGAGACGGTGCTCCTGCCCGCCGGACGCGAGTTCGGCACCATCAGCTCCTCGATGATCCGCTCGGCGGCGGCCAACGGGGGAGACGTGGGCGCCTTCGTCACCCCCATGGTCGACGCCGCCCTGCGGGCAAGGTTCGGCGCCTGAGCCGCCGGCCCCGGCCCCATCAGGCGCGGGCCGTGAGCAGTTCGACGAGGGCGTCCTGGAGGGTGCGGGGAGCCTCGAGGTCGAGGATCGCCGCCACCTGGAGCAACCGGTCGTCCCCGGAGCGCAGGATGCGCGCCAGGTCGGTCTTGAGGAAGTAGCTCACCTGGGCGGCGTCGATGAGGGCGATGCCCCTGGCCAGCACGGGGTTCTCATGGGCCGGCAGGTCGGTGAGGTCGACCCGGACCGGCTGGCTCGTCGAGCCCGTCCCCAGATCGAGCTCGACGCGCGGTGACCCGGCACCGTGGACGACGAGCCGCCAGTGCCGTGCCGGCGGCACCTGTGACAGGTCGTCGCCGCCGGCCGCACCGATCTCCAGGACGCCGTCGACCAGCCTCATCGGCGTCGTCACCACCGGTTCGGCACTGTCGGCCGGCGTCTCGAGCAGGTCGAAGGAACCGTCCGCCCCGGCCACGACGTGCACCGTGAGGTCGGTCGGCCACTCGATCCCGGCCATGGGGTCGGTCGCCGTGGGCACGATGGCTCCCGGCCGTGCCAGCACGGGGGTCTCGGCGAGCGTCCGGGCCAGGTTGACGAACCGTCCTGCCGTGTACGTGACGTCGGTCGCCAGATCGGTCCAGGTGCCGGGCCTGCCGTCCTCCGCCGGCGGCAGCCACGTGCGGGTCGTCGTCAGGCCGGTCGCCGGGTCGCCCTTCGTCGTCACGGGGCGCACGAGCAGGCAGTCGCCGAACCAGAACTCGTTGCGATCGACGTAGGCCTCCTCCCAACGCGGATGGGTCCAGTAGACCGGCCGCACGAGCGGGACGAGGTCGCGGTGCCCGGCGAGGTTCATCGTGTGCAGGTACGGGATGAGCTGGTGGCGTCGGCGCAGGGCGTCCTCCATGAGCTCGCCGGTGCGTCCACCGAAGTGCCAGGGCTCCTTGCCGCCGAACTCGTCCTTGGTCGAGTGGAGCCGGTTGATGGGGGAGTAGACGCCGAGCTGGGCCCAGCGGGTCATGAGCTCGTCGTCGCGGTCCCCGCCCCAGTGGCCGCCGATGTCGTGGCTCCACCAGCCGTAGCCGATGTTCGAGGCCGTCGCGGTGAACTCGGGCTGGAAGTCGAGGGACTCCCATGAGATGTGCGTGTCGCCGGAGAACCCTACGGGGTACCGGTGCGATCCCGGACCGGCATAGCGGGAGAAGGTCAGTGGGCACGACCCGTCCCGCCCCGAGTCGGCGTGGTGGAGGTGGTTGAGGACCCACAGCGGATCGAGTCCGGGGATGCGACTGTGCGTGCCCTGCTGCCAGTCGATCCACCACAGGTCGACGCCGTCCTCCTCCATGGGGTGCAGGACGACCTCGAAGTAGGCCTTCATGAACTCGGGGTCGTCGACGTCCATGTGGATGGGCTCGCCGAGCCGGGGGTCACGCCCGAGCCGCTCGCACAGGGCGGGGTAGACCTCCTCGTGACGGCGGATCCCGTCGGCCGGGTGCAGGTTGAGGCTCGTCACCAAGCCCCGTCGGTGGAGCTCGGCCAGGAAGTCCCGTGGATCGGGGAAGAGGTCCCGGTTCCACGTGTACCCGGTCCAGCCGTGGCCGATGGCCGGATCGACGTCGGTGACGTGCCAGTCCATGTCGATGACGCCGACGGTGAGCGGTACCCGGTCGGCGGCGAAGTGGTCGAGCAGCTCGAGGTACTCCTGCGCGGAGTAGTCGTGGTAGCGGCTCCACCAGTTGCCCAGGGCCCACCGGGGGATGACCGGCTGTGGACCGGTGAGGCGGTAGAAGTCGGCGACGGCGGCCCGGTAGTCGCGGCCGTGGAGGAAGAGGTAGAGGTCGGCGTCGCCGGTGCGCTGGCCGACCCAGCCCGACTCGGTCATCGCGAGCGAACCGGAGTCGTCGAGGACCGCCCAGCCCATGTACCCGGCGACCCCCGGCTCAAGGGCGCACCGGCCGTTGACACCGTCGAGGGTGCGCGCGGTGCCACCGAGGTTGGCGGCCTGGCCGAAGAAGGTGAGCCCCTCCAAGGGGTCGTCCCCGTAGTGCCACTGGGCGTGGTAGTTGCCGACGCTGGTGACGACGGCGTGCAGCCCCTGTGCGCTGAACGGGCGGCCGTCGTAGTCGAACTCGAAGTCGTCGTTGGCGATCCGGACGCCGTCGCCCTCGCGGGTGATCCGGGTGGTCACCGGTCCCAGGTCGCGGTTCGTGACGACCTGCGTGGGCCGGTCCTCGAAGGGCACGGCGGAATCGTCACGCCATTCGACGCGGACAAGGTGGTCCGTGAGCAGGCTCACGCGGTAGTGGTCGGTCGTCACCATGGAGGTCATGGATCGATCCTAGGGGTGGGCGCCGACCGGGCCGCAGGGGCCTCAGGACCGCCGGATCGACGGTGCCCGTCCGGTCGCCTCCGCCTGCTCGACCCAGCCGGCGAAGAGCTCGCCGGTCGGCGCACACGCGGACCTGCCGACGCCGTCGTGCCAGGCGGCCTCGAAGGTGATGTCCCCGGTCCGCGTGACGCCCCTGGCGCCGGTCCGGTCTCGGTGCAGATCCTCGACCATCTCGGCCAGCTGGAGCGCCTCGGGCTTGGGCGTCCCGTCAGCGCGGAACAGCCCCAAGGAGTACTCGAGCTCGGGGAAGTCGAGCAGGTCGCGGGAGACGTCGTGGGAACACCACCAGGTGATCGCCTCCACGGCGGGGGCGTCGAGCAGGTGCTCGACCGTCGCGGCGACGAAGTCCGCGGCGGCATCGTCGGGCACGTGGGTGCGTGGCGCCCCGACCTCCTGCACCCAGATCGGCCTGGACGGGTCCGGGCTCCAGGCGCGGGCCAGCTCGACCAGGTAGCGGGGGAACCACGTCAGCGCCGGGTGCCCGGCCCCGAACCTCGGCCCGACCTGGGCGAAGACCCAGGAGTGGACCGTCGTCGCGGGCCCGGTCGTCACGGCGTGCCGCGGGGTGAACGGGTGGTCGTCGACGAACCACAGGTCGTCGTCGAAGCCCAGGTGGGCGCTCGCTCCCGGCCACCCGGCGGCGACGGCGTCCTGCATGGCCGACAGCCACCGGTCGACCTCCTCGACGCGGCAGGGGCTGCGGTCAGGGTGGGTGTGACCGGGCGCCAGGGCTGCGAACTGGGGGAACTCATTGCCCAGGGTGAGTCCCAGGACGCCGGGCTCCTCGGCCAGCCGCGAGGCCACCGCCGTCACCAGCGCGGCCTCGCCGGCGACGACCTCGGGGTCGGTGAAGAGGTTCGACCGGTGCCACGTCGTCACCCAGGACGGCAGGAAGTCGTAGCTCGACAGATGCCCGTTGAGGGCGTCGACGTGGACGTCCAGCCCGGCCTGCCGGGCGCACCGGACGACGTCGACGAGGTCGTCGAGGGCCTTGGGCCGGATGAGGCCACGGTTGGGCTGGAGCAGTGGCCACAGCGGGAAGATCCGCACGTGGTCCAGGCCGAGGGCCGCGATGGCCTCGAAGTCCCGGCGCGCGGCGTCGAGGTCGAGGTCGAGCCAGGAATGGAACCAGCCCTGGCTCGGGGTCCAGTTGACGCCGACCCTCATCGTCCGCCCGACCTCGTCAGGCGAAGGGTGAGGATCTGGAACGGACGCAGCGACAGCCCGAGACGTCCCTCGTCCAACGGCGTCGTCACCGCGCCGGGACGCACCCGGGCCCGCGGGTTGCCCTCGAGCGGCTCCTCGAGCAGATCGGTCTCGACGACGCCGGTGGCCTCGAAACCGAGCGCCATCGTCGTGTCCAGGCGGCGTCCGTAGGGTTCGTAGAGGCGCACGACGACGTCTCCGCTGCCGTCCTCGGCGAGCTTGACGGCCTCGACCATCGCACCCTCGACGCTCACCAGCGGCGCGACGGGGTGACCCGGACGGCGTCGGACACACAGGTTCGCGGCGTACCCGTCGCGGACGGCGTCCTCGATGGTCGCCCCGGCGTGCAGGGTGTGGAAGAAGTCGTGCTCGCCCTGGTCGGCCCGGGGGTCGGGGAACCTGGCTCCCTTGAGCAGGGACGCGTGGACGACGCTGTACGTGCCGCCGCCGTCCTTGGGGACGCGGGTGACGTTCCAGCCGTAGGTGCCGGAGTTCGCCACGGCAAGCCCGAAGCCGGGTTCGCCGACGTGGACCCAGCGGTGGGCGTTGACCTCGAACCGGTACGCGTCCCACGACGTGTTGGCATGGGTCGGCCGGGTGACGTGGCCCATCTCGATCTCGTACCGGGCGTGGTCGGTGTGCACGTCGACGGGCCAGGCGACCTTGAGCAGACTGTCCTGTTCGTGCCAGTCCAGGTGGGTGCGGACCTTGACGCGCGGGTCCCCCGGGTTGACGGCGAGCTTCTGGACGGCCGTGGAGGCCCCGAAGGAGCGCGTCACCGCGATCTCCACCCCGTCACCGACGCGGGTGAGCGAGGCGACGCCGTCGGTGAGCTCGACGACCGAGTTGGCGTAGAAGGGATCGATGTCCCAGGCGTCCCACATGTTGGGGAAGTCGGGGTGCAGTTGGAGGACGTTGCCGCGGGTGCCCGCGGGGATCGCGTCGCGTCCGCTGGCCAGATCGACCAGGCCCGTGACGCGGCCGGCGGAGTCGACGGCCAGGCGCACGAGCCCGTTGTCGACGATCCAGCCGCCCTCCGGCGTCTCGGTCACCTCGACCGGTGCTGCCGTCGACGGTTCGACGGCGGCGCCGCCCAGGGCGACGGACCCTGCCCAGGGACGCCGGACGGGAGCGGCGTCGAGGACGACCTGCGGTGCCTCCTCACCGTTCCGCGGGTCGTCCGGCGCGGCGCCCACGAGGAGGTCCTGGGCCTCGTGGATGAGCTCGGTGAGCTCGTCGGAGATCCGTCGGTGATCGGCGATGACCTCGCGGTAGACCCACGAGATGCACGTACCGGGCAGGATGTCGTGGAACTGGTACAGGCAGATGGTGCGCCAGTACTGGGCCAGGCGCTCGGCGGGGTATTTCATGAGTCCGCGCACCGCGGCGGTGGCGCACCACAGTTCGGCCTCACGCAGCAGGTGCTCGTTGCGGCGATTGCCCTTCTTCACCTCGTACTGGCTGGTGAAGGTGCCGCGGTGGAGCTCGAGGTAGAGCTCGCCGACCCAGGTGGCGGGGTTCTCGTGCTGGGACTGCGCCCGCTCGAAGAAGGCCTCCGGCTTCTCGACGACGACCCTGGGGGAGCCGTCGAGGTCGGCGACCCGCCTGGCCTGCTCGAGCATCTCGCGGGTGGGGCCGCCACCGCCGTCCCCGTAGCCGAAGGGCACCAGGGAGGTGTTGGAGCGGCCCTTGTCGGTGAAGTTCGTCCGGGCGTGCTGCAGGTCATGCGCCGACAGATCCGACCCGTAGGTGTCGGCGGGCGGGAAATGGGTGAAGATGCGGGTGCCGTCGATGCCCTCCCACCAGAACGAGTGGTGGGGGAACTTGTCGACCTGGTTCCACGAGATCTTCTGGGTGAGGAACCACTTGGCCCCGGCGAGCCGGGCGATCTGGGGCAGGGCCGCGCAGTAGCCGAAAGAGTCGGGCAGCCACACCTCGTCGCAGTATCGCCCGAAGTTGTCGCGGAAGAACCGCTGGCCGTGGAGGAACTGGCGGCACATGGCCTCGCCGCCGGGCAGGTTGGCGTCTGACTCGACCCACATGCCTCCGACGGGGACGATCCGGCCGGCCGCGACGGCGTCGACGAGACGGGCGAAGAGGTCGGGGTGGTCCTCCTTGAGCCAGGCGGAGTGCTGGGCGGCCGGGAAGGCGAAGACGTGTTCTGGGTACTGGTCGAGCAGGTTGAGCTGGTTGGCGATGGTGCGGGCCACCTTGCGGCGGGTCTCGCGCAGCGGCCACAGCCAGGCCGAGTCGATGTGGGCGTGACCGACCGCCGTCATGACCTGGGCCGACGCCGGGGCGTGGACCTCGAGCAGGGGGGAGAGCTCGGCCCGGGCGGCCGAGGCGGTGCCGGTGACGTCGGCCAGGTCGAGCCGATCCATGGCGCGATCGAGGCCCCGACGGATCTGCCAGGTGCGCTCGGTGTCCTCGGGCAGTTGCTCGACGAGCCCCTCAAGGGTGACGACGTCGGCCACCAGGGCGCGCACCTCGTCGTGGACGACGACGAGGTCGGCCCGCTCGAGGCTGTAGTGGTCGTGGGTCGAGGCGGTGAGCTTGTCGCCGTCCTCGGTGGGCTGGAAGGGCGGCACCGCCAGCAGGATGGGGTTGGACGCCGCTTCGACGTAGACGTCGATGCGACCCTCGTCGTCGGGTTCGGCGGGGATCCACGTGTTGCGGGGGTTGAGCGCCTTGATGATCGAGCCGTCGGGACGCACGACCAGACCCTCGGACTGGAACCCGGGCGACTCCCATCGTCCGCCCAGGTCGACGACGAGTTCGAGGTGCTCGCCGCGCAGATCGGCCGGCACCGTCGCGGTGAGGTGCAGCCAGGTGGTGCCCCAGGGCGGGCCCCAGGTGCGTCCGACCTCGAAGGGTTCGTAGTCGAGCGCGAAGCCTGCGGCGATGCTCACCGGCTCGCCCTGACCGACCACGCCCGGTCGGGCGTTGGGGTCGGTGGCGCCGTCGGCGTCGGTCACCGGTGCCCACTCGACGTCGAGCTGGCAGACGGTCGTCGTCTCGGCGGGACGGATCTTCTCGGCCAGGTGTCGGCGCACCCTGCCGTCGAGAATGGGCGCATGGTCATGCATGGGAGGGGTCCTTCCGGAGTGACGTCGTCGGCTGGGGCAAGCCTAGTTGCTAATTCGGTTTAGCTCAATCGCTGCAATGCTCCGTCGAAGCCCCATTTCATGGGATGATGGAGTCATGCAACGGCCCACGATCAAGGACATCGCCAAGGAGACCGGCGTGTCGGCGGGGGCTGTGTCCTTCGCACTCAACGACAAGCCCGGGGTGTCGGAGGAGACACGGGCTCGGATCAAGGCGGTGGCCAAGGGCATGGGCTGGAGCCCGAACGTCGCGGCCGTCGCGCTGTCGGGCAACCGTGCCGGCGCCGTCGGCATCGTCATCGCCCGTGATGACCAGTCCTTCGCCGGTGAGGGGTTCTTCATGCGCCTCATCGCCGGCATGGAGGAACGGCTCACGCCCAGATCGATGGCCCTGGTGCTCCAGTTGGTCCGCTCCGCCGAGGAGGAGCTCGAGGTGCACCGCCGCTGGTGGGCGCAGCGCCGCGTCGACGGCGTCGTCCTGGTCGATCCCGCGGTCGACGACCCGCGGTGGCAGCTCTTCGAGGAACTCGGGATGCCGGCGGTCGTCGTCGGCGCCGACCCCTCGACCCCGTTGCCCGGGGTGCACATCGACGACGGAGCGGCGGTCGAGTCGATCATCGAGCACCTGGCCGAACGAGGTCACCAGCGGGTGGCCCGGGTCGGTGGTGGTGCCGGCCTCACGCACAGTTCGGTGCGCGAGGCGGCCTTCCGCCGTGCCTGCCGACGCCGTGGGATGACGGTCGCGTCCGTGCCCGTCACCGACGCCTCCGAGGACGCCGGTGGCCGGGAGACGACGTCCCTGCTCAGGTCGAGTCAGCCGCCGACGGCCATCCTCTACGACAACGAGGTGCTGGCCCTCGGCGGTCTCATCGCGATCCGTGCCCGGGGCCTGAGCGTCCCGGACGACGTCGCGGTCGTCTCCTTCGAGGACGCCGCCATGTGCCGGGTCCTCTCGCCGGCGCTCACCGCCCTGAGCCGTGATCCGTCCGTGCTCGGCGCCCACGCCGTCGACATGCTCCTGGCGAGGATCGAGGGCAGGCCCTGTGCCGACGTCGTCGAGGAGCCGCCGGTGCTCGTGGTCCGGGGGTCGACGGCGTCGCACAGGTGAACCGCGTCAGCCCTTGACACCGCCGGACTCGACGCCGCGGAAGAAGACCTTCTGCATCGAGGCGAAGACGATGATGATGGGGATGAGGGCGATCATCGTGCCCGCGGCGACCTCGCGGGGATCGGTCGACATCGTCGAGTTGAGGTACTGCATGCCGACCGTCAGGGTGTACTTGTCGGGGTCGTTGAGGACCACCAGGGGCCACAGGAAGTCGTCCCAGGCGCCGATGAACGAGAAGACGGCGACGACCGAGGCCATGCCCCGCACATTGGGCCACACGACGTGACGGATCTTGTCCCAGGTGTTGGCCCCGTCGACGGTGGCCGCGTCGAGGACCGACATGGGGATGGACCGGCAGGCCGTGGCCATGAGCAGGACGTTGATCGCCCCGACGACGCCCGGGATCGCGACGCCCATGAGGGTGTTCGCCAGGCCCATGCCGCGGATGATGAGGTACTGGCTCGTCAGGGTCACCTCCCCGGGCAGGAGCAGGACCGACAGGAGGATGGCCATGACGATCCTCTTGCCGCGGAACCTCATGCACGACAGTGCGTACCCGGCCATGGTCGACAGGACGACGTTGCCGATGACGCAGACCGCGGCGACGATGACCGAGTGCCAGGCGTACCGCCAGATGGGCACGACGCGCGCCACGCGCAGATAGGCGTCGAGGGTCGGGTGCTGGGGGATGAGGTGTGGCGGGAAGGAGTAGACGTCCTCGGCGAGGCTCTTGAGCGAGGTCGACAGCTGCCACAGGAAGGGGCCGAGTGACAGTGCTGCCACGAGGAGGAGGAGGACGTAGCGGCCGATGAGCCCGGGAAGGGTCGGGCGCTTGGGGTCGAAGGCATGGCGACTGCGCCACGGACGTTGACGTCGATTGGCCTCGACGATGAGTCGGGTGTCGTCACGGGTGGTCGTGCTCATCGGTGTCCTCCTTCGGTGGGCGCGGCGGCCTTCGCGCGCTGGCGTCGACGTCGCCCGCCGGGCTGGCGGTAGTTGGCCCACCCGATGAAGGCCAGCGGGATGAGCGTGAGCAGGAACAGGACGACGGACAGGGCCGAGGCGTAGCCGAGCTGGCCGGACAGGCCCGAGCCGACCTGCTTGATGATCATGACGAGGCTCGAGTCCTCGCCTCCGGGGCCACCGGTGCCGTTGGTGAGGACGTACAGCTCCGAGAAGATCCTCATGCCGCTCACGGCGATGAGGGCCACGATGAGGAGCATGGCGGCACGGATACCGGGAATGGTGACATTGCGGAACCGTTGGAAGGTGCCGGCGCCGTCGATCGACGCGGCCTCGTGGAGGCTGGCGTCGACGTTCCCCAGCGCCGCGAGGTAGACGATCATGTAGTAGCCGAGGCCCTTCCACACGGTGAGCCCGATGGAACAGGCCAGGAGCTTCCACTTGTCGACGAGGAACGGCACGGCGGCGTCGGTGAGCCCCATGAGCTGCAGGGACTGGTTGACCAGGCCACGGGAGTCGAACAGCCAGCTCCAGATGAGGGCGACGACGACCGCCGAGGCGATGACCGGGAAGTACGCCGTGGTGCGGAAGAACGCGATCCCGGGAATCTTCTTCTCGACCAGGAGGGCCAGGAGCAGGGGGAGGATCGTCAGGAGCGGGACGCAGGCGATGACGTAGATGAAGGTCACCTGCATCGCGCTCCAGAACATGTCGTCATGGATGAGCGCGCTGTAGTTCTCCAGGCCGACGAAGGTGCCGCCGGTCAGTGGGCGCGCGTTCGTGAACGACAGGATGATCGTGTTGATGAACGGGTACAGCGCGAAGACACACGTCCAGATGACTGCGGGGGCGACCAGCAGCCATGGCGTCATGAGTCGGTGGGATCTCACGTTTCACTCCAGTCGACGTCGTCGCCATGGAGCGGGGGCCATGGCACCGGGGGCTTATANTGGCACCGGGGGTGAGGGGGAAGGGTGGGGCCGCGCACGACGGCCCCACCCGATCACTCACTTCTTGAGGTTCTTGTTGCAGTAGTCGGCGGCCTTGTCAAGGGCCTGCTTGGCGGTGACGTCGCCGCGCATGGCCGAGGCCATCTGCTGACCCAGGTACTTGGTCATGGCGTCGGTGAGCTGGACGGGGCCGGCCTTGGCCGTCTTCATCTCGTCGGCGAGCAGTTCGGCAGCCTTCTTCATGTCGGGATCCTCGATCGTCGAGGTGAACGACGACGGGTTCTCGTTGCCCTCCTTGGTGCCGGGGAGGAATCCCTGGGCGAGCTTGACGAAAGCGACCTGGTTCTCGTTGTTCGTCGCGAACTGGGCGAAGGCCAGGGCCAGGGCCGGGTTCTTCGTCTTGGCGGAGACCGAGAGACCCTGGACGAACAGCGGCGGGTTGCCGATGCGCTTGGTCATGGTGACCTGCTTGAAGAGGGTCGGGTTGCCCTTCTTGAGGTCGACCGGGAAGGAGGCCGAGCCGGTGGTCCACGCGACCTTGCCCTGGATGAACAGCTGGGAGTTGCCCAGGTAGGTGTTCTGGAGGATCTCCGGGGGCATGGCCTTGGCCTTGTACAGGTCGACGTAGCGCTGGAGAAGCTCGACGCCGTCCTCGGAGTTGAAGACGAACTTGCCGTCCTGGAACATCGTCACGCCCATCTGCGGGAAATCGGGCATGGACGAGATGAGCGGCATCTTGCCCTTGGAGTTCTTGGCCATGGTGAGGGCCTGGTCGAAGAGCTCGTCGAGGGTCGTCGGGAGCTTGTTCGGATCGAGTCCGTAGTCGGTGAAGGCCTTGGTGTTCCACCAGTTGAGGTCGGTGCCGAGGTACCACGGGTAGCCGTAGGTCCCCTCGATGCCGTCGAAGGTGTACGACTCGATGCCGCCGGTCGTGTAGAGGTCGATGGCCTTCGCGTCGGCCTTCTTGAGGTCCATGAGCTGGCTGGCGCCGGCGAGCTGGTAGGCGAAGGTCTGCGGGAGGTTGACGACGTCGGGCAGCTGGCCGGCGGCGGCCTGCTGCTGGACCTTCTCCTCGTAGCCGTCGCCGGGCTGGTCGAGCCACTTGATCGACGTGCCGGGGTGCTTGGTCTGGAAGTCCTTGATGAGCTTCTCGAAGTAGGGGGTGAACTTCTCGTTCTTGAGCGACCAGGTCTGGAACTGGATCGAGCCCTCGAGCTTGCCGGAGGTGTCGACGCTGGCCTGCGTCGAGGACGATCCGGTCCCGCTCCCGCTGACGCCACAGGCGCCGAGGGTGAGCAGCGTCGCGAGTGCGCCGGTGCCGCCGAGGAGCTGGCGGCGTCCAATGGTGGGGTTCATCATGGCTTCTCCCTTGAAGACGTGTCTTTCGACACCCGTTGTCGTTCTGCCGTAGCAGCGTACTAATACGCTTTAGTGAAAGTATCGCAGGGGGGTGGCGTCGTCAAGAACACGCTTGGGTCGGTGACCGAGGCCTCCGAGGGTTTGGCGCCCGGCGCAGGCCAAGGTAGAGTTGCACGTCGGTCATGACCTCGTCGTGTTCCACCGGTCGAAGGGATTCCTGCGATGAACACCAACCATCGCCGCCCGGACGCATCCGCCGATCTCCACGTGGAGACCAGCGCTCTGCGTCGTCAGGCGGGCCAGATGATCCGGGTGCAACGCTCGCTCCCCGCTCCGGCGGATCTCGGTGTGGACATGATCGCTGTTCCCGAGGGCTCGTCGATCGACATCGATCTCCGTCTGGAGTCGGTGGTCGAGGGGATCCTCGTGACCGGGACCGCCGAGGTCGTCCTGGAGGGGGAGTGCTCCCGCTGCCTGACGCCGATCGAGGGCCATCGCGCCTTCGATCTTCAGGAGCTGTACTTCTATCCCGACAGGGAGGCCGAGGAGGACGTGCTGCGGGTCGGGGACGACGACACCGTCGATCTCGACCCCGTCCTGCGTGACGCCGTCGTGTTGAACCTGCCGTTCAACCCGCTGTGTCAGCCGGACTGCCTGGGCCTGTGCCCGGACTGCGGCGTCAACCTCAATGACGATCCCGACCACGACCACGGGGACCGGATCGACCCCCGATGGGCTGCACTCCAGGAGTTCGGCCCCACGGAGTCCTGAGCCCTTCAGAAGTCCAGACACACCGAGTACCAAGGAGAAGATCGTGGCTGTCCCGAAGCGGAAGATGTCCCGCGCCAACACCCGGCACCGTCGTTCGCAGTGGAAGGCGGTCGCCCCTGCCCTCGTCACCTGCGCCAACCCGGCCTGCCGTGCCAAGCACCTGCCGCACACCGCCTGCCCCGACTGCGGGCAGTACGGGTCGCGCAGCAACCTGCGTCAGGTGACCCAGGCCTGATGAACGTGGGAGGGCACCGATGAGCGCCGAGGCGCCCGCCGAGACCTGGCCCTTCCTGGCCCTGCTCGAGGAGCTGGAGGTCGAGATCGACCCCCAGCTCCTTGCGCTCGCCCTGACGCACCGGTCGTACGCCTTCGAGAACGGTGGCATCCCCACCAACGAGCGGTTGGAGTTCCTCGGGGACGCCGTCCTCGAGGTGGGCGTCACCGACTACCTCTACCGGGCCTACCCGGACCTCCACGAGGGTCGGCTCGCCAAGCTCCGTGCCGCCGTCGTGAGCACGGTGTCCCTGGGCGACGTCGCTCGGGGCCTGGGCATCGGGCCGCACATCAAGTTGGGCAAGGGCGAGGAACTCACCGGAGGCCACGACAAGACCTCGATCCTCGCCGACACCACCGAGGCCCTGCTCGGTGCGGTCGAGCTGTCCAGCGGGCTCCCGGCGGCGCTGTCGGTCGTCCATCGCCTCTTCGACCCCTTGGTCGACGAGGCCGAGCGCACCGGAGCCGGTACCGACTGGAAGACGGTGCTCCAGGAACTGTGCGCCGACCAAGGCCTCGAGGGGCCGGAGTATCGCATCGTCGGGTCCGGTCCCGACCACGACCGGCGCTACGAGGCGCACGCCGTCATCGACGGCGTCGACCACACCGGGTTCACCGGCCACAACAAGAAGGAAGCCGAGCAGGGCGCTGCGCATCTGGCGGTTCGCGAACTCACCCGTGCCTGAGCTGCCCGAGGTCGAGACGGTTCGGCGAGGTCTCGTCGAGCACGTGGTCGGGCGGCGCATCGAGGGTGTCGAGGTGCTGCATCCCCGGTCGATCCGGCGCCACGAGGCCGGGGCGGCGTCCTTCGTCGCCGAGCTCGAGGGCCGGGTCGTCGACGGCGTCGCCCGGCGTGGCAAGTACCTGTGGTTCGTCCTCGACTCGGGTGACGCCCTGTTGGCGCACCTGGGGATGAGCGGACAGTTCCGGGTCGACGGCATCGGGACGGTGTTGCAGCCCCACGCCCGGGTGCTCGTCGATCTCGATGACGGACGGCAGCTGCGTTTCGTCGATCAGCGGATGTTCGGTGGGCTGTCGGTGAGCCCCGGCGGAGCGGTACTGCCGCGGGAGATCACCCACATCGCTCGCGACCCGTTCGATCCCCTCTTCGACGCCGTCGACGCCGCCCGTCGGCTGCGTGGCCGGCGGACCGGCCTCAAGCGGGCCATGCTCGACCAGACCCTCGTCTCGGGCATCGGCAACATCTACGCCGACGAGACGCTGTGGCGGGCACGACTGCATCCCGAGACGCCGACCGCGTCCCTGTCGCAACGACGGGCCGTCGCGGTCTGGACGACGGCGCGCGACGTCATGGCCGAGGCCCTGGACCAGGGCGGGACGTCGTTCGACCGTCTGTACGTCAACGTCAACGGGAGTTCGGGGTACTTCGGGCGGTCGCTCAACGCCTACGGGCGCGAGGGCCAGCCCTGTCTGCGATGCGGGACGGCGATGGTACGTGAGCAGTTCACGAACCGTAGTTCGTTCCGGTGTCCGCGGTGCCAGCGGCTGCGCTGATATCGTGGAGTCCTCCTCTGTCTGGTGTTTTCGTTTACGACATTCCCATGAACGGGAACGAGGTTACCGACGATCAGATTCAGGCGTGGGTGGACGAGGCTGAGGCTGGCTACGACGCAGAACTGCTGAAGAAGCGCGGGCGCGGTCGCCCGGGCCGTGGTGCTGAGCCCATGCAGGTCGTGGCCGTGCGCCTGACGGCAGCTGAGCTTGCGGCACTGGACGCCATTGCTGAGGCGGGCAAACTGTCGCGGTCCGAAGTGCTTCGGCAGGCCTTGGCTGCGTTCGCGGCATGAAGCTTCACCGGCTCTTCAGGATCCAGGGTGTAGTCGGGGTCTGAATCCTCCGGTCTCCAGGAGTGATCTGGTGATGTAGTGGGTGAGGTTGCGGAATCCCAGGGCGATGCCGCGGAGGTGTTCGAGTCTGCCGTTGATGGCTTCACNGGCTCTTCAGGATCCAGGGTGTAGTCGGGGTCTGAATCCTCCGGTCTCCAGGAGTGATCTGGTGATGTAGTGGGTGAGGTTGCGGAATCCCAGGGCGATGCCGCGGAGGTGTTCGAGTCTGCCGTTGATGGCTTCACTGGGCCCGTTCGAGGTCCCGGGGTGGTCGAAGTAGGCCAGGATGTCGTCGGCCCGCTTCTTCAGGGTGTGGCCCAGAGTGGTGACTTCGGGCAGGGCCTTCGGGACTTTGGTGGCGATCGCGTCGATGAGGTGGGCCATGATGCGTCTGCCCTCGGCGCGGTAGGCGGCCACGATCTCCTGGTAGACCGCCCAGGTGACCTGGACCGGGGCGTGGGCGTCGGCGGCGAACACCTGTTCCAGGCGGGCGGCCTGCCGGTCGGTGAGCAGGTCCCGGCCCGTGTGCAGGGTCAGCCTGACCCCGAACAGGGGGTCGCCCGCCCGGCCCCNTGAATCGGCCTGGGTTTCGTTCCTATCGGTTTCCCTGTCCGGCGGTCGCCGGGAGGCCTGATTCGAGGTCAGCGTAGTACGCGTCCTCGATCTCGATCGGGGTGCGCATGCCGAGTTCGCCGTGCAGGCGTTGATGGTTCCACCACCACACCCATTCGAGCGTCGCGAGCTCGACCTGCTCGACGGTCCTCCAGGGGCCGCGCTGGCGGATCAGCTCGGTCTTGTAGAGGTTGTTGACCGCCTCGGCGAGGGCGTTGTCATACGAGTCCCCGACGGTTCCCGTCGAGGGTGTTGCGCCAAGCTCGACGACCCGGTCGGTGTAGACCATCGACATGTAGTTCGAGCCGTGATCGGCGTGATGGATCAGCCCGTCCAGCGGGCCGTCCGCGCCCCAGGCGGCCATGTCCAGCGCTTGCAGCGGCAGCACCTCCGCGCGCAGCGTCGCCGCGACGTTCCAGCCCACGATCCGACGTGAATAGACGTCGGTGACGAACGCGACGTATGCGAAGCCCGCCCAGGTGGCCACATACGTGATGTCTGCAACCCAGAGTCGGCGCGGCGCGTCCGCACGGAACCGCCGCTGGACGAGGTCCCGCGGTAGGGCCTGCGCCTTGTCCGGCCTGGTCGTGAACACCTTCTTCGACTTGCGAACCCCACGCACTCCCGCGAGGCGCATGAGGCGCTCGGTCTGGTCGCGGCCGATGCCCCACCCCTGCCGTTTCAGGAGAGCATGCATCTTCCGCCGCCCGTAGACGCCGTAGTTCTGCGCATGCAGCCTGGCGACCTCGGGCACCAGCAGCTCGTCGCGCAGCTGCCGGGCGGAGGCTACGCGGGTCTTCGCGGCGCGATACCCGCGGGACGTGATGAATCCCTGCACTGCCGGGCGCAGCGTCCGGCAGATGAGCTCGACCCCGAACCGCTCTCGATACTCGTCGATGAAGCGGATCATCCCGGTCAGGGCCGGTCGAGCTCCTTCGCGACAAACACGCTCGCAGCCTTGAGGATCTCATTCGCCTTCCGCAACTCGGCCACCTCGCGGCGCAGGCGCTTGTTCTCCTCAGCGACATCGCTCGGGACACCGGGCTTCGCGCCGGCGTCGACCTCGCGGCGGCGATGCCACACCCGCAGCGTCTCCGCGCTCATCCCGAGGAGCCCCGCAACATGCCGCACGGCGGACATCAAATTCGAGTGCTCACCAGAGGCCTTGGCCTCATCGAGCATCCGCAGCGCGCGCTCGCGCATCTCGGGAGAGTACTTCTGGTTCATCGTGTTCCATCCTTGCTTCAAGAACGGAACGAAACCCAGGCCGATTCANTCAGATTCGAGTGCTCACCAGAGGCCTTGGCCTCATCGAGCATCCGCAGCGCGCGCTCGCGCATCTCGGGAGAGTACTTCTGGTTCATCGTGTTCCATCCTTGCTTCAAGAACGGAACGAAACCCAGGCCGATTCACTTCGAGACCGTCGTGGTGGAGAACCTGTCCGTCGCCGGCATGATGACCCGAGGCGGCGCCTACAAGCGAGGACTGAACCACAGCATCGCTCGTGCCGCTCTCGCCCGCACCCGTTCCGACGCCGAGTACAAGACCGCCCGCGAGGGCGGCACCCTGATCATGGTCGACCGGTTCTACCCGTCGTCCAAAACCTGCTCGACCTGTGGCCACGTGAAAACCAAGCTGACCCTCGCCGAACGGACCTACCACTGCGACAACCCCTCCTGCAGGACGTCGCTCGATCGCGACCTGAACGCCGCGATCAACCTGGCCCGACAAGGCCTGGCCGGGAGTACCCCGGCGACTGGACGTGGAGCCACGCAGAAGACCGCCAGCCTTCGGGCCCCGGCGGCAGCAGGCGACGAAGCGTCAACCGCCCCGAGCGGAGTCCCCGCCGGCAACGACGGGGTGCGAACAGAGTGACCACCAAAGATCACTCACTCGCAACGGGACGGCAATGAATCCATCAGCCATGAGAGCCCCGACCAGGCGCTTCCGGCGCCGTCCCAGGGCCGGGCGGCTCTGCCGCACGACCCGGTCGTGGACGTCCACAGTCTGCGAGCCGAACTCTCTGACGTGCGGACCGCCGCCACCCAGGCCCAGCAGACCCTTGACCCTCAGGCCCGCCAGCGTGCGGCCGTCGAGGCCGCCATCGCTCAAGGCCGGGCCGTCCGCCAGCGTGCGGCCGCCCGCCGCACGCCCATCGCAGGACCCGCCGGTGAACCCGTGCGCCGACCGGACGTCCGCCAGTCCGCCGCCACCCAGGCCCAGCAGACCCTTGACCGTCAGGCCCGCCAGCGTGCGGCCGCCGCGGCCGCCATCGCTCAAGGCCGGGCCGTCCGCCAGTCCGCGGCCGCCCGACGGACGCCCATCGCAGGACCCGGCGGTGAACCCGTGCGCCGGCCGGACGTCCGGCGGCAGCAGGACCCGTCGCGCCGGAACGGACGGGGCCTGTGATGGTGAGTGCTCGTCGCGGCAGCAGTGCCCGGAGCCTAGACATAAGGATCCCCCGGCCTCGGTCCGCGATACGCTGGACAATCCACCGGGGGCCGTGTGGGCTATCCGCAGACTCCCACTCCGTTTTTCCTGACCTTCAGTATAGGGCATCGGCTGCCTTGAGCGCAAGAGGACGACGAGACTCACGTAAAAGGTCCGGATGCGGCAGCACGTGCCTCAGATGAGGATGTCCGCGTACTGACGGTGTAGGCCCGGGCCATGGATCGGGAGCTGTCGATGGCCGCACGCCGTGAGATCACCAAGAAGTACGNCGACGAGACTCACGTAAAAGGTCCGGATGCGGCAGCACGTGCCTCAGATGAGGATGTCCGCGTACTGACGGTGTAGGCCCGGGCCATGGATCGGGAGCTGTCGATGGCCGCACGCCGTGAGATCACCAAGAAGTACGCCCACCAGTACCGGGCCGCATCGAAGAAGGACAAGTCGGTGCTGCTGGACTCCCTGACCGCCACCACAGGCTGGACCCGTGACCACGCCCGCCGCGCGATCCGGGCAGCCCTGACGCGGAAAGGTGCCGCGTCCCAGCAGAAGCGCCGGCCCCGGCCCCGCAAGTACTCCTACGACGCCGTGAAGGTCCTCCAGCACGTGTGGAGCGTGACGGGTCAGCCCTCCGGGAAGTACCTGGCCCCCGTGATGGACGACACCCTGAACAGGCTGGAACGCTTCAAGGAGTTCGGGAAAGTCACCCGCCGGGCCACCCCCGCGGTGCTGACCGAACTGCGCTCCATGTCGGCGGCCACCATCGACAGGTACCTGAAACCCTTCAAGGACGCCGCCTACCCGGCCGCCGGCCTGTCAGCCACCCGACCCGCCCCTCACATCCTGCGTGCCGCGGTGCCCCTGCGCACCAGCCTGGACGGGCCGATCACCGATCCCGGGCTGGTAGAGGTCGACACCGTGGCCCACTGCGGCCACACCCTGGTCGGGGAATTCCTGTGGACCTTGTCGGCCACCCTGCCCGTCTCCGGCTACACGGTCCTGACCACGGTCAAGAACAAGGCATTCGTCCACATCGGGGCCGGCATGGACCGGATCGTCGACCAGATGCCCGTGCCCGTGGCGGAGGTCCACGTCGACAACGGGTCGGAGTTCATCAACTGGGGCCTCATCGACTGGGCGAAGGGCCACGACATCGCGATGTCCCGCTCGCGGCCCTACAAGAAGAACGACAACGCCCACGTCGAGCAGCGCAACGGCGACTGGGTCCGCCGCCACGCCTTCAGATACCGCTACGAGACCGCAACCGAGCTTCAGCTGCTCAACCAATTGTGGCCCCTGGTGATGGCCCGCAAGAACCACCTACTGCCCTGCGTCAAGGCCATCGGCTGGACCACCACCTCCGCGGGGCGCAAGAAGCGGGTCTACGACAAGCCCAAGACCCCTTACCAGCGGCTGGTCGACTCCCGTGTCCTGGACCCCGCCACACGGGCCCGCCTGGCAGCCGAGCACGACAGGCTCACCCCCGCCGATCTGGCCCGGCGGATCACCGACATCCAGAACCAGCTCATCCGCCTAGCCGAACGTCGCACCCAGACCGACCAACCCGCCGCCTGACTCATCTCCATCCGGACATTTCAGCTGAGGCAAGCGCTGCGCTCATCCGGACATCTTGACATGAGGCAAGACGATCAGCGGCAAGGGCATCCGCAGAGCGATTCTCCCGAGGCCGCCAACACCCCTCGATGACAGAATCAACCCATGGATGACGCTGCCCTCGCCCCGCTCGACGCACCCGATGCCGAGGTCGTCGACATCTGTCGGCGACTCGTGCGGATCGACTCGTCGAATTTCGGACCGGACGGCGCTCGGGGGGAGGCGGAGGTCACCGACGTCGTGGCGACCCTGCTCGAGGAGATCGGCGTCGTGTCGGCGAGGTACGAGGCCGTCGAGGGACGCCCGTGCCTCGTCGCCGACTGGGTCCCGGAGGGGACGGACCGGTCCCGACCCTTCCTCCTGCTGCACGGCCACTCCGACGTCGTCCCCGCTGCGGCCGAGGACTGGAGCGTCGATCCCTTCGGCGGCCAGATCAAGGACGGCTTCCTGTGGGGGAGGGGCACCCTCGACATGAAGGGCTTCCTCGCCATGGTGCTGTCGGCCGTTCGTGCCCGGCACCGTCGGGGGGAGGTGCCGTCGCGTCCCATCCGGTTCATCCTCTTCGCCGACGAGGAGGGCTCGGGCACCCTGGGCTCCACCTGGCTCGGCGAGCACCACCCGGAGGTCTTCGACGGCGTCACCGAGGCCATCAGCGAGGTCGGAGGGTTCTCCATCGCCACCCCTTCGGGCTCCCGGGCCTACGTCGTCCAGTCCGCCGAGAAGGGCCTGTGGTGGTTCCGGATGACCGCCACCGGAACGGCCGGCCACGGGTCCATGCGCAACCGGGACAATGCCGTCGTCCACCTCGTCGACGCCCTCGAGCGCATCGGCGCACACCCCTGGCCCGACCTGCACCATCCGGTGCAGGAGGAGTTCCTGGCGACCGTGAGCCGGCTGTGGGGCATCACCATCGACCCCGACGACCTCGAGGGATCCCTCGCGCCGCTGGGGCCGCTGGCACGCATGGTCGCCGCCTGCTCCTCGCACAACGTCAGCCCCACCGTGCTGCGCGCCGGGTACAAGGCCAATGTCATCCCCACCCGAGCCAGCGCCGAACTCGACGCGCGGTTCATTCCCGGCCACGAGGACGAGATGGTGAGCACCATCAGGTCCTTTGCCGGCGAGGGCATCGAGTTCGAGACGATCTCGCGCAAGCCCTCGGCCGAGGCCCCCTTCGAAGGGTCCGCGGTCGAGGCCATCAAGCGGGCCATCGGCGCCGAGGACCCCGGCGCCGTCGTCCTGCCCTTCCTCAACAGCGCCGGCACCGACGCCAAGGGGTTCTCCGACCTGCCCGACGGCCGACACATCGACTGCTACGGCTGCACACCGCTGCGACTGCCGGCCGATCTCGACTTCATCTCGCTGTTCCACGGCGTCGACGAGCGGGTGCCGCTCGACTCGCTGCGGTTCGGTGCACGCGTCGTCGACCACATCCTCGCGGAGGCATGACATGACCCAGGACACCTGCACCCTCACCATCGACGGCCACCGGATCGAGCTGCCGATCCTCACCGGGCCCACCGGCGACCGCGTCATCGACATCTCGACCCTGCGTGAGCAGACCGGCGTGACGACCCTCGACCCCTCCTTCGCCAACACCGCCTCGTGCCGCTCGGCCATCTCGTGGATCGACGGAGACAAGGGCCGACTGCTCTATCGCGGCATCCCCATCGAGACCTTCGCCGAGAACAAGGTCTCCTTCGTCGAGACCGCCATGCTCCTCATCTCCGGCCATCTGCCGACCCAGGCCGAACGGGACCGTTTCGCCGAGCTCCTCACCGAGTACTCGCCGCTGCACCGCAACATGGACCTGCACTTCAACGCCTTCCCGCCCAACAGCCACCCCATGGCGATCATGTCGTCGATGATCAACGCGATGAGCACCCATGATCGACCGCGGATCACCGATGACGCCTCCTTCGCCGACGCCGCCGCCAAGCTCATGTCGAAGGTGCGCACCATCGCCGCGGCCTCCTACAAGGCGTCGATCGGCGAGCCGGCCGTGTACCCGCGCTACGACCTCAAGTACGTCGAGAACTTCATGCACATGATGTTCTCGGTGCCCTACCGGCTCTACGAGCCCGATGACATCGCCGCCCGGGCGCTCAACCTCTTCCTCGTCCTGCACGCCGACCACGGACAGAACTGCTCCACCTCGACGGTCCGCGTCGTCGGCTCCTCGGGGGCCAACCTCTTCGCCTCCTGCTCGGCCGGGGTGTGCGCGCTGTGGGGCGACCGACACGGCGGCGCGAACGTCAACGCCGTCCGTCAGCTCGAGCGGATCGCCGCCTCCGGACTGACGCCGTCCCAGTACGTCGCCCGGGTCAAGGACGGCAAGGACCGCATCGCCGGGTTCGGGCACCGCGTCTACCGCAACTGGGACCCCCGGGCGCGCATCCTGCGGGGTGTCGTCGGACCCCTGCTCGACTCGATGAACCGGCCCGATCCGTTGCTGGAGATCGCCCGTGAGCTCGAGGCCACCGTCCTGTCGGACGACTACTTCATCGAGCGGCGCCTGTACCCCAACGTCGATTTCTACTCCGGCATCATCCTGCGTGCCCTGGGCATCCCGCTCAACATGTTCACCGTCATGTTCGCGATCGGTCGCATGCCCGGGTGGATCGCCCACTGGAAGGAGCAGTTCGACGACCCGACGACGCGCATCGCACGGCCCCGTCAGCTCTACGTCGGGCGACCCGACGCCACCTGGGTGCCGCGCGAGCTGCGTCGTGCCCAGGCCTGACCTGCCACGATGAGGCGCGGTCGGCCACCCCGCGGACCCGCCGGCGACCCGGTCGGCGCGATCAGCGGGAGATGTTCGGCCCGCCGGTGATGTCGTCGAGCGCCCGGGTGATCTCTGCTGGCAGCGCGAGGGATTCGGCTGCCAGCAGTTCGGCCAACTGGTGCCGGGTCCGGGGACCGACGAGGGCCGCACTGACCCCCGGCGCGTCGCGCACCCAGCACAGCGCCACCTGGGCCGTCGTCATGGACAGCCCGTCGCCGGCCCGCGCCACGGCCTCGACGACCGCGCGCGACTTCGGCGTGAGGTAGGGCTGGACGAACCACGACAGGGCCTGCGACCCGGCCCTCGAGTCCCGTGGCACCCCCGTGCGGTACCGGCCGGCCAGCACCCCGCGTCCCAGGGCCGACCAGGCCAGCAACCCCATCCGATGATGGCGGGCGGCCGGGGCGACCTCGATCTCGGCGCGCCGGGCCAGGAGGGAGTACTCCACCTGGTTGCTCACCAGTGGGCTGCGCGATCCGATCGTCTCCTGCCAGGTCGCCGCGGTGGCGCTCTGCCAGCCGACGAAGTTCGAGACCCCGACGTAGCGCGCCATGCCGGCACGCACCGCGCGGTCGAGGGCCTCGCAGGTCTCCTCGATGGGGGCATGTCCCCACGCATGCACCTGCCACAGGTCGACGTGGTCGGTGTGCAGACGCCGCAACGACCCCTCGAGATCGCGCAACAACGCCGTGCGGGAGGTGTCGACGACGCGGTGGCCGCCGCGCAGGGTGAACCCACCCTTGGTGGCCAGGACGACGTCGTCGCGGCGCAGGTCGGTGTGGATGAGTCTGCCGAGGAGTTCCTCGGCCATGCCCGACCCGTACGCGGGCGCGGTGTCGACGAGGGTTCCGCCGGCCTCGACGAAGTCGCGGACGAGCCCTCGGGCCTCCTGGGCGTCGGTCCGGGTGCCCCAGGTGAGCGTCCCCAGTCCCAGGCGGGACACCTCGAGCCCGCTGGCCCCGACGGTTCTCGTCTCCATGGCTGGTCTCCTCGATGGTGTGCTGTCCCCGCCACCCTAATGGCCCCGTGCGGCCACGGGCGTCGTCGACGACCCGGCGCCCACCTGCGGCACTAAGGTGAGGGCCATGACCCGGCTCACCCATCGGTTCCACCGACCCGACCGCTTCGTCGTCGGCACCGTGGGCGTCCCGGGTGATCGCACCTTCTTCCTCCAGGTCCGCCAGGGCAACAACCTCGTCACCGTGCGATGCCACAAGGACCAGGTCTCGGTGCTCGTCGATCACCTCGACCGCATCCTCGACGAGCTGGCACGACTGTCTGACGGAGGTGTCGTCATCCCGCCCCGGCTCGACGAGGCTGACGACGACCGCCCCCTCGAGCTGCCCATGACCGAGGAGTTCACCGTCGGCACCATGGCCCTGTCGTGGGACTCGGCCGCCGATCGGGTCCAGATCGAGCTCTTCGCCCTGGGTGACGACCAGGCCATGGTCACCGACCCCCAGTTCCTCCTGGCCCATGGTGCCGACGACTCCCCGGACGCCGTCGACGTCCGTCTGTCGCCGACTCAGGCTCGCCAGTTCGCGGCCCGGGCGAGGACGGTGCTGCGCGCCGGTCGACCGGTGTGCCCCTTCTGCGCCCAACCGATCAACCCGGGCGGTCACATCTGCCCGCGCGCGAACGGGTATCGTCGACCGCTGTTCCTGTGACCGCCGACCCTGGCCGACGAGTCGACCGACCATGACACTGAGACGAGACCGCCGTGGGTGACCTGCTGACCGGACTGCTCAACGCCCAGCTCGACGTCGGCTTGGGCAAGCCGATCCTCTACCGCGAGATCGTCGGCAACCTCTTCGGCCTGGCCTCCGCCCTGGGTGGGGCACGACGCCGCATCTGGGCGTGGCCGGTCGGGATCGTCGGCAACGTCATCCTCTTCACCGTCTTCCTCGGAGGTGTCTTCCACACCCCGCAGGACCTCGACCTGTGGGGCCAGGCCGGACGTCAGGTGTTCTTCCTCCTCACCTCGGCCTACGGCTGGGTCGTGTGGGCGGCCACCCGACGCAACAACGGCGCTTCCCAGGTCGCCGTCCACCCGCGCTGGGCCACCGGGCGGGAGCGGATCGTCGGCCTGGTCGCGGCCGTCGTCATGCTCGTCGTCTTCGACGTCGTCCTGCGCGCCCTCGGTTCGTGGGGCCCGCTGTCGGACGCGTGGATCCTCACCGGTTCGATCCTGGCCACCTACGGCATGGCCAAGGGATGGAACGAGTTCTGGTTCGTGTGGATCGCCGTCGACATCGTCGGCGTCCCCCTGCTGCTCAGTGCCCACTACTACCCGAGCGCCCTGCTGTACATCTTCTACGGGTTGTTCTGCGCCTACGGGTTCCTCACCTGGTGGAGGGCCCAGCGCACCGAGGGTCCCGCCCACTGAGCTTCCACCAGGCGGCAGACCCGGTGCCGCTATGGTGTGCCCGTGAGCAAGACATTCGAGGAGCTGTTCGCGGAGCTCTCGGCCAAGGCGCAGGACCGCCCGGAAGGGTCCGGCACCGTCGCCGAGCTCGACCGCGGCGTCCATTTCATCGGCAAGAAGATCGTCGAGGAGGCCTCCGAGGTGTGGATGGCCGCCGAGTACGAGGGCCGGGAGCGCACCGCCGAGGAGATCAGCCAGGAGCTGTACCACCTCCAGGTGCTCATGATCCACCTCGGGCTGACGCTCGACGACGTCTACCAGTACCTGTGAGGCGATGATGACCGATCTGCTGCGCATCGCCCTGCCCAACAAGGGCGCCCTGTCGGAGGCCTCGGCCGAGCTCCTCCTCGAGGCCGGCTACCGTCAGCGCTCCGACCGCAAGGACCTCACGCTGCGCGACGAGGACAACGGCGTCGAGTTCTTCTATCTGCGTCCCCGCGACATCGCCGTCTACGTCGGTGAGGGAACCCTCGACCTGGGCATCACCGGGCGTGATCTCCTCCTGGACTCCGGTGCCCCGGCCGTCGAGGTGAGGGGACTCGGTTTCGGACGCTCGAAGTTCCGCTTCGCCGGCCCGGACGACGGCCCTCGTGACCTCGCATCCCTGGCCGGACGGCGACTGGCGACCTCGTACCCGACCCTCCTCGGTGCCCACCTGGCCGAGCGCGGCGTGCAGGCACGGATCGTCGAGCTCGACGGGGCCGTCGAGTCGTCCATCCAGCTCGGGGTGGCCGACGCCATCGCCGACGTCGTCGAGACCGGGACGACCCTGCGCAAGGCGGGTCTGAGCATCTTCGGCGAGATCATCCTCGAGTCCGAGGCGGTGCTCATCCAGCGCGGAGACTTCGCCGGGGGCTCGACCTTCGAGCACTTCCTCCAGCGGATCAGCGGCGTCCAGGTGGCTCGTGGCTACGTCATGCTCGACTACGACGTGCCCGCCGACCGGCTCGACGCCGCCACCGCACTCACCCCGGGGCTCGAGGCACCGACCATCTCTCCGCTGGCCCGCGAGGGATGGTTCGCGGTACGGGCCATGGTCCCTCGTGGCCAGGTGCAGTCGCTCATGGACGACCTGTGGGACGCCGGAGCTCGTGCCATCATCTCGACCGAGCTGTCGGCCTGTCGGCTCTGAGGCTGCGGCCCTGAGACTACGGCTCTGAGGCTACGGCCTGGGGGCTGTCAGCCATGAGGCCATCGCCTCGGGGCCGTCGGTTCCGGGGCATCCGACGGCCCCGTGCGCCCCAGTCGGTCGCGCTTCAGTCGATCCCGAGTCAGTCGATCCCGCGCTCCTTGAGGATCCGCTCGAGTTCGCGGTCCTCCTCGGTGAACCCCGCCCTGTCGGCCCGGCCGGTCCGGCCCTTGCGGGTCGACGAGGTCGACGTGGCCGTCCCCTGGGTCGGCCGTGCGGGCCCGGTGGTCACCTCCTGCCCGGGGGAGGCGGCGCGCGCCGCCCTGCGCTCCCGGGCGACAGCGGAGGTGACCGGGGTCATGAACCCGGCGAGGAACCACACGAGCGCCCCGACGACGGCCAGACCGATACCGGTCCAGATCATCGTCGTCATCGCGGTGCCGGCGAACCAGTCGACGACGAGACGCACCGCACGCACGAGCAGGCGCATGAGGCCGGTGAGCAGCAGCCCGATGGGCACGAGTGCCAGCCCGAGGCCGCGGAGCACCGCTCGCCAGGAGCGTCGTCCGGCCCAACCGGCGATGGCCCACACCAGAGGGAGCCCGGCGAGGATGATCGTCACGATGACGACGATGGTCGTTTCGTCCATGGGACAACTGTTCCACACCGGGACCGACCTCTACGCTGACCTCGTGCCAAGCCTCCTCGACCCCGACGCCCACGCCGACCTCGGCGCCCCCGATCCGGCGGTCCGGGCCGCCATGGCCGCCACCCGGGACGCCGACGATCCGCGGGAGGCCTATCTCGATGCCGTCGTCGCCCTGTGCACGGCGAGGTTCTTCATGCCCGTCATGGGCGAGGGGCGGGAGCTCGGCGCCGTCAAGCTCACCAACGCCCAGGGAAGGACGGCGCTGCTCGCCTTCACCGGAATCGACTCCCTCACCGCCTGGGACGCCCGGGCCCGGCCCGTTCCCGGCCACCTCGACGACCTGGCCGCGACCGTCACCGAGGCCGGGGCGGACGTCCTCCTGCTCGACGTCGCCGGTCCCACCCCGGTGGTCCTCGGCCCGGAGCTGCTCGGCCCACTGGAGGAGGGACGTCGTCTGGTGCGCACCGGCGACGGGTTCGCCTGGCTCAGCCTCGTCGAGGCGCCTGGGCCCTCGGCGGCGACCTGAACCGGGTGTGTCGGGCCATCCCGCGTTTGGCCATCCCGGGCCGATCACCTATCATTGCCGGGTGACCTGCCCGCCAGGGTGGTCCGTGAAGCGGAGGCCTGACCTCCCACCTGGGCGAATGTCGTTCGCCGGGTTCGTCGAGACGCCGGTTCGTCCGGTGTGTCCGCCGTCGGCGTGCGCCGCCGGCCGGTCCTCGTCGTGCGTCAGGCTCCCGTGTGCTCACGGGAGCCTTTGTCGTCCAGGTCGATGATGACGAGACATTGGGAGGACCCATCAGTACTGAACCCCGCATCAACGAGCGGATCCGAGTTCCCGAGGTGCGCCTTGTCGGGCCGAACGGCGAACAGGTCGGCATCGTGCGCGTCGAGCAGGCCATGCAGCTGGCCCGTGAGCACGACCTCGACCTGGTGGAGGTGGCGCCCCAGGCGCGTCCGCCCGTCGTCAAGCTCATGGACTACGGCAAGTTCAAGTACGAGGCCGCCCAGAAGGCTCGTGAGTCGCGTCGCAACCAGACGAACACGGTCATCAAGGAGATGAAGCTCCGACCGAAGATCGACGACCACGACTACGAGACGAAGAAGGGTCACGTCGTGCGCTTCCTGCGCGGCGGCGACAAGGTCAAGATCACCATCATGTTCCGCGGCCGTGAGCAGTCCCGGCCCGAGCTCGGCGTCAACCTGCTGCGGCGTCTGGCCGACGACGTGCAGGAGTACGCGACGGTCGAGTCCCCGCCGAAGCAGGAGGGCCGGAACATGCTCATGATCCTGGCCCCGACCCGCAAGAAGACCGAGGCCCGCGCCGACCAGCGCGCCGAGCGCGACCGCAAGGCCGCCCAGCGCGCCGCCGATGCCGAGGCCGACCGCGAGTACGAGGCCAAGCAGCGCGCGGCCGCCTCCGGTCAGACCAAGAAGAAGAAGGGGCCCGCCGACAACATGGACCCCGACATCGACCTCTGATCCCGACAGGGTCAGAACCACCCTCACGCGGATCGGCGATCCGCATGACCACGATTGGAGCCACCATGCCGAAGATGAAGAGCCACTCGGGCACCAAGAAGCGTTTCAAGGTGACCGGATCCGGGAAGGTCGCGCACAACCGCGCCGGCAAGCGTCACCTCAACGAGCACAAGTCCTCGCGTCGCACCCGCCGTCTCACCGGTGAGTCGACCCTGGCCACCGGCCCCGCGAACAAGATCAAGAAGCTGCTCGCCGGCCGCGCCGGACGCTGACCCCCACCCGAACCCCACCCCACTTCCCCGATCCCGGATGACGAGCCGGGACCGGCAGACACAAGGAGATCACCATGGCACGCGTCAAGCGTTCTGTGAACGCCAAGAAGAAGCGTCGTTCCGTCCTCGAGCAGGCCTCCGGCTACCGCGGTCAGCGGTCGCGCCTGTACCGCAAGGCCCACGAGCAGATCCTGCACTCGGGCACCTACTCCTTCCGCGACCGTCGCGCCAAGAAGGGTGACTTCCGGGCCCTGTGGATCCAGCGGATCAACGCCGCCGCCCGTGCCGAGGGCATGACCTACAACCGGTTCATCAACGGGCTCAAGAACGCCGGTGTCGAGGTCGACCGCAAGATCCTCGCCGACCTGGCCGTCAACGACGCCCAGACCTTCGCGCAGCTCGTCGCCGTGGCCAAGGACCACCAGCCCGAGAACGCGGCTGCCTGACGATCGCGTGGACTGACGACCCCGTGGATCGCACCGACATGACCGACGGGCCGGATGCACCGCTCCCCATCTCCAAGGGGAGCCTGCGTTCGGCCCGTCGGCTGCTGTCGCGACGGGGTCGTGAGGAGTCCGGCCTCTTCCTCGTCGAGGGTGCCCAGGCGGTGCGCGAGGCGCTGGCCTGGCCGGGGCGGGTCACCCTGGTGGCGACCTGTGATCCGGTCCGCGACGCCGTGCACCTCGACGCCGCCAGAGCAAGGGGGGCGCGCACGGCCGTGCTCGGGCCGGACGAGGTCGAGGCCCTCTCGGAGACCGTGACGAGCCAAGGGCTCTTCGCCGTCTGCCAGCAGGTCGCCAGCGACGACCTGCCGGACATCGCCCAGCCGTGGCTCGTCGTCATCTGCGCCCAGGTGCGCGACCCCGGCAACGCCGGCACCGTCATCCGGTGCGCCGATGCCTTCGGGGCCGACGCCGTCATCCTCACCCGCGGGTCGGTCGATCCGCACAACCCCAAGACCGTCCGTTCCTCGGTCGGGTCGGTCTTCCACCTTCCGGTCATCGTCGGCGTCGAGCTCGAGGACGCCGTCAGCTGGGCCCACGGGCACGGGATGCAGGTGCTGGCCGCTGACGGCGGCGGGTCGAGCCTCGACGAGCTGGGCCGGACGGGGCGCCTCACCGGGCCGACCGCCTGGATCATGGGCAACGAGGCCTGGGGACTGCCCGAGGCCGAACGGTCCCTGGCCGACGACGTCGTCGGCGTCCCCATGTGGGGTGCGGCCGAGTCCCTCAACCTCTCGACGGCCGCCGCCGTCTGCCTGTACGCGACCGCCAGCGCCCAGCGGTCCTGAGGGCCTCCCGGGTCCGGTGACATCGGGGCCCCTAGCATGTCCCCATGGTCGACCGCCCTTCGCCTGACGCCACGGACCGTGACCTTCTCGAGGAGGAGGTGCGGGACCTGCGTGCCCGGGTCCAGGCCCTCGAGGCGGTCGTCGGGCGTCCCGTGGCGCAGCCATGGATGCATCCGCCGGTCCGGCCGACATCGGCAGCTGGCGGCCCCGCCCGGACGCCGTCCGGACAACCTCAGGCGGGGGCCGGGTGGCAGGGGCAGGCGGTTCCGGTTGCCCCGCAGCGTCCGGTCGGAGCCCCGCAACCCTGGCCGCCGCCGGCGTGGACACCACCGCCGGGCGACTACCGGTCAGCCACCGGGCCTCGCCCCCGACGCGAGATCAATGGCGCCCATCTGCTCGGCATCGCCGGCGGCCTCGTCCTCATCGTCGGTTCGACCCTGCTCTTCGTCCTGGCCGGCCAGTACGGTCACACCGGACGTCTCATCCAGGTGGGCGTCGGGGCGGTCCTGGCCATCGTCCTGGCCGTCACGGCGGTCCTCGTGCGCCGCCAGAGCGGTGGCAACGGCGCGTCCGTCGCCCTCCTGGGAACCACGGTCGCCGTGGCCTACCTCGACGTCGCGGCCATGGCCATGGTGCTGGGCCTGGTCGTGCCGGTCGCCGGGGCCATCGGTGCCCTCATCGCCATGGCAGGGCTGGCGGTCGCCTGGGCATGGCGGTCGCAGATCGTCGGCACCATCGCCGCTGCCGGGGCCCTCGTCATGGTTCCCGTGGTGTGCAACGACTCCGTCCGCACCGGAGTCATCCTCGTCCTCGTGCTCGTCGTCGTCACCGTCCCGGCCTCGTGGCGCCCCGGGTGGTGGCCGGTCCTGGCAGCGCGCATCGTGCCCGCCGCCCTGTACCTGGTCACCCTGGCGACGACGCCCGGGACGGACCACCAGGTGTGGGACGCCGCCCTCGTCGGCGGCACGGTGCTGGCCGTCCTGCCGCTGCTGGACTGGTGGGTACTGCCGCGTGGCGTCGCCCTCATGGCCAGATGGCACGGGGGAGCGCCGGACCCGGATCGCGAGACGCAGCTGTGGCACGCCCTGTGCGTGCCGGTCACCTCGCTGGCCCTGCTCCTGCTCGCGATGGTCCGTGACTCCACGGCCAGCGGTGTCCTCGCCGTGGCGGTGGGCGTCGTGGCCCTCGTCCAGGGCAGCGTGCCCGCCTGGCTGCGCGGCCGGCACGAGGTCCACGGGATCCTCAGCAGCGCCAGTGGTGTCCTGCTCGTCATGGCGGGCATCAACGTCCTGTCCGACGGCCCCGTCACCGGGGTCATGGTGGCGCTCCTAGGGCTCGTCACGCTCGCCCAATACCACATCCAGCGCCATCCCTCGATCCTCGTCGTCGCCCTCGTGGCCGCGGTGCCCTGCCTCGGCATCGCCCTGGGACGGCTCTTCAACTCGTGGTCCCCGGCGCCGGACCAGACCCTGTCGGCACTCCTGCTCCAGCTGGTCGCCGGAACCCTGGCCACGGCCACCGTCGTCTGGGCCCTCGTCTCGGTGGGCCGCTGCTGGGTGACCTCACAGACGAGTCGATCCGGGTGGACCGTGGCGGCGGTCGCGGTCGGCTGCGTCCTGCTCGGGGGCCCGATGTACGACCTCGTCCGCGCGTTCTCCCGGATCACCGGCACCCACCCCGCCGAGGACGGCCGGGTGCTCGCAGGGGGCCTGACGACGGTGCTGGCCGCGCTCGCCATCGCGACGATGCTCGTGCGCTCCCGTGGGCGTGACGACTCCTCGCGCACCCGACGCATCGGCGGTTACTGGCTGCTCGGGGCGGTCATCATCAAGCTCGTCCTCGTCGACCTCATCGGCCTGGACGGGCTCGTCCGCGTCGTCGTCTTCCTTCTCGTCGGTGCGCTGCTGCTCGCCCTGGCCGTCGTCTGGTCGAAGTCCCTCGAGACCCCCGCGGACGGCGACGAGCCGGCCGGGGAGCGGAAGGGTGGGGGACCACACCGGCCGGACCACTAGACTGGCGAGCCGGACCGGGGCACCGGCCCGGCAGGACGCGACGAAGTCAGGGGGGAGGCCCATGAGCGGGCCCAACACCAACTACGACCCGGTGCAGGTGAGCGCACTCGACGAGGCCCGGGTCGAGGCCCGCGTCGCCGAGGCGCTCGCCGCGATCGAGGGTGCCACGACGACGGCCGAGCTCAAGGCGGTGCGGATCGCCCACACCGGTGACCGCTCCCCGCTGGCCCTGGCCAACCGCGAGATCGGTGCCCTTCCTCCCCAGGCGCGCAAGGACGCCGGCAAGCGGATCGGGTCGGCCCGCGGCCGCGTCAACCAGGCCCTGGCCGCGCGGCACGAGGAGCTCGCCGCAGCCGAGCTCGAGGCCGCCCTCGTCGCCGAGCGGGTCGACGTCACCCTTCCGGTCGTCGCCCACCCCCGCGGCGCCATGCACCCCCTCACCGCCCTCATCGAGAAGGCCTCCGACGTCTTCGTCTCGATGGGCTGGGAGATCGCCGAGGGGCCCGAGGCCGAGTCGGAGTGGTTCAACTTCGACGCCCTCAACCTCGGCACGGACCACCCTGCGCGCGCGCTCCAGGACACCCTGTGGCTCGACCCGGTCTCGGACGGCAAGTGCATGCGCACCGCCACCAGCCCGGTGCAGATCCACACCCTCCTGTCCAAGCGCCCGCCGGTGCGCATCATCAGCCCCGGCAAGGTCTTCCGTGCCGACGAGTACGACGCCACCCACCTGCCTGTCTTCCACCAGATCGAGGGCCTCTACGTCGACCGGGGCGTGACCATGGCCCATCTCAAGGGCACCCTCGACGCCTTCGCCCGCGCCATGTTCGGTGACGTGCGCACGCGCTTCCGTCCGCACTACTTCCCCTTCACCGAGCCCAGCGCCGAGGTCGATCTCGAGTGCTTCGTCTGCCACGGAGCCTCCGTGGCAGACCCGGAGCACCCCTGCCGCACGTGCAGGTCCGAGGGCTGGATCGAGTGGGGCGGTTGCGGCATCGTCAACCCGCGGGTGCTCACGGCCTGCGGCGTCGACACCGACGAGTTCTCCGGATTCGCCTTCGGCATGGGCATCGACCGCACCGTCATGTTCCGCAACAACGCCCCGGACATGCGCGGTTTCGTCGAGGGCGACGTCCGCTTCAGCCGGTCCCTGCTGGGAGGAGCACGATGAAGGTCCCCATGAACTGGCTGCGCGAGCTCGTCGCGCTGCCCGAGGGCACGGCGACCGACGATGTCGCCCGCGCCCTCACCGAGCACACCGCCGCCGTCGAGCGGGTCGAGCACATCGGTGCCGAGGTCACCGGGCCGGTCGTCGTCGGCCGGGTGCTGTCGATGCAGCCCGAGCCGCAGAAGAACGGCAAGACCATCAACTGGTGCCGGGTCGACGTCGGCCCCGCCCTCAACGCCCAGGGCCACCCCAAGAACGTCGAGGAGGGGGTCGAGGGACGCGGCATCGTCTGCGGTGCGCACAACTTCGCCCCCGGTGATCTCGTCGTCGTGTCGCTGCCCGGAGCCGTCCTGCCCGGGGGGTTCGAGATCTCGGCGCGGCGCACCTACGGTCACATGTCCGACGGCATGATCTGCGCCGCCGACGAACTCGGCATCGGTGAGGACCACACCGGCATCATCGTCCTGCCCGTCTCCGTCGACGGCCACGCCCTCGTGCCGGGCCAGGACGCTCGCGACGTCCTGGGCATCCCCGAGGACGTCCTCGAGGTCGACGTCACCCCCGACATCGGCTACTGCATGTCGATGCGCGGCATCGCCCGCGAGGTGGGTCAGGTGCTCGGCATCCACGCCGAGGACCGGTACGCAGCTCCGGCCGTCGAGGGGCGTGCCACCGAGGGATCTGCGGACGAGCCCGTCGAGGGCCCCGTCGCCGTGCGTCTCGAGTCGGACGCCTGCTCGAGGTTCGTCGCCCTCCCGGTGACCGGCCTGGACCCTGCCGCACCGACCCCTCGGTTCATCGCCGACCGCATCACCCGCGCCGGGATGCGGCCGATCAACCTGGCGGTCGACGTCACCAACTACGTCATGCTCGAGTCCGGCCAGCCGCTGCACGCCTACGACGCCGACACGGTCCGTGGCGCCATCGTCGTGCGCAAGGCCGTCGCCGGGGAGAGGCTCACCACCCTCGACGGCACCGAGCGCACCCTCGACCCGGACGACCTCGTCATCGCCGACGACTCGGGCCCCATCGGCCTGGCCGGCGTCATGGGCGGCGCATCCACCGAGATGACCGCCGAGTCCACCTCCATCATCCTCGAGGGCGCCCACTTCGACGGGACGACGGTGGCCCGCTCCTACCGGCGTCACAAGCTCGGATCGGAGGCCTCACGACGGTTCGAGCGCGGCGTCGACCCTGTCTGCGCCCACACCGCCGTGGTGCGGGCGGCCGAACTGCTCGCGACGTACGGTCACGCGACGATCGGCACGCCGACCATCGTCGGTGGGGTCGATCCCATGCCCCGCCAGACGATCCGCGCCGACCTGCCCCAGGTCATCCTCGGCCAGCCGGTGAGCACCGAGCAGGTCATCGACATCCTCACCCGGTCCGGGGTCGACGTCACCGCCCTGGGCGACAGCCTCACCCTCGTGCCGCCGACCTGGCGTCCAGACCTCGTCGACCCCTACGACTACGTCGAGGAGATCGGACGCAAACTGGGCTTCGACACCATCGGTTCGGTCCTGCCGCCCAGCACCGGGGGAGCGGGACTCACCGACGCCCAGCGCGGACGCCGTGAGGTGACCCACGCGGTCGCCGCGGCCGGTTTCGTCGAGGTCATCTCGCTGCCCTTCATGAGCGACGCCGATCTCGACACCCTGGGGATCGGCGCCGACGACCCGCGCCACGCCACGGTGCGCCTGGCCAATCCGCTCGACGACACCCACCCCTACCTGCGCACCACCCTGCTGCCGGGCCTCGTCGAGGCCGTCGCCCGGAACCTCTCGCGCTCCCAGGAGGACCTGGCCCTCTTCGAGACCGGAGCGGTCTTCCGCGCCGGTGAGCCAGCCCGCGCCCCGCGGCCCTCGGTCGAGGGTCGGCCCAGTGACGCCGAGCTCGCCCGGATCGCCGCCGCCCTGCCGGTCCAGCCACGGATGCTCGCCGGCATCCTCTGCGGCAACTGGCTGCCGGCGCGGTGGGACGGGCAGCCGGTCAAGGCCGACTGGACCCACGCCGTGCTCCTGGCCCAGGAGGCCGCCGAGGCCGTCGGGCTGCGGCTCGAGCGTCGGGCTGATGCCGTGGCGCCCTGGCACCCCGGACGGTGTGCGGCGCTCGTCGTCGCGGGCCAGCTCATCGGCCATGCCGGTGAGCTCCACCCCAGCGTCTGCCGCACCGCCGGACTGCCCGCACGGACCTGTGCCGTCGAACTCGACCTCGACGCCCTGGTCGAGGCCGCCCCCCACGGTGGCCAGATCCGCGCCCTGTCGAGCTTCCCGGTGGCCAAGGAGGACGTCGCGCTCGTCGTCGACGAGACGGTGCCGGAGGCCGCCGTGCGCCAGGCCCTCGTCGACGGCGGTGGCGAGCTGCTCGAGTCGGTCGAACTCTTCGACGTCTACGTCGGCGAGCAGGTCGGGTCCGGGCGCAAGTCCTTGGCCTTCAGCCTGCGGTTGCGTGCCGCCGACCGGACCCTCACCGACGCCGAGGCCGCCCAGGCCCGGGACGCCGCGGTGGCCGAGGCCGCGAGCCGGTGTGGGGCCGAGCTGAGATCCTGAACGGAGCTCTCGGGCAGCGTCGACCAATGAGGCCCAGCCCTCCGACCGATGGGGTCGGACGGCTGGGCCTCGTTCGTCGGGACCTCGGGAGGGGTGGGGAAGGAGCCGCGGTCAGGCGTTGACCGGCTCCTTCGACCCGATCCCACGGTGACGGATGTCGATGTGCGGCTCGTGCACCGTCTCGTGACGCAGGGACGAGACCGGGACCGCCTCACCTTGGCCCCCCTCGAGGACGAACCCGGCGTCCTCGATCATCGTGAGGTCGCTCGACCCGGCCGCGCCCTCACTGGTGAGGTAGTCGCCGAGGAAGATCGAGTTGGCCACCTCGAGGATGAGCGGCTGAAGGGTGCGGATGTGCACCTCGCGTCCGGCGGCCGAACGGACCTCCGCGTCGGGATGGATGAACCGCGTCATGGCGAGCACGCGCAGGCAGTGCCGCGGGGTGAGGTGGTCGGTCGTGTGCTTGCCGCCCAGGGGAGTGCCCTCGAAGGGCAGGAGGAAGTTCACCGGCACCGAGTCGACGCGGTGCTCGCGAAGGTCGAAGAGGACGTCGACGAGTTCCTCGTCGGTCTCACCCATGCCGACGATGATCCCCGAGCACGGCGACAGGCCGGCCTCCTTGAGGACGTCGACGGTGTCCATCCGCTCCTCGTAGGTGTGGGTGGTGCAGATGTCCCGGTAGTTGCTCCGGGCCGTGTTGGCGTTGTGGTTGTAGGCGTCGGCCCCGGCCTCCTTGATCGACTCGGCCTTGTCCTTGTCGACGAATCCCAGGCAGACGCACACCTCGACATCGGGGTGGTCGGCCTTGAGGTCGCGGACCATCCCGTTGACCCGGTCGACGTCGCGGTTCGACGGCCCGTGCCCGGAGGCCACCATGCACACCCGACGAGCTCCTCCGGCGATGCCGGCCTCGACGGCGTCGTGGACGGTCTGTGGGTCGGCCCACGAGTACTTCATGATGTTCGCCTGGGAGCTGAGGCGCTGCGAGCAGTAGGAGCAGTCCTCGGGGCACAGCCCGCTCTTGAGGTTGACGAGATAGTTGAGACGTACGCGGTTGGCGAAGAAATGGCGTCGCACCTGGCCGGCGGCGGCGAGGATGCCCATGAGCTCGGAGTCGTCGCTGTGGAGGATCTCCAGGGCCTCCTCGCGGGTGATCGACTGGCCGCGGAGGCCTCGTGCAGTCATGTCGGCTAGATTCATGGGTGCTCCTCGTGGCGCCGCGTCGTTGAACGATGTTCAAATGAACGGTGTTCAATGTACCGCACCGGGATCCGGCAAGGGGATCGGGGCCGCGAGCGGGGGGTCGTCCGTGCCACGGCGACCCGGGAGCCGGGGGAGAGGCCGAAGGAGGACGCGAGGTGCCACTGACCCGCGATGATGTCGTCGACGCCGGCCTGGGGATCCTCGACGCCTACGGCCTGGCCGACCTGTCCATGCGCCGGGTGGCCGATCGGCTCGGTGTCAAGGCCGGGGCGCTGTACTGGCACGTGGCCAACAAGCAGACCCTCCTGGCGGCAGTCGGCGACGAGATCCTCGGTGGCCCCGAGGGTCCGGCCACGGTCCCGACCGACGGCACGGACGTCGTCACCGGCCTCATGGAGTGGGCCCGGACCCTGCGGAAGGTCCTCCTGTCCCACCGCGACGGCGCCGAGCTCGTCTCCTCGACGGTGTCGGTCGGGCTCGGTGAGGTCGATCCCACCGGGCGGCTGCGCGAGTTCCTCAGGTCGCACGGACTGGACGAGCGGGTCGTCGAGTCGGCTTCTCGAGCGCTCCTGCACCTGGTCCTCGGTCACGTCATGGACGAACAGACCCGCCGCCAGCTCTTCGAGCTCCACGTCATCGGGTCCTTCGATCCGATCGAGGAACGCGACGACTTCGAGCGCGGCGTGGCCATGCTCGTGGGCGGCATCGCCGCGACGAGGACCTCGACGTGAGTTGCGTCGAGCCGCACCGTAATGCATAGTTATGCATAAGAACTGATGATATGCATCCAGGAGGCGGACATGGCGACGAGCAACGGAGCTCCGGCGTCCCGAACGGCGCGGCAGGCACGCATCCGGGAACTCGTCCGTGCCGGAGGGATCGCCTCCCAGTCCGAGCTCGGTGCGATCCTCGCCGAGGAGGGGCTCGCGGTGTCCCAGGGCACGCTGTCTCGCGACCTCGTCGAGATCGGTGCGGTGCGCGGCCGCGACCTCAACGGGACGCCGTGCTACACCCTGCGCGAGGGCGATCACCCCTCCGACGTCACGACCGGATCGCCAGCGTGGGGACACCTGGCGCGGCTCACCAAGGAGCTGTGCACGGGGGTGCTCAACAACGAGTCCCTCGTCGTGCTCAAGACGCCGCCGGGCGCGGCCCAGTACTTCGGCTCGGCCATCGACCTGTCGGGGTCCAGGGCCATCCTCGGGACCATCGCCGGGGACGACACCATCGTCCTCATCTGCGCGGCCGGGGTGAGCTCGGACGATCTGGCCGATGCCTTCCGCGTCATGGCGGAGACGGGGTCCCCCGCTCCGCTGCTGTCGGAAGGGCCGGCGTCATCCTGAGGACGTCGGCGAGACGGGCGGCCGGTGAGGGGCGTCGGCCCGGTACTGTGGGGCCGTCAGTCTTGTCTGTGGGAAAGGACAGTCCGGTGTCGAGCATCCTGGACGAACTCACGTGGCGCGGCATGATCGCCGACTCCACCGACCGCGAGGCCCTCGGGGCCCATCTCGCCCAGGGGCCCGTCACCTTCTATGTCGGCTTCGACCCGACAGCCTCCAGCCTGCACATCGGCCACCTCATGCAGCTCATGGTCGTCCGTGCCATGCAGGAACGCGGGCACCACCCGCTGTTGCTCGTCGGTGGGGCGACCGGGCTCATCGGAGACCCCAAGATGACCGGCGAGCGCAAGATGAACGATCGCGAGGTCGTGGCCGGCTGGGTGGAGTCCCTCAAGGCCCAGGTGAGCAAGTACGTCGACCTGGAGGGCCCGGCTGCCGCGCGGATCGTCAACAACTACGACTGGACGAGCCGGTACTCGGCCCTCGATCTCCTGCGTGACGTCGGCAAGTACTTCTCCATCAACCGGATGCTCGCCCGCGACGTCGTCTCCCGACGACTCGACAGCGGCATCTCGTACACGGAGTTCAGCTACGTCCTCCTGCAGTCCCTCGACTACTACGAGCTGCACAAGCAGTACGGCTGCACCCTGCAGACCGGTGCCCAGGACCAGTGGGGCAACATCACGGCCGGGGCGGAGTTCATCCGACGCCGTACCGGTGACGTCGTCCATGGCCTGGTGACGCCGTTGCTCACCAAGGCCGACGGCACGAAGTACGGCAAGACCGAGTCGGGCACGGTGTGGGTCGATCCGGAGCTGACGAGTGCGTACGCCTTCCATCAGTTCTTCCTCAATGCGGAGGACGAGAAGGTCATCGACTACCTCAAGGTCTTCAGCCCGCGGTCCCATGAGGAGATCGACGAACTCGCGCGGCAGACGGCCGAGGAGCCGTGGAAGCGGGCGGCGCAGCACGCCCTGGCCGACGACATCACCGATCTCGTCCATGGTCGGGCTCAGCGTGAGGCCGCCCGGAAGGCGGCCCAGGCCGTCTTCGGGCGAGCGGAGCTGGGTGATCTCGACGCCGCGACCCTGGGGTCCGTGGCCACTGAGCTCGGCGCCCGACGGATCGAGGGGCCGAACCTGCCGACCGTCGCCGAGGCCCTGGAGCTGGCCGGTGTGGTCGACTCGAAGTCCGCCGGACGTCGCGCCGTCAACGAGGGCGGGGCATACCTCAACAATCTCAAGGAGACCGACCCCGACCGCCAACTCACTGCCGATGACTTCCTGGCTGGGGGAGTGGTGCTCGTCCGTCGTGGGAAGAAGACGGTCGGGGCACTGCTGCGATGAGCCTCGTCGGCACCGTGGCGTGCGGTCTGGCACGGCGACCGTGACGCGTGACCGTTACCCGTGGGGGCGCCGATTTGGCGATCGGCGCCCCCACGGGTAATGTTCCCCAAGGTCCTGAGGGCCGGGACGCCTCGAGCGGTTCGGTTCACGGGGTCCTGACGATCCGTAATCCCCCTCCTGATGATCAGGGACACGGCGTGCCTGCAGTGAGCAGCAGCCCAAGTCCGGATTGACGGGGAAGGTCGGAACGGGTAAAGTCAGCCGAGCTGCCCGAGGGTGGCGAGGCACGTCCGGGGCGTCTCCGAGTGATCGGGAATGGCTTGGACGAGCACCGAGAGGAAATCCTCGATTTGACTCGAGGAAATCGGCTCGGTAAAGTAGATCAAGTCGCCGCGAGGCGGCCGAAGGGAATCAGGGAGACCTGAGGAACGGGAATCTTGCGAATCGCCCGGATTTGACCGGGAAATCACGAATCGCTAAGATTGATCAAGTGCCCCAAGGGGTTGCCGGGAGGCGAACTGCGGGTCGCGTGTGATGCTTGAGAACTCAACAGCGTGTCTTTTATAGTCAATGCCTGATGCACTATTTATTTGTGTATCGAATTCTTTATGGATTCCTTNTTGATCAAGTGCCCCAAGGGGTTGCCGGGAGGCGAACTGCGGGTCGCGTGTGATGCTTGAGAACTCAACAGCGTGTCTTTTATAGTCAATGCCTGATGCACTATTTATTTGTGTATCGAATTCTTTATGGATTCCTTTGATTGATCTAGACGATAACTGATTTGTCAGTTGTTTGTTTGGGTCAGTGTTTTGGATTCTCCGACACCTGTCCAGCCTGTGTGGTTGGTGGTGATATTTTTTCATTGGAGAGTTTGATCCTGGCTCAGGACAAACGCTGGCGGCGTGCTTAACACATGCAAGTCGAACGGTAAGGCCCTTCGGGGTACACGAGTGGCGAACGGGTGAGTAACACGTGAGTAACCTGCCCATGACTTTGGGATAACTCCAGGAAACTGGTGCTAATACCGGATATGAGCTCCTGCTGCATGGTGGGGGTTGGAAAGCTCCGGCGGTTGTGGATGGACTCGCGGCCTATCAGCTTGTTGGTGAGGTAGTGGCTCACCAAGGCTTCGACGGGTAGCCGGCCTGAGAGGGCGACCGGCCACATTGGGACTGAGATACGGCCCAGACTCCTACGGGAGGCAGCAGTGGGGAATATTGCACAATGGGCGCAAGCCTGATGCAGCAACGCCGCGTGCGGGATGACGGCCTTCGGGTTGTAAACCGCTTTCACCAGGGACGAAGCGTGAGTGACGGTACCTGGAGAAGAAGCACCGGCTAACTACGTGCCAGCAGCCGCGGTGATACGTAGGGTGCGAGCGTTGTCCGGATTTATTGGGCGTAAAGAGCTCGTAGGCGGTTGATCGCGTCGGAAGTGAAAACTTGGGGCTTAACCCTGGGCGTGCTTTCGATACGGGTTGACTTGAGGAAGGTAGGGGAGAATGGAATTCCTGGTGGAGCGGTGGAATGCGCAGATATCAGGAGGAACACCAGTGGCGAAGGCGGTTCTCTGGACCTTTCCTGACGCTGAGGAGCGAAAGCGTGGGGAGCAAACAGGCTTAGATACCCTGGTAGTCCACGCTGTAAACGGTGGGTACTAGGTGTGGGGTCCATTCCACGGATTCCGTGCCGTAGCTAACGCATTAAGTACCCCGCCTGGGGAGTACGGCCGCAAGGCTAAAACTCAAAGGAATTGACGGGGCCCCGCACAAGCGGCGGAGCATGCGGATTAATTCGATGCAACGCGAAGAACCTTACCTGGGTTTGACATGGATCGGTAACTTCCAGAGATGGTTGCCCCCCCTTTGGGGTCGGTTCACAGGTGGTGCATGGCTGTCGTCAGCTCGTGTCGTGAGATGTTGGGTTAAGTCCCGCAACGAGCGCAACCCTCGTCCACTGTTGCCAGCAATTCGGTTGGGGACTCAGTGGAGACCGCCGGGGTCAACTCGGAGGAAGGTGGGGATGACGTCAAGTCATCATGCCCCTTATGTCCAGGGCTTCACGCATGCTACAATGGCCGGTACAAAGAGTTGCGACATCGTGAGGTGAAGCGAATCTCAAAAAGCCGGTCTCAGTTCGGATTGGGGTCTGCAACTCGACCCCATGAAGTCGGAGTCGCTAGTAATCGCAGATCAGCAACGCTGCGGTGAATACGTTCCCGGGGCTTGTACACACCGCCCGTCAAGTCATGAAAGTCGGTAACACCCGAAGCCGGTGGCCCAACCTTGTGGGGGAGCCGTCGAAGGTGGGACTGGTAATTAGGACTAAGTCGTAACAAGGTAGCCGTACCGGAAGGTGCGGCTGGATCACCTCCTTTCTAAGGAGTTCATGGGTTGTCCTCTGATCGTTGTGGTTGGGGGTGTGGCCCCATGGTTGCCTTGCCTCCTGTGTGGGGGTGGGGTGCTCTGGAGTGGAACATTGACTGTCTGTGCTGCTGGCCCTGGTGGGTTGGTGGTGTGGGGGCACGTTGTTGGGGTTCTGGGGTATCACGCCGGCTGGTGTGGTGTCCTGGTGTGTCGCGAACACCGCGGCTGCTGATGCGTTTGTGTTGGTGGTGGGTGTCTCGTGTGGTGGTTGAGAACTGCACAGTGGATGCGAGCATCTTTGTATGTGATTTTGCGTGAGTGGTTTGTGTGACAAGCTACTGAGTGCGATCGGTGGATGCCTTGGCACCAAGAGCCGATGAAGGACGTTGTAACCTGCGATAAGCCCTGGGGAGTTGGTAAACGAGCTGTGATCCGGGGATGTCCGAATGGGGAAACCTTGAATGGCCGGAGTCATGTCCGGTGACCCTGCCCTGAATGTATAGGGGTGTGGGAGGTAACGTGGGGAAGTGAAACATCTCAGTACCCACAGGAAGAGAAAACAACCGTGATTCCGTGAGTAGTGGCGAGCGAAAGCGGATGAGGCCAAACCGTGTGTGTGTTCAAGCCGGCAGGCGTTGCATGTGCGGGGTTGTGGGGGCCTTCTGATCTGACTGCCGTCGGGTCGGCCGTTGTGTTCGTGTGAAGTCGAATCGTCTGGGAAGGCGGACCGTAGTGGGTGAGAGTCCCGTAGACGTGAGCGCGGCGCTGGTGAGGGTTGCCCCAAGTAGTGCGGAACTCCTGAAATTCCGCATGAATCTGGCGGGACCACCCGTCAAGCCTAAATACTCCTTGGTGACCGATAGCGGATCAGTACCGTGAGGGAATGGTGAAAAGTACCCCGGGAGGGGAGTGAAATAGTACCTGAAACCGGTCGCATACAAGCCGTCGGAGCCTTTCGGGGTGACGGCGTGCCTTTTGAAGAATGAGCCTGCGAGTTAGTGGTGCGTGGCGAGGTTAACCCGTGTGGGGTAGTCGTAGCGAAAGCGAGTCCGAACAGGGCGACAGTCGCGTGCTCTAGACCCGAAGCGGTGTGATCTATCCATGGCCAGGATGAAGCGACGGTAAGACGTCGTGGAGGTCCGAACCCACTTCAGTTGAAAATGGAGGGGATGAGCTGTGGATAGGGGTGAAAGGCCAATCAAACACCGTGATAGCTGGTTCTCCCCGAAATGCATTTAGGTGCAGCGTTGCGTGGTTCTTGTCGGAGGTAGAGCACTGGATGGTCTAGGGGGCCTATCAGCTTACCGAAATCAGCCAAACTCCGAATGCCGGCAAGTGTAGCGCAGCAGTGAGACGGCGGGGGATAAGCTTCGTCGTCGAGAGGGAAACAGCCCAGATCATCAGCTAAGGCCCCTAAGCGGTAACTAAGTGGAAAAGGATGTGGAGTTGCGCAGACAACCAGGAGGTTGGCTTGGAAGCAGCCATCCTTGAAAGAGTGCGTAATAGCTCACTGGTCAAGTGATTCCGCGCCGACAATGTAGCGGGGCTCAAGTTATCCGCCGAAGCTGTGGCAACTCGTGTGAGTTGGGTAGGGGAGCGTCGTGTCAGTGGTGAAGCGGCATGGTGACGTGTCGTGGAGTTGACGCGAGTGAGAATGCAGGCATGAGTAGCGAATGACGGGTGAGAAACCCGTCCGCCGAATATCCAAGGGTTCCAGGGTCAAGCTAATCTGCCCTGGGTGAGTCGGGACCTAAGGCGAGGCCGACAGGCGTAGTCGATGGACGACCAGTTGATATTCTGGTACCGGTGTAACACCGTCCGTGCCGAGGTGTGTGATGCTAAGCGTGCGAGTGTGCTGGTGATCCCTTCGGGGTGATCTTGTTGCATGAGTGTGTGAACCGATCATGTAGTAGGCAAGCTGCGGAGGGACGCAGTGAGGTAGCTCATCCCCGGCGATGGTTGTCCGGGGCTAAATGTGTGGACCGTCTGGTAGGTAAATCCGCCAGGCTTGTGGTTGAGGCATGATGGCGAGCCCACGTTGGTGGGTGAGTGAGTGATCCTGTGCTGCCGAGAAAAGCTTCGTGAGCGAGGTGTGAGCCGCCCGTACCCTAAACCGACACTGGTGGATTGGTAGAGTATACCGAGGCGATCGAGAGAATCATGGTGAAGGAACTCGGCAAAATACCCCCGTAACTTCGGAATAAGGGGGACCTGATCCGTGAAGGTTGTACTTCTGGAGCGGTGAGGGTCGCAGAGACCAGGGGGAAGCGACTGTTTACCAAAAACACAGGTCCGTGCGAAGTCGTAAGACGATGTATACGGACTGACTCCTGCCCGGTGCTGGAAGGTTAAGGGGAACTGTTAGGGTTTCGGCCTGAAGCGGTGAACTTAAGCCCCAGTAAACGGCGGTGGTAACTATAACCATCCTAAGGTAGCGAAATTCCTTGTCGGGTAAGTTCCGACCTGCACGAATGGAGTAACGACTTCCCTACTGTCTCCACCATGAACTCGGCGAAATTGCAGTACGAGTAAAGATGCTCGTTACGCGCAGCAGGACGGAAAGACCCCGGGACCTTTACTATAGTTTGGTATTGGTGATCGGTACGACTTGTGTAGGATAGGTGGGAGACTTTGAAGCGGCCACGCCAGTGGTTGTGGAGTCATTGTTGAAATACCACTCTGGTCGTTCTGGTTATCTAACCTCGGACCGTGATCCGGTTCAGGGACAGTGCCTGATGGGTAGTTTGACTGGGGCGGTCGCCTCCTAAAAGGTAACGGAGGCGCCCAAAGGTTCCCTCATCCTGGTTGGTAATCAGGTGTCGAGTGTAAGTGCACAAGGGAGCTTGACTGTGAGACAGACATGTCGAGCAGGGACGAAAGTCGGGACTAGTGATCTGACGGTGGCATGTGGACGCGCCGTCACTCAACGGATAAAAGGTACCCCGGGGATACTAGGCTGATTTTGCCCGAGCGCTCACAGCGACGGCATGGTTTGGCACCTCGATGTCGGCTCGTCGCATCCTGGGGCTGGAGTCGGTCCCAAGGGTTGGGCTGTTCGCCCATTAAAGCGGCCCGCGAGCTGGGTTCAGAACGTCGTGAGACAGTTCGGTCCCTATCCGCTGCGCGCGTAGGAATCTTGAGAAGAGCTGTCCTTAGTACGAGAGGACCGGGACGGACTGACCTCTGGTGTGCCAGTTGTTCTGCCAAGAGCACGGCTGGTTGGCTACGTCGGGTCGTGATAACCGCTGAAAGCATCTAAGCGGGAAGCACGCTTCAAGATGAGGGTTCCCACAGATGAATCTGGTAAGGCCTCCGGTGGACGACCGGGTTGATAGGCCGGATGTGGAAGCACTGCAAGGTGTGGAGCTGACCGGTACTAATAGGTCGAGGGCTTGTCTCTCACTCTCGTGATTGATCGTGTGATTGTTCGCATCCACTGTGTGGCTCCCTGCCACCACGCGGCGTGTCCGCATGATGTATGGGGGCACGGTTTTCGTGACATGCCGGGGATTGTTGCCCCGGAGTGTTTCGGTGGCCATGGCGAGAGGGAAACACCCGGTCCCATTCCGAACCCGGTAGTTAAGCCTCCCTGCGCCGATGGTACTGCAAGAGGGATCTTGTGGGAGAGTAGGACGCTGCCGGACTTCAATATGATTGTGGCCCTGCACCTTCGGGTGCAGGGCCACAATTGCATTCTGGAGGCTTTCACGCGCGGCCTGCGCTCTGTCCTCGGGATTCGGCCGGATGCCGCTGTGGCGGCGCGTCGGAAGGGTGCCGCGGCAGTGGCGTACGGGCAGATCACTGCGCGGCGGTGTGTGCCGCCCGACAGGAACAGACAAATGCGATGACGCGCCGACACGTGGCTCGTGCCCGGGGCCGGTCGTGGCACTTGGGTGAACCGAGCCCGGTCGTCACCGTCATCGCCCGGTGACGCTTAGGCGTCAGGTACGAGAAGATAGAGGACATGGACGATTCTTCGACCCCCCGCGGGGGCTCCAACGGACGCGGTCGGTCAGGCGGATACGGCCGCGGTGGCCAGGGACGGTCGAACGCCGGTCGCGGGTTCGGGGGCCGTGGTGACGGACGTCGCGGCCGCGGTGGCTCCGACCGGGACGGGCGTTCCCGCGATGACGCGCGCCCCGCTCGTGACGGCAGTTGGGGCCGCGATGACCGGTTCTCGCGCGACGACCGCCGTTCCCATGACGATCGGCGCGATCATGAGTTCGGCGGAAGGGACGGCCGGGGCGAGTCAGGACGACACCAGGGTCGGTCGGGTGGTCGCACCGGGCAGTGGCGTCGAGGCGGCTTCGGCGAGGACGACACCCGAGGAGACAGGCAGGACGGACGCGACCGCTTCCGTGACGACGCCCGCTCCGATGAAGATCGTCGCTGGGGATCTCGCCGCGACGATGACCGGCGACGAGGTTCACGGTTCCGCGACGACCGTCGCGAGCGTGATGGGTTCCGCGACGACCGTCGCGAGCGTGACGGGTTCCGCGACGACCTTCGCGGGGGCGATCGATATCGGGACGACCGCGAGGGGCGCCGCGATGATCGCGACCGTCGTGGATCCCGCCCTTCCGGCGAGGATTCTCGTCAGGGACGCCGTTGGGACGCCGACCGCCCGCGTCCGGGGTGGCGGGGTGAGCGGGGCAGCCGGGACGACCGGGGTGAGCGTGGTCCGGCCCCGGAGGGGGAGCGCCGCTGGTCCGGGGACCGACGCAGGGCCGGCTCAGGTGGCGGCCGCTCGTTCGACGGTGCCGGTCGTGGTGAGCGTCGAGGTGGCGGCGGACGTCCGATGGGTCGCCCACGGCGGGAGGAGCGCCCTGCACGGGAGGAGGCCCCTCTTCACCCAGGCCTGGAGCCGCGTGCCGACGAACCGATGGCTCCCCTGGACTTCGACGAGAAGGCGCTGCCGGCGTCGGTCAAGGCCGAGTTGCGGGGGGTACCGGCCGACGTCGCCCACGTCATCGCCGGTCACCTCGTCGCTGCGGCCGAGCTGCTCGAGGACGACCCGGCCCTGGCGAATGCGCATGCCCAGACCGCGCGGCGCCGCGCTGCGCGTCTGCCCGTGCTCCGCGAGGTCGCGGCCGAGACCGCTTATGCCGCGGGGGAGTACGCATCGGCGCTCAACGACTATCGGGCGCTGCATCGGATGACCGGCAATGCGAACTACCTGCCCGTCATGGCCGACTGCGAACGTGCCCTGGGGCGTCCCGAAGCTGCTCTCAAGATCATCGCCCAGGGGGAGGAGTCCGACCTGTCGGCCAAGCAGCGGGTCGAGCTCGTCCTCGTCAAGGCCGGTGCCCGCGAGGACCTGGGGCAGCACTCCGAGGCGCGTCGTCTGCTGCGCGCTGCCTTGAGCAGCACCGACGGTCCGTCCGAGGCGGTCGCCCGACTGCACTACGCCTACGCCGAGATGATGCTGGCCGACGGCGACGAGAAGGCCGCGAGACGGTGGTTCTCCAGCGCCGCCGCCCATGATCCGGGCGGTCTGCTCGACGCCCAGGACCGCGTCGACATCCTCGACGGTCTGGAGCCGGCCGAGGACGACGAGGACGACCTCGTCTTCTCCGAGGAGGAATTCGAGGGGCCCTCCCCGGAGGAGTCCGCCGAGCCGGAGCCGGGACGGTCGGGATCCGACCCGGCGGCCCCCGACGAGGAGGATGCCGATGAGTGAGCTCGTCGACGGCCACGACGCCGTCCTCTTCGACCTCGACGGCGTCATCTATCTGGGCCCCGAGCCCATCCCGGCGGCACCGGCGACCGTCGCCGGACTGCGTGAGCGGGGCATCGGCGTCGCCTTCGTGACGAACAACGCGGCTCGCGCCACGAGCGTGGTCGCGCAGCAACTGCAGGGGATGGGGATCGACGCCACCGCCCACGACGTCGTCTCCTCGGCCGAGGCCGTCACCGCCCTCGTCGTCACGCACCTCGGGGCCGGGGCAAAGGTGCTGCTCGTCGGCACCTCGAATCTGGACGACCTGGCACGCGAGCGTGGTCTGGTGCCGGTCGAGTCGGCACAGGACGGGCCGGACGCCGTCATCCAGGGCTACGACCCGCACGTGGCGTGGTCGCGGCTGGAGGAGGCATGCTTCGCCATCCAGGCGGGAGCCCGGTGGTACGCCGCCAACCCCGACCTCACCCGACCCACGGACCGTGGCCTGGTGCCCGGACTCGGTGCCCAGATCGGCGTCGTGGCGACGGCGGTCGAGGGATCGCCGATGATGGCCGGCAAGCCCTACCCGCCGCTGCTCGAGGCCACCGTCGAACGGCTCGGCTGCCGTCGGCCGCTCTTCGTCGGGGACCGGCTCGACACCGACATCCTCGGCGCCCGGTCCCAGGGCATGGGATCGCTCTTCGTCCTCACCGGTGCGCACGGCGTCCACGACCTGCTCGACGCCCCGCAGGACCGGCGCCCGGACCACGTCGGGGCCGATCTGGGTGCCCTGCTCGCGCCGGACCACCCGGTGACCCTCACCGATTCGACCGCGCGCTGCGGCCGGGCCGAGGTCGACGTCGTCGACGGGGCGCTGTGTGCCGCCGGGATCCCGGCCGACACGGAGGGGCAGCTCGACCTGCTCCGGGCGATCCTGGCCCTCGTGTGGGCCGGCAGGGCCGCGCCCGACCACGACCTCGTCGGAAGGCTCGACCAGCTCCACTGAGTCAGCTCCGCCGAGGTCTGGGCGAGGATCTCCTCGCTCTGGCCGACGGCGCGCGGATCCTCGACGCGTCGACTGTCGGACGTGCCCCGCGGACCGGCCCGGGACCCCGATTGAACACTGTTCAAGGCTCATCGCTACGATACCGACGGACGTCGCCGGTGCGCCGTCCCGTCACGACTCAGGAGACTCGACATGTCCTCATCCCGCCGGTTCCAGGCCACCGACCTGGCCCTCATCGCCGTCTTCGCGGCTCTCATCGCCGTCCTCGCGATCATCCCGCCACTGTTCTCCATCGGTGCGGTGCCGTTCGCCATCCAGATGATCGGCGTCATGCTCGCCCCGCTCGTCCTCGGTGGCGCACGCGGTGGCAGCGCCAACGCGCTCTACGCCCTCGTCGGTGCCCTCGGGCTGCCCGTGTTCTCCGGCCAGACGAGCGGTCCGGGCGTGCTCTTCGGGGCGACCGGCGGGTACATCTGGGGATTCATCATCGGCGGCTTCCTCGCCGGTGCCCTGGCCACCCGGATCATGCGCACCCGGCCCCGCAGGGCCATCCTCCCGATCTGGCTCTACCTCGTCGCCCTCGTCGACCTGCTCGTCATCTACCTGTGCGGAACGATCGGCCTCATGGCCGCGGCCGGCATGAAGCTCAGCGCGACCCTCGCCCTCAACGGTCCGCTGCTGCTCATCGACCTGCTCAAGGCCCTCGTCGCCGTGGCGGTCGCGGTCGGCGTCCTCACCGCGTTCCCGCGTCTCATGCCGACCCGACGGGTCGCGGCGGCCCGGTGATCGAGTTCCGCGAGGTCGAGCTGCGGGTCGACGAGTACGACGTCGAGGGACACCACCGCCAGGTGACGATCCTCGACGGCGTCGACCTCACCCTCGCCGAACGGCGGGTGGCCGTCGTCGGACCCAACGGAGCCGGCAAGTCGACCCTGCTGCGGCTCGTCAACGGCCTGGCCGAGCCCACCGCCGGGCGGGTCCTCGTCGACGGCATCGAGCCGGCCCACGAGCCGGCCCGGGCCCGGCGTCACTGCGGCTACATCTTCACCAACCCCATGTCACAGCTCGTCATGTCGACCCCGGTGGCCGACGTCGAGTTGTCCCTGCGCTCGCAGATCCGCGACCGCCGGGCACGCCACGCCCGAGCCCTCGAGCTGTTGGCCGACCAGGGCCTGGCCGACGTCGCCGGACGCAGCGTCCACGATCTGTCGGGGGGCGAACGTCAGCTCGTCTCCCTGGCCAGCGTCCTGGCCGTCGGACCGCGCGTCATCCTCGCCGACGAGCCCACGACCCTGCTCGACCTGCGCAACCGAGAGCGGTTGCGCCGAGCCTTCGAACGGCTCGACCAACAGATCCTCTGCAGCACCCACGACCTCGAGCTCGCCGCGAGCTTCGATCGGGTCCTGGCGGTCGAGGGTGGACGGGTCGTCGACGACGGCGAGCCCGGTCCGGTCATCGCCCGGTACCGGGCGCGGATGATCGAGGAGGCGTCGTGACCCCCGGACGTGGAGGGGACTATCTCGGCAGCTACCGGCCCGGGGCGAGTCCGGCACACCGGATGCCCCTGTGGCTCAAGTACGTCCTCGTCGTCGCGGTCGGCGTCACCCCCTTCGCCGTGCGCCGCTGGTGGTTGGCCCTCATCTGCCTGGTGCTCTCGGTCGTCCTCGTGCTCCTCGTCGCCCAGCTCCCGGCACGCACGAGCCTGCGGCTGGGGGTTCCCCTGTGGGCGATGAACCTGCTCATCCTCGGCTACCACGTCATCTTCACGAACTGGCAGCGTGGGGTGGCCTACGTCGGGGCGATCATGGCGGCGATCTACGTCGCCAGGATGCTCACCTGCACCACCGACCCCGGCGCCATCATGGACGCCACGGCGTCGCTGGCCCGACCCTTCCGCCGGTTCGGGGCCAGCCCCGAGAAGTTCGCCCTCACCATCGCCCTCATGTGGACGACCATCCCGTACCTCCTGTCGTCCTTCCTGTCGGTCCGCGACGCCGCCCGCGCCCGTGGCCTGGAACGGTCGTCATGGCGGTTCATCATGCCCTTCGTCATCGCCGCGGTGGCTCACGCCCTCGAGCTCGGTGACGCCCTGCGCGCCCGGGGTCTGGGTGACGACGATGAGGACGACAGGGCCGGCGTCGACGCCGATCGTGGGGCGAGCGGGGCCGGGTCGATGGTGGCCGCGCGGTGAACCGCCTCGACGTCGAGCTCGTCCGCCGCGGCCTGGCCAGGTCGCGCACCCTCGCCGCACGGCTCGTGCGCGAGGGGCGGGTGCGCGTCGACGGGCAAGTCGCCGACAAGCCGTCCCTCCTCGTCGACGAGGACCGGACCATCGAGGCGGAGACCGAGACCTGGGTCTCCCGCGGTGCCCACAAACTCCTCGGCGCCCTCGACGACCTCGACGTCGTCGTTCCGGCGCGGGTCCTCGACGCCGGGGCGTCGACCGGCGGATTCAGCCAGGTCGTCCTCGACCGTGGCGCGACGAGGGTCTTCGCCGTCGACGTCGGCCACGGCCAGCTGGCACCCGTGATCGCCGAGGACCCGCGTGTGGTGGTCCGGGAGGGTCTCAACCTGCGCGACCTCGCCCCGGCCGATCTCGACGGGCGCCCGGTCGACCTCGTCGTCGGGGACGTGTCGTTCATCTCCCTCACCCTGCTGCTCGGGCCGCTGACCGGCGTGTGCTCCCCGGACGCGACGATGCTCCTGCTCGTCAAACCCCAGTTCGAGGTCGGGCGCCGGGACCTCGGGGCGCACGGGGTCGTCACGGATCCGCGACTGCGGGCCAGGTCCGTCGACGCCGTCGTCGGCCACGCCCAGCGGCTCGGGTGGCGCCACGAGGGCACCGCGCCGAGTCGCGTCACCGGCCAGGACGGCAACCAGGAGTTCTTCGTGCGTCTGGGGAGGTCGACGGCGCGCCGGTAGGCTGGGGCCGTGAGTGAACCTGCTGCGGGAACGGTGTCCGATCCGACCGAGGACGTGCCCCGCAACGTCGTCGTCATCTCCCACGCCGTCCGCGAGGACGCCTTTGACGCCGCCGGTGAGTTCATCGCCGCGATGGATCAGCGCGGCATCTCCAGCGTCGTCCTGGCCGACCAACGCGACGCCCTGCAGACCCGGGTGCCCGGGGTGCCGTTGACGACCATCGACCCGAGCATCTCGGACCCGCAGAGTCTGCGGATCGAGGTCGTCATCGTCTTCGGAGGGGACGGCACGATCCTGCGTGCCGCCGAGTGGGCCCTGCCACGACACGTCCCGATGCTCGGGGTCAACCTGGGCCACGTCGGGTTCCTGGCCGAACTCGAGCGCTCCGACATGTCGAGTCTCGTGCGACAGGTGTGCGACCGCGACTACACCGTCGAGGACCGGCTCGTCCTCGAGGTGCGCGTCACAGATCACGCCGGACGCGAGCACTGGCGGTCCTTCGCCGTCAACGAGATGAGCTTGGAGAAGGCGTCCCGACGCCGGATGCTCGACGTCCTCGCCTCGGTCGACGGACTGCCCGTGCAGCGCTGGAGCTGCGACGGCATCCTCGTGTCGACGCCGACCGGCTCGACGGCCTACGCCTTCTCGGCCGGCGGTCCGGTCATGTGGCCCGATGTCGAGGCCATGCTCATGCTCCCGCTGAGCGCCCACGCCCTCTTCGCCCGACCCCTCGTCATGTCTCCGAACGCGCGGGTCGACCTCGACGTCCAACCCGACGGGACCGACGCGGCAGTGCTGTGGTGCGATGGAAGGCGCAGCTGCGAGGTGCGGCCGGGGGAGCGGGTCACCGTCGTCCGCCATGACGCCCGGCTGCGCATAGCGCGGCTGGCCGAACAGCCCTTCACCTCCAGGCTCGTCAAGAAGTTCGCCCTCCCGGTCGACGGCTGGCGTCAGGGGCAGGGCCGCGGATGATCCGCTCCCTCACCATCCGTGACCTGGGGGTCATCGAGGACGCCACCATCGAACCCTCGCCCGGGCTCACCGCCCTCACCGGCGAGACCGGAGCCGGCAAGACCATGGTCGTCAGCAGCCTCGGGCTGCTCCTGGGGGAACGGGCCGACCCCGCCCTGGTACGCCGGGGAGCCGATCGGGCCGTCGTCGAGACCATCCTCGACTCCGACGATCTGGCCGAGGCCGTCGAGGGCCTCGGTGGACAGGTCGAGGACGGGGAGGTCATCTGCTCCCGGCAGGTCCTCGCATCGCGCCGGTCGAGGTCGGCGGTCGGCGGCGCCCAGGTGACCGCCGGACAGCTGGCCTCGGTGACTGGCCGTGTCGTGACGATCCACGGCCAGTCCGAGCAGGTTCGCCTCGTCGATCCCGCCCATCAACTCGACGTCCTCGACCGGGCCGGTGGGGCCGACCTGGCCGGGGCCCTCGAGGGTCACCGTCGGCTGTGGCAGGAGTTCGCGACGGCGTCGACGAGCCTGCGGCGGGCCGCGGAGGGACGCCAGGACCGGGATCTCGAGATCGAGGTGCTACGACGGCGTCTGGCCGAGGTCGACGCCGTCCACCCCGCGGCCGGCGAGGACGACGAGCTCCTGGCCAGATCGCGACGTCTCCAGGGCGCCCAGGAGGTGCGCTCGACCCTGCAACGGGCCGACGCCCTCCTCAACGGGATGGACTCCGCCGAAGGCCCCGAACCCGGCGCGCTCAGCCTGCTCCAGCAGGCCGCCGAGGCCCTCGAGGAGGCCGGGCGGCACGACCCCGAGGCCGCAGGACTGGCCGAGCGGGCCCGCAGCCTGGGCCTCGACCTGGCCGACGTCGCCGCTGCCGCGGCCGGACGCGCCGCGGCCGCCGAGGCCGACCCGCGTCAGCTCGACGAGGTCCTCAGCCGACTGGCGTCCCTGCAACGACTGCTGCGCTCCCGAGCCAGCACCCTCGATGATCTCCTGGCCGCCACCGAGGTCGACCGACGCCGACTGGCCGAGCTCACCGGTTCCGACGACGACGTCGAGGCTCTCGTGTCACGGGTCGAGAAGCTCCAGGAGGCCCTCGCCGAGTCGGCCCAGGTTCTCGGCGGTCTGCGACGTCGGACGGCCGCCCGCCTCGAGCGTGACCTGCGCCCCGAGCTGGCCGCCCTGGCGATGTCCTCGGCCAAGGTCGAGTTCCGGCTGGAGCCCGCCCCCATGGGGCCACGCGGCACCGACGCCGTGACGATCATGCTGGCGGCCAACTCGGGGGCCAGACCCGCCCCGCTGGCCAAGACGGCGTCAGGCGGTGAACTCTCCCGGGTCAGACTGGCCCTCGAGGTCGTCCTGGCCGACGCCCAGGAGGCGCAGACCTTCGTCTTCGATGAGGTCGACGCCGGCGTCGGAGGCCGCGTCGGGGTCGAGATCGGACGGCGTCTGGCCCGCCTGGCCACCCGACACCAGGTTCTCGTCGTCACCCACCTGGCGCAGGTCGCGGCCTTCGCGCACACCCATCTGGTCGTCACCAAGGCCGACGACGGAACGGTGACGCGCTCCGGGGTGGTGCGCGTCGAGGAGGCGGCACGGCAGCGCGAGCTGGCCCGGATGATGAGCGGCATGTCGAGTTCCCAGGCGGCCCTCGACCACGCCGCCGAGCTGCTGGGGCTCGCCGCGTCCCCCGGACGCCCTGACGACCCCGCGTCCTCCGGACGCCCTGACGACCCCGCGTCCTCCGGACGCCCTGACGACCCAGCGTCCCCCGGACGCCCTGACCACGGAGGCCGAGGACGGAGGCCGACCTGACGCGGACCCCCTTCATCAGTTAGGCTGGAGGTCCGTGGGCAACGAGAAGCATCGCAGCAAGCACGTGTTCGTCACCGGCGGGGTTGTCTCCTCGCTCGGCAAGGGCCTGACGGCCTCCTCCCTCGGTTCCCTGCTCAAGGCTCGTGGACTCAAGGTCACGATGCAGAAGCTCGACCCGTACCTCAACGTCGACCCCGGCACGATGAACCCCTTCCAGCACGGTGAGGTCTTCGTCACCGACGACGGCGCCGAGACCGACCTCGACATCGGTCACTACGAGCGGTTCCTCAACGAGAGCCTCTCCGGGGAGGCCAATGTCACCACCGGCAAGGTCTACTCCGCTGTCATCGCCAAGGAACGTCGCGGTGACTACCTCGGCGACACCGTCCAGGTCATCCCGCACATCACCAACGAGATCAAGGCCCGGATGTTGGCCATGGAGGAGGGCGCCCCCGACGTCGTCATCCACGAGATCGGCGGCACCGTCGGCGACATCGAGTCGCTGCCCTTCCTCGAGGCCGCCCGGCAGGTGCGCCACGAGATCGGCAGGGAGAACGTCTTCTTCCTCCACGTCTCGCTCGTTCCGTACATCAAGCCGTCCGGCGAGATGAAGACCAAGCCGACCCAGCACTCGGTGGCCGCCCTGCGCGAGGTCGGCATCCAGCCCGACGCCATCGTCTGCCGCTCGGAGCGTCCGCTCGTCAAGGGCATCAAGAGCAAGATCGCCCTCATGTGTGACGTCGAGGAGCCGGCCGTCGTGTCCTGTCCCGACGCCCCGTCCATCTACCTCATTCCCAAGGTGCTGCACCGCGAGGGGCTCGACGCCTACGTCGTCCAGCGTCTCAACCTCTTCTTCCGTGACGTCGACTGGTCGACCTGGGACGACCTCCTCGAGCGGGTCAAGAAGCCGACCCGGGAGGTCACCGTGGCCCTCGTCGGCAAGTACATCGACCTGCCCGACGCCTACCTGTCGGTCACCGAGGCCCTTCACGCCGGTGGCTACGCCAATCGCGTCAAGGTCAACGTCAAGTGGGTGGCCTCCGACAACTGCGCCACTCCCCAGGGCGCCGCGCAATACCTCGGCGATGTCGACGGTGTCTGTGTTCCCGGCGGTTTCGGCATCCGTGGGGTCGAGGGCAAGATCGGGGCGATCCGGTGGGCCCGTGAACACAACGTCCCGTTCCTCGGCCTGTGCCTGGGCCTGCAGTGTGCGGTCATCGAGGTCGCCCGCGATCTGGCCGGCATCGAGGGAGCCGCGTCGAGCGAGTTCGATCCCGAGTGCGCCGACCCGGTCATCGCGACGATGGCCGAGCAGGTCGACGTCGTCGCCGGCCGTGGCGACCTCGGTGGGTCGATGCGACTTGGCGCCTACCCGGCCAAGCTCACCAAGGACTCGCAGGTCGCCAAGCTCTACGGGACGACGACCGTCACCGAGCGGCACCGTCACCGCTACGAGGTGAACAACGCCTATCGTGATCGCCTCGAGGGCGCCGGACTGCACATCTGCGGGACGTCCCCCGATGGGTCCCTTGTCGAGTTCGTCGAGCTCGACCGGTCGATGCACCCGTATTTCGTCGCCACCCAGGCGCATCCGGAGCTCAAGAGCCGCCCGACCCACGCCCACCCGCTCTTCCGTGGTCTCGTGGCGGCCGCGATCGCCCACAACAAGGGCGAGGATCGCGCGGTCCCGCTGCCCGACGAGCATCACGGCAGGACGAGCGGGTCCGGCGAGCCTGTCGGGGCACCGGAGGCCGATCAGAAGTGACCCGATGGGACGAGCCGGCCAGCTGGACGGTCGAGAATCACGAGGTGCGCGCCACCGGGCGGGTCTGCGACTTCGTCGACGACACCATCGTCACCCCGGTCGGGGAGACCATCGAGCGGCAGTACGTCACCCATCCCAGTGCCGTCGGCATCATCGCCCTGGACGACGAGGACCGCGTCGCCGTCGTGCGCCAGTACCGGCACCCGGTGCGGATGATCCTCGTCGAGCCGCCTGCCGGACTGCTCGACGTCGACGGGGAGGACTACCTGGCCGCCGCACGGCGCGAGCTCGCCGAGGAGGCCATGCTCGCCGCCGACGACTGGCGTGTGCTCGTCGACATCTTCACGACTCCCGGTGGGTGCCAGGAGAACCTGCGGATCTATCTGGCCAGGTCGCTGCATCCGGCACCCCGGCCCGACGGTTTCGTCCTCGAGGGCGAGGAGGTGCTCATGAAGGCCTCCTGGGAGCCCCTTGACGACCTCGTCGACGCCGTCTTCGCCGGGTCGTGCCAGTCACCGACCCTGGTGGCCGGGGTGACTGCCCTGGCGCTGGCCCGGGCGACCGGGCGGCTCGACGATCTGCGCCCGGCCGGCAGCCCGTGGCCGACGATGGACCGACGCCGTCGGTGAACGAGGCGTCGGACCCCATCAGCGACGAGGTCGCCGACTACCTGCGGCACCTCGTCGCCGAGCGGGGTCTGTCGGCCAACACGGTGGCCGCCTACCGACGCGACCTGCGGCGGTACGACCAGTTCCTGGCCCAGCGCGGTCTCACCGATCTGGCGCAGGTGAGTGCCGTCGACGTGAGCGAGTTCGCCCGGTCCCTCACCGACAGTGGCCTGGCGGCGTCGTCGGTGGCGCGGATGGTCGTCGCAGTGCGCAATCTGCACCGGTTCGCGGTCGGCGAGGGGCACCTCGAGGTCGACGTGGCGCGCGACGTGTCACCGGCGATTCCCCGGCAGCGGCTGCCCAAGGCGCTGACCATCGCGCAGGTCGAGGCCCTGCTGGCCTCCTGCGACGTGACGAGCATCGAGGGGCTGCGTGACCGTGCCCTGCTCGAACTGCTCTACGGCACCGGAGCTCGGATCAGTGAGGTGTGCGACCTCGACGTCGACGACGTGCGCGAGGTCCGTGCCGACCCGTCGGCCGGACTGCGCCTCGTCGGCAAGGGTGACAAGGAACGGGTCGTCCCGCTGGGGCGGTTCGCGCTGGACGCGGTCGACGCCTGGCTGGTGCGCGGTCGGCCGGAGTGGGCCGGTCGGACGGCCTCGTCGTCACCGGCACTGCTGCTCAACTCTCGGGGTGGACGACTCTCGCGCCAGAGTGCCTGGGCGGTCATCCAGAGGGCGGGGGAGCGAGCCGGCCTCGGCGTCCACCTCTCACCGCACAGCCTGCGGCACTCCTACGCCACCCATCTGCTCGATGGAGGGGCCGACGTGCGCGTCGTCCAGGAGCTGCTCGGGCATGCCTCGGTGACGACGACGCAGATCTACACCCTGGTCACCGCCGAGCACCTGCGGGAGGTGTATCGGAGCGCCCATCCGCGGGCGGTGCGGTGAGGGGTTCCACGATGATGAGGTGAAGCTGTCGGCCCCGCATACTAGGGTTGAACCGATCCGGCGTCCGCCGGGTCGTCGTCCAAGGAGGTCGCAGGTGTCCGACTCGTCACCCGAGCCGCTGTTCCGCGTTCCCGCACCCGGCCGGGAGGCCGCCGAGGCCGCGGAGAACTCGATCGGGCCGACCGGCCGCCCACTTCCCGATCTGCCGGAGCCCACGTCGGTCGCCGACGGGCCCAAGCACGCCGTCGTCATTTCAATGTGTAACCAGAAGGGCGGCGTCGGCAAGACGACGACGACCATCAACCTCGGTGCCTCCCTCGTGGAGTTCGGTCGCAAGGTGCTGCTCGTCGACTTCGACCCGCAGGGCTCCCTGTCGGTGGGCCTCGGCGTCAACCCGCACACCCTGGAGAAGTCGATCTACACGCTGCTCATGTCGCGCCGTGACGACGTCCACGACGTCATCCAGGACACGACCGTCGAGGGTCTCGACCTGTTGCCGGCCAACATCGACCTGTCCGCCGCCGAGGTGCAGCTCGTCAGCGAGGTGGCCCGGGAGCAGACCCTCAAGCGGGTCATCGACAAGGTTCGCGGCGACTACGACGTCATCCTCATCGACTGCGCGCCATCCCTGGGTCTGCTGACCATCAACGCGCTCACGGCGTCCGACTACGTCATCATGCCGCTGGAGTGTGAGTTCTTCGCCCTGCGCGGCATCGCCCTGCTCACCGACACCATCGAGAAGGTGCAGGACCGGCTCAACCCGGACCTCGAGATCCTCGGCATCCTCGGCACGATGTTCGACCCGCGCACCCTCCATGCCCGCGAGGTCATGGAGCGGGTGGTCCAGGCCTTCGGCGAGGTCGTCTTCCACACCGTCATCAAGCGCACCATCAAGTTCCCCGAGACGACCGTGGCCGGCGAGCCCATCACGACCTATGCGCCGAGCTCCCCGGGGGCCGACGCCTACCGTGAGCTCGCCAAGGAGGTGCTGTACCGGTGTCGACGCGGCGCGTGAGCCTGCCGGGGGCCTCCGAGCTCTTCCGATCGACCGCCGAGGTCGAGCAGGCCACCAGTGAGGATGACGCCGGGGTGGCCCGGGGACAACGTCGACGCCGCAGCTCGGCATCCCCGAGGAAGTCCGACGCCGGCGAGGCGACCCGCCGTGGCACCGGACGGGTGCGTCACGACGAGAAGATCACGGTCTATGTGAGCACCGAGGAGCTCCTGGCCCTGGAGAACGCCAGGCTCCGGCTGCGCGCCCGGGGGATCGCCGCCGACCGCGGACGGATCGTCCGCGAGGCGATCGCCATCGTCCTGGCCGACCTCGACCAGCGTGACGGCGAGTCCGCCCTGGCATCCCGGCTCGCGACCTGACGGCGTCACCCACGCCGACCCGACACAGCACGTTCCACACAGCACGACTTGAGACAGGCGACCGACCCCATGTGTCGCAGGGAGGACACCCCATGACCGAGAACACCGAGGGAATCCGGTTGCAGAAGGTCCTGGCCCAGGCCGGGTTGGCCTCCCGGCGTGCCGCCGAGGAGATGATCGCCGACGGCCGGGTCGAGGTCAACGGAGAACTCGTCGTCGAGCAGGGACGCCGCGTCGACCCCGAGCGCGACGAGATCCGCGTCGACGGATCGCGCATCCCCACCGCCCGACGGCACGTGTACTACGTGCTCAACAAGCCACGCGGCGTCGTCTCGACGATGGACGATCCCGAGGGCCGGCCCTGCCTGTCCGATCTCGAGGGGGTCCCGCGAGGCATCCGCCTGTTCCACGTCGGGCGGCTCGACACCGAGACCGAGGGTCTCATCATCCTCACCAACGACGGGGAGTTCGCCAACCGGCTCACGCATCCGTCGTACAAGGTGCTCAAGACCTATCTGGCGGACGTCGAGGGTCGCGTCGACCTCAGGGTCGTCAAGCGGCTCCAGCGCGGCATCACCCTCGACGACGGACCTGTGCGTCCCGATGAGGTTCGGCTCGTCCAGGCGACCGACGAGCACTCGCTGGTGGAGGTGCGCATCCACGAGGGCCGCAATCGCATCGTGCGACGGATGATGGACTCGGTGGCCCACCCGGTGCGTCGGCTCTCGCGCACGGCCATCGGTCCGGTGCACGTCGGCAAGCTCGGGTTGGGCGACATGCGCGAGCTGAGCCGTGAGGAACTCGGGTCGCTCTACGACATCGTCGGGCTGTGAGCCCGCAGTTCCCGGCGAGGTCGCCACAGCGGGTGGATCTCATCGTCCGGTAACCTGCCAGTCGTGATGCTTGACTTCTCCCGCCAGTCCGGACGCCGTACGGCCCGTGTGGCTGCGGCCCTCGCCGTCGCCACCCTCGCCCTGAGCGCCTGCGGATCCAACCAGTCCACGACGCACTCCTCCGCCACGCCGACGCCGAGCGCCTCGGCCAGCGCGAGCATGTCCGCGTCGCCCTCCGTGTCGCCCTCGGCCTCGGCCACGCCGACGAAGGCGGCGAAGGTCATCACCTCCCTCGATGCCATCACCGTCAAGGGTGACGCCGGCAAGCAGCCGACCGTGACGGCGGCCTGGCCCATCGCCATCGCCAAGACCCAGTCGAAGGTGCTCAAGGCCGGCTCGGGCCGTCAGGTCGCCAGCGGCAGCACCCTGTCGATCAACTACGTCGGCATCGACGCGCGTACCGGCAAGACCTTCGACAGCTCGTTCAGCCGTGGCCAGGCCGCGACCTTCTCGCTGAGCCAGGTCATCGCCGGGTTCCAGAAGGGCTTGGTCGGCCACAAGGTCGGCGATCGCGTGCTCGTCATGATGCCCGGCTCCGACGGCTACGACTCGAGCGGCGGCAACGCCCAGGCCGGCATCCTCAAGGGCGACTCGCTCATCTTCGTCGTCGACATCCTCGACGTCGCCTACACCGAGGCCAGCGGCACCACCGTGACGCCCGCCGCGGGCCTGCCGAAGGTGACGATGAAGGACGGCGTCCCGCAGCTGACGATCGGCAAGGCGACCAAGCCGAGCACACTCGTCGTGCAGCCCCTCATCAAGGGGTCGGGCGCCAAGGTGACCGCCACCGACACGCTCCTCGTCAAGTACCGCTCGTGGGCATGGTCCACCGGCAAGGTCATCGACGAGGGCTACACCTCCGCAGGGATCCAGGGGCAGTTGTCGTCGACGATCTCGGCATGGAAGAAGGGCCTGGTCGGCCAGACCGTCGGGTCGCGGGTGCTCCTCATCGCCCCGCCGAGCGAGGCCTACCCCGACGGTGACCCGTCGGCGTCGATCAGCAAGGGCGAGACCCTCGTCTACGTCATCGACATCCTCATGGCGACGAAGACCTCCTGAGGCACCCAGTCGCTCCACCATCCCGGTGAGCCGTCGAGGGGCCCTGCGTCGAGTGGACGCGGGGCCCCCGGCGCACTCGAAGCGGGGGGAGGGCTCGCGAGGGGGCCGCTCGGACTGGGTGGCTCGAGGGCCCGGGCGAGATCGTCGCACAGCAGCTCGTGAGGGTCGGTGACCTCCGGCAACCCGAGGGAGCGGCTGAGCAGGGCGACGACCCTCGCCGGCGGCCAGCCGGCGGCGGCGAGGTCATCGAGTCCGCCGGCCCCGGCCGATTTCGACAGGCGGTCGCCGCCGGGCGCCTCGACCAGCCCGCAATGGGCGTAGACCGGCTCGCGGTACCCGAGCAGGCTGGCCAGGTGGGCCTGACGCGGTGCGGACGGCCACAGGTCCCGCGCCCGGACGACCTGATCGACCCCCTGGAGCCCGTCATCGACGACGACGGCGAGGTTGTACGCCGGAGTGCCGTCATTGCGACGCAGGACGACGTCGTCCACGCCCCCGGTGCAGGAACCGCGGGCGAGGTCGGTGACCGTCCACGAGTCGACGGTGCTCGCCAGGCGGGTCGCCGGGGGACGGTGACCGGCGCGCTCGGCACGGGCGGCGTCGGACAGGTCGCGGCAGGTGCCGGGGTAGGGACGCCAGTCGGCGAGGCCGTTGGGGGCCTGGGAGGCAGCGGCGATCTCCTTGCGGGTGCAGAAGCACGGGTAGGTGGGCAGGGAGGCGATGGCGTCGGCGTAGAGGTCGAGGCGCTGCGACTGGCGGACGACCGGGCCGTCCCAGTCGAGCCCGAGGCGATCCAGGTCGCGCAGCTGCTGGTCTGCCAGGCCTCGGGCCGCCGCCACGCGCTGCTGGTCGAGGTCCTCGATGCGCACGATGAACCGGCGTCCCGTCGCGCGGGCGAGCAACCAGGCCGCCAGGGCGGTACGCAGGTTGCCCAGGTGCAGGTGGGAGGTCGGTGAGGGTGCGAACCTCCCGGCACCTTGCTGGGGCGGCAGGTCGGTCATGAAGACAAGCGTAGGGTGACGACTCGATCATGGGTCACCCTGTTACATGTAGCACTGGGGTCATGACGGTCCAGGAACGCGTGAGAGATCACCGCCGTCGCATGCGTGCGCGCGGGTACCGCTTGGTGCAGATCTGGGTGCCGGATGTGCGCACGCCTGGGTTCGTCGACGAGGCTCACCGGCAGAGCGAACTCATGGCTGTCAATGATCAGGAGACCGACGATGAGGATTTCGTCGAGGCAATCTCGGCGGACTGGGGCCAGGAGTGAAACGCGGCGAGGTGTGGACCGTGGCCGGTGGGGTCCACTCGACGAAGCCGCGGCCTGCTCTCATCGTGCAGGACGACGTGTTCGACGCGACAGACTCGGTGACCGTGGTTCCCTTCACTTTGCACGTGGTGGACAGCCCCCTCATGAGGTTTCGGGTGGAACCCGGCGGGACGTCCGGCCTGGACCACTCGAGTGACCTCATGATCGACAGGATCACCACAGTCCGACGGAGCCACCTGGGTAGTCGTATCGGGCGCCTGACGAGTCAACAGATGGCCGACGTGAAACGACTCATGGCGGTGTTCCTCGGACTTGCGTCCTGAGGGAATGAGCCATTCGAGACTCAATGTCTTTCCAGCCTACTGAGGTGACACGAGGCTGCTACCTTGAGGTCATGAAGATCCACAAGGGAGTGACAGCTTCGATCACGGTCCTCATCGCCTTGGCAGGATGCGGCGGGTCGGGAAGCTCATCCACAGGTGCGGGTGCCACGACGCCCTCGCCCGCGATGTCCGCCACGTCCGCAGCCACGGGACAGTCGAGCTCCGTGGCGACGGCGTCCGCATCCGAGGACGACGCGTCTTCCATGACGGCGATGGCGGTTGCAAAGATGGTGGCGGCCAAGAAGCCTGGTTCCAAGATCGTCGAGTACACCGAGGACAATGATCCGAACAACCTTCTCGGCCGCCCCAACGGGTACACTGCGGCAGCCAACATCCAGTGGATTCCCGCTGAGTCCGGGGCTGGCGAGCTCGACGTGTCCAGGGGAGCATCGGTCGAACAGTGGGCGACGAACAAGGATGCGGTGCAGCGGGCGAAGTATCTTCAGACGATTTTCAAGAGTGCCCCGGCTTTCGGCAGCGAGTATTCGTTCGTCAAGGGGCCGATCCTGCTGCGAGTGACGGGTGCCATCAAGCCATCCCAGGCGAAGACCCTGAACGTCATTGACGGGGACATGGTCACCGCCGACTGACGCTCGATGGACCAGCGGGTGAGGGTCTAGGTGGGAGGTCCACCCCCCTCACTCGCTGGCGATCGCCCGCAGGATGTTCGTCCGGGCCGCCCGGTGCGCCGGCCACAGGGCGGCGAGGACACCGACGATTCCGGCAGCGACGACGAAGGCGACGAGTTGCAGCCACGGGACCGACAACTCGTCGATGCCCTGGGTGGCCATGAGCCGCTGCAGCACGACGCCGAACGCCGTCCCCAACCCGACCCCGACCACCGCACCGAGCAGGGCGATGACGACGGACTCGAGGGTGATCATCCGGCGCACCTGGGGTCGGGTGAGGGCGATGGCCCGCAACAGGCCGAGCTCCCGCGTGCGCTCGATGATGCTCAACCCCAGGGTGTTGACGATGCCGAGCACCGCGATGACGATGCTCAGTCCGAGCAGGGCGTAGAGCAGCGCCATGGTCCGGTTGACGTTGACGAGGATCTGGTCGGTGTACTGGCCGACGTCCATGACGCTCACCAGTGGCATGTCAGCCAGCGCGGCGTCGAGGGCCTTGCGGGCCTCGTCGTGGTTGGAACCCGGCTTGAGGTAGATCGACAGGAAGTTGTCGGTCGCCCCCAGACCCACCGAGGTGAGGGTCGTGGTCGAGACCCACATGTCGGCGATGGCCTGTCCCTTGCCGGTCGTGTAGATGCCGACGACCGTGAAGCTCATGGGCCGCTGTGCCTCGACCGACCACAACCGGTAGGTCGAACCCACCGACAGGTGGTTCTCGGTGGCCGCCTTGTCCTCGACGATCATCTCCCCGTCGGCCCGGAACATGCGCCCCTTCGTCATGGTCTGCGGGAACATCCGGTCCAGGGATGAGGCGTCCATACCGGCGATGCGACGGACATGGCGCCCCATCGGGTCGGTGAAGTACTCCTTGGGCGGGGTGCCCGAGCCCGCCGGGATCTCGAGCATCGACGCGACCTTCATGGTGTGGACGTCCTTGACCTGGGGGACGGCGGCCACCTTGGTGCGGACCTGATCGGGGAACTCCTGGAACCCCTGGCGTCCGACCATGAAGTCACCCCGGACGGTGTCGGTGACCTGGGTGGTCACCGAGCGCGTCGAGGAGGCGCCGAACACGGCCATGAGCGACACCAGGGTGAGCCCGACCATGAGCGCCGAGGCGGTCGCCGCCGTGCGACGGGGCTGGCGGATCGAGTTGAGTTCGGCCAGCTTCCCGAGCTCGCCGAAGGCCGCCCGGTACACCTTGCCGACGACCCAGATGACCGGACGGCCGAGCAGCGGGGAGGCCAGGGCGACGCCGATCATCGTCAGGGCCATGCCCGCCCCCGCCCAGGCGACGCGTTTGGGGACGACGTCGAGGACGCCCAGGACGATCCCGGCGACGCCGACCGCGGCCATGACGACGCCGACGACGGCACGCTTGCCCAACCCGACCTCGGATTCCGTCCGGGCCGAGGTCATGGCCTGCACCGGCGAGATCCGGGTGGCCCGGGCTGCCGGCAGCAGGGCCGCGATGACAGTGACGAGGATGCCGGTGACCAGCGACGCGATGACCGCCTTGAGGCCCAGGGTGATCGTCGACTGCCCGATGTCCCAGCCGGTTGCGGCCATGATCGCCTTGATGGCGACGGCCAGGCCGAGACCACCGAACAGGCCGACGACGGACCCCACGGCGCCGACGACGAGGGCCTCGACGAGGACCGTGGCCCTGATCTGTGCGCGGCTGGCGCCCATGGCCCGGTACAGCGCCAACTCCGAGGAGCGCTGGGCGACGAGGATGGTGAAGGTGTTGACGATGAGGAAGCTCGCCACGAGCAGCGAGATCCCGGCGAAGACGAGGAGGAAGATGTCGACGAAGCCCAGGGCCTTGCCGATCGCAGTGATCTGTTCATCGGCGATGACCTTGCCGTCCTTGGCCTGATACCCCTTGGGCACGACCTTCTGGACGGCCTTGGCGATCGTCGACCGGTCGGCTCCCGGTTCGGCCAGGATCGAGATGCGGGTGAACGCGTCGTGGCCCTCGAGGAAGAGCTCCTGGGCCCGGTGGGTGGTGAAGAAGACATAGCTGGCGCCGGCCGATCCGCCCTGGCCGATCGTCGCGGTGCCGACGAGCGTGGCCTGCACGGTGCCGGCCCTGCTCGTGATGACCTTGACCTTGTCGCCGATCCGATGACCCGACGTGTCGAGGGTCTCGGGATCGACGGCGACCTCGTCGTCGTTGCGCGGCTCCCGGCCTGACACGACGTGGATCCCCTGCTGGCCGCCGAGGGCCGGCATCGTCTGCCAGCTGAAGCCCAGCTGTGGCGGTCCGAAACTCGTGATGGCCTTGCCGTTGCGGCCGATGAGGACGGTGCCCGTCTCGGCGAGGCTGCCCTGGGCGTCCTTGACGCCCGCCACCCGGCGGACCTTGTCGACGACCTCCTGGGTCAGCGGGTACCGGTTCGTCGTCTCACCCTGGACGGCCTCGTCGGTGTTCTTGGTGACCTCGACGTCGGAGACCGAGCCCGAGACGATGGAGTTGAAGGTGGATCGGAGCATGTCGCCGAAGACGAAGGACCCGGAGACGAAGGCGACTCCCAGGACGATGGCCAGGGTCGACATGAACAGCCGCAGCTTGCGGCTCCACAGGGAGGTGAAGGTGGCCTTCCACATGGTCGCTCAGGCCTTCTCGGCGCGGCGGGCGACCGATGCGGCCGCGGAACCGGGACGAGGGGAGTCATCGGCGTGACGCGGCGCGGCGGGCGCCTCGCGCTCCGGACCGTTCTTCCTCTCGGTGGCGCTGGCGTGCCCGGCTCGGCGCGGGTCGAGCCGGGCCATCGTCTCGAGGACCCGGTCATGGGTGGGGTCGACGATGTCCTCGACGATCCGCCCGTCGGCCAGGAAGAGAGCCCGGTCGGCGTACGACGCCGACACGGGATCGTGGGTGACCATGACGATCGTCTGGCCGAACTCGTCGACGGATCGGCGCAGGAAGCCGAGCACCTCGGCGGCGCTCGTCGAGTCGAGGTTCCCGGTCGGTTCGTCGGCGAAGATGATCTCGGGGCGTCCCACCAGCGCCCGGGCGCAGGCCACCCGCTGCTGCTGGCCCCCGGACAGCTCGGAGGGCTTGTGGCTGAGCCGGTCGGCCAGACCCACCGTCTCGATGACGGCGTCCCACCACTGGGGATCGGGCTTGCGCCCGGCGATGGCCAGGGGCAGGAGGATGTTCTCCCTGGCGGTGAGGGTCGGCACGAGGTTGAACTGCTGGAAGATGAACCCGACCCGTTCGCGTCGCAGCAGGGTCAACTTCTTGTCGGTGAGCATGGCGACGTCGGTCTCGCCGATGAGGGCCCGTCCCGAGGTCGGGCGGTCGAGCCCGGCCATGCAGTGCATGAGCGTCGACTTGCCCGAGCCCGAGGGGCCCATGACGGCGGTGAGCGCGCTCGCCTCGACGCGTACGGTGACGTCGTCGAGGGCCTTAACGACGGCATCACCTGTTCCATAGGTCTTGACGAGATGATCGGCGGCAGCGGCGGTCGGCGCCATGGCGTACTCCTGGATCGGACGAGGGGTGGATCGAGCAGGCAACTGTTGTGACGTCACGGCACACTCTAGGATCAAGAGTGTCCATGCTCGGTGTTGCGCCGGTGGGAGTGCCGAGGTATCCTGCGCGCCGCGCTGGAACGGAGAGGTGACCATGTCAGCGAAGCGTTCGGAGCGTCTCGTCAACCTCGTCATCGCCCTGCTCGTCACCGACCGTCCGCTCACGAGGTCCACCCTTCGCCAGACCATCGAGGACTACCGGCAGGGCTCCGACGACGCCTTCAAGAGGTCCTTCGAGCGGGACAAGGAAGAGCTGCGTCGGCTCGGCATCGACATCCGGACCGTGCCCCTGGACACCCTCGCCGGTGCCGAGGTGGGGTACCGGATTCCACGCCATGAGTTCGAGCTGCCCGCCGTGCAGTTCACCCAGCCCGAGGCCGACGCCCTGGGGATGGCCGCCCGGGTGTGGCGTGAGAGCGTCCTCGACGAGTCCTCGACCGCTGCCCTGGCCAAACTCAGGGCGGCAGGGGTCGACCCCGACACCGAGGCCGGCCTGCCGACCCAGGTGTCCTCCGGGGCCGACGAGGCCGGCTTCGAGGAGCTCTGGGGGGCCAGCCTGGCAGGAGCGCCCGTCGAGTTCACGTACCGTGAGGAGCGGGTGCGGCACGTCGACCCGTGGCGGCTGGTCCTGCGGCGTGGACACTGGTACCTGCTCGGGCGCGACCGTGATGCCGACGAGCCTCGGGTCTTCCGGCTCTCACGCATCACCTCGTCGGTGCGGACGACGGGCGAGCCCGGCACGGTCAGCCGTCCCGACCCGGCCCTCGTGGCCGATCATCTGCGACGCCTCGAGCCGCCGCCCAGCCCGCCCGTCGAGGCCACCCTGGCGGTGCGCGAGGGCACGAGGATGCCGGGCGTCACGCTCGAACCCGTCGACCCTGGCTCGGCACCCCACCGAGGGGACGACCTGCTCCGGGGCGGCCCAGGGGCGATGGCGCCGGTGGACGGACCAGCCCCGGACCCCTCCCGGTCGGGCGATGCGGGTCGCCCGTCCCGGGTGGTCGTCAGGGCGACCTGCGCGGGCGTCGAGGAGCTGGCCACGGCCGTCCTGCGCGCCGGGGGAGACGCCCTCGTGCTCGGCCCGGATGACGTCCGCGAGGAGATCGTCGCACGGATCCGCCGGGTGAGCCAGCTCGACTGGGTGCGGAGGGCGGCGTCATGACGCGGGGTCATTCCGATGTCAGCCGACTGCTCGCCCTCGTCCCGTACCTGAGGTCGCATCCCGGGGTGGCCGTGACCGAGGCCGCGAGGGTCTTCGACGTCCCGCCGTCCCGGATCGTCGCCGACCTGAGGATCCTGTGGATGTGTGGGCTGCCCGGCGGCCTGCCCGACGACCTCATCGACATCGACATGGACGCCGTCGATGCGGAGGGCACGATCACCCTCACCAATGCCGACGCCCTGCCCAGACCCATGAAGCTCACCCCGGACGAGGCCTGGTCGTTGCTGGCGGCCCTCCAGGTCGTCGCCGACCTCGCCGATCCGACAACCGCCGTCGCCGTGGCTTCGGCCCAGGAGAAACTGCGCGGGCTGGCCCCGGTCGGCGAGGGGGTCATCGAGGCCAGCGCCTCGGTGACGAGCGATCCACGGACCGAGTGGTTCGTCCGCTCCTGCCGGGAGCGACGCCGACTTGAGATACACCACCGTAGGCAGGACGCCGCCGAGGCGACCCAGCAGGTCGTCGATCCGGCGCGGGTGGAGGTCCGCGACGGCCGGCAGTACCTCGTCGGCTGGTCGACGGCGCGCAGGGACTGGCGCACCTGGCGTCTGGACCGGATCGTCGACGCCCGGCAGATCGGCCCCGCCGCCAGCCACGGGCGGCCGCCCGAGCACCTCGAGTGGTTCGGTGACGTGCCCGCCGACGACGAGGTGACCCTGCTGCTCACCCCACGGTCGGGCTGGGTGGGTGAGTACCACCCGACCCGGACGGTGGAACGGGTGCCCCGGGGATGGCGGATGACCTTCGCGGTTGCGAGTCGACGGTGGCTCGCCGACCTCCTCGTCGCCCTCGGCCCCGACGTCCTCGCCGTCGACCCTCCGGAGGCGGCCGCCGACGCCGCGAGGCTCGTCCGTGGGGCGTGTCAGGTCCACGGGGTCGATCCTGTCGACCAGGGCGCGAGCGGGACCTGAGATGTGGCTCTGGATGCTGCTCGCGGCGCTGCTCGGCGCCCTGGCCCTCACCGTCCTGGGGGCGTGGTACCTCTGGCGGCGCACCAGAGCTCTCCTGGATGCTCTGAGCAGCCTCACAGGCAGGCTTGACGAGCTCGGACGGCTCCTCGACGAGCTCGACCTGGACGGCCTCGACACCCCGGGAGCCTCTGGTGTGCCGTGGTAGCCTGAACGCCGATCCACACCGATCGCGACCGCCGGTCGATCGATCGGGATCCCGTGAAAGGACCAAGGCCCATGACCGCCCAGCTCCTGCTCATCCCCACCGAGATGGGCATCCTCATCCTCCTCATCGTCGCCGTCCTGCTCTTCGGCGGTTCCCGGCTCGCCGGCGTCGGCAAGGGTGCCGGTCGCGCCATCCGTGAGTTCAAGGAGGAGACGGCCGGCCTCAACAGCAAGGACGCCGAGAAGAAGACCGAGGACGGCCCCACCGACGAGGGCACCTCCTCGGCCAACTGAGTCGAGGACGAGGCGACCCCATGAGCGTCCAGGCCGAGGACCATCGGCGATTCGCACGGTTCCGTCCTCCCCAGGCGGGGGAGGGCGGCACCATGTCGCTCGTCGACCACTTCCGCGAGCTCAGGTATCGCCTCGTCGTCTCGATCTTGGCGATCGTCGTCACCTCCTCGGTGGCGTTCGTCTTCTACCGGCCGCTGGTGCAGCTCGTCATGTGGCCGTACCAACTGGCCAGTGAGGCCATCAAGGCCAAGAACCCCACAGCCCAGCTGCAGGTCGTCAACACCGGTGTCGTCGCCCCGTTCCTGCTCAACCTGCGGATCGCCATGGTGGCCGGGCTCATCGCCGCCTGCCCCATCTGGCTCTACGAGATCTGGGCCTTCATCGTCCCCGGTCTTCTTGACAAGGAGAAGAAGTGGGCGATCCGCTTCGTCGGCGCGTCCGTCCCGCTGTTCCTGCTCGGCGCCGGTCTCGGCTACTGGGTGTTGCCCAAGGGCATCTCCATGATGCTCAACTTCACCCCTCACGGGATGGGCATCACCAACCTGCTCGACATGAACGCCTTCCTGGCGCTCGAGCTGCGCATCATCCTCCTCTTCGGGGTGTGCTTCCTCCTACCGGTCTTCCTCGTCCTGCTCAATCTCGTCCACGTCGTGTCGTCGTCGCAGCTCGCCGCGGCACGCAAGTGGGCGATCTTCGGCTTCTTCGTCATCGGCGCCTTCGCGAACCCCTCGGGTGACCCCATCTCGATGTGTGCCCTGGCCGTCCCCATGGCGCTCATGTACGTCATCGCCGAGTTCATCTGCCGCGCCAACGAGAAGCGGCACCCGGTCGACGAGTTCGGCATCGACCGCGACGAGTTCAACATCAAGGTCGACTGAGGTCGACGGCGTCCTGGCGGCCGTCCGCGGCGGGCACGGATATCGTGGAGGACATGGACGCCACCTCCTTCGGCAGGTTCGCCGCCACCTACTCGTTCGACCTGGACGACTACCAGCAGGAGGCCTGCGCCGCCCTCGACGAGGGAGCCGGGGTGCTCGTCGCGGCACCCACCGGCGCGGGGAAGACGGTCGTCGGGGAGTACGCCACCTTCCTGGCCTTCGAGACCGGCCGCAAGTGCTTCTACACGACGCCGATCAAGGCCCTGTCGAACCAGAAGTTCCACGACCTCGTCGAGCGCTACGGCCCCGGCGAGGTGGGCCTGCTTACCGGCGACGTCTCGATCAATCCGCAGGCACCGCTCGTCGTCATGACGACCGAGGTGCTGCGCAACATGATCTACGCCCAGTCCTCGACCCTGTCGGGGCTCGGCTGGGTCGTCATGGACGAGGTGCACTACCTGGCCGACCGCTTCCGTGGCCCCGTGTGGGAGGAGGTCATCCTCGGCCTGGCCCCGGACGTCACCCTCGTGTGCCTGTCGGCGACCGTCTCGAACGCCGAGGAGTTCGGCGAATGGCTCGACGAGGTGCGTGGGGACGTGCGCGTCGTCGTCTCCGAACGCCGTCCGGTGCCGCTGGACCAGCACATCGTCGCCCGACGAGGACTCATCGATCTGTTCGACGGCGGTGGCCGTGACGTCAATCCCGAGCTCGTGCGGCTGGCCCGTGAGGAGGCCAGGTACCAGCGCGACGACTCCCGACGTCCTCGTGGACGCAGCGGTCGTGGTCGTCGCACCGTCACCTACGGGACGGGACGGTTCGGCGGTGCCTCCGCCCGACGCGGGGACCGGGGACGCGGTGTCGACCGCGACGCGCCCCGCAACAGCCCCAGCCGGGTCCAGGTCGTCCGGTCGTTGCAGCGGGCCAACCTCCTGCCGGCCATCATCTTCGTCTTCTCCCGGGTGGGGTGCGACGCCGCCGTGTCCCAGCTGGCCGGCACGGATCTGGTGCTCACCACTCCGCAGGAGGCGGTGCAGGTGCGGCGGATCGCCGACCGTCATGGCGAGTCGCTCACCGAGGAGGAGCGTCGGGCGCTGCACTGGGAGACCTTCGTCGCCCATCTGGAGGCCGGGCTGGCCTCGCACCACGCGGGCCTGTTGCCGGTGCAGAAGGCCGTCGTCGAGGAGGCCTTCGGCCAGGGGTTGCTCAAGGTGGTCGTAGCCACCGAGACCCTGGCCCTGGGCATCAACATGCCGGCACGCACCGTCGTCCTCGAGAAGCTCGTCAAGTACAACGGGCAGACCCACGCCGACATCACCCCCGGTGAGTACACCCAGCTCACCGGGCGGGCCGGACGTCGGGGCATCGACACCCTGGGACACGCCGTCGTGTGTTGGCAGCCGGGCATGGATCCGCGCGCCGTCGCCGGCCTGGCCTCGACCCGCACCTACCCGCTCAACTCGGCCTTCGTCCCCACGTACAACATGGCCGTCAACCTCGTGGCCACCCTCGGCCGGGAGCGGGCGGGTGAGCTCCTCGAGCGGTCCTTCGCCCAGTTCCAGACCGATCGGCGGCTCGGTGTCGTGCCCGCGCGCAACCGCGAGGACGAGCAGGCCATCACCGATTACCTCGAGGCCGCCCGGTGTGACCTCGGCGACTTCGAGCAGTACGCCGGGCTGCGCGAGGAGGTCTCCCGGCTCGAGGCCGAGCAGGCCAGGACGAGACGCGGTATCGGCGAGGAGGAGATCGTCGACTCCCTGTCGGCCCTCGACCCGGGCGACGTCGTCCACGTGCCGGCCGGCCGATACGAGGGCTGGGCGGTCGTCGTGGACCCGGGCACTCGCGGCCGACGCCGCGACGGGCGACGCCCCAGCCCCCTCGTCCTCACCGCGACGCGGGCCGTCGTCAAGCTCGGGCCCGACGACCTCGACGCGCCCCTGCACCGGATGGCCGGGGTCCGGGTGCCGGCCCACTTCCACCCCGGCGACGCCGGATCACGCCGGGCCCTGGGGCAGGCCCTCGACCGGGCGGTCGCCAACCTCGAGGCTCCGGCTCCTTCCCGTCGTCACCAGGGCGAGATCGACGCCGAGCTCGCCGACCGGATCGCCCGGTTGCGCGCCGAGATCCGCAGCCACCCCTGCCACGCCTGCCCCGACCGTGAGACCCATGCCCGCTTCGCCGAACGCGCCATGAGGCTGAGGAGGACCCGCGACGAGGCCCTGGAGAAGGCTCGACGTCGGTCGGCGTCGATCGCCACGAGGTTCGAGCGGATCTGCCTGGTCCTCGAGGCCCTGGGCTACCTCGGCCCGGACGGGCGCACCGTGACCGACCAGGGACGCATCCTCTCGCGGGTGTACAGCGAACTCGACCTCGTCGTCTGTGAGGCCGCCCGGGAGGGCGTCCTCGACGGGCTCGACGTCGCCGACCTCGCCGCGGTGCTCTCGACCGTCGTCCACGAGTCGCGACCCTCCGACCGGGGCCGACCGGTGCGGATGCCGACCCGAGCCTCGGAGCGCGCCGAGAGCGACCTGCGCGCCGTGCGGGCCCGGATCGGCCTGCTCGAGCGCGACCACCGGCTCGACCGCCCGCGCGACCTCGACATCGGCGTCGCCGAGGTCATCCACGCCTGGGCCAGCGGGGCCGGGCTCGACGTCGTCCTGTCCGACGGGATGAGCGCCGGTGACTTCGTACGGCAGGTACGTCAGGTGGCCGACCTGGCCGGTCAACTCAGCCGGGCCGGGGTGGGCGAGGACCTCGCCCAGACCTGTCGGAGGGTCGTCGGGGCCCTCCAGCGCGGGGTCGTCACGCTGGATCGGGACCAGGACTGACCTCCGACGCCGTACTGACGAAGCCGAGGACGAGTCCGTCGGGCGAGCGCACCGAGATCGTCCGCTCGGCGCCCCAGGCGGTGAGGTCGTCGGCGACCGTCCAGCCGGCGTCGACGAATCGGCCGGCGCGGGCCGGCGCGTCGTCGACCCGCAGCCACAGCGTCACCCGGCCGGGCCGGGGCGGACGACCGGGGGAGTGTCCGGGGAAGGCAGGTAGGGTGCCGCCATGGCTGTTGCGCTGCGCGTCATCCCCTGTCTGGACGTCAACGAGGGCCGGGTCGTCAAGGGGGTCAACTTCACCGACCTGCGTGACGCCGGCGACCCCGTCGAACTGGCCGCCGAGTACGGACGGCAGGGCGCCGATGAACTCACCTTCCTTGACATCTCCGCCTCCACCCAGGGTCGCGCCACGACCCGCGAGATGGTGCGGCGTTGCGCCGAGACGGTCTTCATCCCGCTCACCGTCGGCGGGGGAGTGCGCCATGTCGAGGACGTCGACGCCCTGCTGCGGGCCGGCGCCGACAAGGTGGGCATCAACACCGGGGCGATCGCCGATCCCTCGGTCATCTCGCGGATCGCCGATCGCTTCGGCAGCCAGGTGCTCACCCTGTCCCTCGACGCCCGCCGCGAGGCCGGCCAGCCCTCCGGGTTCGGCGTGACGACCCACGGTGGGTCGCGACCTGCCGGGTTGGACGCCCTCGAGTGGTGCCAGGAGGCCGTCGACCGCGGCGTCGGGGAGGTGCTGCTCAACTCCATGGACGCCGACGGCACCACCGACGGCTTCGACCTCGAGATGATCGAGGCGGTGCGGGCCGTCGTCGACGTGCCGCTCGTGGCCTCCGGCGGGGCTGGAACCGCCCGACATTTCGTCGACGCCGCCCGGGCCGGTGCCGACGCCGTCCTGGCGGCGTCCGTCTTCCACTACGGGACGTTGACGATCGGACAGGTCAAGGACGAGCTGAGGTCGGCCGGGTTCGAGGTCCGCTGAACGGTCAGGACCGCCGTCCGGTGGGGTCGGCCATGGTAGGACTGTGGCCATGGACTGCCTCTTCTGCTCGATCATCGCCGGGGACATCCCCTGCCGCCAGGTCGCCTCGGACGACGTCGCGATCGCCTTCCTCGACGTCAATCCCGCCCAGGACGGGCACACCCTCGTCGTCCCGCGCGTCCACGTGCCCGACGTGCTGGCGAACGACGGCCAGCTCGCCGCCGTCGCGCCCTTGGTGACGACGGTGGCGCGCACCCTCGTCGACCGGCTGGACGCCGACGGCGTCAACCTCCTCGTCAACTCGGGTGAGGTCGCCGGTCAGAGCGTCGGGCACCTGCACGTCCACGTCATCCCGCGCTATGCCCGTGAGCCCGGGGTCGCGGGGATTCGGACCAGGCTCCCCCTGCGCGACCAGGACGAGGTGCTCGGACAGCTGGTCGGCTGACCCGCCACCGCGCCGGTCTCAGGATGTGGGAAGTTTGTCCAGATCTGTTGACGTGGGGCGGTTCGTGGTCAAGAATCATGACCATGAACGGCCCCCACGCCAGCAACCTTCTGGTTATTGACTAGCGTCCCGACTCTCGTCAGGACGCTCCCTCGTATGCCTCAGGCAACGGGGGTTTTTCTTTGTACGGGATCAGGACGCCGGACCGCTCGAGCAGCGCTTCAGGTCACCACCTCGTGGTGGCCGGAGAAGGCGGCAACTCATGGCAATGACGAACGAGAGACGACACGGAACAGGAGCAGGGATGGCCGACAATCCGCGACAACCCAGAATGATGACCGGCGCGCAGATGATCATTGCGAGTCTCGAGAAGCTCGGCGTCGAGGTTGTCTTCGGGCTGCCCGGCGGAGCCATCATGCCGACCTACGACCCCCTCATGGACTCCCGGAAGGTTCGTCACATCCTCGTGCGGCACGAGCAGGGCGCCGGCCATGCCGCCGAGGGCTATGCCGTCGCCACCGGCAAGGTGGGTGTGTGCATGGCCACCTCGGGCCCGGGGGCGACGAACCTCGTCACCCCGATCTACGACGCCTACCTCGACTCGGTCCCGTTGGTCGCCATCACCGGTCAGGTGGGGGCCTCGATGATCGGCACCGACGGGTTCCAGGAGGCCGACATCCGCGGCATCACCATGCCGATCACCAAGCACAACTTCCTCATCAAGCGGGCCGCCGAGATCCCGCTGGCCATCGCCGAGGCGTTCCACATCGCCTCCACCGGCCGTCCCGGACCGGTCCTCGTCGACATCGCCAAGAACGCCCAGAACGAGGTCGCCCCGTTCGTCTGGCCCAAGCAGTACGACCTGCCCGGGTACAAGCCGACGACCAAGCCACACGCCCGCCAGATCAAGGAGGCGGCCACCCTCATCGGCAGGTCGCACCGACCGGTGCTCTACGTCGGTGGAGGCGTCGTCAAGGCCGACGCCGCCGCGGAGCTGGCGGCCCTCGTCGAGCAGACCGGCATCCCGGTCGTCACCACCCTCATGGCCCGCGGCGTCTTCCCCGAGTCCCATCCCCTGGCCATGGGAATGCCCGGGATGCACGGGGCCGTCGCCGCCGTCGGGGCCCTCCAGCGGGCCGACCTCCTCATCGCCGTCGGCACCCGGTTCGACGACCGGGTCACCGGCGATCTCGACTCCTTCGCCCCCGGTGCCAAGGTCATCCACGCCGACGTCGACCCCGCGGAGATCGGCAAGAACAGGGCTGTCGACGTGCCCATCGTCGGTGATGCCAGGCAGACCCTGGCCCGGCTCCGGGAAGCCCTCGAGGGCAAGGAGCTGCGCGACCTGGGCCCCTGGGTCCGGCTGCTCACCCACATGAAGCACACCTATGCGCCGACCTACGACCCGTCCTCCCAGGAGGGGCTGTCGCCCCAGTGGGTCATCGAGCGGATCGGCGCCCTGGCCCCGGACGACGCCGTCTTCGTCACCGGCGTCGGCCAGCACCAGATGTGGGCCGCCCACTTCCTGCCGCACGAGAAGGCCCGCAACTGGCTCACCTCCGGTGGCGCCGGGACGATGGGCTACTGCGTGCCGGCCGCCATGGGAGCCAAGGTGGGCCGTCCCGAGTCGATGGTCTGGGGGATCGACGGCGACGGCTGCTTCCAGATGACGAACCAGGAGCTCGTCACCTGCGCCCTCAACGACATCCCGGTGAAGATCGCCGTCATCAACAACGGCGTCCTGGGCATGGTGCGGCAGTGGCAGAACCTCTTCTTCGACGAGCGGTACTCCCACACCACCCTGCACTCGGACCGGTGCCCCGACTTCGTCAAGCTCGCCGAGGCCCTCGGGTGCGCGGCCTTCCGCGTCACCGACCCCGACGAGGTGGACGACGTCATCGCCAGGGCCAACGCCATCGAGGACCGGCCCGTCGTCGTCGAGTTCGTCGTCCAGCGTGACGCCATGGTCTGGCCCATGGTCGCGGCCGGCGCGAGCAACGACGACATCCGGATCGCGAAGGACATGGCCCCCGACTGGGGTCCCTCCGGCGACGACGTCCCGGCGGCGAACCCCGCCGACGGTTCCGACCCCTCCGGCAGGCCCGGGCCCGCCGACACGTCCGAGGCCGCCGCGGCGGCGCAGGAGGCATGAGACATGAGCAACCACATCCTCTCGGTCCTCGTGACGAACCGGCCCGGCGTCCTCACCCGGGTGTCGGGACTGTTCGCCCGACGCGGCTACAACATCGAGTCGCTCACCGTCTCTCCCACCGACGATCCCGACGAGTCGCGGATGACGATCGGCCTCACCGTCGACTCCGACCCGGCCCTCGAGCAGATCGTCAAGCAGCTCAACAAGCTCATCGAGGTGCACAAGATCGTCGAGCTCGAACCCAATGCGGTCGCCCGCGAGCTGCTCCTCATCAAGGTGCGCTCCGACGTCGAGAACCGCTCGAAGATCCTCGACACCGTCGGACTGTTCCGCGGCAAGGCGGTCGATGTCTCACTGGAGTCGGTCACCGTCGAGGTCACCGGCGGACGTGACAAGCTGGAGGCACTCGTGAGCATGCTCGAGCCCTTCGGCATCATCGAACTCGTCCAGTCCGGTCAGGTCGCCCTCAACCGGGGCGCCGCAGCCCTCTCATCCACCCCGTCCCGGCGTCCGCGCTGAGGCCCCACGATTCCCGTCAAGAAGGAGAACAGATCAATGGCCACGATGTACTACGACGACGACGCCGACCTGTCGATCATCCAGGACCGGCAGGTCGCCATCATCGGCTACGGCTCGCAGGGTCACGCCCACGCGCTCAACCTGCGCGACTCCGGCGTCGACGTGCGGGTCGGACTGCGCGAGGGGTCCTCGTCGATCGCCAAGGCCGAGGCCGAGGGGCTGCGTGTCCTGGGCATCGAGGAGGCCTGCGAGGAGGCCGACGTCATCATGGTCCTGGCCCCCGACCAGAACCAGCGTCAGCTCTATGCCGAGCAGATCGCCCCGCATGTCAAGGATGGCGACGCGCTCTTCTTCGCCCACGGCTTCAACGTCCACTTCGGCTACATCAAGGCTCCCGCCGGGGTCGACGTGTGCATGGTGGCCCCCAAGGGCCCGGGCCACATCGTCCGGCGCGAGTACGCCGACGGCCGGGGCGTGCCGGTGCTCGTGTGTGTCGAGCAGGACGCCTCCGGCCGGGCCTGGGACCTCACCAAGTCCTACGCCAAGGCCCTCGGCGGCCTTCGTGCCGGGGCCATCGAGACGACCTTCCGGGAGGAGACCGAGACCGATCTCTTCGGTGAGCAGGCCGTGCTGTGCGGCGGGCTGTCGCACCTCATCCAGGCCGGCTTCGAGACCCTCACGAACGCCGGGTACCAGCCCGAGATGGCGTACTTCGAGGTGTGCCACGAGATGAAGATGATCGTCGACCTCATCATCGAGGGAGGTATCTCGAAGCAGCGCTGGTCCATCTCCGACACCGCCGAGTACGGCGACTACGTGTCCGGGCCGCGGGTCGTCGACCAGCACGTCAAGGACAACATGAAGGCGGTGCTCGACGACATCCAGTCCGGTGCCTTCGCCCGCCGCTTCATCGCCGACCAGGATGCCGGTGCGCCGGAGTTCAAGGCCATGCGCGAGGCCGAGGCCAAGCACCCCATCGAGGCGACCGGCAAGGAGCTGCGCAAGATGTTCTCCTGGCTCGAGGCCAAGGACGCCGACTACACCGAGGGCACGGCGGCCCGCTGACACAGGAGTTCGGGGCCCCGATGAGCGCATCGGGGCCCCGAATCCATGCCCGCGGGTGGACTTTCGACGTCGAGCGGGTGTTCAGGACGTGAAACCACCCGTTGTGGGCTCCCCAGGTCGGAAATCCACCCGCTACCGCACTACCGCGCCGTCGACCTCCCGGCAGGGCCTCAGAGCCGGCAGGCGACGATCGCCGCCATGTCGCTGGCGAGCTGGATCTCGGTGCAGTTGACCTTGGGATTCGACAGCCACGCCAATCGGGTGTGGTCGACCACCCCGTTGATGTCCCGCGGCGGGAAGCCGTGGCTGGGGGGCATGTCGTCGATGACGATGATCCCGCCACGGTGCACCGCCCGGACGATCTGCTCGACGGACTTGGCCTGCGCCACACGGATGGGCACCGAGAGCAGCCCGAACGGGCCGACCCCCATGAGGTCGTCCCAGTCTCCCTCGATGATGTCGATGTCGAGACCGTCGAGGATCTGCCGTGCCCGCTCGACCCGCTCGTGGTCGAACTCGTAGGTGTGGACCCGGGTGCGCGCCCGCGCTCCCAGCCGCAACCACGCCGCCCCGGCCCCGCAACCGGTCTCGCACTCACCGATGGGCCCGCGGACCGACCCGGCCATGGTGGCGAGGAATCTGCCGGTCTCGTTGCGGGTCGTCGTGAAGTAGCCCATCTCGAGGGCGTTGTGCAGGGCCCGGGTGACGATCTCGGGGGTCTCGGGAAGTGGCAGCATGGGGTGATTCTTCCATCCCGGAGCCGTTGACCCCGGCTGTTCGCCGGATCCGACGCAGTCCGGGCAGGCCGGGGGCCCGGGCCTCAGGCCGCCCCGACCCGGGCCGCGATGGCGTCCCCGATCTGCGTCGTGGACCGGGGAGCCGCGTCCGGGCGTCCGGCGACGTCGGCCGCGACTGCGTCGCGGATGCGCTGGGCGTCGTCGGTGCGGCCGAGGTGGTCGAGCAGCAGCGCCATCGACGAGATGGCCGCCGTCGGGTCGGCTCGTCCGGTGCCGGCGATGTCGGGGGCCGAGCCGTGCACCGGCTCGAACATCGAGGGGAACTGCCCGCTCGTGTTGATGTTCGCGCTGGGGGCCAGACCGATGCCGCCGGTGACCGCCCCCGCGAGGTCGGTGATGATGTCGCCGAAGAGGTTGTCGGTGACGATGACGTCGAACCGCTGCGGTTCCTTGACCAGGGCGATGGTGACCGCGTCGACGTGGAGGTAGTCGTGCTCGACGTCGGGGAACTGCGCCCCGACCTCCTCGACCACCCGACGCCACAGCGACCCGGCGTTGACGAGGACGTTGTGCTTGTGGACGAGGGTGAGGTGGCCGCGTCGGGCCCGGGCCCGGGCGAAGGCGTCGCGCACCACCCGCTCGACCCCGAAGGCGGTGTTCATGCTCACCTCGGTGGCTATCTCCTGCGGCGTCCCGACACGGATCGCCCCGCCGTTGCCGCAGTAGAGGCCCTCGGTGCCCTCCCGGACGACGACGAAGTCGATGGGCCCGGCCGAGGTCACTCGATCGGACAAGGGGGTCGGGGTGCCCGGGTACCACACCGAAGGACGCAGGTTGACGCCCTGGTCGAGGGCGAACCTCAACTTGAGCAGGAGCCCGCGCTCCAACAGCCCCGACGGCACCTCGGTGGACCCGGGAGCGGCCCCGACGGCCCCCAGGACGATGGCATCGCAGGCCGTGATCCGCTCGAGGGTCTCGTCGGGGAGCACCTCCCCGGTGGCCTTCCAGTGCTCGGCCCCCAGGGCGAAGTCCGTCGTCGTGAAGCCATCGGCGCCGATGGTGGCGGCCAGCACCTTGAGGGCCTCGGCGGTGACCTCCGGGCCGATGCCGTCGCCGCCGATGACTGCCAGATGGGGTGCCTCGTTCGTCATGCCGGCAAGGTTACCGACCGGTTCCACGATGTGACATGAACCGTCCGATCGGTGGGATCACGGTGGTTCGACCGGTGTAGCGTGACCCCCATGAGTCTGAGCTTCGCACCGTCAGGAACCCCCCACTGGTCCTCGGACGAGCGGATCGCCGCCGAGCACGCCGATCCCAGGTTCGGAGAGGTCTTCAGCGACCACATGGCCGTGGCCGAGTGGACCCAGCAGGGCGGCTGGGCCGACGACCGGGTCGTCGACTACGGCCCCATCCCGGTCAACCCCGGAGGTGCCGTCCTCCACTACGCCCAGGAGATCTTCGAGGGCCTCAAGGCCTACCGCCACGCCGACGGCTCGGTGTGGCTCTTCCGTCCCGACGAGAACGGCAAGCGGTTGGCCTCCTCGGCCGATCGGCTCGCCCTGCCGCAACTGCCCGTCGAGGACTTCGTCACCTCGGTGCGCCAGCTCGTCGACGTCGACTCGAGGTGGGTGCCCGATCCCGGGGAGGCCGGCGAGAAGTCGCTGTACCTGCGTCCCTTCATGATCGCCGACGAGGACTTCCTCGGCGTCGCCCCGGCCAAGCGGGTGCGCTACACCGTCATCGCCTCCCCGGTCGGCGCCTACTTCGCCGGCGGTATCAAGCCGGTGCGCATCTGGGTGGAGCGGCACAACTCGCGGACCGCCCCCGGAGGAACCGGTGCGGCCAAGTGCGGCGGCAACTACGCCGCCTCCCTCAAGGCGCAGGTCGAGGCCTACGCCAAGGGATGCTCGCAGGTCCTCTTCGTCGACGCCGCGGAGCGCACCTGGGTGGAGGAGCTCGGTGGCATGAACATCATGGTCGTGAGCAAGGACGGCGAGCTCATCACCCCTGAGCTCAGCGGGACGATCCTGCCGGGCATCACCCGCAAGTCGATCCTCGCGGTCGCCCCCGACCTGGGTCTGACGCCGGTCGAGCGCAGGCTGTCGATCACCGAGCTGTACGACGGCATCCGGTCCGGGCAGTTCCCGGAGGTCTTCGCCTGTGGGACGGCGGCCGTCGTCACCCCGATCGGCTCCCTCGTCGACGAGGACGGCACCCTCGAGGTGCACGAGCAGACCGGCGAGACGACCCTGCGGATCCGTGAGCGTCTGCTCGACCTCCAGTACGGCCGGGTCGAGGACACCCGCGGCTGGATGCAGCAGGTCTGCTGAGGCCGGGCCGCGGTCGGGTCACTGCGCCGTGAGGCTGACCCGGTCGAGGACGTGCGCGACGGGGTGTTCGTCGCGCACGTCGGCGATCCAACTCGTGAGGTCGCCGGTGCCCGAGTCGAGGACCTGGAAGACGACGTGGTCGTTGCTGGCGACATAGGGCAGTGGGCGGCCGGCGTCGTCGAGCAGCGGGGCGACGTTCGGCACCTGAGGTTCGAGGCCGTCCGGGTCGTCCCGGGCGGGGTACAGCTCGGAGCGCCATGGGGCCGGCGGGACGTGTCGGCGCTGCCCGTTGTCGCGCGTGTACGCCCCGTACGTGTTGCCGGTGTTCGATCCCTCGACCCAGTGCGTGCGGCCGTTGCGCCCGACGAACCGGTTCCACAGATGTGAGTGTCCGTTGACGACGAGCTGCACCCCGGCGTCCTCGAGCAGCGGGGCCAGGTCGTCGAGCAGGGGGTTGCGGCCGGCGTCGTACTCGTAGCGCACCCCGACGAGCCGGCCGTCCTCGCGCTCCTCGATGCGGCGCGGGTCGCGGAACGGGGGAGTGAGGTTCTCGCCCAGGCCGTGTGGCCCCTCGTGCAGCTGGACGACGGTGTACCTGGCCGCCCGGCGCTGCGGCGAGTCGAGTTCGGCCACCAGCCAGTCCCACTGGGCCGATCCCGGGCCGATGGGCTCGTGGAGGAAGCATCCACCGCCCTGGAGTTCCGGGGTGTCCAGCACCGAGCGCGCCTCCTGGTACCTGCTCGACGCCGTCCTGGTGGCCGGGTCGGGATCGGCCTCGATCCCACGCCACATCCGGGCGCAGAAGAGCGTGATGAGGTGGACGTCGCCCACGGTGAGGGCGTACCACGGCGGCATCCCGGTCACCTGCCGGTAGGACGTCGTCGAACACGACGAGGGCCCGTACCGGCCGGCGACCTCGTGGTTGCCGATCGCCGGCAGCAACGGCGTCGACTGGACGAGCGCCGCCCCGTGACGCCGGTGACCGCCTGTGTCGAGGGCCCGCGCGCGGCCCTGGACGACCGGTAGGAAGGCGCGATTCTCGACGGACCCGGCACTCGGACCGAACCAGTCCGACGCCCTGTCCGGGTCGTTGACGAGGTCGCCCGGCATGACGACGCCGTCCAGCGGCCCGACGGTGGCCACCGCCAGCTCGATGTTGGCCGCAGTGTTGGGTTTGGCCTGGTGGTCGCTCGTGAGGAGCAGACGCACCGGGGAGCCGGGCTCGGGGGCGGGGGCCAAGCTGAACCGCCCGGAGGCCTGCCCGTCCGAGACGACGTGGTACCCGATCCGGCCGGCGATGCCGTCGACGTGCCCGACGTGGCGGAACACCGGCTCGTCCATCCGCGTCAGGGTGAGGGTGTCGGCGGGGACGGTGCGCCCATCGGCCAGGACGACCGTGTGGTTCCGGCCGGGCGTGGAGGTGAACCAGACGACGTCGACCCCGCCGGCTCGGGGGCGCAGGAGGAGGGGGTCCGAGAGGAACGCACCGGCGAGGGGCTGGGCACTCATGTCTGTCCTCCGTGTCCGGGATCCGGTCGGCTCAGCCGATCGTCCCGACGACGAGCGGTGAGGCCGTGAACTCCTCACCGATGGTGAACGCTCCGTCCAGGGCCTCCCGGGCCCGGTCGATGGCCTCGGGGGTGTCGGTGAGCAGGGTCGCCAGCGGTTGCCCGGCGATGACCTCGTCACCGGGGCGGACACGCAGCATGACGCCGGCCCCGGCCTGCACCGGATCCTCCTTGCGCGCCCGGCCGGCCCCCAGTCGCCAGGCGGCGATGCCGACCGACATGGCGTCGATCCCGGTGACGATGCCGCCGCGAGGGGCCATGACGTCCTGCCCGTGCCGGGCCACCGGGAGCTTGGCGTCGGGGTCGCCACCCTGGGCGGCCACCATGCGACGCCACACCTCCATGGCCTGTCCGGAGGCGAGGACCTGGGCCGGGTCGGCGTCGAGCCCTGCGGCCCGGACCATCTGCGTGGCCAGGGCGACGGTGAGCTCGACGACGTCGGCCGGTCCGCGTCCGGCCAACACCTCGAGGGCCTCGGCGATCTCGATGCCGTTGCCGCAGGCGTAGCCGAGAGGGACGTCCATCCGCGTGATGAGAGCCGTCGTCGCGACCCCGGCGGCCGTGCCGAGGGCGACGAGACGGCGCGCCAGCTCGCGGGAGTCGTCGAGGGACTTCATGAAGGCCCCCGACCCGGTCTTGACGTCGAGGACGAGGGCCCCGGTGCCCTCGGCGATCTTCTTGCTCATGATCGAGCTGGCGATGAGCGGGATCGATTCGACCGTGCCGGTGACGTCGCGCAGGGCGTAGAGCTTCTTGTCGGCCGGGGCCAGCCCGGGACCGGCCGCGCAGATGACGGCGCCGACCTCCTCGAGCTGGGTGAGCATCTCGTCGTGGGTGAGGTCGGCCCTCCAGCCGGCGATGGCCTCCATCTTGTCGAGGGTCCCTCCGGTGTGTCCCAGTCCGCGCCCCGACAGCTGCGGGACCGCGGCCCCACAGGCGGCGACGAGGGGAGCCAGTGGCAGCGTGATCTTGTCGCCGACACCGCCGGTGGAGTGCTTGTCGACGGTGGGCCGGCTCAACGTCGAGAAGTCCATCCGCTCGCCGGAGGCGATCATGGCGCCGGTCCACCGGGACAGCTCGTCGTCGTCCATGCCACGGAAGAAGACCGCCATGGCCATCGCAGACATCTGTTCGTCGGCCACCCGGCCGTGCGTGTAGGCGTCGATGAGCCAGTCGATCTGGGCAGGGGAGAGGCGCGCCCCGTCACGCTTGGAGCGGATGAGGTCGACGACGTCGAACTGTGTCATGGCGTCAGTATGTCAGCAGCCGACTGTCGCCAGCCGCGCGACGACCTCCATCCGCCCTGCCCATCGGGTCGACGGCGGTCGGTCGACTCATCGCTGGACCGGCGGTGCCGACCACTACTGTGGTCGCATGCGCATCGCCCGTTACGCCCCCGTCGACCAGGACCCCTGCTTCGGCATCGTCGAGCTGGCCGCCGACGGTGGAGACCATCCCGACACCATCGCCCAGATCAGCGGCGACCCCGTGGCCGGACCGGTGCAGTACACCGGTGCCCGCGTCGACCTGGACCAGGTGCGTCTGCTGTCCCCGGTCATCCCGCGGTCGAAGGTCGTCGGGGTGGGGCGCAACTATGCCGCCCACGCCGCCGAGCTCGGCAACGAGGTGCCCGCCGAACCGCTGCTCTTCCTCAAGCCGAACACCTCGGTCATCGGGCCCGACGAGGCCATCGTCCGACCGACCGCGTGCCACGAACTGCACCACGAGGGGGAGCTCGCCGTCGTCATCGGGCGGATCTGCAAGGACGTACCGGCCGATCGCGTCCAGGAGGTCGTCTTCGGGTTCACCGTCGCCAACGACGTCACCGCCCGCGACCTGCAGAACAGCGATGGTCACTGGACCCGCGCCAAGGGGTCCGACACCTTCTGTCCACTCGGGCCATGGATGGTGACGCACTTCTCCCTGGCCGAGGCCTCCGACCTGGGTATCCGCACCCGGGTCGACGGCGAGCTGCGCCAGGACGGTCGCACCGCCCTCATGATCCGGCCCATCGCCGACCTCGTGTCGTACGTGTCGAGCTTCATGACCCTGCTGCCCGGTGACGTCCTGCTCACCGGGACCCCGGCCGGGGTCGGCACCATCGAGCCCGGCCAGCGTGTCGAGGTGGAGATCGAGGGCATTGGCACCCTCGCCAACACCGTCGTCGAGGCCTGACGATGACTGCTGGAGGCACCCCTTCCGGGCGTCGTCCGGGGTCCCGGACCACGCCGGCCGGACGACGTCCGGCGCCCGGTGAGTACCTCGAGCCCCAGCCGGGGGTCGACTACGCCCATGTCCTGGCCAGTTCTCCCGACGGGGTGGTGCGCGGCCTGTTGGGCCTGGCCGGGGCCATGCTCGGTTGGGCCCTCCTCGTGCCGGTCGTCGTGCAGCTGCTCATCGTCGTCGGGTGGCTCGTCACCGGGATGCCGGGCACCCTCGCCGAGCACACGGCTCGTGCGACGCGCTTCGAGACCGTCGACGGTCTCGTGGCGACGCATCTGGGCCTGGCCTGCCTCATCGTCGTCGTCCTGGCCCTGGCGCGGTGGGTGCACCATCGTCGCGCCCGGTGGGTGTGGTCGGTCCAGCCGGGCATGAGGTGGCGCTATGGCCTCATCGTCGCGGTCGTCGCGGCTGTCGTCATCAACCTCACCCAGGTTCTCGTCAAGGGGGACGCCGCCTGGCACTTCACGACGCCCCGGGACTGGTGGGTGTGGATCCTGGCCATCGTCCTCACCTCTCCGCTGCAGGCGGCCGCCGAGGAGGTCTTCTTCCGCGGGTACCTCATGAACGCGCTGGGGTCGATGGGGGCGGGGCGATGGGTCGCCGTCATCGTTTCGGCGCTCGTCTTCGCCCTGGCACACGGCACCCAGAGCCTGTGGCTGTTCCTCGACAGGTTCGCCTTCGGTGTCATCGCCGGATCGCTCGTCATCGTCACCGGGGGGCTGGAGGCCGGCATCGGGGCCCACGTCGTCAACAACCTCTTCGCCTTCGGCTACTCCGTCTTCCAGGGCGGGGCGGCCCGGGCACGGGGCATCACGACGATGGCCTGGCAGGACGCCGTGTGGGACGTCGTCGGGTTCGCGACGATCGCGGCGGCGGCCATGTGGATCGGTGCGGGGATGAACCTGGCGCGCACGACACCGGGGAAACCGGTCGATTTGCCGAAGGGGTCATCGGCTTGATAGTGTTCAACGTCGTTGCGCCAGCCGGGGATCCGGCGGTGATGACGGTGGGGTATAGGGTAATTGGCAGCCCGACTGATTCTGGTTCAGTTAGTCTAGGTTCGAGTCCTAGTACCCCAGCCATCGGTGAGAATTCGCCGAGGTGGCAGTCTGGTGAGATCATTGCTAGGCTTCCACGGCCCGACAATTGAAAACACCTCTGGCCCCGTAGTGCAGCGGCCCAGCACGCGGCCCTCTCAAGGCTGAAACGGCGGTTCGAATCCGCCCGGGGCTACCAGATGGTGAAGGCCCGGACCTCATGGTCCGGGCCTTTTCCGTATGGTCCATGATCGTCGTCGGCGTGGGCCCATTCCGGGACGAGGTGCGACGGACCGGGTCACCGCCGCACGGCGCTGTCGTTCAGTCGGCCGAACGGCGCAGCACCTCCGACAGACGTTCCCCTGCGGCCATGACGGCCGGGGCGTGGATCCGACCGGGCTGACGGGTGAGGCGTTCGATGGGCCCGGACACCGACACGGCGGCGATGATCTTGCCCGAGGGGGAGCGCACCGGGGCCGACACCGAGGCGACGCCGTGCTCCCGCTCCCCGACGGACTGGGCCCAGCCACGCTTGCGCACCGCCCCCAGGGTGATGGCCGAGAAGGCCGAGTGGGACAACCCGCGGCGCACCTTGTCGTGGTCCTCCCAGGCGAGCAGCACCTGGGCGGCCGAGCCGGCGTCCATGGACAGCAGGCTGCCCACCGGGATGGTGTCGCGCAGTCCGGTGGGACGCTCCGCCGCGGCCACGCACACCCGGCTGTCCCCCTGGCGTCGGTAGAGCTGGGCCGATTCCCCGGTGATGTCGCGCAGCCGGGCGAGAATGGGTCCGGAGGCGGCCAGGAGACGGTCCTCGCCGGCCGCTGCCGCCAGTTCCGACAGTCGCGGCCCGAGGATGAAGCGTCCCTGGAGGTCGCGTCCGACGAAGCGGTGGTGTTCGAGGGCCCGCGCCAGGCGGTGCGCCGTGGGACGCGCCAGGCCGGTCGCCTGGACGAGTCCGGCCAGGCTCGTGGGGCCGGTCTCGAGGGCGGACAGTACGAGGGCGGCCTTGTCGAGCACTCCGACGCCGCTGCTGGATTCGTCCATATGTCAAGATTAGCGTCTCATTGCGCGGCCGGCCAGTCCATACTTCACGTGGCACCGGGTCGGGCCCTGCCCACGACGGTCCGGTGCGGTGGCCCGGGGATCCGGGCCAGGGGATCCGGATCGAGAGGAGTGGAGATGGGTCGCACGCTCAGCGAGAAGCTGTGGGACGCCCACGTCGTGCATCGTGGCCAAGGGGGTGAGCCCGACCTGCTCTACATCGACCTGCACCTCGTCCACGAGGTGACGAGCCCGCAGGCCTTCGACGGACTGCGTCTGGCCGGACGCCGGGTACGTCGCCCCGACCTCACGCTGGCCACCGAGGACCACAACATTCCCACCACCGATCTCGACCGGCCCATCGCCGATCCCGTCTCCCGGGCCCAGGTCGAGGCCCTGCGGCACAATGCCGCCGAGTTCGGGGTCCCGCTCCACTCCCTGGGCGACGCCGACCAGGGCATCGTCCACATCATCGGCCCCCAGCTCGGCCTCACCCAGCCCGGCATGACCGTCGTGTGCGGCGACTCCCACACCTCCACCCACGGCGCCTTCGGCGCCCTGGCCTTCGGCATCGGCACCTCCGAGGTCGAGCACGTCCTGGCCACCCAGACCCTGCCACAGGCCCGACCGCGCACCATGGCCGTCACGGTCGACGGGCAACTGCCGGACGGCGTCACCCCCAAGGACCTCGTCCTGGCCCTCATCGCCCGCACGGGCACCGGGGGTGGGCAGGGGTACATGGTCGAGTACCGTGGCCGCGCCATCGAGGAGATGTCGATGGAGGGTCGCATGACGATCTGCAACATGTCGATCGAGTGGGGCGCCAAGGCGGGCATGATCGCCCCGGACGAGACGACCTTCGCCTACGTCCAGGGTCGTCCGCACGCGCCGAGCGGCCAACAGTGGGAGGACGCCGTCGCCTGGTGGCGCACCCTGCGCACCGACGACGACGCCGTCTTCGACAAGGAGATCCACATCGACGCGTCCACCCTCACCCCCTTCGTCACCTGGGGCACGAACCCCGGGCAGGGAGTACCGCTCGGTGACGTCGTGCCCGCCCCCGAGCAGGTCGCGGACGAGGTGGCCCGCAGCTCGGCCGAGCGCGCCCTGAGCTACATGGATCTGACGCCCGGCACGCCGATGCGCGACATCCACATCGACACGGTCTTCCTCGGCTCGTGCACGAACGGACGCATCGAGGACCTGCGCCTGGCGGCGTCGGTCATCCGGGGGCGCAAGGTGGCCGAGGGTACCCGGATGCTCGTCGTCCCCGGATCGGTCCAGGTGCGTCAACAGGCCATGGACGAGGGCCTCGACCGGGTCTTCCTCGACGCCGGCGCCGAATGGCGCGGTGCAGGCTGTTCGATGTGCCTGGGCATGAATCCCGACCAGCTCGCGCCGGGGGAGCGCTCGGCGTCGACCTCGAACCGCAATTTCGAGGGCAGGCAGGGCAAGGGCGGTCGCACGCACCTCGTGTCCCCGGCGGTGGCCGCGGCGACGGCGGTCGTCGGCACCCTGGCCGCACCGGCCGACCTCGCCCCGATGAGCACTGCTGTCCAAGAGGCCTGAGATGGACATCTTCACCACGCACACCGGAATCGCCGTCCCGCTGCGCCGCAGCAACGTCGACACCGACCAGATCATTCCCGCCGTCTACCTCAAGCGGATCACCCGCTCGGGGTTCGAGGACGGTCTCTTCGCGGCCTGGCGCAAGGATCCCGAGTTCATCCTCAACCAGGATCCCTACCGGTCGGGTTCGGTCCTCGTCACCGGCCCCGACTTCGGCACCGGGTCCTCCCGTGAGCACGCCGTCTGGGCCCTCCAGAACTACGGGTTCCGGGTCGTCATCGGCTCGCGATTCGGCGACATCTTCCGCAACAACGCCGGCAAGGCGGGTCTCCTCGTCGCCCGGGTCGACCAGGACGTCATCGAGGCGCTCTGGGCGCTGCTCGAGCAGGAACCCGGCACGACGCTGTCGGTGAGCCTCGTCGACCGCACCGTGACGACTCCCGACGGCACGTCGTACCCCTTCGAGGTGGACGACTTCACCCGGCAGCGCCTGCTCGAGGGGCTCGACGACATCTCGCTCACCCTGCGTCACCGGGACGAGATCGACTCCTACGAGGCGGCCCGACCGGCCTTCAAGCCCGTGACGACCTGATCGGCTACAGTGGCCCGGTTCGCGCAGCCAGGAGGTCCACCGTGTTCCGCAGGGTCAAGCTGACCAATCCGGCCGACCGGCCGCGGCCCATCTTCAAAGCGGCGGTGGTCGTCCTGTCAGCGGCTGCCCAGGCGGTGACCACCCTCGACTTCGACGGCGCCGAGCACCTGCCGGCGAGCGGGCCGCTGCTCGTCGTCGGCAACCATGTCTCGAACTACGACCCGGTGGTCCTCGGATCCTTCCTCGCCTTCAACGGCCGTTTTCCGCACTGGCTGGCGAAGAAGGAGCTCTTCGAGGTCCCCTTCGTCGGCTGGGTGGCGACGCAGTCGGACCAGATCCCGGTTGACCGGCGTCATCCCGACCCGCGCCAGGTGCTCGGGGCGGCCCGCGACCAGCTCGCAGCGGGCCGCACCGTCGTCATGTACCCGGAGGGCACCATCACCGGGGACCCGCTCCACTGGCCCATGGTGGCGCACACCGGGGCGGCGAGGCTGGCTCTCGAGACACGGGTGCCCGTCGTGCCGGTGGGGCAGTGGGGGCCGCAGGAGGTCATGGGATACAAGGAGATGACCTTCCCGCACGTCGTTCCGCGCCACACCATGCACCTGCGGGCCGGTGCGCCCATCGTCCTCGACGACCTCTGGGGCCGCCAGGACGACCACGAGGCCGTCCGGGCAGCCACGGAACGGATGATGTCGGCCATCGACGAGCTCGTGGCGCAGCTTCGAGGGGAGCCGGCACCCGACAGTCGCTACGACCTGAGGACCGGCGAGCGCGTCCCCAAGGTCCAGTCCTGACTCCTCGGTAGTGTGGGGAGTCGACCACTCCTGGAAGGAACCCCATGGCAGGCAAGACCTCGGTCGCCGTCGTCTTCGGCGGAATGAGCTCGGAGCATCCCATCTCGTGTCTCACGGCGGCGAACGTCGTCGCGGCCGTCGACGCCGACCGGTTCGACGTCGTCGGCATCGGGATCACCAGGGACGGGGTGTGGACGAGCTGGAGCCCGGAGCAGATCCTCGCCCTGCGTGCCGCCGAGGGACTTCCAGAGGTGACGACCGAGGGTCACCCGACGGTCGGCCTGCAGCGGTTCGACGACGCCTGCCACATCGTCGCCGCCGAGGCCGGTCAGGATCCGGTGCGCATCGACGTCGTCTTCCCGCTCCTGCACGGGCCGTTCGGTGAGGACGGGACGATCCAGGGGCTCTTCGAGATGAACGGGGTGCGCTACGTCGGGTGTGGCGTCGCGGCCTCGGCCAACTGCATGGACAAGCACCTCACGAAGGTGGTCCTCGACGAGGCCGGCATCCCGGTCGGGCCCTACGTCGTCGTCCGCCCGCACGAGTGGGACGACGATCGCGCCGGGTGCCTCGAGCGGATCGAGACCCTGTCGTACCCGCTCTTCGTCAAGCCGTCCCGCGGAGGGTCCTCGGTGGGCATCTCCAAGGTGCGTCGCCCCGAGGACCTCGTCGACGCCGTCGACGAGGCTCGCCGGTACGACCCCAAGGTCGTCGTCGAGGAGGGCATCGTCGGCCGCGAGGTCGAGTGCTCGGTCCTCGACGGCCATGACGGCGCCACCCCGCGCGCCTCGCTGCCCGGCGAGATCATCGTCCACGACCCTGACGGCTTCTACGACTTCGACGCGAAGTACCTCACCGGTGATTCCCTGGCGACGGTCCAGGTGCCGGCCGAGCTCGACGAGGCGACCCGTGATCGTGTGCAGCAGGTCGCCATCGACGCCTTCCGCGCCCTGGGCTGCGAGGGTCTGGCGCGCATCGACACCTTCGTCCTGCCGGACGGCACGGTTGTCGTCAACGAGCCGAACACCATGCCGGGGTTCACCAAGAGCTCCGGGTTCCCGCTCATGTGGCAGGCCAGCGGGATGAGCTACCCGCAGATCGTCTCGGAACTGCTCGACCTGGCCCTCGAGCGTCCGCTCGGACTGAGGTAGTGGGTGCGCCTGAGGTGGTGGGTGCGTCCGCCCGGCCCGGGACAGCGGGTGCGTCCGCTACTGGCAGGCCTTGACCTGCGGCATGGCTCGCACGGCCGTCGTGAGGTCGACCAGGGCGTCGGCGGCCGGCGTGTAGTGACCGGGCACCGTCACCTCGACGTACCCGGTGCGTCCGATGGTCGTGAAACGCCACCCGTCGCGCTGCTGTTCGGCGAACCAGCCGACGCCGTTGATCTCATTGCACTGGGACGTCGGGCCCAGCCCGGCGGGCTTGGCGACGCCGCAGCGCAGGGTGATCGACGGCGTCCCCCAGGACGCGGCGTCGTGCCCGGTCCAGGCGCGGGCCGCACCGTCGACCGTCGACGGGAGAGCCGCCATGACGGCCTGGCACGCGCTGGCGACCGAGCCGCTGGGGGAGGGATCGACGATCGGCTGGTCGCTCGAGGAGCAGCCGGCGAGGATCGACAGGGCCAGGCCGACGGCACACCACGGGTGCGCGGTCGGTGCAGGTCGGCGGGGTCGGCGGCCGGAGGTCATGGCCTCACGCTAGCGTGACCCTCATGACGAACACCGGCCCGACCATCGCACAGGTGGGCGAGTTCCCGCTCATCGACTCCCTCGTCTCCGATCTGCCCATGCGCGCCGAGGTGTCCGTGGGCCCCGGGGACGACGGCGCCGTCTTCCTCGTCGACGGGTCGCTCGTCGTGTCCACCGACGTCCTCGTCGAGGGGGTGCACTTCCGGCGCGACTGGTCGAGTGCGCACGACGTCGGCCGCAAGGCGGTCGCCGTCAACGTCGCCGACCTCGAGGCCATGGGGGCCCAACCGCTGACGATCGTCCTGGGCTTCAGCGCCCCGGGCACCCTTCCGGCCTCGTGGGCGCGGGAGTTCATGGCCGGCATGAGGCAGGAGGCCGAGCGTACCGGGGTGAGCATCATCGGCGGGGACACGACGGCCGGACCGGTCATCGGGATCGACGTCACCGTCATGGGCCAGACGGCCGGGTTGGCGCCGGTACGCCGCGACGGGGCCGTTCCCGGTGACGTCGTGGCCATCCGCGGACGTCTGGGTTGGGCGGCGGCCGGGCTCGTCGTGCTGGGCCGCGGGTTCCGTTCGCCGCGGGCCGTCGTCGAGGCACAGCGGTGCCCCGAACCGCCCTACGGCCAGGGTCGGGTGGCGGCCCGGGCCGGCGCCCACGCCATGATCGACGTCTCCGACGGGCTCGTCGCCGACCTCGGCCACATCGCGCAGGCCTCCGGGTTCGCCATCGACGTCGACACGACGACCCTCGAGGTGCCCGAACCCCTGCGCACCGTGGGCATGGCGACCGGTCAGAACCCCATGGAGTGGGTGCTCACCGGCGGAGAGGACCACGCCCTGGCCGCGACCTTCGCCCCCGGTGACGTCCCTGAGGGCTGGCAGGTCATCGGGACGGTTCTCGATCCGTCGGTGTGCGCCGACCCCGTCGTCCTCGTCGACGGGAAGGCGTGGGACCACAAGGGCGGATGGACCCACTTCGCCGGCTGAGACGGTCGATGTCGCAGGTGCGGCGTCCGGGCAGGGCCCCGGGGTCGCCTCCGCGCGCCTGACGAGGGACGTCACAGCTCCTTGATACCCTCGGCTCCATGGCGACCCGTGCGTCTTCCCCCGCGCGGACCCGTGGCAAGTCGGGTTCCGGCGCGCAGGGAAGCAGGAAGAAGACGTCGACCAGCTCACGGAGCAGGAGGTCGACGCCCCCGACCGCACCCAGCCGGGAGAACCCCGTCGCCCGCGCCCTGTCGGCCACCTGGGGTGGCCTGGCCACGGCGATGGGGCGTGTCGTCCGTCACATCGGCACCAGTCTGGCCGACCCCCGCGACCGTCACGACGGTGCCGCCACCGGCCTGCTGCTGAGTTCGGTCGTCGTCGCCGCGGCCTTCTGGTTCCAGTTCCCCGGCCCCATCGGCGGGGGGGGGCGCGTCGGCGTCGCCACGATCTTCGGGGCTCTGTCGTACGCCCTGCCGCTCTTCGGCCTGGCGATGGCCTGGCGTACCTATCGACACCCCGACCACAACGGGACGGGCGGACGACAGCTCGTCGGATGGACGGCGTTCCTCCTGGGCCTGCAGGGCATCGTCAACATCGCCCACGGCCTTCCCCGACCTGACGCGCCGGTCGCCCTGCGGGCGGCCGGTGGCATGCTGGGGTTCATCTCGTCGAGCTTCCTGGCCGATCTGCTCACCAAGTGGGTCGCCCTTCCGCTCCTCGTCGTCATCACGGTCGTCGGCATCGTCCTCATCGGGGGACGCCCCCTCATGGGTGCCTTGGCGAGGTTGCGCGAGTACGAGCAGCAGACCCGCCGGTCCGAGCCGGCACAGATCGAGTCGCGCCAGGCCTACGAGACCCCGCTGGTCACCGACGTCACGTCGCGCAACTCCGTCTCGACCGAGGAGGGGCCCACGAAGGGACGGAACCGTACCGGTCGGCGGCACAGTGACGAGGAGACGAACTCCTCGCTCGACGCCATCCTCGACGCCGAGATCGTCGATGAGGAACCGTCACCGGAGGCCGACTCGAAGCGCACCACCGCCGGCCTGCCCCAGGGATTCCAGGTGCACGAACCGGCCGACCTCCAGGCCCCCGAGCACGAGCCCATCCCGGCCCGGGTCGAGCAGCTCCAGCTGTCCGGGGACATCGCCTACACCCTGCCCGCGGCCGACCTGCTCAAGCCCGGGTCGGTGCCCAAGGCCCGTACCGAGGCCTCGGACGCCGTCGTGGCCAAGCTCAGCGGGGTCTTCGAGGAGTTCGGGATCGACGCCGCCGTCACCGGCTATTCCCGCGGCCCGACGGTGACCCGCTACGAGGTCGAGCTGGGCTCGGCCGTCAAGGTGGAGAAGGTCACCGCCCTGAGCCGCAACATCGCCTACGCCGTGGCCTCGCCGGACGTGCGCATCCTCTCGCCCATCCCGGGCAAGTCGGCCATCGGCATCGAGATCCCCAACACCGACAAGGAGATCGTCTCCCTCGGCGACGTCCTGCGCTCGAGCAAGGCCCGCAACGACCACAACCCGCTGGTCGTCGGTCTGGGCAAGGACGTCGAGGGCGGCTTCGTCATCGCCAACGTCGCGAAGATGCCGCACCTGCTCGTGGCCGGTGCCACCGGGTCGGGCAAGTCGAGCTTCGTCAACTCGCTCATCACCTCGGTCATGATGCGCGCCACCCCCGACGAGGTGAGGATGATGCTCGTCGACCCCAAGCGGGTCGAACTCAACCAGTACGAGGGCATCCCGCATCTGGTGACACCGATCATCACGAGCGCGAAGAAGGCCGCCGAAGCCCTCCAGTGGGTCGTGCGCGAGATGGACCAGCGCTACGACGACCTGGCGGCCTTCGGGTTCCGCCACGTCAAGGACTTCAACAAGGCGGTCCGCGCCGGAGAGGTCAAGGTTCCCGAGGGCTCGGAGCGAGTCCTGGCGCCGTATCCGTACCTTCTCGTCGTCGTCGACGAGTTGGCCGACCTCATGCTCGTGGCCCCGCGTGACGTCGAGGACTCCATCGTGCGGATCACCCAGCTCGCCCGCGCCGCCGGCATCCACCTCGTCTTGGCCACCCAGCGGCCGTCGACCGACGTCGTCACCGGTCTCATCAAGGCCAATGTGCCGTCCCGGTTGGCGTTCGCCACCTCCTCGATGACCGATTCCCGGGTCATCCTCGACCAGCCCGGGGCCGAGAAGCTCGTCGGGCAGGGTGACGGGCTCTTCCTACCCATGGGGGCGTCCAAGCCCATCCGTGTCCAGGGATCGTGGGTCTCCGACGCCGAGATCCATGACGTCGTCGCCCACGTCACCTCGCAGATGGAGGCCCACTACCGGCCCGATGTCGCCGCCCCGAGCGCCGAGAAGAAGGTCGCCGAGGACATCGGTGACGACATGGAACTCGTCCTCGAGGCCGCCAAGCTCGTCGTCGAACTGCAGCTCGGGTCGACCTCGATGCTCCAGCGCAAGTTGCGCGTCGGCTTCGCCAAGGCCGGACGCCTCATGGACATCCTCGAGACCCGTAACGTCGTCGGGCCCTCCGAGGGCTCCAAGCCGCGTGACGTCCTCGTGCGTCCCGATGACCTCGACGACGTCCTGGCCAACCTCCAGGCGGAGGCCTGAGGCAGCGTTCCGGGAGGCCAGGCCGGGGAGGGGCCAGGTCGTTCGGGGGTGGTCTCGACGAATCCGGAGCACGACGACACGACGTCCGCCATTCGAGGACGGCCTCCGGACGCGAACCGGGGCCGGTCACCACCTGGTGACCGGCCCCGGTTGCCGTCTGCGCGGATCCGACCCGCGCAGACCGTGGATCACTGCTCGACGGGCAGCTTGCCGTCGTCGTAGCGACGCCAGGCCTCGGGGTTCGAGGGCTGGGCGGCGAAGACGATGAAGATGATGGTGCCGACGAGGGGAATGAGGTTGATGAGCAACCACCAGCCGGAGCGGTTGGTGTCGTGCATGCGCCGGACGGCGATGCCGATGCTCGGCAGCAGGGTGCCCAGACCCCACACCGTGTTGAGGATGTCGTAGATGGTGCTGTGGTCGGTGAACGAGCCCCCGGAGAGCGAGTCGATGGCATTGAGGACGATCGACACGAGGATCGAGAAGAGCGCCACCCACCAGTACTCGGAGCGCGAGGCCCGACCGTGGAAGACGACGTAGTTCTTGAAGAAGAGGACGATGGCCTGACCGAAGGACACGTGCGGCCGGGGCCGTCCGGCACCCTGCTGGGCGTAGGGATCACCGTAGGCCGGGGCGGCGTAGGGATCCGACGGGTAGCCCTGGGCGGCGTAGGGGTTCTGGGTGCCGGCATAGGGGTCGGGTTGACCGTAGGCGGCTCCCTGCTGGGGTTGGGTCGGCTGGCCGTACAGGGACGGGTCGGCGTTCTCGCCATGCTGGGGCTGGCCCTGCTGGCCGGAGTTCTCGGGGTTGTAGGGACCCCACTGATCGTTCGACATTGGCTTCCTTATCGCTTCGGGATACGTGACCCATGAATACTAGGGGCTGAGGGGGTCGTCCGGAGAGATTTCCGGAAGCGTGACGTTCCCCAATTGTCTGGACCTCGCCGGGTGGGTGGGCGCAGCCGGGCTCGAACCGGCGACCTCCAGCGTGTAAGGCAGGCGCTCTGACCGACTGAGCTATGCGCCCCCACGGCTCACGGTAGAGTAGCCCATCGTGGCACTGGTAGATCTGCAGCAGACCGTCGACGAACTCGACCACTCCCTCGAGTCCATCGAGGCCGTCGTCGACCCCGACTCCAAGAAGAAGGAGATCGCCGCACTCGAGGAGCAGGTCGCTGCTCCTGATCTGTGGGACGACCAGGAGAACGCCCAGAAGGTGACCTCCCGGTTGTCGGCGCTCCAGGCCGAACTCGAGCGTCTGGGGCAGTTGCGGTCTCGGTTGGACGACGTCCGCGTCCTGCTCGAGTTCGCCGCCGACGGGGACGACGCCGACTCCGAGGCGGAGGCCCAGGCCGAGATCGGCCGGTTGCGGTCCGACATCGACGCCCTCGAGGTGCGCACCCTCCTGTCGGGCAAGTACGACGAACGCGAGGCCGTCGTCACCATTCGTTCGGAGGCCGGCGGGGTCGACGCGGCCGACTTCGCCGAGATGCTCCTGCGCATGTACCTGCGCTGGGCGGAGCGCCACGACTACAAGGTCGAGATGCTCGACACCTCCTACGCCGAGGAGGCCGGCATCAAGTCGGCCACCTTCATCCTCCACGCCCCCTACGCCTACGGCACCCTGTCGGTCGAGCAGGGGACGCACCGACTCGTGCGGATCAGCCCCTTCGACAACCAGGGGCGCCGCCAGACGTCCTTCACCGGCATCGAGGTGCTGCCCGTCGTCGAGGAGGCCGACCATGTCGACATCCCCGAGTCGGACCTGCGCGTCGACGTCTTCCACTCCTCGGGCCCCGGCGGTCAGGGCGTCAACACCACCGACTCGGCCGTGCGGCTCACCCACCTGCCCACGGGCATCGTCGTCACCTGTCAGGACGAGCGCTCCCAGATCCAGAACAAGGCCGCTGCCATGCGCGTCCTCCAGGCCAAGCTCCTCGAGAAGGCCCGTCAGGAGCAGGAGGCCGAGATGAACTCGCTCAAGTCCGAGGGCAACTCGTGGGGAGCCCAGATGCGCTCCTACGTGCTGCACCCGTACCAGATGGTCAAGGACCTGCGCACCAACCACGAGGTCGGCAACACCGACGCCGTCTTCGACGGGGACATCGACGACTTCATCGACGCCGGCATCCGGTGGCGTCGCAGTACCGAGGACGCCAGCTGAGCGAGGATCGACCTGCCCGCCGGTACCGTGGCTGCGGCCCGCTCTGGCGCGTCGATGCTTGCTCCCGGCGTGATCTCGCCTAGACTCAAGCGCGCGGTCTGAGAATTTCTCAGACTCATGTCCTCGACCGGCCTCCCGGCGGTCGCAGTACCCTCGCCGAGGCTAAGGATGGATCGTTGATCACCTTCGACAACGTCACCAAGATCTACGACGGGCAGTCCCGGCCCGCGCTCAAGGGTGTCAACGTCGACATCGACAAGGGCGAGTTCGTCTTCCTCGTCGGCCAGTCCGGGTCGGGCAAGTCGACCTTCATCCGACTCATCCTGCGCGAGTACCGGCCCACCCGCGGGACGCTGTACGTCGCCGGCAAGGACCTGTCGACCCTGCGTCCGTGGAAGGTGCCGGCCCTGCGACGTCAGATCGGTACCGTCTTCCAGGACTTCCGGTTGCTGCCGGGCAAGACGGTCTACGAGAACGTCGCCTTCGCCCTCCAGGTCATCGGACGACCGACCAAGGAGATCAGGAAGGTCGTCCCCGAGACCCTCGAACTCGTCGGTCTCACCGGCAAGGAGAAGCGGATGCCCGACGAGCTGTCGGGTGGCGAGCAGCAGCGCGTGGCCGTCGCGCGGGCCTTCGTCAACCGGCCGAAGATCCTCATCGCCGACGAGCCGACCGGCAACCTCGACCCGGTGACGAGCGTGGGCATCATGAAGCTCCTCGACCGCATCAACCGCACCGGGGCGACGGTCATCATGGCCACCCACGACTCGACCATCGTCGACCAGATGCGCCGGAGGGTCATCGAACTCGACGCCGGGCAGGTCGTCCGTGACCAGTCCGAGGGCGTCTACGGCACCGCCTGAGCCCATCCCCCATCCCGCCGACCGACCTCGACCGACTGCTCCACACCTTCCGACCCCACCACTGACAGGAACGTTCATCCATGCGCCACACCTTGCGAGAGACCTGGTCCGGGCTGCGCCGCAATGCCACCATGACGGTCGCCGTCATCGTGACGATGTGGGTCTCGCTGTCCCTGTTCGGGGCAGCGCTCCTGGCCACCCAGCAGGTCGACCTCATCAAGGGCAAGTGGTACGACAAGATCGAGGTCTCGGTCTTCCTGTGCGTCAAGGACGTGCCCGGTGGCCAGTGCGTCGACGGTCAGGCGGCCACCCAGGCCCAGAAGGACTCCATCCGCAAGACCCTCGAGGCCAACCCGCAGGTGCAGACCGTCTACTACGAGTCCAAGCACGACGCGTACACCGAGTACCAGCGCATCTACAAGGACTCCCCGGTCAAGGACGTCCTCACCGAGGAAACCATCCAGGACTCCTTCCGGGTCAAGCTCAAGAATCCCGAGCAGTACCAGGGGGTCGTCTCCCAGGCGCAGGGTCTGCCGGGGGTGCAGGCGGTCGTCGATCTGCACACCGCCCTCGACCCGCTGTTCCTGTGGCTCAACGCCCTCAAGTGGGGCACGGTGGGCATGTCGGCGCTGCTTCTCGTGGCGGCCGCGTTGCAAATTGGCAACACCATCCGCATGGCGGCTTTCTCCAGACGCCGTGAACTGGGCATCATGAGGCTCGTGGGAGCCTCGAACGCGTACATCCTCACCCCGTTCCTGCTCGAGTCGCTCATCGCCGGTCTCATCGGTGCCGTCCTCGCGGCGGGCACCATCGCGGCCGGTGCCTACGGCATCGTCATGAAGCACGCCGCCACCTCGATCACGACGATCGTGTGGATCGGATGGCACCAGACGTGGATCGCCATCGCGTGGGTGCTCGTGGTCGCCGTCGTCCTGTCCCTGCTACCGGCCTATGTGGCCACCAAGAGGTATCTCAAGGTCTGAGAGCCGCGTCCCGAGAGAAGGTTCCATGAGTCGGGTGCTTCCCCCAGCCGCCACGGCCGCCCGCCACGTCCACCATCAACCCCGCGCCCGGCGCCGGCTCGCCCTGCTCGGCACCGCGTTGGCCGTTCTGGCCGTCGGGACGTCGGTGGCCGTGCCCCATGCCTCCGCCGACGATCTCACCGACGCCAAGAACCGCGTCAGCAAGCAGATCGCCCAGTCCCAGAGCGATCTTGAGGGATACAGCGCCGACGTCCAGAAGGCCGCGGCAGCGCTCGAGGCCTCTCGCAGGAAGCTCGACGCCGCCCGGGCCGCGCTCAGCCAGGCGCAGGCGGCGGTGACCGCTGCACAGAAGGCCGACGCCGCGAAGGCCGCCGAGCTGGCCCGCTCCCAGGAGGCGCTCGCCAAGGCCCGCCAGGACGTCAAGGACAACGAGGCCGCCCTCGCGCGCGAACACAAGACGCTCTCGGTCATCGTCAGCCGTACAGTGCAGCAACAGACGCCGATGATGGGCGTGGCCGCCTTCCTCACCAACCTCAACACCGGCGACGTGAACGCGCGCATCCAGTGGTCCGACGCCCTGCTGGCCGGTGGGCAGCATGCCCTCGATCAACTGCAGAAGCGTGAGGCGGCCCTCCAGGCGGCCCGTGATCGCGTGCAGGCCACCGAGGAGAGGATCGCCGCCGAGAAGAAGGACGCCGAGGAGCACCTGGCGCAGACTCGGACCGCCCAGACCAAGGCCCAGCAGGCCCAGGACGCCGTGTCGGCGGCCGTGGCCGCCAACACCGCCGCCAAGAAGGATGCGGACGCCAAGGTCGCCGCCGAGAAGGCCAAGCAGCAGAAGCTCCAGGCCCAGGAGGACGACCTCGACGCCCGGATCCGGGCGCGGATCGCCGCGGCGAAGAAGGCCGCCGCCGAGAAGGCGGCGCGGGAGGCGGCAGCCCGTGCCGCTGCCGCGAAGGCCGCAGCGGCGCGTCGGGCGGCGAGCTCCTCGTCGAGCAGCTCGGACTCGGGGTCCTCGAGCACGACGAGCCGGTCGAGCCGATCGAGCAGTTCGACGAGCACCTACACGGCGTCGAGCTTCTTCGACTACCCGGTCGATGCCCCCATCACCTCGCCGTACGGCATGAGGTTCCATCCGGTGCTCCACGTGTGGAAGCTCCACGACGGCACCGATTTCGGGGCCTCGTGCGGCACGCCGATCCGAGCCCCGCGGGCCGGTACCGTCGTCGAGAAGTACTGGAACGACGCCTACGGCAACCGCCTCATGATCGATCACGGACTGGTCGACGGGCACTACGTGACGACCGGTTACAACCACGCCATCAGCTACACGGTGAGTGTCGGCGATCACGTGAGTCGTGGCCAGGTCATCGGGTACGTCGGGACGACTGGTTGGTCGACGGGCTGTCACCTGCACCTCATGGAGTGGACCGACGGTGTCAAGGGCGATCCCATGGCCCGGTGGTTCTGAGGGGTCTGGCGGTTCGGGGCGGCTGATCCGCTCGCGGGTGTGAGCCGACCGGGGTGTGCAGGTCGCTGTCGGTATGTCCCAGACATGCCTGTCCGAGGGCTGTGTCATGGGTGCAGCCCCATGGCCGCCGATGGACAGCACCCGCTCGGCAACCACGTGACACCACAACAAGGGACCTGACCGCGATGAGTTGAGTCCCTCGGTGTGGTGGCAATTGCCGTGGTGATCTGGCCCAGGCCGGTGAGGGCTGGAGGTCATCGTGGGATCGAATTCCGCGAAGAACCACCTGACGGTCCGCATGACGACCCACCACCAGCCCGCCCTGTCGAGCCTGCTGCAGGGACTCCTCGACGACGCCCATTGGACCATGGGGACCGTTGCGGCGCCTGCTACAGGCTGTGTCACAGGACCCTGTCGACGCCGAGGCGACCGCCCGGACCACCCTCGGCGATCGCCAGGAGGGCCAGGGCGCGTACCGTTGGTCAGGAGCCCGGTCGGAGGGTTGACGCAATCCGGCGGGCAGAAGCGAGGTGTGCGGGGTCCCCGGTGGCCATGGCCAGCAGGCCGAGGGCCTCGACTGCCTCCCAGGTGCCGGGCTTGAGTCGAGCCGCGCAGTCGGCGGCCAGGCACGCAGTGTCGTCGTCCATGAGGAAACTATGACACCCCTGCCCTGGCTGCACCGACGACTCCCGACATTGGTGGGCGGTCAGCGCGAGGTCGAGGACCCGGCACTGAGGGCCGGGTCGACGTGACGCTCGACGAGCACGGCACCCAGGCACGCGGTGAGCACCCAGCCGACCCCTTGGACGAGGGACCAGGTGAGTAGGGTCATGGCCACCCCCAACGGGCCGAATCCCGTCCACCACGACATGAGGCTCGGGAACGCCGCCACCTCGGTGAGGCGCAGGACCAGGCCGTTGAGCACCGCTCCGCTGAGGCCGACGACGGTCATCGCCGCCAGGTCCCAGCCGGCGTCCGGTACGAGGATGGGGTGTGACGCCGCCCACAGGACGATGAGCGGCAGCAGGCCGGCGGCCATGCCCACGACGAACCCGAGCAGGGAGCGCCCGATGGTGTGCTTGACGGTCTGTTCGACGACGTCGGAGCCGAAGCTGGCGACGAGGTACAGGCTGAACCAGCACGCCCCGCGCCACACCTGCGACCAGAAGCGCGGGTCGGCTCGCCGCCAGGCCTTGATGAAGACCCTGGTCACGGTGAACGACATGGGAATGCCCCAGATGACGAAACCGAGAATGCCCGAGACGCTGTCGTAGGCGCTGCGCAGGCTCGCCGAGTCGCCGAAGGTCTGGATGACGAGGGTCGCGTTGTCGCCGGACAGGTGGAGCTGGCGGGCCATGAGTTCGCCCACGCTGCGTCGGGCCTTGGCCGGGGCCAGGACCGCATACCCGACGATGGTGATGGGGAAGACGGTGAGGAACAGTTCCAGGGACACCAGCCCTGCCAGGTCGAACCCGTCGATGGACAGGAACCGCCGCAGGGTTCCCACGACCAGGCCCAGGCCACGGCGTCGCTCCGCTGCTGCCAGACGATCCTCGTAGTCGAGCCAGGCGGCCAGGCGTCGGGCGCCGTGGAGGTGGGTCAGCTGGCGATGCGGCTGGCGCGGACGGTCGGAGTCCACGGGGCCATTCCACCACAGGCGCTGCACCGCGACGGGTCCGCCACAAGCGGGGGAGCGACGGTGGGCCCGCGGCGGCCGCTAGACTGGGCTGTCCGCCCCGGCGTCGAAGGAGGTCGTCATGCCCAGGGAGAAGGGGACCACGGTCGTCGCTCGGAACAGGAAGGCTCGGCACGACTACGCCATCGGCGACACCTGGGAGGCCGGGCTCGTCCTCCAGGGCACCGAGGTGAAGTCGCTGCGTGCCGGCAAGGCGTCCCTTGTCGACGCCTTCGCCCAGGTCGACGACCACGGGGAGGTGTGGATGTACAACCTGCACATCCCCGAATATGCCTTCGGCACCTGGCGCAACCACGACGTCATGCGCAAGCGCAAGCTCCTGCTCAACAAGCGGGAGATCGCCAAGCTCAGCCGCGAGTCGGCCGACGCCGGCAAGACGATCGTGCCCTTGGAGCTCTACTTCAAGGACGGCTACGCCAAGGTCCAGATCGCGGTGGCCACCGGCAAGAGGGACTGGGACAAGCGTGAGGCCATCAAGGAGCGGGACGCCAAGCGTGAGGCCCAGCGGGCCATGGCCAATCGGGTGAAGAACCGGCACCGCTGAAACGCCGTCGTTCTCCGTCGGTGAGACGGATGTGCATGACCATGCCCAGACGTGTATAACTATGCGTATGACTGCAAAGGCATTCACCGTCGCGGTGGCCGGCGCGTCCGGGTACGCCGGCGCCGAGGTGGCCCGGCTCGTCGCCGCCCACCCGCGGCTCGTGCTCGGTGCCCTCGCTGCGCACAGCAACGCCGGGCAGCCGATCGAGTCGGTCCTCGGGCAGTTCACCGGAACCGAGACCGGGAACCGCTCCTTCACCGACCTCGATCCGGCCCTCCTGTCCTCCCACGACGCCGTCGTCCTCGCCCTGCCACACGGCGCCTCGGCGGCTCTGGCGGCGCGCATCGAGGCGGTCGATCCCCATGTCGTCCTCGTCGACGCCGGGGCCGACTTCCGGCTCGCCGACTCCCGGGACTGGCAGCGCTGGTACGGATCGGAGCACGCTGGGACCTGGGCCTACGGCCTACCCGAACTCGTCCTGGCCGGTGGCGGCAAGCAGCGCGACGCGCTGGTCGGCGTCACCCGGATCGCCGGGCCCGGCTGCAATGCCTCGGCCATGGCCCTGGCGCTGGCGCCGTTGGTGCGCGCCGGTCTGGTTGACCCGCACGGCATGTCCGCCGTCCTACCGGTCGGCACGTCCGGGGCCGGTCGCAAGGCTCGCACCGAGCAGCTCTTCGCCCAGGTGAGCGGCGGAGCGCGTCCCTACGCCGTCGGTGGGGCACACCGGCACGTCCCCGAGGTACTCCAGTCGCTGCGCATGGCCGGGGCACCCCAGGACGCCTCCCTGGCCATGACACCCGTGCTCGTGCCCATGGCCCGCGGGATCGTCGCGGTGTGCACGGCGCGAACGGTGAGCACGACCTCCACCGGGGAGGCGCTGGCTGCCCTCCACGAGGCCTACGACGCCGAGCCCTTCGTCACCGTGCTGCCCGCCGGACGTCTGCCCGACAGCCACGACGTCCTGGCCAGCAACGCCGTGCACATCAGCGCCGAGGTCGACCCGGACTCCGGTGTGACGACGGTCATCGCCGCCCTCGACAACCTCGTCAAGGGCACGGCGGGGGCCATCGTCCAGTGCCTCAACATCGCCCTCGGACTACCCGAGGCCACCGGCTTGCCACGCATCGGCGTCACCCCCTGAGGAGATCACATGTCCATCACCGCACCCGCCGGGTTCACCGCCGGTTCCCAACCCCACCTCACCCTCATCGTCAACGAGGGTCCGCTGCAGGAGGCCGCCGGCGTCTTCACCTCCAACCGCGTCGTCGCCGCCCCCGTCGTGTGGAGCCGGGCGGCGCTGGCCGACCACCACGCCCATGCCGTCGTCGCCAACTCGGCCTGCGCCAACGCGTGCACCGGCTCCCAGGGCGATGACGACGCCCGTGCCACCGCCGACCACGTCGCCGGGCTGCTCGGCTGCGGGGTCGACGAGGTCCTCGTCGCCTCGACCGGCATCATCGGCGTTCCCCTCGACATGGACCGCATCACGGCCTGGACCGACGCCGCCCACGCCGACCTGGCCACCGGCCCGGCGGCGGACGACGCCGCGGCACGGGCGATCATGACGACGGACACGGTGACGAAGACCGCGACCCTCACCGTCGGCGGGGTGACCTTCGGGGGCATCGCCAAGGGCGCCGGAATGCTGGCCCCCCAGTTGGCGACGATGCTCGTCTTCCTCACGACCGACGCCGTCGTGGGGCCCGGCGAGTTGCAGCCGGCCCTGGCGGCGGCCACCGCCGTGACCTTCTCGCGCGTCGACTCGGACGCCTGCATGTCGACCAATGACACCGTCATCGCCCTGGCCTCGGGGGCCTCGGGTCAGTCCTTGTCGCGGTCGGCCCTCACCCAGGCGCTCACGAGCCTGTGCGCTGATCTGGCACGCCAGCTCGTCGCCGACGCGGAGGGTTCCCACCACGACGTCCTCGTCGAGGTCGAGGGGGCGACGACGACCGAGGCCGCCGAGGCCGTGGCCCGCGAGGTCGCCAGGTCCAACCTCGTCAAGACCGCCATCGCCGGCAACGACCCCAACTGGGGACGCATCCTGGCTGCCGTCGGGTGTGTCCCCGAGGACGTCGCCCCGTACCGGCCCGACGAGGTCGACGTCGCCATCAACGGCGTCACCATCTGCCGGGCAGGAGCCATCGGCGACGACCGGGAGCTCGTCGACCTCACCCCCCGCGAGGTCCACATCACCATCGATCTGCACGCCGGACACGCCCACGGACACGTGTGGACCAACGACCTCACCCACGAATACGTCGAAGAGAACAGCGCCTACACCTCATGACGAACACCCTCGACATCCCGCTCAACGATTCCCAGAGCGCCGCCCAGCGCAAGTCCGAGGTCCTCGTCGAGGCCCTCCCGTGGATCCGCCGCTTCCAAGGCCGCACCGTCGTCGTCAAGTACGGCGGCAACGCCATGATCGACCCTGCCCTCCAGCAGGCCTTCGCCGACGACATCGTCTTCATGGCCTCGGTCGGCATCCGCCCGGTCGTCGTCCACGGCGGAGGACCCCAGATCAACGCCATGCTCGCCGACCGTGGCACCGCCATCGAGTTCCGCAACGGGTTGCGGGTGACGAGCCGCGAGGTCATGGAGACCGTCCGGATGGTCCTCGTCGGCCAGGTGGGACGCCAGCTCGTCGGGTGCATCAACTCGTTCGCCCCGCTGGCCGCCGGGATGTCAGGGGAGGACTCCGGGCTCCTCTCGGCGCGCCGGGCCCGGGTCGTCGTCGACGGCGAGGAGGTCGACATGGGGCTCGTCGGCGACATCGTCGACGTCAACGTCGAGCTCATCGACGACATGCTCGACCGCGGCCAGATTCCCGTCATCGCCCCGGTCTGCCCCGAGGTCGACGAGTCGGGACGTCCCACCGGTGAGGTGCTCAACGTCAACGCCGATGCCGCCGCCACGGCCATCGCCCAGGCCATCGGCGCCGAGAAGCTCGTCATGCTCACCAATGTCGCCGGCATCTACCGCACCTGGCCCGATCCGCGCACCCTCATCCCCGACATCTCCGCCTCCGACCTGCGTCGGCTCATCCCGCGGCTGGGTGAGGGGATGCGCCCCAAGGCCCAGGCCCTGCTCGACGCCGTCGACGGGGCGGTGCGCAGCGCGGCCATCGTCGACGGGCGCATCGCCCACGCCCTGCTGCTCGAGATCTTCACCACCAAGGGCGTCGGCACGATGGCGCGCCGTGACGACTACGTGTGACGTCCCCGCACCCCGACCTCGACCCCACCCACCGGCAGGAGCAGCCATGTCCGACCTTCTCACCCGCTACCAGGACTCCCTCATGGGGGTCTTCGGGACGCCGCAGCTCGTCCTCGTCGAGGGGCACGGCTGTCACGTCACCGACGCCGACGGCCGGACCTATCTCGACCTCCTCGGTGGTATCGCCGTCAACGCCCTGGGCTACGGTCATCCGGCCTGGGTGACCGCGGTGAGCGAGCAGGCCGCTCGCCTGGCGCACGTGTCGAACTTCTTCACCACCCCGGCCCAGATCGAGCTCGCCGAGACGCTCCTGGAGGTCGCCCAGGCCCCGGCGGGGTCGCGGGTGTTTCTCTCGAACTCCGGCACCGAGGCCAACGAGGCCGCCCTCAAGATCGTCAAGAGGCACCACCCGGGAGGTCGGGTGCTGGCCCTCGAACACGCCTTCCACGGCCGCACCCTCGGCGCCCTGGCCCTCACCCACAAGCCCGCCTACCGCGAGCCCTTCGAGCCACTGGGGGCCGACGTCACCTTCGTCCCGCCCGAGGACGTCGACGCCCTGGCCGCCGAGCTGGCGGTCGGTGACGTCGCCGGCGTCTTCCTCGAACCCATCCAGGGTGAGGCCGGTGTCGTGCCGCTGTCGGCGTCGTACCTGAGGGCGGCCCGTGAGCTCACGCGCGCCCACGACGCACTGCTCGTCCTAGACGAGGTGCAGTGCGGGATGGGACGCACCGGGCACTGGTTCGCCCACCAGGTCACCGGGGTCGTGCCGGACGTCGTCACCATGGCCAAGTCCCTCGGTGGGGGAGTGCCGATCGGTGCGACCATCGCGTTCGGCGAGGACGTCGCGACCACCCTTGCCGCTGGACAGCACGGCACGACTTTCGGTGGCAACCCCCTGGCGTGTGCCGCAGCCCTCGCCGTGCTGCGAACCATCGAGTCAGAGGGCCTTCTCGAGCACGCGGCGAGCCTGGGGGAGCACCTGCGCGGGCGGATCGAGGGATGTCATGATCTCGTCGAGGGCGTGCGAGGGTCCGGGCTCCTGCTGGGCATCCAGCTGACGCAGGAGGTCGCCGGGCAGGTCGTCACGGCGGCCCGGCAGGCCGGGTTCATCGTCAACGCGGCCAACCCGTCGACCATTCGACTGGCACCTCCGCTCGTCCTCACCGTCGAGGAGGCCGACCAGTTCGCCGATGCCCTGCCAGGTCTGCTCGATTCCGTCGGTCGACAGGCCGAGGGCCACACCGTCACCACCGACCGGTGACACGCTGACAAGGAGATCACCATGCGCCACTTCCTTCGGGACGACGACGTCACCAGCGACGAGCAGCGTCAGATCCTCGCCCGGGGCCTGGCCCTCAAGGCCGATCGGTTCGTCGAGAAGCCCTTCGCCGGGCCGCACACCGTCGCCGTCGTCTTCGACAAGTCGTCCACCCGCACCCGAGTGTCCTTCGCCACCGGCATCGCCGATCTCGGCGGGTCGCCGCTGGTCATCGACGCCTCCGGCTCCCAGATGGGACGCGGGGAGCCCATCGCCGACACCGCCCGCGTGCTCTCGTCGATGTGTTCGATGATCGTCTGGCGCACCTTCGGCCAGGAGCGGATCGACGAGATGGCGAGGTACTCGGCGGTGCCGGTCGTCAACGCCCTCACCGACCAGTTCCATCCCTGCCAGATCCTCGCCGACCTCCTCACCGTCGCCGAGGTCAAGGGTGGGTTGGCCCAGTCCGGACCGGCGCTGGCCGGCCGCTCCTTCGCCTACCTGGGTGACGGCGCCAACAACATGTCCCAGTCCTACCTGCTGGGCTGCGCCCTGGCCGGCATGGACGTGCGCATCGGCTGCCCCGAGTCGTTGTCCCCGGACCCCGAGGTCGTCCAAGCGGCCGAGCAGATCGCTGCGACCACCGGCGGGCGCGTCAGCGTCACCCACAGTGCGCAGGAGGCGGTCGAGGGGGTCGACGTCGTCGCCACCGACACCTGGGCGTCAATGGGCAACGAGGAGGCCGGCCACGCCGCCGAGCCGATCCTCGCGCCCTACCGCGTCACCGCCGAGCTCATGGCGCTGGGCAAGGACGCCGTCTTCATGCACTGCCTGCCCGCCTACCGTGAGCACGAGGTGACCTCCGAGGTCATCGACGGGCCCGCCTCGGTAGTGTGGCGGGAGGCCGAGAACCGGCTGCACGCCCAGAAGGGCCTCATGGCCTGGCTCATGGATCCCCAGCAGCACGACCAGGCCCCACGCGACTGACCACCTGAAAGACTGAACGCCTGAAAGGACGACCGTGACCGACCACGCCGACCCGACGAATTTCCACCCCGCACCTCGACTGTCGTTGTGGGGTGGCAGGTTCGCCGGGGGACCCTCCCAGGCCCTCGCGGCGTTGTCGGTCTCGACCCAGTTCGACTGGCGTCTGGCCAGGTTCGACATCGCCGGGTCCAAGGCCCACGCCGGGGTCCTGCACCGGGCCGGACTGCTCGACGATGACCAGTACGCCGGCCTGCTGCGGGCCCTCGACGAGCTCGACGCCGACGTCGCCTCCGGGGCGTTCACGCCGTCCCAGGACGACGAGGACGTCCACACGGCGCTGGAACGTGGGCTCATCGAACGGGCCGGGGACGACCTGGGGGGGCGGATCCGCGCCGGGCGGTCGCGCAACGACCAGATCATCACCCTGCTGCGCATGTACCTGCGGTCGGAGGCGCGGTCCCTGGCCGGTGAGGTCCTCGACCTCGTCGGCGTCCTCGAGGCGCGGGCCCGGCAGGTGGGTGACGCCGTCATCGCCGGTCGCACGCACATGCAGCACGCCCAGCCGGTGCTCCTGGCGCATCATCTGGCGGCGCACGCCTGGCCGTTGGTGCGCGACGTCCAGCGGTTCCGTGACCTCGATGCCCGCCTGGACTCCAGCCCGTACGGGTCAGGGGCCCTGGGTGGGTCGTCGCTGGGGCTCGACCCTCGGGTCGTCGCCGCCGATCTGGGGTTCTCCGACTCGGTGCCCAACTCCATCGACGGGACGGCCGCCCGCGACGTCGTCGCCGAGTTCTCCTTCGTCTGCGCCCAGGTCGGCGTCGATCTGTCGCGGCTGGCCGAGGAGATCATCATCTGGAACACCAAGGAGTTCTCCTACGTCACCCTCGACGACTCGTACTCGACGGGGTCGTCGATCATGCCGCAGAAGAAGAATCCCGACATCGCCGAACTCGCCCGTGGCAAGGCCGGACGCCTCATCGGGGATCTGTCCGGGCTGCTGGCCTCGCTCAAGGGGCTGCCGTTGGCCTACGCGCGCGACCTCCAGGAGGACAAGGAGCCGGTCTTCGACCAGATCGACCAGCTGCACCTGCTGCTGCCGGCCGTCACCGGCATGATTGACACCGCGCGGTTCAACCTCGACCGGATGGCCACGATGGCGCCGGAGGGCTTCTCCCTGGCCACCGACATCGCCGAATGGCTCGTGCGTCAGGGGGTGCCGTTCCGCCATGCCCACGAGATCTCCGGGGCCTGCGTGCGGGTGTGCGAGGAGCAGGGCAAGGAACTCGCCGACCTCACCGACCCCGAGCTGGCGGCCATCGATAGCCGTTTGACGCCGCAGGTGCGCCAGGTCATGACGGTCGAGGGGGCTGTCGCGGCCCGAACCGGACGCGGCGGCACGGCGCCGGTGCGGGTGCACGAGCAGCTCGACGAGTTGGCCGCCGCGGTGGCGTCGTTGCGGGAGTTCGCCGGCTGAGGGGTGCGGCGACCTCGCCCGGGCGGCCGTCGTCCCGCGGTCTCGCCGGGGTCCAGTTCAGGGGATGATCGGGGGATCACCCCACTGGGTTGACGCCCTCCGCGAGCGACAATGGATGGCATGGTGAGACCGGAGGAGACCCTGGAGTGGCGAGTCACGGACCGTCAGCGTGACCGCGTCGTCGGATACCTGAGGGAGGCGTTCGCCGACGGTCGACTCAGCCATGTCGAGTTCGACGACCGGGTCGGACGGGCGCTCACGGCCAGGACGCGTCGGGAGCTCAACGCGACCCTGTCCGGGCTGGCCCGCGTGCCGTTGACGACGACGGCGGTGGTGCGACGCTCCCGGACCGAGCCCAGCCCGAGCGGTGCCGTCGGGGCCGGGCTCATCGGGTTGTCGCCGTACTGCCTGGGGCCCTTCGGGCCGCTCGTCGGCGTCGCGCTGACCGAGAAGGGGTCGTGGACGCGCCGTCAGGTGGCCAGGCAGGCGAGTTTCCAGCTCACGGCCTTCGCGATCCTCATCACGGTGTCGATCATCCTGGGGCACGTCGGGGTGGGGGAGATCCTCATTCCGCTGGGATGGATGGCGTGGTTCGGGTTGACGTTGGTCCAGGCCGTCAAGGGATTCCAGGGGGTCGACTGGGTCAACCCGGTCATGAAGGTGCTGCCGGTGAAGATCGTCGACGAGGGCCCGGCGTCCACGTGCGAGTTGGGATGGCGTCACTGAGTTCTGGCGCGTATCATGGGTAGGACAACTGCACAGAGGGGATGACTGGTTTCGACTTGGGACGGTGGTTCCAGGAGAAGCGGGCCGAGGATCCAGGGTCAACTCGATAACGACCCCTGGGAACCAATAAGTGCCGATAACGCGCGCACTGACTTCGCTCTCGCCGCCTGATCGGTGATCGAAGGGTCAGACCGGACGTAGTCCTCCGTCCGGACCCTGGCCTCATTCTGAGGACTTGCTGCACGGCATCGGCCATGGGAGCCGTGCGGGACTTCACCGTGGCTGGGCCTGTCCGCACCATGTCGGTGTGAGCGCGGGGGCCGAGTAGAACGACAGCATCGACTGCGCCCGGAGAATGTCTGGTTCGCCTTTCAAGGACGCGGGTTCAATTCCCGCCATCTCCACCTATCCCTGTACGACGATGGCGACCCCTTGTGGGGTCGCCATCGTTGCGTTCGCAGATTCGACATGTCCCCCCACGCTTTCGCAACGCCGCGAATCCCCGACTGCACCTTGCGCGCCACGGTGCGGTCGAAACGAATGCCAGAAGCGGGTCAGATTGGATGGTAGAGGTTGGGCAGGAAGACTGGTTGCGGTGTGATGTTGCCGTCGGCCGAGCGCGAAGGACAGTACTTTCCGCGCTATCTGGACGGGTGCGTCTCTTAGTGTGGTGTCACTTCCTGCGGGTCCCTCGTCGGCGTTGACGTAGAGGGGTCATCGTGGGAGGACCTGTTGTTTCCGGCAAGAAGCAATGAATCGGCCTGGGTTTCGTTCCGTTCTTGAAGCAAGGATGGAACACGATGAACCAGAAGTACTCTCCCGAGATGCGCGAGCGCGCGCTGCGGATGCTCGATGAGGCCAAGGCCTCTGGTGAGCACTCGAATTTGANATGAATCGGCCTGGGTTTCGTTCCGTTCTTGAAGCAAGGATGGAACACGATGAACCAGAAGTACTCTCCCGAGATGCGCGAGCGCGCGCTGCGGATGCTCGATGAGGCCAAGGCCTCTGGTGAGCACTCGAATTTGATGTCCGCCGTGCGGCATGTTGCGGGGCTCCTCGGGATGAGCGCGGAGACGCTGCGGGTGTGGCATCGCCGCCGCGAGGTCGACGCCGGCGCGAAGCCCGGTGTCTCGAGCGATGTCGCTGAGGAGAACAAGCGCCTGCGCCGCGAGGTGGCCGAGCTGCGGAAGGCGAATGAGATCCTCAAGGCTGCGAGCGTGTTTGTCGCGAAGGAGCTCGACCGGCCCTGACCGGGATGATCCGCTTCATCGACGAGTATCGAGAGCGGTTCGGGGTCGAGCTCATCTGCCGGACGCTGCGCCCGGCAGTGCAGGGATTCATCACGTCCCGCGGGTATCGCGCCGCGAAGACCCGCGTAGCCTCCGCCCGGCAGCTGCGCGACGAGCTGCTGGTGCCCGAGGTCGCCAGGCTGCATGCGCAGAACTACGGCGTCTACGGGCGGCGGAAGATGCATGCTCTCCTGAAACGGCAGGGGTGGGGCATCGGCCGCGACCAGACCGAGCGCCTCATGCGCCTCGCGGGAGTGGGTGGGGTTCGCAAGTCGAAGAAGGTGTTCACGACCAGGCCGGACAAGGCGCAGGCCCTACCGCGGGACCTCGTCCAGCGGCGGTTCCGTGCGGACGCGCCGCGCCGACTCTGGGTTGCAGACATCACGTATGTGGCCACCTGGGCGGGCTTCGCATACGTCGCGTTCGTCACCGACGTCTATTCACGTCGGATCGTGGGCTGGAACGTCGCGGCGACGCTGCGCGCGGAGGTGCTGCCGCTGCAAGCGCTGGACATGGCCGCCTGGGGCGCGGACGGCCCGCTGGACGGGCTGATCCATCACGCCGATCACGGCTCGAACTACATGTCGATGGTCTACACCGACCGGGTCGTCGAGCTTGGCGCAACACCCTCGACGGGAACCGTCGGGGACTCGTATGACAACGCCCTCGCCGAGGCGGTCAACAACCTCTACAAGACCGAGCTGATCCGCCAGCGCGGCCCCTGGAGGACCGTCGAGCAGGTCGAGCTCGCGACGCTCGAATGGGTGTGGTGGTGGAACCATCAACGCCTGCACGGCGAACTCGGCATGCGCACCCCGATCGAGATCGAGGACGCGTACTACGCTGACCTCGAATCAGGCCTCCCGGCGACCGCCGGACAGGGAAACCGATAGGAACGAAACCCAGGCCGATTCACCCACCGTCGTGGGCTGGAACAGGATCGAACGCATGTGAGCCTCCTTGCAGCACACCATCCCGGGTGCGGGGCTCGCCCCGATCACTCGGCACGGCTGGAACGTCGTCATTCCGTCCGTCCACTGTACCAACGCGGTAGAGGCACGCCGGGCCCGGGGGAGGGTGGCCGCGACGAGAACGTGGGCGCGTCGCCGCGTGGCCGGCTGACCCTCATCGACCGACTCCTCGAAGGAGAACCCGCCATGTCCATCACCGTCGAGCGCCGCACCACGGACGCGATGACCGTCGTCGCCCTGCGCGACACCATCCCCACCCATTCCGACGAGCATCTGCTGTGGGCCAGGCTCATGCCCGAGGTCGCCCGCCAGGGGATCGGGGCCATCGGCCCCTGCGGCGTCATCGAGCACGACGACGAGTTCACCGAGCGCGACGTCGACGAGGAGGTCTTCCTGCCGGTCGCGCCGGGCACCACGGCTGCCGCACCCCTGACCGTCCACGTCCTGCCCGAGCGCGAGTGTCTCGTCGCCCACGTCGTCGGACCGTACGACCAGATCTCCCGGGCCCACGACCTCATCGCCGCACGGCTGGCGGCCGACGGGCTGCGCCTGCGTGGCGACGGCACCGATGACCCGGTGGCGTCGCGGGCCTTCAACCTCTACCTCGCCACGCCGGAGGAGGTCGGCCCGGAGGATCTCGTCACCGACGTCTGTGTACCGATCCGCCCCTGACCCGACCGCCACCTTCAACTCCTGGTGTCAGGTGCCAAAGCCCCATCCTCGGCGTGGCGATCGTCGAGCGATGGGGACCTCCCCGAGACCGCCGCCCACGTCACCAGGGCAAGGCCCAGACAGAGCCCGTGGACGATGCGGATGGTCGGCGGAGCGAAGAACTGGGGAAGGTAGAGGGCGACGAGCGCGGAAGCAGCGAGCGCGGTCCATCGCCCACGGTCGCGACGGGACATCGCCCAGCCGATCGAGCCGGCGCCGGCCAGGACGAGACCGAGACCGAACAGCGTGGACTGCTCTGCGCCATGGCGTACCAGTGCCGCCATCGTGTCGATCCCGGACGTGTCACCGGAGGCGCGCGCCGACAGCGCCATGCCATGAAGTCCGAACGCCTCGGCGCCGTAGTAGGGGAGCAGTGCTGCGACGCCTGCTGGCACCATCCATCGCCACCGCCGTCCCGGTCCGGGCGAGGTCAGGGTGACCCCGGCGAGGCCAACCCATCCGGCCATGCCCAGGATGTGTGAGATCGACCACAGGGGCGAGGCGAAGGCCTCCACGAGGCCAGGGCCGGACGGGTCCTTGTCGCTCCAGGGGCGAAGGACCGGGAAGAGGGCGAAGGTCGTGCCGGACAGCGCGGCCAGGATCCGTGACGTGGGCAGGGTCATGTCATCTCCTTGAGAGAACGGTGTTCACTGAACGTCACGGTAGCACGTTGAGAGAACGGTGTTCACTGAACCTGGTAGGGTGAGGTCATGACCTCACGGGACGACGCGAAGCAACTCACCCGGCAGCGGATCGTCGGTGCGGCCCGGGACTGCCTGCGCGACATGGGGGCCGGTCAGGTGTCCCTGCGTGAGGTGGCCAGGCGCGTCGGGGTCGCGCCGTCGGCGGTGTACCGGCACTTCGACAGCCGTGATGCACTTCTCACCGAACTGCTCGTGCTCGCCTACCGAGACCTCGCCGGCAGGCTCCACCGCGAGCCTCGGTCGGGCGGCTCGGCGTGGACGCGACGGGCCGACGTCCTCCGGGCATGGGCCCGGGACAGTCCCCAGGACTTCCAGCTCCTGTACGGAACTCCGGTCGTGGGATACGCGGCACCGGTGGACACCGTGGGACCGGCGGCCGATGTCGCCGCGAGCTTCGTCGAACTCGTGACGGATCCGCCCGCGGTGCCCGAGGCGCTCGCTCGCCAACTGGAGGAGCCGGCCGCGGGCATGGGGTGCTCGGCGGCGGCACTCGCCTGGACCTTGGCGAGCCTGTCCCACCTCGTGGGGATGCTCTCCCTGGAGCTCGATGGGCATCTCGTCGGCACCACCGAGCCGGCCGATGAGCTCTGGCACTGGGTCGTGGCGAACCAGCAGAGGTGTGCGTCCTGAGGGATGGGCCGCGGGAGCGCTCCGTGGATCACGCCCGGTTCGACGCGCGACTGCTCGGCTCCCATCGGGCGGCGTCGCGTGGGTCGAGCAGCGGTGTCGCCCAGTGGCCGCGCCCTCGCTCCCGCCCGGTGGCCCGCTGGCGTACGTTGTCATCGTGAAGATCGGGATGAGGACGCCGAGTCTCAGGAAGTCCTTCAAGGCTCGGACCACCGGCAGGCTCAAGCGCCAACTCAAGCGAGAGATCATCCCCGGCTACGGGCGCAGGGGCATGGGTCTGGTCAAGGACCCGTCGCGCGCCCTCAAGGGAGCGGTCTATCGCCGGACGACGTTCAGCTTCTGGGACCTCTTCAAGGGGTGACGCCCAGCCGCGAGGTGAGGCCGGCGCGCGAGTCGACCCCGACCCGCCCGGGGGCGCCCGAACCCATGACCCCACGCGCCCCGACCCCATGAGACGCCAACGCCCCTGACCCCACGATCCGCGCGGGCCGGGGTGCCAAGATGGAGGCATGATCCTCGCGAAGCCCCCGGCGGCCGGCGACCTGCTCATCAGCGGGTCGGCCATCACCGCGGGTGTCTTCGCCCGCACGGTGATCTACCTCCTCGACTGTGACGAGGACGGCAGTCTGGGCGTGGTCGTCAACCAGCCCGCCCGGCTCGACATGAACGAGGTGCTGCCCGCCTGGGTCCACCTCACGACGCCACCGCAGACGATCTTCCAGGGGGGGCCGGTCTCGCCCAACGGCGCCATCTGTCTGGCCCGGCTCCAGCACGTGCGCGAGGAGCCGCCGGGGTGGCGCCGGGTCAAGGGGGCCATCGGCCTGCTCCATCTGGACACCCCGGTCGAACTCGTCGAGGGCGCCTACTGCGATCTGCGCATCTTCGCCGGATACGCCGGGTGGAGCCCGGGCCAGCTCGAGGGCGAGATCATCCGGGGTGACTGGGTGTGCGCGCAGGCCCGTGAGGAGGACGTCTTCGGTTCGGACCCGCTGTCACTGTGGCGTCGGGTGCTGCGCCGCCAGAACGGTCCGGCCGCCCTGCTGTCGACCATGCCCGAGGACCCTGACCTCAACTGACCCGCCGACTCGGTCGCAGGGCCATCCCACCGGCCGAGCCGGCTACCATGAGTCGCGTCAGCCGGTTGCATGGGAGGTGAGAGGTCGTGGCGGACAAGCACGAGGCCCCGGCGCCCCGGGTGCTCGTCATCGACGACGACCCGTCCCTGGCCGAGATGATCCAGATCGTCCTGTCGCGCGAGGGTTTCGACACCTACTGGTGCGACAACGGCTCGGACGCCATGCCCGCCTTCGCGGGATTCCGGCCCGACCTCGTCCTGCTCGACCTCATGCTCCCGGGCCGCAACGGTATCGAGGTGTGCCAGGAGATCCGCCAGGTCAGTGGCGTGCCCATCATCATGCTCACCGCCCGCTCCGACACCACCGACGTCGTGCGCGGTCTCGAGTCAGGCGCCGACGACTACGTCTCCAAACCCTTCAAGACCAAGGAGCTCGTGGCCCGGATCCGGGCCCGGCTGCGCCAGCCGCTGAGCTCGACCATCGCCAGCGACGTCCTTCGCATCGGTGACCTCAGGGTCGACACCAGGGCGCACCGGGTCACCCGTGGCACCGAGGAGATCGTCCTCACCCCGCTCGAGTTCGACCTCCTCGTCGCCTTCGCCCGCCGCCCGCACGAGGTCTTCAGTCGCGACGCCCTGCTCGAGGAGGTCTGGGGCTACCGCAACGCCGCCGACACCCGGCTCGTCAACGTCCACGTCCAGCGACTGCGCTCGAAGATCGAGATCGATCCGGAGCGCCCGCAGGTCATCATCACGGTCCGTGGCGTCGGCTACCGCGCCGGCGGGATCCGCTGAGAGGTTCGGTGGACGCGGTCGGGAGGTCGGGACGACGACGGGGCGTGCTGGGTGCCCCCGCGCGACTGTGGTGGTCGTCCCTGCCGCTGCGCATGGTCGCCATCACCCTCACCCTGGCCATCGCGGTGCTCCTCGGCGGCGGCATGTTCCTCATGCAGCGCGCCGCCGACGGGATCCTCGCCGCCAAGAAGGAGTCCGCCGTGGCCGAGGCGACGACCTCGCTCAACCGCATCCAGCAGGAGCTGCGCGCCACGGACCTGCGCACCGCGAGCCTCTACGAGCGGCTCAACCAGCTGGCCGACGACGCCGCCAGCCAGTCGGGCCAGTACCACATCCTCATCCAAGGGCCGGTCTCCGGACTCATCTCGGCCGGTGTGTCGGCCGAGTCTGTTCCCCAGTCCCTCATCGACGCCGTGGCCGGGGACGACGGCGTCTTCACCGCCCCCACCCTGGTGCGCTACACCGACCCGACCCGGGCCAGCGTCCCCGGATTGGTCGTCGGGGCGACCCTCTGGGGGCCGGGCGGGGCACAGTCCTTCCCCATCTACTTCATCTTCCCGGAGGACCAGGAGGTGCGCACGATCGCCCTGCTGCACCGAGTCGTCCTCCTCACCGGAGCCATCATCACGGTCGCCCTGGGACTGACGACCTTCCTCGCCACGCGTACCTTCTCCCGACCCATTCGCGAGGCCTCGCGGACCGCCCGGCGCATCGCCGACGGCCAGCTCGACGAGCGCATGACCGTGCGCGGCACCGACGACCTGGCCACCCTGGCGACGTCGATGAACGAGATGGCCGGGCAGCTGCAGGGCCGCATCGTCGACCTCGAACAGCTGTCGACCCTCCAGCAGCAGTTCGTCTCCGACGTCTCCCATGAGTTGCGCACGCCGCTCACGACCGTCCGGATGGCCGCCGAGATGATCGAGGGGGAGGTCGACCGCACCGATCCCGTCCTGGTGCGGTCCACCGAACTGCTGCGCACGGAGCTCGACCGGTTCGAGGACCTCCTGGCCGACCTGCTCGAGATCTCGCGGTTCGACGCCGGTGCCGCCGTGCTGGCCCTCGACGAGGTCGACGTCGTCGACCTCGTTCGCACGCAGATCGACGCCACCGAGTCCCTGGCCGCCAAGCTCGGCACACCGATCCGCCTCCACGCCTCCTCCGGGGCGATGGCTGAGGTCGATCCGCGCCGTGTGCGTCGGATCATCCGCAACCTCCTGTCGAACGCCGTCGAGCACGGTGAACGCCGGCCGATCGACGTCACCGTCGGGTACGACCTCAACACGGTCGCCGTCACCGTGCGCGACCACGGCATCGGATTCGAACCGTGGCAGGCCGACAAGGTCTTCGCCCGCTTCTGGCGGGCCGACCCTGCCCGGGTGCGCACCGTCGGGGGCACCGGTCTGGGGCTGGCGATCTCGCTGCAGGACGCACACCTTCACCACGGCGACCTGCAGGCCTGGGGCCGCCCCGGCGAGGGGGCCCAGTTCCGGCTCCTGCTCCCGCGTCACCCCGGCGCGCGGTCGGCGACGCCGCCGCTGCCGCTCATCCCGACCGACCGGGAGGTGTCATGACCGACGACGTCCCCGTCCCGACCACCGCGCCGACGGATCCGGGCCACTCGATCTCTCGCGCCCCGCGCCCCGGCCGGCGTGCCGTCCTCCTGGGCGGCCTGTGGGCCCTGGCCGGATGCGCGAGCGTGCCCACCAGCGGTGCGGCCCGCAAGGTGCACTCGGGAGGGTCGGCCCCTCGCGGCGACTCGATCGACGTCGCTCCGCAACCTCCGGCGGTGGACGGCACCCCCGAGCTCATCCTCGCCGGGTTCCTCCAGTCGATGTCCGGGTCGAAGGACGGCTACCGGACCGCGCGCAGCTACCTCACCGAGGCTGCCGCCCGCACCTGGCAACCGACCGACGGGACGAGGATCTACGACGCCAGCGCGCACAAGCCGGTGACGACGGCAACCTCGGCCACCCTCAAGGCACCGATCGTCGCCCGGCTCGACGCCGAGGGACACCACACCCCGGTCACCGGTCAGTACCTCGACCACGACTTCGGTCTGGTCAAGGTCGACGGTCAGTGGCGGATCTCCGCGCCGCCCCCGGGGATCCTCATCTCCCAGTTCACCTACGCGCGCGGCTACACCTCGGTCCCGGTGTACTTCCTGGGCCGTCACGGAGGACTGCTCGTCCCCGAGATCATCCACCTGCCCCACGCCGACGCGACCCCCACCGGAGCGGTGCGGGCGATCTTCGCCGGCCCGTCGCGACTCATCGCCGGGGCCGTCGTGAGCGCGGTTCCCAGCGCGGTCGGACTGGCCTCGGCGGCAGTCTCGGTCGATGCCTACGGGGTGGCCACGGTGGCCCTCAACTCCGAGGCCGCGCGGATGACCGACAGCCAGCGACGCACCATGGCCGCCCAGGTCATGTGGACCCTCTCGGGCTTCTCGCAGGTGTCACGGGTGCGGTTCAGCACCAACGGCGCGACCCTGTCCCTGCCGGGCTCGGCCGAGGACGACACGGTCTCCCCGACGATGTTCTCGTCCATGTCGGCCCTGCCGGTCGTCGACTCGGCGACGGTCGCCGCGGTCCGGGACGGTCATCCCGGACGGGTCGGGGACGGCGGGACCTTCACCGAGCTGGCAGGGTCGATGGGCCCGGTCAAGGTCGGCACGGTCTCGTGTTCCCGCTCCGACAAGCACTGGGCCCTCGTCTCCGCACACGGCGACAGCCTCTGGTCGTGGACGGAGGGGGACGCCCACCCGGTGCGGTTGGGGCCGGGCTCCGGGCTGCTGCGTCCCCAGGTGCTCACCGACGCGAGCATCTGGACCATCGGCCGGGAGGGACAGGTCACCGTCGTCCATGCCTACGGCCGCTCCGGCGCCCGCGTCCCGGTCGATGCCGCGTCCCTGGCCTCGCGCACCGTGCTGGCCTTCTCCGTCTCACCCGACCTGGCCCGGCTGGCCCTCGTCCTGGCCGACGGGTCCCGTCGCAGCCTGGCCATGGCCACGGTGAGCCCGGCCGAGAACGGTGCCGGCCTGCGCATCGGACCGCCGGTCGCCCTCGGGCTCAGCGCCGCCGAGCCCAACCTCGTCACCCCGGTCGACCTCGGCTGGGTGTCGGCGACGAGCCTCATCGTCCTGGCCAAGGGTGCCGACGGAGCAGCCGGCGTTCCGTACTGGACCGACCTGGACGGGTCATCGGTGAGCTCGGTCGGTCCGCTCACCGGCGCCGACATGGTGACCCTGGCCACCCTGCCGCGTACTGACGGATTCACGGCGGCGGCCCTCACCTCGACCGGTCAGGTGCTGCGCTACGAGGACCGCTACCGCTGGCGGGCGGTGGCCGCCGGGGCCACCGCCGTGGCCATCACGACCTGACCCCACGGCGTCCGAGGATGAGCCCGTGAGCCTCCTCGACCCGCTCGCCGACCTCCTCCTGGGCGCCTGCTGCCCGGGCTGCGGACGTCCCGGCACCGGCCTGTGCCGGGCCTGTCGGCGAGCCGTCGTGCCCGCTCCCCGGGTCATCCTCGACGGGCCGCCCCCGATCGTCGCCTGCCTGCCCTACCGCGATCCGCTGCCGGCTCTCGTCACCGCCCACAAGGATCGCGGGGCCGGCTGGTTGGCCCCCGTCCTCGGGCGCTGGCTGGCCAGCGGCCTCGACCCTGTCCTCGAGGCCGCCGAGGAACCGCCGTGGCTCGTCCCGGTGCCCTCCGACCCGTCCGCGGTGCGGCGACGCGGCGCCGATCATGCTCGCGATCTTGCCGTCGCGGCGGTGCGGTGCTGCCATCGTCGCGCGCCGGTGGTGCCCCTGCTGCGCCGCACCCGGCACGTCCGTGACCAGCTGGCGGTCGGACCCGACGGACGAGACGGGAACCAACGGCGGTCCATGGCGGCACGGGCCGGGACCGAGCCGGTCGTCGTCGTCGACGACGTCCGCACGAGTGGGGCGAGTCTGGCCGAGGCCTGTCGTGCGCTGCGGGAGGCGGGACACGAGGTCCTCGCCATGATCGTCCTGGCCGACGCCGAGCACCCGGCCCGTTGGGCCTGAGATGACCGATGGTGAACGCCCCAGTGATTTTCCTGTTGCAGCAGGTGAACGTCCGGTAGCGTTGCTGCATGGCACGAGTTGGAGCGTCACACCGGTCACCGGGGTGAGGTTCGGGCTCGTGCCGTTCTGCACATGCCGGACTGTCCGGCGCAAACCCCAGCACAGGAGGTTGTCATGGATGTCATCGTTTCGGGCCGCCACTGCCACGTCAGCGACGACGTGCGCGCCCAGGTCGAGGACAGACTTCTCGGCGTCGACAAGCTGAGGGATCGGGTCAAGCGTGCCGAGGTGGTCTTCACCGCCCAGGACGTCAAGGGTGCCCCCGATCAAGGCATGACCTGCGAGATCACGCTGCGTTCGCGCGGACCCGTGGTGCGTGCTGTCGGCCAGGCCGAGGACAAGTCGGTCGCCTTCGAGAAGGCCGCCGAGCGCCTGCGCACCCAGCTGTCCCGGGCTGCGGACCGGCGTCGCAGCCGCCGCGGACTGCGCGTCTCCCAGGTGCTCGACGTGCCCGAGGAGCCGACCGGCGAGGCCCCGGAGATCGTCCCCACCCGCAAGATCGCCGGGGACGTCGAGGTCACCGGGGACGGTCCGCTGTACGTCAAGGAGAAGGTCTTCCCCGCCGAGCCGCTCACCCTGGCCCAGGCCCTCGACGAGATGGAGCTCGTCGGGCACGACTTCTTCCTCTACGTCGATGCCGAGACCAAGCGCCCCAGCGTCGCCTACCGGCGTCGCAAGGGCTACAACTTCGGCGTCATCCACCTGGACGTCGCCGAGCCGACGGCCTGAGACCGTGACGTCCACGACGGGGGCGACCGCAGCGGCGGGCGTCCCCGTCGCCGTATGATCCGACAGCTGTCGGACGCCCGCTGGCCGGAACCCACAGGCCAGATCCCATGAGCCGGCCCGAGGAGGACCGATGGTGAGGTTGACCCGCGGCCAGGCCGCCCGCGTCGCCCTGGCTGCCCAGGGTCTGGGCCGGGCACGTCCGGCGGTCGTCGGACGCCGGGCCGGCGCCGGCGTCCTCACGCGGATCGGACTGTTCCAGGTCGACTCGGTCAACGTCCTGGCCAGGGCCCACGAGATGCCGCTGTTCAGCCGCTGCGGTCCCTACGGCACCGGCACGCTCGACGCCCTGACGACCTCGCGCAACCCCCTGGCCCACGAGGCGTGGGCCCACATGGCCAGCCTCGTCGACGTCACCCTCGAGCCGGCCCTGCGGTTCCGCCAGCGGGCCGCGGCCGAGGAGGCGTGGGGGTCGATGCGTCGGATCGCCGCCGAGCGTCCCGGTCTCGTCGACGAGGTCATCGCGCGGCTCGCCGACGGGCCGGCCACCGCGCGGCAGCTGTCCGGGGGTGAGCTGGGGGAGCATCCGGAGAACTGGGGCTGGAACTGGTCGGACACCAAGACCGCCCTCGAGTGGGCCTGGCGGTGCGGGCGGGTCGCCGTCGCCGGGAGGACGGCGTCCTTCGAGAAGATCTACGACCTGCCTGAGCGGGTGCTGCCCGGCACAGCGCGCCGGCTGCCCGACCTCGACCCGGCGCAGGCCCACCTCGTCCTGGCCGAGCGGGCGGCGGACGCTCTCGGCGTCTTCACCCTGGCCGACCTGGCCGACTACTTCCGGCTGCGTCGGGCACCGGTGGCAGCCGCCCTGCGCGAGCTCGAGGCCAGCGGACGAGTGCGCCGGGTCGAGGTCGACGGGGCGGGGACGGTCCCGTGGTGGATGAGTGCCCGCGCCACCGTGCCGCGACGTGTCGACGCCGCCACCGTCGTGTCCCCGTTCGATCCTCTCGTCTTCCACCGGCCGCGAGCCCTGGCCCTGCACCGGCTCGACTACCGGATCGAGATCTACACCCCGGCCGCCAAGCGGCGCTTCGGCTACTACGCCCTGCCCTTCCTCCTGGGCCAGGAGTTCGTCGCGCGGGTCGACCTGAGAGCCAGGCGGGCCGACGGGATCCTCGAGGTGGCCACCGCCTGGCGCGAACCGGGAGCCGAGGAGTCGGCGTCCTTCCCCGGCTGGACGGCGGTCGCCGGGGCCCTGGCCGAGCACCTGAGGCAGGTCGCAGCCTGGCGTGGCCTGGGTGATGTCGTCGTCTCCGGGACCGGCGACCTGGCGGGGTCGCTGGGTTCCTGCCTGCACACCCCCTAGGATGGCTGGGGCGCGCATTGTGGGCGCCCTGTCAGGACCAACGACTAAGGACTCGCCTCGTGAACCTCGTGGATCGCGCGCTGCACGCCGGAGAAGGCAGGATCATCCGCCGCCTCAACCGCATCGTGGGCCAGGTCAACAGCATCGAAGAGGACTACGTCGCCATGAGCGACGAGGAGCTCGCCGGCCAGACCGCCGACTTCCGCCAGCGCCTCGAGAACGGCGAGGATCTCGACCGCCTCCTCCCGGAGGCCTTCGCGACGGTGCGTGAGGCCTCGAACCGGGTGCTCGGCAAACGTCACTTCGACGTGCAGATCATGGGCGGTGCCGCCCTGCACCAGTGCAACATCGCCGAGATGAAGACCGGTGAGGGCAAGACCCTCGTCGGCCTGCTGCCGGCGTACCTCAACGCGCTGGATGGTCAGGGCGTCCACGTCGTCACCGTCAACGACTACCTGGCCGAGGTGCAGTCCGAGCAGATGGGACGGGTGCACCACTTCCTCGGTCTCGACGTCTCGGCGATCCTGTCGAACATGGCTCCGATGGAGCGCAAGGAGGCCTACCGGGCCGACATCACCTACGGAACGAACAACGAGTTCGGTTTCGACTACCTGCGCGACAACATGGCCTCCTCCCTCGAGGACTGCGTCCAGCGCGGCCACCACTACGCCATCGTCGACGAGGTCGACTCCATCCTCATCGACGAGGCGAGGACCCCGCTCATCATCTCGGGGCCGGCCGAGGAGAACAAGCAGTGGTACCCCGAGTTCGCCCGTATCGTCACGCATCTGAGCCGTGACAAGGACTACGAGGTCGACGAGAAGAAGCGCACCGTCTCGGTGCTGGCCCACGGCATCACCGTCGTCGAGGAGCGGCTGGGCATCGAGAACCTCTACGAGTCGGCGAACACCCCGCTCATCGGCTACCTCAACAACGCCATCAAGGCCAAGGAGCTGTTCCACCGCGACAAGGACTACGTCATCATGAACGGCGAGGTCCTCATCGTCGACGAGCACACCGGCCGCACCCTGGCCGGACGTCGCTACAACGAGGGGCTGCACCAGGCCCTCGAGGCCAAGGAGCACGTCGAGATCAAGGACGAGTACCAGACCCTCGCGACGATCACCCTGCAGAACTACTTCCGCATGTACGACAAGCTCGCCGGCATGACGGGTACCGCCAAGACCGAGGAATCGGAGTTCCAGAAGATCTACGGCCTGGGCGTCATCCCCATCCCGACGAACAAGCCGATGATCCGCAAGGACCAGAAGGACCTCATCTACCGCACCGAGGAGACCAAGTTCGACGCCATCATCGCCGACGTCGTCGAGCGTCACGAGGCCGGTCAGCCGATCCTCATCGGCACGGCATCGGTGGCCAAGTCCGAGGTGCTGTCCGACAAGCTCAAGCGGGCCGGCGTCCCGCACAAGGTGCTCAATGCCAAGCACCACGAGTCCGAGGCGGCCATCGTCGCCCAGGCCGGACGCAAGGGCGCCGTCACCGTCTCGACGAACATGGCCGGTCGAGGCACCGACATCATCCTCGGGGGGAACCCGGAGTTCCTCACCGAGCTCGACCTGCGCGAGAAGGGCCTCGACCCGGTCGAGGACGAGGACGCCTATCGCACCGCCTGGCGCAACAGCCTGGCCAAGTACGAGGAGCAGTCCGGGGCCGAGCACGAGGAGGTCGTCGCCCTCGGTGGCCTCTACGTCATCGGGTCGGAGCGGCACGAGTCGCGGCGCATCGACAACCAGCTGCGTGGCCGCTCCGGTCGTCAGGGCGACCCGGGCGAGTCCCGGTTCTACCTGTCCCTCCAGGACGAGCTCATGAGGCTCTTCAAGCCGGAGGTCATCGACCGGGCCATGGTGACCCTCAAGATGCCCGAGGACGTGCCGATCGAGTCGAAGTGGGTGTCGCGGCAGATCGAGAGCGCCCAGAAGCAGGTCGAGGCGCAGAACTTCGAGATGCGCAAGAACGTCCTCAAGTACGACGACGTCATGAACCGTCAGCGTCACGTCATCTACGCCGACCGGCGCAAGGTGCTCGAGGGGGCCGACGTCGAGTCGGAGCTGCGAGCCACGACCAACCGGGTCGTCGAGGCCGTCGTCCGACAGCACACCGAGGGCTACTCGGAGGACTGGGACCTCGATTCGCTGTGGCACGAGATGGGCACGGTGTACCCCGTGGGTCTGTCGAAGTCGCAGTTCGCCGACTGCCAGGACGCCGACGAGCTCGTCGAGTCCTTCACCGAGGACGCCCAGGCCGCCTATGACACCAGGGAGGAGGCGCTCGGCGTCGACACCATGCGTGAGCTCGAGCGTCAGGTGCTGCTCACCGTGCTCGACCGCAAGTGGCGTGAGCACCTCTACGAGATGGACTACCTGCGGGAGGGCATCGGTCTGCGTGCCATGGCCCAGCGTGATCCGCTCGTGGAGTACCAGCGCGAGGGCGGCGAGATGTTCACGTCGATGATGGACTCCTTCAAGGAGGAGGTCGTCGGGTTCCTCTTCAACCTCGAGATCCAGACGCCGGCCCAGCAGGTCGGGCTGGTGACCGACGAGAGCGGTGCCGCCGTCACGGGTGCCTCCCTGGCCGGGAGCGTCGGGGACGCCGACGGTGCGACGCCGTCCGCCCCACAACCCCTGGCCAAGGGGCTGGGACGGCAGGAGCGTCAGCTGAGCTACAGCGCCCCCGACGAGCAGGGGCAGGCGGCCAGCCACCAGGACGCGCCCAAGGAGGACGCCTTCAAGAACGTCGGGCGCAATCAGAAGTGCCCCTGCGGGTCGGGCAAGAAGTTCAAGAACTGCCACGGGGCGAACCGAACCTTCGACTGAGCGTGGGCCGCGTCACGACGCAGTGTTGAGAAGCCGCGTCATGACGCGGGCGACGCCCGGAGCATCTCGTCGACCCTCCGGTTCCGCAGCACGTCCGCCCAGGTGAGGCGCCATGTTCCCTCGATGCGACGCAGGGTCATGGCCAGCGCGACGTGGCGGGCCGGCAGCTCGACCATGATGACGGCGTGCACCTCGTCGCAGGTGCACTGGAGGAAGGGCACCGCGGTCCGGGTGACCTGCGACCAGACCGGGCCCCGGGGCCACAGGCGCATCCGGATCATCGCGGCATGGCTCGACATGCGGGCCAGGTGGACCATGGGACGGCGCCCGGCCATGCACTCGAGGACGATGCGCGTCGCGGCCTCGACGACCCGCATCCGCCGGTCGCGGGCGATGGGGGAGGAGGCGACGTCGACATCCGTCGCGGGCCCGGGGTCGACGAGGTCGTCGAGCCCGTGGAAGAGCGGCGGCTGGTCGGGCCCCGGGCGCTCCTCCTCGACCTCGGGTGCCGTCCCACCGAGGGGCAGCCAGGGTGGGCACTGGTACAACTCGACGCCGTCGGCGCTGGCCAGCAGGATGAGGTCTCCCATGCCTCCACCCCACAGTAATGTGCCGTCCCCACGGAAGGGTCGGTCGCGACATCTGTGGACAACTCTCGCGCGGTCCGCCGGGACGCGTCCGACCCGTGGGACGGCGCCGGCACCACCTCGTCATGCGCGCGGACCTGCCGGTAGCGTGGATGCCGCAGATGCAGAGGGGAGATCCACATGACCAACGACAGCACCCGCATCGTCTTCGTCCCGACCGACGCCGCCGGGGCGCGTGCCCTGGTGTCGGCCCCGGCGCGGGACGTCCAGGCCTTCGGGGTGACCCCGGGGCTGCGGGCGGTGCTCGACGTCGACGGCGACGAGGAGGAGACCGAGCGCGCGGCCATGGTCATCGGGTCGGTGTGGGGCCTCACCCACTACGGACGGCGCCTCGTGCTCGTCGCCCACGTCCCCGACAGCGCCCTGGCCCCCAACGACGAGACCGACAACGGCGGCGTGACCCTGCGTCACCTCGACCCCGGACAGATCACCGCCTGGTTCAGCGACGACGAGGTGTTCGACGCCGCCGAGGCGGCCGAGGCGACCCGGGACATGGTCATCGACGACGCCTGGAACGATGTCACGGTCCAGACCCTGCTCGTCGAGCACGAGCTGTCCTGGCACGACATCACCGAGCCCCTGCCCGACCCGGCGACCGATCCCCGGAACTGAGCCGGACGGCACTGAGTCGGCCGGCACTGGGCTGGCCGGCACTGGGATGGCCGGGTGCACCGTCGGCGGTGTACCCACCGGAGGTGGCGCGGGCCCGGCACCGATGAGGGTGCCGGGCCCGGTCGTCGACAGGGGTCTCAGTGCGTGGTCAGCCAGGCGTCGCCGGCCTCCTGCTGGACGTCGAAGGCCCGGGTGATGTGTGGCCCGGCGGCCGCCTCGAGCTTCTTGCCGACCAGTGGGATCGACACCGTGAAGGAGCCGGTGTAGGTCACGGAGGTACCGCTTCCCCCCGGGGCCAGGTGCGCCTTCCCGACCGCCTTGGCGGGCATCCCGGCAGGGGTGATCGTCAGGGTGCCGTCGCGCGAGCCGTCCTCGGCGGCAGGTCCCCACCGCAGTTCCTGTCGGGCCCGGAGGGTGTTGCCGACGAACTTCGTCACCTGGGCCGGGGCGGGCAGGTCGGCGTCGAGCGAGAGGACCCCGTCGCGGGTCGTCGGGTTCGACGTCGTCGCCCCGATCCGGCGGTAGACATCCTGCCACCAGGCGGGATCGCTCATCATCTGGGCGACCCGATCGGGAGTCGCGGCGAACTGGGCCGAAGAGTTGATGTCCATGGGTCCATTGTGGTCTCTCCTCGGGTCTGACATCTAGCACGACGGTCAGTACGGCGGCGAGAGGAACGGGGATTGCCTGCCGCGCGAGAGTGCTGCTCCCGCGCTGCCAGAGCCATCTGATCGCTTGTGGTGACGCACAGCTGGGCATGAGCCGCGCTACCCCGTCGACTTGGGTCAACCCGGTTCGACGTGGTATATGCTCTCTGCCAGAGGTCTGGTTTACGGCTAGAGAGCACCGGTGCAGTCCGCTACGTCAACCTCATACAACTCAACATGCCAACTCGAAACAATCTGTAACCCGCTCCTGCCACGTAGAAAGAAGGAGTTATGGCAATGGGTATCACACATGGGTTAGCAAAGAGTATCGCATCTATTGTTGCATGCCTAATGCTTGGCTTTAACAGCCCCGCAGCGGCGGCACATGAAATCAAGGCAGACGATCGAGGGCGCACCATATCTGCGAGTGCGGCGCAAGACGGAATCCAACGCCTCGCGCCACGCCAGACCAAGAATGTGATCGTCAATGCTAGGCATAATGATCCACAGAACTTCTCGTGGAAGCGGAATACTTATAGCCAAGAGCAGTGCTTTCATGGCTGTCCTCAAGAAATATACGCCGAACGCAGATGAAGCTCTTGACTATTTCGCGGCTGTTTCTACGAAAGATCAGTCACAAGCGCTCGTAATTAATACGAAGGGCAAACACTTCGAAATCTCGGGAACGGAAGGCAATCCTTCAATCGCACTCGTCCCGGGTGAAGCAGTGGGAGATTCCTTTGGAGCCACGGCGCAAAGGGTGGTACTCATGTCCACTTCATTGCCCAAGTGTGGTAAAGCATGGGCTGCATTTTCTGCCTGGCTGGCTGGCTCAGCACTGATGTGTGTCCCGTTCTCTGGTCCTGCGGCGTTTGCCTGCGCTGTTGCGATGGGGCTACTTGGGGCGATGCCGAACTTCAATGACGCGTGCTAGAGAGGATGAAATGAGTAGATATATCAACCCTGACAACTTTTTCCTTCGGTTCCTGGCGAACTTCGCACTGTTCTATTCGGCCTCCCTCGTCGTCATGGCCATTCTCTTCGTGACAGGGCACTGGGATACCTTCATGTGCCTCGTCGGCCTGCTGGCCTTCAGCGTCTTGGCAGCCCTGCTGAGGGCAGCGATATCCAAGCCGGGCACGCCATTCATGGCATCTCCGGTGTTCCGGGACGAGCGATGAGGCCTGCCTCGTCGGCTCGATGGATCAGGGGCTGGGGCCGCATGGCCCCAGCCCCTGATCCATGTCGGCGGTCCCCAGCGCCCCATACGACGTCATGTCGCCCGATGCTGGACGGCCTGTCGCCCGAGGGATTCGACTCACCGGGCTGTTCGGCGACGCGGCCGCGTGATCGTGCTCACGGGCGGGTCCACAGCAGGCGCCTGCCGTCAGGTGGACATGGCTTCGACCTCGGGCGTCACCCGGTGGCTCTCGTCGGGGCCTCCCGTTAGAGTGGAACGCGACCCCACGCAGAAGTGGTCCTCAGCCAGGAAGTGTTGCGACCGTGACGAAGAAGCCAGGTTCCACCCCGACCGCGACGACCCGTTCATCGGCCAGGCCCGCCTCGGGCCGGGCCGGGACGGCGAGCCGTCCCAGCGTGCGAGAGGAGACGATCAGCCTCGTCGGCGAGACATCCGCGGCCGACGCCCGGGCGGCCCGGGCCTACTTGGCGCACGTCACCGACGCGGATCTGGCCGACCGATCGGCCGACGCGGTGGCGGCGATCATCCGTCACCACCTCGACCTGGCCCGTGACCTCGACGAGGGACAGATCGTCGTCGACGTCGAGACCTCCCCGGCCTGGGCGCAGGGCGCCTCGAGCACGGTCCAGGTCGTCATGGCCGACCATCCGTTCCTCGTCGACACGGTGCTGCTCACCATGCAGCGCCAGGGGTGGACCATCGGCGAGGTGTTCCATCCGGTGCTGTCGGTACGCCGTCAGCAGGGTCACCTTGAGGCCGTCGAGGCCCGCGGCGGGCACGGGTTCCACGACGAGTCGTGGGTGTGCGTCGAGGCCATGGCCCCGCTCGGCGCCGATCCCAGGGTCACCGGTGCGCAGGTCCGGGAGGGACTGCAGTCGGCCCTGGCGGACCTGCAGACCATCACCGAGGACTGGCGCTCCATGCGCGAGCAGATGCGCGAAGCCGCCGACCTCGTCGGCGCCTCCGCCGGGTCCAGCGACGATCGCGACTCGAGCGTCGAGCTGCTCGGCTGGCTCATCGACGACCACTTCGTCTTCCACGGCTACGAGGAGTTCGTCGTCGACGGCACGACGATGACCCCGGTCGAGGGATCGGCGCTGGGCGTGTGCCGGCACGAGGACGGCCCGCGGTTCGACGCCGTCGCCGGCCCCGACGACCACGCGACCGTCGTCCTCACCAAGGACTCGCACCGCTCGACGATCCAGCGCAACGCCTACCGCGACTACGTCGGGGTGCGGGTGCGCGACGAGCAGGGCCACGTCGTCGGCGAGCGTCGCTTCCTCGGGCTGCTCGGCTCGGCGGCCTACACCGAGTCGGTCGACCGCATCCCGGTGCTGCGCGCCAAGGCCAACCGGGTGCTCGCCCTGTCGGGCTACCGGGCGGACTCCCACGGCGGCAAGGCCATCATCCGTGCCCTGGCGGGGTACCCACGCGATGAGCTCTTCGAGGCCGGGGCCGAGGAGCTCACCCCGATCGTCACCTCGATCATCGGTCTGCGCGAGCGCCGTCGGGTGCGTTCCTTCGTGCGTCCCGGCCGATGGGGACGATTCCTCCACGTCCTCGTCTTCATTCCCAGGGACCGGTTCACCGCCGACACCGTCGACGTCGTCCGCGGGATCGTCGAGAAGGTCTCGGGGGCCGAGGAGGTCGAGGGCCGCGGCGCCATGAGTGACTCCTCGCTCGTGCGGGTCCACGTCACCGCTCGGATGCCCGAGGGGGTGACCCTGCCGACCATCGACGAGAAGGATCTCGAGGCGCAGCTCTCGGAGGCCACCCGGACCTGGGAGGACGGGTTCATCGACCTTGCCGGGTCCCTTCCGGCCGACCGGCGTGGGGTCGAGTTCGCCCCGGAGTACAAGTCGGAGTTCACCCCGCGCCAGGGTCTCCTCGACCTCGAACTCCTCAACGCGCTGCCCGCCGACGCCGCCCTGGGCCTGGTGATGTACCGGCCGGACGACCCCACCGATCCGTCCGACCTGCGCCTCAAGATCTTCAACCCGACCAGTGCCATGAGCCTGTCCCAGGTCATGCCACACCTGTCGAGCCTGGGGGTCCAGGTGCTCGACGAGCACCCGCACCGGATCGTCCTGCGTGGTCGCGAGATCTGGCTCTTCGACCTCGGCCTGGCCGTCGCCGGTGGACGCGACTGGACGGCCGAGGACCGGCATCGGTTCACCGACGCCTTCGAGGCGTCGTGGCTGGGCCGGGGCGAGCCGGACACCTTCGGCGGTCTCGTCGTGGCCGCCGGGATGACCTGGCAGCAGGTCGCCGTCCTGCGCGGGATGGCCCGATACCTGCGTCAGCTCGGGGTGCGCTTCTCGCAGTCGTACATGGCCCGGGCGCTCGTCGCCAATCCCGACCTGGCCCGTGGACTCGTCACGGTCTTCGAGACGAAGTTCGACCCGACCGCCTTCGACGACGGCGACCGCGCCGGCACCGCACGCCAGGAGGCAGCCGAGAAGGCGACCGCCGAGGTCATCGCGGGCCTCGACACCGTCGCCTCCCTCGACCAGGACCGGATCCTGCGGATGATGGTCCAGGTGCTGTCGGCCATGGTGCGCACGAACCACTACCAGCCCGGACGGCGCGCCCTGGCCTTCAAGGTCATCCCGACCCTCATCGACGTCGCCCCGGCACCACGGCCGCGGTTCGAGATCTTCGTCAACAGCCCCCGGGTCTCCGGTACCCACCTGCGCTTCGGCCACGTGGCCCGCGGTGGACTGCGCTGGTCCGACCGTCCCGAGGACTTCCGCACCGAGGTGCTCGGCCTCGTCAAGGCGCAGATGGTGAAGAACTCGGTCATCGTCCCCGCCGGCGCCAAGGGCGGTTTCGTGCCCGCGCGGCTTCCCGACCCGACGACCGACCGTGCCGGATGGGCCGCCGAGGGCACCGAGTGCTACCGGATCTTCGTCGGCTCCCTGCTCGACCTCACCGACAACATCGTCGACCGTGCCGTCATCGCCCCGGCCCACGTGGTGCGCCATGACGAGGACGACCCGTACCTCGTCGTCGCCGCCGACAAGGGCACGGCGAAGTTCTCCGACACCGCCAACGCCATCTCCGCCGAGCGTGGCTTCTGGCTCGGTGACGGCTTCGCCTCCGGCGGCTCGCACGGCTACGACCACAAGGCCATGGGCATCACCGCCCGTGGCGCCTGGGAGTCGGTCAAGCGCCATCTGGCCGATCTGGGCATCGACGAGTCGGCCGATGACTTCACCACCGTCGGCATCGGGGACATGTCCGGTGACGTCTTCGGCAACGGGATGCTCCTGAGCAAGCACATCAAGCTCGTCGGCGCCTTCAACCACCGGCACGTCTTCGTCGACCCGAACCCTGACCCGCTCATCTCGTGGAACGAGCGCAAGCGCCTCTTCGACCTGCCCCGCTCGAGCTGGGGCGACTACGACGCCCAGCTCATCAGCGCCGGTGGCGGAGTCTGGCCGCGCACGGCCAAGTCGGTGCCGGTGAGCGCCCAGATGCGTCAGGTGCTCGGCCTGGCGGACGGCGTCACCCAGCTCACCCCCGACGAGCTCATCTCGGCCATCCTGCGCGCCCCGGTCGACCTGCTGTGGAACGGCGGCATCGGCACCTACGTCAAGGCGACGACCGAGACCCACGACCAGGTCGGCGACCGGACCAACGACGCGGTGCGGATCGACGCCACCCACGTGCGGGCGCGCTGTGCCGGTGAGGGCGGCAACCTCGGCTGGACCCAGGCTGGACGCATCGAGTACGCCGTCGGTGGCGGACGGATCAACACCGACTTCATCGACAACTCGGCCGGCGTCGACACCTCCGACCACGAGGTCAACATCAAGATCCTCCTCGACGCCGAGGTCGCCGCGGGACGCCTGTCGGTCGAGGAGCGCGACGCCCTGCTGCCACGCATGGCCGACGACGTCGCCGCCCTCGTGCTGCGCCACAACACCTCGCAGAACGTCGCCCTGGCGAACTCGCTGGGTCGTGGCGGTGCCCTCAACTCGGTGCTCGAGGCGTGGATGGAGCAGCTCGAGCAGTCCGGTCATCTCGACCGGGTCGTCGAGACGATGCCCTCCAAGGAGGAGATGGCACGGCGGGCCGCGGCGGGGGAGTCCCTGCACAGTCCGGAGCTGTGCACCCTGCTCGCCTGGACGAAGATCGCCCTGTGCGACGCCGCCCTGGCCACCGACCTGCCCGAGGACCCGTACGTCGCCGAACGCCTCGTCGCGTACTTCCCGCCGCTGCTGCGGGAGCGCTTCGCGGCGTCGATGCCGAGGCACCGCCTGCATCGGGAGATCATCACGACGGAGGCGGTCAACCGCTTCGTCGACTCCCAGGGCATCACCGCCTTCCACCGTCTGCACGCCGCGACCGGGGCCGACATCGCCCAGGTCATCCGCGCCCAGGTGGCTGCCCGGTCGATCTTCGCCATGGGCCAGGTGGAGACGACGGTCTCGCGGTGTGGCCTGCCGCCGAAACTCGGCGCCGAGGTGCGGTTCGACCTGCGTGACATCGTCAAGGACGCCACGCGCTGGTTGCTCAACCACGGTGGCACCCGCGACATCGCCCGCACGGTCGAGGACTTCGCCCCCGGCATCGAGCGGGTCGTGACGAACCTCGAGACGATGCTCGGCGACGACGGCGCCGACGTCACGGCTCGGCGCACCGAGCTGGAGGCCAGTGAGGTCCCCGAGCGGGTCGCGAGGACCATCTCGGCGCGCTCGTGGACCTCGGTGCTGCTCGACGTCGTCGACATCTCACGGACCAGTGGGCACGACCTGGACGACGTCGCCGCGACCTTCCTGCGGCTGGCGCGTCGGGTCCATCTGGACGCCCTCACCCGTGCGGTCGAGGCCCTTCCGCAGGGCAGCCCGGCCGAGAGCCAGGTGCGTGCCGGACTTCGTCACGATCTTCTGGGATGTCTTGGTGCCGCGACCCGCACGGCGCTGGCCGAAGGGGAGGACAATGTCCTCATCGGCGTCGACACCCTCGCCGACGAGGTCTCGGCAGCCCCGGGGCTTGCGGAACTGGTCATGGTCGTCCGGAGGTTGCGGGCGTCGGTAGGGAGTTGAGATGCGGATCGACCTGCACACCCATTCGACGGTCTCCGACGGGACGGATTCGCCGACCCGGCTCGTCATGAAGGCCTCGACCGTCGGGCTGGGGGTGATCTCGCTGACCGACCACGACACCTTCGACGGTGTCGCCGAGGCCGCCGCCGCCGGCCAACGGTTCGGTGTGCGGGTGCTGCCGGGCATCGAGATCACCTGTCGGCAGGTCGACGTCGACGTGCACCTACTCGGGTACGGCTGCCGGATGGACGACCCGGATCTGGACGCGGAACTCGCCCGGACCCGGGCCTCCCGGCAGGGTCGACTGCAACGGATCTGTGACCGGCTCACGGCCGAGGGCATGCCCGTCACCCCCAGGGAGGTCATGACGATCGCCCGCAGCGCCTCGAGCGTGGGGCGCCCGCACGTGGCCGACGTCATGGTCGCCAAGGGCTATGTCGCCGACCGCGACGAGGCCTTCGAGAAGTGGCTCTCGCACGGGCGACCCGGCTATGTACGCCGCTACTCCATCGACCTGCACCGGGGCATCGACCTCGTGCGCGAGGCCGGCGGCGTGCCCGTCCTGGCCCACCCGTGGGGGCGCGGCGCCGACCGGGTGCTCACCGCGGAGGTCCTCGCCGAACTCGTCGACCGCGGCCTGGAGGGCATCGAGGTCGACCACAACGACCACACCCCGCAGGCCCGCCGACTACTCTTCGACCTCGGTGGGCGCCTCGGACTCATCCGTACCGGGTCGAGCGACTACCACGGCACCGGCAAGAGGGGTCACGACCTGGGGTGCAACACCACCCGGGAGACGGCCTACCGGGAGATCTGCACGCGCATCCAGATGCGCGGGGGCGTCCTCCTGCGCTGACCGCGGCCGCCGCCCCGTGGTGCCATGGCAGGGTGGGGCTGCCATGGCAGGGTGGGGCTGATGGTGCGACGCCTGCCCGACGGGTGAGACATCGGCTCGACCGTGGACGGCTCGGCATGGGATTCTCGTCCCATGGGCGGTCTGGAAGGAATCATCGGCCTGGTGATCCTGGCGATGGTCATCATCGGCGTCGTCTCGGGATTCTCGGCGCGACTGGGAGTGGCCGCGCCCCTGCTGCTCGTCCTGGCCGGGGTCGGTGCGGCGTTCATCCCGGGGGCACCGACGATCGTCCTCGACCCGGAGGTCATCCTCGAACTCGTCCTGCCACCGCTGCTCTACGCGGCCTCCCGCAAGGTTCCCTTCGTCGACTTCCGACGCAATCTCACGGTCATCTCCTCCTTGGCAGTCGTCCTTGTGCTCGTCTCGGCGGCCGTGGCGGCCGGCGTCGTCAAGGCGATGATGCCGACGGTGCCGCTGGCCCTGGCGGTCGCGCTGGGTGCCGTCGTCGCCCCACCTGACGCCGTCGCGGCGACGAGCCTGGGCAAGCGGCTCGGCCTGCCGTCACGGGTCGTCACCATCCTCGAGGGGGAGGGGCTGGTCAACGACGCCACCGCCCTCGTGCTGCTGTCCACCGCGCTGTCCCTCGTCGACGGTGGTCAGGTGAGCGGGATCGGCGTCGTCGGCAGCTTCGTCTGGGCCGTCCTCGGGGCGGTCCTCGTCGGGGACCTCGTCGCCCTGGCCGCGGTGAAGGTGCGGTCCCGGGCCGGCGACGCCGTCCTCGACACCGCCCTGGCCCTTGTCACCCCGTTCGTGTCGTTCCTGGCCGCCGAAGCCATCGACGCCTCCGGGGTGGTCGCCGTGGTCTGCACCGGCATGGTCGTCGGCAACCACGGGATCGCGCGGTTGCCGGCGTCACGCCGTCGCGCCGAGGCCGCCAACTGGGAGTCCTTCACGATGATCGCCGAGAACGGCGTCTTCCTCGTCATGGGCTACCTCCTGCCGCCGGTGCTGCGCAACGTCGCCGCCGACCTGCCCCGGGTGATCCTCGTCGGCCTGGCGGTGACCGTGGCCCTCATCACCGTGCGTTTCGCCTACATGCCGCTCGTGCTGGCCTCGATGAGGCACTCGGCCAGGATCCGTGAGCAACGACAGGACCGCATGGAGGAACGGTTCGAGCAGTTCGACGCGATCCCCGAGTCCGCCCTCGACGACCGCCTCGTCGCCCGGCTGCGGCAGGGCCGCAGGCGCCTGCAGAAGGCGCGCTTCGACATCACCGCCCAACGTGACGAGGCGCTCGGCTGGCGGGACTCGGTCGTCCTGTCCCTGGCGGGGATGCGGGGGGTCGTCACCATCGCCGGAGTCCAGACCCTGTCCTCCGACGACGTCCATGACCCCCTCGTCCTCGTCGCCTTCGTCGTCGCCCTGGCCACCCTCCTGCCCCAGGGATTCGCCCTTCCTGCCGTCGTGCGGGCGCTGCGTCCACCCGCCGACGAGGAGGCCGACGACCACGAGGCCGACGAGCTCGTCACCCTCATGGGACGCCTCACCGACGTCGCCCGCACCAGCCTCGAGGAGGAGGTCGCCCGGGGCGGCGTCGACCCGAAGGTCGAGGAGGTCTTCCGCAAGCGCCTCGACGAGCGGTCGAGGCGGGCCACTGCCCTGGGAAGGGGCGCCACGGGGCCGGCGGCCGACCTCGGCCCCCAGATGAGGCGCCTGCGGCAGGCACAGCTCGCCGCGCAGCGTCAGGCCATGGCCGCCGAACGCCGGATGGGGGAGTTCTCGTCCGAGTCCCTGGCGAAGGCGCAACGGGTGCTCGACGACTACGAGATCCAGATGGAACGGATCGAGAAGGAGGCGGCCGACTGACGCTGCTATCATCGGCGCCATGACGACCGCCGACGCCACCGCGTCCTCCTGCCGCAGCACGCGGCTGGACTGGTGGCGCCGCACCGTGCGGCCCTGATTCCATGAGGTGACCGCCCGGACCGGCGGTGATCCTCGTCGTCGGCCTCGGCGGCGAGGAAGGACATCATGACGAACCCCGACGAGACCGGGTCCAACGAGGCCACCGTCGCCCGCTCCCAGCAGCGCAGCGACAAGGTGGAGGCCGATCTGGCGGTGCATCCGCAGCGGTGGCGCCTGCTCACCGGCGACCGCCCCACCGGCAAGCTCCACATCGGTCACTACTTCGGGTCCCTGGCCAACCGGGTACGCCTGCAGAACCTGGGCCTCGACTCGTACCTCGTCATCGCCGACTACCAGGTCATCTACGACCGGGACGGCGTCGGGGAGCTCCAGGACAACGTCATGTCGGCCATGGCCGACTACCTGGCCATCGGCATCGACCCGGCGCGCACGACGATCTTCACCCACTCGGCCCTGCCCGGACTCAACCAGCTCATGCTGCCCTTCCTGTCCCTGGTGACCGACGCGGAGCTGCGTCGCAACCCCACCGTCAAGGACGAGCTGGCCACCTCCGACCGGCCGATGTCGGGGCTCATGCTCACCTTCCCGGTGCACCAGGCCGCCGACATCCTCTTCTGCAAGGCCAACGTCGTGCCGGTCGGCACCGACCAGCTGCCGCACATCGAGCAGACCCGCGTCATCGCCCGCCGGTTCGACGAGCGCTACGGCCGCGTCGATCCCGAGCACCCGGTCTTCCCCGAGCCCGAGGCCCTGCTCTCGGCGACCCCGCACGTGCTGGGTCTGGACGGCACGAAGATGAGCAAGTCGCGTGGCAACACCATCGAGATCGGGATGAGCGCCGACGAGACGGCCAAGCTCATCAGGAAGGCGAAGACCGACGCCGAGCGGCACATCACCTACGACCCGCAGAACCGCCCGGAGGTCTCGAACCTCCTCCTCCTCACCGCCCTGTGCGAGCGTGGGCAGGACGGCGAGGTGGCCGATCCGGCCCTCATCGCCGAGGAGATCGGTGACGGCGGGTCCGGCACCCTCAAGAAGCGCCTCACCGCCTCCCTCAACGAGTACTTCGCCCCGATGCGCGCCCGGCGGGCCGAGGTCGCGGCCGACGAGGGATACCTGCGGCAGGTGCTGCGGGAGGGCAACGAGCGGGCTGGTGCGGTCGCCGACCAGACCCTGCACGAGGTGCGCGAGGCCATGCGGATGATCTACTGACGGCCTCGGCTCCGTGACGAGGAAGCGGCCGTGCCCCAGGGGCGCGGCCGCTTCCTCGTGAGCTCCTCGCGAGCTCTTCTGGAGTTCCTTGGTGTGGCTCAGAGGGTCCGGGGACGCCTGGCCCGACGCTGACGACGCTGCTGGGCGGTCGTCCCGCGGGAGTCGGGGTCGATCGAGCGCGTCGACGGGGCGGGCTCGGGCTCGCTGGCGGGCTCCTGGGTCGCGACCGGTTCGGGCTCCGGGATCGCGACCTGGTCGGCGGCCGGGACCGGTTGGGCGGTCGAGGCTCGCTTGGCGGAGGCGCGACGACGACGCTTCGGCTTGTCCGACTCGCGCTTCTGCGAGTCGTCCTCGATCCGAGTGTCCTCCGGTGCGGCGGCCGGGGTGTCGGCGACCGGAGCCGCGGCGGTCACCGGCTCGACGGCGTCGACCCCCTCCTCGGCCGAGCGGACGACCTCGCCGTTGCGGCGACGGGTGCGACGGCGTCGCGGCTTGTCGGCGTCCTCGCGGGACTTCTTGTGGCGCTTGTGGCCGCCCTCCTCGGCCTCGTCGTGCTTGTGACGGCGGCGTCCCTTGCGGTCCTCGTCGTCCTCGTGCTTGCGGTGCGCGCTCGGCTCGGCGCCGGGCACCGAACCCCTCGTGCCCTCGGGGATGTCAAGATCGGTGTAGAGGTGGGGCGAGGTGGAGTAGGTCTCGACGGGCTCGGGGAAATCGAGGTCGAGGGCCTTGTTGATGACCTTCCACCGGGTGACGTCGGCCCAGTCGACGAGGGTGACGGCGACGCCCTTGGCCCCGGCGCGGCCGGTGCGGCCGATGCGGTGCACGTACGTCTTCTCGTCCTCGGGGCACTCATGGTTGATGACGTGGGAGACGCCGGTGACGTCGATGCCGCGGGCCGCGACGTCGGTGGCCACGAGGACGGTGGCGTCGCCGGTGCGGAACTTCTTGAGGGCCTTCTCCCGGGCCACCTGGGTGAGGTCGCCGTGGAGCGCCCTGGCCTTGAAGCCGCGGTCGACGAGGTCGTCGGCCAGGCGCTGGCAGGACCGCTTGGTGCGGCAGAAGATGATGACCTTCTCGACGTCACGCGACTGGAGCACCCGCCCGATGATCTCGATCTTGTCGAGCGGATGGGCCTGGTAGACGAACTGGGTGGTCTCGGGAACGGTCGCCTGGGAGTCGGCCCCCTCGGCCCGGATGTGCACCGGGTGGTCGAGGTTCGCCCTGGCCAGAGCCATGATCGCAGCCGGCATAGTGGCCGAGAAGAGCATCGTCTGGCGTCCGGCCGGGCAGTGTCCCAGAAGGTTCTCGACGTCGGGCAGGAAGCCGAGATCGAGCATCTCGTCGGCCTCGTCGAGCACGACGATGCGTGCCCACGACAGGTCGAGGTCCTTGCGGTGGACGAGGTCGAGGAGGCGGCCCGGGGTGCCGACGACGACGTCGACCCCGGCCTTGAGGGCGTCGATCTGCGGCTCGTAGCCGACGCCGCCGTAGACGGTGAGGACGCGGGCACCGCGCACGGTCGCGGCCGTGGCGATGTCGCGGGACACCTGGAGGGCCAGCTCGCGGGTCGGGCACATGACGAGGGCCTGGGGCTTGCCCTGCCCGGCCAGGTCGTCCCAGCCCGGATCGCCCGGCAGGGTGATGCGCTGGAGGATGGTGATGCCGAACGCGAGGGTCTTGCCGGTGCCGGTGCGGGCCTGGCCGATGAGGTCGGTGCCCTGGACGGAGATCGGGATGCTCATGGCCTGGATGGGGAAGGGCGAGACGATGCCCACCCCCTCGAGCGCCTGGCAGATGTCGTCGCGGACGCCGAGGTCCGCGAAGGTCGTGGGAATGGTGAGGGTGTCGCTGGTCAGTGTCGTGGCCTCTTCATGCGTGGGCCCGTCAAGGCCCTGTTCTCGTGCGGGCCCGTGCGGGTCCTGTCGGTGGGCGGACCCCGGCGGGGTCCGGTCTCGTGCAGGCCCGTCAGGGCCTCGTTCTTCCGTGGGCCCGGGGGCCCGTTCGGGTGTGGACCAGCCGTGGGCTCGTCGACACACCGGGCAGGATTCTACCGTGAGGTCGACCGGGCCCCTAGCCTGTCACTGTGAGCACCGACGAGAGCACCCCCAAGGACGCGGAGAGAAGCTTCTGGGCCATCTGTTGCGCAGCCGGGTTGAGCCGGCTGGGAACGATCGTGGCCGGCATGTCCATGGCCCCCGATCTCACCGGCCGATTCCTCGTGGCCGACCGGGCTCGACAGATCGGTGAGGAGCTCGACGAGGCCCGCTCGCACATCGACGAGGTCACCGCCCTGCGTCGGGTCGAGCCCCTCGTGTCCTCGGTGGCCGGTTACGTGCCATGCCGTGACTGGGTGCAGGTGCTCCTGCGTGACCACGTCCTCGTCGGCCTGGCCGGCGACTTCCTCGCCCGGGTCGAGGAGCACCTCGACGCCGCCATGCTGCCCGCCGACGGCACGTGGTCCGAACGCCTCGTGCTCGGGGCCGGTGGGCGGGCCCGGTGGGACGCCGAGTTGCGACGTCGTCTCGAGGACCCGGCGACCGACCGTTCCTCGGCCTCCCTCTTCGCGCGCAAGTTCGTCGGCGAGGTGCTCTCGGTCGCCCAGCGGATCGCCGCCGTCGACTCGACGCTCACCTCCGCCCTCACCGCCACCGCCGGCGGCGAGCTCGACGACCTCGACGCCATCAATGAGATCATGGCCGACGTCCTGGCCGACCATGATCGACGGATGACCGGGCTCGGGCTGGAGCCCTGAGCCCGGGGGCGTCCCGGGCCCGGCTCCGTGACGTGAGGTCGCCGGCTCAGAGCGTCCCGAAGCCGACCTGACGGGCGTTCTGCTGTCCCAGGTCGACGTAGGCGATGTCGCGGGAGGGCACGAGGACCTTGCGCCCCTTGGCGTCGGTGACGGTGAACAGCCCGTTGGCGTCCGCCAGGGCGATGCGCAGTTCCTGCTCGAGCTGCTCGGCCGGGGTCTCGGTGTCGATGACGACCTCGCGCGGGATGTCGGTGATGCCGATCTTGATCTCCATGGCGACCAACCTACCGGTACGCCCCGTCCGGAACCGGACCGTCACTCGGCTGGCGAACGGCGCGACGGGTCGGCGTGGACGGGACGTGCGGCTTCACTCGTCGACCGCGGCCCGCGCCGGGACGGCGTCGGCCCGCCACAGGGCGACCGAGACGTTGTCCTGACCACCACAGGCATTCGCGTGGTCGACGAGCATCCCGGCGATGGCGTCGGGATCGGGTCGGCCGTCGACCAGGGGAGCACGGGAGACGAAACCGGCCAGCACCGCCGCCAGGTCGGCAGGATCGGGAAGATGGTTCCACAGCCCGTCGCTGCACAGCAGGAGCCAGCCGGGGGAGCGCGGCGTGTAGGCGACGACCCGCGGGGTGATGTCGGTGGCACGAGCCCCGATCCACTTGGTGATGGCGTGCGCCCCGACCCCGGATTCGGCCTCCTCGCGCGTCATGCCGAGGTCGATCTGGGCCTGGGCCACCGAGTCGTCGGTCGACAGGCGGATGGCGCGCCCGTCACCGGGGAACCAGTAGGCGCGGGTGTCGCCGATGTTGGCCACGAGCAGCCGGTCGTTCGAGCAGATGGCCGCGGCCAGGGTGCAGGCACCGATGGCGACGTGCGGGTCGTCCTCAAGGTGGTCCCGGGACTCGGCGCTCGCGCCGTCGGGGTCGTCGGTGGACGGCGTCGGGTCTGTCGTGGCCCGGTCGGGGCCGAGCTGCGACGGATCGGCGGTGTGCGGGTCGAGGACGGCTCGGTTGGCGCGGTCGACGGCCCGTTCGAAGAGGCGGATGACGGCGTCGTCCCCGTGGGGCAGGCCCTGGGCCAGGGCGGCGGTGAGGTACGCGCACACGTGACGCGAGGCGATGGCCGCCGCGCGCTCGGCGCCGGCGGTCGACGAGACGCCGTCGGCGACGACGAGCACGAGGTGGCAGTCGTCGGCGTCGACGTCGGCGCTGAGGAAGTCCTGGTTCGTGGGGTGACGCAGTCCGACGTCGGTGCGCAGCCCCAAGTCGGAGCGGGTGCGGGCGCGGGCGCCGACGAACAGGCGCTCCGGGCTCGCGATCCCCTCGGGTCCGGCCGGTTCGGTGTGACCCTGCTCGGCGGTGGCTCCGTCGGGGTCGATGGGCGTTGACATGGGTACCTCTCGGTCGTGCTGGACGGACACCGCCGGGCCCCGTGGGGCCCGGCGGTCACGTCTCAGGCAGGCCGCACGTTCTCGGCCTGGTATCCCTTGGGACCCTCGGTGATGTCGAACTCGACGCGCTGGTCCTCGCGCAGCGTCTTGTGCTTGTGGCCGTCGTCGACGATCGACCGCCAGTGGACGAAGACGTCGTTCGCCTCGTCGCCGTCCACGGAGATGAACCCGTAGCCCTTGTCGTCGTTGAACCATTTGACGGTTCCGGTCGCCATGTGAATCCCTTCGAGCGTGGCGGGGCCCACTGCCCCTGCTGCCGGTCCCGCCGGTGGACTCGTCCAGCGGCGAGCCGCGTCGTACGGCGCCATTCGGAGACGCCGTCCTCGGCAGGGCAGCTCCCCTAGCTTCTCACATCGTCACTCCTCGTGGACCTGCGGTGCGTCGCAATGTCCTGTGCGAGCCGCGGGGTGGCTCCAGCGGTCCGGCGACGTCGTCGTCGCGGAACTGTCACCGGCCGGTGGTTCGATGGGCCCCATGGACGTCGTCATGTCACAGCAACAGGAGCAGGCCCTCGGGGACAGCTCCCCGGTGGTCGTCGTCCTCGGTGGCCCGGGAACCGGCCGGACGACGGTGTGTCTGGAGCGGGCCGCTCGGTTCGTGGAATCGGGCGGTGACCTGTCCGAGGTCCTCCTGCTGGCCCACAGTCGATCGGCGGCCCAGGACCTGCGGGCGCGGCTGCTGGCACGTCTGGGTGGGGCCCACCTCAACCCGCGGGTGACGACGGTGCACGCCCTGGCTCGGTCGATCGTCCTGTCCGCGCACGATCCGCGCACACCGGTGCCACGGCTGCTCACCGCCCCGGAGCAGGAGTTCCGGATCCGCGAGCTCATCGACGCCCGCGGGCTGGACGCCTGGCCCGCGGGGCTGCGCGCCGCGGCAGGGACCTCCCGGTTCGTCTCGGACGTGCGCGTCATGGCGGCGACGATTCGCCAGCACGGCCTCGACCCGGCCGACCTCTCGGCGCAAGGTCGGTCCGCCGGTCGGTCGGACTGGCAGGTGCTCGGACAGTTCCTCGACGAGTACCTCGACGTCCTCGATCTCGAGGGTGGGCTCGACTACGCCGAGGCGGTGCATCGGGCACGGATCGCGCTCACCGACCCGGCGGTGCTCGCCTCGCTCACCTCGAGCACGGCCCTCCTCGTGTGCGACGACCTCACCGAGTGCGACCGGTCGCAGTCCGCCCTGCTGGCCGATCTGGCCCGGGCCGGCGTGCCGACCCTGCTCACCGCCTGTCCCGAGGAGACGATCTTCGCCTTCCGGGGCGCCCAGTCCGAGCGGCTCGACGAGGTGCTGGCCGATTTCCCGGACCCGGCGGTGCACCGCCTCGACATCGACCGGCGGTGCGGCACCGGGGTGCACGAGGTGGTCGAGCGGCTCCGGGACGCCCTGCCCGTCGAACCCGTGGCAGCTCTGCGTCGGGTGCCGAGCACGGCGGTCGGCCCGGGATCGGCCGAGCTGCTCACCGCGTCGAGCCAGACCCGATTGGCCCGCCGTGTCGCGGAGCGACTGCGCGCGGCGCACCTGCGTCGGGGAGTCGGCTGGGAGCAGATGGCGGTGGTCACCCGCCACGGACGCGACCTCGGCGTCCTGGTGACGGTGCTCGGTGCCGAGGGGATCCCGGTGCACCGCAGTCGTGACGACGTCGTCCTGTGGGACGTCCACGCGGTGCGTCAGGTGCTCGCGGTCCTCGACCTGTGTGCCGACCTGTCCGCCGGCACGTCGCCGGGGGCCGAGTCGATGGCGGCCGTGCTGGCCGGGCCGATGTCGGGGCTGGACCAGGCGACCCGCCATCGGCTCGAGGAGTGGGCCGTCCATCACGGGCTGACCCTCGACTGGGACGGGCTCGAGGGGCTGCTCCTGGGACCCCGGGACGACGACGCGCCGAGACTGCCCGCCGGGCTGGCGAGACGGGTGCGGTCGGGCGCCGTCCTCCTGGCACGGATGCGTCGGGCCGCCGACGATCTGTCCGCCAGGGTGGCCGCCCATGACGCCCTGTGGCGGTTGTGGGACGGGTCGGACTGGTCCCGTGAGCTTCGCGCCCGGGCCCTGGCGGGCGACGCGACCGCCGACGGGGAGCTCGACGGGCTGTGCTCCCTGTTCGACCTGGCCGAGCGGGCCGACACTCTCGTCGGTGCCTCGGGGGCACGGCGCCTCGTCCGCTCGGTGCGCGAGGAGGAGATCCCCGCCGACCGTGCCCGCGAGTCCGACCAGGATCGGCGTGGCGTGTCGGTCATGACGGCGCACCGCAGCAAGGGCCTGGAGTTCGAGGTCGTCGTCGTGTGCGGTCTGGAGGAAGGCGTCTGGCCGGCGCCCGATCACACCGGCTCGCTCGTCGGTGTCGACGAGTGGTCGCCGGCCGGCCCGGTCGCCCGGCCGGGGTGGGGCACGACGGTCGCCGCCGAGCGGCGTCTGCTGCTCGTGGCCTGTTCGCGGGCACGCAGCCTGCTCGTGCTGGCCGGCGTCGACGATCCCGAGTCAGGGGTGGGGCCCTCGCCCTTCCTCACCTCCGTGGCCGACCTGGCGGTCGACGCTCGTCCGGAGGCGGACGAGCGTGAGCACCCGGCCGGGCTCGGCGGCCTCGTCGGGCAGTTGCGACGCAGCCTCACCGACCCCACCGTGTCGGTGACGGTCCGCAGGCACGCGGCCAGGACCCTGTGCAGCCTCGCCGAGCGGACCGACGCGGGGGTGCCGCTGGTACCCCAGGCCGACCCTCGTCGGTGGTGGCGTGACGGCGTCGCCGGGGCGGCCGGGAGGGCGTCCCGTGACCCCGCCGAACACCCCGAGGTGACCCTCTCGCCGTCCCACGTCGGTGAGCTGCTCACCTGTCCGCGTCGGTGGTTCGTCACCCGTCGTCTGGGCGCCAGCGGCCCCGACACCGTCGCGAGTTCCCTGGGCACTCTCGTCCACGACATCGCGGCGACGCGGGCGAACTCGTGGAACCTCGAGGAGGCCGTGGCCGAACTCGAGGACCGCTGGGACGAGGTGCTCCTCGAGGTGCCGTGGCAGGGGCCGGTCGAACTCGAGTCCGGCAAGGAGGCCCTCGCCCGCCTCGACCGGTGGTTGGAAGGTCGCCCGGGGACCGTTGTCGGTACGGAGGTGCCGGTCGACGTCGTCCTCGACCTGCCGTCGGCGCGAGTGCGCGTGCGCGGAACCATCGACCGCCTCGAGGAGGACGACGAGGGCCGTCTCCACGTCGTCGACATCAAGACCGGACGCAGCACCTCGCCCCTGGTCGCGCGCAGCCACGAGGTGCAGATCGCGGTGTACCAGGCGGCGGTGCGCGCTGGCGGCTGCGCTCGCCCCGACGCGGCCGGGAAGGGTCCGGTCGACGTCGGCGGGGCCGAACTCGTCCATCTGTTGCGCGGCGCCGGACGCGGTGGTGTCGATCCCAAGGTCGTGCGGCAGCCCTCACTCGACGACGTCCCGTGGCCGCCCAGTGAGTACCCGACGCCGGTGCCCGGATGTGCCAGCTGGATCGAGGCACGGATCGACGAGGCGGCGGCCGTCGCGCTCGGCTCCGATCTTCGGGCCGTGCCCAACCAGGGGTGTGGCACCTGCCCGGCGCGCGCCGGCTGCCCGGCCCTCGTGCCCCCCGATCCTGCGGTGGACCGGGCCACCGACCGGGGCGGGGCCTCGGCGCCGGCGCCACGACGAGACGAGAACGGAGCACGCCGATGACCGACGTCGACCTCACCGAGTTGCTCGGCTTCACCCCCTCGGCCGAACAGCGCAGGGCCATCACCGCGGACCTGGAACCCGGGGTCATCATCGCCGGGGCGGGCACCGGCAAGACGACGGTCATGGCCGCGCGGGTCGTCTGGCTCGTCGCCACCGGTCAGGTCGAACCCCAGCAGGTGCTCGGGCTGACCTTCACCCGCAAGGCCTGTCGTGAACTCGCCGACCGGATCGCCGGACGACTCGATCACGCCGGACTGGCCCGGGCCGACGCCGGAGCGACCGTGCAGACCTACGACGGGTTCGCCGCGAGCCTCGTCGACGAGTTCGGGGCCTGGATCGGGGTCGACTCCGGGGCGCGTCTGGTGACGACGGCCCGGTGCCACCAGATCGCCTACGAGGTCGTCCGGGGACTGCAGAGCGCACCGCTCATGGCCTCCCACCTCAGACCGGTCTCCATCGCCCGGGCCGTCGTCGCCCTGGCCGGCCAGATGTCGGCCCACGGGGTCGACGCCGCCACGGTGCGCCGGCGCAATCGACAGTGGCTCGACGACCTCGAGGCCGCCCCCGGCCGCAAGAGCGGTCAGCCGTATGCCGATGTCGCCGACGCTGCCGCGGTGGCCCGGGAACGCGAGGAACTCGTCGGCCTGGTCGAGGCCTACGAGCAGCGCAAGGCACGCCTGGGACTCGTCGAGTTCGCCGACCGGCTCAACGAGGCGGTGGCGCTGGCCCAGACCAGCCCACAGGTCGGCGCGGAGCTGCGGTCCCGGTACCGTGTCGTGCTCCTCGACGAGTACCAGGACACCTCGACGAGCCAGGCCCGACTGCTCCGGGAACTCTTCACCGGGCAGCGGGTCGCCGACGGTCTGGGGCACCCGGTGACGGCCGTCGGTGATCCCTTGCAGGCCATCTACGGTTGGCGGGGGGCGGCGGCCAGCAACATCCTCGAGTTCTCCGGCGCCTTCCCGCGGGCCGACGGGTCCGGAGCGAGACCGGCCAGGACGTTCACCCTCACCGAGAACCGGCGGTCCGACCAGACCGTCCTCGACTGTGCCAATGCCGTCTCGGCCGCGCTGCGGGACAGCGCGGAGATGGGCGGGGTCGTCGGTGCGCTGCGCCGACCCTCCGAGGAGACGGAGCGGGCGTCGACGAGCGAGGTCACGGTCTCGAACCACGAGACCTGGGCCCAGGAGTGCGCCGCCGTGGCGGACGCCGTCGTTGAGGCCCGCGAGCGTGGGCAGGTGGCGTCGTGGAGCCAGATCGCCGTCCTCGTGCGGCGCAACAGCGACATCGCCGACCTGCACGCCGCCCTGGCCGGGCGCCTGGTGCCGGTCGCGGTCGCCAACCTCTCGGGTCTGCTGTGCCTGCCCGATGTCGCCATGGTCGTCGCGCACCTGCGGCTGGTCGTCGACCGGCGTGACGACGACGCCCTGGCGACCCTGCTCACCGCTGCCCGATGGGGGCTGGGCGCCGACCTGCTCGAGATGGTCTCGCACCGGGCCAGGACGCTGGCCCGGGCCAGGGCGCTGGCGGACGGCGTCGACCTCGCGACGGAGCGACCGCAGGTGCACCTGGCCGACGCGCTCGACGATCCCGGGCCACTGCTGGACTCGCCGACACTGGCCCGGGCGGTCCGCATGCTCGCCGCGGAGGTGGCAGCCATGGGCGACCATGCCGCTGACGGCCCCGACGACCTCGTCCTGCGGGCGGTCGGCGTCACCGGCCTGGCCGACGACATCGCCGCCGACGACCCGGTTCGTGGCGCGGCCCGCCAGGGGCAGCTGGACGCCCTGTGGTCCCAGGTGCACCAGGCCTGCCTCGACGACCCCGAGCTCACCCTGGCCGGGGTGCTCGCCTGGCTCGATGCCGAGGAGCAGTTCGGTTCCGGTCTGGACCGCGACCCGGCCACCCAGCCCGACGCCGTCGTCCTGTCGACCGTGCACGGGGCCAAGGGCCTCGAGTGGCCGATGGTCCTGCTGCCCGACCTGGCCCACGGGGTGTTCCCCTCCGATCGCGGCGCCGACAACTTCGTCACCCAGGTCGGCGTGCTGCCGCCGTGGGTGCGCGGCGACGTCGCCTCCATCGCGTGCCCGTCCGGGGCGGACCGGGACGCCCTGGCCCGGTTCAAGGACGACCTCAGGGCCGAGACCGTCGGCGCCGAGGACCGGCTGGCGTACGTCGCCCTCACCCGCGCCAAGCACGTCCTGGGATGCTCCTGGCACCAGTGGAGTCCGGGACGGGCCCGGCCGCGCACTGCCGGAAGCTACATCGACGCGGTCGGGAAGGTCGTCGGTCAGCCCGTCGTCGAGCCCGCGACCGAGCGCCCCGGAGAGGTCGACCTGGTCACCGGCACGTCCTGGCCGCAGCGGGCCGACACCGGCCTGGCCGCCGTGCGCGAGCAGGTCGTCGGGTGGTTGGCGGAGGGGTCGCAGGTGTGGTTGCCCGAACCCGATGACCCCGCCGAGGCCGAGCTGGTGCGCCGGTGGCAGGAGGACGCCGAGCTGCTCGTGGCCCGGGCGCGGGACCGGCGGCGTCCGACCACCGAGTTGCCCAGGGCACTCACCGCCTCCCAGGTCGTCGGACTGCATGCCGACCCCGAGGCCCTCCTGGCCGAGCTGCGCCGCCCGATGCCGCGTGCGGTGTCGCGGGGGGCGACGATCGGGACGGCCTTCCATGCCTGGGTGAGCCGGCGGCTCGACCCGGCGTCCGTGCTCTTCGAGGAGCCGGTGCCGACCGTGCCCGGTCTGGAGCAACTCAAGGACGCCTTCGAGACCAGCCGGTGGGCGCGACTGGAACCGGTCGCCGTCGAGGAGCCGTTCGCCGTCGTCGTCGCCGGCCACGTCGTGCGGGGCAGGCTCGACGCGGTCTTCGAGGATCCGGATCGTCCCGGTGGACAGGTCGTCGTCGACTGGAAGACCTCGCGCCCGGGTGCCGCCGACCCGGTCCAGTTGGCGATCTACCGACTGGCCTGGGCGCAGGCACGCGGGCTCGACCCGGCCCTGGTACGGGCGGTCTTCCACCACGTCGGGGCCAACCGGACCGTCGAGCCGCAGGAGCTTCTCGACGCCGATGACCTGGCCGCCGTTCTAGGCTCGAGACCGTGACGACCTTCATCACCGCAGCCCAGCTCGACCGCTGCCATGCCGACCGGGACGACCCGGCCGCCAACGAGGCGCGGTGGACCAGCCCGGAGGCGCGGGTCCTCGTCATCGACGAGGACTGCCGGGTCGCGGTCGACGGTGACGGGCGGCTGTCGGGGGTACCGACGCAGGGGGAGCGGGACGACCAGCGCCACTTCCTTCTCGGGCTCGTGGACGGTCGCCCGTGGTTCACCCTCCGCGGGTCGATCACCGAGCCGAGTGCCCCTGCGGGTGGGGACGGCGGCGTCGTCCAGCTGCGCAGCGCAGAGCTGGGGCCAGCCGACCGGGAGCTGGCCTGGGCGGGGCTGGCGACGCTCACCTGGCACGAGTCGATGCCGGCCTGCCCGCGCTGTCACGGGTCGACCCGGGCGACCAGCGGTGGTCCGGCGCGGGTGTGCGTCCTGTGTGGTCACGTCGTCTTCCCGCGAACCGATCCGGCGATCATCACCGCCGTCCTCGACGACGACGACCGGATCGTCCTGGCCCGTCAGGGGCGGTGGGCACCCGGACGGGTGTCGGTGCTCGCCGGGTTCGTCGAGGCCGGCGAGGCCGCCGAGCACGCGGTGGCCCGCGAGGTGGCCGAGGAGACCGGGGTGCAGGTGCAGGCGACGCGCTACGTCGTCTCCCAGCCGTGGCCCTTCCCGCGCTCGCTCATGCTCGCCTTCGTCTCGCGTGGGACCGGACCGGTGCGGGTCGACGGCGAGGAGCTCGTCGAGGGGGCCTGGTACCGGCGCGACGAGGTGCGCGACCTCGTGGCCCGCGGCGAGATGACCCTGCCCGGGCCGATGTCGGTGGCGCGTCTGCTCATCGACTCATGGCTGGCCGGGCGTCTGCCGAGCCCGGAGTCAGGAGTCGATCTGACGTCTCCAGCGTCGCGCCAGCCCTGAGTGACGCCGGGTGGGCTGGAGGACGGCCCGGGTCACCGACTCGCGGGTGCCGACGACGGTGAGGTGACGCCGTGCCCGGGTGAGCGCCGTGTAGAGGAGTTCCCGGGTGAGCAGGGCCGAGTCGGGCGGGGGCAGGACGACGGTGACGTCGTCGAACTGGCTGCCCTGGGCCTTGTGCACGGTCATGGCCTGCAAGGGTTGCAGGGTCTGGACGAGGGAACAGGGCAGACGCCAGCTCGTGCCGCCGGGGCCGGGCAGGGCGACCGTCGGCACCGGTGTGGTCTCGACGACGACCCCGCAGTCGCCGTTGCTCACTTGGAGCTGGCGCATGTTGTGGGTCGCCATCGTCGGCTCGCCGAGCACCCAGCGTCCTCGGCCGAGCCCCGGCATGACGTCGGACAGGGCGGCGATCATCTGGCCCGACCATTCGGCGACGCCGTACGGGCCCAGTCGGTGCGCGCACAGCAGACGGTGGGCGTCGACCCCGGCGAGGGCCTCGTCGTCGCGGCCGGCAGCGGCATGGTCGCGGACCGTCGTGGCGGTGCGACGGACGGTCGCGAGGACCTCCGGGATGGTGTCAAGCGGCGTCATGGCCGGGTCGGCGTCGATGAAGGTGATGGTCTCGGGGTTCTCGGAGAGCACGGCCAGGGCGTCGACGGGCAGGCCGCGTCGGACCGCCTCGGCGAGGTCGGCGATGCCCCCACCGGAGCGATGGTTGCGGGTGAGGGTGGTCACCGGCAGCCTCGGCTCGCCGCGATCCGTGCGGCCGAGGAGGTCGGCCGAGGCGACGATGTCGGCCAGCACCGACCCCGCGTCGACCGAGACGAGCTGGCCGGGGTCGCCGACGAGGAGCACCCGGGTGGCGGGCCCGACGGCGTCGAGCAGGGAGGCGGTGAGCGGCAGCGAGAGCATGGAGGCCTCGTCGACGACGATGACCCCGTAGGGCAGCGGGTCGAGCCGGTCGAAGGTGAACCCGCGCCCGGGGCCGTGCCAGCCCAGCAGCGAGTGGACGGTCATGGCCTCGGCGGTCGGTGGGACGAGGTCGGCGGGCATCCGCTGGGACACCTCGGCGACGGCGTCCCGCAGCCGGGCGGCGGCCTTGCCGCTGGGGGCGGCCAGGGCGATCCGCCCCAGGTGTGGGTCCGCGGCGCGCAGGACGGCGAGGATCGCGCAGACGGTCGTCGTCTTGCCGGTGCCGGGCCCGCCGGCGAGCACGGACACCCGGTGCGACGCGGCCGCTCGTGCGGCGTCGAGTTGTGCCTCGTCGAGGATGGTGTGGCTGCCCGCCAGGGCGTCGCGGACGAGGGCGACGGCCTCGACGGGATCGGTGCGTGGGAGATCGGCGGCGAGCTCGGCCAGGCGTCGTGCGACGACGTCCTCGGCCTGCCAGTAGCGCTCCAGATGGAGCAGGTCGTCGTCGAGGCGTGCCGGCAGGGTGTTGACGGGGCTGGTGAGGTCGGCGACGGCGGGGCTGGCCGCCAGAGTGGCGAGCCAGTCGTCGGGGTCGGGCCAGGTCATGGCCTCGACGGCGTCGACGGCGGAGCGCACCGCCGGGTCGGCGGACTCGAGGAAGGCGGGGTCGACGAGGTCGCGCAGGACGTCGGCCGCGATGGTGCGGGGGTCCAGGTGCACCGATCCGCGTCGCAGTTCCCGACAGGTGAGGGCCAGCGCCAGGACGACCCGCTCGTCCCGTTCGCCGCAGGTCCGGCAGAGCAGCCGGGCGAGGTGGACGTCGGCGGCGGTGAGGACGCCGGCACGGCACAGCGGTTCCAGGAGCGGCCCGGCGGTGAGGGGGACGAGGTCAGCGGGCACGGCGTCCTCCCAACAGATCGCTCACCCGCACCACCAGGTCGGTGCGCGGATGCCAGACGAAGACCCCGGGCGGCGTGGTGCCGGCCGCGACGCCGGTGCGGTGCCCGGACATGCCGCGGACGAAGAGGTAACCCACCGGACCCAGGTGGCGCGCCGGGTCGTAGTCGGCGAGGGTCGCCGCGAGGAAGCGGTGCAGGGCCGCGCTGTAGAGCAGCGCCTGGAGCGGATAGTGCGAGTCGATCATCATCGCCGTCATCGTCGCCGCGTCGTAGTCGGCCGGTCTCAGCAGCCGCCCAGGCGGTGTCGGGGCTCGGTTCGTCTTGTAGTCGACGACGACGAAGCGGCCCTGCGGGGTGCGCAGGACGGCGTCGATGGAGCCGGTGAGGAAGCCCGCGAGCACTCGGGGGGCGGCGGGGGACTCGGCCAGGACGGCGCCGTACCCGGCCAGGGGATCCTCGGGTGGTACGAGCGCGGGGTCCCGCAGGGCCGCGGCGATGTCGCCGACGGTGGCGGCACCTGAGCTGCGCGGGGCCAGGGCCAGCTCGAAGTCGAGCTCGGCCCGTCGATCCCTGACGGGCACGTCGGCCAGGCACTGCCCGGGCAGCAGGTCGCCCAGGTCGGCGTGGAGCACGTCGACGAGGCCGTCGGCGAGCTGTTCGGGGGCGACGCCGTCCATCGGTCCGGAACGCAGGAGGCGGCGGGTGCGTGCGAGCACCTCGGCGTGCAGATCGTCGGTGTCGGTGTCGACGCGCTCGAGGACGGCGTGGACGAGGGTGCCGAACGACGTTCCGCCGGGCATGGTGCACAGCAGGGTCGTCTCCTCCTCGCTGGGCTGGGCCGACGTGGCGTCGGTGGTGTCGGTCGCCGCGCCGGTGGCGAGGGGTTCTGGTGCCGCGTCCGCCTCGGGCTCGTCGAGACCGCTCCTGGCCTCGACGAGCGCCGCCGCGTGGAGGTCTGCGGTGAGGGCGGAGTAGGAGGTCCGGACCCAGGTGCCGTCGATGGGCCGCGTCATGGACGCCGCCTGCCCCAGGTGCCGGTCGGCGACGTCGTCATGGCGTTCCAGGGCGATCTGTCGGGGGACGTCGACGACATGCACGGGCGAGCCGGCGAGGCGGGCGCACTCGTGCGGTCCGTGGTGCAGCGCCTCGCCGACGCCCGGGTCGGCGCCTCGTGCGTCGTCGAACTCGAGGAGGCGTTGCAGGGCCGAGCCGCGGAATCGGGACGGTGCCGGGGCCCACCACAGCCTCAGGGCCGAGCGGGCCCGGGTCATGGCGACGTAGAGCGTGCGCAGGTCCTCGGCCAACTCGTCGTCCCGGTGGGACCGCCAGGCCCGGTCCCGGTCGGCCCCGGACCCGCCCAGGTGCAGGACACGCCGGGAGCCGTCGAACCACACGATGGGCTCCTCGGGCTTGTCCCGGCGCACCCACGAGGAGGCGACGTCAGGCAGGAGGACGACGGGGAAGCCGAGGCCCTTGGCGCGGTGGATCGTCATGATGGACACCGCCCGCCGGTCGGTCTCCAGGCGTCGGGGCGACTCGTCGTCGGACAGCGCGGAGCGGCCACGGATCCACGCCGCGGCATCGGCCGCTGTCAGGGCGTTGTCGCGGATGGCGGCATGGGTGCCCTGGGCGACGTGGCGCAGGTCGGTGACATACCGCTCGCCCTCGGGCGAGCCGAGGATCCGGGCCAGCAGTCCGGGGCGGTGGACGAGCGCCTGGACGACCCCCCACGGGCCCAGCTCGTCCCATCGGGGTGCCCAGGCGGCCAGGTCGACGGCGAGGTCGGAGCGCATCCGCGAGTCCTCGCGGGCCAGATCGGCGGGGTTGGCCCCGATGAGGTGGCTGAGGCACAGCCGGGTGATCGTCGTCGGCTGCGGGTCGTCGAGGGCCTCGAGGAGGTCAGCCAGGTCGCCGGCCGCCCGGGAGGACCACACCGAGGTGTCGCCGGCGAAGACCGCCGGTTGTCCGGCCGCGGCCAGCGCCGCCTGGATCTGTGCCCCGCGGCGTCGGGTGCGCACGAGGACGGCGATGTCGCCGGGTTCCAGCGGACGGCGGGGTTGGCCGTCGGGCTGCCACGTCGAGCCGCCCTCGAGCATCATGATGACCTGGTTGACGAGGTCGGCGGTGATGAGCTCGTCGGCCCGCGGACCGGTCATCGCCGCCGGGCCCTCCGGGGCGATGGCGCGCAGTTGCACCGGTTGCGACCAGTCGTACCGGTGATCCCCGGATGGCACGGACTCGAGCCGGCAGGTGGCGTGACGGGCCTCGACCCGGCTCACGTGGATGAGCGGGTCACCGAGCCAGGCACGCCCGAAGACGGTGCTCACGGCGTCGACGACCGGCCCGTCGGAGCGCCAGTTCGTCGCCAGTTCCAGACGGTGATCGGCCGCCGAGGCGGCGGCGAGGTAGGAGTGGATGTCGGCCCCACGGAAGGCGTAGATGGACTGCTTGGGGTCGCCGATGAGCCACAGGTCGGATCGATGGTGGAAGGCCCGGCGCAGCACCTCCCACTGGAGCGGGTCGGTGTCCTGGAACTCGTCGACGAGGACGAGTCGGAACCGGTCGGCGAGGATGGCACAGGCCACCTGGCCCCGCTGCGGGTCGGCCAGGGCCGACGCGAGGTCGCTGATGAGGTCGTCGAAGGTGTGCACCCCGAGCAGACGACTGCGGCGCGTGCTCTCGGCGCGGACCCGTTGCGCCCACGTGTTACGCGCCCGCCCGGGGCCGTCGGCGGGTGGTTCGGGCAGGTCGACCTCGCCGTGGCGTACGGCGACCTGCCTGCCCAGACGCTGCCATGACTCCGGCCGGGGAGCCTGGGGGTCGTCGACGTGATCGGTCAGGAACAGATCGGCGCTCACCTCGTCGACGAGCGGGCCGAGGTCGGGCAGGAGGGTCGACGTGGGATCGGAATCGGCGAGGATGCCCAGCTCATCGAGCATCCGGGCGGCGAACTCGTGGGTCGTGGCGATGGTCGCCGCCCCCATGTGGTCGAGGGCCCGTCCAGCCCGCTCGAGACGCTCGGCCAGGACGGCCTCATCGGCGTCGAGGAGGAACTCGTCGAGCTGGTCCTTGGGTGCCCCCCGACCCTCGAGGACCGCGACGGTGTGGGCCAGCCGGCCGTGGATGCGGCCGCGTAGTTCGCGGGTGGCCGAGCGGTTGAAGGTGACGACGAGCAGGGCGGACACGTCGAGGCCGTCGGCGACGATGGCGCGGGCGCACACCGCCGCGATCGACCAGGTCTTGCCCGTCCCGGCGCTGGCCTCGAGCAGGACCGTGCCGTGAGGCAGGGGTGCGGTGATGTCGAAGATGTCGGTCATGGCTGCACCTGCCGTCCTGCCGCCTCGACGACCGGCCCCATGAGCCAGTCGGCCAGGTCCTGGGGTGTCGTGTCGAGATCTCGGCAGGCTGCTTCGAGATCGGTGAGCGTCGGACCGATGAAGGGCGCCCAGTTCGCGTCGTGATCCTGGCCCCATTGCTGCTCGGCGGGGGAGGACCCGCGGGGAACCCACGGCGTCACCATGCCGGTCATGACCGCCGCCAGTGAGGCGGTCATGGGCAGGAGTTGCTGGGACGACCACCACGCCGCCCGGAGCAGTCCGGCGAGCAGCTGCGTCGACGTCGTCGGGTCGGGGGCCACGAGTTGCAGCGTGCCGCTGCGGCTCACGAGGACCGCCCGCCACAGGCCGGGGGCCGGGTCGCAGGCGGCGGCCGCCAGCAGATCGACCCAGGCCGAGAGGATGGCCCGACCGTTGACCCGCGAGGCCCCCGATCGCACGAGGACCGGTCCGGACGAGAGGATCCGCCCGACGAGGCGCAGCGGACGTTGCGGATCGATGAGCGCCCCGTCGGGCCAGCGCAGCGGCGGCAGCATCCCGTCGACGAGGTCGAAATCGACGTCGACGACCCGCGTCGGTGCCTCACCGCGCAGCCCGGCGGCGGTGGCGGCGATGGACTCGGCTTCGGCGAGCCGCTCGTACAGCGGTCCACGGCCCAGCTCGCCGGGTGGAGTGCTGGCGCGGAGTCGCTCGGCGATCGCGGCCTGCTGGGCGTCGGCACCGTGTTCGAGGTCGTCGAGCAGCCGCTGCCGGACCCCGAAGCCGGCCAGCGGGTCGAGGACGAGGGGGAGCGCCTCGTCGACCTCGTCATGCCGGGCGGCAGCAGGGGCACCCATCCTGGCTCGCAGCACGGTGCGCGCCGGGTTCGTCAGCGCCGCGGCGATGTCGGCGGGTGCGTACTGCGGCGAGCGCGGGTCGGCCGGGGGCGGCAGGAGGCGCGGTCTTGGCTGGGGAGTCGACCGCGCCACGGCGTTGACGGCGTCGACGCTGCGCCATGGGGCGGGCCCGGGCGGGAACTCCGCGGGGGAGAACGGCTGCAGACCATGGACGACTCTCGTGGCGCCGCTGGCGACCAGGGCCGAGACGAAGGGGCCGGGCAGCACCGGCGCATTGGTCACCGGGTCGAGGCCGCCACGCACGACGACGAGCCGGTGACGGGCCGCGGCGACGGCGTCGACCAGGTACTGCCTCGAGAGGGCGCCCGGGTCGTCTCGTGGGTCCCCGGGGGCGCGCAGCCCGCGCAGCAGGTCCGTCGACGGCTCGGTGCGGTCGGGTTCGACGAGGATGACGACGTCGTGGGCGATGGTGTCGAGTTCGGCCGGTGAACACACCTGGCACGACCCGTTGAACCACGACGGTCGGCCCGGTCGTCGGGCGGCCAGGGATTCGAGCAGGTCGGCGACCTCGCGGGAGTCGAGGAGCCGACCCGTGGCGCTCGTCTGCAGTCCGGTGAGCATTCCGAGGGTCGCCGGGACGGCCCAGGACATCGACGCGGGGGCCGCGGCCAGATCGTCGACGAGGGTGGCGACGCGCTCGGCCCACTGGCTCACCGTGGCGGGTTCGGCGCACAGCAGGAGGGCCCGACGCAGTCGTGACACGAGTTCGGCCACGGCTCCGACGAGGGGAATGGTCGTCGTGCCGATGTCATCGACCGGGGTGATGGTGCCGATGTGCGACGGGGGATCGACGGACATGGCGATGCCCAGGAGCATCCTGTCGACCCCGGCCAGCCACGTCGACTGGCGGACGCCGTCCACCCCGTTGCGTGCCCGGTCGGCCGCGTCGAGTCCCCAGCGGATGCCGGCGTCGACGACGAGTCGACGCAGCTCGCCGAGATCGTCGGGGGACAGGTCGAAGCGTTGCGCCACCGCAGGCATGGCACACAGGTCGAGCAGGTCCCCGGCCCCCTGACGCGATCCGGGCATCCGCAGCACCCGGACGACGACGTCGGCCACGGGGTTTCCCGTCCCCCCGGCCGGACGCCCGGCGACTCGACACCGCGAGATCGGCGTCGGCAGGCTCGTCGAGGTCGGGTCGTGGGGACGCGACATGGCCACGAGCAGTTCTGCCTGCTCGGACCCGGCGGGGCACAGGACGACGATGTCACGCGGTTCGCTGTCGGGCATCTCGGCCAGGCTGTGGCAGATGACGTCGGCGACGACCTCGGCCTGTCGGTCCGGTCCGTGGCACTCGTGCAGACTGAGGGCGGCCGTGGGGCGCCGTCCGGTACGACGGTCGACGACCTCACCGCCGACCTCATCGACCGCCTGACGCCACGTCGCCGTCGTCGCGGCGCGGGCCAACCCGAAGGTCTGGAACCCGGACACGTCGTGGTCAACGTGCATGACGGTGACCGGGACGTGCCGGGACAACGCCGCGACGAGCTGCACGTCGGCCTGCTGCGTCACGGGCCCGGTCAGCCACAGCACCGATGGCCAGGTCACCTGGTCGGCCGTGAGGCGCTGGCAGGTGAGGGCGAGCCGCTCGACGGGGTCGACGTCGGCCTCGTCGGGGTGCTCCTCGTGCAATCCCTGCCACACCGCAGCCCACCAGGCCCGGTCGGCTCCCAGCGGTGCTCCCGAGGAGTCGACCCGCTCGCCGCGGCGCCACCGGGCCAGCAGCGCAGGATTCTGGCGCACCAGGGCCTCCAGGGCGCTGCCGGCCCTCCGCGCCGTCGTCCAGGCCGGACGCGGAACACCCCGGTCGGCGCTGTGGGCCAGGTGCTGGCGGACCGGTTCCAGGTCGGGGTCGCCGGTGAGCCTCGGGGAATCGATGAGGTCGAGGATGCGCAGGGTGAGGGCCTCGCCCGACCACCGGTCCGCGTCGGCGTCTGGGCCGAGGACGGCCTCCTCGAGGTGCGCCCGCAAGCCTGCGGGGCTCATGCCCTGCAGACCGGCGGCGACGCCGCGGCGCCGCGCCACGGCCTGTCCCAGTGCTCGGGAATGGGCGGTCGAGGAGGTGACGAGCAGCGGGACGGCGAACGGGTCGGCGCGGGGCGCGGTGAGGATGGTCGCGGCGTCGTCGGCGAGGGCGTCCCAGTCGTCGTGGAGGTGCAGCGTCAACGACGGCGTCATGGGCCTCTCCTCTCGTACTCATCCCCGGGCGGCGGACGCGGGTCATCGGTATGAAGACGACTCTATGAGACAGGTACGACAGTTCTGCGCCTGCGAGGCCAGGATCGCGCAGCGCTGCGCCACACCCTGCCCCACCGCAATCGCCCTCAACCCATGCAGCCACTATGCGATGAGTAGGGGGTACCCTGGATGAGTTACCGAGGATACGTGACCGGCTGGAAGTATCATTTCGTGACAGTCCAGTGGCTCTTCAGGATCCAGGGTGTAGTCGGGGTCTGAATCCTCCGGTCTCCAGGAGTGATCTGGTGATGTAGTGGGTGAGGTTGCGGAATCCCAGGGCGATGCCGCGGAGGTGTTCGAGTCTGCCGTTGATGGCTTCANTGGCTCTTCAGGATCCAGGGTGTAGTCGGGGTCTGAATCCTCCGGTCTCCAGGAGTGATCTGGTGATGTAGTGGGTGAGGTTGCGGAATCCCAGGGCGATGCCGCGGAGGTGTTCGAGTCTGCCGTTGATGGCTTCACTGGGCCCGTTCGAGGTCCCGGGGTGGTCGAAGTAGGCCAGGATGTCGTCGGCCCGCTTCTTCAGGGTGTGGCCCAGAGTGGTGACTTCGGGCAGGGCCTTCGGGACTTTGGTGGCGATCGCGTCGATGAGGTGGGCCATGATGCGTCTGCCCTCGGCACGGTTCTCGGCGCGGTAGGCGGCCACGATCTCCTGGTAGACCGCCCAGGTGACCTGGACCGGGGCGTGGGCGTCGGCGGCGAACACCTGTTCCAGGCGGGCGGCCTGCCGGTCGGTGAGCAGGTCCCGGCCCGTGTGCAGGGTCAGCCTGACCCCGAACAGGGGGTCGCCCGCCCGGCCCCNATGTCCAGCGCTTGCAGCGGCAGCACCTCCGCGCGCAGCGTCGCCGCGACGTTCCAGCCCACGATCCGACGTGAATAGACGTCGGTGACGAACGCGACGTATGCGAAGCCCGCCCAGGTGGCCACATACGTGATGTCTGCAACCCAGAGTCGGCGCGGCGCGTCCGCAGGAAACCGCCGCTGGACGAGGTCCCGCGGTAGGGCCTGCGCCTTGTCCGGCCTGGTCGTGAACACCTTCTTCGACTTGCGAACCCCACCCACTCCCGCGAGGCGCATGAGGCGCTCGGTCTGGTCGCGGCCGATGCCCCACCCCTGCCGTTTCAGGAGAGCATGCATCTTCCGCCGCCCGTAGACGCCGTAGTTCTGCGCATGCAGCCTGGCGACCTCGGGCACCAGCAGCTCGTCGCGCAGCTGCCGGGCGGAGGCTACGCGGGTCTTCGCGGCGCGATACCCGCGGGACGTGATGAATCCCTGCACTGCCGGGCGCAGCGTCCGGCAGATGAGCTCGACCCCGAACCGCTCTCGATACTCGTCGATGAAGCGGATCATCCCGGTCAGGGCCGGTCGAGCTCCTTCGCGACAAACACGCTCGCAGCCTTGAGGATCTCATTCGCCTTCCGCAGCTCGGCCACCTCGCGGCGCAGGCGCTTGTTCTCCTCAGCGACATCGCTCGAGACACCGGGCTTCGCGCCGGCGTCGACCTCGCGGCGGCGATGCCACACCCGCAGCGTCTCCGCGCTCATCCCGAGGAGCCCCGCAACATGCCGCACGGCGGACATCAAATTCGAGTGCTCACCAGAGGCCTTGGCCTCATCGAGCATCCGCAGCGCGCGCTCGCGCATCTCGGGAGAGTACTTCTGGTTCATCGTGTTCCATCCTTGCTTCAAGAACGGAACGAAACCCAGGCCGATTCATCACTGATCAGCTGGCCGGTGACCTCCAGACCGAGTTCGTCCAGACGGGCGAATGTGGTCAGGTCGGGGGCGCCGAAGGTAGCGTGGTTCATGGAGGACCTTGCGATTCACGAGGACGGGACTCAAGACACTCCGATCCTCGCGCAGGGTCCTCCCCCCACGCACCCCGGCCCCACAGGCCAACTACAGCAGACTCTCACACAGTCAAGTCACAACTACACCCTGGATCCTGAAGAGCCAGTCCAGTGGTGATACAGGAGGTCATCATGAATCGCGTGGTTCTTGTCGCCGCGTGGGCGGTGGGGATCGTTGCCGTCGCTGTGTCCCTGGTCGTCATCGTGTCGGATGGGAACAGCCGTCAGCTCGCTGGGATTGCCGTGTCACTCGCCATCCTGACGATCGTCCTGTCCCGGGCGTCACGACGCGGGCGCACGAAGGCACGCCGATAGATCGCGGAGGACGTGACCGCCCTGTCGTACTACACGGTGTCGTCATTCATGGGGACCCCGCATTGCGGTGAGCAGGGCGCGCTCCGCAGGTTCGATGGCGCCCGAACCCTCGGTATGAGCGCAACCTCGGTCACGCTTCGCTGCGGTGCCGTTCACCGTGTGACGACGACTCCACGACACCGGGACGACGCAGGTCTGCGTCGGTCAGTCGCTGATCGTCGTGTTCCACGAGTAGGGACGGTGGAGGAGCGACCCCAGCACGGAGCCGGCCAGCAGCGATGCGATGAGTGCGGCCAGAACCCACCGAGACCGACGCCGCCCACCGAGCCCGTCACGAACCTGTCGTCGTCGCACCCTATGGTGGTCGGGTGACTGATGCCGCGGCGATCCTGGAGGCCCTCGACCCTGAACAACGCCAGGTGGCGACGTCCTTCGGAGCGCCGGTGTGCGTCATCGCCGGGGCCGGCACCGGCAAGACGAGGGCCATCACCCGCCGCATCGCCTACGGGGCGTCGACGGGCGTGCTCGACCCGCGGCGCACCCTGGCGGTCACCTTCACCACCCGTGCCGCCGGGACCATGCGGACCCGGTTGGAGGAGCTCGGGGTGCGCGGCGTCCAGGCCCGCACCATCCACTCGGCCGCCCTGCGCCAGGTGAGGTATTTCTGGCCCCGCGCGTACGGATGCGAACTGCCGCCGGTGAGTGACGGCCGGTTCCCGCTGGTGGCCGAGTCGGCGCGGCGAGCGGGCCTGGGCGTCGACACCGCCCTGTTGCGCGACCTGTCGGCGGAGATCTCCTGGGCCAAGGTGAGCAACATCCCCGCCGACCAGTACGCCCCGCTGGCCCGTGCCCAGGGCCGGGTCGTCGCCAGTGTGTCGGCGGCCATGGTCGGCCGCATCCTGGCCGGGTACGAGGCAGCCAAGCAGGAGGCCGGCGTCATCGATCTCGACGACATCCTCCTGTGCGCCGTCGGCCTGCTCAGCGACCACCCGGACGTCGCCGAACAGGTCCGCTCGCAGTACCGCCACTTCGTCGTCGACGAGTACCAGGACGTCTCGCCGATCCAGCACTCCCTGCTGGAGCTGTGGTTCGACGGGCGCGACGACGTGTGCGTCGTCGGCGATCCGCACCAGTCGATCCATGCCTTCGCCGGAGCGCGGGCCGACTACCTCATGGACTTCGTCACCGACCACCCCGGGGCCCGCCGCATCGAGCTCGTGCGCAACTACCGCTCGACCGAACCGGTCGTCGCCCTGGCCAACACGGTCCTCGTCCATCACCTCGACGACGAGGAGCGCGCCCACCACGGTCAGGGCGTGCGGTTGCGCGGCCAGGGCCAGCCGGGACCTGCTCCCCACTACGCCTCCTTCGCCGACGACACCACCGAGGCCGACGCCGTCGCCCAGTGGTTCCGCACCCGCCACGAAGCAGGCACGCCCTGGTCGCAGATGGCCGCGCTGCATCGCGTCAACTCCCAGTCCCCGGCCCTCGAGTCGGCCCTGGCGGCTGCCGACGTGCCCTACGTCGTCAAGGGAGCCGAGCGGTTCTACGAACGCGCCGAGGTGCGCCGAACGCTCACCATGCTCGCCCGTCGTGCCGAGACGGACCCCGACGCGGGCGCGGAGGTGGCCGACGCCGTCCTGGCCGACCAGGGCTGGACCGACCAACCCCCCGAGGGACACGGGGCCGTCCGACAGCGCTGGGAGTCGCTGCAGGCCCTCCACGAGGTCGTGCGCTCCGTCCGTGACGCCGACCCGGCCGCCACCCTGGCCGCCGTCGTCGCCGAGCTGGGGGAGCGGGCGCGACGTCAGGACGTGCCGGTGAGCGACGGCGTCACGCTGTGCACCATGCACGCCGCCAAGGGCCTCGAGTGGGACGTCGTCGCCCTGGTTGGAGTGAGCGACACCATGGTGCCGTTCATCATGGCCGAGAGCGCCGAGGAGCTCGCCGAGGAGCGGCGCCTGCTCCACGTGGCGGTGACCCGGGCCCGACGCGAGCTGTGGATCTCGTTCCCCCGGACCGGGGCGGCCCGGGGCCGGTGGGGCATCTCGCGGTTCCTGCGCGGGCTGCCGGGCACCCCGCGGCAGGGCACGGCCAGGGGTTCGGCGCCCGGGCGACGCCGTGGCCACCGCGTCGTCGACTGCTCGGTGTGCGGCGGCCCGCTGACGGCCGCCACCGACCGCAAGCTCGGGCACCACTTGGCGTGCGAGGTCGACGTCAGCCCCGAACTCGTCGACCGGCTCCGCGCCTGGCGCAAGGAACGGGCCGAGGCCGACTCGGTGCCCCCCTACGTCGTCCTCACCGACGTCAGTCTGCTGGCCGTGGCCGAGCACCTGCCCGAGGACGAACAGGCCCTCCTCGCCCTGCCGGGGATCGGACGACGCAAGGTCGAGCGCTACGCCACCGATCTGCTCGCCGTGCTCCACGGCTCCTCCTCCGATGCGCCCTCGTGACAGCGGTGACAGTCCGGACTGACCGGTACCGTCCCGCGACGCACCCCTGACCTCGACCACGCCGCCCAGTCCGGGCAGGGCGAGCCCGTCGATCTGCGGGCGATCTCGGTGGTCAGGTGATCGAGGACCCACGGTGCGCAGCTCGTCGTGCGCACCGAGGCGACCGTCGACGTCCACGAGGCGTCCCGACCGGCCAGGGACAGGTCGAGGCACGACTGGCACACGGCATGACCGCGCACGCTCGTGGGCCCCACGAACCCGGTGCTCGTCGTTCCCCAGGCCACGACCACCGGAATCCCGCGCCGCCACAGGAGGTCGACGAGACGGCGCGATCCCAGCGGGTCGTCGGGCCACACGACGGCCAGATCGGTGGGGTGTCGGCGATGGTCGAGGCCGAGCGTCAGCCAGGTGGCCGGTCGGCCCAGTCCGGGCGCCGCGTCGACGAAGGAACAGTCGAGGCCCGGATCCGCGCCGAGCCGCCGTGCCAGGTCGTCAGCGGCACCGCACGAACCGACGACGGCCACCGAGCGATGCCGTGGTGCCCGGACGATCCCGGTCCCCAGCAGGGCATCGACCAGGGCCCGCGGCAGGCGCAGGGCGGCGACGTCGTCCCGGGTGGCACCGGTGAGCAGCCAGCAGCGGCCGTCGGCGGCGAGCACCCTCGTCCCGCCGGGAACGGCGACGAGCTCGGCGTCGAGGTGGAAGGTCTGTCGGATCATGGGTCCCACCCTTGCCGTCCGCCGGCCGCGGGGCCAGATCCCGAGACCGACGGACAACACCGCGGTGACAACGGACAACACCGGGCCGGTCGGGAGCAACACCCGGGCAACACCCGACGGCGCCCGGGCAACACCATACGAAGCGAGAACCCCCGGACCGTACGGTGTGCCTTCCCCTGCACACCCGCGATCCGGGGGTCTGGCCAGACTCTAGTGAGTTCCGGCCGTCCCGGTCAACCACCCGACGAGACTCACGTAAAAGGTCCGGATGCGGCAGCACGTGCCTCAGATGAGGATGTCCGCGTACTGACGGTGTAGGCCCGGGCCATGGATCGGGAGCTGTCGATGGCCGCACGCCGTGAGATCACCAAGAAGTACNCCGACGAGACTCACGTAAAAGGTCCGGATGCGGCAGCACGTGCCTCAGATGAGGATGTCCGCGTACTGACGGTGTAGGCCCGGGCCATGGATCGGGAGCTGTCGATGGCCGCACGCCGTGAGATCACCAAGAAGTACGCCCACCAGTACCGGGCCGCATCGAAGAAGGACAAGTCGGTGCTGCTGGACTCCCTGACCGCCACCACAGGCTGGACCCGTGACCACGCCCGCCGCGCGATCCGGGCAGCCCTGACGCGGAAAGGTGCCGCGTCCCAGCAGAAGCGCCGGCCCCGGCCCCGCAAGTACTCCTACGACGCCGTGAAGGTCCTCCAGCACGTGTGGAGCGTGACGGGTCAGCCCTCCGGGAAGTACCTGGCCCCCGTGATGGACGACACCCTGAACAGGCTGGAACGCTTCAAGGAGTTCGGGAAAGTCACCCGCCGGGCCACCCCCGCGGTGCTGACCGAACTGCGCTCCATGTCGGCGGCCACCATCGACAGGTACCTGAAACCCTTCAAGGACGCCGCCTACCCGGCCGCCGGCCTGTCAGCCACCCGGCCCGCCCCTCACATCCTGCGTGCCGCGGTGCCCCTGCGCACCAGCCTGGACGGGCCGATCACCGATCCCGGGCTGGTAGAGGTCGACACCGTGGCCCACTGCGGCCACACCCTGGTCGGGGAATTCCTGTGGACCTTGTCGGCCACCCTGCCCGTCTCCGGCTACACGGTCCTGACCACGGTCAAGAACAAGGCATTCGTCCACATCGGGGCCGGCATGGACCGGATCGTCGACCAGATGCCCGTGCCCGTGGCGGAGGTCCACGTCGACAACGGGTCGGAGTTCATCAACTGGGGCCTCATCGACTGGGCGAAGGGCCACGACATCGCGATGTCCCGCTCGCGGCCCTACAAGAAGAACGACAACGCCCACGTCGAGCAGCGCAACGGCGACTGGGTCCGCCGCCACGCCTTCAGATACCGCTACGAGACCGCAACCGAGCTTCAGCTGCTCAACCAATTGTGGCCCCTGGTGATGGCCCGCAAGAACCACCTACTACCCTGCGTCAAGGCCATCGGCTGGACCACCACCTCCGCGGGGCGCAAGAAGCGGGTCTACGACAAGCCCAAGACCCCTTACCAGCGGCTGGTCGACTCCCGTGTCCTGGACCCCGCCACACGGGCCCGCCTGGCAGCCGAGCACGACAGGCTCAACCCCGCCGATCTGGCCCGGCGGATCACCGACATCCAGAACCAACTCATCCGCCTAGCCGAACGTCGCACCCAGACCGACCAACCCGCCGCCTGACTCATCTCCATCCGGACATTTCAGCTGAGGCAAGCGCTGCGCTCATCCGGACATCTTGACATGAGGCAAGACGCCACCTGAGCGGGCGAGGTGCCCACGAGCCCGCGACAGTGACCGTCCTCGTGAGCGATGATGGGCCCATGACCGAGTCGTACCTGGCCCCGACCCCTGATCGGCCCGCGGTGACGATCCGCCGCAGTCGACGCCGTCGCCGGACGCTCTCGGCCCGCCGGGACGGCGACGGCATCCTCGTCATGGTGCCCTGGGGGATGGATCCGCGGGAGGAACGACGCGGCGTCGAGGACCTCGTCGGCAAGGTGCTCGCCCGACGCCGGCGTTCCCATCGGGGGGACGACGACCTCGCCCGACGCGCCAGGACCCTGGCCCACACCTACCTCGACCCGCACGTCGGTCACCCGGTGCGCCCGACGTCGGTCCGCTGGGTGACGAACCAGAACCAGCGCTGGGGATCGTGCACCGCCACGACCGGGGAGATCCGACTGTCCGACCGCATGCAGGCCTTCCCCGGCTGGGTCGTCGACTACGTCCTGCTCCACGAGCTGTGCCACCTCGTCCACGCCGACCACGGGCCGGCGTTCAGGACCCTCGTCGCCCGGCATCCGCGGGCCCAGGAGGCCGAGGGATTCCTCCGCGGCTGGTCCTGGGCCCAGGGAGACGCCGAGCGTGACGGTGACGAGCCCACGGACGACCCGGGCGACTGGTGAGCCGCACCCGGACGACGCGATCGGCAGCCCGCGCTCACTGACCTTCGTCGCGCAGCAGCTGCTCCAGCTCGGCGTCGAGGTCCTCCGCACCGTGCGGCGCCTCCTGCTCCCCGGCGACATAGCCCAGCGGGTCGTCGAGGTCGGAGGCCGTCGGCACGAGATCGGGATGGTGCCAGACGGCGTCACGCCCGACGGTCCCCTTGGCGTCGCGCAGCGCCGCCCAGAGGTTGGCGGCGTCCCGCACCCGACGCGGACGCAACTCCAGACCCAGCAAGGACTGGAAGAACCGTTCGGCCGGGCCGGTGGTGGCCCGACGCCGACGCAGCGCCTCGACGAGCTGGGCGTGACTGGGCAGCCACGTCGCGGCGACCTGGCCGGTGACCTCGTCGACCCACCCCTCGATGAGTGCGAGGAGGGTCTCCAGGCGCGCCAGGATGCCCTCCTGCTCGGGGGTGCGGGTGGGCTCGAAGAGCCGACCCTGCAGCTGCTGTGACATCTCCTGCATCCTCTCGGGGGTGAGGTTCTGCAGGTCGTCGACGTCGATGGCCTGTTCGATCGCCGACGAGTCGATCCGGATCTCCCGCGCGTAGTGCTCGACGAGGGCCAGCAGCTGCGGACCCAGCCAGCCCACCGAGTTGAAGAGACGCTGCCGAGCGGCCTCGCGCAGCACGAGGTACAACTCGACGTCGCGCGGGTCGAGGTCGAGATCGTTCCACGCGGCTGCGACGTTCGCGGGCAGCGTGACGACCTGCGGCACCGACAGCACCTGCAGGCCCACCTCGGTGCCGCTCACCGTCGTCGCCGCCAACTCGGCCAGCCCCTCGGCCAGCTGCGCCCCGTAGAGGCTCGCGGCCATCTGCTTGAAGAACGGCCCCATCATCGAGACGAGCCCGGCCATGGGGTCCTGCTCCGGCGGCGTCTGCGACTGGACGAGGCCGACGAGGGCGTCCGAGAGGGAGGTGAGGACCGGTTCGACGAGGCTCTGCCAGGCCGGGAAGGTGTGCTCGATCCACTCGGCGCGGCTCCAGCACGCCGGCTGTGCGCTCACCTGGGCGAACTCGCAGGCCTGGTCGAGCCAGTTCTCGGCGAGCCGGGAGGCGTCGAGCAGGGCGTCGCGCTCCTTGCGGCCGGGCGTCGGGTCGGGGCCCTGGGAGGCGGCGACGTGACGGGCGATGTCCTTGATGCGCGACCAGTCGACCGGCCCGTTCTGTCCTGACGCCGTCTGGGCGGCCGACAACCCTTGGAACATCTGGGTGAGCTGGTTCACGAAGGAGGCGGCGTCGTCCCCGACCGGCATGCCCATCTGCGCCATCATGCGGCGCAGCTGTTCGGCCATCTCCTCGGGATCGGGTTGGCCTGGGCCAGGGGTGCCGGAGTCGCTCATGGGCCTGCTCCTCGGTGCTGCGGTCGAATTGCTCGTGGACGCGACCCAGTGTAGGTGCGGCGCGAACGGCGTGAGGAAGTAGCATGGCGGCCATGCCAGCCGCCGCGACCAGCCCTGATCCGTCCCCCGCGGACCGGATCGACCGCCCGTCGACCGTCGGCCCGCACCGGTGGACGGCCGTCGCCGCGGCCAGTGTCCTCGTCGTCATCATCGTCGCCCTCGTCGTCATCCCGGTGCCCTTCGTCACCTGGGCTCCCGGCCGCACCGTCAACCTCGCCGGAACCACTGCCCAGAACCGGCCCATCATCCAGGTCCAGGGACTCACCTCGCGGCGCAGCAAGGGCGAGATCCGCATGACGACGGTCTCGGTCACCAAGGTCGACTCGCACGTCGGCCTGGCCGAAGCCCTCGTCGCGGCGTGGCTCCCGCATCGTGACGCCCTGCCCCGGGAAGCCGTCTACCAACCCGGACGCAGCAGCGACCAGGTCAAGGCCGACGAGGTGCAGATGATGGACACCTCCCAGCGCGACGCCGTCGTCGCAGCCCTGCGTGCCGCCGGCCAGCCCGTCACCGAGCTGCCCATGGCCGCTGCGGTGAGCACCTCCGGGCCGTCCTACAACGTCATCCAGCCCGGTGACCTCATCACCAAGGTCGACGGCACCGCCGTGCAGTCGGCAGCCGACATCCAGCGGGCGATCCGCAAGCACACCGTCGGCGACTCGGTGGCCATCACCGTGCTGCGCAACGGCACCACCCGCAACCTCTACGTCATGACGGCCTCGTCGAGCAAGGACCCCAAGATCCCGGTCATCGGCATCTCGGTCGGCACCGGCTACCGGTACACCCCGACGGTCACCTACAACATTCCCTCCGACATCGTCGGTCCCAGCGCCGGGCTCATGATGTCGCTGGCGATCTACCAGGCCATCGCCCCGGCCGACCTCATCGGCTCGCTCCATGTCGCCGGCACCGGCGAGATCGCCCCCGACGGGACGGTCGGTGCGATCGGCGGCATCCGTGAGAAGGTCGCCGGCGCCCAGCGTGACGGCTCCCGGATCTTCCTCGTGCCGGCGTCCAACTGTCGCGACCTGGCCGGGACCTCCTCGACGATGACTCTCGTCAAGGTCGCCAGCCTCAAGGAGGCCATCTCCGCCATCCAGAAGATCCGGTCCGGGGTCGACGTCAAGGAGGTTCCCCATTGCTGAGTGACGACGCCAACCCCTCGGACGCCCTGGTGGCGGCCCTGGCCGAGATCGACCGCTTCGTCGCCGACGCCGGCTGGGGGGCTCCCGCACGACTCTTCGCCCTGGTGCGCACCGATGAGCTCCTGGCCGCCGAACCGACCCTCGTCGGTCAGGTGAGTGCCGGTTCCCCCGATTCCCTCTCGAGCATCGAGCAGGACGGGTTCCACGCCGGCGACGACGTCGAGGCGGCCCTCGACACCATCATGTGGCCCGACACGGTCGCCGGTGCCGCCCTCACCCTGGAGCGGGTCTTCCTGCCGGCCGATGTGGAGGACGAGATCCCCGCCGATCCCGAGGAGGCCGCCCGGTTCGTCGCGGCGCACCCGCGTCGTCAGGACGTCCGTGTCGTCGTCGGCGCCCTGCGCGACGGCACCCATCACGGCCTGGCGCGGCTGCTCGACCACCCCGAGGATCTCCTCGGCGGGGTCGACCTCGTTCCGGCCCTCGAGTCAGCGCTCGCTCGAACCCTGCAGACCGTCACCCCGGAGCCCGGACGATGAGCCCGACCCCGCGACGATCCGCGAACCAGCCCGGCAGGCCACGTCGCACCGGCCCCGGTGGCCGGCAGCCCGGCTCGGTCGGCCGGGCGCGGCGGGTCCTGCGCATCGTCCTGGTCACCGTCGCGGCCCTCGTCCTGGGCTGGGCCATCGCCTCGGCACTGGGTACCGATCTCCTGTGGTACTCGGCGATCGGGTTCCGCGCCGTCTTCCTCACCCGCACCATCACCGGCGCCCTGCTCTTCGTCGTCACCCTCGTCCTCGTGGCGACGTTCGTCGGCGCCAACATGCGGTTGGCCCTGCGACTGCGGCCGGCATCGCCCTCCGGAACGTCCTCGGAGCTGCTCGCTCGGTACCAGGGGTTCCTCCGGTCCCACCACGGCGCGGCCATCGTCGCCCCCGCGACGCTCATCGGGCTGCTCGCCGCGGCATCGGCCGCCAGCCAGACGTCGACCCTGCTGGCCTGGTGGAACGCCGTCCCCTTCGGCGTGCGCGACCCCTACTTCGGCAAAGACGCGTCCTTCTACGTCTTCGACTTCCCGTGGTACCGGTTCTGCACCTCCTTGGCGATGACGACCCTCATCGTCAGCCTCATCGGTGCGTTCTGCGTCCATCTGGCGATGGGCGCGGTCCAGGTCGTGCCGACGATCATGACGCCCGGTGCCGTCCGGGCCGGTGGGGCCGCCCAGGGCGGGCCGGGGACGCGGCGGGCGCATCGTCGGTTCCTCAGCGCCGGGGCCCAGGGGCATCTGTCGATCCTCGTCGCGCTCACCCTCGTCGTCTTCGGCATCTCGGCGCTGCTGGGACGCTACGGTCTGGCCCTGTCCGACAACGGGCTGTTCACCGGCGTCGGGTACACCGCCGACCACTACCGGGCGACGGCGCGGATCATCGTCGCCGTCATCTCCTTCCTCGTCGCAGCGTTGTTCGTCGTCAACGCATGGTTGAGGCATTGGGCGGTGCCCGGTCTCGGCATCGTCCTCATGCTCGTCTCGACGATCATCGTCCAGGGCATCTACCCGGGCATCATGCAGCGCTTCCAGGTGACCCCGGACGCCCCGGACAAGGAACGTCCCTACATCAGCGCCAACATCGCGGCCACCCGCAAGGCCTTCGGCATCGACCAGACGACGATCACCGACTATGCGGCGCGGACGAGCGTCTCGGCCGGTCAGCTCAAGGCCGATGCCGAGGCGCTGCCGTCGATCCGCCTCATGGACCCGTCGGTCATCGCGCCGACCTTCGAACAGCTCCAGCAGGTCCGCGGGTTCTACTCGTTCCCCAGGACCCTCGACGTCGACCACTACACCATCGATGGTCGGTCCACCGACGCCGTCGTCGCCGCCCGCGAGATCGACGAGGCGGGTATCGGCGACAAGAGCTGGAACAACATCCACACCGTCTACACCCACGGCTTCGGCATGGTCGCCGCGGCCGGCAGCCGGCGTCAGAACTCGGGGGAGCCCGAGTGGCTGGCCAAGGACATCCCCACCACCGGGTCGATCGCCGAGCAGCAGTCCCGGGTCTACTACGGCGAGATGTCCGACCAGTGGGTCGTCGTCGGGGCACGTCCGGGAGCCCAACCGGTCGAACTCGACACCCCGGGCGGCGGATCGGGCACGACCGGCACCGAGACGATGACGACGTACACCGGCAAGGGCGGCGTCTCGCTGACCAATCCCATGGTCCGGGCCATGTACGCCACGAGGATGAGCGACATCAACCTCCTGCTGTCCGACCGGGTCCACGCCGGCTCGCGCATCCTCTACGACCGCGCCCCGCTTGACCGCGTCTCGAAGGTCGCGCCGTGGCTCACCGTCGACTCCGACGCCCTCCCGGCCGTCGTCGACGGTCGTCTGGTGTGGATCGTCGACGGGTACACGACGTCATCGGACTACCCGAACTCCACCCGGGTCGACCTGCGCGAGGCCGCCTCCGACTCGACGACGCCGTCGCGAGTGGCCCAGGAGACGACCCCGGTCAACTACATCCGCAACAGCGTCAAGGCCGTCGTCGACGCCTACGACGGCACCGTCAAGCTCTACGCCTGGGACTCCTCGGACCCCATCCTGCGCACCTGGCAGAAGGTGTACCCGGGGCTGGTCCAGCCGCGCTCGGCGATGAGCGCCGGCCTGCTGGCCCACGTGCGGTACCCCCAGGACCTCTTCAAGGTGCAGCGTCAGGTGCTCGGCCGCTACCACACGACCAACCCGGACACCTGGTACCAGCGCAACGACGTGTGGGAGGCCCCCGACGACCCGGTGCGCACCAACGCCGGCCTCGAGCCGCCGTACTACCTGACGATCACCTGGCCCGGCGACGCCAGCGCCCAGTACTCGGCGACCGCGGTCATGGTGCCCAGCAAGAGGCAGAACCTCGCGGCCTACGTCGCCGTCGGCTCGGACGCCACGAAACCGGGCTACGGGCAGATCCGCGTGCTGCGGATGTCGGGCACCACGCAGATCGCCGGACCGAACCAGACGGCCAGCGCCATCACCGCCGACGAGAAGGTCTCGGCCAAGCTCCTGCCGTACCAGAACCGCGGGTCGGCGTCGGCCACCCATGGCAACCTCCTCACCCTGCCCATGGGCGGGGGACTGCTCTACGTACAGCCGATCTACGCCCAACGCCAGACCGGAACCGGTGGATACCCGGTGCTGCGCTTCGTCGCGGTGCGGTTCGGCGAACACGTCGGCATCGGCGACACCCTCCAGGAGGCGCTCGACCAGGTCTTCGGTGGCGACGCCGGGGCGACGACCGGGGAGGGCAACGCGGGATCGGGATCGGGCTCGACCGCGGGTGCCTCGTCGGGTGGCGGGTCCGGCAGCGGCACCCCGCTCAGCGCCGAGGCCAAGGCCCTGCTCGACCAGGCCGACGCCGCTTTCCAGGCGGCCGACAAGGCTCTCAAGGCCGGCGACCTCGCCGGCTACCAGAAGCAGGTCGAGGCCGCCCGCAAGCTCGTCGAACAGGCCCGGACCGGCACTCGCTGACGGCCTCGGGTGGCGACCCCGGCAGGGGTGCTCACCCGGATACTCCTGGCGATAGGGTGGCCCTGTCACTGCACACGTGCCAAGGGAGGCACCCATGTCCAGCCCCGTGTCCCTTCCGCCGTGCCCGACCTGCGGGTCGACGAGCGAGGACCACGAGCATCTTCCCCTCGTGCCCATCGCCGGCCACCCCATCGTCGTCGCGGTCTTCCCCGGCATCCCGGTACGACTGGTCGACGCCGCCCTCGAACACGCCAAGGCCTTCGGGAGCAGTCTCGTCATGGCCTATGTCGACGAGTCACGGGTCCCGGTCGGTGACGGGAGTGCGTCGACCCCACTCATCCCCGACGACGAGCGCACCCCCTTCCAGGTGCGCGAGGCCGACCTGCGCGGAGCCCTCAGCGCCGTCATGGTCAAGCATCCGGAGGTGCCCTGGGAGTTCCGATACCTGGCCGGCCTCACCGACCGCGAGCTGGCGCACCTGGCGCACAGCGTCGACGCCGGGGCGTTCATCGTCGGCACCAAGGCTCCCGGGTTCCGGTGGCAGGCCAAGGAATGGTTCGACGGATCGGTGGCCGTGCAGCTGTCGCGGCGCCAGCGTCGTCCCGTCATCATCGTGCCGTTGCGTGGCGATGACTGGAGCGCCGTGCTGCACGCCCCCGCCTCCGGGGAGACGGCCACCGAGATGTCGGGCGACGATTCGCCGTCCTCGACCGACGCGGCAGACTTGACCCATGAGTGACGACGCGCGTCCAGAAGAGCTCGACCTGTCCACCTCCATCCGCCTGCTCTCGGGCCAGGACGACTGGCACACGGGGGCTGCCCCGCGCATCGGGTTGCGGTCCATGCGCCTGTCGGACGGCCCGCACGGGCTGCGGGTGCCGACCCCCGACGACCAGGACTCCCTGCCGGCCACGTGCTTCCCCACCGCGGTGACCCTGGGCAGCACCTGGGACCGCGCCCTCGTCGAACAGGTCGGTGACGCGCTGGGCCAGGAAGCCGGGGCGCTGGGGGTCGACGTCATCCTCGGCCCGGGGCTCAACATCAAGCGTCATCCGTACTGTGGCCGCAACTTCGAGTACCTCTCGGAGGACCCGGTCATCGCCGGGGAACTGGCCGCCGCCATGGTCCGTGGGATCCAGGGTCGGGGTGTCGGGGCGTGCGTCAAGCACTTCGCCGCCAACAACCAGGAGACCCTGCGCCTCGTGGTCGACGCCGTCATCGACGAGCGCACCCTCCACGAGATCTACCTGTCGGGCTTCGAGCGGGTCGTCCGCAAGGCCCGCCCGGCCACGGTCATGTGCTCCTACAACCAGATCAACGGCACCGCGGCCTCGACCAACCGCGAGCTCCTCACCGACACCCTGCGCACCAGGTGGGGCTTCGACGGGCTCGTCATGAGCGACTGGGGCGCGGTGTGGGACCGGGTGGCGTCGTTGGAGGCCGGGCTCGACCTCCAGATGCCTGGGGTCGGTGGAGCCTTCGACCGGCAGGTGAGCCACGCCGTCGCCTCGGGCCGACTGAGCCGGGAGGCCGTCGAGACCTCGGTGGGTCGCCTCGTGGCCCTCCAGGAGCGGCTGTCACCGGCCCGTGGGCCGATCGAGGTCGAGGCCCATGACGCCCTGGCCCGCACGGTGGCGGCAGCGGGGACGGTCCTGGCGAGCAATGACGGGGTGCTGCCCCTGGCCGCCGGCACGAAGGTCGCCCTCATCGGCGGTTTCGCCACGGCGCCGCGCTACCAGGGGGCCGGGTCCTCCCAGGTGCACCCCACCTCAGTGACCTCGCTGCTGCCCGCCCTGCGGGCCAAGGACGTCGAGGTGAGTTTCGCCCGGGGCTACGACCCCGAGTCCGAGCGGACCGACGCCGTGCTCGTCGCGGAGGCCGCGGAGCTCGCGGCGTCCCAGGACGTCGCCGTCGTCATCGTCGGCCTGCCCGAGGCGGCGGAGTCGGAGGGCTACGACCGGACGACGCTGGCCCTGCCGGCCCAGCACGACGCCCTCGTCCGGGCGGTGTGTGCCGCGAACCCCAGGACCGTCGTCATCGTCGTCGGCGGGTCGTCGGTGACCCTGCCGTGGGCCGACCGGTGTGCGGCCCTGCTGCTGGCCGGGCTCGGTGGGCAGGCCGGGGGAGGGGCGCTGGCCGACGTCCTCGTCGGTGACGCCGAGCCGTCGGGGCGCCTGGCCGAGACGTGGTGGGCCTCGAGCGACCAGCCGGCCTCGGCGCCGTGGTTCCCCGGCTCGGGGCATCGCGTCGAGTACCGGGAGGCGCTGGCGGTCGGCTACCGACACACGACGACGAACGCCGTGACGCCGGCCTTCGCCTTCGGCCACGGCCTGTCGTACGCGACGTTCGAGTGGTCGGGGGCCGGCGTCGACCGGGAGCAGATGAACGCCGGGGAGTCCCTCGCGGCGACGGTGACGGTGCACAACATGTCGGCCCGGGCCGGCGCGGAGGTCGTCGAGGTCTACCTGTCCGACCGGTCCGGTGTGGTCCAGCGGCCCCGGCGCTGGTTGGCCGGGTTCGAGAAGGTGTGGGTCGGGGCCGGCGAGTCGGTCGAGGTGCAGGTGCACCTGGACCCGGTGTCGTTCGCCTTCTGGGACACCCGGGTCCACGACTGGGTCGTGCCGACCGGCGGGTTCGACGTCGAGTTCGGACGCAGCGCCGAGCGCATCGAGGCTAGTGTCCCGGTCGAGGTCGTCGGCGGGGTGACGTCGGCCGCCGAGGCCGATGCCCCGTGGACCCCGCTCGTGTACGAGAGCGACGAGGCCTTCGCGGCGCGCCTGGGACACCCGGTGCCGGCGCCTCGCCCACGGACCCCGTACACGGCCGAGTCGACCATCGAGGAGGTGAGCGACACCGCGGTCGGCGCCGCCCTGCGCGCTGCGGCCCGGCGTCGCGTCGTCGCCGGGCAGACCGAACCGAGGATGCGCCGGATGCTCGAGCACATGGTCGACGAACTTCCCCTGCGCAATGTTCCCTCGCTCAGCGGCGGGGCGGTGCGTCCCGAGATGGTCGGGCCGCTCGTCGACGCCATCAACGGTCCCGACGCCCTGCTTCGCGGAGGCCTCGGGCGGGTGACCGGGGTCGTCGGGGCGGTCCTGGGACGGTTGGGGCGGCCGGCGAAGTGACGGGTCGGGCGCCGCAGAGGTGAACGAGGGTGGATTTCTGACCTGGGGAACGGGTTATGGGGCGTGTCGCGTCCGAAACGGCCGCTCCAGGTCAGAAATCCACCCCGGGCCTCACGGCTTGACGAGGATGCGGATGGGATGGCCCTCGTGGTTCTCGAGCGACTCGATGCCCTCCGTGATGCGCGAGAGCGGGATGACCTTCGAGATCGACTCGGACAGGTCGAGTCGGCCGTACGAGAGCATCTCGGCGAGCATGGCGATGTCCTGGCGCTGGTAGCCCAGGTGCCCGAGGAGTTGCTTGCGCTGGAGGTTGAACTCGAGGAACGGCCCGGCATCGATGGTCTGGGCCGACAGGCCGACCGAGACGGCCTTGCCGTTGACGTCGAGTGACTTGACGGCGGCCAGGGCAGTGGCCTTGATCCCGACGGCATCGAAGGCGACGTCGATCATCCGACCGCCGGTGATGTCCTCGATCTTGCTCATGAGCTCGGGATCGTCGCTGTGCAGGGTGAAGTCGGCGCCGACCCGCATGGCGCGGTCGAGCACCTCCTGGTCGAGGTCGATGGCGATGACGGGAACCCCACCGGCTGCCTTCGCGAGCTGGACGAGGTGTGTGCCGACGCCACCGACACCCCACACCGCCACGGCATTGCCCATGTGCACCTTGGCGGTGTGGACGACCGCTGCGTACGGCGTCGAGACGGCATCGGCGAGCAGAGCGGCCTGGTCGAGGGGGACGTTGGCCGGGACCTTGGTGAGCCCGGTGGCCGAGGTGACGTGGTACTCGGCCCAGGCGCCGTCATAGGCGAAGGCCATGAGGTTGAGGTGAAGGCAGTTGCCGAAGTCTCCTCGCCGACACTTGCGGCAGACGAGGCAGGGGCGTCCGGCGGAGGGGATGACGCGGTCTCCGACGTTCCATCCGGTCACCCCGGCGCCGAGCTCGACGATCGTGCCGGAGGCCTCATGTCCCTGGGTGACGACGGGGATCCGGGCAGGGAACGCCCCGGAGATGAGGGACAGGTCGGAGTGGCAGATGCCGCAGTAGGCGACCTCGATGAGGACCTCGCCCGGGCCGGGATGGGGAATCGGCACCTCCTCCAGCTCCACACGACGCCCATCGGCGTGGAAACGTTCGGCCAGCATGGTCTCAGGCATGACTCATCCTTCCGGCGGGGTGCCGCCATGGCACCCGGCGCTCCTTGCATGATCATACCCGGACCCCACATGGGGTCCGGGTATGATCATGAGGCCTGCAGCACCTCAGTCGTTTGACAGACCACGCCTACGACTGTCATGTGATGGTCTTGGCCTTGCCGACGGTGCAAGGTTCCCTGTTCGACTCACGTTCACTTTGTGTACAGCCACTTGTAGGTCAGCGTGTGTGAGGTCCCGCCGCTCGTGTACGTCACAGTGAAATCCTCCTCGGTGAGAGGGAAGGAATTTCCGTTGGACTTACCGGTCCACTCCACATTGAGCAGCGGTGTGTCGCCGCTGGCTGCCGCGGTGAGTTGACGGCATCCACTGGGGTCGGTCGTCAGGGCAGCCTGGGCTTTGGCTGGAACTCCGGTGTAGGTAACATGCCATGCGGTGAGGCTGGACGTCGTCGTCGTGTTGTCACCGACGAACTGGTGGCTCGTCGTCCCACTGGCAAGGGTGACCTTTGCACCGTTCTGTGGATCCCACATCGCGCCGGTACCTTGGCTGCCACCGTTGTATAGAAGATTCCTAATCCCATTGCAGCTGAAAATTGGGCTGTATTGGGAGCATGCGCTATTTCCATAGGGCTTACCGGCTCTTCAGGATCCAGGGTGTAGTCGGGGTCTGAATCCTCCGGTCTCCAGGAGTGATCTGGTGATGTAGTGGGTGAGGTTGCGGAATCCCAGGGCGATGCCGCGGAGGTGTTCGAGTCTGCCGTTGATGGCTTCACNGGCTCTTCAGGATCCAGGGTGTAGTCGGGGTCTGAATCCTCCGGTCTCCAGGAGTGATCTGGTGATGTAGTGGGTGAGGTTGCGGAATCCCAGGGCGATGCCGCGGAGGTGTTCGAGTCTGCCGTTGATGGCTTCACTGGGCCCGTTCGAGGTCCCGGGGTGGTCGAAGTAGGCCAGGATGTCGGCGGCTCTCTTCTTCAGGGTGTGGCCCAGGGTGACCACTTCGGGCAGGGCCTTCGGGACTTTGGTGGCGATCGCGTCGATGAGGTGGGCCATGATGCGTCTGCCCTCGGCACGGTTCTCGGCGCGGTAGGCGGCCACGATCTCTTGGTAGACCGCCCAGGTGACCTGGACCGGGGCGTGGGCGTCGGCGGCGAACACCTGTTCCAGGCGGGCGGCCTGCCGGTCGGTGAGCGGGTCCCGGCCCGTGTGCAGGGTCAGCCTGACCCCGAGCAGGGGGTCGCCCGCCCGGCCCCGATGGCCCGTGGTGTCCTGCTGGATGCGTTGGCGGGTGACATCGAGCTGGTCGCCGGCGAGCTGCACGACGTGAAACGGATCCACGACCTCGACCGCGGCCGGGAGTTCTTCGGCGGCTGCGGTCTTGAAGCCGGTGAACCCGTCCATCGCCACGATCTGGATGCGGTCGCGCCAGGCCTGGTCGCGGCCGGCCAGCCAGGTCTTGAACACCTTCTTGGAACGTCCCGCCACCATGTCGAGCAGCCGGGAGGCCCCGGTGCCGTCGCGAAGCGGTGTCAGGTCGATGATCACGGTGACGTACTTGTCACCACGGCTGGTGTGGCGCCACACGTGCTCGTCGACCCCGATGACCTCCACGCCCTCGAAGCGGTGCGGGTCGTCGATGAGCCGGCGGGTGCCCTCGGCCAGCACCGCATCGTTGGCGGTGGTCCAGTCCACCCCCAGACCAGCGGCGATACGGGAGACCGGCAGGTGATCGAGCACCAGGCCCTCCAGTGCCCAGGCCAGCCCTCCCCGCGACAGTTTCGCCCTGGCCTGGGCGGCCTGGTCGGTGTTCTGGCGCCACACGTGTCCGCAGCCGGTGCACCGGTACCGGCGTACCCGGATCTGAAGGATCGTGGGCCGGTGGCCCATCGGGGTATGGGCCAGCCGGCGGATCACCGTGTCACGAGGGACCCCCTGGCATCCGCACCAGTGGCACCAGTCGTCGGGGGCGACGACCCGGCAGGCCAGGACCGTCTCCTCGTCACTGATCAGCTGGCCGGTGACCTCCAGACCGAGTTCGTCGAGACGGGCGAATGTGGTCAGGTCGGGGGTGCTGAAGGTAGCGTGGTTCATGGAGGGCCTTGCGATTCACGAGGACGGGACTTAAGACACTCCGATCCTCGCGCAGGGTCCTCCCCCCACGCACCCCGGCCCCACAGGCCAACTACAGCAGACTCTCACACAGTCAAGTCACAACTACACCCTGGATCCTGAAGAGCCGGCTTACCGGTAGTTGTGCTGTAGACGGCGCCCAAATCAGTGCCGTTGAAAGACCCCTTGTTCGTCGCGGCGGCCGGAGAGGATGCACCCGTTCCACTGGTCGCGTCGTAGTTCTGTACCCAGAAATCGAGCGATAGGGCAGTGATGACGGCGTCCGTCGGGAGTCCGGTGAGAATCCCCGAGCCTGCGATGGCAAGCGACATGGTGGTGGAGGAAACGTTCGTCCTGCCGTGATCGATCGCGACACGACGGGCATTGTTGATGCCTGGCGAACACGTCGTCGGGGTCGGTGAGGTCGAGGGGCAGGTGACTTGACTGATCGTCACCTGTTGGTTTGGGTGTCCGTTGTACGGAATGTATCCGTTGTAGGCGTTGCTCAGTCGGATCTCGATGGAACCGGAGGTCGGAATGGTCGCGATGGTGTAGGTCGCAGTGCCCGTGGAGGTCCCGGCAGTCGTGTATCCGGTCGTCGAGGAATAGCTGGCCCCGTTGGTCGTGGAACTCGGGGCGACCGCCGTCCCGCCGTTTCCTTTAGTCGCTCCCGTAAAGACCGCCACGCTGTCCTTGAAGTATGAGGCGGTGGTGGTCGTCGCCGTCGTGTTGGCACTGATGTCGTTGATCGTGAACGTGACTGGTCCCGTGGCGCCCGTCGGAAAGGCGAGGTCGATGTACGTGAAACCATCCGTTGGTTTTCCGGACAGCGTTCAGCCATTGGAGGGGACCGAGATGTAGGTCGACATTGTCACTGAGCCGTTGGATGACGTCATGCTCTCCGGTGCGAGAGTGTCGCCCGACTCGACATAGTTGTATTGGCCGACGACGCCGTAACCGACCGTGACCGTCCCTGGAATGCCGCTGGAAGTCTGGCTCGAGATCGTCTGCTGGCCCGGAATCCAGTTCCCGCTTGCGTCATAAGGGGCGTCCCCCTTCGTGGTCCACTGAATGGGATAGCACTGGTCTCCGCTCGCGGCGAACGCCGGCACCCTCGTCGCGAGGGTGACGGCCGGGACAGCCCACGCCACGCCCTTGACGACAGTCCTACGACTGGTGGGTGTGCTGAGAGCGGAATGATTCGACATCGTTCTGGTTGTCCTCTGCGTCGTCCTGCGGTGCTGTGTGCCGAGGCGGCATGGTTCGCGATCGACCCGTTGTCACGGGTGTGAGCGTTGTATACCTCGGGAGGCTACAGCCGCGGGGGGGTTGGCAACTCGCCACCCGCCAAAAGTGGTCGGTGTGAACGACTGTGCACTCATGGAGGATGGCTCGTAGTCATGTGCGCGCTGCAGCGGGCCACTCCGGTGGGGCTCGAATACTGACGAGGACAGCCTTCAGGGCGCAGCACAGAGGCCGCTGGTCAGGCACATCACCTGGCCAGCGGCCTCTCTCGTAGCGGGGACAGGATTTGAACCTGTGACCTCTGGGTTATGAGCCCAGCGAGCTACCGAGCTGCTCCACCCCGCGTCGACTCAGTCGACTGTACACGATGTGCTGCTGAAGGCCAACTCGGGGGTCGCCGGCACGCATTCTCCCTGTGTGCCGCGGTGCGGTGAATGCATGAACACTGCCGCCGTGTGCACATCGTTGCACGTGGTGGCCCCCGCGATTGAACGATCTACCGACTTCGGCGTTATGGTGTTGACACCACGTTCGACCCGGTACAGCGACGTCCAGGAGATGACGATGACCACCACCAGTGCACCCACGATTCCCATCCACGGGAGCGTTCCCGACCTCCCTGCCCTCGTCGCGTGGGTCGAGGAGACCGCTGCCCTCACCGAACCCGCCGCCATCGAGTACCTCGACGGCTCCGACGAGGAGTACGAGCGCCTCGTCCAGCACCTCGTCGAGGCCGGCACGGTCGTCCGTCTCTCCGAGTCGGCCAAGCCGCACTCCATCTACGCGCGCAGTGATCCCGACGACGTCGCCCGGGTCGAGGACCAGACCTTCATCTGCTCGGTCAAGGAGGCCGACGCCGGCCCGACGAACAACTGGATGAACCCCGAGGAGATGAAGCGCACCCTCACCGGACTCTTCGCCGGGTCCATGCACGGCCGCACCATGTACGTCATCCCTTACTGCATGGGTCCGCTCGACGCCACAGACCCGAAGTTCGGCGTCGAACTGTCCGATTCTGCCTACGTCGCCATCTCCATGCGCATCATGACCCGCATGGGTGCGCCGGTCATCGACGAGATGAGGAAGCGCGGCTCCGACTTCGTCCGTGGACTGCACTCGGTCGGCGCCCCGCTCGAACCCGGCGAGACCGACGTCCCGTGGCCGTGCAACGAGGTCAAGTACATCTGTCACTTCCCCGAGACCCGCGAGATCCAGTCCTACGGATCGGGATATGGCGGCAACGCCCTCCTCGGCAAGAAGTGCCACGCCCTGCGCATCGCCTCGGCCGTGGCCCGCGACGAGGGCTGGCTGGCCGAGCACATGCTCATCCTCAAGCTCACCAACCCCGAAGGACGCTCCTTCAACATCTGCGCGGCCTTCCCCTCGGCCTGCGGCAAGACCAACCTCGCCATGTTGCAGCCCACCCTGCCCGGGTGGAAGGCCGAGACCATCGGCGACGACATCGCCTGGATCCGTTTCGGCGCCGACGGCCGTCTCTACGCCACCAACCCGGAGGCCGGGTTCTTCGGCGTCGCCCCCGGCACGAGCTACAAGACCAACGCCAACGCCATGAGGACGATCGACCTGGGCAACTCGATCTTCACCAACGTCGCCCTCACCGACGACGGAGACGTGTGGTGGGAGGGTCTCAGCGAGCCCCCGGCCCACCTCACCGACTGGCGCGGTCGCAGCTGGACCCCGACCGGCGCCGACGGGTCGGCCGCCCCGGTCAAGGCCGCCCACCCCAACAGCCGGTTCTGCACCCCGATCGACCAGTGCCCGACCCTGGCTGTGGAGGCGTCGAACCCGGACGGCGTCCCGCTCGACATCATCATCTTCGGTGGACGCCGTCAGAACACCATGCCCCTGGTCACCGAGGCCCGCGACTGGGCGCACGGCGTCTATCTGGGAGCCACCTGCTCGTCGGAGACGACCGCTGCCGCCAAGGGCGCCGTCGGCGTCCTGCGTCGCGACCCCATGGCCATGCTGCCGTTCATCGGCTACAACGCCAACGACTACCTGCAGCACTGGCTCGACGTCGGCGCCGCCGCGTCCGACCCGTCGAAGCTGCCGCACGTCTTCTACGTCAATTGGTTCCGCAAGGATGCCGAGGGCCACTTCATGTGGCCGGGCTTCGGCGACAACGTCCGGGCCCTCAAGTGGATGACCCAGCGGGTCGAGGGCACGGTCGAGGCCGACGACTCGCCGATGGGTCTGGTGCCCCGCCCCGAGGACATCGACGTCACCGGTCTGGACCTGGATGCGCAGGCGTTGTGGGAGATCGTCTCCTACCGTCCCAACGAGTGGGCCGACGAGCTGCCTCGCGTTCGCGAGTGGTTCGGGCGCCTGGGGCGGGTGCCCCAGCCGCTCGTCGACGAGCTGGAACGTCAGGAGGACGCCGTCAAGCCCGCGTGACGTGGTGACGGCCCACATCATGGGCGGCGACTGACCAGGCGCGCGCAGGTTCGTAAGATCTGCGCGCGCCGTCGTCCGTGCACGAGCCCGGTGACGACGATGTGCCAGCCACCGCCGAGGAGGATCCATGACGCGAACCACCCACCGCTCGGCCTGGATCGTCGCGGTCGTCACCTCGGTGGCCCTGCTTGCGGCGTCGGCCTTCAGGTCGACGACCGGGGTGCTCATGGAGCCCATCGAGCAGACGACGGGTTGGTCCCGCGACGTCACCTCCGGGGCCGCCAGCCTCAGTCTGGTTCTCTAAGGCATCGCCGCCCCCTTCACCGCCGCGCTCATGCAGGCGGTCGGGGTGAGTCGGACCGTCGCGTGGTCGCTGGGGATCGTCGCCGTCGCCAGCGCGCTGGTGTGCGTCATCTCGCAGCCCTGGCAGCTCTGGGTGCTGTGGGGCGTCTTCATCGGCGTCGGTACCGGGTCGCTGGCGTTGACCTTCGGCACGATCATGGCCAATCGCTGGTTCGTCGCCCATCGTGGCATGGTCACCGGTGTCTTCTCGGCGGCCACTGCCGCTGGCCAGGTCGTCTTCGTGCCGGTCGTCGCCGACGTCACGGCTGCCCACGGATGGCGGGTCGCGACCTTCCTCACCGCCGCCTGCGCGGGCGTGGCGGCTTTGTTGTGCGCCCTCTTCCTGCGGGACCGACCGGCCGACGTCGGGGAACTTCCCGTCGGGGGGACGACGGCCGACGCACAGGCTGCCGACGCCGACCTCGTCGGGGCCGGCGCGGCCTTGACGACGTTGTGGGCCTCGTCCCGACGCTGGCCGTTCTGGGTGCTCATGGGCACCTTCTTCGTGTGTGGCTGGTCGACGAACGGCGTCGTCGTCACCCACCTGGCGCCGGCGGCGCACGACCACATGATGGCCCCGACGACCGCGGCCTCGCTCATCGGCGTCATCGGCATCTTCGACGTCGTCGGCACCATCATCTCGGGCTGGCTCACCGACCGCTTCGACCCGAGGGCGCTGCTGACCGTCTACTACCTGTCGCGCGGGGCCTCGCTGTGCTTCATCAACGCCATTCTCGGGCCCCACGTGACGACGCCGCTGTGGGTCTTCGTCGTCTTCTACGGGCTCGACTGGACGGCCACCGTGCCGCCGACCGTCGAACTGTGTCGCCGTCACTTCGGGTTGCGCGACTCCGGGGTGGTCTTCGGCTGGATCTACGCCTCGCACATGGTCGGCGCCGGGATCGGCGCCAGCGTGTCCGGGGTGCTTCGGGCCCATGAGGGCACCTATGCCGCCGCCTGGTTGCTTGCCGCGGCCCTGTGCGGGGTTGCCGGGGTGCTCGCGATGACGATCTGGGCGTGGCCCGGCGGCGGGGGAGAGCGCGAGAGGGTGCTCGTGGACGCCGGTCCGGACGTCATCGGGACGCCGCCGGAGGCCGGTGTGCTCCACGATGTCCACGATTGACGTCGCGGGCGGGTTGTCGTCTGGGTCTGGCGTCGGGCACGGCGTCCTCAGGGACTTCTGGGGTCCGGACAGTGCCGGGCCGAGGCCGCCTGATGCGACGTTGCTACGGAATGTGTCTGGACGGAGCGCCATGACACGACGTTGCTCCGGACAGTGACGGACTAGAGCCACCTGACGCGACTGTGCTCCAGAGAATTCACCTCGCTCCGGGTATTCCTGGAGCCACGTGCAGATTCTGGAGCAGAGTGACGTGGACACGCTGTTTGTGGCGCGAAGTGCAGATTCTGGCGCGAAATGGCGAGGGACGGGTCGATGCGGCGCCACCTGGCCGAGGAGGGTTCGACGTCGCGCCTGATGCAGCTCCGGAGCCGGTCGGAGCCCGACACCGAACCCCCGCCCCTGTGGGAACCCTCCAACCAGCACGCCCGGGCACTGTGGACTCGTCCACGACACCGTCGGAACCTGCCGCTAGGCTTCACGAACAAGCAGGGCGGGCGGGTCCCACCCGAGGCACCCTGAGGAGTGGACGACACATGCGACACCTGAGGCGGCTGGTCGGGGTCCTCGTGGCCCTCGGGCTGGTCCTCGCCCAGGCGGCCTGCTCGACGCCGTCACGCGACGACGGCGCCGACACCCTCGTCATCGGCGCCACTGCCGCGCCGTCGACCCTCGACATGACGAGCAACGCCGCCGCCGCCATCGCCCAGGTGCTCCTCTACAACGTCTACGAGACCCTCCTCAAGGTCGACGACTCCGGTCACCTCGTGCCTCTTCTGGCCACCCGCTGGACGAGCACCCCCGACGGTCTCCACCACACCTTCCACCTCGACCCCGCGGCCCACTTCGCCTCCGGTCACCCGGTCGACGCCGCCGCCGTCGTCGCCTCCCTCGACCGGCTGCGCACCAAGGGCACCCCGGTCATCCAGTCCCAACTCGCCGCCGTCACCGCGGTGCGAGCCGTCGACGCCCACACGGTCACCCTCGACCTCAAGCACCCCGACAACTTCCTCCTCCTCAACCTCGCCGGGAGCGCGGGCATCATCATCGACCCCACGAGCCGCACCCCGCTGGCCACGACCCCGGCAGGCTCGGGTCCCTTCGTCGTCACCAGGTTCCAGCCCGGACACGCGGTGCACCTGGCCGCCTCACCGCGTCCCTGGCACCAGCCGGCGTCGGTGAGGAAGGTCGAGTTCCTCTACTTCACCGACCCCACCCCCGAGACCGCCGCCCTCATGAGCGGTGACCTCGACGTCGTCACCGACCTCACCACCCCGCAGGCCCTCTCCCGATTCGAGGACCACTCCCGCTACACCGTGCTGCGTGGCACGACGAACGGGGAGGTCGTCATGGGCATGAACAACCAGGCACCGGCCCTCAAGGACGCCCGGGTGCGCAGGGCCATCATCATGGCCGTCGACCGCAAGGGGCTCATGGACGCCGTCACCAACGGACAGGGCACCCTCATCGGGTCCATGGTCCCGCCCACCGACCCCTGGTACACCGATCTGTCGACACGCTGGTCGTACGACCCGGCCGCGGCACGACGTCTGCTCGCCGCGGCCGGGTACGCCCACGGCCTCACCCTGCGGCTGCGCGTGCCGACGCTGCCCTACGCGACGATGGCGGCGCGGATCATCGCCAGCGACCTGCAGCAGGTCGGCATCACGGTCGTCACCGACGAACTCGAGTTCCCGGCGCGTTGGCTCGACGCCGTCTACACCCGGGCCGACTACGACCTCACCGTCATCGCCCACGTCGAACCGCGCGACATCGTCAACTGGGCCCTGCCGACGTACTACTGGCGCTACGACAACAAGGCTTTCCAGAAGCTCATCATCGAGGCGACGACCGGGCCGGCCGACCGGACCGACGCGCTCATGCGACAGGCCGCCCGGATCCTCGCCGACGACGCCGCCTCCGACTTCCTCTACCTCATGCCGAAGGTCACCGTCGCCCGACGCGGCGTCACCGGACTGGGCCACAACGCCACCTCCCTGAGCTTCGATCTCACCGCGGTCAAGGCGGTGCCCCGATGAGGCACCTGGTACGCACCATCGGGTCGCGTCTCATCGGCCTGGTCATCTCGCTGCTCGTGGCCTCCCTGGCCATCTTCGCGCTGCTCTCGCTGCTGCCCGGGGACGTCGCCCAGGTCATCCTCGGCACCAACGCCGACCCCGCCGCGGCCGACGCCGTGCGTCACCAGCTCGGCCTCGACCAACCCTTCCCGGTGCGCTACGGACGGTGGCTCGCCGGCCTGGTCACCGGTGACCTCGGCAGCTCGGTGCTCAGCGGCCAGGCCATCGGCCCTCAGATCGCCTCGCGGCTGGCCGTCACCGGGTGGCTCGTCCTCCTGTCGGTCGTGCTCGCCCTCGTGCTGTGCGTGCCGGCCGGCGTGCACGCCGCCGTCCACCGGCGCGACGCCCAGGGATTCGCCTCCTCCGCCCTGGCCCAGATGCTCATGAGCATCCCCGCCTTCCTCGCCGGGATCCTCCTCATCTGGATCCTCGCCATCCAGCTGCGCTGGCTGCCGGCGGGTGCCTACGTGCCGCTCACCGAGGACCCCCTCGAGTGGCTGCGCCACCTCATCCTGCCCGCCCTGGCCTTGGCCCTCGTCCAGGCGGCGGTCATGTCCCGCTATGTGCGGGCGGCCGTCATCGACGTCCTGGCCGACGACTACCTGCGCACCGCGCGAGCCGCCGGCTGGCCGTTGTGGGGAGCGCTGCGGCGCCACGGCACCCGCAACGCGTCGCTGTCCCTGGTGACCGTCCTGGCCCTGCAGATCAGCGGCATGCTGGTCGGGGCCATCGTCGTCGAGGAGGTCTTCGTCGTCCCCGGGCTGGGCAGCTTCCTCCTCGACGCGGTCTCCCAGCGCGACCTGCCGGTCGTGGCCGACGTCGTCATGGTCATCGTCGCCCTCGTCCTGGTCATCTCCTTCCTCGCCGACGTCCTCATCGTTGCCCTCGACCCGCGGCTGCGGGTGCCCGGGAGGCCCTCATGAGGCGCATCGGACTGGTCATCGGGACGATGCTCGTCGCCCTCGTCGTCCTCGCGGCTCTCCTGTCGGCCGTGTGGACGCCGTACGACCCGTCCCTGGCCCTGCCCACCCAGCGGCTCCAGGGCCCCAGCCCGGCCCACTGGCTCGGCACCGACCAGGTGGGGGCCGACATCGCCAGCCGAATGCTCGTCGGGGCGCAGAGCTGCCTGCTCGTCGGCATCGTCTCGGTCCTCATCGCCGCCGGCATCGGGGTGCCGTGGGGAGTCGCCGCGGCCATGGTCCGCCGGCCCTGGTCAGACCTGCTCACCCGCGCCTGCGACCTGCTCTACGCCTTCCCGGCCGTCCTCCTGGCCATCGTCCTGGCCGCGGCGGTCGGCGGGTCGACCCTCACCGGGATGATCGCCATCGGCGTGTCGACGGTGCCGGTCTTCGCCCGGATCAGTCGGGTCGCCAGCCGACAGGTCCTCGCCCAGGACTACGTCGTCGCCGCCAGATCGAGCGGCATCGGTGGCTGGACCATCGCCCGCACCCATGTGCTGCCCAACATCGCCCCCCTCATCGGGGTGCAGGCCTCCGTGTCGTACGCCGTCGCCATCCTCGCCGAGGCCGCCCTGAGCTACCTCGGTCTGGCGACCCCGGCCACCGTGCCGACGTGGGGCCGGATGCTCCACGACTCCCAGACCTACCTCTTCTCCAATCCCGCGCTCACCCTCTGGCCGGCCCTGGCCATCGCCGCCGCCGTCCTCGGGTTCAACCTCCTGGGTGACGGACTGCGCGACCTGCTCGACCCTCGTCTGCGGGAGGTGCGATGAGCCTGCTGGAGGTCACCGATCTGCGCGTCGACTTCGGACGACACCGCCGGGTCGCGGTCGACGGCGTCAGCCTGTCCATCGATGCGGGGGAGCGACTCGGTCTCATCGGGGAGTCGGGGTCGGGCAAGTCGGTCACCGCCCTGTCGATCATGGGGCTGTTGCCCGGCAATGCCCACGTGTCGGGCTCGGTCCGGTGGCAGGGCCGCGAACTGCTGGGCCTCTCGGACCGGCAGCTGTCACGGGTGCGTGGGCGGTCGATGGCCATGGTCTTCCAGGAGCCGATGACCGCCCTCGACCCGACGATGAAGGTCGGACGCCAGGTGGCCGAGGTGCTGCGCCTCCACCACTCGAGCGCCGCCGATGCGAGGACGCGGGTCATGGAGATGCTCGACACCGTCGGCATCGTCGATCCCCAGCGTGTCTGCCAGTCGTACCCGCACCAGCTGTCGGGTGGGCAGCGTCAGCGGGCCCTCCTGGCCATGGCCCTGGTGAACTCGCCGGACCTGCTCATCTGTGACGAACCGACGACCGCCCTCGACGTCACCGTCCAGGCGCGGGTTCTGGAGACCATCGACGACGTCCTGGCGCGGGTCGGGGCGGCCTGCCTCTTCATCTCCCACGACTTGGCGGTCGTGTCCCAGGTGTGTCGAGGCGTCGTCGTCATGCACGACGGGAGCGTCGTCGAGCAGGGGCCGACCGCGCAGGTGCTCGCCGCCCCCGAACACCCCTACACCCGGCGCCTGCTGCGGACAGCGCGGCTCGATCTCGTCGAACCGGGCCAGCCGATCATCCTGGAGGACCGATGAGCGTCGACGAGCCGGACCCCCGAGCGACGGCGACGCCCGGACAGATCGCCCCAGCGGCCGCCGAACCCCTCCTCGCCGCCCGCGGGGTGAGCCTGCGCCTGGGTTCGGGCGACTGGTCCGTCCAGGCCCTCGACGACATCACCCTCGAAGTGCGGGCCGGACGCCGGGTCGGTGTCGTGGGGGAGTCCGGGTCGGGCAAGTCGACCCTGCTGCGGGTGCTCGACGGGCTGCGTCAGCCCGACACGGGGGAGGTGACCTTCGCCGGGAAGAGCATCCTGGGACGCCGCGCCGACCTCACCGCCCTGCGCTCGCAGGTCTCCATGGTCTTCCAGGACCCGCGCTCCTGCCTCGACCCGAGGATGAGCGTGGGACGGATCATCACCGAACCCCTCCGCTCGCCGGTGCTGCGTTCGCCGGTGCTGGGGGCTGGGGTGCTGGGGTCTCGGGGGCGCCGGTCGAGTGCCGGGCGTCATGGCATCGACGTTCCCGCCCGTCTCGAGCAGGTCATGACCGAGGTCGGTCTCGACCCGGCCGACCGGGACCGCTACCCGCACGAGTTCTCCGGCGGCCAACGCCAACGGATCGCCATCGCCCGCGCCCTCGTCACCGAACCGACCGTGCTGCTGGCCGACGAGCCCGTCTCGGCGTTGGACGTGTCCGTGCGCGCCCAGGTGCTCAACCTCCTCGTGCGCCTGGTGCGCGACCGCGGTCTGACGATGGTCCTCGTCTCCCATGACCTGTCGGTGGTGCGTCACCTGTGCGACGAGGTCGCCGTCATCCAGTCGGGCAGGATCGTCGAACAGGGCGACCTGGCGAAGGTCTACGCCGACCCGCAGCATCCCCTCACCCAGCGTCTGCTGGCATCCGTGCCGACACTTCGGACCGGCGCGAGCTGAGGCCCGTCCGGCCGCGTCATGAGGCCGTCCGCGCACGCCCGGTACGCCGTCTGGCCCGCGGTCCCAGCCCGTGAGACGGCAGGACGCCGTCCATAGACTGGCCGCCATGAAGGCGCTTCTGCTCGAGAACATCCATGACGAGGCCGTGCGGACCCTCCGGGCCGCCGGGTACGAGGTCGAACGTCACTCGGGTGCCCTCTCGGAGGCCGATCTCATCGACGCCCTGGACGGCGTCGACCTGCTCGGGGTCCGGTCACGGACCGTCGTCACACCGAACGTCGTCGCCGCCCGCGGGCAGTCCCTGCTGGCCGTCGGCGCCTTCTGCATCGGGACGAACCAGCTCGCCCTGTCCGACCTCGCCTCGGCCGGAGTGGCGGCCTTCAACGCGCCGTACTCCAACACCCGATCGGTCGTCGAGCTCGTCATGGGCGAGATCATCGCCCTGGCCCGCCGCCTCGGCGACCGCAACACCCAGATGCATCACGGGGTCTGGCGCAAGTCGGCCATCGGCTCGCACGAGATCCGTGGCCGCAGCCTCGGCATCATCGGCTACGGCAACATCGGCTCACAGCTGTCGGTGCTCGCCGAGGCCATGGGCATGCGCGTGTGGTACTACGACATCGCCGACAAGCTCCCGCTGGGCAATGCCCGCCGTTGTGACAGCCTCGAGGAACTGCTGCAGACCGTCGAGACGGTGAGCGTCCACGTTGACGGGAGGCCCGAGAACACCGGCATGATCGGCGCCCACGAGTTCTCGCTCATGCGGCCACGAGCGCTGTTCCTCAACCTCTCGCGCGGGCAGGTGGTCGACGTCGCAGCCCTCGCCGACAACCTGCGCACCGGCCATCTGGCCGGCGCCGGCATCGACGTCTTCCCCACTGAGCCGCGGTCGGGGGAGGAACCGTTCCTGTCGGAGCTGCGCGAACTCGACAACGTCATCCTCACCCCGCACGTCGGCGGGTCGACCCAGGAAGCGCAGATCGACATCGGCCGGTACGTCGCCGGCAAGCTCATCGACTATGCCGAGAACGCGTCGACCGGGATGAGCGTCAACCTGCCCGAGATCGCGTCGGTCCCGACGACAGGGGCGCGGATCTCGCACCTGCACCACAACGTGCCCGGCATCATGGCCAACCTCAACCGGCTCGTCGCCGACCACGGTGGCAATGTCACCTACCAGGCCCTCGCCACCCGGGGAGAGCTCGGGTACGCCGTCCTCGACATCGGCGACACCGACCGGGAGCTGTTGCGCGACGTCAGCGGTCTGGAGGGGACGATCCGGGCACGGGTGCTCTGAGACCGGGTCGCAGCGCGCCGCGGCACCCGGGCTTCCGCGGCACCCGGGTGACAGCGGTGCCGCGGAAGGCGGGCAGGGGTGTCGGTGTCCGGCCCGAGGTCACTCGTCGGGCGCGAGGAGCTCGAGGACGTCGTCGTGGAGGTATCCGTTGGTGGCGACGGCGTGCGGCCCCCACGGGCCCGGATGGCCGTCGAGGTCGGTGAACCTGCCGCCCGCCTCACGGACGATGACGTCGAGGGCAGCCATGTCGTGGAGGTTGAGGTCGGGCTCACAGGCGACGTCGACCGTCCCCTCGGCCACGAGCATGTAGCTCCAGAAGTCACCGAAGGCGCGCGTGCGCCATACCGAGCGCATGAGTTCCCCGAAACCCCGACCCCGCCCCGTGGTGACCCAACCGTGCAGGGAGGAGTACGACAGGTAGGCGTCGGACAGCCCCCTCACCGACGAGACGTGGATCGGCCGGGCCTTGAGCAAGGACGTCCCCGTCCACGCCCCGAGCTCCTTGGCCGCCCACCAGCGCCGGTGCAGGGCCGGGGCCGAGACGACGGAGGCGACGATCTCGTCCTCGACGGCCAGGGCGATGAGGGTGGCCCACACCGGCACCCCACGCAGGAAGTTGGCGGTGCCGTCGATGGGGTCGACGATCCAGCGGCGCGGGCCGCTGCCGGTGTCGGCGCGCTCCTCCCCGTGGACGGCGTCCCGCGAACGGGTGCGCGACAGCGTGCGACGCACCGAGTCCTCGACGGCCAGGTCGGCGTCGGTCACCTCGGTGTGGTCGGGTTTGGTGGACACCTGCAGGTCACGGGCGCCGAAACGGGCCATGGTGAGGGAGTCGGCGTCGTCGGCCATGACGTGCGCCAGCCGCAGGTCGTCGGTGTAGTCGGGCATGGTCCAAATCTAGGGGTACGACCGCATAGTGTGGGGACATGACGGATTCTGAGAGCACGACGACGTCCACCCAGCAGCCTGCCGCGGGAGCTGCCAGCACGACCGCGAAGCCTCCGGTCGGCGACGACATCGTCACGACGCACCACGTGTTGAGCCTGGCCGACGGCGATCTGGCCTACACCGCAACCGCCGGTCGGATCGTCATCGGCGAGGAGGAGGCGGCCGTCGACAAGGCGTACGGGCAGCACCAACGGGCGCTCATGGGCGTGACGAGCTACGTCCTCGACGACGTCGATCCGGCGACGCGCCCGGTGACCTTCGTCTTCAACGGTGGCCCCGGGTCGGCGTCGGTGTTCCTGCACCTGGGGCTGGTCGGCCCTCGGGTCGCCGACATCGGCAGCCCGCAGGACCCGGCGACGCCGCCGTTCCGGCTCCTCGACAACCCCGACACGCTGCTGAGGTCGACCGACATCGTCGTCATCGACGCCATGTCCACCGGATATTCACGGGTCATCGACGGCGAGAAGCCGAAGACCTGGCACGGGTGGAGCAAGGACGTCGAGCAGGTCGCCGAACTCATCCGGGTCTGGGTGACGCGCAACGACCGGTGGACGAGCCCCCTGTTCCTCCTCGGGGAGTCCTACGGGACCGTTCGTGCGGTGAGCGTGGCCGAGCGACTGCAGGAGCAGTACGCGATGTTCCTGTCCGGGATCATCCTCGTCTCCAGCGTGCTCGACTTCGGATCCCAGGACTTCGGGAACCTTCGCTGGGACGAGGCCTGCATCCATTTCCTGCCGACCTATGCGGCCATCGCCTGGTACCACGGCAAGCACGAGGGGCGCACCCTGGACGAGGTGCTCGCGGAGGCCGAGGAGTTCGCGTCGGGCCCCTACCGGCTGGCCCTGGCCAAGGGACGTCGGTTGGGCACCCAGGAGCGGTCGGCCGTCGTCGAACGCCTGGCGTCCCTCACCGGATTGTCCGCCGACTACGTCGACCGGGCCGACCTGCGGATCGAACACATGCGCTTCTGCACCGAGTTGCTGCGGGCCGAGGGCAAGGTCGTCGGGCGGATCGACGGGCGCTACGTCGGACCACTGCGCAGCCGGGTCGACGAGACGGCCGACACCGATCCGTCCGGGGACGGGATGGACGGCGCCTTCGCCGCCGCGATGCAGCACTATCTGCGGGCCGAGCTGGGGGTGACGAGCGAGATGCGGTACGTCCTGGGTGCACCGCTGTGGCAGTCGTGGAACTACCACGAGTTCGAGGGCCGTCCGGTCAACGTCACCGACAAGCTCGAACGGGTCATGCGGGCCCAGCCGGGGCTGCGGGTGCGCATCGAGTTCGGGCGTTTCGACCTGGCGACGCCGTACTTCGCCGCCCTCGACATGCTCGATCACCTTCATCTGGACGACGCGGCCTTCGACCGGATCGAGACGGCCTTCTTCGACACCGGCCACATGCCCTACGTGGGACGCCGGGCCGAGGAGTCCGCCGGGATCCGAGCCTTCATCGAGGGGTGAGGCCGGGGACGGCGGGGACCGGTGAGGCTCGGGGGACGGTGACGGGCGGCAGGGCTCCGCCTTGCTCCGGATGTCTCGCTCCCGCCGTCGCCCACGCGACGTGGCCCCAGAAGAGTCACGGTGCTCCGGGTGACTCGCTGCCTCCGTCGACCCCACGCGACGTTGCGCCAGAGGAGTCACGGTGCTCCGGAAGGCACCTCTCTTCCGCCGTCCCCTCGTGCGACGCTGCGCCAGAAGAGCCACTTGGCTCCACAAAGCGTCATGTGTCGGGCCGCCCACTTGACGTGGCGCCAGAACATGCACTGTGCTCCGGGTATTCCAGGCGCAGGGTGAATGTTCTGGCGCTGAGTGGATGCCGGGCGCCGGTCCATGGCGTTTTCCGGAGCGACGTCGATGGAAAGGACCGGCTGGCGGTGCCGCTCGTGGTGGCGACCGGTTTGTGAGGACGCGGCTCACCCGTCTTCGGGGCGTGTCGACGCCCACTCGACGCGCAGCCCATCACCCCGGCGCTTGATGCCACCTCGCTCCGGAAAGGATCACCCCCGGGCCCCGCATCTCCACGTGGCTCCAGAACCTGCACTTTGCTCCCCGAATACAGGGAGCAGCGTGCAGGTTCTGGAGCTTCGTCGTGGGCGGGGCGGCCCCTATCGACTCTTCCGGAGCAGGGTGCAGGTTCTGGAGCTTCGTCGTGGACGGGGAGGCCCCGATCGACTCTTCCGGAGCAGAGTGCGACTTCTGGCGCGTCGTGGGGTTTGTGGAAGCGTCGTGGGGATTGTGGATGGGAGAGGAAGCGCCCGACATGGAGCAGAGTGCCCTTTCCGGCGCACCGTGGTGACGGAACATGTGGGGAGGGTCCCGGCTCGCCGTGGCGAGGATGTCTGACGGCGTATCTGCCGGGGCATCCCGGCTCGCCATGATGTGGCAGCGTGACGGACCCCGTAGCAGCGGCACCCGACGACGCACCTGCCGAGGGTCCCAGCGCCCCGCCCACGGGCCCCGACCCCGTCCGTCCCAGCCGACTACCTCCCCAGCCGGGCGGCGTCGAGACGCCGGAACGACTCCAGCCGCACCGCTGCCAGCGCGCCGCGGGCGACGGCGTCGTCCAGGGCACACTCGGGGGCATCGGCGGAGTGGTCACAGCCCCGCGGACACGCGCCGGTGACCTCCTCGAGATCGGGGAAGGCCTCGAGAATCCGCTCGGCCGTGACATGGGACAGTCCGAACGACCTCACCCCGGGCGTGTCGATGATCCAGCCGTCGTCGAGTTCAATGGCCATCGCCGAGGTCGACGTGTGTCGGCCACGACCGGTGACGTCGTTGACCTCGCCGGTGGCCCGTCCGGCCCCCGGCACCAGTGCGTTGATGAGCGTCGACTTCCCCACTCCGGAGTGACCGACGAGCACCGTGGTCCGTCCCGCGAGCACCTCGTGGACGGGAGCCAGGTCCTGGCCCGGGCGGGTCGTGACGACCGGGACGTCGAGCGCCGCGTACAGGCGACGCAGATCATCATCCGGTGCCAGGTCGGACTTCGTCAGACACAGCACCGGCTCGACCCCGGCATCGTAGGCGGCGACGAGGATCCGGTCGATCATGCCGACCCGTGGAGGAGGATCGGCCAGGGCCGTGACGATGAAGATCTGATCGGCATTGGCGACGATCGGTCGCTCGAAGGGATCGGTGTCGTCCGCGGTGCGCCGTAGGACGGTCCGTCGCTCCTCGGTCCGGGCGATCCGTGCCAGCGTCCCCTCCACCCCCGAGGTGTCGCCGTCGAGCCGCACGAGGTCCCCGACGATGACCGACTTGCGCCCCAGCCCGCGCGCCTTGGCCGCGACGACGTCGTGCCCGTCGACCCGGCAGGTGTACCGACCCCGGTCGACGGTGATGACCCGTCCCAGGGGTAGCCCGGAGTAGTCCGGACGACGCTTGGTGCGTGGGCGGGTGTGACGCCGTGGCCGATCGAAGGCGGCGTCGTCGCTGGTGTCGATGCCCGAGCCCGCCAGCCGCCGCGGGCTCATGCGCACCCCTGGGGCACGTCCGGGACGACGGGGGAGCCCGACCCCGGCTCCACGAGCGCGGCCCACAGCTGAGGAAAGGTCGGCATCGTCTTGGAGGTGCAGGCGACGTCGTCGAGTTCGATCCCCGGCACGGCCAGCCCGAGCACCGCTGCGGCGTGCGCCATCCGGTGGTCCGCGTAGGAGTGCAGCAGTCCGGGACGCAGGCCCGCGGCCCCGGCCCGACCGTCAGCCCCACGGCCGACGATGACCAGTCCGTCGGAGGTCTGCGACACCTCGACGCCGACGGAGCCGAGTTCGGCCTCCAGCGCAGCGAGGCGGTCGGTCTCGTGCCCGCGGATGTGCCCGACCCCACGGATCCGGCTCGGGCCGTCGGCCAGGGCGGCCAGGGCGGCGACGACCGGGGTGAGTTCGCTGGCGGCGTGCAGGTCGACGTCGATCCCGCGTAGCTGGGCGCCGGTCACCCGGACGGCCCCGTCAGAGCTCTCGACGACGGCGCCCATGCGTCGGGCGACGGCGAGGAAGACCACCCCCGGTTGGGTCGTCGACTCCGGCCACCCGGGCACCTCGACGGTGCCGCCGGCGACCATGGCCGCAGCCAGGAAGACCGACGCATTGGTGAGGTCGGGTTCGACGACGCCGTCGAGTGGCTCGATCGGCCCCGGTTCGACGACCCATCGCCCCTCGGCAGGATGAGCCACCTCGACCCCGCGCTCGGCGAGCATGGCGCACGTCATGTCGATGTGTGGCAGTGAGGGGATCGACGGGCCGACATGTCGCAGGTCGATGCCGTTGGGGTAGCGCGCCGCCGAGAGCAGGAGCGCCGAGACGAACTGGCTCGACGCCGACGCATCGATGGTCACCTGTCGCCCCGAGAGTGTCTGCGGCGCCGTCATCGTCAGCGGGAGGCTCGACGCCGTCACCTCGACCCCGAGCTGACGCAGCCCATCGAGCACCGGGCCCACCGGCCGGGCGGAGGCGGCCTCGTCCCCGACGAAACTCGTGCGCCCGGGCGCGGTGGCCGCGGCGGCGGGCAGGAACCTCATGACCGTCCCGGCCAGCCCGCAGTCGATCGGTTCGGCGGCAGCGTGCAGACGACGTGGCCCGGTCACCGCGACTCGGCCATCCGGCAGATCCTCGAAGCTCACCCCGAGCTGGGTCAGGCCGGCCCTCATGAGGCGCGAGTCCCGGCTGTCGAGCACCCCGCCCAGGACGCAGCGGCCCCGGGCCAGACCGGCGAGCAGGAGGGCGCGGTTGGTCTGCGACTTCGACCCCGGGACGACGACGCGCCCCGCGAGCCGCTGGTGGGCACGCGGGGCGAGCCACGATGTGGTCACGCCTGGCACCGGCTCAGTCACCGGCCACCCGGGCGGCCTTCCTGGCGGCCCTCGCGGCCTGCTTCTGGGCCTTGGCCACCTGCTTGCGGGCGGCGCGGGTGACATCCGAGCTGGTGGACGCGATGGCGGCGCGCTGGTCCTGGGCCGCGGCGGCCAGGCGACGCTGGGCGTCGGCGGCGCGCCACGCCAGGCTCGGGCGGCCGGCGGTGTCGACCGAGGCCATGAGCGCGGCACCGAGGAGTGCCACGTTGCGCAGGAGGATCGACCGGGCCCGGACGCGCTCGGACTTGGGCAGCGTCTTGTCGGGGATCGACGCAAGGACGTGCGGCACCATCGTCGTGGCGACGAGGGCCGCCCCGCCGCGGCGTCCCAGACCGGTCGCCATGGCGACACCCCCGACCGCCTGCGCAGCCCCGGTGAGCCGCACCAGGGTCTTGGTGTCCTCGGGAAGGTAGGAACCGATGCTCGAGGGCAGGGTGCGCTGGAGGAGCGGCACGAGGCGGTCGGCGACCGGCTCGGCGTCCTCGACGAAGGTGTCCGGCTTCATCGCGGCGTTCGTGCCCTTGACGACGAAGTAGCTGGCGAAGAGGGTGCGTCCCAAGCCTCGAATGATGCTCATGGCACATTTCTACCGTGAGACGGGCCCCGGGGGAAGCGGTTCGGCCAAATGCTCACCATCGCGGGGAGCTCGTGACCGCGCTCCGGTGGAGCCACGGCGGGGGAATGGTGCGGGTCGGGAATACCTCGGGGCGACGGACGTTGCAATGGCCATGGTGTGTGTCATGGACGTGGAGCCACGGGCGTCGACGCCGCTCGGCCTGTGGAAGGGGCTAGGCTCGTACGTGATGACGACTCCTGCCAGCGGCGACACGACTCCCGCGTCGACCGAGACCGACGCAGTGCCGACAGCCGCGTCGACCGAGACCGACGCAGTGCCGACAGCCGCGTCGACCGAGACCGACGCGCAGCGCGCCGTGCGCTTCGAGCGCGACGCCCTGGAGTACCTCGACCAGCTCTACGGCGCTGCCCTGCGGATGACCCGGAACAAGGCCGACGCCGAGGACGTCGTCCAGGAGACCTTCGCCAAGGCCTTCGCGTCCTTCCACCAGTTCAAGCCGGGCACGAACCTCAAGGCCTGGCTGTTCCGCATCCTCACCAACACCTACATCAATGCCTACCGCAAGGCCCAGCGTCGTCCGCAGGCCGCCGACGGCGAGGACGTCGAGGACTGGCAGATCGCCCAGGCGGCGTCCCACGACGGCACCGGGCTGCGATCGGCCGAGGTCGAGGCCCTCGACTCCATTCCGGACGAGCAGGTGCTGGCAGCCCTGGACTCGCTGTCCGACGACTTCCGTCAGGTGGTCCTCCTGGCCGACGTCGAGGGGTTCTCGTACAAGGAGATCGCCGAGATCATGGGGACTCCCATCGGCACGGTGATGTCGCGTCTCAACCGTGCCCGCAAGCAGCTGCGTGGCCAGCTCACCGAGGTGGCCGGCGCCCGGGGGATCGGTCCGCTGGCCGGGATGGTCGACGAGGAGACCCTCGAACCCCTCGCAGGAGAGGGGGTGCGGGCATGAGCGGCTCCTGTCACGGCCACTGCGACTGGGTCCTCGAGCACCTGCAGGCCTTCCTCCACGGGGAACTCGACGAGGTCGAGGCCGACGAATTCCGTCACCACATCCAGGCCTGTGACGCCTGCATGGACGAGACCGATCTGGAGGCCGCGATCAGCAGGGCGCTGGGGCGGTGCCGCCACGAGGAGCAGGCGTCGGCCTCGCTGAGGATGCGTATCGTCCGGATGCACGTCGAGTTCTGAAGCGGTCGGGCTCCACCCTGGCACGGCGCGACCGGCGAGAATGTGAGGAGCCCCCGTCGTGGTGACGGGGGCTCTCGACGTCGGTCAGTGACCGATCACGGCTCAGGCGTTGGGACGCTTGCCGTGGTTCGCTGCCTTCTTGCGACGTGCACGACGCTTGCGGCCGGTCTTTCCCATGGCGCTCTCCTCCAGATGTGATGCCCTCCGGGCACGGAGGGGCCGCGCGATGGCGCAGCAACGAGGACCTATTGTGCCGCACGAGGTGCCGGGACTCCAAACCCCGTGCCGGGGAGTCGGCGACGCCACGCCCCCTCGCGGTGACGGCGTCCCACGACCGCGCCCGGGACCGGGACCACAGGTCCTGCCGGCTAGGCTGACCTGCATGGCCTCGATCAACCAAGCCGTCGTCAACCGGAGCAGTCTGGGCCTGGAGGATGCCACGTGGCTCGGGCATCTCGTCGACGAGTGGCAGATCCTCGCCGACTGCTCCTTCTCGGACCTCATCTGCTGGGTGCCCGACGAGGACCCGTCGGTCTTCTGGGCGGCCGCCCAGGTCCGGCCCGACACCGGCCCCACCGCCCTCGAGGAGGACGTCGTCGGCGACTCGGTGGCCTATGACGACGAGTCCCTCGTGACCGAGGCGTTCATGAGTGCCCAGATGTGCGAGACGAGCGACAACAAACTGTCGGCAGGCATCCCGGTCGACGTGTGGGCCATCCCGGTCATCCGACACGGCAGGGTCATCGCCGTCATCGAACGACACACGAACCAGATGGGGGTGCGTGCGCCGGGCTCGACCGAGGACAACTACCTCGAGATCGCCGGCATCCTCTCGGAGATGCTCCACCACGGACGTTTCCCCATCTTCCCCAACTCCGACCAGGCCCTCGCACCGCGCATCACCGACGGCGTCATCCGGGTGGCGACGACAGGCATGGTCACCTACGCCAGCCCCAATGCCATGTCGTCCTTCCGCAAGCTCGGCCTGGCCGGGGACCTCGACGGCGAGATGCTCATCCCCGTCATCCGTGAGCTGTGCCCGGGGCTGCGCGAGGTCGGCCAGAGTGTCACCCTCGACCTCGAGGGCCGGTCACTGCGGGAGACCGACATCGAGAACTCCGAGGCGACGCTGCGGGCCCGCGTCATCCCGCTGCAGTCCTGGCTCGACGACGTCGAGGTCTCGGCCGGCACCCTCATCCTCGTGCGCGACCTCACCGAGCTTCGCTCACGCGACCGTCAGCTCGTCACCAAGGATGCGACGATCCGCGAGATCCACCATCGGGTGAAGAACAACCTCCAGACCGTCGCGGCACTGCTGCGGCTGCAGTCGCGGCGGATGACGAACGACGACGCCCGCGAGGCCCTCAAGCAGGCGATGGAGCGGGTGGCATCCATCGCCGTCGTCCACGAGATCCTCTCGCAGAACTTCGACGAGGAGGTGGCGTTCGACGAGGTGGCCGACCGCATCCTCCACATGGTGGGGGACGTCGCCGCGTCCTCGGGCCGCGTCATCGCCCGTCGTGAGGGCACGTTCGGGATGGTCCACGCCGACGCCGCCACGGCGCTGAGCCTGGCCATGACGGAGTTGTGCCAGAACGCCATCGAGCACAGCCTCGACTCCTCCTCGGGGGAGGTCGTCGTCCGTCCCACCTGGCAGGACAGGACCCTCGTCGTCGACATCGTCAATGACGGCAAGCCACTGCCCGAGGGCTTCTCGCTGGATGATCACCGGTCGTCCCTGGGACTGTCGATCGTCACGACCCTCATCGAGGACCTGGGGGGCAGCTTCACCCTGGAGAACAATCCGGACGGCGTCGGGACCTGCGCTCGGGTGGTCATCCCCGAGGCCGATTGAACCGAGGGCGACGACGCCCCGGGTGGAGCAGGAGGTCGAGGACCGCCCCGTGGGGGGCGTCGACGATCCCGACGATGGATCGCCGGATCAGGACCGGCGTACCCGCGAGCGGGACTGGCGTCGCTTGATGGCGCGTCGCTCGTCCTCGCTCAGGCCGCCCCAGACGCCGTGGTCCTGACCGGCCTCGAGGGCCCACGCCAGACACTCGGCGCGAACCTCGCATCGGGCACAGACCTTCTTGGCCTCCTCGATCTGGGCGAGGGCCGGGCCGGTGTTGCCGATGGGGAAGAACAGCTCGGGATCCTCCGTGAGGCACGCAGCCCTGTGGCGCCAGTCCATGCGCAATCCACTCCTTACACCCCGGGCGATGGCCGGGAACCTCGCGAGTCCGTCGACCTGCGCGGGCGCAAATGGTCGAACCATGAAAGAATGCCAACGTCCATCAACTTTGGCAAGACCCTGTGCCCCGCCGACAGCAGATCGCGCAGGTGAGATTTCTCACCTCGGCGCCGTTCTGCGACGTCGGTGCCGAGGACGGTCGGGCCCATCCTCCGTCGACGGCCCCGGTGCCGGGGCCGCTCCCTATGATAGGTCGGTGCCCAGATCACCACAGGAGAAACGCGTTCCCTGCGAACGAGCGGGTCGGACGTCGTCGCTGCCGGTGATCGTGGCGTCACTGAGCGCCGCGGTGCAGGCACTCGGGCTCACCGGTGCCGCGATCGGTGTCGCGGCGACCTCCCACGGGCAGTTCTCCGGCGGCATCGCCGCGGTGCTCGTCGTCTACGCCGTGCTCGTGGCCGCCGTCGCGTGGTTGGCCTGGCGTGGTGTGTCGGCGGCCACCGGGATGCTCGTGGCGATCGGCGTCCTGCACCTGCTCGTCGTCGTCTCCCTGGCCCGTGCCGGCGGCGCGCCGCTGTGGCTCGTCTGCGCCGGCGTGCTGGCCCTCACGACGATCATCGCCGGCGTGTGGGCCTGGCGACGGGCGGCCTGACCGACGCTCAGTCCTCCTCGTCGTCGAGGCGTGCCAGCCAGGTGGCGAGCCGTTCGACCGGTACCTCGAACTGGGGATTGACGTCGACGAAGTGACGCAACTCCTCGGCCAACCAGGAGAAGGTGATCTCCTCGTCGCCGCGGCGGCTCTCGAGCTCCTCGATGCCACGATCGGTGAAGTACATGGGGCCAGATCCTAGTCGGGGACGCCGACCTCCCCACGGACGCGTCGGGGACACACGCCCTCGGACGCGTCGGGGACGCACACACCCTCGGACGCGTCGGGGACGCGGGCTCACGCCCGGCGTCCCCGACGGACCGATGGATCCCGTGGACCTCAGCGGTCCTCGAAGGCCCGATCGATGAGGTCCTTCTCCTCGGCCATGTGCACCGAGTGCTGGCCGACGGCCGGGGCCGACGACTCGGGCCGGGCGACGACCGTCATGTGGTCGAGGAAACCGGGCAGGTCGTTGGCGAGCGCCTCGGGCAGGTGGTTGTGCATGTACGGGTAGGCGCCCTGGTTGACCGGCTCCTCCTGGACCCAGCGCACGTCGGTGACCTGACGCAACGGCTGGAGGGCGGCGACGAGCTCCGGGACGGGCAGGGGGTAGAGCCGTTCCATGGTGACGATCGCCACTTGCCCGTCGAGCCCGCGCTTGGCGCGCTCCTTGACGAGCTCCCACCTCACCTTGCCGGAGCACAGGATGAGGCGACGTACCGTGCTGGGGTCGTTGATCGTCGGGTCGGCCAGCACCGGCTGCCAGGCACCGGTGATGAGCTCCTCGGGCCTCGAGGTGGCCATCCTGTTGCGGAGCATCGACTTGGGGGTCGCGATGACCACCGGACGGTGCATGTTCTTGTACGTGTGCTGACGCAACAGGTGGAAGTAGTTGGCCGGGGTGGACGGCTGGCAGATGGCCAGCTGACCCTCGCTGGCCAGGTTGAGGAACCGCTCGATGCGCGCCGACGAGTGATCGGGGCCCTGACCCTCCATGCCGTGCGGCAGGAGCAGGACGACGCCGGAGTGCTGGCCCCACTTGGTGCCGGCCGACGCGATGAACTCGTCGATGATGGTCTGGGCCCCGTTGGCGAAGTCACCGAACTGGGCCTCCCACAGCACCAGCGAGTCCGGGCGGGCGACCGAGTACCCGTACTCGAAGCCCATGGCCGCGTACTCGCTCAGCAGGGAGTTGAGGATGTCGAGCTGGGCCTGGCCCTCACGCAGATGGTTCACCGGGACGTAGTGCTCGTCGGTGTGCCGATCGACGATGGACCCGAACCGCTGGGAGAACGTGCCGCGGCAGGTGTCCTGGCCGGCCAGGCGAACGTGGACGCCTTCGATGAGGAGCGAGCCCAGGGCCGTCATCTCGGCGGTGGCCCAGTCGATCCCTCCCTCGCGCAGGCTCTTGGCCCGTCGGGCGAGCTGGGGGGCGACCTTGGGATGCGGCGTGAACCAGTCGGGCAGCTGCTCGTGCACCCGGGCGACGTCGTCGAGGACGTCCTGGGTGGTGTGGGTCGGCACGCCGATGTGGTGCTTGGCCGGGTACTGGGGGACGCTGGCGTAGCTCGGCGGGGTCGAGGTGGCCGCCCTCACCTCGGCGAAGACCGTCTCCAGACGGCTGCGGAACTTCGTCATGACGGCCTCGGCGTCCTCGAGCGTGATGTCGCCGCGACCGATGAGGCTCTCGGTGTAGAGCTTGCGGGTCGAGCGCTTCTGGTCGATGAGGTCGTACATGTGCGGCTGGGTGAAGCTGGGGTCGTCCCCCTCGTTGTGGCCGCGACGGCGGTAGCACACCATGTCGATGCCGACGTCCTTGTGGAAGGTCTGTCGGTACTCGAAGGCGATGAGGGCGGCCTGGACGACGGCGGCCGGGTCGTCGCCGTTGACGTGGAGGACGGGGGCCTCGACCGCCTTGAGGACGTCGGTGCAGTAGGTCGAGCTGCGTCCCTCGTCGGGGGAGGCGGTGAAGCCCACCTGGTTGTTGACGACGACGTGGATCGTCCCGCCGTTGCCGTACCCGGCGAGCTGACTCATCTGGAGGGTCTCGTAGACGACGCCCTGTCCGGCGAAGGCGGCGTCACCATGGAGCAGCACCGGCATGACGGGGTACCCGTCCGGGTTGCCCAGGGAGTCGAGCTTGGCCCGCACGATGCCCTCGAGGACCGGGTCGACGGCCTCCAGGTGGCTCGGGTTGGCGGCGACCGACGTGCGCACGGTGGCTCCCGACGGGGCGACGAACTCGCCCTCGTCGCCGAGGTGGTACTTGACGTCGCCGGAGCCCTGGGAGTTCACCGGTTCGGCGTTGCCCTCGAACTCGCGGAAGATCTGCCCATAGGACTTGCCGACGATGTTGGCCAGGACGTTGAGTCGGCCACGGTGCGGCATGCCGATGCACACCTCGTCGAGATGGTTGTCGGCTGCCTTGGCGCAGAGTGCGGCGAGCAGGACGATCGCCGACTCGGCACCCTCGAGGCTGAACCGCTTCTGCCCGACGAACTTCGTCTGGAGGAAGGTCTCGAAGATCTCGGCCTCGTTGAGCTGGTCGAGAATCTGCAGGTGGGTCTCGCGCGTCAGCGCCGTGTGCTCCTTCTCGAAGCGGGCCTGGAACCACAGCCGCTCCTTGTGGTTGGCGATGTGCATGTACTCGATGCCGATGTGGGAGGCGTAGGAGTCGCGCAGCACGGTGAGGATGTCGCGCAGGGTGAGGATCTGACGACGCAGCCCGCCGAAGTTGTTGACCGGGAAGGTGCGGTCGAGGTCCCACAGGGTGAGCCCGTGACTGTTGAGCATGAGGTCGTGGTGGTACCGCGGGTGGTACTCGACGGGGTCGGTGTCGGCGGCCAAGTGACCGAACCGACGCCACGCGTCGATGAGCTCGATGACGCGGGCCTGCTTGTCGACCTGGTCGGGGCGATTGGCCAGCCGGTCGGTGGCCCACTGGACCGGTGCGTAGGGGATGCGCAGGGACTCGAAGATCTCCTCGTAGAACCGGTCCTGGCCGATGAGGAGCTGGTGGATGCGCTTGAGGAACTCGCCGGACTGGGCGCCCTGGATGATCCGGTGGTCATAGGTCGAGGTGAGGGTCGTCACCTTCGAGATGCCCAGATCGGCCATGCGCTGGCTCGACCCACCCTGCCACTCGGCGGGGTAGTCGATGGATCCCATGCCGAGGATGCAGCCCTGGCCGGGCATGAGTCGGGGAACCGAGTGGTTCGTTCCGATGCCGCCAGGATTGGTGAGGGAGGCGGTGACCCCCTTGAAGTCCTCGACCGTGAGCTCGTTGACGCGGCCGCGACGGACGATGTCCTCATAGGCCTCCCAGAACTGGAGGAAGTCCATGTTCTCGGCCCCACGGATGGCCGGGACGACGAGCTTGCGGGAGCCGTCCTTGTTGTTGACGTCGATGGCCAGGCCGAGGTTGATCGAGGGGTTCTCGATGAGGTGCGGCTTGCCGTCGATCTGCGCATAGGCGTTGTTCATGACAGGGACCGCCTTGAGGGCCTGGACCATGGCGTAGCCGAGGATGTGGGTGAAGGAGACCTTGCCGCCCTTGCTCTGGCGCAGGAAGTTGTTGATCATGGTGCGCTGCTCGATGACGAGCTTCATGGGCACCGAACGCACGGAGGTGGCCGTCGGCATCGACAGCGAGTCGTCCATGTTCTTGGCGGTGCGCATGGGGGCGCCCTTGAGCTTGACGGTGCGCGGCTCCGAATGGCTGGGTTCGGGGGCCCTGTGACGCGGGGCGTCGGGGGTCACCGAACCACGGGCGGCCGGCTTCTCGGCGGCCTTGCGGGCTGGGGCCTGGGCCGGCGTCGCGGTGGGGACGGGAGCGGCAGCGGGGCGCGCGACCGCGACCGACTGGGGTGCAGGCGCCGGGGCCGGGGCAGGCTGGGGGGCGGGCGCCGCCTGGGCGGCGGCAGGCTGGGGAGTGGACGTCCCGGGGGTCCCCGCCTCATTGCGGAAGTACGTCGCCCAAGCCGGGTCGACCGAACCCGGGTCGCGCTGGAACTGCTCTCGCATCTCCTCGATGAGCCAGTCGTTGGCCCCGAAGTCGAGCTGGTTCGATGAGTTCTGTCCGGTGGAGGATGCCACCACTGCCTTCTTCCCTGGTGATCGGGTTGCCCTGGCAGGCTCGTCCGCCCGCCGAAGCGTCGTTGCTCTTGGGCCCGGAATGGTCCGGGGACCCTTCGTTGTCGCTGATGCTATCGGGGAGGAGGGACGGTTCCCAAGTCCTCGAGGGATCGACGTCCGCGGGTCGGGACAGGAGGCTCCACGGCGAGGGCGTCGACTCCGGGAACCATCTTGGCATGTGACATGTCTCACAGCCAATCGTCGGGGGCGGTGTCGCCGTCAGGGGGCAGTGATCGTCGGCTGGGCCCTCCGGTGCAGCCTCAAGGAAGCCACGAGGGCCGCGACGGCGACGAGGAAGGTGACGACGGCCACGACGTTGCGGGTCACGAGCAGCCAGGTGGCCCAGGAGGTGCCGGGGGGGGTCGACAGGATCTTCGAGTAGCTCAGGGGGTAGACGGACTGGGTGAGGAAACCGGTGACGAGGAGCAGGGCGGCGGTGGCCCATCCGAGGATGCGGACTAGGCGGTCGTCGGTGCCGTCGGTCGAGTTCTCCGCCGAGAAGTGATCGATGAGGGCTGCCACGGGAGCGCCCCACCAGATGAAGTACTGCGGTGACAGGGTCTTGTTGGCGACGATGAGGGCCCCGGCGATGACGACCGCACCGAGCACGGCGGTGCGCTGGTCGAGCCCGTTGCGCAGCCAGGCGATGACGCCCAGGCCCACGGCCAGGGCCACGGCCAGTCCCATGAGCACGCTGGACAGGCCCAGCCAGGTCTCCACCCCCGGCCCCGTCACCTCGAAGGCGTTGTACCGGCTCATGGCGACGACCCAGGAGCCGTCGGGGTGCCCGGCGCGATGGATCATCGGTACCAGGGCGACGACCGACTCGATCTGCAGTCCACGGTCGGACTGCCAGGTGAGGGGCGAGACGGTGCGCGCCCAGCCGGTCTCGACGAGGGAAGCGATGCCCAACGCACCGCCGGTGACGCCGAAGGCGGCCAGTCTGCGCAGGGCCGCCCGACGTCGTCCGATCATCGGCAGGATGAGCAGCGCAGGCCACAGCTTCACCGCCGCTCCCACGGCGATCGCGGCTCCGCTGGCAGCCGGGTGACGCCGGAACCACAGCGCCGCCAGACCCATGCACACGGCCGGCACCATGTCGAAACGGAACCACATGAGCGGGCCCAGGGCCAGGACGAAGAGGATCCACCACAGGGTCCCGGCACGGTGGCCGGACCGCCACAGGCACAGGGCCATGAGGGCGTCGAGGGCGAGCATGGTGACGGCGAAGAGGGCCGTGAAGTAGGAGATCGACCCGCCCGACATCCAGGCGAGCAGCCGAAGACCCCAGAGGACCGGGACCGGGTACTCGAAGAGGGTGTGGGCGTCGTCGGTCCCCATGGTGAGCCAGGCGTGGTAGTACCGGACGTCGCCGGTGATGTAGTTGGAATTGGGCAGGGTGAAGATGCGCAGCATGAGCATCCTCGTGAGCACCCACAGGGCGATCATGGCCGCCGCCTCGAGGAACCTCGCGCGGGAACTGACGGCGGGATCAACTGGCACGGCGGCAACCCTAGCCGATGGAGGAGAAGGGCCCGGCGGCTGGACACGGACGGCGTGCGTCCGGCGTGAGGAAGGGCGCCCCCACGAGGACTCGAACCTCGGCTCCCGCCTCCGGAGGGCGGTGCTCTATCCACTGAGCTATGGGGGCCGGCCGGGCGTCACCCGGACCGCGTTGACCGACTCTACCGCACTTGGACGATGTTGCCCACTCGGGCGGGTCGGTCCCAGTCGGCCGGTCGGTGAGGACCGCCGACGTGTCGGGTGCCGGACGCGGCCGAGGAGGGAACCGCGGGTCTGGCAGGGTGGGGCCATGACGCACATGCACGTGGCTGGGTCGGTCCATGCCGACGTCGCCGCCCCCGGGCCGCAGTGGCTCACCGTCCCCACCGACGTCAACGCCCTCCACCCACGGCTGTGGAGCGCGACGGTCCGTCGTGGGCCCGACGGGGCCATCGAGGTCGGCGGGGTGGACGTCCGCACCCTCGCCGACCGGGTCGGCACCGCGGCGTACGTCCTGGACGAGGAGGACTTCCGTCAGCGGGCCGGCGCCTTCCGGGACGCCTTCGCCGGATGGGACGTCTACTACGCCGGCAAGGCCTTCCTCACCCGGACCATCGCCGCCTGGGTGCAGGACCTGGGTCTGTGCCTCGACGTGTGCACCGCCGGGGAGCTGCTCACCGCCCTGCAGGGCGGCATGGACCCGGCGCGGATCGGGATGCACGGCAACAACAAGTCGGTCGACGAGCTCGCCCTGGCCCTGCGGTCGGGGGTGGGACGGATCATCGTCGACTCCCTCGACGAGATCGACCGGATCGAGACCCTGTGCCGCGAGCTCGACGTCCGGGCGCGGGTCATGGTCCGGGTCACGCCGGGGGTCGAGGCGCACACCCACGAGTACATCGCCACCGCCCACGAGGACCAGAAGTTCGGCTTCTCCATCGCCAACGGTGCCGCGATGGTGGCCCTGGTGCGCTGCCACTCCAGCGCGCTCATCGACCTCCTCGGCATCCACTCGCACATCGGCTCGCAGATCTTCGACACCGGTGGGTTCGAGGTGGCCGCCCGTCGCACGACCAAGCTCATGGCGCAGTTCCGCCAGGCGACGGGCGCGGTCCTGCCCGAACTCGACCTCGGTGGTGGGTTCGGCATCGCGTACACCCGTCAGGACTCCCCGGCCACACCGGCCGCCCTGGCCGCCGACCTCGACGACATCGTCGCGACCGAGTCCCATGCGCGCGGTCTGCCCGTGCCACACCTGTCGATCGAGCCGGGTCGGGCCATCGTCGGCCCGACGACCCTGGCGCTCTACACCGTCGGCACCGTCAAGCCGGTCGACCTCGACGGCGGGTCCCAGCGGGTCTACGTCTCGGTCGACGGCGGCATGAGCGACAACATTCGTCCGGCCCTCTACGCCGCTGAGTACTCGGCGGTCCTGGCCAACCGGGTGTCCCGGGAGCCGGCGTCGCTGTGCCGGGTCGTCGGCAAGCACTGTGAGGGCGGCGACATCCTCGTGCGCGACGTCTACCTGCCCGCCGACATCGCCCCCGGTGATCTCGTCGCGGTGCCGGCCTCCGGGGCCTACTCCCGGTCCATGGCCAGCAACTACAACCACGTCCCACGTCCGCCGGTCGTCTCGGTCCGTGACGGGGCGCACACGACGCTGCTGCGCCGTGAGACCGTGGAGGACCTGCTCGCCCTCGACGACGGACCGATCCGCGGTGACGTCGTCGCCCTGAACCCCGAGGAGCACCGATGACCACGACACGTCCCGATCCGGCCGCCCCCTCGAGCACGAGGGAGCCGCTGCGCGTCGCCCTGCTCGGGTGCGGCGTCGTCGGCTCCCAGGTGGCCCGGATGATCCTCACCCGGCCCGACGACATCGTCGCCCGGGTCGGACGCCCGGTCGAGCTGGCCGGGATCGCCGTCGCTCATGTGGGACGTCCCCGACACGGGCTCGACTCCAGGCTCTTCACCGACGACCCCATGGCGCTGGTGACCCGCGACGACATCGACATCGTCATCGAGCTCATCGGCGGCATCGACCCCGCCCGCACGCTCCTCCTGGCCGCCCTCGAGCACGGCCACTCGGTCGTCACCGCGAACAAGGCGCTGCTGGCCGCCTACGGGGACGAGCTCAACAAGGCTGCCGAGGCGCACGGCGTCGACCTCTACTACGAGGCGGCCGTGGCCGGGGCCATCCCCATCGTCCGGCCACTGCGCGAGTCGCTCGTCGGCGACCAGGTGACCCGGGTCATGGGCATCGTCAACGGGACGACGAACTTCATCCTCGACCAGATGACGACGACCGGCGCGAGCTTCGAGGCCGCCCTGGCCGATGCCCAGGCCCGCGGGTTCGCCGAGGCCGACCCGACCGCCGACGTCGAGGGCTATGACGCCGCCGCCAAGGCGGCCCTGCTGGCCTCGCTGGCCTTCCACACCCGGATGCGCGGCGACCAAGTGTACCGGGAGGGGATCACCGGGATCACTCCCGACGACATCGAGGCCGCCCGCGACATGGACTGCGTCATCAAGCTGCTGGCCGTCTGTCAGGCGGGCAAGGACGGCATCGTGGCCCGGGTGCACCCGGCGCTGGTGCCCGTGTCGCACCCCCTGGGCAGCGTCTCGGGGGCCTTCAACGCCGTCTTCGTCGAGGCCCGGGAGGCCGGGCATCTCATGTTCCTCGGTCCCGGAGCCGGCGGTTCGCCCACCGCGTCGGCGGTCATGGGCGACCTCGTCACAGTGGCACGCAACTCGGTGCGTGGGGTCGCCGGGCCGCCCCAGGCCGTCTTCGACGAGTACCCCATCCTCCCCATGGACGACGTGCGCACCAGGTTCCAGATCCGCATCCAGGTGCGTGACGAACCCGGCGTCCTGGCCGCGGTGGCGACGATCTTCGCCCACCACGAGGTCTCCCTGCAGACCGTCCAACAGTCGGCCATCGAGGGGGCCGACAAGGCCGACGGATGGTCGGCGACCCTCAAGATCCTCACCCACGAGGCCCGCGAGTCCGACGTCGAGGCGTGCGTGGCCGAACTCACCCAGTCCAAGGCCGTCAATGCGGCTCCCCGCGTCATCCGAGTGGAAGGCATGTGACATGACGACTCCCGCCCAGCCCTTCGGCATCATCGAGAGGTACCGCGACCGGATGCCCATGGAGGGCATCGACCGGGTCGTCACCCTGGGGGAGGGGTCGACGCCGCTCGTGCCGGCCCCGGTGCTGGGGGCCCGTCTCGATGCCGAGGTCTTCGTCAAGGTCGAGGGGGCCAACCCCACCGGCTCCTTCAAGGACCGCGGTATGACGATGGCCATGTCGAAGGCCCTGGCCGACGGGTCGAAGGCCGTCGTCTGCGCGTCGACCGGCAACACCTCGGCCTCGGCCGCGGCCTACGCGACGCGGGCCGGGCTCACCCCGGTGGTGCTCCTGCCCCAGGGCAAGATCGCCGCCGGCAAGTTGGCCCAGGCCGTCGTCCACGGTGGGCGGATCATCCAGGTCCTCGGCAACTTCGACGACTGCCTCACCATCGCGCGGGAGCTGGCCGACCACTTCCCGGTGTCCCTGGTGAACTCGGTCAACCCGTACCGGATCGAGGGCCAGAAGTCGGCCTCCTTCGAGATCGTCGACGCCCTCGGTGACGCCCCCGACATCCATGCCCTGCCGGTGGGCAACGCCGGCAACATCACGGCGTACTGGAAGGGTTACCAGGAGTACGCCGCCGACGGGCCCGCGACCCACACCCCGAGGATGTTCGGCTTCCAGGCGGCCGGAGCGGCTCCGCTCGTGCTCGGTCACGACGTCGAGAACCCCGAGACCGTCGCCACCGCCATCAGGATCGGTCGGCCGGCGTCCGGGGACAAGGCGCTGGCTGCGCGCGACAGCTCCGGTGGGCTCATCGAGGCCGTCACCGACGAGCAGATCCTCGACGCCCAGGCCTTCCTGGCCGGACGCGAGGGGATCTTCGTCGAACCGGCGTCCGCTGCCGGGGTGGCCGGTCTGCTGGCCCTCAAGGACGCCGGTCGCCTCGACGCCGGGCAGCGGATCGTCATCACCGTCACCGGCAACGGTCTCAAGGACATCGACACCGCGCTGAGCCGGACGACCCTGTCGACCGAGGCGGTCGAGGCCTCGACCGACCGGGTGGCCGCGGTGCTCGGGCTGCACGAGTGAGGGGAGACGTCATGGGCGCTGGGACGCCGATCGGTGCGAGCGCCTCGGTGCGCGTGCCGGCGACCTCGGCCAATGTCGGCCCGGGATTCGACTGCGTCGGACTGGCCCTCGACCTGTGGGACGAGGTCAGCGTCGAGACCGCGCCCGGGCACGGGGTGCGGATCGACGTCACCGGGGAGGGGGAGCACACCGTCCCCAGGGACGAGTCGCACCTCGTCCTGGCGACGCTGAGGCAGGGACTGGTCGACCTGGGCCACCCGCAGCCCGATGTCGCCGTGCACCTGACCGCGCACAACCGGATCCCCCAGTCGCGGGGGCTGGGTTCCTCGGCGGCGGCCGTCGTCGCCGGACTGGCCCTGGCCTGGGCCCTGGCCCGACCCGGCGAGCCCCTCGACCGTGACGTCCTGCTCACCATGGCGGCGGGGATCGAGGGTCACCCCGACAACGCCGCCCCGGCCATCCTCGGTGGGGCGCAGCTGGCCTGGGTGGCCGAGGACGGCGTCCACCACCTGCCGTTGGAGGTCGACCCGTCCATCCGGATGCGGACCTACGTGCCGGATCGTCAGGTGCCGACGGCTCTGGCCCGGCACGTGCTGCCCGAGTCGATCCCGCGCCGGCACGCCGTCAAGCAGGTTCTCGCGGCGTCCCTCTTCGTCACCGCACTGACGAGCTCGCCCGACCATCTCTTCGAGGCCACCCGCGACTGGATCCACCAGCCCTATCGCCGTTCGCTCATGCCCGAGTCGGCGTCGCTCATCGACGACCTGCGCGGCCGTGGGGTTCCGGCGGTCATCTCTGGTGCCGGATCGACGGTGCTGGCGATCGGCACTCCCGAGCAGCTGCGCGGGGGCGAGGACGTCGACGTCAGCGCCTTCCGGGTCACCGACCTCACCCTCGGCGGCGGTGTCGAGCTGAGCGTGCCGAACTGACCGTCTCGACGGACGGCGTCGTGGTGACCGTGCCGCGTTGACCCCGCCGGGTCGATTCTGGCGCGTCGACTCTGCCGGGTCGACTCTGCCGGGTCCACGGGGGACCGGGCCCCGCGCCAGGCCGCGGCTCGTCGACGGGTGTGGCTGTGGGGTCCGGCCGCCGGCGCGCTATAGTGTCTCCTGACGCGCAGTTGTCGCGTCCCCATCACCCTCCTTCCCGTGCCGTCGCGGCCTGCGTTCCAGCGCCGACGGGTTGCGCCCGGACGAGCCGACACCGCGTGCCGGATGGTGATGGCCCCTCGGGACGACGGCCGGTCGGGACGACCGGCGCGGTCCCACCCACTCCCGCCTCCCGGGCCCACGGTGGTCACGGCGAGGCAGTTCGAAGGGACACACGTGACTCAGACCCCCCTGCCCGGCGGATCGTCGACCGATCTGTCGGCCAAGCTCCTGCCCGAGCTCCGTTCCATCGGCGTCCAGATGGGCATCAAGGGTGCCCGTCAGATGCGCAAGGCCGACCTCGTCGGCGCCATTCGCGCCGGAGGATGGCCCGAGGACTCCACCCGACCTGCAGCCCGCTCGACCCGGCCGGCGCGCGAGGTGGCCGCGCCCGCCGTGGCGTCACCCGCGGAGGGACCGACGTCCGAGCCGGCGACACCCGAAGGCGCGACCCGCGGGCGCCGTCGCGCCGCCCGATCCGAGCGTCCGGCCTCCGGTCGGCCGACCACGGACGGCCCCAGCAGTGACCGGCCCGACGTCGACCGCTCCACGGTGGAGCGGCGGCGGGCTCCCCGCAGCCAACGGGAGGACACCGAGCAGTCGGTGGCCGCCCTCCTCGAGGCGGCGGCCCCTGCCCATGAGGCCGGGGCGTCCCGCGGCCAGAACACCCGTGCCGACGCCGCTCGGGCCTCCGACTCCGATTCGACCGACTCCGGACAGGCCGCGCGGGATCGCCGCGACGGCCGCTCCCGCCGGCAGCGTGGGGCACGCCCGACGACCCAGGACCCCGATCGACGTCGTCCCGCCGGGACCGAGGAGGTCTCCGACGTGAGCGACGAGGTCGGCGCCCGACTCGACGCCCTGGCCGGCCGCGCCCACGATGCGCGGGCCCGGGGGGAGCGGGTCGACACCGAGTCGTCGGCCCGCCACGGCGAGGAGCAGCGTGAGGAGGACCTCGATCTGTCGCGCCGCGAGGACGACGAGTTCGGCGGACGTCGCTCGCGTCGACGCCGTCAGCGTGACCGCCAGGGTCGACGCAACAAGCGCGGCAACGACCGGTTCGGGTCCGACACCGAGCCCAACGTGCGTGAGGACGACGTCCTCGTGCCCTGCTCGGGCATCCTCGACATCCGCGACCAGTACGCCTTCGTCCGTACCTCGGGGTACCTGCCCGGCGCCAACGACGCCTACGTGTCGATGTCGACGGTCCGCAAGTACGGATTGCGCAAGGGCGACGTCATCGTCGGCCAGATGAGGGCCCACCGCGAGGGGGAGCGACGCGAGAAGTTCGCCCCCCTGGCGCGGGTGGAGACCGTCAACGGGGCCGATCCGGAACTCATGAAGCAGCGCCCGGATTTCTCCAAGCTCACCCCGCTCTACCCCCAGGAGCGGCTGCGCCTGGAGACCGATCCCAAGAACATGACCGGCCGCATCATCGATCTGGTGAGCCCCATCGGCAAGGGCCAGCGTGGACTCATCGTCTCGCCGCCCAAGGCCGGCAAGACGATGATCATGCAGTCGATCGCCAACTCGATCACGACGAACAACCCCGAGGTCCACCTCATGGTCGTCCTCGTCGACGAGCGACCCGAGGAGGTCACCGATTTCCAGCGCACGGTCTCCGGCGAGGTCATCGCCTCGACCTTCGACCGTCCGGCCGACGACCACACCCAGGTCGCGGAACTGGCCATCGAGCGGGCCAAGAGACTCGTCGAACTGGGCAAGGACGTCGTCATCCTCCTCGACGGCATCACCCGCCTGGGTCGTGCCTACAACCTCGCCGCACCGGCGTCCGGTCGGATCCTGTCCGGCGGTGTCGACTCGGCGGCCCTGTACCCACCGAAAAAGTTCTTCGGGGCGGCCCGCAACATCGAGAACGGTGGGTCGCTGACGATTCTCGCCACGGCGCTGGTCGAGACCGGTTCCAAGATGGACGAGGTCATCTTCGAGGAGTTCAAGGGCACCGGCAACATGGAGTTGCGCCTGCGCCGTGAGTTCGCCAACAAGCGGCTCTTCCCGGCCATCGACGTCGACGCGTCGAGCACCCGACGCGAGGAGCTGCTGCTCTCGCGCGAGGAGACGGCCATCATGTGGAAGCTGCGTCGTGTGCTCTCGGGCCTCGACGACTCCCAGGCCCTCGAGATGGTCCTGTCGAAGCTGCGCAAGACCCAGACCAACGTCGAGTTCCTCTACACCATCTCGAAGACCTCACCGGCCAGCGAGTGAGCCCTCGGCCTGTCGGCATCCGGGGTCGGCGTTTGTGTCACGGCCCCGGATGCGGCACAATTGGCCAGCGCTGCCGGTTCACGCCCACGCAGGCCGTCGCTGACGGATCCTGCACCCCATGCCCGGGCGACCCGGCGACCTTCGACACAAGGAGAACACCATGAAGCAGGGCGTCCACCCTGAGTACCACGAGACCACGGTCGTGTGCACCTGTGGCAACACGTTCACGACCCGCAGCACGGCCCCCGGCGGCACGATGAGCGCCGACGTGTGCTCGGCCTGCCACCCCTTCTACACCGGCAAGCAGAAGATCCTCGACACCGGCGGCCGCGTCGCCCGGTTCGAGCGTCGCTACGGCAAGAAGGCTGCTGCCGCGAAGTGACGGATCTGCTGCGAGCAGGGTGCCGACGCGAGTCGGCCCTGCTTCCCTGACCTCGACGACGCCGGGACCTGTGGGTCCCGGCGTCGTCGCCGTTGCCGGACGGGCACCGGGGGACCGACGCCGGTCCCGGCCCGTCGCGAGGATGAGTCCGTGGAAGAGAGGTATCGGGTGCACGACCCCGAGGACGATTCCACCGTTGCCGACCTGCGTCGTCGGCACGAGGAGCTGTCGACCGCGCTCGGCCGACCCGACCTCCTCGCCGATCCCGCGGCCCTGCGTCGGACCTCCCGGGAGCACGCCCGTCTCAGCCACGTCCTGTCGGTGGCCGATCGCTGCCACGCCTTGGCCGAGGACCTGTCGGCCGCCCGGGACCTGGCCACGCTCGACGCCGACTTCGCGGCCGAGGCGGAGCGGACCGCCGGCGAGTTGGAGCGGGCGCGGGCAGCCCTCACCGAGCTCCTGGCGCCCTCGGACCCGCTCGACGGAGAGGACGCCATCGTCGAGATCCTCTCGGGGGAGGGGGGAGAGGAGTCGGCGCTCTTCGCCCACGACCTGGTGCGCATGTACGAGCGGTACGCCGAGTCGGTGGGGTGGACGGTGCGCATCCTCGACGCGCAACCGACCGACCTCGGCGGCTACCGCAGCATCGTCCTGGCCGTCACCGGCACCGCGGACCGGCCCGTCTACGGCACCCTGCGGTTCGAGGGCGGGGTGCACCGGGTGCAGCGGGTGCCGATCACCGAGTCCCAGGGGAGGGTCCACACCTCGGCGGTCGGGGTGCTCGTCGCGCCCGACGTCGACGAGGCCCAGGTCGAGCTCGACCCGGCCGACGTGCGGGTCGACGTCTTCCGGTCGTCGGGTCCCGGCGGCCAGGGGGTCAACACGACCGATTCGGCGGTCCGGCTCACCCACCTGCCGACGGGGATCGTCGTGAGCTGCCAGAACGAACGCAGCCAGCTGCAGAACAAGGAGCAGGCGATGCGCATGCTCCGCGCACGTCTGGCAGCGCTCGCCGCGGAGCAGGCGGCCGACGAGGCCGGACAGCTGCGTCGCGAACAGGTGCGCACGGTCGACCGGTCGGCGCGCATCCGCACCTACAACTTCCCCGAGAACCGCCTCACCGATCACCGGATCGGGTTCAAGACCCGCCGGCTCGACGCCGTCCTCGACGGTCACCTCGAGGAGCTCTTCGAGGCCCTCCACCGGGCCGACCTGGCCCAACGGATGGCCGGCGTCCCCGGGACCCCGATGTCGGACGGGGCCGCTTCGTGACGACCTCCTCGACCCTGGCCCGCGGGGTGCGCCGCCTGTCGACCTGCGGGGTCTCGAGCCCGGCCGCCGACGCCCGTCTCCTGCTGTGCCATGTGCTCGGCGTCTCCCCGAACCGCCTGCTGCTGGCCCCCGAGCCCACCGACGCGCAGATCGACCACTACCACGAGTTGCTCGATCGTCGGGCTGGCGGGGAACCGGCCCAGTACCTCGTCGGCGAGGCCTGGTTCCGGGGTCTTCGGCTGGCGGTCGGCCCGGGCGTCCTCGTACCGAGGATGGAGACCGAGCTCGTCGCCGGGGCGGCCATCGAGGAAGCGGCACGGCGAGCTCGGCAGGGCGACAGCCCGCTCGTCGTCGACCTGTGCACCGGGTCCGGTGCCATCGCCCTGGCGGTGGCCACCGAGGTGCCCGCCAGCCGTGTCGTCGCCGTCGAACTGGACCCGCGAGCCCTGGAATGGGCCCGGCGCAACCTCGCCGGAACCGGCGTCGAGGTCATCGCCGGGGACGCCCTCGTCGAGCCGCAGCTGGTCGGCGTCGACGTCGTCGTGAGCAATCCGCCCTACCTGCCGACCGGTGCGGCGGCCCGCATGCCGCAGGACGTCCTGGCGCACGAGCCGGCGGTGGCCCTCTTCGGTGGCGAGGACGGGCTCGAGCTCATCCGACCCCTCGTCGACCATGCGGCCGATCTGCTGCGCCCCGGTGGTCTGCTCGTCCTCGAGCACGACGAGGGACATCGGGCGGCGATCGACGAGCTGCTCGGCGGTGCGGGCTGGGTCGACGTCGTCGACCACGACGATCTCACCGGGCGACCGCGGTACGTCACGGCTCGGTCTCCCGAGCGCTGAACCGCGGTCCGGCTCGGGCTGCCCCGGTCCTGGGGATCGGGCTCCCGCCGGGAGCCGCGAGATGGTCGATCAGGCGTGGTCGGCCCAAGGATGCAAGGATGGGAACCATGGACCCCGACCAGACCGTCGACGAGGCCACGACCCCGGTCGTCCTCGACGTCACCGACCCCACCACCCGAACCGTGGCCCTCGAGCGTGCAGCCGAGGCCGTCGGCGAGGGGGAGTGCATCGTCCTGCCGACCGACACCGTGTACGGCATCGGCGCCGATGCGCTCGACCCGCTGGCAGTGCAGAGGCTCCTCAACACGAAGGAGCGCGGGCGTGACATGCCCCCGCCAGTGCTCGTCGGTGACGCCGCCGTGCTGCCGGCCCTGTGTGACGCGGTCCCACAGGCGGCCCACGACCTCGCCGAGGAGTTCTGGCCCGGCGGCCTCACCCTCGTCCTACGTGCCCAGGAGTCGCTGACGATGGACCTGGGGGAGACCCACGGCACCATCGCCGTGCGGGTTCCCGACCAGGACGCCACCCGCGAGCTGCTGCGTCTCACCGGTCCGCTCGCGGTGAGCAGCGCCAACAAGTCCGGCCGTCCCCCGGCGCTCACGGTGGCCGAGGCCACCGAGCAGCTGGGAGTCGAGGTGGCCGTCTACCTCGACGGCGGCCAGAGCCGGATCGGCGAGCCCTCGACGATCATCGACTTCGCCTCGACGAGCGACGGGAAGGTGCTGCGACAAGGGGCGTTGAGCCTCGATGAGATCCACCGCATCGCACCGGCGGTGGTGGGGCTGCCCGAGCCCGATCCCGAGCCCGAGCCGGAACCTGCCGACCCGCAGCCGGCGGACCCCGAGCCCGTCGAGAACGGAACCGACCCGACCTCCTGATGCGCGAATACCTCCTGGTCATGATGACCGCGGGTCTGACGACATACCTCCTGGCGGGGGGATGTCGTCAACTCGCGCTGCGCTGGGGGGCCGTGGCCAAGGTGCGCGCCAGGGACGTCCACACCGTCCCCATCCCGTACTTCGGAGGTCCGGCGATGCTCGGCGGGCTGCTCCTGGCCTGCCTGCTGGCCCGCAACCTGCCCTTCCTGGGACGCCACCCCGTCGTCAGCGACGACGCCCTGACGATCTGCCTGGCCGGGGCCGTCATCTGTGCCGTCGGCGTCATCGACGACCTCCTCGACCTGCCCGCCCTGGCCAAGGCCGCCGGTCAGGTGCTCGCTGCCGGCATCGCCGTCACCGGGGGAGTGCGGATGTTCTGGATCCCCCTGCCGAACTCCATCATCGCCCTGGGAACAGCGACGTCGATCCTCGTCACCGTCTTCTTCATCGTCCTGTGCGCCAATGCGGTGAACTTCGTCGACGGACTCGACGGCCTGGCCGCCGGGGTGGTCGCCGTCGGCGCCCTGGCCTTCTTCTCGTACACCTACCTGCTCGCCCACGAGCAGGATCTCGTCGTGGCGACGACCGCCAGCCTCATCACGGCGGTCACCGCCGGCGCCTGTCTGGGTTTCCTGCCGCACAACTGGCACCCGGCAAGGATGTTCATGGGCGACTCGGGTGCCCTGCTACTGGGCTTCCTCCTGGCCACGTCGACCATCTCGCTCACCGGACAGATCGACTCGACGGTCCTCACGGCACGCAACGGTGGCCTCGTCCCGGCGTACCTGCCGATCGTCATGCCGCTCATGGTCATGGCCATCCCCCTGCTCGACCTCGTCATGGGCTACGTCCGACGCACCTGGCACGGCACGTGGTTCTTCGTCGCCGACAAGCAGCACCTCCACCACAGGCTGCTCCAGCGCGGTCACTCCCACGTGCGGGCCGTCCTGCTCATGTACCTGTGGACGGCCGTGCTCTCCTTCGGGACGGTCGGCATCGGGTTGGTCCAACGGTGGTGGGTCATCGGTGCGGTGGCCGGCGCCGTCGTCCTGTGCATCGTCCTCACGGTGGCCAACTCGAGGGTGCCGGCACGCCGGGCGGCACGCAGACAGCTGTGACCGATTGGCGACCCCGCCGTCCTTTGTGCTATTTTTCACAAGCACGCACGGAGGCGGAGCCCGGGGGAGGAACCAGCGCATATGACCATGGTGATGGCCGTGACGCGACCTGACGACGGTCGGCCCGACGAGAGCGCGTCGACCCCGTTGACCTCACTCGTCCTGCGAACCCTCTACCGACGCGCCCTCGTCTGGGCCGGTGCCGCAGCGGTGGCCGACGTCGTCGCCCTCACCGTGTGGCAGGGGACGGCCGGCCTGCTGGGTGCGCTCCTCGGCGCCGGCGTGGCCGTGACCTTCCTGGCCGCGGGACGGTCGGTGCACCTCCTGGCCCGGATCGAGTCCTTCGTGCCGGCGATGGCTCTCTTCCTCGTCCAGGTGACCGCGCTCGGCATCGTCGCCGACCTGCTCCGGGCAGACCACGGCCTCGATCGCACATCGGTCGGCCTCGGGGTCGTCGTCCCGGCCCTGGCCTGGACCGTCGGTGTCATCGTCACCGCCCGTCGTGAGCACAGCCCCATCTACGAGCGGGGTGTGCGGTGACGAGCGCGACAGGGGTCCTCGCTGATAGGCTACGGCCCGAGATGGACGACGACAGAGCACCGTCACCGGGCCCGGACCGCACTGGGGCGGCTCGGTCCGAGGACGGTATGGGTGTGCTCAGCTACGTGCTGGCCGGTCTGCTGTTCTACGGTGGCATCGGCTGGCTCCTCGACCGGTGGTTGCACCAGTCGTGGCTGCTGCCGGTGGGCATGATCATCGGGCTCGCCCTCAGCGTCTACCTCATCGTCAAGAGATACGGGTCGGCCGATCCGGCGTCCGGAAAGAACCAGGAGGACAAGTGACCCACGCTCTGGTGGTACCCCTCGAGTACGAGGCGCCGGGACTCAAGGACTTCCAGTTCCCGGGGACCTTCGGGGTCTCCTGGATGGACAAGACCTTCTGGCAGATGGTCATCGCCGCGGTCCTCGTCATCGGTCTGTGGTTGTGGATGAGCCACTCCCTCAAGGTCGTCCCCGGCAAGCGCCAGGTCGCCGCCGAGTACGTGTACAACTTCGTGCGCAACACGCTGGTGCGCGACGTCATCGGACACGACTTCGTCAAGTGGATGCCCTACCTCCTGGCGCTCTTCAGCTTCGTGCTCATCAACAACTGGTTCGGCGAGCTCTTCCTCTTCATGTTCCCGACCTTCTCGCACGTGGGATACGTCTACGGACTGGCCATCGTCACGTGGTTCGTCTACATCATCGCCGGTCTCAAGGCCCAGGGTCCCCGGTACTTCCTGTCGGCCGTCCTGCCCAAGGGCGTGCCGTGGTACCTGTGGTGGCTCATCATCCCGCTCGAGTTCCTCTCGACGTTCATCACCCGGCCGCTGACGCTGTCCCTGCGACTCTTCGCGAACATGTTCGCCGGGCACCTCATCATCATGATCTTCGTCGTCGGGGGCGGGTTCCTCCTCACCTACTCGGGCAACCCGTTCTACAACGTCACGGGCGCCGTCTCGGTGCTCTTCAGCTTCGCCCTCTTCGCGCTCGAGTTGTTCGTCGGCTTCCTCCAGGCCTACGTCTTCACGGTGCTGTCGGCCCAGTACGTGGCCTCGTCGATCTCGACGGACCACTGACCCACTAGACCTCGTCGGTCCCGCCCGGGAGCGACGAAGACACAACGCCCCGCCCGGGGCACGATCCGGAAGGACAACCCCATGGTTCCCATGCTCATCGGTGGCTCGCTCAACGTGCTCGGCTACGGCTTGGCCACGCTCGGCCCGGCGCTCGGCGTCGCGTGGATCTTCGCCGCCGTCATCAACGGCACGGCCCGTCAGCCCGAGGCCAAGCCGGCGATGATGTCGACCGCGTTCATTGGCTTCGCCGTGGTCGAGGCCCTGGCCCTGTTCGGCTTCGTCCTGGCCTTCGTCGCGAAGTGAGTGGCGCCATGGCTGCGCCACTTGCCGCACTGCTGGTGGATCTCGGGCCCCTGGCGCCCGAGCACCCCATCGAGATCATTGTCGGCATCATCCTCATCCTCCTGCTGACCTGGGGGTGTGCGAAGTTCGTCGTGCCGCGTTTCGAGACGCTGTACCACGAGCGGACCGAGACCATCCAGGGTGGCATCGAGCGTGCCGAGAAGGCCCAGGCCGAGGCCAAGGCGGCGCTCGAGCAGTACCGCGCGCAGCTCGCCGGAGCTCGCGAGGAGGCTGCGAAGATCCGTGAGGACGCCAAGACCCAGGGTGCCCAGATCATCTCCGAGATGAGGTCCCAGGCACAGTCCGAGGCCTCGCGCATCACGGCGAACGCCAGCACCCAGATCGCCGCCCAGCGCGATCAGGCGGTCGCCCAGCTCCGCAAGGAGATCGGCGGGCTGGCCACGACCCTGGCCGGGCGCATCGTCGGGGAGTCCCTGGATGACGACGACCGCGTGCGCGCCACCGTCGACCGGTTCCTCGCCGAACTGGCCGAGCAGCCGAGCCACGGGCAGGCAGTCGCCGAGCAGACCCGGGCGGTGGACCCGGCATGAGTCAGCAGATGGATCCAGCGGCGTCGACCGCCTCCGGTGAGCTCACCTCGAAGGCCGCCGACCTCGACGGCCTGCTCGATCGGACGAGGGCCAGCACGAGCCTGGCCGATGACCTCTTCCAGGTCGTCGACCTGCTCGGTGCGAACTCGGCGCTGCGCCGGGCGGTGACCGACCCCGGCACACCGGTCGAGGCGCGCCGCGGCCTGGTGCACCACCTGCTCGACGGACGCCTGGGCCACGACGCCCTGGCCATCGTCGACGACGCGGTGGGTCGTCGCTGGGCCAGTGCCGGATCCATGCCCAGGGCGCTGGAGCGTCAGGGTGTCCGTGCGGTGCTGCTGCAGGCCCAGGCCAGCGAGCACCTCGACGACGTCGAGGACGAACTGTTCCGGTTCCGCCGGACGGTGGCCGGTGACCCGCAGTTGCAGGTGGCTATCGGCGGCCACGAGCGGTCGCTGTCCGATCGGATGGGACTGGTCGCCGGTCTGCTGGCCGGACGGGTCCAGGAGGAGTCGACGATCCTTGCCTGTCGCGCCGTGCGGGCCATGGACCGCACCTTCGACGGCACCATGGCCGGTTATCTCGATCTGGCCGCCCAGCTGCGAGGACGCGCGCTGGCCGTCGTCACGACGGCACGCTCGCTCACCGACCAGCAGCGTCAGCAGATGCGCGAGCAGATCGAGCGGATCACCGGTCGCACCGTGACCCTCCAGGAGGTCGTCGATCCCAGGGTCCTGGGTGGCGCCAAGGTGGAGGTCGGCGACGAGGTCATCGACGGGACGGTCGCGAGCCGTCTGGACCAGGCCAAGCGCGAGCTCGGCTGACTGTCACAGGTACAACCCGCGGCGGGTCGGCCGACAGGCCCGGTCGCCCGGTGAGGGATTCTCAAGGAGAGGCAATGGCGGAACTGACGATTCGTCCGGAGGAGATCCGCGACGCGCTGGACTCCTTCGTCCAGAACTACACACCCGATGCGGCGTCCCGCGAGGAGGTCGGCACCGTCGTCACCTCCGGTGACGGCATCGCCCACGTCGAGGGGCTGCCCTCGGTCATGGCGAACGAGCTGCTGAGGTTCGAGAACGGCACGATGGGCATCGCGCTCAACCTCGACGAGCGCGAGATCGGCGTCGTCGTCCTCGGCGACTCCGAGGGCATCGACGAGGGCTCGACGGTGCGCGGTACCGGAGAGGTCCTCTCGGTGCCGGTGGGCGAGGGCTACCTCGGTCGCGTCGTCGACGCCATGGGCAACCCGGTCGACGGACTGGGCGAGATCCAGGGTCTCGAGGGACGCCGTGCCCTCGAGCTCCAGGCCGCCGGCGTCATGGACCGCCAGGAGGTGCGCGAGCCGCTGCAGACCGGTCTCAAGGCCATCGACTCGATGATTCCGATCGGACGCGGACAGCGTCAGCTCATCATCGGTGACCGCAAGACCGGCAAGACGGCCATCGCCATCGACACCATCATCAACCAGCGTGACAACTGGAAGTCCGGTGACCCGAAGAAGCAGGTGCGCTGCATCTACGTGGCCATCGGCCAGAAGGGCTCGACGGTCGCCGAGGTGCGGTCCTCCCTCGAGAAGGCCGGCGCGATGGAGTACACCACCATCGTCCACGCCCCCGCCTCCGACCCCGCCGGCTTCAAGTACATCGCTCCCTACGCCGGGTCGGCCATCGGCCAGCACTGGATGTACCAGGGCAAGCACGTCCTCATCGTCTTCGACGACCTCACCAAGCAGGCCGAGGCCTACCGGGCGATGTCGCTGCTGCTGCGTCGTCCGCCGGGCCGTGAGGCCTACCCCGGTGACGTCTTCTACCTCCACTCCCGCCTCCTCGAGCGCTGCGCCAAGCTCTCGGACGAGCTGGGTGGCGGCTCGATGACCGGCCTGCCGATCATCGAGACCAAGGCGAACGACGTCTCGGCCTTCATCCCGACCAACGTCATCTCCATCACGGACGGTCAGATCTTCCTCCAGTCCGACCTCTTCAACGCCAACCAGCGGCCGGCCGTCGACGTGGGCATCTCGGTGTCCCGTGTCGGTGGCGCCGCCCAGGTCAAGGCCATGAAGCAGGTTTCGGGCACGCTCAAGATCTCGCTGGCCCAGTACCGCGACATGCAGGCCTTCGCGATGTTCGCCTCCGACCTCGACGAGACCTCACGCCGTCAGCTCGATCGTGGCGCCCGCCTCATGGAGTTGCTCAAGCAGGGCCAGTTCTCGCCCTACCCGGTGGAGCGTCAGGTCATCTCGGTGTGGGCCGGCACGACCGGCAAGCTCGACGACGTGCCCGTCGACGACGTCCTGCGGTTCGAGAAGGAGATGCTCGACCACCTGGAGTCCTCGACCGACGTCCTGTCGTCGATCAGGGAGACCGGCAAGTTCCCCGACGAGGTGCAGGAGAAGGCCGCGGCCGGGATCGAGGAGGTCAAGGCGCAGTTCAAGACCTCGGCCGGCAAGTTCCTGGCGGGCCACGAGGAGTTCACGCCGATGAACCGCGGAGAGATCGACCAGGCCAAGATCGTCCGCGCGAAGCGGGGCTGATCGCTCATGGCCTCGAACCTGCGAGAGTTGCGGGAGAGGCGGAACTCCGTCGCCACGACGCAGAAGATCACGCGTGCGATGGAGCTCATCGCCTCCTCCCGGATCATCAAGGCGCAGCGGAACGTCCGGTCCGCCTCGCCCTATGCCCGTGAGCTCACCCTGGCCCTCTCGGCCGTGGCGACGCACACCCACGAGGAGCATCCGTTGACGACCGCCCCGGCGGTCGCCCGCCGCTCCGCGGTGCTCCTCATCACCTCGGACCGCGGTCTGGCTGGGTCGTACTCCTCGAGCGTTATCAAGGCCGCCGAGGAGCTCGTCGCCGGTCTCGACGGCCAGGAGGTCGACATCTACCTGTGCGGCCGCAAGGGCGTGCAGTACTTCGACTTCCGGCACCGCGCCTACAAGCAGGTGTGGAGTGGGTTCTCGGACTCGCCGACCTACGCGGACGCCAAGATCATCGCGGATCGCCTTATCGAGGACTTCCTGCGCCCGACCGATGAGGGTGGGGTCGACGAGATCCACGTCGTATACACCCATTTCTCCTCGATGCTCAGCCAGAGCCCCCGGGTCGTCCGGCTGCTGCCACTGGAGGTCATCGATCCCGACGACGCCAACGCGGCCGAGGTGCCGGAGTCGGAGACGCCGTCCGAGCCCCAGGACGAGATCTTCCACGAGTACCGGTTCGAGCCGGACCCGGCGAGCGTCCTCGACACCCTGCTGCCGCTCTACGTGGCCAACCGGGTCCATTTCGCCCTCCTGCAGTCGGCGGCCTCGGAGCTGGCCAGCCGTCAGCGGGCCATGAAGTCCGCCACCGACAACGCCGAACAGCTCATCGGCACGTTGAGCCGCAAGGCCAACCAGGCTCGTCAGGCGGCCATCACGCAGGAAATCACCGAGATCGTGGGTGGCGCCGCTGCCCTAGCCGAGTCCACCCCACAGGAGTGAGTAACACCATGACTGCCACAGCCATCAACCCCCAGGCCGAGGAGAAGAAGCCCGGCGTCGGCCGCGTCGTCCGGGTCATCGGCCCGGTCGTCGACGTCGAGTTCCCGGCCGGTCAGATGCCCGAGATCCTCAACGCCCTGCACGTCGAGACCGAGATCATGGGCACCAAGCAGACGATCACCCTCGAGGTCGAGCTGCACATCGGCGACAACGTCGCCCGCACCATCTCGCTCAAGCCGACCGACGGCATGCGTCGTGGCGCCGAGGTGCGTGACACCGGGTCGCCCATCACCGTGCCCGTCGGCCCGGTGACCAAGGGCCATGTGTGGAACGTCACCGGTGAGGTGCTCAACGCCGATCCGGCGTCCATCGAGGTCACCGAGCGCTGGCCGATCCACCGGTCGGCGCCGGCCTTCGACGACCTGGAGCCCGAGACCCAGATGCTCGAGACGGGCATCAAGGTCCTCGACCTGCTCACCCCCTACGTCAAGGGCGGCAAGATCGGTCTGTTCGGCGGCGCCGGCGTGGGCAAGACGGTGCTCATCCAGGAGATGATCTACCGCATCGCCCACAACTTCGGCGGCACCTCGGTGTTCGCCGGCGTCGGCGAGCGTACCCGTGAGGGCAACGACCTCATCAACGAGATGGACGAGGCCGGCGTCCTCAAGGACACCGCCCTGGTCTTCGGTCAGATGGACGAGCCCCCGGGCACCCGTCTGCGCATCGCCCTCACCGGGCTCACCATGGCCGAGTACTTCCGTGACGTCGAGAACCAGGACGTGCTCCTCTTCATCGACAACATCTTCCGGTTCACCCAGGCCGGCTCGGAGGTCTCGACCCTGCTCGGTCGGATGCCCTCGGCCGTGGGCTACCAGCCCAACCTGGCTGACGAGATGGGCCAGCTGCAGGAGCGGATCACCTCGACCAGGGGTCACTCGATCACCTCGATGCAGGCCATCTACGTGCCCGCCGACGACTACACGGACCCCGCCCCGGCGACGACCTTCGCCCACCTCGACGCGACGACCGAGCTGTCCCGTGACATCGCCTCGCGTGGTCTGTACCCGGCCGTGGACCCGCTCACCTCGACCTCGCGGATCCTCGACCCGCAGTACGTCGGGCAGGAGCACTACGACACGGCCACCCAGGTCAAGCAGATCCTCCAGCGCAACAAGGAGCTGCAGGACATCATCGCCATCCTCGGCGTCGACGAGCTGTCCGAGGAGGACAAGGTCGTCGTGGCCCGGGCCCGTCGTATCCAGCAGTTCCTCTCGCAGAACACCTACACGGCCGAGAAGTTCACCGGTGTGCCCGGCTCGACGGTGCCGATCAAGGACACCATCGAGGGATTCCAGATGATCTGCCGCGGTGACGTCGACCACATCGCCGAGCAGGCCTTCTTCAACGTGGGCGGCATGGACGACGTCATGGCGAACTGGGATCGCATGCAGAAGGAGTCCTGATGGAGCGCGAACCCCTTCACGTCGAGGTCGTCGCAGCCGACCGTCAGGTGTGGAAGGGCGATGCGGTCAACATCATCGTCCGGACCACCGAGGGAGACATCGGTATCCTGCCGGGTCACGAGCCGATCCTGGCCGCCCTGGTGCCGTGCGCGGCGACGATCATCACCAATGACGGCAAGCAGGAGGTCATCGCCGTCGACGGTGGTTTCATCGCCGTCAACCCCGGTGGACGCGTCTCGATCCTGGCCCAGTACGCCAGCACCTCGGACGAGTTCTCCGTGGAGGAGGCCCAGCGGGTCCTCGACGAGACGCGCCGCAAGCGCGACCGCAACGAGGAGACCGATGAGGACGTCCATCGGTGGCATCTGGCCAAGGCGCAGATGGCGGCGAGCCGGAAGTTGGGCCGCACCCAGGAGTGAGTGTCGCCCGACGGTGAGGGGGCGTGTCCGGTGGGGCACGCCCCTCACCGCGTTCGGGCCCACCGCGTTTGGGCCCACCGTGTCCGAGTCCACGTCGTTCGGGCGGGGTGAGCCGGTGCCCATCGCTCCACTCGTCTGATCTCATGTTGATGGCGTGCCGGGGGAGAGGCTAGCGTGGGTCCATGGTCGATGGTCCGTGTCTCCCGGCAATGCTTGGCGACGGCATGGAGACGGACGTCATCCTCGTGTCGATCATCCCGGCGCTGCTCCTCATCGCCGCCATCTGGTTGCTCGTGCGCCATCGCATTCTCGTCGGGCGCCGCGGCGTCTTCCTCTGCGGACTGCGCACCATGGGTGGCCCGACGCCCGGTTCCTGGATGCTGGGCATGGCCCGGTACGTCAACGGCCGCTTCGAGTGGTACCGCTTCCTGGACCCCCGCTTCACGCCGACGATCGTGCTGGAGCGGGGTCCGCTGCATCTGGTGGAGCACCATGTCGGGGCGCCGGAGGATCGCCTTCCCTTCCTCGTCGACGACGAGGTCGTCACCGTCGAGACCGGACGGCGCCGGCGCGCCTCCACGGTCCAGCTCGTCGTCGAACCGGTCGTCGTCACGGGATTCATGAGTTGGCTCGAGGCCACACCTCCCGGGGGCGTGGGGTACGCCGCCCGGGAGCGTCTGTGAGGCCTGAGCCTGCGCGCCGGGTCACCGGAACGGTCAGGCCTGACTGTGCCGGTCGGGCTGGTGGTCCGCGTTCCGCTCCCCACCGGGTACCCAGAGCACCTCGTCGCTACTGCCCTCCGCCGCCTTGTTGGCGACCCTCGAGAGGATGAACAGGAGGTCCGAGAGCCGGTTGAGGTAGGTGATTGCCAGCTCGTTGACGCCGCCCGGTGTCTGCTCGGGATCCTGCGAGGTCTGCGTCCCATAGGCCTCGACGGCCCGCCAGGCCGCGCGTTCGGCGGTGCGCACCGCCGTGCGGCAGACGTGCAACTGGGCACCCACGGCGTTGCCGCCCGGCAGGATGAACGAGCGCAGGGTCGGCAGCGGGTCGCCGAACTCGTCACACCAGTGCTCGAGCCGGTCGACGCTGCTCTGGACGGTGCGCAGCGGCTCCCACGGAGGGTTCGCCACGAGCGGGTTCGCGATGTCGGCGCCGACGTCGAAGAGCTCGTTCTGGATGACGCCGAGAGCCTGACGCACGGCCTCGGGCAGGACGCCGTCGTCCAGCGCCAGGGCCAGTCCGATGGCGGCGTTGGCGGCGTCGACGAGCCCGTAGGCCTCGACGCGAGGGTCCGACTTGGCGGCGACGGAGTTGTCCACCAGACGGGTCGTGCCGTGGTCGCCGGTGCGGGTGTAGATGCGCGAGAGGGTCACCATGGCGCCACTCTAGCCGCGCGCGTGGGGCGCACGAGGAGCCGCGGCACCGGTCGGGCTCGCACCGACGCGACTTCCGCGGGCCTCCGGCGGGTCTGGGCGCGTGCCCGGCCAGGGCGGTTAGGGTCGATGACATCGAGGTCGGGAGGAGTCCGGGATGAGCAGGCGGAGACTGGTGGCCCTGGCAGCGGTGGCGGTGCTCCTCACCGGGTGTGCGAGGGTCGACCCGGACACCCTGCTGTCGGCCTCGGGGGACGCGGTCGGTACCAGTGGCGCGGCGACCCCCGGCAGCGCCGCCTCGAGCTCCGCCCCGCCGACACAGACCAGCACTTCCGCCAGCGCTGCCGCGCCGGTGAGCTCCGCGACGCCGTCGGCGTCCGGATGCACCTACACCCCTGCCGGTGAGCCGGCTCGGGCCGTCGAGCCGCCGAGCGTCGACGGGATCGAGAGGTCCGGAGAGGTGGCCATGACCATCGTCCTCGACGGCAAGCCGGTGCAGATGCTCCTGAACCGTGCGAAGGCGCCGTGCGCGGTCAACGCCGTCATCTCCCTGGCGACCCAGGGTTTCTACACGAAGACGTCCTGCCATCGCCTCTCCACCTCCGGGGTGTTCTACCTCCAGTGCGGGGACCCCTCGGGGACCGGCACCGGCGACGGTGGCTACACGTACCCGATCGAGACCTCCGGCCAGTCGAGGTACCCGGCCGGCACCGTCGTCATGGCGCCCGCCGACAACCACAACGGATCGCAGTTCCTCATCATCTGGAAGGACACCCAGCTCAAGGGCGACTACACCGTCGTCGGCAGGACCGACGACGCCGGACTCCGGGTCGTCATGCAGATCGCGGCCCAAGGGGCCGATGCCAACGGCAAACCGGTGGCGCCAGCAGTCATCAGTTCGGTCATCATGGGCTAGTGCACCGGGCCGAGCCTCATGATCGGCCGCTGGTGCGCTGGTTCATCGACGCTCGGCCGTTCGCCACACGGGCGATGTGCGGCGCGCCACCTCCACCGTGGCACGCGGCGTCCTCAGACCATGACCCGCCTCGGGAAGGACCACGCCCGTGACATCGAGTGACGGAACCACCGCGAACGACACCGGCGAGGCCGACTCCACCGACGGCCTCGGTGATCGCCTCAACTGGTTGCGCGCCGGCGTGCTCGGCGCCAACGACGGCATCGTGTCCACCGCCGGTCTGGTCGTCGGTGTCGCCGCCGTCCAGCCGCAGAACACTCATCTCATCCTGCTCACTGCCATGGCAGGGATCCTCGCCGCGTCGGTGTCGATGGCGCTCGGCGAGTACGTGTCGGTGTCCACGCAGCGCGACGTGCAGAGGTCGCTCGTCGCCATGGAACGGACCGCGCTGAGGAACCATCCTCGCCACGAACTGGCCAAGCTCACCGATCACTACCGTGACCTGGGGCTGAGCCCCGCCACCGCAGCACAGGTGGCCCGTGAACTCACCCACCGCGACGCTCTGGGCACCCACCTGCGAACCGACTACGACTTCGATCCCGGCCAGATCCCCAGCGCCTGGCACGCGGCCGGGGCATCGGCGCTGAGCTTCGTGTGCGGCGCCCTCATCCCCACCCTGGCAATGGTGTTCACCCCGGGGCGTGGTCGCATCGGCGCGACCTTCGTCGCGGTCCTCGTCGCCCTGGCCACGACGGGCTGGGTGTCGTCGACGCTGGGCCGCTCGCCCCGCCGGCCGGCGATGGCGCGCGTCGTGGCGGGTGGAGCACTGGCCATGGCCATCACCTGGGGCGTGGGCCGTCTCTTCGGCGTCAGTGGTTGACGCGGCCTATCTCGCCTCGTCGGGGATCGGGCCCGGGACGTCGTCGATCCCACGGACAGGTCCGGCAGGACCGTGCCGTCCGGCAGCGGGCTAGCATCGATCAGGACGGTCTCGACCCGAGGACCACGGGTGTGTGACCTGTTGTCGACGTCGAGGAGGGGACCCCATGACCACCGGGACCAGCACAGGACGCACGGTCGCCCACCTCCTGGCCGAGTGCCTGCACGCCGAGGGGGTCGACGTCGTCTTCGGTATTCCCGGTGAGGAGAACATCGGCCTCGTCCTGGCGATCGACGACCGCCCGGACATGCGTTTCGTCCTCACCCGTCACGAGCAAGCGGCCGCCTTCATGGCCGATGTGTACGGCAGGCTCGCCCACCGGGCGGGCGTGTGCACCGCCACCCTCGGCCCTGGCGCGATCAACCTGCTGCTCGGCGTCGCCGACGCGCAGACCGACTCCTGCCCGCTCGTCGCCCTCAGCGCCCAGGTCGGGCTCGACCGCATCTACAAGGAGTCCCACCAGATCGTCGACCTTCCGGCCATGTTCGCGCCGGTGACGAAGTGGGCGGACACGGTTCTCACCCCCGAAGCGGCCCCCGAGATGGTGCGCAAAGCGTTCGACCTGGCCAGGTCGGAACGGCCGGGGGCCACCTACCTGGCCATCCCGCAGGACGTCGAAGCCATGATCGCCGAGCCGTCCGTCCAGCCGTTGAGCCCGGGCCCCGGCCACACCGCCGCACCTGACCCTGGCTCCATCCACGCGGCCGTCGACCTCATCGCAGCGGCCAAGGCCCCGGTGATCCTGGCCGGGCACGGTGCCGTCCGGGGCCACGCCGGTGACGCTTTGCGTGAGCTGGTCGAGGCCCTCGACGTCCCGGTCGCCACCACCTTCCAGGCCAAGGGCATCATCCCCGACTCCCACCCCAAGAGTCTGGGCGTGGTCGGCTTCATGCGCCACGACTACGAGAATTTCGCCTTCGACGCCGCAGACCTGGTGCTGGCCGTCGGGTACGAACTCCAGGAGTTCTCACCGGAGCGCATCAACCCCGAGCACGACAAGACGATCATCCACGTGAACCGGTTCGCCCAGGACCAGGACGCCGCCTACCAGGTGGCCGTCAACATCGAGGCGGACGTGGCGGGGGCGTGCGCAGCCCCCGCGGCAGCGATCCGGGAGGCCGGGATCCGTTTCCCCTTCGCCGGCCCGCCGATCCGCAGGTTGCTCCACCGTGAGCTCGAGAAGGGTGCGGCCGACGACTCGTACCCGGTCAAGCCCCAGCGGATGGTGGCCGAGATCCGCAAGGCGATGGGGGAGGACGACATCGTTCTCGCCGACACCGGAGCCATCAAGATGTGGATGGCGAGGCTGTACCCGACGCAACGGCCCAGCACGTGCCTCATCTCCAATGGCCTGTCGACCATGGCGTGGACACTGCCAGGCGCCATCGGGGCACACTTCGCCCGTCCTGACGCCAAGGTCCTGGCGGTCATGGGCGACGGCAGCTTCCTCATGAACTCCCAGGAGCTCGAGACCGCCGTCCGCGAGGAGGTGCCCCTCGTCGTCCTCGTCTGGGTCGACCGAGCCTATGGCCTCATCAAGTGGAAGATGGACCTCGAGCAGGGGCGCCACGCCCAGGTCGATTTCACCAACCCCGACCTCGTCACCTACGCCGCGTCCTTCGGCGCCCACGGTCACTGGATCGAACGAGCCGCCGACCTGGCACCGACCCTGGAAGAGGCGCTCGCCGACGGCGGCGTCCATGTCATCGGATGCCCCGTCGACTACCGGGAGAACATGCGCCTGACGGACATGCTCGGCGAGGTCACCGTCAGCCTGTGACGGAGCCCGGCGCCGCGCCGATGCCGAGCGGCCTCGCTCCATCGACACCCCAGCACGGAGGAGAACACCGTGACCGGCTTTCCGGACACCCCCCAGTCGCTGCGGGGAGCGCTCATGCGCGCCGCTTGGTACGAGAAGGCGGGCCGGGCCGCCAATGCCCTCACGGTGGGCGAGATGCCTCGACCGGAGCCCGCGACCGGGGAGGTCCGTGTGCGGATCGTGCTGTCGGGCGTCAACCCGGGGGACGCGAAGAAGCGCAGCGCGTGGACCGGTGGTCCGTTGCCGTACCCGAGGATCGTCCCGCACTGCGACGGCGCCGGGGTCATCGTGGCGGTCGGCGGGACCATCGCCGCCTACGGGACCCACGATCCGCGTCCTCGTCTGGACTTCTGGCCGATGCTCTTCGACAACGTCACGCTGAGGCTGTTGGGAAGTGACGACTTCCCCGTCGACGCCACGCGGGACGCGGCGGTGGAGCTCACCGCTGCCGCCGCGGCAGGCGACCTCACCATCCCCATCGCCGAGGTCCTGCCGCTCGAGGACATCGCAGCCGCTCACGACCTCGTCGACCGCGGCATCCGTGGACGGATCCTGGTGAGCATTCCCTGATCGGCCCGGCGTCGATCCGGGACCGTGACGACAGGAGCGCCCTGTGACCGACGGCTGCGGGACTTTCCGGAGCGGTGGAGAGCCTCAGTGACGGTCCTCGATGCGGGTGAGAAAGCCCTTGACGACCTGGGTGAAGATGGTGGGCTGGTCGGAGTGGACCCAGTGACCGCTGTCCTTGATCGTCACCCGACGCACCTGCGGGAAGAGGGCCTGCATGGCGTCGGCATACTCGGGCCGCACGTAGCTCGACCGCGCACCGTTGATCCACAGCACCGGGCCGCGCCAGACCCTGGTGCCGTCGGAGGGCCACCGGCCGAGGTCGTCCATGGTCTCGGCCAGCAGGTCGAGGTTCATCTGCCAATGCCACTGATGACCGGCGGGCGCGTGGATGTCGTGCCGCAGGTTCTGCATGAGGAACTGACGGATGGCGGCGTCCGGCTCGTAGAGGGAGAGCTGGGACTCCGCCTGGGAACGGGACTCGAGGGCCTCCAGATCGAGGCTGCGCATGCCCCGCACCCGCTGGCCGAAGGAATGCCCCATGGGGTAGTCGACGGGGGAGATGTCCACGACGACGAGGGCGTCGAGCAGCTCGGGGTGGTCGAGCGCGGTCCGCATGGCGACCTTGCCACCCATGGAGTGCCCCAACAGGTGCACGGGTTGGCCGGGGCTGAGCTCACGAATGGTCCGCGCCAGGTGGTCGGCCATGTCGGGGTAGGAGGTCGACGTCGTCCACGGGGAGCGGCCGTGGTTGGGCAGGTCGACGAGGACGCAACGCCACCGGTCGGGATCGGAGCCGACGAGGGAACGGGCCACGGAGGTGAAGTTCTTGCCCTGTCCGAAGATGCCGTGGCACCAGACGATGGTGTGGCGGCCATGACCGATCTCGGTGGTGTGCAGGGGCGTCACGGGCGGGACCTCCAACATGCGGTGTGCCAGTGTCGTCGCTCGGCGACGGGCGACTCGGCGAAGATCGACGGGTCGTGCGGCCAGGCGACGATGTGCGGGGTGCCCGGAGCGATGGGGTGCTGGCAGCCGGGACAGGTGTACGTCTTGAGCGCCCGATCGGCCGGCACCTGACGGACGACGTGCGAACCGTCGGCCTTGTCGTCGCTGTAGGCATGGGTCGACCGGCTCAGGGGACGGACCGGGCGCAGATGCTTGCTCGGTCGGTGCTTTCGTCCCACGAGGGGTGATCCTAGTCCGCGCTGGAGAGGGGGGCTGGCCCCCTTGTCGGTGGGTGGACCCGTCAAGGAGTCTGGGGGCATGACGACGAACGTGCATGAAGGGCGGCTCCGGGGCTTGTCACCGGCCAGTTCACCGAAGTCTGAGGGCCTGCGCGACAGGCGGGACCGCCTGCCCCGTCCCGGTGAGGTCATCGGTGTCGTCACAGCGGCAGTCGTCGTCACCGTGGTCGTCGTGCTCGCCTGGCTGGCCGGCCCGGGGTGGTGGGACGGCAGCGCCCGCCTCGGCCTGTTGCGCGCCGTCCTGGGGATGGGGTGAGACGGCGGGCTCGGTCGGCGGTCGGCTCGGCTCCACGTGGCGCCAGAACATCCACCTCGCTCCCGGTACTCGGGGAGCAGGGTGACATCTCTGGAGCCAGGTCGTCACGGGGGCGGGCCGAACGACGTCGGTCGGGTAGAGTCGTCGGACGTGCGTCTCGTCATCGCGGACTGTCAGGTCGACTACACCGGTCGTCTCACCGCCCATCTGCCGTGGGCGAGGAGGCTCATCGTCGTCAAGGCCGACAACTCGGTGAGCATCCATGCCGATGACCGGGCGTACAAGCCGCTCAACTGGATGAGCCCGCCGTGCACCCTGTCGGTGCGCGAACCCCGGGACGACGAGGCGGCGGCCACGGCCGACATCGATCGGCAGCTCACCGCGGTCTGGGAGGTCCATTCACCGACCGGTGACCACCTGCAGATCCTCCTGGGCCAGATCCATCTCGACACCACCCATGAGCTCGGCGTCGACCCTGGGCTGCAGAAGGATGGCGTCGAGGCCCACCTCCAGGAGCTCCTGGCCGAGAACCCGGAGGTGTTTGGCGCCGGGTGGAGCCTGGTGCAGCGCGAGTACATGACGCCGATCGGCCCGGTCGACCTCCTGTGCCGCAATGCCGAGGGGGTCTACGTCGCCGTCGAGATCAAGCGCCGCGGCGAGATCGACGGAGTCGAGCAGCTCACCCGCTATCTCGACCTGCTCAACCGAGACCATCTGCTCGGCTCCCACGTCGACGGGGTGTTCGCGGCCCAACAGATCAAGCCGCAGGCCCGTACCCTGGCCACCGACCGCGGCATCGCCTGCGTCACGGTCGACTACGACGAACTTCGTGGGATGGACCACCCGGAGGACCGACTCTTCTGAGTCGGTCACTGCTGCGTCGGTCCGGGCTGCGGGGGAGAACTACTTGCCCTGGGGGTCGATGACGGCCGTCCGGTCGACGTCGAGCACCGTCGTCGGGTTCTCGTCGGCGGAATCGAGGACCTGGGTGGCGGCCTCGACGGGACGACCACTGACGACCGTCCGCTCGGTGTCGCTGGTCGCGAAGGGATCGGTGTCCGGGTAGTCGTGCTCGGCCTGGGCGGCGAGCGCCTTGAGGTTGTTGAGCTGGGCGACGACGGAGGCCTTGCGCTGGAGCAGGGCGGCGGTCTCGCGCTCGAGCTGTTCCTTGCGCCAGGCGTACTGCTCCTCGATCCGCTCCTTCATCATCGCCGCCTGGCGGTGCGCCGTCGCGATGCGGTTCTCCGCGTCCCGGGCCGCCTGGGTGCGGGTCTCCTCCGCCTGGGCCAGGGCGTCGTCGCGGATCTTCTGGGCCTGCACGGTGTGCTCGTCGAGCTGGGCCGCGGCCGCCTTCTGGTGAGCGGTGGCCTGGGCCAGGAGTTCCGAGACGGTCGCGTCGGCCTCGTCGTGCCGCGCCTTCGCCTCGGCGGCCAGTCGCTCGGACTCCTCACGAGCGCGGGCGACGATGTCGGAGGCCTCCTTGCGCGCGTGCTCGAGGATCTGCGCCGCCTCGGCCCTCGACCCCTGGGTGAGGGACTCGGCCTTCGTCTGCGCCTCGGTGACGATGGCGGCGCCGCGGGTGTTGGCCTGCTCGACGAGGGTCCGGGCCTGGTCGCGGGCGGCGTCGATGGCCTTCTGGGCATCGGTGGAGGCCTGGTCACGAAGCTCCCGCTGGTTGGCCAGACCCGCCACGCGGATGTCGTCGGCCTCGGTCTGGGCGGCCGACCGCAGGTCGGCGGCGACCCGGCGGCCCTCCTCCTTGATCCGCTCGGCCTCGTGGCCGGCCTTGGCGACGATGTCCTTGGCCTGGGTCTCGGCGGCGGTGAGGATCCCGGTGGCGTGCTCACCCAGCCGGGTGAAATCGGTCTTCGTGGCCTGCTTCTCGGCCTCGGCGACCTGGTGCCGCAGGTGCCGGGTGAGCTGCTTGAGGGTGGATACCTGCTGCTCGATCTCGCGAACGTAGTTGTCGACGCTCGTCCGGTCATATCCCCACATCGTGTGGGTGAAGCTCCCCGCGGCGCTCGCACTGTCGTCGAACAGGTTGAGGCCGGTCTCCTCGTCCTGGGACTCGTTGCTCGTCGGCTCGACTGGACTGGTCACCGCGGTTTCCCCTCTCACATCGCTGCTGCGTCCACCACGCTACCAACCGGCAGCGACAAAGACGCGGCGACAAACGGGGGAGGACGCCGTCCCCGCCACCACACGACGACGGACCCGCGACGAGTCGCGGTCCCCACGACCACACGACGACGGACCCGCGACGAGTCTCGGTCCCCACGACCACACGACGACGGACCCGCGACGAGTCGCGGTCCCCACGACCACACGACGACGGACCCGCGACGAGTCGCGGGTCCGTCAGGGGGCGATGTAGGACGACGCTGGCGTCGTCACCCGATCACTTCTTGTAGGGCATGCCCTCGGCCGGGGGCTCGGTGATCTCGATGAGGATGCCGCCGGTGTACTTGGGGTGCAGGAAGATGACCCGCGAACCGCCGGTGCCGGTGGAGGGCTCGCCGATGAGGACGGCGCCGCGCTCCTTGAGCACCTCGATGGTCTTGTCCAGGTCGTAGGTGCGGTAGCACACCTGCTGGATCATGTTCTTGTTCTTGGCGATGTACTTGCCGATGGTGGTGTCCTCGCCGAGCGGGGCCAGCAGCTGGACGACCGTGGACTCCTTGCCGAAGTCACCGGTGGCGATCATGGCCTCCTCGACGCCGTGACCCTCGTTCTTCTCACGCAGCAGCACGTGGAAGCCGAGCACGTCGCAGTGGTACTTGATGGCCTCGTCCATGTCCTTGACGGCGAAACCGACGTGGTCGATGCACGCGAACGGATCGTTGTTGAAGTTCTCCATGGCGACCATTCTTCCACCGGCGAGGCGGCCGGGGGCGTCAGGGGGGTGGGTCCGCGGTGACGAGTTCCCGGAACGTACCGATTCGGGTCCGCCCGGCGTTGCGCGCGAGTCATCGGCGCTCACGTGCACCACGATGGGACCCACGGGTGTCTCGTGCCCCGACGACCCCCGAACGGCGTCCAGCCGGGGACGAGTACGACAAGGAGCCAGTGGATGAAGAAGATCCTGCAGACGACCCTCTGGGTCTTCATCGTCGTCTTCTGCCTGTACTACATCTTCACCGACCCGCAGGGAACCGCCAACATCATCCGCGGCTTCTTCTCCGGACTCTTCGGCTTCGTCCGCGCCCTCGGGGGACGCGGCTGACCGTGCCCACCCGTCTGCGTCGATTCTTCGTCCCCGACGTCGACCGACACCTGCTCATCGACGAGGGCGAGTACATCATCGACGAGGTCGACAAGCACTGGGTGCTCACCGTCCCGCCGGCCGCTGCCCTCCTCGTCTCGATGGCGCTCTACCTCACGATGTGGCGCCTCGGCCCGGCCTGGCCGACGCTCATGATACTGGGGATCCTCCTCGACCTGTGGGCGATCATCCAGTTCTACATCCACCACATGGACCGCTTCGTCATCACGAACATGCGGGTCTTCCGGGTGCACGGCATCGCCGACCAGCACCTGGCGACGATGCCCATGACGCGGATCCTCGACATCTCCGTGGAGCAACCCCTGCTCGGCCAGATGCTCGGATACGGGCACTTCGTCTTCGAGTCCGCCGCCCAGGACCAGGGCCTGCGGGTCATCACCTATGTGGCCCATCCCGAACGACGCGACCTCACCATCCAGGCGGTCATCCAGCGGGCAGGTCTACGGACGAACCTCGCCCATCCCAAGTGACCTTCCCACCTCGGACGAGACGACGCCGCCCCCTCGCGGGGACGGCGTCGGTCGGTCCGGCGATGGGCCCGGACGGGGTCACGCCAGGGCGGCGTCGACGACGTCCTTGGCCTGCTCCTGGACGCGGGCCAGGTGGTCGGCGTCGATGAGCGACTCGGCGTAGATCTTGTACTTGTTCTCGGTGCCCGAGGGGCGTGCGGCGAACCAGGCATGTTCGGTGACGACCTTGATGCCGCCGATCGCCGCACCGTTGCCGGGGGCCTCGGTGAGCACCTGGAGCACCTTCTCGCCCGCCACCTCGGAGGCGGTGACGTCGGCCGGCGACAGGGCCTTGAGCCGCGCCTTCTGCTCGCGGGTGGCATCGGAGTCGATGCGCGCGTAGTAGGACCGGCCGAAGCGTTCCTCGATCTGCGCGTAGAGCTGGGACGGCGACTGGCCGGTGACGGCCTTGATCTCGCTGGCCAGCAGGGCTAGCAGCAGGCCGTCCTTGTCGGTGGTCCAGGTGCGTCCGTCGAGGTCGAGGAAGGATGCCCCGGCCGACTCCTCGCCGCCGAAACCGAGGTCACCACGCATGAGCCCGGGCACGAACCACTTGAACCCGACCGGCACCTCGACGAGGCGGCGTCCCAGGTCGGCGGCCACCCTGTCGATGAGCGAGGAGGAGACGAGGGTCTTGCCGACCCCGGCGTCCGGGGCCCACCCGGGCCGGTGCGCGAAGAGGTACTGGATCGCGACGGCCAGGTAGGCGTTGGGGTTCATGAGGCCGGCATCGGGGGTGACGATGCCGTGGCGATCGGAGTCCGCGTCATTGCCGGTGGCGATGTCGTAGCGGTCCTTGTTGGCGATGAGCGAGGCCATGGCGTTGGGCGACGAGCAGTCCATGCGGATCTTGCCGTCGGTGTCGAGGGTCATGAACCGCCACGTGGGGTCGACCGTCTCGTTGACGACGGTGAGGTCGAGGCCGAGGTGCTCGCTGATGTACTCCCAGTACTGCACCGACGCGCCGCCCAGCGGATCGGCGCCGATGTGGACGTCGGCGTCGGCGATGGCGTCGAGGTTGAGGGCATTGCGCAGGTCGTCGCAGTAGGCGCTGCGGTAGTCGAAGCGGGTGACCTCACCGGCGACCTGCTCGTACGAACGACGTCGGATGCCCGAGGGATCGTGCAGGAGTTCGTTGGCACGGTCGGCGATCCACGTCGTCGCGTCCGTGTCGGCCGGGCCGCCGTGCGGCGGGTTGTACTTGAAGCCGCCGTCGCGGGGCGGGTTGTGCGAGGGGGTGACGACGATGCCGTCGGCCCGGGGCCCCTGTCCCAGACGGTTGTGGACGATGATCGCCCGCGAGACCGCCGGGGTGGGCGTCCAGTCGTCGTCGTGCTCGGCGATGACGGCGACGTCATTGGCGCGCAGCACCTCGATGGCAGTGGTCCAAGCGGGCAGCGACAGGGCGTGGGTGTCCTTGCCGATGAAGAGGGGCCCGGTGATGCCCTGGGCGGCCCGGTACTCGACGATGGCCTGGGTGGTGGCAGCGATGTGGGCGTCGTTGAACGCTCCGTCCAGAGAGGAGCCACGGTGACCGGAGGTGCCGAAGACGACCTTCTGGTCGGGGTTGTCGGGGTCCGGGGTGATGTCGTGGTAGGCGGCGAGGACGGCATCCACGTCGATGAGGTCTGATTCGGTCGCCGGCTGACCGGCGCGTTCATGTGCCATGCCGCCATCCTCTCACCGTGACCGGAGCCGATGGGTCCATGGGCCACAATCGGCGCGAGTCGGCGGGCGCTGTGTGCTGCGTTCCGTGCGGATGGTGGCCCCGTCGGTTGCCTCGGGACGCCATCGGTCGTTGAATTGCTGTCATGCCAGTCGAATCCTTCAACCGTCCGGGTGCCGTCGATCTGTCGGGCCTGGCCCAGGCAGCTCAGGCCGCCTCCACGAGCGCTCCGTCGCTGACCCCATCCTCGCAACCGGGCGGCGGTCGGTCCTGGGTGGCGCAGGGCACCGAGGAGAACTTCAACGAGTTCGCCCAGAAGTCGGTGCAGTACCCGGTGCTCATCGAGTTCACCTCGCCGCGCGCCCACGGTGCCGAGGAGATGTCGGCGACGCTGGCGCGGCTCACCGATGAGGCCGCCGGACGATGGCTGCTGGTCCGGGTGGACGTCGACGCCAACCCTCGTTTGGCCCAGAGCATCGGCATCCAGGCGGTCCCCATGCTCGTGGCCCTCATCGGAGGTCAGTTGGCTCCTCTGGCCCAGGGCACCGTCGATGAGACGCGGCTGCGCGAGATCACCGAGCAGGTGTCGCAGGCCGCGGTCGCCTCGGGGATGGTCGGACGGGCCGAACCCGTGACGACCGCCACCCCCGCGGGCGTCGACCAGGCCGAGGCCGGTCCCGACCCACGGACCGTGGCGGCCGAGAAGCTCGTCGACGAAGGACGCTACGAGGAGGCCCTGGCCGCCTACGACGCCCTGCTCGCGGCGGAGCCGCAGGACCCGGTGCTCAAGGCCGGACGGGCGGGGGTCGGCGTCCTGTCCCGAGTGGCCGGGGCCGACCCGCGCGCACTGCTCACCACCGCCCAGGAGTATCCCCACGACGTCGACGCGCAGCTCGCGGCGGCGGACGTGCAGATCCTCGGGGGCGACGTCAAGGGGGCCTTCGACCGCCTCGTCGACGTCGTCCGCCGGACGAGCGACGAGGACCGCGACCGCACCCGTGCCCGGCTCCTCGAGCTCTTCGACATGGTCGGCACCTCGGACCCCCAGGTGAGCGCGGCCCGTCGCGCCCTGGCCGCCGCCCTCTTCTGATTCCGGGGCCACGTCGAGGGACGTTGTGGCCGTCGAGCGCTCGGATGTCGTCGAGGTGTCCATAGCATGGGGGTATGGATCTGTCCTCCTTCACGGCCTTCCTCTTCGACCTCGACGGCGTGCTGACGCCCACGGCCCGCGTCCATCGGCGGGCCTGGGCGGAGATGTTCGACGCCGTCCTGGCCGACCACGGCGACCCTCGACCCTTCAGCGACGCCGACTACCTGGCCCACGTCGACGGACGTCCCCGCTATGACGGGGTCCGCGACTTCCTGGCCTCGCGCGGCATCACCCTGCCGGAGGGGACGCCCGAGGACCCCGCCGACGCGACCACCGTCTGTGGGCTCGGCAACCGCAAGAACGAGCTCTTCCTCGCCGTGCTCGCCCGTGACGGCATCGAGCCCTATCCCGGTTCGCTCCGGCTGGTCCGTCAACTCGTCGATCGGCACGTCGACCGGGCCGTCGTCTCGGCGTCCCGCAACGCCCGGCAGGTGCTCGACCGGGCCGGGCTGACGTCCTTCTTCGACGTCATCGTCGACGGGCAGGTGGCCCAGGAGCAGGGCCTGGCGGGCAAACCGGCGCCGGATCCCTACCTGGCCGCGGCGTCCATGCTGAGCCGTGCCCCCGGCGAGTGCGTCGTCGTCGAGGACGCCGTCTCCGGGGTGCGCTCCGGTGCGGCCGCCGGAGCCGGACTCGTCGTCGGGGTCGACCGTGGTGCCGGCCCGGAGGCGCTGCGTGCCGCCGGCGCGCAACTCGTCGTCGCCGATCTGGAGGAGCTGGTGTCATGACCGTCGATCCCATGGACCGCTGGCGGTTCCCGGACGACCCGTGGGCGCTCGTCGAGACCGCCCCGAGCACCGAGGACCTGGGACGAACCGAGACCCTCTTCGCCGTGGGCAACGGCTACCTCGGGATGCGGGGCAATCCGTCCGAGGGTCGGGACTCCTGGGCGCACGGAACCTTCATCAACGGGTTCCACGAGACCTGGGACATCCACCATGCGGAGTCCGCCTACGGCTTCGCACGCACCGGGCAGACCATCGTCAACGTTCCCGACGCCAAGCTCGTCAAGCTCTACGTCGATGACGAGCCCCTGCTGCTCAGCGTCAACGAGCTGCAGTCCTACAAGCGGTGGATCGACTTCCGGGAGGGGGTGCTGCGTCGCGAGCTCGTGTGGCGCACCCCGGCGGGCAAGGTCGTGCGCGTCGCCACCTCGCGGATGGTCTCGTTCACTCAGCGTCACCTGGCCCTCATGGACATCGAGGTGACGATGCTCGAGGGGGACGCCCCGGTCGTCATCAGCTCGCAGATCCTCAACCGCCAGGACGGCATGGACGAGTACCGCGAGCACGACCGCGCCATGGGGAAGATCGAGGACCCGCGACGGGCCCGGGCCTTCGCCGACCGTGTCCTGGAACCCCAGATCGACTGGCACTCGGACCAGCGGATGATCCTGGGGTTCCGCACCGCCCGGTCGGGGATGACGCTGGCCGTCGGGGCCGATCACACCATCGACACCGAGAACGAGTACGAGGCGCTCATCGACACCAGCCCCGACATCGGCAAGCGCGTCTATCGGATCGAGGCACGTCAGGGGGTGCCGATCCGCGTCCGGAAGGCCGTGGCGTACCACACCTCGCGCAAGGTCCCGGTCAAGGAGCTCTTCGACCGGGTCCGCCGGACTCTCGACCGGGTGCGTGAGCAGGGACACGAGTCCTACCTGCGCCAGCAGGAGGAGTGGCTCGAGGAGTACTGGCGCACCGCCGACGTCGAGGTGACCGGGGCCCCCACGGGCACCCAGCAGGCCATTCGCTGGAACCTCTTCCAGATCGCCCAGGCCGCGGCCAGGGCCGATCAGCTCGGCATCCCGGCCAAGGGCGTCACCGGATCGGGGTACGAGGGGCACTACTTCTGGGATGCCGAGGTCTACGTCATCCCCATGCTCACGTACACCCACCCGCGACTGGCCCAGAACGCCCTCATGTTCCGGGTCAACACCCTTCCCGAGGCGCGCCTGCGGGCGGGGGAGCTCTCGCAACGGGGCGCCCTGTTCCCGTGGCGCACCATCACCGGTGAGGAGGCCTCGGCCTTCTACGCCGCGGGCACCGCCCAGTACCACATCAACGCGGACATCGCCCACGCACTCATGGCCCAGGCCCGGGCGACGGGGGACAAGCAGTTCCTCTTCCGGGACGCGGCCCCGGTGCTCGTCGAGACCGCACGGATGTGGGCCGACCTGGGGTTCTGGAGGCTCAACGGGGAACGTGAGTTCCACATCCACGGGGTGACCGGGCCCGACGAGTACACGACCGTCGTCGACAACAACTTCTACACCAACGTCATGGCCCGGGCGAACCTCACCGACGCCGCCGCCGTCATGCGGCGGATGCGGACCGAGGACCCCCTGTGGTACCAGCACCTGTGCGCGCAGCTGCACCTCGACGTCGACGAGGTGCGGGGCTGGGACGAGTGCGCGGCAGGGATGGTCATCCCCTTCGACGAGACCTTCGGGATCCATCCGCAGGACGACCAGTTCCTCTCCCGTGAACTGTGGGACCTGGCCAACACCCCGGCCTCCAGCCGCCCGCTCCTCCTGCACTACCACCCGCTCGTCATCTATCGACACCAGGTGCTCAAGCAGGCCGACGTCGTGCTGGCGATGTTCCTCCAGGCCGACCAGTTCACCGAGGCGGTCAAGCTCGCCGACTTCGAGTACTACGACCCCATCACCACGGGGGACTCAAGTCTGTCGGCCGTCGTCCAGGCCATCATCGCCGCCGAGGTGGGACACCAGGACATGGCCATGGAGTACTTCCGCTCCGCCTTGTTCTGCGATCTGGCCGACGTCCACGACAACGCCGGCGACGGCGTCCACGTGGCTTCAGCGGGGGGCATCTGGGGTTGTCTCGTGCACGGGTTCGCCGGCATGCGGTGTGATCGGGCCAGTCTGCGGTTCGATCCGCGACTCCCGGCGCAGTGGGAGTCGTTGAGTCACCACCTCGTCCTGGGCGACTCCGACCTGCTCGTGACGATCGAACGGGACGCCGCGACCTTCCAGGTGCTCACCGGGTCGGAGCGCGAGGTCACCGTCCGGGGGGAGCTCGTCCGGGTCGGCCACGAGCCGGTTCGGGTGGCCCTCGCCGGTCAGGGCCCGGTCCGGCCGCGGCTGACGGGGACCCATCCCGTCGCCGGCCTGAGGCGCGCCGACGGTTCCCTCGTGACGTCGGAGGTTCCCGACGAGGCCGACCGATCGGTGGACCGACGGGAGGACGGGTCCGAGCCGTGGCAGGCCGGCCCCACGCAGTCCTGAAACCCTCACGCGGTCCCGGCAGGATGGCTCCGGCGCTCCACCGATGACACGCACAGGGCGGCCGGGTCCTCGAGGGACCGGGCCGCCCTGTGCGGTGAGGGGACTGACAGGTCGGTGAGGGGACGTCAGGACTTCGTCACGGTGATGACCGGGGTCGACGTCGTCACGGCGTCGGCAGGGATCCCGGTGACCTCCGAGTAGTCGAAGCCGTTGGTCACGAGCACCGGCGTGATGTTGGAGTACCCGGCGTCGGCGATGACCTTGCGGTCGAAGGTCACCAGGGGCTGCCCGGCGGTGAAGGTGTCACCGGCCTTGACGTGGACGTCGAAGCCCTTGCCAGCCAGCTCGACGGTGTCGATGCCGACGTGGATGAGCAGTTCGACGCCGTTCTCGAGCTTGAGGCCCAGGGCGTGCCCCGATGCCGGGGCGGTGACGACGGTACCGGCCGCGGGCGCGACGACGGTCGTGCTCGTCGGGTCGATGGCCACACCCTGGCCGACGACGCCGGTCGAGAAGACCGGGTCGGGAATCTCGGTGATGGGCAGGGCCTTGCCCTCCAGCGGCGAGAGGACGGTGAGCGTGCCGGCCCCGTCCTGCGGGTCGGCCGACGATGCCGAGGCATCCTCGATCTGCTGCGCGGCCGGCGTGGCTGCCCCGGCGGTCGCGCCCTGGGTTGCCACCGCCGCGGCAGCGACGGGTGAGGCCACCGCTGCCGGCTCGGCCGACTCCGCGGCCTCCGCGGCCTGGCGGGCCTGCGCCTCGGCACGGACGGCAGCCTTCTCCTCCGGCGTCCGGTAGTCACGGACGATGACGAGGATCATCGAGACGAGGAAGGACGCTGCGATGGCGATGCAGTACAGCCCGATCTTGTCGAAGGCCGGGATGGTGAGCAGCGAGGTGAAGATGAAGGCGCTGGTGTGGAGCCCGCCGCCGAAGCCGATGATGAGACCACCGGTGAGGCAGCCGACGAGCATCGACGGGTAGATCCGCTTGAACCGCAGGTGGATGCCGTAGAGGCTCGGCTCGGAGATGCCGCCGAGCAGGCCGGCCGCCAGGGCTCCGGTCGCCGTCTGACGCATGGTGACGTCCTTGTCGCGGATCGACAGGAAGAGGACACCGGCCGTCGCACCGAAGCAGGCGAAGTTCCACGCACCCATGGGGCCCTGGATGTAGTCGTAGCCGAGGGTCTGGATGTTGAGGAGCATGACGGCGTTGAGCGGCCAGTGCAGTCCCAACGGCACCATGAAGGGGTAGGCCAGCGGGATGAGGACCGCGAAGATGAAGGCGCTCGTGCCGTTGACGGCCGCCAGGCCCTTGGCCAGGTAGGCACCCAGGTAGACGCCGATCGGGCCGATGAGGAAGGCGGTGAGCGGGATCATGATGAGCATGGCCAGGAACGGCACGAAGATGAGCTGGACGTTCTGCGGGATGATCTTCTTGAGGCCCTTGTTGAGCGGGCCGAGCACCGCCGCCATGAGCAGCGGTGGGAAGACGGTCGAACCATAGTCGAAGATGGTCAACGGCAGACCGAAGATGTTGACGATCTTCACCGCCGAGCCGGCGACCGTGGCGTTGTGGGCGACGCTGGCCAGGCCGTTGAATCCCGGCAGCATGACGATGGCCATCGTCGCGAAGCCGACCCAGGGATCGACGTTGAGCTTCTTCGAGGCGTTGTAGGCCACCATGAGCGGCAGGAAGTAGAAGACCGTCTTCCACGTGAGGTTGACGAACTGCCAGCTCGGCGACAGCGTGACACGCGAGTCGGCCCAGTTGCCGATGACCCCCGTCGTCGCCATGAGCGACATGAACGTGATGAAGAGGGATGCTCCCAGCAGGGCACCGATGATGGGCCGGAAGGAGTCCGAGAGGAACTCGAAGAAGGTGTCGAGCCAGGAGAACCGGCCACGGGGTCCCTTGGCCCGTGCTGCCGCCTTGACGTCGGCGTCGCTCTGGGAACCCTTGACGGCGGCACCGAGGTTCTGCATCTGGGGCAGGGCCATGATGTCCTTGTAGACGCTGTCGACGGCACCGCCGATGACGACCTGGTAACGGTCGCCGCTCTGGGGGACGGCGCCCATGACGCCGGGAATGGCCTCGACGGTCGGCGTGTCGACCCGGGACCCGTCCTTGAGCTGGAACCTCAGCCTCGTCGCGCAGTGGGTGAGGCTCGTGATGTTCTCCGGGCCGCCCACCGCCTCGACGATCTGGGAGGGAGTTGAAGACATAGTCGTAGGACCTTCTGTGTGGGGTGGTCCGTCCGGCGGGACGGACCGAGAAGGATCTTACGGCGCGTCCACACTCATGAGGACTGCGGGGCGGACGATGAGGCCTGCGGGTCCCATCGCAACCACACCGAACCCATCGGCGGGACGCAGACGGTCGCCGTGGCGTCGAACCGGTCGTCGTTGGGAGCGGCCACCGCCTCGATCCGGCCGAGGTTGCCGAACTGGCCGGTGCCGTCGTACTCGGTGGCGTCGGTGTTGAGGATCTCCTGCCAGACGCCGACGTGCGGCAACCCGACCCGGTAGCGGGTCTGCGGGTTGGGCGAGAAGTTCGTCAGACACGCGATGACCGAGCCCTGCTCATCACGGCGCAGCCAGGAGAAGATGTTGGCTCCGGCGTCGTTGGCGTTGATCCACTCGAACCCACGTGGGTCGGAGTCGAGCTCCCACAGGGCCGGGTTCTCCCGATAGACGGCGTTGAGGTCGCGGAAGAGTCGCTTGAGGCCACCGTGACCCCACAGGTCGGCGACGAACCACTCGAGGCTCTGCGACTCGTCGAACTCCCGGCGCTGCCCGAACTCGCAGCCCATGAAGACGAGTTGCTTGCCGGGGAAGGACCACATGTACGAGTAGTAGGCGCGCAGGGAGGCGAACTGTCGCCAGTCGTCCCCGGCGACCTTGTTGATCATCGACCCCTTGCCGTGGACGACCTCGTCGTGGCTGATGGGCAGGATGAAGTTCTCCGAGTACTGGTAGATCATGGCGAAGGTCATCTCGTCGTGGTGGTACTGACGATGGACCGGGTCGAGCTCCAGGTACCGCAGGGAGTCGTTCATCCACCCCATGTTCCACTTGAAGCCGAAGCCGAGACCGCCGGCGTCGACCGGCTTGGTGACCCCGGGGAAGCTCGTCGACTCCTCGGCGATCATGACGATGCCGGGGTGACGGGCGTAGAGGTGCGAGTTGACGTAGCGCAGGAAGTCGATGGCCTCGAGGTTCTCGCGACCACCGAAGCGGTTGGGCACCCACTGTCCCTCGGGACGGGAGTAGTCGAGGTAGAGCATCGAGGCGACGGCGTCGACGCGCAGTCCGTCGACGTGGAACTCGCTCACCCAGTACAGGGCGTTCGAGACGAGGAAGGACTTCACCTCGTTGCGCCCGTAGTTGAAGATGTACGTGCCCCAGTCGAGGTGCTCCCCCTGACGCGGATCGGCGTGCTCGTAGAGGGCGGTCCCGTCGAAGCGGCCCATGGCCCAGTCGTCCTTGGGGAAGTGCCCGGGAACCCAGTCCATGATGACGCCGATGCCGGCCTGGTGGAGCGTGTCGATGAGGTACCGCAGGTCGTCGGGGGAGCCGTAACGGCTCGTCGGGGAGAAGTAGCCGGTCACCTGGTAGCCCCAGGACGGGGCGAAGGGATGCTCGGCCAGGGGCATGAACTCGACATGGGTGTAGCCCTGCCAGGTGACGTAGGAGACGAGCTGGTCGGCGAGCTGGCGATAGCTCAAGCCGTGACGCCACCCTCCCAGGTGCACCTCGTAGACGCTCATCGGCTCGCGGTGGGCCCTGGACGCGGCACGGCGTTCGAGCCACTCGTCGTCCGACCAGCTGTAGTGGCTCTCGGTGACGATGGAGGCATTGCCCGGGGCCTGCTCGCTGTAGCGGGCCATGGGGTCGACCTTCTCATGCCAGGTGCCCCACTGGTCGAGGATGCGGTACTTGTAGAGGGTTCCCTCGCCGACGCCCTCGATGAAGGTGCCCCACACGCCCGAGCCGGGGATGAGCTGCATGTCGTCGCCGGTCCACCAGTTGAAGTCGGCGATGACCTGGACGGCTCGGGCATTGGGTGCCCACACGGCGAAGCGGGTGCCGGTGACCTGGCCACGCTCGTCGTCGGCGATGGTGACGACGTGGGATCCCAGCCGTTTCCAGCACTCGGTGTCGCCGCCGGAGTGGAATCCCTGGAGATCCACTCCCGTGAGGCCTCCGAAGGTGTCGTGCGCCATGTCATCTCCTCGTTGATGTGGGTGCCGTGGGTCTCAATCTAGCGCCACCGGACCCCGGTTCGTGGGCGCGGCGGGAGATGTGGGGGCAGAACTGTTCAGACCGGATCCGTGGGCTGGCCGACGCCGTGCGAGCCGCTCGCGGCGATGGAGCGCAGGGCGCCGAGGGGGATCTCGATCCAGTCGGGACGATTGAGGAACTCGTAGACGACCTCGTAGATCGCCTTGTCGGCCTCGTAGGCCGACAGGAGGTCGACATCGACGGCCTCGATGGTCGAGGCATATCCCGTCAGGAAGGCCTGCCTGGCCTGCGTCGCCCAGGCCCGCGTCTGCGGGGAGCTCGGGTCGGGGGTGGCCGAGGTGGCGTAGGAGAGTGAGCGCGTCATCCCGGCGACGTCCCGCCACGGGCTGTCGGGGGCACGGCGCTCGGCGGCGCTCTTGAGGGGCTCGCCCTCGAAGTCGATGATCCGCCACCCGTCGGGGGTGAGCAGTGTCTGGCCCAGGTGGAAGTCCCCGTGCACCGGTTGGGCGGCCAGGGTGCGTCCTCGCAGCCGGTCGAAGATCGCCGTGAGGCCGGGCCGCAGCGGTTCCAACTGCGCGACCGTGGCGGTGGCGCGATCGAGGCGACGGACCATGAGGTCGGCGACGTCGTCCCCCCGCAGCTGCCGCGGCCCGGACCCGAGATCCACCTCGGCCAGGGCGTCGTGGATCTGGGCCAGCGCCGAGCCGAGCGCCCGGCAGTCGTCGTCGACCGGCTCCAGACCGGCGGCCTTGGCACACACGTACTCCCAGCCGTCGCGGGGCTGCGGCAGACGCTGGACGATCATGGCCAGATCGGTGCGGAGGTCGCCCTCGGCCAGCGGAACGGCGGCGTGGACCGCCCCGTGGAGGGTGGCGACCGAGGTGACCCCGGCGCGATTGAGCGCGGCGTGGATGGTGACGTCGAGGTTGTCGCCGGGCTCGAGGCGACGGAAGACCTTGATGATGACGGCGTCGTCCACCTCGATCGAGGTGTTCGACTGCTCCCCGCCGAAGCGTCGGGCGATGCGCACCGGAGTCGGCGCGGGCCGCAGCCGTTCGAGCGTCCACCATCCGGAGGGATCGACGGGATGGCCCTCGAGGAGTTCCCGGGCCCAGCCCACGAGGGCCTCACCGTCCTCGGTGGCGTCGCGCCAGGGGGTCCCCTCGGGGTCGACGGCGATGGCGTCGGACTCCTGCGACGCCGGCGTGACGAGCACCTGGTAGTACTCGGGAGATCCATCGGGGTAGCGCACCGTCGCGACGAGATGGTGCACCCGCGCCACCGGCGTCAACTCGACGACGTCCTCGAGACGGCCGTCGCGGCCCTTGCCGGAGAACCAGCGGGCGGCACTCACGTGCTGCCAGAGCCGTCCCCGGACGTCCTCGTCGTTCCACCAGGTGTGTGTCATCACTGCTCCTTCGGCTCGGGTTCGCGCAGGACGAGCCAGCTGAAGCCCCATCCGGGCAGGACATGCGTCAGCCGAGCCTCGTCGTCGATGGGTTCGATCGGCTCGTCGCGCAGCATCGGACGCGGACGGACGCCGGCGGAACCGGGGACCTCGACCTGGAAGGTCCGCTCGGTGGGGCTGAGGTTGGCCAGGCACAGCACGGTCGTCCCGGCATCGCTGCGCAGGAAGGCGAGGATGGCCTCGTCCGGGCCCCCGAGGTCGACGAAGTCGCCGCGGCCGAAGACCGGGTGTCGACGCCGCAGGGCCAGCATGGAGCGCAACCATAGCAGCAGGGACGAGGGGTCGTTCATCTGCCGGGCGACATTGACCCGCGCCGGCCGGAAACCGAACTGGTCGATGAGCGGCAGGTGGAAGCGCTCCAAGGGGGCCTGCGAGAACCCGGCGGTGTCGGTGGCATCCCACTGCATGGGGGTACGGACGCCGTCACGGTCGGGCAGCCAGGGGTTGTCGCCCATGCCGATCTCGTCGCCGTAGTAGAGCACCGGGGAACCGGGCAGGGACAGCAACAGGCAGTGCAGCAGCCGGATGCGGGCGTCGTCATTGCCGACCAGCGGTGCCAGTCGGCGTCGGATGCCCAGGTTGCACCGCATCCGTGGCTCGGGCGCGTACTGGCGCCACATGAACTGCCGCTCCTCCTCGGTGACCATCTCGAGGGTGAGCTCGTCGTGGTTGCGCAGGAAGGTGCCCCACTGGCAGCCGTCCGGGATGGACGGGGTCGACGCGAGGATCTCGCTGATGCTCCGGCGGGAGTGTTGTTCCAGGGCCATGTAGAGCCTCGGCATGACCGGGAAGTGGAAGGCCATCTGGCACTCGTCGCCGTCCCCGAAGTACTCGACGACGTCCTGGGGCCACTGGTTGGCCTCACACAGGAGGATCCGCCCGGGGTACTCGCGGTCGACCATGGCGCGCAGGTCCTTGAGGATCCGGTGGGTGCCGCCGAGGTTCTCGCAGTTCGTGCCGTCCTCCTCGACGAGGTAGGGGACCGCATCGAGTCGGAAGCCGTCGATGCCCAGGTCGAGCCAGAACCGCACCGCGTCGAAGATCTCCTCGAGCACCCTGGGCTCGTCGAAGTTGAGGTCGGGCTGGTGGTGGAAGAACCGGTGCCAGTAGTACTGACCGCGCTTCTCGTCCCAGGTCCAGTTCGAGCGCTCGGTGTCGAGGAAGATGATCCGGGCGTCCTGGTAGGGCTCGTCGGTGTCGGACCATACGTAGTAGTTGCCGTAGGGGCCGTAGGGGTCCCTGCGCGAGGCCTGGAACCACGGGTGCTCGTCGGAGGTGTGGTTCATGACGAAGTCGACGATGACCCGCAGACCACGGTCATGGGCCGCGTCGAGCAGGCGACGGAAGTCGTCGACGGTACCGAGTTCCTCCCGGATGCTCCGGTAGTCGCGCACGTCATAGCCCCCGTCGCGCAGGGGCGAGTCGTAGAAGGGCGGCAACCACAGGCAGTCGACGCCGAGCCACTGCACGTAGTCGAGGCGTGACTCCAGGCCCGCCAGGTCTCCGACGCCGTCCCCGTTGGAGTCGTGGAAGGACCGGACGAGCACCTCGTAGAAGACGGCCGTGCGATACCAGTCCGGCGTCGACGAGTCGACGGACCCGGTGGGGTGCACCTGGCCCAGGGCCTCGCTGAGTTCGCTGGCCGACATGTCGAGCAGGTGCTCGTCGGCGTGGTGGGCGACGGATGCGACGTGGGGGGAGTGGGACACGAGGTTCCTTCGGCGATGGGGTACGGGTGAAGCCGTCCCGACCTCAGGTCGGGAGCGGCCCTCGGGCTGTGGTGTGTCGTCAGGGACGCCGGACCGACAGGATGTGCGCCGGTTGGGACGGGTACAGGCCCACCCAGGCCTGCTGCGACCAGGTGAAGTCCGCCCCGGTGAGCTCGTCGTGCACGTCGAAGGTCGCGTGCTGGTCCAGGCCGAGAGCGGCCATGTCGAGCATGACCTGGGAGCCGACTCCCCAGACCGGGTCGAGGCTCACGACGACGATGACGACGTCGTCCCCGGCCTTCTTGGAGAAGACGAGGACCCGGTCGTCGGGAGCGTGGTGGATCGTCACGTCACGCAGCTGCTGGAGCGCCGGGTGGGCCCGACGGATCTCGTTGAGCCGGGTGATGAGCAGGGAGAGGTTCGGCTGGGCGTTCCAGTCGCGCGGCCGGTACTCGTACTTCTCGGAGTGGGCGTACTCCTCGCGTCCGGGCAGGGGCTCGTGCTCGCACAGCTCGAAACCGGAGTAGACGCCCCAGCTCGGGCTCATCGTCGCGGCGAGGATGGCACGGATGGCGAACCCGGCGGGATTGCCATCCTGGAGGTAGTACGGGTTGATGTCCGGGGTGTTGACGAACATGTTCGGCCGGTACCAGGCGGAGGTGTCGCGGGACACCTGGGTGAGGAACTCCTCGATCTCCCACTTGGCGGTGCGCCAGGTGAAGTACGAGTAGCCCTGTTGGAAGCCGACCTTGGCCAGGGCCTGCATCATCTCGGGCCGGGTAAAGGCCTCGGCCAGGAAGATGACCTCGGGATGACGCCGATGCATCGTCGCCATGACCCAGGCCCAGAAGTTCACCGGCTTGGTGTGCGGGTTGTCGACGCGGAAGATCGTCACCCCGTGGGAGATCCACAACTCGAGCAGGCGGATGACCTCGCGGTGGATGCCCTCGGGGTCGTTGTCGAAGTTGATGGGGTAGATGTCCTGGTACTTCTTCGGCGGGTTCTCGGCGTAGGCGATGGTGCCGTCGACCCGGGTGGTGAACCACTCGGGGTGCTCGGTGACCCAGGGATGGTCGGGCGAGGCCTGGAGGGCGAAGTCGAGGGCGACCTCGAGGCCGAGGTCGTGGGCATGACCGACGAAACGGTCGAAGTCCTCGAAGGTGCCCAGATCCGGGTGGATGGCGTCGTGGCCGCCGTCGGCCGATCCGATGGCCCAGGGCGAGCCGGGATCGTACGGTCCGGGGACGAGGGTGTTGTCGCGTCCCTTGCGGAAGGCGGTGCCGATGGGGTGGATCGGCGGCAGGTAGACGACGTCGAAGCCCATGGCCGCGGCGGCGTCGAGACGCTCCCAGGAGCTGTCGAAGGTACCCGAGGTCCATGATCCGTCGGGGTTCTCGTGGGCGCCCTGGGAGCGGGGGAAGAACTCGTACCAGGAGCCGTAGAGGGCCCGACGCCGCTCGACGACCAGCGGCGTGCGGGCGGTCGGGCTGGTGAGAGGTCGGTCGGCATGACGGCGCATGGCCGCGGCGAACCCGGCATCCTCGACGAGCCCGAGCAGCTCGGCGATGGGGCGGTTCGGGTCGAGTACCGACCCGGCGGCGTCGAGGGTGGCCACGGCGTCCTCGTCGCCTCGGGAGGAGGCACGGTCCCGGGCCGAGGTGACCAGGACACGACCCTCGGCGCAGACGAGGTCGACGTCGATGCCGGCGGCCAGCTTGGCCGCGGCGTTGTGGTGCCAGGTGCCCCAGGCGTCCGACCAGCCCTCGACGTGCATCGTCCAGTCGCCCTCGGCGTCGGCGCTCACTCGGGCCGTCCAGATGTCGAGGCCGATCGGCTCGACCTGGACCATGTCGGTGACGAGACGGCGTCCGTCGGCATCGGTGAGGACGACACTGGCGCCGACGGCGTCGTGCCCCTCGCGGAAGACATTGGCGCGCACCTCGAACTCCTCGCCGACGACGGCGTAGGCCGGCAGGCGCCCGCCCTCGACGACCGGTTGGACGTTGTGCACGGGAATCCGGCCGTAGCCGCGCAGCGGGGCATGGCCGGGGCGGTCCAGCGGCAGGTCCTGCCGGGAGCTCTCCGGCTCGGGGGCGTCGGCCGCGTGACGGGGGCGGCTCACCGGCTCGTTATCGGAGGCATCCGCGGGCAGTGGCGCGGGAGTGCCGGTCGCGGCCGTCCCGTCCTCGGTGGGAGCCGGATCACTCGCCGCGGCCTCGGGCGTCGCCGGGTCGGCGACGGGTCCCTCAGCGGTCGCCGGGTCGGCGACGGTTCCGTCCGAGGTCGCCGACTCGGCGACGGGGGCCTCGGGGCTCGCGGACTCCTCGGGCTGCTCGTCGGAACGCTGGCGTCTGTTCATCCTCCACACGAGGATCACGCTACCGGCTTCGACGTCGCCACGGGGGCGGGAACCTCCCCACGAAGGACGGTGACACTGCGCGGGGGGACGACGAAGGCGGCGTCGGGCTCCAACGGTCCCTCGACGACCTCGTCGGGGCGGGCGGTCGTCACCTCGAGACTCCAGGAGGCGGCAAAGCGCGCCGACGGCAGATGGATGCCGACCGGCTGGTCACCACTGTGGTACCAGACGAGGAAGGCCTCCTTCGAGGTCGAGGAGTACATGCCGAGGGTCCGTCGTCCCTGGTCGTTCCAGTCCTCGGTGCACATCTCGGAGCCCTCGCCGGAGAACCACGTGAGGTCGGGGCGTCCGGTGGGCCGACCGTCGCAGGTCATGACCTCGCCGTGGTGGCGGTACAGCTCGGGGCGCAGGGCCGGGTGCTCGGCGCGAAGGGTGGCCAGGTGCCGGGTGAGCCGGGTGACGTCGGACCAGTCGACGGCGTCCTCCCAGTTGACCCAGGAGATGGGGGAGTCCTGGCAGTAGGCATTGTTGTTGCCGTCCTGGGTACGACCGATCTCGTCACCGGCGAGGATCATCGGCACCCCGGCCGACAGCAGCAGGGTGGCCATGAGATTGCGCACCTGGCGGTGGCGCAGCTCGACGATGGCGTCGTCTGTCGTCTCGCCCTCCCAACCGCAGTTCCACGAGCGGTTGTCGTTCGACCCGTCGTGGTTGTCCTCGCCGTTGGCCTGGTTGTGCTTCATGTTGTACGTCACGAGGTCGCGCATGGTGAAGCCGTCGTGGGCGGTGACGAAGTTGATGCCGCCGGTCGGCGAGCCGTAGAGGTCCTCCGATCCCGCCAGCCGGGTGGCCAGCTCCTGCACACCGGAGGTGGCACCTCGCCAGTAGTCGCGGGTGTGGTTGCGGAACCGGTCGTTCCACTCGCTCCAGCCCGAACCCCAGCGGCCCACCTGGTAGCCGTAGGGTCCGACGTCCCAGGGCTCGGCGATGTGCTTGACCCGCGAGAGCACCGGGTCGGTGCGCAGGGCCTGCTTGAACGGGTGGTTCTGGTCGACGCCGTGCTCGGCGTCGCGGATGAGGGTCGTCGCCAGGTCGTAGCGGAATCCGTCCACCCCCATCTCGGTGACCCAGTACCGCAGGGAGTCCAGGACCATCCGCAGGACGCCGGGGTGGGAGGTGTCGACCGCGTTGCCACAGCCGGTGACGTCGTAGTCGTCACGCTGATCGTTGGTGAGACGGTAGTAGGCCTTGTGGTCGATGCCGCGGAAGGCCAGCGTCGGGCCCTCGTGGCCGCCCTCGCCGGTGTGGTTGTAGACGACGTCGAGGATGGCCTCGATCCCGGCCCGGTGAAGGGCGGTGACCATGGCCTTGAACTCCTCGACCTGCTCGCCCATGCTGCCCACCGAACAGTAGGCGGCGTGCGGGGCGAAGTACCCCAGGGTGTTGTACCCCCAGTAGTTGCGCAGTCCCTTGCCCACGACGAAGGGTTCGGAGACGAACTGCTGCACCGGCAGCAGTTCGACCGCGGTGATGCCCATGGACACGAGGTGCTCGATGACGGCCGGACAGGCCAGGCCGCCGTAGGTGCCGCGCAGATGGTCGGGGACCATGGGGTGCGACCTCGTGTAGCCCTTGACGTGGAGCTCGTAGATGAGCGACTCCGAGAGCGGTCGGCGTCGGGCGATCGGTTCGGGTGGGGTCCCGGGCCGGACGACGATGGACAGCGGCACGGCGTGGGCGGAGTCGCGGTCATCGGGCTCGAAGTTCGAGCCGGGCAGGTGGTCGAAGATCGGCCCGTGGTAGTCGACGCCGGCCGTGATGGCGCGGGCGTAGGGATCCAGGAGCAGCTTGGCCGGGTTGAACCTCATGCCCTGGTCGGGATCCCAGGGTCCGTGGACGCGGTAGCCGTAGAGCTGACCGGCCTCGACCCCGGGGACGTCGAGGGTCCAGATGCCATCGGGGCCCGGGGTCATGTCGTGATTGCGCTGGGAACGATCGGAGGCCACCAGGGCCAGCTCGACCCGGTCGGCGCGGGGCGCCCACAGGCCGAAGGTGCAGCCGTCGGCGTGGAGATGCGCTCCTAGACGACGCGGTTCGGCCTCCTCGGTCGTGTCGGTCTGGGACGGTGTCCTGGCCATTGCGGCATCCTTTCCATCGACGTGCCGACGCACGGTCGGCGCGCTGCCATGCGGGCAGCGCACCTATGGTGTCTTCCGGGCCGCGATGCCACAAGTTCTCCTCGCCGGTCCGCCCCCGCTGAAAGGATGTGCTCAGATGGCTTTCAAGGATGCGAATCCGTGCACACGAGGTGCCCAGCGGGTCAACCTCGACCACGCCGCGACGAGCCCGCTGCGACCCGCTGCCCTCGAGGCCATGGTCTCGACGCCGTCCCTGGCCAACCCGTCGGCGACCCATGGGGCAGGCCGGGCAGCACGGGCCCTGCTCGAGGACGCCCGGGAGGAGATCGCCGGTCTGCTCGGGGTCCGGCCGCTCGAGATCATCCTCACCAGCGGCGGGACCGAGGCCGACGGCCTGGCCCTGCTGGGATCGGTCGGTGAGCGGGGACGGGTCTGGGTCTCGGCGGTGGAGCACGAGGCGGTCGCCGGTCTGGCGGACCCCCGGCTGCTCGGGGAGCGGGTGTCGGTGGTGCCGGTCGACCAGGACGGCGTCGTCGACGTCTCGGCACTCACCCCCGCACCCGGCGACGTCGTCTCGGTCATGGCCGTCAACAACGAGACCGGGGTCGTCGAGCCGGTGCCCGAGGTCGCCGCGCGTGCCCATGATGCGGGGGCGGTCGTCCACACCGACGCCGTCCAGGCCCTCGGCCATGTCGACGTCGACCTGGCCGGATGGGGGGTCGACCTCGCCTCGTTCAGTGCCCACAAGATCGGCGGGCCGGTCGGCATCGGGGCACTGTGGGTACGCCGTGGCGTCGAGCTCCGACCCGTCCTGCCCGGCGGCGGGCAACAGAACGGGGTCCGTTCCGGCACCCAGACCGTCATGTTGGCTCGCGGTTTCGCCGCTGCCCTGCGCGAGTCGCTGGGGACCCTCGACGCCCAGCGCGCCCGCTGGGCGAGGCTGCGTCGGCGTCTGGTCGAGGCGACGGCGTCCATCCCCGGCGTGTCGGTCGACGGGGGGACGACGGTCAGTCCGGCGATCTGCCATCTCACGGTCGAGTCCGTCCGCTCCGCCGACCTGCTCCTCGTCCTCGACGCCGCCGGCATCGACTGCTCGGCCGGATCGGCCTGCCATGCCGGAGTCGCCCGCCCGAGCCAGGTCATGCTCGCCATGGGGCGCACGGAGTCACAGGCGGCCGCCGGGGTGCGGGTGTCCTTCGGGTGGTCGACGACCGAGGCCGACCTCGACCACTTGCTGGCCGTGCTGCCGGACGCCGTCGAGCGGGTCCGCGGGGCGCGCTGAGTGCGGGCCGCCGCCGGGTCCACCTACGATGGTCGACGCCCCGGGGGGCCGGGGCGCACGGCAGGAGGAGGACCGCATGAGAGTTCTGGCGGCGATGTCCGGCGGGGTCGACTCCGCGGTCGCGGCGGCGCGCCTCGTGGCCCGGGGACACGACGTCACCGGCGTCCACCTGGCCCTGTCGCGCAACCCACGGTCGTATCGGGAGGGGTCGCGCGGATGCTGCTCCCTCGAGGACTCCTTCGACGCGCGACGGGCCGCTGATCGGCTCGGCATCCCCTTCTACGTGTGGGACTTCTCCGACCGGTTCGCGGCCGAGGTCATCGACCCCTTCGTCGCCGAGTACGCCGCCGGGCGAACCCCGAACCCGTGTCTGCGCTGCAACGAGCGGATCAAGTTCGCCGCCCTCCTGGAGCGTGGGCTCGATCTGGGGTTCGACGCCGTCGCCACCGGTCACTACGCGCGACTGGAGGCGGTCGACGGCGTCACCCGGATGTATCGGGCGGCCGACGCGGGCAAGGACCAGTCCTACGTCCTGGCGGTGCTCAATCAGGAGCAACTCGCGCACTCGCTCTTCCCGCTCGGCGACACGCCCAAGGTACAGGTGCGGCAGGAGGCTGCCGAGCTGGGGCTGTCGGTGGCGGCCAAGCCGGACTCGCACGACATCTGTTTCATTCCCGACGGCGACACCGCCGGCTGGCTCAGCGGGGAGCTCGGCACTCGCGACGGGGTCATCCGTGACGAGACCGGCCGGGTCGTGGGTCGCCACGACGGGTATCACCACTTCACCATCGGGCAGCGGCGCGGTCTGCACCTGGGGGTTCCGGCGGCCGATGGGCGTCCGCGATACGTCCTGGACATCGAGCCGGTGTCGAACACCGTCGTCGTCGGCGGGGAGGACGGACTGAGCGTGCGGCGGCTCGAGGCCATCCGGCCGGTGTGGTGTTCCGGCGAGCCGGCGTCGACCTGGCGTGGGCAGGTCCAGGTGCGGGCGCACGGGCAGCCGGTGGGGTGCGGTGTCCGTCGCGTCGACGGGGGAGTCGTCATCGAGGTGGACGAGCCGCTGCGTGGGGTGGCGCCGGGACAGGCCGCGGTGCTGTATGACGGCGACCTCGTCATCGGGTCCGCGACGATCTGCGGCACCGAGCGGGCCGGGGTGTCGGTGGCGCAGGCGGTCCGATCGTGATCGCCACGGGCGTCGGCTCACTGCCGGGAACCGACATGCGCGGGGCACTGGCGGCGGTTGCCGAGCTCTTCGGGCAGCTCATCCCACTGCCCGAACTGCCGGGGCGGGGCGTCGAGGCGGGCATCCTCGGGCGCGGCTGCGCGGTGCTCGACGATCTGCCGGTGGACCTCGGGCCGGGCGGATGGCGTCTCGCCGACTCCTCGGACGGGGCGCACCGTCGGGCCGGGTCATGGCTGCGCAGGGACCTCGACGACCTCGAGGAGACCCTGGCCGGGGCGCCCGCGACGGTGAAGATCGGCATCTGTGGGCCGCTGACGTTGGCGGTCGGGCTGCACCTGCGGCACGGTGAGTGCCTCCTTGCCGACGAGGGGGCGCTCCGTGAGGTGACGGCAGGGCTGGCGTCCGGCATGGCGACGCTCATGGGGGAGCTGCGCCGTCGGATGCCACAGGTGAGGTGGGTCGTCCAGCTCGACGAGCCGAGCATCGGTGCGGTGCTCGGCGGACGGGTCCCGACGCAGTCGGGCCTGCATCACTGGCCGGCGATGTCGTGGGCCCGAGCCACCGAGCTCACCGGCGTCCTCGTCACCGGGCTCGAGGGGCTGGCCGAGGTCGGGTGGCACTCGTGCGCCGCCGACGTTCCCCTGCCCGATGTCCCGGGTCCTGTCGTGCTCGACCTGTCCCGCCCCGGGACGCGGATGCTCGACGCCGTCGCGGCCAGGATGGATGCCGGTGGTCGGGTGGGCCTGGGTGTCGTGCCGACCGACAGGGCCGACGTCGTCATGCCGGTCGACGAGATCGTCCGACGGGTGCTCGAGCTGTCGCGTCGTCTGGGGGTCGGTGACTGCCGGCTCGCAGACCTGGGAATCCTCGTGCCTGCCTGCGGCCTGGCCGGATGGAGTCGAGCGGCGGCGTCGAGCCAGCTCGACGCGCTCGCCCGAGCTGCCGAGCTCGTCGAGGAGCACCTGCGAGGCTGATTTTCCTGGGGTCAGTCTGCCGGGAGGTGAGACGTTCTCGGGGCGTCGATGGAGAAGACTCGGCCATTCCCGGCTCCACGTGACGCGCGATGGCGACGGATTCCAGATTGGGCACTGGTCGTCGATGAGTGTCCGCACGCGGTCGACGGGAATCGTGTTCCGCGCTCCACCTGGGAATCGGGCCCTGTCCGGTGGTCCACGTGAGAACCCTGCCCAGTCCGGTGGTCCACGTGAGAACCCTGCCCCACCCAAGGGTCCCCTCGTGGAGCCTCTCCCGTCCGGCACCTCGCTCCGGAAAAAGCCCTCAGGGATGACTTTGCTCCCCTTTCTGCACGATGCTCCAGATACTCCAGGAGCATCGTGCAGGTTCTGGAGCCAGGTGGGCCCTACGGCCCCTGAGGGGGCGATTTTCGGAGCAGAGTGGCCCCGGTCCCGGCCTCGGCAGTGACGGTTCGTGGAGCCTGGTACAACTTCTGGAGCTATGTGGCGTCCCGGGCTGCGGACGGCGACGGTTTCCGGAACGAAGTGGCCTCCCGGGCCACGGGCAGTGGCGATTCCAGGAGCACGGTGCAGGTTCTGGAGCAGGGTGGCCCGTGGGGGGCGGGAGGTGACGGTTTGCGGAGCGACGTGGCCTCCACGACCCCGGTCGCCACGATCCGGGCCACGGCGACCTCGTCGCCCGCCGCGCCCGACCGGGGCACGGTACCCTCGGGACCGTGCCCTTCTTCACCGACCTCAACCTCGACGGACGCACCCCGATCCGGGTGCGTCCCAGGCTCGGCGAATGGGGTCCGCGCAAGGTGCCGTCGACCCGGCTCAAGAAGGTGCAGCGGATCCTCGCACCGATCGTCTTCGTCCTCGTCCTGGGCGCTCTCGTCGGGGTCGGGTACTACTTCTTCCAGGTCCTCATCCCACAGAGCTGAATCCACAGGGGCCGACAGCCTCGAGCCGAATCCCGGGCCGACGCCGACTGCCCCGGCCCGGCGAGCCGCGACGGGCCTCAGATGACGAGGTGGACGCCCCACTTCGTCGCCAGGGCCAGGGCGTAGCAGCGCAGGAAGAACCCGATGACCATGGTGAGGGTGAAGGGGAGCGTGCGCATCCTCGTCGTGGCCGCGTAGATGACGGTGAGATAGACCGGCGGCACACCGGTGATGGCCGAGACCATGAGGATGACCAGACCCCATCGCGGGTGCTCGACCGCCCGGGCGGCGTGGTCGTTCCAGCGCCCCAGCCGTTCCCGCCAGGACCCCGGCGGCGCTGGCTTGGGCTCCTTGTGCTTGAACCACTTGAGGTTCTTGCCCTGGCGGATCCCGATGAACATGATGAGCTTGCCGATGGCGTGACCGATGGCCAGCCCGATGGACACCTCGAGTGGCCCGAGCAGTCCACTGGCCAACGAGCCGACGATGAAGATCTCGGAGTTGAGGACGGGGATGAGGCTCGAGGCGATCCCGAAGCCCAGGGCCGAGAGGATCTCGTACCAGAACCGCCAGGTCAGCCAGACGTGGGCGACCACACGTCCTCAGTTCGCCAGCGCAGCCATGTGCTGCAGTCGGTTGAGCTCGGAGGTGAGGAAGGCCGGGCCGCCCTGACGTCCCAGGGCCAGGCTGCGGCCACCCGACAGCGGGGCGACGGCGATGACGGTGTCTCCCCAGCCGGGCATCCACCCGTCCTGGAGCTCGGCCGCATGGGTGACGTCGAGCGGCTCGAGCCTGGCGACCGCCTCCGGGGTGAACTCGGGGGCCAGCGCCGTCGACGTGAGCACCGACTGGTCGGCGTCGAAGAGGGCCGCCCACTGGCAGTGGAAGACGACGGGGGTGGCCTCGGTGAGGATCTCGGCGGAGTGCTGCGGGTCCTCGCCCATCCGGTTGAGAGCGGCGATGTCCGACTCGATGCCCCAGTTCTCCGGGTACCGCGACAGCCACAGCACCTTGACGCCGTCGAGCATGTCGCAGGTCGAGACGAGGGTGTCCGGCAGGGTGGACGGCGGGAGGTTGAGGATGAAGTCGTCGATGGCGTACCCCTCGCCCTTCTCGACGATCTCGATGGCCGAGATGTCGGCGTCGACCGTACCCATGGCGGTGGCGACCTGTCCCAGTGTGCCCGGGACGTCAGGAACCTGGATGCGGACGATGAGCACGGGGCATATTGTCCCTCGTCACAGCGACGAGCCCAAATGCCATGGCGGCGGACGCACCCGGGCACAGCCGCCCGAGGGCCTAGGATTGGGCCCGTCCCGCCCTCGGGACGTCCCGCACCCGGTCCACCGCAGGAGATCCATCGTGGCCCTCACGCCTGATGACGTCGTCCGCCTGGCCGGCCTGGCACGCATCGACCTCACCGATGACGAGACCGCACAGCTGGCCCCCCAGCTCGGCCTCATCCTCGACTCGGTCGCCGTGGTCTCCCAGGTCGCCACCGCCGACGTCCCGCCCACCTCGCACGCCCTGCCGCTGAGCAACGTCTTCCGGTCCGACGAGCCCCGCCCGTCCCTGCCGCCAGCCGACGCCCTGGCCGGGGCCCCCCGCGCGCAGGACAACCGTTTCCGGGTGCCGCGGATCCTTGAGGAGGACGCCCAGTGACCGACCTCGTCCGTACCGACGCCGCCGAGCTCGGCCGGCTCATCGCCTCCCGCGAGGTGTCCTCGCAGGAGGTCACTCGTGCCCATCTGGATCGCATCGACGCCGTCGACGGGCCGGTGCACGCCTTCCTCGCCCTCGACACCGACCGCGCCCTGGCGACCGCCAGGTCGATCGACGAGCGGATCGCCACCGGCGAGCGGCTCGGCCCGCTGGCCGGCGTCCCCATCGCCGTCAAGGATCTCTTCTGCTACGAGAGTTTGCCGACGACGGCGTCCTCGCGGATGCTCGAGGGCTGGGTGCCCCCGTACACGTCGACGGTCGTGCGCCGCTGCCTCGACGCGGGGCTCGTCGTCCTGGGCAAGACCAATCTCGACGAGTTCGCCATGGGCTCCTCGACCGAGACCTCGGCCTTCGGTCCGACCCACAACCCGTGGGACCTCGACCGCATCCCGGGGGGCTCGGGGGGTGGCTCGGCGGCGGCCCTGGCCGCGTTCGAGGCACCGCTGGCCCTGGGCACCGACACCGGCGGCTCCATCCGGCAGCCCGCCGCGGTGACCGGCACCGTCGGCGTCAAGCCCACCTACGGCGGCACCTCCCGGTACGGGGTCATCGCCATGGCCAGCTCCCTCGACCAGCCCGGCCCCTGCGCCCGCACGGTGCTCGACGCCGCCCTGCTGCACGAGGTCATCGGCGGCCACGACCCCATGGACCAGACCTCCATCGACCAGCCGGTGCCCGACGTCGTCGCCGCGGCCCGTTCCGGTGACGTCACCGGGATGCGCATCGGCGTCGTCAAGGAGTTCGGCGGTGAGGGCTACCAGCCCGGCGTCGAAGCACGCTTCCACGAGGCAGTCGAGGCCCTGGTGGACGCCGGGGCGCAGGTCGTCGAGGTGTCCTGCCCGCATTTCGAGTACGCCCTGCCGGCCTACTACCTCATCCAGCCCGCCGAGGTGTCGAGCAACCTGGCGCGCTACGACGCCATGCGCTACGGCCTGCGCATCGGTGACGACGGCACCCACAGCGCCGAGCAGGTCATGTCGATGACCCGTGGCGCCGGGTTCGGGGCCGAGGCCAAGCGGCGGATCATCCTGGGCACCTACGCCCTGTCCGCCGGCTACTACGACGCCTACTACGGCTCGGCGCAGAAGGTGCGCACCCTCATCGCGCGCGACTTCGAGAACGCCTGGGCCAGCTGCGACGTCCTCGTCGCGCCGTCGACGCCGACCGTCGCCTTCAGGCTGGGGGAGCGCACCGCCGATCCAATGGCGATGTACCGGGCCGACCTGTGCACCATCCCGGCGAACATGGCCGGCAATGCGGCGGGGTCCTTCCCGTGCGGCCTGGCCGACGGTCTGCCGGTGGGCTTCCAGGTCATGGCCCCGGTCATGGCCGACGACCGCGTCTACCGGGTCGGCGCCGCCCTGGAGCGGATCCTCGAGGACCGGTGGGGTGGCCCGCTGCTCGACCGGGCCCCGCACCTCAGCGGCGAGTTCGACAGGGAGGATGCCCGATGAGCGCCTACAGCACCGACGAGCTGCTCGACTACGACGAGGTCATGGGGCGCTTCGAGCCAGTCCTCGGCCTCGAGGTCCACGTCGAACTGTCGACCGCCACGAAGATGTTCTGTGGCTGCTCCACCGACTCGCAGGCCGAGCCGAACACCAACGTCTGCCCGGTCTGTCTGGGTCTGCCCGGATCGTTGCCGGCGATCAACGGTCACGCCGTCGAGTCGGCGATCCGTATCGGTCTGGCCCTCAACTGCCAGATCGCCCCGTGGAGCCGGATGTCGCGGAAGAACTACTTCTACCCCGACATGACCAAGGACTACCAGATCTCCCAGTACGACGAGCCCATCTGCCATGACGGACATGTCGATCTCGAGGTCGAGGGCCGGACCTTCCGGGTCGAGATCGAGCGTGCGCACATGGAGGAGGACGCCGGCAAGTCGCTGCACGTCGGCGGCTCCGAGGGACGGATCCAGGGTGCCGACCACTCGCTGCTCGACTACAACCGGGCCGGCGTCCCCCTCATCGAGATCGTCACCAAGCCGGTGCGCGGGCTGGGGGCCCTCGCCCCGCAGGTCGCCAAGGCGTACATGGCTCACCTGCGCGACATCATGATCGCCCTGGGGGTCTCCGAGGCCCGCATGGAACGGGGCAACCTGCGGTGCGACGCGAACGTCTCGCTCATGCCGAAGGGTTCGGACGTCCTGGGCACCCGCACCGAGACGAAGAACGTCAACTCGCTGCGGTCGGTCGAGGGGGCGCTCACCTACGAGATCCGCCGTCAGGGAGCGATCCTCGCCGCAGGAGGAGCGTTACGTCAGCAGACCCGGATGTGGCAGGAGAACGGCGAGTTCACCATTGCCGGACGGGACAAGTCGGACGCCGAGGACTACCGCTACTTCCCCGAGCCCGACCTCGTCCCGGTGGCGCCGAGCCGGGAATGGGTCGAGCAGCTGCGCGACACCCTGCCCGAGCTGCCGGCCGCCAAGCGTGCCCGGCTGAGGGCCCAGTGGGGTCTGTCCCAGCTCGAGGTCGACGCCCTCGTCAACGCCGGTGCCCTCGACCTCGTCGAGGCGACCGTGGCCGCCGGTTGCGACCCGGCCTCGGCCCGCAAGTGGTGGCTCACCGAGCTGTCCCGGCGTGCCAACGAGGCCGGCATCGAGCTCTCCGAGGTCGGCATGACCCCGTCCCAGGTGGCCCAGCTGCAGGCGCTCGTCGACGACGGCTCGCTCACCGACAAGCTCGCCCGTCAGGTCATCGACGGGGTCGTCGCCGGTGAGGGTGACCCGCAGGACGTCGTCACGGCTCGGGGCTTGGCCGTCGTCTCGGACGACGCCGCCCTCGGGGCAGCCGTCGACGAGGCCATCGCCGCCAACCCTGACGTCGCCGAGCGGATCCGTGGCGGCAAGGTGCAGGCTGCCGGGGCGCTCATCGGGCAGGTCATGAAGGCCATGCACGGTCAGGCCGACGCCAAGCGGGTGCGCGAACTCATCCTCGCCAAGCTGTCGTGAGTGACGACGGGGGTCGGTCCGCCGGAGCCGGCCCCCGTGCTGACACCTCGGACGGGGTGACTCAGACGGCGCAGTCCGTCCCGAGGAAATCGGTGACGGCGTCCGGCTCGCCCAGCACCTCGACGCGGGCGGCCTCCTTGCGTCCGAAGCAGTGGAGGAGCACCTCGGAGGGCAATCCGACGAGGGTGACGATCCGGGAGCCGGGACGCAGCCCGAGCAGGTGGAGGTCACCGGACTGGTCGATGAGTTCGACGCGGACCCCAACCGGGCTGTGCCGCAGCAGCAGCCGCCCGCTGCGGGCCAGGATCCGGGCCAGATGGGTCTGGGTGGGACGCCCCAGGTCGCGTGGTGCGGACCAGCCGGGTTGGGCGCGCAGCAGGTCCTCGTGGTGGACGAAGAACTCGGCACCGTTGGCCACCCGGTCCAGACCGGGAACCCGGAAGACGCTCCACGGCGCCGGCCCACGACGCAGCCGGTCGACCCGCTCGGCGAAGGTCGTGCGCGACTCGAGCTGACGGCGTCGGGCGGCGGTGACCTCGTCGAAGACCTCGACGGCCATGCCGGGCACGGCCAACGGGTCGTTCTCGCGCAGCAGCAGATGGATGAGCAGGTCATCGGCCAGCCAGCCCTCGCACAGGGTCGGGGCCGTGGGGCCCAGCCGGTCGAGGTCGGCGGCCAGGGCGGCGCGTTCGGTCTGGGCCAGTGACATGGCGACTCCCTTCACTCGTCCCCATCCTTGCACGTGCCGGCGTCCGCGCCCGCCGTCGCGCGCAGCACCGGTGCCTCCCACACGGCACTTCCCGGACGCCACCGTCCCGTGACGCCGATCGGTCGTGGCGGGCGCCGGGCGCCGTCGGGGTGTTGAATGGAGCCCATGTCCTTGGACCCCGCCATCGCCTCCCGCCTCAAGCGCAATGACGCCGGACTCGTCCCGGCCGTCGTCCAGGAGCGGTCGACCGGGGCGGTGCTCATGATGGCGTGGATGGACGACGAGGCCCTCGCCCGCACCCTGGCGACCCGACGGGCGACCTACTGGTCGAGGTCACGCCGGCAGTACTGGGTCAAGGGCGAGACCTCCGGCCACACCCAACACGTCCGCCAGGTGCGCCTCGACTGCGACGGGGACACGATCCTCCTCGTCGTCGACCAGACCGGCGGGGCCTGCCACACCGGCGACCACACCTGCTTCGACGCCGACCTCCTGCTTCCCGACGACACCGAGGAGACCCGATGAGCGACCTCACCCTCACACCGACCCTCGAGGAGACCCTCCGGTCGCGAAGTGGGCGGGTGGTCAGTGTCCACGCCACCATGGTGTGCGACGACCTCACCCCCGTCGGCCTCTACCACCACCTGTGCGGTGACCGGCCGCTCACCTTCCTCCTCGAGTCGGCCGAGTCGGGGATCTGGAGCCGTTGGTCGTTCATCGGCGTGCGCTGCGACACGGCGCTCACCGTCGAGGACGGACGAGGTCGGTGGATCGGTGAGCCGGTGAGCGGCCTGGGCTCCAGCGGGCCGCTGGCCACCCTCAAGGAGGCGCTGCGCGAGCTGCAGACCCCCTCGGCCCCCGACCTGCCGCCGCTCACCTCGGGTTTCGTGGGGTTCCTCGGCTACGACGTCGTCCGCCACCTCGAGGACATCGGCGACGACACCGTCGACGACCTCGGCCTGCCCGAGATGTGCTTCATGATCGCCGGCGACATGGCCGTGCTCGACCACCACCGCGGGGAGCTGTGGCTGGTGAGCAACCACGTCGTCGACGCCGACGCCGACGACGCTCAGGTCGAGGCCGCCTGGCGTCGCGCCGAGGAACGGATCGCGGCGATGGCCACCCGGATCGCCTCGGCCCGACAGTCCATCACCCGCCCCGACGTGCCGCCGGCGCAGGTCCCGGTCATGCGGCAGCGCACCCCCGAGGAGTTCGCCACCCTCGTCGACGTCGCCATCGAGCGGATCAAGGACGGCGACATCTTCCAGGTCGTCCCCAGCCAACGGTTCGACCTGGCCACCGGTGCCGACGCCCTCGACATCTACCGGCAGTTGCGCCGCTGCAACCCCAGCCCGTACCTCTACCTGCTGAGGCTGCCCGGCTTCGACATCGTCGGCTCGTCGCCCGAGTCCCTCGTCACCGTCAAGGACGGCGTCGCCACGACCCATCCCATCGCCGGGACCCGGCCCCGCGGCCGCACCTCCCAGGAGGACCAGCGCCTCGAGGCCGAACTCCTGGCCGACGAGAAGGAACGCTCCGAGCACACCATGCTCGTCGATCTGGGTCGCAACGACCTGGGCCGGGTGTGTGTGCCGGGCACGGTCAACGTCACCCGGTTCATGGAGGTCGGGAGGTACTCCCACGTCATGCACCTGGAGGCCGCCGTCACCGGGGTGCCCCGCGACGACGTCGACGCCCTCGACGTCACCCTCTCGTGTTTCCCCGCCGGCACCCTCTCGGGAGCCCCGAAGATCTCGGCCATGCGGATCATCGAGGAGCTCGAGACCACCCGACGGGGGGTCTACGGAGGGGTCGTCGGCTACTTCGACCTCGACGGCAACTCCGACTGCGCCATCGCCATCCGCACCGCCGTGCTCAAGGACGGCGTCGCCCACATCCAGGCCGGGGCCGGCATCGTCCTCGACTCGGTCGGGGCCAAGGAGAACCTCGAGTGCCAGAACAAGGCGGCGGCCGTCGTCACCGCTGTGCGTGCGGCCGAGGCATGGGGGAGCGGGTCGTGACGCAGCCGCTCTCGCCGGCACGCCGCGGTGCCGTCGTCACGGTGCCGGCCCTGCTCGGGCTGGCGGCCCTGGCCATCGACCGACGCCCGTGGCTGCGCTGGGGATCGGTCGAGCTCACCGGGGCGCAGGTGCACGGACGACTCGTCGACTCCCTGGGCGCCATGGTCGTCATCGGCACCGTGCTCCTGCTCACCGTCGGTGCCCTGGGACGCCGACTCGTCGGAGTCCTCGACGCGCTGCTCGGGGTGGGCCTCGTCACCGCCGCCCTGGCGGGTCGATCGGCTCCCGACCATCTCTGGGCCAGCTATGGGGTCGAGGCCCACGGGGTGGCCTCGAGCGTGACGATGTGGCCGTGGACCCTGGCGACGTGCGGGGTGCTGCTCGCGGCCGCCGGCGTGCTCGTCAGCGCGACGGCAAGCCGCTGGCCGGCCCGCCGCACCCGCACGACCGAGCGCAGCGTCGACCTCACCGACGAGCGATTGCTGTGGGACGCGCTCTCGCGCGGGGAGGACCCCACGGCCGGTGACGCCGTCGGGACACAGACGCGCCCCGGTCACGCGGCCACGGACGAGGGCACTTCGCGATAGTCTTCGGAGCAGCCGCGCCCGAGCACGAGGAGGACACCGATGCCGACCCAGACCTCGACCAGACCCGTTCGCCAGTACGAGGACGGCAGGAGCCCTGCGGGTTGGACCGGATCGGTCACCGCCCTCGTCGGGTTCATCGTCGCCACCATCGGCGCCATGACCGGACCCAACTGGCCCACGTGCATCGTCGGGGCGGCCCTCGTCGTCCTCGCCCTCGTCGCCGCCGGCATCCTCAAGGCCCTCGGGTACGGGCAGTCCCACCTGTCGCGTCCCCGCGCCGACGAGTCCTGACGGGCTGCCCATGACGGTCCGTCACACCGGAACCGTTCTCGACGAGATCATCGCCGGGGTCCTCGAGGACCTCCACGAGCGGCAGGTCCTCGTCGAGGAGGCGAGTCTGCGCGAGGCGATCGAGCTCATCGAGCCGGCCCTCGACCCGCTGCCGCGGTTCGCCGCCCCGGGCCTGTCGGTCATCGCCGAGGTCAAGCGGTCGAGCCCCTCGAAGGGAGCCCTGGCGACCATCGACGACCCCGCCGCGCTCGCCGATGCGTACCACGCCGGCGGCGCCGCAGCGGTGAGCGTCCTCACCGAGCGGCGTCGGTTCTCCGGGTCGCTGGCCGACCTCGACGCCGTCCGCGCCGCCGTGCCGATCCCCGTGCTGCGCAAGGACTTCATCGTCACCCGGTACCAGGTGCTCGAGGCCAGGGCCCACGGCGCCGACCTCGTTCTCCTCATCGTCGCCGCCCTGTCCGACGAGGACCTGGCCGAGCTGTACCAGTTGGCCACGAGCCTGGGCATGACGGCCCTCGTCGAGGTGCACACGAGCGAGGAGGCACGCCGGGCGGTCGATGTGGGCGCTCGCCTCATTGGTGTCAACGCGCGCAACCTCAAGACCCTCGAGGTCGATCCCGGCGTCTTCGGTCGGCTCGTCGGCGACCTGCCCGAGGACGTCGTCAAGGTCGCCGAGTCGGGGATCCGTGGGGTCGACGACGCCGTGTGGTTCCACGACCAGGGGGCCGACGTCGTCCTCGTCGGGGAGGCCCTCGTGCGCGACGGCGACCCGACAGGCACGCTTCGCGCCATCACCGCAAGGACGACCATCTCCTGAGACCGCCGGGCGGACGTGGCCCTGGCCCCCCAAGATGGGTGGACACCAGGTAGCCGACGGAAGGACGCCCACGATGTCAGGACCCGATCCGAGCAGTGACGGTCACTTCGGCCGTTTCGGCGGGCGATTCGTCCCCGAGGCCCTCCAGGCGGCCCTCACCGAACTCGACCGGACCTTCCGCGAGGCCCTCGCCGATCCGTGCTTCCACGCCGAACTCGACGCCCTGCGCCGTGACTACGCCGGACGCCCCACCCCGCTCACCCGGGCCGGTCGCTTCGCCGAGCACTGCGGCGGCGCCATCGTCCTGCTCAAGCGCGAGGACCTCAACCACACCGGGGCCCACAAGGTCAACAACGTCCTGGGGCAGGCGCTGCTCACCCGGCGGATGGGCAAGCACCGCGTCATCGCCGAGACCGGCGCCGGCCAGCACGGCGTCGCCACGGCGACCATCGCCGCGATGATGGGACTGGAGTGCCGGATCTACATGGGCAAGGTCGACACCGACCGCCAGGCCCTCAACGTGGCGCGGATGAAGATGCTCGGCGCGGAGGTCGTCGGCGTCGAGGCCGGGTCGAGGACCCTCAAGGACGCCATGAACGAGGCCATGCGCGACTGGGTGACGAACGTCGCCGACACCCATTACCTCATCGGGACCGCCTCGGGACCGGCGCCCTTCCCACGGATGGTCAAGGAGTTCCAGCGGGTCATCTCGACCGAGACCCGCCAGCAGGTCCTCGACCGCTTCGGTCGGCTGCCCGACGCCGTCTGCGCCTGCGTCGGCGGTGGCTCGAACGCCATCGGGTCCTTCGCCGACTTCGTCGACGACGAGTCGGTGCGCCTCTACGGTTTCGAGGCCGGGGGAGAGGGGGTCGACACCGGACGCCACGCCGCGTCGATCACCGGCGGATCGGTCGGCGTCCTCCACGGGACGAGGACCTTCATCCTCCAGGACGAGGACGGTCAGACCATCGAGTCGCACTCGATCAGCGCCGGGCTCGACTACCCCGGCGTCGGGCCGGAGCACGCCTGGCTGGCCGACACCGGACGGGCCAGCTACCTGCCGGTCACCGACGCCGAGGCCATGGACGCCCTCCAGCTGCTCACCCGCACCGAGGGCATCCTGCCGGCCATCGAGTCGGCCCACGCCGTGGCCGGGGCCATGAGGATCGCCGGCGACCTCACCCGCCCCGACGGCCAGCCTCCGATCATCGTCATCACCATCTCCGGACGCGGTGACAAGGACGTACGCACGGCCCTGGACTGGTTCGGGATCGACGGATCGGTCGACGCGACGACGGGAGCCATGAAGTGAGCAGCATCGACGCCTTCCAGCGCGCCCGCGACGAGCACCGTGCCGCCCTCGTCGGCTACCTTCCGGTCGGACACCCCACGGTCGACGACTCGCTGGCCGCCATGCGTGCCCTCACCGAGGGGACGACCGGCACCGGCGTCGACCTCGTCGAGATCGGACTGCCGTACTCCGACCCCATGATGGACGGCACCGTCATCCAGCACGCCACGACACGGGCACTCGATCGTGGGGTGCGCACCCGCGACGCCCTGCGTGCCGCCGAGACGGTCGCCTCGACCGGCACGCCCTGCGTCGTCATGACCTACTGGAACCTCGTCGAGCACTACGGGGTCGACGCCTTCGCCCGCGATCTGGCCGCCGCCGGCGGATCAGGTCTCATCACCCCCGACCTCACCCCCGACGAGGCGGCCGAGTGGATGGAGGCCTCGGACGCCCACGGGCTCGACCGGGTCTTCCTCGTCGCGCCGTCGTCGACCGATGAGCGGCTGCGCTCGACCCTGGCGGCCTGCAACGCCTGGGTCTACGCGACCTCGATCATGGGGGTCACCGGCACCCGGACGCACACCTCGAGCGCGGCCCCGGCCCTCGTCGAGCGGATCCGTGGAGTCGACCCCGCGATCCCGGTCGGTGTCGGCCTCGGCGTGTCCGACGGAGACCAGGCGGCCGAGGTCGGCTCCTTCGCCGACGGCGTCATCGTCGGGTCGGCCCTGGTGCGGGCCCTCGTCGAGGCCGACGAGGCCGGGCAGCCGGCGTCATCGGGCATCGAGCGGATGCGGCACATCGTCGACGACCTCGTCACCGGAGTGCGTCGGGTCCGCAGGTGACCGCCGTGCGGCCCTGCCTCGTCGGATCCGACCCGGCCGGGGCCGGCTCGTCTTGGAGCCGGCGTCCGCAGCGGGGCACAATGACGCCGTGACGACCCTGCTGAGCATCCCGAGTCCGACCTGGAGTGGGTTCGACATCGGTCCGGTGCGGATCCACATGTACGCCATCTGCATCCTCATCGGGATCGTCCTGGCCTACTGGCTCGGTTCCCGGCGGTACGTGGCCCGCGGCGGCAAGGCCGAGGACCTCGAGGTGCTCGCCACTTGGGGAGTCGTCTTCGGCATCATCGGCGCCAGGGTCTACCACGTCATCACCGACCATCAGCTCTACTTCGGCCCGGGACGCCAGTGGTACCGGGCCTTCTTCATCTGGCAGGGAGGTCTGGGCATCTGGGGCTCGATCGCCGGGGGCGCCCTGGCCATCTGGCTCGTCTGCCGACACCGTCACCTGAGCTTCACCCTCGTGGCCGACTCGCTGGCCCCCGGCATCCTCTACGCCCAGGCCATCGGCCGCCTCGGCAACTGGTTCAACCAGGAACTCTTCGGGCGCCCCACGAGCCTGCCGTGGGGGTTGCGGATCGACCCGGACCACCGTCCGCTCGGCTACGAGCAGTACGCCACCTTCCACCCGACCTTCCTCTACGAGCTCATCTGGAACGGCCTCGGGGCGAGCTTCCTCCTGTGGGCCGACCGGCGGTGGAAGCTCGGTCACGGGCGCCTCTTCGCGCTGTACGTCGTCGTGTACACCACGGGACGGTTCTTCGTCGAACGCCTGCGCATCGACCCGGCCAACCATGTCGACGGCTGGCGGATCAACTCGTACACCTCGGTCATCGTCTGGGCCGTCGCCGTCGTCGTCCTCGTCGTCCTGTCCCGCCGTCACCACGGCGCCGAGACCGCGGGCCCCGCCTCCGGCGACAGCTCGGGCCCCGCCTCCCGCGACAGGTCGGACCCCGCCTCCGACGAGAGCAGGAGCCCTGTCGCCGACGAGGAGTCCTGACGCCGCCACGGACACCAGGTGGGACGGCCATCCCACCTTGTGGACAGCCCGAGTCGACTCGTGGGCTCATGTGCCACTCTGTCGACTACCGTGCAGGCGCAGTGTGCGGGGGAGTGCCCCCGTCCCGGTCTGCCGGCCGGTCAGAGAGGAGTTCCGGATGACGTTCGCGCATCACCCGAGACAGGGTCTGTACGACCCGGCCATGGAGCACGACGCGTGCGGTGTGGCGTTCATCGCCACCATGAGCGGCGTCGCCGACCACACCATCGTGGAACAGGGTCTGCAGGCCCTGCGCAACCTCGACCACCGTGGGGCCACCGGGGCCGACGCGGCCGCCGGCGACGGCGCCGGGATCCTCGTCCAGGTGCCGGACGCCTTCCTGCGGCGGGTCACCGGGCTGCGCCTCCCCGAACCCGGCGCGTATGCCGTCGGTCTGGCCTTCATGCCGGTCGACGAGGCCAAGCGGGCCCGCGCCCGCGCCGCCATCGAGCTCGTCGCGGCCGACGAGGGCATCGAGGTCCTCGGCTGGCGGCAGGTGCCGGTGCACACCCACACCCTCTCGCCGGTGTCGCTGTCGACGATGCCACACTTCGAGCACCTGCTCATCCGCGCCCGTGACGGACGCACCGGGATGGACCTCGAGCGCCTGGCCTTCGTCCTGCGGCGCCGCGCCCAGCACGAGGCCGGGGTCTACCTGGCCTCGCTGTCGGCCCGCACCCTCGTCTACAAGGGCATGCTCACCACCGACCAGCTCGAGGAGGTCTTCCCCGAGCTGCACGACGACGACTTCACCAGCGCCCTGGCCCTCGTCCACTCGCGGTTCTCGACGAACACCTTCCCCGCCTGGGAACTGGCCCATCCGTTCCGGATGATCGCCCACAACGGCGAGATCAACACCGTCCGCGGCAACCGGAACTGGATGCAGGCCCGCGAGGCCCTCCTCGCCTCCGACCTCATCCCCGGTGAACTGTCCCGGTTGTTCCCCATCTGCACCCCGGGCGGCTCCGACTCGGCCTCCTTCGACGAGGTCCTCGAACTGCTCCATCTGGGTGGACGGTCCCTGCCGCACGCCGTCCTCATGATGATTCCCGAGGCCTGGCAGAAGAACCCCCACATGACCCAGCAGGTGCGCGACTTCTACGACTTCCACTCCTTCCTCATGGAGCCCTGGGACGGCCCGGCCGTCGTCACCTTCACCGACGGGACGCAGATCGGCGCCGTGCTCGACCGCAACGGACTGCGTCCGGCGCGCTACTGGGTCACCGACGACGGGCTGGTCGTCTTCGCCTCCGAGGCGGGCGTGCTCGACCTCCCCTCGGCGCACGTCGTCGCCAAGGGACGGCTGCAGCCCGGCCGGATGTTCCTCGTCGACCTGGCCCAGCACCGCATCGTCGACGACCCCGAGATCAAGGAGGGTCTGGCCGCCGAGCATCCCTACGGCCAGTGGCTCGATGAGGGTCGCATCAACCTCGACGACCTGCCGGAGCGGACCCACATCGTCTACTCCCACGCCTCGGTCACCAGACGCCAGCAGCTCTTCGGCTACACCAACGAGGACCTGCGCCTCCTCGTCGCCCCCATGGCCACCAACGGACGACAGGCCATGGGGTCGATGGGCAACGATGCACCGCTGGCCGTGCTGTCCAACAAGTCCCGGATGCTCTGGGACTACTTCTCCCAGCTCTTCGCCCAGGTGACGAACCCGCCGCTCGACTCCATCCGCGAGGAGCTCGTCACCTCCCTCACCGGCTCGATCGGCCCCGAGGCCAACCTCCTGGATCCGGGCCCCGACTCGTGTCACCAGATCGTCGTCAACTACCCGATCCTCAACTCCGACCAGCTCGCGAAGATCGTCCACCTGGGTGCCGGTCGCAACGAGCGCTCCACCATGACCCACGTCGTCCAGGGACTCTTCCCGGTCGACGAGGGAGGGGCGGGCCTGCACGACCGCATCGAGGAGATCCGTGCGGAGGTGTCCCGGGCCATCGCCGAGGGTGCCCGGATCATCGTCCTGTCCGACCGCCACGCCACCCGTGAACTGGCGCCCATCCCGTCCTTGCTGCTCACCTCGGCCATCGAGACCCACCTCGTGCGCGAGAAGACGCGCACCCAGGTCGGTCTGGTCGTCGAGGCCGGTGACGTCCGCGAGGTGCACCACGTCGCCCTCCTCATCGGTTTCGGCGCCTCGGCGGTCAACCCCTACCTCCTCTTCGAGTCCGCCGAGGACATGGCCCGCCGGGAGGTCTACGTGAGGACCGACCCGGAGACGGCGGTGGCCAACGTCTCGGCCGCCCTGGGGGCCGGGCTCATGGGGGTCATGAGCAAGATGGGGGTCTCGACCATCCCGTCGTACACCGGCGCCCAGATCTTCGAGGCGACCGGCCTGCGCCAGGACTTCGTCGACGAGTACTTCACGGGGACGACGAGCCGGATCGAGGGGATCGGTCTGGACGAGATCGCCGCCGAGATCGCCGTGCGCCACCAGCGCGCGTACCCGGTCACCGGCTCGCGCCCGCCGCACCGCCAGCTGCCTGTCGGGGGCCAGTACCAGTGGCGTCGCGAGGGCGAGGAACACCTGCTCACCCCGGAGGCCGTCTTCCGTCTCCAGGAGTCGACGAGCACCGGTGACTACGAGCAGTTCCGCAAGTACACCGACCTCGTCGACGACAATTCCAGCCGTCTCATGACGCTGCGCTCCCTGCTCGAGTTCCGCCACGACCGGCCGTCCGTGCCGCTGGACGAGGTGGAACCGGCCAGCGAGATCGTCAAGAGGTTCGCCACCGGAGCCATGAGCTACGGGTCGATCTCCCAGGAGGCCCATGAGACCCTCGCCATCGCCATGAACCGGATCGGCGGCAAGTCGAACACCGGCGAGGGCGGCGAGGACCCCGAGCGTCTCCACGACCGGCAGCGCCGCTCGGCGATCAAGCAGGTGGCCTCGGGCCGCTTCGGCGTGACGAGCGAGTACCTCGTCAACGCAGACGACCTCCAGATCAAGATGGCCCAGGGCGCCAAGCCGGGTGAGGGCGGGCACCTGCCCGGCCACAAGGTGTACCCGTGGGTGGCCCGCACCCGGCACGCGACGACCGGCGTGGGCCTCATCTCGCCGCCGCCGCACCACGACATCTACTCGATCGAGGACATCAAGCAGCTCATCCACGACCTCAAGTGCGCCAACCCGGCCGCGCGGATCCACGTCAAGCTCGTGGCCGAGACCGGCGTGGGCACGGTGGCCGCGGGGGTCGCCAAGGCCAAGGCCGACGTCGTCCTCATCTCGGGACACGACGGCGGCACCGGAGCGGCGCCGCTCACGTCGATCAAGCACGCCGGCGGGCCCTGGGAGCTCGGCCTGGCCGAGGCCCAGCAGACCCTGCTCGTCAACGGCCTGCGCGACCGGATCGTCGTCCAGTGCGACGGTCAGCTCAAGACCGGCCGTGACGTCGTCATCGCCGCCCTGCTGGGGGCCGAGGAGTTCGGTTTCGCGACGACCGCCCTGGTCGTCGAGGGATGCATCATGATGCGCAAGTGCCACATGGACACCTGTCCGGTCGGCATCGCCACCCAGAACCCCGAGCTTCGCAAGAAGTACGCCGGGGACCCCGACCATGTCGTCAACTTCATGATGTTCATGGCCGAGCAGACCCGCGAGATCCTCGCCGAGCTGGGCTTCCGGTCGATCGAGGAGGCCGTCGGCCACGTCGAGGTGCTCGACGCCCGACCGGCCGTCGACCACTGGAAGGCCAAGGGGCTCGACCTCTCGCCGATCCTTCACCGCGTCGAGGTGCCGTCCGGCACCGCGCTGCACTGCACGACGAGCCAGGACCACGACCTCGACACGAGCCTCGATGTCAAGCTCATCGAGCTGGCCCGTCCGGCCCTCGATAAGGGCACCCCGGTGAGCGCGACCGTGCCGATCCGCAATGTCGACCGCACCGTCGGCACGATGCTCGGCAACCGCGTCACCCTCGCCACCGACGGGCGTGGCCTTCCCGACGACACGCTCGACCTCACCTTCACCGGGACCGCCGGCCAGAGCTTCGGCGCCTTTCTCCCGGCCGGCGTCACGCTGCGGCTCGTGGGCGACGCCAACGACTACGTCGGCAAGGGCCTGTCGGGCGGTCGGATCGTCGTGACGACGCCGGACGACGTCCCCTTCAAGCCGCGCGAGCAGATCATCGCCGGCAATGTCATCGGTTACGGTGCCACGAGCGGCGAGATCTTCCTCCGCGGGCTCGTGGGGGAGCGGTTCTGCGTGCGCAACTCCGGGGCGACGGCCGTCGTCGAGGGGGTCGGCGACCACGGCTGCGAGTACATGACCGGCGGCGAGGCCCTCATCCTCGGCCCGACCGGCCGCAACTTCGCGGCCGGCATGTCGGGTGGCGTCGCCTGGGTGCGCGACCTCGACGTCGACCGACTCAATCCCGAGCTCGTCGACGCCCTGCCCATGGAGCCCGGCGACGTCGAGCGGGTGACCGAACTCCTGGGTCGGCACGTCGAGCTCACCGGGTCGACCCTCGCCGCGGAGATGCTGGCGGCCGGCCCCGATGCCATCGCCTCGCAGTTCACCAAGGTGCTGCCGCGTGACTACGCGCGGATCATGGACATGATGGCCGTCGCCGATCGCGACGGACTCGACGACGAGCAGAGGACGAAGCTTCTCATGGAGGTGTCCCATGGCTGATCCACGCGGATTCATGAAGGTTCCCCGTCAGGTCGCCGATCGCCGACCGGTCGAGGAACGGGTGCAGGACTGGCAGGAGGTGTACCCGGTGAGCCCGGGGCACGCCCTGCTGCCCATCATCACCGAGCAGGCCAGCCGGTGCATGGACTGCGGCATCCCGTTCTGCCACACCGGATGCCCGCTGGGCAACCTCATCCCGGAATGGAACGACCTCATCTGGCGTGACGAGTGGCGCGAGGCCCTCGACCGACTGCACTCGACGAACAACTTCCCCGAGTTCACCGGACGCCTCTGCCCGGCTCCCTGCGAGACGGCCTGTGTCGAGGGGATCAACCGTGATCCGGTGACGATCAAGAACGTCGAGGTGTCCATCATCGACAAGGCCTGGGAGGACCGTCGCGTCATCCCGAAGGTGCCCGAGTGGCACTCCCTCAAGACGGTCGCCGTCGTCGGGTCGGGGCCCTCGGGGCTGGCTGCCGCCCAGCAGCTTACGCGGGCCGGTCACACGGTGGTCGTCTACGAGCGGGCCGACGCCATCGGCGGCCTGCTGCGGTACGGGATCCCCGAGTTCAAGCTCGAGAAGGCGGTGCTGGACCGGCGGGTCAAGCAGATGAACCTCGAGGGGACGGTGTTCCGGCCGAACACGCTGATCGGGGGCCAGGCCCAGGAGGGCCAGAAGGCCATCTCGGGTGCCGATCTGCTCGAGCGGTTCGACGCCGTCGTCCTGGCCATCGGGTCGACGGTGGGTAGGGACCTGCGGGCGCCCGGTCGTGAGCTCGACGGCATCCACCAGGCCATGGACTACCTCACCCAGAGCACGAAGGTCCTCCACGGGGCGGTCATCGAGGACCAGATCCTCGCCACCGACAAGGACGTCGTCGTCATCGGCGGCGGGGACACCTCGAACGACTGCCTCGGCACGGCGCTGCGACAGGGTGCACGCTCGGTGACCCAGCTGGAGATCATGCCGCACCCGCCGGCCGAGCGACCGGCCAACCAGCCGTGGCCGACGTACCCCATGATCTACCGGGTGGCCAGTGCCAACGAGGAGGGTGGCGAGCGGGTCTACTCGACGAACACCCTCGAGTACCTCGGCGACGAGCAAGGCCGGGTACGGGCCCTCAAGGTCACCGAGGTCCGTCGGGAGGGCAGGTCCTTCGTCCCGGTCCCCGGCACGGAACGCGAGATCCCGGCGCAACTCGTCGTTCTGGCGATGGGCTTCACCCATCCGCAGCACACCGGACTGGTCGAGGAACTCGGTCTCGACCTCGACGAGCGCGGCAACATCAAGCGGGACGCCGACTACCAGACGAGTGTCCCCGGGGTGTTCGTCTGTGGTGACGCCGGTCGAGGACAGTCCCTCATCGTCTGGGCCATAGCCGAGGGCCGGTCGGCCGCCAACGGGGTCGACGCCTACCTCCAGGGGACGAGGTCGGCCCTGCCACGACCGATCGACCCGTGGACCCGTCAGCTCATGGTCTGAGGTCGCATCGAGGACCGGTGATGTCACCAGGTCGCCGTCGAGCCCGTGGGGATCTCGGCGGCGACCTGTGGTTTCATGGAACCGTGGACCCCAGGTATGACCTCAACGATCTCGACACCGACGAACGGCACGCCACCCTGCGTCGCGCGCGGCTGGCGACGCTGGTGAGCGTCATCGGGTTCGTCCTCTGCGACCTCGTCGGCGTCATGGCCCATTCCGAGCACGACTGGATGTTCGTCACCGGTGCCTTCGGCGGCAGCGCCTTCTTCCTGGCGATGCTCGCAGCCGCGGTGTGGTGGGCCTACCTGCGGTCGCAGGAGCGCAGCCGCGCGCTCGACGCCCGACTCGACGCCGAGCTGGCCGACGAGCAGATCGACGCCGTCGCGCCCCCGAGGCGGGACATGGGCGTGCGGCGCTGAGGTCGGGCGCCGGACGGGGGCACCTTCCGCGACCTCTTCCATGCCATGGAAGCGGACGAATCGGTCCCGGGTTCGCCGGGCGCCGGGGCACGCGCGGCGCAGTCGTGCCTCAGGCCGACTGTCGTCTGACCAACTCGCTCGTGAACGTCACCCTGGCGGGCACATCGGGTCGGCCCTCCATGAGACCACGCAGCATGTGACCGGCCTCGTGGGCCATCCTCACCGCCGGATTGGTCATGGTGGTGAGTGCGGGACTCACCGTACGCGCCGCGGGGGAGTCGTCGAAACCCACCAGGGCGACGTCCTGCGGTACCCGAAGGCCTCGACGGGACAGCGACTGGAGGACACCACAGGCCATGAGGTCCGATGCGACGAACACACCGTCGATGTCGAGCCTCCGCACCCGGTCGAAGACGTCCCTGGCGCCGTCCATGGTGAAGTCCGCACTGACGACGAGGGCGGGTTCGAGGGCGGCGTCCCGCAGGGCGTCACGGAACCCCTCGAGGCGCTGTCTGGCGGAGTGCATGTCCAGTGGTCCGGTGACGGTGGCAAGACGCCGTCGTCCGATGGAGATGAGATGAGCAGTGGCGATGCGGGCACCGGCCCGGTTGTCCAGATCGACCGAGTGGGCGACCTCGACACAGGGCACACCGACGTAGACGACCGGGACCTTCGTCCTCTCGACGAGCCGCAGTTCGTCGCCGTTGCCGTCATGGTGCGAGACGACGAGTGCCCCGTCGAGGTGGCCCGAACCCACGAGCTGGCTCAACGACGGACCCCCTGTCGGTGCTGACATGCTCAGCACGACCTGGGTGCCCGAACCGGCGAAGGCGGTCACCGCGCCGTGGTAGACCCGCGGGAAGAACGGATCGGAGAAGATACGCTCCTGCGACTCCGGGACGATGACGGCGACCAGTCCCGCACGGCGCGTCACCAAGGACCGAGCGGCCTGGTTCGGGACATAGCCGAGTCGGTCCGCCGCGGCGAGGACCACCTCGCGAGTCGTCGGGCGGACCCCACCGGCACCTGAGAGGGCGCGGGAGGCCGTGGCGCGGGACACTCCGGCATGGAGGGCCACGTCATCAAGGGTCGGCGTCATCGGATCGGACATGTCGGTGTCGAAACTAGCGCGAGAGCTCAGTTCCCGGCCACCTCACCGGAGCGGCAGACCTCGGAGTACCACTCAAAGGACTTCTTGGGGTGGCGATCGAGCCTGTCGTCGACCGAGACGATGCCGAACTTCTTCGCGTAGCCCGCTGCCCACTCGAAGTTGTCGATGAGGCTCCACAGGAAGTAGCCACGGACGTCGACCCCGTCCTCACGGGCGGCGTGGACCGCGGCGAGATGCCGGGACACGTAGGAGATGCGGTCGTCATCGACGACGCGGGCATCGACGACCACGTCATCGCGGCAGGCGGCGCCGTTCTCGGTGACCGCGAGCCACACCCCGGCCGGTCCGGTCCACATCCGGTCGACGCGGGTGAGGATCCGACGCAGGCCGTCGGCCTCGATCTCCCATCCCATGTCGGTGACCGGAAGCGCACGGGGGACCGTCACGACCTCCGGTGCCAACGGGTTCGCGGCGCCGAGAGTCCGGCCACGGACGACTCTGGGTTCGACAGGACCGTCACCGTCCCGCCGAGCCCGGACCACCGAGGTCGTGTAGTAGTTGATCCCCACGACGTCGATGGGCGTCGAAATGATGTCGAGGTCGCCGTCGTGGATGGCGTGCTCCGGCCAGAGCGGTCCGGCGTCGTGGATGAGGTCGGCAGGGTAGTGCCCCTTGAAGATCGGATCCAGCCACAGCCGGTTGAGCGTGGCGTCGACCCGACGGGCGGCGTCGACGTCGGCCGGGTCATCGACGACATCTGGGATGGCCTCGCCGATGTTGAGGGTGATGCCCAGGGTGGCGTCTGGATCGACCTCACGCAGTGCCCGGGCGGTGAGCCCATGGGCCAGGAGATGATGATGGGCGGCGAGCAGCCCCTCGCCGCCGTCCGTGTGGCCGGGAGCGTGTTCACCTCCGGCGTACGAGAGCAGGGATGAACACCACGGCTCGTTGAGGGTGGTCCAGATCCGGACTCGGTCGGCGAGTCGTTCGTGGGCGGCCAGGGCGTAGTCGACCATCGCCTGCGCCGTCGAACGCGACAGCCAACCCCCGGGCAGGGAGGTGGGCAGGTCCCAATGGAACAGGGTGACCCACGGCTCGACGCCGACCTCCAGCAGGCGGTCGACGAGGCGGTCGTAGAAGTCCAGTCCGCGCGGGTTGACCGTGCCATCGGACCTCATGACCCGGGGCCATGCGATCGAGAACCGGTAGTGACTCACCCCCAGGGCCGCGATGAGGTCGACGTCCTCGTCGAGGCGGTGGTAGTGGTCCACGGCCACGGTCCCGTCATCGTCGTTGGCGATGGCGCCAGGCACTCGACAGAACGCATCCCACACGGACTCCTGACGGTCGTCCACAGCAATCGCACCCTCGACCTGGTACGACGAGGTGGCGGTGCCCCAGATGAAGTCCTTCGGGAACGAGATCGTGGTCATCCCTTGACAGCTCCTTGCATGATGCCGGACACGAGTTGGCGTCCGGCGAAGACGAACATGATGAGGACGGGCACCGTCGCGATGACGACCCCGGCCATGATGAGGGAGAGGTCCTTGAAGTAGCTGGCCTGCAGCAACTGCAACGCCACCGGCAGAGTCGGATTGGTCGATCCGAGGACGATGAACGGCCAGAAGAAGTTGGTCCAGGACCCGACGAAGGTGAACAGCGCGAGCATCGCGGCTGCCGGCCGTGCGGCCGGAAGCGCGACATGGACGAAGGTCCGGAACATCGAGCAACCGTCGATCCTCGCGGCTTCGACGAGCTCGAACGGGATGGCCTCGGACAGGTACTGGGTCATCCAGAACACCCCGAAGGCGGTGACCAGTCCCGGCACGATGACCGAGACGAGTTTGCCGGTCCACTCGAGCTTGGACATGACGATGAACAGGGGCACGATGCCGAGCTGGGTCGGGACGGCCATGGTCCCGACGACGAAGGCCAGGAGGCCCTGGCGTCCGCGGAACCGCAGCTTCGAGAAGGCGAAACCTGCCAAGGTCGAGAAGAACACCGTGGACACGGCCGTGATCACGGCGACGATGACGGAGTTCGCCAGGGCGTGCCACAGGGGGATGCCCGAGTCGACCACTCGCTCGAGGTTGTCGAGGAAGTGAGTCTGCGGAACGAGGGATGGCAGGGGGTGGCGTGCGATGTCCTCGGCGGTCGAGGTCGACAGGAGGAAGGCGTAGTACAGGGGGAACGCCGAAATGACGACGACGAGCACCAGGAGACCGTAGGTGACTGCGCCTGGACGTCGACGTCCGTGGTCCATGCGTTCGCGTCGCCGGATTCGCCGGGCTGCTCCCTTGCCGGCGAGCTGTTCGGCCATGGGCGCTGACATGGTCATCGGTGGCCTCCTCGACGATGGCCGGTGGTCGATCCCGTGCTGGAGATACGGCGGGTGAGGGCGAAATTGAGCAGTGCGATGAGGACGACGACGAGGAAGAGCAGCCACGCCACGGCGGCGGAGCGACCGAGATTGTGCTGGGACCCCCAGCCGAGTTCATAGAGGTACATCGTCAGGGTCATCCACTGACGGTCGGCTCCTCCCATGCCGATGTTGTCGAACATGCGCGGCTCGTCGAAGATCTGCAGACCTCCGATGGTGGACGTGATGACGACGAAGATCATCGTCGGGCGCAGCATGGGGATCGTCACCCGCAGGAAGGTCTGCACGCGATTGGCGCAGTCGACGACTGCGGCTTCGTAGATGTCCTGGGGAATGGCTTGCATCGCGGCCAGGAAGATGAGCGAGTTGTAGCCCGTCCAGCGGAAGTTCACCATGCTTGCGATGGCGATGTGTGGCCAGATGCCGCCTCCGTGCCAGGCGATGGGGTGCAGGCCCATGGTCGTGAGCAAGGTGTTGATGGCGCCGGAGCCGTCCGCGAAGAGCTGACCGAAGATGAGGGACACCGCGACGGGCGCGACGACGTAGGGCACGAGGACGCCCATGCGCCAGAAGGTCTTCGCCCGCAGATTGGCATTGAGCACCGCGGCGATGAGGACTGCGGCGATGACCTGGGGAACCGAGGAGAGGAGGAAGATGCTGAAGGTGTTGCCCAGACCCTTCCAGAACCGTGCCTGGTCGAGGACGTAGGCGTAGTTGGACCAGCCTGCCGGGCCCAAGTCACCGCGGATGAGATTCCACTTCCGGAAGGACAGATAGCCCGTGTAGAGCAGCGGGAACATCCCGACGATGAGGAAGACGATGAAGAACGGTGCCACGTAGAGGTACGGGGCGACCTTGACCTCGGTGGTGGACCACCTCTGGCCGATGGTTCGTCGTGGGGTCGGCATCTGCCGCGTTCGCGTCACTGACATCGTGTCCTCCTTCCTCGGGCTGGTGGCGGGCGATGGGGAGCATCGCCCGCCACACGGTCCCTTCGATCAGCCGAGTCCGGCAACCTCGGCCACGGCCTTCTTCCACGAGGCGTCCGCCGAGTCCGTCTTGTCGACATCGACCCGGTTGAGGGCGTCGGAGACCGCCGTCGTCTCGGCGAAGTAGTTCGGGCCCTTGAAGGGATTCACCGTCACGGCCTTGGCGCGATCGGAGAAGATCTTGCCCACCGGCGCACTGTTGAAGAAGGGATTGGTCTGCTTGAGCAGTTCGGCGTTGTCGAGAGCTGCCTTCTGGCTCGGGAAGTTGCCCTTCGTCTTGAACGCAGTGATCTGCTGCTCAGGAGCGGTCAGCCATGCCGCCAGGGCCTTGGCCTCCTCGGTGTGCTTGCCCATCTTGGGGACGGTGAGGTACGACCCACCCCAGTTGCCGCCACCGCCGGGGAAGACGTCGGCGATGTCCCAACCCTTGACCCCCTTGGCATTGCCCTCGATGACTCCCGTCATCCAGGCCGGGCAGAGCATCGTGGCGAACTTGCCGGTCTGGAACGAGTTGACCCAGTCCTGACTCCACTGGGCCAGCCCTGCCGACAGCTTCTCGTCCTTCGAAGCCTTGACCGTGGAGTCGTAGATGTCCTTGATCGGCTTGTTCTGGTCGAGCGGGATGATCTTCTCCTCGGTGTCCGACGAGGAGTACGGGTTCTTCATCTGGTTGAGGCGACCCTGAAGAATGGCCCCGGCCGAGTCGAACCATGCGACGCCGTTCGACTTGGCGACGAACTTCTGTCCGACGCTGAAGTAGTTCTCCCAGTCACCGGTGAGCATCTTGGCGACCGAGTCGCGGTCCGACGCCAGGCCGGCCTTCTTGAACAGGTCGGCGCGATAGCAGATGGCCTCGGGGCCCGAGTCCGTGCCGTACCCCAGGAGCTTGCCGTCCGGAGTGGTCGCCGCCTGGGTCTTCCAGTCGAGCCAGCGGCCCTTGACCTCATCGGAGGTGAGGTCGACGAACTTGTCCGGGGCCTGCATGAGATCGGGCAGCCAGTCGACCTCGATGGCCTCGATGTCGGACAGTCCCGAGCCCGCGGCAAGGCGGGTGTTCATGTTGTCGCGAGCTTCCTGGCTCGTGGCGGCCTTCTTCGGGACGACCTTGATGTTCGGGTGCAGCTTCATGTACTGCGCGTAGAGGCTGTCGTACCCGAATTCGTTGAAGGTCGCCACGGTGAGGGTGATCTTCTCGTTGCTCTTGGCGGTGCTCGTCGTCGTGCCGGTTCCCGAGTTCGAGCCACCGCAGGCGGTGATGGCCAGCGATGCCGCCAGGGCGACGGCTGCCAGGGCGACGCCCCGCCGGCGTGGATGGTTCCTGATCGACATGGTCGTCGACTCCTTCGTCCGATGATCAGTCCGGATCGCCCACCCTCATGGTGGAAGCGCTTCCATGACGACATGAAGTCTCGTACGGAAGCGCTTCCATGTCAAGTACCCGTCGTTGACACGCCTTGTCGAGACATCACCTCACCGCCACACCGCGACGGCCCCGCTGCGTCCGGCCAGGACCACGGTGACCCGTCACGCCGCGGCCAGGAGGACCGACGCCCCTCCGGCGAGACGTCCCCAGGGGCGCCACCGCTCCTCACGGCCCAGTCGTCCCGAGGCCAGGCCGGTGGCTCCGGGAAGCGTCCAGGCCGCCACGAGGAAGAGGACGACGCAGGGGTACAGGCACATCGTGAGCAGGTCGGCCATCTGCTCATGGGCGCCGATGGCGGCACGGTTGTTGCTCATCGTGTGCGCCAGGACGTCGCCGGCCATGCGGGAGACTTGGACGAAGCCGGCGGCCAGCACCCCGGAGACGACCGTCGGCCGGCGCAGGAACCAGCGCCACGAGGGTCGGACCACGAAGGCGATGACGGCCATCGCGAAGATCGGGGTGAGGACGACGGCGCCATGGACGACGAGTGGATGCAGTGGCGGGCTGGCCAGAAGCAGTGCGGTCATGAGGCCGATATTGATCGTTCAACATCCCTGCGGCAACCAAGGACAGGCTGACCACACCGCCGGCGACCCGCCCCGGGGTCAGGAGTCCAGGGTCGGCCGGGTCGGCTCCTCGGTCCGATCGTCGACGACCGTGCCCTCGATGACCGTCGGGTCCTGCGTACTCCGCTCCTCGTTCGGCAGGACCCCGGTGAACCTCCGGAGCCCCAGGGCCAGACCGATGTGGCCCACGCCGTAGGCCATGACACCCAACCCGAGGATCCAGCTGAGCACGCTCACGCCGAATCCCGGATGGGCGAGGACGACGACACCGAGCACGACGGAGACGATCCCCACCGCCGCGGCCCACGACCACGCCGACCGGGTGAACGGCCGGAGGAGGGTGGCCACCGCCAGGACGACGAGGCCCGAGACCACCGCCCATCCCGCCAGGATGAGGAGCAGTACGTGCAGGGTCGTGCCGGGCCGAAGGAGCATGAGCAGACCCACGACCGCCCCGAGGACCGCCCACCATCTCAACGCGGAGGAGCCCGGGGCGCCGCGGACGGCCCACGAGTGGACCAGGGTGAGGACCGCGTCGACGATGATGTACACGCCGACGAGCACCACGAGGGTCGAGAGGGTGAGGCTCGGCCACACCAGGGCCATGATCCCGGCGGCGATGGCGACCGCCCCTCTCAGGGCGGGCATCCACCACGCGGACGTCCAGGGGCGAGCCAGCAACCGTGCAGTCATGACTCCAGCGTACGTGCGGTTCCGGCCGTGTTCGTCGGGACGGCCTCACCCACTACTGTGGTCGCAGTCGTCCAGCAGAAGGGAAGACCGTGGCCCGCTCCGACTTCGTCCACCTGCACACCCACACCGAGTACTCCATGCTCGACGGTGCGGCGAGCAATGAGAAGCTCTTCGCCGAGGTGGCGCGCCAGGGCATGCCGGCCATCGCCATGACCGACCACGGGAACATGTTCGGGGCCTACGAGTTCTTCCAGCTCGCCAGGAAGAAGTACAACGGCAACGACAACCCCCTCGTCAAGCCCATCATCGGCATCGAGGCGTACGTCGCCCCGTCGTCGAGGTTCTCCCGCAGCCAGGAGTTCTGGGGGAGACGCCGTGACTCCGGCGACCCGGACGCCGAGGGGGGCAAGGACGTCTCCGGCGGCGGCCGTTACACCCACCTCACCATGTGGGCGCGCAACCCCACCGGACTGCACAACCTCTTCCGACTGTCCTCCCTGGCCTCCTACGAGGGCTACTACATGAAGCCGCGGATGGACCGCGATCTCATCTCCCAGTACGCCGAAGGGGTCATCGGGTCGACCGGGTGCCCCTCGGGGGAGGTGCAGACCCGGCTTCGTCTGGGCCAGTTCGACGAGGCGCTCGAGGCCGCCGCCGCCTACCAGGAGATCTTCGGCAAGGAGAACTACTTCTGCGAGCTCATGGACCACGGCGTCCCCATCGAGCGGGAGGTGCGCGCCGACCTGCTGCGCCTGGCCTCCAAGCTCGACATCCCGCTGCTGGCCACCAACGACTCGCACTACGTCCACGAGGACGACGCCGACGCCCACGACTCCTTGCTGTGCGTCGGCGTGGGACGCAACAAGGACGACCCCAACCGCTTCCGGTTCAACGGCTCGGGCTACTACATCAAGACCTCCGAGCAGATGCGCGCTCTCTTCCCGGACCATCCCGAGGCCGCCGACAACACGCTGGCCCTCACCGAGATGATCGAGGACTACGACGAGGTCTTCGCCTACGTCGACCGGATGCCCCAGTTCGACGTCCCGGAGGGGGAGACCCAGGAGTCCTGGCTGCGCAAGAAGCTCGCCGAGGGGCTCGACGAGAAGTTCGGACCGCACCCCCCCCAGGAGGTCCTCGACCGCGTCGAGACCGAACTGGCGGTCATCGAGCCGCTGGGTTTCTCCTCGTACTTCCTCGTCGTCTCCGACATCTGCAACGCCGCCCGGGCCATGGGCGTGCCGGTCGGTCCGGGACGAGGCTCGGCCGCCGGGTCGATGGTCGCCTACCTCACCGGCATCATCCAGGTGAACCCGCTCGAACACGGCCTGCTCTTCGAGCGGTTCCTCAACCCCGAACGCGTCAACCCGCCGGACATCGACCTCGACTTCGACGATCGCCAGCGCGACAAGGTCATCGAGTACGTCACCCACAAGTACGGCGCCGACTACACCAGCCAGGTCAACACCTTCGGCAAGATCAAGGCCAAGGCCGCCGTCAAGGACGCCAACCGCATCCTCGGCTACCCTTTCGCCCTCGGCGACAAGATCACCAAGGCCATGCCGCCCGACATCATGGGCAAGGGCGTCCCGCTCAGTCAGATCTTCAACCCCGAGCACGACCGCTACAACGAGGGTGGGGAGTTCCGTCAGCTCGTCGAGGACAACCCCGACGTCGGCAAGGTCGTCGAGACCGCCAAGGGGCTCGAGGGCCTCATCCGCGGCACCGGCGTCCACGCCTGTGCCTTCATCCTGTCCAGCGCGCCCCTGCTCGACCTCGTCCCCATGCACAAGAGGGACAAGGACGGCATGATCATCGCCGGTTTCGCCTACCCCCAGCTCGAGGAGATGGGGCTCATGAAGATGGACTTCCTGGGCCTGCGCAACCTCGGCATCATGGACCACTGCCTCAAGATCATCAAGGAGAACCGGGGCGAGGACGTCGATCTGCAGAAGGTCCCGCTCGACGACCGGAAGACCTACGAGATGCTCTCCCGGGGCGACACCCTCGGCGTCTTCCAGCTCGACGGGACGGCCATGCGGGCCCTGCTGCGGCTCATGGGCCCCACCGAGTTCGACGACATCGTCGCCGTCCTGGCCCTCTACCGACCCGGTCCGATGGGCGCCAACGCCCACATCCTCTATGCCCAGCGCAAGAACGGGCGCGAGCCCATCATCCCCATCCATCCCGAGCTCAAGGAGGACCTCGACGAGATCCTCGCCCCGACGTACCACCTCATCGTGTACCAGGAGCAGATCATGTCGATCGCCCGCAAGCTCGCGGGCTACACCCTCGGTGGCGCCGACCTGCTGCGCCGGGCCATGGGCAAGAAGAAGAAGTACATCCTCGACCAGAACTTCGTGCCCTTCCAGGCCGGGATGCGCAAGAACGGCTACTCCGACGACGCCATCCAGACCCTCTGGGACGTCATGGTCCCCTTCGCCGGGTACGCCTTCAACAAGTCGCACGCGGCCGGCTACGGCCTCGTCTCCTACTGGACCGCGTACCTCAAGGCCAACTACCCGGCCGAGTACGGGGCGGCCCTGCTCACCTCCGTGGGGGACGACAAGGACAAGATGGCCATGTACCTGGCCGACATGAGGGCCCAGCACATCAAGGTGCTGCCGCCCGACGTCAACGCCAGCTCGCTGGAGTTCACCGCCGTCGGCGAGGACATCCGCTTCGGTCTGGGCGCCATCCGCAACGTCGGCGAGAACGCCGTCAACGAGATCATCGCCGCTCGCAAGGAGCACGATCCGGCCGGCGACTTCTTCGAGTTCCTCGACCAGGTGCCGCTGGCCGTGTGCAACAAGAGGCTCATCGAATCGCTCATCAAGGCCGGCGCCTTCGACTCCATGGGGCACTCCCGGCGTGGCCTCATGGAGGTCTTCGAGACCGCGGTCGACGCCGTCATCGACCTCAAGCGCAACGAGGCCAACGGCCAGGACGACCTCTTCGGGACGGCCACCGACGACGGGCCGACCCAGCTCGGCGTCGAACGGACCGTCCCGGACAGCGACTGGGACCGACGGACCAAGCTCGCCTTCGAACGCGACATGCTCGGGCTCTACGTCTCCGACCACCCGCTGCACGGCATGGAAGCGGCTCTGGAGGCCGAACGGGACGTGTCCATCGCTTCGCTCATCTCCTCCGACGGCCCCCGGGAGGGCCAGTTCACCATCGCCGGGATGGTGACCCAGATCGTCCGGAGGACGACGAAGAACGGCGACATCTGGGCCTCCGTGACGGTCGAGGACCTCGACGCCTCCATCACCGTGTCCTGCTTCCCCAAGGTGTACCAGCGGGTCGAGCCGCTGCTGGCCGTCGACGGGATCCTCAAGATCCGTGGTCGGGTCCGCGAACGCGACGAGACCGCCGAGATGTCGGCCTCGGACGTCTGGGTGCTCGACATCGGAGAGGGAGGACAGGTCCCCCTGACCCTGCAGCTGCGCGCCTCCCGCTGCACCCGGTCGGTCGTCGAGAATCTGCGCGGCGTCCTGCGCAACCATCCCGGGGCATCGGAGGTGCACCTGCGCCTCCTCGAAGGAGAAGAGATGACGACCTTCCGTCTCGGTGACGATCTCAAGGTCACCACCGACCAGCCGCTCATGGCCGATCTCAAGGCGCTCCTGGGGCCCTCCTGCATCCCCGGGAGGTCGGCATGAGCACCCCGGCCACCCGACCCGGCCCGTCGACCTCGGGCGCACCCGGAGGGCGGGGCCGAGCCGTGAACCCGTCCGGTCGGCCCGGTCCCGACCAGCGCCGGGCAGGCACCGGGCAGCGCCGGGCAGGCACAGGCGGGGGGAGTGGGCGCCGTGGTCCGGCGTCCCGCCCCCAGCAGGCACCGATCCTGCTCGGCGCCGTCCTCATCCTCGTCAGCGCCGTCCTCGGTGGTCTGGCGGCCGCCGTCTGGCATGGCGTGGCCACCCTGCCCACGTACCACGTGGCCGACGACGGTTCGGCGTCGACGACCGAACGAGGCCTCACCCAGATGATCTCGACGGACTCGACCTACGGCCTCATCGGCCTGGTCGTCGGGGCGATCTGCGCGCTCGCGGCGTGGTGGCTCTTCTCCCGCCGTGGCAGCGTCGTCGTCCTCATCGCCGGGCTGGCCTCGCTGGTGGCGGCACTCGTGTGCTGGTGGATCGGGGTGCTCATCGGTCCGGGCTCCTTCGCCACCCGCATCGCCGGGGCCAAGCCGGGCGACGACGTCCAGGTCGACTTCCACCTGCACACGTGGACACCGATCCTCCTGTGGATCGCCGGGGCCATGGTCGCCCTGCTCGTCTGCTCCCTCGTCGTGACGATCCGGGCCCGACGCGCGGCCTCACAGCCAGCCGCAGGCGACGACGAGGAGCGGCGCGACGACCAGTGAGGGGAGCATCGCCGCGACCGGCACGTCGCGGATGCGCAGCAACTTGATGCCCAGGCCCAGGAGGACGACGCCGCCACACGCGGTGATCGACTCGATGATGGGTGTCGACAGGACGCCCCCCAGGGCCACCCCGGCCAGGATGAGCACTCCCTCGACCAGCCCGATGCCCACACTGGCCAGGACGACCCCGAAGCCCATGGCCGAGGCGAAGGAGATGGCTGTCACGGCGTCGAGCACCGACTTGACGAGCAGCTGACCGGGACCTCCCCCCAGCCCCTCGGTCATGGAACCGAGGATGGTGAGCGGGCCGATGGTCGCCACGAGGGTCATGGTGACGAAACCCTCGCCCAGCCTGTTGCCGCCGCGTCCGTGGGCCTTGGCCTGCAGCCACGCCGCGAACCGGTCCAGCTGGGCATCGAGGGATATCGCCGAACCGATAGCGGTGCCCAGTGCCAGTCCGATGAGGACGACGACCGCCCCGGCCCCGCCGGGCACCGCCAAGGTGAGGTCCTTGGAGTTCATGGCGGCCGCCGTCTGGATGCCGATGACGATGGTGAAGAGCCCGAGGATGTCCATGAGGGCGTCCCGGGTGCGTGTCGACAGGTGCGTCCCGAAGAGCATCCCGAGCAGTCCGCCGAGGACGACGGCCAGGGTGTTGACGACGGCTCCGGTGCCCACCGGCAGGGACACGTCGAGCGGGGGCAGCGCAAGGAAGGGGCTCGTCATCACGTCGTCATCCCACCACCTGGCGGGTTCCGTCCGCCATTCAGGCGGCCCGTACACTTGCCGCATGCTGAGAACGGTCGACATCTCCACCAGCGATCTCGACGACTACCGGGCCGCGGTGCCGCGGGCCGCGGTCGACGTCGAGTCGGCCCTGGCCGCCGTCGTCCCGGTGTGCGACGCCGTGCGCGACCGCGGTGAGGAGGCGCTGCGCGAGTTCAGCGAACGGTTCGACCATTGTCTTCCCGAGCACCTCCGGGTGCCGGTCGAGCAGCTCGACGCCGCCCTGGCCGACCTCGACCCCGACCTCAGGGCCTCCTTCGAGGAGTCCGTCCGACGACGCCGGGCCGTCTGTGAGGCCGCCGAGAGGGAGACCTCGTCCGATGTCATCGAGGTGGCCGAGGGGGCCCACGTCACCCAACGCCTCGTCCCGGTGGACCGGGTCGGACTCTACGTTCCGGGTGGCCTGGCCCCGCTGGCCTCGAGCGTCATCATGAACGTCGTCCCCGCCCAGGTGGCCGGGGTCGGGTTGATCGCGGTGGCCTCCCCGCCGCAGGCCGACTTCGGCGGACTCCCGCACCCCAACATCCTCGCCCTGTGCCGTCTGCTGGGCGTCGACGAGGTGTACGCCGTCGGCGGCGCCCAGGCCATCGCGATGTTCGCCCACGGGGTGCCGGGCCTGTGCCGGCGGGTCGACCTCGTCACCGGTCCGGGCAACATCTACGTCGTCGCCGCCAAGCGTCACCTGCGCGGCATCGTCGGCATCGACTCGGAGGCCGGGCCGACCGAGATCGCCATTCTTGCCGACGAGACCGCTGATCCACGGTTCGTCGCGGCCGATCTCATGAGCCAGGCCGAGCACGATCCCATGGCGGCCGCCGTCCTCGTCACCGACTCACCGGCCCTGGCCGCCGCGGTCGAGGAGGCCCTGGATCCCATGGTCGACGCCACCCTGCACGCCGACCGGATCCGCACCTCGCTGAGCTCGCAACAGTCCGGGATCGTCCTCGTCCGCGATCTCGAACAGGGCCTGGCCGTCGTCGACGCCTACGCCGCCGAACACCTCGAGATCCAGACCCGCGACGCCGCCAAGGTCGCCGCCCGGGTGCACAACGCCGGGGCGATCTTCGTCGGCTCCTGGGCGCCGGTCTCCCTGGGCGACTACTCGGCCGGATCGACCCACGTCCTGCCCACCGGGGGAGCGGCCCACCACTCCTCGGGTCTGTCGGTGCGCTCCTTCATGCGCGCCGTCCACGTCATCGACTACACCCGACAGGCCCTGCTCGCCCTGGCCGAGGGGGTCGAGCGCTTCGCCCTGGCCGAGAACCTGCCCGGCCACGCCAACGCCGTCGCGGTTCGGAGGATGTCATGACGACCTCGGACTCCGTCCCCGAGCTGCCGCGGGTCAACCCCATCCGGCTGTCCGAACTGCCCCTGCGCCCCGAACTCGTCGGCCAGGAGCCCTACGGTGCGCCGCAGTTGGACGTGCCGGTGTGCCTCAACGTCAACGAGAACCCCTACCCGCCCTCGGCGGCCGTGCGTCGTGACATGGCCAAGGCCGTCTCCGAGGTGGCCGGGCAGCTCAACCGCTACCCCGATCGCGAGGCCCTCGACCTGCGGGCCGACCTGGCCCGGTACGTCGGGTTCGGGGTCGGCGTCGACCAGGTGTGGGCCGCCAACGGCTCGAACGAGGTCATGATCGAGATCCTCGAGGCCTTCGCCGGGCCGGGACGGACCGTCATGACCTTCACCCCGACCTATTCGATGTACCCCGAGTACGCCCGCAACACGCACAGCGAGTACGTCACCGCCGAGCGCAATGCGTGGTTCGGGATCGACGCCCCGGCCGCCATCGAGGCCATCAACGCCGCCGGGGCCGACGTCGTCCTCCTCACGACCCCGAACAATCCCACCGGGACCGCCGTGCCGGTCGCCGTCATCGAGGAGATCTGCCGGGGCACCGAGGCCATGATCGTCGTGGACGAGGCCTACCAGGAGTTCGCCGACACCCCGGCCGACTCGGCCATCGCGCTGCTGCCCAAGTACGGCCGTCTCATCGTCGTCCGCACCCTGTCCAAGGCCTTCGCCCTGGCCGGAGGCCGCGTGGGCTACGCCGTCGCCGCCCCGGCGGTCATCGACGCCCTGCGCATCGTCCGACTGCCCTACCACCTCTCGGCCACCACCCAGGCCGTCGCGAGGACCGCCCTGGCCCACGCACCCGAGATGCTCGAGCGGGTCGACGAGCTGCGCGCCACCCGCGCGGCGATGTCCGAGTGGCTGCGGTTGCACGGCCTGGAGGTCGTCGACAGCCAGTCGAACTTCGTCCTCTTCGGACGCTTCGCCGATCGCCACGGCGTCTTCCAGGGGCTGCTGGACCGCGGCGTGCTCGTCCGCGAGGTCGGGCCGGAGGGTTACCTGCGGGTGTGCGCCGGCACCCCCGAGCAGACCGATGCCTTCCAGGACGCGTTGCTCGAGGTACTGGCGAGCGCCCGGGTGCTCGGCCACGACGATCCCGCCGCGACGGCCCCGACCACCCAGGAGAGCACCTCATGAACCATCGCCGGGCGCACATCCACCGGGCCACGAGCGAGTCGACGGTCGACGTCACGGTCGACCTCGACGGCACCGGTGAGTCGACGATCAGCACCGGGGTCGGCTTCTACGACCACATGCTCACCGCCCTGTCGCGGCACTCGGGGATCGACATGGCGATCGACACCGTCGGTGACGTCGAGATCGACGGTCACCACAGCGTCGAGGACACCGCCATCGCGCTGGGACAGGCCCTGGCCCGCGCCCTCGGCGACAAGGTCGGGATCACCCGCTTCGGGGAGGCCACCGTGCCCCTCGACGAGGCCCTGGCCCACTGCGTCGTCGACGTCGCCGGCCGGCCCTACGTCTCGTGCACCGGGGAGCCGGAGGGCCAGGTGTATGCGAGGATCGGCGGCTCCGGGGTGCCCTACCAGGGGTCGATGACCGAGCACGTCGTCACCTCGCTGGCCCTCAATGCGGGGCTGTGCATCCACCTGCGTCTGCTGGCCGGACGCGACCCTCACCACATCTGCGAGGCCCAGTACAAGGCCCTGGCCCGTGCCCTGCGGGTCGCCGTCTCCCTCGACCCGCGCAATGCCGGCCGGGTGCCCAGCACCAAGGGCACCCTCGGCGAGTCGACCCGGGAGGGCGACGGTGAGTGAGGAGTTGCGGGTCGGTGTCATCGACCACGGCTCGGGCAACCTCCACTCCGCCTGCCGGGCCCTGCGCGAGGCCGGGGCCCGGGTGGTGCTCTCGAACGACGTCGACGAACTCGCCGCCCAGGAGGCCCTGGTGCTGCCCGGGGTGGGTGCCCTGGCCGCCGCCATGGACGGGTTGCGTGCCATGGGCGGGGACGAGCTCGTCCTCGACCACGTCGAGCACGAGCGGCCGTTGCTCGGGATCTGCGTCGGACACCAGATGCTCTTCGAGTACGGAGAGGAACGGGACGCGCCGGTGGCCGGCCTCGGACTGCTGCCGGGAGTCGTCAGCCCGCTGCCGGCCGACCGCCTGCCGCACATGGGATGGAACACCGTGCGTCCCTGTGACGGGACGCGCCTCTTCCGTGGCATCGAGCGGGAACGGTTCTACTTCGTCCATTCCTTCGGCGTCGTCGACCCTCAGCTGCACAGCGGGGTGACGACGAGTACCCACGAGGACGCCGTCTTCATCGCCGCCACCGAGCTGGGCCCCATCTGCTCCACCCAGTTCCACCCGGAGAAGTCGGGGGCCGCCGGGGTGCGTCTGCTCGCCAACTGGATGAGTTCGCTCGACGAGGACTGATCCGCCCGATCACCGGTCGGTCCACCAACTGGTCACCGGCGGCTGATACGGTCGAACGGTGACCGGAGAACTCGTCCTGCTGCCCGCCGTCGACGTCCAGGGGGGTCGTGCCGTCCAGCTCCAGCAAGGGGTGGCCGGCTCCGAGCGGGTCTTCGGTGACCCCCTCGAGGTGGCCCGGCGATGGCAGTCCCAGGGCGCCTCCTGGATCCATCTGGTCGACCTTGACGCCGCCTTCGGACGCGGCTCGAACACCGACATCATCCGTGCCATCGTCGGCGAGCTCGACATCGACGTCGAGGTCTCCGGCGGCATCCGCGACCAGGACTCACTCGATGCCGCCCTCGCGGCGGGCGTCACCCGGGTCAACATCGGTACGGCCGCGTTGGAGAACCCGCAGTGGTGCGACGAGGTCGTCGCCCGGTACGGCGACCGCGTGGCGATCGGTCTGGACGTCCGCGGTACGCGGCTGGCTGCCCGCGGCTGGACCCGGGAGGGCGGGGAGTTGCTCGACGTCCTGGCGCGTCTGGAGGCCGCCGGTTGCCAGCGGTACGTCGTCACCGACGTCGCCTCCGACGGGATGCTCACCGGCCCCAACTACGAACTGCTCGGTCAGGTCTGCGCGCGGACCGCCGGCAAGGTCGTCGCCTCCGGTGGCATCTCGACCCTGGAGGACCTGCGCCGGCTTCGCGGCCTCGTGCCGATCGGCGTCGAGGGGGCCATCGTCGGCACCGCCCTGTACGTCGGCAACTTCACCCTGCCGGAGGCCCTCGACGTGTGTCGGCGCGTCACCCCCGCCGACTCCGCTCCGCAGGTCCCTTGAGGGTCGTCCACCCCGTGTAGACTGACCGATCGTCTGCGCGGCCGGCCAGCAGTGGCGCCGCGCCCGGGACGGCGACCAGACGACGTCGCGACATCGATCCGAGGAAGCGAGGAACCGGCTACATGAGCGGTCACTCCAAGTGGGCCACCACGAAGCACAAGAAGGCGGCCATCGACGCCAAGCGCGGCAAGTTGTTCGCCAAGCTCATCAAGAACATCGAGGTGGCCGCCCGGATCGGCGGCGGTGACCCCTCGGGCAATCCGACGCTCTACGACGCCATCCAGAAGGCCAAGAAGAGCTCGGTCCCCAACGACAACATCGACCGCGCGGTCAAGCGTGGCTCCGGTGAGGGCGCCGACGCCGTCAACTACGAGACGATCATGTACGAGGCCTACGGCCCGGCGGGCGTCGCCGTGCTCATCGAGTGCCTCACCGACAACCGCAACCGCGCCGTCTCGGACGTCCGTGTCGCGGTGACCCGCAATGGCGGCACCATGGCCGACGGCGGTTCGGTGCAGCGTCTCTTCCAGCGCAAGGGCGTCGTCACCGTCTCCAAGACCTTCGAGGTCGAGGAGGGACGCAAGAGCGTCACCCACGAGGTCGACGAGGACCAGCTCATGGAGGCCACTCTCGAGGCCGAGCCGGAGGACATCGTCGACGACGGCGAGAGCTTCGAGGTCATCTCCGACCCCAACGCCTTCGTCGAGGTGCGCAAGGCCATCCAGGCGGCCGGCATCGACTACGACTCGGCCGAGGTCGAGTTCCGCGCCGACTTCAACCAGCCGATCGAGCTCGACGACGCGCGCAAGCTCTTCAAGATCACCGACGCCCTGGACGATCTCGACGACGTCCAGAACGTCTTCACCAACGCCGACATCACCCCGGAGCTCGCCGCCGCCCTCGAGGAGGACTGAGCCCGTGGTACGCCGTCCCGGGACCGTCGTCATGGGCGTCGACCCGGGACTGACGCGCTGTGGAGTGGGGATCGTCCGGGGAGGCCCAGGGGTTCCGCTGGAGTTGCTCGGGGTGGGGGTCATCCGCACCCCGGCCGATCTCGAGCACGGTGCCCGACTCCTGCGCATCCATGACGGCCTCGAGGAGTGGTTCGCCGCCCACCGGCCCGATGCCATGGCGGTGGAGCGGGTCTTCGCCCAGCACAACCGGGCGACGGTCGCCGGCACCGCCCAGGCCATGGGTCTGACACAGATGATCGGTGCCCGGCACGGGGTGCCGGTCGGCGTCCACACCCCCAGTGAGGTCAAGGCGGCGATCTCCGGGTCGGGCCGGGCCGACAAGGCGCAGGTCGGCTCCATGGTGGCGCGGGTGCTCCGGCTGGCGGCGGCCCCCCAGCCGGCCGACGCCGCCGACGCGGTGGCCCTGGCCATCACCCACCTGTGGCGGGGCGGTGCGCAGGATCGTCTCGCGGCCGCCGTCGCAGCCCAGCGGGGCAACCGTCCGGTCCCGCGTTCCTGGAAGGATCTCGTCCGGTGATCTCCCACCTCCGCGGCACGGTCTCGGCCGCCGGCCCCACCTGGGTCGTCCTCGACCTCGCCGGGGTCGGTCTGCGCGTCCAGTGCACACCGGCGACCGCGGCAGCGGCACGGCCGGGGGAGACCATGACCGTGGAGACCTCCCTCGTCGTGCGCGAGGACTCGCTCACCCTGTACGGCTTCGACCGCGCCACCGACCGGGACGCCTTCGACCTCGTCCAGACCGCCTCGGGGGTCGGGCCGAGGCTGGCCATGGCCATCGTCTCGGTGCTCGACGCCGACCGGCTCGCTGCCGCCCTGCGCACCGAGGACCTGGCGACCCTGTGCTCGGTGCCGGGGATCGGGCGCAAGGGCGCGGCCAAACTCGTCCTCGAGCTGCGGGAGAAGGCAGTGCTCCTGGGGTCGGGGGAGGACGCCCCGAGCCCTGCCCGGCCGACGACTGCCGAGCCCTGGCGTGAGCAGCTGGCCGAGGGCCTGGAGGGTCTGGGATGGTCGTCGCGGGATGCCGAGCGTGCCGTCGAGTCGGTGGCCCCGCTCAAGGAGGAGAATCCGGAGGTGTCGCTCGGGGTGCTCATGCGGGCGGCGTTGCGCAGTCTTGCGCACTAGATGGAGTTGCGCAGTCTTGCGCACTAGATGGAGTTGCGCAGTCTTGCGCACTAGATGGAGTTGCGCAGTCTTGCGCACTAGATGGAGTTGCGCAGTCTTGCGCACTGGGTGGAGTTGCGCAGTCTCGCGCACTGGAGGGGATCGCCCTGCCCGGCGCACCGAGCCATACGACTCATGAGGGAGGACCACGATGGAGAGCTCACCGGTGACCCCGTGGGCCGAACCGCCCGAGAAGGCTGAGGAGGCCGCGCTGCGTCCCGGCGTCCTCGACGACTTCCACGGTCAGCGACGGGTCTCCGAACAGCTCGGACTCGTCCTCGCCGCCGCGCGCAGCCGCCACGCCGTGCCCGACCACGTCCTCCTCTCGGGCCCGCCCGGGCTCGGCAAGACGACCCTGGCCATGATCATCGCCGCCGAGATGGGGGTTCCCATCCGCATCTCGTCCGGACCGGCCATCCAGCACGCCGGCGATCTGGCGGCCATCCTCTCCTCCCTCACCGAGGGGGAGGTCTTCTTCCTCGACGAGATCCACCGCATGTCCAAGCCGGCCGAGGAGATGCTCTACCTGGCCATGGAGGACTTCCGGGTCGACGTCGTCGTCGGCAAGGGTCCGGGCGCGACGGCCATCCCCATCGACATCCCGCCGTTCACCCTCGTCGGGGCGACGACCCGCGCTGGTCTGCTGCCCGGACCGCTGCGTGACCGCTTCGGGTTCACCGCACAGCTCGACTACTACGATCCCGAGGACCTCGCCGGAATCGTCACCCGCTCGTCGCGGGTCCTCGGCATCGACCTCGCCGCGGGCACGGCGTCGACCATCGCCAGCCGCTCGCGGGGCACCCCACGTATCGCCAACCGGCTGCTGCGCCGCGTCCGCGACTACGCCGACGTCGCCGGGCACTCACCGGTGAGCCCCGCGGTGGCGGCGGCCGCCCTCGATCTCTACGAGGTCGACCCGCTCGGCCTGGACCGTCTCGACCGGGCGGTCCTCACCGCGGTCTGTGAGAAGTTCGGAGGTGGCCCGGTGGGCCTGTCGACCCTGGCGATCAGCGTGGGGGAGGAGCCGCAGACGGTCGAGGAGGTCGCCGAGCCGTTCCTCGTCCGACTGGGGTTCCTCATGCGTACCCCGCGTGGCCGGGTGGCCACCGATCGGGCCTGGGCCCATCTGGGTCTGAGGCAGGACTCACCGTCCTCGGACGGGCTGTTCTGAGCACCGACGATCAGCGGGTTCGGTTCCTGTCGGCGTCGGCGGGTAGCATGTGGGCGCCAGCGTCCACTCCGTCGAAAGCACCCTCATGCCTCTTCTCGCCAGCGGCTTCGGCTCCATGATGCCTCTGCTGCTCGTCCTCATCGTCTTCCTCGGCCTCATGTCGTTCATGACCCGACGCCAGGCGAAGAAGCAGCAGGAGGCCCGCGCCAGCCTCGAGAACGGGCTGCGTCCGGGCACCCGGGTCGTCCTCACCAGCGGCATCTTCTGCACCATCGACACCCTCGGCGACAAGCAGGCCTGGGTGGAACTCGCCCCCGGCTGCAAGATCGTCGTGCTCAAGGCCGCGATCACCCGGGTCGTCGACGACGACGAGGAGGAGTTCATCGTCGAGGACGACGTCACCCCGGTTCCCGGGTCGACCGAGCCGACGGTCCCTGCCGAGGAGGCGTCCGACGGCGCTACGAACCTCGTGCCCGAGGGTTCCGCGACCGGCCAGGAGTACCCTTCCGCCGGGGAGGATCGGGCCTGACCCGCCCGTCCGGGCCCTCAACCACTTTTCCCAGCGTCGTCCTGCCGAGGACGACGCAAGCCATCTGATCAAGGATTCCTCACACCGTGGCAACTCAGAAGCGCACGCCGCACCCGGCCAGGACGTTGCTCATCTTCTTCCTGGTGACCGCGGCCATGTACGGACTCATGGCGATCACGAGCACGTGGTCGCCCCGTCTGGGCCTCGACCTTCGAGGAGGCACCTCGATCACCCTCACGGCCAACGCCACCAACGGGAAGTCGGTGACCCCGACCAGCCTCGAGCAGGCGCGCAACATCATCCAGCAGCGGGTCAACTCCTTGGGCGTGGGGGAGTCCTCGGTCAAGACGATGGGCAGTCGCAACATCGTCGTCTCCGCTCCGAACGTCGACTCCCGCAAGCTCGTCGAGATGGTCGGCCAGACCGCCCAACTCGGGTTCCGGATGGTGTACACGTACGCCCAGGCCACCCCGACGGCCAGCGCCAGCGCGAGCCCCTCGGCCGCCGCCCCGTCGACCCTGCCCCAGGCTCCGGCCACGACCGGGACGACGGCCAGCGCGCTGCCGCAGGCCCCGGTCTCGGCCAGTGCCTCGTCCGGGTCGGCGTCCGCCGGCTCCTCGACGAGCGCGTCGGCGTCCGCCAGTTCCACGGCGAAGAATGCGACCTCGAACCGGGTGACGACGGCGGAGAACTGGACGCCCTCGGCCGCCGACCAGGCCGCCTTCGCGAAGTACACCTGCGCCGACAAGGTCGCCGACGACCTCGACAAGCCCTTGGTGACGTGCGATCGGGAGAAGAAGGTCAAGTACCTCCTCTCCCCGGTCGCCCTGCCCGGCACCCTCGTCACCCAGGCGAACGCCGCCATGCCGCAGAACAGCGTCTCGTACGTCGTCGAGCTCAAGTTCAACAACCAGGGCGCCACCGACTTCGGGGCGGCCACGACCTACCTGTGCAGCCAGACCAGCCCGCGCAACCAGTTCGCCATCGTCCTCGACGGCAAGGTCATCAGCGCCCCGCAGCTGGACGGCACCAAGGGCGCCAGTTGCCCCATCAACACCGGCCAGGCCGCGATCTCCGGCAACTTCACCCAGCAGAGTGCCAACGACCTGGCGAACGTCCTCAAGTACGGCGCCCTCCCGCTGTCCTTCGACGTCTCCAGCGTCGACGCCGTCTCCCCGACCCTCGGTGGTGAGCAGCTGCGTGCCGGTCTCATCGCCGGGGTCATCGGCCTCATCCTCGTCGCCGGCTACTGCCTGCTCTACTACCGGGGCCTCGGTCTGGTCGTCATCAGCTCCCTGGCCATCGCCGGTCTCTTCACCTACGCCTCGATGGTGCTCCTCGGCTCCGCGGTCGGCTTCACCCTGTCGCTCGCCGGCATCGCCGGGGCCATCGTCGCCATCGGCATCACCGCCGACTCGTTCATCGTCTACTTCGAACGGATCCGCGACGAGATCCGCGAGGGTCGCACCCTGCGCACCGCCCTGGAGACCGGATGGCGCAAGGCCCGCGGCACGGTCATGATGGCCGACGGCGTCTCCCTGCTGTCGGCGGTGGTCCTCTTCATCCTCTCGGTCGACCAGGTCAAGGGATTCGCCTTCACCCTCGGCCTGACGACGGTCATCGACCTGCTCATCTGCTTCTTCTTCACCCATCCCATCGTCATCCTCCTGGGTCGGTCGACCTTCTGGGGTCAGGGACGCCGGGGATCCGGCCTCGAGGCCTCGCACATGGGCGTGACCCAGGAGTCGCTGCTCGGCAGGCGGTCCCGCACCGGTCGCGCGGCCAGGACGACCTCCCGCACCCAGTCCGACAGCAAGGAGGCCTGAGATGTCGTCCACGACCGCCGCCCCCGAGGCCCGTCCCGCCAAGAAGGCAGGGTTCACCCACCAGCTCTACACCGGCGAGCTCTCCTACCCGTTCATCGCCCACCGCAGGTTCTGGTACACGGTCACCCTCGTCATCATCGCCGTCTCCCTCATCGGGTTGCTCACCCGCGGCCTCAACCTGGGCATCGACTTCAAGGGTGGTGTCGAGTTCCGCACCTCGGTGGCGGCCACCCACGCCACCACCGACGACGTGCGCAAGGCCGTCATCAGCTCCGACCTGCCCGATCTCGACGGCACCGAGGTCGTGCGGCTCGGAACCGACTCGGTGCGCGTCCAGACCCGCGCGCTGAGCTCGGCCGAGGTCGCCACCCTCCAGAACGACATCGCCAAGGTCGCCGGGACGAAGGCCGACGCCGTCACCTACTCCAAGGTCGGCAGCCAGTGGGGTTCCCAGATCACGAACAAGGCCGTCCAGGCGCTCGTCGTCTTCCTCGTCCTCGTCATGCTGCTCATCTGGGCGTACTTCCGCGAGTGGAAGATGTCCGTCGCGGCCATCCTGGCGTTGGCGCACGACCTCATCGTGACGATCGGTGTCTACGCCCTCGTCGGCTTCACGGTGACCCCGTCGACCCTCATCGGCGTCCTCACCATCCTCGGCTACTCGCTCTACGACACGGTCGTCGTCTTCGACAAGGTCCGTGAGAACACCCACGACATCGTCAAGCGCGACCTCACGTACGACGAGGCCGCGAACCTGGCCATCAACCAGGTCCTCGTCCGGTCGATCAACACGACGGTCATCGGCGTCCTGCCGGTCGCCGCGCTGCTCTTCGCCGGCGCCTTCGTCCTGGGTTCGGGCCCCCTCGAGGACCTCGGCCTGGCGCTCTTCGTCGGCATGATCGCCGGCGCCTACTCCTCGATCTTCATCGCGACGCCCTTCCTGGCCCAGCTGCGCAGCCGCGAGCCCGCCATCAAGGAGCACGACGCCAGGGTTCGTCGTCGCCGTGAGAAGTCCTCCCGGGCCGCGGCCCAGGTCGAGGCACGCACCGTCGAGGTCGCCCCGACGAGTCTCGTCGACGCCCCCTCCGACTCCACCCGGGCCGACGGCACGGCGTCGAGCAGGCAGGTCCGCACCGGAGCCTCGTCGCGTCCCCAGCCCCGCAAGACCACCCGCTCACAGAGGAAGAAGTGACCGTGTCCAAGCGCGACTTCATCGCGGACCTCATCCGGGACGTCCCGGACTTCCCCACCCCCGGGGTGACCTTCAAGGACATCACGCCGCTGCTGGCCAACCCGAACGGGTTCTCGGCGGCCATCGAGGAGCTCGTCCTCAGCGCCCCCCGTGACATCGACGTCGTCGTCGGCATGGAGGCCCGTGGTTTCATGTTCGCCGCCCCGGTGGCCCTGGCCCTGGGGGCCGGGTTCGTCCCGGTCCGCAAGCCGGGCAAGCTACCGGGACAGGTGTACTCGCAGACCTTCGCCCTCGAGTACGGTGAGGCCACCCTCACCGTCCATCAGGACGCCATCCGGCCCGGATCGCGGGTCATGGTCATCGACGACGTCATGGCCACCGGCGGCACGGTGACGGCCACCGCCTCCCTGCTGCGTCAACTCGGAGCCGACCTCGTCCACGTCTCCGTGCTCATGGAGCTGAGCTTCCTCGGCGGTCGCGAGGTGCTGTCGAAGGCCGGCATCGACTCGTTCAGCGCGGTCCTCACGGTCTGATCCGCGATGGAGATGGAGGAGGAGCGTATTCCGGTCGATCCGGAGGCCGGTCACGGGCGTGGCAGGATGGCCATGGTCAGCCTGCCGTTCCGCACGACGACCCCCGTCGTCGAGCTGGCCCGGCGGTTCTCCCTGGCCCTCCTGCTGCTCCTGGTGAGCACCTTCATCGTGTGGTTCGACCGTGGGTCCTACGTCGACAACACCGCTCACGACGGCATCTCCTTCGTCGACGCCATCTACTACTCGACCGTCACGGTGACGACGACCGGTTACGGCGACATCACCCCGGTCAGCCCGCACGCCAGGCTCATCAACGCCATCGTCATCACGCCGTTGCGCATCGGCTTCCTCGTCCTCCTCGTCGGCACCACCATCGAGGTGCTCGCGAACGAGGGGCGGCGCGGCCTGCGCGACGCCGGATGGAGGAGACACATGCGCAACCACACCGTCGTCATCGGCTACGGCACCAAGGGTCGCAGCGCCGTCAACACCCTGCGTGCCCACGACATCCCGCAGGACCGCATCGTCGTCATCGACTCGCGCCCCTCGGCGGTGGCCGAGGCCAACCGTCAGGGGCTGGCCGCCTTCGAGGGTGACGCCACCCGACGCGATCTGCTGCGCCGGGCCGAGATCGGCAAGGCCCGCGAGGTCATCATCACCCTCAACCGCGACGACACCGCGATCCTCACCACCCTCACCGTCCGCCAGCTCAACTCCCGTGCCCACATCGTCGTCTCGGGTCGGGAGGAGCAGAACCTTCCGCTGCTGCGCCAGTCCGGGGCGGATGCCGTCGTCACCTCCGCTGACGCCGTGGGTCGTCTGCTCGGGCTCTCCTCGGTCAATCCCTACGTCGGCACGGTCGTCGACGACCTGCTCTCGGCCGCGCACGGGATGGAGGTCGGTCAGCGCATGGTGACCCCGCAGGAGGTCGGAGCCAGGCCCTCCGACATCGTCAACGAGAAGGTCCTGGCGGTCATCCGCAACGACACCCTGCGCAACTTCTACGACCCGACCCTGGACAAGCTGCAGACCGGCGACATGCTCATCATCGTGCGCAAGGCGGTGCACCGGGGCGGGACGACGACCGGGATGATCCCGGTCATCTGAGCAACTGCGCCGCGGGCTGACCGCCCCGTGAGCGGTCAAGCGGCCGTCCACCGCGCCGGAACCACTATGCTGGGCCCACGTCTGTAGGAGGTGGGGCCCATGGCCGACGAGAGCGTCTACGGGCCCTACCGGGCGGATCGCGCGAGCCTCGGCACGTCCGAGAGCCCCACGCCGGCCCCCCAGCCGCGAATGCGCATGCGCGAGCGCATCGTCCGGTGGGGTGCCCCCAAACAGCCGCCGACCCAGGGGGTGCTCGACCCCCTCATGTCGGTCGTCCTGGCCTCCCACCCCAAGGCCGACGTCGCCCTCCTCCAGCGCGCCTACGAGACGGCCGACCACTACCACCGTGGCCAGACCCGCAAGTCCGGTGACCCGTACATCACCCATCCGTTGGCCGTCGCGATGATCCTGGCCGAGCTGGGCATGGACGACCAGACCCTGTGCGCCGGCCTCCTCCACGACACCGTCGAGGACACCTCGTACACGATGGAGCAGCTCACCGCCGACTTCGGCGAGCAGGTGGCGCTCCTCGTCGACGGCGTCACCAAGCTCGACAAGGTGCAGTACGGGGACTCGGCCAAGGCCGAGACCATCCGCAAGATGGTCATCGCCATGAGCCGCGACATCCGGGTCCTCGTCATCAAGCTGGCCGACCGACTGCACAACATGCGGACCCTGGGCTTCCTGCGACCCGACAAGCAGAACCGCATCGCCAAGGAGACCCTCGAGATCTTCGCCCCGCTGGCCCATCGGCTCGGCATGAACGCCATCAAGTGGGAGCTCGAGGACCTCGCCTTCTCGACCATGCAGCCCAAGGTCTACGACGAGATCGTCCACCTCGTCGCCGAGCAGGCCCCGCGCCGGGAGGAGCAGCTCAAGGAGGTCATCTCGACGGTCCGCAAGGACCTGGCCGACGCCGGCATCGCCGCCACCGTCTACGGCCGGCCGAAGCACTACTACTCGATCTACCAGAAGATGGTCGTGCGTGGTCGGGACTTCTCCGACATCTACGACCTCGTCGGCCTGCGCATCCTCGTCGACACCCCGCGGGACTGCTATGCAGCTCTCGGCGTCATGCACGTGCGATGGAACCCCCTGCCCGGGCGGTTCAAGGACTACATCGCCATGCCGAAGTACAACATGTACCAGTCCCTGCACACGACCGTGCTGGGACCGGGCGGCCACCCAGTCGAACTGCAGATCCGCACCCACGAGATGCATCGACGCGCCGAGTACGGCGTCGCCGCCCACTGGAAGTACAAGGAGAACCCCAACGCCGTCGGCAAGGGGGTCCAGGCCGACGGGTCCGACCTGTCGTGGGTCTACAACCTCAACCAGTGGTCGAAGGAGGAGGACGACCCGAGCGAGTTCCTCGACTCCCTGCGCTTCGAGATCAACTCGCGGGAGGTGTACGTCTTCACCCCCAAGGGTGACGTCATCGCCCTGCCCCAGGACTCCACCCCGGTCGACTTCGCCTACGCCGTCCACACCGAGGTGGGCCACCACTGCATCGGGGCGCGGGTCAACGGCAAGCTCGTGCCGCTGGACTCGAAGCTCTCGAACGGCGACGTCGTCGGGGTCCTCACCTCGAACGCCCCGGACGCCGGCCCGAGCCGTGACTGGCTGGGCTTCGTCGCCTCGCCCCGGGCCCGCTCGAAGATCAAGGCCCACTTCACCCGCGAGCGGCGCGAGGAGTCCATCGAGAGCGGCAAGGACGCCATCGCCCGCCAGATCCGTCACGCCGGGCTGCCCATGCAGACCCTGCTCACCGTCGAGTACCTCACCGCGGTGGCCGACGACCTGCGGGTGCCCGACATCAACTCCCTCTACGCCGCGGTGGGGGAGCACAATGTCAGCGCCCAGGCCGTCGTCGACCGGCTCATCGCCCTGGGTGGGGGAGCCGAGGAGGCCGCGGCCGAGGCCGAGGAGGACCTCCCGGTCGCCGTCCAACCGCCGCCACGACGTCGCTCCGCCTTGGGGGTCGAGGTCGACGGCGATCCCAACATGCTCGTCAAGCTCGCCCGGTGCTGCACGCCGATGCCGGGCGACGACATCATGGGCTTCGTCACGAGAGCCGACGGGGTCTCGGTGCACCGCACCGACTGTTCCAACGCCAAGCATCTCCTCCAGTACCCCGAACGGATCGTCCCGGTCTCGTGGTCCGGCGCACCCCAGGAGGGTTACGTCGTCACCGTCCAGGTGGAAGGTCTGGACCGGGCCGGGTTGCTTCTCGACACCGGCAAGGTGCTGGCCGACCAGGGCATCTCGCTCATCTCGGCGACGATGAATGCCGGCAAGAACCACCTGGCGCGGCTGCGGCTCACCTTCGAGTCGCCCGACCCGACCCACCTCAAGCACCTCATCGAGTCGATCCGTCGCATCTCGGGGGTCTACGACGTCTTCCGGGTCAAGGCCTGAGGGTTTCCCACGCACCATCGGCGGGTCCGGTCAGGTCGGCTCGCGTCCGCGGTGTCAGGAAATCACCCCCACGCAGGCTTTGTTCCCCTGGCGGGGAACATCTGTGCGCTCCGGGGGATTTTCCTCACACCGAGTGTCGGGCACCCGCCCGACAGCATTACTCCCCGGGACCGCAACCGGCCCCCGGACCACCCGACAGCGCCGCGCCCCGGAACCCTCAGGGTTCCGGGGCGCGGTGGGACAGCTCACTCAGGCGGTGAAGTCGTCCAGGGTGCGCCGGGCCTGGTCCAGCCAGGACTCGTAGGTCTGGATCGACTCGCGGGCCTTGCGGGCATCGCGGTCCTTGCCGGCCGCCTCGGCGCGCTCGGCGTCGGCGGTGAGCTTGGAGATCTGGGCGGTGAGCATGTCGACCGTCGCCTGGGCCCGCTCGCGGGCCTGCGGGTCGGTGCGCTTCCACTCGGCCTGCTCGGCGGCGTGCACCTTGTCCTCGAGCGCGCGCACCCGGGCGTCGATGCGTCGCATCGAGTCGCGCGGCACCCGACCGAGCTCGTTGAACCGGTCGAGGAAACGACGCAGGGCCTCCTTGGCGGCCTCGACATCGGTCACCGGAAGGATCGACCCCTCGGCCTCGTCGAGGAGCTTCTCCTTGGCCTCCTGGTTGCCGCGGTACTCCTCGTCCTGCTCGGACTGCGCGGCGGTACGGGCGTCGAAGAAGGTGTCCTGGATCGACCGGAACTCCTTCCACAGCTTGTCGTCGATCTCGCGAGCCGCCGGGCCCGCCTCCTTCCACCGATTCATGAGGTCGCGAAAAGCCCGCGAGGTCGCCCCCCAGTCGGTCGAGGTGGCCAGGGGGCGGGCCTCCTCGATGATGGCCTCCTTCGCCCTGCGGGCGCTGTCGCGCACCGCGTTCTGCTCGGCGAAGTGGGCCTTGCGGCGCCGGGTGTAGGCGGTCCGGGCTCCGGAGAACCGGTGCCACAGCTCGTCGTCGGTCCTCTTGTCGATGCGGGGGAGCTTCTTCCACTCCTCGAGCAGGGCGCGGAACCGGTTGACCCCGCCGCGCCAGTCGTTGCCCTCGGCGATCTGCTCGGCCTGGGCGACCATCTCCTCCTTGGCGGCACGGGCCTGGGCGTGCGCCTCGGCGCGCTCCTCGCGACGCGACTCGGCCTTGGCCTCGATCGTCGGTGCGAGGGCCTCGACCCTCGCCCGGAGCCCGTCCAGGTCACCCACCGCGTTCGCCTGCTCGATCGACTCGGCGAGCCTGGCGGCGGCGTTCTGCGCCTCCGACGGGGACACCGTCCCGGACGACAGCCGGGACTCCAGGAGACCCACCTCCGTCTCGAGGGAGCGATACCTGCGAACGAAGAACTCGAGCGCCTCCTCGGCGGTGACGTCCGGCACCTGACCGACCGACCGCTCACCGGTGGATGTGCGGACGTAGACGGTCCCGTCGTCGTCGACCCTGCCGAAGGACTGCGGACCTGCATCGTGACTCATGGGCCCAATACTGCCCGATAAGCTCGACGTTGTGCTCATCACCTCCATCGTGACCGGTCCGTTCCAGGCCAATTGTTACGTTCTCGCCGCCCAGGAGGGGGCCGACGCGGTCATCGTCGACCCCGGCATGGAGGCCCTCGAACCCCTCGGGCGCGCCCTCGACAAGCACCACCTCACCCCCGTCGCCATGGTGTGCACGCACGGTCACATCGACCACATCGGTGACGCCCGCCGGGTGGGGCTGGCCCACGACATCGGCCTGTGGTGCCCGGTCGATGACCGTCACCTGCTGCGCGACCCCATGGCCGGGTTGCTCGACTTCGCCGCGCCCATGCTCGAGGCCAGCTACGGCTCGACCCACCTCGAGGAGCCCGAGGAGGTCGTCGACGTCGCCCCGAACTCCCACCACGAGATCGCCGGTTTCGACCTCGAGTTCCTCCACGCCCCCGGTCACACCCCGGGGTGCTCCCTCATCCGGTTCACCGACCCCGAGCACGGGCCCATCGTCTTCTCCGGTGACGTCCTCTTCGCCGGCTCGATCGGCCGCACCGACATGCCCGGCGGGGACCCCGCCGTCATGGACGCCAGCCTCCGCGAGGTCGTCCACCCCCTGCCCGACCCCACCCACGTGCTGCCGGGCCACGGTCCGGCGACGACGATGTGGGCCGAGCACCGGACCAACCCCTACCTGCAGTTCTGAGCCCCCGGTCGCGGCCCGCGCCGACGTCCGCAGTGCCGACCGCTCGTCACGGCCGACGCCGGTGCTGGCAGAATGGACAGCCGTGGGCGCCACCACGCCCCCTGTCACCCGTCGACCACACCTGACGAAGGATCCTCCATGGCCCGCCTCAAGCCCCTGTCCGGTTTCCCCGAGTTCCTGCCCCAGGGACAGATGGTGGAGAACCATGTGACGCGGATCCTCGAGGAGACCTTCGAGCTGCACGGGTTCGCCCCCATCCACACCCGTGCCGTCGAGACCATGGCCTCCCTCACCCGCAAGGGCGAGATCGACAAGGAGGTCTACGTCGTCAACAGGCTGCACGCCGATCCCGACGAGCACGCCGAGGCCGCCGACCAGCTCGGCCTGCACTTCGATCTCACCGTGCCCTTCGCCCGGTACGTCCTGGAGAACGCCGGACACCTCACCTTCCCGTTCCGGCGCTACCAGATCCAGAAGGTCTGGCGGGGGGAGCGCCCCCAGGAGGGCCGCTACCGCGAGTTCACCCAGGCCGACATCGACATCGTCGGCTCCGAGACCCTCGCCGAGCACCACGACGTGGAGGCCCCGCTCGTCATGCTCGAGGCCCTCGAGCGGCTGCACACCGAACTCGACTTCCCGACCGTCACCATGCACGTCAACAACCGCAAGCTCTCGGAGGGTTTCTACCGCGGGCTGGGCATCGCCGAGCCGATGGCCGTCCTCCAGCGGGTCGACAAGTACGACAAGATCGGTCCGGACGCCGTCCGCGAACTCCTCACCGAGGAGCTCGGCCTCTGCGAGGAGGTGGCCGCCAAGTGCGTCGCCCTCGCCGGGATCTGCGAGCCCGACAGTTCGTTCATCGAGCAGGTGCGAGCCCTGGGGGTGGCCAACGACATGCTCGAGGAGGGTCTGGACGCCCTCGACCGCGTCGTCACCGCCGTCAACCGGTCCGTCCCCGGACGGATGGTCGCCGACCTCAAGATCGCCCGCGGTCTCGACTACTACACCGGCACGGTCTACGAGACGATGCTCACCGGCCACGAGGCCATGGGGTCCGTCTCCTCGGGTGGTCGCTACGACTCCCTGGCCTCCGACGGCAAGCACGTCTACCCCGGGGTGGGCATCTCCCTGGGCCTCACCCGACTGCTGGCCCCGGTCATCTCGAAGGGGCAGCTCACGTCGACCCGCACCGTCCCCAGCGCGGTTCTCGTCGCCGTCAACACCGAGGACGACCGGTCCCACTCCGAGGACGTCGCCCGACAGTTGCGGGCCCGCGGCATCCCGTGCGAGGTGGCTCCCAAGGCGGACAAGTTCGGCAAGCAGATCCGCTACGCCGACCGCCGCTCGATCCCCTTCGTGTGGTTCCCCGGGTCGGTGCACGAGGACGCCCGTGCGGCCGACGAGGTCAAGGACATCCGGTCAGGCGACCAGGTCGTCGCTCATCCCGCGACCTGGATGCCGCCCGCCACCGACCTGCACCCGGGTGTCGTCGGCAACTGGTGAGGCCGCCCGCGCGCGGGTGAGCGTGCCGGGCGCGACCCGCGTCCCGTGGTCGGCCCCGCGCGACCACCGGTCAAGGGCGAGCAGCACCCACCATGTCGTCACGCAGGTGAGCGCGATGCGCTGCCACAGCCCGACGACATCCAACGGGGTGTCCCGCCACAGGCCTGCCGCGCAGCCCAGGGTGAGCCCGTAGGCCAGGGCCCAGGGCACCATGAGGGCCCGCACCCACACCCGGACGCGCCCGAGCAGTCCGGTCGTCACGAGCAAGGCACCGATGAGGGCCAGCTCGACGACGACGCTCGAGACCTCGTGCAGCAGATGGCTCGTGCTCACCGCGCCGGTCGCATCGGCGACCCGGCAGGCTGCCGAGAGGGCGGGGGAGCAGTCCATGGGGAAGGCGACGTCGGCCAGGGTCGCCACCCCGGCCAGGGCCAGTCCGATCGCGCCGAGCTCCTCACGTCGCACCCTCGCCAGAGGACGGGCGGCGAGCCCGTGGACGACGAGGGCCAGTCCCATGACGGCGTCGCACAGGTGGAAGAAGAGGTGGTGCGGCTGGTCGACGGCCGCCATCTCGCTGGCGTAGGCCCGCAGGCTTGACGCCGGGGTGCCGGTGATCTCGCCCAGGGTCCAGCTCAGGGAGGCCAGGGCTGCGACGAGGAGGCTTCCGACCGCGATGCGTCGTCTGCTGCCCTCACCGACCATGATCCTCACGACATCAAGTATGCGTCAGCCGGCCATTCGCTACGCAGTAGGCCATGGTACTGGCTGTCCCGGATGCCCATGTTCGTGCGGATGCACGCCCGACGCAGGCCCTCACGCACCATGCCGGCCTTGTCCATGACGCGGCCCGAGGCGACGTTGTCGGGGTCGTGGACGGCCTCGACCTTGTGGTAGCCGATGGCGAAGAGCTCACCGATGACCGCCCGCAGCGCCTCGGTGGCGTACCCCCGACCCCACCAGGGACGTCCGTAGCAGTAGCCCACCTCGGCCAGCCCGACCGACTCCACCGAGCGGACGACGTCGATGGTGCCGATGAGGACACCGTCGACCGTCACCCCCCAGCGATGCACCGTGGGGTCCTCGTACTGGGCCACCCAGTCGGTGAGCAGGGCGCGAGTGACGTCGCGGTTGGCGTGCGGCGGCCAGGACAGGAAAGGCGTCACCTGCGGGTCGGACGCCCAGTTCTCGAACATCTGGTCGACGTCGTCGAGGGTGAGACGCCTCAGGAGGAGCCGGGAGGTGGTGAGGGTGCGGGTGCCGCGGTGGTCCATGACGGCCAAGCCTAGCGACGTCGATCCGCACCCCAAGCACCCTCGGGAGCCCCCTCACAGGCCGATCGAGGCGGCCTCCCGGGCGTCGCGCACCGCGATCTCGGCGAACGGATCGACGTCTGGCGACTGGGGCACCGTGGCCTCGGCCGGGACGGGGACCGGCTCCGCCGGCACCTCGTGCCGGTCCCGGGCGGTGGCGGCCATGAGCTTGATCCGGTTGAGCTGGTTGACCTGCGAGGCACCCGGGTCGAAGTCGATGGAGACGACATTGGCCTGCGGGTACTGCCGTCGCACCTCCCGGAAGACGCCCCGTCCGGTGACGTGGTTCGGCAGACAGGCGAAGGGCTGGACGACGGCGATGTTCGGCACCCCCTCGCGGATCATGTCGACCATCTCCCCGACGAGGTACCAGCCCTCGCCGGCCTGGTTGCCGAGCTGGACGATCCGCTGGGCCTCGTCCCGGATCGTCTCGATGGAGGTCGGCACCTCGAACCGGCGCGACCTGGCCAGGGCGGCGTCGACTGGCTTCTGGTACTGCCTCAGCAGCGCCAGGAAGGCGTGCTTGACGTGGCGTCCCCACTTGTCGGTGCCGAAGGTGGCCCAGTTGTAGTCGCCTGCGGCCAGGCAGTTGTGGACGAACCACATGAGCCCGGGCAGGACCGCCTCGCACCCCTCGGACTCGATCGTCTCGACGATGTGGTTGTTGGCGTCCGGATGGAACTGGACGAGGATCTCGCCGAGCACCCCGACCCGGGGACGACGCGGCTCGTCACGCAGCGGCAGGGCGTCGAACTCCTCGACGATGCCGCGCACCAGGCAGTGGTAGCTCGTCCGCCTCCCCCACGTGGCCGATCTGCCCGAGTCGAGGAAGTGCTCCCTGGCGATCCGCGTCCACCGTTCCATGAGGGCGTCGGCCGATCCGGGTTCCAGTTCGTAGGGCCGGGTGCGCAGATGGACCCGCTGGATGACGTCGCCCAGGGTGATCGCCTGGGCCATCCGGTGCACGAGCGGCGCCGTGAGCTTGAACCCGGGATTGTCCTCGAGGCCCTGCAGGCTGGCGGCGATGACGGGCACCTGACCGAAGCCGGCGTCCTTGAGGGCCTTGCGCAGCAGGGCGATGTAGTTCGTCGCCCGGCACATGCCACCGGTCTGGGTGAGGAAGAGCGAGGTGTGCTCGAGGTCGTAACGTCCCGATCGCAGGGCCGAGACGAGCTGGCCGATGACGACGATGGCCGGGAAGCAGGCGTCGTTGTTGACCACCGACAGGCCGTACTCGATGTCGGCCCGCGACGCCTCCTTGAGCACCTCGACCCGGTACCCGCTGGCGGTGAGCGCCGCCTCGGCCACCGCCGTCTGGTAGGTCGCCAGCTGCGGGACGAGGATGGTGTGGGTCCGTCGCATGGCCTTGGTGAAGGGCACCGACGCCGGTTCGCTCACCTCGTGGACGACGCGGTCGCGATCGGCGCGCTCGCGGGCGGCGGCCTGGAGGGACCGCAGCCGGATCCGCGCGGCGCCGAGGTTGGACACCTCGTCGATCTTGAGGCTCGTGTAGATCCGGTCGCGGGCGGCCAGGACCTCGCGCACCTGGTCGGTGGTGATGGCGTCGAGCCCGCATCCGAAGGAGTTGAGCTGGACCAGCTCGAGGTCGGGGCGGGTGCGGGCGAAGGCCGCCGCCTGGTACAGACGCGAGTGGAACATCCACTGGTCGCGGACCCGCAGCGGACGCTCGAGCAGGTCGGCCCCCAGGTGGGCGACGCTGTCCTCGGTGAGCACCGCCATGCCCAGGGAGTTGATCATCTCGGGGATCCCGTGATGGATCTCCGGGTCGACGTGGTAGGGCCGGCCCGCCAGGACGATGCCGGGCACGTGGTGCTCGCTCATGTACTCCAACGCCTCCTCGCCCATCCGGCGGATGTCGGCGCGGAAGGCGGCGTCCTCGGCGAAACCCGCCGCGACGGCCGTCCGCGCCTCCTCGACGCTCACCCCGTCAGCGGCGAAGATCTCGGCGAGCCGCTCGGCGAGCTTGTCGGCGTCGGCCAGCGAGAGGAAGGGACTGAGCAACTCGACGTCCTGCTCGCGCAGTGATTCGACGTTGGCGCGGATGACCTCCGGGTAGGAGGCGACGACGGGGCAGTTGAAGTGGTTGTCGGCGTCGGCCACGCTCACCTGCTCGAATCGGATGCACGGGTCGAAGATCCGCTTGACGCCGCGCTCGACGAGGTCCTCGACATGGCCGTTGGCGAGCTTGGCGGGATAGCAGATGTTCTCCGAGGCGATCGACTCCATGCCCTTGTCGAAGAGCTCATGGCTCGAGCGTCCGGAGATCATGACCCGGAACCCCAAGGTGGACAGGGTGGTGAACCAGAAGGGGTAGTTCTCGTACATGTTGAGGGCCCGGGGCAGGCCCAGGTCGCCACGGAAGGCCGCCTTCTCGGTGAGACGGCGGTAGCCGAAGAGCCTCTTGTACTTGGCCTCGAAGAGATTGGGCAGCTCCGACTTCGGCTGCCGCGACAGTCGCCGGTTGTCGACCTGGGCCCCGCGGTCGCAGCGATTGCCCGAGACGAAGACACGGCCGTCGGAGAAGGTCGAGATGGTGCGCTGGCAGTGGTTCTGGCACAGCATGCAGTCGTCGCGATGGGTCTCGACGGCGAACCCGTCGAGTTCCTCGCGCTCCCGCAGGCCAGTGCCGGAGGGCTCCCCGGCGTGGAACCTGGCCCGCGCCGTGAGGGCGGCCCCGTAGGCGCCCATGAGACCGGCCTCGGCGGGCCGGACTACCTGTCGGCCGGTGAGCAGCTCGAAGGCGCGCAGGACGGCGTCGTTGAGGAAGGTCCCTCCCTGGACGACGACCTTGTCGCCGAGCTGGGCCGGATCGGTGAGCTTGATGACCTTGTACAGGGCGTTGCGCACGACCGAGTAGGACAGGCCGGCGGCGATGTCACCGGGGGCGGCACCTTCCTTCTGGGCCTGCTTGACCGAGGAGTTCATGAAGACCGTGCACCGGCTGCCGAGGTCGACCGGGTGCTCGGCGTCCAGACTCATCGTGGCGAAGTGCTCGATGTCGGTGCCCATGCCGGCGGCGAAGGTCTGGAGGAAGGAGCCGCAGCCCGAGGAACAGGCCTCGTTGACGCTGATCGAGTCGATGACGTCGTCGACGACCCGCAGGTACTTCATGTCCTGCCCGCCGATGTCGATGATCGAGGTGACGCCGGGGCACAGGTGCTCGGCGGCCCGGTAGTGGGCCATCGTCTCGACCTCGCCGTCGTCGGCGCCCAGTGCGGCCTTGACGAGTCCCTCGCCGTAGCCGGTGGTGCAGGTGCGGGCGATGACGGCCCCGGCGGGCAGGTCGTCGTAGAGGTCGGCGAGGATCCTCACCGCCGCGCTCACCGGGTCGCCCTCGTTCGAGGCGTAGTGGCTGGCGACGATGGTGAGGGACTCGTCGAGGAGCACCGACTTGATCGTCGTCGAGCCGGCGTCGATACCGAGGAAGAGGTTGCCGCTGGCGTGCTCCAGGGGCATCCGCGGCAGCTTGGCCCGGGAGTGCCGGGCCCGGAACTCGGCGAGCTCCTCCTCGTCGTGGAACAGCGGCGGCATGGACTGGCTCACCCCGCTCGAGGCCCGCACGGAGCGGGCGCGACGAGCCAGATCGGACAGGTCGACGTCGTCCCCGTCCGCCTTGAGCGCGGCGCCCATGGCGACGTAGAGCTGGGCCCGCTCGGGGGTGACGAAGTCGCTCACCTTGCCGGCCAGCAGCCTGGCGAAGGCCGCGCGCAGGCTCGGCATGAAGTGCAGCGGGCCGCCGAGGAAGACGACCTGACCACGGATCGGCCGGCCACAGGCCAGGGCTGCGATGCACTGGGTGGCGACCGCCTGCATGACCGAGGCGGCCAGATCCTCGTGCCTGGCTCCCTCGTTGAGCAGCGGCTGGAGGTCCGACTTGGCGAAGACACCGCAGCGGGAGGCGATGGGATGGGTGGTCCTGGCGTCGAGGGCCAGTGTGTTGAGCCCGGCGGCATCGGTGTGCAGCAGGGTCGCCATCTGGTCGATGAAGGCACCGGTACCGCCGGCGCAGGAGCCGTTCATCCGTTGCTCGGGGACGGGCTTGAGGTAGGTGATCTTGGCGTCCTCGCCACCGAGCTCGAGGAGGACGTCGGCCTCGGGATTCCAGTGCTGGACGGCGGCCGTCTCGGCCATGACCTCCTGGATGAAGGGGATCGCCAGGGCATCGGCGCTGCCCAGCCCGGCCGAGCCGGTGACGGAGGCGATGACGCGGGCCCCGGGAAGGGCGGCCGAGGCGTCCTCGAGCAGGTCGGCCAGGGCGCCGGTGATGTCGGCGCGGTGTCGACGGTAGTCCTCGAAGACGACGGGGGCGCCGTCGGCCGGGTCCCCGTCGAACACCACGGCCTTGATCGTCGTCGACCCGACGTCCAGACCCATCCGCATGACTCGTGCGTCCATGAGTCCATTTCAACACCATGGAAATGACGCCGTGCGGGTGGGGTCGACATTCGACCCGAGGCCCGCTCACCCCGACGGGTCGAGGGGTCGATGGACGGCGTCAACGGCCCGCGGGTTAGGGTGGCCGCCATGCCCGCACGTCGCACCCCAGGGGACAGCCACCTGTCCGAGGAACCCGGACGCCGAGGTCCGCGCTCCGACGCCGGTGCGGCCCGTTCGGCGATCCTCACCTCGGCCCGACGGCTCTTCCTCGACGCCGACTTCCAGTCGGTGTCCCTGCGTGCCGTGGCCCGCGACGCCGGGGTCGACACCTCCCTGGTGAGTTACTACTTCGGGTCCAAGCAGCACCTCTACCTCGAGGCGATGTCCCTGCCGAACGGACCGCACCGGATCATCGCCGCCGTCTGCGAGCTCGCCACGCCACTGGACCTTGGGGAGTCGCTCGTCCGCGCCTTCGTCGAGGCCTGGGACGGGCACGTCACGGCGTCCGACGAGTCCGGCAGCCCGTCGATGCAGGGGGTCGTCCAGGCCATCCTCGAACAACCCGGGGCGTTCGAGTCCCTGCGCGGGTTCTACGAGGACATGCTCATCGCCCCGGTGGCGCGCGTCCTCGAGACCGTCCACGACCCCGCAGAGGCCCACATCCGGGCCAGCCTCGGCCTGGCGCGGCTGCTCGGGATCTTCACGACGCGCTACATCGTCGGCCTGGACGGACTGCGCGATCTGTCCGGCGAGGAACTCGTCGCCCGGGAGGCACCGGGCCTGCAGCTCACCCTCACCGGACCACGGCCCGCCCTGCCGACGAGCGTCGCCGGATCACGCTAGAGTTCGTCCTGGAGGGCGCAAGGACGCGCGAGACACACCATCCGGAGAAGGACCCATGACGATTGCGATCAAGCTCGGATTTCTGGACGACACCCCCATCGTCGACGAGGACGGCCACCTGACGAAGAGGGGCGCGGGCAGCAACATCGTCGAGCGACTCATGAAGATGTACCCCGACTCGGTCGTCGTGGGCCATGAGGACCGCGACTACCCCGACTTCAAGCTGCGGACCCTGGAGAGCCTCGACGCCAAGTCGACGCTGCTCATCAACCTCGACGTCATCGACTCGGTCGGCGCCTTCCAGATCCTCCACCGTGAGGGCGACGAACCCAAGATCCTCAACTTCCAGTGGCTGCCGCCGTCCCACTACCACCACAAGGTGAACTTCGCCGCGATGGGCCTGTCCTACGCCCTCTTCCCGACGCTGTGTGCCGGCGAGCGGACCGCCGGGGAGGTCGTCGAGATCGTCCGGCGCTGGACCATCCCACCGCTGGCCCACCAGGCCCGCGTCGCCTGGGTCCAGCCCGGCATCCGTGACGACCTGCTGCGCGAGCACGTCGACACCGAGGTGCCGACCGTCCTGTACCCGTCGATCCACCTCAACGACACCAAGCAGCCCAAGCTCTTCCTCGACATCGTCAGCCGGGTGGCCGACCGCGTCCCCCTCAAGATGGAGGCCCGCCTCGGCCAGCGTGACCTGGCCAGCGTCTTCGCCATGAAGATGAGTGCCCCGCGCTGGGCCCAGGTCGGGCCGCTCTTCGGTGAGCGTGAGGAGTACTGGGAGTCCCTGGCCCGGATGACGGCCTTCGTCGCCACCGCCCGCGACGAGGCCTACGGCTTCGAGTACATGGAGGCCCTGCTGGCCGGCGCCGTCGGCGTCCTGCCCCGGGCCAAGTGGGCCGGCGAGATCGTCCCCGAGGACTACCCGTACCTCTACGACGACGCCGACCACGCCGTCGACCTCCTCGAGCAGGTGCTGCGCGACCCGGCATCGGCCCGGGCCAAGGTCGACGCCTGCGCCGACGGCTCGATGCGCGAGTGGATCCTCGCCCACAACCGCCGCTCCGGCGGCAACGACGCGATCCGTCGTCAGGTCGAGGAGTGGTTCCCGGAGATCACCGGCTGAACCCTCTCATCCCCGGACGACGTCCCCCGGGCTCGTGGACCGCGCTGTGGTGTGCGTCCTCATGAGCCCGGGGGATAGTCTTGCCCGAGGCCCGTACCGTCTATGCGAGGCCCCGACAACGGAAGGATGAATCCCGTGCTGCGAACCCACGAGGCCGGAACCCTGCGCTCCAGCGACATCGGCAAGGAGGTGACCCTCGCGGGATGGGTCGGGCACCGGCGCGACCATGGCGGCGTGGCCTTCATCGACCTGAGGGACGCCTCCGGTCTGGCCCAGGTCGTCATCCGCGACGAGATCCTCGAGTCCTCCGGCGCCCACGACCTGCGCAACGAGTTCTGCATCCGGGTCACCGGCGTCGTCGAGGCCCGCCCCGAGGGCAACGCCAACCCGAACCTCCCGTCGGGGGAGATCGAGGTCAACATCTCGACTCTCGAGGTGCTCAACGTCTCGGCCCCACTGCCGTTCCAGATCGACGAGCACATCACCGTCGGCGAGGACGCCCGGCTCAAGTACCGCTACCTCGACCTGCGTCGTCCCCGCCAGCACGAGGCCCTCGTGCTGCGCTCGCGGGTGACCCACACCATTCGTGAGGTCCTCGACCGGCACGACTTCTACGACATCGAGACGCCGACCCTCACCCGCTCGACTCCCGAGGGTGCGCGCGACTTCCTCGTCCCGGCCCGCCTGGCCCCCGGCTGCTGGTACGCCCTGCCGCAGAGCCCCCAGCTCTTCAAGCAGCTGCTCATGGTCGCCGGCATGGAGCGGTACTACCAGATCGCCCGGTGCTACCGCGACGAGGACTTCCGGGCCGACCGGCAGCCCGAGTTCACCCAGCTCGACGTCGAGATGAGCTTCGTCGACCAGGACGACGTCATCGCCCTGGCGGAGGAGGTCATGGCCGAGTGCTGGAAGCTCATCGGCGTCGACATCCAGGCCCCGTTGCGCCGGATCACCTGGCACGAGGCCATGGACCGTTACGGCTCCGACAAGCCCGACCTGCGCTTCGGCAACGAGATCACCGAGGTCACCGAGTTCTTCGCGAACACCCCCTTCCGGGTGTTCCAGGCCCCCTACGTCGGTGCCGTCGTCATGCCCGGCGGGGCCTCCCTGCCGCGTCGCCAGTTCGACGCCTGGCAGGAGTGGGCCCGCACCCGCGGGGCCAAGGGCCTGGCGTACATCACCGTGGGCGAGGACGGCACGCTGGCCGGCCCGGTCGCCAAGAACATCTCCGACGAGGAGAAGGCCGGGATCGCCGCCACGGTCGGCGCCACCCCGGGCGATGCCATCTTCTTCGCCGCCGGCGCCCGCACCGCCTCCCAGGAGCTGCTCGGTGCGGCCCGGCTCGAGATCGGTCGCCGGTGCAAGCTCTACGATCCGTCCGACTGGGCCTTCTGCTGGGTCGTCGATGCGCCGCTGTTCAAGCCGACCAAGGAGGCCCAGGCCGAGGGTGACGTCGCCGTCGGCGAGGGTGCCTGGACCGCCGTCCACCACGCTTTCACCAGCCCGACCCCCGAGTGCCTCGACACCTTCGACACCGACCCCGGGTCGGCCCTGGCCTACGCCTACGACTTCGTGTGCAACGGCAACGAGGTGGGCGGCGGGTCCATCCGTATCCACCGCCGGGACGTCCAGGAGCGGGTGTTCAAGGTCATGGGCCTGGGGGCGGAGGAGGCCCAGGAGAAGTTCGGCTTCCTCCTCGACGCCTTCAAGTTCGGCGCCCCGCCGCACGGTGGCATCGCCTTCGGTCTCGACCGTCTCGTCATGCTGCTCGGCGGGTTCGACTCCATCCGCGACGTCATCGCCTTCCCCAAGACCGGCAACGGATTCGACCCGCTCACCGCGGCCCCGGCACCGATCTCGATCCAGCAGCGGCGGGAGGCCGGGGTCGACGCCAAGCCCGTGAAGAAGGCCGAGAAGGCCAAGGACGAGGCCTCCGCCTGAGCCTTGGTCCACGAGGCACCGTCAGGAGAATCCCCGGAGCGGGACAATGTTCCCCCGAAGGGGAGGATTCCTCCGCTCCCGGGATTCTCCTGACATGACCGGCGGGAGACACCATGACCGAGCAGGCCTTCGACCGCGCCATCGACGACGCACTGGACCGCATTCCGCCGCGGCTGCGGGCTCTCCTCGACGATGTCGTCATCCAGATTGCCGAGGAACCACCCGCCGACGAGCCGGCCGACCTCCTCGGTCTCTACGACGGGGTCCCGCTCACCGACCGCGACTCCACGTGGGGTTTCGTACCCCCCGACGTCATCACGATCTTCGCGGGGCCCCTGCGCCGGGCCTTCCCCGACCACGACGAGCTCGTCGACGAGATCGCCGTCACCGTCATCCACGAGGTCGCCCATCACTTCGGGATCGACGACGACCGCCTCACCGAACTCGGCTGGGACTGACCCGGGGCCGGCGCCGACCGATCGCCCTGGAGAGCAGCGCTGAGCACCAGGGTCACCCCGGCCCCGACGAAGCACCCGGCCAGGACGTCGGTGAACCAGTGCACCCCCAGGTACAGCCGGGACGACGCCACCGCCGCGACGAGTACCGCCATGGCACACCAGGTGGCCACGACCACCCGCCGCGAGCAGGTCACCGCCTCGACGACCAGGCCGATCGAACACCCCAGGGCCGCCACCGCCGTGGCATGACCCGAGGGGAAGGAGAAGTTGAGTTCGGTGGTGAGTCGGGTGAGCAACGGCGGTCTGGCCCGCTCGAAGGACAACTTGAGCACGTGGGTGAGCAGGCCCGAGAGCCCCACCGCGGCGACGACGAGCAGCGCCGATCGCCATGCCCTCGTGGCCCACCACACGACCAGGGTCACCACCGCAGCCAGCACCGTCGCGCTCATCGGATTGAAGAGCCAGGTGACCGCCCTCATGAGCTGGGTGAATCCCGGCCGCCGGTTCTCGAGGAACTCCGCCAGCACCCGCGAGTCGCCGTGCACGATGACCCGCAGTCGCACGAGCAGGCCCATGACCACCGCCAGGACGACCAGGGTCGCCCCCACGACCGTCCGAAGTCGCCCTGCCAGCCTGAGCACCACCATCCCTCCAGCCTAGATGTAGGAGCTCATGACGTTGGTGACGCGCGCGGGGGTTTGGCTGGCGGGTGGCTGGTCTCGGCAGGCGGTGTGGGGTCGATGGTAGTTGTAGTGGATGTTCCAGGCGGCCAGGGCGCTGGTGCGGGCGGNAGCCTAGGTGTAGGAGCTCATGACGTTGGTGACGCGCGCGGGGGTTTGGCTGGCGGGTGGCTGGTCTCGGCAGGCGGTGTGGGGTCGATGGTAGTTGTAGTGGATGTTCCAGGCGGCCAGGGCGCTGGTGCGGGCGGACTCGCTGTCGTAGGGGCGGGCGTAGAGGAACTCTTCGGCCAGGATCCGGTTGTAGCGCTCAACCTTGCCGTTGTGGCGGGGAGTGTAGGGGCGGATGCGTTGGTGACGGGTCCCGGTGACGGCCAGAGCGGCCTCGAAAGCACGGCTGCGGTAAGCGAACGCGTTGTCGGTGATCACGGTGGTGATCTGATCGATGCCGTGGTCGTGGAACCAGGCCAGAGCGTTGTTCCAGAACCTGACGACACTGGCAGCGGACTCGTCGGGCATCGATTCGGTGTAGGCGAGGCGGGTGCAACCGTCAACAGCTGAATGCAGGAACCGGTAACCGGCCCGGACACGATGTTTCGCCTTGTCCTGAACGGATCCGCGGCCGTGGGCGCGCCAACCACCGCCGTCACGGATCGCGCCGACCTTCTTCACATCAACATGGACCATCGCGCCGGGACGAGCAGCGATGATCCTGCCCGGGGTGCGGGCGGGTTGACCATCAACGTCGAGCCAGCGTCTGCGGTTCAGGCCGAGTCGGGCCAACCAGCGACCCACGGTCGCTTTCGAGATCCTCACCCCGGCATGGTTGAGCTCGGCGGTGATCTGGCGGGCTGACCATTTGCGTTCCCGCCGCAACCGTTCGATCTCGGCGACGACACCGGGCGGGGTCTGGCTCGGGCTGTGGATCGGTCGTGACGACCGATCCATCAGACCCGCTTCACCCCCACGACGGTAACGGTTCACCCACTTCGACAAACACGCGCGAGACACCCCCGCCTCCGCCGCGACATGCGCGATCGGACGGGTCTGACAACGCCGAACCAGACGACAACGTGCCTCGAACGACAACGCGGCATTACGGTGGTGTATCAAGGGCAGGCTCCTCACTCGGACGGTTTGTTTCGCAACTCCCATCCTGTCGAGGACCTGCCCCCTCCCACACCCCGGCGCGCGTCACCAACCTCATGAACCGCAACACCTAGAGTGGTGCCATGGCATTCCAGTGGATCGACCTCGACGGGCTGTCGAACATGCGCGACCTCGTCGGGACCCCCCTTCCCGACGGCCGCGTCATCGCCGCGCACCGACTGCTGCGCTCCGACAACCTCAATTTCCTCACCGACGCCGACATCGCGGTCCTCGTCGACGAGGTGGGCCTCACCGACGTCTGCGACCTGCGGACGAACTTCGAGCGCGCGCGGATCGGCAACAGCCCCCTCGAGGAGGATCCACGGGTCGACGTCCACCCCGGGTCCCTCTACCCCGAGGATGATCCGAGCGCCGACATCCCGCCGTGGAAGGTCTTCATGGACGCCATCGAGCCGACCTCCCGCACCGAGGCCATGGCCCGGCACTACCTCAACTACCTGTCATGGCGACCGGATGCCATCCTCGCCCACCTGCGCACCCTGGCCGCCGCCCCAGGGGCGACCGTCGTCCACTGCGCGGCCGGCAAGGATCGCACCGGAACCCTCGTCGGCCTCGTCCTAGCCGCCGTCGGTGTTCCCCGGGCCGACATCGTCGCCGACTACGCCGCCAGCGGGCAGCGCCTGGCCGGGGTCATCGCCCAGCTCGGGGCGGCCGCCGACGCCGGGGCCGCCACCCAGGGGGCCTACGACAACAAGGACCAGACGACCCCACCGCAGATCATGGACCGCTTCCTCGACCTTCTCGACGATCAGTTCGGAGGCGCGCGCGGCTACCTGACGGCCCACGGCTGGACCGACGCCGACCAGCGGGCCCTCCTCGACCACCTCGCCCCGGTGGCCGGGTGAGCACCGACCTCTTCGGCAACCCCGGACCCGAACAGACCCCGTCGGGCACCGGAGGTTCCCTCGACGCCGTCAACCCGGACGCCCCGCTGGCGGTGCGGATGCGTCCGCGCACCGTCGACGAGATCGTCGGCCAGCAGCACCTCCTGGCGCCCGGGTCGCCGCTGCGGCGTCTGGCCGAGGGATCGGCGGCCATGAGCGTCTTCCTCTGGGGGCCGCCCGGGGTCGGCAAGACGACCATCGCGGCCGTCGTCTCCCACTCGACCAACCGCCGCTTCGTCGAGATCTCCGCGGTGACGGCCGGGGTCAAGGACGTGCGCCGAGAACTCGACACCGCGCGGCGGGAATTGGCGCACGGCCGCCCGACCGTCCTCTTCGTCGACGAGGTGCACCGCTTCTCCAAGGCCCAGCAGGACGTCCTGCTGCCCGCCGTCGAGAACCGCCTCGTCACCCTCATCGCAGCAACCACCGAGAACCCCTCCTTCTCGGTCATCTCGCCGCTGCTGAGCCGTTCCCTCCTGCTCACCCTCAAGCCCCTCACCCGCGACGACATCTCGACCCTCGTCGACCGCGCCCTGGCCGACGAACGGGGCCTGCGCACCGGCGACGGGGAGCTCTTCACCCTCACCGACGAGGCCCGCGAGGATCTGCTGCGGCTGTCCGGAGGGGACGCCCGCCGCGTCCTCACCTACCTCGAGGAGGCCGCCGCCGGGGCCGAGGCCTCGGGCACGGCGACGATCACCGCCGCCATCCTGGCGACCTCCGTCGACCGGGCCGCCGTCCGCTACGACAAGGGCGGCGACCAGCACTACGACGTCATCAGCGCCTTCATCAAGTCGGTCCGCGGGTCCGACGTCGACGCCGCCCTGCACTGGTTGGCGCGAATGATCGAGGCGGGGGAGGACCCGCGCTTCATCGCGCGACGCCTCGTCATCCTGGCCTCCGAGGACATCGGCATGGCGGCGCCCAGCGTCCTGCAGACCTGTGTCGCCGCGGCCCAAGCGGTCCAGCTCATCGGCATGCCCGAGGCGCGGCTCAATCTGGCCCAGGCCACCATCGCGGCAGCACTGGCCCCCAAGTCGAACGCCGTCATCCTCGCCATCGACGCCGCCCTGGCCGACGTTCGATCCGGCCGGATTGGTGAGGTGCCCGTCCACCTGCGTGACGCCCACTACCCGGGTGCACGTCAGCTCGGCCACGGCGTCGACTACGTCTACCCCCACGACCTGCCCAGCGGCGTCGCCGGACAGCAGTACCTGCCCGACGAACTGCGCGACGTCCACTACTACCGTCCCGGCGGTCACGGCAACGAGGCCGCGATCAGCCATGCCAAGGAGGAGATCGACCGGCTGCTCGGACGAGCCGACTGACCCGGGGCGTCCCGGTACAGTGCGTCGTGATCGTCCGTCCACGCCGGGGCTTCCGGCAGCCGGCCCCACCCATGGCGCTGGGTCGTGCGTGGGAGGGGATCGCCCGGGAAGGGGAGGGTCGTCCATGAGAAGGGGGTCATCCATGACGAGGTGCCAACCATGACCGTCGGCAGCATCGCCGCCCTCATCGCCGCGACAGCCGTCGTCGTCCTCGTCGCCCTGCTGGCGGTGCCCCTGCTCAAGCTCGGGGGAGTGCTCGACGAACTGCGCTCGAGCGTGCGCGACATCGACCGGTCCACCCTGGAGATCCTCACCGAGCTGCGCGGCACGGTCCGGGCCACGAACGAGGAGATCGGCAGGCTGGGCGACGTCACCGCCAACGTCCACTCGATGAGCGAACACGCCGCCAGGGCCACCGAGCACGCCAGCGAGATGACCCGCACCGTCGCCCAGGTCGTCCAGGCCCCGGTGCGAGCGGCCCGGGCGGTCAAGCGCACCGTGACGACGGCCGTCGGGTCCCAGCGGCGGCGTCGGCAGGCCCGACACCGGGCCGTCGCCGGCGAGCTCGGGACGCCGCGACACGGTGAGGACTGACCCGGCGAGCCACGCCAGCATCCGAGATGTCGGCGGTTGCGGGTAGGGTTGACCCTCGCGCGGCCGTGTGCCACGCACCATCCACCGCGAGCAAGGAACGGACATGAGAACTGCGGAGATCGGACAGCGTTTCCTCGACTTCTTCGAGAGCAAGGGTCACGCCGTCGTCCCCAGCGCCTCGTTGCTCTACAACGACCCGACCCTGCTCTTCGTCAACGCCGGCATGGTTCCCTTCAAGAACTACCTCATGGGCGTCGAGCCGTCACCGTGGAGACGCGCCACGAGCATCCAGAAGTGCGTGCGCACCCTCGACATCGAGGAGGTCGGCAGGACGACCCGGCACGGCACCTTCTTCCAGATGCTCGGCAACTTCTCCTTCGGTGACTACTTCAAGAGCGAGGCCATCACCTGGGCCTGGGAACTCGTCACGACCCCGCAGGACCGGGGCGGCCTCGGCTTCGACCCGGCGTCCATCTGGGTGACGGTGCTCGGTCCCGGCTTCCACCCCGACTACCCTGACGGTGACGTCGAGGCGCGGCAGGCGTGGCGGGAGGTCGGCGTCCCCGACGACCACATCCAGGGTCGGTCCCTCAAGGACAACTACTGGCACATGGGCGTTCCCGGCCCCGGCGGCCCCTGCTCCGAGATCTACGTCGACCGTGGCCCCGCCTACGGCCCCGACGGCGGCCCCGAGGCCGACGAGGACCGTTACCTCGAGATCTGGAACCTCGTCTTCGAGACCGAGGACCTCTCGGCGGTCCGGTCCAAGACCGATTTCGACATCGCCGGCCCGTTGACCAGCCAGAACATCGACACCGGCGCCGGCCTGGAGCGCATCGCCTACCTGCTCCAGGGCGTCAACAACATGTACGAGACCGACGAGGTCTTCCCGGTCATCGCCAAGGCCTCCGAGATGTCGGGCAAGGTGTACGGCGCCGACCCGGACGACGACGTGCGCCTTCGGGTCGTCGCCGACCACGTCCGCTCCGCTCTCATGCTCATGACCGACGGCGTCACCCCCGGCAACGAGGCCCGCGGCTACGTCCTGCGACGTCTGCTGCGACGGGTCGTCCGCGCCATGCGCCTGCTCGGCGTCGACGAGCCCGTGCTGCCCGAGCTCCTGCCGGTCTCCCGCGACCTCATGAAGGCGTCCTACCCCGACGTCCTCACCCAGTGGGACCGCGTCATCGCCGCGGCGACCGCCGAGGAGGAGACCTTCCGGCGCACCCTCAGCGCCGGCACGACGATGCTCGACACCGCCGTGGCCCAGACCCGGCAGGCCGGCTCCACGGTGCTGTCCGGGGAGAAGGCCTTCCAGCTCCACGACACCTACGGGTTCCCCATCGACCTCACCCTCGAGATGGCGGCCGAGCAGGGGCTCACGGTCGACCGTGAGGCGTTCACCGCACTCATGGCCGAGCAGAAGGCCCGGGCCAAGGCCGACGCGCGCGCCAAGAAGGGCCTGCTCACCGACCCCGAGGCCTACTCATCCATCCGCGCCCTCGGCGAGACGCCGTTCCTCGGCTACACCGACCTCACGGTCCCCACGACGGTGCGCGGCATCGTCGCGGACGGACGGGCCGTCACCAGCGCCCCGACCGGGTCGGTCGTCGAGGTTGTCCTCGCCGAGACGCCGTTCTACGCCGAGATGGGTGGTCAGGACTCCGACTCCGGCGTCATCCGCGCCAACGGCTTCGACCTCGAGGTGCTCGACGTCCAGCGTCCGGTCCCCGGGCTCATCGTCCACAAGGTGCGCCTCGACGGTGACCTGGCCGTCGGCGACGAGGTGAGCGCCGAGGTCGACGCCGCAGCCCGCTTCGGCGCCTGCCAGGCCCACACCGCCACCCACGTCATCCACGCCGCCCTGCGCGAGCTCGTCGGCCCCTCGGCCACCCAGGCGGGGTCGTACAACAAGCCCGGCTACCTGAGGTTCGACTTCTCGGCCACCCAGGGGCTCACCGACGACCTCAAGAAGGAGATCGAGGAGCGCTGCAACCAGGCCATCCACGATGACTTCGAGGTCACCGACACCCAGATGCCGCTCGAGGAGGCCAAGGCCCTGGGCGCCATGGCCATGTTCGGCGAGAAGTACCCACCGATCGTCCGCATGGTCGAGCTGGCCGGGCCGTGGAGCCGTGAACTGTGCGGTGGCACCCACGTCGCCTCGACCGGACGGATCGGCGTCCTCGACCTCCTCGGAGAGCAGTCGGTCGGGTCGGGCACCCGCCGCGTCGAGGCCCTCGTCTCGACCGACGCCTTCCACCACATGGCCGCCGAGCGGGCTCTCGTCTCCGAGCTCACGTCGATCCTCAAGGTGCAACCCGACCAGCTCGCCGAACGCGTAGCCAAGCTCGCCGCCGACCTCAAGGACGCCGAGCGTCGGCTGGCGGCCCTGCGCACCAAGGAGCTCGTCGGCAGGGTCGACGAGATCGTCGCCTCGGCCACCCCGGCCGGTCGACTCGACCTGCTGGCCGCGAAGGTCCCGGGGGTGCAGGGCGCCGACCTGCGCACCCTGGCCACCCAGGTTCGCGCCAGGGTCGCCGAGCGTCCGGCGGTCGTCGTCCTCATCGGAGGAACCGACGACAAGCCGGCGATGATCGTCGCGACGACCGACTCGGCCCGGGCCGCCGGAGCCAGGGCTGGTGCCCTCGTCAAGGCCGGGACCGCGCCGCTGGGCGGCCGCGGCGGCGGCAAGGACGACATGGCCCAGGGAGCCGGGTCGAATCCCGCCGGGATCGACGAGGCCCTGCGCACCGTGGCCGCCGAGCTGTCGGCCCTCTGAGGACGCCGGTGAGCGACTTCGGGGTGCGCATCGCCGTCGACTGGGGCAAGGCCCGGATCGGCGTGGCAGCCTGCGATCGGGAGGGCATCCTCGCCTTCCCGGTCGAGACGGTCCCGACGAAGGACCGGCCCATCGCACGGCTCGCCCGGATCGTCGCCGAGTACGAGCCGGTCGAGGTCGTCATGGGGTTGCCGGTCGCCCTCGACGGGCACGAGGGGATCGCCGCGCGGGACGTGCGAGCCGCCGGCGCGCAACTCGCCGAGGCCATCGCCCCGGTGCCTCTTCGCTACGTCGATGAGAGAATGACGACGCGTGCGGCGGCCCGCGCCCTGCACGACTCGGGCCGTGACTCCCGTCACCAACGCCAGGTCATCGACCAGGCGGCCGCGGTGGCCATCCTCGAGCACGTCCTCGACCAGGCCCGATCCACGGGTGGACACACAGGTGGACAAGGAGAGCAGCAGTGAGCGGACCGTTCAGCGACGAGGACGAGGATCCCCGCAAGGAGTTCTGGTACAAGGTCCGCAGCGCCGTCGCCGTCATCCTCTCCCTGGCTGTCCTCGTGGGAGGAGCGGTCTTCGTCGGGGTGAAGATCAACGACGCCTACGTCGCCTACAAGTCGGCCGACGACTACCTCGGTGACGGCGAGAAGGACATCCTCGTACGGGTCCCGACCGGCGCGTCGGTCAACGAGGTCGGCGGGATCCTCGTCGACAACGACGTCGTCAAGTCGCTCAAGGCCTTCAAGAAGGCCGTTCGTGACTCGTCGACCGAGGTCACCATCCAGGCCGGGCAGTACAAGCTCAGGACCCACATGAACGCCGCCAAGGCGGTGGCGATCCTCGCCGACCCGGCCAACATCCAGCACACCCGGGTGACCCTCACCGAGGGCCTCACCATGGACGAGCAGTTCACCATCCTGGCCAAGGCGACGAACCTGCCCAAGGCGAACTTCACCGCAGCGGTCAAGCAGACCTCCAAGCTCGGCCTCCCGGTGTGGGCCAACAACAAGCCCGAGGGGTTCCTCTTCCCGGACACCTACGAGGTGGCCGACAACCCCACGGCGCTCGGCATCCTCCAGACCCAGACCAAGCAGTTCATCAAGGTCGTCAACACCCTCAACTTCACCGGCCAGGCGTCCAACATCAAGCAGACCCCGTACAACGCGCTCATCGTCGCCTCCATCCTCGAGAAGGAGGCCAAGTCGACCAAGGACAAGAAGATCGTCGCGGGGATCATCTACAACCGCCTGGCCAAGGGCATGAAGCTGCAGTCCGACGCCACCGTGCTCTACGCCAACGGGGCGCCCGGCAAGCTCACGACGACCGATGCCCAGCGCAACTTCGAGTCCCCGTACAACACCTACCTGCACGCCGGGCTGCCGCCGGGCCCCATCAGCAACCCCGGTGCGGACTCCATGCAGGCGGCGGTGAGTCCGACGAAGACCGACTACCTCTACTGGGTCGTCACCGACCCGGAGAAGGGGACGACGGCCTACGCGAAGACAGCCGCCGAACACCAGGCGAATGTCGCGAAGTTCCGTGCCTGGTGCCAAGCGCACAAGGGCAAGTGCTGACGGCGATGGACGACGTGGCGCGGGCAGCCCGACGACGCTGCGGCGTCGTCGGTCACCCGGTCGCCCACTCCCTGTCGCCGGCGATCCACCGGGCCGCCTACGCCCAGCTCGGGCTCGACTGGAGCTATGACGCCATCGACGTCGCCCCCGGACGGATGGCCTCCTTCGTCGCCGGACTGGGCCCGCAGTGGCTCGGGCTGTCGGTGACGACGCCGCACAAGATGGACCTCGTGCAGCTCGGGTCACCCGACGAGCTCGTCACCCTGCTCGGGGTGGCGAACACCTGGGTGCGCACCCCGGACGGCCCGATCGTCCGCAACACCGACGTCACCGGGGTCGAGATTGCCCTGCGCACCGGAGAGCTCTCCGACGTCCGATCGGTGGCGGTTCTCGGGGCCGGAGCGACGGCGAGGTCGGCCCTGGCCGGCGCGGCCCGGGTCGGTGCCGACCGCGCCGTCGTCGTCTCCCGGTCCCTGGAGCGCTCGACGACGACCCTCGACCTGGCCGATGCCCTGGGCTTCCACACGAGTTGGCGCGAGTTCGGCTCCGGCGTCCTCGGCGCCGATCTGCTCGTCTCGACGGTCCCGGCACCCAGTCTGGCCGGCCTGGCCGAGAGCCTCGTCGACCAGGTGGGCGCCGTCTTCGACCTCGTCTACGACCCCTGGCCGACCCCCCTCACCGTCGCCGGACGGGACGCCGGTCTGCCCACCTTCGACGGCCTCGATCTCCTGGCCGCGCAGGCCCTGGGCCAGGTGCGGCTCATGACGGGGCACGGCGTCGACCTCGACCTGCTCAAGTCCGCAGCGCAGAACGGTCTGGTCGCCCGGTCCCGGCTCTGAGAGAGTGGACCCCATGCTGCGTTACATGACGGCCGGTGAATCCCACGGGCAGGCCCTCGTCGCGACGATGGAGGGCATCCCCGCCCACGTCGTCGTCGGGCGGGCCGAGATCGCCGAGGAGCTGCGACGCCGCCGCCTCGGTGTGGGTCGCGGGGCTCGGATGTCCTTCGAGGCCGACGAGCTCGACCTGCTCGCCGGGTTCCGGCACGGCCGGACCCTCGGCTCACCCATCGCCATCCGGATCGGCAACACCGAGTGGCCCAAGTGGCGCACCGTCATGAGCCCCGACGCCGTCGCCCCCGCCGAGCTCGAGGGCCAGGCCCGTGGCGCGGCCCTCACCCGCCCACGCCCCGGTCATGCCGACCTGGCCGGGATGCAGAAGTACGACTTCGACGAGGCCCGACCCATCCTCGAGCGCGCCTCGGCCCGGGAGACCGCCGCACGGGTCGCCCTCGGCGCGGTCGCCAAGGCCTTCCTGTGCCAGGCCCTCGACGTCCACGTCCTGTCCCACGTCGTCTCCCTGGGCCCGGTGACCGTCCCGGACGGCGTCCGCCCGACCCCGGACGAGCTGGCCCGGATCGACGCCGACCCGGTGCGCTGCGCGGACCCGGACACCTCGGCCCGCATGGTCGCCGAGGTCGAGGACTGCCGCAAGGCGGGGGACACCCTCGGTGGGGTCGTCGAGGTCCTCGTCCACGGCCTGCCCGCCGGGCTCGGATCGCACACCCAGGGGGACCGCCGTCTGGACGCCCGGCTGGCCGGCGCCCTCATGGGCATCCAGGCCATCAAGGGGGTCGAGGTGGGGGACGGTTTCGATCTCGCGCGACGTCGCGGGTCGGCGGCCCACGACGAGATGGCGCCGACCACTGACGGCGTCCACCGGCTCACCGACCACGCCGGGGGCACCGAGGGGGGCATGAGCACCGGTGAGGTGCTCCGGGTGCGAGCGGCCATGAAGCCCATCGCCACCGTTCCGCGCGCACTGCGTACCCTCGACACCGCCACCGGTGAACCGGCCGTCGCCCACCACCAGCGTTCCGACGTCTGCGCCGTGCCGGCGGCAGGGGTCGTCGCCGAGGCCATGGTCGCCCTCGTCGTCGCCGAGTGCGCCCTGGAGAAGTTCGGCGGCGACTCGGTGGCCGAGACGAGACGCAACGCCGAGGCCTACCTGGCCGACGTCGCCGCGCGCGGACTGCGGGTGGCCCGATGACGGCCGCATCCCGCCGGGACCCCCAGGCCGTCGGGGCACCTCGTGTCATCGCCGTCATCGGCGCCCCCGGATCGGGCAAGTCGACGACCGGGGCGCTCCTGGCCGAGCGTCTCGGAGTGTCCTTCGTCGACGTCGACGCCGTCATCGAGGGGGCCGAGGGGCGTTCCATCAGCGACATCTTCATCGACGAGGGGGAGTCCTACTTCCGCACCCTCGAGCGTGCCGCCACACTCCGGGCCCTGGCCGGGGAGGGGGTGGTGTCGCTCGGTGGCGGTGCACCCCTCGAGGAGGAGATCGGGCGTGCCCTCGACCAGGTGTGCACCGTCTGGCTCGACGTGAGTGCCCGGACGGCCTCGGGCCGGGTGGGCCTCAACGACGCCACCAGGCCGATGCTCCTGGGCAACGTCCACTCCCGGATGGTCAAGCTCATGGCCGCACGGCGTCCGGCCTACGAACGCCCCGCGAAGGTCACCGTCGCCACCGACACGCTCTCCCCGCACGAGGTGGTCGACGCCATCGTGGATGCACTGGCCGATCTCGCCGGGGAACCCTGTGCCGACGGCGAACCCCGGGAGGCACGATGACGTCGATCACCGTCCACGGGGCCCGGCCCTATGCCGTCGAGGTGGGCCCCGGTGTCGCTTCCCAGCTGGCAGACCTGGCCGCCGGGCGCCTCGTCGCCATGGTCCACCCGCCGACCCTGACGACCGTCGCGGACCGGCTCGCGTCGCGTCTCGACCGCGTCGTCACCATCCCGGTGCCCGACGCCGAGGCCGCGAAGACCCCGCAGGTCCTGGCCCGCTGCTGGCAGGAGCTGGCCGAGGCCGGTCTCACCCGCACCGACCTCGTCGTGGGCCTGGGCGGGGGAGCGACGACCGATCTGGCCGGGTTCCTCGCCGCGACGTGGATGCGGGGGATCGACGTCGTCCAGGTGCCGACGACCGTCCTGGCCATGGCCGACGCCGCCGTCGGTGGGAAGACGGGGATCAACCTGGCCGCCGGGAAGAACCTCGTCGGCGCCTTCCACGAACCACTCGCCGTCCTGTGCGACACCGATCTGCTCGCCACCCTGCCGACCCGCGAGGTGCGGTCCGGGCTGGCGGAGGTCCTCAAGTGCGGGTTCATCGACGACCCGACCATCCTCGAGGAGGTGACCGCCGATCCCGCAGAGGCCCTCGACGTCACGTCCCCGACCTTCGTCGACATCCTCCAACGGGCCATCGCCGTCAAGGCGCACGTCGTCGCCGGAGACCTGCGCGAGTCGACCTCCCACGGTGACCGGGTCGGCCGCGAACGCCTCAACTACGGCCACACCCTGGCCCATGCCATCGAGGCCCACGAGCACTTCACGTGGCGGCACGGCGAGGCCGACTCCGTCGGCATGGTCTTCGCCGCCGAGCTGTCGCGCCGAACGCTCGGCCTGGCCGACGCCGTCGTCGACCTCACCCGGTCGGTGCTGGCGTCCGTCGGCCTGCCGACGACCTTCGACGAGGTCGCCTGGACGACGCTGCGGGACACCATGAGCCTCGACAAGAAGTGCCGCGTCGAACCGGCCACCGGCCGGCGGATCCTGCGGTTCGTCGGGATCAGCGCACCGGGCAGGGTCACCATGATCGAGGACCCGGCCGAGGACCTCCTCGCCGAGTGCTTCGCCACGCTGGCCCCCTGACCGCCTGGACGTCCTCGGCCTGCCGGGGCACCGACCTCAGTCGCCGATGGCGTCCCGGGCCCTCATGACGATGAGCGGGTCGGGCTCGCCGATGACCTGCGTGTCCTTGCCCTCGTAGTCGACCTGGCGAAGGAAGTAGCGCATGGCGTTGAGCCGGGCGCGCTTCTTGTCGTTCGACTTGATGGTGATCCACGGGGCGACGTCGGTGTCGGTGGCCAGGAAGGTCTCCTCCTTGGCCGCCGTGTAGTCGTCCCACCGTCCCAGGGACTCCAGGTCCATCGGCGAGAGCTTCCAGCGTCGCACCGGGTCGAGCTGGCGGATGGCGAACCGGGTGCGTTGTTCCTGGCGGGTCACCGAGAACCAGAACTTCGTCACGTGGATGCCCGACTCGATGAGCATCTCCTCGAGCTGGGGCACCTGACGCAGGAACCGATGGTGCTGCTCGGGGGTGCAGAATCCCATGACCCGCTCGACCCCGGAGCGGTTGTACCAGGACCGGTCGAAGAGGACCATCTCGCCGGCGGTCGGCAGGTGCTGGATGTACCGCTGGAAGTACCACTGGCCACGCTCACGGTCGGAGGGCTTGTCGAGGGCGACGGTCCGGCAGTGCCGCGGGTTGAGGTGTTCGGTGAAGCGCTTGATGCAGCCTCCCTTGCCGGCCGCGTCACGCCCCTCGAAGATGATGAGATGGGCATCCCCAGTGTCCTCGATCGAGTACTGGAACTTGAGCAACTCGATCTGCAGCAGCCGCTTCTCCTCCTCGTACTCGGTGCGTCCCAGGAGGGTCGGGTAGGGGTAGTCCTCGTGCCAGGTCTCCACCGCCGAGCCGTCGGGGGCGATGAGTTCGGGGTCGTCCCCGTGGACGTCCGACTCGACGACGTAGCCGGCGTCGTGGACACGGTCGATGAACTCGCGGAGGCTGTGCTGGCTGCCGGACAGGAACGGATCGAGGGTGGGCTCGCTCATGGTCGCCACGGTAGTGGCCTCTCGGGGCCCCAGGGGGCCATTGGCGACCGGTGTCGTCCGCTCATTCACCGAGCGTTCACCCGGTGACGTCGGCGACGCCGCCGGGCCGATCCAGGGCGATGCCCAGGCTGGAGCACAACAGCTGTACCAGCACCGGCTCGTGGACGTCGTCGACGAGCGCTCCCCCTGAGCGAGGTCACCCCGCGCAGACCGAGGATCGAACCACCCTCGATGACCAGTCCCAGACCAGGTCGACGGGTGTGCCGGTCGCGCAGTCCGGTGATGCGGGTGAGCGACAGGTCGGCCTCGTCCAGCACGCACCCGGCCAAAACCACCTCCTCGAGCCGGGTGTTCGCCAGGTCGGCACGCAGCATCCTGCACTCCCGCAGGGCGACCCGGCGCAAGGTGGAGAACCGGAAGGACGCCAGGTCGAGGACGCAGCCGACCATCTCGACATCCTCGAGCACGCAGGAGGTGAGAGCCGCCCCGGTGAGCCGGCACCCCGTCAGTCGGACGCGGTGCCACCCGCCCTCCTCGAACGAGGCCGTCGACAGGTCGCAGCCGACCATCTCGACGTCCCACCAGGCGGGTCGCTGCCACCGTGTCCCGGCGGCGACGAGCCCGTTGGCGCGACACGAGGTGAGCTCGACGCAGTCCAGGGTGGCGCCGGACCAGTCGGCACCCGACAGGTCGACGTCGGTGACGACCTCGTCCTGGCCAGGACGCCCGGTGCGGCCGAGGACCTCCTCGACGAGCTGGGGTGAGGCCGGAGGACGGGGCAACGGCCGGGTCGGCTGAACCATGGCGACCACCCTATGACGGGGCCGCCCCGGTGAATGGCTGCACCCCGCACGGCTGCGATAACATGACCCGGTATGGGCTGTGACGGACGGCCCAGTCTGCGCGAAAGGCATCACCTGTGGTCATCTCCACCAATGACATCAAGAACGGCACCGTGCTCGACCTGGACGGTCAGCTCTGGACGGTCATCTGGTTCCAGCACCACAAGCCCGGCAAGGGCAACACCGTCGTGCGCACCAAGCTCAAGCACGTCCTGTCGGGCAAGGTCGTCGACCGGACCTTCAACTCGGACGTCAAGATCGAGTCGGCCGAGGTCGACCGTCGTGACATGCAGTACCTGTACCAGGACGGCGACTCCTACATCTTCATGGACGTCACCTCCTACGAGCAGCTGCCCATCCCCGCCGAGGTCGTCGGCGACGCCAAGGACTTCATGCTCGAGAACCAGACCGCAACCGTCGCCCTGCACGAGGGCAATCCGCTGTACATCGACCTGCCCGCCTCCGTCGAGCTCAAGATCACCTACACCGAGCCCGGGCTCCAGGGTGACCGTTCCACCGGTGGCACCAAGCCCGCGACCCTCGAGACCGGACGCGAGATCCAGGTGCCGCTGTTCATCACCACCGGTGAGACCGTCAAGGTCGACACCCGCACCGGCGACTACATCGGTCGCGTCTCCGACAAGTGAGCCGGCACCAGGACGACGACGTCGAGGCACCGATCGAACGCATCGGTGACCTCGAGGTCCGTCGCATCAGCGGCGACATCCAGCAGCACGCCGATCTGTCGACCCGGTCGAAGGCCCGCAAGCAGGCCCTCGACATCCTCTTCGAGGCCGACACCATGGGCACCGACCCCATCGACGTCCTGGCCCTGCGCCCGACCGTCGTCGAGAACCCCGTGCGCGACTTCGCCGCCGATCTCGTGCGCGGCGTCGCAGCCCACCGCACCGAGCTGGAGGACGCCGTGGCCGGGTCCCTGGCATCCGGATGGACCCTCGAGCGGATGCCCCGGGTGGACCGGATACTGGCGCTCATCGGCGCCTACGAGATCCTCCACACCGACACCCCGGCGCCCTCGGCCATCGCCGAGGCCGTCGAGCTCGGCGGTGAGTTCTCCACCGACGAGACGCCCTCCTTCCTCAACGGCCTGCTCACCGGGCTGGCCGAGGCCACGGCCTCCCGAGGCACCGCCGACGACGGCTCCACCGCCGATCACGCACCCGATGTGCCTTCCGACACGGATGAGGACGCCGACGAGGCCTGAGTGGGGAGCCGGCGGACCCCCGGAACGTGAACGTCGCCGCAACGGGGGCCTCACAGCAGGTTCATCGAGACCATCTGCCCCACAGGGATGGTGACAGCGACTACTCTCGTTCCATAAGGGAGAGAGCTGCCACGGGGGCAGCTCCGGCCCGGAGGCCACGGGCCTCAGACGCAGATAGGAGCAGTCGTGTCCATTCCCACCTTGTCCCCCGAGCAGCTCAGCGCGGCCCGAGAAGCCGCCACCCGCGCTCGCCGGGCACGTGCCGACCTCAAGGCCAAGCTGCGCTCGGGTGAGATCGGTGTCGGCGAGGCCCTCGACCTGGCCGCCCAGGATGACGTCCTGGCCCACGTCAAGGTGGTCGACCTGCTCAAGTCGCTGCCGCGGGTGGGCGAGAAGCGGGCAACCGAGATCATGGCCCGGCTCGACATCGCCCCGAACCGGCGCATCCGCGGCCTGGGACGTCACCAGGCCGATGGCCTGCGGGCCGTCTTCGACCCCAGGCACTGAGGCCGACCGGGACGGCTAGGGTGGACTCCATGCCCATCGAGCCCACCCCGCCTGAGCCCCCGTCGACGCGGATGGGGNAGCCCACCCCGCCTGAGCCCCCGTCGACCCCATCCGCGTCGACGGGGCCCGTCCCGCAGATGCCTGCTGCCCGAGGGTTCACCACCGACGAGCACGTCCAGGTCGCGGTGATCTCCGGACCCACGGCCGTCGGCAAGGGCACCGTTGTCGCAGCGCTGTCCCGTCTGCACCCCGAGCTCGTCGTGTCCCGGTCGGTGACGACCCGTCCGCCCCGGCCGGGGGAGCGTGACGGCGTCGAGTACGACTTCGTCGACGACCCCACCTTCGATGAGCTCGTCGCGGCCGACGGTCTGCTCGAGTGGGCCACCGTGCACAACACCCATCGTTACGGCACGCCGCGCCGTCCGGTGGAGGAGGCCGTGGCGGCGGGTCGCACCGTCGTCCTCGAGATCGACCTGCAGGGAGCCCGCCAGGTGCGGACGAGCTACCCGCAGGCCCGTCAGGTCTTCCTGGCCCCGCCGTCCTGGCAGGAGCTCGTGCGACGCCTCGTCGGTCGGGGCACCGAGACCCCCGAGCAGCAGGAACGTCGCCTCCGCACGGCGAGGGTCGAGCTCGCCTCGGCCGACGAGTTCGACGCCGTCGTCGTCAACGACACCGTGCCGGGCACCGTGGATGCTCTGGTAACATTGCTGGGTCTGTGACCACATCCAGGAGGACCTTCCTTGAGCGAGACCAACTCCGAGGGCATCACCTACCCGCCGATCGACCAGTTGATGGAGCACGTCGACTCGAAGTACCGGCTCGTCCTCTTCGCCTCGAAGCGAGCCCGTCAGATCAACGCCTACTACTCGCAGCTGGCCGAGGGCCTGCTCGAGAACGTCGGGCCGCTGGTCGAGACGGACAACCAGGAGAAGCCGCTGTCCATCGCCCTGCGGGAGATCCAGGCCGGGGTCATCGAGGCCCATGAGATGGACCCCGAGGAGATCGCCGCGCAGGCCGCGGCCGCCCAGCAGGCTCCCGCCATCGAGCTCGACGATCCCTTCGCCGACCTCGTCGACCCGAACGCCTGATCCGGGATGAGCGTCGTCGTCCTCGGCGTCGGCGGCGGCATCGCGGCCTACAAGGTCTGCCATGTCGTGCGTGGCCTGGCCGAACAGGGCCACGAGGTGCACGTCGTCCCCACCCGGGCGGCCCTCGAGTTCGTCGGCCGCCCGACCTGGGAGGCCCTCTCGGGGCACCCGGTGCACACCGAGGTCTTCGACGACGTCCCCTCGGTCGAACACGTCCGGCTGGGGGAGCGCGCCGATCTCGTCCTCGTCGCCCCCGCCACCGCCGACCTCCTGGCGCGCATCGCCGCCGGACGCGGTGACGACCTGCTGACGACGACGATTCTCGCCACCACCGCTCCGGTCGTCGTCGCCCCGGCGATGCACACGGCGATGTGGCTCAACGCGGCCACCCAGGACAATGTCGCCACCCTGCGTCGGCGGGGGATCGTCGTCAAGGATCCGGCCGACGGGCGTCTCACCGGCCCCGACAACGGCCCCGGACGGCTCCCCGAGGCCGCCGAACTCGTCGACCTGGCCCGCACCGTCCTGGCCGACCCCAGCTGCGCCACCGCGATGGCCTCCCGTGACCTGGCCGGACGCCGCCTCGTCGTCTCGGCCGGTGGCACCCGCGAGGCCATCGACCCGGTCCGCTACCTCGGCAACTCGTCGAGCGGCCGGATGGGCCTGGCCATCGCCTCCCAGGCCGCCGACCGGGGGGCCGACGTCACCCTCGTCGCGGCCCATCTCGAGGTGCCGGTGCCCTCGGGCATGAGGGTCGTGCCGGTGACCTCCACCGAGGACCTGGCCGCCGCCATGGACGCCGAGGCACCGACCGCCGACGCCGTCGTCATGGCCGTGGCCGCCGCGGACTTCGCCCCGGAACCGGCAGGCACGAAGATCAAGAAGCACGAGGGGACCGACGCCGTCGGCGACACCATGTCGCTGCCCCTCACCCAGACTCCCGACGTCCTCGCCCGGATCTGCGCCCACCCGGTGCCCGGACGGGTCGTCGTCGGGTTCGCCGCCGAGACGGCACCCGACCGCGCCGAGTTGCTCGACCTGGCCGTCGCCAAGCTCTCCCGCAAGGGCTGCGACCTGCTCGTCGTCAATGACGTGTCGGCCGGAAAGGTGTTCGGCCGGGCCGACACCGACGTCACCCTGGTCCGCCAGCAGGGGCCGGGACGACGTGTCATCGGATCGAAGTCGCAGGCGGCCACCGCCATCCTCGACGAGATCCACTCGCTGCTGGCCAACTGAAACGGCCCCACGGGGCCATCGAGGCGCGGCTCTTCGCCGCGCGGTCAGGAGACCACCATGTCCACCACCCTCTTCACCTCCGAATCGGTCACCGAGGGCCATCCCGACAAGATCGCCGACGCCATCTCGGACCGCATTCTCGACGCCCTGCTCACCGAGGACCCCGCCAGTCACGCCGCCGTGGAGACCCTCGTGGCGACCGGACAGGTCATGGTCTGTGGTGAGGTGACGACGGAGGCCTATGTGGACATCTCCGAGATCGCCCGGCGGACCATCGTCGAGATCGGCTACGACTCCTCCCGCAAGGGCTTCGACGGCGCCTCCTGCGGGGTCAACGTCGCCATCGACGCGCAGAGCCCCGACATCGCCCAGGGAGTCACCAACGCCTGGGAGGCCCGCCTCGGGTCCACCGACGTCCTCGATGCCCAGGGAGCCGGCGACCAGGGCCTCATGTTCGGGTACGCCTGTGACGAGACCGACTCGCTCATGCCGTTGCCCATCGACCTGGCCCACGCCCTGTCGCTGCGACTCACCGAGGTGCGCAAGGACGGGCTCCTCGACTACCTGTGGCCCGATGGCAAGACCCAGGTCACGGTGCGCTACGACGCCGACCATCGGCCCGTCGGCGTCGAGACGGTCGTCGTGTCGAGCCAGCACCGCGACGGCGTCGACATCGAGGGCACCATGGCCCCCGACCTGCGGCGTCTGGTCGTCGAGCCGGTGCTCGAGCGCTGTCAGCTGGACGTCAGTGATCTCACCCTGCTCGTCAATCCGACCGGCAAGTTCGTCATCGGTGGACCCATGGGTGACGTCGGCCTCACCGGCCGCAAGATCATCGTCGACACCTACGGCGGAATGGCCCGTCACGGTGGCGGCGCCTTCTCGGGCAAGGACCCCTCCAAGGTCGATCGTTCGGCCTCCTACGCCATGCGCTGGGTCGCCAAGAACGTCGTCGCCGCCGGGTTGGCGCGACGGGTGGAGTGCCAGGTGGCCTACGCCATCGGCAAGGCACGTCCGGTCGGGTTCCGCATCGACACCTTCGGCACGAACACCGTCGACGAGAAAGCCATCGAGAAGGCCGTCCTCGAGGTCTTCGACCTTCGCCCGGCGGCCATCGTCCGCGATCTCGACCTGCTCCACCCCATCTACGGCCAGCTCGTCGCCGGCGGGCACTTCGGACGCCGACTGCCCGGCGTCACCTGGGAGAACACCGACCGGGCCGAGGCCCTGCGCAGCGCGGTCTGAGGCACCTCCACGGCACTGCCGGCCCAGTCTGCGCAGTGCCCTCGGCCCGGCTCCGTCGCGATGCGCCGTCGGGGTCCTCCGAAACTGTCGTCGTCCCCGTCTAGGTTGTGGGCCATGACGTGCGAACGCCCCGCAAGTGCCCTGGGACGCTTCCGGGAGCCGGTGAGCCGATGGTTCACCGGCTCCTTCGGCACGCCCACCCCCGTGCAGGCGCAGACCTGGGACGCCGTGTCCCGCGGGGAGCACGCCCTCGTCGTCGCCCCGACCGGGTCGGGCAAGACGCTGGCGGCCTTCCTGTGGGCCCTCGACGGCCTCACCGACCCCGACAGGGCGCCGTCCGACGGAGTGACGGTGCTCTACGTCTCACCCCTCAAGGCGCTGGGCGTCGACGTCGAACGCAACCTCGCCACGCCCCTCGCGGGGATCCGCGCCGCCGCCGACGACCTCGGAGCGCAGGTGGCGCCCGTCCGCGTCGGGGTGCGCACCGGTGACACCCCTCCGGCCGAGCGCACCCGGCTCGTCCGGCGTCCGCCCGACATCCTCATCACCACCCCCGAGTCCCTCCACCTCATGCTCACCTCGTCGGCCCGGCGGACCCTCGCCGGGGTGAGGACCGTCATCATCGACGAGGTGCACGCCGTGGCCGGGTCCAAACGGGGATCGCACCTGGCACTGTCCCTGGAACGACTCGACCTGCTCGTGGGCCACGACGTCCAACGGATCGGGTTGTCGGCGACCGTCCGACCGATCGACGAGGTCGCCGCCTTCCTCGGCGGCGATCGTCCGGTGCGCGTCGTCGCGCCCCCGGCCCACAAGAGGTGGCAGGTCGGGGTGCAGGTCCCGGTACCCGACATGGCCGACCTCCCCGAACCGCCGGTCGAGGCGAGCGTCGACGTCGCCGACTCGGCCCTGCCCACCCGCGCGTCGATGTGGCCGTTCATCGAGAAGGCCGTGCTCGAGCAGGTCGAGCGACCCGGGTCGACCCTCGTCTTCGTCAATGCCAGGCGAGCCGCCGAGCGCCTCACCAGCCGCCTCAACGAGCTCTGGGCGGCCGAGCACGATCCCGAGGCGCTCGCCCCGCCCGGTCGTCGGACCCCGGCCCAGTTCATGGCCGCCAGCGATGAGGTCGGCGCCGCACCGGCCCTCATCGCCCGCGCCCACCACGGCTCGGTCTCCAAGGAGGAACGAGCGGGCATCGAGGAAGGGCTGCGCTCCGGGGAGCTGCGCTGCGTCGTCGCCACCTCGAGCCTCGAGCTGGGCATCGACATGGGCCTAATCGACCGCGTCGTCCAGGTCGAGGCTCCACCGTCGGTCTCCTCGGCCCTCCAGCGCATCGGACGTGCCGGACACCAGGTCGGCGGCGTCTCCCGCGGCACCGTCCTGCCGAAGACACGCCTCGACCTGCTCCACTGCGCCGTCGTCACCGGGCGGATGCTCGAGGGCCGCATCGAGGCGCTCCACATGCCGGCGCATCCCCTGGACGTCCTCGCCCAACAGACCGTCGCGGCCGCGGTGAGCGCCCCCGACGGGATCGACCTGGACACCTGGCTCACCGCCGTGCGACGCAGCCGGCCGTACGCCGACCTCTCCGACGACCTGGCCCGCCGCGTCGTCGACATGCTCACCGGCCGCTACGCCTCCGGTGACCTGGCCGATCTGCGCGCGCGGCTCGTCGAGACCGACGGGGTCCTCACCGCCCGTCCCGGCGCCCTGCGCCTGGTGACGACCTCCGGCGGCACCATCCCCGACCGGGGCCTGTTCGGGGTCTTCCTCCTCGGGGAGGGAGCCGGTCGCAGGGTCGGCGAACTCGACGAGGAGATGGTGTACGAGTCACGGGTCGGTGACGTCTTCACCCTCGGCGCCTCGTCCTGGCGCATCGCCGAGATCACCCGCGACCAGGTGCGCGTCCTGCCGGCCCCCGGGCACACCGGACGGCTGCCGTTCTGGTATGGGGACGACGTCGGGCGGCCGGCCGAACTGGGTCGGGCCATGGGGGAGTTCACCCGTGCCGTCCACGACGACCCCACCGTCCTGGACCGACTCGACTTCCTCGACGACTTCGCACGGGACAACATCACCGCGCTGCTCGACGCCCAGGCGGAGGCCACCGGTGTCCTGCCCGACGACCGCCACATCGTCCTCGAACGGTTCCACGACGAGGTCGGCGACTGGCGGGTCGTCGTCCACAGCCCGTGGGGTCGTCCGATCAACGCCGCGTGGGCGCTGGCGGTGAGCCACCGCCTCGCCGAGGACCTCGACATCGACGTGCAGGCCGTCGCCGGCGACGACGGGATGGTGCTGCGGATGCCCGACGCCGACACCCCACCGGGAGCCGAGATCCTCGTCGTCGACCCCGACGAGGTCGTCCGGGTCGTCACCGCCCAGGTCGGCGGGACGGCCCTCTTCGCCGCCCGGTTCCGCGAGTGCGCCGCCCGTGCCCTCCTGCTGCCACGGACCGATCCGCGGCGTCGCGCACCGCTGTGGCAGCAACGTCTGCGAGCCGCACAGCTGCTCGAGCGGGTCCACGACCTCCCGGACTTCCCGATCCTCCTGGAGACCGCCCGGGAGTGCCTCACCGACATCTACGACCTCGAGGCCCTCGCCGCCCTCATGACCGACATCGCCTCCGGTCAGGTGCGGATCGCCGAGGTGACGACGGCGTCGCCCAGTCCCATGGCCAGTTCGCTGCTCTTCGGGTACACGGGGGCCTTCCTCTACGACGGTGACCGGCCACTGTCCGACCGGCGGACGGCAGCCCTGTCCCTGGACCCGGGCCTCCTCGCCTCGATCATGGGAACCCTCGACCTGCGCGAACTGCTCGACCCCGACCTCATCGCCCAGGTCGTCGCCGAGCTCCGGTCCACCGGGCCGGGACGCCGCGCCCGGGACGCCGAGGGGCTCGTCGACCTGCTGGCCCGCCTCGGCCCGATCCGGCTGGACGATGTCGCCGCGCACCTGGACGACGCCCTGGCAGCAGGGCTGGACGCGGCCCGTCAGGCACTCGGCGGCCGGGTCGTCGAGGTGGGGATCGGTGGAGTCCGGCACCTCGCCGCGGCCACCGACCTGCCACTGCTGCGCGACGGGCTCGGGGTGGCGTTGCCCGCCGGGACACCTGACCAGGGTCCGTCCCAGGGACGCGACCCGCTCACCCAACTCGTCGCCCGGTGGGCCCGCTGCCACGGACCCTTCACCGCCGGCGAGCTGGCCGAGGCTCTCGGTACCGGCGCGGCGACGGTGCGCCGGGTGCTCACCGGCGATCGGGCGATCCTCAGCGGGCACTTCACCGACGGTGTCGACGAGGTGGAGTTCTGTGACCGGCACGTCCTCGACCGCATCCGCTCCCTGGCCCTGGCACGAGCCCGGGACGCCGTGGCGCCGGTGTCGCCGTCGGCCTTCGCGAGGTTCACCCTCGACTGGCACCAGGTCGCGGCGGCGGGGGAGCGGCCGGTGCTGTGCGGGGTGGACGGCGTCCTCGAGGTGCTCGAACAGCTCGCCGGGGTCGGGCTGCCGGCGTCGGCCTGGGAGAGCGTCGTCCTGCCCGCCCGCGTGGCGGACTACCGGCCCGGGATGCTCGACGACCTGCTCGCCTCCGGAGAGGTGACGATCGTCGGGCGCGGCCAGGCCGGGCCGCGCGACCCACTGCTGGCGCTGCTGCCGGCCGACGTCGAGTCCGACCTGTCAGTGGCCGGCACGCCGGACCTCGCCGACGACCCGACGGCCTCGACCGTCCTCGCCGCTCTGGCGGGCGGGTCGCGGCTGCTCGGCCCCCTCCTTGAGGAGCTGGCCGTGTCACCGACCGAGGGAGCCGAGCTCCTGTGGTCCCTCCTCGCCGCCGGGCTCGTCGCCCCCGACGGGTTCGGCCCGGTCCGAGCCCTGCTGGCCTCCGGGACGACGGCCCACCGCGTCCGCCGCCCGCCGGTGCGGTCCCGCGCGCGGTTGTCGCGACGCGGTCTGGGACGCCCGAGGCGCCCCGAGAACCTGCCGGGCGGGGTTCACCGCACGTCCGGCCCGGTCGAGGCGGTCCTGGCAGGGCGGTGGCACCGGGTCACGCCGGCCGCGCCCGCATCCCCGGCCGCGCTGGCAGCCCGGTGCGAGCTGCTCATGGACCGACACGGCGTCCTCACCCGCGGAGCCGTCGACGCGGAGGGCATCGACGGCGGCTTCGCGACCGCCTACCGCGTCCTGTCGGGATTCGAGGAGGCCGGACGAGTGCTACGTGGCTACCTCGTCGAGGGCTTGGGCGGGGCGCAGTTCGCCACGACCGCCGTCATCGACGACCTGCGTCACCATGCCGACAGCCCCGGGCCGACCGGCTGGCCGGGAGGACGACGTCACCCCCGGGTCGTCGTCCTGGCCGCCACCGACCCCGCCAACCCGTACGGCGCCGCGCTGCCGTGGCCACAGCTGGACGGGACCAACCCGAGCCGTGCCGCCGGTGCCCTCGTCGTCCTCGTCGACGGGCTCCTCGTCGCCCACCTGTCGCGGGGCGGACGGCACCTGGGGCTCTTCACGTCGATGCTTCCCGACGGGATCGACGCCGCCGACGCCGTCGAGCTCATCGTCCCGGCGCTGCGCGCCACCCTCTCGCGAGCCGGATCACCCCCGCTCGACGTCGAACTCCTCAACGGATCGACCGTGCGGTCCAGCGGTCTGGAACCGGCGTTCCGCGCCGCCGGGGCCGAGCTCACTCCCCGGGGAGTCCGGCTCACGGCGTCCACCGGTCCATCGGCCCTACCATCGGCCCCATGACCGAGTCGCTGCTGGAGCCCACCGAGTGGGTGGCCCATGTCTGCGTCTCGTCGGGACTGGCCCACCTCGACCGGCCCTTCGACTACCTCCTCGCCCCCGACGAGGTCGACCGGATCCGGCCCGGGGTCCGAGTCCGGGTGCGGCTGGCCGGACGGCTCTGCGACGGCGTCGTCCTGGCCGTCGACCACGACCGTGAACACGGGGTGAAGCTCGCCCGGATCGAGCGGGTCGTCTCGACCCAACCCGTCGCCACGAGCGCCCAGATCGCCCTGGCGCGTCGGGTGGCCGACCACTGGGCCGGAACCCTCGAGGAGGTCCTCCGCTGGGCGATCCCCACCCGTCACGCCGCCACTGAGGCCGCTGATCCGCCACCGTGGCCCACCCCGGTACCTCGGGTGCCCGCTGGCTGCGGTCTCGACGCCCTCGACTCCGGCCACGCCTTCCTCTCCCGGGTCCGTGACGGTGGTCGCCCCCGCGCCCACTGGCGGGTGCCACCGGTCGCCGGACCGGCTGACACGGACCGACTGGGGGACTGGCGACTCGGGATCGTGCAGGCGGTCGCCGCCGCCCTGGCCTCCGGACGCAGCGCCCTGTGCTGTCTGCCGACGGTCGAGGAGGTGGACCACCTCACCGAGAGCCTCGTCGAGCACCTCGGTGCCGGCACCGTCGCCGTCCTTCACGCCGACCAGTCGACCGCGACCCGCTGGCGTCACTACCTGGCGGTCATCCGTGGACAGGCGCGGATCGTCGTCGGGACGAGGTCGGCGGTCATGGCCCCGCTCGCCGACCCGGGACTCGTCGTCGTCTGGGACGAGGGCTCCGACGTCCATGACGAACCGCGCGCCCCCTACCCCCACACCAGGGACGTCGCCGCCCTGCGTGCCCAGACCGAACGGGCCGCGTTGCTCCTCGTCGACGTCGCCTGTTCGACCCGGGCCGCCGGGTGGTTGGAGTCGGGCTGGCTCGTCGGCATCGAGGCCCCGCGAGAGGCTCTGCGACGTCTGTGTGCGCCGGTGCGTGCCCCCGGCGACTCGGACCTGGCCCTGGAACGAGATCCCCTGGCCGGGCGGGTCCGGGTGCCCGACCTGGCCATGGCGGCCATGCGTGAGGGCCTGGCGAGCGGGCCCGTGCTCGTCCAGGTGGCGCGCACCGGCGACCTGCAACGTCCGACCTGCGCCACCTGTCGGGCCCCCATCGAGTGCCCGCACTGCGGTGGCACCGTCCAGGGACGCCGGACCGAGTCGGGCACCGAACTCACCTGCCAGTGGTGCGGACGATCCCTCGACCCGTGGCGGTGCCGCCGCTGCGGTGGCACGACCGTGCGGTCGGGGATCGTCGGCGCCTCGACGACCGCGAGCGAACTCGGCCGTGCCTTTCCCGGGGTGACCGTCATCGACTCCTCGGCCAACCATGTCCGCGAGACGATCGGGGAGGACCCGTGCCTCGTCGTGGCGACCCCGGGCGCCGAGCCACGCCCGACGTCCGGGTACGCGGCCGCCGTCATCCTCGACGCCACCGCCGCCCTGGCCCGTCCCGGTCTGGCCGCCGTCGAACAGACCCTCGACCGGTGGTTCCACGTCCTGGCCATGGTGCGTGGCGCCACGGACGGCGGACGGGTCGTCGTCGTCGGGCCGCCGGGGGACCGTGCCGTGCAGGCCCTCATCCGCAACGATCCGGTCGGGTGGGCCCGTCGGGAACTGGCCGACCGGGCAGCCGCGCGGTTCCCACCAGCGGTCGCCGCCGGCCTCGTCGACGGCTCTCCCGAGGCCGTCACCACCGCCGCCCAGCGTCTGGGCGAGGAGGCCGGACCACAGGGGTCGGCGCCCATCGAGGGACTCGAGGTCCTGGGCCCGGCTCCACTGCCGGGGCGACACGGCGGCGCCGAGCGGTCACGGGTCATCGTCCGGGCCCCCGGCGCACAGGCGTCGCGTCTCGCCGAGGCCCTGGCCCACCTGCGCGCGGCGCACACCCTGCATCGGGAGACCGGCACCCTGCGGGTGCGGATCGACCCGGCCGACGACCTGTGACCCACTGGGCCCCACACGCACCAGCAAGCGGCCCGGCCGCCGGGGCGGCTAGGTTGGAGGGGTGAGACTCCTTTTCGCCGGCACCCCCGACGTCGCCTGCCCGACCCTCGCCGCCCTGGCCGAGGACCCCCGCCATGAGGTCGTGGCCGTCCTCACCCGCCCGGACGCCGCCGTCGGTCGACATCGCACGCCGCGACCCAGCCCGGTCGCCGCGGAGGCCGCCAGCCGCGGCATCCCGACGATCAAGGCATCCTCGGTACGGTCCGGTCCCGGTCATGACGCCGTGGCCGGGCTCGACGTCGACGCCGCCGTCGTCGTCGCCTATGGCGGGCTCATCCCCCCCGATCTCCTGGCGGCACCGCGCCACGGGTGGCTCAACCTCCACTTCTCCCTCCTACCGCGCTGGCGGGGGGCCGCACCCGTGCAGCGGGCGCTCATGGCAGGCGACAAGGTGACCGGGGCCTGCGTCTTCCAACTCGTCCCGCAGCTCGACGCCGGCCCGATCCACACCAGCCGCACCACCCGGATCGGCACCACCGAGACCGCCGGGGAACTGCTCGACCGGCTCGCCCACACCACCCCCGACCTCGTCCTCGCGGCCCTGGAACGCATCGAGTCGGGCCTGCCTCCGGTGGACCAGCCGTCGGAGGGAATGACCCACGCGGCCAAGATCGACCCCGACGACGCGAGGATCGACCCGACCGCCCGTGCGATCGACATCGACCGTCTCGTCCGCGGGACCTCCCCGGCCCCGGGGGCCTGGGCCATGCTCGAGGGTCAGCGGTTCAAGGTGCTGCGCACCGGTGTGCCCGACGCCACCTGCCTCGCGGCCGTCGCCGGTCACCTCGCCCCGGGCCGGCTCGCGGCGACGAAGAAGCATCTGTACCTGGGCACCGGTGAGGGAACCCTCGAACTGCGCGAGGTGCAGCCCTTCGGCAGGAAGGTCATGCGCGGGGCCGACTGGGCCCGCGGAGCCCTCACCCCTGACGACACCGCCGAGGGGAACGGACCGGTGCTGTCATGAGCCGCCCCACTCCGGCCGGCCGCCCCCGTCGACGTCGCGCCGACCCGGCTCGCCGCGTCGCCTACACCGCGTTGCTGGCCGTCGAGACCCAGGGCGCGTACGCGAACCTCGCCCTGGCCGACCAGCTCGGGGCAACTCACCTGGTCGGCCGCGACGCGGCCTTCGCCACCGAACTCGTCGACGGCACCGCCCGCGGCACGGGAACCTGGGACGCCATCATCGCCGCCGCCTCCGGCCGTGAGGTCACCGCGTTCCAGCCCGGACTGCGAGTCGTCCTGCGCATGGCCTGTCACCAGATCCTCACCATGCGGGTGCCGACCCGCGCGGCCGTCGCCACCAGCGTCGAACTGGCCGGCCACGTCATCGGCGAGCGCGTCACCGGACTGGTCAACGCCGTCTCCCGCAAGATCGCCCTGCACGACCTCGACGGATGGGCCGACGAGCTCGCCGAGGACCGGACCGACCGTCTCGCCCTGCGCACCCTGCACCCGCGGTGGATCGTCGAGGCCCTCGTCGACCGACTCGGGCCCCTCGAGGTCGAGCCGGCTCTGGCGGCCGACAACGTCCCGGCCGTGCCGACCCTCGTCGTGCGACCCGGGCTGGCGACCCTCGACGAACTCGTCGACGCCGGAGCCACCCCCTGCCGATACTCCGGACACGGCGCGACCCGCCCCGGCAACCCCGCCGAGGTCGCCGCCGTCGCCGAGGGTCGTGCCGGGGTGCAGGACGAGGGCAGCCAACTCGTCGCCACCGCCCTGGCCGATTCGTGCGCCGTCGACGGGCCCTGGCTCGACCTGTGCGCCGGGCCCGGCGGCAAGTCGGCCCTCCTGGCATCCATCGCAGCTCAGGAGGGACGCCGATTCCGTGCCGGCGAGATCCACCCGCACCGCGCCGACCTCGTCCGCCGGGCCCTGGAACCCGTCCCCGGTGACCACGAGGTCGTCGTCGCCGACGGCACCAACCCGCCCTGGCCGGCCTCGACCTTCGCCGCGGTCATGGCCGACGTCCCCTGCAGCGGTCTGGGATCGCTGAGACGCCGCCCGGAGTCACGGTGGCGTCGCCAACCCTCCGACCTCGCCGATCTCACCGTCCTCCAGCGCACCCTGCTGGCCAGCGCCGTCGACCTGGCCCTGCCCGGCGGTGTCGTCGGGTACGTCACCTGCTCGCCGCACCGGGCCGAGACCCTCGACGTCGTCGAGTGGGCGCTCGGGTCCCTCGCCGTCGACCTGCTCGACGCCCCCGCCGTGCTGCCCCAGGTGCCGGACGCGGCCACCGGTCCCGACGACCGGTGCCTCCAACTGTGGCCACACCGTCACGGGACCGATGCCATGTTCCTGGCGCTCCTTCGTCGGAGCGACTGAGTTCCCGGCGCTCCTACGTCGGAGCGACTGAGTTCCTGGCGCTCCTACGTCGGAGCGACTGAGTTCCCGGCACGCCCGCGCCGGAGCTGGGCAGGTGCCCGATTCAGCCCTCGGCGGAGTTCTCCTCGTCCCAGTCGTCGATGACCTCGTCATCCTCGTCGTCCTCGGGCGGAGCGCTCAGTGGCCCATCCTCCACCCTCAGCGAGGTGACGAGGGGCACGACGATGAGCATCGCCCCGACCGACTCGATCGCGGTGGCGAGGGCGCTCGTGAGCAACGACAGGTACTGCGCCCACCGCGGCGGATTCCACACCTGCTCGTCCGCCGCCGAGATGTCCGGTGGGGGCGTGAGTGTCCACCAGCCCGATGTCACGAAGACCGCGCCCACCAGGACCACCCCGATCCCGACGCTCACCCACCGTCGCCTGGTACTGCGCAGGGACAGCTGCACCCCGAATCGGTGGAGGGCGGCGACGACCACGCAGCAGCCGCCGGCGACGCCCAGGGCACGGGCCGCCGTCTCCATCGTGTACTTGGCCAGGAGCGACACCGTGTGCCACTCGTACCACCCGCACCACACCGCCAGGACGAGGGCAGCCACCCCGACCCAGGCCACGATCGTGACCCGCCTGCCTGCGTTGACGCCCGATTCGCTGTCCATGATCGCTCCCTCGCGTCGATTCCATCCCCAGTATGGATCCTCGGTGGTCCGCGCGCACGCGATGGCGCATTCCGCCCTGGACCGCCCGTCCCCGCCGGGGGTCTCACTACGCTGGTGCCATGACGGTCCGCATCACCCCGAGCATCCTCAACGCCGACTTCGCCCGGATGGGGGAGGAGATCGGCCGCATCTCGTCGGCCGACGGCGTCCACATCGACGTCATGGACAACCACTTCGTCCCGAACCTCACCATGGGCCTGCCCATGGTCGAGGCCCTGCGCAAGGTGACCGACCTGCCCTTCGACGCCCACCTCATGATCGAGGACCCGGACCGCTGGGCCCCCGACTACGTCGAGGCCGGCGCGCAGACCGTGACCTTCCACCTCGAGGCTGCCAAGGCACCGATCCGTCTGGCCCGCGAGATCCGCAAGCTCGGCGGACGGGCCGCCGTCGCCCTCAAACCCGCCACCCCGATCCACCAGCTGGCCGACGTCCTCACCGAGTTCGACCAGATCCTCCTCATGACCGTCGAGCCGGGATTCGGCGGCCAGTCCTTCCTCGACTGCGTCCTGCCGAAGATCCGACGCACCCGAGAGCTCATCGACGGTACCGGCGCCGAGATCTGGCTGCAGATCGACGGCGGTGTCTCGGCCGAGACCATCGGGCGGGCCTCCGAGGCCGGGGCCGACACCTTCGTCGCAGGATCGGCCGTCTACCGGGCCGACGACCCGGACGAGGCCGTGCGCCACTTGCGCTCGCTGGCCCGACAGGCACGCACCCTCACCGGCCACGAGCACTGAGGGCGCCACCGTCCCGGAACACCGCCCCGTCCGGACGGGCTGAGCCCGCCCGGGAAGGAACCGACCCGCCTCAGCGACCGCCGTCGGCCCGCCGGTGTCGCAGGTACGACTGGAACTCCACCGCCAGGACGTCGCCGGTGATGCCCTCGGGCAGGTCGGCGTCCCGCTCGGCCTCCAGGGCGCTGATGTACTCGCGCAGGCCCTCGGTCTCGTCCGCCGCCTGGTCCAACGCGCTCATCCACTCGCGCGACCGTTCGGTCCGTTCCTGGGCGGGCACCGCCAGCCCGGTGAGCTCCTCGACCCGCAGCAGCAGCGCCTGGACGGCCGGCGGGCAGGGCGGCTCGTAGGCGTACTGGGGGACGCTGGCCCACAGACCGACGGCGTTGACCCCTCGCGCCCGGGCGGCAGTGACGAGGATGCTCGGCATCCCCACCGGCCCCGAGTAGTCGATCTTCTCGATGCCCAGTCGCGACGCCGTCCCGTGGTCCGAGGCGCTCCCGGACACCGGCAGGGGTCGGGTGTGCGGCACGTCGGTGACCATGGCGCCGAGCACGACGATGCCCTCGGGCTGGAAACCGATGAGCAGGTCGAGCAGCTCGTCGCAGTACTGGCGCCACCGCAGGTTCGGCTCAGGGCCGCTCACACACAGCACCGGGGCGCCGTCGTCGACCTGACCGCGCCAGATCGTCGTGGCCGGCCAGGTGAGCAGTTCGACGTCCTCCATCATCGACATGACCGGGCGTGTCGCCTGGAAGTCGAAGTACTCCTCCGAGTCGATGGTGGCGATCTCGGTGGCCCCGCAGTGCTCGATGACGGCAGCCAGCGCGTCGCTGGAGGCCGAGGCGGCATCGTTCCATCCGGTGAACGCCGCGACGACCCACGGCCGATCGGTACGACGCCTGAGCTGGGCGGATCTCGACGAGGACATGGGGTCCAGCCTAACGACGCGCCGGAGCGGATCGACCCACAGACCCGTTCCCGCCTCGCGAAACCGGGGGGACGGGCACGCCCGCGCCCTCTAGGGTGAGCCGCATGACCTCACCCTCCAGCGCTCTGCGCGACCTGCTCGGCACCCGTGTCCTCGTCCTCGACGGGGCCATGGGCACCATGCTGCAGTCGGTCGAGCTCACCCTGGAGGACTTCGAGGGTCTCGAGGGCTGCAACGAGGTGCTCAATGTCACCCGACCCGACGTCGTCACCGCGATCCACGAGGCCTATCTGGCAGCCGGGGCCGACCTCGTCGAGACCAACACCTTCGGCTGCAACCTTCCTGCCCTGTCGGAGTACGGCATCGCCGACCGTCTCGTCGAGCTCGCCGCGGCCGGGGCCCGGCTCGCCCGTGCGGCCGCCGACCGCTGGTCGACGCCGGAGCGGCCGCGGTTCGTCATCGGGTCGATCGGCCCGGGCACCAAGCTGCCGACCCTCGGCCAGGTCGCCTTCGCCGACATCCGCGACGCCTACCAGCGTGCCATCGAGGCCATGATCGACGCCGGCATCGACGCCGTCCAGGTGGAGACCTGCCAGGACCTGCTCCAGGCCAAGGCCGCCGTCATCGGGGCGCACCGGGCGGCGTCGGCCACGGGCGTCGACCTGCCGGTGCTCGTCGACATCACCGTCGAGACGACCGGCACCATGCTGCTGGGTTCGGAGACCGGGGCGGCGCTGGCCGTCCTCGAAGCCCTGGGCATCGACGCCATCGGTCTCAACTGCGCCACCGGCCCGGCGGAGATGGCCGAGCACCTGCGCACCCTGTCGCGTGCCGCCCGCGTCCCGGTCATGTGCATGCCGAACGCCGGTCTGCCCGAGATCACCGCCGACGGGGCCCACTACCCGCTGGGGCCCGAGGAGGTCGCACGGGCCCTCGAGGAGTACGCCGACCGCTTCGCCCTGGCCGTCGTCGGCGGCTGTTGCGGCACGACCCCCGAGCACATCGCGCTGCTGGCCGAGCGTCTGGCCGGCCGACCGGTCCCACCACGCCAGGTGCAGCACGTCGACGCCGTCGCCAGCCTCTACTCCGAGGTGCCGCTGAGCCAGGACACGGCCTACCTGGCCATCGGCGAGCGGGCCAACGCGAATGGCTCCAAGGCCTTCCGCACGGCCCTGCTGGACGAGAACTGGGACGAGTGCCTCGACATCGCCCGGGCCCAGACCCGCGACGGTGCCCACCTGCTCGATCTGTGCGTCGACTACGTCGGACGCGACGGGGCCGCCGACATGGCCCAGCTGGCCTCGCGGATGGCCACCGCCGTCACCCTGCCGATCATCCTCGACTCCACCGAGCCTCAGGTGCTCCGTGCCGGACTGGAACGTCTGCCCGGCCGGTCGATCATCAACTCGGTGAACTTCGAGGACGGCGACGGGCCGAGCTCTCGCTACCAGCGCGTCATGCCGATGGTCCGGGAGTTCGGGGCCGGGGTCGTCGCCCTCACCATCGACGAGGAGGGCCAGGCCCGCACCGCCGAGTGGAAGGTGCGGGTCGCCTCCCGACTCATCGACGACCTCACCGGCACCTGGGGCATGGACATCGGTGACATCCTCGTCGACTGCCTCACCTTCCCCATCGCCACCGGCCAGGAGGAGACCCGGCGCGACGGTCTGGAGACCATCGAGGCCATCGCCGAGCTCAAGCGTCGCTATCCGGGGGTCCGCACGACCCTCGGTGTCTCGAACATCTCCTTCGGCCTCAACCCGGCGGCCCGCATCGTCCTCAACTCCGTCTTCCTCCACGAGGCGGTGGCCGCCGGCCTCGACTCGGCCATCGTCCACCCGGCGAAGATCCTGCCGATGGACCGGATCCCCGAGGACCAACGTCAGGTGGCCCTCGACCTCGTCCACGACCGACGCCGCGAGGGCTACGACCCGTTGGCCCGGTACCTCGAACTCTTCGAGGGCGTCACGGCCTCGTCCATGCGCGAGCAGCGCGAGGCCGAGCTGGCCGCCCTGCCGCTGCTGGAGCGCCTCAAGCAGCGGATCATTGACGGCAACGCCAAGGGGCTCGACGCCGACCTGGACGCCGCCCTGGAGATCAAGCCGGCCCTGGCCATCGTCAACGAGGACCTCCTGGCCGGGATGCAGGTCGTCGGGGACCTCTTCGGCTCGGGCCGGATGCAGCTGCCCTTCGTCCTCCAGTCGGCCGAGGTCATGAAGGCCGCCGTGGCCCACCTCGAGCCACACATGGAACGCACCGACGAGGCCGGCAAGGGCACCCTCGTCCTGGCCACGGTCAAGGGCGACGTCCACGACATCGGCAAGAACCTCGTCGACATCATCGTCTCCAACAACGGCTACCACGTCGTCAACCTCGGCATCAAGCAACCGGTGAGCGCCATCATCGACGCCGCCGAGACCAACCACGCCGACGCCATCGGCATGTCGGGGCTGCTCGTCAAGTCGACGATGGTCATGCGCGACAACCTCCTGGAACTCAACTCGACCAGACTCGCCGGCAAGTACCCGGTCATCCTCGGTGGGGCTGCCCTCACCCGTGGGTTCGTCGAGCACGACCTCAACGACCTCTTCGACGGAGAGGTGCGCTACGCCAAGGACGCCTTCGAGGGGCTGCGTCTCATGGACGCCGTCATGGCGGTCAAGCGCGGCGAGCAGGCAGCCCTGCCTCAGGTGCGGGCCAGGCGGGTCGCCGTCACCGAGCGTCCGGCGCTCGAGGACCAGACCGACTTTCAGGACGAGGGCGACGTCACCGACGCCCGCTCCGACGTCGCCCTCCNCTCCGCCGTCGCCCGCCCCGCCCCCGGCAGCGTGGACGTGCCGACCCCGCCGTTCTGGGGTTCACGGGTCACCAAGGGCATCGCCCTGGACGACGTCGTCGGCTGGCTCGATGAACGGGCCACCTTCGTCGGCCGTTGGGGCCTCAAGGGGTCGCGCCGGGACGGGTCCTACGACCGGATGGTCGCCGAGGTCGCCCGGCCCCGGCTGCGCGGGTTGCTGGAGCAGATCCGCTCGGAGAACCTCGCCCGCTTCGGTGTCGTCCACGGCTACTGGCCGTGCCACTCCGAGGGTCGCACCCTCGTCGTCGGCGACCCGACCGAGCCCTCCCGCGAGGTGACCCGGTTCACCTTCCCGCGCCAGCAGGGGGGACGCCGCCTGTGCCTGGCCGATTTCTTCCGCGACGAGGCCGAGGCCGCCGAGCACGGACCCGACATCGTCGCCTTCCAGCTCGTCACCATGGGCTCGGAGGTCTCCCGGGCCGCCCAGCGGCTCTTCGAGGCGAACCGGTACCGCGAGTACCTCGAGCTGCACGGGCTGAGCGTCCAGCTCACCGAGGCCCTCGCCGAGATGTGGCACGCGCGGGTGCGCTCGGAGCTGGGCATCGACGACGCCGAGGGCAGTGTCGAGGAGGCCATCGACCACCAGACCTATCGGGGTTGCCGGTACAGTTTCGGGTACGCCGCCTGCCCGGACCTCGAGGACCGCGCCAAGGTGGTGGCCCTGCTCGATCCGTCGAGGATCGGCGTCGACCTGTCCGAGGAGTTCCAGCTCCATCCGGAGCAGTCCACCGATGCCCTCGTCGTGCACCATCCGGAGGCTTCGTACTTCAATGCCAGGTGAGACCTTCAGCGCCGTCCTGTGGGACTTCGACGGCACCCTCGTCAACACCGAACCACGCTGGATCGAGGCCGAGCACGCCTACCTCGCCCGCTTCGGCCACACCTGGGACGACGAGACCGCCGCGAGCTTCACCGGAAGGCCGCTGGTCGACGTGTGCGACGCCATGGCCGGGCTCATCGGGCCGGCGGTGACCCCCGAGGAGGTCCTCGACGAGTACGTCGGCATGGTCGAGCGGATCAACACGGACCGCGCGGTGCCGTGGATGCCCGGCGTCCCCGAACTCCTGGCGCAGATCCACGACGCCGGCATCCCCATGGCCATCGTCACCGGGTCGACCCGCCGGGCCGCCCAGCCCATCCTCGACCACCTCGAGCCGGGTCTCTTCGGCGCCGTCATCACCCGCGACGAGGTGGACGCCGCCACGAGCAAGCCGCACCCGCGTCCCTACCTCGACGCCGCCGCGATCCTCGGCGTCGATCCGGCCGACTGCCTCGTCATCGAGGACTCGGTGACCGGCGCCACCGCCGGCAACGCGGCCGGGGCGGTCGTCCTGGCGGTCGACGGCCTGGCGACGCCGGGCCCGGCCGCTCGGCGGGTGCATCGACCCGACCTGGCCGGGCTCACCCTCGCCGATCTGGTCAAGCTGTGGCACCTGGGCCGGCAGGACGCCGCGCCGCTGGGTGCCGGTGGTGGGGGAGTCCTGCGCGCCGGGGAGCGGATCACCCTCACCGATCCCAAGGGGCGACGTCACTCGATCGTCCTGGCCGAGGGTGGCGTCTTCCACACGACGAAGGGGTCGGTCTTCCACGAGGATCTCATCGGTGGACCGCAGGGGGTCGTCGCGACCTCCGTCGGCGGTCTGCAGTTCCTGGCGATGCGCCCCGTCCTCGAGGAGTTCACGGTCTCGATGCCGCGCGAGGCGGCCATCATCTATCCCAAGGAGGCCGCCCAGATCCTCATGTACGCCGACGTCTTCCCGGGCGCCCGCGTCCTGGAGGCCGGCGTCGGCTCGGGTGGTCTGACCATTCCGCTGTTGCGTGCCATCGGGCCGGACGGCGTCCTGCACTCCTACGAGCGACGCCCCGAGTTCGCCCAGGTGGCGCGCACCAATGTGGAGAACTTCCACGGCGGCGTGCCGGCCTGCTGGGACCTGCGCATCGGCGACCTGGCCACCGATCTGGGCCCCGAACCCATCGATCGGGCCATCCTCGACATGCTCGCCCCCTGGGAGTGTGTCGAGGCGGTCGGACGGGTCCTCGTGCCCGGCGGCGTCCTGTGCTGTTACGTGGCGACGACGACCCAGATGGGACGGGTCATGGACCAGTTGCGGGCCGAGGGCGGCTGGACCGAACCGGTCGCCACCGAGACGACGACCCGGGAGTGGCACGCCGAGGGCTTGGCCATCCGGCCCGCCCATGGCACCACGGGTCACACCGGGTTCCTCGTCATCTCGCGTCGTCTGGCACCCGGTGTCGAGGCTCCGGTGAAGCGACGCCGTCCGGCTCCCGGAGCGTACGGACCCGACTACCACGGTCCGCGCCCGCGGGGGATCGCCGGACTCGAGCAGTGGGCGAGCCCCGAGCAGCCTGGCGAGTCCGCCCGGTGAACCGGGTCGGTGAGCTGGTTGCGGCAGGCAGGGATCAGGCGCGACGGCGTCGTGCCCGGAAGGCCAGCCGGACCAACCGCCATCCGACGAGCAACAGCGTCAGCACACAGCTCGCGACGATGACGAAGGACACCGCGACGCCCTGACCGGTGGCCCAGCGCACGAGCATGCCGACCGCCACGGTGGCGGCGACGATGACCAGACCGCCGGACCACGACAGCGCCCGCAGCCGGGTGACGACGGCGATGACCCAACCGACGACCAGGCCACACAGGAACGGGACGCTGGTGCGCAACAGCCCGCCGGGGCTGAGGTTCTCGCCGTGGCTGGCACGACCGATCGTCGCGAAGACGATGACGAGGACGATGTCGAGCACCAGGGCGGTGCGGGCGACACGGGAGGCGAGGTCGTCGCTCATCGCGGCCGCACCGAGAAGGCGAAGTCGGCGGTGGACGTGGACGTCACCATCGGCGGGTGCAGGTCTCTCATGCGGAACCTCTTGTGTCGGTGGACGAGGATGGCGATCCCCAGCAGGCTGAGTGCGAGGATACCGACCTGCACCGCCAGGGCGATGACGAAGTTCGACATGGGCCCACCGGAGATGACGATGCGGAAGGCGTCGACGGCGTACTTCATCGGCATGATGACCGACAGCTTGCGATAGATCGTCGGCAGCATCGCCACCGGGAAGGTCCCGCCGCAGGTCGGCAGCTGGAGGACGAGGAGGATGAGGAAGATCGCGGTCTGCGGGCTGCCGAACACCATCCGCAGGCCGTGCGCCATGGCCATCCACGCCAGGCACGTGACGACGACGAAGAGCAGGAACAGCCATGGGTGCACCGGATCGAGGCCGAGGGCGAACCAGACGCCCAGTGCCATGAGCAGGGATCCGGTGAGGGCGACGATCGCTGCCGGACCGTAGCCGGTGAGCAGGAGCTTGAGGCTGTTCGCCCGTCCGGCCAGGGCCCGGCCGGAGAAGGTGCGCACGACGAGGAAGGTCGAGATGCAGGCGATCCACATGGCGATGGAGAAGAACATGGGGGCCAGGCCGCGACCGTAGTACGTGGCGGGGTGGTCGACCGTCTGCTCGACGTCGACCGGCGAGCTCATGATCTTCGACATGTCCTGGCTATTGGCCGGGCTGAGGCTCGGCATCTTCTGGTACCCGGCCGAGAGCTTGTCCGACAGTTCGGTGGCCCCCGAGGTGAGGGTGTCCGTGCCCTTCTTGAGCTGCCCCAGGCCGTTCGACAGCTCGACGACCCCGGCGATGGCGCTCGGCACCTTGGCGGTCACGGTACGACCGGCGGACGTCGCCTTGTGGACGCCGCTGTCGAGGTCCTTGACCCCCGAGTCGGCCGTCGCCAGGGCGCCCTTCATCTGGTCGACCCCGGTCGAGGCGGCCGAGATGTCCTTGTTGAGACGGTCCAGGGCGGTACTGACGTTGTCAGCCGTCTGCTGAGCCCGCGACTGGTTGAGCGAGAGGTTGAGTCCGGCCGAGGCCGAGCCGACGACCGCGATGTTCGAGGAGACCGTCGTCGTCGCGCTGCCCGCGACGTTGAGGCTCCTCACCAGTGCCACGTAGTCGGCGTCCTTGGCCAGCTCCGGGTGCGAGGCCAGCAGCTTGGTCGCGCGCTCCGTGGCGCCCGAGACGTTCGTCTGGATCGTCGTCACGGTCTCGCCGTTGGGATTCTCCAGCTTGCCCGTCGCGGTGACGAGGTTCCGCGCCTGACGCTGCCACTGCGGCAGGTCCTGGGTGATGCTCTGCACCAACTGGGAGGTCTGGGAGTTGACGACCTTGCCGTCCTCACCGACGTCCTGGATCGAGGACGCGACCGTCGTGGCGCCGGTCCTGGCCTGTCCGACGGCGGTGCTGAGCTTCGACGAGGCGGCGTCGACGTCGTCGAGGGCGCCGTTGATCGAGTTGACGGCCTGCTGGCTCTCGCCGAGGGACTTCGTCGCGTCGAGCACCTTGGTGTTCATGACGGTGACGCCGTCGTTGACCATCTTGTTGCCGGCGGCCACCTGCGCCGCGCCGTCACTGGCCTGTCCCAACGCCTGCTTGACCTGGCCCAGGTTCGTGAAGACGGCCTCGAAGTACGTCTGGGTCACCGACTCGTCCAGGGCACGGCCCACGGAGTTCTCCACCTGGGAGGTGAGCAGACCGATGATGAAGCCGTTCGCGTCGTCACGGTGGAGCTTGAGGGTCGCCCGCGCCGGATTGTACGAACTGGCTCCCACGAGGTTGTGGGAGAAGTCCTTCGGAACGGTGATGACCATGTAGTACCTGCCATCGTGCAGGTCCCTCATGGCCCCGGCCTCGTCCTTGCCGACGAACTGCCAGCCGAAGACGGGGCGCTGCTTGAGGTTCTTCTCCAACTCGTCGCCGCCGGCGACGGTCTTGCCGTCGTAGGTGACGGGCTGGTCGAGGTTGACCACCGCGATGGGGACCTTGCTCGTGTTCCCGTAGAGGTTCCAGTTCGCGTGCAGATAGATGCCCCCGTAGAGCAGGGGAATGATAAGCACGAAGAAGAGGCCCAACTTGGAGCGGCCCTTGAACCGACGGAACTCGTACTGCACGAGCTTCCACAGACTGGTCATCATGACGCCCTCATCCTTCATTCGTTGGTGCTGGGCCGGTCTGTGCCCGACGGGCCGGCATCGGTGGTTCCACTGGATCCGGACCCTCCGTCGGGAGCTCCCCGACCCGTCGGACGGTCGCCCCCGGAGGCACCCGGATCGCCGTGCCGGGCACCCTTGAGCACCGTGCGCGGCGGCAGGATCACGGACTCCAGCCCTCCGGGCGCGGGGATGCGCGGACCGTCGGGGACGACGCCGTCCCCGTGCGCGTCGCCCGATTCACCGCGGTCCCGGACGCTCGCCCTCGGCAGGTCGAGGATCTTCGTGGGTGCCGAGACGAGCAGGGCCGCGGGCCGGGGCAGAGCCACCTCCACGGCACCGTCCGGGACGGAGTCGTCGTCGACCGTCGCGGCGATGATCGTCGAGTCGTCGATCTCGGTCAGCCTGGCCAGCAACTCGAAGAGGGTGCGCTGGAGTCGATGGGGCACCATCGCATCGGCGTCGTCGAGGACGATGACCTTGCTCGGTCGGAGCATCGCCAGGGCCACCGAGACCACGGCGTGCTCGATCGGCGAGAGCTGCTCCAGTTCGCAGGAATGGTCGACGGTGTAGCCCAGGAGTTCCTCGATCTCGTGCACCCGCCGACGCCCCTGCTTGACGGGACAACCGTCGAGGTAGCACCGCTCGACGATGGACTCCTCGAGAGTGAGTCGGTCCTCCGGCTGGACGTAGTCGGCCAGGCGGGCGACGCTGGTGCGGGCCATCGCCTCGTAGGGATTGGCGATGGCGTCGACTCCGTCGATGACGAGGGTGCCGCGGGTGCGCTTGAACCGTCCGGTGAGGGCCAGCAGGAGGGCCGACTTGCCCGAGCCCTTGTCGCCGCGGACGATGCCGAGCTGGCGAGGTTCCAGGTCGAGGTCGAGCGGCCCGAAGATCGTGCCGTGACGAGTGGTCGAGGTGAGGCTCTTCGCATGGACGAGAAGATCGGTCATGACAGCAGTCCCTTGAGCGAGCGGCGGATGACGTCGGTGATGAGGTCGATGTCGACGACGTCCGGTGCTGTGGCGTGTTCCAACGCCATGACGTTCGACAGACCGAGGATGGCGGTCGCCAGGGTGCGCAGGTCCTCCGGACCCAACGGGATCATCGGTGCCAACCGCGCCAGCACCTTCGTGATGCGCTCGGAGCGCGTCACCATGAGGGACGCATAGGCGTGGCCGACCTGCGGGTCGGTTCGCGCCAGGGCGCGGAACTCCGACAACGTGATCTGCCAGTCGACGTCGCCCTCGAGTGCCGAGGCCAACTCGAGGGCCAACGACTCCACGACGTCGCCCCGGCCGGGAGCCGAGAGCACCTGCTCGACCGCCGCCGCGACCGATTCACCCTGGCCATCGACGTGGGCCAGGCACACCTGACAGAACAGTTCCGGCTTCGACCCGAAGCTCGAGTAGATCGCCCCCTTGGTGAATCCGGCGTCCCGGGCGATGGTGCGCAGGTCGGCAGCGGCGTACCCGCGTTCACGGAAGTTGCGGGCCGCGGCGTCCAACACCCGCACCCTGACGTCCTGCCTGGCCGGGCGGGACAAGGTCGTCGTCATGGGAACCCCCTGTCGATACCACTGGAATCGGATACCAATGGTATCGGAACTCGTGCGACATCCCAACTCGTCGCCGTGGGCAGCCCGACGTCCGCCCGCCATGGACGCCGTCCGGGTCGTTCGAGCACGTCGCTAGGCTGGGTGAGGTTCACGACTCGAGGAGGTGGGGGATGTCCCAGCCATGGCACGCCGGACCGTCCACCGCCGGCTCCCTCGGCCCGGCGGCCGGCGCGCTGACCTCCCACGGACTGTCGGCCGAGTTCCTGGCCGCCGGCTCCCCGTCCTTCAGCGAGTTCCTCACCCGGGTCGCCCCGTCCCTGCTCCCGCCGTCCCGGGTCGACTCCTCGCTGCCCGAGCTGCGGCGCCATGGCACGTCGATCATCGCCGTGAAGTACTCGACGGGGGTCATCCTGGCCGCCGACCGCCGCCCGACCCTCGGCTCCCACCTCACCCAGGCCGACGTCGACCGGGTCCTGGGCTGTGACGACACCTCGGCCATCGGGGTGGCCGGAGCACCCGGCCTGGCCAGCGAGCTCATCGGGCTGTTCGAGGCCGAGGTGGAGCACGCCGAGAAGGTCACCGAGCGCCCCCTCAGCCTCGACGGCAGGGCCGAGCGACTGTCGGTGCTCGTGCGCACCAACAGCACCGTCGCCGCCCACGGGCTGGCCGTCTCACCGATCCTCGCGGGATGGGACCGTGGTGCCCACCGCGGCCGGATCTTCTGCTACGACGGCACCGGCGGTGGCTTCGAGGAGGACTCCTTCGGCTGCATCGGTGTCGGCTCACTCTTCGCACGGACCTTCCTGGCCACCACCCACGTCGGCGAGCTCGACCGCTCCGACGCCGTCAAGGTGACGCTGCGAGCCCTGTCCGAGGCCACCGGGCAGGACCCGGCCAGCAACCTGTCGCGAGCCGTCCGTCCCGCCATGTGCCTCGTCGACGCGTCCGGAGTGCGGTCGGTCGAGGCCGCCCAGGTCGCCCGGTGGGCCAAGGACCTCGTCGACGACCAGACCCGGACGGACCCCTCATGACCTCGAACCCACCGGACACCCCCGTCCTCCTCGCCCGCTACGCCGGCGGCATCATCCTCGCATCACCCGCGCCCCGGGAGCACCTGCCGCGCGCCCACGAGATCCACGACCGGATCGCCCTGGCCGCCGTCGGCCCCTGGGACCAGTGCGACGCCCTGCGCGTGGCCGGGATCAGACACTGCGACCTCACCGCCTACACCTACGACCGCCAGGACGTCCACGCCTCCACCCTGGCGACGGTCTACGCGCGCACCCTCGGATCGGCCCGACGCATGGGACCCGGCTACGACGTCACCCTGGCGGTGGCCGAGCTCGGCCCGGTCCCCAGCGCCGACGTCATCCTCACCATCGAGGCCGACGGTGCGGTGAGCCTCGGCGTCGACCCGGTCCTCATCGGCGCTGGGGAGGCTGACGACGGCGACCTGCCCGGCCTGCTCGAGGCCCTGACGACGCCGCTCGACCTGGCGACGACGATCTCCCTGGCCCGGACCACCCTGGGGCCGCTCGACGTCGCCGTCCTCGACCGGCAGACCGACCGACGACGGACCTTCCGGCGTCTCAGCCTCGACCCCACCGACAGGACCCACCCGTGACACCACCACCGGCCGACCCCCAGGACGTCGACGAACTCGGGCCGGTGCTCGTCGTCGGCACCGGACTCATCGGGGCCAGCGTCGGGCGTGCCCTCACCAGTCAGGGAGTGCGCGTCCACCTGCGCGACCTCAATCCCTCCAACGCCATGGTCGCCGCCGGACGCGGGGCCGGGGTCCTCGACGAGCCGAGCTCGTGCCGCATCGTCGTCGTCGCCACTCCTCCTGCCGCCGTCGCGCAGACCGTCGCGGCCGCCGTGGCCGAGTTCCCCGGGGCCGTCGTCACCGACACCGCGTCGGTCAAGGGCGCGGTCGTCGACGAGCTCGCGAGCATGGGCGTCGACGCCCGTCGGTACGTCGGCTCGCACCCCATGGCCGGCACCCAGTACGCGGGGCCGCTCACCGCCGTCGCCGAGCTCTTCGTCGACCGCACCTGGGTCGTCACACCCCGGGCCGAGAACTCCCGGGACGACGTCGAGCTCGTCCGCCGGATGGCCAGGGTCACCGGGGCACGGGTCGTCGAGATGGACACCGCGGAGCACGACCGGGCGGTCGCCGAGGTGTCACACCTGCCGCATCTCATGAGCATCCTCACCGCCGCCAACCTTCGTCACGCCGAGCGGCCGCACCTGCGCCTGGCGGGGACCGGAGTGCGTGACGTCACCCGCATCGCCCGCTCCCAGACCGGCATGTGGCGCCAGATCCTCAGCGCCAACCGGCCCGCGGTACGGGCCCAGCTCGAGGCCGTGCGCGCCGATCTCGACGCACTGCTGGCCAGCCTCGACGACCCCGACGAGCTCGAGGGGTTCCTCGAGGTGGGACGCCGTGGCGCGCAGGCGGTCTCGGGAAAGCACGGGCGCGAGGTTGTCACCGAGGCGGTCATCGTCCAGATCCCCGACGCGCCGGGCTCCCTGGCCAGGCTCTTCGCCGATGTCGAGGGCATCGGCATCAACGTCGAGGATCTCTCGGTCGAGCACGACCCCGAGCGCGAGGTCGGGTTCCTCTCGATCGACGTCGCCCCCGAACGGGCCGACGACCTGAGAGCATGGATGCGCTCGCGCGGCTGGGGGCTGCGCTCGTGAGACCGGGAAGGACGTCATGACCACGCCACACACCGCAGGGACTCCGGGGGACCACCGTCTCGTCATCGCCATCGACGGGCCGAGCGGGTCAGGCAAGTCGTCGACCTCCCGGCTCGTCGCGACGCGCCTGGGACTGGCCCACCTCGACACCGGCTCGATGTACCGCGCCGCTGCCTGCCAGGTCGCCCACCGGGGGATCGACCCGCGCACCGATCCGCAGGCTGCGGTCGATCTGGTGGCCACGGCGGATCTGCGCCTCGACACGCGTCCTGGCCACGACCACGTCGTCATCGACGGGCGCGACGTCACCGAGGAGATCCGTGAACCCGCGACGAGCGCGAAGGTCTCGGCGGTGGCGACGATCCAGCCGGTGCGCGACCTGCTCACCGCGATGATGAGGCGCATCGTCGAGGATTCGGGGCGCCGGATCGTCGTCGAGGGGCGCGACATCACCACCGTCGTCTGTCCCGATGCCGACGTCCGGGTGCTTCTCGTGGCCGACCCGGCCGTGCGGATGGCGCGACGGTCGGCCGAACTCGGTGGGGGAGTCGACCAGGCCCAGATGCGCGACCAGATCGTCCGGCGCGACCGGGACGACTCCACCGTGAGTCAGTTCGCGTCGCCCGCCCCCGGGGTGACCCTCATCGATTCGACGAGGCTGTCCCTCGAGCAGGTCGTCGAGCGGGTCATCGGGCTGGCCGACGCCGTCCTGTCGCGGCGCTGAGGCGCGGTCGCGTCGGCCGGGACCCGGACGCCCATCGTGTAGGTTGTGCTGGTTCGCAGGAGCAGGAGAACGCCATGACAGATGAGGTCCAACCGCAGGCCGAGGGGGAGCAGGCCCTTCCCCGGCCAGTCGTCGCCGTCGTCGGACGCCCCAATGTCGGCAAGTCGACCCTCGTCAACCGCATCCTGGGTCGGCGCGAGGCCGTCGTCCAGGACACCCCCGGGGTGACCCGCGACCGCGTCTCCTACGACGCCGAATGGGCCGGGCGCGAGTTCGTCCTCGTCGACACCGGCGGATGGGCCTCCGACGCCACCGGCCTGGCCGCGCGGATCGCCGAGCAGGCCGAGCTCGCCATCTCCACCGCCGACGCCGTCCTCCTCGTCGTCGACGCCACCGTCGGCACGACCGACGAGGACGAGGCCGTCGTCCAGGTGCTCCGGCGCTCCCGCAAGCCCGTCGTCCTGGCCGCGAACAAGGTCGACGACGTGCGCACCGAGGCCGAGGCCGCGACGATGTGGAACCTCGGGCTGGGGGAGCCGCACCCGGTCTCGGCCATGCACGGGCGCGGGTCGGGAGATCTGCTCGACGCCCTCGTCGCCGTGCTGCCCGAGCGGGCCACGACGGTCGAGGAGGTCGGCGGACCGCGGCGTGTGGCCATCGTCGGCAAGCCCAACGTCGGCAAGTCGTCCCTGCTCAACCGGCTCGTCGGCCAGGACCGCTCGGTCGTCTCCGACATGTCGGGGACGACGGTCGACCCCGTCGACGAGCTCGTCCCGGTCGCCGGGACGGTGTACCGGTTCGTCGACACGGCGGGGCTGCGCAAGCGGGTCAAGGAGGCGTCCGGGCACGAGTACTACGCCTCCCTGCGCACCCAGGCGGCGATCGAGCGGGCCGAGGTGTGTGTCGTCGTCATCGACGCCGCCGAGTCGATCAGCGACCAGGACCTGCGCATCCTCACCATGGTCGAGGAGGCCGGGCGCGCCATGGTCATCGCCTACAACAAGTGGGACCTCACCGACGAGGAGCGCCGTCGGTACCTGGAGCGGGAGATCGAGCGGGACGTCCAGGCCTACGCCTGGGCGCCGCGGGTCAACATCTCCGCGCTGAGCGGGCGCAACGTCGACCGGCTGTCCAAGGCCATCGAGACCTCCCTCGCCGGGTGGGAGACGCGCATCTCGACCGGCAAGCTCAACGCCTTCCTGGGGCGTCTGGCCGCGGCCCACCCGCACCCGGTGCGTGGCGGCAAGCAGCCGCGGATCCTCTTCGGCACCCAGGCGCACAACTGCCCGCCGACCTTCGCCCTCTTCACCAGCGGGCAGATGGACCAGGGCTATGTCCGCTTCATCGAGCGGCGGCTGCGCGAGGACTTCGGCTTCGAGGGCACCCCGGTCCAGGTCGAGGTGCGAGCCCGCGAGAAGCGCGGGAAGAAGTGATGAGGTTGGCGCGTCATCTGGAAGTACGCTAGTGTTCTTCCTCGGGTCGCCGAGCGGCCCGGCGGGCTGTAGCGCAGCTTGGTAGCGCACTTGACTGGGGGTCAAGGGGTCGCAGGTTCAAATCCTGTCAGCCCGACGTCGTGAAGTCCCGGGACGGATGTCCCGGGACTTCGTCGTTCCCGGCAGCCCCAGGTGTCGCGCGGTCCGGATCGCCGACGGCCTCGTCCTCGCCCCGTCAGAGGGCGACCGCGGGTGTATTTCCGACGTGGAGGCTCTTGAAACTGCGTTCTCACGTCGAGAACAACCGCCCCACGTCAGAAATCCACCCGCGGTCAGGGGCTCACCGTCCCGGCGGCCTCGAGGATCCGCTCGAGCTCGGGGCTGGTTCGCAGCTGCCCGAGCCACTCGGCGGGCGGCAACTCGTCGAGGGCCAGGGCGGCGTAGGCACCGGTGATGCACGCCGTCGTGTCGGTGTCGTCCCCGAGTCGGATCGCCCCGATGACGGCATCGCGGTAGCTGCGCGACCCGATGACGAGCCGCCGCGCAGCCTGCAGGCTCGCGACGACGTATCCGCTTCCCGGAACCCAGTCCTGCGCCAGGGCCTCGGTCAGGGAGGCCCTGAGATCGGCCGCCAGCCCGTCGAGGGTGTCGGACACGGCGGTGTCCCAGGCGCGCCCGGCATCGTCCCCACGAGCCATCCGCCGCCCCCACAGGGCGTGGAGGGCGCAACATGCCTGGGATATCGGGTGGGCGTGGGTGATGCGTGACTGGAGGCAGGCGTCGTCGAGCAACTCCTGGTCGGTGCCACGGTGGAGCACGGCCAGGGGAGCGGTTCGCATGAGCGATCCGTTGCCGTTGCTGCGCCTCGACGTGTCGCCGCATCGCTCGGGCGCCCGCCGACCGACGCGACGCAGGGCACGCCGAGTCGTCCCACCGATGTCGAAGACCCGACCGTCCGGGGTGAACCGGCCGCGCCGCATCCAGTCGACCATGCTGGTGGCCAGACCGGTCGCCTCGATGCGTCCGCCGTGGGTGAGGAGATTGTCGGCGACGGCGAGCATGAGCGCCCCGTCGTCCGACCAGGTCCCGCACGGAGTGCCACGGTGTGCCCGGTGGAAACCCGCCGGGGGCTGCATGTCGATGACCTCGGGCAGCTCGTCGGGAGCGTGGAACTCGTAGGGGACCCCGAGGGCATCGCCGACGAGGTGGCCGAGGACGACCCGTTGGGCCGGGGTCGCTGAGGTACCGGGGTCGAGGTCCATGGCACCCTCCTCGGGTTGACTGCGGTGGTCGAGACGACGGTGGTCCCCGCCATCGTAGGCGGCGCGCTCGTCGGTACGGAGCCGCCGACCGCCATGCCGGGCCGTGGGTTCGGCGCGCCGATGCTCCATCCCGGCCACGACAACGACGACGGCCGACAACAATCGACCCATCATCACGAGATGAACAAAAGGTGACATCTTGACCAACCCAGCGCTGCCGAAGGTGGCGTTGACGAGGGACAGGAGCGAGCCTCTTGCCGCGTGGCGACAGACATCAGCGGCGGACGAATCCGGAAAATCCCGTCTTCTTGCCCTCCCACGGCAAACGAGCCGACTCGTATGACCGTTCCTGATATGGAGAACAGTTGACACTGACCCTGCCATGTGGTCCCATGAATGCTCAGGAACCCACAACCAGGAGGATCTCGAACCATGGCTGTCACCTTTGGTCGTCGTACGGCGACGATCGCCACTGTTGCCGCGCTGGCCCTCGCCGGTGCCGGAGCCGGCGCCACCGCCGCCCAGGCCAAGGACCACTCGACCAAGCAGGGCAAGGTCTGGGTCTGCAAGTACGTCGGCAAGCCCGGTGTCAATGAGCGCCTCAAGGACGGCAAGAACCCCATCCACGTGAGCGCGAACTCCATCAAGGTCGACGGCCCGGTCAAGGTGGGCGACTGGTTCCCCGACGCGCAGGGCCGCTCGATCGTCGTCTCGCTCGGGAAGGATGACCCGGGCATCGAGAAGTGCAAGGCCATGCTGCCGACCCCCACCCCGAAGCCGACCCCGGACAAGCCGACCTCCACGCCGACGTCGACCCCGACGTCGACCCCGACCCCGGACAAGCCCGGCACCCCGACCATGACGCCGACCATGCCCGGCACCCCGGACAAGCCCAAGCCCACCATGACCCCGACCATGCCCGGTCACCCGGACAAGCCCGGAATGCCCGTCCTGCCGAAGACCGGCGTATGAGAAGACTCCCCTCAGTCCGACACACACCCGAACAGACATGGCTGGGCCCAACGGGCCCAGCCATGTCGCATGTCGGCGGCCCCGTTGCGACCCGTCCGCCCTGTCCTACCCTGATCCGGTCCGCCCCACACAGGAGGTTCCGGAATGACGGTGACGCACGCCCTCGTCCAGTTCGCCCTGGTCGCCGGTCTGCTCACCCTGACCCCGGGCATCGACACCGCCCTGGTGCTGCGCCAGGCCCTCACCCGGAGCCGCGGGGTGGCCATGCTCACCGCCGTCGGCATCGGGACGGGGTGTCTGCTGTGGGGTATCGCCGCTGCGATCGGCACCTCGGCCCTCGTCACCGCGTCCCAGCTGGCCTACGGCGTCGTCAAGCTCGCGGGAGCCCTCTACCTGCTGTGGATGGGCGTGCAGATGCTGTGGCACGCCATCCGGGGCGATCACGCCGACCTCGGCACGACGGGGTCGACGGCCACATCGGCGCACGCCGCGTTCCTCAAGGGGCTGCTCACCAACGTCCTCAACCCCAAGATCGGCGTCTTCTACGTCGCCGTCCTGCCACAGTTCCTGCCACACGGCGTCTCGCCGCTGGCCATGGGGCTGCTCTGGCGGGGATCCACTTCGTCGAGGGGCTCCTCTGGTTCGGCACCATCGTCCTTGCCGCCCACCGGATGCGAGCCGTCCTCGGCGGGCGACGCACCAACCGCGTCATCGACTCGGTCACCGGGACGGTGCTCGTCGGGTTCGGCGCCGACCTCGCCCTGACGACGAGGTTCTGACGATCAGCACGACGCCGGGACGACCTGCTCCCCGGTGACGCCGTGCTCGCCGCCACGAGTGTCGACGTCGACCGAGTCCAGTTCGTCGAGCCACCCCCGCAGGAGGGCATCGGCCCGGTCGAGGTCACGGCGACGCTGCTCGAGTCGACCCCGGTACTCGGCGAGCAGACGACGCACCCGGGCGATGAGCACCTCGGGTGGGTCGTCGGTCTTCTGCGCCAGGAGCTCGGCGACCTCTGCCATGGAGAAGCCGACGGCGCGCATCGCCCGGACGACGTGGAGGGCATCCATGTCGCGCTGGGAGTACACCCGGTGGGCACCGCGTCGCTCGGGATGGACGAGCCCGGCGGACTCGTAGTACCGCAGGGTCTCGACGGTGACGTCGAGATGGCGCGCTGCCGCGCCGATCGTCAGCGGAGCACCACAGTCACACACGTCGGCCATGGGCCCCATGGTGCCAGTTCGCGTTCCCGGCGGGGTCGATCCGGCGCGTCGGCCACGGGTCGCAACGGTGCCCGACATTGTCAGGAGTGCGACCGCCAGGCGAGCACCCACAGCACGCCGACGATGACCTCGAACCCTGCCCGCACGAGGTGGTGCAGCAGGACGTTCGAGTGCTCGACGAGCGCGCCGTAGAGCACCGGCGCCACCGAGGCGAGGACCAGGCCGACGATGACCCACACCGTCGAGTGACGTACGGCGCCCCAGCCGAGGCCGGCCGCAGCCATGACGAAGACCGCCGCCGGCAGAAGCTTGGCGGTGAGGCCGACCTCACCGGCCCGCACCGTGCCGACGACGGCCAGGAATAGGTTGAGCAGGGCGTAGAGGACGACGAGAACCGTGCTGAGGATCTTCATGTCCTCGACGCTAGAAGCTGAAGTGCGCTTCAGGTCAAGCGTGGATCAGTGGTCGGCCGCCTCCCGCGCCACCGCCTGCTTGCGTACCCACGTGTACAGACCCCAGATGACGAGGATGAACACGCACAACCCGATCCATCCGGACTGCGTCTCGAAGTTCTTGCCCACGAGCCACAGCGGGCTCTGCTGCCCGGTACCCGCGACGATGGCGGCGTAGATGACGCCCATGATCGACTCGCCGACGATGAGTCCGGTGGCCAGGAGGATCCCGGTGCGCTTCTTGCCGTCGACGTCACCGCCGCTGCGCCGGGCCCAGGCGTCGTACCCCACACCGATGAGGGCGCCGATGGGAATCGTCACCGAGGTGACGATGGGCAGGTACATGCCCATGCCGACGGCCAGCGGGGGCAGGTGCATGCGCGTCGTCGCCTTGCCGAGGATCTCGTCGATGATGATGACGACGACGCCGATGACCGCGCCCAGACCGATGAGACCCCACTGGAGTTGACCACCGAAGACGCCCTGGGCCAAGGACGAGATGAGCCCGGCCTGCGGGGCGGCCAGGGCCGTCGACGGGTTGGCCCCGGGCGCACCCTGGAAGCCGAACGCCCGCTGCATGAGACCGAGCACCGGCGGGATGATCGCCGACCCGAAGATGACGCCGATGACGAGGGCGAGCTGCTGCTTCCACGGAGTCGCCCCGACGAGCTGGCCGGTCTTGAGGTCCTGGAGGTTGTCGTTCGAGATCGTCGCGATGCCGAAGATGACCGCCGCGGTGAAGAGCGTGTAGGCGACGAGGGCCTTGCTCTCCTGGGTGCCGGCCGCCCCGTAGGTGACCTTGATGAGCAGGGCGGTGAGGATGACGACGAGGATGCCGACCCCCGAGATGGGGGAGTTCGACGCGCCGATGAGACCGGCCATGTAGCCACAGATCGACGCCACGAGCAGTCCGACGAGCAGGGTGAAGACGATGCTCACGAGGATGAGACCGGTGATCCCGCCGTGCAGCGCGGTACCGCGGATGAAGTCCCACAGCAGGTAGCCGACCGGCAGCATCGAGACGAGGACGACGATGAGGACGATGCTCATCGGCATGTCGCGTTCGGTGAGGTCGACGGTCGCGCCCTCGCGGCGGGCCCGGTTGGAGGCCAGCGCCTCGCTGATGCCGCGGATGATCGGTCCGAGGATCTTGACGAGGGTCCACACGGCGGCCACGGCCATCGTCCCGGCGCCGACGAAACGGACGTCGTGGGCGAAGATCGTCGAGAGCGAGTCGGACAGGGCTCCGCTGATGTGGCCCTGGCTGCGCCAGGGAAGGATGAACCCGTACGAGATGACGACGCCGACGAGCATGGCGATGCCGACCGTGAGGCCGACGAGGTGGCCGACGCCGATGAGCGCCAGGGACAGCCCACCACCGATGAGGGTTCCACCGTTGCCCACCTTGAAGATCTTCTGGACGCTGTCCTTGACGACACCGACGTAGGTGCCCAGGAGGTAGAGGGCCGAGGTGAGTCCGCCGACGAGGATGACCCGCAGCCCGACCTTGTTGGCCTCGACCCCCTCATGGGTGTCGCCGACCTTGAGCACCTCGGCAGCGGCGACTCCCTCCGGGTACGGCAGGTCGGAGCCGGTGACGAGCGCCCGACGCAGCGGGATGGAGTACATGACGCCGAGGATGCCGCCGACGGCACACACGGCCAGGGTCGTCCAGTACGGGAAGTGGTTCCACCAGCCGACCATGATGAGGCCGGGCAGGACGAAGATGATGGCCGACAGGGTGCCGGCGGCCGAGGCCACCGTCTGGACGATGTTGTTCTCCTGGACGGTGTGGTCCTTGAACAGGTGCAGCACGCCCATGGAGATGACGGCGGCGGGGATCGAGGTGGCGAAGGTCAGACCGACCTTGAGCCCCAGGTAGACATTGGCCGCCGTGAAGAGCAGGGTGATGACGCCGCCGAGGATGATTCCCCGGATCGTCAGCTCCCGCACCCCCATCTGTGGGCTCACTGGTTGGGTCATGGGTGTTCCTCCGATTGGGCCGACGCGGCCCCTCGCTGTGCTCGCCACGGCCATGATCGGTCGGGGCGACCCCGCCGACACGGTACTCGTCCCGGCCTCGTCACGCAGCGAGCGCGCGTGCGCCAGGGCGTTCTGCCAGCCCCCCGACAGCCTGTCGACAGGCCTGCGACCGGACGACCTGCGGGCCGGGTCTAGGGTGAGCCCCGTCATGTCGAGCACATCCCGTCCAGCCCTGTGGACCGCCACCTTCACCGCCCTCGTCATCTCCAACCTCGGCGTCTTCCTCGTCTTCTACATGCTGGCCTCGACGGTCAGCGGCTGGGCCATGACGAGCCTGCACACCGGCTCGTCGACCGCCGGGTTCATCGGCACCATCTATTTCCTCGGGGCCGTCGTCGCCCGGCTCACAGCAGGCCGGGTGAGCGCCCTGGTGGGGGAGCGGGCCGTCGTCCTCGGGTCGCTCCTCGTCCTGCTGGTCGGGTGCTTGGCCCATCCGTTCGTCGACACCGTCGGACCCCTGCTCGTGCTGAGGTTCGTCCATGGTTTCGCCTACGGCACGGCGGCGACCGGGGTGACCGGGGTCGCCCTGTCCCGGGCCCCCGTGCAGCGCACCGGCGAGGCGTCGGGATGGATCAGCTTCGGCATGGCCCTGGCGACCGGGCTCGGCCCGTTCGTCGGGGTGCGTCTGGAGCACGCCGCCGGGGAGACGGCGGTCTTCTGGGCCTGCACCGGGTGCGCCGTCGTCGCGCTGGGCGCAGCCTTCGTCGCGGCCCGCGACCTCAGGCCGCGGGTGGCCCGCCGGGGCCCGCAGGTGGAGATGCTGCCCCGTGCCGGGGTGCCGATCTCCCTCGTCGTGGCGTCCTGCGCCCTGGGATTCGGGACGATGCTCACCTTCGTCAACCCGTTCGGCGCCGCCGTGGGACTGTCCTCGGCGAGCGGCTTCTACTTCCTCGTGTACGCCCTGGTCATCTGCCTGTCACGACCCATCGCCGGGGTCATCCAGGACCGCACGCGCGACACCCTCCTCGTCGCTCCCTGCCTGGTGGTCGCCGCCCTGGGCATGATCGCGACGTCGACCGCCCATGGGCCGGTGCGGCTCCTGCTCGGCGCGGCGCTGCTCGGGCTGGGCTATGGGACGATCGTTCCGGTCGACCAGACGGTCGCCGTCCACCGGGTCGGGCTCGACCGGGCGACGAGCGCCGTCGCCGGGTACTTCTGCATCGTCGACGGTGCGACCGGCGTCGGCCCCTTCGTCCTGGGTTCCCTCGTCGGTCCGTTGGGCTACCGCGGGGCCATCGGCACCGGTGCCCTCCTCACCCTTCTCGGGCTGGCCTCCGTCCCGCTGCTCGATCGACGCACCCGGGCGGCGGCACAATGATCCCCGTGACGCCCACGACGCCTTCTGCCGCAGTGACCGCCCGACCCTTCGACCCTGACGACCCCGAGTTGCGCCGACTGGCCCCGGGGATCCGTCTCGTCGTCACCGACATGGACGGCACTCTCCTGCGTCCCGACAAGTCGATGCCAGCCGGGTTCGATGAGATCCTCGCGGCCATGGCGGCTCGCGACATCATCCTCGCCCCGGCGTCGGGCCGGCAGTACGCCACCCTGGCCGACCAGTTCGCCGAGGTGCCGTGCCGGACGCTGTTCATCGCCGAGAACGGGACGAACGTCGTCCAGGACGGGCGCGAGTTCTACACCTCGGTGCTCGATCCGGTGCTCGTGCGCGACGTCGTCGAGATCACCCGCAGCCTGTCCGACGACGGGCTCGACGTCGGAGCCATCGTCTGTCGGCCCGACGGGGCCGTCGTCGACCGGAGCGATGCAGCCTTCATGGAGCACGTCGACATGTACTACGTGCGCAACGACGTCGTCGACGACCTGCTCGGGGCCACCGGGGGCGCCATCAAGGTGGCGATCTTCTCGGCGGACCACGCCGAGGACCGCCTGTGGCCCGCCTACGAGCGCCTGTCGGATCGGGCCAAGGTCACCGTCTCGGGCCGGGACTGGCTCGCCATCGTCAACCTCGGCACGGACAAGGGAACTGCCGTGGCCACCGTGCAGGAGAGGCTGGGCATTGGCGTCGACCAGACGGTCGTCTTCGGCGACTACCTCAACGACCTCGAGCTCATGGGCCGGGCGGCGCTGTCCTTCGCCATGGCCAACGCGCACCCGAGGATCCTGGCTGCGGCGCGGGCCATAGCGCCATCGAACGCAGACGACGGCGTCGTCCAGGTTCTCCGATCGCTTGTCACGACTCCGAAACCAGCAGCCCTTTCATGAGCCAATTGATTCGAGGGAAATCCTTGAGTGCATCAATATCGACGTCTACTCACCACACCAAGCCGCATTCAATCCTCGCCACATTCATTACGAGTGCACAAGGTGCTCCAATGGAGTAAGATCTTGCACTCAACCATTCCAAGGGTTCTGAAGTGCCCGGCGTGCCAGTATCGATAGGCCATCATCAAGTGCTAGCGCTATTCCACCAGCAACACCGACATTTGAACCAAGTGGACTATATCCAATGATCACCTCACGGGAAGCCAGCGGGCGGGCCTTCTTATAGACCTCAGAACGAATTCTCGCCAGATAGTCATCCGTCACTTCAGAAAGAGCGCACGTTATCATAACTCGACGCGGATTGAGAACATTGCACAGTACGGCTACCGCGTCACCAAGCGTGTCGGCAGCATCTGCCACAACTTCCATCGTGGCTCGATCCTGATTCCTGACGTTTTCCAGCAATTCAGGCAACGTCATACCCCTGCGAACACTATCGCTAGATGCTTCCCGACTGAGCTTCACCAACATGGCATGAATGGAAGCGTTAGCTTCGACGCAACCCACCGCCCCACACGTGCACACAAGATCCGGCGAAGCCCCTCGTGCCGGCATGTGTCCGATCTCCCCAGCAGCTCCCCGATAGCCGTGATATATGTGTCCATATTTGTCGATGAGACCGGCGCCAATTCCTGTCCCAACCTTGATTGCCAAGATTGGAAGCCATTCAACTGGACCCCAGCACGCTTCACCTACACAACGAAGATTCACGTCATTTTCCACAAGCACATCTGCGCCCCATGCATCTTCGAGCACACCTGCCACGGGAAAAGCATCCCACCCAGGCATGATAGTAGGGCGCACAGGAAGTGACGTGTCCGTGTCGATACGAGCCGGAAGTCCAATAACAACCTTGACCAGAGGCAGGGGCGTCTTCAGTCCACTAATCATTGAATTCATTGCATCAATGTATGCCTGAAGCGTACGCTCAGGGCCAGCACAAACACCTTGAGTGACTTCCATACTCGCAAGCAACCTCTGGTCGGCACTCACCAAGGCGAGGTGGGCACCCGTGGCACCGCCATCTATGATCCCGACCATTCCCGCATCAGGAGATATAGCCAGACGCACCCCTGGACGGCCGCGGCCGCTGTGACGAGCCCGGCCCGCGTCGACGAGGACACGGTCACGTCGGAGCGCTTCCACGTACGCGCTCACGGTGCTGCGCGACATGCCCGTCAGATGAGCTAACGCTGAGGCCGTAGGCCCGCGACCACAGGCAACATGCTTGATCAACTCGTCGGGCGACCCACCATGCATCGTTGGAAGACCGAGCATCGATGGAAGTCTTGGTACAGGAAGCAGCTGACTCAGCGCAGACTTTGCATCCATTTATGTCGCATCCTTCAAAAATCTCGTCGTTGAAGGACAAGCTAGCGCGGGTCTACCGTCATCGCAATGCCGCCGATGGCAGCAGTCTCGTACACCACCTACGATGGAGTAGAAGCATGAACAACCAGGTTTCCCGCAGAACGATCCTCGTCGCCGCCGGCGCCTCCCTGACCTTGGCCGGCGTCAGCGCATGCTCCAAGGCCGGCACCACCACTGGAGCCACCACTGGAGGTGGCAACGTTAAGGTCGCGATCGTCCAGAAGGTTCTGACGTCCGAGTTTTGGCAAAACGTCAAGTCTGGGGCCCAGGCCGAAGCAAAAACCGAAGGCATCTCGCTTGATGTGTTCGCTGCGAACTCAGAAGACGACGTGGAGGGTCAGGTCAATCTGGTCCAAAACGCCCTTTCCAAGGGCTACGCGGCAATCGGCGTTGCACCCATCTCAAATGTGAACCTAAACAATGTACTGGCCGAAGCAACAAAAAAGGGCATCTATGTCATCAACGTTGATGAGCCAGTAGATTTGTCGAACCTCAAGGCCCGAGGTGGTGCGATCCAGGGATTGGTTACGACTGATAATGTCAAGGTCGGTGGCATGGCGGGTAGCTTGATCGCCAAGCATCTTGGCAACAGTGGGAATGTCGCCATTATCGAGGGCCAAGCTGGGGTGCAGTCGGGCGTCGACCGCAAGAATGGCGCAAAATCAGCAATGGAAAAGGCCGGATTGACGATTGTCGACAGCCAGCCGGCCGACTGGGACCGAACCAAGGCCTATAATGTCGCACAGAACTTCATCAACAAATATCCAAGTCTTAAGGCCATCTATTGCTGCAACGACACGATGGCAATGGGTGCCCAAGAGGCAGCGGTTAAGTCGGGACGTCAGATCGTTGTCGTAGGAACCGACGGAAATTCAGATGCGATCAAGTCAGTTCTTGCAGGAGGGTTGTTGGCGACTGTCAAGCAAGACTCGGCTAAGGTCGGAGCCGAGTCCGTCAAGCTGATGGCAAAGCTAGTCAAGGACAAGCCGAAGATCGACGTGAATGCGCAGCCCAGCACGATGCACGTGGATCCAATCCTCATCACCAAGGAGAACGCAGCCAAGTTTGTAAAGTGATTATGTCGACACGTATGGAAGGTGGGGACACACATGACTGCCGCAGTGAAGATGACACATATCACGAAGGAGTTTGCTGGGGTCCCAGCTCTCCGTGACGTTACACTCACCGTCGAGAAGGGCGAGGTTCTCGCCCTTCTCGGAGAAAATGGCGCGGGCAAGTCTACCCTTATGAAGATCCTCTCTGGAGCATACGAACCCACGTCTGGAACCATTGAAGTCAATGGCCGCGTGTTCAGTAGATTAACTCCACATGAGTCGAATCGCGCTGGCATTAGTATCATCTATCAAGAATTGAGCGTCATCAACGAACTATCAATCTGGGAAAACATCTTCGTTGGACGCCTTCTCACAAAGACTGTTTGTGGTGTAGAAATCCTGGATCTCGCTGCGATGCGAGCGCGCACGGTGGAACTACTGCAGAGTATTGGTCTCTATTTGGATCCCAACACAATTGTCGGAAACCTGTCAATATCGACGAAGCAGATGGTCGAGATCCTCCGCGCAGTTGCGTTCGATTCAAGAGTCATTGTTATGGATGAGCCATCAACCTCCCTGTCCGTCGAAGAGGTCCGTGAGCTATTTCGAATCGTTCGCCACCTGAAGGGCGAGGGTCGTAGCCTTATTTTCATCAGCCATAAACTGGAAGAATTGCTTGATATTGCTGATCGCGTCACTGTCCTTAAAGATGGCGCCGTTGTAGGCACTCGGCTCATTTCCGAGGTCACTGTGGATTCCCTCGTGTCCATGATGGTTGGCCGCGAACTCCAAGGTGACTTTCATGCAGGCTCACCTGAGCGGTTAGATTCTGCATCCGAACTATTGTCCGTGCGCGGGCTGACCCGTCGCGATGAGCGAGTCAAGGACGCTTCTTTCGTCTTGCGCCAAGGCGAGATCCTTGGGTTTTCAGGGCTCGTCGGATCAGGACGTACTGAATTGATGGAAGCCATTTTTGGGGCAGAACCTATCAAGGCAGGAACAATCTGGGTTGGTGGAGTCCCGGTCCGAATCAAGTCTCCGCATGCAGCAATCAAATCAGGTCTCGCGATGGTAACCGAGAATCGTCGAGAGTCAGGCATATTTCACAATTTCTCAATCCGGCGAAACATCTCAGTTGCCATGGAGCAGAAGTCAAGCAAATTCGGTGGACTTCTCGGACTCTTTCACTCGCGCAGGGAACAGGAGATTTCACGTCGCGGCCAGGAGGCACTTCAAATCAAGTGCCGCGACCTAAACCAGCGTATCATTGAACTCTCGGGTGGTAATCAACAAAAGGTTTTAATCGCTCGCTGGCAAAGCACGGATGCAAAGATCTACATATTTGACGAGCCTACCAAAGGGATCGATGTCGGGACGAAGAGTGAGATCTACCGGATCATGCGGGACTTCGCCGACAGAGGAATTGGTGTCATAATGGTGTCTAGTGAACTTCCAGAGATCCTCTCTGTGTGCGATCGCGTTTTAGTGATGGCCGGAGGACGCATCGTGGATGAGTTTTCTGCTGCCAACGCATCGGAGGAATCTCTCGTGCGTGCGGCTTCAAGATAGGACTTGATCATGGCAAATTGCGAGACAACTACTTCGGTGTCCAACATTCGACCTACAGTTCGACTCACACGACGGGAGAGATTCTCCCGAATGTGGTCAAACTACGGCGTTTTTATGATCCTCATACTGGTATTTGCGGTATTTGCGATCATCGAGCCAGCATTTTTGATGGGCGGCAATCCAATTCGGATAATCGATCAAAGCACAATTTACATTTTGCTGGGCTTTGGCGAGTTTTTCGCTATCCTTCTAGCGGGTATTGATCTGAGCATAGGCTCCACAATGGCTCTGACTGGGGTCGTTACAGCACAACTGATGTCCAACGGCATGCCGTGGCTAGTCGCCTCGATTGTAGGCATACTAATTGGCGTTCTAATTGGGATATTTAACGCGATTATTATCAACCTAACTCACCTGCATCCATTTATTGTTACACTCGGAACACAATCGATTCTGCGTGGAATGACTTACGTAATGTCTAATGCGACCGCCATTTCGATATCTTCTGCAGGGTTCTCCAATGTGGTGGCCGGAAGTATCGCTGGATATGTTCCGGCAACGATAGTGCTCTGTTTGCTTGTACTTGTGGTGCTGATGCTTTTTACCGGTTATACGACTCCCGGTCGAAATCTCTACGCGATGGGCGGTAATCCGCAGTCCGCATGGTATGCTGGTATAAATTCGCCGCGACATACTATCTTGGCGTTTGCGATTTCCGGAGCGTGCGCAGGATTGGCCGGCTTGGTTAATGTCGCGCGGCTCGGTGCTGCCGAGCCCAATGCGGGCACCGGATACGAGACCTTCGCGATTGCAGCCGTAATCATCGCAGGAACGTCCTTCTTTGGTGGCGAGGGAGTCATTTGGAAGGTTCTGTTTGGAGCACTGATTATCGGGACGATCAACAATGGCCTCAACATGGTTGGGGTCTCAAGCTTTTATCAACAGATCGCAATGGGCACGCTAATCATTGTGGCTGTCACCGTCGACCATTTCTTCGGACCGCGAGCGGCACGTCGATCCTAAGCATATCTTACGCTGAAAGGCCCTATCATGCATCCGGTTAAGTTCTCACCTTCGTTAATGTGCCTTGACATCATGAATGCTGGAGATCAGATTCGCTCTCTTAGTCAGTATTGCGACTATATGCACGTAGATATCATGGATGGTCATTTCGCCCCTAACTTGACGCTTGGCCCTGATTTTGTTAAGGCAGCGCGCAGCTGTACTAGTGTACCACTCGAGATCCACATGATGTGTGAGCAGCCTTCGATGTGGATTCGTCCCGTTATCGAAGCGGGTGCAAATATTGTGTCTTTGCATGCCGAAACTATCTCAAGAGACGCATTTCGTCAGCTGAATCTGTTGAACTCTCTTGGCGTTAAGGCTGGAGTGGTGCTTAATCCCGCGACACCACTTAGTGATGTGCGTGCATATATTGAGCGACTGGATCTCGTGACGATCATGACAGTGGACGTCGGCTTTGCAGGGCAACCATTCATTGAGGAGATGCTTCCCAAGATCGAAGCTGCCGCTGAGTTGAAAGCGAACGAGGGGCTGCGCTTCGAGCTTCAGATTGATGGATCATGCAACAAGAGAACATTCAAGAAGCTACGCGATGCGGGTGCGGAGATCTTTATCCTAGGAAATTCTGGACTTTTCAGTAAGGATGCTGACATTGACACGGCCTGGAAGCTGATGTCACTTGACTACGAGGCGCAGACCGGTGAATCACTTTGATGCAATGCCGACTGACGTAAATCTAGCACTTGATCTGGGGGGCACAAATCTCAGGCTTGGACTTGTGTCAAGAGATTTGAGTCTCCTTGAGAGTTGTCGGGTATCAAGTAGAACTCCCAGTGATTCTGAACCAATTGAATGGCTATCTTTTCATATTCATAAGTTTCTTAAACAGTATAATGATACTGGTCGTTATGCTGTACGTTCTATGAGCCTCGGAGTTCCGTCAACTGTTGACTACCATCGCGAAAAGATTCTGTCTACGACAAACCTTCCCGCGTGGAGCAACATTCCTGCGAAACGACTTCTTGAGGATCGTTTTCAAATTCCTCTTGCTCTCGATCGAGACACGAACTATCTTATTCTGAACGACATGTGGCAGCTGGAGATCTTCGATTCTTCTGCCGTAGTTGGGATTTATGTAGGCACAGGTCTCGGTAATGCTGTGGTTCTAGATGGTACTATTTGGCGTGGCGCGCATGGCGTGAGCGCAGAGCTTGGTCATCTTCCGTGGCCAGGTGTTCACGGCAAGTGCGGCTGCGGTAATAGCTCGTGCGTGGAAATTGTCGCCTCTGGTCTGGCTCTGGAACGGATTGGTCAGGAATTCTACCCCTCCGAACCCTTGCCTGAGATTTTCGTTCGGCACGGAGCGGAGCCGCCAGTATCGTCCTTCATTGACGTCTTGGGAAAGGCTATCGCTTGTGAGATCAATATTGTCGATCCGAACATCGTAATTCTTGGAGGTGGCGTCTTGAGTATGACTGGATTTCCATACCACACTTTAGAAATGTCTATCCTCAGCTCTACGCGTAAACCACTCCCAAGCGATGGGATTTCGTTCTTCTATTCTTCTAATTCGCAGTTTAACGGCCTTATCGGCGGGACAATCGCAAGTCCGTTTTTCGAGACAAGTTGCGATGTTTCTCATCGATCCCATGAAAGGAGCTTGGGATGAAAATAGTTTTTGGAAGTGATCACGTCGGTGTCGCCTTGAAGTGTGCGATCATGAGCCATGTCAAGGAGTGCGGGCACGAGGTTTATGATGTGGGCGCATACAGTACCGAGCGGACTGACTATCCCATCTATGGGTCGAAGGCCGCGACGCTAGTTTCTGATGGGTCTTTTCAGCGTGGAATCGTCATTTGTGGAACTGGCGTAGGCATCTCGATCGCGGCAAATAAGGTGTTCGGCATTCGTTGCGCATGTGTGAGCGAGCCATATAGCGCGAAACTTTCACGTCAGCACAATGACTCAAATATGCTCGCGTTGGGTTCACGTGTGGTCGGAACCGACCTCGCGATGATGATAGTAGACGAGTGGCTGTCCGCTGAGTACGAGGGTGGACGACATGCTAGTCGGATTGCCCAAATTGGCACCATTGAGCGCGCCAAGCATCTCTAGTTCACTACGTCCAACCAGAGTGAAAGCCACTAGCATCTACCTGGCAGCCCCTCATTGATTCGCTATCTCAGGTACTATCATAGGGGGATTTTGATGGGATTGGTACGCCAATGACATTAGTTTACGAATCGGCTTGCTAGTGCCGCTCTCTCAAATCGTCGGTGTTATTGCGCTGATGCAGCGGATGTTCCTGGTGTGCCGCTCTAATGCCTTCAGGCAGACGTGAGGTATCAGGTTTAGGAGAAGCTGCTCATTTGCTTGACATCGTCGTGTCAAGTCTGGCAATACGGTCGAGCTTCTTGGTCCGGCCGCGAAAGCCCGAGCCGCACCGCCTCGGCCCGCAGGTGCTCCCGCGCCCGGGGGTGGGCGGCGTGCTCGATGAGCGCCGCAGCCTGCTGCCGGTCGGTGTACCCGAGCAGTTCGGCGGTGCCCTGCTCGGTGACGACGGCGTTCGGCTGGACGCTCGAGGTGGGCGAGTCCAACTGCCCGACGATCGTCGAGACGTGAGCCTTGGCATGCCAGCTGCGCAGGGCGATGACGGCCTGCCCACCCGGTGAGTGCATGGCGCCGACGAGGAAATCGGTCGAGCCTCCGAACCCCGAGTAGATCCGCTTGCCGACCCGGGTGGCGTTGACCTGCCCGAAGAGATCGACCTGCAGGGCCGTGTTGATGCTCGTCATCGCCGGCTGCGAGGCGATCCGCGAGGGCAGGTTCGTCGTCTCGCAGCGCAGCAGGATGAGCCGGTCGGTGCGTCCGGCCCAGTCGTACAGCTCCTCGGACCCGATGAGGAAGGTCCCGACGATGGGACGGTCCGGGTCCAGCGCACCGGCACGGTCGAGATCCATGACGCCGTCGGTCATGAGTTCGGTCCACACCCCGAGCCGACGGTGGCCGGCGAGGCAGCCGAGGACGGCGTCCGGCACGGCACCGATCCCCGCCTGGAGGGTGGCACCGTCGACGACCCGCTCGGCGACGCTCCGACCGATGACGGCCGAGTCGTCGTCGACGACCGCCCGGGGCACGGCGCGCAGCGGGGCGTCGATCTGCACCGCCAGGTCGACGTCGTCGACGTCGATGACACCGTCTCCCCGGATGAACGGCATGTGCTCATTGACGACGGCCACGACGAGGGCCCCGCACTCCTTGGCGGCCTCGAGGGCGCCCGGCATGATCTGCACCTCGATGCCCATCGACACCTTCCCTCCGCGTGGCACCGAGGTGTGGAGGAGGACGAGGTCGGGTCTGCGGGTCGTGCGGAAGAGCCCAGGAGCGATGGACAGCCGGCACGGCAGGTGGTCGACGGTGGCGGCCCGACGATGCCCGGGCCCCAGGAAGATCGCCTCGTGCCGCACCTGGGGGCGGGTCGGCACGCCGACCGGGGCGTTGACGCAGAAGAGGGTCCACTCGGGCAGGTGCTCGTCGATGAGCTGGAGGGCCTCGAGCGGGGCGGCGAAGGAGCCGGGGCAGATGACGCGCGGTCGGGCAGGCAGGGACTCGACGACGTGGCCGAACTCCTCGGTGGTGATGATCCGCATGACTGCACGCTACTGGACGCGCACCCCCGACGACGCCCGCGCAGGGACGGATTGACAAGGTCGGGAGCACAATGGTCGCGCTCCGGCACGACTGTCGGCCGGGCTTTCCGCTGACCGCAAGGAAGAGTCCCTCATGTCCGACATCCTCACCCACCTCTGGTCCGACCTCTTCTCCTTCGGCTGGGCCGACGCCCTCGACAAGACGATCCGCACCATCGCCGTCTATCTCGGCATCGCCGTGGTCATCCGGGTCGCCGGCAAGAGGCTCATGGCGCAGCTCAACAGCCTCGACCTCGTCGTCGTCCTGCTGCTGAGCAATGTCGTCCAGAACGCCATCATCGGCAACGACAACAGCCTCACCGGGGGCCTGCTCGGAGCTCTCGTCCTCGTCGGCGTCAATGCCGTGCTCGACCACATGTCGCGTCGTTCGCTGCCGACCCGCAAGGTCCTCGAGGGCACGGCGTCGACGATCGTCCGGGACGGCGAGCCGGTCGTCCCGGAGCTGCGGCGGCTCGGGGTCTCCCCCGAGGACCTCGACTCGGAGCTGCGGCGTCAGGGGATCGACTCCATCACCGACGTCCGCTCGGCGCAGATGATGCCCGGCGGAGCCCTGCGGGTCGACGTCGACCCGCGCGCCAAGAGCCTCACCGTCGGCCAGTTCGAGGACGCCCTGGCTGCGCTCGAGAGCAGGTTGGACGCCATCTCGGCCCGAGTCCACGAGGGGACCCGGGCCGAGTGACGTGGCAACCGGTGACGCTCACCGCTTGACGACGGTCGTCTCCTTGATCGCCTCCCAGTGCGAGTCGATCGCCCCGTCCCGACCGTCCATGAAGGAGTCGACCTCGTGCTTGGCCGCCTCGAGCCTGGGGTCGTTGTCGAGGTAGTGCTTCGTCTCGCGGGCGATGAGACCGCTGAGGACGAGCAGGCCGATGAGGTTCGGTGCCGCCATGAGGCCGTTGGCGATGTCGGAGAAGGTCCACACGACGTCGAGGCTCGTCGTCGCTCCGACGTAGACGAGCAGCGAGAAGACGACGCGGTAGGGCATGACCCAGCGGCGACCGAGGAGCTTCTCGACATTGCGCTCGCCGTAGTAGCACCAGCCGAGGATGGTGGAGTAGGCGAAGAGCACCAGGGCGATGGTGACGATCCACCCGCCGAGATGGGTGTGCAGTCCCTGGTCGAAGGCCATCGAGGTGAGGACGTTGGCCTTGCCACCGGACTGCCACACCCCCGAGACGACGAGGACGAGGCCGGTCATCGACACGACGATGATGGTGTCGATGAAGGTCTGGGTCATCGACACCAGACCCTGACGGGTCGGATGGGTGGTCTGGGCGGCGGCAGCGGCGATGGCCGCCGAGCCCATGCCTGACTCGTTGGAGAAGATGCCACGGGCCACACCCATCTGGACCGCGAGGATGAGCGCCGATCCGGCGAAGCCCCCGGCCGCCGCGGTGCCGGTGAAGGCGTCGTGGAAGATCATCGCGAAGGCGCCGGGGATCGAGCGCCACTCCAGTGCCAGGACGACGAGGGCGCCGACGACGTAGAAGACGATCATCACCGGGACCAGGGCCGAGGTCACCCGGCCGATGGCGCGGATGCCGCCGACGAGGACGACGAGGGTGACGATCGCCATGATGACGCCGGTGATCCACGGCGCGACGTGGAAGGTGTTCTCGACGTTGGCCGCGATGGAATTGGCCTGGGTGCCGTTGCCGATACCGAAGGAGGCGATGACGGCGAAGACCGAGAAGAGGGTCGCCAGGACGACGCCGACCGGACCCCTGACTCCGTCCTTGAGGTAGTACTGCGGCCCGCCGGAGATCTCGCCCTTGGAGTCGCGGTGGCGGAACCTCACGGCCAGGAACGCCTCGGAGTACTTCGACGCCATGCCGAGCAGACCGGTGACCCACATCCAGAAGAGGGCCCCGGGGCCGCCGGTGGAGATGGCGGTGGCGACACCGACGATGTTGCCGGTGCCGACGGTCGCGGCCAGGGCGGTCGTCAGCGCCTGGTACTGGCTGATGTCGCCGTGGTCGTCGGCTCCCTCGTCCTTGCGACGGAAGAAGGCGAGCCTCAGGGCGGCGCCGAGCTTGGTGAGCTGGATCCCACGCAGCCGCCAGGTGAGCACGATGCCCGTGCCCAGCAGCAGGGGGATGAGGAAGAACGGGCCCCACACCACAGTGTCGATGTCACCGAGGACCTTTTCCAGGCCGTCCACGTCAGGACTCCTCTCCGCGGGCCGAGCGGCCCGCCGCCGTCGGGGCCGGAGCGCCCCGGATCAGATGTGGTGAGAAATCTCTCATATCGGGGTCACGGGGGGAAGGGCCGCCGTGTTGCAATGTGGTAACGATCGGCCGGATCGGCCACGGGCGAACGGGACGACGGCGTCCTGCGCCACATTGCAGTCACCGGACGTCCGGGCTGTCGAGGCAGTGTCACAATGTCCCCGATGCACGCACGACGACCGGCCACCAGGACCGCCCCCATCGGCCCGGGGGTGGGCCTCGTCGCGACCGAACTGGCCACCGTCGCCACCGCTGACGACCCCCTGGTCCTCGTCGCCGGCGGCCGGCTCGACGACGTCACCGTCGCCTACGAGACCTATGGAACGCTGTCGCCGGCCCGCGACAACGCCATCTACATCTGTCACGCCCTCACCGGGGACGCGCATGCCGCCGGGGTCCACGAGGGGGACGCCAAACCGGGCTGGTGGGACAACCTCATCGGACCGGGGCGGGCCATCGACACCGACCGCTTCTTCGTCGTCTGCTCCAACCTCCTCGGCGGCTGTTCGGGCACGACCGGCCCGTCGTCGATCGATCCGGCCACCGGCCAGCGGTGGGGGCTGCGCTTCCCGCAGATCGACATCCACGACTTCGTCGAGGTGCACCTGCGACTCGCCCGGCACCTGGGCATCGACCGGTTCCACGCCGTCGTCGGCGGGTCGATGGGCGGCATGCAGGCCCTCGACTGGTCGCTCACCCATCCCGAGACCCTGGGCAACGCCGTCATCATCGCCTCGAGTTCCCGTCTCACCGCACAGAACATCGCCTTCTCCGCGGTGGGACGCCAGGCCATCACCCGTGACCCGGCCTTCGCCGAGGGCTGCTACACCGCCGACTCGCGCCCGGACGTCGGCCTGGCCATCGCGCGGATGCTGGCCCACATCACCTATCTGTCGGAGGACGCCTTCGACGAGAAGTTCGGTCGGGCCCACCAGTTCACCCAGGCCCGACGCGGGTTCGGCGTCGACTTCGCCGTCGAGAGCTACCTCGACCACCAGGGCGAGGCCTTCCTCGAGCGGTTCGACCCGTTGAGCTACATCTACCTCACCCGGGTCATGGACTACTTCGACCCCTTCGCCCTGGCCGGGGCCACCGACCGACTCGTCGCCGATCCGGTGAACTTCCTCGTCATGTGCTTCGACACCGACTGGAGGTTCGGCCCCGAACACTCCCGGCGGATCGTCCGTCACCTCGAGGGGGCGGGACTGCCGGTGAGCTTCGCCCCGATCTCCTCACCCTGGGGTCACGACTCCTTCCTCATGAAGCTCGACCCCTACCACGACATGATCTCGGCGTTCCTCGAGGCGCCCTCCCGGCGCGGCCCGAGCCGGGCATCGGCGCGCGCACCGCACCACGACGGCCACCTGTGCACCCGGGAGCGCGACCGATGAGCCCCTCGACCTCACGACGCCGTCCGACGACCGGGGCGGGGCGCGACCGGACCACGCTCACGCTGCGGCCCGACCAGCGCATCATCGCCGACCTCGTCCCCTCCGGCTCACGGGTCCTCGACCTGGGATGCGGCGACGGTTCCCTGCTGCGCCACCTCATGGACCACCGGGCATGCCTGGGTACCGGGGTCGACATGGACTGGGCCGGGCTCGTCGCGGCCTCGGCGCGCGGCGTCCCCGTCGTCGCCGTCGACCTCGACGACGACCTGGGACAGTTCCACGACGACTCCTACGACGTCGTCATCCTCTCGCGGACCCTCCAGGCGGTCCGTCGTCCCGGACCGGTGCTGCGTGACATGGCCCGGATCGGGAGGCGTCTCATCATCTCGGTGCCGAACTTCGGGTACTGGCGCAACCGGCTCACCCTGTTGTCCGGTCACATGCCCCGGTCCCGTGACCTGCCCTTCGACTGGCACGACACCCCGAACACGAAGTACTCGACGGTCAAGGACCTCGAGGCCTGGCTCGAGTCGATGCACCTCGACATCACGCGGCGGATCTGCCTGGGTGGGGACGGGCGCCCCAGCCGGGCCGCCGACCGGCTGCCCAATCTCCTGGCCGGATCGACGATCCACGTCCTCACCTCGAACTGGACCGAACCGAGCGACTGAGATCCACCTCCCAGATGGGTATGACCGGACCCGCATCCCACCTGCACCAGCCGGCGAGCCATACTCACCTTGCACGACACAGGAGGAGACCGCCGATGCACGAACGATCCGAGGGTGGCACCATGTCCGGCATGGAGAGCACCGACCGGCAGATTCTCGCCCTGCTCGAGGCCGACGGCAGGATGTCGTGGACCGACCTGGGCCGCGAGACCGGCCTGTCGACGTCGGCCGCCCAGCAGCGCGTCAAAAGGCTCGAGGCCAAGGGGGTCATCAAGGGCTACCGCGCCGTCCTCGACCTGGAGGCCATCGGGGCCGGAATCACGGCCTTCATCTTCATCGTCCCGGTCGACCCCGACCAGGACGACCTCATCCCCGCCGAGCTGAGTCGCATTCCGGAGGTCCGTGGCTGCCACTCCATCGCCGGCAGTGCGTCCTACCTCGTGCGCGTGCAGACCCGGACCCCCACCGAGCTCGACGTCCTGCTCACCCGAATCCGCAAGTCGTGCCACTGCAGCACCGAGACGATCGTCGTCCTCGACACCCTCTTCGACGACCTCGACATGCTCGGGGACCGTCGTCCCTCGAACATCCGATGAGCGAGGGAACCGGCTCGGCGCGACGTCGCGGCGCACGGGCGCTCCTCCCGGCCCTAACCGCCGTGCTCGCCGGGGTGGCGACCGGCCTGGGCCAGGCACCGGTGGGCTGGTGGCCCCTCGTCCTGCCCGGGGTCGCGGCCCTCACCGTCCTCGTGGCCGGACGCCGTGCCCGTACCGCCGCCGGGCTGGCGTACCTCTTCGGACTGGGCATGTTCGGCACCTGCGTCTCCTGGGTCTCGGTGCTCGGCTGGCCGGTGGCCGTCATCCTCGTCGTCGTCATGGCCGGGTTCTGCGCCCTCACCGGCTGGGCGGTGCGCACGGTGATCCTCCTACCCGGCGGGGCCGTGTGGGCGGCCTGCGTGTGGTCGGCGACCGAGGTTCTCACCGCCCGGTGGCCGGTCGGCGGGTTCGGTTGGGTGCGTCTGGCCTGGGCGAGCGTCGGTACTCCGGTGGCCGGAGCGATGCGCTGGGTCGGGGCGGTCGGCACGAGCCTGCTGCTGGCCCTGGCCGGCCAGTTCCTCGCGGTTCTCGTCCGCCCGTCGGTGCTGGGGACCTCGTCGGCGCGGCGTCGACGACTCGTGGCCGGCTGCTGCGTCGTCGCCGAGCTGGGGCTCATGAGTGCCGTCGGGCTGTGGACGACCTCCCGTCCGGACCCGACCGCCGACCCCGCCCATCCGGCGATCCGGGTGGGCATCATCCAGGGCGGGGTCGACGGCACGGCCGGGTCGCACGCCATGGGCTACGCCCGCTCGGTCACCGACAACCACCTGTCCGAGACCATCGCCGAGGTCGCCGACCAGCGAGCCCACGGACGCCCGGCCACCGACATGCTCCTGTGGCCGGAGAACTCGACCGACATCGACCCCACCGTCGACGCCCCGACCCGCGAGATCATCATGCTCGCGAGCCGGATCGCCGACCAGCCGATCCTCGTCGGAGCGGTCACCGACGGTCCCGGCCCCGACGAACGCCAGACGACGGGGATGTGGTGGCCGGTCGGCGCCGACGGTCCGACCGGCCTGTACCACAAGCGCAATCTCGTGCCCTTCGGTGAGTGGATTCCCTGGCGGAGCACCCTGCTGCCGTTGCTGCCCATCCTCCAGCAGGTAGGCCGGCAGTCCATTCCGGGCACGACACCGGGTGTCATCGACGCCACCGTCGCCGGGCACCGGGTGGTCCTGGGTGACGTCGTCTGCTTCGAGCTCGCCTACGACCCGACCGTCCACGACACCGTCCGCAACGGGGCGACCCTGCTCACGGTCCAGTCGAACAACGCGACGTACACCGCGACCGGGCAGCCGTACCAGCAGTGGCAGATCACGCGGGCCAGGGCCATCGAGACCGGGCGGCCCATCGTCGTCTCGACGACGTCCTCCCTCTCGGGGCTCATCGAACCCTCGGGTCGAGTCGTCACGCGCACCGCCGAGGCCACCCACGCCCATCGTGTCGTCACCGTCCCGCTGACCTCTGGCGTCTCGCTCGGCGTCCAGCTCACCCCGGCGATCACCTGGGGGTCGACGGCGCTGGCCGGGCTCGCCCTGCTCGCGGGTCTGCTCAGGGGCGCCGCCCGGCGTCGCGGGAGTGCGAGGTAGGCTGACCGTCGATCCTTCAGCCACAGATCGGAGCGCCATGGACGACGCGATCGACGAGACCGGCCTGGGCACGGTCCTCGTCATCATTCCCACGTACAACGAGGCCGAGAACATCGAGCCCATCGTCACGCGGTTGCGTGCCGCCAACCCACAGGTGCACGTGCTCATCGCCGACGACAACTCCCCGGACGGCACCGGCGAGATCGCCGACCACCTGGCCGAACTCGACGACCACGTCCACGTCCTCCACCGCAGGGGGAAGGAGGGTCTGGGAGCCGCCTACCTGGCCGGGTTCTCCTGGGGTCTGGCGAAGGGATACGGGGTGCTCGTCGAGATGGATGCCGACGGCTCCCACCAGCCCGAACAGCTGCCGGCCCTGCTGCAGGCCCTCACCCACGCCGACATGGTCAAGGGGTCGCGGTACGTGCCCGGAGGGTCGGTCGTCAACTGGCCGAAGTCCCGCGAGTTCATCTCCCGTGGCGGTGGAGCCTGGACCCGGCTCATGCTCGGTATCCCCGTCAAGGACCCCACCGGCGGGTTCAACGCCTTCCGGGCCTCGACCCTGCGCCGGATCGGGCTGGAGGACGTCGACTCGGCGGGGTACTGCTTCCAGCTCGACATGACCTGGCGGGTGCTGCGCAGTGGGGGAGTGGTCGCCGAGGTTCCGATCGAGTTCGTCGAGCGCGAACGGGGCAACTCCAAGATGAGCAGGGACATCGTCGTCGAGGCGATGCTGCAGACGACCCGCTGGGGGATCGCCCACCGGTCAGCGCAGCTGCGCCATCTCGCCGGATCGCTGGCCGGCAGGGCCAAGGAGGCCGCGAACCGCCTGCCCCGCAAGTCATGACCCGCCCGTGAGGGCCTGACGAGCCCTCCACCCGACACGTGACGCGGCCCGCTCCTGCCGGGGAGCGGGCCGCGTCACGTCCTCGGCGCCGTGCGCCAGCTCGAGGGGCGGAGCGTCCTCAGTCGCCCTTGCGGATCTCGTCGAGTCGTTCGGCGAGCAGCTCCTCGAGTTCGGGGATGCTGCGACGCTCGGTGAGCATGTCCCAGTGGGTGCGCTGGGGCTTCTCCTTCTTGCGCTCCGGGTCGGTGCCGTCGCTGCGGGTGGCCTCGGCTCCGCACCGCGGGCACTCCCACAGGCTCGGCAGGTCCGCCTCCAGGGCGAAGGTGATGTCGAAGTGGTGGCCGTTGGGGCAGTCGAAGCCGACCTCCTGGCGCTCGGCCATCTCGACGCCTTCCTCGTCCTCGAAGCTCTTGGAGCCCAGGCCCATGCCGCGCAGTGCTCGATCCGCCATGACTTCCTCCTTCCGCTCTGGACGCCGGAGAGGCGACCTCTCGCGTCCATCATGGCAGGCCCGACCAATCCGGGGGGAGGATTGCCGGCACTCGCGAGGTCACCCGCCCACGGACATCCCGCGCTCGGCCATGACCTCGAGGAGGAGGTCCGGCCGGTCGGTGACGATCCCGTCGACGCCGAGCTCGATGAGCTCGTGCATCTGCGCCGGGTCGTCGATGGTCCACACGTGGACGACGCGGCCCGCGGCGTGCGCCGCCTCAATGAAGGGCCTGGTCACGAGGTCGATGTCGCGGCCGCCGACCCGCGCCCGGTGGGGGATCTGGAAGGCGGCCCCCAGGGGCGCGAGGACCCGCGCGCCGACCCGGGTGAGCGTCGACCACCCGACCCCGACGGGCCCGACGGCCGTCGCCACCGGACGGCCCACCGATCGGCGGAACCGGGCCAGCCGCCGGGAGCTGAACGACCCGACACACACCCTGTCCCACGCACGGTGCCTGGCCAGGGCCTCGACGAGGGGCGCGACGGCGCCGGGCGCCTTGATGTCGATGTTGACGAAGACCTCGGGGAAGGCGTCGAGCACCTCGTCGAGGGTCGGCACCCGCTCGCCGCCGACGCTGGCCCGGCGGATCTGGGCCAGCGTGAGATCGGCGACGAGCCCCCGGCCGTCGCTCACCCGCTCGAGCCGGTCGTCGTGGAAGGCGACGAGGTGGCCGTCGCGGGTGGCGTGGACGTCGGTCTCGATGTGGTCGTAGCCCAGGGCGACGGCGTTCCCGAAGGCCGCCAGGGTGTTCTCGCGGCCCTCATTGCCCGGCAGGTGCGACCCGCCGCGGTGGGCGAGGGGAATGAAACCACCCCGGAAGTAGGGGAACTCGTCGGCACGCACGCCCACCATTGTCGCGCGTGCCGAGGGGACCTCGCGACAGCTGCGGCGCAGCCCGGTGGAGTCGTGAGCCCGTGTCGTCGTGAGCCTGTGTCGTCGTGAGTCCTGGCCCGCCGTGCCGGCGCACCAGCGCGGTGAGCCCGTGGCAGGATCAGGGGCCATGACCACCGTCGTGTCCCTGCAGAGCCAGGTCTGTGCCGGCCACGTCGGCAACGGCGTCGCCGTCTTCGCCCTGCAACGGCTCGGGTTCGAGGTCGTCGCCCTGCCGTCGGCCGTGCTGAGCAACCACAACGGACACCCGAAGGTGGGGTCGGTGCCGGTCGACGGGTCGTCGCTGCGGTCCATGGTCGAGGCCCTGTCAGCCAACGGTTTCCTCGACGAGGTCGACGCCGTGCTCACCGGCTACCTCACCCCGGCCGCCGTCCCGGTGGCCGTCGACCTCGTCGACCGGGTCAAGGCCCTGCATCCGGCAGCGACCTTCCTGTGCGACCCGGTCCTCGGTGACGTCGGACCGGGGCAGTACGTCCCGGACGCCGTCGCCGGTGCCCTGGCCGAGCGGCTCGTCCCTCGGGCTGACGTCCTCACCCCCAATCTCTTCGAGCTCGGGGTGCTCACCGGGACTCGCCCGCGTTCCCTCCCGCAGGTCGTCGAGTCGGCTCGCCGCCTGATGGCCCCGTCCGGTCGGACGGGGGTCGTCGTCACCTCGGTGCAGACCCCGGATCTGGCCGCCGACCGGGCCCATCTCGTCGGCGTCGGGGCGGGCCGGGCCTGGCACTCGTGGACGCCGCTGGTCCCCGGGCAGTTCAGCGGTGCCGGTGACCTCTTCGCCGCCGTGCTCACGGCGCGGCTCCTGGCCGGCGACGAGCTGCCCGACGCGACGGCGCTGGCCGCCGGCGCCACCCACCTCGTCCTCGACTCCACCGCTCGTGACGGGGCCCGCGAGCTGGCCGTGGTGAGGCACCAGGACCACCTCGTCGACCCGGCCCCGGCGAGGACGCAGTGGCTCGACCGGTGAGCGCAGCCCCTCAGCCGTTGAAGACGGTGATCGAGGCGCCCAGCTTGTTGAGCCGCGTCGGCAGGTCCTCGTAGCCGCGGTTGATCATGTAGACGTCGCGCAGGGTCGTCTCACCGCTGGCGCCCAGGGCCGCCAGCAGCAGGCACACGGCCGGCCGCAGGGCGGGCGGGCAGATGAGCTCGCGACCGCGCCAGCGCGTCGGGCCCCGGACGATGAGCCGGTGCGGGTCGAGCAGCTGGACGTTGGCGCCGAGCTTGCCGAGATCGACGAGGTGGATCGCCCGGTTCTCGTACACCCAGTCGTGGATGAGGGTCTGCCCCTCGGCCTCGGCGGCGATGACCGCGAAGAACGGGAGGTTGTCGATGTTGAGGCCGGGGAAGGGCATGGGGTGGATCTTGTCGGCCACGGCCACGAGATGACTCGGCTCGACGGTGATGTCGACGAGGCGGGTGAACCCGTTGTTGGACGGGTACTCCTTCGACATCGAGAACCTGAGTCCCATCTCGGCGAGGATGGCCAGCTCGATCTCGAGGAACTCGACGGGGCAGCGCCGGATCGTCATCTCCGAGTGGGTGGCGATGGCCGCCGTCATGAGGCTCATGGCCTCGATGGGGTCCTCGGAGGGGGAGTACTCGACGTCGGTGTTGATGTCGCTCACCCCACGGATGCGCAGGGTCGTCGTGCCGATGCCGTCGATCTGCACCCCGAGCTTGGTGAGGAAGACGCACAGGTCCTGGACCATGTAGTTCGGGCTGGCGTTGCGCACGACGGTGAGGCCCGGGGTCTGGGCGGCCGCCAGCAGGGCGTTCTCGGTGACGGTGTCGCCCCGCTCGGTGAGGACGATGTGGCGCTCCTCGTCGACCCGCTCGGTGACGTGGCAGTTGTAGAACCCCTCGGTGGCGACGACGTCGAGCCCGAAGGCGCGCAGCACCTGCAGGTGCGGCTCGACGGTGCGGGCACCGAGGTTGCAGCCGCCGGCGTAGGGCAGCTTGAAGTCGTTGTAGAAGTGCTGCAGCGGTCCGAGGAACATGATGACGCTGCGGGTGCGGCGCGCCGCGGTGACGTCCATGGCGTCGAGGTCGAGCTCGTCGGGCCGGGTGAGGGTGAGATCCTGACCGTCCTGCGACCACTCGGCGGTGACGCCGATCGACCGCAGCACCTCGAGGATCCGGTTGACCTCCTCGATGTGGGCCAGGCCACGCAGCACCGTGTGTCCGCGGTTGATGAGGCTGGCACACAGCAGGGCGACGGCGGCGTTCTTCGAGGAGCGCACCTCGATCGAGCCCGACAGCGGGCGTCCTCCCTCGATGACGTAGTTCATCGGACCTGACCCGCCGGTGGTGATGAGCGGGGACTCCAGGGCGTCGGCGATCCGGTTGATGTACTCGAGGGAGAGGTTCTGGTTGCCGACCTCGATCCGGTGCACCGCGCTCTGCGAGGTGTTGAGCAGCTCCGCCAGCTGGTTCTGGGTGAGGCCGCGCTGTTTGCGGGCGTCCCGGATGAGGCGGCCGACGGAGGCAGGGCTGACGCTGACGTTGTCCACGACGGATGGTCCTTCCATGAAACGTGACGCCAAGGATATATCACATGAGAGATCGGAAGGGCCGGTTCCGGCGGTCGTGTCGCGGGGCGTCAGACGGCGTCGCACCAGTGGCGCAGTTCACATTAGAGTGGGGGTCATGAGCTCTCACTTTGACGTCGTCGTCCTCGGAGCGGGCCCCGGTGGCTACGTTGCCGCCATCCGCGCCGCACAGCTTGGCAAGAAGACCGCCATCATCGAGAAGGAGTACTGGGGCGGGGTGTGCCTCAACGTCGGCTGCATCCCGACGAAGTCGCTTCTGCGCAACGCTGAACTGGCGCACATCGTCACCAGGGAGGCCGGCACCTTCGGCATCTCCGGCGACATCACGGTCGACTTCGGCAAGGCCTTCAGCCGCTCCCGCGAGGTGTCCGAGCGGATGGTCAAGGGCGTCCACTACCTCATGAAGAAGAACAGGATCACCGAGTTCAACGGCTGGGGCGAGTTCACCGGGCCCAAGGCCCTCGTCGTCAAGGACGAGCAGGGCGGGGTCGTCGACGAGGTCACCTTCGACAACTGCATCATCGCCGCCGGGTCGACCGTCAAGACCCTCCCGGGCACGACCCTCTCCGACCGCGTCGTCACCTACAAGGAGCAGATCCTCTCCGACGAGGTTCCCGGCTCGATCATCATCGCCGGCTCGGGCGCCATCGGCACCGAGTTCGCCTACGTCCTGGCCAACTACGGAGCCCAGGTCACCATCGTCGAGTACCTCGACCGGATGGTCCCCAACGAGGACCCGGAGGTCTCCAAGGAGCTGACGAAGGCCTACAAGAAGCTCGGCGTCAAGGTCATGGCCGGCACCAAGGTCGACTCCATCGACGACTCCGGCGACAAGGTCAAGGTCACCGTCTCGCCCGCCAAGGGCGGCGACGCCAAGGTCCTCGAGGCCGACCGCGTCCTCCAGGCCGTCGGCTTCGCGCCGCGGGTCGAGGGCTACGGGCTGGAGAGGACCGGCGTCAAGCTCACCGAGCGCGGCGCCATCGAGATCGACGACTACATGCGCACCAACGTCCCGGGCATCTACGCCATCGGCGACTGCACGGCCAAGCTCATGCTGGCCCACACGGCCGAGGCCCAGGGTGTCGTGGCCGCCGAGACCATCGCCGGGGCCGAGACGATGCCCATCAACTACGCCATGATCCCGCGGGTCACCTACTGCCAGCCGCAGGTCGCCACCTTCGGCTACTCGGAGGCCCAGGCCAAGGAGCAGGGCTACGACGTCAAGGTGTCGCACTTCCCGTTCTCGGCCAACGGCAAGGCCTGGGGCATGGGCGACGGGTCCGGTTTCGTCAAGGTCGTCGCCGACGCCCGCCACAACGAGCTGCTGGGAGCGACGATCATCGGTCACGACGTGTCCGAGCTCATCCCGGCGCTCACGGTGGCCCAGATGTGGGACATCACCACCGACGAGGTGGCTCGCAACATCTTCCCGCACCCGTCCCTGTCCGAGGCGCTCAAGGACGCCGTCGAGGGCATCGGCGGCGAGATGATCAACATCTGAGGCCCCTCCTCACCTCGAGCACGGTCGGCGTCGTCCCTCGGGGCGGCGCCGGCCGCGTGTCCGGGGTTCGCTCCTGGGTCGAGGACGCGCCGCGCCGGTAGGCTGCGCCCATGACCTCTCCCATGGCCCCGCTGCGTGTCATCGCGGTCTTCGTGTGCCTCGGCCTGTGCCTTGTCGCCTTCGCCGGGTGGGTCGTCATCCGACCTCGGACGGGGACGGCGACCCTCTCCTGGGCAGCGGCCGTCGGTGCCGTCGTCGTCAGCCTGGTCCTGGGGCGCCTGTCGGCGACGTCCCACCGGTCGATCTCGGGTCCGCAGGACCTGCGAGCGGCCTACGCCGCAGAGTTCTTCCGCACCTTCGCCCTCATGGAGGCTCCCGGAATCCTCCTCTTCATGGTCGCGACGATGATGCGCCTCGAGCGTGTGCCGGTGGTCACCGGCATGGTGGCGGTGGCCGTCGTCACCTACCTCACGATCCGGCCGACTCGGTCCCACGCGCAGGCCTTCGTGGAGCGTCACGGGGCCGACTCCCAGCGGGCGGACCAGTTCCTCGAGCTCTTCGAGCCCGTCACCCGATGATGCCGAGCTCGCGCGCCCGGGCCACCGCCGCGGTGCGCGAGTCGACGTCGAGCTTGGTGAAGATGTGCGACAGGTGGGTCTTGACCGTCGCCTCGGAGACGAAGAGCGCCGTCGCGATCTGACGGTTAGACTCGCCGGCACCGACCCGTGCCAGCACCTCCATCTCACGCGCCGACAGTTCGTTGCCGCTGCGTCGGGCGGCGAGCCGCTGCGCCACGACGGGGGCGAGCACCGTCCGTCCCGCGGCGACCTCGTGCACGGCCGCGACGATCCGGGCCGGCGGGGCGTCCTTGAGCAGGTAGCCGGACGCCCCGGCCTCGATGGCCCGCAGGATGTCGGCGTCGGTGTCGTAGGTGGTGAGGATGAGCACTCGTGGCGCCCCGTCGGCAGCGAGCAGGCGCGACGTCGTCTCGACCCCGTCGATGCCCTCACCCAGGCGCAGGTCCATGAGGACGACGGGGGGACGGCGTAGAGGCCACGTCGCCAAGGCCTCCTCACCGCTGGCGGCCTCCGCGACGACGTCGACATCGGGGGCAGCGTCGAGCAGACCGATGAGACCGGCACGGACGATGGGGTGGTCATCGACGACCATGACCTCAATGCTCACGACTCCTCCTCGGCGGTCCCGGCGGCATCGGCGGCCTCGAGCCCGATGATGGCGACCACGGCGGTCCCGGCCCCGGGCGTCGACTCGATCTCGACCCGGCCACCGACCTCCGCCAGGCGCTGCCGCATCGCCGCCAGCCCGAACCCGGAGCGGCCGACGGGGGAGGGGCGTGCGGGCTCCATCCCCGTCCCGTCGTCGACGACGTCGACCCGCACCTGGTCGGGTTCGTAGGACAGCGTCACCCGGGCCCGGGTGGCGTGCGAGTGGATGCGAACGTTGGAGAGCGCGCCCTGGGTGAAGCGCAGCAGGGCGACGTCCCAGGCGGTCGGCAGGGCAGTGGGTTCCCCGACGAGCTCGAAGCCGGCGTCGATGGAGGTCTGTTCGGCCAGCCGATCCACCTGACGACGCAGCGCCGCCGACAGCGGGGTGCCGTCGAGTTCGGCGGGGCTCAGCGCGTGGACCACTCGTCGGGCGTCCTGGAGCCCCGCACTGCTCGTCCGCTCGATCTGTTCGAGCAGCTCCCGCTCGTCGCCATCCGCGCGCTGGAGGCCGCCACGCGCCAGCAGGGTGATGGCCGAGAAACTCTGTGCGAGCGTGTCGTGGATGTCCCGGGCCAGTCGTGACCGCTCCGCGAGCATCCCGGCCCGGCGCTGTGAGGCCGCCAGCTCCCCCTGCGCCGCGATGAGGTCGTCCTGGGTCGCCACGAGCTCGTCGATGAGCCGCGCCCGTTCGACGTTGTCGGCGGCGACCTGCTGGTAGAGGACGGCCGCGGCGACGCTGATGACGATGCCCAGGGCAGGGCCGAGAGCTCGCCACGGCGTGGCCCGCGACGCGCCCATGCTCACGACGACGACGACCGTGAGCACGCCGACGACGATCCTGGCGACGACATCGGGCAGCGTGTGCAGGGCCAGGAAGACCATGGGGATGACCATCCATGACGCCTGGGAGGTGAGCCACAGCAGGACCGCCCAGCCGATGGCCAACCCGAGGAACCACCACCAGCCGCTGCGCGCCGACCGCGAGGAGCGGGCCAGGACAATTCCGAAGAGGTACCAGCAGAGATCGAGCGTCCCGACGACGCCGACCGCGACCGGGTGGACGCCGTCACGGACCCCGGCGACGAGCGCGTAGCCGAGCAGGAGGAGGAAGAGGACGTGCTGCCCGGCGACGACCATCCGCATGGTGGCACCACCGGTGCCGCGATGGCTCACGGGCTGCGGGATCGGTCGGCTCACGGTGACCGAGTGTACGAAGCCCACCCCGGCAGGTCCACGGTCGGCCCGCCGCGTCCGCACCCGTCCTCGAGCCGGCTCACCGCCGCGACCCATCCATCCCACAGCCATCACACAGTCGACACTCCTAGCGTCGAGGACGTACCGATCGACGAGGGAAAGGACCTCCCTGATGACCATCTCACGCCGCGTGATGCTCCAAGGCAGCGGGCTGCTCGGTATCGTCGGGGCCATGGCCCTCGCCGGTTGCGACGACTCATCGACGGCCTCGGCGACCGCCTCGGCCTCGGCGAGTGCGTCCACGGCAGCGACGGCGTCGACGGCCTCCTCGTCCCTGGCTCTCGACAGCTCGGCCTGGAAGTACGACTCGACCAACGACGTCTACTACCAGCTCGGCCTGTCGTACGTCGCCAAGCCCCAGTCGACGGACTACGAGCAACTGGCCATCTACGTGCCGGGCGCCTACCTCAGCGGCACGAGGAACACCGACGGCAGCTACACCGTCAAGGAGAACACCTCGGGCAAGGTCGGTGGCTTCACCTCGTCCACCGCGCCCATCGTCATGCCCGTGAACACCCCCGGGTACGCCGCCCAACGACCCGCCACGAGCTACTCGTACAGCGACGTGTCGAGCTTCCTCAAGGCCGGCTTCGTCTACGTCCTGGCGGGGTTGCGCGGCAAGGACAGCCAGTCCTCGAGCTACACCGGCAACGCCCCGTGGGGAGTCGTCGACCTCAAGAGTGCGGTGCGCTACCTGCGGTTCAACGACGCCGCCATCCCCGGCGACACGGCATCGGTCTTCGTCTTCGGCCACAGCGGCGGCGGCGCCCAGTCGGCCATCATGGGCGCCTCGGGCGACAGCGCACTCTTCACCCCCTACCTCACCGCCCTCGGCGCGGCGACGACCGACGCCAAGGGCCGCAAGCTCAGCGACGCCGTGGCCGGGGCCATGTGCTGGTGCCCCATCACGACCCTCGACTGGGCCAACGCCGCCTACGAGTGGAACATGGGCCAGTTCGCGTCCACCGGGACCCGCGCCGCCGGAACCTGGACCAAGCCCTACTCGACGAACCTCGCCGAGGCCTTCGCCAGCTATCAGAACCGACTCGGGCTCAAGGACAGTTCGGGCACCAAGCTCGTCCTCGAGAAGTCCTCCTCGGGAACCTACCTGTCCGGCACGTACTACGACCACCTCGTCCAGGTCGTCGAGGACTCCCTCAACGAGTTCCTCGCCCGCACGACCTTCCCCTACACCCCGAACACCTCCCAGCAGACGGGGATGGGAGGGGTCGGCGGGACGTCGGGTGGCGCACCCCAGAGCGGTCAGGGAGCCCCCTCCGGGGCCGCGTCGGGATCTGCCCCGTCCGGCGCACCGACCGCCGGCTCGGGCTCCGGGACGCCTCCGGCCGGCATGTCGGGCGCCCCGGGCGGGTCGACGAGTACCTCGTCGACGACGTACCAGACCCTCGACGCCTACATCGCCCATCTCAACGAGTCGTCCACCTGGGTCACCTACGACGCGACGACGAAGAAGGCCACCGTGAAGAACCTCGCGGGGTTCGTCGCCAGCCAGAAGGCCGCGTCCAAGGATGTCGGCGCCTTCGACGGCGTCTCCCGGGGCCAGACCGAGAACCTCGTCATGGGTCTGGGCACCACGTCCCTGCACTTCTCGGCACCCTCGGCCGCGGTCATCCGCGCCAACCAGGCCAGCTACGCCAAGCTCACCGCGTGGAAGGCGTCCTACGGCGCCAACCAGTACTCCAGTGATCTGGCGAAGACCGACTCGGTCGGCAAGACGGTCACCGAGCGCATGGCGATGTACAACCCCATGTACTTCCTCTCGCGCACCTACACCGGCTACTGGTTGTGACAGCTTGGTCTGGCCCCGTTGTGACGGCCTGATCTGGCCCCGCGTGCGACTTGCCGGGGTGTTGACGGTCTGAACTGGCCCCACCCCTTTCACTCTGGTCCCCATCACTGGGAACCAGTCGCGAGGGCAAGGGAGTCAAGATGGGGTCACGAGTGCAGCTGTATGCCGACATCCGCCACGACGCGCGAGTCGATGGCCTGTCCATCCGCGAGCTCGCCCGCAAACACGCAGTCCACCGCCGCACCGTCCGCCAGGCACTCGCCGCTGCCGAGCCCCCACCCCGCAAGAAACCGGTCCGCACGGCCCCGCGTCTGGACCCGTATAAGCCGGCGATCGACGAGATGCTCACTTATGACCTGGCCGCGCCGCGCAAGCAGCGTCACACCGCCACGAGGATCCTGGCCCGGCTACGCGACGAGCACGGCGCCACGGACCTGTCCTACTCCACGGTGCGGGACTACGTGCGGATCCGGCGCGCGCAGATCGACCTGGAGGCCGGGCGCCGGGTGGAGGCGATGGTGCCGCAGGACCACGCCCCCGGCGCGGAGGCCGAGGTCGACTTCGGCGAGGTCTACGTCATCCTGGACGGCGTCAAGACCAAGTGCCACATGTTCGTCTACCGCCTGTCCCACTCGGGCAAGGCCATCCACCGCGTCTACCCGACCGGTGGGCAGGAAGCCTTCCTCGAAGGACACATCGAGGCCTTCCACGCCCTGGGCGGCATCCCCACCCGCCACATCCGCTACGACAACCTCACCTCCGCCGTCGTCCAGGTCATCCACGGCGGGAACCGGCTACGCGAGGAGAACGAACGCTGGGTGCTGTTCCGTTCCCACTACGGCTTCGACGCGTTCTACTGCCAGCCCGGCATCGACGGTGCTCACGAGAAGGGCGGCGTCGAGGGCGAGGTCGGATGGTTCCGCCGCAACCACCTCACCCCCATGCCCGAAGTCGCCACCCTGGACGAACTCAACGACAGGATCCGCGCCTGGGAGCACGACGACAACACCCGCCGCATCGCCGGGCACGCCAACACGATCGGGCAGGACCACCACGCCGAGCTGCCCCACCTGGCACCGTTGCCGGCCGACGACTTCGACCCCGGCCTGATCCTCCACCCCCGCGTCGACCGCTCCGCCCTGATCACCGTGCGCATGGTCAAGTACTCCGTCCCTGCCCACCTCATCGGGCAACGCGTCCGCGTCAGCCTGCGGGCCTCGTGCGTGGTCGTGTTCGAGAGCCGCACCGTCGTCGCCACCCACCCTCGCCTCGGCACCCGCGGCGTGACCCGGGTCGAGCTGGACCACTACCTCGAGGTCCTGCGGCACAAGCCCGGCGCGTTCCCCGGCTCCACAGCCCTCGCGCAGGCCCGCGCCGCCGGAGCGTTCACCCCCGCACACGACGCGTTCTGGGCCGCGGCCCGCAAGACCAGCGGCGATGTCGCCGGCACCCAAGCGTTGATCGACGTGCTCCTGCTCCACCGATCCCTCCCAGCCGACGCGGTGATCGCCGGCATCACCTCGGCCCTGTCGGTCGGCGCGATCAGCCCCGACGTCGTCGCCGTCGAAGCCCGACGCCACGCCACCGGCCACACACCCACCCCAACCACCCCGACCAGGGGCGGGACAGTCGTGAACCTGCCACCACGACGCCCCACTGACCCACACCAGGTCATCGCGCACCTACCCGAGGACACCCGGCCCCTGCCCACCGTCACCGCCTACGACGAACTTCTGCGCCGACGCCAACCGACCACCGATCCCGCCCCGGCCCCCTCCGAGGCACACCACAACACCCCGACAGGAACCCCATGACCACCACCAGCACCAGCCGTCCCGCGAGCCTTCGCCGACGTCAGGGCCTCACCGAACAAGCCGCTCAGGCCGCGATCGACCAGGCCTGCCGCCGGCTCCGGCTGCCCACGATCCGCGCCGTCGTCGATGACGCCGTCGCGGCCGCCACCAAGGAACAACTCACCTACCAGGGCTTCCTCGCCGAACTCCTCCTGGCCGAGGTCGACGACCGCGACCGGCGCTCCACCCTGCGCCGCATCAAGAGCGCCGGATTCCCCCGCGAGAAATGGCTCGCCGACTTCGACTTCACCGCGAACCCCAACATCAACCCCGCCACCATCAACGAGCTCGCCACCGGCGACTGGGTCCGCCGCGGCGACCCCCTGTGCCTCATCGGGGACTCCGGCACCGGCAAATCCCACCTGCTCATCGCCCTGGGTACCGCCGCCGCCGAACAGGGCTACCGCGTCCGCTACACCCTCGCCACCCGCCTGGTGAACGAGCTCGTCGAAGCCGCCGACGAGAAACAACTCACCAAGACCATCAACCGCTACGGCCGCGTCGACCTCCTGGTCATCGACGAACTCGGCTACATGGAACTCGACCGGCGCGGCGCCGAACTGCTGTTCCAAGTCCTCACCGAACGCGAGGAGAAGAACGCCATCGCGATCGCGTCCAACCAGTCCTTCTCCGCCTGGACCGACACCTTCACCGACCCCCGCCTGTGCGCCGCGATCGTCGACCGCCTCACCTACAACGCCACCATCATCGAAACCGGCACCAACTCCTACCGCCTCGCCCACACCCGAGCCCGACACCAGACCACCGTCACAGGCGCGTGACATTCCTAAACTGCCGAGAGGCGCGCCTTCCAGCACCCGGTGGCTGCTAGCCTCTGGCCATGACCTTCAAGCGGCTGTATTGGTGTTCGGCTCTGGGATGAGCCGGGCACACAGCTGCCACTGACACGCCCCAGAGCCTTGGTGATGATCCACACGGATCGTCACCTTTTCCATTCCTAGGCCGGGGTCACTGGGCTTCCTCGGCTACCAACACCGAAGGAGCCTCATGGACAGCCAACCCACCACCCCGAACATCAGCCTGAGACGCGCTACCCGGGACGACCTCCCGACGCTCACGGCCCTGTGCCGTGAGGTGCAAGACCTGCACGTCGCGGGACGACCGGACCTCTTTGCCGACACAGAGGCACAGGATCTGTCCGCCTACCTGACCAGCTGCTTCGACCGCGAGGGCTTCACCATCACCGTCGCCGTCGTAGACGACCAGGTGCGCGGCTATGTCCTTGTCCAAGACGTCCACCGGGCCGCCAACCCCTTCCGCAAAGCGGAAGACGTCCTCTACATCCACCACATCGGCGTCGCCAGGGAATCCCGGAGTCGAGGCATCGGAAGCGCACTCATGAACTCGGTGACGACGAGGGCGGCAGACACGCAGTGCTCTGCCATCCGTCTTGACTCGTGGGCCTTCAACACCGAGGCCCACACGTTCTTCGCTCGCCATGGCTTCTCCCCCATGAACATCGTCTTCGAGATCAGGCTGCCAAGAGGGTGAGGGGGCGCTCGATCATTTGCCGCGTGCAGCTCGACGTTACATAGCTGTGGTGGCCATGCGGAAGTAGGTCCCCGATTGCGCTTCCCAGTTGCCCAATTCCTCGTAGAACCCGGCGACATGTGGTGAGGCGAACAGGGTGGTGTGACGAGCCTGCGCGATAGACGGGTTGGTGGCCAGTTGCTGCATCAGCCGTCGGCCCAGACCAGTGCCTTGGGCTCTCGGATGCACCATCACGTCGACCACCAGCGCGTAGAGGCCGTCGCCCACGACCCGCGCCAGGCCGATGAGCTGGCCGTTCTCGTCGCGCTCGATAGCCCAGGCCAGGGTGTTGTGAAGTGCTTGGGTGATGGTGCTCTCATCGGCCGATGCCCACCCGACGGCGGCGCGCAGCGCCACGTACTCGTCGGGGGTGATAGGGGGCTGGGTCGTCATGGGGTCATGATCCTCGACTCTCTGCGCAGCCGCACCACCTGCCGCTGACATCGCGTCAGATGGGGCCAAATCAGGCCGTCATCCCGGGGCCGGATGGAGTTGACATAGCCAGGCTACGGCACCTCGACCGTCGCGAGGAACTGGCGGGTCCGCACCGGCATCATGCAGGGCGACACCGCCAGCACCACCGAGGTGAACCTCGCGCTGGCCCTGGCGAACCTCGGCCTCGACGTCGACTTCGCCACCGTGTGGGGGTTGGGCCACACCCAGGCCGAGACGACCGGCGACGCGACGACGAACTTCATCGCCTGGGTCAAGAAGTCCGTGAGCTGAACGAGGCGGCATCGTCCGGGCCGGGAGCGGTTTCCGGGTGACGATGTCGGCTGACGATGTCGGCTGATGAGGGGGGAGGGCCCTCGACGAGCCATGGCGGAGCGCGAGTAGGTTCGATCCCGATGACTCACTCCACGCTCTTCACCCGTGTCCGCATGGGCCGCCTCGAGTTGCCCAACCGGCTCGTCATGGCCCCGCTCACCCGGCTGAGGTCCGGGGTCGACGGCGTGCCCGACGAGGTCGTCGTCGAGCACTACCGGCAGCGGGCGTCGATGGGACTCATCGTCACCGAGGGTACCTGGCCGGTGCAGGAGGGCCGCACTTGGTTCGGTCAGCCCGGCATCGAGACCCCCGAGCAGGTCACCGGGTGGCGTCGGGTGGCCGACGCCGTCCACGCCGCCGGCGGCCGGATCGCCATGCAGGTCATGCACGGCGGCCGGGTGTCGCACCCGGAGGTCACCGGTACGGGCCGGATCATCTCGGCCAGCGCCACGGCGACTCCGGGACTGGTCCGGGTGATCTCGGGCAAGGTGCCGGCCCCGGTGGCCCACGCCCTGTCCGGCGAGGAGATCCCGCAGGTCGTCGCCCAGTACGTCGCCGCCGCCGAGCGGGCCGTCGAGGCCGGGATGGACGCCGTCGAACTCCACGGAGCCAACGGCTACCTCATCCACCAGTTCTTCTCACCGGCGTCGAACCACCGCACCGACGCCTGGGGTGGGACGCCGGCCCGACGAGCCCGGTTCGCCATCGACGTGACGAGGGCCGTCGCCGAGGCCATCGGCCCTGACCGCACCGGTATCCGGCTGTCGCCCGAGCATGTCGTCCAAGGAATGGACGAGACCGCCGCCGAGGCCACCTTCGAGACCTACGCGACCTTCGCCGAGGCCGTCGCACCACTGGGGCTGGCGTTCATCGACATCCTCCACGCCGACCCCGCCGGTGCGCTCGTCCAGGGCATCCGACGGCTCAGCAAGGCGCCGATCATCGCCAACACCGGATTCGCGAGGCCGACGACCCGACAGGAGGCGCGGTGGATCGTCGAGGAGGACCTGGCCGAGGCCGTCGGGGTCGGACGGGCGGCCATCGCCAACCCCGACCTCGTCCGACGGTGGCGTGACGACCTCCCCGAGAACGCCCCGGACCCCCTCACCTTCTACGACGGTGGCCCCCATGGCTACATCGACTACCCGACCCTCGACTGACAAGCGGCTCCGACGCCGCCGGCGGTGGCGTCGTGCCCTCCTGGTCATCGTCGGGCTCCTCGTCCTGGGGACGGTCGCGAGCCTCGTGTTCAACGCCGTCACCCGCCCGGCCGACCGTTTCGCGCCCCTCCACGGGCAGGACGTCACCGTGGACGGGGTGTCCGTCCACTACCGCGTCTGGGGCGAGAACGGCAGCGCCGTCGTCCTCGTCCACGGTTTCGCCGAGTCCGCCGACTCGTGGACGCCCACCGCCCGGGCTCTGGCCGAGCACCATCGGGTGTACGCCGTCGACCTGGCCGGCTTCGGGTACACCGACTACACGGGCCGGTACGCCCTCGCCGACCAGGTCGCCTTGCTCGACGGGTTCCTCCACGCCCTGCACCTGGAACGCCCGACTCTCGTCGGGCACTCCATGGGGGCAGCGGTCGTCGGGGGAGTGGGGCTGTGGCACCCGTCGGACGTGCGGGGGATCATCCTGCTCGACGGGGACGGGCTGCCGTACATCGGTCCGGGGTCCGGATCGGGCGGGCAGGCGGCCCCGGGGGAGGACTCGGCCAGCCGATCACGGCCGTGGTTGACCCGTGGGCCGTGGTTCACGAGCACCTATCGGCTCGCCACCCGCTGGACCTGGGCGGACACCCGGGTCGTCCGTGAGCTGTGCGGCACCCGATGCCTCGCGGTGACCCCGCAGCTCGTCGACGAGTGGATGAGACCGCTGCGGCAGGGCGACGCCGAGCGGGCCTTCATCGCCCAGTCCGGGGCCGGGGTGCTGGCTCTCACCGACGCCCAGGAGCGCCGGATCACCGTGCCGCGAGGCATCATCTGGGGATCCGAGGACGACCGCAACGGCGGCCTGCGGGCGGTGGCGGAGGCCAATCTCGGGCATCCCCGGTCGATCACCATCGAGGGGGCCGGGCATCTGTCCCAGGTGGCCGATCCGCAGGCCGTCTCCCGGGCCGTCGACGACATCATCGCAGGGTGGCCGGCGTCGTAGTGACGCCTGTCCACGTGACGCCCCGGGGCTGGAGCGAAACGCGGGCACCCCCTACGGTGGAGCCGGGAGAAGGAGGACCACATGCGCGTACTCGTCGTCGAGGACGAGGCCCCCATGGCCGACGCCGTCCGCCGTGGGCTCGAGGCCGAGGGATTCGTCGTCGACACCGCCCCCGACGGCATCGTCGGGCAGTACATGGCCCTCCACGAGGACTACGACGTCGTCGTCCTCGACATCATGCTGCCGGGGCGCAACGGCTACGACGTCCTCAAGGACATGCGCGCCCACAAGGTGTGGACCCCGGTGCTCATGCTCACCGCCAAGGACGGCGAGTACGACCAGACCGACGCCTTCGACCTGGGTGCCGACGACTACCTCACCAAACCGTTCAGCTTCCCGGTGCTCGTGGCTCGGCTGCGTGCCCTGCAACGCCGCGGCGCCCCGGAGCGCCCGGTGGTCCTCGAGGTGGGCAGCCTGCGTCTGGACCCGGTGCGACATGCGGTCGAGCGGCTCGTCGGGGGCGATGCGGCGACGATCAGCCTCACCGCCAAGGAGTTCACCCTTCTCGAGTTCCTCATGCGGCACCCCGACGAGGTGCTCTCCAAGGCCACCATCCTCGACTCGGTGTGGGACTCGGCGTACAGCGGCGGCGACAACATCGTCGAGGTGTACATGGGCTACCTGCGCCGCAAGATCGACGCCCCCTTCGGCGTCCACACCCTGCTCACGGTGCGCGGGGCGGGCTATCAGCTCGTCTCCGATTCGTCCTCGGGCCCGTCCTCCGTGGGAAGGTCCTGAGCCGGGAGGCGCACGGTGAACCGGCACCAGCCGTCGGGGGTCTCGCCGGCGTCCACCGTGCCGCCGTGGGCCGCGACGACGGCGCGGGCGATCGCCAGGCCCAGGCCGCTGCCGCCGGAGTCGCGGTCCCGCGAGGGCTGGAGCCGTACGAAGCGGTCGAAGATGAGCTCACGATCGGCCGGAGGCACCGGATCGCCGTCGTTGTCGACGTCGACGACGACCTGTCCGCCCTCGATCCGGCACCCCAGCCGGATGGCCGTGCGGGCGTGCCGGGCCGCGTTGTCGGTGAGGTTGTTGAGCACCTGTCCCAGCCGCAGCTCGTCGCCGGTGACGCGGGCCGGGACGACGTCGCTCGTCACCGTGAGAGTCGTGGCGGACCGCAGACGGCGCACCTGGGCGGCGAGGAGGTCGTCGACGTCGACGTCCGCCCGGGTCAGAGGCAGGCCGTGGTCGTCGGCCCTGGCCAGGGTGAGCAGGTCGTCGACGAGATGCTGCATCCGCACCACCTCGGACAGGACGACGCGGTTCTGGTCGGCGTCGAGGCCATCGGGGGAGGTCTCGGCAATGGCGCGCAGGGTCGTCAGGGGGCTGCGCAGTTCGTGGGAGGCGTTGCTCACGAAGCGCCGTTGGGCGGCGTCGGCCCGGTCGAGGCGTTCGAGCATGTCGTTCATGGTGCGCGCCAAGGCGCTGATCTCGTCCTCCCCGGCCGGCACCGGCACCCGGGCGTCGCTCCCGGAGGTGCGGATGGACGCCACCGAGGAGCGGATCTGCTCGACCGGGCGCAGCGAACTGTTGATGACCCGGGTGATGAACCAGATGAGCAGGGCCAGGAGGATGAGGGCCAGGACGGCCAGCGCGATCGTCGCTCCCTCCACCAGGGCCGTCTCGAGCTGGAGGGGGACCGCGACGAGGACGATGTCGGCGCCGTCGACCCGGTGCGCCAGCCCGACGGCGGCGATGGCGTACGGGTCGTGCTTGTCGTGGGCGATCTGGGGCACCTGTTCGGTGAGCGTCTGGCCGGCCGCGGGCCGCAGGGTGCTCAGGGCCCGGGAACGGGTCTGGGTCGTCGAGGCGTCGACGACCTGGCCGGACGACGTCACGAGCTGGAGGACGGCGCCCTGGCTGGGGGACTGGGCGATGATCGTCGCGGAGTTCGCTCCCGGCGCGACGAGGGAGGACGCCACCTGCGAGCCCTGGGTGCGCGCGGTCGACATGGCCGCCGAGTAGAGGATCCGGTCGAGGGTGAAGGCGTACGCGCCGAGGGCCAGGACGAGGGCCGCGAGGGACCCGACGACGGTGAAGGCGAGGATGCGGGTACGGATTGTGCCGCGCGTGGCCACGACCGATTCGACGCCGTGGCGCAGCGCCACCGCGGCTCGCGTCATGGGGCTGTTCCCGGGGTCGGTCCGCACAGGGTCATGGTAGGGGTGCGTCGACGGTTCAGGCGGCCTCGTCGACGAGGACGCCGGCGCGGGACCGGCGACGTTGACGCAGGTACTCGATGACGATCGGCAGGGTCGTCACGGCGACGATGAGCACGAGGATGAGGTCGACGTTGCTGCCGATGAAGGGGACGTTGCCGAGCAGGTAGCCCATGAGGGTGACCGAGAAGACCCAGGCGACGCCGCCCAGCGCCGTCCACGTGAGGAAGCGTCGCATGGGCATCCGCGAGGCGCCGGCGACCATGGTGACGAAGGTACGGACGAAGGGCACGAATCGCCCCAGGACGAGAGCCTTCGACCCGTAGCGTTCGAAGAAGGCATGGGACTTGTCGAGGTTGGCCTGCGAGAAGACGCGCCCGATGAGGCCGGCACGGGGTTTGAAGAGCCAGGGCGCGATGAACTGGCCGACGTAGTAGCCGGTGAGGTTCCCCAGCACCGCGGCGACGGTCATGATGAGGCAGGCGATGAGGTACACCCAGGGGGCGCCGAGACTGCCGAAGGTGACGACCGCCGGGGTCGCGGCGACGAGCAGACCCACGGTGAAGAGGAGAGAGTCGCCGGGCAGCACCGGGAAGATCGCGCACTCGACGAAGAGGATGGCGCACACTCCCACCAGCGCCCAGGACCCCAGCCCGTGGATGAGCGTCGCCGGGTCGAGCCATGACGGCAGGAGCATCGGGGCGAGGGTGGTCTGGAGGATCGCCAAGGAGGTCATGTCTCGACGGTAGGGTCGGGTCGCTGAGAGGACGCTGAACGGGGCTTGTGGGTCGGGCGGCCGGTCCCGAGGGGCCGGGGCCGGTAGACTGGGTTCGACGTGGCCGGTCCCGACGCCGCACCGCGCGTCATGTCTCGTGCACCGGAGGGATCCGACGTCGGACCGGCTGATCCACGACAGAAAGGAAACTGCGATGGACATCACCGACAACGGGCCCGAACCGAACGCCTTCGACATCGAGACCGCGACCAAGGAGAACGGCAACTACCGGACGACCGCGTGGACGGGCAAGTACCTCCAGGTGACGCTCATGTCGATCCCCGTCGGGTCGTCCATCGGCCTGGAGGCCCATCCCGAGACCGACCAGTTCCTCCGCCTCGACGCCGGCCAGGGACATGTCGTCATGGGGCCGTCGAAGGACAACCTCACCTTCCAGCAGGACGTCACCGATGGTTGGTCGGTGCAGGTTCCTGCCGGAACCTGGCACGACATCATCAACACCGGCGATGAGCCGATGCAGGTGTACGCCGTCTATGCGCCGAGCCATCACGCCAAGGGCATCGTCCAGGCGACGTTCGAGGATGCCGAGCGCGACGAGGATTCCGGCAAGGACGTGCCGCCGGAGTGGACCGTCCAGCCCGGCACCGGCAAGCCGGACCAGAGCGCCTGATCGGCGCCGATCAGGCGCCATCGGGTGGCAGCGCCGCGACCCTCCGGGGTCGCGGCGCTGTTGTGATGTGCCGGTGGTGGGTCTTGGCGGACCGGTGTCTGGAAATCCCCCTGAGATCGCCATCGTTCCCCTGGAGGGGAACATTTCTCCCCTCACGGGGATTTCCTGACATGGGGACCCGGGCACCCATCGACCCCGAGGCCACGAGGGTGCCCCGGCGAGCACCTCATGACCGCGGACCAGCAACCTTCACGGCGGGCGTTCGCCGTAGCCACAGCGTGATCACCAGCCCCGCGAGGACGAGTGCCCCGGTGAACTCGACGACCCGGACCCACCCGCCGGCCGACCACGCCACCCCGGCGATGGCCCCGGCCACCGACGACCCCAGGTAGTACATGAAGGTGTACAGCGCCGATGCCTGCCCCGCCCCGGGCCCTCCGGCGGCGGCACGCGACACCACCCACCCGCTGGCGACCCCGTGGCATCCGAAGAACCCCATGGTGAACAACGCCAGCCCCACGATGACCAGCGCCAAGGGTCGGGTCAAGGTGACGACCAACCCGACGAGCATGATGGCCAAGGTGATCGGCACCACGGCTCGGTGGCCGTACCTGTCGGCGAGCCTGCCGGCCCGCGAGGAGGACGCCGACCCCAGCGCGTAGGTGAGGAACACCAGCCCCGCCACCCCTACCGACAGACGGTAGGGAGCCGCGGCGAGACGGAATCCCATGGCGTTGTACACCGCGACGAACGCCCCCATCGACAGGAACGGCAGAACGTACAACGCCAACAGCACCCGATCGACGAGCACCCGTCGGGTCATCGCCCACAGCACCCGATGGTCCAGGGGAACCGCCACGAAGTGACGCGAGGCCGGCAGGGTGGCCCGCACGAAGATCGCGCAGACGAGGCCGAGCACCCCGATCCCGGCCACCGCGAGACGCCACCCGCCGAGGTCAGCCAGCACCCCGGCGACGAGCCGGCCACTCATTCCGCCCAGGGCTGTCCCGCCGATGTACTGTCCAGTCGCCCGGGCCATCGCGGTCGGCGCCACCTCCTCGCGCAGGTAGGCCACGGCGACCGCGGGCAGACCGGCGGCGGCCAACCCGAGCAGGCCGCGCAGGACGAGCAGCGACGTCCAGCTCGGCGCCGCCGCGCACGCGATGGCGACCACGGAGGCCCCGAAGAGCGAGATCATCATGACCCTCGTGCGCCCGATGACCTCACTCGTCGGCCCGACGACGAGCAGGGCGATGCCCAGGGCGAAGGTCGTCACACTCACCGACAACGCTGCCGACCCCGCCGTCAGACCGAAGTGTGCGCTGAGCAGGGGGAGCAACGGCTGCGTCGTGTACAGCTCGGCGAAGGTCGCCAGCCCGGCCGCGAAGAGGGCCCGCGTCACACGGGAGTATCCGCGAGTGCCCGGCTGGAATCGTTCGTCACTGCTCATCGGCGTTCACGCTAGTACCGTCGGCTTCCGGGGTCAGGGAGCCGACCGGTGGCGGACGTCCGCCGCCGGGGAACCGGGTCTGGGCGGGGGCATTCCGGTGGCCCGCTCCCGAAGGGCCCCGCCAGGCCGGCGTCTCAGGCGCTCTGGAACCCCTCGAGCCGTGCTTCCAGGCCCCGTCGCACCCGGGGCCATTCGGCACGCAGGACCGAGAAGTAGTCGACGTCGGCCAGGGTTCCGTCGGCGGCCGGGCGGAACTGGCGCAGGGTGCCCTCGTAGGTGGCGCCGAGGCGCGCGATGGCGGCGTGCGACCTCGTGTTGCGCCGGTCGCAGCGCAGGGCCACGCGGTTCATCCCGAGCTCGTCGAAGGCGAGGGTGAACAGGAGCAGCTTCGCCGACGGATTGACGACGCCACCCCACACCCGCCGGTCGTAGATGGTGCTGCCGATCTCGCACCGCAGCCCGTCGACGATGTCGTAGAGCGTCGTCCTTCCCACGAAGCGCCCGTCGAGGTCGACCGCGAAGGCCAGCACGGTGGCCGAGTCGATGAGTGAGCCCAGGTGCGCGGCCATGGCCTCGTCGGACGCCGGAAGGGGGCACGAGTTGCCGGCCCAGGTCGTCTCGTCGACGACCGCGCGCAGTCGCGGCGCGTCGTCGAGGGTGAGGGGTCGCAGGGTCACCAGCCCGCGCCTCAGGTGGATGTCGTGGATCATTGCGTCGCCCTCTCGATCAGGCTCCTGTGGCCCCGGCGCGGAACTCGTCGTAGGTGCTCATGAGGTAGTCGATGAACGCGGTACGCACCTCGGGACGGGAGAAGTAGTAGTCGAAGAGCTGGCCGTTGCGGCTTCCGCGGTCGACGATGATGTCGTCGGCGCGGTCCTCGAGGACGAGTCGGTACTGGGCCCGGTCGTTGTTCTCGGCGATGACCCGCATGTCATCGCGTCGCATGAGGTCCATGCGGGTCTGTTCGAAGGTGAGTTTGTCGGCGTCATTGAGGTCGGCGCCGAACTTGTCGTTCATGACCTTGATGAGGGCCGAGAGCTTGTCCATGACCGGCTCGTTCTGAGGTCCCAGGCCGCTTCCGGGCAGAGCGGTTCCTGGCTCGGACTGCCCGGGTTCCAGGGAGATGTCGTCCTGCGAGGTGATGGACAGCCGCAGATGGGTGAGCTGGAGTTGATTGCTGATCTGGGGCATCGGCTCGTCCTCCCCGGCGGGCAGCTGGGTGAGCAGGACCTTGCCGTAGAGGTAGAGCTTCTCCAGTGACGGGTCGATGAACGGCATGACCTGGGCGAGGAAGCCGTAGGCCCGGCAGAACTGGTCGAGAGTGCCGCGGAAGGCCTCGGCCTCATCGTCCTCCAGAGCGATCCAGCGCCCGACGGCGGGCCCGAGGTTGTCGTAGATCTGCGCCTGCCGTGCCGGGTCGCCGCTGAGCAGGGCGGCGACGGCGGCGTCGACCTCGGGTTCGGAGAGCACCCGGGCCGACCACAGGTCGGTGCTGAGGTTGTACAGGGCGTTCGGGTCGGTGGGCGTCGTGAGGGTCTCCTCGTAGAAACCCTGGAACGCCTGCTGGATCTCCTCGGCGGTGTTGGCGAAATCTAGGACGAAGGTGTCGTCCTTTCCGGGGGCTGTTCGGTTGAGGCGCGACAGCGTCTGGACGGCCTTGACGCCGGCAAGTTTCTTGTCGACGTACATCGTGTGGAGGAGCGGTTCGTCGAATCCGGTCTGGTATTTCTCGGCGACGACGAGCACCTGATAGTCGTCGCCGTGGAATTTCTCGGGCAGCTCGGACTCGGCGAAGCCGTTGAGTTCCGGTTCGGTCCACTGCTTCTCGGGCAGGTCGGGGTCGGTGACGGCACCGCTGAAGGCGACGAGGGCGCGGACGGGGCGGGGTCCCTTGTCGTAGCCCTTGCGTGCGATGTAGCGGTCGATGGCCTCCTTGGTCTTCACCGCGTGGAGTCGGCTGCGGGTGACGACCATGGCCTTGGCGTGGCCCTTGATCTTGCGCGACGTCTTCTGCCGGAAATGCTCGACGATGATCTCGGCCTTCTGATCCATTTCGTAGGGATGCAACGACGCGAATCGGGCCAGGGCCACCTTGCCCTTGTGCTCGTCAACGGTGGGGTCGAAGCCCCCTTCGGCATTGGCGAGTCGGTAGTACACGGCATAGGTGGTGTAGTTGCGCAGGACATCGAGGATGAATCCTTCGGCGATGGCCTGACGCATGGAATAGGTGTGGAAGGGATGCTTGAGGCCATCGTCACCGAGCTCGCCGAAGAGGTCGAGGGTCCGCTCCTTCGGGGTGGCGGTGAAGGCGAAGAAGGAGAGGTTCTTCTGCTTTCCACGATGGGCGGCCGAGGCGAGGACGGGATCGTTCGCGTCGGCGGCATCCTCGGCGGCGTTCTCGATCTCCTCGGCAGCGGCGAGGGATTCCTCGGGTGCGCCGAGGACCTTCTTGAGTTCCTTGACACTCTCGCCGCTGGTCGAGGAGTGGGCCTCGTCGACGACGATGGCGAAGTGCCGCCCGGCGATCTCCTTGCTCTCGCCCTTGGCGGCGTCCTCAGCGGCTTTCGCGACGACGACCGGGAATTTCTGCAGGGTGGTGATGATGATGCGGGCGGCGTTGCCCTCGAGGGCTTCTTTGAGTTGGACGGAGTTCTTGTCGACGCGGACGATGGTGCCGGGGGTGTGGTCGAATCCGGCGACCGTGTCCTGAAGTTGCTTGTCAAGTACCTTGCGGTCGGTGATGACGACGACCTTGTCGAAGATCGGCTGGTCATCGTCGTCGTGGAGGCGTGAGAGCTGGTGCGCCGACCAGGCGATGGTGTTCGACTTGCCGGAACCGGCCGAGTGCTGGATGAGGCGGTCGACGCCGGCGCCATCGCGCCTCGTGGCGTCGAGGATGGAGCGGACGGCGTGCCACTGGTGGAAGCGCGGGAAGAGGATGGTCTTGCCGCTGGAGTGGACGAAGTTGCCGAGGATGTCGAGCCAGGCGTCGCGCTGCCACACCTGTTCCCACAGGTAGGAGGTCTGGTAGCGGCCGTCGGGGGCAGGCGGGTTGCCGGAGGTGCCAGGGCTTCCTGCGCCGGCGCTGCCCTGGTCGAAGGGCAGGAAGCGGGTGGCCTGCCCCTGCAGACGGGTCGTCATCGAGACGTGGTGGGGGTCGACGGCGAAGTGGACGAGGGTGCGACGGGCGAAGATGAGGTCGGCGGGGTTGCGATCGGTGCGGTACTGGGTCTGGGCGTCGGCGACGGACTGGCCGGTGAGGGTGTTCTTGAGTTCGGCGGTGGCGACGGGGATGCCGTTGGTGACGAGGGTGACGTCGAGCGAGTCGCGGGGGCGCGACTCGGAGTGGTGAAGCTGGCGGACGACGGCCAGCCGGTTCGCCCGGTAGCGCGCGAGCTGCTCGTCGTTGAGGCGTGACGCCGGCTTGAAGTAGCACAGTCGCACCTCGACACCGGTGTCCTTGACGGTGCCGCGCAGGACGGCGATGGTGCCGCGATGGTCGATCTCGGCGGCGACCCGGGCGAGGAACTTGGCGCGGGCGGCGTCCTCACCGCCGTGACGACGAACGAGCAGAGCCCACTGCCTGGGCTGGGTGGCCTGGACGAAGGCGAGGAGTTCGTCGGGGAAGAGGCCGAGTTTGCGGTCGTAGGTGTCAGGGGAGACGCGCGACCAGCCGTGGGTGAGGAGGTGGGCCTCGATATTGCCCTCGAAGGTTCCTTCAGTGGTGATCGACATGGCTCACTCCGGGATTCTCGTGGAAGCGGTGGTGACATCGAACTCGCCGGTGACGGCCGCGGTTATAAGGGATTGCTTGTACTCGCGTAGTGATGACACTTGCCGTTGAAGAGCAACCACGCCGTGCTGATGCGCAGTCCACATGCTGGCCAGCCTGCATCGCGTCTCACGCCTCTTGAGTCGGGGTACGTCTGGTACGGACAAGTTACGAACCTGTTCCAGACCCATGCTCGCCTTCGTCCCGCCATAGGCAAGTTGGTCGTACTGGTCGTGAGCCATGGGACTCTGTAGGAACCAGGCGATCCAGTCAGCATCGTCTGGATCCACGGGTCGCAGTCGAGAGACGTGCTGTGAGAATGTTCCTTCGCCATGACGCCACACGCCCACTTCCCCAAACACCGCGGTGATGCTCAGCAGGACGTCTCCGGATGAAAGACTTGCGCGCTTGGCTTCGGCGTCAGACGGCATCACGACCTTGGCCCAATCGGACTCAGTGAGCTCAATACCCAGGGGGGAAAGATTGGCGATCCGGACGAATGGTGTCCCAACATCAGCGACGAGGTCACCCCAGCCCCGAGGTCCGCTTGTCACGGATGTAAGTAGCGTCTTGAGTGGACGGTGGGACGACGCTTCAAATTGTGATTCAAGACCACTACGAAAGGCATCATCGGCAAGCCGTTGCTGGTTCTCGCGGGCGGCGATGATCTGGTCGATCCGGGCGACGCGGTCGTCGAGGAAATCCACGATCCGCCGCTGAGTCTCCATATTCAGGTTGGGCAGCCGAAATTCAGACATCGCTTCCCAAGATGTCCGAGGCATTTTTGATCCGTAGGACGACTGATTAGCGTGCTCCAGCCATGCATGACTCAATGTGAGATAGAGTAGGAATCGAGCCTCCAGAGTTCCATGTGGGCGAAGGCACAGAAATTCGCCACTTCCATTCATTGGGCGGTCGACAAGCAGGCTCTTTGACAGATATGGGCGGAGTTTCGAAAAGAGAACATCTCCTCGCGCGAAGAGATTTTGACCGCGTGGCGGTGCACAAGTCAGCTCACTCGTCAACCTCGCATCTCCAGAGGCAATATTGTCTAGTTGCACTGTCGGGGCGGCCTCGTGTGCGGGTTCAACGATGTTTGACATGCGATAGCGTGCTGGCACCGTCTTCATAGTCCCAGCCCCTTCATCCACTCCTGAATCTGCGCCTCGAGCTCCTTGATCTCCGCGGCGATCTCCTCGACCGGCCTCGGCGGTTCGTAGACGTAGAACTGGCGAGTGAACGGGATCTCGAACCCCAATTTCGTCTTGCTGTGGTCGATCCACGCGTCCGGGACATAGGGGCGAATCTCGTCGCGCAGGTGTGCCTCGGCGGCGTCTATGAGCACTCGCTCGCGTTCGGCGTCGTCCAGATCGAACCACCCCTCGGGCAGCGGGATGTTCTCCTGGTCTCGCAGGTCCGAATCCGGCTCGGGCCTGCCCTTCTTGAGGACCACAGGCGCGCTGGGGTCGGTCACCGCACAGGCCGCGGCGAACTTCCTGCGCTTGGCGGGGGAGAGTCCTGACACCTCGGCCATGAGTTCCTTCTCCGTCTCGAACTTCCTGCCGACCAGCTCGGCGTAGGGTGCGAAGTCCTCGCCCTGGACGGCGTCCGCCGTGACCTCCCACCGCAGGTGGAGCGGCCTCTCGACGGTGACCCGCTGGAATCCGAACGCCTCCCGCGGCAACACCTTGACCCGCTTGTCATCGGCGAACTCATCCCGAGCCCCGCCGAAGAGCCGGACAATCTCGTCAATGGCGTCGTCGGTGAGTTCCTTGCGCTTGTCGCCCAGGCTCTTGCGCATCTTCGTGCCCATGTCGCGGGCGTCGATGAGCTTGACGAGGCCTCGTTCGGCCTCGGACTTTGCGTTGGTCAGAATCCACACATAGGTCGAGATTCCGGTGTTGTAGAACATCTGATCGGGTAGCGCAACGATGCCTTCAAGCCAGTCGTTCTCAAGAATCCACCGTCGGATCTCGCTCTCTCCTGATCCGGCGGCACCGCTGAAAAGGGGAGAACCCGACAGGACAATGCCCACCCGGGAGCCCGTTGGGCTGGACGGCGTCACTGGCTTCATATGGCTGAGCATGTGCTGAAGGAAGAGGAAGGAGCCATCGGAGACGCGGGGGAGTCCAGCCCCGAAGCGTCCGTTCATACCGAGCCGCTCGGCCTCGTCCTTGATGGGTTGCGCGTATGCCTTCCAGTCCACGCCGTACGGCGGATTGGCGAGGATGAAGTCGAACTTGTCGGCGGGAAACGCATCGCTGGTCAGCGTGTTGCCGTTGCGCATCTGCTCCGGTGGGATGTCCTGCATCATGAGGTCGGACTGGGCGATGGCCCACGTCTCGTCATTGATTTCCTGCCCGTACACCTTGACGATGGCGTTCGGATTGAGCTCCTTGATCCGATCCATCGTCACCATGAGCATTCCGCCGGTTCCAGCCGCCGGATCATAGATGGTGCGCACCGGCATCTGATTCTCGACCAGGTCGCGTCCGGCCTGCCCCTTGATGAGAAGGTCTGCGACGAGCCGAATGACCTCGCGCGGCGTGTAGTGCTCGCCGGCGGTCTCGTTGCTCATCTCGGAGAACCTCCGCAGGAGTTCCTCGAAGATGTAGCCCATCGCCTCATTGGAGACGACCGAAGGCCGCAAGTCGAGGTCGGCGAAGGCGGCGACGACCTGATAGAGGATGCCGGCATGGTCGAGTCGGGCGATCTTGTCGTCGACGTTGTAGGCGTCCATGACGGTGGCGGCGTCACTGGACAGGCCGGCGATGTACTGGGTGAGATTGTCGGCCAGGTGCTTGTCGTCGCTCAGCAACGAAGTGAAGGTGAACGGCGAGGTGTTGTAGAAGCGCTGCCCAGCCTTGTTCCTGAGGATGCGATCCATGCCGCCGCTGATCTCGACCAGGCCCTTGGCGAACTCCACGACGTCGGCCTTCGTCGGCTCGAGGACGGCGTCCATCCGGCGCAGGACGAGGAACGGCAGCATGACCGAGCCGTACTCGTGCTGCTTGAAGGTGCCGCGCAGCACGTCGGCGACCTTCCACACGAACGCGACCTTGTCCTGAAAACCCTGCGGAGCCATGAGATCCCTTCACTGCGAGCCGGTCATCGGCAGCTTAGTGGGCGTCGATGCCCGGTCGGCAGACGCATGGGAAGCGAGCGTCGAACAGGTGTTCCGGGCGTCAGTCGTCGACAATCATGTGGCGGGCTGCCGACGGCACAACCTCGCTACTCGGCGTGCGCCCATGCCGGTCGCTGAATCACTGCGACGCCAGTCGCCCCCGCGCGCACCACCACCGCCAGGCACAGCGCCGCCGTCCACACCTGCCCGAGGACGTCGACGGCCGGGGAGTGAGCGCCTACCGCGAGGAGCCGGTGCCCCAGGGCCATGCTGCCCATGGGGAAGGTGAGGGCCCACCAGCTCGGGTTGAACGGCATGTGCCCGGCGAAAGCGCGCACGGTGACGACGACCACCCAGACGACCAGCGGCACGCCACAGGCCAGAACGATCCAGCTGAAGGTGTTGACGACGAGCGGCACCTGCGCGCTGAAGACCGGGCTCAACATCGCCCGCAGCTGGCCGCCGATCGCCTGGATGGCAGCGACCGACTGTCCGACGAGCGCGACCGGGATCCACGCGGTGCAGGTCACGGCGAGGGGGAGTGGCTCCACCCGCCACGCATGGTGGCACGCGCCGGTGAAGACCGCCCACCCCATGAACAACGCCGTGCAGAAGCACGCCGCCGACGCCGTGAGCAGCCGCACGCGCCAGCCCACCGGCACGTGTCCGACAAGGAGGGCGCCCGACGTCGAGGACACCATGGGCGAGACGACCGCCAGCCCCCACACCATGACCGGCCGCCCGCATGCCCGCCCGAGCAGCCGGAGGGTGAACGTCACCGTGCTCACCAGGCCGATGAGCGTGCCGAGCAGCCAGAGGACGAGGTCGATGCGCCAGGCGGCGTCGGACAGGGTCGGCCACAGCGACGGGAGGACCCCGGACGTCGCCGAGCCGACGGTGAGCATGGCCATCGCGACCGTTCCCCACATCGGCACCTCGTCGATGTGCCGCACGGTCGACAGGAACGCCTCGCGCGACCGGACACAGCGCACGGTGAACGCCGTCACCAGGCCGAGGAGCACGAGCCACGCCGCCACGAGGAGGACGCCGGCCAGGATGCGCTGGTGCCAGAAGGCGTCGACCAGGGTGGCAGTGACGCCGATGCCCATGAGGAGAACCACGGCGGACCGGCGGGCGGCAGCGTCGTCCTGGGGGCTGGGGGATTGGTGTCGCGACGCACGTCTCAAGGATACCCCTGGTGGGTATGGTGGCCGCGTCCGGGATGCGGGGCTCTGACATGCCCCACCGTGCCCCGTCGGCACGAGGAGCAGCCGAGTAGCGTGGGCCGCACGGGCCGCCGGACCATCGTGGCCCACGGACCCGCGGAGGCCACGATGCGTTCAGCAGACCACCGACTCGGCGTCGGCATCCTCGGGCCCGGGAACATCAGCGGCCAGTATCTCGAGACTCTTGGGGCCGCGCCCGACGTCGAGGTGCGGTTCATCGCCGCGCGGCGGCCGGACGCCGCGGCCCAGTGCGCCGCGAGGTACGGCGTGCCTCGGTGGGGGAGCCTCGACGCCATGCTCGCCGATGACAGCGTCGAGCTCGTCGTCAACCTCACGACACCGCAGGCCCACGCCGAGACGACGAGGCGACTTCTCGAGGGCGGGCGTCACGTGTGGTCAGAGAAGCCGCTCGGGGTGACGTTGACCGAGGCGCAGGAGCTGCTCGCCCTGGCCGATCGCGTCGGGGTGCGGCTGGGGTGCGCACCGGACACCATCCTCGGCAAGGGATTGCAGACCGCCCTCGGCCAGTTGCGAGCCGGACGCATCGGCACCCCGACAAGCGCAGTCGCGTGTCTGCAGTACGGGGGACCGGACCTGTGGCACCCCAATCCGGCCTTTCTCTTCGCCCACGGCGCTGGTCCGGTGTTGGACGTCGGGCCCTACTACGTCACGGCCCTGGTCCAGGCGTTGGGGCCGGTGGCCCGGGTGACGGCGCGCGGGCTGCGCACTCACGACAGCCGCGTCGTCGTCGCCGGACCGCGCGCGGGGGAGAGGTTCCCGGTCGAGGTCGACACCCATGTCAGCGCGATCCTCGAGTTCACCCAGGGCGCGATGGCCACTGTCATCATGTCGTTCGACGTACCCATCGAGCGCGCTCGGCTCGAGATCGGTGGCACCGACGGCGCCCTCGTCTTCCCTGATCCCAACCGCTTCGACGGAGACACCATCGTCCACACGGTGAGCGGCGAAGGCGAGGCCATCGCGCCGGGCATTACCGGCGGGGACGGACGCGGTTCAGGAGTCGTCGACATGGCCAGGTCCATTCGCTCCGGGACGCCGCATCGGGCTGACGGACGACTGGCGATGCACGTGCTCGAAGTCGTGCTCGCCATCGAATCGGCTGCCCGCGAGAAGGAGACGGTCGAGGTGCACAGCACGGTCACACCGATGGAGATGCTTCCGGAGGGGTGGACGACCTCCGAAGGATGAGCCGCCGGTCGCCGGTCGAGGGGCACCCGTCTGGTTTTCTTGACACACTCCGGCGTGTCTGGAATCCTTGACAGCATGGAGGTCGAGGTCTGGCACAGCACCTACCGACATGGCGTCCGTGAGCAGGACATTCGTCATGCGCTGCGCAACCGGGTCAAGACCCTCCTGACCGAGGACGAGATGGTCATGGTGATCGGCCCCGCCGAAAACCTCACCATGCTGGAGATTGGTCTTGGCCGCTCCGGCGCCGTCGTCCATGCCATGCCCGCCCGCCCCAAGTACTGGCCCTGAGAGAAGGTGATGATGATGCACATCAATGACCTGGACGCCGACCGGTTCGAGAATGCCCATGAGGGCGCCGGTCCGGACGTCGTCGCCGAGATCGACGGTGACGCGTTCGACGCGATCATGGCCGCTCGGCGCGCCTTGGCAGCAGCCGACGATGCCCTGACAGAGGCGGTGTGCCGTGCCCGCGCCAAGGGACAGACGTGGGAGACCATCGGCGCTGCCCTGGGCGTCAGTCGTCAGGCCGCCCATGCGAAGTACGCGGGGGCGGGGCGTTGACCTGAATGCCTGAAGGGTGTCTCGGTGTCTGCACCGCCGACACCGAGACGCCCTGAGGGCTACTGATCGCCGAGCTCGACTGGATCCCCTTCTCGCGGCACGGGTGCGCGTTGAGCCAAATCATCGCGCGGCGGTGTGCCAGTATCGGCGCATGCCGTGGCCTGAATTCGGATCGCTGTTCGGCTCGATGCAGCGAAGGATCGATTGGGCCCGAGCGCGGTTCGACGCGACCTTGCCACTTCTCGACTGCGGTTCTGGAACGGGTGATGGCGTCGTGACACTCGCCGAGAGCCTCCCCACCAGCCGGATCATCGCCGTCGAGCCCGACCCTCAGATGCGCACGGTCCTCATGCACCAAGTCGTCACGACCCCTGGGCTCGGCGAGCGCGTCACCGTGTGGCCGACCATCCTGGATCGCACCCCGATCCAGGGCCCTTTGGGCGGAGTGGTGGCCACCGGGTTCCTCTACTTCCTGTCACCCGACCAACGTGCCGAGGCGTGGCGCTTGTTCGCCCGACACGTCACGGTGGGCAGCGGCGTGGTCTTCGAGGATGGCTCGGCGCCGGACCCGCCCACAGACGAGCCGGACCAGTTGCTCCAGACACGACAGCTCGGCGAGCTGAGATATGAGCGTTGGTTCTCCCAGCGACCCGTCGGCGACGGTACGGTGAGCTTCACCAACACCTTCCGTGTCTTCGACGGCAAATGCCTCGTCCTCGAGGACATCGCCCATTGCAGAAGCTGGCCACTCACCACCGCCCAAACCGCTCTCGAGTGCTGCGCCACCAGCGCCTTCGACGTCGAAGAGCTCAACGACGGCTACATGATCACCCGCCACCGGTGACGCCTCACGGCACCGTTGTGTCGTCAATGGATATCGGTCGCTTCGGCGAATCGGATCAGATTGTTGGCCATCGCGGTGGCCCAGGTGTTGCGGTGAGGCAGTTCCGTCATGGTCCGGGCCGCGGCGACGTGCAGGCCGCCGGCGAGTGCTGCCGCGCCAGTCGACAGCATCTCGGGAGGAAGGTGCCTCGTCGTGGGGTGAGTGGCCCAGAGGTGTTGCACATCGACGGTCCCCTCAAGGTGCAGGTCTGCACCGGAGCCCGCGACGTCGAGGACCAGCAGCAGAGGATCAAGCCATGGTGCGGCGAGTGATGAGTGGGCCCAGTCCACGAAACTGACGGCACTGTCGTCGATGAGGATGTTGTCGGCACGCAGATCGACATGGGAGACCACAAGTCGACCATCGAGGACGGATCGCGCGAGCACACCACACCGATGCTGCCAAGCAACTGCCTTGGCGGACCAAGGGTCATCCGGTGATGCGGCGATGACGTCCCATCGTGACAGGAAGCCTGAGGCGTCGGTTGGCGTCCACAGTGCTGTGTCGAGCCTGGCTAGTGCGCGGGCGAGGTCCTGCCAAGCGGCCAACGCATGGTCGATGCTCGCTGTGGTCCATGGTTGGGGTGTCGATCCGGCCGCGGGCTCCTGTGCGAGCACGACCCAATCGTCGGAGGCGTCGGTGAGGGTGCGGCTGTGCACGAGGGCCGGGATCGACGGATGCCGGGGCAAGCGCCGTAGTGCCTCGGCTTCATGGTGCATGGCATCAGCGGCGTAGGAGTTCATGGTGTCGCTGATGGCCTTCACGAAGATCGTCCGGCGCGGGCCGGTCACGACGCTCGCGACACCCTGGGACATGCCGCCTTGGCAGTCCCGCACATGGGTGATGGCTCCGCCGACCCAGTCGGTCACCACGTGACGGACGGACACCGGCGTGTCGGCCAGGCGCAGGCGTGTCCCTGCGAGGAATGTTGAGGTCACTGTCCGATCATGACAGCGGCAGGTGCTCCCGTCCCCACCGCCGTACCGAGCGCCTGTCGAGGGTTCCTTGGCGGCCCCGCAAAGCCATGGTGAGGTCCGACCGGATCACTCGACCCGGCCGGGCACATCGGCGCAGACGAACGCCAGGTTCTGCGCTGCGTGGCGAACGGTCCAGGTCTGGAATCGCTGGCCGAGGTCACCGGCCAGCTTGCCGAGGAGGCCGCTGGTGCGCAGGGTCCTGGTCAGCGTGACGCGGCTCCCGCCCGGGCAATCCTCGGCGTGCAGGCTGATCCAGCCTCCGGGGCGGCCATCCCACGACTCGTTCCACACCACGGTCCTGCCATCGTCGCCCCGGTGCACCTGGGCCGTGACGGTACGTCGGTTGACCGAGGAGACGACCCACTGGTCGGTCACCTCCATGTGCCCGACCTCACCCAGCGGCAACCACTGCGTCACCTTCTCCGGATCGGTGGCGGCCGTCACCACCGCGGCCGCCGGCGCGCTCACGAAGAAGCCGTAGGAGACACCCGGGAGCGGAGCCCCTCCGATCGCCACAGGAGCGGGGAAGGTGTCGCGTCGCGGCGAGGCGACCGGGCCGCCGGTCGAATGCAACAGCTCCCTGGCACGGGCCGGAGCCAACCCGCACCGCGTCAGCATGGCCTGGACCTCGCTGGTGGGATCGGTGACCAGCGCTCGGAGCAGTCGCATCCCGCCAAGGTCGGGGTGCTCCTCCATGACGCTCGCGGCACGCTCCGTGGCCGGCACATGACCCGCCGCACGGCGGTGCAGCTGCGCATTGGGACGAGACGCCGGCCCGCTCTTGGCGACGTCCGGCCGAAGCCCGGCATCACGGAGTCGGGCCGCGCGCTCCTTATGCAGGGCCTGGCGGGCAGCCGCAAGGGTCACGCCCTCCCGCGCGAGGATCTCAGCACCGGGCCCACCGAGCGCCAGCGCAGCAAGGAAGACGTGGGGCAGGTCCACCTCCGCATCGTGCAGCCGGGTGGCCTCGCACCAACTCGCGTTCTGCAGGGTCACCGTGTCGGTGATGGCCATGACGATTGCTCCTCAGGATCGATGGCGTCTGGCCAGATCCGGCCGAACGCGCGTGTGGTACTTGCGGTGGACGGCCTGGCGCGAGACCCCCAGGGCGTCGCCGATCTCCTGCCACGACCAGCCCTGTTCCAGAGCGGCTTCGACAAGGAGCAGTTCCTGGCGCTCGGTGAAGCGCCGCAGCTCCGCCACGGCTCGCAGGGCACGCCGTACGTCGGTCGTGTCCTGCACCAGGGCCGTCAGATCAGGCATGAAAGCAACATATGTTGACAACCCCCGGCATGTCAACATATGTTGCAGTCACGGCGATGCCGACCGGGCCGCCGGTGGCTCACGCCCACGGTGACCCTTGTGCGCCGCGACGCGCGCATGCCGGCTTCGTGTGCCCGAAGCCTGTGGATCCCGGGTGGGTCCAGGGTGGCCCTCGACATGCCGAAGTCGGCGACGACGTCAGTGGGGGAGACGCCACTGTCGATCGCTCGATCTGCCGACCGATGACGACCTGGCGGGGGCCCCCGGGCCGCGGCCGGCGGCGCGTCACTTGGCCACCGAGCCCCGGGTTCGTTCCGGCGTCACCGTGCGTTCCATTTGGGCCGACGCAGCCAGGACGGTGAATTCAAGGCCACGCAGTCAGCCTTGCGATGGTCGCAGCCTCGCAGCCGCTTGTCATCGTCGCCGCCTCGCCGTTGACGGCCTCTACGCCCTCCTCGTCCAGCCCGTCGCTGTTGTCCGATAAGATACATTATGTCACGTCACGGACGGCTGCCGACACCCACCGACGTCGTGGGCGATTCCCCCGCCCACAACTCGTCACGACACACCAACACTGACGACAACACTGCGCTGCTGCTGAGCTAAAGCCCTGGGATGCCACGGTCCAATGACCGCGCGGGCACGTGGCAGGACGGACTGCGCCGTCTCCAGACCAGACAGGCCTGACCAGGGCTGACCGCCACAGGCGAATGACGCCGCCGACTGCGCCGTCAACACACCGGCACGCTCTGGCGACGTCGACCCGTCGATCGACACAGGTCACAGGACACCGCCCGCAACTGCGAGGAACGAGGGACCACTTAGCGCCCCAGATCGCCGCCCTCGTCGACGACGCGCCAGAACTTGCACCTTGCTCCCGGAATACGTGGAGCAAGGTGGATCTTCTGGAGCAAAGTGCCCCCGGAGGCCAACCCGGCGACGACTTCCGGAGCAAGGTCGCGTCAGGTGCCGGACGCCAGCCAGCCAAGCGACAGATCCCGGAGCAAAGTGCCCCCGGAGGCCAGCCCGGCGACGACTTCCGGAGCAAGGTCGCGCCAGGTGCCGGACGCCAGCCAGCCAAGCGACAGATCCCGGAGCAAAGTGGGCCCCGGGACCAGTCGGCGACGGTTTCCGGAGCAAAGTGAGCCCAGGGGCCAGCCGAACAGCTGCCCCGGCACACAAGAACCTCGGACGTCGCCCCACATGCGCCGGCTCAGGGCCGATACCGCGACACGACCTCGCCCCCGACGCTCCGCCGCCTCACCAGCCGGTGCCTCGAGACCCTGGTCCACACCTGCTTCTGGGATTGCAACGTGAGCCATCCCGCCACGGCCATACCCAGGATGTTCACGACGAGCTGCACCACCGATCCGCGCACCTCGGCCCATTCCCCGAGTGCCAGGCCGACGCCGACATTCGCCGCCGCCGGGATCGTCGTCACCGAGATGAAGACCCCCGTCAGTCCCCCGCGTCTCGACGACGTCATGGCCAACACACCGGCCGCACCAGCGATGAGGGCGACGATGAAGGACCAGTGGTCGGGGTGGTAGATGAAGGACGTCGCCGCCCTGTTGCGGGTCACCGCGGCCGTCGTCACCCAGCCGAGTTGCCGGGCCACCCAGGCGAGTGCCGAGGTGACGAGGATCGCCACCGTGAACCCGACGGCCAGGGTTCGCAGCGCGAGCCGCAACAGTCGGGGACGGCGTCTCACCACCGCCAACGACACGGCGACCACGGCACCGAACTCGGGCCCGATGACCATGGCGCCGACGGTGAGGATGGGTGAGTCCGTGACGATCGCCACCGCCGCCAGCAACGTCGCCAGGACGATGAACCCCATGAAGGTCCAGTTCAACTCGGAGTCGTCATAGGCCTGTTGGACGATCGACGGCCACACCATGGCGTCCGCAGCCGATCCCGGAACCTCCTCGTCGGCCCTCAGCGCCGGTTGGGAGATCCACGTCGCCACCTCGTCCAGGGTGATGGCTCCCCTGGCCTCGACCCCGAGTCCGCGAAGACGCGCGACTAGCCCATCGACCGACTCCCTGGCGACATGGGCCTCGACGACGTCACCGGGCGGATCGACGAGGGCACCGCGATGAACCTGCACGCAGGTGACAGCGACGTCGTCGAGCACATCGAGGACGGCGTCGGTGAGGTCGGTCTCGGTGAGCACCCGCATCCGCATCATGGGGCCATCCTGACAGCCTCGGGCGTCAGGACGCCGTCAACGCGCCCGTCACCATTCCCGCGGTGCCCGTCGGCCCTCCTTGACCGCACCTCGCCGCTTCTTCGCGTCCAACCGACGCTCCTGCGACCGCCGCGAGGGCCGGGTGGGACGGCGTCGGGCAGCCGGTGGGGCCGCGGCCGCGCGCAGGATCGCCGCCATCCGCAGCCGGGCCTGACGCCGATTGGCCAACTGATCGCGGAACTGCGAACAGGCCACGGTGAGGACGCCGTCCACCACGCGCTGTTCCAGCCTGGCCAGCACCCGCGACCGCAAGCCTTCGGGAACGCTGCGCGCCCGCCGCAGGTCGAGGCTCAACTCGACCCGCGACGAACTCGTGTTGACGCCCTGGCCACCCGGCCCCGAGGAGTGCGAGAACCGCTCCGACAGGTCGGACTCGGCCACGACGAATCCGGGCTGCACCTGGACGCCGCCCATCACTCCTCCCCCACCTGCGGGCCCGGATGCTCAGACCTGCGCCGGGCTGACGTCGACCGACCAGCTCACCCCGAACCGGTCGGTGAGATCGCCGTAGAGGTCACCCCACATCTGCTGGGCCAGCGGGGTCGTCACCTCGCCGCCCTCGGCCAGCGCGTCGAAGAGGGCGCGGGCGCGATCCTCGTCGTCTCCCCACAGACACAGGCCGATCCTCGGGTCGGACTCCGGCACCGTCGCCTGCGGATTGTCGGAGCACATGAGGGTCCAGCCCTCGGGGGTGGTGAGCTGGCCGTGCATGACCCAGTCGCCATGGTCCTCGATGTGCATGTCGGAGAAGTGCATGAGGCGCAGCTCCCCGCCGAAGACGCTCTCGTAGAAGGTGAGGGCCTCCTCGGCCCGGCCGTTGAACCCGATGTATGCCGATGCAGTGATCATGGCTGCTCCCTCGCGGAGTCGGGCCGCGTCCGGTGACGTCGGCTCTGGACGACGACGCTACCCGACGCGCCCACCTCGACGCGCCGGCGTCGGACTCCCCGTGGCGGTGCAAGACTCGACCCATGAGCCCCTCGCCCACCTCGACGCCCCTGCCCCACCCCCGCACCGGCGTCGGATTGCACTCCCCCAGCCTGGCGGGCGAGGGCTGGCCCGACGACCCGGCGACGGCGTCGACCCCGGTGGCGCGGGACGCCCGGCAGGTGCGGTCCGTCGTGGCCTCCCTCACCTCCCCCGACGACACCCACCCCGAGGACCGCCCCCGTCCCGAGGACACTTGGCAACGCCTCCGCGCGGCGGCCTCGGTGTGCCGGGCCTGCCCTCGTCTCGTCGACTGGCGTGAGAAGGTGGCGGTGACCAAGCGCGCCGCCTTCCGGGGCGAGCCCTACTGGGGTCGTCCGGTGCCGCCGCTCGGGCCCCCGGACCCGCGCATCCTCATTGTCGGCCTGGCCCCGGCCGCCCACGGGGCCAATCGCACCGGACGGATGTTCACCGGGGACCGCTCGGGTGACTGGCTCTTCGCCGCCCTCCACCGGGCCGGCCTGGCGAGCCGGGCGACGTCGACCGACGCCGCCGACGGCATGGCGGTGTCCGACTGCTGCATCCTGGCGCCGGTGCTCTGTGCTCCTCCGGCCAACAAGCCGACGCCTCAGGAACAGGCGACCTGCTCGGCCTGGTTCGACGCCTTCCTCGCCTGTCAGCGGGACGTCCGGGTCATCGTCGCCCTCGGGGGGATCGGGTGGACGAACGTCCTGCGCGCGGCACGTCGCGCCGGCTGGCAGGTGCCCTCACCGGCGCCGAGGTTCGGGCACGGCGTCGAGGCGGTCCTGGGTCGACCCGGAGCAGCGTCCACGGCGGCGCACGAGGTCGTCCTTCTCGGCTGCTACCACGTGAGCCAGCAGAACACCTTCACCGGGCGTCTCACCGCCGACATGCTCGACGCCGTCCTCGCCCGGGCGACCGCCCTGGCGGGCCTCAGGCACTGACGGCGCGACGTCGGGCCCGGTCGGCGACGAGGACGAGGATCGTCGCCACGAGAGCCACCGCGCCGACGAGGTACGGCCCGCCGACCCCGAACGCGGCGGTGAGCACCCCGGTCATCGTCGGGGCCAGCGCTCCCCCGATGAATCGGGCCCCCGAATAGGACGAGGACGACACCTCGCGTGGCAGGTCGGTCGCCGACATCGCCAGCTCGGTCATGGCGGTGTTGAGGACGCCGATGACGTTGCCGCCGAGGATGACGACGACGATCTGCACCCAGGGCACGATGACGAGCGCCAGGACGAGCTCGAGCACCGCCAGGGCGGCCAGCCCGGCGACGATGGTGCGGCGCACGCCGACGAGTTCGGAGAGTTTCGGGGCGCCCCAGACCGACCCGGCGGCCAGCAGCACGCCCCACCCGAAGAAGACGAGGCCCAGATCGAGCGGGGTGAAGGTCGTCCCGGCCCGCCTGGCGGCCTCGGCGATGGGGAACGGCCCGTAGGCGAGCAGGGTGAAGTAGCCGTAGTTGTAGAGCACCGCCGCCACCATGAGCAGCCTCATCCGTCGGTCGGCCAGGGCTCGGAAGGGGGCGCTCAGCGAGGCGGGACCGGCGGCGGGGCGAGTCCTCGGCACGAAGATCGCGATGGCCACCAGGCCGATGCCCATGAGCACAGCGGTCCCCGTGAAGGGTCCGCGCCAGGAGATGTTGCCGAGCAGCCCACCGACGAGGGGCCCGAGCGCCATGCCGGCCCCCAGCGCCCCTTCGTAGAGCATGATGGCCCGACGTGGATCGGCGCTCGCCCCGAGCACCGTCGCCAGGGCGGTCGAGACGAACAGGGCATTGCCCACTCCCCACCCGCCTCGGAACCCGATGACCATGTCGACGCTTCCCGCCGCGGCGCAGCCGGCCGAGAAGGCCACGACGAGGCCGAGCCCGAGTAGCAGGGTCCACTTCCGGCCGATCCTCGAGGCCACCCAGGAGGTGAGGAACATGACGAGCGCGGTGACGAAGAGGTACGTCGTGAAGAGCAGCTCGGTCTGTCCCGGGGAGGCGTGGAGGGACTGCGAGATCTCCGGGAGGATGGGGTCGACCAGGCCGATGCCCATGTACGAGAAGACGCAGGCCACGGTGACGGCCCACACCGCAGGGCTGAGACCCCTCATGACGCCGTCCTCGCGGCTCGTGCGGACCCCTCGAGGTCGTCGACCAGACGCCGGATCACCGGAAGCGCGGCCTCCAACGCCTCCCGGGAGACGCCGTCGAGTGACTCGAGCACCGGCGCCAGGCCTGCACCCAGGCGTCGTTCGCTGACCCGGCAGTACTCGTGACCGGCCTCGGTGAGCTCGACCAGGCGTGTCCGCGCGTCCTCGGGGTGTCGGCGTCGGACCACCAGACCCTCACGGTCGAGTCGGGCGAGCAGGTCGGTCGTCGTCGAGGGGCTGTTGCCCTCGGCGCGGGTGAGCTCGCTCACGCTCATCGTCCCGGCCACCTCGAGGATGTGGAGCACCCGCCAGGTCACCGAGGAGGCGGGGATACCGGCCAGCCGTTTGGCGTGGCGCTGCAGTCGTCCGCAGAAGAGTGCCAGGTCGGCGGCGAAGTCCTCGGTCGTCAGGGGTCCGTCGGGGTTGTCGGTCACGGCCCCCGAGATTACTACGGTTTCCGTAGCATCTCATTCCCAGCGCCCGCCGGGCCGTCGAAGCAGCGGAATGTCGGACCCGTCGCGTACGTTGGTGGGAGATGACGGATCGTCGGCAGGAGGTGGGCCCATGAGTGAGGGTCATGACGAACTCTTCACGTGGAACCCGGAGGTGACGGGGGCCGCCGAGGAGGTCTCGACGCTGCTCGTCACGGTGACCTCCTTCGCCGACGTCGGGCACGTCCAGAACAACCTCACGACGGCCCTCCTGGCCGAACTGCCCCACCATGAGCTGGGTGAGTTCGACCTCGACGAGCTCATCGACCACCGTGACTCCCGTGGCCCCATCGTCTTCGACAACGACCACTTCGAGGGTTACCGGCGCCCCCGTCTGGTGCTCTGGGAGGTGACCGACGAGAACGGTCAGCACTTCCTCCTGCTCGACGGTCCGGAACCTGCGCTGCGCTGGGAGGCCCTCGTGCGCCGCGTCGTCGACCTCGTCGAGGATCTCGGGGTGCGCCTGTCGGTCGTCACCGACTCCATCCCCATGGCCGCCCCGCACACCCGCCCGATCCGGGTGAGCCGGTGGGCCTCCCGACCTGAACTCATCCTGGGTGACCAACCCCCCTTCGGGAAGTTCCAGATGCCGGCGTCCTTCCCCTCGGTCCTGTCTCAGCGGCTCGCCGAGACCGGCCATGACTACGTCGGGCTCGCGGCGCACGTGCCCCACTACCTGGCCGACATGGACTACCCGGACGCCGCCCGAGCCATGGTCGAGGCCATCCACCAGGTCACCGGTCTGGCCCTGCCGACCCATGCCCTGGCCGTCGCCGCCGGCGCCATCCGCGCCGAACTCGCCGCCCAGGTCGAGAAGTCCGAGGAGCTCTCCCAGATGCTCCAGGCCCTCGAGCAGCAGTACGACGCCGCCACCGACCAGCGGGCCATCGAGACCCACAAGGTCGACCTGCCCAGCGCCGAGGCCATCGGCGCCGAGGTCGAGGACTTCCTGCGCTCCATCGACTCCCCCACCACTGACAACTCCGGTCTGGTGCCCGACCCGCGCACCCTCACCGACCCTGCCGGCGCCTCGGCCGCCCAGGACACCTCCGACGACGTGAGCGGGGACCGACGCGCCCGCCGGGGAGCGCGGTCCGCCGACGACGAACCCGACGATGACCAGCCCTACCGGCCGCGTCGGGGGGACGACTCCCGCTGACCGAACAGGTCACGGTCCTGTCACCCGGCGCGACTATCGTCGGGGGCATGGACCTCGGTATCGATCTCGGAACGACCTACACCGTTGCCGCCGCGGTCGACCGCGGCAACTACCCCGTCGTGGCCTTCACCGACCTCGACGGTGACAGCCATGAGCACTTCCCCTCCGTCACGGCCGTCGTCGACGGTGCCCTCGTGCACGGCTACGAGGCCCTCGACGCCGTCACCCGCGGCGCACCGGCCATCCGCTCGCTCAAGCGAGCCCTGGCGTCGTCATCGGTGACGAGTTCGACGACCGTGAGGATCGGCACCCGGTCGTTCACCCTCGGCGAGGTGCTCACCGACTACCTCACGACCGTCGCCGGCCAGATCCGGGAGGCCACCGGGGCACCGGAGCTGCGCGCGGTCATCGGCGTGCCGGCCCATGCCCACACCGGTCAGCGGTTCGTCACCATGGAGGCCTTCCGGGCCGCCGGGATCGAGGTGCTGGGCATCGTCAACGAACCCTCGGCGGCCGGTCTCGAGTACGCCCTGCGTCAGGCGCGATCCCTCAACTCGCGACGTACCCGGGTCCTCGTCTACGACCTGGGCGGAGGGACCTTCGACGCCTCCCTCGTCGACATGTCGGGCACCCAGGGGGAGGTCGTCGACTCCGTCGGGCTCAACGACCTGGGCGGGGACGACTTCGACGGAGTCCTCGAGGGCCTCGTCCGGTCCCTCGTGACGACGCCCATGCCCGGCACCGAGGATCTGCGTGAGTCCTGCCGACTGGCCAAGGAGGCGATCCGCCCGCAGTCCCGGCATGTCGTCGTCGACCTGCCCGACGAGGCGGTCCGGGTGCCCGTCGCCGACTACGAGCGGGCCTGCAGGTCCCTCGTCGACCGCACCCTGGCTGTCATGGAGCCGCTCAGCGGGCTCCTCGCCGATGACCCCGGGCACTCGGACGTCGCTGGTATCCACATGGTCGGCGGTGCCACCTGCCTGCCGGTCGTCGCCCGCCGGGTCCGCGAGGTGTACGGGCGGCGCGTCCACCGTTCCCCACACCCCACCTCGGCCACCGCCGTCGGTCTGGCCATCGCCGCCGACCCCGACTCCGTGTACGGCATCCGTGACCGCTTGTCGCGAGGGTTCGGCGTCTTCCGTGAGACGGACGCCGGACGCGCGGTGAGCTTCGACGTCCTCGTCGACCAGACGACCCTCCTCGACGGGTCGACCACGGTGAGCCGTCGCTACCAGGCCCGGCACAACCTCGGCGTCTACCGGTTCGTCGAGTTCCAGCGCGCCGAGGACGGCGTGCCCCGTGGCGACCTCACTCCCTTCGCGACCGTCGTCGTCCCTCTCGACGCCGCCCTCCAGGCCGGCGAGGCACCCCTGGACCCGACCGACGTCCACGAGGTCGAGCACGGCCACTGGGTCGAGGAGCGCTACGTCGTCGAACCCACCGGGATCGTCCGGGCCACGGTGACCGACCTCGACACCGGATGGTCCCTCACGACGACGATGGGAGTCGACCGGCCCGACGTGAGGCGTGCATGACCGCACCGGGTCCGACCACTGTGGCGAAGCCCCCAGCGCATCCGATCCTGGCCAACGTCCTCAAGTTCCACCCGGCACCCGACACCGGCAGGAATGCCCTCCTCACCGTCATTCCCATCGCGGTGAGCCTCGTCGTCATCTCGCTCGTCCTCGATCCGGCGCACGGCATGGCCGGGATGATGGGGGCCATGGGGGCCATGGCCGGGCGCACCGCCCCGCCGCGCACCCGCCTCAAGGTGCTCATCGGGGTCGGGGTCGCGCTCCTGGCCTCCCAGGCCATCGGCATGAGTGTCGCCTCCATCCCGTGGCTGCTGCCCCCGGTGCTCGCCGCCTGGACCCTGCTCGTCGAGTTCGGCTGGCACGGGCTGCAGCTCGGCCCGCCGGGCCCCCTCAACACCCTCTTCGCCGCCGCCTTCGGGTCGTACATGGCCACCGAGGGATGGTCGTACGGGCGCCTCCTGCCGGCCACGGCGCTCGACTTCGTCGTCGCCGCCGCGGCCTCAATGGCGCTCATCCTCCTCATGCCGAACCGGCCGGCGCGAATGGCCGTCGACAAGGCGGTTCGCTCGGTGGACGGGTTCGTCCACCACCCCGACGACACCCCTGCCCACGAGGTGGCCCGGCTGCGATCGCGGGCCCACGCCGACGTCCACAACGCCTGGTGGGTGCTCAACGACGGCGTCCCGCCGGAGGGACGACGAGCCCCCTCGGAGGCGTGGACGGCACTGCGCGACCGACTCCTGGCCAGCCATCTGGAGCTCGAGGAGGCGATGCGGCTGGAGTCCTTCCCCAGCGCCTCGGTCGAGCTGCCCGAACAGGTCGAGCACACACCGTTGGGACGGCCCTCCCGCTCGTACCTCCTGCGCACCGCCGCCGAGCGCGGGTCACGCCCACTCATGGTCGCCATGCGGGCGGCCACCGGTGTTCTCTTCGCCGCGACCGCCATGGAACTGCTGCCCTTCGGTCGGACCTACTGGGCCGTGCTCAGCGTCCTCATCATGCTGCACATGGACCAGTCGCGGGCCGACATGACGATCCGCGCCATTCTGCGGGTCCTCGGCACCGTCGTCGGTCTGGCCGCGTACCTCGGCATCGTCGCCGCCCACCCGACCGACTGGGCCCGGGTCGTCATCGTCATCGCCGCGGTGTGGTGCATGGAGGCGCTCATCCCCCACCAGTACGGGCTCAGCGTCATCTTCATCACGATCTTCGCCCTCACCCTCACCCCGGTCGCCGCCGAGACCCAGGCGCTGCTCATCGCCCGCGACCGCATCGAGGAGACGGTCGTCGGTCTGCTCGTGGGCATCGGCGTCATCCAGGTGGTCGGACGTCGCGCCCCGGTGCTCCTCGTCCGCAGCCAGTACCGGCGCACCCTCCGCTCGATGATGCCGGTCCTGCGCGATCTGGAGGCCGGCACGGCGAACTCCGCCGAGGGCATGGTGCACCGCAACCACCTCGTCCACGAGATCGTCCGCGGCAGCGGCGTCCTCTCGGCGACCCGGCCCGACGCCCCCACGGCCCTGCAGCGGTGGTCACGGGTCGACCGCGTCGTCACCGAGACCGGATATGACCTCATGGCCTGCTGCTGGCACAGCGGGGACACGCCGGCACCGTGGGCCCGGCGCATCCACAGCGACATCGCCCTGCTCATGGCCTCGCTGCCGCCGATCTCCACGATGAACCTCGACGCCGACCGGGTGTGCCGTGACGTCGAGACCATTCGGGAGCAGATCGTCCGGTCGATGTGACCGGCGCCATGAGCCCGTCCGGTCGATGTGACCGGCGCCATGAGCCCGTCCGGTCGATGTGACCGGCGCCATGAGCCCGTCCGGTCGATGTGACCGGCGCCATGAGCCCGTCCGGTCGATGTGACCCGACCGGACGGTCCCTCCAGTCTCAGCGGAAGGAGGCCTGTCGCCCCAGGGTCCCCACGAGCAGCTCGCGGTAGTCAGCGCTGGCGACTCGATCGTGGATGGCCCGGATCTCCTCGAGCCGGCCGGCCGCGTCGATCTCGGCGCAGGCCGCGGCATTCCGCGGATCGGCGATGAACTCCTCGAGCTGGGCGATCCCCCGCTCGGAGCGACGGACGTCCTCGGCCTGCTTGGCGTCGAGTCGTGCCGCGTACCAGTCGGAGGCGAGCACGGACTCACGGGTGAACATCGACCGCACCGACTCGTCGTCCAGGGTGCGTCCGTCGGCGGTCGCTCCGTGGGCCATGATCTCGAGCAGGGCGCGCAGCGGCGGAACGGCCAGGTCGGCGGTGCCGTCGTCGAAGTAGGCCTTGGCGACGCGGGCATGGGTCGTCGAGATCGTCCGCACCGAGTCGGCGAAGATCTCGGCGTCCTGGAGCTCGGGGCGCAGCATCTGCGGGGTGAAGACCTTGTCGGGGTGCATGAGGATGCGGCCGAAGTACCGCTTCATGAACTTCTCGGTCATCCGGTAGCCCAGGCGCGAGGCGAGGATGAGCTCGCCGTCCTGCTCGTAGTCGTCGAGCTTCTCGAGGTAGCCACCCTCGATGAGGGCCCGGGCGTCGCGCTCGGCCGGCTCCATCCGGCAGAAGATCTCGGGCACGAGCAGCGAGATGTCGTGGGCCACCTGCACCTTCGGACCGATGTACCCCGCCGACGACAGCCACCCGTCGTACCCGCCCAGGACGAAGGAGAGGAAGGACGCGTTGAGGTCGAAGACCGCCGGCATGGCGTTGAACGGGGCCTTGGTGAGGGCGCCCTCGGAGCCGGCCCCCGTGGTCGACGGGCTCTTGCCGGTCATCGACGAGATGAACTCCATGAAGAGCTCGGGCAGCTCCATGTAGTGCAGCGGGTTGTAGGCGCACAGCGCCGGGATGCGGTCCTCCGGCGGATTGTTGCGTCGCCCGGCGGCCACGACGTCGACCGGCAGCGGCAGTTTCTCGCCGACCGGCACCCGGTGGAAGAGGTGACTGGCCAGGGAGGCGATGGCCGTCTGCCTCGGGTTGGCGATGTCCGGGCGCACCTGGAGGTAGCGCGGGTTCTTCGAGCGGACGCCGTCGATGAGCCGGGGATCGGCGCTGGAGACGACGTAGGCCGGCCCCTGCTCGGGGTCGGAGTCGGCGAAGTCGGACAGGAACCGTGCCATGGGTTCGGTGAACTGCGAGAAGTGGACGACGTCGTCACGCATGGCGCCGACCTCCTCGCGGGTGAGTGGCTGGTAGTTCGAGATGAAGAGGTCGTGCCCGGCCATGTCGCGCTCGGTCTGGGTGTCGTACCCGCGGACGATGGCGTCGTCGGGGCGCTGGAAGAGCAGCCGCTCGCAGTTCTCGACGACCTTGCGCGAGAGCCCCTCGGGCCCGGTCGTCAGTCCCGGCGGAGTGACGACGGAGGCCGTCATGTCGTCCTCGGTCTGCACCTTGACCGCCGGGGCGTAGTCGTGGCGCAGCGAGAAGAGGCGCCAGGAGCCGTCGGGCTCGAAGCCGACCCGCAGCATGTTGACATGGATCTTCTGGCCGTCGAGCCGGACCATGTTGCCGTGGCGGCCGTTGGTCGGCGCGACGCTGAAGTGCGACCGCCAGTCGGCCCCCCACTCGGGCCGGTAGTACCTCTTGACGGTGAAGACGAGCTCCTTGCGGAACTGCGGGATCGACTCGACCCAGTCGTTGTAGTCGAGGGTGAAGTCGGACGACGGGGTGAGCAGCTTGATGACCGACCCGACCGAGCGCTCCGGCGAGAGGATCTGACGGTGGTCCTTCCCGTTGAGCTCGGGGTCCTTGAAGCGCATCGAGAAGTCGCGGTTGAGGATCTGGTCGACGGCGTCCATGTCGGCGTCGAAGTCCGGGCTGTAGGCGTTGCCGGGGATGAAGGCGTCCGAGATCGCCTTGGAGATCTCCGACTTGCCACCGCCGGAGACGGTGCACGGCTTGTGCAGGGTCGTCGAGTCACCGTAGGTGCCGACGAGGGTCCACACCCGCTCGGTGCGGTTGAGCTGCATCCGGGTGCGGTAGCCGCCCGGGGTGAGGTACTCGTGGTCGGCACGCATCGGCACCGACTGCTCGACGCCGTCCGCGTCGGTCCACGTCACCGTGCCGTCGAGCAGGCTGTAGCGCGCCCCACCGGGGACGAGGAGGACGTCGTCGAGGGTCGTGCACCGCGCCCAACCACCGGGCTGGGCCTCGAAGGCACCCGGGTTCGCGGCGACGACGTCGGCCACGCTCGGCTCCCCCTCGACCTTCTTGGCGACGAATTCCTGGCCCTGGTTGTGCGAGATGTAGGCCCGCGCACCACCGGAATGCTCCTCCTCGGCCGAGCCGAAGAGATTGGCGGAGTAGGAGATCTGGGTCTTGACCTCCTTCTTGCAGTACCCGAAGTAGTTGTCGGCGATGATGGTGACGATGACGCCGCTCTCGTCACGGGCGCAGAGCTTGAAGGGCTTGCCGTCGTTGTAGCGTTCGTCCTCGCTCGACCAGCACATCCCGTCGCGACGCTGGCGCTCGGTGGCATCGTCGACGTGCGGCAGGCCGAGTTCCTTCTTCGTCACGAGGTTGAGGTGCGGGGCCAGGACGACGCAGCCGGTGTGACCCGTCCACGTCGACGGGGCCAGTGCGGCGTCGTTGACCGGCAGCAGCGGGTCGCCGGCATTGCCGAAGATCCCCTCGACGAAATCGAGGTTGGAGACGAGTCCCCCGGGCACGAAGAAGCGGATCTCCATCCGGCGCTCGGTCACCAGGCCCGGCACCTCCGGCACGACGAGCGGGCGCAGCAGGAGGGAGGCGTAGGTGTGGGCCTGACGCTCGGGTGCCTCGTTGGCGCTGTACGGCAGGAGGGTGTGCTCCGGCGGGGCCTGGAAGGCCCGCTCGAGCAGCTGGGCGAAGACGTGCGCCGGCACGGCCTTCTTGTCGTCGGGAATGGCCAGACCACCCTCGGCCACGTGGAAGACACCGGCCGTCGTCCGTCGGTCGTTGCGCGGGTTGTGGAGGACGCCGTTGGCGACCCGGTAGCTCTCGACGAGGTCGGAGCGGAACTCGTCACCGTCGACCGGCAGTGACAGGGCACGGGCCAGGCCCGGTTCGTCGAGGGTGAGGGTGGTGGGCGGAAGGCTGGGGTGCACCGGGCAGTCGGCCAGGTACCGGTCGAGGAAGTCCTGGATGCGCCGATCGGCGGGGCAACGCATTTCGGACAGCTCACGGCGCAACTCCCGCTGACGCGCGAGGACCGGTGCGATGACCTGGATGTCCTCGGAGTGGGCAGCCGCCGGCAGTGGCAGGCCGTTGAGTGCGAGACGAAGATCGACGGACTCGGTCATGGTCGGTGCAGACATGTCTCATTCATAGCGCGCCGCCCCAGCCGCCCGAACACCCGGGTCCAGCCCGCGAGACCGTTGCTCGATCAACGATCAGTGTCGGGCCTCGCCGCCCCGCACCGGCCGACCTGCGGGGCTCGCGCGGTTGCGTGGGACAGGGCCACCGGGGAGAGTGGACGGGTGCACTACACCGTCCTGCGGGCCGACGAACCGGTGACCTCGACCCTCGAGGTGCGCCGGTCGGTCTTCCTCACCACCCTGGCCAGGGTGGAGGACGAGGACGCCGCCCGCGCGGTCATCGACTCGTGCCGACGGGCCCATCGTAACGCCCGTCATCACGTGACGGCCTTCGTCCTGGGGCCGCGCCGTCAGGTGCAACGATCCTCCGACGACGGCGAGCCCGCCGGCACCGCCGGGGTCCCCACCCTTGAGGCGCTGACGAGGTTCGAGCACGACGGTCGCAGCGACCTGTCCGACGTCGTCGCCGTGACGACCCGCTGGTTCGGCGGCATCAAGCTCGGCGCCGGTGGCCTCGTCCGGGCGTACTCGGACGCCGTGTGTCTGGCGCTCGGACGGGCACGCCTCGTCACCTGCCGCGAGGTCGACCTCCTCACGATGACCCTGCCGATCTCCAGCGCCGGGGCCGACGAGGCGGTCATCCGTGGCTGCGGCGTCGACGTCACCGAGGTCGGCTACGCCGCCGATGCGGTCCATCTCACCGTGGCCGTCGCCTCCGGGCAGGGTGCTCGGTCCGAACTCACCGAACGCCTGTCGGCGGCCCTGGCCCGGCAGGTGAGCCTGCGCCCGGCAGGCACGACCTGGCGGGAGGACCGATGAGCGGCGCCCCCACCCGTCGGGTGGTCCTCGCGGTCGCGGCCCTCGCGGTGGCCGGCTGCCATGGCCGGCCCGGGCCACATCCCTCGACGACGGGAACGACGGGGTCGTCCACGCCCACCTCCGCGACCCCGACCAGCCCATCGGCGTCATCGCCCACGGCGTCAACGAGCTCGTCGATCCCCTCGCCCACGGTCTCGCCCACCCTCTCGCAGGCTCGGATCCGACGCCGTGCCGGACGCTGCCTGCTGCTCGGGCTCGGGCCGAACGAGGACATCGACCGCGCGGTCGAGCTCGTCGGCTCGCTCGGGCTGGCCGGCGTCTTCCTCGTCGGCCGGTGGACCGACCCCACCCTCATCACCCGGACCGCCGCCCGGGTGCGTCGGGCCGCGACCTCGGCCGGACACCCCGGGGGCGTCGTCGCCGCCGACCAGGAGGGAGGGCTCGTCCAGAACCTCGTCGCCGACGGGTTCGACGCCCTGCCCTCGGCCGAGCGGGTGGCCCGGCTCGGGGTCGCCGAGGCCACCCGGCTGGCTCGGCTGTCGGCCACCCAGATGAGGGCCCACGGGGTCAACCTCTTCCTCGGGCCGGTGGCGGACGTCGTCTCACCGGCGCTCGGGGCGAGCAATGCTCCCATCGGGGCCCTTCACCGGGGCTACGGCACCTCGGCCGGCACCGTGTCCGCCCTCGTCGACGCGGTGATCGGCGGCTACCGCCAGGGCCGGGTCGGTACGTGCGTCAAGCACTTCCCGGGGCTGGGAGCAGTCCGGACGAACACCGACGTCGGCCCGGCCACGGACCGGACGACGTCGTCCACCTCGGACACGCTCATCCCGTTCCGACGGGCGTTCACGGCCGGGGCGAGCTCGGTCATGGTGTCCTCGGCGACCTATCCGCGCCTCGACCCCGACCACCCGGCCGTCTTCTCCCGGTCGATCGTCACCGGACTCCTGCGCGACCGGTTGGGGTTCACCGGCGCCGTCCTGTCCGACGATCTGGGTGCCGCCGGGGCGGTCGCCTCCGTGACGCCGTCGCGGCGGGCCGCCGACTTCGTCACGGCCGGGGGTGATCTGACCCTGTGTGCCGACGCGGACCTCGTCGCGACGATGGTCGAGGGTCTGCGGTCCCGTGTCGGCACGGACCGGCTGGCGGAGGCCATCGGGCGGGTCGACCGGCTGGCCTCGACGCTGGGATCGTGACCGTCGGATGCCACGAGGGCGGCGCGGTCGTGCTCTAGAGTGGCGCCATGACTGACCGCGCACCCGTGGTGGCCATCGTCCACAATCCGCTCAAGGTCGTCGCCTTGAGCCGATGGCAGGACGAGGTGGCGCGGATCTGCGCCGAGAGCGGATGGGCGCCACCACTGCTCCTGGCCACCACCGAGGAGGACCACGGGGCGGACGCCGCTCGGCGGGCCGTCGAGAGCGGCGTCGATCTCGTGTGTGCCCTCGGCGGGGACGGCACGGTCCGCGAGGTCGCCACCTCCCTGGCCGGGGGGCAGGTACCCATGGGGGTCATCGGGCTGGGCACGGGCAACCTCCTGGCCCGCAACCTCGGGCTGCCGGTCAACGACCTCGGAGCCGCCCTGCGCGTCGCGCTCACCGGCCGGGACCGGCAGGTCGACCTGGGCTGGGTCCGATTCGATGACGGGCCGCAGATGTGCTTCACCGTCATCACCGGGATGGGTTTCGACGCGCAGATGATGGCCGACACCTCCGACGGCGACAAGTCGAAGCTCGGTTGGGTCGCCTACGTCGGCGGTGGGCTCCGCTCCCTCGTGCAGCGGGGGTTCTCGGCACGGGTCGTCACCGATGGACGTCACCCGTGGACGACCCGGGCCCGCACGGTCCTCGTGTGCAACTGCGGACTGCTGCCGGGGGGCATCGACCTGGTGCCCCAGGCGAGCATCGACGACGGCCAGCTCGACCTCATGTCGCTGTCGCCGCGAGGGATCGTCGGGTGGACGGCGGTCCTCGTCCATGTCCTCAGCCGACGCCACCAGGGCCACCACCTCGTGCGCCACGAGCCGGCGTCGACCTGCCTGGTGCGCACCCCCGGCCCGGTCCTGGCCGAGGTCGACGGGGACCCGGTGGGGATGGTGAGTTCCATGCGCACCCGGGTGGCGCCAGGAGCGCTGCGGGTTCGCGTGCGCTGACCTCACCGCGGGGTGACGCGCCCGCTCCCACGCCCACGCGCCGCAGCCACACCCCCGGTTCCGGACGTGGTGAGCCCGCGGCAGGCGGCCCGGTCAGGACGCGGCGAGCCTCGCGACGACCCTCCGCGCCAGGTCGCGGTCGTGACGGGCGGCGTCGGCCAGGAAGGCCGGGAAGTCGGTCGCGGCGGTGCCGTCGGCCGAGTCAGAGAGCACGCGGACGACGGCGAAGGGCACGCCGAGGTGGGACGCGGCCTGGGCCAGCGCGGCCCCCTCCATCTCGACCGCCTGGGCGTCGAACTCGTCGTGCAGCCACGCCACCTTGGCCGGGTCGGCGATGAACTGGTCGCCGCTGGCGATGGTCCCCGTGACGACCTTGCGGTCGTCCCCGAAGACCTCGCGGGCGCAGTCGAGGACGAGCGCGGCCAGAGCGGCGTCGGGACACCAGTCGTCGGGCTCCCCGGGGACGGCGCCGATCCTTCGTCCGAAGGCCGTCTCGTCGGCGTCGTGCTGGACGAACCTGTCCCCGACGACGACGTCACCGACCCCCAGGCCCGGCCCGGCGGCCCCCGCGACGCCGGTGAAGACGATGCACCCGGCCCCGGACTGGACCAGGGCACTGGTGGCGAGCGCCGCGTTGACCTTGCCCATCCCGCAGCGCGCCAGCAGCACCGGGACGCCGTCGAGCAGGCCGCTGACGAGAGGACACGGCGCGGGCAGATCGCGCACCTCGGCGAGGTCGGCGTGGATGAGGCGCACCTCGGCCTCCATGGCGCCCATGAGGCCGATCGGTCCGGTGAGGGAGAGGGTCACGAGGTTCGTCCGTCCGCTCGAGGTCTGGTCATTCGAAGGGGGTGGGGTCGCCGGCACCCAGGCGGGTGATGACGGTCTCCCCGGAACTGAAGTCGACGACCGTCGTCGGTTCGATCCCGCAGTCGCCCGAGTCGATGACGGCGTCGACGTCGGTGTCGAGGGTCTCCTTGACCTGCCAGCCATCGGTCATCGGCAGGTCCTCGCCGGGCAGGATGAGGGTCGACGAGACGATGGGCTCGCCGAGGGCGTCCATGAGGGCCAGGGCGGTGACGTGGTCGGGCACGCGCACCCCGACGGTGTGCTTCTTGGGGTGGAGCATGACCTTGGGGACGTCCCGGGTGGCCCGGAGGATGAAGGTGTAGCGGCCCGGCACGGCCGACTTGATGGCCCGGAACACCCAGTTCTCCATCTGCACGTACTGGCCGACCTGGGCGAACTCGCTCATGACGAGGGTGAAGTGGTGCTTGTCGGAGAGTTTGCGGATGCCCCGGATCCGTTCCAGCGCCTCCTTGTTGCCCAGCCGGCAGCCGAAGGCATAACCCGAGTCGGTCGGGTAGGCGATGAGCCCCCCGTCATGCAGGATGTCGACGACCTGGTTGAGTGAGCGTCGCTGCGGATTGACCGGATGCACGGGGTAGTAGTGGGCCATTCCCCCATCCTAGGCCGGTCAGCGGGGGCTGAGCGCGCAGCTGGCCGAGGCCGTCCCCCGGACCCGGCGCAACCCGACGACCCCCAGGACGACGGTCGGGCGGCTCACCGTCACCTCGACGACGAGCCTGGGTCCGGTCCGGTTCACCGTCGCCCGGCCCTGGGCGTCCAGCAGCTCCGACGCCGTCCGGAGCGCCTCGGCTCGGCCGGCCTCCGGTCCGACCGGGTCCCCGGCGAGGTGTCGGCCGGACGCCGCCTCGCACCCGGACCTCGACGCGGTGGAGGCGACGGCGTGTGCCCACGAGGCCGCGCGGGCCTGGACGGCGCCGTCGACGGCAAGCCCACCGGCGAGGAGCAGCACCGGGAACAGGAGGGTCAGGGCGGTCGAGATCGAGGCCCCACGATCGGTGGTCACCCGACCCGTGTGAGGTCGGCGAGAGAGCGGGGTGGGTGTCGGGTCCATGAGGTCAGCCCAACCCATCCCGGGAGCAGGTGGAAGGGTACGTCGACAGAGTTCGCCGAGCGTTCACCCGGGAGGTGATGGGTGGGCCCCCAGCCGGGAGGCGATGGGTAGGCCCCCAGCCGATAGGCGATGGGTAGGCTGAGCCCTGACAACCATCCTGAGAAGAAAGGTCACGCAACCATGGCCGAGGTCAAGAAGGTCGCCCTGCTCACCGCAGGCGGCTTCGCTCCCTGCCTGTCGACGGCGATCGCCGGTCTCATCAAGCGTTACACCGAGGTCGCCCCCGACATCGAGATCATCGCCTACCGTCACGGGTACCAGGGTCTCCTCAAGGGCGACTACCTCACCGTGACCGACGCCGTCCGCCAGAAGGCCGACCTGCTCACGAAGTTCGGCGGCTCGCCCATCGGCAACTCCCGCGTCAAGCTCACCAACAAGGACGATCTCGTCAAGCGCGGCCTCGTAGCCGAGGGGGATGACCCGCTCAAGGTCGCCGCCGACCGTCTCGTCGCCGACGGGGTCGACGTCCTGCACACCATCGGTGGTGACGACACCAACACCACCGCCGCCGATCTGGCCGCCTACCTGGCCGAGAACGACTACGGCCTCACCGTCGTCGGTCTGCCCAAGACCATCGACAACGACGTCGTCCCCATCCGTCAGTCGCTCGGGGCGTGGACCGCCGCCGAGCAGGGGTCGATCTTCGCCCGCAACATCGTCGGCGAGCACAACTCCGGGTCGCGGATGCTCATCGTCCACGAGGTCATGGGCCGCAACTGTGGCTGGCTCACCGCCGCCACCGCCGCCAAGTACCGCGAATGGCTCGACGAGCAGGAGTGGCTGCCCGAGATCGGCCTGTCGAAGGAGGCCTGGGACGTGCACGCCGTGTACGTGCCCGAGGCCCACATCGATCTGGACGCCGAGGCCGAGCGCCTCAACACGATCATGGACGAGGTCGGCAATGTGACGATCTTCCTGTCCGAGGGAGCCGGACTCGACTCCATCATCGCCGAGCTCGAGCGCGCCGGCGAGGAGGTCCCGCGTGACCCCTTCGGCCACGTCAAGCTCGACAAGATCAACCCCGGGGCGTGGTTCGGCAAGCAGTTCGCCGCCAAGCTCAAGGCCGAGAAGGTCATGGTGCAGAAGTCCGGGTACTTCTCGCGCTCGGCCGCCTCGAACGAGGCCGACCTCGAGCTCATCTTCCGGTGCACCGACCTGGCCGTCGAGTGCGCCCTGGCCGGCAGGCCCGGCGTCATCGGTCAGGACGAGGAGAACGGTGACGTGCTCACCAACATCGCCTTCGACCGGATCAAGGGTGGCAAGCCCTTCGACGTCACCCTGCCCTGGTACACGCAGATGCTCGAGGAGATCGGCCAGGCCTGATCCCGGCAGCTGCTGCCCACGTCATCGACGAGTCGGCCCCCTTCCCACGGAAGGGGGCCGACGTGCATGGGGGTGACCGCTCGCCGCTACCGGTCGTGACGGCGGCCCCGCAGCACGGCGGTGACGGCGGCGGCCGCTCCCAGCCCCACGGCACCGGCGATCCCGGCGCCGATGGCGGTCCTGCGGCGCCGCGGTTCGGTCACCTGCGTGGGCAGGTCGAGGGGAGTCACCGTCCCGGCACGTCGGGGACGGTGGATGAGACGCGACGTCACCCCCGACATCGACGAGGCCGGTGTGCCCGATCCGTCCGTGTGCCCGCCCGACACGGAGGTGAGGACGACGGGCGGCTCCGACTCCTCGGCACCCTCGGCGGTGGCTCCGTCCCCGTCGGGACCGTCAGCCGTCGGGGCGCCCGTGGCGTCCTCGGTGTCGGCCTCCTGCTTGTCCGCCTCCTTGCGGGCACGATCGGCCAGGGCCGCCTCCCAGTGTCCCTCGCTGGTCCACGTGTCGTCGCGGCCGAGGAGGGGCTCGTCGCAGTCGTTCCACTCCCCCGCCACGGCCGGCTGATCGGTCGTCGCCGTCCATGCCGAGATGAGGAGGATGAGTCGGGCCAGGAGGTTGAACACCAACATGACGATGATGATCGAGCCGAAGGCCTGGACCGCCTTGTTCGAGGAGAAGGCCCGCACGAGGTACCCGGCGCCGACCTGGAGCAACCCCAGCAGGAGGCCGGCAATGAGCGATCCACGAATGATGGCCCGCCAGTTGCGTCGTCCACGTGGCAGCACACTGAAGAGGAACATGAAGAGGATCCAGCCGGCCGCCGTCGACACGATCAGGGCCGCCAGCGTGAGGAGGACGCCATGGCCCGGAACGTCGTCCAGATGGGTCACCCGGGCGATCCACCCGGCCGCCGAGGACCCCACCTGGGAGGTGGCGACGGTGAGCAGCAGGGCCACGAGCAGGCCGAGGAAGGCCAGCATGTCGAAGAGCTTGGCCCAGAGGAACCCGCGGTTGTCGGTGACCATGTCGAAGTCCGGGTCCCACTGGGAGCGCACACCCTGGCGCAGATTGCCGATCCAGCCGATCCCGGCCCACAGGGCGGTGAGCATCGTCACGGCGAGGGTCCAGCCCGACCCGGTCGTCGCCAGGGACGAGTCGATGAGACTTGACACCTTGTCGGCCCCGCCGCCCGAGGACAGCGAGTCCGCGACGAGACGCTTGACGACGTCGAGCAGATCCGGACGGATCCGGGTGAGGACCAGGGAGAGCAGGGAGAACGCGAAGGCGATGACCGGCACCATCGCCAACACCGTGAAATAGGTGATCGACGCCGCGAAGTGGTTCCCGAGCCGTCGGTTGAACCGCGTGTTGGCCCGGAGGATGTGTGCGATCCACGGGCGGGCCTTGATCCTGGCGAGGGCGTCCTTCACGTCGACTCCTTTCGGGGCCGATCATGTCATGGGCCGGGCCCGTGGCGGGGCCCTTCGGCCATGAGCCGACGCGACATCCCACGCGCGTCAGCCGACGCGACATCCCACGCGCGTCAGCCGACGCGACATCCCACGCGCGTCAGCCGACGCGACATCCCACGCGCGTCAGCCGACGCGACATCCCACGCGCGTCAGCCGACGCGACGCGCCCGACGACGCTCGGACAGCTCGTCGACGGCGACGTCCTCCTCGACGTGCTCCCGCGGCAGCTGCGACAGACTCCCCTGAACATCACGCCACACCCCGCCCAGGGCGATGGCGAACATGCCCTGACCACCGCGCAGTAGGTCGATGACCTCGTTGTCCGAGGTGCACTCGTACACCGACACGCCGTCACTCATGAGGGTCACGCGGGTGAGGTCCTCGACCCCGTTCGCGCGCAGGTGGTCGATCGCCACCCGGATCTGCTGCAGGGAGACGCCGGCGTCGAGGAGCCGCTTGACGACCTTGAGCATGAGGATGTCGCGGAAGGAGTACAGCCGCTGCGTGCCCGACCCGCGGGCGCCACGGATCTCGGGGCGGACGAGGCCCGTGCGGGCCCAGTAGTCGAGCTGTCGATAGGTGATCCCGGCAGCACCGGAGGCCACCGGACCACGGAACCCGATGTCATCGGGCAGTGGGGCGAAGTCGCCCTCGAACAGGACGTCCTGGGCACGCCTGGGCTGCGCCTCGGATCCACTCACGCCCATCTCGACCGTCCTCATCTCGACAACCTCATCGACACCGCACCGTGCGGCCCCGCTCAGCAAGGAAACCTAGGAGCCCGACCCCATCGCGGGGCGGACGCCACGCCGCCACGACGACGACCCTCCAGCGATATCGCCCTGACAAGGAAGAACGCTCCGAGGTCAAGCTCAAGTCGAGGTGGAGGGTTGAGGGTCACGTCAGTCCTCGAAGTCGTCGGGACTCACCTGGTCGAGGAACTCCCGGAACTTCTCCACCTCGTCCTGGGGCCCACCGTCGAGGATGACGCCGGCCTCCTCGAGCAGGCTCGCCGGGCACCGCACCGGCACCTGGAGCCGCAGGGACAACGCCACGAGGTCGGAGGGGCGTGCGTCGATCATCGACGCCCCCACCTGCACCTGACCGAACCACACCCCGTCGTCCAGACCGGTGATGGACAACTGCGGCGGGTCGTCGGCCAGGAGCAGCAACACCCTGGCCAGGAGATCATGGGTGAGCGGACGCGGAGGCTCGACGCCGTCCATCCCCTGCGCGATCGCGGCCGCCTCGGACGCACCGATCCAGATGGGCAGGCACCGGGCGCCGCCGACCTCGCGAAGCAGCAGGATCGGCGTCTGCGAGACGCCGTCCATCCGGATGCCCTCGACCTCGAGCTCGACCATGTGCTCCACAGTACGACGCCGACCCACCCGGCGCGCCGGGAAGGGCACTCAGCCGGCCGCCCAGTGCTCGAGCAGGTCGTAGACCATGGCCGCGTGCGCGTGCATCATGAGCTGGGTCACCTCGGAGGCGACCTTCGAGGACTTCTCCGGCTGTCTCGCGTGCGGGATGAGGGCCTGCTCGATGAGACCGGCCTCGTGCTCGGCAGCCTGCTTGACGGCCCGCATGTGCCGACTGTCCATGCCGAAGACACCGAGCCGACGGGTCGCCACGCAGATGACGAGCGCCTCCTGGCCGTACCAGTTCTGCCCCTGCTTGGGACGCACCAACTGGTGGCGCTCGAGGTCGACGAGGGTGGCCTCGGTGATTCCGCTGGCCCGGATGAGCTGACGACGGGTCATCCGCACCGGTCCCTTGGGCCGGTTGATGGCGACCTTCTCGTGCGGCTCCTCGTCCTCCGGCCGCGTCGGCAGGGAGGGCTGGGAGGTCGCCGGCGGCTCCTCGCCACGGTCGATCATCTCGAGGTGTTCCCGGATGACCTTGAGCGGCTGGAAGTGGTCACGCTGGCAGCTGAGGATGTACCGCAGTCTCTCGACGTCGCGCTCGGAGTACATGCGGTACCCCGACGGCGCCCGTTCCGGGCTGAGCAGCCCCTCGGCCTCGAGGAACCGGATCTTCGAGATCGACAGGTCCGAGAACTCCGGGGTGAGAAGCTTCATGACCTGCCCGATGGTTCGGACGGTCCCCGGCATCAGCGTCGACCGCGCCCACCGGTGTGGAAGATCATCCGGAACTTCCCGATCTGCACCTCGTCGCCGTCACGCAACTGGGCGGTCCCGTCGACGAGGGTGCGATTGACGTAGGTCCCGTTGAGGCTTCCCTGGTCCTCGACGACGACCTTGCCGTCCCGCCGCACGAACTTCACGTGGTGCCGTGAGACGGTGATGTCGTCGAGGAAGATGTCCGAATGGGTCGACCTGCCCGCCGTCGTGACGTCCTGGTCGAGCAGGAACCGGGCCCCGAGGTTCGGACCGCGCTCGACGACGAGCAGGGCATTGCCCTCGGGCAGGGCGGCGATGGCGTCGACCGCATCGGAGGGCAGCTCCTGGCTGGCCGCCCCGACGACGTCACCGATGATGGGGATCACCCCGGTGTTGTCGCCGGGGACGCCAGCGGCGGCCCCCAACCGGGCCCCGCAGTGGGAGCAGAAATTGGCGTCCGCGTCATTGGTACGCCCACAGGTCTGGCACTCGTTCATCGTCGCGTCCTCGTTCCCGCTCATCGCGCCGTCACCTCGTCGTCCGGCTCCCCATCGGCCCCGGGACCCGCAGCATAGCCGTCGGCATCGAGCAACTCGTCCACCTCGGACGGATCGTCCAGGCGCACGCTCATGAGCCACCCGTCCCCGTAGGGATCCTCGACGAGCACCCGGGGGTCAGCGGCGACGACGTCATTGACGGCGAGCACCTCGCCGGTCACCGGGGAGTCGACCTCCCAGACCTTGTCGGGGAACTCGACCTGGGCACAGGAGTCACCCCTGCCGACGACATCACCGACCCGTGGCAGATCGACCTCGACGACGTCACCATGAGCTGCGATGACGACCTCGGTGAGACCGACGCGCGCCTCGTCGCCATTGCCCGCTCGCACCCACAGGTGGTCGTCGGTGTACAGCAGATCCTCGGGAATCTCGGTCATGGCTGGGGCACCTCCTCGCAGGGTCGCGGCCGTGGGAACCACACTAGCCACCCTCAGCGTACCGGTGTGGCATGGGTCATCGGGGCCGGTGACACGACCGCCGAGATGGTGAGGTCCTGGGACCGGGTGATCGTCACGGAGGCACCCACCTGGTCCGACTCGACCTGTGAGACGAGACCACCGCGGAACCGCGCCCCCTCCTCCAGGGCGTGCGGGTCGCCGATGACGGTGAGGACGATCGGTCGGCTGATCGGCTTGCCCGAGACGACGAGGCCATCGGCACCGGTGGCGAACCACGTGTTGGCGACGATCCGTACCTTCCCGTTGACGGCCATGGCCTCGGCGCCGGCGTCGCGCATCTCCTCGACGGCGTCCAGGAGCATGTCGGAGGTGACCTTCTGCTGCGGGTCGGAGATGGTCAGGGTGATCCCCGGGCCGTGCACGGGCACGGTCCCCTGGAGCACCTCGAGCTGGGCCAGGCGCTCGCGCGCCTGCTCGGCCGCGACCTTGCGGGCGTCCGCACCGGACTCGAGCTGACGCCTGGTCTCGCGCAGGTCGGCGATCTGCGAGTCGAGTTGACGCGATGACGTCGACAGCGAGTCGAGCATGGCCACGAGGTCGGCCCGACGCATCTGCGAGAAGGGGTCCTCGTGGGCCCGCTGGCGCACCTGGCTCACGAGGACCGTCGCGAAGAGGCAGAGGATGAGCGCGATGATGAGCTGCCCCTTGGCCGGGTGGGTGAGGTCATGACGCAGGACGGTCCAGTCGATCCGGTGATGCGGGTGTGTCGCCGACCCGTCGACCCTCTCGGGTGCCGTCGGCTCGTCGGTGATCGTCGGGTCGTCGGCGATCGCCGGCGTGTCGGGGGTCGACTGCGTGTCGGGGGTCGACTGCGGCTCGGAGCACTCAGGCATGGAAGACCGCCCGTCGGATCGCCGCGGCATTGGTGAAGATCCGGATCCCCAGGACGACGACCACCGCCGTCGACAACTGCGAGCCCACCCCGATCTGGTCGCCGACCCAGACGATGAGGCCGGCGATGGCGACGTTCGAGATGAACGAGACGATGAAGACCCGATCGGAGAAGGTGTGCGACAGGTAGGCGCGCAGGGCACCGAAGAGCGCGTCGAGGGCGGCGACGATCATGATGGGCAGGTAGGGCTGCAGTGCTGCCGGCAAGGTCGGGTCGAGGACCAGGCCGAGGATGATCCCGACGACCAGACCGATGACAGCAAGCATGCGCACTCCCCCATGGCGACCGGATGTTCCGTGTCACACCATCCTGCCATGGGGCCCGGCCCGTCAGGACGAGCGGCGCGATCGCGTCTGCGACCTCACCGCGGGGTGGCCTCAGCGACCGTGAGGTTCCCCGAGGCCGGCAGGTCGATCCGCGTCCGGGAGTGGATCTCGTAGCGAACCCCGTAGTTGTCATGGAGGAACTGGGTCTGCACCGCGCCGTCGGTCTGCGCGAAGCGTCCCGGCAGGGTCGCCGGGTCGCCGATGGCCTCGATCGTGTAGGGGCGCGACAGGGAGACGTAGTCGACGGTGATCGCCGACCCGGCGGTTCGGATCGCGGTCCGTGCGCTCACCCGCCGCCCATTGATGGCGACGGCCTCCGCCCCGGCCTGCCACAGCCCGTTGACGACTCGACGCAGGTCGGCGTCACCGATGCGCCCCTCGGCGTCGGAGGCGGCATCCCGCGCATCGTCGACGACGAGGGCGACGCCCGGACCGCTCACCGCCGCGGCACCGACCCTGGCCACGGCACCGGCCTGCGGAGTCGGTGGGGCCGAGTCGGCCCGACGCAGCTGCTCCACCTGGGACCGCAGGCTCGAGATCTGTGACTCCTGGGCCGAGGCGTGGGCCTGCGCCGACTGCACCCGACGGACGAGGTCGCCGCGTTCGGCGGCCAGGGCGGGTTCCTGGGCGGCCGTGGTGCGCCACGCCGTCCCGACGGCCAGACCGGCGACGAGGAGGACGGCGAGGGTGCCGGCCACCCAGCTGCGTCTAGCTCGCGAGCCGGCGGCGTACTCCCGGCGTGTCACGGCCTCGTAGTTGGGGTCGAGGGCCTGGTCACGCACCTCGCGCAGGAGGTCCATGGTCCAGTCCGGTCGGCGCCCGGAGGCGGGGCGTTGCTCAGTCACGACGACGTCGATCCACCCGGGGCGTCGTCGCCAGGAGGTGCCAGGTCTGACGCACGTACAGCAGCCCGGCCCACCAGTACAGCCCGGTCCCCCACACGGCGAACGCCCACCCGAGGATCCGGGCGACGACCCAGCCCCCTCCCAGATGACCCAGGAGGACCAACGGGAAGGAGTACAGCAGGCAGAAGGTCGCGGCCTTGCCGACGAAGTGCACCGGGAGCGAGGTGAACCCGCGGGTGCGCAGTGCCGGCACGTGACAGGCGAGCATGACGTCGCGGGCGACGACGATGACGACGAGCCAGACCGGGATGACGTCGCGCACCATGAGGGCGACGATGATGGCGAAGATGTAGAGCCGGTCGGCGATGGGGTCGAGCATCTGGCCCGCCCGGGACACCTGGTGCCAGCGTCGGGCGATCCGACCGTCGAACCAGTCGGTGAGGCCGGCCAGGGCCAGCACGACGACCGCCCACACATCGGCATGGGGCCCCAGGACCAGCCAGACGAACAGCGGTACTCCGAACAGACGCACCAGCGACAGCACATTGGGCACCGTCAGGAATCTGTCGGTGTCGTAGCTCACCGGGTTCGTCTCCTGGGTCACGAGCCCCAGCCTAGGCGATCGGTCCACCTGGGTCGTCGCGCCGTGCGGTCGGCCCGCACCTCGATGGCCGTCCGATAGCGGCGCACGATCCGTGGGCCCACCTGGCCCCAGTCGAACTCGGCGGCGCGGCGTCGAGCTCGATCAGGATCGTCGGCTCCCCGGGAACGGTCGGTGAGGGCCTCACCCACCGCCGAGGCCAGGGCCGAGACGTCCCCGACCGGGACGAGGCGTCCGACCAGACCCCGGTCGTCGGTGAGCACCTCTCGGAACCCCGGCAGATCGCTGGCGACGACACTGGCCCCGGCGGCCATCGCCTCGACGAGGACGATGCCGAAGGACTCCCCTCCGGTGTTCGGGGCGACGTAGACGTCGGCGGCAGCCAGTACGGCGTCACGACCGTCGTCGGACAGGGCGCCGAGGAAGCGGATCCCCTCCCGGGCCGGAACCTGTCCGGGACCGACGACGACGGCGTCGAGCTCGGGCCAGGTCCGGCGCACCCGTCCCACCGCCTCGGCGAAGGCGTCGAACCCCTTGCGTGGCTCCTCGAAGCGCCCCAGGAAGAGCACCGTGGGCCGACCCGTCCGCCACGGGGCGTCGCTCCGTGGTGTCCCGACCGAGGTGAGCCGGGCGACGTCGACCCCGTTGCCGATGATGACCGGGTGCACCCGCCAGATCCGGGTCGCCGTGGCCGCCGCGGCCCCGGACACGGCGATGGCGTCGTCGATCCGAGCCACCGAGGACGGGGCCAGCCGCCGCGCGGCTCGCAGCACCGGCGTCTCGGCGGTCGCGGCATGGAAGGTCGCCACGAGCGGCCGGTCGGCGTTCCACAGGGTGAGCAGGGACGTCGACGGGTTCATCGGCTCGTGGACGTGGATGACGTCGAAGTGGTGTGAGTCGAGCCAGCCGTGCACCCTCACCGCGGTCCGGGCACCGATACCGATGCGCGCCGTCGACCCGTTGACCGCCACCGGAACCGTCAACCCCGTGGAACTGAACGACTCGGGCGGCAGCCCGAGCTCCTCGAGTCTGCCCCGACCGGGATGACCGGGACCCAGGATGTGGACGACGTGCCCCTGTCGACGCAGCCATGACGCCAGGCCGAGCACGTGGTTCTGCACCCCGCCGGGATGGCTGAAGGAGTAGGGGCACACCAGCCCCACCGACAACCAGTCGCGCTCCGACAACGGATCCGACGGCGACGGCACGGATCGGCCCCGCCCCCACACGGGACCCGGTCCCGGCACGGGACCCCACCCGGTCATGCCCGCACCCCCGGGAAGAAGGGCTGGAGCATGTGCCAGTCGACGACGTGGTCGCGGATGCGAGCGGCGAACCAGTCGGCGAGCGCCTGGGTACCCCGGGACACCTGGCGCGCTCGCGGGCCCACGCCCAGATCGATGGGGTCGGACAGCTCGAGAACCATCGTCCGTGGTCCGTCGTAATGGCTGGCCACGGCGACGAGGGCGGCGCCGGTGGCCGCCGCGATGTGGGCCGGGCCGGCTGGCATGGTGGCCGAGACACGGCCGCGCGCCGTGGGCCAGGTCATCGGCACCCCGTGTCGACTGAAGTCGCGGTCACTCACCAGACAGACGGCGTGTCCCCGGTCGAGGTCACCCAGGAGGGCGTGGACGAGCCCCTCGTCGCGGTGGCCGTGCACCGTCATGCCCATCCGTTCGCGGGCCCGCACGAAGACCTCGAACTGGCCGTCCGGCAGGGCCTCGGCCACGACCGACGGAGCCAGTCCGCGCCGGGCCGCCCAGGCCCCCGCCAGATCCCACGACCCCATGTGGGGCAGCGCCAGGACGACCCCGCAGCTGCGGTGCTCGCGCAGCAGCACGGCCAGCGCCTCGGGGTCGATGCGCACCGACTCGTCGATGCGACGTGCCGACCAGTGGGCCAGCTGCATCGAAGTGACGAGGGTGCGCGACCACGACCGCACCGCGGCGGCCGTCATGGCCCGGTCGGGTCGACTCCCGGTCATGACGGCGGCATTGAGCTGCCACTGGCGGATGGGCCGCGGTGGGCGCCGGGCGACGACCTCGCCGCCGAGCCGGGCCGCCGGACGCCACAGCACCGGCGGCAGGTACCCGACCGATGCCAGGGCCGATGCACGCAGGCCCACCTCAGGAGTCCGACTGACGGTGGACGGCGGCCATCCGCTGGCCGACGGTGACGGCCCCGGCCAGGGTGAGGTACGACATGGCCACCGGCAGGGCCCAGCGCAGCCCGGCCGGCAGGACACCCGCCCCCGCCAGCCCGGCCAGTTCGACGGCCACGAGGCTGATGAGCAGCCGGTCGGACCGCGTCGCCAGACCCATCTTGGCCGACATGCCGAGGGACTCGGCCTTGGCCCGCACGTAGGACGTCTCCATGCCCAGGACCAGCGCCGCCAGGGTCACGGCGGACCACGTCACCGAGTTTCCCGGGCCGGCGTAGTACAACGCGATGGCCCCGAAGAGCGCACCGTCGCCGATCCGGTCGAGGGAGGAGTCGAGGAACGATCCCCACTGCGAGTGACGCCCGAGCTGACGAGCCATGTTGCCGTCGATCGAGTCGGAGAAGATGAAGAGCGCGATGAGCAGTGCGCCCTGCCACAGCCATCCGCGCGGGATGCACACCAGCGCCATGACGACCGCCCCGAGGGTGCCCACCCAGGTGACCATGTCGGGGGTGACGTGCATCCGGATGAGCCCGGCGGCCAGCGGCCGCATGACCTTCTGCCAGCCCTGGCGGAACCTCTCAAGCATGGTTCTCCCAGGCCTCGGCGAGCATCCGTCGTCCGTCCGACAGCAGCTGCGGGACGGCCCGCACCCCCGCGACGATGGGCAGGAAGTTCGTGTCCCCCACCCACCGAGGCAGGACGTGCTGGTGCAGGTGTGCGGCGATGCCCGCTCCCCCGGCCGCACCCTGGTTCATACCGACGTTGAACCCCTGCGGGTGGGAGACGTGGGACAGCACGCGAATCGCCGACCGGGTGAGGGAGGCCATCTCGGCGACCTCCTCCTCGGTGGCGTCGACGTAGCCGGAGACGTGCCGGTAGGGGCACACGAGCAGGTGCCCCGGCCCGTACGGGTAGAGGTTCATGATGACGTAGCAGGCCGTGCCCCGATGGACGATGAGAGCATCCTCGTCCGAGCGTCCCGGGGCGGTGCAGAAGGGACAGCCGTCGTCGGCACGCGGGCCGGTCGGCTTGTTCTCACCACCGATGTAGGCCATGCGGTGCGGGGTCCAGAACCGTCCGAAGGGATCGGGGACCCCGGCCAGACTCTCGGCGAACTCGATGCGCACCTCGTCCTGCTGCGACATCGTCAGTCCTGCGCCCGGCGGGCCGTCTCGACGGTCGGCGAGTCGTTGCGGCGCGAGTCGTTCCAGGCCCGCACCAGCTCGACGGCCTCGGCCCGGGGGACGCCGTTGAGCTGGGACCCGTCACGGAAGCGGAACGACACGGCACCGGCGTCACGGTCCTCCCCACCGACGATGACGATGAACGGCACCTTCGACTGGGTGGCGTTGCGGATCTTCTTGCCGAACCGGTCCGAGGACAGGTCGAGGTCGACGCGCACCCCGGCGGCCCGCAGGTCGTCGGCGAAGCCGTGCAAGTACTCGTCGAACTCCTCGGCGACCGGCACCCCGAGCACCTGCACCGGCGACAGCCACACCGGGAAGGCCCCGGCGTAGTGCTCGACCAGGACGCCGATGAACCTCTCCACCGAGCCGAGCTTGGCCGAGTGGATCATCACCGGGCGACGTCGTGACCCGTCGGCCGCGGTGTACTCCAGGCCGAACCGTTCCGGCTGGTTGAAGTCGTACTGGACGGTCGACATCTGCCAGGTGCGCCCGATGGCGTCCTTGACCTGGACCGACACCTTGGGGCCGTAGAAGGCCGCACCACCCGGGTCGGGAACGAGCTGGAGACCGGTCGAGGTGCAGGCCTCCTCGAGGATCGACGTCGCTGCGGCCCAGTCCTCGTCGGAGCCGATGAACTTGTCGGCGTGCTTGTCGTCGTCGCGGGTCGACAGCTCGAGGTAGAAGTCGGTGAGGCCGAAGTCACGCAGGATCGACAGGAAGAAGTCGAGGAGCATCCGGATCTCGCCGGAGGCCTGCTCGGGGGTGCAGTAGGTGTGCGAGTCGTCCTGGGTGAACCCGCGCATCCGGGTGAGCCCGTGCACGACGCCGGACTTCTCGTAACGGTAGTCATGACCCATCTCGAAGAAGCGAAGCGGCAGCTCACGGTAGGACCGCCCGCGCGACCGGAAGATGAGGTTGTGCATCGGGCAGTTCATGGCCTTGAGGTAGTACTCCTGGCCGGCCCTGGTGACGTGTCCCTCGGCGTCGCGCTCCTCGTCGGCGAGCATCGGCGGGAACATCGTGTCCGCGTAGTACGGGAGGTGTCCGGAGGTGTGGAAGACGCCGCCCTTGGTGATCTCCGGGGTGTGGACGAAGTCGAACCCGGCCTCGAGGTGACGCGAGGTGACGTACTCCTCGATGAGGTGGCGCAGGATCCCGCCCCTGGGGTGGAAGAGGACGAGCCCGGGGCCGATCTCCTCGGGGAACGAGTAGAGGTCGAGTTCGGCACCCAGCTTGCGGTGGTCACGCTTGGCGGCCTCGGCCATCCGGGTCTGGTACGCGACGAGGTCGTCCTTGGACGCCCAGGCGGTGCCGTAGATGCGCTGGAGCTGGTCGTTGGCCTGATCGCCCTTCCAGTACGCCGCCGACGACTTCGTGAGGGCGAAGCCGTTGCCCAGGTACTTCGTCGAGGGCACGTGCGGCCCACGGCACAGGTCCTTCCAGGCGACCTCACCGTCACGTCGGACGTTGTCGTAGATGGTGAGCTCGGACCCGCCGACCTCGACCGAGGCGCCCTCGGCGCCGTGGCCGCCCTTGGACCCGATGAGCTCGAGCTTGTACGGCTGGTCGGACAGCTCGGCGCGCGCCTCGTCCTCGGAGACGACCCGGCGCACGAACCGCTGGTTCTCCTTGACGATGCGCTTCATCCGCTTCTCGAGCTCCTTGACGACCTCGGGGGTGACGGCGTCGATGTTGCCGAAGTCGTAGTAGAAGCCATCGGTGATGAACGGGCCGATACCGAGGTTGACCTCGGGATTGAGCTCCTGGACGGCCTGGGCCATGACGTGGGTGCACGAGTGCCGGATGATGTCGAGGCCATCGGGGCTGGCGGCCGGGACGGGCTCGACGACGTCTCCGTCGAACAGCTCGCGCTGCAGGTCGAGCAGACGGCCCCCCACCCTCATGGCGACGACGTCCCGGTCGGCCCCGAAGAGGTCGAGCCCGGTGGTACCGGTGTCCACCGTCCGTTCCTGGCGTTCGTCCTGCTGGTGCACGGTGATGGAGATGGACACGCTGCTTCCCTTCGTCTGGCCACGGGCATACCTGGTCCGCGGTGGGTGGGTGACCCCGGTGACGGGGCCACCCACCATCATGCCCGATACCGCCGACGGACTTCCGGTCGGCTCCACGGGTGGGACGGCCCATCGCCGCCACGCGGGACGCCGGGTGGGGTCGGCCCGGGGCCCACTCAGGCCTCGACGGCGGCGTCCTCGAAGGTCGAGGTGTCGATGACGAAGCGGAACCTCACGTCACCGGCGACCACCCGGTCATAGGCGGCGTCGACGTCGTGCACCCCGATCTTCTCGATCCGCGCGCCGAAGCCGTGCTCGGCGCAGAAGTCGAGCATCTCCTGGGTCTGCGCGATCCCACCGATGTTCGACCCGGCCAGGGCCTTGCGGCCTCCGATGAGGTCGCCGGCGTGCAGCTCGAGGCCCTCCGGGGGAAGTCCGACGAGGACCATGGCGCCGCCGGGCTTGAGCAGACCGAGGTAGTCGTGCAGATCGATGGGGGCACTGATGGTGTTGAGGATGAAGTCGAACTCGCCACGGTGGTCCTTGAAGAAACCGGGTTCGCTGGTGGCCAGCAGTCGGCTGGCGCCGAGCTCCTTGGCCAGCGCCTCCTTGGCGGTCGAGCGCGACAGGACGGTGACCTCCGCCCCCTTGGCCGCGGCGATCTGGACCCCCATGTGGCCCAGTCCCCCCAGACCGAGGATCGCGACCTTCTTGCCGGCCCCGACGTTCCAAGTCGCCAGCGGCGAGTAGGTGGTGATGCCGGCGCACAGCAGCGGGGCCGCGACGTCGAGCGGGAGGGAGTCGGGGATGCGGCAGACGAAGTTCTCGTTGACGACGACCTTCTGGCTGTACCCGCCCTGGGTGATGGTGCCGTCGACGTCGGTGGAGTTGTACGTGCCGACGTTGCCGTTGAGGCAGTTCTGCTCCTGGCCGGCCAGGCACTGCTCGCACCGGCCGCAGGAGTTGACGAGGCACCCGACGCCGACACGGTCCCCGACCGCGAACTTCGTCACCCGGTCACCGACGGCGCTGACGATGCCGGCGATCTCGTGACCGACGGCGAGCGGGAAGTGGGCCCGGCCCCACTCGTTGCGGATGGTGTGGATGTCGGAGTGGCAGATGCCGGCGGCCTTGATGTCGATGACGACGTCGTCGGGACGCGGGTCACGTCGCTCGATCTCGACGACCTCGAACGGGGCGTCCGGGGCGCTCTTCTGCAGCGCCTTGACGGTGATGGGCATGTCATTCTCCCTGAGTTCAATGGTGGGCATGGCCAGGACGACGTCCCGGTCAGGGATGTGCACCACGCTAGTCGTCCCCACCGACGGTTCGGAGCATCGAGGACGTACCCGCACGGACCGGTTCGACGGCATTGGCCCCCTTCCATGTGACACTTCGACGTACGCACTCGAGCCCGAGGCTCACTCCCGTCAGACCACCGAGAGAGACCACGATGACCCGTCGCGTCCCGGCAGCCACCGTCGCCGCCACCCTGCTCGCCCTCACGACCGCAGCCCTACCGGGCCTGGTGACCGCCGGGACGGCCCGGGCCGAGGGCCCCGTCACCGCCCAGCAGCCGGTGGTCGTCGTCACCGACTTCTCCGGGTCGATGAACACCAAGGACGCCGACTCCGCCGGCACGACGCGGATCGCCGCGGCCACGGCCGCCGTCAAGCATCTTCTCAGCGCGAGCCCCAGGGGTGCCTCGTTGGGCCTGGTGGTGTACGGCGCCCGCAACGACTCCTGCGCAGACATCCAGACCCTCAACCCGGTCGGCTCCTTCGACGCCGCCAGGCTCAGCGCCACGGTCGACTCCCTGGCCGCCAAGGGCAACACCCCCATCGGACCCGCCCTCGAGCACGCGGCCGCCGACCTCAAGGGGGTGACCGGCCCCAAGGCCATCGTCCTCGTCTCCGACGGCGAGCCGAACTGCACCCCACCCGACCCGTGCGAGGTCGCCCGCAAGCTGTCGCACCAGGGCGTCGACCTCACCGTCCACACCATCGGGCTCCGCATCCGCAACAACCCCGCCGCCCAGCGCACGCTCAAGTGCATCGCCGCGGCGACCGGCGGCAGGTACACCGACGTCAACGACGCCAAGGGACTCGACGAGGCCCTCACCTTCCAGACGACCCGCGCCCTGGCCGGCTACGCCAGCAGCGGCACGCGTGTCGAGGGAGGACCGACCGTCACCGCCGCCGAGCCTCTCGTCGCCGGCCAGTACGTCGTCAAGCTGCCCTCCGGCACGGAGCTCGACCGCAAGGAACTCGACCAGGACCACCCCAACCGACGCTTCTTCGCCGTTCCCCAGCACGAGGGATGGGAGGCCGTCGTCACCGCGACCCTCGTCCCACCGCCACTGACGTCCGGCGCCCAGGCCCGGACGACGCGGAACCTCGACCTGCACGAGACCGGCCCCAGCACCCAGTACTGCACCTCGAACGTCGACAGGCGCTTCCAGAGCGGGTATCTCGACACCACGGACCTCGAGGCCGTCCTCACCCTCAAGCCCGACGACGGCACCCACTGCCTCGACGCCCAGGGCCGACGGGTCATCTCCGTCACCCGTCATGGCGAGGGATGGGCCGACAAGGACCTCGACGTCGAACTCACCGTGTCGTACCGACGCACCACCTCGGACGCCACGACGACCGACCCCGGCAAGGCCCCCGCGGCCAAGGAGACCTCGGCGCGCACCGTCGCCGGGGGCACGAGCTTCACCGACGCGACCGTCCTGGCCCCGGGTCAGACGATCGCCGACGACGTCAACGGCCAGGAACGTCGCTACTTCGCCGTCCCCGTCGAGTACGGCCAGAACCTCCGGGTGAGGATGCACCTGGCCACCAACCAGAAGTCCCCGGGCTCGTCGGCGGTCGCCGTGTCACCGTACAACGCGCTGCGCCAACGCCTCACCTTCAGCGGCACCGAGCACCGGGACGGCTCCCACGCGCTGTCGATCGTCACATCCGGCGGCGGCGACGTCGCCGACGCGACCCTCAGGTATCCCGTGACGCCCGAGCGCCTCACGTCCTCCGATCCGCAGGAGCAGGTCTTCGGTGTGCCGGGCATGGTCTATCTCGTCGTCGGGCGGTCCTGGAACGGCAAGGACGGCGTCCCACCGCAAAGGTTCACCCTCACCCCGACCGTCTGGGGTACCCCGGTGGCAGCCCAGGACGCCGTCATCACCACGGCCGAGCAGTACGAGACGATGTTCACCCCGCAAACCCCGGCACCGGCCCCCAGCGGCTCCTCGTCGGCCTCCACGACCCCGGCGGCGTCGACGTCCCGGGCCCCGGCCAGCTCCTCCCCCACCCCCGCCACGAGCCCGTCACCGCAGGGATTCCTCACGACGACGCGCCTCGTCGTCGCCGGAGTCGTCGTCGCCGTGCTGGCGACCGGCGGGACGGTGGGCGCGATCGTCCTGCGTCGACGCCGGTCCCGCTGAGCTCGGCCATTCGTCACCGCGGCCGCCGGCGGAACCATCGCCCTGGCCGAGCACGCCCTGCCCGGCATGGCCTGGCAGGGAGGTTTCCACGACACCGAGAACAACGTCCTCGGGATCCACCAGCCCGATCCCCGCGCAGCCTGGACGTCACGACGGGACCACGGCTGAGCCGTGGTCCCGTCCGTGGGTGGGCGATGCGGGGATCGAACCCGCGACCCCTTCGGTGTGAACGAAGTGCGCTACCGCTGCGCCAACCGCCCAGCGAGGAAGAACTATAACCGGGCGCGCTCGGAGCTGTCCATACGACGACGGTTCGAGGACCGACCGGCACTCCTCGCCTCCGTCGATGACGAGGGCTCAGCCGGGCACGCCGGCGACCCGGCCTCGCCGACCCCCACCCGGTGCCCCGACACCCCATGGCGACGCCCCGGACGACACCCTTGTCATTCCGTGGCGACAAGGCAGGACATCCCGTCGCGCGGGCGTCCCGACCACCCCGATTTGCACGCCGCCACGGGATGCCGTACTGTTCTTTCTCGTCGCCCGGCGGGTTGCCCCGAAGGAAACGACATGCGGACGTGGCTCAGTTGGTAGAGCATCACCTTGCCAAGGTGAGGGTCGCGGGTTCGAGTCCCGTCGTCCGCTCGGAGAAGGTCTTTCGACCTATCCACACCAACATGGTTGTTCACACCAATGCGGTGGAGTGGCCGAGAGGCGAGGCAGCGGACTGCAAATCCGTATACACGGGTTCAAATCCCGTCTCCACCTCGGGCGGTTGGCGCAGCGGTAGCGCGCTTCCCTGACACGGAAGAGGTCGCCAGTTCAAACCTGGCATCGCCCACCAGCGGCACGGGCCGGTCGACGACAGTCGGCCGGCCCGCTGCGTTCCCCAGGCTTCACCCCGGCCGGGCGAGCACCGGCGACACCGACACCCCGGACATCGTCGGGCCACCTCACGTGCACAGGTCGGGCGTGAAAGGATACGGTGACTGCCGCAGGATGGGAGGACCACGCATGACCGCACCCGTGCTCGTGCTCACCCTGCCGGCCGCTCCCGACGCCCAGGCCTCGATGACGGCCCTGCGCATGCGTCAGCGGGTCTCCAGACTCCACCCCCACATCACAACCGCAGCAGCCTTCGCCGCACCCGACGGCCGATTCGCCGCCCCCAAGGTGCGCCCCGAGTGGGAGGAGCTCGTCCTCGTCCCGCTCGACCTCACCCACCTCCTGGCGGCCACCGGCCAGGTCGATCGACTCGCCGAACGGATGAGTGCCGACCACCCGCGGCTCAGGGTCACCGTCGCGCGCCCCATCGGACCTGCCCCGGCCCTGCTCAACCTCGTCGACTCGAGGCTGCGTCTGGCCGCCCACCGGGCCCATTGCCAGGAGATGGACGCCCTGGTCCTGTCGGCGCCGGATCCGGGAGACCAGCGTGGCGCGGCCATGCTCTCCCGCATGTCACGGCTGTGGTCCCAGCACCATCATCTCCCCGCCCACCTGGCGACGAACACCAACGGAGCCGGGGACATCGCAGAGGTCGTCGGCGGCCTGCGTCGGGAGGGACGCCGTCACATCGCCGTCGGCTCCCTGTGGGTGTGCCAGGACTCGAGCGCGAACGACCATGCCCGACGCGCTCTGGCCGCCGGCGCCGAGGTCGTCGCCTCCGCCGTCGGAGACGACCCGACGCTGGCCGCCTGGGCCTTCGAGCGCTACTGCTCGGCGGCCCTGGGCATGGTCTCGGAGCCGGACGACGAACCCCGGGCCGATCGGGGCACCGGGGATGACGACCCGAAGGTCGTCGCCGACGAGGACGGCACCGCCCCCGGGGCCTGAGCGCGCCGCTCACCCTCGCACACCGACCCCGACGCTCACCGACACCGACGCTCACCGACGCGGACGCACACCGACACCGGGCAGCGCCCCGCCGCCGGTCCCGCTCAGGCCGCCGCGACCTTCTCCTGCTCGGCCTTGACGTCGAACTCGGCCGGCGGCCAGGTGAGGTTCATCGACCTCATCGTCTCGAGCATGAGCCGGGCGACGGCCCAGTTGCGGTACCACTTGTGGTCGGCCGGAACGACGTACCACGGAGCGATGTCGGGATTGCAGCGCTCGAGCAGGTCGGTGTAAGCGGCGGTGTAGTCGTCCCACTTGGACCGGGTGTCGAGGTCGGAGGGGTTGTACTTCCAGTACTTCGCCGGATCCTCCAGACGAGCCGCCAGGCGCTCCTTCTGGACGTCCTTGGACACGTGAAGGAAGCACTTGATGATCCGGGTGCCCGAGGCCGCGAGCTCGGCCTCGAAGTCGTTGATGATGTCGTACCGTCCCTGCCAGACGGCGTCCTCGACGAGGTGGTCGACCCGGGCGATGAGGACGTCCTCGTAGTGGGATCGGTCGAAGACGCCGATCATCCCGGCCTCGGGCAGGTCCTTGCGGATCCGCCACAGGAAGTCGTGCTCACGCTCCTCGGGGGTGGGAGCCTTGAAGGCCTTGAGGTGGATGCCCTGGGGGTCCACGAGCCCGAGGGTGTGACGCACGACCCCGCCCTTGCCGGCCGTGTCGAGCCCCTGGAGCACGACGAGCAGTCGCCGGGCGTGCTCCGGATCGTCCTTGCCGCGGGCGAAGAGACGTTCCTGCAGGTCGGACAGCTCGTCGGCCAGCGTCGCGACGTCCTGGGCCGTGGCCTCCTTGTCACCGGGAGCCCCGGGAGTCGCGGCGGTGTCCGCGGCAGCCAGGTTGACCGGGCGCTGGGGGCACCTCAGCAGGCCGCACAGGTCGAGTTCCTCGTTCTTCTTGCTCATGGGGGTCCTTCGTCGGATCGTCGGAATGGTGGGACCATCCTTGCGCGAAAGCCCGGCCCGCGGGGCCGGAGCGCGGTCGGTTCCGGGAACAAGGCGACGGACCCTACCGTTGTCCCCAGTGACGACCTCCTGAGGAAGGACCACCCATGACCGAGCCGACACCCGAGCCGACCTTCGTCCTCAGTCCCCAGCAGTGGCGTGAGCGGCTCAGCGAGCAGGAGTTCCGCGTCCTGCGGGAGTCCGGCACGGAGGCCCCGTGGACCGGTGAGTACACCGACACGACGACCACCGGCGTCTACCGCTGTCGGGCCTGCGGAGCCGAACTCTTCCGCAGCGACGAGAAGTTCTCCTCGCACTGCGGGTGGCCGTCCTTCTTCGCTCCCCTGGCCGAGGACCGTGTCCGCTACCTCGAGGACCACACCATACCGGGTCGGCCCCGCACGGAGGTGCGGTGCGCGGCCTGCGACTCCCATCTGGGGCACGTCTTCGCAGGTGAGGGGTACGACACGCCCACCGACCTGCGCTACTGCATCAACTCCATCTGCCTCACCCTCGAGCCCCGCGACGGGCGCTGACACCAACTTCCCCGGAGGCGGCGCGTCCCGTCGGCTCGCCCGTCCGGGCGAACTAGTGTGCTCATCGTGATCCAGCAGTCCCCGACGCCTCTGGCTCTGCCCTTCGCGCAGGTCCGCGCCGAGGTCGAGGGCCACCGCTGGCGACCCGAGCTCACGGTTCGCGAGATCCCCGCCCCCGGCCGGATCGCCCGCGACTCCATGGCCATCGAGGCCACCGTCATCCACCTGGGCCGCGAGCTCGGCTCCGGGCGGCTCATCCTCCTCCACGAACCGGCGGGCAACGAGTCGTGGGAGGGCGACTACCGGCTGGTGACGATGGCCCGGGCCGCCGTCGACGCCCAGATCGCCGTGGACCCCCTGCTCGGCGAGGTGGCCTGGTCCTGGCTCATCGACGCCCTCGAGGAGCACGACGCCGTGCACCGGGCCCCGGCCGGGACGACGACCTCGGTGCTCAGTCGACCCTTCGGGCAGCTCGAGGACGATCCGGACGAGAACCACGTCGAGCTGCGCGCCTCGTGGACCCCGGTCATCGACGACCCGAGCGACATCGTGCCCCACCTCGAGGCCTGGCAGGACCTGCTGTGCCGGACCTGCGGCATGGATCCCATGCCCGAGGGCGTCGTCCAGATCGCGCCGCGGCGGGCGCTGTGAACCAGCCCGTGTCGATCGCCCCGTCCGCTCGCATCGACCCCGAGTCCGGGCTGCCCGTCCTCGACATGCCGGCCGACGGCGTCCCGCAGATCGTCGACACCGCGCAGGCCCTGGCGCACGCAGCACGCACCCTCGCCGCCGGGACCGGTCCGGTGGCCATCGACACCGAGCGCGCCCACGGCTATCGCTACCTGCCGCGGGCCTACCTCATCCAGCTGCGACGCCGCGGCAGCGGAACTCATCTCGTCGACCCGGTCGCCCTCGACGTCGACGGGCTCGGATCGGGCCTGGGACCACTCGCCGAGGCGCTCTCGGGCACCGAGTGGATCCTCCACGCCGCGACCCAGGACATGCCCTGCCTGGCCATGGAGGGGCTGCGTCCGCACGCAGTCTTCGACACGGAGCTGGCCGGACGACTGCTCAACCTGCCCCGGGTCGGCCTGGGGGCGATGGTCGAGCACTACCTGGGCGTCCACCTCCTCAAGGAGCACTCGGCCGCTGACTGGTCGCGTCGTCCGCTGCCGGCCGACTGGCTCGTCTACGCGGCCCTCGACGTCGAGCTGCTCGACGAGCTGCGGGCCCGGGTGCTCGACGACCTGCGCTCCGCCGGCAAGCTCGCCTGGGCCGAGCAGGAGTTCGAGCACCTGGCCGCCATCGGCGCCGGCCTGCCGGCCACACCTGGTCCGACCGATCCGCAACGGTGGCGCCGGGCGACCGGCCTGCACGACGTCCCCACCCGCGCCGGACTCCAGGTGGTCAAGGACCTGTGGTGGGCCCGCGACGCCATCGCCCGCGAGACCGACATCGCTCCCGGCCGGATCGTCAACGACCGGGCCCTCACCGGGTTCGCCGCCCACTGCGGGGATCGTGTCACCCTCACCGCAGACGATCTGGCCAGGTCCTCGGGCCTGGGGAAGGGACGGGCCCGCCGGTACGCCGACCGGTGGCGTGCTGCGCTGGCGACGTCGGCGTCGACCCGACCGGCCGACTACCCGCCCAAGCGGGTCCGTCACGACGGGCCTCCCCCGCCACGCTCCTGGGAGCGCCATCACCCCGACGAGGCGGCGCGGTGGGAGCGGGTCCGGCCGGCGATGAACGCGCTCGCCGAGACCCTCGACCTGCCGCCGGAGAACCTCATCTCGCCCGAGTGCCTGCGTCAGCTGTGCTGGGCGCCGCCGCGCGACGACTCCCCCCTGGGGGTGGACGCTTTCCTGGCCGACCTGGGGGCCCGGCGTTGGCAGCGTGACGCGGTGGCCGGGCCACTGTCGCGACTCCTGCGAGCCTGAGACTCAGTCGAGTCGGTCCGCCAGCTGGGACTCGAGGTGCCGCACGGAGGCGACGACTCCCTCGGCGTCCAACCCGATCTCGTGGACGACCTCGGCCCGCGACGCATGGGTGAGGAACCTCTGCGGGATGCCGAGCTCGCGCACCGGCGTCCACACCCCGGCCTCGCGCAGCCGCTGCGACAGGCGCGATCCCAACCCGCCGACGACCAGTCCGTCCTCGAGTGAGACGACGGCCCGGGCCGAACGGGCCATGGCGACCAGGGCATCGCACACCGGCAGGGCCCAGTGGGGGCTGACGACCGTGACCTCCTCGCCGAGCTCATCGGCGGCCTCGAGGGCTGTCCCGCACAGCTGCCCGTGGGCGACGAGGAGGAGGCCTCCCTCGGCTCCCCGCCGCAGGACGTCGACGCCGTCGACCTCCTCGACGACCTCGATGACCTCGGGCATGGGGTCCTTCGAGTACCGGATGACGGTGGGGCGGTCGTCGACGTCGACGGCCTCCCACAGCAGCCCCTCGAGGTGCCGGCGATCACGAGGAGCCGCCAGCATGAGACCCGGGACCATCGAGCACATGGCCATGTCCCACATGCCGTTGTGGCTGGGGCCGTCGGTGCCGGTGACGCCGGCCCGGTCGAGGACGATCGTCACCGGTTCGCGGTGCAGGGCGACGTCCATGAGGAGCTGGTCGAAGGCCCGGTTGAGGAAGGTCGAGTAGAGGGCGACAACCGGGTGCAGTCCGGTCGCCGCCATGCCCGCGGCCGTCGTCAGGGCGTGCTGTTCGGCGATCCCGACGTCGAGGACGCGGTCCGGGAAGGCCTCCGCCATCGGTGCCAGACCGACCGGGTGCAGCATGGCTGCGGTGATGCCGACGACCTCGGGACGCTTCCGGGCGATGTCGACGATGGTGCCGGCGAAGACGTCGCTCCACGTGGGGGCGTCCTTGCTGCCGAGGGACTCCCCCGTCGTCGGGTCGATGTGACCGACCGTGTGGAAGGCGTCCTCCTCGTTGTGCTCGGCCGCGGCGAAGCCCTTGCCCTTGACGGTCACCGCATGGACGATGACTGGGTGGCCGAACCGCCTGGCCAGCTCGAAGGCTCGCTCCAGGGCCCCGATGTCGTGTCCGTCGACCGGGCCGAGGTACTTGATGCCCAGGTCCGGGAAGATCCCCGGGCGCCCGACGAGGACGTCCTTGACGCCGACCTTGACGCCGTGCATGAGCCCGTACACCTGCTTGCCCAGGGGGGCGCCGGTGACCGCCCGCTTCATGCGGTCGAGGGCCTCCTCGTAGTGTGGGTCGGTGCGGATCGCCGAGAGCTGGTTGGCCAGGCCGCCGACGGTCGGGGTGTACGACCGACCGTTGTCGTTGACGACGATGACCAGACGCAGGTCGGGCTGGTCGGCGATGGAGTCGAGGGCCTCCCAGGCCATCCCACCGGTGAGCGCCCCGTCCCCGATGACGGCCACGACGGTGCGGTCGCGCTCGTCACGGAGCAGGTGGCCCTCCGCCATGCCCTCGGCCCAGGACAGGGAGGTCGACGCGTGGGAGTTCTCGACCCAGTCGTGCTCGGACTCCTCACGGCTGGGATATCCCGAGAGCCCGCCGGACTGACGCAGATGCTCGAACCCGTCGGCCCGGCCGGTGATGATCTTGTGGACGTAGCTCTGGTGGCCCGTGTCGAAGATGATGGGGTCGTTCGGCGAGTCGAAGACGCGGTGCAGGGCCAGGGTGAGTTCGACGACACCGAGGTTGGGACCCAGATGGCCGCCGGTGCGGCTCACGTGCTCGATGAGGAAGGTGCGGATCTCGCCGGCGAGCTGTTCGACCTCGTGAGGGGTCAGCTGCCGCAGGTCGGCGGGGCTGTGGACACGGTCGAGCACGGACATGCCCGCCATCCTATTGCGGGACGCCTGCACCGTGCACCGACGAGCAACGGCGGGTCCCACCCTCGGATCGGCCGGTCGGGGGCGATCACACCGCCATGACCATGGCAGCGGGGCCGCGCCCGTCACCGAGCGCGGCCCCGTCGACCTGGAAATCGTTCGTGCCTCAGATCACTTCGCCATCCGACGCAGGACGTACTGGAGGATGCCACCGTTGAGGTAGTACTCCCGCTCCCCTGGGGTGTCGATGCGCACGACGGCGTCGAACTCGATGGACGTGCCGTTCTTCGTCGCGGTGACGTGGACGGTCGGCGGGATCGTCTCGTTGATGGCGTCGACCCCGGTGATGTCGAGGGTCTCCTCACCGGTGAGGCCGAGGGAGTCGGCGCTGGAGCCCTCGGGGAACTGCAGCGGCAGGACGCCCATGCCGATGAGGTTGGAACGGTGGATCCGCTCGTAGCTCTCGGTGATGACGGCGCGCACGCCCAGCAGCATGGTGCCCTTGGCGGCCCAGTCGCGCGAGGACCCGGAACCGTACTCCTTGCCGCCGAGGACGACGAGGGGCACGCCGGCCGCCCGATAGTCGACCGAGGCGTCGTAGACCGTCGTCACCGGGGCGTCCGGCTTGGTGAAGTCGCGGGTGAAGCCACCCTCGGTGCCCGGGGCCAGCTGGTTGCGCAGGCGGATGTTGGCGAAGGTGCCGCGCATCATGACCTCGTGGTTACCGCGACGGGAGCCGTAGGAGTTGAAGTCCTTGCGCTCGACCCCGTGCTCCGAGAGCCACTTGCCGGCCGGGGAGTCGGCCTTGATCGATCCGGCCGGCGAGATGTGGTCGGTCGTCACCGAGTCGCCGAGCTTGAGCAGGACCCGGGCGCCGGTGATGTCGGCCACTGGCGCGGGCTGGGCGGCCAGACCGTCGAAGATCGGCAGCTTGCGCACGTAGGTGGAGTCGGGGTCCCAGGCGAAGGTCTCCCCTTCCGGGGTCTGCAGTTCCTTCCAGCGCGGGCCACCGTCGAAGACGTCGGCGTACCGCTCCTGGTACATCTGGGCCGAGATCGAGGACCCGACGATCTCGTTGATCTCCTCGGTCGAGGGCCACAGGTCGCGCAGGTACACGTCCTTGCCGTCCGGGGTCGTGGCCAGCGGGTCGTGCTCGAGGTCGATGTCCATCGTCCCGGCGATCGAGTAGACGACGACCAGCGGCGGGGAGGCCAGGTAGTTCATCTTGACGTCGGGGCTGATCCGGCCCTCGAAGTTGCGGTTGCCCGACAGGACGGCGGTGACGGCCAGGTCGTTGTCGTTGACGGCCCGGGAGACCTCGGGGATGAGGGGCCCGGTGTTGCCGATGCACGTCGTGCAGCCGTACCCGACGAGGTCGAAGCCCATGGCGTCGAGGTGCTCGGTGAGGCCGGCCCGGTTGAAGTAGTCGGTGACGACCTGGGACCCCGGGGCCAGGGAGGTCTTGACCCAGGGCTTGGGGGCCAGGCCCAGCTCGTGGGCCTTCCTGGCGACGAGACCCGCGGCGATCATGACCGAGGGGTTCGAGGTGTTGGTGCACGAGGTGATGGCGGCCACCGTCACGGCGCCGTTGCGCAGCTCGAAGGAGCGCCCGTCGGCCAGGGTGACCGGCACGGCGGCGTCGGGATTGGTGGTGTAGCTCGGCACCGTGGCCTCGAAGGCGGCCTTGGCGTTCGACAGCTCGATGCGGTCCTGGGGACGCTTGGGCCCGGCGATCGAGGGCTTGACGGTCGACAGGTCGAGCTCGAGGTACTCGCTGTAGCGCGGTTCGTGGTCGGGGTCGTGCCACATGCCCTGGGCCTTGGTGTAGGCCTCGATGAGCTTGACCTGGTGCTCGTCGCGACCGGTGAGACGCAGGTAGTCGAGGGTGACGTCGTCGACCGGGAAGACGGCGATGGTCGAGCCGTACTCGGGGCTCATGTTGCCCAGGGTGGCGCGGTTGGCCAGCGGGACCGCGGCCACGCCGGAACCGTAGAACTCGACGAACTTGCCGACGACCTTGTGCTCACGCAGCATCTGGGTGATGGTGAGGACGAGGTCGGTGGCGGTGACGCCGTCCGGCAGCCTGCCCGAGAGCTTGAAGCCGACGACCCGCGGGACGAGCATCGACACGGGCTGACCGAGCATGGCGGCCTCGGCCTCGATGCCGCCGACGCCCCAGCCGACGACGCCCAGGCCGTTGACCATGGTGGTGTGCGAGTCGGTGCCGACACAGGTGTCGGGGTACGCGACCTTGGTCCCGTCGGCGTCACGGACGAAGGTGACCCGTGCCAGGTGCTCGATGTTGACCTGGTGGACGATGCCGGTGCCCGGCGGGACGACGCGGAAGTTCTCGAAGGCGCTCTGGCCCCAGCGCAGGAACTGGTACCGCTCCCGGTTGCGCTGGTACTCGATCTCCTGATTGAGCTCGAAGGCCTGCTCGGTGCCGAACTTCTCGACGATGACCGAGTGGTCGATGACCATCTCGGCCGGCGAGAGCGGGTTGACCTTGTTGGGGTCTCCGCCCAGGTCGGCCACGGCCTCGCGCATGGTAGCCAGGTCGACGATGCAGGGCACCCCGGTGAAGTCCTGCATGATGACCCGGGCCGGGGTGAACTGGATCTCGTGGGAGGGCTGCGCGTCGGCCTCCCAGGCACCCAGGGCGCGGATCTGGTCGGCGGTGATGTTGGCGCCGTCCTCGGTGCGCAGCAGGTTCTCCAGGAGGACCTTGAGGCTGTAGGGAAGGCTGTCGGACCCCGGTACGGCGTCGATGCCGTACATCTCGTAGGACTGGCCGTCGACGTCGAGGGTGCGCCTCGCGCCGAAGCTGTTGATGCTCATGCGTTGAACTCCAAGGTCTCGTCGTGGGTTGTTGTCGCGGGATCGCCGCAGGACGGTCCCATCATGGCCCGAGCCGGGCCGGCATGTCGCCGAACAGTTATCTTGACGTCAAGATATCACAGCATCGAGGTGCGCCACGCCGATGGCAGCGGCGGACGGTGTCAGGAGAATCCCGCCACAGCGGCTTTCCTCCCCTCCGGGGGAACAGTGTCCCGCTCCGGGGGATTTCCTGACACCGCTGCCCGGACGACCATCGACGCGAGCCTCGCCAAGGTCCCGGAGTCGGGCCGATCGGCGGCCGGGCGTCAGTCCAGGCCCTCCGCGCGGGGGTCCGGTCCCAGCTCGTCGTCCTGCCGGGCCCGGGCCTCGGCCCGCTTGCGCACGAGCTCGTCACGCAGGTCGTCATCGCCCATGACGAGGTAGACCAACCCGCAGTCCTGGGGACCGGTGACGAAGAGCTGGCACAGGGTGCACGGCTCCCCCGGACGCAGCGGGCACTGGGGTTGGGGCCGCCCCACGACTGTCAGACCGTCCTCTCGAGGAGGGCGACCGCCTCGATGTGGTGGGTCATCGGGAAGAGGTCGAAGGCGCGGATCGATGTCGCCTCGTATCCGGAGGCAGCGAAGAGGGCCAGGTCGCGGGCCAGGGACGCCGGGTCGCAGGCGACGTGGGCGATGGCGCGCGGGGACCGTTCCACCACCGCCTCGACGACCTTGCGTCCGGCGCCCTTGCGGGGCGGGTCGAGGACGACGAGGTTGGCCCGACGAGGAAGCCTCGTCAGCGCCCGGTCGACCCTGGCCGCCATGAACCGTGCGCCCGGAACGTTGCGCCGGGCCAGGGCCACCGCCCGCCGCGAGATCTCGACCCCTTGGACCCGGGCACCGGAGTCGGCGATGAGCCCGGCGAAGAGCCCGACCCCGCAGTAGAGGTCGAGGGCGTACTCGCCGGGCCGGGGCTCCAATCCCTCGAGCACGGCACGACCGAGGGTGTCGGCGGCGGCCGGGTGCACCTGCCAGAACCCGTCGACCCCGACCTTCCACCGGCGGTCCCCCACCGACTCGGTGACGGGCGTCGTCCCGGCGACGAGTCGGCCGTCGGCGACGACACTCACCTCGGGTTCGTCCGTCGCGGCGGAGGCCACCGTGACGAGCACCGCCTCCTCGGCGCCCCGGCTGGCCGCCTCGGCAGCAGCCCGGCCGGCCGGATGCGCCAGCGGGCATCCCCCGGTCGGGACGACGACGAGGTCATGGGACCGGTGGGCTCGCAGGGCGGGGGTCCCGTCGACGACCCGGTACTGCATCCGGGTGCGCCACCCCAGGGCATCGGGGCTGCCGGGCACCTCCTCGACCTCGCCGTCCCAGCTGATCCCGGCGATCCGGTCGAGTTGCTCGGCGACGACCCGACGCTTGAGCTCGCGCTGGAAGGACACCTCGACGTGCTGGAAGTCGCACCCGCCGCATCGTCCGGCGACGGGGCAGGGGGGCTCGACCCGGTGCTCGCTCGGCTCGATGACCTCGATGACCCGGCCGAACCAGTGGGAGTCGTGGGTGTCGTCGGTGACCTCGACCTGGACCGTCTCGTCGGGCAGGCCGCCCCGGACGAAGACGACCCGTCCGCCGGGCCGGGCGACGCAGTACCCCCCGTACGCGATCGGCCCCAGGGTCGTCGTGAAGGTCACAGGCATCGTTCGTCTCGGTTCGTCGGTCTCGGTGGTCACGCGCGGTGACCGGGTCAGTTCTTGGGTGGCGCGATGAACCGCGCGGCGTCCCGCCAGGATCGTGGATCGTCGCGGCGCCAGCGGTCCTCGATGATCTCGGAGCTGCGCAACTGGTAGGGCACCGAGGAGATGAGCACGCCGGGCATGAAGTGCAGGCGGGTGCGGATGATGAGGGCGGTCTGGTTGTGCAGGACCTGCTCCCACCAGTGCCCGACGACGTACTCCGGGATGAACACCTCGACCATGTCGCGCGGGTTCTCGCTGCGGATGCGCCGGATGTGCTCGATGAAGGGGTTGGTGACCTCCCGGTAGGGGGAGGCGATGACCTTGAGCGGGACGTCGATGTCCTCCTCGTCCCAGGCGGCGAGGAGCCGGTCGGTGACGTCGGGGTCGACGTCGACGACGTCGGCCTCGAGGAACGTCGGCACCGTCGCCTTGGCGAACTGGAGGGCACGCATCGTCGGCTTGTTGAGGTCGGACACCATGACGACCGCGTGCACCCGCGACGGCAGGGCACGGTCGGAGGAGTCGTTGAGGGCCACCTCCCGGCTCACCGTCTCGTAGTGATGCTTGATGGCCCTCATGAGCGCGTAGACGAGCACCATGGCGATGAGGGCCAGGTAGGCCCCGTGGATGAACTTCGAGACGAGGATGACGATGAGCACCAGTCCGGTCATGACGAGCCCGACGCCGTTGATGATCCTCGAGTGACGCCACACCCGACGCTCGGAGCTCGGCGCGTTGACCTCGGTGCGCAGCCGTCGGGTCCAGTGCCGCAGCATGCCGGTCTGACTCACCGTGAACGAGATGAAGACGCCGACGACGTAGAGCTGGATGAGCGAGGTCACCGAGGCGTTGAACGCCAGGACGAGGATGATGGCCCCGAAGGCCAGCGTGACGATGCCGTTGGAATAGGCCAGACGGTCACCGCGGGTGTGCAGCTGACGAGGCAGGTAGCCGTCCCGGGCGAGGATCGAGCCGAGCACCGGGAAACCGTTGAAGGCGGTGTTGGCGGCGAGGAAGAGGATGATCATCGTGCAGATGATCATGATGTAGAAGCCCGGGCGGAAGGTGTCGTAGAAGACCGCCCGAGCCAGCTGCCCGACGACGGTCGTCTGCGAGGTGACGAGGTGTCCGGCGGTGTCGACCATGTGCGAGCCGCCGGGCACGTCCGCCATCTGCACCCCGGTCAGTCGGGACAGGACGATGATGCCCAGCAGCATCGACACCGCGATCCCGCCGAGGAGCGCCAGCGTGGCGGCGGCATTGCGCGACTTCGGCTCCTTGAACGAGGGGACGCCGTTCGAGATGGCCTCGACCCCGGTGAGGGCAGCGCAGCCGGAGGAGAAGGTCCGCGCGAGCAGGGCGACCATCGCGAACCCGACGAGACCGGTGTACTTGGGGTTGCCGACGACGCTGTAGTCGGCGGTCGCCGCCCGAAGGTCGTCGCCCAGGATGAGGATCCTTGTCAGACCCCAGATGACCATGCACCCCACCGACACCATGAAGGCATAGGTGGGGATGGCGAAGAGGGTCCCGGACTCGCGGACGCCCCGCAGATTGAGCCCGGTGAGGATGAGGATGATGACGGCCGCCGTGATCCCCTCGTGCCCGGCCAGGGCCGGGATCATCGCCTCGGCGTTCTGGACTCCCGAGGACACCGACACGGCAACGGTGAGGACGTAGTCGACGAGGAGGGCACTGGCGACGACGAGACCGGCGTTCGGCCCGAGGTTGTGCGTGGCCACCTCGTAGTCCCCGCCGCCGGAGGGGTAGGCGTGCACCGTCTGGCGGTAGCTCATGACGACGACGAGCATGACGCAGGCGACCGCGATCCCGATCTTCCACGAGAAGGCGAACCCGGCGGCCCCGGCCAGTGACAGGGTGATGAGCACCTCGTCGGGGGCGTAGGCCACCGAGGACAGGGCGTCCGAGGCGAACACGGGCAGGGCGATCCGCTTGGGCAGCAGGGTCTCGCCCAGGGCGCTGCTCTCCAGCTTGCGCCCGATGAGCACCCGCTTGACGGCCTGCGACAACTTCACGGGCGCAAACTCTACTTCCCTCCGGTCGTCGAGGCACCTCGCGATGAGGACCCTCGACCACGACGGCGCGACATCCGGGGGCGGATCACGGCAGAATGGCTGCGAACACGTCACGGGAGGATCGCGTGCACATCGTCATCATGGGCTGCGGACGAGTCGGTGCCAGCCTGGCCAAGTCCTTGGAGAAGAGGGGTCACAGCGTCGCCGTCATCGACCTCGACGTCGACGCCTTCCGCCGTCTCGGTCCCGATTTCAAGGGGACGACGGTCAAGGGCGTCGGGTTCGACCGGTCGGTGCTCGAGAAGGCCGGCATCCGGGAGGCCGACGGTTTCGCCGCCGTCTCCTCCGGCGACAACTCGAACGTCCTGGCCGCCCGGGTGGTCCGCGAGGAGTTCGGCATCGAGAACGTCGTCGCCCGGATCTACGACCAGGGTCGGGCCGAGGTGTACGAGCGACTCGGCATCCCGACGGTGGCGACGGTGCGATGGGCGGCCGACCAGGTGTTGCGCAGCCTCATGCCCGAGGGCTCCGAGCCCGCCTGGCTCGACCCGTCGGGACGGACGAGACTCATCCGCGTCAACACCCATGCCGGCTGGGTCGGCATGAAGGTGACGACCATCCAGGAGCGGGTGCGCACTCCCCTGCCCTTCCTCACGCGGTTCGGCACCGGCATGGTCCCCGACGCCACCACGCTGCTGCAGGAGGGCGACATCGTCTACGCCGCCGTCGAGGTGGACCGGGTCGCCGAGGTCGAGTCGATCCTGGCCGCCCCGCCCGTCAAGCGCTGAATCGAGGAGCATCCGTGAGAATCGCCATCATCGGGGCCGGCAACGTCGGCCGATCCATCGCCCGCGAGCTCATCGCCCACGGGCACCAGATCCTCCTCATCGACCGCAACCCGCACGCCATGAAGGTCGACACCGTTCCCGAGGCGGAGTGGCTGTGCGCCGACGCCTGTGAGCTCGACACCCTCGAGGAGGCCAGGCTCGACCACTGCGACGTGTCGATCTGCGCCACCGGCGACGACAAGGTCAATCTCGTGCACTGCCTGTTGGCCAAGACGGAGTTCGGTGTGCCGCGGACGGTGGCGCGGGTCAATCACCCGGGCAACGAGTGGATGTTCGACGAGGCCTGGGGGGTCGACGTCGCCGTCTCGACGCCGCGGCTCATGGCGGCCCTCGTCGAGGAGGCGGTGACGGTCGGCGAACTCGTGCGACTCTTCACGTTCCAGAAGGGTCGGGCCAATCTCGTCGAGCTCACCCTGCCCGACGACAGCCCGCGGGTCGGCGACCGCATCCGCGACATCCAGTTGCCCGGTGACGCCGTCCTGGCCGCCATCATCCGCGACGGCCAGGGACGCTCCCCCGAGCGCGAGGCCGCCCTGGAGGCCGGTGACGAGTTGCTCTTCATCATCTCGCCGGACTACGAGTCCGACCTCGTCGAGGTGCTCGCCCCACGCTGATCGCCCCGGACGAGTGCACGTCCCGACGGAGCGCACCGGGGGCGCCGGTCACTGCGGCAGCAGCTGGTACTTCGGGTTGTAGATGACCCGACGCCCCTCGTCGAGGCACACCAGGCCGTCGACGGCGAGCATCCGGCCAGCCCGGATGCCCCTGATCTGCCGGCGTCCCATCCACACCAAGGTGACGGCGCCCGTCCCGTCGCGCAGTTCGGCCTCGAGCCACCGGTTGCTGCCGCGTGGGTTGAGGGTGAGGACGTCGACCCTGCCCCGCAGGTGGACGCGGGTGCGCAAGGTGGCGTCGGCGATCGTCGTGGCGCCCGCGTCGAGGGATCCCTGGCGCAGGTCGTCGTCCTCGAGAGCCTCGTCGGAGGCCACCGCCCGGTGCAGCACACGCCGCAGGACCCCCGGGCGCTCCCGACTCATTCCGACTCCTCGGCCCGCAGCTCGGCCGGCACCTGCAGCGCGATGAGGTCGCCGGGCACGCGTGGGGAGTCGTCGCGGCGGACGACGAGGTTGCAGAAGAACTCCATGAGCAGCTGACCGGTGGGGTCGAGGTCCTCACCGAGGGCCGACTCGCCCATGAGGACGCCGCGCAGCAGCCAGCGCGGCCCCTGGGCCAGCCAGGTGCGTGAGACGTGGTAGCCGTCCTGACCGTCCGGCCCCTTGACGGGTACGAGACGACGCAGTTCGGCGCCGAGCGGCCCGGGGCCGACGTTCGCCTCGCCCCCCTCGGAGGTGGTGCCCTCGATCATGTCGTGGTGCACCTCGTCGACCATGAGCTGACGCGAGGGGGCGGCGAAGAGCGCGACCTCGAGGGCGGAGTTGCCCTGGATGACGAGCAGCGACTGGATCGCCCCGGACTCCTGATCGACCTGGATCTGCATCTGCATGTTCGGGAAGGGGGTGAGGATGAGCGATCCGAAGTCCATCCGCTCGATCTCGTCGGCGTCGAGATCGACCTCGGACAGGTCGAAGGGACCGTCGGGCCGCTCGATGTTGGAGCGGTAGAGCTCGTCGACGACGTCCTCCTCGGCCTCCTCCTCGGCCTCCTCGTCAAGCTCGTCGACGGCCGCGTCGGGCTCGTCGGTGGTGTCCTCGTGCTCGTCCACAGCGGTGCTGTCGGCGGGCGTCGGGTCCTCGTCGACCACGTCGTTCTTCTTCTTGCGACCGAACACGGCTGCGATCCTTCCTACGGCAACGTGAGGCAGTCTAGTGGGCCCGGCGGTCGTCCCCGCCGACACCGGTGGACCCGTGACCCCCCTGGCCACGCTCGGTGTCGTCGAGGTGGTCGACGGTCACGAAGGTGGCGCGGACGACGGGGACGACGACGAGCTGGGCGATCCGGTCGCCGGCGGTGAGGTGGATGGGCGTCGTCGGGTCGGTGTTGACGAGGGCCACCTTGATCTCGCCGCGATAGCCGGAATCGATCGTCCCGGGGGCGTTGACGATGGACAGACCGAGCCGGGCGGCCAGGCCCGAGCGGGGGTTGACCAGACCGACGTACCCCTCAGGGAGCGCGATCCGCACCCCGGTGGGGACGAGCCGACGCTCACCCGGAGCGAGATCGACGTCGACGCGGGTGGTGAGATCGGCGCCGGCGTCCCCGGGCAGGGCGTAGCGCGGGGCCGGGGCGTCGTCCTCGAGGACGACGGGGATGTCGAGGCTCATGGGCGCTCCTGGTCGAGATGACGGGCGATGGCGGCGGCCAGCTCGTCGGGGTGGCGCGAGGAGAGGATCCACGCCGGGTGCGGGTCGGCCGGGTCGGCCAGGCGGACGACGACACCGCTCGAGATCCACGGACGGGTGACGAGGAACGAGCCCACCTGGTGACTGGAGTGGAGGATGGTCCGCATCGTCTCGGCGTCACAGCCACGCACCCGGTCGATCCACGCCCACTCGATCCGGCTGTGGCCGGCGGTGAGCGCCTGCTCGTCGACACCGATCCGTACCGATCCCATGGCGACGAGGGCGGCGGCGGTGAAGAGGAGGACACCGATGGCGACGGTCGAGCCGACGACCACCGGGAGGTAGACGAAGAGCGCGATGGCGAAGGAGAGGGCGAAGAACCCCACGAGCGGCCACCACCACAGTGGCACGACGAGTCGTTCCCGGTACTCCACGCCCACAACCTAGCCGATGCCGGCCGACGGAGTCCTCCCCCGAGCACCCCGTCGACCCCTAGACTGGCGCCATGATTCCGGAGAAGATCCTGTGGAAGGTGTACGCCGGCGTGCTCGGCGCGGTCACCACCCTCGTCGCCCAGAAGGCCGTCGAGGGGGCCTGGCGGTACGTCACCGGCGACGACGAGCCGCCGCGTCCGGACGATCCCGAGGTCTCGACCGTCAAGGCGGTGAGCTGGGCCCTCGCCAGTGGGATCGGGATCGCCGGGTCGCAGTTGCTCGTCAACCGGATGGCGAACCGACACTGGATGAAGTACAGCTCGGTCAACCCCATCACCGGACTCAGGGTCGCCCTCGCCGACGACTGATCCGGCCCGACCGCCCGCCCGGCTCCCGGACGACAGCACAGGAGCCGTCCATGGTCGACCATGGACGGCTCCCTTCGACGTCGAGTTGGCAGGACCCGGTCTCAGACGCAGTCGACGCAGTAGAACTTGCCGTCCCTCTCCTCGGCCAGTTGGGAGCGTCCCTTGACGAGGAAGCACGAGGCGCAGGTGAACTCGCCGGACTGACGAGGCAGGACCCGCACCGTCAGTTCCTCGTGCGACAGGTCGGCACCAGGCAGCTCGAAGGCCTCGGCCGCCTCGACCTCGTCCTCGTCGACCTTGCCCGAGTTCTGCTCGTTGCGATGGTTCTTGAGCTCCTCGAGGGAGTCCTCGGTGACGTCCTCGTCCGACTTGCGCGGGGCGTCGTAATCAGTCGCCATGGTTGCCTTCCGTACCGGTCGATGTTCGGCCCCATGTGTATCACGGCTGTCAAGTCGCGAAGGCACGCGCCCGGTACCGCTAGATTGGTGGCCCCGGGTACCCTGCTCCGGGAGGGAGAGGTGGACGATGGACAGCGCACTCAGCCCGCGTGAGATCCAGGCGCGGATCCGGGCCGGCGTCCCGGTCGAGGACGTTGCCACGGAGGCCGGCGTGCCCGTCGACCAGGTGGAGCCCTTCGCCGTCCCGGTGCTCGCCGAGTTGGAGCATGTCGTCGAGGTGGCCAGGGCCAGCACCGTGCGTCGCCAGGCGGACCCCTCGTCCAGGCGTTCCCTGGCGACCCTCGTCTCGCGCGTCTGCCAGGCCCACGGACTCGATGAGGAGTCCCTGAGGTGGCGCAGTCGGCGTCTCGAGGACCGCAGCTGGCAGGTGTGCGCGACGTGGAGCGGCCCGCAGGGGCCCGCCGGTGACGCCGACTCGGACGACCACGAGGCCACCTTCCGCTTCGACATGGCCGGGCGTCACGTCAGCCCGGAGGACGCCGGGGCGCGCTGGCTCGTCGACGACCGCCAGCCTGCCCCGAAGCCTCGTCCGCAGTCCCGTCGGACCTCCGCCGATCCGGATCTCGAGCCGACCATCGACCTCAATGACGAGCTCGCCATCGTTCGGGCCGTGACGACACGTCCAGCCGCCCCGCAGCCGCGGTCCGACCGTCCGACGACGACGTCCGCACCCGCCGAGCCCGAGGTTCCCGGGATGACCGCGACCGACGGCGTCTACGACTTCGTCCCGACGAGCCAGGGGCAGATGGACGCGCTCTACGAGATGCTCGCCGGGTTCCAGGAGGATTCGGTCAACATCTACGAGGGGCTCGAGGATCCCGTCGCGACACCCGTCGCGCAGGACGACACGGCGACTCCCGTCACGCACAACGACACGGCGACTCCCGTCGCGCAGGACGACCCCGGTCCCCGGGAGGACACGCCGGCGTCGAGCGGGGATGACGCGGAGGAGGGGCCCGTCGCGCAGGACGGGACGCCCTCCGACGACTCCCCCACTGAACCGACCCAGGATGCCCTCGTCGATTCCGAGGAGGAGGCCCCGGCCAAGCCGCGCAAGCGTCGCCGCAAGCAGCGCGCGTCGATCCCCAGCTGGGACGAGATCATGTTCGGCGGGCCGACCCCGCACGCCTGATCCCCGGCGCGGACAACCCGCTGCGCCCGGGAGCGGGCCTCACCCCCCGAGGGCCCCTCACTCCTCGAAGGGCAGCGTCTGCTCGGACAGGGTCGCCCTCGACTGCTCGACCGTGACCCGGTGCCAGTGGTGACGCCGACACAGCACCTCGTAGTGCACCTGTGCCCCCACCGTGTCACCGACGACGACCTGGTCGCCCTCGGTCACCATGACCCCGTCGACGACCCGGGCGTTGTGGGTGGCCGGGCGCCCGCACCAGCACAAGGGGGTCGCCGGAGGCCGGTCGAGTCGATCGCACAGCTCGACCAGACGTTTCGACCCTGGGAAGAGCTCGGTGCGGAAGTCGGCAAGGATGCCGAAGCAGAAGACGTCGATCCCGAGTTCGTCGACGACCCGGGCGAGCTGGTCGATCTGCTCGGGCGCGTAGAACTGGGCCTCGTCGCAAATGAGGTAGTCGATCCGGCCGCCGCGGGTGAGGCGCGCGACGACGTCCTTGTAGAGGTCGACCCCAGCCACCTCGACAGCCTCGGCACTCAGCCCGATGCGGGAGGTGATCCGAGGGTGCCCGGAGCGGTCGAGGGTGGTGTAGCGCACCCCTTGACGGTCGTGGGCCGACTGGGTCCAGTCGATCTGGAGAGCCAAGGTGGACTTCCCCGAGTCCATCGGACCGGTGTAGAAGACGAGCTCGGCCACCTCAGCGACTCCCGACGATCTCGTGTCTCAGCGGGATGAGCATCTCGTCGGCAGTGAGCGACCCGTGCATCCCCACCAGGCCGAGTTCCTGGGGCATCCGGCGGGTCATGACGGCGTGGTCCTGGCGCATGAGGGCCAGGACGTCGCCGAGGCGCGGCCGCATGGCCGGGTCCCAGTCCCCCAGCAGGCCGGCGTCGAGCGCCTCGCCGGCGGTGAGGACGACGGCGCGGTCGGACAGGGTCGCCCGCCACCGCCGCGCCACGTCCTCGGGCCGGGCGGTGTACACCTGACGCAGCCGGGGTTCACCGGCCAGGTCGTCGACGTCGGCGAGCAGTCCCGCCTCGTCCTCTGCCAGGATGAACCGCTCGTGGGGGACGTCGACCATGCCGTGGTCGGCGGTGACGACGAGCGCCGTGCCGGGCTCGAGGGACTCGGCGAGGGCCTCGACGAGCTCGTCGACCCAGGACAGCTGTCGTCGCCAGGCCGCCGAGCGGCATCCCTGTCCGTGACCGACGTGGTCGAGGGACCGTTCGTAGACGTAGGTGAGCGAGGGCCCGTCGGTCCGCGCCGCCTGCGCGACGAGGTCGGTGCGCAGGTCGATGTCCTCCTCGTCCCGCACCGGCACGAACCGGGGTCCGCGCAGCCCGGCCCGGGTGAGCCCGGAACGCTCGAACCTGGCCGGTCCGACGCTCGTCACCTCGATGCCCGCGGCGGCGAGGGCCTGGAAGGCCGTCGGGCGTGGCTGCAGCTGCTCGGGCACTCCGCCGTTCGCCCAGCTCAGGGCGTTCATGACCACCCCCTCGGGTGACCGGAAGGTGTACCCGAGGATGCCGTGGCTTCCCGGCGCCAGACCGGTCCCCAGGCTGGTGAGCGAGGTCGCCGTCGTCGAGGGGACGGCGCAGGTGAGGACGTCGCTGCGTTCCATCCGCGACAGGTGCGGGGCCAGGGACTCGTGGTCGTCGAGGAGACGCCGTCCCATCCCGTCGACGAGGACGACGACGTAGCGCTCGGCCCGTGGCAGGTCGAGGTGGGGACCACCGCCTCCGGTGAGCAGCCCACCGACACCGGGCAGGAGGGCGGCCAGGGTGTGTCCGTCGTGGTCGGGCAGGACGAGGTCCTCGGGCCACCCGGCCCGCTCGCGCAGATCGGGGCTCACCGGGACGCGAACTCCGGGCGTGCGGTGACGGCCTGCAGTCCGGTGGCGAACCCGACCAGACGCTCCACCTGGCCCGGACCGTCCGCGGCCGGGCTCATCCGAATGGTGATGTCATCGCTCGACAGGGTGCCGGTGTAGCCGTGGTCAGCGGTACAGGTGGGGTCCTCGCAACCGGCGGGCTCGAGCTCGATCCGGCCGATGGCTCCCCATCCCATCTGCAGCCAGGTCTCGACGTCGACGGAGGGCTCGGGCCCCGGCTGGCCGAAGGTGGCCGGGTTGGAGACGACGCGGGTGAGGGCGACGGTCCCGATACGGTGCAGCGGGATCGACTCGGTCGAGGTGACCGCCTGGAGCCGGCCCAGCTGTGTCTGGTCGTCGGTGTGGCTGATGAGCACCCGGGTGTCGGTCCGCACGAGCACGGTGAGGTGTCGGTGGATCTCGTCGCCCTCGAAGGTCGCCTCGTGATGGATGAGGTGGTCGCGGACCTCCTCGCCCTGGCAGGCCAACTCGATGGCGTCGACGACGAGCTCGGGGAAGTACCCGCAGGCCTGGATGTCGTCGACGACCGCCTGGGGCAGCGGCGTCCGGCCGGGGAGGGATCGCGCACTCACCCGGCCATCGTCCCACGGCGGGAGTCCGGGCTCCAACACACGGGCTCGACGTCGGTGGACTATCGTCATGACCATGTCGAACCGCCCGTTCATCGGCGCCCGGATGGAGGACGCCATGAATCGGCGTCTCACCAAGGTCCTCGCCGCGCAGGCCTGGAGCCCCGTGCTCATGCCCTTCCGCGGGTACGGCTCCGACACCCACATCCGCGTCCTGGCCAGGGTCATCATGGCACCCCGACGCATCGCCGAGGACCCGGCCGGATGGTACGAGACCCACCTGCTGGCACGCCGCGGGTGGCGCAACTTCGCCACCGTCCCGGCCCCGCACACCGAGGTGGAGCTGGAGGTGGCCGGATCCCGGATGACCCTGCGCACCGACCGCGTCGGCTACCTCGACGTCCGGGTGCGCAACGAGGGACTCGGTCCCGGCTGGCACGACGTCCTGCTGCGGACCAAGGACGGCCGGGAGTGGACGGCGCCGGTGCTCGTCGTCGACCCCGCCGAGTCCTTCGGCATCGTCTCGGACATCGACGACACGGTCATCTCGACCTCGCTGCCGCGCATGCTCATCGCCGCGTGGAACTCCTTCGTCCTCACCGAACAGGCCCGGCAGTCGATTCCCGGGATGGCGCGGATGTACCAGAAGCTGCTCGCCGACCACCCCGGCGCCCCCGTCATGTACGTCTCGACGGGGTCGTGGACGACGTACCCCTTCCTCACCCGTTTCCTGCGCCGCCACGGCTACCCGGCGGGGCCCCTGCTGCTCACCGACTGGGGTCCGACGAACACCGGCTGGTTCCGCTCCGGGACCGACCACAAGAGGCTGGCGCTGCGTGAGCTGGCCCGTGACTTCCCGTCCATCCGGTGGGTCCTCGTCGGCGACGACGGCCAGCGCGACATCGGGCTCTACCAGGAGTTCGACGAGCTCCAGCCCGGTCACGTGCGAGCCATCGCCATCCGGGAGCTGTCGATGACCGAGCAGGTCCTGGCGCACGGCACGATGACCGTCCTCGAGGACAAGGGGAAGGCCCAGTGGACCCCGGACGCCTCGCCGATGGTGAGTGCCGAGGACGGGGACCGGCTCCTGCCCCTGCTGTCCGAGGTCCTCGACGGCGACTGACCCGCCTGGCCCGCGCAAGCATTCTCGGCGTCGATCCGCCACAATAGGGGGTCGTCGCCCCCACCCGGGTGCGCGGGGAAGGAGCAACGATGGCCAAGCACACGGCTGACGAGGACTTCACCGAGAACATCATCGACGTGGACGTCTCCAGCGAGATGGAGAACAGTTTCCTCGAGTACGCCTACTCCGTCATCTACTCCCGGGCCCTGCCGGATGCCCGCGACGGCCTCAAACCGGTCCAGCGGCGCATCCTCTACACCATGGACGACATGGGGGTGCGCCCCGACCGTCCGCACGTCAAGTCGGCCCGCATCGTCGGGCAGGTCATGGGTCAGCTGCACCCGCACGGCGACGCCGCCATCTACGACGCCCTCGTCCGGTTGGCCCAACCGTGGGCGATGCGTCTGCCGCTGGCCGACGGGCACGGGAACTTCGGGTCCCTCGACGCCGGCCCGGCCGCCATGAGATACACCGAGTGCCGGATGGCCCCGGCCGCCCTGGCCATGGTCGAGGGGCTCGACGAGGACACCGTCGACTTCGTCCCCAATTACGACGGCAAGGAGACCGAGCCCGCCGTCCTGCCTGCCGCCTTCCCGAACCTCCTCGTCAACGGCGCCTCGGGGATCGCCGTCGGCATGGCGACGAACATCCCTCCGCACAATCTCGTCGAGGTCGTCGCCGCACTGCGACACCTGCTCACCCACCCCGACGCCGACCTCGACCAGGTCATGAGGTTCGTCCCCGGCCCCGATCTGCCCACCGGGGGCAAGATCATCGGCCTCGACGGCATTGCCGACGCCTACCGCACCGGACGCGGCACCTTCCGCATCCGCGCCACCGCCCGCATCGAACAGGTGAGCCCGCGGCGCCGCGGGATCGTCGTCACCGAGCTGCCGTACATGATCGGCCCCGAGAAGATCATCGACCAGATCAAGACCCTCGTGCAGTCCAAGAAGGTCACCGGGATCGCCGACGTCAAGGACCTCACCGATCTCACGAACGGCACCCGTCTGGTCATCGAGGTCAAGAACGGCATCAACCCCGAGGCCATGCTCGAGCGGCTCTACCGCCTCACCAAGCTCGAGGACTCCTTCGCCATCAATGCCGTCGCTCTCGTCGACGGCCAGCCGCGCACCCTCGGGCTGCTCGAGCTGCTGCAGGTCTACCTCGACCATCGACTCGAGGTCACCCTGCGCCGCACCCGATTCCAGCTCCAGAAGGCCACCGATCGGCTGCACCTCGTCGAGGGCCTGTTGCTGGCCATCGTCGACATCGACGATGTCATCGCCATCATCCGGTCCTCCGAGGACGCCGCTACCGCCCGGACCCGCCTCATGGAGGCCTTCGAGCTCGATGAGGTCCAGGCCAACTACATCCTCGACATGCAGCTGCGTCGGTTGACGAAGTTCTCGCGGATCGAGCTGGAGTCCGAGCGCGACGAGCTCGTCGAGCGGATCGCCGAGCTCACCCGCATCGCCACCGACGACGACGAGCTGCGTCGGGTCGTCGGGCGCGAACTCGCGGAGGTCGCCAGGAAGTTCGGCACCCCGCGGCGAACGGTGCTCCTCGGATCGGCCGGGGTGAGCGCCGCGGCCAGCGGCCCGCTCGAGGTACCCGACGACCCGTGCTGGGTGCTCCTGTCGGCCACCGGCCTGGTGGCCCGCATCGACACGGCCGAGGACCTGCCCGACGCCGGGCCGCGCGCCGCCCATGACGTCGTCGTCTCCCGTGCCCGGACGAGCGCTCGCGGGGAGTTCGGCGTCCTCACGAGCCGGGGTCGCCTCGTGCGGGCCCGGGCCATCGACCTGGTGAGCCTTCCGGCGACTGCCTCGGCGCCGAGTCTGTCGGGGGGAACCCGGTTGTCGGAGCTCGTGGCCCTGGAACCCGCAGAGCGCGCACTGGCCCTGTGCTCCCTCGATGCAGCGGGGCCGGCGCTGGCGATCGGTACCCGCGACGGCGTCGTCAAGAGGGTCAACCCCGAGCTGCTCACCAAGGACTCCTGGGAGGTCATCGGGCTCAAGGAGGGCGACGAGGTCGTCGGCGTCGTCCAGACGGACGGGCAGGACGGCGAACTGTGCTTCGTCACCTCGGGGGCGGCACTGGTGCACTACCCGCTGTCCTCGGTGCGTCCCCAAGGACGGGCCGGCGGGGGCGTCACAGGTATCCGCAATGACGACCCGGCCATCTGGTTCGGGCTCGTGCCGGCCTCCGATGCCGTCCTCGTGACGATCGCCGGATCGAGCCGGGACGCCCTGGGCACCGAGTCCGGATCGGTCAAGGTGAGTTCCTTCGCCGACTACCCGGCGAGGGGACGCGGCACCGGCGGCATGCGGTGCCATCGCTTCCTCAAGGGTGAGTCGGCCCTCGTCCTGGCCTGGGCCGGATCGGCACCGGCGATCGCCTGCGCGGCGTCCGGCGAACCGGTCGACCTGCCGACGATCCTCGGTCGACGCGACGGCTCCGGCGACCAGGTGTCCCAGCCCATCATCGCCGTCTCCTCCCGCGGTGGGTCGACGACCGACAACGCGGCCGGGGCCACCCCCGACTCCCCCGAGGACCCGGGGCCCGAGGACCGGGTCACCCCGGCCGAACCGGTGGTCGAGACCCTCGAGGACCTGCCCGAGGACGCGCTGCTGCCCGCACCGGAGGCCACCTCGGCACAGGAGGACCCCGTCGGCCCCGACCCGGCTCCCCGTCGACGCCGCCGGCGCACCGCCCGGCAGGTCGAGGAGGAACCCGATCTCTTCGGCGACTGAGGCGCTCGGGACGGCGTAGCCTGCCGCCATGGCCTTCGATGATCTCCTGGCGGGCAACGCCCGGTACGCGCAGTCCTTCTCGACCCCAGAGATGCCCGGACGGGCCGCCAAGGGGGTCGGCGTCGTGTGCTGCATGGACTGCCGACTCGATCCCCTGGCCATGCTCGGGCTCGAGCTCGGCGACGCCAAGGTGCTGCGCACCCCGGGGGGTCGGGTCACCCCGGACGCCCACGTCGGGCTCATCGTCGGCAGCCATGTGCTGGGCATCGACCGTGTCCTCGTCATCGCCCACACCCGCTGTGCCATGGCGTCGGGGGATGACGCCGCCGTCGTCGCCAAGGTGCTCGAGGCCGACGGGACGGACCTGTCCGGGATGCGGATCGGATCGAGCCCCGACCAGCTCGCCGCCCTGAGGTTCGACGTCGAGCTGTTGCGGCGGGACGCCCTCGTCGACGCCGAGGTCGGCGGGTTCCGCTACGACGTCGCGACCGGACGGCTCGAGCACCTCCTCTGAGACGACTCCCCTGAGACGACTCCCCCGGTCGGGGCGGCCGGTGACCCTCACGTCTGTATCCTCGCTACGCATCTTCGCCGTCACGAGTGAGCCAGCATGAAGGGAACACACATGAGCGACAGCCCATGGGCACCGCGCGACCCGTCGCGTGACAACGGTCAGTCCTGGAATCCCAGTGGTTCCACGCCGCAGGGTCAGCAGCCGACCCCCGAGCAGGTGTGGGGCCAACAGGCCTCGTCCCCACAGGCCCCCCAGCAGCAGAACCCGAACCAGCAGAATCCACAGAGCCCATACCGGGCTGGGAACCCCACCGGTCAACCCGGCCAGCAGGGCGCCGACCAGCCAGCCTGGGGAGCTCAGGGGTCGACCTGGCAGAACCAGGCCAGCGCCTGGCAGCCTCAGCAGACCCACCCGGGCAACCGGAAGAAGCAGCCGGCTCTCCCGTTCATCATCGGCGGCGGAGCACTCGTCCTCATCATCGCGATCGTCGCCGCGGTCATCGCTCTCAAGCCCGACAAGACCGAGGAGGCCGACGCGACGACGGGACAGGCCACGAGCCAGGCCACTGGTCAGGCCGCCGGGACGAGCACCGATCCCGTGGCGACCGTCACCTCGTACTTCCAGGCGGTCATCTCCGGTGACGCCGACAAGGCGCTGTCGTTCGGGGCGGCCGAGCCGCCCAGCCGTACCCTCCTCACCTCCGAGGTGCTCAAGGCGGCCCAGAAGGAGAACCCCATCACCGACCTCAAGGTGACCCCGGGGTCGCAGAGCGACTATCGGGCCACGGCGAACGTGTCGTACCGGGTGGCCGGACAGTCCGTCTCCGACAGCGTCCGGCTGCGTCGCGCCGACACGTCCGAGCCGTGGCACCTCGACAAGGCCGCGGCCGACGTCTACGTGTCGTCGATGGCCTCGGGAGCCAAGGTCGGCGGCGTCGAGGTGACGGACACCCGCATCACCCTCTTCCCCGGCGTGTACACCCTGAGCAGCGGCAATGACTACGTCACCTACGGGGACGGCAAGAACCAGATCACGGTGAAGTCGCCCACGAGCTACAGCTCGGGCTACTCCGCGCTGTCGGCCAAGCTCACCACCAAGGGCACCCAGGCCTGGCGCGACGCCGTCCGTTCCGCCATGAAGACCTGCCTGGCCTCGACGAAGGTGAGTCCCCCGAACTGTCCGTGGAGCCTCACCGGCACGAGCCGGGACGGCTACACGGTCACCGATGGAACCATCCACTACTCGTCCGGCCTGACGTCCATCGACACCGCGACCCCGCGCCTGTCGAGCGGATCGTCCATCGTCAAGGGACACATCTCCGAGAAGATCACCATTGCGGCCATGGGCACCAAGGGATCCTCGGGGCAGTCGAAGCTCACCGGCTACAAGTACGTCTCGGCCGAGGCGAGCGTCGACCTGTCGAAGGACAAGCCCACGGTGACCTGGAACTGAGCCACCTCGAGCCGCTCCCGGCCGGGCCGGTCACCCGACCGAACCACGGGGACCCGGTCCCGGTCGGTCACCTCGTCACGGGATCGGGGTTGCGGACCGGAATCATGGCCACGAGTCCGGCGACGAGGACGACGACGATACCGAGGATGCCCCAGTACTGGTTCTCGTCCGTGCCGTTGACGGCGTGTCCGATGGTGACGAACAGCCCGAAGAGGAACGGCGCCAGGAACGACACCGCCTTGCCGGTGGTGGCGTAGAGACCGAAGACCTCGCCCTGTTCGGCGGCCGGCGTCACGCGGGTGAGGAAGCTGCGTGACGCCGACTGGGCCGGGCCGACGAAGGCACACATGCCCAGGCCGGCCACCCAGAAGACGGTCTTCGAACCGTCGTGCAACCAGAAGACGACCAGAGCGAGGACCGTGAGGAGCAGCAGCGACCCGACGATGACCCGCTTGGGTCCCAGGGCGTCGTCGAGCAGACCGATGAGCATCGTCGAGACCCCGGCGACGAGGTTCGCGGCGATGCCGAAGATGAGCACCTGGGAGCTGGTGAAGTCGAAGGTCTGGGTGGCCAGCGCCCCGCCGAACTGGAAGATGCCGTTGAGACCGTCCCGGAACAGTGCCGAAGCGGCGAGGAAGATGATGACGTTCGGGCTCGAGCGCCAGATCCGCACGACCGAGTGCCACAACTCGACGTAGGCCCCGGCCAGTCCCAGCCGCGGGACCACCCGGCCCGTGTCCTGCGGCGGATCCTTGAGGATGAGGAAGGTCGGCAGGGTGAGCAGAACGATCCACGCGGCGCAGAAGAGCATGGCGACGCGGATCGACATCCCGTTGGCCGAGGTGACACCGAAGAGTCCGACCTTCGGCTTGATCCAGGCGACGTAGATGACGAGCAGGGCGACGATGCCGCCCACATAGCCCAGGCCCCAGCCCAGACCGGAGATCCGCCCGACGTTGTGCGGCTCGGTGACCTCGTCGAGCAGGCCGTTGTACAGGGCGCTGCCGACGTCACTGACGACCGTGCCGATCCCCAGCAGGACGAGGCCCAGGGTGAGGTAGGAGGCCTTGGCCTGGACGAAGAAGAGGCACCCCGAGAGGATCGCGAGCGCCCAGGTGAGCCATTTGAGCAGGCCGATGCGTCGTCCACTGCGATCGGCCCACTGGCCGGTGACCGGCGCCAGGAGGGCGATGACGAAGCCGGCCGCCGACATCGTCCAGGCCAGGGCGGTGCTCGTGTGGTCCTTCGGCCCGAAGGCCGACCCGACGATGTAGACGCTGAAGACGAAGGTCGTGATGACGGAGGCGAAGGGCTGGGTGCCCGGGTCCCACATGGCCCAGGCGAGGACCCGACTGGCGGAGGTGCGTGGATGGTCGGACAGCTCTGGCGCGGGCGCCGGTGCGGTGCTCATGTGCTGAACCTAGACCATGCCGGCGAGGTTTCGTCTCAGGCGTCGATCTGCTGGCTGTCGAGTCGGTACGCCCCCTGGACGAGGAACTCCTTGCGGGGAGCCACGTCGTGCCCCATGAGCATCTCGAAGGTCTGCTCGGCCTCGGTGACGTCGTCCACCGTGATCCGCCGCAGCATCCGGTGACGGCGGTCCATCGTCGTCTCCTTGAGCTGGGAGGCGTCCATCTCGCCCAGTCCCTTGTACCGCTGCGGCTCCTTGAACCGGACGCCCTTCTTGGTGAGCTGGGCCAGGGTGCGCTGGTACTCGGCGTCGGTGTACGTGTAGATGTACCTGTCCATCCCCCGCTTGGGGTTGACGAGCTCGAACCGGTGCAGCGGGGGGACGGCCGAGTAGACCCTGCCGGCCTCGACCATCGGCCTCATGTAGGTGAAGAAGAGGGTGGCCAGGAGGGTGCGGATGTGGGCCCCGTCGGAGTCGGCGTCGGCCATGAAGATGACCTTGCCGTAGCGGGCCTGGTCGAGGTCGAAGGACTTGCCCGACCCGGCGCCGACTACCTGGATGATGGAGGCGCACTCGGCGTTCTTGAGCATGGCGCCGAGATCGGCCTTCTGGACGTTGAGGATCTTGCCCCGGATCGGCAGCAGGGCCTGGTACTCCGAGTCGCGGGCGACGTTGGCGGTGCCCAGGGCCGAGTCACCCTCGACGATGAAGAGCTCGGTGAGGTCGGGGTCCGAGGACCGGCAGTCCTTGAGCTTGGGCGGCAGGTGGGACGACTCGAGGGCATTCTTGCGCCGCTGGTTCTCCTTGTGCGCACGGGCCGCCACCCGGGTGCGGGAGGCATTGACGACCTTCTCCAGGAGAGCCCGGGCGACCGGCTTGACGGCCGCCTTGCTCGAGGTGAGGAAGTCCGACAGTTCGGTCTCGACGATCCGGCTCACCAGACGTCGTACCGGCGGGGTGCCGAGGACCTCCTTGGTCTGGCCCTCGAACTGCGGCTCGGCCAGCCGGACGGTGACGACGGCGGTGAGTCCCTCGAGGACGTCGTCCTTGACGATCTCCTCGGAGTTCTTGAGCAGCCGGGTGCCGTCGAGGGACGCCGTGAAGGCCCGGAGCAGGCCCTGTTCGAACCCCTGGACATGGGTGCCACCCTTGGGGGTGGCGATGATGTTGACGAAGGACCGCACCGTCGTCTCGTAGCCCGTGCCCCAGCGCAAGGCGATGTCGACCTCGAGGTCGCGGTCGACGTCGGTCGGGGTCATCCGGCCAGTCTCGTCGAGCATGGGGACGGTCTCGGTGAAGGAGTCCGAGCCCTGCAGGCGTAGCACCTCGGTGAGCGGCTCGTCGCCGGCCAGGAAGTCGGCGAACTCGGAGATGCCGCCGTCGAAGCGCATCGTCTCGGTCACCTGGTCGAGCCGCTCCCCCGTCTCCGGGTCGGTCTGCACGCCCCGCAGGTCGGTCACCTCGATCGTCAGCCCGGGGACGAGGAAGGCCGTCTGGCGGGCGCGGTCGACGAGCTTGGACCAGGACAGGGCGGCGTCGGGAAGGAAGATCTGGCGATCGGGCCAGTACCGTACACGGGTCCCGGTCGTGCCGCGCTCGGCGCGCCCCACCTTGCGCACCCCGGACCGGGGCTCGAAGGGAGCATCCGGTCCCTCCCCGTCGAAGACGCCGGGCACCCCGCGCCGGAAGCTCATGGCCCAGGTCGTTCCCTTGCGGTCGACCTCGACGTCCAGGCGCGAGGACAGGGCGTTGACGACCGAGGCGCCGACCCCGTGGAGGCCACCGGAGGCGTTGTACGCTCCGCCGCCGAACTTCCCGCCGGCGTGGAGCTTGGTGTAGACGACCTCGACGCCGGCCAGCCCGGTACGCGGTTCGATGTCGACCGGGATGCCTCGGCCCTCGTCGGCGACGCGGATCGATCCGTCAGCCTCCAGGGTGACGCCGATGCGACGACCGAACCCGGCCAGGGCCTCGTCGACGCCGTTGTCGAAGATCTCCCACAGACAGTGCATGAGGCCGCGGGTGTCGGTCGACCCGATGTACATGGCGGGCCGCTTGCGCACCGCCTCGAGCCCCTCCAGGACGAGGATGTTGCGGGCCCCGTAGTCCCGGCTCGCCTGGGGGGTCGTCGAATGCGTCGTCACAGCGGCACAGTCTAACGGTCCACTCCCCCGGGAATCGGCCTGCGCGGCCGGCCCTCCGGCCCGGGAAGAGAAACGGTCGGCGCGACGTTGTACCGTCGGCATCGAGGAGGAAGCCATGGAGACCATGATGATCGAGGACCGCGAGCTCACCGCCGCGGATCGCTGCGACCGCTGCGGAGCACAGGCCTACTACCGCGTCACCCTGCACAACGGTGGGGAGCTGCTCTTCTGCGCCCACCACGCGCGCGCCCACGAGGACCGGCTCAAGCAGGTCGCCCTGCGCATCCAGGACGAGACGGCCCGGATCTCCTGAGGGGCTCAGATCCCGCGCACCATGCGTTGCAGCGGGATCCCGCCGAGGGAGTCGTCCCGGGACCCCTCGGACTCGTCGAGCCGGAAGCCGTTGTTCTCGAAGAACTTCACCGCGCGGTCGTTGCCGCTGATGACCCAGAGGAAGGCCGGTTCGTCATCGATCGCCGACCTCAGCAGGTGGTCCGCCGCTCCCTCCGTCCGCGCCCCGGGCAGGACGTGGATGGTGGCCAGCTCGAGCGGGGTCGGGGCGTCCGTGCCCTGGCTGCGTTGAGCCATGGCGACCCCGACGACCTTGCCGTCGGACTGCTGGGCGAGCACCCACAGGTCCGCGCCGGCGTCGGCGAGTCCTCTCCACTGGTCGATCGTCGAGGCGACGGTGTCGGGCCCGGTGAGGTCGGCCAGGACGTCCTCGGGGATGACCCCGTGGCCGATCTCACGCAGGCACGCCGCCTGGACCGACGCAGCATCGGGGATGTCCGCATCGGTCGCCCTGCGTACCACATATCGTCCGGGACCCTGCCCGGCAGCACTGCTCGCGGTGTCCATGTCCAGAGCCTAGCGGCCGGACGGGGCCGACAAGGCCGATCGGACCGGTTCTCCGGTCAGTCGAGGTGGTCACGCAGCAGGACCGGCTGTGCATGGTGCAACGCCACCGAACAGGCGAACCCATGAGGTAGCACTCGGCCATCAATACGGTGGAAGGTGACTCCCGGTTCAGGCCAGGATGGCAGCCAACTCCTTCCGGATCACCGACGTGGGCCGGTACATCTGTGCCATGTCGCCAACCAGGCCTGAGCGCACGAACTTGAAGCGGTCTCGGTAATAGGCCACCAGATCGTCTTCTCGAACGTCCACCACGAGGAACTTGGCCCCGGCCGCGTCAGCCGCCTCCACGTGCTTGGCGTAGACGCACGTCATCAAGACCTGACCCAGCCCCTTGCCCTGCTCGTCCGCGTGGAGGGCGAACTTGCCGAGGAGCTGGGCCGGGAACGGCTGCAGGAGACCGTTCACCCACCCCTTGTTGGACGGCTCCGCCGCCTTGTCGCCCTTCGCCACGTTGCTGGGCACGATCTGGTGCGCGCTGAGGGTGAAGAAGCCGAGAGCATCGGTCGGGCGGTCAGCCGGGGACAGCACCCACACCGCGCACATGTCCTCTTGCTGCCACTTGAGCGCGGTCTGGCTGAACCACTTGTCCATCTTCTCGTCGCGGCCGCAATCGAAGAAGTCCACGTAGTGGTCTTCGTCCATCTTGCGGAGCTGTAGCCCGGCATTCGCCAGGAAAGCGGCGAGCTGCTCGGTCACGAGGCGTAGCGGAACGCGCGCACCGCATCCACGAACGGACGATGCACCTCGGCCTCCGCCTCAATCGCGGTCAACTCATCGGCCGATGCTCGGGAGATCATCGCCGGCGGGAGATCCAGTTGCTCGCTCGACCTGGGCTGACGGTCGAGGAAGTACGCGATCACGTCTTCACGAGCCAGGTCACCGCGCTTGGTGCCCGGACGACGCGAATCCCAAGCCTCGCACCACACGGACTCTTCGTGCGTCAGGTCAACGAGCTTCCAGCGGTCCTTGTCACCGTAGACAGCCCAGACAGCATCGAGCACGGCCTTCTTGTAAGGGTCCAACTCCTCGCGCTCATCCTGACGAGCCTCGCGTTGATCCTGGATCATCCGGGCGCCCACGGTCCTCTGCTTGGCATGTGCGCTCAGCAGCTCCCCCACGACGGGCCCGTACTCCATGGCGTAGAAAGTCTCACCGAACAGCGGCTCACCGGTCAGGTGGGCGTACCAGCCGAAAGCGTAGAAGCAGAGCTTCTGCAGCTTGACAGTCTCAATCACACCGCCACTGCGGTCGATGAACTCTGCCGCGATATCGAAAACGCTTGTCATGACGTCCACCTCCCACATGACCACACAAAGACATACGTGCCTAGATTAACACGCGCGGGACACCATGTCGCTGCCGCCGGCAGATGGAGACAGTGAGGAATCACGTTCACAATTCCTTGTCGATGACGGGAGGCCGATCAGTCGAGGTAGTCTCGCAGCACCTGGGAGCGTGACGGGTGACGCAGCTTGCTCATCGTCTTCGACTCGATCTGACGGATCCGCTCCCGGGTGACGCCGTAGACCTTGCCGATCTCGTCGAGGGTCTTCGGCTGGCCGTCGGTGAGGCCGAAGCGCATGCTCACGACCCCGGCCTCGCGCTCCGACAGGGTGTCGAGGACGTCGTGCAACTGCTCCTGGAGGAGGGTGAAGTTCACCGCGTCGGCCGGCACGATGGCCTCCGAGTCCTCGATGAGGTCGCCGAACTCGCTGTCCCCGTCCTCACCCAGCGGGGTGTGCAGGCTGATCGGTTCACGCCCGTACTTCTGGACCTCGACGACCTTCTCGGGGGTCATGTCGAGTTCCTTGGCGAGCTCCTCGGGGGTGGGTTCGCGACCGAGGTCCTGGAGCATCTGACGTTGGACGCGGGCCAGCTTGTTGATGACCTCGACCATGTGCACCGGGATGCGGATGGTCCGGGCCTGGTCGGCCATGGCGCGGGTGATGGCCTGCTTGATCCACCACGTCGCGTAGGTCGAGAACTTGTAGCCCTTGGTGTAGTCGAACTTCTCGACGGCGCGGATGAGGCCGAGGTTGCCCTCCTGGATGAGGTCGAGGAAGAGCATGCCGCGGCCGGTGTAGCGCTTGGCCAGGGACACGACGAGGCGCAGGTTGGCCTCGAGCAGGTGATTCTTGGCGTTGCGACCGTCCTCGGCGATCCACTCGTAGTCCTCACGGTCGGCGTCGGGGACGTCGACCTCGGGGTCGGCCAGCTGTTCACCGGCGAAGAGCCCGGCCTCGATGCGCTTGGCCAGGTCGACCTCCTGGGCCGCGTTGAGCAGGGCCACCTTGCCGATCTGCTTGAGGTAGTCCTTGACCGGGTCGGCGGTGGCCCCGGCCACCATGACCTGCTGCTCGGGCTCGTCGGTGTCGTCGTTGTCGTTGAGGGAGAACCCCTGGGTCTCCTTGTTGATCTCGGCCTCGTCCTTGGCGGCCTCGGTCGGGTCGTAGTCCTTGTCGTCGACCTCGTCGAGGGTGCGCTTCTTGCCTCCCACGGTGAGGACGACGTCGTCGCCGTCCCGGGAGACCTCGACGTCGACCTGACCGGACGCCGCCTCGGCGATGGTCGGGGACGTCGTCGACGATGCCTTGGAGCGAGCGGTGCCGCGCGTCGAGGTCGACTTCTTGCGGGTCGTCCTCTTCCTGGCCGGGCTCTTGGCGGCAGCGGCCTTCTCCTCGGCGGCCGACCCCTCGGCCGCGGCGGCGGTCGATGCGCTCGGCTCCTTGGTCTTCCTGGCCCGGGTCGTCCTCGACGTCGTGGAGGTGCGGGCGGAACTCGACTTCGTGGGATTGGTGGCTTTCGCCTCCTCGTCGGCAGCGGGCTTGCTGGTGCTGGACGTGGAACGAGACGGCACGGGGATCCTCTCGAAGGCGGACGAACCTGTTCAGGACACAGAACACCCGGGAGGCGTCAAGTGTCGCGCAGACCATTGTGACACCGCAAGCCCCGGAGGCCAAACCGGGTCCCCTCCGGCGCAAGCCACGGCGTCGGTCATAGCCGACGAGGACCCGGGTACGACCGTGGTCTGATCCTTGTGCTGAGGGCGATACCTGGGACCCCGATGCCTCGTCAGGGGATGACGGCGGGGTGCTCGAGGCGTTGTCATGGATGCGTACTCAACCGGCTGGAAGGCGGAACTCATGGACACCAAGGCTCGCGTCCGCAGCACCGAGGGCATCGACGGCAAGGATGCCGTGGGCCTGTATCTGGAGGCCATCGCCCGTACCCCCCTGCTCAATGCCGCGGACGAGGTCGCCCTGGCGCGCCGCATCGAGGCCGGCGTCTACGCCCGGGCCATTCTCGACGGAACCGTGACGACCGAGGTGGCGGCCAGCGCCGAGGAACTCGAGGACATCGCTCGCGACGGGGACGAGGCCATGGCCCACTTCGTGCGCGCCAACCTCCGTCTCGTCGTCTCGGTGGCCCGCAAGTACGGTCGTTCGCGGATGCCGCTGCTCGATCTGGTCCAGGAGGGCAACACCGGTCTCATCCGGGCCGTCGAGAAGTTCGACTACACCAAGGGGTTCAAGTTCTCCACCTACGCCACCTGGTGGGTGCGCCAGGCCATCAGCCGCGGCATCGCCCAGCAGGGACGGATCGTGCGCCTGCCCGTCCACGTCGCCGAGCAGGTCAACCAGGTCTCGGCCGCCCGACGCAACCTCGAACGTCAGCTCGGACGCGAGCCCGAGACCTTCGAGATCGCCGAGGAGCTCGGCATCGAGGAGGAGAAGGTCGTCGAGCTGCTGCGGTTCGGGCGCGACCACGTGAGCCTCGACGCCCCGGTCGAGGACGACGGCGACACCAGCCTGGGCGACCTCATCGCCCGTGAGACGGCACCCGGGCCCGACGACATCGTCCTGGACGCCGAGGACCGCGGCCGGCTCGACGGACTCCTCGACGACCTCGACGAGCGCTCGGCCGACGTCGTGCGTCGGCGCTACGGACTCATCGACGGCCGTCAGGCCAAGCTCGCCGACATCGGCAAGGTGTGGGGCATCACCGCCGAGCGGGTCCGCCAGATCGAGCGGGCCGCCCTGGCCACCATGCGTCAGGCCAACGACGCGGCGATGGCTGCCTGAGCCGAACTGACCCCGGCACTCTCCCCGGTCACCCGGACCGTGACCTGCAGGCGCGAGTCGAACTCACACCGCCGGGCCACTAGGGTGCTGCCGTGCACCTGACCGACGACCCCACCCTGCCCACCGGACGCTGGCTGCTCGTCGTCAATCCGACAGCCGGCGCCGGGCGCGCCCTGGCAGCCTGCGAGGGGGTCGTCGAGGCACTGCGGACCCACGGCCTCGAGCCCGAGGTCTACGTCAGCCCCGACATCGACGCGGCCGAGGAGGCCGCCGCGGCGTGCGGCCCGGACGACGTCGTCGTCTCCCTCGGCGGAGACGGCCTGCACGGTCGGATCGCCGCCGGGACGATGCGTGGCGGAGCCCTCTTCGCCCCCCCTGCCCGCAGGCCGCGGCAACGACTACGTCCGGACCCTCGGACTTCCCCTCGACCCGGTCGAGGCGGCCCGACACCTCGGCACCGCGAGGGAGCGGCGTGTCGATCTGGGGTACGTCAACGGCAAACCCTTCCTCGGCGTCGCCAGCCTCGGATTCGAGGCCATGGCCAACGAGTACGCCAACCGCTCCCGGTTCAAGCGCGGACCGGTGTACATCTGGGGAGCCCTGCGCGCGATCCTCGCCGTCCGCCCGCTCCACCTCAGCCTGGACACCGGCGACGGCCCGGTGCCATCCACCCCGCTCAGCGTCCAGGTGTGCCAGACCGGTCGCTACGGCGGCGGCGTCGTCCTCGTGCCCGATGCCAGCATCGAGGACGGACTGCTCGACCTCGTCGTCGAGGCCCCGCCCTCGCGGATCCCCTACGTCGGGTTCCTCCTGGCCATGGTGAGCGGGCACCACACTCGTCCGTCGTGGCTGCACCACTCGCGGGTGTCGGCGGTGCACATCGGAGGGTCCCCCGAGATTCTCGTCTACGCCGACGGAGACCCCATCGACCACCTTCCGGTCGACGTCGCCATCGAGCGGCAGGTCGTCCGGCTACTCGCCTGAGCGCCCTCCCGCCGGCGCGGTACCGACCTCGCGCCTGTCCGGCGCGGTACCGACCTCGCGCCCGCCCGGCGCGGTACCGACCTCGCGCCCGCCCGGCGCGGCACCGACCTCGCGCCCGCCCGGCGCGGTACCGACCTCGCGCCCGCCCGGCGCGGTACCGACCTCGCGCCTGCCCGGCGCGAAGGGCGACGTGGCCTGCCCCGCCGGCACCACCCGGATGACCCCCTCCTGGGCACAGGTGGCGATGAGCCGACCGTCCTGCATGAGTCGGCCCACCGAGAACCCCAGCGACCCCGAGGCGCTCGGGGACACCTGGTCGTAGAGCATCCACTGGTCGGCGAAGGCCTTGCGGTGGAACCACATCGCGTGGTCGATGGAGGCCGGGTTGACGACCGCCCCCTGGGGCAGGGCGCCCAGATGGGGCACGATCGAGGCAACCATGAGGCTCATGTCCGACAGGTACGCCAGGATCGCCCGGTGGGTGACGGCGTCGTCGGGCAGTGACGCGTTCGTGCGCACCCACAGCCTCATGTGCGTCGCATGGTTGGGGTGCCGATAGGCGCTGCCGTCCCCGGCGAACCGCACGTCGAGGGCGTCCCACTCGGAGACCGAGGGCATGGGTCGACCCATGATCGTCGTCATCGCCTCGCCCAGGGTCGGGCACTCGTCGGGGTCGGGGATGCCCGAGGGCACCCGATCGGAGTGGTCGAGCCCGTCCTCGGAGGTCTTGAACGACAACTCGGAGGTGAAGATGACCCGGCCGTGCTGCCGGGCGTCGACCCGACGGGTGGACAGGTGGCGCCCGTCACGCAACCTCATGACGTCGTAGATGATCGGCGCGTCATTGCGTCCGCCGTGGAGGAAGAGGGCGTGCAGGGAGTGGATCTTGCGGTCCTCCACCGTGCGGCACCCCGCCACGAGAGCCTGCGCGAGCACCTGGCCACCGAACGTGCGCTGCCACCTCGTGTCGGGCTGAGCACCCCGGAAGAGGTTCGGTTCGAGAACCTCGAGATCGAGCAGATCAAGCAGTTCGGACGTCGTCGCTGGCATGGGTCCACTCTGTCACGATCCCGATCCGCGTGGGGACCGGACGACGCCGGCTCACCCCTGGATCCAGTGGCTGCCCGCCGGCGCCAGGTCGACGTCGAACCGTGTCCCGTCGAGCGTGACCGCCGTGTGCACCGGCTCGAAACCCACGTTGGTCGCCAGGACCGTCCCGTTCTCGTACCGCGTCACCTCGACCCGGGGATCGTCCGCCACACCCGAGTCGGCGAACTCGGCCTGGCGACCGGCCGCCCACCACAGGGCACGGTGCAGCAGCCGGGCGTTGTCGACCGTGTAGGGCAACCCGGCGAGGTACACCGCGCGCCCAGCACCGTAGGCATGGGTCGCGATCCGCACCGATTCGTCGACCAGGCTCAGCACCTCGGTGTCCCCACTCGTCGGGACGATGTCGAGGCGCAGTGGACCGGGATCGAACGGCCCCGCGAGGTCGGCGGTGATGAAGTGGGCGTCGACGAGGTTCGGATAGCGGTCGGTCGACAGACCCCAGCCGATCTCACGGTCGACGCCGAGGACGTCGGACAGCTGGAGGGCGGCCCCGTCAGCCAGATGGAAGGACGGCTCACCGACCCCGAGGAAGCCGCCACCGGCCGCCACGAACCGACGCACCGAGGCCTGCACCCGTGGATCGGCCCAGGCAGGCCCCCCCGAGAATGCCGTGTGGGCGGCGCCGGCGTTGAGGAGCACACCGACTCCCTCCGGGACGCCCTCACGGATGTCGTCGAAGCTCAGCCAGTCGATGTCGAAGGGCAGGCCGGCGAGCGACTCGACGACCCCCAGGTAGGGGTCGGCCTGCTTGTAGTAGAGCGCGTGGGCGACCATGTGGGTCATCCAGGTGCGGGTGGCCCCCCAGCAGTTGAGGATGCCGACGCGGAAAGGGGCGGTCGACGGCGTCGTCCCGGCCGAGCGGTCCCAGATGTCACGGAACTCCTGGCAGATCTGGGCGATCCGCTCCATGAACTGCGGGTATCGGTTGGCCAGGGAGAGGTAACCGCCGTAGCCGATCCGGTCGAGGGGTTTGCGGACGATGGCACGCCGCGCCTGCACCCAACTGCGCTCGGCCTCCCCCACCGGGTCACCGCCGTCGTGGAAGACGTCGGGGAAGAAGTACGGCAGGAAGCGGCCCTCGGTGTAGCGCACCCCGGGAATGTCCGAGATCATCCGGCAGGTCGCGGCCGACCCCACCGAGCCGACGACGGCGTCGAGCCCGGTCGTCGCGAAGAGCTCACGGTAGGGTTCGGTGCCCATCCAGTTGTCGCCGAGGAACATCATCGCCTCGCGGCCCCGGGCGTGGCAGATGTCGACGAGCTCGCGCACCCGGTCGGTGACGAAGCGGTTGACGTGGTCGATCCAGGCCAGGAAGAACTCCGAGGGCGGCCGGAACGACGAGTTGTGGTAGCCGGCGTCGATGAACTCCTCCGGGTCGATCCGCCGCCCGGTGGCCCGCTCGAAGGACTCCATCATGGGCACCGAGACGGTCGCCGAGTAGCCGAACCAGTCGACGAACTTCTCCCGCGCACGGTCGTCGAAGTAGAGGGTGAAGTGGTAGAAGAACGTCGTGAACCGGACGACGTCGACCTCCGGGTGCGCGTCGAGCCACTGGGCCAGGGAACCCTGGACATGACTCCACGTGGCGGGGTGGACGACGTCGAAGGGATGCTCCTTGGACCGCGTGGGGTCGTTCTCCCAGTGGTTGGTCGTGTAGTTGTACATCTGGGTGGTGTCCCACAGCTGCGCGGCCAGGAAGGCCACCGTGTAGACGTGCCCCGGCTCGGCGTCGGTCACGGTGACGACGCACTGCGCGCCCTGACCGCTCACCGACCACTCGGCCGGGTCGAGAGCGCGTCCGCTCGTGCGGTCGCGGACCTGCCACCAGCGGGCGATGTCGACGTCGAGATCGGGGCTCAACTGCTCGGCGAAGAACCCGTCCATGATCCGGATGTCGAGGGGCCCGGCGACCAGCGCCGGCACGCGGTCGGAGCACAGGTACATGCTCACGTGCTCGTCGAGGTGGTCGAGCGCCCAGGCCTCGTCGCCGCGGGCGCAGAACCGAGTGGCGTAGACCTTGGCGCCCAGGTCGGTGACGACCTCCGGCAGCCAGGTGCCGTCGGAGTTGCGCACGGCGTCGGCGCCGAGGCTGGCGAGGATACCGGCGAGCTCGTCGTCCATGCCCTCCTCGACCGGCAGGGTGACACGTCCTCGTGTCGTCATCGTGCTCTCCTCCAGCGGTGCGGGCCCGTCGGGGCCGTCGGTGTACGAGCCCGGCGGCGGGGGGCGGTCCCGGGCGCCGTGAGGCCGGTGCACGACCGGCGTCGGACGTGCCCCATCATTGTATGTACACGTGTACACGCTCCGTCAAACCGGGCCTCGGGCCGGCCTGTCGCGAAGTCAGCCCACCTCCGCCATGGCCCTGCGGATGCGCTTGGGCGAGACGCTCACCCGAGTGCGCAGACGCTGGGCGAAGAGCTGGACGCGCAGCTCCTCGAGGAGGAATCCGACCTCGACGACCGACGCCGGCAACGGTCCGGCCGGCTGGGCGGCACACAGGGCGTCGTACTCGTCCAGGAGCGGGTCGAGCTCGTCCATGGCCCGCTCGTCCCTGGCGGCGTGGAGCGGCAGCGACTCGGCCCGGACGCGGATCCCCTGGAGCCACCGCGGCATGTCGTCGAACCAGGGGTCCGGGGTGGCCGAGACGAAGTTGAGGAAGACGAGGTCGTCGAGCTGACGGGTCATGTCGGAGCGAGCCGGGCCCTGCGGAAGGCTCGCGATCGCCGAGCGTGCCCGGGTCGCCTCGGTGAGCACCTGCCCGGCGGTGCGCACGACCTGGGCCATCCGGTCGGTCTGGTCCTGACGCACCGCCAGGGCCAGGTCGTCGAAGGCGTCCTCGGTACGGATCCCGGCCAGGTCGCCGGCCACCTGGCGGGCGACGGCGTCGACCGCCTTGAGGCGGCAGTCGCCCAGGAGGGCCGGCACGGATGGGTAGGGGGAGGTCGCCAGGGCGAGCTTGGTCGTGTTCGACATGTTGTGCGCCACGACCCACTTCGTCGGGTCGGGCAGGGTGAGCATGAGCAGTCGGACGATCCCGGCACCGTGGCTGCGGGTCTGGGCCGCCACGGAGTCGCGCACCGCCGTGCCGACACCCTCCCCCTCGTCGACGAGGCACGGGTACCCGACCGCGTCGGCCCCCTGCCGGGGAAGATCGACCTGGGTGGGGACGGTGCCGAAGACCCACGACGTGGCGCCGTGGACCTGGGGTGTCCCGGCGGCCCTCGTGAGCGACCGGGAGACCTTGGGGGCGAGCTCGACGCGCAGGTCGGCCAGGTCCTCGGAATGAGCAACCGGGGTCGGCGGGGTCGAGGCCCGCCCGCGGTCCGTGGCCCGTGTCGGGGACGAGGCCCGCCCGTCGTCCCCGACGACGTCGAAGCCGACCCGTAGGTGCGCCGGCATCGACTCGGGATGCCATGCCTCGGCCGGGACGAGGACTCCGGTGAGGGCGCTCAGCGCCCGACCCAGCTCCTCGGCGAAGGGTCGGGAGTGGTCGGCGTCATGGTTCTGCAGCCAGGTGAGCGCCTGCCGCGCCCGGTCCGGTGCCGGGACGAGCTGGGTGCGGATCGTCTTGGGCAGCGAGCGGATGAGTTCGGTCGCCAGCTCCTGACGCAGCCCGGGCACCTGCCAACTGAACGGTTCGGGCGGCACCTGGTTGAGCAGTGCCAGCGGCACCTGCACCGTGACGCCGTCGTGGCCCGAACCCGGGTCGAAGACGTATCGCACCGGCAGGATGATCTCGCCGACCTGCCAGGTGTCGGGGAAGTCCGAGGCGTCGACGGCATCGGGGGGCACGAGATCGTCGAGGGACAGGTCGAGCAGATGCTTGTCCGGGGTCCGGCGCCACCAGGCGTCGAAGTGGCTGCCCGAGACGATGCCCTCGGGAAGGCGACGGTCGTAGAACTCCTGGAGCACGGCGTCATCGGCCACCAGTCCGCGCTGACGACTGCGCTCCTCGAGGTCCTCGGCCTCGCGCAGGACGGCGTCGTTGTGGGTGAGGAAGGGGTGCCGCGAGCGCCAGTCCCGCTCGACGAGCGCGGACCGGATGAAGATCTCCCGGCTGACGACCGGGTCGATCCGGCCGTAATTGACGCGCCGGTCGGCCCAGACCGGCACACCGAAGAGGGTCGCCCGTTCGGTAGCCACGACACTGGCGGTCGACGCCGCCCAGTGCGGGTCGGAGAAGGTGCGCCTGAGCAGGTCACCGCCGACCTCCTCGACCCACTCGGGGCGGATCGGGGCAACCGTGCGCGCCCACAACCGGGTCGTCTCGACGAGTTCGACGGCCATGACGAGGTCGGGGGGACGCCGTGCCAGCAGCGATCCGGGGTTGATGGCGAACCGGGCACCACGGGCACCGAGGTACTCGCGCGGTCCGGGCCGCGATCCCCGGCGCCTGGTGGTGGTCTCGCGCACCTCGGCCAGACCGATGTGGGACAGCAGACCGGACAGCACGGCGACGAGGACACGATCGACCGGAGCAGGGGTGTCGTTGCGCTCCATCCGCAGCCCCTTGGCGATCTGCTTGAGCTGGCCGTGGAGGTCCTGCCACTCGCGCACGCGCAGGAAGTTGAGGTACTCGTCGCGACACAGTCGCCGGAAGGCCGAACTGCCCATGGCCTTGCGCTGGTGCTGCAGGTATCGCCACAACCGGACGATGGCCATGAGGTCGCCGCCCTCGACCGGCTCGGGGGCCGACGGCGCCCTCGAGGGGGTGGGTCCGGTGTGCACGGTGTGACGCCGTGGCCGGCCGTGGGCGTCGGTGGCCGGTCCGGTCGTCCGGCGGGCCTGCTGCTCGCGGATCGTCGACCATGACCCGCTGCGGTGGGCGCTGTCGGCGTCGGCCGCGGCGAGGGTCGATGCCAGCGCCTCGTCGCTGGCGAATCGACGGTGGAAGCCGTCGGCCTCCTCACGCCTGTCGGTGGGCCGCTCGCGGACGTCGGGGATGGACAGGGCGGCGACGATGACGAGGACCTCGCGCAGGCTGTTCTGCCTGGCTCCCTCGACGATCATCCGACCCATCCGCGGATCGATGGGGATCTGGGCGAGTTCATGGCCGATCCGGGTGAGGCGCGGGGCGTCGCGATGACCCTCCTTGAGAGCTCCCAGTTCCTCGAGCAGGCGCAGTCCGTCGTTGATCTGGGACCGGTCGGGAGCCTCGACGAAGGGGAAGTCGGCGATGGCGCCGAGCCGGGCCTGGGCCATCTGGAGGATGACGGAGGCGAGGTTGGTCCGCAGGATCTCGGGTTCGGTGAACTCGGGACGGGACTCGAAGTCCTCCTGCGAGTAGAGCCGGATGCAGATGCCCGGGGCGACGCGGCCACAGCGTCCGGCCCGCTGGTCGGCGCTGGCCCGGCTCACCGGTTCGATGGGCAGACGCTGCACCTTGGTGCGTGACGAGTAGCGCGAGATGCGCGCGGTACCGGGGTCGATGACGTAGCGGATCCCGGGGACGGTGAGGGAGGTCTCGGCGACGTTGGTGGCCAGGACGATCCGGCGTCCTCGGTGCGGGGTGAAGACCCGGTGCTGCTCGGCGGCCGACAGCCGGGCGTAGAGGGGCAGCACCTCGGTGTCGGCCAGTGACAGGTCGGCCAGGGCGTCTGCGGTGTCGCGGATCTCCCGCTCCCCGGCCAAGAAGACGAGGATGTCGCCGGGCCCGGCACGACGCAACTCCTCGACGGCCTCGCAGATGCCGGTGGTCTGGTCGACGGCCCGCAGCGCGACGTCGTCGGGATCGTCGGAGTCCTCGTCGAGCACCGACTCGGTCTCCAGCGGACGGTACCGCACCTCGACCGGATAGGTGCGTCCGGACACCTCGATGACGGGGGCGTCGTCGAAATGCGCCGAGAAACGAGCGGTGTCGATCGTCGCCGAGGTGATGATGACCTTGAGGTCGGGACGCCGCGGCAGCAGCTGCTTGAGGTAGCCCAGGAGGAAGTCGATGTTGAGGCTGCGCTCATGGGCCTCGTCGATGATGACGGTGTCCCAGGCTCGCAGGTCACGGTCGTGGGAGATCTGCGCCAGCAGGACGCCGTCGGTCATCACCGTGAGCGCGGTCCGTTCCGTGGCGCGGCGGGTGAACCTCACCTGGAAACCGACCTGGGTACCCAGCTCGACGCCCATCTCCTCGGCCACCCGTTCGGCGACGCTGCGCGCGGCGATCCGTCGCGGCTGGGTGTGGGCGATGCGGGAACGTCCCAGGGCCAGGCAGATCTTGGGCAGCTGGGTCGTCTTGCCCGAGCCGGTCTCGCCCGCGACGACGACGACCTGGTGGTCGCGCACCCGGTCGGCGATCTCGTCGGCATGGGCGGCGATGGGCAGGTCGGGATCGAACCGGACCGTGCCGCCGCCGGGCAGGTCGCCCTCGAGTACTGATGACATGACCGGGCAAGCCTACCGGGTCGCGCCGGACCCGGTAGGGGGCCTCGATCGGGACCCGTCAGTGGACGATGGCCAAGGGGCACCTGGCGTGGGCCATGATGCCGCGGGTGACCCCGCCGGGGGTCCACCCGAGGATGGGGTGCTTCTTCATGCCGACGACGAGTTCGTCGACCTCGGCGGAGAGGTTGACCAACTCGTCGACGGGCTGGCCGGTGAGGACCTTCTGGGAGACGCTCACCGTCGGGAACTGCGCCGTGAGGGGCCCGATGACCTCGGACAGGCGTCGGTCGGCCTCGTCGATGACGTGCTTCATCGACTCGTCGGTGAGCTTGTAGCCGCCGGTCGCGCCGGCCGGCATCGACGGGGCGACGGTGACGACGACCAGTTCGGACTCGTACAACTGGGCCTGCTGGAACCCGAAGCACAGGGCCTTCGTGCCGGTCGACTGGGGACCGACGGCCACGGCGACCCGGTGCTTGTCACCGACCGGGCTGGGGTTGGCGGCCTGGGAGATGATCATGACCGGGCAGGTGGCCATGCCCGAGACGGCCACCGAGGTGGAGCCGACGAACATCCGCTGCAGACCGCTGGTGGCACGGCGCCCGACGACGATGAGATCTGCCGTCGCACTGCGGTCGGCCAGGATCGCGGCCGGATTGCCGAGGACGACCTCGCCCTTGACCCGGGACTCGTCGAGCCCGCCGTCGATGGCGACGGCCCTGGCCTCGTCGACGACGACCTGCCCGGCCTCCTGGAGCGCGGTGGGGTCGTAGACGACTCCCCAGGCACCGGCGACGGCGGCGTCGTCGACGGCGTGGAGGATGAGCAGGTCGGCCCCTCGGACCTTCGCCTGTCCGGCGGCGAATCGGGCGGCGCGCAGGCCGTCCTCCGACCCGTCGACACCGGCGATGACCAGTGTGGTGGATGCTCCCTCAGTCGACATGACTCTCCTCCTCCAGTGGTGCCGAGCTGATCTCGGCCGGCTCGTCAGAGCTGACGGCCCGCCCACTCAGGGACGAGACGGCGATGACGAGGACGTTTCGTCGATCCCCGGGGGCCCAGGTCAGGCCGGGCGCCCCCGCCCGGACGGCGCTGTCCTCATCAGGATACGTGTCCAGCGACGCCACCGTTCCCTTGGCGACGACGTTCCATCCGGTTCGGGTGTCCTCGTCGAGCTCGTCGACCTCGAAGGCGACGCGCTGACCCACCTCGAGGGAGGCCAGGGTCGATCCGGACTGGGTGCGCATGACGAGGTCGGTCCCGACGACGGCGTGGGTCACCGGCAGGATCATGACGCCGTCGGCGTCCTGCCAGGCCAGTCGCCCGGTCGACCTCGTGGCGAGGAGCTCACGGCACTCGTCGTCATCGAGTGCGATGAGATGACCTCCGTTCATCGGCCCTCCTCACGTCGTTCCTCGTGGCACAGGCTAGCGGAGTCGGCCCGTCGACTCATCCCGGCCACCGCCCGCACTGACCGTCCCGGGTCCGCCCCCATCGTCGCTACTCGGCCTCGAAGGTGGTGCGCCCGCGCAGCTTGCGCGCCAGCTCGTCGTCGATCCCGTCGGCCAGTTGCGACATGATGCGCACCGCCTTGTGCAGGTGGGTGGGGACGAAGGGCTCGGCCATGAGCGACATCGTCACGAAGACGCGGTCCTGGTGCAGGGCGAATCGCCCGTACCGGGACTGGACGTTGAGGTCGTTGAGCACCTCGACGGCTCGCGAGCGGCCCTCGACGTCGTGGACGATCGCCGAGAAGAGCAGCAGTTCCTGTCCGTCGGCGGTGGCCCGGACGAAGACCATGGTCGACCCGACGCGGATGGCGAAGTCCCCCTCGGCATCGCGGATGGGCGGATGCCCGAACATCGCGGTGAGCTCGGCGGCGACGAGTTCGGCCAGGTCGGGTGCCTCCTGGACGGGCTGGCTGTCGGGTTGGAGGATCTCGGCGAGCTGGTCGGGGGCCAGGAAGACCGGGTGCTCGACCCCGAAGACGTCACGAAGGGTGTCGACCGCCAACTGCGCCAACTCGGCGCTCTCTCCCTGGGGATGCAGCACCCAGAAGTCCTGACCGGGGTGGACGCCGGCCAGGGACGGTGCGTTCCAGCCGAGCTCGGCCAGGGCGTCGAGTTGGGAGACCGACAGTTGGAAGGTCTGTCCCAAGCTGGCATTGCCGGACGCCTCGGCGAGGATTCCCGGCTGGTGGTCGACGATCGCGGCATCGTCGAGGCTCGCCGGCTCCGTCCGGTCCACCTGGGTGAACCGGACGTACGGAGCCGGCTCGGCACGCGACGACAAGGTGCCGATGGTCAGCTCCCCGTGGTCGTCGATGACCGAGATGACCTCGGCGAGCCGGTCGGCGAACTGAGCCCAGGCCTGTTCAGTGCTCCGGTCGAGATCGAAGTCGAAGTCCCCTGTCTCGTCCATGTCACTCAACCTAGCGCCTGGGCCCAGTCCGTGTGGCATCGGTCAGCTGCAGCCGCTCGTCGAGCCGCAGCTCTCGCACACGTAGCAGGACCCGGACGGCCGCATCTTCGTGCCGCAGGTCATGCACAGCGGGGCGTCGACGGCCATGCCGGTCTGCTCCTCGAGCAGTTCGGCGCTGGTGTGGGCGCCGTGCGGGTGGCTCGCCGGCGCAGCGGGCTCGAGGAGCTCCTTCTGGCCGGATGCGGGCTCGAAGAGCCCGGGTTGGTTCGCCCCGTCCTCGTGCACCCGTACCCGATCGGCCGGGGTGTCCTTGAGCGACTCGGAGTCGATGAGCTCCTCGTCCTCGCTCTGGTACGACCCGGTCTCGACGTACCGGGCCCGCTCGGCAGCGGTGTAGATGCCCAGCTCGGCGCGCTCGTCGAAGTCGAGGTAGTCGAGGGCCAGACGCCGTGCCACGTAGTCGATGATCGACTGGGCAATGCGGATGTCGGGGTCGTCGGTCATGCCGGCCGGCTCGAACTTGAGGTTGGAGAACTTCTGGACGAAGCTCTCCAGCGGCACGCCGTACTGCAGGCCGATCGACACCGAGATCGACAGGGCGTCCATGACCCCAGCCAGGGTCGATCCCTGCTTGCCCAGCTTGAGGAAGATCTCACCGAGACGCCCGTTCTCGTAGGCGCCGGTGGTGAGGTAGCCGCCGGCCCCGGCGACCTGGAAGCTCGTCGTGCGACCCATGCGCGACTTGGGGAGGCGCTGACGCCGCGGCCGGTACTCGATGCGCACCTCCGGTTCGGGGGCGGGGGCCTCCTTGGCGGCGTCGTCCTTCTTGGCGTCCGACAGCGGCTGGCCGACCTTGCAGTTGTCGCGGTAGACGGCCAGGGCCTTGAGGCCGAGCTTCCAGCCCTGCATGTAGACGTCGGCGATGTCCTCGACGGTCGAGCTCTCGGGCAGGTTGACCGTCTTGGAGATGGCACCGGACAGGAAGGGCTGGACGGCCGCCATCATCCGCACGTGGCCCATCGGGGCGATGAACCGGGTGCCCATGGCGCAGTCGAAGACCTCGTAGTGGGCCTCGGACAGGTGCGGGGCGTCTACGACGGAGCCGTGCTCCTTTACGTGGTCGACGATCCCGTCGATCTCGGACGGGGCGTAGCCGAGGTTCTTGAGGGCCCGCGGAACGGTCTGGTTGACGATCTGCATCGACCCGCCACCGACGAGCTTCTTGAACTTCACGAGGGAAAAGTCCGGCTCGATCCCGGTGGTGTCGCAGTCCATCATGAAGCCGATGGTGCCGGTGGGGGCCAGCACGGAGGCCTGGGCGTTGCGGAAACCGTTCTCGGCCCCCAGCTCGACGACGCGGTCCCATTCGGCGCGGGCGGCAGCCAGCACCGCGGTGTCGTTGTCGTGCAACGGATGGACCGCGTCATTGGCGTCACGGTGCTTGCCCATGACCTTCTGGTGCGGCTCGGCGTTGACCTCGTAGCCGGCGTAGGGACCGACGATCGCGGCGAGCTCGGCGCTGCGCCGGTAGGACACACCGGTCATGAGCGAGGTGATCGACGCCGCCAGGGCGCGTCCACCATCGGAGTCGTAGCCGAGCCCCAGGGCCATGAGCAGGGCCCCCAGGTTGGCATAGCCGATGCCGAGCTGTCGGAAGTTGCGGGTCGTCTCGCCGATGGCCTCGGTCGGGAAGTCGGCGAAGCAGATGGAGATGTCCATCGCGGTGATGACGAGCTCGACGGCGCTGCGGAAGCGGTCCACGTCGAATCGGTCGGCGTCGTCGAGGAACTTGAGCAGGTTGAGGCTGGCCAGGTTGCACGACGAGTTGTCCAGGCTCATGTACTCCGAGCACGGGTTCGACGCGTTGATCCGCCCGGTGTTGGGGTCGGTGTGCCAGGAGTTGATGGTGTCGTCGTACTGGAGGCCGGGGTCGGCGCACTCCCAGGCGGCCTGGGAGATCTTGTGGAAGAGCTCGCGGGCGTCGACGGTCTCGATGACCTTGCCGGTGGTGCGGGCGCGCAGCCCGAACCGCTCGCCCTTCTCGACGGCGCGCATGAACTCGTCGGTGACGCGCACCGAGTTGTTGGCGTTCTGGTACTGGACCGAGGTGATGTCCTTGCCACCGAGGTCCATGTCGAAGCCGGCGTCGCGCAGGGCGCGAATCTTGTCCTCCTCGCGCGCCTTCGTCTCGATGAACTCCTCGACGTCGGGGTGGTCGATGTCGAGGACGACCATCTTGGCTGCGCGACGGGTGGCACCGCCGGACTTGATGGTGCCGGCGGAGGCGTCGGCTCCCCGCATGAAGGAGACCGGGCCGGAGGCCGTTCCGCCGCTGCTGAGGAGCTCCTTGGACGAGCGGATGCGCGAGATGTTGACGCCGGCACCCGACCCACCCTTGAAGATGAATCCTTCCTCGGTGTACCAGTGCAGGATCGACTCCATCGAGTCGTCGACGGAGAGGATGAAGCAGGCGCTCACCTGCTGCGGGCTCGGGGTGCCGACGTTGAACCACACCGGCGAGTTGAAGCTGAAGTACTGGTGCAGCAGCAGCCAGGTGAGCTCCTCACCGAAGACCGTCGCATCGGCGGCGGTCGCGAAGTAGCCGTTCTCCTTGCCGGCAGCCACATAGGTGTTGACGACGCGGTCGATGAGGGTGCGCAGACTCGACTCACGCTCGGGGGTGCCCAGCGCTCCCCGGAAATACTTGCTCGTGACGATGGTCGAGGCGTTGACACTCCAGAAGTCGGGGAACTCGACCCCGCGCTGCTCGAAGACCGTCTCGTTGGTGCGCCAGTTCGTCTGGACGACGTCGCGATGCTCCCAGGTCACCTCGTCGTACGGGTGGACGCCCTTGGTGCTGAAGACCCGCTCGATGTGCAGCCCCTTGGGACGACTGCTCGGACGGCGTGGTGCGGCCTTGGTCTCGGTCATGGCTCCCTCTGATGTGTGTGTTCCTGCGCTGGTGTCGCTGCGTCGCTGACGCGGCGGATCCCTCAGAAGAGGGGTTGGTTCGGTGAGTCCTTGCGGGGCCGCCCGACCGGATCGGCCCGGTCGGGGGTGGTCCCGATCTCCTCGCGGAGTCGGTCGATCTCGGTCGCGAAGTCCTCGATCGTCTCGTAGTGCTGGTAGACGCTGGCGAACCGCAGGTAGGCGATGGGGTCGAGTTCGCGCAACGGTCCGAGAATGGCCACTCCCACCTCGTCCGCCGGGATCTCGGCCACGCCGCTGGCCCGCAGGCTGTCCTCGACGCGCTGCCCCAGGAGGGCCAGGTCGGCGTCACTGACCGGGCGACCCTTGCACGCCTTGCGGACCCCGGCGATGACCTTGTCACGACTGAACGGCTCGTCGGTGCCATTGCGCTTGCGCACCGTCAACTGCATCCGTTCGATCGTCGTGAACCGACGCTCACACATCGGGCACTGACGGCGTCGACGGATGGCAGTACCGTCCTCGCAGACACGCGAGTCGAGAACTCGGGAGTCGTCGTGCTGGCAGAACGGACACCGCATCGCCTGACTCCTCCCGGCCTCGTCGCCGGACCCCAGTGGCCCGCCGACGATCGGGAACGTTACCCCATCCAGGGTCGAACGCAACAGTCGACACCACAAGTTATGGACATTCCTCGGATGACCGACCACTACATGTCGTGTCAGGACTCAACCGGCGCTAGCGCCCCGGAAAGCTCCCGTCAAGACGACACACCCACCCCAGCGGCAGCCGCGACCTGCTGCGGACCATGGTGCTCGGGATAGTCACCGGAGGAGACCGCCACCAAGCGGGTGATCGCCAGCACCACCCCCACCACCAACGCCGCGAGGACCACGAGGACGGCGACATCCCACGCGACATCGGCTGCGCGCGTCGTCGACCTCGGACGACCCGCCATGAGGGCACGGCGATCGATGGCGACAGCCGGCTCGAACCGCACCTGCGGGCCATCATCCTGGGACCACGGGCCCCGCAGCAGGACTCCCCCACCATCGGGACGACCCTGCTCGATCTCGCCCCACTCGTACGCCACAGCACTCATCGGACAACTCCTCCATCTCGGCCACACCCTTCGGTGCGGCTGGCCCGGTCACCCACTCCTCGCGGCGTGACCGATCCGATCGGACTGGCCCGCGACCATCCGCCGACGGACCACCACGAGCGCTCCTCGAACACCCGTGCCACCAACAGTAGAACACTCATTCGATCTTCGCAAGCATGATCGACGAACACATTCGAACATCGGGCACACGTGCCATGTCGGGCCATCCCGGCACACCCATGAGTCCACCGAGGGGGGACGACAGTTCAGGCGACGCGCCGTCGACGCCATTCGAACAGATGTGTGCATTCCGTGCGGAGAACCGCTAGCATGGACCCATGACGGAACGCCTGGACCACGAAGCCACGCCGGGGGCAGCGACCCGCCCTGCCTCGGGCGCCAGCACCGCGCCCGCCGCCGGTTCCCGCGTCATGAGTCCGCCCCCGGACCCGATGACCCTCACCCCGCGACAGCGCCGGGTGTACGAGATCATCGTCGAGAGCGTCGACGAGCACGGCTACCCGCCGAGCGTCCGTGAGATCGCCCGGCGGGTGGGGCTGTCGAGCACCTCATCGGTCCAGCACCAGTTGCGGGTCCTGGAACGTCAGGGCTTCGTGCGTCGCGACCCCAACCGCCCGCGCGCCCTCGAGATCGTCGGTCGCAACCACCCCGCCGCCATCTCCCCCCAGCCGGCGATCCTCAGCCAGGAGGGAGAGGCGCCGTCGGTGAGCGTGCCCATGGTCGGGCGGATCGCGGCCGGCGCGCCGATCCTCGCCGAACAGTCGGTCGAGGACACCGTCGCCGTGCCGACCCAGCTCCTGGGCCACGGCACCCACTTCATGCTCGAGGTGCACGGTGACTCGATGGTCGACGCCGCCATCTGCGACGGGGACTGGGTCGTCGTCCGGCAGCAGGCGATGGCGGAGAACGGGGAGATCGTCGCCGCCCTGCTCGACGACGAGGCCACCGTCAAGACGCTCTCGCGACAGTCCGGGCACACCTGGTTGCTGCCGCGCAATCCGGCCTACGCGCCCATCGACGGCGACAACGCGCGGATCATGGGCAAGGTCGTCGCCGTGCTGCGCCGCCTCTGAGCCCTGGCGCGCGGGGTCGCCTCCGAGCGCTGGCGCGCGGGGTCGCCTCCGAGCGCTGGCGCGCGGGACCGGCCAGCCCTATCCGGCCAACCGCTTGAGTGCCTGGACGGCGACCTCCCGATCGGTCGTCGTCCAGAAGCTCGGCATCGACTGGCGCAGGAACGACCCGTACCTCGCCGTCACCAACCGAGGATCGAGGACGGCGACGACTCCGCGGTCGTCGGCCCGTCGGATGAGTCGCCCCGCCCCCTGGGCCAGCAGGAGAGCCGCGTGCCCGGCGGACACCGTCATGAAGCCATTGCCGCCGGCATCGGTGACCGCCTGACTGCGGGCCAGCACGAGGGGATCGTCCGGGCGGGGGAAGGGGATCTTGTCGATGACGACGAGCCGGCACGTGTCCCCGGGGACGTCCACTCCCTGCCACAGCGACAGGGTGCCGAACAGGCACGTCCGCGGTTCGGCCGTGAAACGCCTCGTGAGCTCGGCCAGATGTCCCTCACCCTGGCACAGCACCGGGATCGACGGCAGCGCGGAACGGACGTGTTCGGCGGCCGCCACGGCATTGCGCTGGGAGGCGAAGAGACCGAGCGTGCGGCCGTCAGCCGCCCAGATGAGCTCGGCCAGGTCCTCGAGCACCTCCGTGCTCATCCGCTCGCGGCCCGGCCTGGGCAGTCCCCGCCCCACGTAGAGGATGCCCTGCCTGCCGTAGTCGAAGGGGGACCCGACGTCGATCCCGCGCCAGGCCATCGACGTCTCGAGGACCTCGGGAGTCGGTCCGTCGACGCGCTCCGCCGGGCTCAGACCGACATCTCGGGCGGCGGAGGTGAACTCCCCACCGATGGTGAGGGTCGCCGAGGTGAGGATCGTCGTCGCCTCGGCCAGGACCTTCTGGCGCAACAGTCCCGACACGCTCAGCGGCGCCACATGTGCGGCCCGCTGGCCCTGTTCGGACTGCGAGACCCACACGACGTCCTCGGCGCGCAGGGCGCTCATCCGCTCGGCGATCTCGAAGACCTCGCGGACGGCGGCCTGGGCCTGCACCCGATCACCGTCGGCGGACTCGTCCTTGTCAGCCGGGGCCATGGCGCTCACCGCCCGCCGCGCAAGATCGCGCAGCGTCGACGTCGCCAGGAGCACCTGCGAGTCGGCGTCGGTCACCCGACCCGGCTCGGTGGCCTCGAGGGCGTCGTGGAGGACGTCGGCCTGGTCGAGCAGGTCGGCCCCGAGGTCGTCGTCGAGCCAGCTGAGGGCTCGCCGAGCCACGGTGTTGACGACGACCGGCGAGAGGTCGGCGGACGCCGCGCCGGTGAACCGGTCGACGACCTCGTGCGCCTCGTCGATGATGACCGTGTCGTGCTCGGGCAGGACGGTGCCCCCGTTGAGGGCGTCGATGGCGAGCATGGCGTGATTGGTGACAACGAGATCGGCACTGCGGGCTCGCTCCCGGGCGGCCTCGGACAGGCACTCGGCCCCGAACGGGCAGCGCTGGGCACCGAGGCACTCGTTGGCGGGCACGCTCACCTGGGCCCACGCCGCCGGGCTGTGCGCCGGGGCGTCGTCACGGTCGCCGAGCTGGCCGTCGCTGGCCTGTTGCTCGGCCCACTCACGCAACATGACGACCTCGGCCCCCAGGCTCGACGCCGAGCCCCGGCCCTCGTCGGTGAGATCGGATCCCCCGACGAGGGCGTCCTGGCCACGCACCGTCGACCCGCCACGCACCTTGTGCAGGCAGGCGTGATTGTGCCGACCCTTGAGGACCGCGGTGCGGGGCCGGCGCGGCAGGACCTTCTCGGCGGCGTCGAGGGCCGCGGGAATGTCCTTGTGGGCCAGCTGCGCCTGGAGGGCCAGGGTGGCGGTGGCGACGACGACGAGCTCGTCGTCGAGGACGGCGTGGGCGAGGGCCGGAGCGAGATACCCCAGCGACTTCCCGGTGCCGGTACCGGCCTGGACGAGCAGGTGGATGCCCTCGTCGATGGCCCGATCGACGGCCTGCGCCATCTGGACCTGGCCCGACCGTGGCGTCCCACCGATGACCCCGATGGCGGCGTCGAGCAGCTCGCGGTGCTGCCGGTGACCACTCATGCTTCGCCACCGGCGGCGCGGACTGCGGCGGCCAGGGCCGGATGCAGATGGGCGACGACATGGGTGCCCTCGGCGCCGTGCTCGAGGACCTCGATGATCCCGTTCTGGTGGACCCGGTCGAGCAGGTCACCGCGCGAGTACGGGATGACCGCGTCGACGAGTTCGCTGGGGACCGGAAGCCGCTCCTCGACGAGCTCGACGAGGTCGTCGATGCCCTCGCCGGTGTGCGCACTGACGAGGATCGCCTCAGGGTGGGACGCTCGCAGGGCGACCCGGTCTACCTCCCCCAGCAGGTCTGCCTTGTTGAGCACGAGGATCTCCGGGGCGCTGCCGGCACCGACCCCGACGAGCACCGACCGCACGGCGTCGATCTGACCCTGGGGGTCGGGGTCGGAGGCGTCGACGACGTGGACGAGCAGGTCGGCCCCGGCCGTCTCCTCGAGGGTCGACTTGAACGCCTCGACGAGATCGTGCGGCAGATGACGGACGAATCCGACGGTGTCGGTGAGGGTGTAGACCCGCCCGTCGGCCGTCGTGGCGCGGCGGGTCGTCGGGTCGAGGGTCGCGAAGAGGGCGTTCTCGACGAGGACCCCGGCGCGGGTGAGCCGGTTGAGCAGCGAGGACTTGCCGGCGTTCGTGTAGCCGACGATCGCCACCGAGGGGATCTGGTTCCGTCCGCGGTCGGCGCGCTTGGTGGCACGGGTGGCCTCCATGTCGGCCAGACGTCGTCGCAGGATGGCGATGCGGTGGCCGATCCGACGCCGGTCGGTCTCGATGCGCGTCTCGCCCGGGCCGCGTCCACCGATGCCGGCACCACCGGCGGCCCGCCCGCCGGTCTGTCGGGAGAGGTTCCCACCCCAGCCGCGCAGGCGCTGCTTGAGGTAGGTGAGCTGGGCCAACTCGACCTGCGTCTTGCCCTCGACGCTGCGCGCGTGCTGGGCGAAGATGTCGAGGATGAGCGCCGTCCGGTCGACGACCTTGACCCCGACCCGGTCCTCGAGGTTGCGCAACTGCGCGGCGTCGAGTTCGCCATCGCAGATGACGGTGTCGGCGCCGGTGGCCAGGACGACCTCGCGCAGCTCTTCGACCTTGCCCCGACCCAGGTAGGTGGCCGGGTCCGGGGTCGATCGACGCTGCATGAGTCCCTCGAGGACCTGGGAACCCGCGGTCTCGGCGAGCATCTTGAGCTCGGTCATGGCGTTCTCGGCGTCCCGGGCGCTGCCCTCGGTCCACACCGAGACGAGGACGACCCGTTCCAGACGGAGCTGTCGGTACTCGACCTCGCTGATGTCGGACAGATCGGTCGACATGCCCGGCACCCGGGTGAGGGACAGCCGTGCGTCCAGGTCGAACTGGTCGCCGTCGTAGTCCTCGGGGCCGGCGCCGATGAGATCGGCGCCGGGAACGTCAGGGTGGGCTGAGGTCGTCATCGAGCCAAGTCTAGGGAGTCGGGAAGGGTCACCTCACCGGTGGCCACGAGAACCGCTGGTCCGATGAGGGCCGCGCCGCCGTCGAGGTCGACGGTGATCGTCCCGCCCGGAACCTCGACGGTCCACGGCCCGAGGCGACCGGTCGTGGCAGCCATGACGGCAGCGACGGCGGCCGTCCCGGTTCCGCACGAGAGGGTCTCGCCGACCCCTCGCTCATGGACCCGCATCCGGACCCGGTCGCCGTCCAGCGGCTCGACGAACTCGACATTGACCCCCTCGGGGAACACCCCCCGGGGCTGCCACGTCGGGGCCACCGTCAGGTCGAGGTCGGCCACGTGCTCGTCCGGGTCCAGCAGGACGACGGCGTGGGGGTTGCCGACGTCGGCCGGGCGAGCCGCACGCACCCGCCCGCCGCACGAGATGTCGACGGCGTCGTCGAGGACCCGCACCGGCCCGAGGTCGGCTCGCACCAGACCGTCGTCGAGGAGCCTCACGTGCTTGACGCCGGCCCGCGTGGCGATGTCGGCCTCGGCTCCCTCGAGCAGTCCCCGGGTCGTGAGGTACCGGGCGAAGACCCGGAGCCCGTTGCCGCACATCTGCGCGATCGAGCCATCGGCATTGCGATAGTCCATGAACCACAGGTTCGGGTCACCGGTCCACTCGGGGACGTCACCGGCGCGTACTGCTCGCAACAGTCCGTCTCCCCCGATGCCGAACCGTCGGTCGCACAGCCAGCGCACGAGTTGCTCGGTGAGGTCGAGGCCGTCCGGGTCGTCGAGGATGACGAAGTCGTTGCCGGTGCCGTGGCCCTTGGTGAATCGCGTCGTCAACATGAGGACATCGTCTCACCGACCAGTGACAGGACCGTGTCGAGAAGATCCGGCGACAGCGCGTCGACCCAGTGGATCCGCTCGTCGCGCCGGTACCACATGAGCTGCTTGCGAGCGAACCGGCGGGTCCCGACGATGGTGCGGCGACGGGCCTCCTCCTCGTCGATCCGGCCGTCGAGGAACTCGAGGACCTGGCGATACCCCAGGGCGCGCGACGCCGTCGGCCCCTTCCTCAGATCGGTGAGCCCGCGCACCTCCTCGACGAGCCCGTCGCGCCACATCCGATCGACCCGCTCGGCGATCCGGCGATCGAGCTCGTCACGCTCCAGGGCCAGGCCGATCTGGAGCACCGGCGCCACAGCGGGATCGTACCGACCGGTCGGCATGGTGGCGGTGAACGAGCCGGTGAGCTCGACGACCTCGAGGGCACGCACCAGGCGCCGTCCGTTGCCCGGCTCGATGGCCGCGGCAGCGGTCGGGTCGAGGGCTGCCAGCCGCTCGTGGAGGGCCTGGGGGCCGAGTTCGGCGAGCGCACGCTCGTGGCGGGCCCGCACCGCCGGGTCGGTCGGCGGGATGTCGAGCTCGTCGAGGATGGCCCGGCTGTAGAGCGCGGAGCCCCCGACGAGCAGCGGCACGACTCCCTGTCGTCGCAGGGTCGTGAAGCACTCCCTGGCCAGCTCGCGGATGAGGGCGACCGAGGAGCCGTCGGTGACGTCGAGGACGTCGACGAGATGGTGCGGCACCCGGGCCCGCTCCGCGGCCGACGGCTTTGCGGTGCCGATGTCCATGCCGCGGTAGACGACCATGGAGTCGCCGTTGACGATCTGCGTCGGCCTGCCCGCACCGGTGAGCCGCTCGGCCAGGGCCACGGCCAGCGACGACTTGCCACTGGCGGTCGGCCCGACGAGGGCGATGACGGGGATGCTCACGCACTCATCCTTGCCCGCTCGTCGCCTCGGCCCCAAACCGGCCGAAGGTGGCCATTGGGTGAACGTCGTGGGTCGACCCCTTGTCGATGCCCTGCTGCGCTGACACACTGGTGACCGCCCTCCCCACTCGGGGTCATCGGAAGGAAGGAGCCTCTCATGGGACTGTTCGATCAGGCGAAGGACGCCGTGAACGCACATCAGGACGACATCAAGGAGGCCGTGAACAGCCACGCCGATCAGATCGACCAGGGTGTCGAGAAGGCCGGCGACGTCGTCGACGACAAGACCGGTGGCAAGTTCGCCGGGCAGGTCGACCAGGCTCAGTCCTTCATCGAGGACAAGACCGGCAACCTCTGATGTCCTGACCGCGTCCCTCCCCCGCCGGCGAGCCGGTGACGAGCTCCGGATGGGAGCGTCGGGAGGTTGACGCACCGGTGGTGGCGGGCCCTTCGGGGCTCGCCACCACCGTCATGTCCGCGTACCCGTGGTGCGGCGTTCTCTCGGGCGTCAGCGCCCCGGACGTATGGTCGGCATCCCCAGGGACACCCCGGAGGATGCGGCAGGTGCCTCCTGGCGGGCCTGCCAGGCGTCTCCGCCGCGGGTACGGCGAAGGTCGAGCAGGCCGCCGTCGGCGGTGAGGTGGTGCGGGTGACCCTCGGTGATGACGACGTGGCCGATGTCACCGGGGCGGGGCACCTCGTCGCCGGGGCGCAGTCCGACGTGGACGAGCCGGTTGTCGCGCGCCCGGCCGGTGACCCGGTGGGTGCGCTCGTCCTTGCGTCCCTCGCCCTGGGCGAACATGACCTCGACGGTGCGTCCCTCCAAGGCCTTGTTCTCCTGCCAGGCCGTGTCGTCGACGAGGGCCAGCAGTCGCTCGTAGCGTTCCTGGACGACGTGCTTGGGCACCTGGTCGGTCATGGCTCCGGCCGGCGTGTGGGGGCGGATCGAGTACTGGAAGGTGTAGGCGGCCGAGAATCGCGCCTGTTCGACGACGCGCAGGGTGTCCTCGAACTCGGCGTCGGTCTCGCCGGGGAAGCCGACGATGATGTCGGTCGTGATGGCGGCATCCGGGATGACGGCGCGGACCCTCTCGAGGATGCCGAGGAACTTCTCGGACCGGTAGGAGCGGCGCATCCGGCGCAGGACGGCGTCCGACCCCGACTGCAGCGGCATGTGCAGGCTCGGCATGACGTTGGGGGTCTGTGCCATGGCGTCGATGACGTCGTCGGTGAAGGCGGCCGGATGGGGCGAGGTGAACCGCACCCGCTCGAGGCCGTCGATCCGGCCGCAGGCGCGCAGCAGCTTGGCGAAGGCACCACGGTCACCGAACTCGACCCCGTAGGAGTTGACGTTCTGTCCGAGCAGGGTGATCTCCTGGACCCCCTCATCGACGAGGGCGCGGATCTCGGCGAGGATGTCGCCGGGGCGCCGATCGGTCTCCTTGCCACGCAGCTGCGGGACGATGCAGAAGGTGCACGTGTTGTTGCAGCCCACCGAGATCGACACCCAGGCCGAGTAGGCCGACTCGCGGTGGGTCGGCAGGTTCGACGGGAAGGTGACGAGCGCCTCCTCGATCTCGACGGCGGCCTCATCCTGGGCCCGGGCACGGTCGAGCAGCGCCGGCAGGGAGCCGATGTTGTGGGTGCCGAAGACGACGTCGACCCAGGGCGCACGGGAGACGACGTGGTTCTTGTCCTTCTGCGCCATGCACCCGCCGACGGCCAATTGCATGCCCGGGTTGGCGGCCTTGACGGTGGCCATGTGGCCGAGCGTTCCGTACAGCCGGTTGTCGGCGTTCTCCCGGACGGCGCAGGTGTTGAAGACGACGACATCGGCGGGATCGAGGGTGTCCTCGCGCGGGTCGCGCACGTAGCCGGCGGCCTCGAGGAGTCCGGCGATCCGCTCGGAGTCGTGGACGTTCATCTGGCAGCCATAGGTGACGACGCGGTACGTCGGGGCGGGCCTGGTGGGGGCAGTTTCGCTGGTCATCGGCCGACAACTCTACGACGACGGGGGCGCCCGCCCCAAGGTCGTCGTCGGCGAGCCCGGATCGTCGTCCGGCACCACCCGCCACCCAGCACTAGGGTGTCGCCATGAGCATCGAGCATCCAACGGCGGACCCCGTGCTGCCCACCGGCACCCAGTACGAGATCTCCCACGGCGGGTACCACGCCATCGTCACCGAGCAGGGTGCGACCCTGCGGTCCCTCACCCATGACGGCCGCGATGTCGTGCTGCCCTTCGACGCCGGCCTCGTCCCACCGTCCTCCCAGGGCCAGCACCTGCTCCCGTGGCCCAACCGGATCCGGGACGGACACTACGTCTTCGACGGAGTCGACCAACAACTGGCCATCAACGAGCCGGACCGTGGCACCGCGATCCACGGACTGAGCCGGTGGTTGCCGTGGACCATCGTCAATCACGCCCACGACCACCTCACCCAGCGCGTCGTCATCACCGCACAGCCGGGGTGGCCGGGCACGATCGAGGCGACCATCACCCATGCCCTGGCCGACGACGGCCTCACCGTGACGGTGACCGCCCTCAACATCGGCAGCACGCCGGTACCCTTCGGCTACGCCGCTCATCCGTACCTCGTGTGCAGCGGACGGATCGACCAGTGGCAGGTACGCTCACCCTTCACGCGCTTCGTCCAGACCGACGACCGGCTGCTTCCGGTGGCCGTCCACCCGGTCTCCGGGGACACCGATCTTCACGACACCGTCATCGGCGCCAGGGTGGTCGACACGGCGTTCACCGGGGCCCCGGAGGGACGGTGGCAGGTGGAGCTGAGTCACGGCGAGGACCGGTGCCTCCTGTGGGGCGACGAGCACTGCCGATGGCTGCAGGTGTACACACCGGTCGACCGGGCCAGCCTGGCCGTCGAGCCGATGACCTGTGGGCCGGACGCCTTCAACGAGGGACCGACCCATGACTCGATGATGCGGTTGGAGCCCGGCGAGGACGTCTGCCTGCGCTGGGGCCTGAGCGCCTGAGCACGTCTCGCGGCCGGGCGGTTCAGTCGGTTCAGTCGGTTCAGTCTCTGGGCCCCGAGGCGCCGACGACCTCGACGGCCCTGGTCTCGCGGATGACGGTGACGCGAACTTGCCCGGGAACGACGATGCGATCACCGACCTCGGCGGCCAGGACCCGTGCCAGGTCGCGAGCGGCGGCGTCGTCGACCTGCTCGGGCACCACCATGACCCGCAGCTCCCGGCCGGCCTGGACGGCCACGGCCCGGGAGACGCCGGGATGGGCCGACGCGAGGTTCTCGAGCTCCTCGAGCCGGTTGACGTGCGCCTCGAGGGACTCGCGACGTGCGCCGGGCCGGGACGCCGAGATGGCGTCGGCCGCCTGGGTGATGACGTCGACGACCGACTCTGCGGGTACCTCGTCATGGTGGGCGGCGATGGCATGGACGACGGCGTCGTCCTCGCCGTAGCGGCGGGCCAGCTCGGCACCGACGGAGGCGTGGGAGCCCTCGATGCCGGGGGTGAGGGCCTTGCCGAGATCGTGGAGGAAGGCGGCCCTGGTGCACGTGACGGCGTCGGCGCCGATCTCGGCGGCCAGCAGTCCGGCCAGCCGTCCGCACTCGACGCTGTGCGACAGGACGTCCTGGCCGAACGAGGTCCGGAATCGCAGGGAGCCCAGGATGGGCCGCAGAGCTTGCGGGAAGGACGTGATCGACAGCGCGTGGAGGGCCTCGTCCGCCGCGTCCAGGCACATCTGCTCGATGCGCTTGACGGCCGTGGCGTGGGCCTGCTCGATGCGCCCCGGATGGATGCGACCGTCGGCCACGAGCAGCTCAATGGTCGTGCGTGCGACCTCCCGACGGATCGGGTCGAAGCAGCTCACGAGAACGATCCCCGGGGTGTCGTCGATGATGACGGTCGCTCCGGTGACCTGCTCGATGGATCGGATGTTGCGTCCCTCGCGCCCGATGATCCGGCCCTTCATGTCGTCGGAGGGCAGGTCGACCGCGGCGACCACCGAGTCGGCCGTGACCTCGCCGGCGCATCGGGCGATGGCGGTGGCGACGACCTCTCGTGCCCGGTCCTCGGCGGTGGCGCGTGCCTGGGCCAGGATGGCTCGGGTGAGGGTCTCCGCCTCGACCGTGGCCTCCTCGCGGGCCCGGTCGACCACCTCGCGGCGCGCCTGCTCGGGGGTGAGTCCACCGATCCTGGCGAGCTCGTCGTCGATCCTCTCCCGATCGGCGGCCAACTGCGCGGACTGCTCGTCGAGCTGGGCCAGGCGATCGGCGTGGGCCACCTCGATGGACCGTCGCCGGTCGTCCACGGCCGCCTCGAGGTCGGCCCGACGCTGATCCATCTGACGCTCCATGCGTCCCCGGTCGCGTTCGAGCTGGTCGCGTCCGGCCTCGACGACGCTGCCGGCACGACGTCGCATGAAGAGGTCACCGACGATGACCGCGACGAGAGCCACCGCCAGCACGATGGCGACGATCGGCCACATACCGATCGCCAAGGGGGCGGGACCGATCTCCTCGAGCATCATTCCCCCTTCTCGTCACCGATGACGTCGCCGGGTGGTCGGCGTCTGGGGGACACCTTGCCATACATGATGCCGACTGTGTCGGCGGGCCCCGCATGAAGCCGACCGTGCCCGAGAACCCCACGACCAGCCGACCGTGTCGGGGAACCTAGTCGCTGGCCTCGTCGCCCAGTTCCTCCTTGGCCCGTCGCCACGCCTGCCAGGCCGTCTCCGGTCCATAGCCCTTGCGGGCCAGGGCGCCGAGCACCCGCCTGGTCAGCCGCGCCTCCTCGACCCCGGATCCGGCGCGGAGCTTGGCCAGGGCCAGTTCGGTCGCTGCGTCGAGGTCGTCGTCACCGGAGATGACCTCGGTGGCCACCTCGACCACGTCGTCCGCTACTCCCTTGCGTCTGAGCTCGAGCGCGACGGCTCGACGCGACAGCCCGCGGGCGCCGTGACGAGACTGCACCCAGCGCCGGGCGAACTCGGCGTCGTCGACCAGCCCCAGCTCCTCGAACCGGTCGAGGAGCTGGGCACCGATCGCCTCCGGCACTCCCCTGCGACCCAGGGCCTCGCTCAGCTCCGCCCTGGTGTGGGCCCGGAAGTCGAGTTTGGTGAGGACGATCTCCCGGGCGATCTCGAACCACTCACCCTCGGTGTGGTCCTGCGGATCGGGAACGTCGCGCGTCCTGCGGGTCAGAACTCGACCTCCCCGGTCTCAGGGTCGACTCCCTCGGGAACCTCGTCGTCGCCCAACCCCAGATGGGCCTTGATCCGGGCCTCGAGGGAATCGGCCAGTTCGGGGTTGGACTTGAGGAAGGTCCGGACGTTCTCCTTGCCCTGACCGAGCTGCTCACCGTCGCAGCTGAACCACGAGCCGGACTTGACGATGATGCCGGTGTCGACACCCAGGTCGATGATGCTGCCCTCACGGGAGATGCCCTGGCCGTAGAGGATGTCGAACTCGGCCTGCTTGAACGGCGGGGCCACCTTGTTCTTGACCACCTTGACCCGCGTCCGGTTGCCGACCATCTCGGTTCCGTCCTTGAGGGTCTCGATGCGACGCACGTCCAGACGCACCGAGGCGTAGAACTTGAGCGCCCGACCACCGGTCGTCGTCTCCGGAGACCCGAACATGACGCCGATCTTCTCGCGCAACTGGTTGATGAAGATGGCCGTCGTGCCGGCGCCATTGAGGGCCCCGGTCATCTTCCGCAGCGCCTGGCTCATGAGCCGGGCCTGCAGACCCACATGGGAATCGCCCATCTCGCCCTCGATCTCGGCCTTGGGCGTGAGGGCCGCGACCGAGTCGATGACGATGAGCTCGAGGGCGCCGGACCGCACCAGGGTGTCGGCGATCTCGAGGGCCTGTTCACCGTTGTCCGGCTGGCTCACCAGAAGGGCGTCGGTGTCGACACCGAGGTTGCGTGCGTACTCCGGGTCGAGGGCGTGCTCGGCGTCGATGAAGGCACAGATGCCTCCCTCGGCCTGGGCATTGGCGATGGCATGCAGGGCCACCGTCGTCTTGCCGCTCGACTCGGGACCGTAGATCTCGACGATGCGCCCGCGCGGCAGACCGCCGACCCCCAGCGCGATGTCCAGGGCGACCGCGCCGGTCGGGATGACGGCCACCTTGACCGCCTCCCGCTCGCCCAGTCGCATGACCGAGCCCTTGCCATGTTGTTTCTCGATCTGACTGAGAGCTGCCTCGAGGGCCTTCTCCCGATCTGCCGCAGCCACCATGCGTCGAAGCCTTTCATCACGGGCACCTGCCGTCGGCACGTGCACTCCCGCCCAGTACCCGAACGGGGTCTGCCCGCCCGGCCACTGTGAACTCTAGGGGCGGCCACCGACCATCCGGAGCCCGTCCTCACATCTGTGGACATCGAACAGGAGAACTGTTCAGCGCCCTGTGGACAACCCTAGCGAACAGATGTTCGAGACGCAAGCCTCAGCGCGCCGACTCCGGCAACTCGAGGAAGGCCCAGCACGCCCGCCACACCGTCCTGGCGTCGACCCCGTCGTCGAGGGCCTCGAGGACGGTCCTGGAATCCAGCCCGGGAATCGCCTGCTGCCCGGCCCACGCGCGTACGTACCCCGCCCCCAGGACATCCTCGAGACGGCGCCACAGTTCCGATTCCCACACGGCGCACAGCGTACGGCACTCCCCCGGTCGGCGTCGGTGAGCGCATGGCGGTCACTATGATGAGCGTCGACGAGTGATTCGCTCAAGGATTGAGCGTGCATGGGAGGTTGACGTGACCACATCGCCCACGACGGAACCGACGACGACCCACCGCAGCGATCGGATGGTCTCTCTCTTGGCCATCCTTCGCGAACAGGGTGAGGTGCAGTTGCGCGATCTCGCCGTTCAGCTGGGTGCCAGCGCGGCCACCATTCGCCGTGACGTCGCGTCCCTGGCCGAGCAGGGCCTGCTCGTGCGCACCCACGGCGGGGCGCGCAGCGCCGGTGCCGGTGGCGAACTGCCGGTGAGTCTGCGTGACGGTCGTCGTCACCGGGCCAAGCAGGCCATCGCCCGGGCAGCCGCGGCCGAGCTGCCGGTGGGGCGTCACGCCATCGCGCTCACCGGCGGCACGACGACGGCGGAGGTGCTGCGAGCGTTGCGCCACCGGCGTGATCTCACCATCGTCACGAACTCGGTCGGCATCGCCCTGGAAGCGGCGAACCAGGGCCAGCAGCGGGTGCTCATCACCGGTGGTGTGCTCCGTCCGTCCTCCCTCGAACTCGTGGGATCGCTGGCCGAGAGCACGTTCAACCAGGTCAACGTCGGGACGGCCATCGTCGGGTGCGACGGGCTGAGTATCGAGGGCGGACTCACCACCCACGACGACACCGAGGCGGCGACCAATCACACCATGATCAGACGGGCGCCCCACATCATCGCCGTCGTCGACGGATCGAAGATCGGTCGGATCACCCTGGCAAAGTTGGCCGACGTCAGCGATCTCGACGTGCTCGTCACCGATGACTCGGCCGATGCCCGTCAGATCGCGAGGATCCGCGATCTCGGGGTCACCGTGCGGATCGTCCCGGACCCGGACCGGTGAGCTGACCGGCCACACCCCCGGTTCAGGCCGCCACCGCCACCTTGGGACGGGTCATGGCCTCCTCGGCCAGGCGAAGCTTCTCGCTCACCATGACCATGAGCTGTGACTGGGGAAGATCGAGGGCGGCGCAGATCGACGCGATGAGCTCGCTGGAGGCCTCCTTCTGGCCCCTCTCGACCTCGGACAGGTAGCCGAGCGACACCCGGGCCGCCGACGAGACCTCACGCAGGGTACGTCCCTGGGCGAACCGCTGCTCGCGCAGTGCCTGGCCCAGCATCTCCCGCAACAGGGCGAACTTCATGCTCAACTCCTCCATGTGGATTCACCTGGGACAACGTCGCGGGGGCGAGGATCATTCCCCTCTCGGCACAACGTGCTGTCCTCGGGGGTGCTGCGGCACCCGTCGCGAGGGGCCGGACGCCGGCCCGGACCGCGTCACGCCTCGACGCCGAGCACCTCGAGGACCAGGGCCAGGAGGGCATCGACGGTCTGACGCCGGATCGACTGCCGGTCCCCTGCCAGCGCGAGATCACGGACGGTGACCTCGCCCCGGACGGACACGGCGACGTACACCGTCCCGGCCCCGAACCCGTCCTGCGGATCGGGCCCGGCTACACCGGTGCACGACATGCCGACGTCGGCACCGCACGCGCGGGCGCACCCCAGTGCCATCTGCGCGGCGGTCGTCGCATTGATGACGCCGTGCGAGGCGATCCAGTCGGCGTCGACGCCGGCGAGGCTCGCCTTGAGGTCGGAGGCATAGGTGACCAGACCACCGCGGTAGACGGTCGAGGCCCCCGGCACGCTCGTCAGCGTCGCGCCGACGAGGCCGCCGGTGAGCGATTCGCAGGTCGCCGCGCTCAGCGCTGCGCGACGCAGCGCTCGCACGACCCTTTCCGCCCGGCTGACGGGGTCGACACTGCCGGTCACGAGGCGCCCGAGCCCCGGGCCTGGCGTCGGATGCGGACGGCGTCGACGACGTAGACCGCCCCGGTGACGACCGTGAGGAGGAAGGCGACGATCATCACCGTCCACGCGAGGACGTCGACGAGGAGCGGGGTGCGCCACAGACCGAGGCAGAAGAGGATGATGGCAAGCGCCTGCGTCGCCGTCTTGAGCTTTCCGCCCTTGTTCGCGGCCATGACCTCGTACTTGAGCATGAACACGCGCATGATCGTGATGCCCCATTCGCGCAGGAGGATGAGCACGGTCATCCACCACGGCAGCTCGCCGAGGATCGACAGGCCGATGAAGGCCATGCCGGTGAGGGCCTTGTCGGCGACCGAGTCCCAGATCTTGCCGAAGTTCGTCACGAGGTTGTACTTGCGCGCGATCCGTCCGTCGACGAAGTCGGTGAGGATCGCGGCGACGAAGACCAACGTGGTCGCGGTGCGCCATCCGCCCTCGTGGGCGTGGGCCAGGAGCATCCACCCGAACACCGGCACGAGGACGATCCGCAACACCGTGAGGGCATTGGGGATGTTGAGATTGCTGGGCCTGTCGCTCGCGGTCCCGGTCATCGTCGTCCTCGCATGGGGCCAGTATGGCGCGTCCCCGCCTCCGCGGGCGTGGGGACAGGCCAGCTCAGGCCGGTTCGCCCACGAGATCGACGCCGTCCGAGCCGGTGAACCGCACCGCGACGAGGTCGCCGACGGCCACGTCGTCGACCCCCGGAAGGCTGACCGTGCCGTCGACCTCCGGCCCCTGGTGCGGCGCCCGACCCACCGCCCCGTCCTCGTCGACGGACTCGACGAGGACCCGGGCGACCTCTCCGACACGGTCCTCGGCACGCTGGGCGACGAGCTCGTCGACGAGGTCGGCCAGGCGTTCCTGACGTTCGCCGATGACGCCCTCGTCGAGGTGACCGTCGAGGGTGGCTCCCTCGGTGTCCTCCTCGTCGGAGTAGGCGAAGATGCCGGCCACGTCGAGCCGCGCCCGCTGGAGGAAGTCCTCGAGAACCGCGACGTCCTCGTCGGTCTCGCCGGGGAAGCCGGTGATGAAGTTCGACCGGAACCCGGCGCTCGGGCAGCGCTCCCGGATGCCGTCGATGATGCCCAGGAAGGACTCGGCGTCCCCGAACCTGCGCATCCGGCGCAGCAGTGGGCCCGAGGCGTGCTGGAAGGACAGGTCGAAGTACGGCACGACCTTGTCGGTGGCGAGCATGGCGTCGACGAGGGAGGGACGCAGCTCGGCCGGCTGGAGGTACGACACCCGGATCCACTCCAGGCCGTCGACCCGGTCGAGCTGGGCCAGGAGCTTCTCGAGCAGGCGCAGGTCACCCAGGTCCTTGCCGTAGGAGCTGGAGTTCTCCGAGACGAGGAAGACCTCCTTGACCCCGTGGTCGACGAGCCAGCGGGCCTCCTCGACGACCTCGGCGGCCGGGCGCGAGAGATAGGAGCCGCGGAAGCGTGGGATCGCGCAGAAGGCGCAGCGACGGTCACAGCCCGAGGCCATCTTGAGTGGCGCCGAGGGACCCGAGCCCAGACGACGTCGCCGGGCACGGGTGTTGACCGGGTGTGGGCCCGACGCCGGGGTGACGGAGGCCGGCAGGTCGGGGATGCCCCCGCCCGGCTCGCTCACCGCCGGCCCGGACGCCGGCGCCGTGTGATGGCCCGGGGTCGCGACGCGGTCGGCGGCCCCGGCCCGCTCGACCGGGCTCAGCGGCAGCAGGGTGCGCCGGTCCCGGGGCACGTGGGCCTCGATGGACCCACCGGCCAGGATCGTCCGCAGCCGCGAGGCGATGTCGTCGTAGTCGTCGAAGCCCAGGACGGCGTCGGCCTCCGGGAGGGCCTGGGCCAACTCCCGCCCGTACCTCTCGGCCATGCATCCGACGGCGACGACAGCCTTGGTCGTCCCGTCCTCCTTGAGGTCGGCGGCGGCCAGCAGCGTGTCGACCGAGTCCTTCTTGGCCTGCTCGATGAAGCCGCAGGTGTTGACCATGACGGTCTCGGCCTGCGCCGGGTCGTCGACGAGCCGGAACCCGCCCGACTCCAGCCGCGCGGCGAGTTCCTCGGAGTCGACGTCGTTGCGGGCGCACCCCATCGACACGAGGTGGACGGTCATGAGGTGGTCGTTGCCGGTCGGGGTGCTCGTCGTCACGGGCCCTCCATTCGCTCGGGGCCCCTCGATGCTACGCCGACGAGCGCCGCACCGACATCACGACCGTTCAGTGCGCGTCCGACCACGCCTGTGGATCGGCGGACCAGGTCTCCAGGGCGGCGCGTTGGGGGGCGCTGATCCGACCCATCGACTCGGCCACCTCGATGAGGGTCGGGTAGTTCGAGAGGGTGAACAGGGGCCAGCCGACCTCCTCGAAGGCCTGACGGCCGCGCTCGAGCTCGTACGAGAAGATGGCGACGGCCCCCTCGACGACGCTGCCCTCGCGCTCGACGGCGCGGGCGGCGTCGAGGACCGACCCGCCGGTCGAGATGAGGTCCTCGACCATGACGACCGTGCTGCCCGGGGTCAGACGCCCCTCGATCTGGTTTCCCCTGCCGTGGTCCTTGGGCTGGGACCGCACGTAGACCATCGGCCGGGCCAGGCGATCAGCGGCCAGGGCGGCGTGGGCGATGCCGGCGGTCGCGGTACCCGCGATGACCTCGGCGGCGTCGAAGTTCTCCCGCACCAGGGTCGCCAGGCCGTCGGCGATGAGGGCGCGGGTGGTCGGGTCGGACAGGGTGACCCGGTTGTCGCAGTAGATCGGCGAGTGCAGCCCGGACGCCCAGGTGAAGGGCTCCTCGGGACTGAGCGAGACCGCTCCGATGCGCAGCAGCGCCTCCGCGACGTCGTGGGCCAGGATGGGGTTCGAGATGGTCATGTCAGGGTCCTTCCTCAGGCGTCCGATCCGGTGCGCCAGGCGGTCATGATGGCGTGGTAGGCGGCGACGGGGTCCTCGGCGCGGGTGACCGGACGCCCGACGACGATGGCCGAGGAGCCCATCGACGCCGCCGTCCCCGGGGTGGCGACGCGGGCCTGGTCGCCGATCGCCGAACCGGCAGGGCGGATTCCCGGCGTCACCCGCAGGAACCCCTCTCCCGTCGCAGCGGCGATGTCGGCGGCCTCGTGGGCCGAGCAGACGACCCCGGCCAGACCGGCGGACCGTGCCAGCCGGGCGTAGTTGAGCACCGACTCGACCAAGGGCACCTCGACGAGCTGTTCGGACCGCAGGGCCTCCGGTGAGGTCGACGTCAACTGGGTGATGGCCACGACGCTGGCCGACCCGCCGCCCTCACCCAGCCCCTCGAGGGCGGCCTCCATCATGGCCCGGCCGCCGGCTGCGTGGACGGTGAGCAGGTCGGCCCCCAACCGCGCCAGGCTGCGCGCCGCCCCACGCACGGTGTTGGGGATGTCGTGGAGCTTGAGGTCGCAGAAGACGTCGTGGCCGGCGTCCTTGAGCTGGCTGACGATGCCCGGTCCGGCGGCATAGAAGAGCTCCATGCCGACCTTGACGAAGAGGGTCTCGCCGGCGAACCGGGCGACGAGGTCGAGGGCATCCCGGGCCGAGGGCAGGTCGAGGGCGATGATCGGGCGGCTGGTGTCCATCAGTTCTCCTGGTGTGAGGCTCGCACCTGGGCCCGCAGCTCCTCGAGGGAGTCGATGCCCAGGTCGTCCATGAGTGGTTCGAGACCGGCGATGATGCGCGGGCAGGCCATGGGGTCGGTGAAGTTCGCCGTGCCGACGCCGACGGCGCTGGCCCCGGCCATCATGAGTTCGAGGGCGTCGGCGGCGGTCGTCACCCCTCCCATGCCGATGACCGGCAGGTCGACGGCGCGGGTCACGGCGTCGATCATGCGCACGGCGATGGGCAGGACCGCCGGGCCCGACAGTCCCCCGGTGCCGTTGGCGATGAGGGGACGACGTCGACGCAGGTCCATCCGCATGCCGGTGAGCGTGTTGATGAGGGTGAGCCCGTCGGCGCCGGCGTCGGCCACCGCCCGGGCGATCTCGACGATGTCGGTGACGTTGGGTGAGAGCTTGACGTACACCGGCACCGTCGCGACCCCCATGATGGCCTCGGTGAGGTCGTGTGCGGCCTGCGGCGTCGTCCCGAAGGTGATGCCGCCGCGCTTGACGTTGGGGCAGGAGATGTTGATCTCCAGCGCCGCGACATTGGGGGCGGTCGAGATGACCCGCGACACCTCGACGTAGTCCTCGGTGGTGTAGCCGGCGACGTTGGCGATGATCGGCAGGCCGGGAGCGTGCTCGGCCAACCATGGCAGCCGCTCGGCCATGACGACGTCGAGACCGGGGTTCTGCAGGCCGATGGCGTTGAGCATCCCCGAGGGGGTCTCGGCCACCCGGGGCACCGGGTTGCCGCGACGCGCCTCGAGGGTCGTCGCCTTGATCATGAGCGACCCGAGCACCGTGAGGTCGTAGAAGTGGGCGTACTCGACGCCGAACCCGAAGCATCCCGACGCGGGCATGATGGGGTTCCTCAGGTCGAGTCCGGGCAGCCGGACGGCCAGCCTGCTCGTCACAGGGCCACCTCCTGGGCATCGAAGACCGGGCCGTCCCAGCAGATCCGGTACTGGTGGTCGGCGTCGCGGGCGTCCTGGACGACGCAGGCGTAGCACGCCCCGACCCCGCAGGCCATCCGCTCCTCGAGCGAGAGCTGGGTGGGGACCTCCCCGGCGAATCGTGACTGGACGTACCGCAGCATGGGCAGCGGCCCGCACGCGTACACGGCCTCGGGTGCGAAGTCCCGGGCCGCGTCGTCCTGCTCGAGGTCGGCGACGGTGCCTCGGGTGCCGGCCGACCCGTCGTCGGTCGAGACGAGGACCTGCCCGAGGTCGGCGAACCGGTCGGTCCAGAAGACGTCGGCGGCGTCGCGGAAGCCGAGCCGGAACTGCACCCGGACACCGGCCTCGACCAGACGCCGACCCAGCAGGTACAGCGGTGGAACGCCGACGCCGCCGCCGACGAGGAGCGCCCGACCCACCCCGGACTCGATCCGGAAGGGCTGGCCCAACGGCCCGAGGCAGTCGACACGGGACCCCACCGGGAGCCCGGCGAGGACCGCCGTGCCGGTCCCGACGACGCGCAGGATGAGGGTCATCTCACGCCCGTCGTCGGAGGCGTCGGCGATGGACAACGGGCGGCGCAGCACCAGCGAGGTCGCCGCCGTGCCGCACAGCACGTCGAGGAAGGTGCCCGGCGCCACCGGTTCGGACAGTGGCTCGTCGCGCCGCAGGACGATGGCGTGCACCCCCGACGCGATCTGCCGGGAGTCGACGAGCTCGAGCAGGTCGGCCATCTCAGATGACCTCGGTCGAGAAGACCCGCGACTCCATGACCCGGCAGATGGCCCCGGCGGTGTCCAGCGACGTGAACAGCGGGATGCCCCGGCCGATCGCCGCCCGGCGGATCTGCTTGCCGTCGATGATCGTGTCCTGGCCCTTGCCGGTGACGTTGATGACGGCGTCGCACCCGGACCGGTTGATGAGATCGAGCACCGACTCGGTCGACCCGTCCTGGCCTGCTCCGTCATGGGTCGTGCTGCCGATCTTGTGGGCGACGTCGATCTTGAGCCCGGCCTCACGGAAGTACCGGGCCGTGCCAGTCGTCGCGACGAGCTGGAAGCCGATGCGGTCGAACCGGCGTGCCAGGTCGAGGGCCTCGGCCTTGGCGTCGTCGGCCACCGTGAGGAGGATCTTGCCGTACTCGGGCACGTGCAACCCGGCCGCCTCGAAGGCCTTGTACAGCGCCTTCTCGAGGGTGTCGTCGGACCCCATGACCTCACCGGTCGACTTCATCTCGGGGCCCAGGTGCGAGTCGACGAGGTCGAGCTTGGAGAAGCTGAACACCGGTGACTTGACGTGGATGCGCTTCGACTCGGGCAACAGTCCCGGTTCCAGGCCCAGGTCGGCCAGTTTCTGGCCGAGGATGACCCTGGTGGCGACCTCGGCCATCGACACCCCGGTGACCTTCGAGAGGAACGGCACCGTGCGCGACGCCCTCGGGTTGGCCTCGATGACGTTGACGACGCCGTCGGCCACGACGAACTGGATGTTGAGGATGCCGCGGGTGTTGAGCCCCAGGGCGAGCTTCGTCGTCACCTCGATGATGCGGTCCTTGACCGGCTGGCTCATGCCGACTGGCGGGTAGATGGCCATCGAGTCGCCCGAGTGCACCCCGGCCCGCTCGATGTGTTCCATGATGCCGGGGATGAGGACGTCGGTGCCGTCGCAGATGGCGTCGACCTCGCACTCCAAGCCCTCGAGGTACCGGTCGATGAGCACCGGCTTGTCCGGGCTGGCGTGGACGGCCTCACGCATGTAGGTCCGCAACTCGTCGGGTCCGGCGACGATGGCCATGGCTCGCCCGCCGATGACGTACGACGGTCGGACGAGCACCGGGTACCCGAGTTCCTCGGCCACCGCCAGGGCCTCGTCACCGGACCGGGCGATGCCGCCGGGGGCCTGCGGGATGTCGAGGGAGGCCAGGAGCTGCTCGAAGCCCTCCCGGTCCTCGGCCCGGTCGAGGTCGGCCAACTGGGTGCCGAGGATCGTCACCCCGTGGGCGGCCAGCGGCCCGGCCAGGTTGATCGCCGTCTGGCCACCGAACTGGACGATGACCCCGGTCGGCTGCTCGAGCTCGATGACGTCGAGGACGTCCTCGACGGTGAGCGGCTGGAAGTAGAGCTTGTCCGAGATGGAGAAGTCCGTCGAGACGGTCTCGGGGTTGGAGTTCATGATGATGGCCTCGTACCCGGCGGCCTGGATGGCCTTGACCGAGTGGACGGTGGCGTAGTCGAACTCGATGCCCTGGCCGATGCGGATCGGGCCGGATCCCAGGACGAGGATGCTCGGACGCTCGGACCGGATCGACTCGTTCTCCTGCTCGTAGGTCGAGTAGAAGTACGGCGTCTGCGACTCGAACTCCCCGGCACAGGTGTCGACCATCTTGTACACGGGGATGAACCCGGCCCCCTGACGCTGGGCACGCACCTCGTCGGGGGTCCGTCCCCAGGCGCGGGCGATGGCCGGGTCGGAGAATCCGTGGCGCTTGGCGATCCACAGCGACTCCTCGTCACCCGGCGTGACGCGCAGCCGATCCTCGATCTCGAGCAGGTGGGCGATCTTGTCGAGGAAGAACAGGTCGATGCCGGTCTGGTCGTGCAGTTCGCGGACGGTCCGACCGCGTCGGATGGCCTCGGCCAGGCAGAAGAGCCGGTCGTCCCGGGCGTGGACGAGGTGCTCCTCGAGGACGTCGTCGGGCAGGTCGGCCACGGCCGGGAACCAGATGTGGTCGACCCCGATCTCGAGGCTGCGCACCGCCTTGAGGAGGGACTCCTCGATGGTGCGCCCAATCGACATGACCTCCCCGGTGGCCTTCATCTGGGTCCCCAGGCGTCGGTCGGCGCGGGCGAACTTGTCGAACGGCCAGCGCGGGATCTTCGCGACGACGTAGTCGAGCATGGGCTCGAACATCGACCAGGTCGTGCCGGTGACGGGGTTGCGGATCTCGTCGAGGGTGAGGCCGACGGCGATCTTCGCGGCGATCTTGGCGATGGGGTACCCGGTGGCCTTGGAGGCCAGTGCCGAGGACCGCGAGACGCGCGGGTTGACCTCGATGACGTAGTAGTCGAAGGAGTCGGGGTCGAGGGCGAGCTGGACGTTGCAGCCGCCCTCGATGCCCAGCGCGCGGACGATCTCGATGGAGGCGTCGCGCAGCATCTCGTGCTCGACGTCGGTGAGGGTCTGGATGGGAGCGAAGACGATGGAGTCACCGGTGTGGACGCCGACCGGGTCGAAGTTCTCCATGGTGCACACGACCATGGTGTTGTCGGCACCGTCGCGCATCATCTCGTACTCGATCTCCTTGTACCCGGCGATCGACTGTTCGACGAGGCACTCGGTGACCGGGGACAGTTCCAGCCCCTTGCCGACGACGCGGATGAGTTCGGTCTCGTCATGGCAGATGCCGCCGCCGGTGCCACCGAGGGTGTACGCCGGCCGGACGATGAGCGGGTAGCCGATCCGGGCGCCGACCTCGACGGCCTCGACGACGGTGTGGACGATGTCCGACTTGGCGACGGGCTGTCCGAGCTCGGTCATGAGCTGCTTGAAGAGGTCACGGTCCTCGGCCTTCTCGATGGCCGACAGGTCGGTGCCCAGGAGCTCGATGCCGAGCTCGTCGAGAATCCCGGACTGCGCCAGGTCGCGGGCCATGTTGAGACCGGTCTGGCCACCCAGGGTCGGGACGATGGCGTCGGGTCGTTCCCGGCGCAGGATCTGGCTGACGAACTCCAGGGTGATGGGTTCGATGTAGACCCGATCGGCGATCTCACGGTCGGTCATGATGGTCGCCGGGTTGGAGTTGACGAGGATGACCTCGTACCCCTCCTCCTTGAGTGCCAGGCAGGCCTGGGTCCCGGCGTAGTCGAACTCGGCGGCCTGGCCGATGACGATGGGCCCCGATCCGATGACGAGGATGCGGTGCAGGTCGGTGCGACGGGGCATCAGTGGGTCCCTTCCGTGAGGGCGAGGTCGGAGCGGGGGGCGAGGTCGGCACGGGCGGGTCGCCCGGCGTCCATGAGGGCGATGAAGTCGTCGAAGATGTGGGCGGCGTCATGCGGGCCGGCGGCGGCGTCGGGGTGGTACTGCACGGAGAAGGAGCCGAGTCGCCGGTGGCGCACCCCCTCGATGGTCTCGTCGTTGATCTCGATCTGGGTCACCTCGAGTTCGGTGCCACGGATCGACGCCGGGTCGACGGCATACCCGTGGTTCTGGCTGGTGAAGTCGATCCGGCCGGTGGCGAGGTCGCGTACCGGGTGGTTGAACCCGCGGTGCCCGAAGCGCAGCTTGTAGGTGTCCGCGCCGTTGGCCAGGCAGAAGAGCTGGTGTCCCATGCAGATGCCGAAGATGGGGTACTCCTCCTGGAGTTCACGGATGACCTCCTGGACCCCCGGCACACTCTTGGGGTCGCCCGGGCCGTTCGACAGCATGATCCCGTCGGGAGCCAGGGCACGGACCCGGTCGGCGGAGATGTCGTGGGGGACGACGGTCACCGCGCACCCGCGCTTGCCGAGTTCTCGGAGGATCGAGTGCTTGAGTCCGAAGTCGAAGAGGACGACGCTGTGGCCGCCCAGTGGGCTGGGGTAGGCGGTGCGGGTGGACACCTGGGCGATCTGGTCGGTCGGCAGTTCGGTCTCTCGCAACCGCTCCAGTTCGACCTCGAGGTCGGCGTCCGGCCCGAGCAGCACCCCCTTCATGACGCCCTCGGTGCGCAGTCGTCGCACCAGCGCGCGGGTGTCGATGCCGGCCAGCCCGGGGATGCCGTGCACCTTGAGGAAGGCGTCGAGGCTCTGCCGGTCGCGCCAGTTGGACGACAGCCTGGGGACCTCCCGGCAGACGACCCCGGCGGTCGTCGGGAAGAGCGACTCCATGTCGTCCCGATTGATGCCGGTGTTGCCGATGAGGGGGTAGGTGAAGGTGACGATCTGCCCGTTGTAGGACTGGTCGGTGAGGGTCTCCTGGTACCCGGTCATGCCGGTGGTGAAGACGACCTCGGCGGTGACCTGCCGGTCGGCTCCGAAGGCCTCGCCGGTCATGTGGGTCCCGTCGGCCAGCAGCAGGGTCCTCGTCGTCATGGGCGATCCTTCCGGTTGGAGTGGACGATGACACCGTCCACCATGGTCAAGATGCAGTCGCCGAGCACGCGGCGTCCACGGAACGGACTGTTGCGACCCTTCCCGGCGAAGGACTCCGGATCGACCGTCACCTCACGGGCCAGGTCGAAGGCCGCGAGGTCGGCCGGTCCGCCGACCCGGAGTCGCCCCGCCTCGGTGAGCCCGAAGAGGTCGGCCGGGCCGTCGGTGAGCCAGTGCACGAGCTGGTCCAGGCGGAACCGCCCGGGCAGGACGAAGGCCGTGTGGAGCAGGGCGAAGGTGTGCTCGTTGGTGATGACGCCGAAGGCCGCGTCCCGCATGGAGCAGTCCTTCTCGGCAGCGGTGTGCGGGGCGTTGTCGGTGGCGATGGCACCGATGGTCCCGTCGCACAGTCCCTCGACCATGGCCTCGACGTCGTCGCGGGTGCGCAGCGGCGGGTTCATCTTGTACTGCCCGTCGTCGGCGGGGATGTCCTCGTCGGCCAGCAGCAGGTGGTGCGGCGCGGCCTCGGCGGTGGCGTGGACGCCGTCGGCCTGCGCCCGGCGCACCGCGCGGATCGACTCGCGGGTCGAGGCGTGGCACAGGTGGTAGTGGGCGCCGGTCTGCTCGGCGATGGCCAGGTCGCGGACCACCTGGACCGTCTCGGCCAGTCGGGTGATCCCCGGCAGGCCGAGCTCGAGAGCGCGGCGTCCGTCATTGAGCACTCCCCCGCGCACCAGCGAGTCGTCCTCGGCATGGGCGGCCACCGGGCGGCCGAGGACGGCCGCGGCGCGCATGGCGTCGTACATGACCCCGGCGCTCTGCACGCCCTTGCCGTCATTGGAGAAGGCGACGGCGCCGGCCTGCACCTGGGCGGGCAGGTCGACGAGATCCTCGCTCACCAGGCCGACGGTGATCGGCGAGATGGGCAGCACCTTGACGACGCCGTCCGCCGCGAATCTCCTGAGCATCTCTCCCAGCAGCTCGGGGCTGTGCGGGTCGGGGACCGTGTTCGGCATGGCGCACACGGTGGTCCAACCGCCACGGGCGGCGGCGGCCGTGCCCGTGGCGATGGTCTCCTTGACCTCCTGGCCGGGCTCGCGCAGATGGTCGTGCAGGTCGACCAGCCCTGGGGTGAGCAGGGCCCCGTCCAGGCTCAGCACTTCGGCGTCGACGCCGTCCAGAGCGCTCGTCCGGCCTCGGGAGATGACCTCGACGCGGCCGTCGGCGACGAGTACCTGGGAGGGCACCGGGGTGCCCCCCTCGAGCATGACCAGGTCGGTGAGGAGGGTTCGACTCATGCCCGCTCCGCCGCGTCGAGGACCGTCTCGAGGATGGCCATGCGCACCATGACGCCGTTGTGCATCTGGGCGAAGATACGCGACTGCTCGGCCTCGACGAGCTTCGAGGAGATCTCGGTGCCGCGGTTGACCGGGGCCGGATGCATGATGATGGCCTCCGGGCGCATCCGCGCCGCCCGTTCGTCGGTGAGGCCATAGGCCTTGAGGTAGTCCTCGGCCGAGAAGTCGGGGCCGGCGTCGAACCGCTCGTGCTGCACCCGCAGCATCATGGCGACGTCGACGTCGGCGATGACCTCGTCGAGGGTGGTGATCTCACCGAGCCGGGTCACCTCGTGGTCCATCCACTCACGCGGGCCGGTGAAGACGACACGCGCCCCCAGTCGGGCGAGGATCTGGGCGTCCGAGCGGGCCACCCGGGAGTGGGCGATGTCGCCGCTGATGGCGACCGTGAGGCCGTCGAAGTGGCCGAACTCCTCGGCGATCGTCATGAGGTCGAGCATGCACTGGCTCGGGTGCTGGCCCGATCCGTCGCCGGCGTTGACGAGACACAGCTCGAGCCGACCGGGGGCCAGCAACTGCTCGTAGTAGGCATTGCGGGAGTGCCGGATGACGGCGACGTCCGCCCCGATGGCGTCGACGGTGCGCACCGAGTCGTAGAGGCTCTCGCCCTTGGTCACCGAGGAGTGCTTGGGGTCGAAGTCGAGCACCTTCATGCCGAGTCGGTGCTCGGCCATCTGGAAGCTCGTCATGGTGCGGGTGGAGTCCTCGAAGAACATGTTGATGGCCACCCGGTCGGGTCCCAGCCGCGGCCTGGCGCCGGCCTTGAACGCCCGGCCCCGCTCGACGATGCCCAAGACCTCCTCGGTGGGCAGGTCCTCGACCGACAGGAAGTGCTTGGCCGCGAACCGGGGCGGCGGGGTGATGGCGTTCGGGCTCATGCCTGGGCCACCTTCCGGATCGCGACGAGATCCTCACCGTCGACCTCGGACAGGTGGACGTCGACGGCCTCGTCGAGGGAGGTGGGCATGTTCTTGCCGACGAAGTCGGCGCGGATCGGCAGCTCGCGGTGGCCACGGTCGACGAGGACCGCCAGGAGGATCCGGTCGGGGCGGCCGTGGTCCATGAGGGCGTCGAGGGCGGCGCGGGTGGTGCGCCCGGTGAAGAGGACGTCGTCGACGAGGACGACGGTCTTGCCGGCCAGGGACTCGGGCAGGTCACCGCCGTGGACCGTCGGCCCCTCGGTGGGGGTGGGCTGCTCGTTGGGGTCGAGGTCGTCCCGGTAGAGGGTGATGTCGAGCTCCCCGGAGGGCACCGGGGTGCCCTCGATCTGGGCGAGGCGCTGGGCGATCCGTCGGGCGAGCGGGACCCCACGGGTGCGCACCCCGACGATGGCCAGGTGGTCCAGGCCCTCGTTGCGTTCGATGATCTCGTAGCAGATACGTGCCAACGCGCGATTGACGGCGTCGGCATCCATGACGGTGACGGAACTGGTCGCTGGTCCGTCGTGGTTGAGGGTCATGCCGGTACTCCTGACTCGTCGTCCCGCCGACGTCCACGGCGGGTTCCGACCCCTGGGGTCAGGAAGGCAGGTAGCACCGGATCGGCCGGCGTCACCGGGGTGAGCCGCGCCTGTGCTGACGACCTTCGTGACCTCACGGGATCACTCTTAAAGGGCGTTGAGCGCAGCTTAGCAGGCGCGGCCGTGGTTCGACCTCAGGAGAGGGCCTTCTTGACGATGGTTGCCGTCTCGCGGCCGTCGAACCGTCCCTGCACCCGAGCCTGGACCGCCTTCATGACCGGACCCATGAGCTTCATCGTGGGTGCCTGCCCGCCAGCGGCGGCAGTGATCTCCTCGTCGACGATGGCGCGCACCTCATCGGCCGTGAGCTGGGCCGGCAGGTACTTCTCGAGCACGGCGATCTCGGCCTCCTCGGCCCGGGCGAGTTCCTCCCTACCACCGTCACGGTAGGCCTGGGCCGAGTCGCGTCGGCTGTTGACCTGCTTGACGAGGACCGCCTGCTCCTCGGCGTCGGTGAGGTCGCGGGCGGCGTCCCCGGCGACCTCCTCGGCCATGATCGCCGAGACGGCCATCCTGATCGCCGACTTGGCGACCTCGTCATGGGCCTTCATCGCGGTGACGAGGTCGGACTTGAGCTGGGACTTCACGGCTCCCATGTGATCTCCTTCGTGAGGGTGGTGGGTGGGTGGCTCACAGCTGACGTTCGGCGAGGACCGTCTCGATGCGCACGAGTTCGTCGTCGGTGAGCGGCGCAGCTGCCAGGGCGTCGATGTCGGAGTCGAGCTGGGCGACGCTGGACGCCCCGACGAGGACGCTGGTGACCCGCTCGTCCCGCAGGATCCACGACAGCGCCAGCTGGGCCAGGGACTGGTCGCGGTCGATGGCGATCTCGTTGAGGGCCAGCACCGTCGAGAGGGTGTCCGCGTCGATCCGGTTGGGCCGCAGCGACACCGACCCCATGCCGGCCCGGGAGTCGGCGGGAATGCCCGACAGGTACTTCGTCGTGAGGAGGCCCTGGGCGAGCGGGGAGAAGCAGATGACGCCCATCCCCTCCTGCTCACAGGTGTCGAGCAGGCCGTCCTCGATCCACCGGTCGAGCATGTTGTAGCGCGGCTGGTGGATGAGCAGCGGCGTGCCGAGGTCGCGGGCGATCCGGGCCGCCCGGGTCGTCTGCTCGGGGTCGTAGGACGAGACCCCGACGTAGAGCGCCCGACCCGAGCGCACGATCCGGTCGAGAGCACCCATCGTCTCCTCGAGCGGGGTGTCGGGGTCGAAGCGGTGCGAGTAGAAGATGTCGACGTAGTCCAGACCCATCCGCGCGAGGGACTGGTCGCAGGAGGCGATGAGGTACTTGCGGCTGCCGCCACCCTGACCGTAGGGCCCCGGCCACATGTCGTAGCCCGCCTTGGACGAGATGATGAGCTCGTCACGGTGGGCCTTGAAGTCAGTGGCGAAGATGCGCCCGAAGTTGATCTCGGCCTGCCCGTACGGCGGCCCGTAGTTGTTGGCCAGGTCGAAGTGCGTGACGCCGCGGTCGAAGGCGCGACGCAGGACGGCGCGCTGGGTGGCGCCGGTGTGCAGGTCGCCGAAGTTCTGCCACAGCCCCAGCGATACCGCCGGGAGCAACAGACCACTGGCCCCGCAGCGGCGATAGGTCATCGTGTCGTAGCGATCGTCCGCCGCACGGTAGGTGCTCACTGCCATGACCACCACCCTAGCGAGGTGGTGCGACAGCGTCAGCGGCGTCCGCCTCGGGTCAAGATTTCAACGGCGTCCGCCGCGTATCGACACGTCAGCGGCGTCCGCCGCGTATCGACACGTCAGCGGCGTCCGCCGCGGGGCCGCACCACCTTGTGCGCCTGCCAGTCGTCCGAGACGTTGTAGGTCGAGGTGAGCACCATGCCCGCCGTCTCGGCGCCCTCCGCCAGGTCCGAGGGGTCGATGGCCCCGTCACGGCCGACCTTCGGGGTGACCAGCAGGATGAACCCCTCGTCGGAGAGGTCACGCATGGCGTCGACGAGCGCGTCCGCGACCTCGTCGTCCTCCCGACGCAACCACATCCACACGACGTCGACGGCGTCCAGGCAGTCCTCGACGAGCTCACCGTCGATGGTGTCCATGACGAGCTGACGCAGGTCCTCGTCGACGTCCTCGTCCCAACCGAGCTCCTGGACGACCTGCCCGGACTCGAACCCGAGCTTGTCGAAATCGGTCGCGCTACCCACGGATCCTTCGCTTTCCCTCGTTCCACACGGCAGGGGCCTGCCTGCCACCACTAGCGTGCCAGAACATGACGCCGACGACCACCGGGGGCACCCACATCGTGGCACCCTCCGGTGGCCCGTGGGCGGTGGTCAGCTCCGGACAGCCCGTTCCCCCCGGAGGACGAGAGTCATGGCCTGGACCGACGACAGGTCGGTCGTGTCCCGCAGGTCGTACGACATGAAGACGCCGTACCCGTCCTCCACCGTGCGCGAGGCCATGGACTGCACCGTCGAGGGCGAGGTGCGGCCCCAGTCGACCGCGGCCGCACCGAGGTGATCCTTGGCCATCCCCGGGACCGACGGTGCACTGTACGAGCCGTACCACGGGTTCCAGGCGTAGTCCAAGGCATCCGATGCCTTGCCCGAGCCCGACACGGTGCGCTCGGCCGACGGCCCGATGGCGTAGAACGTGATGAGTTCGTGGGGTGCCAGATGGCGGCGCAAGGCGTGAACCAGCCAGACGAACGAGTCCTCGTTCGGATTCCCGGTCCCGTTCGTGCCGTACTCGGAGTACTCGTCGTCGAGATCGACGCCGTCGAGGTGGTACTCGTGCACGACCTTGGCGACCTTGGCTGCGAACCAGTCGGCATCCTGCTCGGTCGGGAAGTTCGCGAAGCCGGCTCCCTGGTGATTGCCCAGGACGGACAGCAGCACCTTGGTCCCCTTGGCCTGCAAGGGCCTGATCTGGGTGTCGGCGTCGTCGAGGGTCGCCGTGACGCGATCATTGAGGTGGAGGTAGGCCGCGGTTCCGTCGAAGTTGATGTTCGCCGCGAAGATCATCGCCAGGTCGAAGACCGGTCGCCTCGATCCCTCGAGGACAAACGTCCCGACAGTCGCCAGGTCCTCGTGATTGACCTCGACGTACACCGCGGTCAGCGCGGAGGACGCTGGCGCCGGGCCGGTCCCACCGGAGGCCGCGAAGGCCGGGAGCGCAGTGGCGACCGCCACTGCCGGTGCGCTCCACGCGGCACCTGCCAGAACCTGTCGACGATTCACACCCATGTGACGATCTCCCATCCTCGCCGCATCTCGTGGCCACCGCGCCACGAGGACTAATGCGGTTTAGTTGTGCTGCCGTCACAGCGTATCAGCAGCCGTCGGACGACCTCTCCCGACCCCCGAACGCACACCGGGGGCACCCATGACTGGGCACCCCCGGCATGTCGTCGCCCCGATCGGTCAGGACTCTCCCCCGGCGCTACCGGTCGTCCCGGCGTTGACGTCGAGGAGGTGGTACTTCTCGGCGGCCTCGCGTGGCCACTCGGCCGGCACCTCTCCGTCCTCGGCGAGCATCTGGAGCACCCGCACAGCGATCGAGGGTCCGTCGATGTGGAAGAACCGGCGCGCGGCGGCCCGGGTGTCCGAGAACCCGAATCCATCGGCACCCAGGGACGCGTACCGTCCGGGCACCCACTGGGCGATCTGGTCGGGCACCTGACGCATGTAGTCGGTCACCGCGACGACCGGGCCGGGGGCGTCCGCCAGACGCTCGACGAGGTAAGGCGTCCGACGTCCCTGCTCGGGATGGAGGAAGGCCTGCTCGTCGGCCGCCATGGCGTCCCGACGAAGCTCGTTCCACGACGTGACGCTCCACACGTCGGCGACGATGCCGTGATCCTCCTTGAGGATCTGCTGGGCCTCCAGGGCCCACGGCACCGACACGCCCGAGGCGAGGATCTGGGCGCGGCGGGCGTCCGCGTTGACCCCCTCGAAGCTGCCGGGAGCCAGCAGGTACATGCCCTTGACGATGCCCTCGGCGTCGATCCCCTCCGGCTCGGCCGGCTGGACGATCGGCTCGTTGTACACCGTGAGGTAGAACATGACGTCCTCGGCGTCGGGCCCGTACATCCGGTTGAGGCCGGCCTCGACGATGTGCGAGATCTCGTACGAGTAGGCCGGGTCGTAGCTGACGACGGCCGGGTTGGTCGCCGCGAGCATGGGCGAGTGACCGTCCATGTGCTGGGTGCCCTCACCGGTGAGCGTCGTGCGACCGGCGGTCGCCCCGATGACGAAGCCCTTGGCCATCTGGTCGCCGGCAGCCCAGAAGGCGTCACCGGAACGCTGGAAGCCGAACATCGAGTAGAAGATGTACACCGGCACGAGCGGGACGCCGTGGGTCGAGTAGGCCGATCCGGCGGCGGTGAAGGCCGCAGTCGAGCCGGCCTCGTTGATGCCGGTGTGGAGGATCTGCCCGTTCTTCGCCTCCCGGTAGCTCAGCATGAGCTCGTGGTCGACCGGCAGGTAGTTCTGCCCGTTCGGGTTGTAGATCTTGATCGTCGGGAAGAGCGAGTCCATGCCGAAGGTGCGGGCCTCGTCCGGGATGATCGGCACGACGTAGGGAGCGAAGTCCTTGTCGCGCATGAGGTCCTTGAGCAGCCGGACGAAGGCCATCGTCGTGGCCACCTCCTGCTTGCCCGATCCCCGCTTGACGCCGTCGAACTCCTTGCGGCCGGGGATCGGCAGGGCGGTGTGCGCGGTGCGGCGCTCGGGAACGAATCCGCCCAGCGCGCGGCGGCGCTCCATGAGGTACCGGATGCGCTCGTCGTCCGGTCCCGGGTTGTAGTAGGGGGCGCGGTACGGGTCGGCCTCGAGGACGGCGTCGGCGATCGGGATGTTGAGCCGATCGCGGAACTCCTTGAGGTCCTGCAGGTTGAGCTTCTTCATCTGGTGGGTGGCGTTGCGTCCGGCGAAGCGGCTGCCCAGGTCGTAACCCTTGATGGTGCAGGCCAGGACGACGGTCGGGGCGCCCTTGAACTCGGTGGCGGCCTTGTACGCGCTGTACATCTTGCGGTAGTCGTGGCCGCCTCGACGCAGCGCCCAGATCTCGTCGTCGGTCCAGTTCTCCACCATGGCGGCGGTGCGCGGATCGCGTCCGAAGAAGTGCTCGCGCACGTAGGCGCCGTCGTTGGCCTTGAAGGTCTGGTAGTCCCCGTCGCGGGTGGAGTTCATGACGTCGACGAGGGCGCCGTCCCGATCCGCGGCCAGGAGCTTGTCCCAACCCGAGCCCCAGACGACCTTGATGACGTTCCATCCCGCACCGCGGAAGACCGACTCGAGCTCCTGGACAATCTTGCCGTTGCCGCGGACCGGGCCGTCGAGACGCTGGAGGTTGCAGTTGATGACGAAGGTGAGGTTGTCGAGCTGCTCGTTGGCGGCCACCTGGAGGAAGCCTCGCGACTCGGGCTCGTCCATCTCGCCGTCACCGAGGAAGGCCCACACGTGCTGGTCGGAGCAGTCCTTGATGCCGCGGTTGGTGAGGTACTTGTCCATCGACGCCTGGTAGATGGCGTTGGCCGGCCCCAGGCCCATCGACACCGTGGGGAACTGCCAGAAGCCCGGCAGCATCCGCGGGTGGGGGTAGGACGGCAGGCCGTGCGGGGCCTTCGACTTCTCCTGACGGAAACCGTCGAGGTCCTCCTCGGTGAGGCGTCCCTCGAGGTAGGCGCGGGCGTACATGCCGGGGGCCGCATGCCCCTGGAAGAACACCTGATCACCACCACCGGGGGCGTCCTGCCCACGCCAGAAGTGGTTCATGCCGACCTCGTAGAGGGTGACGGCGGAGGCATAGGTCGAGATGTGCCCGCCGACGCCGATGCCCGGGCGCTGGGCGCGCTGGACGGTGATGGCGGCGTTCCACCGCAGCAGACGCCGCAGGTCACGCTCGATCTCCTCATCACCGGGGTAGGGGGCCTCGTCCTCGGCGGAGATGGTGTTGATGTAGTCGGTCGAGGTCAGCGCCGACAGACCGAGGTTGTTGTGACTGCGCGCATGCTCGAGCATCTTGAGCAGCACGACCCGGGCCCGATTCGCACCGTCGACCTCGACCATCTTGTCGAGGGATTCGATCCACTCCCGCGTCTCCTCGGGATCCAGATCAGGAAGCGTGGTCGGCAGTCCATTGAGGACGGGGCCGGGTACTTCGCGTGGGATCACGCCGGTTCCTTTCTCATCGACGGTGATGCGTCCTGTCTCGACGCGCGTCCCATTGTGTCGCAGCGTGAGAGCAAAATCACAAACCGCGCCCGACATCGCCGAGCACGGGTAGGCTTCGGCCCGACTTGAGGAGGCGCAGTGCCGAGGACCCCCACCCACGACGAGCGACATGTCCATGTGTCCAGCACCGGGCGCGACGTCGTCTCCTCAGACCGTACCCGCCGGGCCATCACCAAGCGCCTGGCCGAGCACACCTCGGCCATGACGACGGCCACCCTGGCCGAGATGAACACCCGTCACTCGTGGTTCCGTCAGCTCTCGGCGGACGAGCGCAGCTGGATCTCCATCGTCGCCAGGTCGGGGATCGACGGGTTCGTCACCTGGTTCGCCGACGACCAGGCCGAGCCCTACTCCCCCACCGACGTCTTCGGTGCGGCACCGGCGTCGATGACCCGCAAGATCTCGCTGCGCCAGACCGTCGATCTCGTGCGCACGACCATCGACGTCGTCGAGGAGCAGATCACGACGACCATGCCGCGGGCCGACCGCCAGGTGCTCTCCAACGCCATCGTCCACTACTCGCGCGAGGTCGCCTTCGCCGCCGCCGAGGTGTACGCCCGGGCGGCCGAGCGGCGCGGCACCTGGGACGAGCGGCTCGAGTCCCTCGTCGTCGACGCCGTCGTCCGCTCGGAGGCCGACGAGGAACTCGTCTCCCGGGCCTCGACCCTGGGCTGGCGCGCGGGGGTCAACCTCTGCGTCGTCGTCGGGTCGGGGACGACGTCCGCCCCGGTCGCCTCCCTGCGGCGAGCCGGGGAACAGCAGGGTCTCACCATCCTGGCAGCCATGCAGGCGCACCGACTCGTCGCCATCATCGCCGGCACGGCGATCACCGACGACCTCTCGGCCATGACCACGGCCCAGCAGCTCGCGGACAGTTTCGCCGAGGGACCGGTCGTCGTCGGACCGGTCGTCACCGACCTCACCGCCGCCCCGATGTCGGCCAGGGCCGCCCTCGCGGGGGCTCGCGTTGCCGGCGCCTGGCCGGAGGGACCGCGCGTCCTCTCGGCCACCGACCTGCTGCCCGAGCGGGCCCTGTCCGGTGACGAGCAGGCCGTCCGGTGGCTCGTCGACAAGGTGTACGCCCCCCTCGAGCGGGCCGGCGGCGACCTCATGGCCACCTGCGTCTCCTTCCTCGACCACGGCGGGTCGGTCGAGGGCACCGGGCGGGCGATGTTCGTCCACCCCAACACCGTCCGCTACCGCCTCAAGCGCATCCAGGACGTCACCGGCTACTCGCCGACCGATCCGCGGGAGGCCTACGTCATGAGGCTCGCCGTGACGCTCGGGAGATTGGCGGGGTGAACGCATCCATGTTCCATCGCCCGGCGCGACTAGGGTGGCAGGCATGAACCTCATGATCCCGGTACGCCCCGACGGCTCGGTGGAGCCCCGCTTCGGCAAGGCCCCGATGGTCGCCGTCGCCACCCTCGACCAGTCCGGTGAGGTGACCGACTGGCAGACCTTCCAGGTCGACTGGGACCGGCTCCACGACGAGGGCACCGAGGGATCGCACCACGCCCGGATCGTCCGCTTCCTGCGCGACCACGACGTCGACGCCGTCGTCGCCACCCACGTCGGCCCCGGGATGCAGCGGACCCTCACCTCGATGGGCCTGCCGATGCTCCCGGCCACCGACGCCGACGCCCGCACCAGTGTCGTCGAGGCCGTCCGACGGGCCCGGGCATGACCGCCGAGGGCCCGCGCATCGTCGTCATCGGCGCCGGGGCGATCGGCGGCTTCTACGGCGCCATGATGGCCTCGGCCGGCGCCGACGTGAGCTTCGTCGCCCGCGGCGCGACGCTGGCCTCCATCGCCGAGCACGGCCTGCGCATCGTCGGCCGGCGCGAGATCACCGTCCACCCCGTCGTCACCGATGACCCGAGCACCCTCGGCCAGGTCGACATCGTCCTGGTCTGCACCAAGACCTTCCAGGTCGCCGACGCCGTGCGCACCTACCTGCCGACCCTCATCGGACCGCACACTCTCGTCGTGACGACCCAGAACGGCGTCTCGACGCCCGACCTCGTCGCCTCCCTCGTCGGGCCCGAACACACCGCGGCGGGCATCTGCCGGGAGTGGGTCAAGATCGTCGAACCCGGCGTCATCGAGGACATGGGTGGACCGTGCAGCCTGCTCGTCGGCGCCCTCGACGGCAGGGCACATCCCCACGTCGACGCCCTGCGGGCTGCCCTCGAACGGGCCGGCGTCGACTCCCCCCGGGTGGACGACGTGACGACCCAGATCTGGGCCAAGGCCCTCAACGTCTGCGCCCAGGGCGCGGTCGGGGCCGCCCTCGAGGCCGACCTCGGCCGTCTCCTCGGGCACCACCGGGACCTGTTGGCCCGCTGCATCGACGAGTGGATCCGGGTCGGACGCGCCCACGGTGCGCACCTGCCCGAGGACACCCTCGACGGCGTCCTCACCTATCTGGCCACCCAGGACCCTCGGTCGACGACCTCCTTCCAGCGCGACATCACCTCCGGACGGGCCAGCGAACTCGACGCCCAGGTCGGCGCCCTGCCGTCCCTCGGTGACGCCGTCGGCGTCGACACCCCGGTCAACGACGTGCTGGCGGCCGTCCTGGCCGAACGAGCACGGCGCGACGCCGTGCGGGCCTGATCGCTTCTCACACGTACCCGAGCACCGTCCTTTGTGGGGACCCGACAAGGATCCCTGACGCGAATCGTCGTGCGAACGGCTGCCACGGCGCGGTCGGGACGGGCACAGTGGTGTCGTGCTAGCAGTCGTCGCCCCGGGCCAGGGGGCCCAGAAACCCGGATTCCTCGCCGCATGGCTGGAGGACCCGACCTTCGCCGATCGCCTGGCGTGGCTGTCGGCCGTCGCCGACATCGATCTGGCGACCCACGGAACGACCTCCGACGAGGCCACCATCAAGGACACCGCGGTCGCCCAACCGCTGCTCGTCGCCGCCGCCCTGGCCACCGCCTCGTCGGTGAGCCCCGACCTCTTCGAGCAGGCCGACCTCGTCGCCGGCCACAGCGTCGGTGAGATCGCTGCGGGCGCGGGAGCGGGCGCCTTCTCCCCCGAGGCCGCCATGGTCCTCGTCCGTGAGCGGGGACGCGCGATGGCCGACGCCGCGGCCATCACCCAGACCTCGATGACCGCCATCATCGGCGGCGACCCCGACGAGGTCCTCGCCACCCTCGAGAAGCTCGGCATCACCCCGGCGAATCACAACGGCAAGGGCCAGATCGTCGCCGCCGGCACCGTCGAGCAGCTCGCCGAACTCGCCGCGAACCCGCCTGCCCGCACCCGTCTGTTCCCCCTGTCGGTCGCCGGGGCCTTCCACTCCCCGCACATGGAGCCGGCCGTCGACCACCTGCGCGAGGTTGCGGCCGCCATGCCGACGTCGACCCCGACGACGGGGTTGCTCAGCGACCTCGACGGCGCCCTCGTCACCGACGGACGCGACTTCGCCAACCGGCTCGTCGCGCAGGTGGCCCGTCCGGTGCGCTGGGATCTCGTCATGGCGACGATGGCCGAGCACGGTGTCACCGGCATCCTCGAGCTCACCCCGGCCGGCACCCTCACCGGGATCGCCAAGCGCAACCTCAAGGGGGTCGAGTTGTTCAATCTCGACAAGCCCGAGCAGCTCGACGACGCCCGCGCCTTCGTCGCCGCCCACTCCCACACCACCTCGGAGGCCTGATGTCCCACCCCACCCTCACCGCCAGCGTCGGGGCGCCCTACGCCCGGATGCTCGGCACCGGATCGGTGCGCGGCGACCGCGTCGTCACCAATGAGGAGATGTGCACGATCATCGACTCCACCCCGGAGTGGATCGAGCAGCGCACCGGCATCACCGAACGCCGGTGGGCCACCCCCGAGCAGACCGTCGAGGCCATGGCCGCCCAGGCCGGGCGACAGGCCATCGAGGACGCCGGCCTCGAACCCTCCCGGATCGACGCGGTCATCATCGCCACCGTCTCGCACCACCGGCCCTCCCCCTCCTTGGCGACCTATGTGGCGCGGGCCGTCGGTGCGGATCGCGCCGCGGCCTTCGACGTCAACGCCGCCTGCGCCGGGTTCTGCTACACGACGGCCCTGGCCGACTCCCTCATCCGCTCCGGCGCCGCACACCACGTCCTGGCCATCGGCGTCGAGCGGCTCTCGGACATGACGAACATGGCCGACCGGTCGACCGCCTTCCTCTTCTCCGACGGTGCCGGGGCGGTCGTCTTCGGGCCCTCCCAGGAACCGGCCATCGGCCCGGCCCAGTGGGGTTCGCGCGCCGACCAGGTCGAGACGATCGAGATCGAGGACTGGACGCAGGTGGCCTCGCACCCCGACATCGATCACCCGCTCATCGCCATGGACGGCCACAAGGTCTTCAAGTGGGCCCTCTCGGAGGTCGCCACGAAGGCCAAGGAGGCCATCGCCGCCGCGGGCATCGCCCCTGACCAGCTCGACGTCTTCATCCCCCACCAGGCGAACGACCGGATCACCGAGGTCATCGTCCGCCACCTCGGCCTGCCGGAGTCAGTGACCGTGTGCCACGACATCACGGACATGGGCAACACCTCCGCGGCGTCGATCCCGATCGCCCTGGACCGCATGCTCCGCCGTGGCGACGCCCACAGCGGTGACCTGGCCCTCATCATCGGTTTCGGCGCCGGCCTGGTGTACGCCGGGCAGGTCGTCGTCCTGCCCTGATGAAGCCACCACCCCCGACCCCTCCACCCGTCCGACAGACCCTCATCCGACAGCCAGTCATCCGACACAGAAGGAAGCACACCATGGCCGACAACGCCCAGATCCTGTCCGACCTCGCCGACATCGTCAACGACATCACCGGCGTCGACCAGGCCGAGGTCACCGCCGAGAAGTCGTTCACCGATGACCTCGACGTCGACTCCCTGTCGATGGTCGAGATCATCTACGACTGCGAGGAGAAGTTCGGCGTCGAGATCCCCGACGAGGAGTCCAAGAACCTCAAGACCGTCGGTGACGCCGTCGCCTACATCGCCGCCCACCAGGCCTGATCCCGTTCCACCCCTCGGCCCCAGGAGTTGCCCCATGTCTGACGTCGTCATCACCGGTTTCGGTGCCACCACCCCGCTGGGAGGCGATGCCCCCAGCACGTGGCAGGGGCTCTTGGAGGGCCGTAACGGCGTCCACACCCTGGAGCACGACTGGGCCCGCGACCTGCCGGTGACCTTCGCCGCCGAGGTCGTCGACGAACCGACCAACCACATCCCGCACGCCCAGGCCCGCCGCCTCGATCGGTCGAGCCAGCTCGCCCTCGTCGCCGCGCGCGAGGCCTGGGCCGATGCGGGCCTGACGATGCCCCGCGACGAGGAGGGGAACCTCGTCGACAACGGCATCGACCCCGAGCGCCTCATCGTGTGCTGCGCCACCGGCATCGGCGGCCTGCACTCGCTCCTGGGCCAGTGGGACATCCAGAAGGATCGCGGGTTCCGCCGCGTCAGCCCCTTCACCATCCCCATGCTCATGGCCAACGCCCCGGCCGCCAACATCGGACTGGAGCTGCACGCCACCGGCGGCATCCACACCCCCGTCTCGGCCTGCGCCTCCTCCTCCGAGGCCATCTCCCTCGGCCTCGACCAGATCCGTCTCGGCCGGGCCGACGTCGTCGTCGTCGGCGGCACCGAGGCCGTCGTCCACCCGCTGCCGCTGGCCGCCTTCGCCCAGATGAAGGCACTCTCGACGCGCAACGACGACCCCGAGCACGCCTCCCGGCCGTGGGACGTCGAGCGCAATGGTTTCGTCCTCGGCGAGGGCGCCGCCATCATGGTCATCGAGACCTTGGAGCATGCCCGGGCCCGTGGCGCGAGGATCTACGGCACCCTCGCCGGGGCCGGGATCTCCGCCGACGCCCACGACATCGTCCAGCCCGACCCGACCGGCGCCGGCCAGGCCGCGGCGATGCGCAAGGCCCTGCATGACGCCGGCCTCGACCCGGCCGACATCAAGCACGTCAATGCCCACGCCACCTCGACCCCCCAGGGGGACTCGGCCGAGGCCGCGTCCATCCGTGAGGCCCTCGGCGGCGCCACCGACGAGGTCCTCGTCAACGGCACCAAGTCGATGACCGGGCACCTCCTCGGTGGTGCCGGGGCGCTGGAGTCGCTCGCCGCCGTCATGGCCCTGCTCGAACACAAGGTTCCCGGGACCATCAACACCCACACCCTCGACGCCGATCTGCCGGTGCACGTCGTCACGGAGACGACGGCGCTGCCCGAGGGCGACCTGGCCGCGCTCAACAACTCCTTCGGGTTCGGCGGCCACAACGTCACCCTGGCCTTCACCAACGCGCACGCCAGCCGCTGAGTCGCCGGCGGCGTCCCCGAACGCGCTGTCTCAGACCGCCAGCCAGCTGACGTCGAGCTGAGGGTCGCAGGCCCGATAGGCCTCCAGCTCGACGTCCCACGGCTCGCCCAGCAGGTCGGCGATCTCGTCGGCCAGGACGGCCCCTCGCCGGGCCTGCGCGACGGCGTTGCGCAGGCGGTGCTCGTCGACGAGCACCGATCCGGCCTCGTCCATGGCAGCGCTGAACACGCCGAGGTCAGGGGTCACCGACCATCGACGCGATGGTGCCCCGGACTCGATCGTCAGGTCGAATCGCAGCCGTCCCCAGGCGGCCAGGGTCGACACGAGAGCGGCGGCGGACGCGGCCGTTCCGCGCCACGTGGCCTCCGAGCGCCATGTCCCGGGCTCGACGGGCTGGCGGGTCCACCGGAAGGAGGGCGCGACGACGGCGGCGTCGACAGCCCATTCGACATGGCTGCGCAACGCCGTGGGAGCCGAGTGGATGAAGATCATGCCCTCGGCCTGCAGGTCTGGCTTGTTCATCGACCGTCCTCCTCGGTACCACGTGCCTTCCCCTGCATGAGGTGCCGACGCGGAGGTCTGGGGCCAGTGTGCCCCTCCCGGGGCTCGGCGACAAGCTCGTCGGGGGCCCGGGCGGGGATCGGTCAGGACGTCGGGTACTCCCTCGCCCCGAAGATCGCCTGGCCGACGCGGACGGTCGTCGCCCCATGGGCGATGGCCAGCTCGAAATCGCCCGACATGCCCATCGACAGGTCGTCCCAGGAACTCACCTGCGATGCCTCCTGGCGCAGCCGTTCCTGCACCCCGCGCAGGAGGTCGAAGCAGGCGCCGACCTGGTCGGCGTCGGGACTGTTGACGGCGACGGTCATGAGTCCGGTGACGTGCAGGGCGTCGAAGGCGGCCAGCTCGCGGGCGAAGGAAAGGGCCTCGCCCGGCTCGATCCCGGACTTCTGGGGCTCCCCCGACGTGTTGACCTCGACGAGGACGTCGAGCCGGCGGCCCTCCTGATGGAGGCGCTTGTCGAGTTCACGGGCCAGGTGCAGGGAGTCGAGGGCCTGGAACTCGGTCGCGAAACGGGCGACGTCACGGGCCTTGTTCGTCTGCAGGTGGCCGATGATCGCCCATTCGACCTGCGGGTGTTCCGGGGCCAGTTCCTGCCACTTGGCCAGGGCCTCCTGGACGCGGTTCTCGCCGAACCGGGTGAGCCCGGCGTCGACGGCCTCGAGGATCGCCGAGGTGGGCTTGGTCTTGCTCACCGGCAGCAGCCGGACCGTCGCGGGGTCCCGGTCGGCTGCTCGGGCGGCGGCGTCGATGCGCGAACGGATGTGGGCCAGGTTCTCGGCGACGGTCATGGCTCCACTCAATCACTACGGCCAGCGCGCCGCCAGCGACACCACCCCGAGGGCCGCGACGAGGGCCAGCACCAGGGCGATGCCGACGTAGCGGTCGGTGACCTCGGCGTAGACCTTCTCGTAGCCGACCGACTGGGCGATGGCCTTGTAGACGTCCTTGAGCTGGCCGAGCGACTCGGCCGAGAACTTCTCGCCGCCGGAGGCCTTGGCGATGGCCGCCAGCTCGTAGTGGTTGACCGGCACGGGTTGACGCTGCCCACCCTCGACGACGTAGCCGCCCGGGGTGCCGTAGGCGATGGTGTACACCGGCACTCCCTCCCGACGGGCCTCCTGCGCGGCCTGGAGGGAGGGCCGACCCATGTTCGTCGCACCGTCGGAGAGCAGGACGATGGCCGCCGGCGGTTTCGACCCGGGATGCTTCGGGTCGTCGGGGACGAGCTTGAGGGCGCTGAGCGAGGTGTAGATGCCCTCGCCGATGGCCGTCGACGGCAGCACCTGGAGACCGTCGATGGCCCGGCTCACCGCCCCGCGGTCGGTCGTCGGTGGCACGACGATCTGGGCGGTCGCGGCGAATCGCACGAGCGAGACGTTGAACCGCTCGGGCAGATCACCGAGGAACTCCTTGGCCGCCGACTTGGCCGCCGACAGACGCGAGGGCTCGACGTCGGTGGCCACCATCGACCTCGACACGTCGATGGCCACGACGATCGTCGCCCGGTCACGCGGCTCCTTGCGGTAGTCCTGGGGTTGGGCGAAGGCCACGACGAGGGAGGCCATCGACAGGACGGAGGCGAGCACGGCGGCCCACCGTTTCCAGCCTCGGTCGCGCGGCAGGATCCGGCGGAGGTCGAGTCGCCCTACCGTCCGACGCCCGGTGACCCGGGCCGACAGGAGAAGGAATCCGGCGAGGACGCCGAGCGGAACGAGGAGCCACCACAGGCGCCCGGGACGCAGGAAATGGATGATGAGTGCGCTCACGGCCACCTCGCTGCCATGGAGACGACGCCGAGCCCGGCGACCACCGCGAACCCGAGGGCGTAGAAGGCCCACTTGGCGGTGACCTCCTTCTTGACGTCCTCGTAGCCCACCGAGCTGCGCACGTCCTGGTAGACGGTCTTGAGCTTGTTCGTCGAATCGGCTCCCCAGCTGCGTCCGTGGGTGCGCTGGGCGATGTTGGCCAGCAGGGTGGTGTCGGGTGCGACCCGTTCGCGCTGGCCGTCGACGTCGACATAGCCGGTCGGCGTGCCGAAGGCGATGGTGTAGACCGGCACCTTGGCCGCAGCCGCCTGGTTCGCCGCGACCATGGGGTCCGTCCCGTCGGTGTTGCCGCCGTCGCTGAGCAGGACGACGGCCGCCGGGGCGGCCGATCCGTCGGCGCCCTTGGGGGCTTCGGTGATGGCCTGGAGGGACTCCTTGATGGCGTCGCCCAGGGCCGTGCCGTCGGTGGTGGAGATGGCGTCGATGGCGCGCAGGACGGTGGGCCGGTCGGTGCTGGGCGGCATGACGACGCTCGGATGACCCGAGACGGTCACGACGGCGACGTTGAAACCGGTCGGCAGGCTGTTGACGAAGGTCTTGGCCTGGGCCTTGGCGGCGTCCAGCCTGTTGGGGCTGACGTCGGTGGCCGACATCGACAGGGACGCGTCAATCGCCACGACGATCGTCGCCCTCTCCCGAGGTACCTTCTCGATGCCGACCGGTCGCGCCCAGGCCATCGTCGCCGCCGCCAGGGCCAGCAGCGACATGACGACCGCGACGTGCCTCTTCCAGCGGCTCTGCGGGCGCATGACCATGGCCAGCAGTCCGGTGTTGGGGAACCTCATCCCGGCCATCCGGGAGCGGCGCAGGGCGACGAGGTAGAGGACGAGGAGCACGGGGACGGCCAACAGCACCCACAGGTGCCCCGGAGCGTTGACCTGTGGCAGACCCAGGACGAGCGGGCTCATCGTGACACCCCCTGCGGAGGCTGGTGGAGCATCGCCGCGGTGCGTCGGTACCCCAGGACGAAGCGGGCGATGTCGCTCACCCAGTCACGGTCCGTGGAGAGCTGGATGTGGCCGGCCCCGGCACGGCGGATGGCGGTGGCGACGCGCTGACGCTGGGCGGAGGCCGCGGCGTCCATCCGGGCCTTGGCGGCCGGGTCGGAGGTGTCGATGTACCGGGCGAAGTCGGACTCGGGGTCGCGCACGAGCAGTTCCCCGGCGTCGGGGAAGTCCAGCTCGGCGGCGTCGACGACCTCGATGCACAGCACCTGGTTGCGCACCGACAGCCTCCGCAGCGACCGTTCCCAGGCCGGTGGTACGGCGGGGTCGAGTTCGTGGTCGCCGGGGCTGAGGAAGTCGGAGACGACGACCCGCATCCCGCGACGCCGTTCGGTGCGGTTGAGCTGTTCGATGCCAGCGGCCAGGGTCATGTCGCCGGGGGCGTTGTCGGGAACGATGGGGTCGGTGAGCATGGCCCGCAGCAGGCCGTAGAGCGCCGTTCTGCCGGACCCGGCCGGGAAGCGGCGGATGGCGTCCTGTCGCATGATGAGTCCACCGAAGCGGTCGCCCATCTTCTGGGTGAGGAATCCGATCGTGGCGATCCCGGCGATGCCCAGGTCACGTTTGGTCATGCCCTGGGTGCCCCAGTTCATCGACGGGGTGACGTCGAGCAGGGCCCACACCTCGAGCTCGCGATCGGCAATGGTGTCGCGTACGTGCGGGACCGTCGTGCGGGCGGTGACGGCCCAGTCCATCATGCGCACGTCGTCCTGACCGGGCTGGTAGGGCCGGGCGTCATTGGTGTCGGAGCCGGGGCCGGGCAGCAGACCCATGTGGTCACCGTGCAGGTATCCCTCCAACCGGCGCACGATGGTGAGCTCCAGGCGGCGCAGCGCCGCCTCCGGGGCCAACTGGTGCAGCGGGACGGTGGCCCCGGTCGGCGGGCGGAGCACCGTCTGGACGACGCCGGCCGCAGCCTGGGCCGGTTGGAACGCAGGACGCGTCGGCATGGGCGCCCTCAGCCGCCGTACTCGGGCTGGTGACGGTGCTGCTGGTGGGCCGCCTGACGCTGCTGCTGGTTCCACACCGGGGTCGGCGGGGGCACCATGGCGAGGATCCGCTCGATGACCTGGGCGGGGGCGACGTCATCGGCGACGGCGTCGAAGGTGAGCATGATGCGGTGGGCCATGACGTCCTTGGCGACGGCCTGGACGTCGGTGGGCAGGACGTAGTCGCGCCCGTGGATGAGGGCCAGGGCCCGGGACGCCGCGACCAGCCCGAGCGTGGCGCGGGGGGAGCAGCCGATCTGGATGACGGCGTCGAGGTCGGGCATCCCGAATTCCGACGGGGTCCGGGTGGCCAGGACGAGCCGGACGATGTACTCGGCGACGAGGTTGTGGACGAAGACGTCGGAGGCCATGTCCTGCAGTTCGACGAGCTTGTCCGGGGTGAGCACCTGGGTGGGGACCGGGGGCTTGACGCTCATCCGGCGAAGGATCTCGAACTCCTCGTTCCCGCGCGGGTAGGGCACGTCGATCTTGAGCAGGAAGCGGTCGCGCTGGGCTTCCGGCAGCGGGTAGACGCCCTCCGACTCGACGGGGTTCTGGGTGGCGATGACGCTGAACGGGGTGCGCGCCGGGAAGGTCTGTCCGGCGATGGAGACCTGCTTCTCGGCCATGAGCTCGAGCATCGCCGACTGCACCTTGGCCGGGGCACGGTTGATCTCGTCGGCCAGGACGAAGTTGACGAAGACCGGGCCGAGCTCGATGTCGAATCGTTCCTTCGACGCCGAGTAGATGCGGGTGCCGACGATGTCGGAGGGGACGAGGTCGGGGGTGAACTGGACGCGGGCGAAGTCGCCACCCAGGACGGTGGCGAAGGACCGCACCGCCAGCGTCTTGGCGACGCCGGGGACGCCCTCGAGCAGGATGTGGCCCTTGGCGAGGACGCCGACCATGAGCTGCTCGACCATGTGCTCCTGGCCGACGATGACCCGCTGCACCTGGCCGATGGCCTCGCCCAGGAGGCGGGCCGCCTCGGCGTTGCTCATGGGCGCCCCGGCATTGCCTCGGCCGATGTCCTGCCCGCCCGACAGCCGCTGCGGTGGCTGCTGCGACCGCGGGTCGCCCGGCTTCGCCATGGGTGTGCTCACGAGTTCTCCTGCCTGCGCCGTCGTCGGCCCGATGAGGTCGGGCCGCTGCCACGATACCGTGACGATGTATCTCTTCCAGGCAAGTCGGCCCCGTGGTCGGTTCGAGCCAGGGTTGCACCGAGTGTGGTGAGATGGTGGGCGATGTCGACGTCATCTGTACCCGGACCGCCGGGGCCGACCCCGCTCCTGCCGGAGGACCCACCGAAGGTGGGCGACTTCTGGCTCGACGCGCGAGCCCTCGCCATGCCCGCAGGGATCACCTATCTGGCGCACGACGACGCCGACACACCGGTGCTCCTCGTCCTCCTGACGCACGGCGCCGCCGGTGACGCCGCGGCCCGCGACCGACTGGCCGGGGAGGTCAACCACCTCCACGTCGAGACCGTCGTCGCCCGCGGCGGTCAGGGGCAGGACTCCGGACGCCTCGGGTACCTCTTCCGCAGCGAGACCGACGACCCCGTGCTTCCCGGCGAGACACCGTTGGCGCCGTGGGTGGCGTTGCTCAATGACGGGTCGGGGGCCGCCCTGGCCGAGTGCGCGCGCATCCTGCGGTCCGTCGACCTGTCGATGACCTCCCCCCAGGGAAGGGTCGCCGGACCGAACTACCGCCTGCACTGGCTCGACGACGCCCGTGGTGGCACCTCCCGCACCTGGCCACTGCCCTGGCCGGGACGGCGCGACCGGGCCGGATGGTCGAGCGTGGCGATCGCCTGGCTCATCATCGTCACCCTCGCGGCGTTGGGCCTGCTCATCGCGGTGCTGTTGTTCCAGAACATCCCGCCGAGCCCTCCCCCGCCGCCGGTGCCGACCTCGGCCTCAGGCTCGGGTGGGTCGGGCAGCCCGTCCCCACAGTCGGGCAGCCCGAGCCCGAGCTCCGGCAGCCCCTCCCCGCAGTCGGCGAGCCCGTCGCAGTCGTCGGGGTCCCCGTCGTCGGCCAGTCCGACCCCGGGCAACAACCAGCACACCCCGACCAAGCCCCCGACGATGAACTCCCCCGGCGCCTCCGGATCGTCCGGCTCGGCCACGCCGACCCGCAACAAGAAGCTGTGATGGCCGACGTCGAGCTCATCGCCACCGATCTCGACCGGACCTTCCTGGGCGCTGACCGGTTGCCCTCCGCGCTCAATGCGCGAGCCGTGCGGCAGGCCGCCGCGGCGGGGGTCCACGTCGTCTTCGCCACCGGACGGCCGTTGCGATGGCTCGACGTGCTCGAGGACTTCACGTGCGTCAGGCCTTCGGTCCTAGCCTCCAACGGGGCGGTGAGCGTCGACCTGGCCAGCGGCAGGGTGCTTGCGGACGAGACCTTCCCACCCGGGGTCCTCGGGCCCTTGGTCGCCGATCTGCGGGACGCCGTCCCCGGCCTCCGGTTCTGCGCCGAGGAGGCCGTGGGGTGTGTCATTGAGCCCGGTTTCGACCGTGACCCCCTCGACCGTGGGGTGCGCGGCGTAGGGCCCATCGAGGACGTCCTCGGACCTGGTCATCGTCCGGTCAAGGTGCTCGCCCGGGCCTTCGGGGTGCGGTCGGACCTGCTGCTCGACCGGCTGGCTCCCGTCGTGGCAGGGCGGGCGACGGCGACCTTCTCGGCCCTGCTCGACGACGGCATGGTCGAGTTGGCGCCGCCGGGGGTGTCGAAGGGGTCGGCCCTGGCGCAGCTGTGCATCGAGCTCGGGGTCGATCCGGCGCACGCCGTCGCCTTCGGCGACATGCCGAACGACCTCACCATGCTCGATCTGGTCGGCCGGCCGTACGTCGTGGCGAATGCCCATCCCACTGTGTTGGCACGTGGGTACCCGGTCATCGGCCATCACGACAACTCGGCCGTGGGTGAGGCGATCCTCGCGCTGCTGGCGGGGCGTCCGGTCGCTACAGTGTCCTGAGCACATCGGGGCGTTAGCTCAGCAGGTCAGAGCAGGGGACTCATAATCCCTGGGTCGCGGGTTCGAGCCCCGCACGCCCCACCATCTCGGGAGTCACCGGAGCCGGCACGTAACCAGGCTCAGGTGCGGGGCCCCCGACGTACTCCGGCACAAGGTCAGCAACCGAGAGTCCGAAATAGCGCGACACCCTCGACAAGTCATCAAGCGACCATCCGATGTCACCGCGGAGCTTCATGCCCGCGGCAGGCCCTGTGATGCCCAGTACGTCACCGAGGGACCGCCTACTGATCCGTTGCACGAACATGAGCTGGTTCACCACGATGCCGACCGCCTCGTCAGCACTGTAGGACTGGATCGTACCTGACGCTCGCAAAGCTTCAAGTTTCTTGCTCATGCGACATAGGCTAACACTCGCCACGAAACTGCACAAGTCATAGAAATGCCACTTGTTACAAGTTGCGCTACCTGACTGTTAGTGTTACTTTCAAGTCATGGGTCAACCTCACACGCACCCCACCGCCACCTCGCTGTGGCTGTCGCCTGCTCAGGCGGCGGTCCGGATTGGGTGGGCGACGGCGTGGCAGGTGCGCAGGTGGGCTGCCAAGGGTGGGATTCCTGGTGCGTTTTGCACGCCGGGGGGCCGGTGGCAGATCCCTGCGAGTTGGGCAGAGGCGGAAGCGTTGCGGGGTGAACGCGCGGCGGAGACGGCCGCGCGGGCGGCGGAGCACACGGTGGGATTCCACGATGAGTGCGCGTGATCGCCGGTGTGACGTGAATCGCCTGGCGTCGGTGTCGATGTCGGGTGCCTGCCGGCCAACAGTGGTCGGGGTCTTGGTCAGTGTGGATGGGGCGGGGGTGTGAGTCGTGAGTATTTGGGCGGTGAACTGGGCGTTGCAGGCGCCGGTGGCCAATGCGACGCACAAGCTGGTGTTGGTCGCGTTGGCGAACTTCGCTGACGAGAATGATGTGGCGTGGCCGCGGGTGGACACGCTCGCGGACATGGCGTCGTCGTCGCGTCGCACCGTGTTCCGGGCCTTGGATGGGCTGGCTGAGCTTGGGCTGGTCGAGCGACGTGAGGGCTATGAGATCGCCGCTGATGGTGGTCTGCGTCGGGTTCAGGCGGTGTGGCATCTGCTCGTGCCTGACAGTGTGTCGCGCCGTCGTGTCCCCGCATCATCCCGTCCGGGCGTGGAACGTGAAACCCCTAGTCGAGTGCACTGTGACATGGATGGCACAGTGGTGGACTCCCCCATCGTGGTCGACGGTGAATCCCCTCGTGGAGGGCACTGTGTCACTGGTGGCGCAGTGGCTGACCACTGTGACACTGGTGACACCCCCCCTGTGACACTGGTGACACACTCCCCCACACCCCCTCATAAGGAAGAACCATCACCTGAACCAGACCTAACCCGACCCTTCCCGTCGACGGCGAGCCGCGTCGTGGGCGACGCCGGCTCTGGTCGGGCCGGGTCAGGTCAGGTCGAGGCCGAGGTGACCGACGATCTGACCCACGACGGACCGGTCGAGGCCGACGACCCGGCGGACGACGAGCGGGGCGATGGTGGCCCGGTTGTCGAGGCTGGGGGCACGGGCAGCCCTGAGGGGTCGGGCGCCGTGACGGCCGAGACGTGGAGGCTGGTCCGGGCGTGTCTGCCCGAGGCGATGCAGGTTCTGGACGAGGCGGGCGCCGCCCGGGTCGCTCCGCTGTTGGAGGCCCTGGTGGCCGGCGGGTGGCGGCCACGTCAGGTGCGGGACACCCTGGCCGCGAACGAGCTGCCGCCACGGGTCCACTCGATGGCCGGGCTGGTGTGTTCCCGGCTGCGGGGGTTGCCGCTGGAGCATCCCCCGGTCGCAGACCCCGCCACAGGCCGACCGACCCCGACCCCACCGACGCTCACGGCCGCCGAGCGTCGAGCCCGAGACGCGTTCGCCGCCGCCCAGTCGTGGCGTCATGATGAGCAGGCCGCCATGCGGCACCGGGAGTTGCTGGCCGCAGCGAAAGCATCGCTGCGTACAGCGTCGTCTTCCGGTCGTCGAGCCTGATCAGGAGGATGTTGTGACTCGAAAGTTGTCTGTAGTAGTAGCCGCTGCCTCGGTGGTGGTGGCCGGGTGTGGTGCTGGCGGATCGTCGGCTGGTGTGCCGGCGTCACCGTCGCCCACGACCTCGGCGTCCTTTGCGACGGCCTCACGGATTCCGACGGTCGCGTCGACGCCGAGCGGGCGCCCGCCGGTGTCGTCGTCACCGGTCTCCTCGGCCTCATCGCCGCGGCCGACGACCCGCAGCACCGCCACCGCGACGGCCAGCGCGACGTCCCGGGCGAGTGTGGGCCGTGGCACGGCGGCGGCCAGCCCGCGCCGGGTTACCTCGTCGACCACGACCCGGAGAGCCTCAGCGACGGCGACCCGGGCGCCTGCCACGAAGCGGTCGGTTCGGGTGTCGCGGTTTGCTCCGGGTACCTCGGTCTCGGCTGATGTGTCCCAGCAGGTCATGGTTGCTGACCGGACCTCGGGTACTCACGGCACCTGGGCTCGCTACCAGTGGCAGGGTGCCAGCAAGGGCTGGGTCAAGGTGTCGGCGTCGGGTGTCGGATCGGTCTTCGGCTCCGGTGGCGTCGTGGACGCCTCGGCTCGCCGGCAAGGCACGAACACCACGCCAGCCGGCACGTTCAGTGTCATCTCAGCGTTCGGTGTGGGTAACCCGGGCACCAAGCTGTCGTACCGGACGATCGGGTCGTGCTCGTGGTGGATCGAAGACCCCCACCAGGCTGATTACAACCGGTGGCGCGAGGATTGCTCGCACCTGTCCACGTCTGCCAACGAGCATCTGGCCGACTATGCCGGCTCCCTTTACCGGCAAGCCGTGGTCCTGTCGTACAACTATTCGTCCCCCATCCGGTACGGCGCCGGCTCAGGTGCCGGAATCTTCCTGCACTACGCCACCAGCTACACCGGCGGCTGCGTGGCCATCAACTCCCACTCCGAACTCGACGCCACCCTCCGCTGGCTCGACCCGGCCCAGAACCCCCGCATCGTCATCACTGGTTGATTGGAAGGATTGTCATGTTCGTGTCTAGGCGTGTAGCGGCCGCGGTGGCCGCTGTGGCGGCGGGTGCTGCCACGATTCCGGCCATTGGGGCGTCGACGGCGTCGGCGATGCCGTCGTCGGGTCTGGTGTATGCGACGACGGCGGTCAACGTGCGCTCGTGCGCGTCGACGTCGTGTGCAAGGCTCGGTCTGTTGCCCAGAGGCGGGCATGTGGCGGTGCGTGGTGTGTCGCGTTCCGGGTAGACCCCGGTGTCGTACCGGGGTCGGGCTGCCTGGGTTGCGTCGCGCTACCTGCGCGCCGGGTCGACGACGTCGGCGTCGTTGCCCTCCAGTGGCCTGGTGGCGGCCACGACGGCGGTCAATGTGCGCTCGTGCGCATCGACGTCGTGCTCGAAACGAGGCGTGTTGGCGCGTGGCGCCCATGTGGGGGTTCGTGGCGCGTCGGTCAACGGCTGGACTCCGGTGTCGTATCGGTCGAAGCCTGCGTGGGTCGCGTCCCATTACCTGCGGGTGTACACGGCTGCGGTCTCGACACCGTCGGCGTCGGTTCGGGTGTCGCGGTTTGCTCCGGGTACCTCGGTCTCGGCTGATGTGTCCCAGCAGGTCATGGTTGCTGACCGGACCTCGGGTACTCACGGCACCTGGGCTCGCTACCAGTGGCAGGGTGCCAGCAAGGGCTGGGTCAAGGTGTCGGCGTCGGGTGTCGGATCGGTCTTCGGCTCCGGTGGCGTCGTGGACGCCTCGGCTCGCCGGCAAGGCACGAACACCACGCCAGCCGGCACGTTCAGTGTCATCTCAGCGTTCGGTGTGGGTAACCCGGGCACCAAGCTGTCGTACCGGACGATCGGGTCGTGCTCGTGGTGGATCGAAGACCCCCACCAGGCTGATTACAACCGGTGGCGCGAGGATTGCTCGCACCTGTCCACGTCTGCCAACGAGCATCTGGCCGACTATGCCGGCTCCCTTTACCGGCAAGCCGTGGTCCTGTCGTACAACTATTCGTCCCCCATCCGGTACGGCGCCGGCTCAGGTGCCGGAATCTTCCTGCACTACGCCACCAGCTACACCGGCGGCTGCGTGGCCATCAACTCCCACTCCGAACTCGACGCCACCCTCCGCTGGCTCGACCCGGCCCAGAACCCCCGCATCGTCATCACTGGTTGATTGGAAGGATTGTCATGTTCGTGTCTAGGCGTGTAGCGGCCGCGGTGGCCGCTGTGGCGGCGGGTGCTGCCACGATTCCGGCCATTGGGGCGTCGACGGCGTCGGCGATGCCGTCGTCGGGTCTGGTGTATGCGACGACGGCGGTCAACGTGCGCTCGTGCGCGTCGACGTCGTGTGCAAGGCTCGGTCTGTTGCCCAGAGGCGGGCATGTGGCGGTGCGTGGTGTGTCGCGTTCCGGGTAGACCCCGGTGTCGTACCGGGGTCGGGCTGCCTGGGTTGCGTCGCGCTACCTGCGCGCCGGGTCGACGACGTCGGCGTCGTTGCCCTCCAGTGGCCTGGTGGCGGCCACGACGGCGGTCAATGTGCGCTCGTGCGCATCGACGTCGTGCTCGAAACGAGGCGTGTTGGCGCGTGGCGCCCATGTGGGGGTTCGTGGCGCGTCGGTCAACGGCTGGACTCCGGTGTCGTATCGGTCGAAGCCTGCGTGGGTCGCGTCCCATTACCTGCGGGTGTACACGGCTGCGGTCTCGACACCGTCGGCGTCGGTTCGGGTGTCGCGGTTTGCTCCGGGTACCTCGGTCTCGGCTGATGTGTCCCAGCAGGTCATGGTTGCTGACCGGACCTCGGGTACTCACGGCACCTGGGCTCGCTACCAGTGGCAGGGTGCCAGCAAGGGCTGGGTCAAGGTGTCGGCGTCGGGTGTCGGATCGGTCTTCGGCTCCGGTGGCGTCGTGGACGCCTCGGCTCGCCGGCAAGGCACGAACACCACGCCAGCCGGCACGTTCAGTGTCATCTCAGCGTTCGGTGTGGGTAACCCGGGCACCAAGCTGTCGTACCGGACGATCGGGTCGTGCTCGTGGTGGATCGAAGACCCCCACCAGGCTGATTACAACCGGTGGCGCGAGGATTGCTCGCACCTGTCCACGTCTGCCAACGAGCATCTGGCCGACTATGCCGGCTCCCTTTACCGGCAAGCCGTGGTCCTGTCGTACAACTATTCGTCCCCCATCCGGTACGGCGCCGGCTCAGGTGCCGGAATCTTCCTGCACTACGCCACCAGCTACACCGGCGGCTGCGTGGCCATCAACTCCCACTCCGAACTCGACGCCACCCTCCGCTGGCTCGACCCGGCCCAGAACCCCCGCATCGTCATCAAGGCGTGAGCGGACTCCAATTCCATTTCCATCTCGTAGATCAGAAGGGAAACTCATGCGGTCAGCAAGAATGAGGCTATCGGCGGGTGCTGTGGCCTTGGTGTCGGTGGCTATGGCGGTGGCTGTGCCATCGACTGCGCACGCCGACACGTACACGTGGAATGGGACGACGACCCACTACGTCGGCGTGAAGACGTCGGTCGGTGATGGCTGGGTCGGCTCGTACCGTCTCAACAACACCACGCGTGGCGGGACGGGCCAGTTCTACTGCGCTGATCCTGATCGTGAAGGTGCTTCTGCGGGCGGTACGTACGCGTCGCAGGGCAACACGGGCACGTGGTCGCGCGATGACAGCACAGCGTTGTCGCCCTCGACGATCGCCCAGCTCGCGTGGATTCTAGGAACGTGGGGTTCGACCACGAGCAACACGACCGCGGCGGCGGTCGACGCAGCCGTGTATGCGATTCAGGGTTACCCCAATTACCAGCTCACGAGCGGCTACGGTCTCGAACGCGCAAACGCTGCCGGGGTGACGAGCCTGGCCCAGCAGATGGTGACGATCGCGAAGCGACGAGCATCCACGGGCACGTACAAGCTTACGGTCGATATTCCCGCCGAAGTCGCTTTGAACAGCGGGTACAAGGCGACTGTGAAGCTGGTCAACGGTGCCGGTAAGCCCGTGGACGGCATGGACGTCACCATCAAGGATGGTCGCGGCCAGTCCGCGACGGTGCGAACCGGAATGGACGGCACCGCCACGGCCTCGTTCGGCACGCTCGACCAGCCGGCGAGGGTCACCGCTACGGTGAGCACGCCGCTGACGACGGTCAACTTCCTCAAGCCGTCCAATAGCGCGGCACAGCGGATTCTCGTGGTCGGTCAGTCGCAGACGCTCACCGCCAGTGACAGCGCGACCGTCCCAGCAACACCTACCCCGACTCCGACGCCTACGCCGACCCCGACTCCGACGCCTACGCCGACCCCGACTCCGACGCCTACGCCGACGGTGACGCCGTCGATTGGGACGACGGCGGTGGACAAGGCTGACGGGGATCACATGCTCGTGGCTGCGGGCGGGACGATCGTTGACACGGTCGCCTATCACGATCTGACGGTGGGCACGCAGTATCGGGTGTCCGGCGAGTTGGTGGATCAGACGACGGGCAAGGCGACGGGCGTGACGGGCACTGCCACGTTCACCCCGACGGCTTCGTCGGGCACGGTCCAGGTGTCGTTCACGGTCCCGTCCGGTTACGCGGGCCACGAGCTCGTGGCGTTCGAGACGGTCACCGATGGTGTCAAGATCGTCGCCGAGCACAAGGACCTGTCCGATCACAGCCAGACCGTGTGGGTCCCGAAGGTCGGCACGACCGCGGTCGACAAGACCGACGGAGACCACACGATTTCGATCAAGGGTGGCACGGTTGTTGACACGGTGAGGTATGAGGGTCTGGAGCCTGGCACCTACCAGGTGTCGGGTGTGTTCATGGATCGGGTCACGGGTAAGTCGACAGGGATCACTGGGACGGCGCAGTTCACGTCGACGGCTTCGTCGGGGACGGTGGATGTGACGTTCCAGGTGCCGGCCGGTACGGCTGGCGGGCAGTTTGTGGCGTTCGAGACGGTCTCGAAGAACGGCAAGGTCATCGTCGAGCACAAGGACCTCAAGGATTCGGATCAGACGATCTGGCAGTCGACGATTGGGACGACGGCCACCGATCAGGCTGATGGGGATCACATGATTCTGGCTGCGGGCGGCACAGTGGTGGACACGGTCCGCTATGAGGGTCTTCAGCCGGGCCGGCAGTACACGGTCTCCGGTGAGCTGGTCGATCAGGTGAGCGGGAAGCCGACCGGGATCACGGGGTCGGCCCAGTTCACCCCGACTGCCTCGACCGGTACGGTCCAGGTGTCGTTCACGGTCCCGTCGGGCTATGCCGGCAAGGCGCTGGTGGCGTTCGAGACGCTCACCGATGGTGTGAAGATCGTGGCCGAGCACAAGGACTTGTCCGATCACAGCCAGACCGTGTGGGTCCCGAAGGTTGGTACGACCGCGGTCGACAAGACCGATAAGGACCACACGCTGGCGCCGACGGGTGGCACGGTCGTTGACACGGTCCGCTACGAGGGTCTTCAGCCGGGTGTCGAGTACCGGGTCTCGGGTGTCCTCATGGACAAGGCCACGGGTAAGTCGACCGGGATCAAGGGGTCTGCCCAGTTCACCCCGGACACGACGTCCGGCACGGTGGACGTGTCGTTCACGGTCCCGTCCGGCTATGCCGGCAAGGAGCTGGTGGCGTTCGAGACGGTGACTGCTGGCGGTAACCAGGTGGCGTCGCACACCGATCTGGCTGATGCGGCTCAGATGGTGTCGGTGTCTCGGCCGGCTCCGTCGGGTGGTCATGCTGCCGCGTCGGGTGGCGGGATTCACACCGGTGATGTTCCTGGTGGGGCTGCGGGCCTGACTGGGGCAGGTATCGCCGTGGTGGCCGTCGGTGTGCTCGGTGGCACGTGGGCGGTGCGTCGTCGTCGTTCGTGACGGCGTGACAGACGGGCTCGGGCGGCGTGGAAACCCGCCCGGGCCGGGCTCCTGCGGCGATCCTCCTTTCACAACCATGCCGTGGGAATCGGGCGGGCGGCGCGGTCTTTTGCCTAGACGGACTGCGCCGCCCGCACCGTGTTCAACGAGTTGACAACGACTTGACGAGGAGGGGTTGATGATGCGTCGGCCGGGCTGGCTGGTGTGGGCGTTCGTGGCTGTGGCGGTGTGTGGCGCGGTCCTGGTGTGGGCGGGTGTGCGGCATGTGCCGGCGGGGTTGGTGCGCGTGGACGGGGTGTTGGAGGTTCCGGCGGCGCGCACGGCCCATGATCCTCATCCGTCGCTGGTGGGGCCGACGGCGGCCCCTTCGGGTGCAGCCAGGTCTGCTGGCTGGCAGGTGCTGGTGCCGGCGGCGGGTATCCGGGCTGATGTGGCCGGGGCGTTGGTGTTGAAGGGTGCGGCGTGGTGGCCGCCGGAGGACTCGTTGGGTCGGGCGGGCCAGTCGGCCCCGTTGGGGTCGTCGTCGGGCACGACCACGTTGGCTGGGCATGTGTGGGTGGGTCAGAGCCCTGGTGTGCTGGCGCGGCTGCACCAGGTGGTGCCCGGCAATCTGGTCGAGCTGGTGGACGGGTCGGCCAGGTCCCGGTTCGTGGTGACTGATGTGGAGCAGGTGGCCCGTGACCGGCTTCCGGGCTGGGTGTGGCGCACTCGTGAGGGGGCCCGGCGTTTGGTGTTGGTGACGTGTGCGGGGCGGGCTGTGGACGCCGATGGGCACCGGGTGTGGTCTCAGAACCTCATCGTCACCGCTACCGCCCTCGGTCAGCAGGAGGGTGTGAGGTGAGCGTGACGGCTGTGGTGGTCCTGCTGGTGGGGGTCGACGTGGTGCTGGCCGCCGGTGGCTGGCTGGCGCGTCGGTGGCCGCAGGTGTCGTTGCCGGTGGCGGCTGGGGCGGGTTTGGGTGGCGCTGGCGTGGTGCTGATCGGCTGCCTGGTCGGGGGTGTGCGGTGACGGAGGCGATGGTGGCGTGGGCGTGGCGGGCCGATGTGCCGGACATGGCGGCGCGCATGGTGTTGGCGTCGGTGGCGTTGTTGGCTGATGAGACGGGGGTGGCGGTGGCGTCGCGGCCTACGTTGGCGTCGATGGCCAGGTCGTCGACGGCCAGTGTGGGGCGCACGGTGGCCCGGTTGTGTCAGGACGGCTGGCTGGAGCGGCAGGCCCGGCGGATGGGGAACCGTCAGGGGGCGACGTGTTGGCGTCTGGGACGCCGATTCATGGCGCTGCGACCCGCCGTAGAGTCCGAGGGTGGGGCCCCGGCTGTGGTGTCGGGGTCGCAGCGGCGGGGGCGGGCCGGAGGGCAGGTGGTGTTGGCTGGCGGGTCGGGTGATGTGTTGACTGGTGCCGGGCTGCGTGCGGTGTTGCGGGCGGTGGCGGCCGACGGCTGGGATTGTGAGGAGGCGGCGGGGTTGCCGGCGGCGATCATGGCGACCGCGTCGACGCGGGCGGCGTGGGTGGCGCGCCGTCGGGCCGGTCACGCCACGACCGCCGAGACGGTGGCCGATCTGGCCACAGCGTTGTGGCTGGTCATGCGCCAGCAGCCGGGTCAGGTGGCGGCGGCGGCGAATCCGTGGGGGTATGCGGTGACGGCGGCAGCCCGGCAGGTCGCGGCCGCCGACGAGCAGGATGCGGCACGCCGGGAGGTCCTCGACTGCCCGGAGGACCCATCGGGGCCGGCGCCGTGGGAGCAGTCGAGTGGACCGGTGCAGGTGAGCCTAGAGGATCTCATGGCGTCGTCGTCGGTCGGCTACCGGCGTCTGGTGCAGGTGTTGTGTGGGGCCGGTGTCGCCGAGTCGTTGGCGTGGGCCGGGACGTGCCGGTGTGCCCAGCTGGCCGCCGATCATCACGCGGCGGCCCGGCACACTGCGGCACGCCGGGATGCCCGGCTGGCCGGGCTCGGGTTGAGTCCGGATGCGGCGAGCGCCTGGATGAGTTTGCTGGTGGGTACCCGTCGGGGCGGTCCGGCCCGCTCGGTGCTGTTGCGGCTTCGGGCTGGTGAGAGGGTCGAGTCCGACCCGCAGGTGGCCCGCTGGCTGGCGACCATTGTGGCGTGCACGGCCTCGGGGGTGGCGGCGTGAGCGGGCGTGCAGCGTCAGCCGATCATGGTGATCGGCTCACGGTGAGGCGGCTAGTTGTCGTCGTCGAGGGTCCAGGGGCCGGTGCAGGTGAAGCAGGTGACGTCGCGGCGCCACAGTCGGGCGCCGTCGATCTGGCGGCGGGCGGCCAGGGCGGCGTCGTGGTCGATGTACCAGGCCAGGTCGGCCGGCTGGAGGTCGCTGGGGTATCCGGGCCGGGTGGTCAGGACCCATACCGGGCAGGTGGTTTCGTCGAGTTCGGGCTGGGGGCCGGTCATGGCCGCCGTCCTGTGGTGCCCGGTTCGGTGATGGTGCCGTCGGGGTGCAGGTTGATGCTCCAGGTGCCGTCGGGGTCGACCAGGTGGGCGCTCAGGGGCCGACGGAAGTGGCCGGCGAGGGCGATGAGGCGGCCGCGTGCCAGGGTGCGGGCGGCCTCCAGGGTGGGGGCGGTCCAGGTGGCGTGGGCGCCGGCGACATCGAGGCTGACATCGGTGCCGTCGATACGGCAGGTGATCGGCGGCCAGCCGCGGTCGTGGCGGGTGCGGGCCATGAGCGGTGGTCCTTTCGGGCAGGGGCGTGTGTCTGGGGTGTGCAGCCGGGTGTGCACACCGGGGGTGGAAGGGAGGCACACCATGAATCCGTGGGTCACTGTCGCCGACGAGCCGGCCCCGGCCTTGGTCGAGGTGGAGCGTGGCAGCCAGGTCACGTGGACCAGTCAGCCGGGCGTGCCGGCCCCCGCTGATCCGTTGGGGCATCGAGGTGTGTGGTCGGGCGGCCTATGGGTGCTGGGCGCCCATGGTGGGGCCGGCGAGTCGACGGTTGCCGCCATGACCCGGTGGCGTCCGGCCGGCCACCTGTGGCCGGTGGCTGTGGGTGCTCTGGCCCGTCCTGCCGTGCTGGTGGTGGCCCGCTCGAACGCGCACGGGCTGGAGGCGGCCCGGGCCGCGGCGTGTCAGTGGGCGGCCGGGGACCTGGCCTGCGACCTGGCCGGTCTCCTGGTCATCGCGGACGCCCCGGGCCGTCTGCCGGTGCCGCTGCGGCATCTGCGGGACGTGGTGGCCGGCACCTACCCGCACGCCTGGCATATGCCGTGGCTGCCGCCGTTACGGCTGGGCCAGCCCTGCCCGGCACCCCCTGTTGTCGGGCAGATCGCCCGAACCCTGGATGAGAGGACCGCATGATGAGTGCCCTGTCGACCCTGACCCTCCTGCCGCTCAAGGTGGCGCCGATTACCCCGACGATGCCGCCGGGCATGGAGAAGTTTCACCAGTTCCTCAACTGGGGTGCCGGGATCGTCACGATCCTGTGCGTGCTCGGGGTGATCCTCGTGGCTGGCCGGATGGCGATCCAGCATCACCGCGGCCAGGGCGAGGAGGCCGCCGGTGGGCTGGGCTGGGTCATGTTCGCGTGTGTCCTGGTCGGGGCAGCCGTCCAACTCGTCAACTGGATGATCGGATGAGCTCGCCGACGTGGCGGCGGTGGCGTCGTGCCGGGTGGGTCGGGGTGGCCATTGTGGCCGCCGCGGCCGTCATGGCGCTCTGGTCGCTGGCCGAGCAGCATGACAAGGCGGCGCCGGGCGCCGCGGCGGGCACGACGGCATCCGCCCCGGCAGCCTCAGCCTCGACCCGTACGGGGGCTTGCGGGGTGCCGGCCGGGGACCAGAGGGTCCCGACGAGTGGGCCGTTGACGGCCCGGATCGATGTGGGGCACGGGGTGTCGGTGCCCTCGATCGACGGGGTGGGCCCGGCCCGCGTGGGCGGTGTGTCACACTGTTTCGCGCACTCTCCGACCGGCGCCCTGCTGGCGGCCGCGAACTTCCTGGCCTGGAACGAGCCGGCCGGTAACGCTGCCCTGAAGCAACTGCTGTACCCGAACGCCGACGCCGAGCGGATCATTGCCGCAGCCGCCGACAAGCAGGCCCAGCCGGCCACCCAGATCGTGGGCTTCCAGATCAGCCGGGTCGACGCCGACCAGTACCAGGTGACCCTGGCGTTCCAGCTCGACGGGGTGACCGCGGCCTGGCCCATGGCTGTGCGCTGGTCGGCGCCCCGGGACGACTGGGGTGTGGTCGCCCCACCGACCAACACGTCACCGGTCACCCATGTCAATGATCTGTCGGCGGCCGGATTCATCAGCTGGCAACCCTGATAGGCGAGCATGTGCAATTTTTGGGACCCGAAGTGTCAGGTCGCCGAGTTCGTCCAGGGCAGCATTTCGGACGGCCTGGACGCCATGGCGCACTCGGTGGCGCAGGCCGCCAACACGTTCCTGGTGGACTTGGGCGCCGGATGGGTGAAACTGCCCAGTCCGGCGCTGCGGGCCGCCTCGGGCCCGGTCGCCTGGGCTCAAGGGTTCGTCGGCCCGTGGGTCGGGGCGCTGCTGCTGATCTCGGTGCTGGTCGCGGCCGCCCAAACCGTGTGGACCCGCCGCGGCGCACCCTTGGGTGAACTCCTCAAAGCCGCCATGCGTACCGTGGCCGTGTCCGGCGCCGGGATCGTGGCCGTCCAGCTGCTCATTGATGCCGGAGACGAGTTTTCCTCCTGGGTCATCACCAGCTCTGGGCAGAACGACAAGTTCGCCTCGACCTTGGTCAACGTCGCATCGGTGGGCCAAGCCGCCGGCGCCATGGCACTGATCGGCACCGGCATCATCGCCATGCTCATCTCGGTGGTGCAGATGGGCCTGATGTTCCTGCGCGGGGCGGCGCTCATGGTGCTCGTCGTGCTCTGGCCGCTCGCGGCCGCCGTGTCCTCAACAGCCCGTGGCAGACAGTGGTGGGACGAGTCGCTGGGCTGGATCATCGGGTTCCTCGCCTGGAAACCGGTGGCGGCGATCATCTACGCCATCGGCATCCGGGCCGTCGGCACGAGCGGCACCTCGACCTCACCGACCTACCAACTCGTCATGGGCCTGTGTGTCCTCGTCCTGGGCCTGGTCGCGCTGCCTGTCCTCGTCAAGACCGTCGGGCCGTCCGAGACCAGCAGCGCGGCCGCCGCCGGCGGAGCCACCATGGCGGCGGCTGGGGCCGCAGCCTCCGGGGCTATCCAAGTGGCCGCCATGGCCTCGACCGGTGGAGCCTCAGCGGCCGTCACCGGAACCAAAGCGGCCAAGGGCGGCACGGCCGCCACCGGCGCCCTGGCCGCCCCGACCGGCCACACCAGTACCAGCGCCGCCGCTGCGACAGGCACCGGCCAGCCAGCCGACAGCGACGGGGCCACCATCGTGCCAGAAGGGACCGGCACTGCCGCACCCACAGACTCGACCACCCCTGCCAGCCCGGTGGGCGCCGCAGGCGGAGCCGACGGACCTGGCCCGGCACAGGCCACCGGAGCCGAACCCCCTGGCGGCGCCGGAGCGGCCGGCTCAGTCAGTGGCGCCACACTGGCAGCAACAGCCAGCGGGGCTGGATCGGCTGGGGGCGCCAGCGGTGCTGGATCGTCGTGGACTGCCAGTGGCGCCGTACCGGCAGGGTCGCTTGGTGCGGCAAGTGGTGCTGGACCGACTGGTCCCACCGGATCTGCGGGTGGGTCGGTGGCTTCGGGTGCTGACCCTTCGGCGGTGCCGGGCCCAACTGGTGGCCCGGAGGCCGCCGGTGCGGCACCGGCACCGGCGGCGGAGGGCCGGTCGCCGATGCGGATGGTCGGTCAGGGCGTTGAGGTGGCGGGCCGTGTCAGGGATGCCGCGTCGAGGGAGTCGGGGGGTGCTTTGGATGTCTGAGGGGATGTATCGGCCGAGGACCTATGGCGGGTGGCATCGTCCGTCCACGACGGGTATTGCCGGGCTCTCGTCGTTGGCGACGGGTGTGTTGTTGGGCACGGTGGTGGTGACGGTGTTGGTGCAGCGGCGTGCCGGGATTGTTGGGGCGCTGGTGGTGGCGGCGACCGGTGCGGCAGTGGTGGCGGCGATCTCGGTGCGGGACGCCGATGGGCGCACGATCGGAGAGCGGGCGATGGGCAGGATCAACTGGTGGAGGACTCGGATGTCTGGGTCGCATGGGTACCGGTCGGGTGCGTTGGGTCGGACCCGGTGGGGTACGTGCCAGTTGCCGGGTGTGTTGGCGCCGTCGACGCTGTTGGAGGCCCAGGACGGCTATGGGCGGCCATTCGCGATTATTCGGGTGCCGTCGGTGCGGCACTATGCGGTGGTTTTCGCTGCGCAGCCTGATGGTGAGTCCTTGGTGGACCCGTCGCAGATTGATGTGCAGGTGGCCCGGTGGGGTCAGTGGCTGGCCGGGTTGGGTGAGGACCCGTCGATTGTAGGTGCCAGCGTGTGTGTGGAGACGGTTCCGGACACGGGCCGGCGGTTGCGCCGTGAGGTCGAGACACATGTGGATGAGTCGTCGGCGCAGATTGCTCGGGAGATGATGGATGCCATTGTGGCGGAGTTGCCGGTCGGGTCGGCGCAGATTCGGGCGTGGGTGACGGTCACGTGGACGGCGACGACCCGCGGCGGGCGGCGTATGGAGGCCGACGAGATGTGTCGGGACATCGCGGCGAAGGTGCCGGGCCTGTCGCAGGGTTTGGGTGGCACGGGTGCCGGGCAGGTGGTGCCGGTGGATGCGGCACGGCTGGCTCAGATGGTGCGGGCCGCCTATGATCCGGCGGCTGGCCCACTGTTCGAGGATGCGGCGGTGGCAGGCCAGCACGTCGAGGTGGATTGGGCGCAGGCTGGGCCGATGTCTGCGGTGGAATCCTGGGACCACTACGTGCACGACTCGGGGCTGTCGGTGACGTGGGAGATGAATCGGGCCCCGTCGGGGCTCGTGAGGTCGGCGACGCTGGCGCGGCTGTTGGGTCCGGATGCTGCGGTGCCCCGCAAGAGGGTGACGGTGTTGTATCGGCCGGTCGATATTGCCCGCACGGCGGCGGTGGCCGAGGCCGGGGTCAATCATGCGCTGGTGCGGGCCCGGTCGACCCACGACCCGTCGGCGCGCGTGTTACGGGCCCGGGATGAGGCGATCAAGACGGCGGCCGAGGAGGCCGCCGGTGCCGGGCTGGAAGACTTCGCCATGCTGGTCACGGCGACGGCGAGCCCGGATGTGTACATGCCGGATTTGGTGGCGACGGTCGAGTCGTTGGGTGCGGCGTCGCGGGTGCGGCTGCGCCGGGTGTACGGGTCGCAGGCGGCCGCGTTCGCCATGGGGTTGCCGGTGGGCCTGGTGCCGTCGGCGCATTCGGATGTGCCTGAATTCTTGCGCCGGTGGGCTTCATGAGGACCCGCAGGACGGCCGCGGCGGCCCCGACGGTGCCGCGTCCGGGTGCCCGGGGCTGGACAGGGCCGGGTGCGGGCCGCATGGTGGGCTGGCAGACCCCGCCCTCGTGGCGGGGCACGTCAGTTCAGGTGTGCGGGTTGTGGCCGTGGGTGGCCGGCTCGGGCACCCCGATGGTGGGGGTGCCGATGGGCCGGCACCTGTTCACGGGGGCGACGGTGTGTTGTGACCCGCTGAGCTGGTATCAGCGGGCCGGTCTCATCTCGAACCCGTCGGCGTTCGTGTTGGGGCTGCCCGGGCTGGGTAAGTCGTCGACAGTGCGGCACATGCTGCTGGGTTTGGCCGCCTACGGGGTTCACGGTGTGGTCCTGGGCGATCTCAAACCCGACTATGTCGACCTGGTCAAGGCGTTGGGTGGCCAGGTCATCTCGATCGGCCCGGGACGCGGCGGCCTCAATCCGCTCGATGATGGCGGGGCGATCGCCGCGGCCCGCCGGATCGGCGGTCAGGCCGGCCGGGATTTGCTGGCCGAGGCCCGATCCCGCAGGCTCACGGTGTTGGCCGCCCTGGTGCAGATCACCCGCGGGGTCGGCGGGCATGTGACGGACCGGGAGACGACGATCCTGGACCGCTGTCTGGATCACTGGGACACCGGCCACGACCAGCCGCCCGTCCTGGCCGACGTGCTCGACATTCTGCGTGCCGGGCCGCCCCCGGTGCGTCAGGCCGCGTTGGATCGGGGCGACCAGAGTCGATACCTCGACCGCACCGAGAACCTGGAGGCCACGTTGACGGCCCTGGCCGGCGGCACGTCGGGCCAGATTTTCGCCCGGCCGACGAGCCAGCCGATGCGCCTGGACCGGTCGGTGGTCTTCGACGTGTCCTCGATCGGGGCCGCCTCAGCTCAAATCAAGGGTGCGGTGCTCATGGCCTGCTGGTCCTACGGGTTCGGGGTCATCGAGACCGCGCAAGCCTTGGCCGCCGCCGGGCTGGCCTGCCCGCAGCGTCATCTCATTGTCATGGACGAGTTGTGGCAGGTGCTGCGGGCCGGTGCCGGCATGGTCGACCGGGTCGACGCGCTGACCCGACTCAACCGGAACATGGGGGTGGGCCAGGTGATGATCACCCACACCATGGCCGACCTGGAAGCGTTGGCCACCGACGATGACCGGGCCAAGGCCAAAGGATTCGTTGAACGGTCCGGCATGGTTCTGGCCGGCGGGCTGCCGCGCGAGGAGATGGACAAACTCACCGGGGCTATCGCCCTGTCCAGCATCGAGCAGGACATGCTCACCTCGTGGACCGATCCGCCCACCTGGGACCAGACCGCCCTGGCGCCGGGGGATGAACCGGCCCGGCCCGGCCGCGGCAAGTTCCTCATCAAGGTCGGCGGGCGTCCCGGCATCCCCGTCGGAGTGCACCTGACCGGTGTCGAAGTGTCCAGTGCCATCAACGACACCGCGAAACTGTGGCATGACGGGGCGGCGTGATGCTGGCCCGCCTGTGGCGTGACGAGCCGGCCGCCGCTCTGGCGCTGGTCGGCTCCATCACCGTCTTGTCGGTATTGGCGATCCTGGATGTGGGCATCCATGTTGGCTGGGCGGCCGCCGGCGGGTCGGGGTATCCGGCAACCAACCCGTTCGCCCTGCTCGGGCAACTCGCGTCCGGTCAACTGCGCCCGCCCACGGCGGTGTGGGCCATCACCGCCGGCATCGCCCTGGTCGTCGCCGCCGTGGGCGCCGGCGTGTGGGCGGCGACCCGCGGCGGCCGGGCCGCCACTCGCCGCGGCGACCGGGCCGCGAGGCTCACCGGCAGGCGCGCCGAAACCGCCTCGATCAACCGCGCCGAGGTCGCCGCGAAAGCCTCCAGGCTGGGCGTCGATCCGAAGACCCATCCGGGGCTGCCCATTGCCCGGGCCGTGGCCGACGGCCGGCCCCTGTGGGCGTCTTGGGAAGACGTCGTCGTCGACATTTGGGGTCCGCGACGCTCCAAGACGACCGCCCGGGCCATCCCGCTCATCCTGGCATCCCCCGGCGCCACCGTGTGCACATCGAACAAGCCTGACATTCTCCTGCCGCCGCTAGCCTCCCCGGGCAGTCACACCGATGTCCGACTGGCGTTGGCTCAGTCCAAGCCCGGGTCACGGACCTGGGTGTTCGATCCGCAGACCATTGTCGGCGAGCCCCAACATTTCTGGTGGGACCCGTTGACGTTCGTCACCGACGCGACGACCGCCAAGACGCTGGCCGAAGTGTTCGTCGACGCGACCCGCCAAACCAGTGCCGGACGGCAAGGGTTCTTTGAGTCCGCCTCCACCCAACTCTTGGCCGACATGCTGTTGGCGGCCGCGAAGTGGCCGGCGGCCATGGCCGCCCGCGGCAAAGATCCCCGCCGGGTGCCGCTGACCCGAATCCATCAATGGCTGTCCGATGAGACCGACACCGAGCCGGTCGAGATTCTGCGGGACGCCGGGTGCACCGCGGTCGCCACCCACCTGGACAGTGTGCAAGGACTCGTCCACGAAACCCGCTCGGGCGTCTATGGTGGCGCAGCCGATGTCGCCTCGTTCCTGCTCAACGAGACCGCCAACGCGTGGGTCACCCCGCAGCCGGGGCTGCCCGAGTTCATCCCCGAGGCCTTCGTCATCTCGACAGATGCGCTGTTCCTGTTCAGCCAGGAAGGCCCAGGCTCGGCCGCCCCGGTCATGACCGCGCTCACCGTGGCCGTCACCGAAGCCGCCGTCCGTGCGGCACGGGCCGCCGGAGGCCGGCTTCCCGTGCCCATGACCGTCGTGTTGGACGAGGCCGCCAACGTGTGCCGGTGGCGGCGGCTGCCCGACATGTACTCGTTCTATGGCTCCCACGGCATCTGTGTGACCACGTTGTTGCAGAACTGGGCCCAAGGCGAACTCGCGTGGGGCCGTGAGGGGATGCGCAAACTGTGGTCGGCGGCCAACGTCAAGGTGTACGGCGGAGGTGTCGACGACGACACCTTCCTCGAATCGTTGTCCAGGGGGATCGGCGACCACTGGGTCACCACCTACTCCTCGTCCAGCTCACGGCAAGGCCGATCCAGCTCGTGGAACGCCGAAGGCTCCCAACGGCGTATCGCCACCGTCGCCGACCTGAGAAACCTGCCAACCGGCCGGGTCTGGGTGTTCGCCTCCGGCGCCACCCCCGTCCTGGCTGCCCCCGTGCCGTGGTGGAAAGGCCCCCACGCCGACACTCTCACCCGAAAGGACCGGTCATGACGAACCCCCTCGAAGAAACCGACCAGAGGGTCGCCGAGCTCATCCGCGGCATCCACCGCTTCCTGCTCGACGCGGCCCGCTACGGCCGGCCTGTCAACCGCGCAACGCCGAGGGTGTCGGCGCAACACAGACCCGTCGGGCCGACCAGCCGGCCCGGCGAGGACCCCACCCAGCCGGCCCGATCCCAACCAACCGTGTCGGAAGAACAGTCGCCCACCACCCCCGCCACCGAGACGGTCAGCCCTGCCGACGACGACGGCTACCGGTATGCGCAGGCCCGGGCGGCCGCCACGGCGGCCGGGGACCGGACCGCCATGGACCTGGAAGCCCTGTACGGCGTCGACGGTATCGACCTGGCACGTCTCCATGACGAGGTGCTGGCCGAGTCCGATGACTGGCGCGACCAGGCCATCTCGGAGCAGGCCTGGGCCGACCGGTACGAGACGGCAGCCGACGCGCTTGAGGCCGACCAGGAGGACACCATCGTCCTGACCGGCCAAGACGCCGGCCTCCTGCGCGACGGCGACACTGTCGGCGTTGAGGGGCAAGACAGCATCGACCTGGCCCGGCACGACGACGGCACCCTCGTCGACACCACCACCGGGGAAGTCGCCGACACCAATCCCGTCGAGCTGGAGACCCGGGCCGAGGCGGCTGCGGCCTCCGAAGCGGCCGACATGGCCTGGGACAGTGCCGAACGACGTGCCGCGTGGGCCGCGCAACTCGCCGGGACCGTGGACGCGGAAACCGCTGAGGCCGCGGTCATCGGTGACCTGGGACGAGTCGAGCCGCCGTCGGCCGGAGTCGCACTCGACGGCAAAGCCCCGGTGCGGCGCCGTCCCGTGCGGCCGCGCCCGCGAGCCCGCACCCAAACCGCCAGGATCAGCCAGTGAGCGTCGACGCCGGCCAGCCGGCCCAGCCGTACTACTTCCAGACTCTCGACCAGTTCGTCGCGTTCATCCGGTCGATCTATCAGCGACGCACCGGACGCAACACCGGCCAATGCTGGTGCCCAACCTGGTGGCGGCACGCCGAAGCCGTCTACCGGTTCGACGCCCTGTGGCGGGCCTGGGAATCCCTACGGATCAACCGGCCCGACACCGGGATCATGGACTGGCTCGTCCAATACGCCGACCCCACCATGGCCGTCCTGTTGTCGTCGAGTGGCCCGTTCCGGCGCTGCTCGAACGAACGCGGCCACCAGGAACCCAAGCCAGGCGAGGACACTCTGGAAGCACTCCCCCGCCCCGACGAGGCGCAGAGCCGCTGAGAAGGAGACGGATTATGCAGCGATGGCGGGGTGTAGGTATCCGAGTTGGCTCATGAGGGCCCGCACGACGGCCTTGCCAAGTTCCAGTGGAACGGCGTTGCCGAGCTGGCGTTGCACGTCTGCTCGGGTTCCCTTGATCTTGAAATCATCGGGAAACGACATCAGCCGCAGCATTTCGTTGACACGAAGCCGGCGGGCCCGTTCCTCGCCGGATGCCGTGACGACATTTTCCCAGTGGAAGGGGCCAACCCATGGTCCTGGCTGGGCCTGGAGTGTTGTGGATGGACGGTCGGGGTCGAGGCGCAGCAGAAACGTCCAGTATCGGCTGCGCCACGCGAAGTGGTTTCGACCTCCGTAGCGTTCTGTATGCCACAGATAGTTTTGGCCGGGGGGAATCTCTGCGGCCAACTGTCCATAGGTGCCGTCGACGATGTCTTCGTCGGTCACGGCTGCCAGTCGTGGGAGTCCTGCGAAGGCTTGCGCGGCTGTGATGTGGGGAGTCTTCGTCGTGTCAACTGCGTGGCTGTGCTCGCTCCACCCGGAGTGGGTGGGCTCGGGGAACTCGAACTTCTCTCCGTCGCGGCGGCCGACGACGAACACCCTTCGGCGTAGCTGTGGCACGCCGTAGTCGGCTGCCAGGAGAACTTTCCACTGAGGGTTGTAGCCCAGGCCGCCCAGACCCCTCAGGAGTCGCTCGAACTGGGCATGGTGCGTCTTGTATGTCAGGCCTTGGACGTTCTCCAGGATGAAGGCTTGCGGGCGGGTGTCCCGCACGACGCGAACATACTCGTCCAGAAGTGAGGCGTTCGGATCACGGCTCTCGCGTTTCTGCTCAAGCCAGAATCCGGATTTTGAGAACGGAGTGCACGGGGGACCCCCGACGACCAGGACAGGTTCGGTGGGTGCTAGCCCGGCGGTGGCGAGGATCTCATCGGTGGTGACCTGCCGAATGTCACCGGTCACGGTGCGTGCCGACTGGAAGTTGGCGGTCAGGGTCTGTAGTGCGAGGTCGTTGTAGTCCGTCGCGACGCGCACCCGAAGGAGGCCGCTTCCGGTGTCGGTGGCGGCCAGGGGCTCGGCGTCGGCCCGCTCGACCGCGAGGTCCAGTCCCCCGGCTCCGGAGAACAGACTCACCACAGGAAGCTGCTCACCCATTGGTCCTCCCATCCGTTGGCGGCCGTCGCCCGCTCGTGAGAGGGCACGGTGCTGTCAAGTATCGTCAGGACGAGTCTGCCAGTCGCCAGTGACATCCCACGACTGTCTTGGCCGACGCCACGCAGATCTTGACACAGGGGAGGCACTGTGACCGACGACTTGATCGCTCGACGTGCGCTGGGCGAGGTGTACAGGGTCAGCAATCGAGTTGACCTCCACACGTTCCTGCTTCATGCGGTAGAAGCGTCAGGCGGGCACGTGCTTTATGCGAGCGCCGAGGACCGGGCCCCTGTGTTCCTTGGCGTTCAGCTGGACTCGGACGAACGAATCGGGATGCTCGTGTATCCCTTCAGAATGACTCATAATACCATTCGGAACCGGCCAGCCGATGAGGTGAGAGGCCAGTTGCGGTACGGGGCGGAGGCGAGTTGGCAGGTCGATCATCCGGTCGGTCGAGACATTGCTGGCGTTGACGTCACCATGATTCTAGGCATCGACATCTCAGCCGGCGTCATCCTAGGATTGGATGCTAATCTATGGGACCCGTTGCCGATGGGCATTTCCTTCTACGCGAAAGAGTCGGACATCGAGCGAGCTCGCCACGACGGCTGGCACGTGTGGGAGAAGGTCAACAAGGGCGGAACGAAACGAACCGAGGCTCGCTCACCGCTTCATTTGGAGACTGTGGTCGCCTTCACGCCAGATCGACTCATCGATTACGCCCGCCTGGAGCGGCGCGCCACATCCCTGCACTTGGATCCTCCACTACGGTACGCCGCTGCCACCTCGATGGCCGATCGGTCACGTGACGACGAGCATCCTCACAGGCATGTGCTGGAAACGCAGTTCGCGTTGTCGAGCCAACAGATCCTGGACATCATCGGAGGACGCAAACGGCTCTCGGTAGCCGTACGTGGCGGGGTCGCCGAGTACCACTTGGAGCACTACTTGGCTGCGGCGCCGGGAGTCGCCTCTGTCGTGCGTCTGGACATGGACGCCATGCATGACTTCAACGTGACGCTCGCGAGTGGACAGATGCTGCGGGTCGAGTGCAAGAACGCCAGTCCGAAGCGATCCGCAAACGGACACTTCAAGGTGGAAGTGCAGAAGACCCGCTCCTCCAAAGGTGATCCAGCCTCTCGTTTCTATGTGGTTGACGGTTTCGACGTCGTCGCGGCATGTCTCTTTTCAGCAACCGGGCGGTGGGAGTTTCGTTTCGGCCGAACAGACCAGATGGCGCGCCACAAGATTTTCCCGACCGCCTCGCACCTATCCAAATAATTACTGACGACTGGCCAGACAATTTGGTCGACTTGACGCGATAGGCAGACAGCCCGACACGCCGTGCGCCGTCATGACAACCGGCTCTTCAGGATCCAGGGTGTAGTTGTGACTTGACTGTGTGAGAGTCTGCTGTAGTTGGCCTGTGGGGCCGGGGTGCGTGGGGGGAGGACCCTGCGCGAGGATCGGAGTGTCTTAAGTCCCGTCCTCGTGAATCGCAAGGTCCTCCATGAACCACGCTACCTTCGGCGCCCCCGACCTGACCACATTCGCCCGTCTGGACGAACTCGGTCTGGAGGTCACCGGCCAGCTGATCAGTGACGAGGAGACGGTCCTGGCCTGCCGGGTCGTCGCCCCCGACGACTGGTGCCACTGGTGCGGATGCCAGGGGGTCCCTCGTGACACGGTGATCCGCCGGCTGGCCCATACCCCGATGGGCCACCGGCCCACGATCCTCCGGATCCGGGTGCGCCGGTACCGGTGCACCGGCTGCGGACACGTGTGGCGCCAGAACACCGACCAGGCCGCCCAGGCCAGGGCGAAACTGNGGCGACGACGCGGCAGGCCAGCACTGCCTTGTGCGGAAACAAACACTGACCGACTGCTTGTAGGCCCAGGTCATCCAGGCCGGTGAAGGTGGTCAGGTCGGGGTCGCTGAAGGTAGCATCGAACACGTCGAGGTCTTTCGGATGGCTGTGTGAGAACTTCCATCCTCGGAAAACCTCGACGCCTATCCCGGCAGCGACACACCCACCCCGGCCCGCTCAGGTGAACACGGCACCTACACCCTCGTCTGGGAAGAGCCGCCGAAGGACCCCGGGAACTCTCCTGGTCCATGGGCAGGTCCGCCCCATGCCGGCTCAGGTAGGAGGTGTGGTGTCTGGTTACTGGTGGTGGCCGCGGTGGGGGGTATTGGTGGGCGTGGGGGGTCGTGGCGGGTTGAGGGTTGGTGTGGTTTCTGGGGTGGTGAGGGTGACGTGTCCTGGTCCGGTGGGGATGGGGAGGGCGGCGATGGCGGCCATTTCGTCGTAGGTGTCGGTGTGGTTGGCCGGTGGGGGTGTGGGTGCGGGTTGGTGGCGTTGGGTGGACATGAGGGCGCGCAGGGTGTGGAGGTCGACGGCGGGGTCTGTGGGTAGTGCGGTGTCGGCGCGGCTTGCTGGGGGTAGAGCGTGGTCGGGGTCGGTCCAGTTGAGGAGTTGACGGTAGGTGGCGATGCGGCCGGCGAGGGTGTGCCAGGTGTCGCGTTGGGGTGTGTGGGCTGGTGGGAGGGGTCCGAGTTCGCGGGTCCAGGCGGGTGGGGTGGTTTGGTTGGCGATCCAGGCGCCGGCTTCGGCGAGTCGGGTGTCGATGGTGGTTTGCCAGGTGCGCAGGGTGTCGCGGTGTTGGTCGGGTAGGTGGGGGTCGTTGGCGATGGGCAGGTAGTGGTCCCATCGGGGTCTGTCGGCTAGGGCGAGGTCGGGTTGGTGGGCTCGGGCGGTTTGTTCGGTTTCGAGGGTGTGGAGGCGTGTGGCGAGTTGGTGGATGGTGATGCGGTCGGTTTCGTCTCCGCGGAGGTGGCGGGCTCTGGCGTCAAGGATCGCGGCGCGGCCGCGGCTGGTGTTGGCGAGGCGTTGGGCTTCTTCTTGGAGCCGGTCGTGAGGGGCCATGTTGGCGCGCAGCTGGATTTCGCTGTCGAGTTCGGCCAGGCGGGCGGTGAGGGTGGTGCGCTGTTGGGTGAGGGCGGCCAGTTCCTGGTCGAGGTCGGTGAGGGTGTGGGCGGCGGCTTGTGTGGCGGGTGTGAGTCGTTGGCCCGGCTGGTTGAGGGTGTGGAAGGCGGTCAAGGCGGCGTCGCGGCGGGCGAGGGTTTGGGTGTGGAGGTCGGCTAGGCCCTCGCGTGTACGGTCGAGGTCGGCGCGGTGGGTGGCTAGGGCTGTCTCGTCGAGGTCGCCGTGGAGGCGTTCGGCCCAGGAGGGGCGGATGGTGCCGTCGGTGAGGGTGACGGGGTGGGGGTCTCCGGGCCCGTTGGTGGCGCCGGCGAGGGCGAGGGTGAGGGCGTCGTGGTGGGCGCGCAGGCTGGTGATCATGACGGCGAGGTCGTGGTTGGACAGTGCGGCCATGTCGGGGTTGGTGCCGGCGGCGCGGGCGGCTTGGATGTGTCCGGCCATGGTGGCGGCGATGAGGAGGGCGTCGGGGTGGGGTTGGTCGGCGAGGTCGGTGGCGGCTAGTCGGGCGAGGGTGGTGGTAGATAGGCCGGCTCGTTCGCCGGCGCGTAGTTGGTTGTAGACGGCGCCGGTGTGGGCCAGGCCGTGGAGCCGGATGCCGGCTCTGGCGCAGGCGATGGTGTAGCGCAGGGCGTCGTAGCCGTTGGCGAGGTCGCGGGTGGCGCGGATGAGGTCGCCGGTGTTGGCGGTGGCGTCGAGTTGGTGGGCGATGATGTGGTGTGCGGAGGCGGCTTGGGGGGCGCGGGCGACCATGGCGGCTAGGACGGTGGCGGCTTCCTGGTCGTTGTGGGTGTCGGCGACCCAGACCTGGTTGTTGATGCGGCCGCGGGTCATGGCGGGGTAGGCGGCGGATCGGTCGGCGCGGCCGCTGGTGAGGTAGTGGGCGGTGTCGACGGTGCTGCCTTGGGCGCCGTGGTTGGTGACGGCGTAGCCGAGTTCGACGTGGTGTTGGACGTAGCTGGCGGGCAGGGTGATCAGGTGTCCGTGGGTGTCTTGGGCCTGGACGGCGCCGTCGACGGTGACGGCGATGACTTGCCAGCGCATCCGGTTCTTCACGGTGGTTTTCCGGTCGGAGGCGATGAGGGTGGGGGCGTTACGGCGGGTGACGATGAGGTCGCCCGGTCCGATGGTGGTGTCGTCGGCGAGGGTGGTGGTGTGGGTGCGGTCGGTGAGGAAGCCGTGGTCGAGGAGCCAGGTTTGGGCGGCTTGGTTGAGGTCGGCGACGTCGGCGTGGGTGTCGGCGATCATGAGGCAGTCGTGGACGTCGGTGAACCGGTCGGTGGCCCATTGGGTGACGATCCGGTGGATGAGGGTCTGGCGGCTGGCGCCGTGGACGCGTCCTTGGTTGATGTACCAGGTGGCGTCGCCGTCGCGCAGTTTGAGGGAGGCGATGGCTTCGTCGGCGTAGTCGAATCGGTGTGCCACGGTGAGGCGTGCCGCTCCGGTGGCGGCGGTGACCAGGGACATGGCGCCGCCGGCGGCGACGGGTCCCAGTTGCCGGTCGTCACCCAAAGCGATGACTTGCGCGCCGGCTTGTCGTGCGTCGGCGATGACCCGATCGAGGTCGCCGGTGGCGGCCATGCCGGCTTCGTCGATGATGATGAGGTCGCCGCGGCCCAGCCCGGTTGCGGCCGGGTTAGCGGTCCAGGCGGCGAGGGTGCGGGTGGTGTCGGCATGGATGCTGCGGCCGAGGTCGGTGGCGGTACGGGCGGCGGTGGCGAGGGCGTGGACGTGGACTCCGGCGCGGTGTGCGGCGTCGGAAATGACGGCTGCCGCCGTGGTTTTCCCGGTGCCTGCGGGCCCGATTCCGACGCTGAGGAGCCGGTCGGTGCTGGCGAGTTCTCGGGCGAACGCGCGTCCGTCTTCGTCCATCCATTCGGGTGCGGCGGCGAGGGCTTCGCTGATCGCGTCAGGGGTGATGGCGCCGAGCACGAGGTCGCGGGAGGCGGCGACGATCCGGTCCTCTGCGGCAAGGATCGCGGCGCTCGTGTAGAGGGTGTGGTGCGGTTTGACGTACACGCTCAGCCCGTCGGAGGCGCGTATGGCGGCCGGCAGGTCAGGGATTCTCGCGGCCGGTGTGATGGCGATGCTGTGTGTGCCGAGGGCCGTTTCGATGACGTTGTTGCGGACCGTTTCAGGTACCCCGGCAGCCTGTTGTGTGGCCCACCTGTTGACGGCTGCCTCGACGTGGTGACGTCCCCAGGTCGCATGATCGTGCGACACAACGTCGACGATCTGGCGGGCGATGGTGTCGACGTTGACGGTCGCCGGGGTGGCGGTGAGCGGCACGAGATGGGGCTGTTCGACCATCCGATCACGCCACGATGCCTGGAGCTCGTCGAGTCGATGCGGTCCCGCTTTCGGTGTCCTCGTTTCGAGGGTGGCCTGCTGCGCCAGGGCGTAGCTGGCGGCCCGATCGGGGGCGTGCCCGTGCGCCTGCGCATACTGGAGTTCGAGGACCTTGGTGCGGGCGGTGATGGCTCCGCGGCGGGTCGAGAACGCGTCGATCTGCGCGTCAGTGACCCCAGCCAGTTCCACCACCGGCTGCTTGTGCGCGCCCAATGATCGCACTCTCGTGGCCCAGCCGGCAGCATGAACCTGGTCGGTCAGCGCCCGGTTGTACACCTCAGATGCGGCCACTTTCCACCGGTACAGGAGGGCGGCGTCGATGGTGCGCCAGTGTCCGTCGGCGTCACACACACGGTTCGCGATGACGACATGGTCGTGCAGTTGCGGGTCCCCACTACGGGAGTCCCAGTGCCGGAATCGGGCACCAACCAGGCCGGTGACATCGACCGTGGCGACCCCGTCGGGACCCTTGCGAGTGAACAACGAGTGGGTCTCGATGTACCGCAATGCCTCGCTGATCGCGGCCTCATGCCACGACTCGATGAGCTTCCTGGTTGGTGCATCCGCGGCGGCCCACATGACCGAAAAGCTCTTGGGAACCGAGAAGGTGTGGTCGAATCCGGCGACCGGTTGCCGCCCGCCCAGGCGCGTGTCAGCGGCAGCATCGTGGCCCTGGTCCATGAGGTATCGGCGTGCTGCACGCTGGCCTGCGGCGATCCGATCCATGACCGTCAGCTCGTCACCGATGGCGGCCCGGGCTTTGCGCAACTCGTAGCGGAACGCCCCGGCCAGACGCTCATTGCTCGGCTCGAACTGGTAGAAGCATCGGCCCAGAGATGCCTGCTCCATGGCGCGTTCGGCGCTGCCTCCGGCCTCGATGACTTGGCCGATGATCCGATCGGCATCGGGGTGCATGCCCATCCCGAACAGTGACGTCATCTGGTTCTCGCTGACCGTCCCGGACACGCCGAGCGCCTCGGCGCCGGACCCGATCCACACCCCATCTGGGCACCCTGACGCCGTGTAGTAGCCCTGCATCGACTGGCCGTTGCGCTGCCGATCGGCACTGACGGTCTGGTCGTACAGGTAACGAAACCCGTCCCCCGCCGAGACCTTTGACAGCGACATCACGGCCCCATCGTAAGCCACCGGGAAGACGGCACACCGCGAAAACCGCAAATGTCGACAAAGAATGCACTAGGTGTGTTGGCGAATGGTGACGTATCACTGACGTCTTGAGGGTTGCTGGGTGTGCGGGGTCTGGGGTTGTCCACGGTCCGTCAGGACGGTGGACAACCCCCCGTCTGTGGACGGTGGCTGGTGTGGTGAGCGTGGGTGCTGGGTCTTCGGCGGGTGTGTGGGCAGGCCGTGGCCTGGGGCCATCGGGCTGTCCACACACCCGCCGGCGCGCCGTTGGGTGTTGCGGGGTGCGATGATGGGTGTGTGGCTCGATGGTTGATGTCGGGCGGTCGATGCGTAGGGGGTCGTGGTGTCGTCGGTGGCGATGAGGAAAGCGCGTGAGCGGGCGTCGCGGTTCGCTGCGCGTGAGAAGCAGCTGGTGGAGTTGGCGGCGTCGTTCGAGACGGCCTCGGCCCGTGAGTCCCAGGTGCGTGCAACGTTTGAGCGTCGGCGCCGTGAGTTGGAGGCGGCGGAGGCGTCGGCGCTGGGTGCGGCGCGTGCGTCGGCGGCGCGTGTGGTGCACGCGATGTGTGACGAGCTCAAGGTGAGTCGGGCGGAGACGGCCGAACGGTTGGGGATCGACGCCGGAAGACTGCGTGAGTATCTGGCCTGTGAGGTCGAGCCTGTCCGTGCCGAGGTCAGGCCGGAGGATTCGCAGGACTCCTGCGATGCGCAGGACTCTGCCGGTGGGGATGATGGGCAGTCCTGGACGTAGGCCGTCGGCCGTCCTGGTTGCGGCCGCCGGGTCTCCGGCGGTCGTCGAGCGGTACTGGTCGTTTGTGGCGGCGCCGTCGCCTGGGTGGTCGTGTTGGCAGTGGTGCGGTGCCCTGTCGGGTCGTGGGCATGGCCGGTTCTGGGTGGGCGGCGGTCGGGTGGTCATCGCGCACCGGTTCGGGTGGGTGTTGGCTCACCCTGGTGAGCCGGTGCCGCCGGTAATCTGTCACGAGTGCGACAATCCGGGATGCCAGAATCCCGGTCACCTGCACGCGGGGTCACTGTCGAGGAATCGGCGGGAGTATGTGGCGCGGGCCGGTGTTCCTGGCTCGCCGCTCAATGATGTGCGCGGACCGTTGGGCCGGTCGCGTGCGTTGCGTGAGGCGGCGCGCCATCGTCTGGATGTGGGTGAGGCTGTGGCGGCGGGACTGTCGGCGTTGGATCGGTACCAGGGGACGTTGTGGTGACAGCGGGGCCGGCGCCGGCTCCGCTGTCGGGTGTGGTGTTAGCCGAGGGCGGCGGTCTTGCGGGCGCTGATCATGCCGGGGGTGAGCGTGGCGTCCGCGTCGAGCTGCCGCGCGTGACCGCGTCGGGCGGCTGTTGGGTTGGTGTCCTGGAGCGCCGTGACATGTGGCGAGGGGATCGGCGAGCCGTCCGGTAGCCGGTCACGGTCTGGGGTCGGCGTCGACGCCGACCCGGGTGGGGTGCCGGGACATGGGTCCGCCCCGGAGCACAAGGCCCCGGGGCGGCGGTCAGGCGGCGAGCTCGGCGCCGGCGTGGCTGGCCTCGATGATGTCGACGAGGTGGCGGGCCGTGGTCAGGATGGTTTCGGCGGTGGTGATGAGGACGTCTTGCTCGGCGTTGGCGGCCCAGCCGGCAACGTAGCCGGTGGAGTAGTCGGAGGTGTCGAGTCCGAGGGTGGCGGCGGCAAGGTAGGCGGTGCTTTCGGCTTCGACTTCGAGGCGGCCACGGTGGAGGGCGGCGGCGGTGCGGTCGGTGTGCAGGAGTGCGTGAGTGGCTTCGTGGAGCATGGTCTTTGCGGTGTGGGCCTCGGGGATTCCGGCGGCGATGGTGATCGTGTGGTTCTCGTGGTCGGTCAGTCCGTGGGTGTTGTGTGGCAGGGGGGCGCGGGTGATGGTCCAGCCTTGGCCGGTGAGGTATGCGTCGATGGCGTCGATGATGCCGGCGGGGTCGGCGCCGGTGAGCTGGGGCAGGCTGGGGGCGTCGGGCATGGCGTCGACGCCGTCGATGGGGTCGGTTTGGTCGATGTCGAACACGGACACGGGGAAGAACACGACGCCGGGGCGGCTGGTGTTCTCTTCCTCGTCGGTGTCGTCGTCGTCGGCCGGCCGGACGGACCGGCCGCCGAGGATGCGGATTCCCTTTTCTCCGCGGCGGACTTGGCGGCCTTGGGCCTGCCAAGTGCGGTAGCCGGCGACGAGGGACGCGGTCGGGCACTGTGCGACGATCAAGGCGAGGTTGTGCACGGAGTAATGGTGGAACTTGGCGGCCATGTCAAGCCATGCCTGCCATGCTTCGGGCTGCCGCCAGGCGTTGACCTGCTCGACAAACTGGGCGTGGAGCTGGTGCATCTCGGCTTCACGTGCGGCCTTCTTGGCGGTGCTGCTCTTGCGGTTCATCGTGTCCTCCGAGGTTGGGAGCCGTGGTGACTGGTGGTGTGGCCAACGGGGGCTGGTGCCCCGTCATTTTTTTGTGCCTTCTCGGCGCGGGAATCACGACGGGGTTGAAGGGTCGGAGTGCAACTCGTGGACCCCGGTACCGCAGGAAGTTTCCGGGGCCGGAGGCCCGAGCGAAGCGAGCCCGTAGGGCTGGAAAGTTCCGAGGACACGCAAGGGGGTCAAGTCCCTTTGAGTGGTGTCACTTCGTCTGCTGGGTGGGGGTCAGGCGGTGAGGTGAAGTTGGGGTCTGGTGGCGTCGTGGTGGTCGGTGAGGGTGTGGATGAGTTTGCGCATGGAGGTGTCGGAGAAGTAGCGGCGTTCGCCGTACTGCCATTCCTCGTGCTGTTCGATCAGGACGGCTCCGATGAGGCGGGTGACGGACTGGCGGTCGGGGAAGATCTGGACGACGTCTGCGCGGCGCTTGATCTCGCGGTTGAGCCGCTCGATGGGGTTGTTGGACCAGATCTTCTGCCAGTGCTCCCTGGGCAGGGCCGCGAAGGCCGTCAGGTCGGCCTCGGCGTCGGCGAGCATGTGGGCGATCTCGGGGAAGGAGCCGGTCAGGGAGTCGGTGACCGCTTGGTACTGGGCGGTGACGGCCTCGGGCGTGGTCTGGGCGAAGATTGTGGAGATCAGCGCGTTCACGGGCTTGGAGCGCGCCGACCCCAGGCGCTGGGTGACGTTGCGCGAGAAGTGCACACGGCACCGCTGCCAGGCCGCTCCCGGCAGGATCGCCTTGACCGCGGCCTTCAGGCCGGCGTGGGAGTCGCTGGTGACCATCGCGACCCCAGCGGGGTCCGCCGGAGAGGCGACCTTCAGGCCCCGCTCGCGCAGGGAGCGCAGGAAGCTTGTCCAGAAGTCGGTGGTCTCGGCGTCCCCCAGGCTGATCCCGAGGATCTCGCGGCGCCCCTGACCGGAGACGCCGGTGGCGACCACCAGGGCCTGGGAGACGACGCGGCCCCGCACCCTGACGTCGAGGTAGGTGGCGTCCAGGAACAGGTAGGGGAACCAGGTGTGGTCCAGGGGTCGGGTCAGGAACTGCGCGACGGTCTCGTCGATCTCGGTGCAGATCCGCGAGACCGTGGAGCGGGAGATGCCGGTGTCGTTGCCCAGGGCGCGCACCAGCTGGTCGACCTTGCGGGTGGACACGCCGTCGATCCAGGCAGTGGCGATCACGGCGTACAGGGCCTTGTCGACCCTCCTGCGTGGGGACAGTAGGGACGGGAAGAACGACCCCTCCCTCAGCTTGGGGATCGCAAGGTCCACCTCGCCGGCTGGAGTGGCCAGCGTCTTGGAGCGCGTCCCGTTGCGGCGGGTCGTGCGCTCCCGGGTGCGCTCGTGCGGGGCCGCGCCGATCCTCGCGGTCGCCTCGGCGTTGATCAGGTCCTGCAGCCCCGCCTGCAGCATCCGTCGGAACACGTCCGAATGAGCGAGGTCGGGATCGGTCAGGACTTCCTGAATCAGCGCGGACAGGGCAGACTGGTTGTGGGTCATCGTGAGATCACTTCTTTGCTTCTTGCCGGAAACAACAGGTCCTCCCACGATGACCCCTCTACGTCAACGCCGACGAGGGACCCNATCGGTCAGGACTTCCTGAATCAGCGCGGACAGGGCAGACTGGTTGTGGGTCATCGTGAGATCACTTCTTTGCTTCTTGCCGGAAACAACAGGTCCTCCCACGATGACCCCTCTACGTCAACGCCGACGAGGGACCCGCAGGAAGTGACACCACACTAAGAGACGCACCCCGCAAGGGGCGGTGGCCGAGGTACGAGGCCGCCGACGAGTTGCGCGTAGGCCCGGCCCCGTCATGATGGAAGCCCGAGAAGTGGGCAAAAAACGGGTGGGATGGGCGCCCGCGCCATCGGCGCGGGCACGATTGGGCCCGAAGGGCCTCCAGGGGTGCGGGGTCCTCCCCCGCGTCGGCCCTTCGGGCCGACAGTGCGTTGTGGACGGGGCGCCGACGTGCTGGCCGATGGTGCCGGTCACGACCGCGGGGGTCCGGGGGTCGCCCCCCGGACCGGTACGGCACGAGGACCGGCCCAGGGCCGGCCCGAGTCCCTTCCTGGACATGGGTCCGCCCCGAGGCAGGAGGCGCAGAGCGGTCGGCCTTGACGGCCTGGCGGTGGCTGCTATGTTGCCGAGCCCGCAGAGGCTGCGCTATTCCTACCAGAACAGTCGGCTTAGCCCGTGGACACATGCTGTGGCGCCCACAGGGTCGCCTTGTGCTTGGGTATCGGTGCCCGGCACGCTGAACGTAGGGAGGGATCGTCCCGGGTGGGCCGATGGCGTACATGGGTCAGTGGCGGCTGCGGCACCCGCGCGGGACTACCCACATGGTGCTGATGTCGGGGGTCTCCTCGGCGCTGGCGGCGGCGCGTGCTGTGGCTGATCACTCCTGGCTCCGGATAGCCGCGCACTGCGGCGACGGCCAGGGCATTTGGACACACGGCCCGCATACCGACCAGGGCGTCCTGAGGGTCAGGAGAATGACTGACGGCGACGATGCACGGGTCAAGGCCCGTCCTTCCATTGGGCCAGGTACGTCACGAGCTCCGTGTCGACACGACGGCCCTCAGCCTGTTGCCATGCGGCGGTGGCAGTGCCATCAACGATAGGGCGCGGCCCTGCCCGGTTCGGCTTGTGTCTGTGTTGTGCCAGTCTGGGGCGACCTGATGGGGTTGTTCAGCGGGGTAGAGGTTGAGTCGGGCAGGTGGTGAGGACGCGGGTCATGGCGGTTTTCTCGGCTGGGGTAATCCACAGATGATACTTGGTTTTCACGGCGATTTGTCGGGCGATGTAGGGACATCTGTAGTCGTGTCGAGGAGGAAGCCAGGTGGCGGCGTCGCCGTCGCTCTTGGCTTGGTTGGTGGGGCCGTCGACGGCTAGCAGGTTGAGTGGGTCGTTGGCGAGGGCTGTGCGGGTGGCGGTGTCGAGGTGTTGTGCTCCGGTTTGCGAGGCGTCTGCGAGTGCGACGACGTGGTCGATCTGGACGGCGTCGGAGGTGCCCGGTCCTTTGACCCAGGCGATGGTGTGGCCGGTGTAGGGGTCTGCCAGGGTCCCGGCGATGACGACGCATCGGCTACCTGCCCGGTAGTGCACGTTGGTGAGGTCTCGGGCGAGGGCGTCGTTGCGGGTGTCGCATCCGTCATGTCCCCATGGGGCTGTCAGGGCCGGGGTGGTGTCGTCGGTCCATGTGGGCCCGAACTGGGCTCGACTGTAGCCAGTCTTGGCGGCTCGGCCCTTGACGGGCAGGTCTGCGAGGGCGGCGATGGCTGCCATGGCGTGCTGGTGAGGTTGCGAGCTCGTCGCGGCGGGCAGGGTGACGGTGTTGACGGTGGTCGAGGGCACGGCGTCGTGTCTGGACAGGAGGCCGCCGGCCCAGCCCAGCCCGATGACGACGGCGATGCCGGCCACGGTGACTCCACGGCGCCGCATCAGGGTCATTGTTCGGAGCATGGGGAAGTCTCGATCTGTCGTGGGGGGGCGGTAGCGCCTGTTGAGGGGGCGCATGAGTCAGTAGCGGTAGCGGTCGTTGCGAGGCGCACTGGTGAGCGCGTAGATCACGGCGACGAAGCTGAATAGGACGATGGGTGCGAACAGGAGGATGAGGAACCCGCGGGATTCGAGGTTCTTGTGGAAGCAGGTGATGGCGAATCCGACCCAGGCAATGATGAATGCTTCGATGATGGCGACCGGTCCGATGTGGGCGCCCACGAGGTGTGGACATTCCAGGCCGATGATGCCGACCGTAAGCCCGGCCAGGAGCAGGGTCAGGCCGATGAGGAGATTGCTTCGCTCGCCGGCGCGCCGGGGCGAGGTGTGCGGTATTGGTCGGTAGGGCGGATACGGCTGGTAGTGCTGGATCGGCTGGGGTTGCTGGTAGGGCTGTAGTGGCTGGTAGGGCTGGGGGTGCTGGAATGACGGGAGCTGCCGGTATGGCTGGTGGGGTGTGGCCATGGTGTCCTCCTTGTGGTGTTGACGGTAGGGCGCCGGGGGGACAGGTTGAGGCGGGGTTGGTGGCGGGATGGGTACATGTGTGCTCATGGGTGGAGGGTGTGGACGTAACAGCCCGGTGCGGGCGGTGGGGGCTGGTGAGCCTGGTCCTGCCCTCGTGACAACACCTGCACCGCTATCAGCTGTTCATCGTGATGCTGGTGATCGTCCCGTTGGGGCCGGTGTGCATGGTCCAGGAGTGGGGTTGCCTGTCGTGCTGGACGGGTATGTCGGAGCGGTGGTAGTCGAGGGTGAAGATGACGGTCCGCCCGGTTCCTGCCGGGGCGCCGGGGGCTTGGGGTTGGCCGCCGGTGACGTTGGTGACGTTGACACTGATCCACCCGTCGTGGCCGGTCATGTCTCGGGTCCACCACCATCCGCCGGTGCCGGCCCCGGAAGGGTCCAGTTGTCTGCGGGTGATGGCGGGCAGGGTTACGGCGGCCCGCGTCCAGGCACCGGCCAGGGTGTGGTCGAGGCGGGTGTCGGCGGCGTTGGCCACGATGACCAGACGGGCGGCTGTCTGCCCGGCCCGGTCGAGGCCGCTCGGCATGGTGCTGGTGGCCACTCCCCTGGCCACCAGCGATGGCGTGGGCGTCGTGGCAGCGCCGATGCTGCTGGCTTGGGAGGCGGCCGGGCGGGCGGCCGTGGTGCATCCTGTCAGGCCGATGAGGCAGGCGGTGAGCGCCGCTAGGACTCGTGGACGCATGATGTCCTCACTTCTCGAAGTGCAGAATGTTGGTGAAGTCGGCACCCAACCTGACGTGGCTGCGGGTACCGAAGGTGTGGCGGGCCACATAGTTTGATTCAGCGACGTCGAAGGTGCCGTCGGGGTAGACCCGGGTGATGTAGGCGACGTGCCCGGTTCCGCCGGCGGCCGTCGTCGATTGGGCGATGGCCCCGGCGATCGGGTGCGTGTCGACGACGATCCCAGCGGCCCGGGCCGCGGCAGCCCAATGGCCGGCATTGCCGAATTGTTGACCCCGCCAGAAGTTCGTGAAGGTTGTGTATTTGGTGTGGGTGCGGATGGCCCACGCCGCGTAGCTGGTGCATTCGCCGTAGTAGAACCGGTTGGGGTCGACGACCAGGCGCCGGTCGCCGGAGGTGAATCCGCCGGCGGCCATCCACGCGGTGTATGCCTTGGCGTCCCCGGAGGCATCGGCCGAACCCGACCCGGCGCATGTCGTTGTCCCGGTGAACCAGGCGTGCATGTGCACCAGATAGGTCTGGGTGATCGCGGGAATGTGGGGGTAGCGCATGAGGTTGCCCTCCCCGGCGTTGTGGGCGATGACCAGGGCGTCCAGGTCCGGTAGGGAGGCGAACGGGGCACCCGGATGAGCCTTCTTGAGGGCCCGCACCGTCGCCAGCCGATCCTTGAAGTAGGCTCCGGCGACCTTGGCATGGATCAGCGGATCGGTGATGCCGATCGGCGTGCCGCCAGGATTGTCGCCGGCCGGATAGAACCGGTGCCATTCGGCGCGGTTGAGCTGGAACAGGCCCCAGGTGCCCCCGTTGGAGTCTGGTGAGAAGACCGAGGGATCGAACGAGGACTCTTGATTGGCCACAGCAGCCAGCCAGCCGACAGGCAGACCCGAGGCGGCCGAGGCAGCCTGCATCCACGGGGTCGCGGCCGCCGGCACCGACAACGTTCCCGTGCCGCACACACTCGTGTCCTGCCCGCTGGTGCTGGGGCCCGAGCTGGTCACCAAGAGCAGCGGCAGAGCCAGCAGGACCAGGAGGAGGCCGATGATGACCCCAGCCGCCGTTTTCCCGCCACCAGATTCCATGACACGTCCTTTCTTGTGCCGGCCGCTAGTGGCAGGCGCCGGTGGCATCGGACCACGACAGGGACGGGGAGCCGCCGGTGTCGCTGACCGCGAGCCGGTGGGCGCCGGCGCCCACTCGCACACTCGTGGACGGCCCTGACCCGGCGCCGTCGACGGTGGCGCTGACCGTGCCTGTCCCCGACCCGGTCACGCTGATCGTTGATGCCGCGGTGCAGGTGATCGTCAACGCTGCGGTCCGTGTCAACGGCACCACCACCTGCCTCGATCGTGTGCGTGTCGGTGCAGGAGCCTGGGTGCGGGCCGCCACGCTGGAGCGGGTGGCGGTGGGCCGGCTCGTGCGGCTCGGGGCGGCGTGGGTCGGCTCGCTCGTGTGGGTCGGGGCCGGCGTCCTCGTCCCGGTTCGCGTGGACGTCGGGGTGCGCGCCGGTGTGGGTGTGGATGTGGGGGTGGGTCGGACGGTCGCTGTGGCGGTGGCGGTGACGGTGATGATGGGCCGCGGGGTTGCGGTGGCCGGCACGGGCGCGTCGTGGCCGGGCCAGGTGGCGGCCCCGGCTGCCGCGAGGGCCACGAGCGCTACGGCCGCGCCGACCATCGCGGTACCTCTCCGGCGCCGGTGAGGTCGGCCCGTGTTCCAGGGCTGGTCGGTGAACAGGTCCTCGGCCATGATTCAGCGCACCGTCGCTGCGGCTCGGGCGACCGCCGCCAGGACGAGCCCGCCATGGTCAGGGTCCAGGCCCACCAGGGCCACCGACAGGTCAACTGGGGTCCCTCCGATCAGGGACGCCGCGATGACCGCGACCGCCTGCCGGCTGGCCGAGCTGGCCGCGGTGTCGACCGCGATGGCGTCGGAGTCGATCCAGGCATGGCCGTCGGCCGCCCTCCTGGCGCCCGGCACACGCTCCCCCGCTGCAGTGATCCCGAGAAGCAGCTCGACGCCGGCGGCCAGCGTGTCCATCCCGCCCGCCCAGCGACGCAACTCCTCGACGCTCCGGTTGGTCATGGTGTGGGCTCGATGAGGTCACGGGCGATGGCGGTGGCGGCGCCCCGGGTACGCCGTGACAGTTTCGCCCACTCGATGACGGTCTCGGCCGCCAGATGCTTGTCGGGGGGCAGGTCCATGACATGCCAGCCGGACACTTCCAGGGCGTGGCGGTACTGCCGGTGCAAACCCCGGTCCGGTCTACGGGACGGGGCATGGGTGCCCACCCACAGGACGCGACCTTTGAGGTTGCCGTGACCAATCCGGTCCATGTCGGTGATCATCCGTTGGGCCATCTGCATGGTGTCGGGGTCCCACTGGACCGGGACCAGGACCCGGTCCGCGTCCGTGATCGCCCGTTGCCATGCCGCGTCGACATCGTTGTTGCCGGTGTCGTAGATGACGACCCGCTGACTGTGGTGCAGGCACCGGGCGATCGCGGCCACATCGTCCCCGTCGACCGGGGTGATGAGGCCACCCTCGCCGGCTGTGATGGATGTCGGGCACACGACCGTGGCCCACCCCTCGGCCTGCCACGAGATGAACGGGTCCAGGTCTCGCAGGCTACGCCCGAACCCGGGGTCACGACGGGCGGCCGCCGCCAGGCCCGTCACGTCCCCGGTACAGGAGCGGATCGTGCGGTCGGCCAGTGTGCCGCGAGGGTTGAGCTCGACCAGGGCAATGTCGTTGTGGCCGGCCAGCGCCGCCAACGCTTGGGCCACCACGATCGCCAGCGGCGTCTTGCCGGCCCCACCCTTCAAGTTCGCCAGGACGATCGTGCGGTCGGGCAGACTTCCGACCACCTGCGCTGGGCCGCGCGAGGGCAGCGGCGCAGCGAACAATGTCGAGCCGCCAGCCTGGGCAGCCGGCCCGTCCAACAGGACGTCGATCGGCACCCGGCCACGACGGACCGGGGTCGGCGCGAACTGCGGTCCGTCGGCAGGTTCAGCGGGCATCACCGGAGCCGCCCGCCACCCCCGCACCGCCGGCGACGCTGACGGCGCTGGCGCCACTGGTAGGTCGGGCAGTGCTGGTGTCACTGGTGACACTGGCGCTGCTGGTAGGTCTGGTGGTGCTGGCGACGCTGGCGGTGCTGGTGGTGGGGTTGGTGTGGGGTCGTCGGGCATGGCTTCCATGGACCCGTCGGGGCGCACGACGACCAGGGCGGCGTCGTCACCGTCGGTGACGTGCAGGACGAGGTCGACCCCGTCGTCGTGGGCTTGGCGTGATGCGGCGCCCAGGAGCCGGTCCCGGGTCGTGTTCGCGTCCGGGCCGGGCTCGCTGATCGGGTCGTGCCCGTCGATGCACAGGATGCCGGTGCCGTCGGCGTGAATGGTCAAGGTGCTCATGAGGACTCCTCCACACGGGGTAGACGCCCGGCTGGCAGGCGTCCGGGCTGGACCGGGGCCAGGGTTCCGGTGCGGGCCTCGGATTCGGTGACGGCCCGGCTGATTGCCGCACCCATCCACGCCGAGAACGACGCGTAGCCCCGTCCGATCCCGTCAGCCAGGAACGCCGCCCGAGCCCGGCCCAGCAGGTCGGCGTCCAGCGTGATCGTGCACTTGGCCTTCGACGCCGGCGGCCGCGCACCGGTGCCTCCGGCAATGATCGGGTCATCGACCGGGGCGCGAGTCAGGGCCGCCCACGCGTCGGGTGCCGGTCGACTATCACGCTGCATCGCCGATGCCCCCCGCCCCATACGTCGCACCACAGCGCATCGCCCGATCCCCTCTCGGGTTCGCCGCCACTAACCCATCCGGTGCCAGTCCCAGGTCCCATGCCTTGTCCGGTGCTGTCGTCATGACAGTTCTCCTTTCTCACCTGTCAGCGCGGCGGCCACTGCCCCGATGGCCTCCACCACGTCGGCTGTCGGCCCACCGCAGGCCAGGGGCCGCTGCCCCGAGCAGGCCGCCGACACGCCTTCCCGGTCACCAATCCGCGAGGCCAGGACCGAGTCCCCGTAGTAGTCGACAAGGGTGTCGACCCACTCGCGCTGATCGACCCGGTCCCGCCGGAACCGGTTCACGACAATCCCGGCCAGCACCAGGTGCGGGTTGTACGCGGTGCGGACCGCCGCGATCGTCTGCACCATCTGCGCCACCCCATCAACCGCAGAAGCGCGAGGCTCGGTCACCACCAACGCTTGATCCGCCACCACCAGGGCATTGACCGTCAACATGCCCAACGCCGGTGGACAATCAATGAGCACGTGATCCCAGTCGCTGGCCGGCAGGACCGCCAGCACTGACCGGAGCCGGCCCTCCCGCCCCAACGACACATCCGTCTCCCGGGACGCCAGCCCACGCGACGCCGCAATCACGTCGATCCTCGCCCACGCCGGACCCGCCGCACTCACCGCAGCCCGAGCCCCCATGAGGGTGCCCGAGACCGCCGCCGCCAACAAGTCATTCAGCCCCAAGTCCGTGGCCAGATCCGTGTCCAGAATCGTCGTCGCGTTCGCCTGCGGGTCCGCGTCAATCACCAGGACCCGCCGCCCCAGCCCGGCCCAATACTGCGCCAACGCCGTCGTCACGAAGGTCTTACCAACCCCGCCCTTCTGGTTACACACCGCCGTGATCATCGCTCGCCGCTACCCGTGGACTTACCGTCGACCGGCCCTGACCAGTTCTCCGCCCGGTCCGCAGCCCGCGTCAGCTCCCCCGCCAACTCACGCGCCTGCGCCGCCGTCAACGCACCCAAGCCACGCAACCTGCGCCGACCCGACACATCGAACTGCGCGAGCTCGACCCCATACGTGCGCGACTCACGCCGCGCCTCTAACACCGTCAACTGGACCCCCAGACTGCCCAACGCAAACCTGGGCCTAATCACCACGTTCACCGCTTCAACCTCCTCTACTGACGTGCACCGCTGGAACCACTTGAGCCACTGGAACGGCTGGCCGCGTGGGCATTGGACTGTGAGACCATGTCAGGCCGCAGCGTTGACGGCTGCTCGTAGGTCACTGCTTGGCACAGCCGTGTACCGCTGAGTCGTGGCCACCGACCGGTGGCCGAGAAGCTGTTGCACGACGAGAAGGTCGTGTCGCTGCGCGTACACCGACGTCGCGAAGCCATGGCGGCACGCATGGAGCGACCACCCGTCAGGAAGCACCGCACGGGCCAGCTCCGCTACCCGTTCTGGGCACAGGTGCCCATCCTGGCCGCCAGGAAACAGCCACGGGCTGTCCTGCTGCTCGAATCGACGACGAAGAGTCGCTGCGAGATCGTCTGGCAAAGGAACGATCCTCTCCACCCCGCCTTTGCCGTTGACGATGAGGCTGGGTCCCTCGCCCGTGTCGATCAGATCGTTCCGGTTCACTTGGCAAATCTCGGCACGTCGAAGCCCGACTTGGCGCCCGAGTCTCAGAACCAACCGCGTTCGGTCATCCGCGAGACGCATGGCGGACTCCCACACTGGCCTCGGCAAGGGACGTGGCACGCCCACCATCCGCTTCACCACCGGAAGCTCGGCGGCCGGATCGGGCAATCCGTGTGCCTGCGCCCACCAGCCGAAGAATGATCGCAAGCCCGAGTAGAACGACCGCCTCGTCTCGATGGACCATTCCTGACTCGCGCACCAAGCGATGAGGTCTGAGCTCGATACCTCTGCCGGACTCACTGTGCCGAGCGCCCGCGCGACTTGTCGAATTTGCCGGGCCCGGGTCGTGCACGTGGCCCTTCGCCTGCCTCCAGCCACCAACTGCCTCTGCCAGCCGCTGATAGCCGATTCCCACTGCTGTGCATCCAATGGTCTGACGAATGGTGCTGCCATGCCCGACAGATTCACCCCAGCCCCGACTGTGGCTCCAACTCCACCGGGCCCCCTGCCTCAACGCCAGGTTGACAGTTGCACGTTCGGACAGGCTACATCCCTGGGTCGCGGGTTCGAGCCCCGCACGCCCCACCACGCGTGTGGCACCTCTGCATGCCGCCTGCGCGACGCCATTCAGGCGGTACCGGATCATCTCACCGTGAGCAACTCCCCCGGCTGACACCCGAGGGCATGACAGATCGCGGTGAGGGTCGTGAACCGGATCGCCCGGGCCCGGCCGTTCTTGAGCACCGAGAGGTTGACCAGGGTGATGCCGGTCCGGCGGGACAGTTCGGTGAGGGTCATCCCGCGAGCAGCCAGCAGGTCGTCCAGGTGGATCTCGACGTCGTGGTCAAGGAGGGCGTCGGTCATACGGTCGCCTCGATCTCCTCACGCATGGGCACCGTTTCGACGAGCACCCGACCCATGGACACGGTGCCGACGCCGGCGATGACGGCCGCCCAGTTCCAGTGGACGTACTCGGGCAACACCATGAGCACGTCGAGGTCCGACACCAGGTGCGATGCGACAACGGCTCGAATGGCGGCGTCCAGCAGCGCCACCAGAAGCAAGCCGACCAGGACGTACCATCCGAGCCGATGCACGGCCCGAGCCATCGAGCGGGTGAACAGCCCCTCGCGTCGACCATGCCGCGCGAGAGCCCACAGCTGCGCGAACAACCCGACCACCCACACCAGGTTGACGACGACCGGCGTCGACAGCAGCGCACGATCGAGTCCGGTCATCGACGCCTGGCAGAGCGTGATGTGGGCCGGCGTGCCCGCGACGGCCCCGGGTCGCAGGCCGTGCACCCAACCTGACGGCCCCTCCCCGAGCCACAACCCGCTCTGCGGTACCTCGACACAGGGAGTCCGGGAACCCCAGGCCCCGATGACAAGGTGCGCATGGCCGCCGAAGGCGAGCATCGTGAGCATCGGGAGGACGAACACCAGGACGGTGCAACAGGCGAGGAGGATGACGATCGGGGCAAGGGGATCGGGCGGACGATGGCGACTCGACATGACCACTCCTTATCGATGATCGATACTATCGACAAACGATAAACCCTCGGCAGACGTCCGTCAATGACCAAGTTCTAGACAACTCGTTCTAGAACATGTAGTCTGTATCCCATGGGACGACCACCAGGATTCACCGTCGACGAGGTTCGCCGCGGCGCGACCGACCTCTTCGGAAGCCGCGGTTTCGAAGCCGTGTCCGTCGACGTGCTCATCAAGGAGTTGGGCATGAGTCGGGCCAGCTTCTACAAGATCTTCGGATCCAAGCAACGGCTCCTCGCGCAGGCCCTCGAGGACGTCTGCGAGCGAGCGACCCGTGACGACGTCGACGACGCCGCCAGGGACCTCGTCCTCGTCTCCCTCCTCGAGGTGGCACCGACAGATCCCCAGATCCGCGAGCTCTGCACACGAGCCCGCGCGCTGTGCTTCGCGGATGACCCGCGCGCCCTCGGCGAGCACCTCCTCCACCGCATCGACCGCCTCTCACGACAGGACTGACCATGCGCAACACCATCACCATGACCGACGACCAGCTCATCGTCGAACCCCAGGGGCTGGACAAGATGTGGTCGTTCACCGGCCGCCTCGCGATCCCCTGGGACCACGTTCGGGGCGCCACCCACGACCCGGGAATGAAGCACGAACCCAAGGGATGGCGTGGTCCGGGGCTGCGCGTCGGGCAGAAGCTCAGTGGCACCTTCCACGCCGACGGCTCCCGCCAGTTCTGGAACGTCAATGGCTACGAGAACGCCATCGTCGTCGAACTCGTCGACGAACCCTACAGCCGGCTCGTCATCTCGGTGGACGACCCGTCGGCTACCGCTGCCCGGATCAACGCGAGAACATCCGGACGCTGAGCGACCTCTCGTCGGCGCGACGAAGGCCGTCGTCGATGGTGACCAGTCGGCCTCCGGTGGTCTCGAAGCGCCTCACCCGGCCGGAGTCACGTCGTAGCGTGGTGCCATGCCCATGATGACGGTGACGATGAACAACGGCATCGACATCCCCGAGCTCGGCTACGGCGTCTTCCAGATGACCTCACAGGAGGTTCGCGAACACCTGCCGGAGGCCCTCGAGCTCGGCTACCGACACATCGACACGGCCAACGCCTACTTCAACGAGGTCGCCGTCGGACAGGTCGTCCGCGCGGCGATCGACGCGGGCACCGTCTCGCGCGACGACCTCTTCATCACCTCCAAGCTCTTCCCCCAGTCGTATCCGGCATCGCAGTGCCCCACCGACATCGACGCCACGCTCGAACGGCTCGGCCTCGACCATCTCGACCTGCTCCTGCTCCACCGGCCCTACGGCGAGTACGTCGAGGCCTGGCCAGCCCTGGAACAGGCCGTCAGCGACGGAAAGGTGCGATCCATCGGTCTGTCGAACTTCTCGGCGCCCAAGGTCCGCGAGGTCCTCGACGTCGCCACCATGACGCCGGCCGTTCTCCAGGTCGAGATCAACCCCCGGTGGCATCAGCACGAGCTCAAGGCCGAGCTGGCCGACCTCGGCCTCACCTACGAGGGCTGGTACCCGCTCGGTCACGGTGACGCCGAACTGCTCGACGAACCGGCCATCGTCGCCGCCGCGACACGCACCGGTGCGACGCCGGCCCAGGTCGTCCTGGCCTGGCATCTCGCCGAGGGCAATGTCGTCTTCCCCAAGACGCTGAGCCCCGCGCACATGGCCGACAATCTCGCCGCCACCGACCTCACCCTCACCGACGCCGAGATCGAGGCCATCAACGGGATCGACCAGCGGCCGTACTACCGGGTGCCGGACGAGGCGCCGGACTTCGCCCTGGCGACCCACGACTACACCAGACAGGCCTGACAAGACTGTCACCGACAGGTGGCACGATTCACGATGTCACCCCTCGACCAAGGAGACCCCATGAAGAAGCAGACCGCTGGCCGCGACAACCTCGGGCAGCTCGCCCCGCAGTTCGCCGCCCTCAATGACGACGTCCTCTTCGGCCAGGTGTGGGCCCGGGAGGACGAGCTGTGTGCCCGCGACCGGTCGATGATCACCATCGCCGCACTCTTCTCCGCCGGGCTGTTCCCCCAGCTCAAGGCCCATCTGGCCATCGGGAAGGGGAACGGAGTCACCAAGGAGGAGGCGGTGGCCGTCGTCACCCAGCTCGCCTTCTACTGTGGCTGGCCGAAGGCCTGGAGCGCCTTCCCGCTCATCGAGGAGGTGTGGGCCGAGGACTGAGACGTCACGGGCACAGTGCCCGGAGGGGGAAGGTAACCGCTTCGTCGCCGAGAACCATGGTCGGACCGTCCGCCGTGACGATGGCCCGAAACTGCGGGCGACCGGATCGTGCGGGATCGATTCCCTCGACAACCTCGGCAAGTGAGGTCTGGGCGGCAGGGATCTGACGCTGGCCCAGCTTGACCTCGAGGATTCCCCACCGGCCGTCGGCCAGCTCCACGACGGCGTCTGCTTCACGTCCTGCCTTGTCACGGTAGTGGTAGACGCGGCCGCCCTCGGGGTCACAGAAGACGCGCAGGTGCTGGACCACCTGCGACTCGAACCACTGTCCGGCGGTCTCCAGGTCACGGATGAGCCGGTCCACCGAGGTCGCGCTGATCGCCGCAGCGAGGGCTGGGTCAACCAGGTGCAGCTTGGGGCTCGTCCGTACGGCATACCGGGATCGCAGGTGCGGCGACCAGGCAGGCTGTTCCTCGACAACGAAAAGCCGTCGCAGCGCCCCGAGGTAGGCCACGACCGTCTGAGCGCTCACGGATGCCGACGCGGCGTCGGCGGCGATGGTCGTGACCCCGGCCTCTGTCGCCACGTGGCGCGCAAGGGACCTCAGCACCGCGGACACCCGCACGGGGTCACGCCGCGGTTCGCCATCCAGACGTCCCAGATCGACATTGACGATGTCATCGGCGTAGTCGCGCAGGTGCATCTGCGCCTCCTCGGCGCTCAGTCGAAGATCAGCGGGCCAACCGCCGTGGACGAGATCGGTGATGGCTTCGCGCACGTCCCCACCGGGATCGACGCTCGCACGAGGCCACTCCTGCGCGAAGAGCGCAGCCAACGACACTTCTCCGGTGCCGCGTCCACGCTCGAAGAGCGTCATCGGACGCATCTGGATCCTACGGATGCGATGGGCCCCACTGTGGCGAGAGGCGTCCTCGGCAGGGATGGACGAACCGGTGAGAATGAACTGCCCCGGTTGTTGCCGGTCGTCGATGACACGCCGCACGATGTTCCACAGGCCCGGCTCGATCTGCCACTCATCAACCAGACGCGGCACCTCACCGTCGAGGATGAGGGCAGGGTCGACCTCGAGGGCTGCTCGGATCTGTGGCAGTCCCGAGTCAAGAGCCACCTGGGAGCGCGCGTGGGCACGTCCCGTCATCGTCTTGCCACAGGCGCGCACGCCTTCGAGAAGGACCCCACCCGAGTACGTGAGGGTTCGATCGACCTCGTCATCGACCACACGATTGAGGTACGCCATGGGACTCCTCGAGACGCCTCATCATCCCTTGCCACAGGGACCAATCACGGTTTTGGCATCATTCTAATCATGGTTTCGGCGCGATTCCAGTCACTGATGTGGCGCCGATCCAGTCATGGATTCGGCGCCACAGGACAATCGCCGGACGACCCGGTGGCTCAGATCCTCGTCGTCCCGCGCTCGTCGTCGGGTTCCTTGGGCCCGACGACGGCGTGCGGCAGGTAGGGCTCCTCGAGGAAGGCGACGTCCTCGTCGGTGAGGTGCAGCTCCATGTCGCGGACGGCGTCGTCGACCCGGCTCGGCCTCGAGCAGCCGACGATGGGCGCGGCGACTCCCTTGGCCCAGTGCCAGGCGAGGGCGACGTCGGCCATGGGCACGTCGTACCGACGCGCGAGCTCGGCGACCCGCTCGATGATGGGCATGTCGAGTTGCTCGGCGCGGTCGTACTTGGCGCGCATCGTGCCGTCGGTCGTCGAGCGCACCGAGTCGCTGTTCCAGGTCGGCCGGGTGAGGTGGCCGGAGGCCAGCGGGCTGTACGGGGTGAGCGACATGCCGTACTGGCGGCAGACCGGGATGACCTCACGCTCGTCCTCGCGGTAGAGCAGGTTGTAGTGGTTCTGCATGCTCGCGAAACGCGTCCACCCGTTCTCGTCGGCGACGACCTGCATGGAGTGGAGCTGGTAGCCGTACATGGCCGAGGCGCCGAGCGCGCGGACCCGTCCGTCGCGCACCAGACGGTCGAGCGCCTCCATCGTCTCGGCGATGGGAGTGCCGTAGTCGAAGCGGTGGATGATGTAGAGGTCGAGGTGGTCGGTGCCGAGTCGCTCGAGGGTGCCGGTGATCTCACGCTCGATGGCCTCCCGGGACAGGCATCCCTCGTTGAAGTACACCTTCGAGGCGAGGACGACGTCCTCGCGAGGGACGCCGAGGTTGCGCAGGGACTGGCCGATGAACTCCTCGCTCGTGCCGTGGGCGTAGGTGTTGGCGGTGTCGATGAAGTTGACGCCGAGCTCGAGGGCCCGCTCGATGACGGCTTGGGTGGCGGGCTGGTCGATGACCCACTGGTGGAAGTCGGGGAAGACCTTCCCGAAGCTCATGCCGCCGATGCACAGCCGCGGGATGGTGATGTCGGTGGAGCCGAGGGTGGTGTGGTCCATGGTGTGCTCCTTGGCGTCGGGTGACGACCCCAGACTCTCGCGCCCGGCCGCCGGGGACAAGGGGTGGGGCCGGTTCACCCGCCGTCGTCCCCCTCCCACGCCTGCCCGGTGACCCGGCGCGGACCCGGTCGGGTCCGCGCCGGGTCACNTCGGGTGGGGCACCTGGGTCGAGGGGGCCGGGCGGGTGGGGGGCGGTCACCTCCCCGCCCCACCCGCTCGGACGAGCCTCACTTGCCGAAGGTGATCCGGGTGAACTTCTCGGTCTGGGCCTTGATGCCGATCTCGGTCGGGAACCTCTCGACCGAGCTGGCTCCGTAGAACCCCGTGATCCCCTCGGTGTGGTCCAGGACGTACTGGGCGTCCTCCGGGTTGGCGATGGGTCCGCCGTGGCACAGGCACAGGATGTCCGGGTTGACGCGACGGGCGGCGTCGGCGAGCTTCTGCACCTTGACCGCGGCCTCCTCGAGGGTGATGGCGGTCTTGGCGCCAATGGTGCCCGACGTCGTCAGCCCCATGTGCGGGACGAGGATGTCGGCACCGGCGCGGGCCATGTCGGCGGCCTGCTCCTCGTCGAAGACGTACGGGGAGGTGATGAGGTCGAGCTCGTGGGCCATCCGGATGACGTCGATCTCCTTGCCGTAGCCCATCCCCGTCTCCTCGAGGTTGGCCCGGAAGGTGCCGTCGATGAGACCGACGGTCGGGAAGTTCTGGATGCCGGCGAAGCCGATCTCCTTGACCTGCTTGAGGAAGTAGGGCATGACCCGGAAGGGGTCGGTCCCGTTGACCCCGGCCAGGACCGGGGTGTGGTCGACGACCGGGAGGACCTCCTTGGCCATGTCCATGACGATGGCGTTGGCGTCGCCGTAGGCCAGTAGCCCCGACAGGGACCCCCGGCCGGCCATCCGGAAGCGGCCGGAGTTGTAGATGACGAGCAGGTCGATGCCACCGGCTTCGGCCGACTTGGCGGTGATACCGGTTCCGGCGCCGCCTCCGATGATGGGCCTGCCCGCGGCGACCTTCGCCCGGAAGCCGTCGAGGATCTCTTGTCTGGTCATGGTGTCTCTCCTTGTCGTGTCGGTTGGATGGTCGTGCCTCGGGGCACGTGGTCAGTGGGTGGCTGCGGTGACGAGCCCGTGCAGGTCATCGGCCATGGCACGTCCGAAGCCGGGATCGTTGATGGCCAGATCGGCTTCCTCGACGCGCACGTCGGTGCCCGCCAGACCGTCCCGGATGGCGTCGAAGAGCTTGGCATCGGCCTGGGCGTCGCGGAACGGTCCCCCGTCGACGTCGATGCCGGACACTCCCCGCAGGGGAAGGTGCACGCTCGTCGGCCCGCTCGCCGCGGCGAGTTTCACGGCGATCCGACGCCCCAGCTCCGCCATCTCGTCCGGGGTCGTGCGCATGAGCGTCACCGTGGGGTTGTGGACGACGAAGGTCCTCCCGTCGAACCGCTCGGGAACCGTCTCGCGGGGCCCGAAGTTCACCATGTCGAGAGCCCCGACGCTGACGACCTGGGGCACTGCGCAGGAGCCTGCCTTCTCGAGCCGGTGTGGGCCGGCGCTGAGCACTCCCCCGACGAGGTCGTCGGCGAGCTCGGTCGTCGTGAGGTCGAGGACCCCGGCGACCATGCCCGACTCGACGAGCTTCTCCATGGCACGTCCCCCCGCTCCCGTGGCGTGGAAGACGAGGACCTCGTAGCCCAGGTCGGTGAGTCGTTGCCTGGCCTCATCGGCGGCAGGCGTCGTCAGGCCGAACATCGTCATGGCGATGACGGGCCTGGACGGCGCGTCGACCGGGTGGTCGCGACGTCCTTCGTAGGCCCGGGCCATGCCGGCGATCCCGGCGCAGGCGTTGTCGAAGATCTGTGCCGAGACGTCGTTGACGCCGGCGACGTCGACGACCGAGTACATGATCGCGGCGTCGACGTCACCGATGTAGGGCTGCACATTTCCCGACGCCATCGTCGACACGAGGAGCTTGGGAACTCCGATCGGCAACGCCTGCATGACGCCACCGACGACCGAGCTCCCTCCCGAACCGCCGGCACCCAGGAGCCCGTGGACCCGACCCTCGTCGACGAGGCGACGAGCCAGACGACCGGCACCCCGGGCCATGACCGCCATGGCCCGCCCGCGATCGCCACCCTCACGCACCTCCTGCGGGTTCTCCCCCGCCGCCTCGATGACCTCGTCCGAGGTGACGTCGGCCAGGTCGCTGTGGGAGAACGTCCCCACATCCATGAGCAGGGCGTCGACGCCGTGCTCGGCGAGCCGCTCGCGCATCCACGTGAACTCGGCGCCCTTGGTGTCCAGGGTGCCGAGGACCAGAACTGTCGCCATGTCCTCACTCCTTCGTGATCCGTCACCTCGACGGTAGGGCCCCCGACCGGGCAGGACATGGTCCGGTTCGACACAATTGGACCATCGACTCGAGGGGGCAGGAAGCACGGTGGAACCATGGCTGTCGCCAAGAGAACTGCGGCCGAACTGGCCACGATGATCGGCCCATGGCACGACGGCGCGCCGACCGCCGACGCCCTGGCCTCGGCCATCGCCGAGGTCATCGACGCGGGCCTCGTCCCGGCCGGCACGACCCTCCCGTCCCAGCGCGACCTTGCGCGCCAACTGGGAATCGCCCGGGGAACGGTGTCGTCGTGCTACTCCCGGCTCGCCGAGCAAGGACGACTGCTGACACGCGAAGGATCCGGGTCGAGGGTGCGCACCCGACTCAGCGCACCCGGAGCCGATGTCACGGGACGGCTCTTCTCGTTCTCGGACACCTCGCGACGTCGCATCGACCTGTCCACCGGCGCGCTTCCGGCCTCCGGCGTCGCACGCGAGGTCATCGAGCGCACCTCCCTGACGAGGCTGGACCACTATCTCGAGACCGACGGGTACTTCCCGGCCGGGCTCCCCGTGCTCCGCGTGGCCATCGCGGAGTTGCTCACCCGGGACGGGGTCGCCACCTCACCCGACCAGATCCTCGTCACGAACGGCGCCCAGCACGCCACCGCCCTCACCCTGTCGACGTACCTCACGTCGGGCGATGAGGTGGTCGCCGAGGAACCGACCTACCGCGGGGTCCTCGAGCTCCTGCGCACCCGCGGCGCACGGATCCGCAGTGTGCCGGTCGGTCCGCACGGGATCGACGTGGACCTGCTGTCGCGAGCCCTGACGCGATCGCCGACGCTGGTGCACGTCCAGACGGGGATCCACAACCCGACGGGCTGGTCGACCGAACCGCCCCATCGTCGCCGACTCGCGTCGGCCCTGGTGTCCTGGGGCGGCACCGTCGTGGAGGACTGCTGTTCCCGTGATCTCACGGGCGACGGGCGGCCCGTCCCCACCCTCGCCGGCCTGCTGCCCGACGATCAACTCATCTCCATCGGAACCCTGTCGAAGCTGTACTGGGGTGGGCTCCGGGTCGGGTGGTTGCGAACCTCACGGCATCGGGTCCGGGCCCTCCTCGAGTCGCGGAAGACGACGGACCTCAGCTCGCCGATCATCGACCAGGTCCTCGCCGTCCACCTGCTCGACAGCGTCGACGAGGCGCGAGCGGAGCGGGCCTCGACTCTCACGGTCTCCTTCGACCGCGCCGAGGACCTGCTCCACGAGGTCTGCCCGGGCTGGATCTGGACGCGCCCCCGAGGGGGCGCCGCCCTGTGGGTCGACGTCGGGACCGACGCCGTCTCCCTGGCCGAACGTGCCAGGGCGGCAGGGGTGGTCCTCGCCCCGGGGCCGACCTTCTCCGCCCACGGTGGGATGACCGACCACCTCAGACTGCCCGTCGTCCATGACCCCGAGGTGCTCCGGCATGCGTTGACGACAGTTCGCACTCTGGTCCAGCGTCCCGACAGGTGACGGCGGTCAGTGTTGACCGTCCCTTGACCCGGACCGGGGCCCGGGTGACACCGTGTCGTAGCCTTCCGCCGGTGAACACGTACCTCGCGGGCCTGGTGGCCATGGCCGGACTCATCGTGGGGATCGGGGCGCAGAACGTCTTCCTCATCCGGCAGGGGGCCCGGCGTGAGGGAATCGGCGGGGTCATCGTCATCTGCACCGTGGCCGACGCCCTCCTCGTGTGTGCCGGGACCCTGGGCATCGGTGTGCTCGTCGAGCGCGCACCGCTCCTGCTCCAGGTCCTCAAGTGGGGAGGTGCGGCGTACCTCCTGTGGTTCGCGTACCAGAGCTTCCGGTCAGCGCGCCACCCGCGAGGGATCGACGCCGACGGAGCCGTCGAGACCGCACACGTCTACCGCACCGCCCTGGCGCTGACCTGGCTCAACCCGTGGGTCTACCTCGACACCCTCGTGCTCATCGGGTCCCTGGCCAATCAGCACGGCCCGACCGGACGGTGGGCATTCGCCGCTGGAGCGATCACGAGCTCGGTGGTGTGGTTCGTCGTCGTCGGCCTGGGAGCGCGAGCGCTGTCGGCCCCGCTGTCCAGCGCGAAGGTGTGGCGCTGGCTGGACGGGGCCATCGGCGTCATCATGGTCGGTCTGGCAACGAAGTTCGCCCTGTCCTGAGTGCCGCGACCCAGGCCCGGTGCACCGAGTCGTCCTCGGTCTGCTCGGGATGGAACGCCAGCGCCACGACAGTCCCGTGACGCACCCCGACGACCCTCCCGTCGGCCAATCTCGCGACGACGTCGACCCCCGGCCCGACCCTGGTGACCAGGGGTGCCCGGATGAAGGTCGCCGGCACCAGCCCGGCCCCGGTGACCTCGAGGGTCGTCTCGAAGGAGTCGAGCTGTGAGCCGAAGGCGTTGCGCCGCACGGAGATGTCGAGCACACCGAGGGTCCGCTGACCCTCGGTGGCGTCCTCGACCTCCTGCGCCAGGTAGATGAGTCCGGCGCAGGTCGCCAGGGTCGGCAGGCCGGCTGCGATGACGTCGCGGAGCGGAGCGGCCAACCCGAGCGCCCGGGCGAGCTTGTCGAAGACGGTCGACTCGCCGCCGGGCAGGACGAGGCCGTCGAGTCCGTCGAGGTCCGCTGGACGGCGCACCCGGCGCATCGCGACGCCGAGCCGCTCGAGGATCCGCTCGTGCTCGGCGACCCCGCCCTGGAGGGCCAGGATCCCGACCGTCACCATCCGCGCTCGGCCAGACGGTGTGGGGCGGGCACGTCGGCGACGTTGATGCCGACCATGGCCTCGCCGAGCGACCTCGACACCTCGGCGATGGCCCGCGGATCGTCGTACAGGGTCGTCGCCTTGACGATGGCCGCGGCCCGTTTGGCGGGGTTGCCCGACTTGAAGATGCCCGAACCGACGAAGACACCCTCGGCGCCCATCTGCATGACGAGGGCCGCGTCGGCCGGCGTCGCCACCCCGCCGGCGACGAAGAGGACGACCGGGAGCTTGCCGGTGCGGGCGACCTCCTCGACGAGGTCGTACGGGGCCTGCAGCTCCTTGGCGGCGACGTAGAGCTCGTCGGCGTCCATGCTGCGCAGCCTGTTGATCTGGCCGCGGATGGTGCGCAGATGCTTGACGGCCTCGGAGACGTCGCCGGTTCCCGCCTCGCCCTTGGACCGGATCATGGCAGCTCCCTCGGTGATGCGCCGGAGCGCCTCGCCGAGGTTCGTCGCCCCACAGACGAAGGGGACGTCGAAGTCCCACTTGTTGATGTGGTTGGCGTAGTCGGCGGGGCTCAGCACCTCGGACTCGTCGATGTAGTCCACCTTGAGGGCCTGGAGCACCTGCGCCTCGACGAAGTGGCCGATCCGGGCCTTGGCCATGACGGGGATGGAGACGGCGTCGATGATGCCCTCGATGAGGTCGGGGTCGCTCATCCGGGCGACGCCTCCCTGGGCGCGGATGTCGGCGGGCACCCGCTCGAGGGCCATGACGGCGCTGGCCCCGGCGTCCTCGGCGATCCTCGCCTGCTCGGGGGTGACGACGTCCATGATGACGCCGCCCTTGAGCATGTCGGCCAGGCCGCGCTTGACCCGCGTCGTCCCGGTGTTCTTCGTGTTCTCAGTCATGGGCACCATGCAAGCGGGGCAATTGGACCACCACAAGAGCCAAACCTGGCGACTTGCAATGGACCACTGCACCGTGGCACACCTGTCCCATGAGATCCGACCTCGTCGTCGACCTGCCGATCACCGTCGACCGTCGCGACCCGCGACCGCTGCCGGCCCAACTGGCCCAGCAGATCCGCGAACTCATCGCGCGGCGGGTCCTCGACCCCGGCGACCACCTGCCCAGCGGGCGGTCGCTGGCCGCCGACCTGCACCTGTCCCGAGGGACCGTCGTCGCCGCCTATGACGAACTCACCGCCGAGGGCTATCTCGTGGCGGCCCACGGATCGGGCACGAGCGTCAACCCGGACCTGGCACGGATCCATCCGCGGACGGCGGCCCCGGCGCCGACGCCGTCCCGGCCGAGCCCACTGCCCGACCCGCTCATCGAGCTCACCCCGGGGGCACCGGACACCTCCGACCTGGCCGACCCCGCCTGGCGCGCGGCCTGGCGGGCGGCGGCGTCCTCCCCGGCCCCCCGCCTCGAGGACCCCCTGGGGTCACCGGCGCTGCGCGAGGAGATCTGTGAGCACCTGCGCCAGATGCGCAGCCTCGTCGCCGACCCCTCCCGGATCGTCGTCACCGCCGGCGCCCGTGAGGGCCTGGCCCTGCTGCTGCGATCGACGGCCGCCATCCGGACGATCGGCGTCGAGTCGCCCGGCTACCCCAGCCTGCGCCGCGTGCCGCCGACCTGCGGGGTGCGCACCGTCGACCTGCCGACCGACGACCACGGGCTCGTCTCGGCACTTCTGCCGGACGCGCACCTCGACGCCGTCCTCGTCACACCGGGTCACCAGTACCCCCACGGAGGGTCGCTGTCGGCCGATCGCCGCGTCGACCTGGCCGCCTGGGCCGCCACCCATGGCGCCTGGATCGTCGAGGACGACTTCGACTCCGAGCTGCGTCACGTCGGCCAACCCCTGCCCGCCCTGGCCGCCCTCGAGCCCTCACGCACGGTCCTGCTGGGAACCTTCTCCTCGGTGCTCACCCCGGCGCTCGCCTGCGGCTACCTCGTCGTCCCCGAACCTCTCGTGGAGCCGATTCGCGACCATCGGCGGGCGACCGGGCACCCGGTGGCGGCCATCGTCCAGACCGCCCTGGCCCACTACCTGGCCACCGGCACGCTCCGGCGGCGCACCCAACGGCTCCGCCGGGTCTACCGACGCCGTCGTGACCTCGTCATGGACACCTTGGGAGGCATCGAGGGCGCCGAGCTGCGCCCCATCGAGGGCGGCCTGCACGCCGTGCTCGTGTGTCGCGCCCCGGAGGACGCCATCGTGGCGGGTTGTGCGCGCCGGGGCATCGGCGTCACCGCCCTGTCCCGGTACTGGGGTGGCGGCGGGGCCGAGCACGGGATTGTCCTGGGGTTCGGACGCCTGGACGACGCGACCCTGGCGCACGCCCTGGCCCGGGTGGCCGATGCCGTCCGCTCCCTGTCCCCCAGGACCGCACCGCACCGTGACGCGACCCGGCCGCCGCGTCCGAGGAGGACACGACGGCCGGGTGAGCGCGGGGAGGCTCAGTCGACGAGACCCTCGAAGAGGGCCGTGGACAGGTAGCGCTCACCGGTGTCGGCGATGACGGTGACGATCGTCTTGCCGGCGAACTCGGGACGGGCGGCCAGTTGGCCGGCGGCCTGCAGCGCGCCACCACCGGAGATGCCGGTGATGATGCCCTCCTCGGCCGCTGCGCGGCGGGCCAGGGCGATGGCCTCGTCGCCGGGCACCAGGAGGATGTCGTCGAGGACCGACCGGTCGAGGTTCTCCGGGACGAAGCCGGGGCCCCAGCCCTGGATCTTGTGCGGACCCTTCTGACCCTGGGTGATGACCGGGGACTCGGCCGGCTCGGCACCGAAGACCTTGACCTGCGGGTTCTTCTCCTTGAGGAACTTCCCGGCACCCGAGATCGTCCCGCCGGTGCCGATGCCGGCGACGAGGACGTCGACCTGACCGTCGGTGTCCTCCCAGATCTCCTCACCGGTGCGAGCGTGGTGAATCTGCGGGTTGGCCGGGTTGTCGAACTGGCTGGCGAGGATCGCGCCGGGGGTCGACTTGACGATCTCGGCGGCCTTCCTGTTGGCACCGGGGACGCCCTCGGCGCCCGGGGTGAGGACGAGCTCGGCGCCCAGCAGTCGGATGATGGCGCGACGCTCCTTGGACATCGTCTCGGGCATGGTGATGATGACCTTGTAGCCACGGGCGGCGCCGACGAGGGCCAGGCCGACACCGGTGTTGCCCGAGGTCGCCTCGACGATCGTGCCACCGGGCTGGAGTGCGCCCGAGGCCTCCGCGGCGTCCACGATCGACCTGGCGATGCGGTCCTTGACCGACGACGCCGGGTTGAAGTACTCCAGCTTGGCCAGGACGGTGGCCCGGGAGTCGGGGAAGAGCTTGTTGATCCTCACCAGCGGGGTGCCGCCGATGAGTTCGGTGATGTCCTGGGCGATCTTCGCCATGGTGGTGTTCCTTTCGGATGGTCAGGGGTGCCGGACCCCTGGGGATACGGGACGAGCGGCGGTCCGGACAGGGTCCGGGCCAGGATTCGGGGGATGGAGGTGCCGCGACTGGACGCAGGATCAGCGACAGCAGGACGCGGGGCGCGGGCACGACATGCACATGGGGACGACGGCGTGGTCGATCCCGATGTGTGCGGCGTGCTTCGTGCTCACGTCGTGTCCCTTCGCTGTGTGGCGCTCGAGCCATGACGCCCGTGCGGCGTCTGGAACCAGACAAGCACACCGGGCCGCGACAGCCAAACGGAATCCGAAAATCTCCCGCATCATGAGATCACGTCTCACATCTCGAACGATCACCACGTGTCGTCGACGCGATTGGCGACCTCACGCAGGAACGCGGCGACGCCGTGCGGCCCATCGCACAGGACGTCGGCACGCCCGGCCAGGGCGGGCTGCTCGGCGGAGTACGAGACGATCCGCGCCCCGGGCGCCCCCTCCTCGATCCATCGCCCGACGAGGTCGAGGGCGGGAACGTCGCCGAGGTCGTCGCCGGCCATGAGCACGACCCGCGGGTGCCGCTCGTCGATGAGTTCGCTGAGGGCCCGGGCCTTGGAGGTCGGCGTCCCGGTGAGCTCGATGACCTCGCGTCCCTCCTCGGCGTGCAGACCGCGACGGGTCGCCACCTCGTCGGCGAGCTTCGACGCCACCGTCCAGGCGACCTGCCGATCGGCCGCCCGGCGGGTGTGGAGGGCGACCGCTCGGCCCTTGTCCTCCACGTGCAGCCCGGCCAGCCGCGCGTCACCGGCGACGAGTTCGTCGACAGCCGAGCGCAGTTCCTCGACGGCTTTCCGGACGGCGTCGGGCACCTCGGGCGAGCGCACCTGCCCGGTGGCGGCGTCGTACCTCTCGACGCCGTACTGGCCCAGGACGACGAGCCGCTCGAGCCCCGGCAGGGAGTCGATCTCGGCCATCCTCCGCACGTCGTCGACCGGTCGTCCGGTGACGATGGCACAGCCGGCCAGGTCGTCGCACATCCGGGCCAGGGCCTGCCGACTCTCCGGGAGGATGCGGCTGGTCGTCGGGTCGTCGACAATGGGGGCCAGGGTGCCGTCGAAGTCGAGGGCGAGCATGGTGCCCGCCGGGTCGTGGGCGACGGCGTCGAGCACCGATCGCCCGGCGGCGGTGCAGGCCGTCCAGGACAGTCGAGGTGGGGTGTCGGTCATGACCCCATCGTCACACAGACCCCACCGGACCCCGGCCAGTTCCCGCCCCGACGAGCCAGGACGCACCCGCTGATAGGGTTGACGGAGGAAGGGGATGCCCATGACGTCAACCACCACCGACCTCGCCAGCTTCATCGTCGTCGCCAACCGACTGCCCGTCGATCGGGCCCAGGAGGATGACGGGAAGGTGACCTGGCGAACCTCCCCCGGTGGCCTCGTCACCGCCCTGGAACCGGTCATGCAGCGCAAGGGCGGGGCCTGGATCGGCTGGCACGGCGCCCCCGACGAGCAGGTCGAACCGTTCGCCCACGAGGGGTACGACATCGTCCCGGTCCCGCTGAGCTCCCAGGAGGTCGAGGAGTACTACGAGGGCTTCTCGAACGCAACCCTGTGGCCGCTCTACCACGACTGCGTCGTCGATCCGGTCTTCCACCGTGAGTGGTGGGACGCGTACCGCGCCGTCAACGCCCGCTTCGCCCAGGCCGTGGCCGAACGGGCCGCCCAACGAGCGACGGTGTGGGTGCAGGACTACCAGCTCCAACTCGTCCCCCAGCTGCTGCGCGAGCTGCGACCCGACCTTCGGATCGGGTTCTTCCTCCACATCCCGTTCCCGCCGATCGAGCTCTACGAGCGCATCCCGTGGCGCGACGAACTCGTCGACGGACTCCTCGGCGCCGACCTCGTCGGGTTCCAGACGCCGGGTGCGGCCTCGAACTTCCTGCGCCTGGCCCGGCGCCGTCCGGGGGTCGTCGGCGCCAAGGGCAGGGCACACCTGGCCGACGGTCGCATGGTCCGCATCCGTGACTTCCCCATCTCCATCGACTCGCAGGGATTCCACGACCTGGCCAACTCCCCCGAGGTGCTCCAGGAGGCCGACCGGCTGCGCGAGGAACTCGGGAACCCGCCGACCATCCTCTTCGGCGTCGACCGGCTCGACTACACCAAGGGGCTGCGCCAACGGATCCGAGCCATCGGTGAGCTCTTCGACGAGGGACGCCTCGACCCCGCCAAGTGCGTCTTCCTCCAGCTCGCGACGCCGTCCCGCGAACGGGTCGAGGAGTACAAGATCCTGCGCGACGACATCGACCTGCTCGTCGGCCGCATCAACTCCGGGTCGACGACGCTGTCCCGCCCCCGGATCGCCTACCGGCACACCTCGGTGCCGCGCCGCACGCTGGCCGCGATGTACCAGATCGCCGACGTCATGGTCGTGACCCCCCTGCGCGACGGGATGAATCTCGTCGCCAAGGAGTACGTCGCCTGCCGCTCCAGTGACGACTCGGCCCTCGTCCTGTCCGAGTTCGCCGGTGCCGCACGAGAACTGCGCCAGGCCTACCTCGTCAACCCGTACGACATCGATGGCATGAAGAACACCATCATGAAGGCCCTGGGCGACTCCCGGCGCACCCGGGCCCGCAAGATGCGGACCATGCGTCGTCAGGTCTTCGAGCACACCATCGACCTGTGGGCCTCGACCTTCCTCACCGAACTCGAGGGCGACTGAGGCGGCCCGGCCCACCCACAGAGGCTCGCGGCGGCCGGCCGCGCGGCGCCCCTCGAGTCGTCACCGGTCGAGTCCGGAGCATGCAGGGCCCCCGCCATCACGAGGATGGCGGGGGCCCTGGCCGCTGCGGATCAGTCCGAGGACGTCACTTGCGCTTGGGGATGACGATCCCCTCGGTGCCGGTGGCGTTGTCGGTCGCGATGACCAGCAGGCCCTTGCCGGCTTCGGGGTCGGCCCGGTAGGCCGCGGCGTCGAAGGTCACCGGGAAGGAGGCCTTCTTCTGGTTGGCGCCGAAGCTCACGCTCTGGCCGTCGTTGAACACCTTCTTGAAGGGGTTGTAGCTGGCGGCGTCGGTCTCGTCGCCCTTGGCCGAGTCGTACCCGGAGTACGTCGAGACCGCGTACTGGAACTGTCCGGTGATGCCGACGGAGGCGGCGTCGATCGGCAGGACGACGGTGCTCGAGTCGGTCGGGGCGATCGACAGGTAGCCCGACGGCTTGAGGGCCTTCGTGGCCGGGTCGTAGATGAACACCTCGCTGAGACCGTCGGCGTCACCGTTGCGGATCTGGCCGGAGTCGTAGCTGAAGATGACCTTGTCGGCCTTGCCGTCGTTGTTCGTGTCGAGGGCGACGTCGAACTCATGGATGCCGGCATTGGAGTGACGCGACCACGTGTTGACCGCGAAGGCCAGGGTCGGGTTCTGCGCGTCGCCGAAGGACGCGACACCGGTGGCCTTGACGTCCCATCCCTTGTCGGTGGCCGTCTCGTCGCCGTCCTTGGGGTCGGTGACGCCGAGGGTGTAGACGTCGGCCGAGGTGGCGACGCCGGAGGTCTTCTTCATGAGGGAGACCGAGGCCTTCTTGCCGTCGAGCTTGGGGTTGCCCTGGACCCCGACCTGGGCGTCGACCCGAGGAACGAGGACGTAGGGGACGGTGAGCGTCTCGGCGCCGGAGGTGGCGACGACCTGCCCGTCGATGGCGTGGAAGGAGAACTGGTCGTCCTTGTCGCTCGAGGTGCCGACCTTGGTGGCGTCCGTGCTCACGGTCACGGTGACGGTGCGGCTGGAGCCGGCGGGCACGGTGACCCGCGAGGGGCTCACGGTGACGTCGGCGCGGTCGGACTCGGCGGAGGCGACGGAGGTCAGCGACCAGGTCCTCGAGCTCGTCCCGAGGTTGGTGAGCGTGATCGTCCGGTTGGCGCTGTACCTGCCGGAGAACTCGGCGTACCCGAAGCTCAGCGAGGAGTCGGCGACCGATCCGCCGTCGGTCCGCACGACGTCACCGTAGGCGGTCGAGGTGGCCTTGACGAGAGCCATGGGGTCGACGAGCCCGGCCCCGGTGAGGGTCACGGTCGAGCCCTTGACACCGGCACGATCGGCGGTGGCGACGACGGCCTGGCCGACCTGCTGGTGGGTCCAGGTCGGGTGGGCCTCGACACCCAGGGCGGCGACGCCGGCGACGTGCGGGGTGGCCATCGAGGTGCCCGACATCGTCTCGTAGTCGCTGCCGGACCCGACGGCGACCGACTTGATCGACACACCGGGAGCGGCCACCGACGGGTGGGCCGCGGAATCACCGGAGGCCGGGCCGGCCGAGGTGAAGTCGGCGGGCTTGCGGAAGGTCGGGTTGGCCAGGGTGAAGTCGGAAAGGCTCACCTGCTGGCCGTTCGCGGCGACGAGGGTGTCGCCGTCGGACCCGCTGCCCAGGACACCCTTGACCCCGAGGAACGGGATGGTGACGTCGTAGGCCTCACCGGTGTCGGGGTTGCTCGTGATGGGGCCCTCGAAGGGGGGCAGTCCGTCGCTCGTGTTGACCATGGCGACGGCGGCGGCACCGGCCTGCTGGCCGTAGACGGCACGGGCGACGCGGGCGCAGTTGCCACGGACGGTCACGGCGAGCTGGTTGGAGCCGGCGGTGATGCCGTTGCGGACGTAGGCGTCCTTGGAGCAGCCCAGGGCCTCGTTCTCCGGGGTCGACGGGTCGTCCTTGAGGACGACGACGGTGTAGGGCCCGCCGAGCTTGGCGCCGTTGGCATTGATGGCGTCGATGGTGCGGCCGTCGGCGAGGGTGATCCGTGCCCCGGGGAAGGACGCGGTCGAGTCGACGGCGGCCACCGAGATGACCCCGGCCCCGGTCGAGGGCGACCCGACGAGGTACGGGTTGTGGCCGTTGTTGCCGGCGGCTACAACCATGATGACGCCATTGGCGACGGCATTGCGGGCCGCGACCGCATCGGGGCTGTCCGTGGTGCCGTAGGGGCTGCCCAGCGACATGTTGACGACGTCCATGCCATTGGCGACGGCCCAGTCGATGGCCTCGGTCGTCACGTCGGTGCTGCCCTCGCAGCCGAAGACGCGCACGGCGTAGAGGTCGGCCTGGGGGGCGACGCCCGGCCCGACCTTGAACTCGTGCTTGGGGGTCGAGGTGTCGTAGGGGCCCTTGTACGTGGACCCGTCGGCGTTGACGCCGAAGCCGGCGATCGACCCGGCCACGTGGGAGCCGTGTCCGGCGGCGGCGCAGTCGAGCGGGTTGGGATCGGGCTGCGGCTTGGAGTCGGCCTTGGCGGCGTTGTAGGCGTCACCGACGAGGTCGGTGCCACCCTTGACCTTGGGGGCGTTCGGCCCGAAGAGGGCCGGGTCGGCCGGCTGCGACGAGGTGGCGGCTGCGGCCTTGAACGCGTCGACTGTGCCCGGGCCACCGAAGTCGGCATGGGTGTAGTCGATGCCGGTGTCGAGGACGGCCACCTTGACGTGCTTGCCGGTGTAGCCGGTGGACTCCCACACCTTGTCGGCCCCGAGGAAGGGGACGGAGGTCGTGTTCGTCGGAGCGATGTCGTACCGCGGGGCACCATGGATCGCGGCGACGCCGGGAAGCTTGGCGATGGAGCTCAGTTGCGATCCCTTGACCTTGACGTGGACACCGTTGTACGCCGACTGCATCTGGCTGACGACGATGCCGCCGGAGTTGCGCACGCTCCTGACGATGTCACCCTGGGACTGCTTGAGGCTGTCGCGCAGGGCCTTCTTCTGCTTGCCGGTGAGCTTGCCACCCGACTTCGCGTCGACGACGGAGACCGGATCGGCCTTCATCTGGACGATGACGTTGACCTTGGCATCGGAGCGGGCGGCACCCGGCACGACGTCGGAGTCGATGACCCCGTCGCCGGCGGCGACCTTGGTGACCTCGATGTGACTGCCCGCGTCGGACGGGGCTGCCGCTGCCACACCCGGTGTGGCGGCGATGAGCATGCCCGTCAGCACGACGGCACTGAGCCTGTTCATGTGGTTCCCTTCGACCAACCTGCACCCGTCCGGTGGTTCCGAACAGGTTGGGAGGAATCTATGGAGAGCCTTGGTGCGACGTGCGAAGTGGAGACCTTGGACACACAATCGTTATCAATCCGAAACCAAGCCGTCCGCATCGTGAAAAGGACCGTGACCTTCCTTGCGTATGCACCGGACGGTCCTCGTAGCCTTCGCTGTTTCCGTCCGTCGGTCCGACGATGACGGGCTGTCCCACGGCCTCCCCTGGACTGTGCAGGTGCAAGGATGGGGCCGTGACCGAGGACTCCTGGCAGGCTCGTCGGCAGCGGCGTCCCGTGTACGCCGCCCGCCCCTCGAAGGTCAGCGGGACGAGCGTGCGCAGTTGGTCGGTGCTCGAGCGGGTCGACATCGCCTTCGCCGTCATCGCCACCGTCGGCGTCGTGTGGTTCACGTGGATCGTCCTGCGATCGAGCTTCGAGGCCTCCCCGGTACGGCTGGCCCACCTGCTGCTCTTTTGGCTCGTGCTCACCTATCTGGCGCTGCCGCGGATCCACCAGGTGCTCACCGGGTTCTACGTTCCCGACTACTTCATCGGCCGGACCCGCAACGGGGACGGGCTGCTCGGCGACCCGGTCAACATCGCCCTGCTCGGATCGGAGGGCCAGATCCGCGCCGCCATGAACGCCGCCGGCTGGGAGACGGCAGATCCCGTCACGCCGAGGAACGCCTGGCGCACCGTCGTCGCGACCCTGGGTCGGCGCTCCTACCCGACGGCGCCGGTGTCGAACCTCTACCTCTTCGGCCGGGAACAGGCCTTCACCTTCCAGAAGGAGGCCGAGGGGAATCCGGCGCAGCGTCACCACGTGCGCTTCTGGCGGACGCCGTCGGGCTGGTTGCTGCCCGGGGGGCACCGGGTCGACTGGTTGGCCGCCGGCACCTACGACCGGGCGGTCGGGCTGTCGGCGTTCACCTGGCAGATCACCCACAAGATCGACGCCAACATCGACCTGGAACGTGACTACATCGTCGACGACGTCCGATGGGCGTGTCCGGAGGTGTCCGTCGAGGTCATCACCGATTTCTCGACCTCGTACCATTCGCGCAACGGCGGCGGCGACACCATCGTCACCGACGGTGACCTGCCGATCGTCGACCTGCGCCGGCTCGCCGAGGTGCCACAGGCGACGAAGGTCGTCCCCATCCGGCCCCGCAGGCTCCCCCATCACCGGCTCTTCAGGATCCAGGGTGTAGTTGTGACTTGACTGTGTGAGAGTCTGCTGTAGTTGGCCTGTGGGGCCGGGGTGCGTGGGGGGAGGACCCTGCGCGAGGATCGGAGTGTCTTAAGTCCCGTCCTCGTGAATCGCAAGGCCCTCCATGAACCACGCTACCTTCAGCACCCCCGACCTGACCACATTCGCCCGTCTCGACGAACTCGGTCTGGAGGTCACCGGCCAGCTGATCAGTGACGAGGAGACGGTCCTGGCCTGCCGGGTCGTCGCCCCCGACGACTGGTGCCACTGGTGCGGATGCCAGGGGGTCCCTCGTGACACGGTGATCCGCCGGCTGGCCCATACCCCGATGGGCCACCGGCCCACGATCCTTCAGATCCGGGTACGCCGGTACCGGTGCACCGGCTGCGGACACGTGTGGCGCCAGAACACCGACCAGGCCGCCCAGGCCAGGGCGAAACTGTCGCGGGGAGGGCTGGCCTGGGCACTGGAGGGCCTGGTGCTCGATCACCTGCCGGTCTCCCGTATCGCCGCTGGTCTGGGGGTGGACTGGACCACCGCCAACGATGCGGTGCTGGCCGAGGGCACCCGCCGGCTCATCGACGACCCGCACCGCTTCGAGGGCGTGGAGGTCATCGGGGTCGACGAGCACGTGTGGCGCCACACCAGCCGTGGTGACAAGTACGTCACCGTGATCATCGACCTGACACCGCTTCGCGACGCCACCGGGGCCTCCCGGCTGCTCGACATGGTGGCGGGACGTTCCAAGAAGGTGTTCAAGACCTGGCTGGCCGGCCGCGACCAGGCCTGGCGCGACCGCATCCAGATCGTGGCGATGGACGGGTTCACCGGCTTCAAGACCGCAGCCGCCGAAGAACTCCCGGCCGCGGTCGAGGTCGTGGATCCGTTTCACGTCGTGCAGCTCGCCGGCGACCAGCTCGATGTCACCCGCCAACGCATCCAGCAGGACACCGCGGGCCATCGGGGCCGGGCGGGCGACCCCCTGTTCGGGGTCAGGCTGACCCTGCACACGGGCCGGGACCTGCTCACCGACCGGCAGGCCGCCCGCCTGGAACAGGTGTTCGCCGCCGACGCCCACGCCCCGGTCCAGGTCACCTGGGCCGTCTACCAGGAGATCGTGGCCGCCTACCGCGCCGAGAACCGTGCCGAGGGCAGACGCATCATGGCCCACCTCATCGACGCGATCGCCACCAAAGTCCCGAAGGCCCTGCCCGAAGTCACCACTCTGGGCCACACCCTGAAGAAGAGAGCCGACGACATCCTGGCCTACTTCGACCACCCCGGGACCTCGAACGGGCCCAGTGAAGCCATCAACGGCAGACTCGAACACCTCCGCGGCATCGCCCTGGGATTCCGCAACCTCACCCACTACATCACCAGATCACTCCTGGAGACCGGAGGATTCAGACCCCGACTACACCCTGGATCCTGAAGAGCCCCATCACCCGGTGGGCGACTCCCTCCACGAGATCGGCACCGAGCTGTCGGAGAGCGCCTCCGACATGGTCGGGCGGTCCCGGCCGCCGAGCCTCGTCTTCGGCGTGCTCGTCGTCGTCATCTCGACCGTGTTGACGTACGTCATGAGCCTCGGGCTGCATCTGGACCGGGCGCGGCAGGCAGTGGCCACCGTCTCCCCCGACCCGACGTCGCGCAGCGTCGACATCCTCACCTGGGTCGTCGGTGCCCTCGTCGCCGTGGTGGCCCTGGGGTCGGCGGCCGCGACCTGGCTCGGCCATCCCCGAGGTCGGGTCGTCCTCGAGTCCTCGCTGTTGGCGACGATCATCGTCACCGGAGTTCCCTTGTCGACGACGTCCTCGCGCGATCTGCAGTCCCTGGGGTCGATGTCGTGGGCGGTGCTGGCCCTGCTCGCGGTGACCTCGCGACGCTCACGGGCATGGACCGAGGACGTCAAGGCGGCCCGACGCGAACGCCGGGCCGCCTCGCAGACCTGAGGTCACTGGTTCTCGACGAAGACCGCGACGGTTCTCGCCGGGACGGTCGCCACCCCGGTGGTCGGGTTCCAGGACGAGGTCTTGACGACCGGGTCGACGCCCTGCGCCTCGACCGTCGACAGGGCCAGGGTGTGGCCCGCCAGGCCGGCGATCCGCTGGTCGACGGACCGGGCCGAGGCGTTGAACACGACGACGAGGTTGGCGACCTTCGGGTCGACGTCACGACCGGTGGTGTCGTCGATCCTCATGGCGATGACGCCGGCATGGGCATCCGTGGTGCCGGAGGCCGGGAAGCTCACCTTGGCGTCGATGAGGTTCGCCGACCCCAGACGGAACAACGGGGTCGAGAACCTCAGCCGGAGGAGCTGCTGGGCCTGGGCGGAGGCCTGCTGCACCTGGACGGCACTGGGCTTGAGCGAGGAGTCCGCCAGGAGCGGCTTCATGAAGGAGTACTTCGACGAGTTGTCGGCCTGCGGCGGCAGGCCGTGCCCGAACCCGTTGTCAGCCCCGGTCCAGTCGAGCCGGTTGAACCAGTCACCCGAGTTGTACGAGTTGCGGTCGAGGCTCTTGGACCGCAGCAGGTCCGAGCCGGCGTGCCAGAACGAGGGGCTCTGTGACAGGGCCGTCGTCGCCAGCGACATGGTGTTCATCCGGATCCGGTCGGACATCGAGGTCGCCAGGGGCAACTTGTAGGTGAGCGAGTCCCAGAGGGTCTCGTTGTCATGGGCGTCGACGTAGTTGACGTTCTCGGCGGGTTGGGAGGCGAATCCGGCCGGGCTGCCGTTGTAGTCGAGGGTGGAGCCGGTCACCTTCGTGCCGCTCGAGGAGACGAAGGAGAAGGACTTGAGGTTGCCGGCCAACCCCAGCTCGACGAGGTCGGTGTCGTGACCGATGTTCGTCGCGGCGTCCTTGTTGATGTCGGCGCCGTTGGGGTCGGTCGCCTCGCCGCTGCCGAATCCCTGCTTGCGCGGGTCGGAGTCGAAGGGCCCGCCGCCTCGGACGGCGTCGCGCAGCCGGTCGTTGAACGATCCGATGCCGGTGCCGTCCAGCTGCCCCTGGGTGGCCTGGACGAAGAGGGCGTTGTCGGCGACCTCTCCGAAGTTCCAGCCCTCCCCGTAGAGGTAGATCGATCTGCCGTCGACGCCGTCACGCTTGAGCGTGAGCTTGTCGAGGGCTGTCCGGACCGCCTTCATGTTGGTCACCGAGGCGTGCCCCATGAGGTCGAACCGGAAGCCGTCGACCTTGTAGTTGCGCGCCCAGCTCACCACCGAGTCGACCATGATCTTCTGGGCCATCTGGTGCTCCGTCGCGACGTTGGAGCAGCAGGTCGAGGTGTAGACCGCGCCCTTGGCGTCGAGCCGCTGGTAGTACCCCGGCACGACCTTGTCGAGGACCGACGTCGTCGCCAGACCGTCCGCTGAGGTGTGGTTGAACACCTGGTCGAGGACGACCCGCAGCCCGTCGGAGTGCAGTGCTCCGACCATGGTGCGGAACTGCGCCACCCTGCGCCCACCGTAGGCGTCGGCGTCCGAGGCCGCGTAGGAGCCCTCCGGCGCCATCCAGTGCCACGGGTCGTATCCCCAGTTGAAACCATCGGCGTCGGCGATCCGGGCGATGCACGCCTGCTGCTCGGTGGAGTCGGGGGCGTAGGAGGCCAGGTCGCACGGAGGTGTCCGCTGCTCGGACTTCCCCTCCGGGATCGAGGCGATGTCGAAGGTCGGCAGGATGTGGACGGTGTTGAGACCGGCCTTCGCCAGGTCCTTGAGGTGCTTGGTGCCGTTGCTCTGGTCGGCGAAGGCCAGGTAGCTGCCGCGATGGGCCGCTGGCACGGAGGTGTCCGAGATGGAGAAGTCCCGGACGTGGAGCTCGTAGATCGTCGAGTCGACGGCCTGGGCGAGCCTGGGGGATGCCGTCGTGCGCCACCCGGACGGCTGCCAGGTGCGGTCGGACAGGTCTACGGCCACCGATGCGGTCGAGTCGAGGGTCAGTCCGGTCGAGTACGGATCGGTGACCGTGCTCGTCACCACCTTCCCCTGGGTGGGCACGAAGACCGTCACCCGGTACAGGTAGCTGGCGTCCCGCAGCTTGTGGCCGGTGTAGGACCACGAACCGGTCCGGGCGTCCCAGGACATCGGACGCACATCGGTCGAGGAGCCCGAGGTCGGGTTGACGAGCAGTTCCACCTTCCGTGCGGTGGGTGCCCACAGCCGGAACGTCGTGGTCGCCCCGCGGAAGGACACGCCGTAGCCGAGGCCGGACGCCGCCTGCGCGTACACCGAGTCGAGGACGATGGGCAGCTGGACTCCGGTGGCGTCGACGAGTGACCCGGACCTGTCGTACTGGGCGACCGCGACCTGGCTGGTGAGGATGTCGTGGAGCTGGGCGCCGTGCAGCTTCTTGACGACGTGCAGCGCCAGGTATCCCTTGAGTTCGGGATGGGCGGCCACGACCGAGGAGGGCAGTCCTGCCGTGTCGAGGACGAGATCGCTCTCCTGCATGTCGGCGGCGGTGAGCGACTCGGCATCGATGGCCAGGGTGCCGCTGGCCGACCAGTGCAGTCGCCAGCTCACGTCATCGGCGGTCATGCCCTTGGGCAGGGCGGATGCCGGCCAGGCGATGGTCGACGCGTCGACCCAGATGGCCTTGGCCGCCTTGAGGTCGGGCGCGACCCCCTGCTTGGAGGTCGTCACCGACCCGACATGGGTCCTCGAGTCGTAGCTGAAGGTGACGACGGTGCCGGCGGTGGGCACCGAGAAGGTGAGGTTGTCCCCGCCGGCCTTGCCGTCGGCCCCGTAGTTCTCGTTCCAGGTGAGGCCGACGGCGACCTTCCACTCGTAGTTGCCGGCGGGGATCTGGTCGGTGCGCCACGTGTAGACGCCGTCCCCGTCGGGGTCGGTGAGCCACGGACGCATGCACGACGGTGCCCAGTCCGATCCACAGCCGAGTGCCTTCTGGAACGACCCCGGCGCAGTGACGATGGGACCCTGGGCGTCGCTGGTGACGTAGTGGGTGGCGTGGTCGTAGTAGAAGTTGACGTGCCCGGTGCTCGTCACGGCGATGTTCGAGCCGTTGGCCGCGCCACCGGCGCCGTAGTTCTCGTCCCACGACTTGTTGATGGCGGCCTTGTACTCGTACTGGCCGGCGGGCAGGTCGTAGCTGCCCTTCCAGATCTGGTCGGCCGGGTCGAGGGCCAGTTGGGCCTGGTCACAGGCCGGGTCCCAGTCGGACGAGCAGCCCATCTCCGTGTTGAGGGTTCCGGGCACCGACACGGCCTTGGGCTGGGCCACCGGCCCCACCGACCCGGTGTCGGCCGATCCCGAGGTCGCCTTCGCGTCCCCGACGATCCCGTAGCTCGAGGAGGCCGAGATGTTGCCCGAGAAGTCCTTGGCGACGGCGCGGTACTCGACGAGGGTGCCCTTGGCCAGGCCCGTGACGTCTTGGAACACGCGGTACGGGGCGTTGTCGTCGGTGCCCAACGGCTTCCACGTCGACGTGCCGACGGGGCGGTAGAGGAAGCTCACCTGGGCGTAGGTGTTCTCCCCGAGGGCCGCGGAGATCTCGGCACGGCCGCCGACGACGTCACCGGCCGACGGGCTCGTCATGTGGATCGCCGTCGCGCTGCGGCGTGCCGCGATCGGTGCGCTGGCCTTCCACACGGCGGCCGACAGGGCCGGGACCGACACGGTGACGTGGGTCTGGGCGTCCGAGCGGATCGCCGTCGAGGTGCCGTAGAGCGGCTTGAATCGATTCCGGGCACTGTAGGTGCTGAACGTGGCACTGGCCGTGGTGGTGGCATTGTTGATGGCCACGACGTACTCGGTGCCGTCCGCGGCGATCCGGCTGAAGGCGTAGATGCCGGCGCCGGCCGAGGAGTACCGGTGCACCTGGGTGCCGTTGGTCAGTGCCGGGTTGGCAGCGCGCAGCTTCGCCAGGGCGGCGATGTGTCGGTACAGCGGTGCGGACGTCGAGTAGTGGTCGGAAGTTCCCAGCGTGCCGCCACCGATGAGGGGTTCGGCCGCGTACTGGCTCACCTTGGTGGAGAACATGTCCTCCCGGGCGTCCTTGTCGCCACCCTTGCCGATGAAGCCCTGCTCGTCCCCGTAGTAGGTGACGGGGTTGCCGCGGACGAGGTACATGAGGTCGTTGGCCAGCTCGGTGCGCTTGAGCAGGTCGTCGCCGCTGTAGCCGGCCTGGGACAGGAACATCCCGATGCGCCCCATGTCGTGGTTCCCGAGGAAGGTCGGGGACTGGTAGGCGTTGGAGTCGGTGTCGGTGAGCCAGTCGTCGGAGGCGAAGAAGTCGCGCAGCCCGGTCGTCGCCTTGCCCTTGGCCTCGGCCAAGGCTGCGGCCTGGAACCCGAAGTCCAGTGCGGCGGGCAGGTTCCCCTTCGTCGTGTAGGTGCTCGTCACCGTCGGATCGGCGGAGTAGACCTCCCCGAAGGTGAAGAAGTCCTTCTTCCCGATGCGGTCGGCCTCGGCCTTGATCGCGGGATTGAACTTCGTCCAGAACTCGGTGTTGACGTGCTTGACGGTGTCGATCCGGAAGCCGTCGACCCCGAAGTCGACCCAGGACTTGTAGATGTCCTCCATGCCCGTGAGCACCTGGGGGCGCTCGGTGAAGAGGTCGTCGAGCCCGGAGAAGTCGCCGTAGGTCGCCGACTCCCCCTCATAGGTGGAGTCCCCGCGGTTGTGGTACATCGTCGGATCGTTGAGCCAGGCCGGAACCTTGACGTTCTTGTCCTTGTCGGCGATGACCGGCGTGTACGGGAAGGAGGACGTCGTCAGCTGGGGGAAGGTGTCCTGATCGGCGTAGTCGGCGTCGTCGAAGGCCTTCCCGGAGGCATCGGTGTACGGCTTGTCGGCCTTCGAGATGTACGAGTACTGGTTCTGGGCGTAGCTGATGACGTCGGCGGTGTGGTTGGCGATGATGTCGAAGTAGACCTTCATCCCCTTGACGTGCGCTGCGGAGATGAGCGCCTTCATGTCGGCATTGGTGCCCAGGTGGGGGTCGATCTGGGTGAAGTCGGTCACCCAGTAGCCGTGGTAACCGGCCGACGCGTCGGTCCCGGTGCCCTGGACGGGATGGTTCTTGAAGGACGGCGTCAACCAGATGGCGGTGGTCCCCAGACCCTTGATGTAGTCGAGCTTCGAGATGACGCCCTTGAGGTCACCACCGTGGTAGAAGCCCTTGTCCGTGGGGTCGAAGCCGGTGTCGAGACGACCTCCGGTGAGGCCACCGGTGTCATTGGAGGTGTCGCCGTTGGCGAATCGGTCGGCCATGAGGAAGTAGAACCGCTCCGTCGTGCTGGCGGCGCGTAGTGAGTTCCTGGCCAGTGGCTTGTCGGCAGCGGTGGCCGCACCGGGCAGGTCGGTCGGGGTGACGCCGATCCGATGCGTGGTCGAGTCGTAGGAGAAGGTGAGGCTGGAGGGCCCCTGGAGGACGAGCGGGATGTTCGACCCACCCTGGGCGCCGTCGGCGCCGTAGCTCACCGTCCAGGAGTCGTCGAGGGCGACCTTGAACTCGTACGATCCGGCCGGTACCGAGAAGGTCCTGGAGAACGTGGCGCCGTCGGTCGTCGTGAGGTGGGTCGCGGAGCAGTCGGGCTGCCAGTCGGTGTCGCACCCCAGGGCCTTCTGGAAATTGCCGACGAGGGTCACCGTCGGATCGGCGGCGTGGGCCGTCGTCGCACCCCGCGCCGCTCCGGCCAGCCCGAGCGAGAGGGTGCAGGCCGCAGCCGTGAGGGCGGCCAGCACCGACCGGCCCCGACGGGCAGTCCTTCCTTGTGGACTCACAATGGTCCCCTTCCGTGTGCCCGGGCTGCCGTGCCCGGAGTACGTCACCCCTGACGCACGGTCGGGACGCTAGCTTGCAAGATTCTTCATGTCCATAGGCTGGCAGGAAGCTGTCAGAACTTCATATAATCCCTTGTCACAAGTACATCGCGGGCGGGTATCCCGTCCCTCCGGAGCCGCCCGGGGAGGGCATTGGAGCGCTTCGGCGCAAGATCTTGCAAGGCGGTGTCGACCGTCGTCCTCATGGGCTCACCACCGATCGACCACATGGGACGCACAGTCGACGCATGGATTGTGGTCGTCGAACCTCAACGTCCACGGAGAGGCACGACATGACGACATCAACGATCAACTCCCGGTCCGGGCCACGACACGCCGTGGCCCGGACCCGGATGGACTCCCCCGCCAGTCCCTCCGCCAGGGCCGGCGAGCGATCCTGGCCGGCTCGACTGGTGCTCGGTCGGCGCACCGACCCGGCCTGGGCGCGTCCATCGCTGTGGGCACTGCTCGTGGCGACGGCCGTGCTGTACCTGTACAAGCTCACCGAGTCCGGCTATGCCAACGAATTCTACGCCGCGTCGGTGAAGTCGGCCACCCAGAGCTGGCGCGCGTGGTTGTGGGGCAGCCTCGACTCCCAGCTGTCCATCACCGTCGACAAACCGCCGGCGGCCATCTGGGTCATGGGCCTGTCGGCGAGGATCTTCGGGTTCTCGTCGTTCAGCCTGCTGTTGCCCGAGGCACTCATGGGTGTGGCGACGGTGGCTCTCACCCATGGCGCCGTTCGACGCCTGTCCGGCCACGGGGCCGGCCTCGTCGCCGGGGCGGCGGTCATGGTCACGCCGGTCGCCGCGCTCATGTTCCGTTTCGACAACCCGGACGCCCTGCTCGTCCTGTGCGTCACGGCGGCCGCCTACATGGTGGTCCGTGCGCTGCAGTCGGAGCGCAGGGCCCTGTGGTGGATGGTGGGTGCCGGCTGGCTCATCGGTCTGGCGTTCCTCACCAAGATGCTCCAGGGGCTGCTCGTCCTGCCCGCCCTCGCGTTGGCGTACCTCCTGTTCGCCCGCGCCGGGTGGGGTCGGCGTTTCGTCCACCTGCTCGCCGCGGCGGCGTCGCTCGTCGTGTCGGCCGGATGGCTCATCGCCCTGTGCGCGATCTGGCCGGCCTCGGCCAGGCCGTACATCGGCGGGTCGACGAACAACTCGCTGTGGGAGCTGGCCCTGGGCTACAACGGTCTGGGCCGCGTGCTCGGCGGCCAGGGCAATGGCGGTGGCGGAGGCGGCTTCGGCGGCACCGCGGGCCTGCTGCGCCTGGTGAACTCGCAGTTCGTCGGCGAGATCTCGTGGCTGCTCCCGGCGGCCCTCATCCTGCTCGTCGCCGGCCTAATCGGGTGCGGACGCCGCAGCCTCACCGATGGAAATCGCGCCGGACTCGTCCTGTGGGGCGGTTCGCTGCTCACGACGGCTGCCGTGTTCAGCTACATGCAGGGCACGATCCACTCGTACTACGCGGTGGCCCTGGCTCCGCTCATCGCCGGGACGCTGGCCACCGGTGCGGCCGAGGTGTGGTCGCACTCCCGTGGCGAGGGCCGCACGGCGGTGGTGTGGCGGGCGATCCTGGCCGGAACGGTCATCGTCACCGGCTGGTGGGGATTCCACGTCATGGCGACCTATGCTCCGAGCTGGCACTCCTGGATCCGGTGGGTGGCGCTCGTCGGGTCCGTCGTCGGGGCACTCGGGTACCTCATCGTCGCGTCCCTCGCCCGGGGCGGGATGACCGGACTGCGCAAGGCGGCCGTCGTCCTGCTCGCGGTGGGGTCACTGGCGGCGGTGACGCCGTCAGCCTCCTGGACCGCTGCGACGGTGGCGACCGCACACAGCGGGTCGACGCCGACCTCCGGACCGGCGGTGGCCGGGACCGGACGGATGGGCGGCATGGGCGGAGCCCCCAGCAGCGGGGCCCCCAGTGGGAATGGCGGCCCGGGCAGCAGCTCGGGGACGTCGTCCAACCAGAACGGCGCACCCAGCGGCACTCCCCCGTCGGGTACCAAGCCATCGGGGACGGCCCCCTCGGGTTCGACCTCGTCCACCTCGGGTTCGACCTCGACGTCGACTGATGGTCAGGCCGGTGGCATGGGTGGCGGCATGGGCGGGGCGTCGACGAGTGCAGCACTCGTCAAGCTCCTCAACAATGCCGGCACGAAGTGGTCGGCCGCGGTGGTGGGCGACCAGAGCGCGGCCGGACTCATCCTCAACACCGACACCGCGATCTACAGCATCGGTGGCTGGTCGGGCAGTGACAACAACATCACCCTGGCGCAGTTCAAGCAGCTCGTCGCCAACGGGTCCATCCACTACTTCATCGCCAGTGGACAGGGCGGGGGTGGCATGGGAGGCGGTGCGAACTCGTCCGCCTCGCAGATCACGAGCTGGGTGACGTCGACCTTCTCGTCGACGACCGTGGGCGGGACGACCGTCTACGACCTCACCAAGACGAACTGATCGACCGTCGGTCGGGCGCGGGGATGTCCCTGCGCCCGACCAACGTCGTGTTCGTGGGCCGCGTGCAGGCACGTCACGATCGTGGCATCACCGACCTCATGGCGCACATCCATCCTGCTCACGAGGCATCCGCGTCGGTCACGCGCAGGGGCGGTATGACCCCGGGCGAAGTCCCACGAGTGGGTGTCATGAGCTAGAGGATGCGATGGGAAAACTGCGCCCTATCGTCAGGGATAGAATTGGCGCAGTTGCGCACCCCGAAGCACTTCGCCCATAGACAGATACCGACGAGGCGCTGAGCCAAGGACGACTCTCCCAGGTACTCGAGTCGCCCGTCGTGGTGGTGCGAGAACGACGGGGTTTTCGCTATGAGAAGTGGCTCAGCCTCTCGACTGGCCGCTATCGAGCCAGGGCTTCCTGCGGGCCAGCACGACGTACTTGTCGACTCCTTGCCCAACCCAACACTGCTTATGTGGGCGCTTGACCCCTGATCTTGGACACGCTGATTCCAGCACGGCGCTGGGGAAGCGAGAATTCAAGGGATGGCAAGGAAGAACTACACGGACGAGTTCCGGCAGCGGGCGGTGGACTTGTACGAGTCCACGCCCGGCGGGACGTTGAAGGGCATCGCAGCGGACCTGGGTATCTCCCGCGGCGCGCTGCGGGAGTGGGTCGAGAAGCATGGCTCGGGCACGACGGCCCACAGCATGTCGCCGCCCACGTCGGGTCGGTCAGAGTCCCAGGCAGCGCGGATCGCGCGGCTCGAGGCCGAGCTGGCCCAGTCGAGGGCGGAGAAGCTGAAGCTCGAGACGGAGCGGGACATCCTCCGTCAGGCGGCGAAGTATTTCGCCGGGGAGACGAACTGGTGAACCGCTTCCAGTTCGTCGCCGACCACAAGGACGCCTACGGCGTGAAGCGGTTGTGCGAGGTCATCGAGATCGCGAGGTCATCGTTCTACGCCTGGCTCGCGGCGGCCCCGGGACGGGCGGCGAGAGCGGCCGAGGACGCGGCCCTCGCCGCGCGGATCCGGGTGCTGCAGGACCCCGCCCAGGGCGGCGACCGCGCCTACGGGGCACCGCGGATCACCGCCGACCTCAACGACGGCGTCACCGCTGCCGAGCGGGTGAACCACAAGCGGGTCGCCCGGGTGATGCGCGCGCATCAGCTCGCGGGGATCCGGCTACGCCGGCGGGTGAAGACCACGATCCCGGACCAGTCCGGACGCCGCTTCCCCGACCTGATCGGGAGGGATTTCTCCATCGGCGAGCCGAACCGCCGGTATGTCGGCGACATCACCTACCTTCCCATCGCCGACGGGTCGAACCTGTATCTCGCGACCTGCATCGACCTCGGCTCCCGGAAGCTCGCGGGTTGGCAGATCGCAGACCACATGCGCACCGAACTCGTCGAGGATGCACTGCGCGCCGCGGCCCGCGACCGCGGGACGCTGGCCGGCGCGATCTTCCACAGCGACCACGGCAGCGTCTACACCTCGAAGGCCTACGCAACCCTCTGCGAGCACCTGGGCGTGACCCAGTCCATGGGTGCGGTGGGCACGAGCGCCGACAACTCCCTTGCGGAGAGCGTCAACGCGACGCTCAAACGCGAGCTCCTCGAAGGCGCTTCAGCGTTCCCCGACCAGGCCACCGCCTACCGGGCCGTGTTCGGTTGGGCGAACCGCTACAACACCCGACGGCGCCACTCCGCGATCGGCCACATCAGCCCGAGCACCTACGAAGCCGCCTACGCGGCGACCGCGTCCGCTACCCTCACGGAAGCGGCATAACCGAACCGACACCGTGTCCACGATCGCGGGTCAAGGCCCTCCTGCGCGCATGGTCGCGATGCCACCCGCTGACCTGGCAGATCGCGTCCGAGACCGCGCCCTTGTCCTACCAGGTCACCGTGGGCCACTTCGTCACCTGCGACGCCGGGATCGCCTCACGTTTCGCCAACGTCAACTGGCTCTTCAGGATCCAGGGTGTAGTCGGGGTCTGAATCCTCCGGTCTCCAGGAGTGATCTGGTGATGTAGTGGGTGAGGTTGCGGAATCCCAGGGCGATGCCGCGGAGGTGTTCGAGTCTGCCGTTGATGGCTTNACTGGCTCTTCAGGATCCAGGGTGTAGTCGGGGTCTGAATCCTCCGGTCTCCAGGAGTGATCTGGTGATGTAGTGGGTGAGGTTGCGGAATCCCAGGGCGATGCCGCGGAGGTGTTCGAGTCTGCCGTTGATGGCTTCACTGGGCCCGTTCGAGGTCCCGGGGTGGTCGAAGTAGGCCAGGATGTCGTCGGCCCGCTTCTTCAGGGTGTGGCCCAGAGTGGTGACTTCGGGCAGGGCCTTCGGGACTTTGGTGGCGATCGCGTCGATGAGGTGGGCCATGATGCGTCTGCCCTCGGCACGGTTCTCGGCGCGGTAGGCGGCCACGATCTCCTGGTAGACCGCCCAGGTGACCTGGACCGGGGCGTGGGCGTCGGCGGCGAACACCTGTTCCAGGCGGGCGGCCTGCCGGTCGGTGAGCAGGTCCCGGCCCGTGTGCAGGGTCAGCCTGACCCCGAACAGGGGGTCGCCCGCCCGGCCCCGATGGCCCGTGGTGTCCTGCTGGACGCGTTGGCGGGTGACATCGAGCTGGTCGCCGGCGAGCTGCACGACGTGAAACGGATCCACGACCTCGACCGCGGCCGGGAGTTCTTCGGCGGCTGCGGTCTTGAAGCCGGTGAACCCGTCCATCGCCACGATCTGGATGCGGTCGCGCCAGGCCTGGTCGCGGCCGGCCAGCCAGGTCTTGAACACCTTCTTGGAACGTCCCGCCACCATGTCGAGCAGCCGGGAGGCCCCGGTG
>NZ_LR027558.1:820123-898340 GCF_900605005.1 Acidipropionibacterium timonense | reverse complement strand
CGCGACGGCACCGGGGCCTCCCGGCTGCTCGACATGGTGGCGGGACGTTCCAAGAAGGTGTTCAAGACCTGGCTGGCCGGCCGCGACCAGGCCTGGCGCGACCGCATCCAGATCGTGGCGATGGACGGGTTCACCGGCTTCAAGACCGCAGCCGCCGAAGAACTCCCGGCCGCGGTCGAGGTCGTGGATCCGTTTCACGTCGTGCAGCTCGCCGGCGACCAGCTCGATGTCACCCGCCAACGCGTCCAGCAGGACACCACGGGCCATCGGGGCCGGGCGGGCGACCCCCTGTTCGGGGTCAGGCTGACCCTGCACACGGGCCGGGACCTGCTCACCGACCGGCAGGCCGCCCGCCTGGAACAGGTGTTCGCCGCCGACGCCCACGCCCCGGTCCAGGTCACCTGGGCGGTCTACCAGGAGATCGTGGCCGCCTACCGCGCCGAGAACCGTGCCGAGGGCAGACGCATCATGGCCCACCTCATCGACGCGATCGCCACCAAAGTCCCGAAGGCCCTGCCCGAAGTCACCACTCTGGGCCACACCCTGAAGAAGCGGGCCGACGACATCCTGGCCTACTTCGACCACCCCGGGACCTCGAACGGGCCCAGTGAAGCCATCAACGGCAGACTCGAACACCTCCGCGGCATCGCCCTGGGATTCCGCAACCTCACCCACTACATCACCAGATCACTCCTGGAGACCGGAGGATTCAGACCCCGACTACACCCTGGATCCTGAAGAGCCCCATTGTCCCTGGCCGCAGAAGGCCTCGCAAGAACACCCCGCGCCACCGGAGGTGGCTGGTGACGTCGAACATCGAGTTCGGTCTGACCCGTCGCGTGGTTGACGAGCGACTGGCTCACCATCCCAACGTGCGGCTGTTCGTCGGCATCGTCCACGACCGCGACGGCGAGACCCACACCCACGTCGGCATCGAGCTCAAGGAAGCCCGCACCGCTGGAGGAGTTGAGAAGATGCTGGGCGTCCCGGTCATCGTGAAGCCGTACGTGGGCCAGAAGGGCGATCCCACCGCGTGGGGGCTGACGGTCAAGTACTTCCTGCACGAGACCGCCGACAGCCGTGACAAGGCCCACTACGACATGGCCGGGGTCTTCAGCTCCCGCGACTTCGATCCTGCATCGGCGCTGGCCGCTCTGGAGGAGCGCGATCGGCGCGAGGTGGAGACCTTGGCACGGGCAGAGCGCCTCATCAGGACCGGGGCGATCCAGAACCGCATGGAGCTTGCCGACCGCTTCACCGATGCCTTCTTGGACAAGCACTGGAAGCGTCTCGATGCCCTTCTGAAGACCATGTGGGAGCGCCGCGCGCTGCGGGGTTTGGCAGCGAAGGAGCGCACACGACAAGAGCGCATCGCGGCCAAGGAGCGGGAACAGCAGGCTGCCCAAGCGGCCCATGGTGACGGCGTCGCTCAGGGCCTTGGGAAGCAGGCCACCCCGTCCCCTGAGCATGAGGCAAGTGGTCATGTCGAGACGCGCCCAAGCCCCGTGGCATCTCGCAGCGAACTGACCACGGCGCTGCTCGCGAGCAACGACATGGCCACGGTCGAGGCCCTCGTGGACCGGATTTCGCGGGAGTGGGACGCGGACGACGGCGACCTCATCTACGGGTTCTGCATCGAGGATCTGCAGGCCGAGCTGACCGATGGAGCGCTGTCTAACGACGGCCTGCTCATGGCAGCCGCGTGGACCACCGACTGCAACGTCATGCGTCACAAGACCCTCGACCACAACATCGCCGAGATGGTCGCGCTCGGCCAGTGAACCCCACCGTGCGGCACCCGCCGCACCGACCCGAAAGGAACATCATCATGACCACGAAGACCGCTCGGACCGCGTCCGAGATCGAGGACGAGATTCGCGCGCTGCGCCGTCAGGCGCGGGCCGCGAGGAGGGCCGAGGCTGCCGCTGAGGCGGCCCGGCTGGAGGCCGCGCTGCTGGCGCTCGGGCGCGCCGTCGCGGCCCAAGGCGGTGCCACCACGGCCGAGGAGGTGGACGCCCTACGCGACCAGCTCACCGGCCACCCCGGGTCGCAGGATGTCCCGGATTCCGCGCCCACCTACGAGGACGAGGGCGACCAGCCCGAGTCCGAGCACGACGCCCACGAGGAGCCCCAGTGGGGCTCCGAGGAAGGGCAGTCGTGACTCCCTGCGCCGTAGGCGCGGCCCCCGGCAGGGCCCCGGACAAACTCAAGGGCGCGCAGCGCCCGCCGAGTTTGTCTTACGGGGTTAAGACAAGCACGAGTGGGTGGGGGCGAAGCAGGATCCGCCCACTCGGGGTTGTCGCCGTTGGCTGGTGGTCGGTGGGTGCAGGGGCCCGACGAACGACAGACAACCGAACGACGAAGGAGTGAGATCACGATGGCCAATGTGACGGGCCGCGCCGGGTTCCACGCGACGCACGCGAAGAGTGCGGGCGAGCGGGTTCCGGCGGTTGACGAGATGATGCGCAGCTTGGACCCGGAGCGGTCCGAGTTCTGGGCCAGCATCAACCCCAGCATTGTGCTGGCCGACGAGCATTTGAACGTCGAGCTGGTCAACGACGGTGCGGGCAACATGGTGCCGTGCACCGACCGCGCCCAGGTCATCGCATACGGGCAGCAGCGCATCGCGCGGCTGCACCGGGCACTGACGCCGGACCACCTCGACAAGAACGGCAAGAAGGTCGGCGGCACGGTGACCACGAGCTTGCTCGTGGCCCACCTACCGAAGTCGATGTGCGTCGAGGTGCCGGGTGCCTACCCTCGCTTCCGCCGGGACGGATCGCCCATGCTGGACGCGAACGGGGAGCATATGTTCCGCAGTCGGTGGGTGCCCCGCGACCGGGACGAGGCACTGCGCTACTTCGCCGACGTGCGGGCGTTCCTGTGTGAGAACGTGGTGCCCGGCGGACATGACGCGCTGCTGGGCGAGTCGGATCAGTTCAGCGAGTCCACCCCTCACGCGCAGTTCATGTTCGACACCTTCGCCGACCACCCGGACAAGCCGGGCAAGCTCCGCTCCGAGGCATCACAGGCGTGGTTCTCGCACCGCGACGTGAAGGACGACAAGGGCCGGGTGAAGTCCGGCAAGGCGAAGATGCGCGACTACCACGCCCAGCTCAAGGCGTTCCTGATCGCCAAGGGCTATCCGATCTCGCCTGACTTCGACGAGGAAGCCCACATGACCGGCTTTGAGAAGGACATGTTCGGCGAGCTGGAAGACCTCAAGGCCGAGGTCGCCGAGGCAGACAAGCGCGCACAGCTCGACATCGCCAACGCCGCCCTCATGGCCGCTGAGGCTGCCCAGACCCGCGACCAGACCAAGGCCGCGAACTACCTCGCCAACGACGCGCGCAAGGACGCCAAGCTCTACCTCGACGCCGCCAAGCGCGACGCGGCCACAATCCGCTCCGAAGCCCACGAGACAGGACGCTCCGAAGGGTACGAGCGGGGCCGCTCCGAGGGGCTGGCGAGCGTCGCTGCTGTTGCCGCCGAGTGGGCAGAGGCCGACACTGCTGGCCACGGTGAGGGGCCATCCCATCGCCGCGCTCGGCAGGCTGCTGAGGCGGCTGGGCGCGCCGCTGCCGAGGCTGATCGTCGCGCAGCCACCAGCGACCGCCAGAAGGCCGCCGAGGCCCGAGCACGGGACGAGCAGGCCGAGCGGGCGCACAACGTGGCCCGCGACGCCGAGCTGAGTCGCCTCCGCGCCGAGGAGCCGGACGTGACATGGTGGCTCGACAAGCCCCGCAAGAACGGGCGGGCATACCGCGAGATCTACGACCATGAGGTCGCCGCCCGGCGCAGGACTCGCGCACAGTTCGAGGCCAAGGCGGAGGAGCTCGAGCGGAAGGTGACCCATGATGACGACCAGCTCGGTCGCTGACATCACGAAGGAGAAGGGCACCTCGAGGACACATGTCCTCGAGGTTCCCCATGGGTGCTGCCGGTCAGTGGTCGGCATCCTCGCTCATGTCGAGGGAGCCGTCGGGCAGGGTCCAGCGCTCGAACCATCCGGAGATGCTGGAGTGCAACTCCTCGGCGGTCTGGTCGTCGAGGTCGGCGTCGATCCCGGCGAGGACACGGTCGGCGCTCTGGTCGGTTTTCTGCTTGATCTGATCGGGTGTCAGGTCGTGGTCGGTCATGGTTGCTCCTCAGGGGTTGGTGAACACGAACACGCCGCCATCGGCGGCGGGCATCACGGTGTAGTCGAAGACGAGGTCGCGTCTCCACACAGACCAGTCGAAGTACGGCTGGAGGTGCTCGGGGATCCCGGCCAGCAGGTCGATGTCGTCGGCGAGCTGGCCGCAGAAGCTCTCCCAGGACTCCCAGCAGCCCGCGTAGGCGTCCAGGAAGTCCGACACCACGGGTACGTCGCCGCAGCCCTGGGCGATGTAGCAGCCGGACGCCACCCACGCGCCCAGGGCATCCCACAGGTGGGGTTCCAACTCGGTGTAGACCTCACCCCAGGCGACGGCCTCGCCGAGGTCCATCTCCCGCCCGACCGGGACGCCGTCCAGGTCGAAGACCCACAGCTCGGGGTCGGGGCAGCACAGCCCGCCGGGACGGTGCTGGTGCACGGCGACGGCATCGACGGACGCGGCCTCGCGGATGTCGAACCATTCCCCGACCAGCTCGTCCAGCGAGTTCCGGCAGGTGAGGCAGCCAGCCCAGATGGACGGCGGCGTGTTGGTGGTCGTGGACATGGCAGCGCTCCTCGTCTTGCCCGCGCCGGAGTCCCTCCCCGGCGCAGGTGTGCTCCCGGCGCGACGCCGTCGCGCTCGTCGCGTGGGGTTACAGGGCTCTGTCAGACCGCCCCGATAGCCTGATCTACGAAGGAAGGAAGAGACGATGGCGAACACCAACCTCAACTCCGCACGGTGGGACGCTGGAGACGAGTTCTACACCCAGTGGGCGGGCATCGAGCGGGAGATGAACGCCTATCTGGAGTTCGATCCCGATGTGTTCCGGGGAAAGACAGTCCTGCTGCCCTGTGATGATCCCGAGTGGTCGAACTTCAGCAAGTACTTCGCCCTGCACTTCTCGGAGTTCGGCATCAAGAAGTTGATCTCCACGAGCTATGCGCCGCAGAGCAACGCCGAAGGAGCGTTCTACACGCCCACCCTCTTCGACGACCCGCAGTTCGACCAGAGCAAGGACCAGACGCACGGAAAGATCTTCACGCTGGAGGCCGAGGACGTCAGCGGCGACGGACGGGTAGACATCGACGATCTCAAGTGGACCTATCTGGAGGGCGACGGCGACTTCCGCTCGCCCGAGGTCACCGCACTCAGGGACGAGGCGGACATGGTGATCACCAACCCCCCGTTCTCGCTTTTCCGGGCCTTCGTCGCCTGGCTGCTGGACGGGCATGTCCAGTTCTCCGTGATCGGCAGCAGCAACGCGGTCACCTATAAGGAGGTCTTCCCTGAGATCAGGGATAACGTCTTTTGGAAGGGTGCCACCGCCAACAGCAGCGACATGGTCTTCGGCGTTCCGAAGGGGGCTGCGGTAAAGGAAGCAGATCGCCTCAAGGCCGAGCGCATGGGGTACCCGTCCGACGAGAAGAATGACTACACCCGACTCGGGAACTCATGCTGGTTCACCAACATCGAGCACGGCAGACGTCATGAGCCCTTGCAACTTATGACGATGGCGGACAACCTGCGCTTCAGCAGGCACCAGGCTCTGCGGGGAGGCGAGTACCTCCGGTACGACAACTTCGACGCGATTGAAGTCCCCTTCGTGGATGCGATCCCCTCGGACTACGACGGGGTCATGGGCGTTCCCGTCTCCTTCCTCGATAAGTACAACCCTGAGCAGTACCGACTGATCGGGATGAGCGCCTACGGTCAGGTACCGCGCGAGCTCAAGATCCCGTTCAAGGAGGGACATCACCGGCCCTATGTGGGCGGCGTCGCCAAGTTCCAGCGCGTGCTGATCCAGAAGAGAGGCTGACCCATGAAGACCGAGCTGAAGCACTACACCGTCGGGGAGCTGACGGAGGGGTTCGTCTACAACGAGCTGGAGGCCAAGGGCCTGTATGGGCTGGCCGGGAAGCTGGTGATCCAGCCGGAGTACCAGCGCAACTACATCTACAACGACGGGAAGCGCGACGTGGCGGTCATTGACTCCATGCTCAAGGGCTACCCGTTGGGTCTGATCTACTTCGTCGACGCCGGGAACACGCTGGAGGTGCTGGACGGCCAGCAGCGCATCACCAGCATCGGCCGGTTCGTGACGGGCAAGTTCGCCATCATCCGCAACGGCAAGGAGCAGACGTTCTCGTCGCTACCCGGCGAGGAGCGGACCAAGATCATAGACACCGAGCTCCTGGTCTACGTCTGCACGGGCGCGGAGGCCGAGATCAAGGAGTGGTTCCAGACCATCAACATCGCAGGCGTCCCGCTGAACAAGCAGGAGATGAACAACGCCATCTACTCCGGCCCGTTCGTCACCGCCGCCAAGGCCGAGTTCTCGAACTCCCAGAACGCGCTCCAGCAGAAGTGGGCTGCCTACGTCAAGGGCGACCCCAAGCGCCAGGAGGTGCTGCAGGAGGCCCTCGACTGGGTCTCTGCAGCCCAGAACCCGCCCCAGAGCATCGAGGGCTACATGGCGGCTCACAGGGCCGATACGGGAATCGCCGAGCTCAAGACCTACTTCACCAGCGTCATCGACTGGATCGACGGGGTCTTCCCCGGCGTCCCGGACAAGAACATGCGCGGGCTGGAGTGGGGCCGCCTCTACCGTGAGCACCACACCACGCCCTACAGCCCGGCCACTATGGCCGCCGACGTGGAGGACCTGCTGGGCGACCCGCAGGTTCACGACAAGAAGGGCATCTGGGAGTTCCTGCTCGGCGGCAAGACCCAGACCAAGCTCCTCAACGTCCGAGTCTTCGACGAGCCCACCAAGAAGGCCGCCTACGCCCAGCAGACTAAGGCCGCGCAGACCAAGGGCGTCTCGAACTGCTCCTACTGCGCCATCGGTCACGACGGCAACCAGACCAAGATCTGGGACCTGAAACAGATGGACGCCGACCATGTCGCCGCGTGGTCCAAGGGCGGCAAGACCGACCTGGCCAACTGCGAGATGCTCTGCCAAGCCCACAACCGCGCCAAGGGGAACCGCTGATGTCGACAACACCGCTTAACCACTACTTGGGGCCCACCGTCGGGCTCATCCCTCTGTCCACCTGGGAAGAGCTCTCGGCCGCTGCAGAGGGTGGGTCCTTCGAAGAGACGCAGTGGGTCGAGCTCAAGCAGATGCTGAAGCCCGGCAAGCCCGGCAACGCGGAGCTGGCAAAGGATCTCGCGTCGTTGAGCGTGCACGGGGGCGTGTTGGTGATCGGCGTTACCGATGCCGATCACGAGGTGGTCGGCTGCGACATCGACGGCTACGTCACCAGGATCTCGCAAGTGGCGGCTACCCGAGTCCATCCGCCTCTGAGCCCTGTCATCTATCCCGCCATTCCTAACCCGAACGATGAATCAAAGGCGGTGCTTGTCGTTGAGGTTCCGGCATCGCCATTGGCGCCACACATGGCAAACGACACCTACTGGGGGCGTTCCAGTGACGGGACCCGCCCGCTCTCGGATGCCGACGTGCGCTTGCTGATGCGGGTCCGGGCCACGACCAACGCCTCGTTCAAGCAGCGACTCCTAGCCATGGTCGAGGACGATCCGGTCAACAAGCGGGTAATTGAAGCGCCGACTGGGAACGGTCACATCTATCTATGCGCAGAGCCATGTGCGCCAGTCGTGGGACGCGCGGACGACTTCGATTTCGCACGCGTCGTAATGAACGAGGTTGGCGGATGGGACGCCCAGACCGTGGGTGCTCTTCGGGAGCGCTCGCGGGATCCATTGGGACAGGCACTGGCGTATCCGTCGGCGGCGGATGCTGTGGTCGAGCGTCGGTACGAAGACAGCGTGGCACACCTGTTGCTCAGGGATGACGATTCGAGCGTGGAGTTTGTCAGCGGAGGGGGCACGTACTACCGCCTCCGAGGGCCCCGTGGTGAAGCTGATATGGAGGTGCTTGGGACGGGCATCATCATCAGCGCAGTGCGAGAGTTCCTCGAGCTCGTGCGTGTCCTGTCGCTTCAGCACTGGGGCTACCAAGGTCAATGGCGGATAGGGCTGCATGTCACCGGTCTTGAAGGCAAGCACGTCTCGTTCAACGACATCATGCGCCGCGACGTGACCTTCCCACGGGACACCCTGACGACACAGATCACGACGGCCCCTGCCGCTTGGGCAGAGGGAGCGGTTGACCCTGTTGCCCGGCAGTTGCTTGCGGGCTTCCTGCGTGCGATCGGCTGCGAGGCGTGGGATCTGGACACCGTGGCGAGTCGGTAGCTGGGGGCTCATCCGTTGCGCATGCGTTGCAACTCACCGGACTTGAGGTATTATCCCTAGTCAGAGGCCCAAAAAACATAGCTTCAAGTCCTCTCTCGGACACTTCGACCGATGGGTCGTGGTCAGGAGAACACCTGGTCACGACCCATTCGTCGTTCTCGGGGAGCTGCGCACACTGCCGCACGGCCACTCATCGGCACGGATAGGGCAGGTGGAAGCATGGTCGAGTCGGGCACGTGACCAGCCTCAGGCCGCGAGACCGCGCGGCGGACCCATCGCCGACGCAACGGTGGGCGAGTGTCACGGCTCCAGTCGAGAACAGCTTGCACGTCAAACGAGGAATGGCGCCCACGCCCACGTGAACCTCAAGATCGCGAAGCGCACGACGAAGGCGTGGGCAAGGACCGTTCGCTGTCCAAGGGGCTGGGACGGGGTTCCTGGTCCGGGATGAGTGACCCGATCATGACGCTCAAGCCGCAGGCCAGTGCGTGGGCGTCAGCCAACGCCGTCCAGCGGCACGTCCAGGTCGGTCCCTTGGCGCCATTGTCAGGATCGGGCTCTCCTGCTTGCCATGGTTCGTTGATGGGCGCGTCCGTCGTCAGTTCGAAGAAGTGGCGATGCATGATCTCATGCCGATAGGGACTGATGTCGTAGTCGGTCTCGCCGAGCTTGCGAACGATGCGTAGATCTGCAAGTCCAGTCTCTTCCCGAGCCTCGCGTAGCGCCGCATCCTCCGGGCGCTCTGACGGTTTGATGGTTCCGGCTGGAACCTGGACGCCGACCTCTTCGAGGGGAACACCGTCATGGGTGAACGTGATGACATGCTCATCACGGACGATGTAGCAGACGACCTTGTTCGTGCGCTTCTTGGACATCGGGTCATCGTAGATGCAGGTGGCGCGCAGTCGCGGAGGGCACGCTCCCGGCACGGCTCACTGTCGCGTCCACTCTGACGCTTCGTCCCTCCTGCAGGCATGAGTTCGTGGCCCACGGCGTGAACTCTTCAATTGCTCGTTCGGACACATCGGGGAACCGCGGTCGATCGCCGCGATGAGCCGGGGTTCTCTCCGCTCCCGGGTGGTGGCGTGGCCGTCGGCATCGAGGTGACGGGTGGAGATCTGACGTGGAGGCCCGGATTCCGGCGATGTCGCGTCGCAAATGCCCTCTCCACGTCGAATGTCCACCCTTGGCGCCGACCGAGTGGGTCGCGCCGGCCGTCACGTTGACTCGGTTTCCCCCGCTCGCACGCCGATGATCGACGCCACGGTGATGAGCACTCCCCCGATGACGATCCGCGCGGTGAGGTGCTCGCCGCCGAGGAGCACGGCGAAGAGGGCAGCGAAGACCGGCTCGAAGGTCATGAGGATCGCCGCTCGCGTCGGAGGGATGTGTCGCTGTGCCCAGGTCTGCAGGAGCATCGTGGCGATGCCCGACACGACGGCGGTGTAGAGGATCGGGCCCCAGGCCCCGGCGGCGTGCGGCACGACGATCCCGCCCGGCAGCGCCGAGCCCAGGCAGATGATCTCGATCCCGACGAGCTGCACGGCGGCGAGCGCGACGGCGTCGATGGTCGTGACGAGCCGCGACAGGACGACGATGTGAACCGCGTAGAGGAGCGCACCGAGGAGGGTGAGGGCCTCACCGAGGTTGCCCTGGGCGGTCCCGGTGAGGCCGAGCATGCCGAGCCCGGCGGTCGCCAGGAGGATCGCGCCCCACCCCACCAGCCCCATCCGGGTTCGGAAGACGACCCACACCAGGAGCGGGGTGAGGATGACATAGGTACCGGTGATGAACCCCGAGATCGAGGCGGACGTGTGGCGCAGGCCAACCGTCTGCGCAACCTGTGCAGCGCCGTAGATCATGCCGAGCAGGAGCCCTGTCCCCCACTGCTGACGCGGGAGTCCGCGCAGCCGGGGCCAGAAGATGAGGGAGCCGAGTCCGGCGGCGATGGCGAATCGCACGGCGAGGAAGTCGAAGGGGTCCATCGCCGTGACGGCACCCTTGATGATGAAGAAGCTCGAACCCCACACGGCCGTGACCACGAGGATTGCCACGTGAGCCAGGGCGGAGGCCTGCACAGCGCCCGTTCTCCCTGCATCAGGCTTCATCGCCCCGGACACCATGGTCCGAGGCTGGCAATCGGGCGCACGTCGGAGCCGTCTCGACCGGGTGGAGGTCCACGTCGATGCTGCACCCCGGCACGTCGCAGGACGTCCACCATCTGCCGAATGTAGTGTCCAGCCCAGGAACGCTGCGGCACGGGCCCGCAGTCCTGTCGATCGGACCAGTCATGAGATCACCGTCCTCCCGCCCTCGGCCACTCACCGTCGTGCACTCGCGTCGCCTTCGGGCAGCGGCCATCGGCGTCGTCATGGCGCTGACAGCAGTCGTCGCCCCTGGCGCCATGTCCGAGGCCCACGCGGCCCTGCCACAGCTCGGAACCTCGTGGGTCCGCGACGAGAACCTCAGGACCGGTACCGACGCCTGGAAGATCCCGGAAGGTCAGGTCGCGGACGACGATCAACTCTCGGCCTACTCGACGCAGACCAGCTTGACGGCTGGCCAGCCTCTTACGCTGAGGATCTCGTCGACCGTGGCCACCTCGGCCACGCTCGACGTCTACCGCATCGGATGGTACGGCGGCACCGGCGGGCGTCTCGTCACCTCGGTCGACGGTCTGGCCATCCGCAACACCGACACCCTCAGCGCATGTCAGGCCGCGCTGCCTGCGACGAGCACGGCATGCAGGACGACCTGGCAGACGGTCACTGGCGTGTCAGACGCCGGTGCGTACACGGTGAACGCGTCGGCATGGTTGTCGAGCGCACCCGTCGACACGACGGACTGGCCGGCCGGCGACTACCTTCTCAAGCTCACGATCACGGACCCGTCGGCCCAGTCGACGCACGTCTCCAAGTACGTTCCACTCGTCATCAGGTCCACCGAATTCACCGGGAGGACGACGCTCGTCAACGCGACGATGACATGGCAGGCCTACAACCGCTGGGGCGGCTACTCCGCGTACTACGGCCCGACCGGGGACCCGACCCGCTCGCGCGTGGTCACGTTTGATCGGCCCTACTCGTACCCGATCCAGCCCGACAACCCGCCCACTGGCGGCCCGTGGTCATTCCTCCAGTTCGAGCGGGCAAGCGTCGTCGAGGCCGAGAGACTCGGTCTCAACCTCGCCTACGCGACCTCGGAGGACCTCCACGCCCGGGGAGACTCCCTCAGCGCCGCGACCTCCGTCGTCATGCTGGGCCACGATGAATACTGGTCCAACCAGATGTGGTCGACGATGACACATCTTCGTGACTCAGGCGTCAACTTGCTGTTCTCGGGCGCGAACTCGATGTGGTGGCGAATTCGCCTCAGCGATGACATGCGCACCATGACGATCTACAAGGACTCCACCGAGGACCCGGTCGCCGATCCGTCGAATGGGCTGCCACTCAAGACCGTGAACTTCCCGCTCGAGGGGCAGGAGGGCATGGTTCGCCTGCTGGGAGCGGCATACATCACCAGCGGCATCAGCGCGCCACTGACCATCACCGACCTGCACATGTTCCTGTTCGACGGAACCGGGGCGACCCGCGGACAGCAATTCGAGGGACTGCTCCAGAACGAGGTGGACCAAGCCCGGGACTCCACCGAGAATCCCGATGGCATGGACATCGCAGCACATTCCGCATTCGTCAAGGGCGCGACGCCACACTGGGCCGACATCACCTACTACTCGACCCCCTCGGGTGCTGGTGTGCTCAATCTGTCGTCGATGGCCTTCAACCTCGCGATGGAGGACTACCTACCGTTCGGACGAGTGGCCAACATCCCGGCCAGCTCTAAGACGTTCGCACGCCAGGTGTTCGACAACGCCCTCACCGCCGTGGCGAGACCCCACCTCGGCCAGGTCCACCCGTCGACCGGGAACTGGAGCGACGTCCTGCGGACGACCCCCCACCCGGCGCTCAGCGCGCCCACCCTGCAGGTCGCCCCGGGCCCGGGCTCACTGACGATCATCGTGTCCGCGTCGTCCGGAACACCACAGGTCCAGGTCGACGGCAAGGACGTCACGATGACCTCGACGAGTCCGACCCGGTTCCGCGCCGTCGTCCCTGCCGCCGTCGGGACCCATGCCGTACGCGCCAGGACCATCGCCGATCTGTTCGAGGCCACGTTCGGACCATGGACCTCGGCCAGTGCCACCGTCAGCTCCGCCGAGTGCCAGACCTACCCCGATGCGTCCACCACGCCGACCACGGCCACCGGTGCCCTGGGAGATGCCTCGGGAGACTCCATCGCGGACGTGTGGAGCGTTGATTCCTGTGGCACGCTTCTGTGGCACAGGACCTCGGGACGACGGATCGTCTCCACCGTCACGTCAGGACGTGGCTGGCATGCGATCACTGCGCTCGCTCAGATTCCGGACGTCAACGGTGACCACCGTTCCGACCTCATGGCTCGACGCACCGATGGCACCCTGTGGTCGTACCTGTCGCTCGGCAATGGCCGAGTCGTCACGGGACGACAGATCGGATATGGCTGGAACGGCATGGACATCATCGCCCCTGCGGGCAGACTGTCCGGCTCGACCACGCAGTACGTCGTCGCGCGCGAGGCGCGGACCGGTGACCTGTACCGGTACGAATTCCGCTCTCAGGTACTCACCAACAAGACGCGCATCGGGAACGGTTGGCAGAGCGCACGCATGATCTTCTCGATCGGCGACTCCAACGGCGACCACCGCGAGGATCTTGCCATGATCCGGCAGGATGGGACCCTGTGGCTCTACCGTGGCACGGCATCGGCCGGCTTGGCTTCCGGGGTGCAGACCGGCAATGGTTGGACGTCGTTCGTGACGGCCTTCTCCCCCGGGCAGATCGGCGGGTCATCGGCTCCCGACCTCGTCGGTCTCAAGGAGGATGGCTCGGTCTGGGAGTACGACTCCGTCGGAGTCTGGTGGAGTCGGCCGAGCCTCATGGCCTCCGGCTTCACGGATCGTCGACTCATGGCCTGACTCGACCGGACCGTCGGTCCACAATGGATCCATGTCCCTCAACTCCGTCCAACGCGCGCAGACCTCCTGTGAGCTGCACGAGCTTCGCTCCCTCCTGCCCGTGTCGGACGCAGACCTCGTCGACCGGCTCGGCCTGAGCGTCATGGACCTGCGTGACGTCCTCGACGTCACCGGCCGGGTCGATCCGCGCGAGGTGTGGCGGGTCCGCGACACCCTCGTGTCGGTCGCCGAGGCCCACGACATCCCCGTGCCGCGATTCACCGTGCTCTCCGAGGACCGGAGATCGGCCGCCGAGGGGTGGTTCGGGTCCTGGACCGTCCCCGACGTCGACGACCTGTGAACGTCGCCTTGCAGGTCTGACGCCCTCCTCATCGCACCGCCCCACGCCCCGCAAGGGTGACCGACCAGGTACCGTCCGACGCCCGCCCGGCCATCCCCCGGGCATCGAGGCACTCGAGCAGGTCGAGGCACTCGGGCACCCGTAGTCCTGACCGCATCGCCACCTCGTCGACCGACATCGTGCCGCGGGCAGGAAGCACCTCGTGCACCATGAGGAGGGCTCCGGAGAGGGCGTCGGTGGGCCGCGTCGGCCCTGGGTCGCGAGGGAGCTCGGGCTGCAGCGGGCCGACGACGGACCGCACGTCGTCGGCGTCCCTCACGAGGATGGCCTCACCGTCCCTCAGCAGCCGGTGTGGTCCGCGTGAGGTCGACGAGGTCACCGGACCGGGCACCGCCATGACCGGCCTGAGGATCGAACTGGCCCAGGTCGTCGTGTTGAGGGCCCCCGAGCGCACCCCGGCCTCGACGAGCACGGTGCCCTGGGACATCGCCGCGATGAGCCGATTGCGCGCCAGGAATGCCGGACGGGTCGGCGTCGTCCCGACGGGGACCTCCGAGACGAGTGCCCCCGACCGGGCCATGGCCTCGAGCACCACGGCATTGCCACGTGGGTACGGCGCGTCGAGACCACCGGCCTGGACACACACCGTGACCCCGCCGGCGGCCAGGGCCCCACGGTGAGCGGCCACGTCGATGCCGAAGGCTCCGCCCGAGACGACGCACCAGGGCGACTCGACATCGTCGTGCCCACCCTCACCCCTGACGCGAGCCAGGTCGTACCCGAGGTTCGTCGCGACGTCCTGACCGTAGGCGCTGGCAGCGCGCGACCCGACGACGGCGACCGACCGCCGACAGGCCATCGCCAGATCCGCCGGCCCCAGCACCCACAGCCCGACCGGTGGCCCACCGCCTGTCTCCGGTACTAGGACGAGATCGTCGAGGCCAGCCGGCCACTCGTCGTCGCCGGGCACGACGAACCTCACCCCGACCTGCTCCGACCGCGCGAGAAGTGCCGGCAGGTCGAGGCACGCTGCGCGGCGGCGTCTCGGCCCGTCACCGTCACCGCCCCTCAGCCGGCCCCACACCTCAGGGGCGTCGGCCCGCCCCAAGGCCTCACGCAGCCACGGGTCACCCGGGACACAGACCGCCCCCAACGCGGCCCTGGCCCGGCGATCGTCATCCCACGTCACTCCTGCTCCCCTCGTCGTAGCGCCATGGCCCGGCGCACCTGTGTCGGGCCGACCTCGTCCACCCCCGCCAGATCGGCGACCGTCCAGGCCAGGCGTAACACCTTGTCGACCCCACGTGCCGACAGTCGTCCCCGCGCCAGGGCGTCCTCGACGACCGCCGAGGCGTCCCGCGACGGTGGGTGACGCCGCAGGTGCGACCCGGGGACGTCACCGTTGACCCGCCATGGCGTCCCGGACCACCGCCGAGCAGCCCGGGCACGGGCTTCGGCGACCCGTCCCAGCACCGTCGCGCTCGACTCCCCGGTCGGCAGCGCCCCGACCCCGAGCAGATGGGCCGACCTCAGCGGCCGCAGCCCCTGGTGGACGTCCACCCGGTCGAGGATCGGTCCGGACAGCCGGTGTCCGTACCGGATGACCATCTGCGGTGTGCACCGGCAGGTCCCGGCCGGGTCATCGGCCATCCCGCAGGGGCAGGGATTGAGCGCCAGGACGAGCTGGAACCGTGCCGGATAGCGGGTCTGGGCCTGCGAGCGGCCGATGGTGACGTGGCCGGTCTCCAGAGGCCCGCGCAAGGCGTCGAGCACCCGCGGTGGGAACTCGGGGGCCTCGTCGAGGAAGAGCACTCCCCGATGGGCCAGCGAGATCGCCCCTGGCCGGGCGATCCGCGCACCGCCACCCACCATGGCCGCCATGGAGATGCTGTGGTGCGGCTCCGACAGGGGCGGACGGGTGAGCAGGCGTCCGGTGTCGTTCGTCCCGGCCAGCGAGTGAAGGGCGGTCACCTCGAGGGCCTCCTCGTCGGACAGCTCCGGCAGGATCGACGGCAGGCGCGCCGCCAGCATCGACTTGCCGCAGCCGGGAGCACCCCGCATGAGCAGGTGATGTCTGCCGGCCGCCGCCACCTCGAGGCCGTACCTGGCCTCCTCCTGCCCCAGGACGTCGGCCAGATCGGGGCACGCCGAAGGCCGATCCTCGGCCGCCTCCGTGACGTGCGCGTCGACGATGACCAGCCGACCGTGGAGCACCTCGACGAGGTCGCGCAGGTGAGCGACCGGCCAGATCGTCAACCCGGCGACGAGTTCGGCCTCGGTCACCTGCCCCGCCGGGACGACCGCCCGCTCGAACCCGGCCTCACGAGCGGCGAGCAGCGCAGGCAGCACCCCACGGACCGGACGCACCCGGCCGTCCAGGCCGAGCTCACCCATGAGGACCGTCGAGCCGAGGAGGGTCGTGGGGACGACCCCCACCGAGGCCAGTGACGCGGCGGCGATGGCCAGGTCGAAGTGGGTGCCGGCCTTGGGCAGGGAGGCAGGGGTGAGGTTGATCGTCAGGGCCTGGGTGGGCCACGACATGCCGGCGGCTGCGACGGCGGCGCGGCACCGGTCGCGAGCCTCGTACAGGGCGGCGTCGGGCAGGCCGACGAGCACGGTGCGTGGCAGCCCGGCCGAGATGGCTGCCTCCACCTCGACCATCGTGCCGTCCATACCCACCAGCGCCACCGACCAGGCACTGGTGGCGGTCATCGCCGGATCCCTCGGACGTGCGAGATCTCGGGCGGGCCGCCGTCGACCCGCACGACCCCGATGGCGTCGAGACGAATGCGTGGCACGTACTCGCCGGTCTCGACGAGCCAGGTGAGAGCCAGCTCGGAGAGCTTGCGCACCTTGGCCGGCGTCACCGCCTCGAGTGGGTCGCCGTACCCCCGTCCCGACCTCGTCTTGACCTCGACGACGACCACCCAGTCGTCGGGGTCCCGGGCCACGATGTCGATCTCCCCACCACGACAGGCCCAGTTGCGGGCCAGGATCGTCCACCCCAGGGCCTCCAGATGGGCGACAGCCACGTCCTCACCCCAGGCGGCGACGTGATTGCGCGAACCCCTTCGGGCACGCAGCGCGGCCCCCTGACGGGTCGTGGGAACGGTTGACGGGACGGGTGCAATGGGCATCGGGACCACCTCCACCCACAGTTATCGGGGCGAAGGCACCGGATCGGACAGTTGTCCACAGACCACTTCGTATCTCGGTCGAACTGGTGAGTTGTCCACAGGACCGGGACCCTCCCGCCCGGCCACATCCGCCGGGGAGCTACTTCGAGGGCACCTCGAAGTCCGAGTGTGCGATCTCTTCGATCGACACGTCGCGGAATGTCAGCACCTTGGCACTCTTGACGAACCGCGCCGGTCGGTACATGTCCCACACCCAGGCGTCCGCCATGGACACCTCGTAGTAGACGTCGCCCCCCTCGGTGCGCACCTTGAGGTCCACCGCATTGCACAGGTAGAAGCGCCGCTCGGTCTCGACGGCGTAGGTGAAGATCCCCACGACGTCCTTATACTCACGATAGAGCTCGAGCTCCGCGCGGTTCTCGTACTCTTCCAGATCCTCGGCACTCATGATGACTGAACTCTAGCCGCTCGCCGCACGTTCCCGTAGGTCAACCGGTGCTCCGTCGACGGCCCCAGCTCCTCGAGGTGCCGTTGGTGCAGAGCGGTGACATATCCCTTGTGCACGGCGAACTCGTAGCCGGGCACCTCGTCGTCGAGGGCCACCATGATCCGGTCGCGGACGACCTTCGCCACGATCGACGCCGCGGACACGCACGCGCACACGGCGTCGCCCTTCCACATGCCGAGGTTCGGTGCGTCGAGTCCTGGCACCGCGAAACCATCGGACAGGACGTATCCGGGCCGCACCTCCAGGCGGTAGGTGGCCCGCCGCAGCCCCTGGAGGTCAGCCTCCTGCATCCCGAGCCGGTCGCACTCGGCGGCGCTCACCAAGGCCCAGGAGACCGCCGCAGCCCGCTCGCAGATGACGTCGAAGAGCCGCTCCCTGGCGCGCGCCGTGAGCTTCTTCGAGTCGGCCAGCCCGTCGATGCGTCCGGCCCCCGAGTCGTCCAGCACCACTGCCGCCGCCACCAGGGGCCCGGCGCAGGCACCGCGTCCTGCCTCGTCACATCCGGCCACCGGTCCCAGCCCGCACCGGGCGAGCAGCCGCTCGTGCCCCCGGGGACCGGCCTCCACGCGCAGGGCGTTCACCGGCGTCGGCCTCACCCGCAGCCGACTCCCTCGGGGATGATCGTCGCCTTGGCGGGAGCGCTCCCCGAGCGGTCGGGGATTCCCTGGAAGGTGGAGGGGATCGACAGCACCCGGATGCGGTTGAGCGGCACGAGAATGGCCTTGGCGGGCCCGACGACGTCCGCCTCGGAGATGAACGCCGGCGCGCCGCGGTAGGCGTCCGGGTCGAGGTCCGCCAAATGGCACCGGGAGTCACCGGAGGCGTCCCGATGGTCGCCCATGACGAAGATGCGCCCCTTGGGGACGACGACCTCGAAGGGCACGGCCGCCGGGGCGACCATGTGCCCGCCCTCGCTGTACAGGTACGAGGTCTCGTCGAGAACCCTGCCGTTGACCGACATCCTCCCCTGCGGGTCACAACACTTGACGGTGTCGCCGGGCATCCCGATGACCCGCTTGATGAGGTAGTTCGAGCTCGTGTTGGGGAGCACCCCGATGAACTCACCGATCTGCTCGGGAATCGACCTCTTGCGCGGGTTGGGGCCCAGCCAGTGGGCCGAGTCCTTGAAGACGACGATGTCCCCGCGGTGGAAGTCCATGGTCTTCATGGCGATGACCCGGTCACCGGGGATGAGGGTGTTCTCCATCGACCCCGACGGAATGACGAAGAGCTGGCCGACGAAGGCCCGGATGACCGCGGAGATGATGAGAGCACCGACGACGATGAGGACGAGCTCCTTGCACCCGCGCAGGAAGCGATCCCAACCCGAGGCCTCGGGTGCGTTCTCGGTGGTCGTCCGCTCGGTGTCGTTCACGGGTCGTCCTGCCCGGCACCGACGCTGGGCCGGGACCCTCCCGGCGTGCCGATGCCAGGGGAAGTCTAACCGCGCCGAGTCCCGGCCCACCGCACGCGCGCACCCGACCCGTCACGGACGATCCCCCCACGATGCGCCGAGGGGGCACCCACACGACGTGGGCGCCCCCTCGGGACGATGACGACCTCGATCAGGCCTTCGAGCCGCGGGCAGACCCGCGCTCCTTGATCTTGGCGGCCTTGCCGTGCAGACCACGCAGGTAGTACAGCTTGGCGCGACGCACGTGACCGAGACGATCGACCTCGATCTTGTCGATGATCGGGGAGTGCAGCGGGAAGGTGCGCTCCACGCCGGTCCCGAAGCTCATCTTGCGGACGGTGAAGGACTCCTGGACGCCGCCACCGGTGCGGGAGATGACGACCCCCGCGAACACCTGGACACGGCTGCGGTTACCCTCGACGACCTTGACGTGCACCTTGACGGAGTCGCCCGGGCGGAACTCGGGGATGTCATCGCGCAGGGCGGCCTTGTCGATCTCGCTGATGACGTTGTTCATGTCTGTTCCTCGCCGGTGCCACAGGTCACCTGGTGTCTGAAAGTCAATGGTGGGTCCTCCACGCTCCGAGCGATCCCCCCGTGGCAGGAGTCGGACGCGGACAACAGCAGGTCATTCTGCCACGCGGGACGGCGTCAGTCCACTCTGCGCCACCTCGAGGCCTGCCGCGGGGCCGAGGCCCGGGGACGCGGTGTGGGTCCCCCCGGATCTCCGGGGGGACCCACAGTCCTCACCTGGCCGATGACGTCAACCAGCGTGTTCGGTCAACGTGTGACGGTCAGTCGTCCTTGCCCTCGTGCTTGAAGAGGGAGGCGATGAGGTCGCGGTTGAGCTGGCTGATGGACTCCAGCGGGATGCCCTTGGGGCACACGGCGGCGCACTCACCGATGTTCGTGCACCCACCGAAGCCCTCGGCGTCCTGCTGGGCGACCATGGCCTTGACGCGACGAGCCCGCTCCGGCTGACCCTGCGGGAGCATGGCCAGGTGGGTGATCTTCGCCGAGGTGAAGAGCATCGAGGAGCCGTTCGGGCAGGCAGCCACGCAGGCGCCGCAGCCGATGCAGGTGGCGGCGTCGAAGGCCCGGTCGGAGCGCTTCTTGTTGACCTGGACGGCGTGGGCGTCGGGGGCGGCACCGGTGTTGACCGAGATGTAGCCACCGGCCTCGATGACCCGGTCCAGAGCGGTCCGGTCGACGACGAGGTCGCGCAGGATCGGGAAGGCACCCGACTTCCAGGGCTCGATGGTGATCGTCGAACCATCGGCGAAGGACCTCATGTGGAGCTGGCAGGTCGTCGTACGGACCGGCTGGGCCACACCCATACCGCCGTGCGGGACGCCGTTGATGACGACGCCACACTGACCGCAGATGCCCTCGCGGCAGTCGGAGTCGAAGGCCACCGGCTCCTCACCCTTGGCCGTGAGCTGCTCGTTGAGCAGATCGAGCATCTCGAGGAAGGACATGTCCCCCGAGACCCCGTCCAGGGTGTACTCGACGAGCTTGCCCTGGGCCCGGGTGTCGTGCTGGCGCCAGATGCGCAGATTGATCTTCACTTGTAGCTCCTCTGCTTGACCTGGATGGACTTGTACACCAGCGGCTCCTTGTGGAGGACGGGCTTGTGGCCCTCACCGGTCCACTCCCAGGCGGCGACGTACTGGTAGGTGTCGTCGTGACGCAGGGCCTCGCCCTCGTCGGTCTGGGACTCGGCCCGGAAGTGGCCGCCACAGGACTCGCGGCGGTGCAGGGCGTCGATGCACATGAGCTCACCGAGCTCGAGGAAGTCGGCCAGCCGGCCGGCACGCTCGAGGGTCTGGTTGAGCTCCTCGTTGACGCCGGTCACCTTGACGTCGGTCCAGAAGACGTTGCGCAGGTCGCGGATGAGACCGATGGCCTTCATGAGGCCGGCCTCGTTGCGCTCCATGCCGCAGTACTCCCACATGATGTGGCCGAGTTCCTTGTGGATCGAGTCGACCGTGCGGCTGCCGTTGATCGACAGCAGCTTGGTGATGCGGTCGTCGACGGACTTGCGGGCCTCGACGGCAGCCGGGTGCTTCTCGTCGACGACGTCGAACTTCGGGGCATCAGCCAGGTAGTCCGTGATGGTGTTGGGCAGCACCCAGTAGCCGTCGGCCAGGCCCTGCATGAGGGCCGAGGCGCCGAGTCGGTTGGCACCGTGGTCGGAGAAGTTGGCCTCGCCACAGACGAAGAGGCCGGGGATCGTCGACTGCAGGTCGTAGTCCACCCAGAGGCCACCCATGGTGTAGTGGACAGCCGGGTAGATCCGCATGGGAACCTCGTAGGGGTTCTCGTCGGTGATCCGCTGGTACATGTCGAAGAGGTTGCCGTACTTCTTCTCGACGGCATCCTTGCCCAGACGCGAGATGGCCTCGGAGAAATCGAGGTAGACGCCACGAGCGCGCATGTGCTCGGTGCCGTCCGCGTCGATCTCCTTGACCTTCGGCCCGACGCCGCGGCCCTCGTCGCAGCGGTACTTCGCCTGACGGGAGGCGATGTCACGCGGCACGAGGTTGCCGAAGGACGGGTAGATCCGCTCGAGGTAGTAGTCGCGGTCCTCCTCGGGGATGTCCCGAGGATCCTTGCCGCAGTCCTCCTCGCGCTTGGGCACCCAGATGCGACCGTCGTTGCGCAGCGACTCGGACATGAGGGTGAGCTTCGACTGGTTGTCGCCGTGCACCGGGATGCACGTCGGGTGGATCTGCGTGTAGCAGGGGTTGCCGAAGAAGGCACCCTTGCGGTGGGCGCGCCAGCTCGCCGTGACATTGCAGCCCATGGCGTTCGTCGACAGGAAGAAGACGTTGCCGTAGCCACCGGTGGCCAGGACGACGGCGTCGGCGAACCACTCCTCGACCTTGCCGGTCACCATGTCACGGGTGATGATGCCGCGGGCACGACCATCGGCGACGATGAGCTCGAGCATCTCGTGGCGGGTGTGCATGTGGACCGTGCCGGCATGCACCTGACGCTCGAGGGCCTGGTAGGCGCCGATGAGCAGCTGCTGGCCGGTCTGGCCTCGGGCGTAGAAGGTGCGCTGCACCTGGACGCCGCCGAAGGAGCGGTTGTCGAGCAGGCCGCCGTACTCACGGGCGAAGGGGACGCCCTGGGCGACGCACTGGTCGATGATGTTGGCGCTCACCGCGGCCAGGCGGTAGACGTTCGTCTCGCGGGCGCGGTAGTCACCACCCTTGACGGTGTCGTAGAAGAGCCGGTAGACGGAGTCGCCGTCGTACTTGTAGTTCTTCGCCGCGTTGATACCACCCTGGGCGGCGATGGAATGCGCCCGGCGGGGGGTGTCCTGGTAGCAGAAGCTCTCGATGTGGTAGCCGGCCTCGCCGAGGGTGGCGGCAGCCGAGGCGCCGGCCAGGCCGGTGCCGACGATGATGATGTGCATCTTGCGGCGGTTGGCCGGGTTGACCAGACGAGAGGTGAACTGGCGGTTCGGCCAGATCTTGTCGATGGGAAGGTCGTGATCGGCCTTCGTGTCGTTGATCTCAGCGCCGACCTGCCAGTACTGGGCGGCCAGCTCCTCCTGGTGGGAGTTCTCAGTGACGGACGTGGACATCAGGAAATCACCCCGAAGAGGACGAGGAACGGCGGCAGCATGAAGCCGATGAGCAGGACGACGGCGACGAGCCACGACAGGACACGCAGCACCTTGCGGGCCACCACGGAGTTGTTGACGCCGAGGGTCGCGAAGGCGGCCCAGAAACCGTGGCTGACGTGCATGCACACCGCGATGATCGCGATGAGGTAGATGAGCACGTACCACCAGTGGCCGAAGGCCGTGATGACCATCCCGGCGCGACCCAGCGCACCGTCATGCGGGTTGCCGAAGGCGGCCGGCATGATCGTGAACTGGAGCAGGTGCAGGATGAGGAAGAGGACGATGATGATGCCGCCCCAGATCATGGTGCGAGCAGCGTAGGTGTTCTCCGGGGACAGGCTCTTCTTGATGGAGTACCGCCCGGCGCCACCGCGTCCGGCGCGGTTCTGCTTGTCGACCCGGAAGGCCGACCAGATGTGCAGGACGATCGCCGCGAGCATGAAGATCCGGAACAGCCACAGGAAGGTCTCGCCCGGCAGCAGGGGGTTCGCGATACGACGCAGGAAGCCCGCGTAGTTGTTGAACTCGTCGGCGCCCCCGAGGAGCTTGAGGTTGCCGAACATGTGCATGAGCAGGAAGAAGATCAGGATGCATCCGGTGACGGCCATCAGGGCCTTTGCCGCGACGCTCGACCGCACTGCTCTCTGATGAGTACTAAGTGTTGTAGTCGCCACGGGTCCACCCTAGCCAATCCTTGTCGAATCGGTTGCACCAACCCCCCTACTTGGTCGCGTATTCAAGCATCCTTGTGGCGCCAATTTGGAAATGAATTGATGACCTTATTCCTCGGGGCCGAGAAGGTCGGGGCGACGGAGCCGCGTGAGGGCGACCGACTCGTCGTGCCGCCACCGCGCGATCCGGCCGTGGTGGCCGCTCATGAGGACATCCGGGACGTCGAGCCCACGCCACGACACCGGCCGGGTGTACACGGGGTACTCGAGGAGACCCTCCTCGCCCATCGAGTACGACTCCTCGGCCAGCGACTCCGGATTGCCGATGACCCCGGGCACGAGGCGGACGACGGCCTCGGTCACCGCCAGGGCCGCCACCTCGCCACCGTTGAGGACGTAGTCGCCCAGGCTGAGCTCGTGGACGGTCCACCTCGCCGCGGCGTAGTCGATGACCCGCCGGTCGATGCCCTCATAGCGTCCGCAGCAGAAGACGATCCGCTCCACCCCGGACAGGTCCTCGGCCTCGGCCTGGACGAAGGGCACCCCCGAGGGGGTCGGCACGACGACGTGGATCGACGGATCGGGGGCGGTGCCCAGCAGCTCGTCGAAGGCCTCGCCCCACGGATCGGGCTTCATGACCATGCCCGCTCCCCCTCCGCACGGGGTGTCGTCGACCGTCCGGTGACGATCATGGGTCCACCGGCGCAGGTCGTGGGCGTGCACCTCGACGAGTCCCTGGGTGATGGCCTTGCCCAGCAGCGAGATCTCGAGGACGTCGAAGTACTCGGGGAAGATCGTCAGGTAGTCCAGTCTCATCGGGCCTCCTCGGCTGCGTCATCGAGCAGTCCCCCGGGCTCGACGACGGTGAGCGTCCCGGCAGCGAGGTCGACGGTCGGGACGAGCTCACGGACGAAGGGCACCATCCGCTGGACGTCCCCCGTCCCGACGACGAGGAGGTCCTGGGCGGGCCCGTGGACGACGTCGACGACGACCCCGAGCTCCATCCCGTCCGGGTCGACGACGCGTAGTCCGCGCAGTTGGCGGTCGTAGTACTCGTCGTCCCCGTCGGGACGCTCGTCGGGGTCGACGCGGACGACGAGGATGCGCCCTTGGAGGGCCTCGGCGGCGGTGCGGTCGGTGACCTCCTCGAAGGCGACGACGAGCGATCCCTTGGACCAGCGGGTACGTGCCACCGTGAGCCGCTGTCCGGTGCCCTCGATGACGAGTTCGGCACCGGTACGGAAGCGGATCGCGGGTTCGTCGGTGCGCACGTCGACGACGACCTCCCCGCGCAGCCCGTGGGCTCTGCCGACCCGTCCGACGACGGCCTCGACCTGGCTCATGTCACGTCCCTTCCTCCCCGTCCCCCGGGGTGTCGTGTGGGCTCCGGCGCCGGCACCGGGAGGGCCCTGGAATGGACGTGACCGTGACCCCTCGACGGGATCACGGTCACGTGTCAGCTTCTGCGCTCAGAGGCGGCGGCCGCCCCGGCGATCGACGTCGACGAAGTCGATCCGGACCTGCTCGTCGCCGGCCAGTGCGGCGATCACCGTGCGCAGGGAGGACGCCGTCCGTCCCTGTCGTCCGATGACCTTGCCGATGTCAGACGGGTTGACCCTCACCTCGAGCATGCGCCCGCGGCGCAGCTCCTTGTCACGCACCCTCACGTCGTCAGGACTCGAGACGATCCCGCTGACGAGGTGCTCGAGGGCGTCGGCCAACATGCTCAGGCCTCGGCGGAGTCGTCGGAGGAGGCCTCCGGCTCGGACTCGACGACCTTCTTCGTGATGGCCTCACGCGGGGCGTCGTCGGCCTCGGCCAGGGCGGCGTTGAAGAGCTCGTCCTTGTCGGCGCGGGCCGGCTGGGGGTCGATGCCGGCGGGCGTCTTGTCGCCGGTGAACTTCTGCCAGTCGCCGGTGCGCTTGAGCAGGGCGACGACGGCCTCGGTCGGCTGGGCGCCGACACCGAGCCAGTACTGGGCGCGCTCGGAGTCGATGACGATCTCGGACGGATCGTTCTTGGGGTGATACTGGCCGATCTCCTCGATGGCACGGCCATCGCGCTTGGCGCGCGAGTCCATGACGACGACGCGATAGTGCGGGGTGCGGATCTTGCCGAGACGCTTCAGACGAATCTTGGTAGCCACGTGTGTGGAATCTCCTGTGGGACGGACCCGGGCGGACCCGGGGCGAACGGGGTGGGGTCGAGGTCGGTGCGGGGACACCGGTCGACTCCGGGTGGACCACCCGAACGGCTTGAGAGGGCACCGACCGGGCAGAAGCTCTCGACATTCTGCCACAGGTGGCCGCCGGACGAAAACGACGGGAAATGCCCGGCCACCGCCTGCGGTGGGGTCCTCAACGGTCGACGACGACGCGACCGCGCAGGACGACGTACCGCGGATGGGCCAGGGTCGTCACGTCGACCCGGGGGTCGGCGTCGAGGACGAGGAGGTCCGCCGCGGCGCCCGGCTCCAGGGTGCCGTCGAGAGGCCCCTGACCCGTGAGCCAGCGTCGAGCGAGCCAGGAGGCCGCCCCGAGGGCGAACTCGGCCCCGCCGACCTGGGCGAGGAGTTCGACCTCCGTGGCGATCTGGCCGTGGGCGATGGTGCCGCCGGCGTCGGTGCCCGAGTACACCGGTACTCCCGCGTCGATGGCCTTGGCGACCGTCTCGAGGTGGTGCTCGTGGAGGTGTCGCATGTGGGCGGCATAGACCGGGAACTTGCCGTCGGCTTGGGCGGCGATGTCGGGGAAGGTGCGGATGTTGATGAGGGTGGGGACGAGGGCGACGCCGCGCACCGCCATCTGCGAGATCGTCTCGTCGGTGAGGCCGGTGCCGTGCTCGATGCAGTCGATCCCGGCCTCGACGAGCTGGGCCGGGGCCTCCTCGCTGAAGCAGTGCGCCGTCACCCTGGCCCCCAGTTCGTGGGCCCGGTCGATGGCGGCCTCGGCGACCTCGGCCGGCCACAGCGGGGCGAGGTCTCCTTCGTCCCGGTCGATCCAGTCGCCGACGAGCTTGACCCATCCGTCCCCGGCGCGGGCCTGACGGTCCACCTCGGCCACGAGGTCCTCGGGGTCGACCTCGGCGGCGTAGTTGCGCAGGTACCGCTTGGGCCGGGCGATGTGGCGCCCGGCCCGGATGACCCGGGGCAGGTCGTCCCGCTCGTCGATCCACCGGGTGTCCGAGGGCGATCCGGCGTCGCGGATGAGCAGCGCCCCGACCCTCGACTCGGTCTCGGCCTGCTCCCGCGCCGTCCCGTCGTCGACGGCTCCGTGGGAGTCCAGGCCGATGTGGTTGTGGGCGTCGACGAGACCGGGCATGACCCAGCAGTCGGTGGCCAGGGTGCGCGCCGCGGGAAGGGGTCCCTCGACGAGGACGCCGTCGTGGATCCACAGGTCCTGCTCCTCACCGGAGGGCAGGACGACGGCCCGCAGGTGCAGGTCCTCGACCGGAGCCAGGCGCGACGCCGCCTCCGGGTTGAGGTGCGTGTGCGTGTGCCCGTCGTGGGTGTGGGTGTGGAACAGCGGCGCCGCGTCGTTCACTGCCGTGGCCCCTTGTTGTTCTGCTTGAACATCTGCTCCATGGCCGGCGGCATCCGGAAGTCGGCCATGGCCTTCTGCAGGTCGGCCTCGCTGGGCTGCTGGGCGCCGAGCCCGAAGGCGCTGCCCGGATTCGCCGGACCCTGCGCCTGCTGCTCGGCCCGCTCCTGGGCGGCCCGCTTCGCCGGGTTTCCCGATCCCTTGCGGTTCTTCTTCCTGCTCGCCTGCTTGTTGCCGCGCTTGGCGACCGAACCGACCATGCGGTTGGCTCCCGGTCCCATCATCTGCCCCATCTGCGACATCATCTTGCGGGCGTCGACGAACCGGTTGACGAGGTTGTTGACGTCACGCACCTCGACACCCGAGCCCTTGGCGATGCGGGAGCGGCGCGACCCGTTGAGGATGCCGACGTCGGCCCGCTCGGCCGGCGTCATGGCGAGGATGATCGCCTCGATGCGGTCGATCTCCTTCTCGTCGATGCTGTCGATCTGGTCCTTCATCTGGCCGACGCCCGGCAGCATGCCCATGATCTTCGACATGGGCCCCATCCGGCGCATCTGACGCATGAGACCGAGGAAGTCGTCGAGCCCGAACTCGCCCTTGCCGGCCATGAGCTTGGCGGCGGCAGCCTGGGACTGCTCGGCGTCGAAGGCCTTCTCGGCCTGCTCGATGAGGGTGAGCATGTCGCCCATGTCGAGGATGCGCGAGGCCATCCGGTCGGGGTGGAAGACGTCGAAGTCCTTGAGCCCCTCACCGGAGGAGGCGAACATGATCGGCTTGCCGACGACCCGGGCGATGGACAGGGCCGCACCACCGCGGGCGTCTCCGTCGAGCTTGGTGAGGACGACGCCGTCGAAGCCGACTCCCTCCTGGAAGGCGACGGCGGTGTTGACCGCGTCCTGGCCGATCATGGCGTCGACGACGAAGAGGGTCTCGTCGGGGTTCGTCGCCGTCTTGATGTTCGCGGCCTGGGCCATGAGCTCCTCGTCGACACCGAGGCGTCCTGCGGTGTCGATGATGACGACGTCGTAGAGCTTGCGCCGTGCCTCCTCGATGGACGCCCGAGCCACCTGGATGGGGTCGCCGACGCCGTTGCCCGGCTCGGGGGCGAAGACCGACACCCCGGCGCGGTCACCCACGACCTGCAACTGGGTCACGGCGTTCGGCCGCTGCAGGTCGCAGGCGACGAGCAGCGGGGAGTGACCCTCCTGCTTGAACCAGTGTGCGAGCTTGCCGGCGAGGGTCGTCTTGCCGGCACCCTGGAGGCCGGCGAGCATGATGACGGTCGGCGGCACCTTGGCGAACCGGACCGTGCGGGTGTCACCACCGAGGATCCCGATGAGCTCCTCGTTGACGATCTTGACGATCTGCTGGGTCGGGTTGAGGGCCTTCGACAGCTCCTCCCCCCGGCACCGTTCCTTGACGGCGGCGACGAACTCCTTGACGACGCCGAGGTTGACGTCGGCCTCGAGCAGGGCGATCCGGATCTGCCGCGTCGTCGCGTCGATGTCGGCGTCGGTGAGACGGCCCTTGCCGCGCAGGCCCTTGAAGGTGGTTGCGAGGCGATCCTGCAGGGTGTCGAACACGGATGGGTCCTTCGGTGGAGGTCACGGGTCGGGCAGCGCCGGGAGCGCTCCTCCTAGGCTACCGCCCGGTGCACCCGATCCGGCGCCGGTCACGGCTCCGTCCGGCCAGGGGGCGCACGGTCACAGCCCGTACTGCCCGAGCCAGCGCAGGCACTGGCTGAGGTAGGGGATGTACGTGGCGGTGCCGTGGCCGCCGCTGGGCAGGAGGATGAACTCATACTGCTTGAGGGTGTGGGCATGGTTCCAGAAGTCCTGGCCATCGGCCCACACCTGACCGTTCTCGACGACGGGGTTGGAGGCGTCCCCCCAGGTGGACCGGTCAAGCTTCGACATGACCGACAGGAAGCGCACACGGGAGTCGACCTTGCCGGCCTTGACCCTGGCCAACGGTGAGTTGTCGGCGACGATCCGCGGCGTCACCTTGGCCAGCGTCGCCCCCTCGAAGGTCGGGTGGTAGTAGGGGGCCAGGCCGAATCCCGCCTTGAAATCGTTGGGGTACTTCGAGGTGAGATTCGCGGCGCAGTATCCGCCTGTGCTCCAGCCGGCCACGAACCTCGAGTCACGGGTTCGTCCGACGCGATAGTGCTTCTCGATCCGGTCACGGACCGTCCTCATGATCCAGGACTGGTGATTGATGCCGCCGATGTCGGTGCACTCGGTGTCCTGCCCGGCCCGGATCTTCCCCGGCAGAAAGACGATGACGAAGGGGTTGACCTTCGCCGACTTGACCAGGGTCGACGCCGGTCCGACGAGGGGGATGGACTGGAGGTCGTGGTCACCGGTGTCGTTGACCCCACCGATCCAGTAGAGGACCGGGAAGCGGGTACGCGCCTCGGACTTCTCGAAGTACTGCGGGGGCAACCACACCGGCACGTGGGAATAGGCACGGTCGGTGCCGGGCACCTCGATCCCGGCGAGCATGCCGTCAGGGTGCGGATTGCGTGTGGTGATCGGCACCTTCTTGATGGACGGGCTCGCGATGGCGACGAGGTCGTGGGTCGGGGCGGCGGGTGCTTCCCCGAGGAGTTCCTCCCAGCTCGTGTAGAAGGCATAGGTGTTGTTGACGTGGAGGAACACTGCGACCAGTCCGAGCGCCTGGCAGAGCACGACGACGAGGAAGGTGCCGATTCCTCGTCCGATACGCCGGGGCGTCGACAGGCCACGTCCTCGGATCGCCGCGACGACGCCGACCCCCACCGGCACGAGGACTGCGAGAACCGCCACGGCGAGCGCCAGGCCCGGGCTGAGGATGTCGATCACGAGGACCGATCGTATATCGGGCACTGAACCCTGACTTCCGGATCGCCGGGCTCACTCCCCCATGAGTCCGCGCACGAACCCGTCGGCCTCGAAGGGAGCCAGGTCGTCCGGCCCCTCCCCCAGACCGATGAGCTTGACCGGCACGCCGAGTTCCTTCTGCACCTGGACGACGATGCCACCCTTGGCCGAGCCGTCGAGCTTCGACAGCACGATGCCGGTGACGTCGACGACGTCACCGAAGACCCTGGCCTGGGTGAGGCCGTTCTGGCCCGTGGTGGCGTCGAGGACGAGGAGCACCTCGGAGACGGGGGCGAGCTTCTCGATGACCCGCTTGACCTTTCCGAGTTCATCCATGAGTCCGGCCTTGTTGTGGAGGCGTCCGGCGGTGTCGACGATGACGACGTCGACCCCCTCGTCGATCCCGGCCTGGACGGCCTCATAGCCGACCGACGCAGGATCGGAGCCCGCCTCCTTGCGGATGGTGCGCACGCCCACCCGCTCGCCCCAGGTCTCGAGCTGTTCCCCGGCGGCAGCGCGGAAGGTGTCGGCGGCGCCGAGCAGCACGGTGTGGTCCTCGGCGACGAGCATCCTGGCCAGCTTGCCGCAGGTCGTCGTCTTGCCGGTGCCGTTGACGCCGACCATGAGAACCACCGCCGGCTTGCCCTCCTCGTGGGCGAGATGGAGGGAGCGGTCCATGTCGGGGTTGACGAGCCCGACAAGTTCACGGTGGAGCACCTGACGCGCCTTCGCCGGATCCGCGACGCCGTCGATGGCCAGTTCCGACCGCAGCTTCTCGACGAGCTCCGTGCTGGGCCCGACGCCCAGGTCGGAGGTGATGAGGGTCGTCTCGAAGTCGTCCCAGGTGTCGTCATCGATGTGGTCGGCACTGAGGAGCTGGGCCAGACCCCGGGCCAAGGCGTTGTTGCTGTTGGCCAGACGCCGGCGCAGCCGGGCCAGTCGGGAGGCCGGCGCCTCCGGCGTCTCGAGGGTCGGCGTTGCCTCGGCAGGGGGCGCGACGGTCGGTTCCTCGACCGGGGCCTGGGCCTGCTCCCCCGCCGGCTCTGCTCCGGGCGTCGGCTCAGTGGTGGGCTCGGCCCCCGCACTCGGCGTGGTCCCGGGCTCGACCTCGGGGCTGGGCCCGATCTCCTCGGCCCGTCGGCTCGTGAGCGCGCGACGCCGCTGCACGAGCGCGATGGCCGTCGCGGCCACCGCCGCGGCGATGAGGACTCCGAGGATGATCCAGATGACGAGGTCTGCGTTCACGAGGGCATCCTATCGGCTGACCCCGCCGCCCCAGGGGTCTCGCTCGGACACCAGCAATCAGCTTCTGTGGCCGACCTCACAGGTCATTCACCGATGACGACCAACCATTCACCACAGCGACACCCGCAGGCCACGCCGATGCAGTCTCGGTCGGCTTGAATGGCGATCAGCCGGCTCACAGTCCATCCATGGGTTCGCGGACAGCACCGTCCGCGAACCGGTCCGAGGAAGGTCATCGATCATGACGCGACACGGCACACGACTCCTCGCGGCGGCGGCATCGCTCTGCCTCGCCGCCTCGACGGCGGGCATCGCCCACGCCGAGCCCTCCACATCATCCCTCGACTACACCATCACCAGCCCGTACTCCGCCGTGGACTGGTCCTGGACGCAGTACAAGGCGTGATTCCACAACCACACCACCGAGTCCGACGGTTCGAACACCGCCCGCGAGATGCTCACCACCGCCTACGGGCTCGGGTTCAACGTCTATGCGATGACCGACCACAATGTCGTCAACACCCGGTGGGACCGCACCGACACGGACCATGCCAAGGCCGACCCGAAGTATTACCTCACCTCGGATGAGGTCAAGGCCATGGCCGACGGCCAGGGTCGCAAGGGCGGAGCCGGCATGATCGGCATCCCCTACTCCGACGAACAGTCCCAGTCCGACCATCTCAACACCTTCTGGGCCAACTGGAACAACGCCGCGGGCGACACCCTCGAGACGAAGGTCGCGCATGTCGACGCCATGACCGGCAATCCGGATCCGATCCAGCACATCAACCATCCCGGGCGTTACTACGGTGGCTCGAACACCAAGCTCGGCCCCAACGGTGAGGACCTCGGCGCCCAGGCAGCCAACGATCCGAAGAACGTCGGCCGGTACGTGTCGCTCTTCAAGACCTACCCGAACTCCCTGGTCGGCATGGAGATCGTCAACAAGGTCTCGGACGGCGACTCCTACTCCGATCGGATCCTCTGGGACAACGTCCTGGCCCGGACCCTCCCCGAGCGCAATGTGTGGGGTTTCGCCAATGACGACGCCCACAGCACGGACGCTCTGGGGTACGCCTACAACCAGATGCTCATGCCCGACCTCTCCGAGGGTTCGGTGTACAAGGCCATGAAGTCCGGCACCTTCTACACGACGGCGCTGGTGGCCAAGCGCGAGCTCGGCAAGGACTTCAAGGGAGACCGATCGAAGCCCGGCCCGGTCATCGACCGCATCGCCATCGACCAGGAGGGCGACTCGATGACCATCACCTCACACCACTCGAGCGTCGTCGAGTGGATCTCCAACGGCAAGGTCATCGCCACCGGCGACACGCTGTCCCTCGACGCGCACTCCGCCGACCTGGGCACGTACGTCCGCGCCCAGATCAAGGGGCCGAACGGGATCAGCTTCACCCAGCCCTTCGCCCTGTCTGCCAAGCCGGACGTCGCCGAGCCCGGCAAGGACAAGCCCGGACGTCCTGACAAGCCCGGCAAGGACAAGCCCGCCAAGCCGGGCCAGGACACCGGTCGTCCAGCCCCCGTCGCCCTGCCGAAGACCGGTGAGTGACCAGACACCGACCCGGTGAGCAACGGCCGTCGTCGGTCCCTGTGGGCCGATGACGGCCGTTCCAGGTCAGCGACCGATGACGTGTCCCTCGTCGTCGACGAGTTCGGGCGCCACGGCGGCGGCGACCATGGGCACCTCCTCGGAGTGCTTGACGGCACGGAAGGTCCACAACTTGTTGACGATGTAGTTGATGGGCATCGTCACGACGATGGTGATGATCTGTGCCCAGTACTCCCGCGAGTGCAGACCAGCGGCCTCATGGAAGAAACCGGACGACAGGTACACCGGCGACGTGGGGTTCGTCAGCGCCACCTTGATGAACATGCCGGCGACGGCTGCGACCGAACCGACGAGGAAGAACGGCCAGAACTCGGCCCACCAGGAGCGGCGGTGCTCCCGCTTGAAGGTCCAGGACCGGTTGAGTTGGAAGTTCGTGAAGTTCGCGACGACGAATGCCACCAGCCAGGTGAGGGAGGTGTAGCGGAAGTTCCACTGTGTGCCGAAGAGGTTGAACAGGACGTCCTGGGCGTTCCTCGTCCCACCGTGGGCCTTGTTCATGATGACGTCGACCGCCATGTTGACGAGGACTCCGGAGCCCCCGACGATGCCGAACTTGATGAACTCCCCCAGGTTCCGGCGTAGGTCATGGGCGGTGCGTACAGCGGTCACCCGGCACATACTACGGCTGCGGCGGGACGACGCCGTCACCCTCGCCTGACGAACGCGAACTCCGTGAGGCCGCACTGCGCGGGCGTGATGCCTGCGGCCCCTCGCATCAACAACGCACACATGACTGCTCATGAGCCATACCGTCTCACCTGTGCGACATCGTCTCGATCCTGGCAGCGTGGGATCCGGGCTTCGCCGGTTTCTGTCACAGCCCTTCGGCATCATGGTGGCCATGGACGAAGACCAGGCGCCGCTCCAGTTCGTCGAGACCGAGAATGGGTACCTCGTCGTCGGGTCCGCGCCCGACCTCGCGCGGCTCGACGAGGTGGACGGCCTGGAGACCTCACCGGTCGATCTGCCAGGTGTCCATCCGAGGGCCCTCGGCGAGGTGGCCACGGCGGTGTCCACGACCTCAGGCATCGCTGCCGTCGTCGAGTCCTACGGAGACGTTCGCTGGCTCAAGCTCACCGAGGAATCGTCGGAGTTCCTCCGACACCACGGCATCTCCTCGGTGACGTCCGGGGTCGTGCGAGGCCGCGACCTGGCGGCAGGGTCGGGGACGCAGATCGCCAAGCACCTCACCTTCGAATCCGTGACTCTGGCGAACCCCATGGCCCTGGCACAACTGTCGAACCTCGCCCTGCAGATGTCCATCAGGCAGTCCTTCGACCGCATGGAGGACTATCTGCAGGACATCGACGCCAAGGTCGATTGGCTCATCCAGGACCGGAAGGACGAGGAGGTCGCGCGCGCCCGCGGCATCCGCGACTCCATCGACGAGGCGGCAGAACTCTGGCGGTCCACGGGGCGGGTCGACGACACGACGTGGTCGAAGGTATCCGGCAACTCACGAGAGCTTCGGACGCTGCAGCACCACGCGCTGGCCGCCTTGCAATCGGCGGCCCACCGAATCGAGGCGACGACGCACAAGAGCCTCGCGAGACGAGCACTGGCCGTCAAAGCTGAGCGAGACAACATCGCGGAATGTCTACGCAGCCTGGCGGACTCCATGAGATCGCAGGACCAGATGCGCATTCTCGAGCTCGCCCACCTCGAGCACTCGACCCCGGCCGAGCTGACCGCTCACCAGCAAGGTCTCATGGCGAACCGGCGCACGCAGTTCAGGGAGATCACCTCGCACGTTGCGCAGACCAGACGCGACCTTCTCGGGTTCTCCTCGATGAGGGACATCGACCGTGTCTCCCACCCGCGATCCGCTGCCACGATCATCGAAGCCGTCAAGGCCGTCCACGCGGAGTTCTCGGCGTTCGCCACGTCCACCGGCATCGATCTCGGCGACGTCGCCGCCCTGGACGACAAGACCTGGGCGCGTGCGATGAAAGACCTGGCCAACGGCGCCATCGACACCGTGACATCCACCGCCTCAGGCGGTGCCCGGACCGTCTCATCGGCCCTGGGAGCCGTCCAGCACCGCGGCGCCAGGACCTCTCATGCCGTCGCGGGACACGCCCGGGGAGCCCTCGACCGCATCCGGCATCGTGACGACACCCCCGAGCTCGCGGCCGAGGACCCCGGCGACGCGCCGCACGACTGAGACCGCGGGCACGCCCACTCCGAGCCCCTCCCTACGCCAACCCCCGAAGGAACGCCGATGACCGCCTCGTCCACCCCCGACCGGCGACACTCGCTGTCGCCGGCGATGTCGATCCTCCGTCGCGGCTGGCTGCCGGGTCTTCTCGAGTTCAACCGACTGCTCCCCTCCTTCTACCGAGTCGTGTTCCGCGGAGCTGGCCTTCGCTCCGGGATCCTCCACCGCCTGGGGAGCTCCCCTGCGACGGCGACCGAGCTCGCTCACGATCTCGGCATGGCGGCGTCCATGGTGGACGGTCTGGAATCCTGGCTCGACCTGGGTGTCCAGCTGCGCGACCTTCGGCGCGACGGGGACGGCCTCTGCGGCCGGTGATCATCGGCGCTGATCCATCACCGCTTGGCCATGTCAACCCACCGAGCCCCTCGGTGACGACGAAAGCCCTGGATCCACCGTGCGCACGCTCAGCGGCAGACGTGCGCGGCGGTACGGTGGCGACATGAGTGAGAGCCCGCAGCCTTGTCCGATGCCGCCCTCAGTGCCTTCGGGCATGCGACTCGAACTGTCTCGTGCGAGGGTGCTACCTGGCGCCGAGGACCTGGCCCGTGAGTGGATGGACATGCTCAATCGGCGTCAGGACGAGTGCGTCAAGACCCTCTCCATCGAACGGTGCGCATTCGAGTCCTGGTTCCTGCACACCGAATCCGATGGCGTGACCTGGATCTACTGGTTCGGCCTCACGGGTGAGGGTGGAGAGCCGATCGACGTCGAGTCCCGGCTCGATCACGACCACATGGACTACATGCGGCGGGTCAAGGAACCAGGCTGGGAGGAGATGCAGCCCATGTTCATGCTCACGCCCGACCACATCCGTGCCGCACTCGAGACGTGGGGCACCACCGGGATGGCTCACCCGACCCCGACTCACCACCGTCCGCACCGCACGTCAAGCTGACCTGGCGTCCCTCACAGTGAGGGACCACCCGTGTCGGAGAAGCGCCGACCCGGGCCTCAACAAGCGTCGGCGACGTAGCGCATTCACGTGGGCTGAAGACCCAGGGCGTCGTACCGCTGGCGCTGCGCTACACCGGAGAGCCCGTAACGGTCCTCATCGGCGGAGGCCCCGTAGACGTCACGGAACTCGATGAGCTGGGTCCAGGCGATCTCCAACCGTGCCGTGGCGTCGCCGTCGTAAAGGGGCTCTTCAGGATCCAGGGTGTAGTCGGGGTCTGAATCCTCCGGTCTCCAGGAGTGATCTGGTGATGTAGTGGGTGAGGTTGCGGAATCCCAGGGCGATGCCGCGGAGGTGTTCGAGTCTGCCGTTGATGGCTTCACTGGGCCCGTTCGAGGTCCCGGGGTGGTCGAAGTAGGCCAGGATGTCGTCGGCCCGCTTCTTCAGGGTGTGGCCCAGAGTGGTGACTTCGGGCAGGGCCTTCGGGACTTTGGTGGCGATCGCGTCGATGAGGTGGGCCATGATGCGTCTGCCCTCGGCACGGTTCTCGGCGCGGTAGGCGGCCACGATCTCCTGGTAGACCGCCCAGGTGACCTGGACCGGGGCGTGGGCGTCGGCGGCGAACACCTGTTCCAGGCGGGCGGCCTGCCGGTCGGTGAGCAGGTCCCGGCCCGTGTGCAGGGTCAGCCTGACCCCGAACAGGGGGTCGCCCGCCCGGCCCCGATGGCCCGTGGTGTCCTGCTGGACGCGTTGGCGGGTGACATCGAGCTGGTCGCCGGCGAGCTGCACGACGTGAAACGGATCCACGACCTCGACCGCGGCCGGGAGTTCTTCGGCGGCTGCGGTCTTGAAGCCGGTGAACCCGTCCATCGCCACGATCTGGATGCGGTCGCGCCAGGCCTGGTCGCGGCCGGCCAGCCAGGTCTTGAACACCTTCTTGGAACGTCCCGCCACCATGTCGAGCAGCCGGGCGGCCCCGGTGCCGTCGCGAAGCGGTGTCAGGTCGATGATCACGGTGACGTACTTGTCACCACGGCTGGTGTGGCGCCACACGTGCTCGTCGACCCCGATGACCTCCACGCCCTCGAAGCGGTGCGGGTCGTCGATGAGCCGGCGGGTGCCCTCGGCCAGCACCGCATCGTTGGCGGTGGTCCAGTCCACCCCCAGACCAGCGGCGATACGGGAGACCGGCAGGTGATCGAGCACCAGGCCCTCCAGTGCCCAGGCCAGCCCTCCCCGCGACAGTTTCGCCCTGGCCTGGGCGGCCTGGTCGGTGTTCTGGCGCCACACGTGTCCGCAGCCGGTGCACCGGTACCGGCGTACCCGGATCCGGAGGATCGTGGGCCGGTGGCCCATCGGGGTATGGGCCAGCCGGCGGATCACCGTGTCACGAGGGACCCCCTGGCATCCGCACCAGTGGCACCAGTCGTCGGGGGCGACGACCCGGCAGGCCAGGACCGTCTCCTCGTCACTGATCAGCTGGCCGGTGACCTCCAGACCGAGTTCGTCGAGACGGGCGAATGTGGTCAGGTCGGGGGCGCTGAAGGTAGCGTGGTTCATGGAGGACCTTGCGATTCACGAGGACGGGACTTAAGACACTCCGATCCTCGCGCAGGGTCCTCCCCCCACGCACCCCGGCCCCACAGGCCAACTACAGCAGACTCTCACACAGTCAAGTCACAACTACACCCTGGATCCTGAAGAGCCCGTCAACTGCATCCGCTCACCCTCAACGCCGCCCGCACTTCGAGATGAATCAACAAAGCACTCCACGCGGGAATCCTGAATGAGTCAATGCCATTCATCAACCTCGAGGAGAGCGTTGGTAGGCTTGACATGGATGGCCGAGTTGTCGGGGGGGTTCAATGAGCGCTGTACGACGTGTCGCTGCGCGGGTTGCTCCTTGGTCGCTCTCTGAGGACTACCCGGAGCCGCTACTGGCCGCGATTCACTTCGCAGTCCAGGATCGAGTGGTCTTGGATCGCGCCGATCGTGATGCAATCGTCGATCGGGTTCTGACCCGGGACGCGGAATTGCTGGACCCTGAGTCTCCCTACTGCCCATCCCCCGACTTCGCCGATGACTTCGATGCTTTCCGAAGGCTCCCCGTCAGATAAGTCTCGATTCGCGCGCCCAACCCCGTAGGTGAACCTGCGGGGTTTTCTCATGCCCGAGGAGTGCCCAGATGCCCGTCTTCGCGAAGAACATCAGGTTCAATGACGGCGAGCAGCCAACCATCGACGGCGTCGAGTTCCCGTGGCGGCTCTCCGACGAGGGCGTTCACCTCGACTTCGAGCCGGGCATGTCGACCCTGTGTCTGCCCGTGCTCGTCAAGGTCCCACTGACCGTGTTCACCACACACTCCATAGGAGGAATCCCATGCCCGAACAGCAGACCCAGTCCGAGCCCGTCCAGGCCAAGTCCGGCACCGCCCGCCAGCCGTGGACGGCTTGAACGCCAGCGGCGTCGACGGATGCATGACATGGCCACACAAGGCCACCGTCACCCCGCCGGACTCGGACACCCCACCTGGCAGGCCATCAGGGGTCGTACGGGCAGGAGCTGAACTCGTCATCATCGGACCGTTCCCTTCGTCGGGAACCACCTGGCAGGGCCGCTACACGGGTCGAAATCCGCTACCAATCCGCTACCGCTCGGACCGGCACCTACCGTCACCCCTTGTCAGGGGCCACTTTCCTTGCTCCCCCGACTGGACTCGAACCAGTAACCCTCTGATTAACAGTCAGATGCTCTGCCAATTGAGCTACAGGGGATCAGCGCCTGAGCGCGAGATGAAACTATAGTCACCGCTGCCTCGGGAGTGCAAACTCGACTCCCGGGCCGGCCTCAACTCGCCTCCCACTGGGCCTTGAGCGTCGCGGAGCGTTCCAGCACGAGACGTTCGGTCTGCGGGTCGGTGAGGTCGGCGTCCCCCAGGGCGACCACCGTCCAGAGGATCGACGGATCCTCGCGCCCCAGCCTGCCGGCTCGACGTCGTCCGGCCACGACCGCCCGGCCACCTGGCACCCCGACCGAGTCCTGACAGACGATCGACGCGGTGACCCGCTCGTCGAACACCTCCGGCAGGCGTCCCGGATCCTCGAGGACGACGTCGACCCGGCTGTGGTCGAGCAGCGTCCACCACAGCGTCGACTCCTCCTTGCGCCACCCGCCGCGGATCACCTCGTGCCAGGCGACCGCCCCGGCCGCCCCGTCCTCGGGTACGACGACCAGACCGTCCTCGGTGGCGACGGCCGTCACCGGGCGATCGGTCCGACCACGTCCCCAGGCCAGTGCCCGGACCCCGGGGTGCTCGAGCACGTCGCGCACCACCGTCATGACCTCATCGCCGGGCCCCCGGCGTCGCAACAGTCCCATGGCTCCATTCTGGCGACTCAGGCGATCTGCTCCCAACGGTGGACCATCGTCCTCATCCTCGCCAGCGCTCGCGCCTCCACCCGTCGCACGGTTTTCTCCGAACATCCCAGCTGTCGTGCGAGGACCGACAGGCTCACCGGCTCCCCGTCGAACCCATGACGGGCACCGATGACCTTGCGCTCCAGCGCCGACAGACCGTCCAGCAGGTCGACGACCCAGCCCAGGTCGGGGTCCGACCTTTCGCGGGCGACGGCGTCGACGACCAGGGCGAGATGGTCCGACCCGATGTCGGACCCGGCGACCATCCGCTCGGTGACCCACTTGAGGCTGCGGCCCATCGCCGTGGCCACCTCGTCGACGCTGGCCTCCCGCCCGTGGCGTACGGACAGGTCGTCGGCGACCCGCGACACGGCCAACTCGGTGCGACGGCGCCACACCGGCCGGCTCGTCGCCCCGATGACCGACTCCTCGTGCACCCGACGATGGATCCACTCCCAGGCCAGGGTCGCGAACCTCGCCCCACGACGGTGGTCGAAGCGCCAGATCGCCTCGGCCAACCCCAGGCATCCGGCCCCGACGAGGTCATCGACCCGACCCGGATCGAAGGCGCGGTCCGAGGCGGCCGCCATGACCATGGGCAGCGACCGGCGCCACACCTCCTCGACGGCGTCACGCCCCTCGGTGACGAGGAGCTCCAACTCCCGGCAACTCGCGTCGACGTGCAGCACCCCGTCCAGGGCGGCCTTCGCGGCGACCCCGGCCTCGATACGACGGAACAGCGTGGTCTCGTCGACGGCGTCGTCGGCGCTGTCGATGTACTCGGTGAAGTTCATGGCACCCAGACTCGACGCCGAAAGGGTCGAATCCGGCGGCGGTCGGCGAATCTGTGGACAACGACGCCCTTGTCCACAGATCAGAGCTCAGGACGACCTCTTCCCCAACCTCAGGGCTCGACGTCGGCCCCCGCGGCCATGAGCTCCTTGCGCAGCGACTCGAGGGTGACGAGGTCGGCGAACATGGCGTCGTACCCCGCCCGGTCGGCGACCGGGTTGGTGCGTTGCAGCCGCGACTTGAGGTCGGCGATGTCGTCGCTCACCGCGAGCAACCGCACCCGCGCCGCATAGGCCGCGGCGTAGCCGGCGTCGGGTTCGTCCCGCAGGACCGGCTCGACGAGCAGGGCCACCTCGAGCTGTCTGGCCGTCGGGTCGACGGTCGCGTCCTGGACGCCCTGCTGCCACCCCTCCCCGCGCGGCACGGCCAGCATCGCCTCGAGGACCGCCCGGTACGCCGGGTGACGAAGGTCCTCCACCACGACCAGCCCCCAGTCGTCCCCGAAGAGTTCCGGGTGCTGCAGGGCGAGCTTGAGGAACCCTCGCTCGGCGGACAGGCGTACGTCAGTGGGGTCGGGCCAGGGCAGACCGGTCTGCTCGACGGCCGGCCCCGGGGCCGGCAGGGGCGCGGGTTGCGTGACGACCTCGACCCGCTCGGGCCCACGACGACGCACCCGCCCGACCTCGCGGCGGACGTCGTCGACATCCATCCCCACCACGCGCGACAACTCGCGCAGGTACTCGTCGACCAGGGAGTTGTCGCGGATGCTCGTCACCAGGGGCGCTGCGGCGCGGACCGCCGCCAGCCGGCCATCGGCGCGGTCGAGGTCGAACTGACCGACGGTGTTCTCCATGACGAAGCGGTACAGGGGCACCCGACGCCCGACGAGCTCACGCACCGCCTCGGGCCCCTGCGCCATCCGCAGGTCGCACGGGTCCAGACCCGAGGGTTCCACGGCGACATAGGTCTGCGCGGAGAACTCCGAGTCGCCGCTGAACGCCTTGAGCGCGGCCTTGCGACCGGCGGCGTCGCCGTCGAAGGTGAAGATGACCTCGCCGTTGAGCTGGCCACGATTGCCCATGAGGCGTTGGACCAGACGCGCGTGCTCCGGCCCGAACGCCGTCCCGCAGGCGGCGACGGCCGTGTCGATGCCCGACAGGTGCATGGCCATGACGTCGGTGTAGCCCTCGACGACGACGACCTGGTTCTTGCGCCCGATGTTCTGCCGCGCCAGGTCGAGCCCGTACAGCACGTGGGACTTCTTGTACACCGGCGTCTCGGGAGTGTTGACGTACTTGGCCGGCAGCCGGTCGTCGTCGTGCACCCGCCGCGCCCCGAACCCCAGGACTGAGGCCGCGGAGTCCTTGATGGGCCACAGGACGCGCCCCTGGAAGAAGTCCCACCCCTTGTCGCGGACCAGCCCGGCAGTGATGAGCGTGCGAGGCGAGAACCCCTTGGCCAGCAGGTGATCGCGCAGCGCGTGCCCTTCTCTGGGGGCATAGCCCATGCCGAAGTGCTCGGCCGCCTCCCGGCTGAATCCCCGCCCGTCGACGAACTGGCGGGCGATGATGCCCTCCCGCGAGGTCATCTGCTCGCGGTAGTACGCGGCAGCGGCGTCATTGGCCTCGAGGATCTGCAACCTCATCCCCGGTTCCAGACCGGGCGTCCCGTCGTCGACGATCCGTAGCTGCACGCCGGTCCTGTCGGCCAGACGCTGGACGGCCTCGACGAAGGACAGATTCTCGATCTTCTGGACGAAGGAGATGGTGTCGCCGCCCTCGCCACAGCCGAAGCAGTAGAAGAGGCCACGGGCCGGCGTCACCTGGAAGCTCGGCGTCTTCTCGTCGTGGAAGGGGCACAGCCCCTTGAGCGACCCTCCCCCGGCGTTGCGCAGCTGGACGTACTCCCCGACGACGTCGTCGATCCGGGCCCTCTCACGGACCAGGGCGATGTCCTCGTCATTGATCCGGCCAGCCATGGGCCCGATCCTACGACCTCACCCGGTCCTCGTCGTGCCCGCCTGCCGGTGAGACCCAGCCGACGGTGAGACCCGGCTGTCGGTGAGAAACTGGGGCCGTGTCCATCGATCCCACGTGGCAACTCGCCCTCGCCCTCGTCCTGCTCGTCGGGCTCACCGCCCTCGTCTCGCGATGGGGGCACCTGGGCATCGGCAAGGACTCCGCCTGGGCGGCCGTGCGGGCGATCATCCAGCTCGGCGTCGTGTCGGTGGTCCTCGTCTACGCACTGCGTCACCTGTGGGCGGCAGCCCTGTTCACCCTGCTCATGTTCGTCGTCGCCGTGCGCACGACCGCCAAACGCACCGGGGTGCAGAAGGCCTGGCCGTGGACCGCCGCAGCCATGGCCTGCGGCATCCTGCCGGTCCTCCTCATCGTCTTCGGCACCGGAACCGCACCGTTCACCGCGGCCTCCCTCATTCCGCTGGCCGGCATCATCATCGGCAACATGATGAACGGTCACACCTTGGCCGGACGCCGGCTCTTCCCCGAACTGAGGGCCAACATCGGCACCTACGAGGCCGCCCTCTCGCTGGGTCTCATGAGACCCGACGCCATCTCGATGGTCACCGAGGCGAGCGTCGCCGAAGCCATCGTTCCCACCGTCGACAACACCCGCACCGTGGGCCTGGTGACCCTCCCGGGGGCCTTCGTCGGCGTCCTGCTCGGCGGCGGATCGGCCCTCCAGGCCGGCGCCTCCCAGGTCCTCGTCCTCCTGGGAATCCTCGCCGGACAAGCGGTGACGATCGTCGTGGCACACCACTTCGTCAAGCAGGGTCTGCTGCTGCCGCCCGACCTCAAGGAGAAGCTACACCCCTGAGGTGCCCTCAGAACCCGCGTCCCATGCCCCGTGGCAGCCGGGCAGGATCCCAGCCGAGCAGCTCGGTGGCCCGGGAGAAGGCGAACTGGTCGGTCATGCCGGCGACGTAGGCGACGACCTGGTGGACCCGGTCCTCGTCCCCCTCGACGAACTCGGCGGGCACCTCGTCGAGGTGGCGCAGGTAGTGGGCGACAAGGCCGTGGAGCACCTCGACGACGGCCTCGGACTGCCCCAAGGACTCGGGACGGGTGTAGATGCGCTCGTAGTTGAACGACCTCAGCGCCGCGAGGGCCTCGCCGGTCCGTGCATCTATGCCGACGCGCCCGGTGCGGCTCGTCGTCTCGATGACCGAACGGATGAAGGTCGCCAGCTGGGTGCGTCGGTCGGGACCGGCGACCTCGCGGACGACGTCAGGGACGTCGCAGACCTCGACGATGCCCGCCTTGACGGCGTCCTCGAGGTCATGGGCGCAGTAGGCGATCCGGTCGGCGAAGGACACGACCTCGCCCTCGATGGTCGAGGGAGCAGGGCGCGACCACGAGTGGTTGCGGATGCCGTCGAGGGTCTCGGCGCACAGATTGAGCCGTGCCAGACTGACGTCGGCGCCCCACGGACCGTGGTCGAAGCCCTCGGGGATGAACGCGTCGAAGGCCTGCTCGGAGGCGTGCCCCCCGGGTCCGTGACCACAGTCATGGCCCAGCGCCATGGCGTCGGCCAGGGTGACGTTGGCACCGATCCCGGCGGCGATCGACCGGGCCACCTGGGCCACCTCGAGGGCGTGGGTGAGGCGGGTGCGCTGGTGATCGGTCGGATGGACGACGACCTGCGTCTTGCCCGCCAACCTCCGGAACGCCGTCGAGTGGACGATGCGGTCACGGTCCCGCTCGAAGCAGGTGCGCTCGGGGTCGGGTTCCTCCTCGACGGACCGGCGGCCGGCGCCATGGGCCAGGGTCGCGCCGGGACGCAGGGTCGCCTGTTCCCGCTCCTCCCGTTCGACCCGGCCGACGACTCGCCCCGGCCCCAGCCGCGCCGTGCCACCAGCATGGGCGTGGACGACGTCGTCGACGCCACTGTGACCGCTCATCGTCTGGGCCCACTGTCGGGCGCGTCGGGAGACCTCCGCCATGGCCCCATCCTGACACCTGTACCCGATAGCGTGAAGCCCAGGAGGTGTTCGATGAGCCAGTACCAGCAGCCCTACCGCCCCGGACCCCAGCCGTGGCCGTCGCAGCCGTGGCCGCCGCAGCCCCAGCGTCCACCCAAGGACCACGGGCGGCTGTCGTGCTACCTGGCCATCGCGGCGCTCGTCCTGTCGGTCGTCCTCGACATCGTCGCAGTCCTGGCCGTCCAGGCCATCGCCCGGATCCTCCCGGCTGCCCACGGGACGACGGCCCCACGCTTCCCGGCGTCGACGACGGGCCTGCCGCCGGAGTACCGCGGCAAGGTCTATACCTTCATCGCGGCCATCGCCGGCCAGCTCGTGCCCACCGGCCTGGGCATCACCGCACTCGTGCTGGCCGCGGTGACGCTGAGCCGGCCCGTGCCGTCGAAGAACTGGGCCATCGCCGGGCTCGTGGTCTCACTGTGCGCGCCGATCCTCTCCTACCTCGTCTTCGCCGTCCTCATGTCGACGGCTATCCCGGCCTGATCCCTCACCCGCCCGAGGCGTCGAGCTCGGCATCGGCCAGGTCGACGCCGTCGAGGCTGCGTGAATCGAGCCACCCGACCGGCACGACGACCTTGCGTCTCGGGGTGCCCTGGCGGCCCCTGGCGCGCCCCAGCTCCTTGACCGGGAAGGGAGCGTCCTGGTCGAGCGTGGCCAGCAGCCCGTCGAGGTCCTCGAAGGTCGAGATCTGGCCGAGGGCATGCCTCGTCTCCCCTCCCACCGGAAACCCCTTGAAGTACCAGGCCATGTGCTTGCGCATGTCGACCAGGCCGTGCGGGCCCTGGTACTGCACGAGCAGTTCGGCGTGACGACGCACCATCCGACACACCTGGCCCAGGGTGGGCAGGGTCTGGGAGGGTCGTCCGGCGAAGGCGTCCGCCAGATCGCGGAAGAGCCAGGGTCGCCCCAAACAGCCACGTCCCACCTCGACCCCGGCGCACCCGGTCTCGGCGACCATGCGCAGGGCGTCGGTGGCCTCCCAGATGTCGCCGTTGCCGAGGACGGGCACGTCGACGGCCTCGACGAGCCGGGCGATGGCCTCCCAGTGGGAATGTCCGGCATAGGCCTCGGCGACGGTGCGGGCGTGCAGGCAGATCCCGGCGGCACCGGCGTCGACGCTCGCGCGGGCGGCGTCGAGGAAGGTCGTGTGGTCGTCGTCGATGCCGATGCGCGTCTTGACGGTGACCGGGACCCCGTGCTCGTCGCCGGCACGCACGGTGGCCTCGACCACCGCCGAGAACCGGTCGTGTTTCCAGGGCAGCACTCCCCCACCGCCCTTGCGCGTCACCTTGGGCACCGGGCAGCCGAAGTTGAGGTCGATGTGGTGGACGCCGTACCGCTCGCACAGGATGTGCGCGGCCTCGGCCATCATGACCGGGTCGACGCCGTAGAGCTGCACCGACCGCGTCGACTCGACCTCGGCGAAGGCAAGCATGTCATGGGTCCTGTGGTCGCCGTACACGAGGCCGCGCGAGGTGATCATCTCGCACACGTACAGGCCGGCCCCCTGCTCGGCGCACAGCTGTCGGAAGGCGGCGTTCGTCACCCCGGCCATGGGGGCCAGGACGACGGGCGTCGCCGCGACGACCGAGCCGCCGGAGGGGGCCCGCAGGACGAGTGGTGGGATCACAGGCACCCGCCCACGGTACCTGCTACCTCGTCGATCACCCCTTCGTCGCACCCATCGTCAGACCGGCGACGAAGTGCTTCTGGAGGGCGAAGTAGATGACCAGGGTGGGCAGTGCGATGATGACCGAACCGGCCGAGACGAGGTTGTTGTCGGTGAAGAAGGTGCCGGCGAGGTTCGTCAACGAGCTCGTGATGGGGAACTTGTCGCCGCTCTGCAGCAGCACGGTGGCCCAGAAGAACTCGTTGTAGATCCACGTCGTCTCGAGGGTCGCCAGGGCGGCCAGGGAGGGACGACACAGCGGCAGGGTGAGGGTCCAGAACTGACGCCACAGGCTCGTCCCGTCGACCATCGCCGACTCGTAGATCTCCTTGGGCAGGGCCTTCATGAAGTTGCTGAGGACGAAGGTGCAGAACCCCACCTGGAAGGCGACGTTGACGAGGATGACGCCGAGATGCGTGTTGAGCAGTGTGCCGGAGTCGGAGACCCAGAACGGCACCTCCATCTTCTGGAACATCTTGAACACCGGGATGAGCAGCGCCTGCGGAGGAAGCAGGTTCCCCGCCAGGAACAGGGCGAGCATGATCTGGTTGAACCGGGTGTTGAACCGGGCGATGACGAAGGCCACCATCGACGCCAGCAGGAGAGTGAGGATGACCGCCGGAATGGTGATGATCGCCGAGTTGACGAACTTCGGGCCGAAGTCGCCGATCCGCCAGGCATTGACGTAGTTCGAGAAGGTGAACCCGCCGAAGCTCAGGTATCCGTGCTGTGCCGTGTACTGGTAGCTGCGCAGGGAGGCCAGCACCGCGTAGAGCAGCGGGAAGAGCCACAGCACCGCCATGACCGCCAGGAAGACGTGGGTGGCGATGCGCCCCTTCGTCCACGGACGATGATGGTCGGCCTCGGGCAGCACGTCGGGAGAGGGCTGGCTCATCGGTCCTCCTTCAGGACGATCCTCAGGTAGATGACGATGAACACGCTCGAGATGACGAGCATGATCGTCGCCAGGGCCGAGCCGAAGCCGATGCGCTGGGCCTCACCGACGATGTTGCGCGTCACCTCGGTGGCCAACAGCTCCAGGCCGTTGACACCGCGGTTGATGACCCAGACGAGGTCGAAGGCGCGCAAGGAGTCGATGAAGGTGACGACGAGCACGACGACGTTGATGGGGAACATCACCGGGAAGATGACGTGGAAGAAGGTCTTGACCTCGGAGGCGCCATCGATGGCGGCGGCCTCCTTGAGGGAGGGATCGACCCCCTTGAGGCCGGCGAGGTAGAGCAGCATGACGTACCCCACCTGACGCCAGCTCGTCGCGATGAGCGCCGCCCAGAGGTTGTACCTCGAGTTGCCGTACCAGTCGATCGTCGTGCCGAGGAAGGCGTTGATGAAGCCTTGGTCGCGGCTGAACATGAGCTGCCAGACGAAGCCGATGAGGGCCATCGACAACATGACCGGGAGGTACAACGCCGTCTGGTAGAACTTCGTGTGTCTCGCCTCGCGGTCGATGAGCACCGCGCAGAAGATGCCCAGCGGGGTGGCGACGACGAACATGACGACGAGCCAGATGAGGTTGTGATGGATCGCCGGCCAGAAGGCCGGGTAGATCGTCACGGCCTCCTTGTACCAGCGGGCCCCCACCGGCTTGGCCTCGGCCAGCGGCTCGAATCCGTCCCAGTCGAAGAACGACAGGACGACCGAGGCGATGGCCGGGAGCCACACCAGCGCCGCCGCCACGAGGGTCGGGATGAGCATCATGAGCACGAGCGTGAGACGATCACGCCCGGACAGCTTCAACCCACCGCCGTGACGGCGGCGTCGAGTCGTGGAGACCTTGCTCATGAGGCGAAGATCGACTTCTTCTGCTCCTCGATCTTCTTGAGGATCGAGGAGATGTCGGACGGGTTCTTGAGGAATCCCTGGATCGACGGGCCCATGACGGTCGACGCGAAGTCGGGTCGGGAGTCGCGATCCATGAACAGGGCGACGTGCTTGGCGGTCTTGAGGATCTCCACGGACTGCTTCTGCAGGCTCGTGTACTTGCTCTGGTCGGCCTTCTCGCTCACGGCGATGACGGAGGGGTCGGCCTGGACGAGGATGTCCTGGGCCGGGCCGCTGCCGAGGTAGCTCAACCACTTCTTGGCGCCGGCCTCGTTCTTCGGGCGCTTGCACATCATGAAGCCGTCGGTCGGGGCCTCGATGGCGTCCGCGCCGATGTTCGAGTCGATCTCCGGGAAGGCGAAGAAGCCCAGGTCGTCCTGCTCGGAGCCCTTGGCGAACTGCTGGGCGGCGAAGGTGCCCAGGTAGTACATGCCGGCGGTGCCCTTCTGGAGGGCCTGCGCCGCTTCCTGCCAGGACCGACCCAGGGCGTCCGGCTGCTGGTAGTCGAGCAGGCCCTTCCACGTGTCGAAGACCTTGACGACCTTGTCGCCGGTCCAGTCCTCCTTACCGGCCATGAGCGACTTGTGGTAATCGTACCCGTTGATGCGCAGGTTGAGGATGTCGAACATGCCCATCGCCTCCCAGCCGTCCTTGTCGGACATGGCGAAGGGGATGAGGCCGTCCTTCTTCATCGTCGTGGCGAGTTGCTTGAGTTCGTCGAGGGTCTTCGGGACGGTGTAGCCGTGCTTGGTGAAGACGCTCTTGCGGTACAGCACCACCCAGGGGTAGTAGGTCGTCGGGATGACGATCTGCTTGCCGTCGTCGGTGGAGCAGGAGGCCTTCATGCCCTCGGGCATGCCCTGAAGCCCGCTGTAGACGTCGGAGATGTCACCGACGAGACCCTTGCTGGCGAAGAACCTCGCGCGGTAGCCGGAGAACCACCCGAAGACGTCGTCGGGGGATCCCTGGAGATAGTTGTTGATGTTGTCCTGGAAGGTCGTGTGGGCGACCGTGTTGAACTTGACCGTCAGACCGCTGTTGGCCTTCTCGAAAGCGGCGGCGACGGCCTCTATGGCCTTCTTCGGCACCTCATCGGCCTGGTTGTTCCCGAAGGTGACGGTCCCGCTGGCGGCGCTGCCGGAGCCGGAGCCCGACCCGCTGGAGCCACAGCCGGCAAGGCCCAGGGCGGTCAGCGCGAGCCCTCCGGCGAGAACGCTCCGGCGGGAGAAGCCGCTCACCGGAGCGACAGGCAGGGATGCAAGGTATTCAACCTCATTGGTGGGGCGGGCCATGACAACCTACTTCCTTCGTTGGACGTGGTATCCGTTCCGGACTGTTACCGGTAACGAGCGACAGCGTAGGGCACGCGGGCCAAGGGCACAAGGACCCCGGGCACGCGTGCACGAACGGTCAGGACGTCCTGCTGCGCACGAGCCCATGACCAGGTGCCGCCGAACTCGAGCGAGCCACGAGGCGCACCTCGAAGGGGTAGTCCTCGAGCCGTGGACGGGCGCGCAGGCGTCGCCCCTCCAGCAGGGTGCGCACCGCACGCTCCCCCATGCTCTCGAACTCGACCTCGATCGTCGTCAGGGCCGGGTAGTAGTAGGTGGCGTCGGGCAGCCCGTCCAGGCCGGTGATGCTCACGTCGCCCGGCACCGAGTACCCGTGCTCGTGCAGCCAGGACATCGCTCCCAGGGCGATCTGGTCGCTGGCTGCCACCAACGCCGTCGGGCGCTCCCGCCAGGGGTACTGTTCCATCGCCGCGAAGCCGTTGGCCGAGCCCCAGGCGCCGCTGGTGGCCCCGCAGTCCTGCAGGCCCAGGCGACGCACCATCTCGTGGAAGACGACGTGCCGACCGCGTCCGGACGGCCACTCCATCGGCCCTCCGAGATGGAAGAACCGCTCGTGTCCCAACTCGGCCAGGTGACGCACCGTCAGGCCGATGGGGTGCTCCTCGATGACCGGGGAGTCGACCGGGATCGCCGGCTCGGCCTCGATGAGCCAGGGCACCCGCAGCCGACGCAGGTCGAGCTTGTCGACGACGAAGTCCGGCGGCGCCAGGACGACGACCCCACCGAGCGAGGATCCGTTCATGATGCGCACCGCCTGGCTGAGGGTGGCCTCCTCGTCAGGATCGACCCGGATGGACTCCAGCAGATAGCCGGCGTCGTGGGCGGCGCGGGAGGCACCGACGAGGACCCGCTGGGGGGCCCAGTCGTCGACGTCGAAGACGAGGGCACCGAGTCGGCTCGGCTTGCGGGTCGCCAGATCCCGAGCGGTCTCATTGAGCCGGTAGTCGAGGCTGGCCAGCGCCTGCTCGACCCTGGCCTGGTTGGCCGGCCGCAGCCGTTCCCCCCGCAGATAGCGGGCCACCGTCTGGTGGCTCACCTGGGCACGCTCGGCGACGGTGTAGATGGTTGCCCTCTCACCGGGCTCATCGGTGTGTCGGGCGGACGTCATGGTGATGACTGTAGCCCTGACCGCGCCACGGGTCAGTCGTCCTTCGTCCTGCCGCGGAACCCGGCACGCAGGCGTTCCCGATTGACGGTGGCGATCGCCGTGAGCGGGATGTCGGCCGGGCATGCCTGGACGCACTCGCCGTAGAGGGAGCACGGACCGAACCAGGTGTCGAGGGCCTCCACCATCCGTCGGGCGCGACGGCTGCGCTCGTGCCGGCCCTGGGGCATGGCCGACAGGTGCGCGAGCTTGGCCCCGGCGAAGAGCATCGCCGAGCCGTTCGGGCAGGCCGCCACGCACGCCCCGCAGCCGATGCAGGAGGCGAAGTCGAGAGCCTGCTCGGCGCGGTTCTTGGGCTGGGGGACGTCGTCGGCGTCGGGGGCGGTGCCCGTCATGACGCCCACCGTCCCTCCGGCACGGATGAGCTCGTCGAGCGGACCGCGGTCGACGGTGAGGTCGCGGATGACCCGGAAGGCGGTCGACCGCCACGGTTCGAGCCGGAAGTGGGTGACGCCGGGGAAGGCGCGCAGGTGCTGTCGACAGGCGGGTGTGTTGTCGAGCGGCCCGTGCGGGACGCCGTTGACCATGAACCCGCAGGCCCCGCACACTCCCTCGCGGCAGTCGGACTCGAAGACGACGGGGTCCCCGCCGGCCTCGATGATCTGGTCGTTGAGCCGGTCGAGCAGTTCGAGCAGGCTCCACTCGGGCTCGGCGTCGTCGACGTCGTACCGCTCGAAGCGTCCGGGAGCCGTCGGCCCGTCCTGACGCCAGATCTCCAGAGTCACTCTCATCGGTAGTCCCTCACCTGCATGTCGATCAGCGAGAACTCGAGCGGTTCGCTGTGGCGCACGTGGACGCCGTCCGGCCGGGTCTGCCAGGCCGAGACGCTGGCCCAGGTGGCGTCGTCCCGCCTGGCCTCTCCCTCGGGTGTGGTGTACTCGGTGCGGAAGTGGGCGCCGGCGGACTCACGGCGATCGAGGGCGTCGAGGACCATGATCTCGGCCAGCTCGATGAAGTCGGCCACCCGTCCGGCCTTCTCAAGTTCCTGGTTGAGCCGGTCCGGGCCGCCGACGACCAGGACGTCGCGCCAGAACTCGTCACGCAGTGCTCGCACCTGCGCGAGCGCCTCGGTGAGTCCGGCCTCGTCCCGGCTCACCCCACAGCCGGCGTAGAGGATGTCACCGAGCCGGCGGTGGAACCACTCGGGCCGGTGGGTTCCGCGCACGGCCAGGAGGGCGTCGACCCTCTCGCGCACCCGGTTGACGGCGTCGAGCACCTCGGGGGCGTCGGCGGGCAGGACCTCCTTGCCAATGAGCCCGGCCAGGTAGTTCGGCACCGACAATGGCAGGGTGAACCAGCCGTCGACCGAGGCCGACAACAACGAATTGGCGCCCAGCCGGTTGGCCCCGTGGTAGTTGTTCGACGCCTCTCCCCCGACGAAGAGCCCGGGGATGGTGCTCATCTGGTCGTAGTCGACCCACAGTCCGCCCATGGTGAAGTGGGCGCCCGGGGCGATGCGCATCGGCACCTCGTAGGGGTCCTCCCCGGTGGCGTCGAGGTACATGTCGAAGAGGTTGCCGTAGCGCTCGGCGATGGTCGCGCGGCCCAGCCGGGCGATGGCGTCGCGGAAGTCGAGGTAGACCGAGTTGTGCAGGGGCCCGACGCCATGGCCGGAGTCGATCTGGGAGCGGGCGTTGCGGGAGGCGACGTCGCGCGGGGTGAGGTTGCCGAAGGCCGGGTACTTGCGTTCGAGGTAGTAGTCGCGCTCCTCCTCGGGGATGTCGTTGGCCGGACGCGGGTCGCCCGGTTGCCTGGGCACCCAGATGCGGCCGTCGTTGCGCAGGGACTCACTCATGAGGGTGGTCTTCGACTGCCAGTGCGAACTCACCGGCAGGGCGGTCGGGTGGAACTGGACGAAGCTCGGGCTGGCGAAGTACGCGCCCTGCCGGTGAGCCCGCCAGGTCGCGGTCGCATTGGAGCCCTTGGCCAGGGTCGACCAGTGGTAGACCGAGCCGTACCCACCGGTGCACAGGATGACGACGTGCGCCGTCCATGCGCGGATCTCACCGGACAGCAGGTCGCGGGTGACGATGCCCTGGGCCCGTCCATCGGCGACGATGAGGTCGAGCATCTCGGTGCGGGTGTGGAGGGTGACGGTGCCAGCGTCGACCTGCTCCTGGAGCGCCTGGGAACAGGCGATCTCGAGTTGTTGACCGGTCTCGCCGCGGGTGTAGTAGGTGCGCGAGACCTGGACGCCGCCGAAGGACCTGGTGGCGAGTTGACCGCCGTACTCGCGCGCGAAGGGCGCCCCGATGGCGTACAGGTGGTCGATGACGCGCACCGACTCGGTGCCCAGCCGGACGACGTCGGCCTCCCGCCCGCGATAGTCGCCACCCTTGACGGTGTCCTTGACGAAGCGCACGAGGCTGTCGCCGTCGACCTTGCGGGCGCGGGCGGCGTTGATCCCGCCCTGGGCCGCCACCGAGTGGGCGCGACGTGGGGAGTCGTGGAAGACGAAGCAGTCCACCTGGTAGCCGAGCTGGCCCAGGGTCGCGGCGGCCCCCGAGCCGGCCAGCCCCGCCCCGACGACGATGACGTGCATCCTGCGACGGTTGGCCGGGTTGACGAGCTTGTACTGGCTGCGGCGCCGATCCCAGGCGGTGAGCGGGTCGCCCGTCGGTACGCCGGCGTCGAGGTCGTCACCGACACGGTAGCCGGCGGCCTGCTGGGCCGGTCCGAGGATGTCACGGGACGGGCGGGTGGACCTGTGCAGGAGGTTCATGCGATCACCCCGGCGAGAACGAGCATGGGCAGGGCTCCGTTGCCGACGGCGATGGCCAGGGCAGCCAGTAGTCCGATGACCTTCCACACCGCACGCAGCCGCGGGCCGGTTCCGCCGAGGTCGTTGACGACGTTCCACAGGCCCTGGAGCAGATGCAGGCAGATGACGAGCATGACGAGGCTGTAGAACACGGCCATGCCGGGCCGCGAGAGGCTGGCGACGAGGTTCTCGTAGGCGCTCATCCGCACCTGCGGCCCGGGGTCCTGCGGGCCTCGGAAGGACCCGGACGCCACCGCGACCCCGAGGGTGAGGTCCATGAGATGGACGATGATGAAGGCCAGGACGACCAGCCCCGACAGCACCATGGTGCGGGCCCCGAAGGTGAGTCCCCGCAAGTGGGTGCGCCGGTGGCGACCCCGGGCGCGCCGTCCCCTCGCCCACAGGGTCAGCCCGGCCCACAGATGCAGCAGCAGGGCGATCGACAGGACGACACGGATGATCCACAGCGCACCCTCGTAGGGCAGCAGGGGGTACAGGAGGGTGCGCAGGAGGTGGGCGTAGGCGTTGTAGTCCTCCGGGCCCGCGAAGGCCTTGAGGTTGCCGATCATGTGGACGAGGACGAAGAGCGCGAGGATCGTGCCGGTCACGGCCATGATGGCCTTGAGCGTGACGTGGGACGGCCTCGCGGCCGCCCTCGTCATCGTCGGCAGTCGGTCCCCGTGCTCCTGCGTCCGTGTGACGACACTCATGGAGCCACTCCCTCGTTGGCGGTCCAACGAGGCTAGCAAATGCCTGTCGGCGGCCTGTGGGCGGGGTCAGCGGCGGGGCAGACGGACCCATTTCCTTGACACCCATACATTCCGGGAATACCGTGACGTCCATGATCGACCTCGTCCTTGACGACGTCTGCCACTCCTGGTCACGGCATGTGGCACTGGACCACGTGTCGTTGCGGATCGATTCCGGAATGTGCGGTCTCATCGGCGAGAACGGTGCCGGAAAATCGACACTCCTGTCCATCATTGCTGGAGCTCTCGCACCGACACACGGACGAGTGACGATCAGCGGCATGGACATGACGGCCCGATCCTCCCGGCGGAATGCGCTGAGGCATGTCGCACTCATGCCTCAGTCCGCAGGTACGCCGCCGAACCTGACGACGATCGAGGTGGTGACCTACCTGACATGGATGCGCGGCGTTCCGTGGCGGCGTGCCGAGGACCGAGCCCGCGACGCCTTGGCCGTCGTCGACCTGGAGAAGGTTGCGACGACGCGCTGCGCGGCCTTGTCCGGAGGGATGCGACGCAGGGTCTGGCTCGCCCAGGCGCTGGCAGCCGAGGCGGACGTCCTGCTTCTCGATGAACCCAGCACCGGGCTGGACCCACGCCAGCGCGAGCACATGATGACGGCCTTGCGGGCCGTGGCCGACAGCGGCGCCACGATCTTGCTGTCGAGTCACGTCCTCGACGATGTCGGCGAGCTCGCCGACCACCTCATCGTCCTGTCGCACGGCGTGGTCGTGCATGACGGGCGGGTCCCCGACCCGCTGACACCGACGTGGTTCCTCAGGTGCATCGGCCAGGACCCGACATGAGGGCGATACTCCTGTGGATGCGCCACACCTGGCCGCTGGGCCCGGCGTTCCTCCTGGCCCAGTGCGCCACGTGGTTCCGGTACGAGGGGATGACCCGTGACTGGTCCTGGACACTCTCGCTCATTCAAGGGGCGACGATGTTCGGGGCGCCCTTCATCGCGGGAACGTGTACCCACCTCGTGCACCGGAACTGGTCCCGGACAACCCGCCGCCAGATGGCGGGAATCGACGCCCATCACCGCCTCTTCTCGGACCCGACGTGGGCAGCAGTGGGATGGGCCTGGCTCGCCCAAGGAGTGTTCCTCGCCATCGGATCGCTGGCGTGTCTCCTGCACGGGGCGGACAGCAGCGGGCTGACGATGCCGTGGCAGGTGCTCACCGGACCGGTCGCCATGGCCGCCTCGGCCTGGCTCGGCACCGCAGCCGGCCTCGCCTGGGACTCCCCCCTGACGGTGCCGGTCATGGTGCTCGGGGTGTTCCTGGCCCATCAGGTGCTCTGGGACCTGCATCTGCCGCAGCTGTTGTCACCAGAGTTCGCGACCGGCCCCATGTCACCCCTGCGCCCGAACCCGGTGCACATGGGCCTGAGCGTCCTGGGGAATGCCGGGCTGGTCGTGGCCCTCATCGGATGGTGTCGCTGGCGCGAGGCTCCTCGAGGCGCCAGGCCAGGCAGGGCCCTGGTTCTGTCGCTGCTCGGGGCCATGGTCGTGCTGGCGAGCTGCACGGTGGTGGCTGTTCATCCAGCCGCACGGTACATCTTCGTTCCATGAGAATGGCGCTCCTGACGATCAGCCGGGCTCGCGGATGGACGGCGGCCGTCCCGGCGTTGCTCGTCGCGCTCGTCGTGGCCGCCTGCACCCGGCAGCTGTGGGTTCCCGTGCCCCTGGCGGACGGGGCCAGGACGACCGCGCTGCTCGTCGGGGCGCTGCACCCGGCGCTCGCATCCGTGCTCGTCATCGACCATGTACCGGGCCTGTCCACCACGCTCGCGCGTGAGCGCCTCATGAGGGCTCTGGAACTGGGGGGCTTCTGGCTGGCGAACGGCGCGATGGCGGCCATTCTCAGCGCCGGTGGAGACGCCGCGCACCACCTGTTCCAGCTGACGTCGAGTCTGCTGCTGGCCGATATGGCTCTCATCCTGGCGTCGACCATGGGCACGACGGGCGTGCTGGGCTCCTGTCTCGCCGCGGTGGCGTGGGTCGTCGGCGCAGGCACGTTGGCGACGGCTCTCGGTTACTCCGACGGTGCCGTGACCGCGACGTCCCTGCCCGGCTGGCGCCTGCAGCCCAGGCATCTGTGGCAGATGGCGGTTCTCATCGCCGTCGGCACGGTGACCAGCCTCCACGTCATGGCTGCGCGCCACAACACCCGCGCCACCCACTGACCTGCCGACGGCCAGGACCGACACGTCGGCAGGTGCGGGTGCCACCTGAATCAGCAGCGCGGCAGACGCTGCGCCAAGTAGTCCTCGACCTTGTCGATGCCGACCCGCTCCTGCGACATGGTGTCGCGCTCGCGCACGGTCACGGCGTCGTCCTGGAGGGAGTCGAAGTCGACCGTGACGCAGAACGGGGTGCCGATCTCATCCTGGCGACGGTAGCGCTTGCCGATGGCCTGGGCGTCGTCGAAGTCGACGTTCCAGAGCTGCCGCAGCCGCGCGGCGAGGTCGCGGGCCTTGGGTGACAGGTCGGCGTTGCGGCTCAGCGGCAGGACGGCGGCCTTGACCGGGGCCAGACGCGGGTCGAGCTTGAGGACGGTGCGCTTGTCGACCCCGCCCTTGGCGTTGGGGGCCTCGTCCTCGGTGTAGGCGTCGACCATGAAGGCCATGAGGGAGCGGGTGAGGCCTGCCGCCGGCTCGATGACGTACGGCAGGTACCGCTTGTTGTTGGCCTGGTCGAAGTACGACAGGTCGCGTCCGGAGTGCTTCGAGTGGGTGCCCAGATCGAAGTCGGTGCGGTTGGAGATGCCCTCGAGCTCACCCCAGTCGGACCCCGCGAATCCGAACTTGTACTCGATGTCGACGGTGCGCTTCGAGTAGTGGGAGAGCTTCTCCTGGGGATGCTCGTAGTGGCGCAGGTTGTCCGGGTTGATGCCCAGGTCGGTGTACCAGGCGGTCCGGGTGTCGATCCAGTACTGGTGCCACTGCTCGTCGGTGCCGGGCTCGACGAAGAACTCCATCTCCATCTGCTCGAACTCGCGGGTGCGGAAGATGAAGTTGCCCGGGGTGATCTCGTTGCGGAATGACTTGCCGGTCTGGGCGATGCCGAAGGGCGGCTTCTTGCGGGCCGAGGTGACGACGTTCTGGAAGTTGATGAAGATGCCCTGGGCGGTCTCGGGGCGCAGGTAGTGCAGCCCGGACTCGTCCTCGATGACGCCCAGGTAGGTCTTGAGCATCATGTTGAAGTCGCGGGGTTCGGTCCACTGGCCCTTGGTGCCGCAGTTGGGGCAGTTGATCTCCGACAGGGCGATGGAGTCGGGGTCGTCGAGCCCGTGCTTGGCGGCGTACGCCTCCTGGAGGTGGTCGGCGCGCATACGCTTGTGGCACGAGAGGCACTCGGTGAGCGGGTCGTTGAAGACGCCGACGTGACCCGAGGCGACCCACACGTCCTTGGGGAGGATGACCGAGGAGTCGAGGCCGACGATGTCGTCGCGGGTGGTGACCATCGAGCGCCACCACTGCCGCTTGATGTTCTCCTTGAGCTCGACGCCGAAGGGCCCGTAGTCCCAGGCCGCCCGGGTGCCGCCGTAGATCTCGCCGCAGGGGAAGACGAATCCGCGTCGCTTGCACAGGTTGATGACGTTGTCGAGAGCGCTGGTGGGGGCCATGGCCGTCCCTTTCTTCCAAGTCCTCATTGGAGTGGGCACCCGGATGGTGTCCACGCGGGTTCAGTCCGGCTGAGCCGCACCGCTCATGCTAGCGGCTCGCCCCGCGAGGGAGATTGAAGGTGTCGTCCCGTGGACCGGCGTACGCGCTGGGTTCGTCGAGCAGCCACGTCATGACCGGCAGGAAGGCGGCGCGTCCGCTCTGGCCACCGAAGGCGGTGCGCCATGACCGGGGCAGGTCCCAGGTCATGACGAGGGCGTGGAGTTCCTCGTCATCGACGGCGGTGCCGCGTTCCAGGCTGAGCAGCCCGGGGCACGCTCGCAGATGGGTCTCCAGGTGGCCGACGGCGGCGTCGAAGGCGGGGCGGTGGGCGTCCGGCACGCGGAACCTCAGGATGACGAGCACGGCGTCACCCTACGTCGCCCGGCCCCCGAGGTCGCCCCGTGGTGCCCCGAGCTGTCGGCACGCACGCGCACGCGACGGTACAGTGAGGGAGCAACGTCGCCGACCGCCGGGACGTTCGACACATCAGAGGTGAGACGCAGCCGTGGTGACAGGCAGTTCTTCGCATCCGCGCCGCACGACGAAGCAGCGCACGGCCATGAGCGACCTCTTCGACGACGAGTCGGCCTTCCTCACCGCCCAGCAGGTGCACGACCAGTTGCGGGCCCGCGGCGTGTCGGTGGGGCTGGCGACGGTGTATCGCAACCTCCAGTCGATGACCGAGGACGGCGAGCTCGACGCCATCCGCACCGAGGACGGCGAGATGACCTATCGGCGGTGTTCCCAGAAGCACCACCATCACCTCGTGTGCCGCAACTGCGGGACGGCGGTCGAGATCGGCCCCGACCCGGCCATCGAGGACTGGGCGGCGTCGATCGCCGCCAGGCACGGGTTCAGCCAGACCGGCCACGAGTTCGAGCTCTTCGGACTGTGCGCCGACTGCACCGCGGCACAGGGCTGACGCCACCTCACCCGTGTCACAGGGGATGGCGCAGGCGGACACCGCGTCACAGGGATGAACGGTCGACCAGGGGCAGCGATCTCAGCCCTCGTTCGAGGTGCCAGGAGACGAAGGCCGACACGAGGCCGGAGGCCTCCCTCACCCGTACCGGCGCCACCTCGCGCGTCGCGACCCAGTCGCCGGTGAGCAGCGCCCGCAGGTACTCGACCGTCGCCGGGTTGGGGTGCGGGGTGCCCGGCTGCTGGCAGTCGATGCACACCACCCCGCCCAGGCTCGGCGAGAACCCCGGGTGGGGGCCCGGCTTGCCGCAGCGGACGCAGTCGACGAGGTCGGGCGCGTACCCGGACACGGCCAGGGACCGCAGCAGGTACGAGTCGAGGACCATCGCCGCCGGACGCCGTCCGTCCGGCGTCCCGAATCCCAGGGTCCGCAGTGCCCCCGCCAGCAGGCGGTACTGGGCGGGAGCGGGTTCGCGGTCCACCGGCACGAGGTGGTCGGCCGTCTCGACCATGACCTCGGCGGCGGTGAAGAGACCGTAGTCCTCGCGCAGGGGCTGGGAGTACGGCGTGATGGTCTCGACCTGGGCGACGACGTCGAGGTTGCGCCCCAAGACGAGTTGGACGTCGACGTGGTTGAACGGGTCGAGGCGTCCACCGAACTTGCTCGAGGTGCGTCGGATGCCCTTGGCGACGGCCCGGATCTTCCCGTGATCGCGCGAGAGCATGGAGATGATCCGGTCGGCCTCACCCAGCTTGTAGGTCCGCAGCACGACAGCGTGGTCGCGGTAGGTGGGCATGGGCCAACCCTAGGTCACCGACACTAGGCTTTCGTCCATGGCGTACTCCAAGCCCCGCCCCGCCAAGCACGGACCGGTCCCACACCCCTCGGGGGCCCGACCGCCCGAGCTGCCCCGCGACCTCGTGCCACGCCACGTGGCCATCGTCATGGACGGCAACGGCAGGTGGGCCAAGCAGCGCGGCCTCAAACGGACCGAGGGGCACGCTCGGGGCGAGTTCGCCCTCTTCGACGTCATCGAGGGGGCCATCGAGATGGGTATCCCCTATCTGTCGGCCTACGCCTTCTCGACCGAGAACTGGAAACGCTCGCCCGACGAGGTGCGCTGGCTCATGGGCTTCAACCGCGACGTCATCCACCGGCGGCGCGACCAACTCGATGCTCTGGGGGTGCGGGTGCGTTGGGCCGGACGGCGTCCACGGCTGTGGAAGTCGGTCATCGACGAACTCGAGGAGGCCCAGGAACAGAGCGCCGACAACACGGTGCTCACCCTGCAGTTCTGCGTCAACTACGGAGGACGCGCCGAGATCGTCGACGCCGTCCGCGACATCGCCCGCCAGGTCGCCGACGGCCGGATGAACCCGGACCGCATCACCGAGAAGACCTTCCGCACCCATCTCGACGAGCCCGAGATCCCCGACGTCGACCTCTTCTGGCGCTCCTCGGGTGAGCAGCGGACGTCGAACTTCCTCCTGTGGCAGTCGGCCTACGCCGAGATGGTCTTCTCCGACAAGCTCTGGCCCGACGTCGACCGTCGCGACCTGTGGGCCGCGGTGCTGGAGTACGCCCGGCGGGACCGCCGGTTCGGCGGGGCGGTGCCCAACGAGGTGCCTGAGACGGGCAGCCGCTGAATCACGGGTAGGAGCGCTGGGAGGTGAACTCCAGGCGGCTGCGGGCGCGGCGCGAACGCTGCCACGGCGTCGTCGACAGGTTCAGGGTGCCCCTCTCGATCCGCAGCACGGTGCGCTGGGTGAGCAGCGTCCACTCCGGGGACTCCGGCCCCTGGGAGGAGATCCTCACCGACCGGCCCCGCTCGTCGGCGGTGCGCAGGAAATGCAGATCGAAATACCCCTCCGGCTTCTCCGGGACCTGCTCGGGGAAGGCCAGGCTGAAGGCGTAGAGGGCCTCCGGGGTGCCCAACAGGCAGTCCAGCGCCCACACCCGCCCCTGGGGCACCAGATTGACGATGGTGCGGGCGGCCGCCATGATCGACTCGGGCCAGTCGGCGCCGCGCTCGTGATTGCCTAGGATCAGTGCGAAGTACAGCTCCGAGTCGGTGGTGCCGCGCACCCGGTAGTCGGAGGTGGCCGAGGCCTCCGCGACGATCGCCGGCGTCTTGTCGAACTGGCCGTTGTGGGCGAAGCAGACATTCCCGGCACGGAAGGGATGGCAGTTCTCGGCGGTCACCGCCAGCCCCTCGGAGGCCAGTCGCAGGTGGAACATCGCCTGGTCGGTGACCAGGGCGTCGACCATCGGCCAGAATCTGGTGGACTCCATAACCGGACCGGGATCGCGGACCACAGTGGGCTCCTCGCCCTGCCAGGAGGCGATCCCCCAGCCGTCGCGGTGGATCCGGCCCAGATCGTGGAAGGTCTTGAGATCCTCCCCGGCCGCACCGGCCACCGCCCTGGGCCGGTCGGTCATGAATCCGAACAGTCTGCACATCCTCAGGTCAGCCTTCCCGCCGCGTCGTTGACTTCCAGCTCATCGATCCCCTCGGCCCGGGCGGCGTAGGCGGCCGCCGCCCGCCGGTGCATCCGCCGGTCCAGCCGGTTGGCCACCCGCGACAGGATCATGTTGATGACGACGTAGATCACCGCCACCACGATGTAGGTCTGGATCATCAGGCCCGTGTAGGTGGTGATGACCTTGCCCTGCTGGGTGAGCTCCGGATAGGAGACGACGTAACCCAGTGTGGAGTCCTTGAGCAGGCTGATGAGGGCGTTGATGAGTGAGGGCACCACGAGCCGGATGGCCTGCGGAAGGATCACCAGCCGCATCGACTGGCCCTCCGTCAGGCCGATCGACCGGCCCGCCTCCCGCTGGCCGTGATCGACCGCCAGGATGCCCGACCGGAAGGTCTCGGCGGTGGTGGCCGAGGAGGTGATGATCATCGGGATGACGAGCTTCCAGAACAGCGGAAGGTCCAGGCCGATGGGCTGGCGGGGCAGGAAGAGCAGGAAGGCGTAGACGATCAGCAGCATCGGGATGGCGCGGAAGAACTCGATCCAGCCCGCCGCGAAGGTCGAGGCCACCCGGTTGCGCGAGACCCTCAGCAGGGCCAGTCCGAGGGCCAGCGGGAAGGCCACGACCATGGCCACCGCGGTGGCCGCCAGAGTGCCCTCCAGACCCTGCCACAGGAAGCTGATGTATCCGACGCTGGTGAACGGAGCCCAGCGGTCGGCGTCGAGCTGACCGTGCTGGGCGAAGACCGTCAGGCCGGCCGCGATGACGCCCAGGATCACCAGGGTGCTGATGACCGACCACACGATGATCCGGCGCCGTCCCCTGGGCCCGGGCGCGTCGAAGAGCAGCGCGGCATCCGTGGGGGCGCTCATGATGCGGTGCCCGTCACGAGTCGCAGCCGCCGGTCCAGCCAGCCTCCGCCGGCCCCGATCAGCAGGCAGACGGCCAGGTAGACCAGACCGGCGAGAAGGAAGGTCACCACGGCCTCGGCGGTCAGCAGGTTGATCTGCTGGGTGACGTTGGTGAGCTCGGCCACGCCCACGGCCGCCGCCAGGGAGGAGCCCAGCACCGTGCCGATGAACACGTTGGTGAGGGGCTGCACCATCGTCGCCAGAGCCTGGGGCAGGACGACGTGGCGCAGCACCTGGCCGAAGGACATCCCGATGGCCCGGCTGGCCTCGATCTGGCCGAACCCGACCGCGTTGATCCCGGACCGCACCGTCTCACACACGAAGGCGCCGCTGGCCAGCACGATCGCGGCCACCGCGCTCCAGAACAGGGACAGGCTCACCCCGGCGTCCGGAAGGCCGAAGACGATGAGGATGAGCAGGCTCAGCAGCGGGATGTTGCGGAAGACCTCCACATAGATCGCACCGAGAATCCTCAACGGGGGGATCGGCGAGATCCGGAAGACCGCCATGAGTGTGCCCAGCACCATGGCGCCCAGGAAGCCCAGCACCCCGAGCGCGACGGTGATGCCGATGCCCTGGGCGATGAGCCCCCAGTACTGCCCGACGACCGCGAAATTCATGTCCGGCCGCCCATGGTCAGGCGGCGATGGCCGGCGGGGTCGGGGCTCCTCCGGAGATGAGGGTGCCGAAGCTGTAGGTCCACAGCTTCTTCCAGGTGCCGTCGTCCTCGATCTTCTTGAGGAAGCCGTTGACGAAGGTCAGCGCATCCTTGTCGTCCTTGTCGACGCCGATGCCGTAGAGATCCTCGGTGAACGGCTCGCCGACCACCTGGATCTGCTTCTTCTGAGCCGCCGCGGCCAGCAGCAGGGACTGATCGTTGACATAGGCCGCGGCCCGGCCCTGGACCACGGCGGCCTGGCACTCCGCGTTCCCGGAGAAGGTGAGTACCTGCTTGGGCTTGCTCACCTTGTCCTTGATGGCCGCCAGACCGGTGGAGTTCGACTGGGTCACCAGCACCTTGCCGGTCAGGTCGTCGATGGTCTTGATCGAGGAGTCGCCCTTCTTGACCGCGATCCCGACCCCGGACTTGTAGTAGGGGCCGGCGAAGGAGATCTTCTTCTTGCGCTCGTCGGTGATCGAGTAGGTGGCCACGACGAGGTCGACGCTCTTGTTGATGAGCAGGGTCTCGCGGGTGTCGACGCTGACCTCGGTGTTCTTGACCGTCGACATGGCGTCGTCGGATCCGAAGATGTAGCGCGACAGGAGCTGCACGATGCCGGCGTCGAAACCGGTGATCTTGCCCGATGTCGGGTCCTTGAGGCTGAACAGCGAGGAGGTGAGGGTGCCGCCCCAGCGCAGGGCGCCGGAATCCTTGATCTTCTTGGCCCAGGGGTTGCCGGAGATATCGGAGTCGGAGGCCTTCGGCCCGGCCTTGATGATGGAGTCGAAGCTGGGGCCGGAGGCCGAGGAGGATCCCTGGCCGGGAAGCGCAGGAGCGTCCTCACCGCTCGAGCAGGCCGCCAGGGCCGCTGTCGCCCCGGCCGCCAGGCCGAGACCCAGGAGGCGTCGCCGGGTGAACTGGATCGATGTCATGACTGCTCCCGAGACTCGTGATGGCTGAGAAAAAGCTGACCAATTGTCTGCACAGTGGTGAGCGGCCCGAATGCCGTCCCATCGTCCGAAACGTTGTCTCAGGCTATGGGTCGGGCGGTCCACCATCAATGGTGAACCGCCCGAGAACCGGAGTTTCCCCGTGACCGCTCGTCAGCGGGTCGCGGCGACCTCCGCCCGGTGAACGGCGACCTTGGAGCGGTTGACCGCGCTGGTGATCGCCTTCAGCGAAGCCTGGGTGATATCGGGATCGATGCCGACCCCCCAGAGGATCTGGGTGGAGTCCCCGTCGCCGATCTCGCACTCGACGTATGCCGCGGCCTTCGCCGTCCCGCCCGAGGTCATCGCGTGCTCGGAGTAGTCGAGGACGTGGACGACGACGCCCAGGGAGTCCAGGGCGTCGACGAAGGCCGAGACCGCGCCGTTGCCCTCGCCGTTGATCGTGGCCTCCTGGCCGTCGATCCGGACCACCGCGGCGATCTGGTGGCCGGTCTCCCCTGAGCTGGTGGTGCGGGAGACGAGCTCCAGTCCGGTGGTCTGCAGGTACTCGCGGGTGAACAGGTCCCAGATCTCGTCGTGGGCGACCTCGCGGGACTCCTCGTCGGTGAACCTCTGGACCGTCTTGGCGAACTCGATCTGCAAGCGCCGGGGCAGGTCCACCTGGTGCTCGGTCTTCATCAGGTAGGCCATGCCGCCCTTGCCGGACTGGCTGTTGACGCGGATGACGGCCTCATAGGTGCGTCCGACATCGTGCGGGTCGATGGGCAGATAGGGGGCCTGCCAGTCGATCTCGTGGATGCCGACGCCCTGGGCATCGGCCCGGCGCTCGAGGTCCTCCAGGCCCTTCTTGATGGCGTCCTGGTGGGAGCCCGAGAAGGCGGTGAAGACGAGGTCCCCGGCATAGGGCTGGCGGGCAGGCACCGGCAGACCGGTGCAGTACTCGACGGTGCGGCGGATCTTCGGCATGTCGGAGAAGTCGATCTTCGGGTCGACCCCCTGGCTGAACAGGTTCATGCCCAGGGTGATGAGGTCGACATTGCCGGTGCGCTCGCCGTGGCCGAACAGGCATCCCTCGACACGGTCGGCGCCGGCCATCTGGGCCAGTTCGGCCGCCGCGACCGCGGTGCCGCGGTCGTTGTGGGGGTGCAGCGAGACGCAGACGTTCTGCCGGTTCCTGATGTTGCGGCAGAAGTACTCGATCTGGTCGGCGTAGGTGTTGGGCGTGCACATCTCGACCGTGGCGGGCAGGTTGAGGATGATCTCGCGGTCGGGCCCGGGCTGCCAGACGTCCATGACGTCGTGACACACCTGGATGGAGAAGTCGGTCGGGGTCTGGGAGAAGATCTCCGGCGAGAACTCGTACCCGAACTCGACGTCGGACAGGTACTTGTCGGCGTAGGTGACGACCCACTCGGTTCCGCGGCGGGCCATCTGTCGGCACTGGTCCTCGGTGACGCGGAAGACGACGCGCCGGAAGAGCTCGGCGACGGCGACGTACATGTGGATCGTCGCCCGGTGGGCGCCGACGAGGCTCTGCGCGGTGCGCTCGATGAGGTCCTCACGGGCCTGGGTGAGCACCGAGATCGTCACGTCGTCGGGGACGAGGTCGTTCTCGATGAGCTGGCGGACGAAGTCGAAATCGGTCTGGGACGCCGAGGGGAATCCGACCTCGATCTCCTTGTAGCCCATCTCGACGAGCATGGTGAACATCCGCAGCTTGCGGGCCGGGGTCATCGGGTCGATGAGGGCCTGGTTGCCGTCACGCAGGTCCGTCGACAACCAGCGAGGAGCATGGTCGAGGGTCTTGTCGGGCCAGGTGCGGTCGGGCAGCGGCCGGGGCTGGAAGGGCTTGTACCGGCCGATCGGCATGGGGCTGGTGAGCTGGCACGGGCGAGGCTGGGGGCGGGTCATCAAGGTCTCCTGAGGTGCGTTCCGATTCCGAGACACGGGCAGCCGGGAACTCCGCAGCGAGGAGCCACCCTCAACGGGCCTCGCTGCGGCACGGAAGCAGGAGCACGTGCGCCACGTGTGGCACGGTACCCTCTCGAGCTGTCGCCGTCCCGTCCCCACGTCGGATCGATCACACTGTGAGACGGGAGACGGTGAGGGTCGCGCGCTCAGAAGCCCAGCCGGTTGAGGTGCTTGGGGTTGGACTGCCATCCCTCGAGCACCTTGACCTGGAGGTCGAGATGCACCGGCGTCCCCAGGAGGGCCGAGATCTGAGCGCGGGCGCGGGTGCCGACGTCGCGGATGTGGGTTCCCTTGTGGCCGATGAGGATGCCCTTCTGGGAGTCCCGTTCGACGACGAGGTTGGCGTGGACGTCGAGCAGCGGCCGGTCCGCCGGCCGCCCGGGCCGCTCCCCCATCTCGATGATCTCGACGGCCAGGGAGTGCGGCAGTTCCTCTCGCAGGTCCTCCAGCGCGGCCTCGCGGATGAGCTCGGCGACGAGGGTCTCGGTGGGCTCGTCGGTGATCTCACCATCGGGGTAGTAGGCGGGTCCCTCCGGCAGCAGCCCGATGATGGCGTCGCGGACGTCGTCGACCTGGTCCCCGGAGACGGCCGAGCAGGGCACGATCTCGGCGAAGCTCACCCCCAGCTCGGCCTCGAGGTCGGTGATGGCGACGAGGTGCTCGGCCATCCGCTTGCTGCTGACGAGGTCGGACTTGGTCGCCAAGGCGACGAGCTGCGGCCGGTGCGGCAGCTCGGCGATCTGACGGACGAGATACGTGTCGCCCGGACCGATGCGCTGGTCGGCGGGCAGACACACCCCGATGACGTCGACCTGGGACCAGGTGTCGAAGACGAGGTCGTTGAGCCGCTCCCCCAGGAGGGTCCGTGGCTTGTGGACGCCGGGGGTGTCGATGAGGACGAGCTGGGCATCGTCGGTCGTGACGACCCCGCGGATGACGTGTCGGGTCGTCTGCGGCTTCGAGCTGGAGATGGCGATCTTGGCCCCGACGAGGGCATTCGTCAGGGTCGACTTGCCGGCGTTGGGGCGTCCGACGAGACACATGAAGCCCGAGTGGAAGCCGGGCCGGGTCGACTCGGCGACGCGGGCGGCGACGTACTCGACGTCGCTGAGGTCGTCCTCGTCGCCGTCCATGAGGTCGGACAGGGAGGGCATCTGGTCATCGGTCATCGTCGGTCTCCTGGTCCTGGGGTGTGTCGGGGGCGCGTCGTACCAGGCAGGTGTCGACCTGGTGACGCCGTCCGCTGGCCTTCTCGGCGGTGATCTCGAGGCCCTCCCAGACGATCGTCGATCCGGGAATGGGCACGACCGACAGCTCCTTGGCCATGAGCCCGCCGACCGTCTCGACGTCGTCGTCGTCGACCTTGAGGTCGAAGAGCTCACCGAGGTCGTCGACCGGCAGACGCGACGAGATGCGGAAGACGCCGGGCGCGACCTCCTCGGTGAGGGTGGGTTCGGCGTCGTACTCGTCGACGATCTCGCCGACGATCTCCTCGAGGATGTCCTCGATCGTCGCCAGCCCGGCCGTGCCGCCGAACTCGTCGACGACGATGGTGATGTGGTTGTGGGCGCGCTGCATGTCGCGCAGGACGTCGTCGACCGGGCGCGAGTCCGGGGAGAAGACGGCGGGCCGCATGACCGAGTCGACGGTCTCGGTGCGCTCGGCGTCCGGCTTGTCCTGGATGCGCTTGACGATGTCCTTGAGGTAGACGACGCCGAGGACGTCGTCGAGGCCCTTCCCGATGACGGGGACCCTGGAGAAGCCCGATCGCAGGGCCAGGGAGAGGGCCTGACGCAGGGTCTTGTCGGCCTTGATGAAGACGACGTCGGTGCGCGGGACCATGACCTCCTTGAGGAGGGTGTCGCCCAGGTCGAAGACCGAGTGGATCATGTCACGCTCACCGGCCTCGATGAGATCGCTCGACTCGGCGAAGTCGACCATCTCGCGCAGTTCGGCCTCGGAGGTGAAGGGTCCGTCGGCGAACCCCCGGCCGGGGGTGACGGCGTTGCCGATGAGGATGAGGAGGGACGCCAGCGGGCCCAGGATGGTGGACATGGCGGTCCAGGGACGCGACCAGAAGGAGCAGATGGCGACGTCGTGCTGCTTGCCGAGGGTGCGCGGGGCCACCCCCCACAGGAGGAAGCTCACGGCGACCATGATCGCGGCGGTGACGAGCACCCGCTGCCAGACGGCGTCGACGTGCTGGAAGACGACGACCGCGACGAGGACCACCGAGGCCATCTCGGCGCAGGTGCGCACGAGCGTCGAGGTGTTGATGAAGGGAGCCGGGTCGGCGGTCATGTCGACCAGACGCCGGTGCGTCGGCCGCCCGTCCTCGGCCAGTTCGACGGCGCGGCTGTGGGAGAGATGGCCGAGGGCGGCCTCGGCGTTGGCGAAGAGGCTGGCGACGAGGGCGAAGACGAAGGCCAGGGCCAGGTTGACCCAGTCGACCTGGCTCATCGTCGACCGAGCCGGGCCCGTTCGGCGTCCCAGGCGGCGATGATCTCGTCGTTGAGGCCGAACATGATGCGCTTCTCCTCGGGCTCGGCGTGGTCGTGGCCGAGGAGATGGAGGAGGCCGTGGATGAGCAGGTACTCGGCCTCGCCGTCTGGCGTGCGGCCGTTCTCGGCGGCCTGGGCGGCGGTGACGGTCGGGCACAGGACGATGTCGCCGAGCAACCCGGTGGGGGGCTCCTCGTCATCGGCCGGGGCGCGCAACTCGTCCATGGGGAAGCTCAGCACGTCGGTCGGGCCGGGAAGGTCCATGAACTTGACGTGGTAGGCCTCCATGGTGGGCTCGTCGACGAGGAGGATGGACAGCTCGGCGGATGGCTGGATGCGCAGTCGGTCGAGGGCGAAGGTGGCGAGGGCGACGAGACCCTCCTCATCGGCCTGCTGGCCCGACTCGTTGATGATGTCGATCATCGCTTGCTCCTGGTCCTGTCGTCGAGGACGGCGTCGTACTGGTCGTAGGCGGCGACGATGCGTCCGACGAGGCGGTGTCGGACGACGTCGCGGCTGGTGAGGTTGCAGAAACAGATGTCGTCGATGCCGTCGAGGATGTCCTGGACGACTCGCAGGCCCGACCGCACCCCGCCGGGCAGGTCGATCTGGGTGATGTCGCCGGTGACGACGACCTTCGACCCGAATCCCAGCCGGGTGAGGAACATCTTCATCTGCTCGGCGGAGGTGTTCTGGGCCTCGTCGAGGATGATGAAGGCGTCGTTGAGGGTGCGGCCGCGCATGTAGGCCAGGGGCGCGACCTCGACCGTGCCCGAGGAGATGAGCCGGGGCACGGCGTCGGGGTCGACCATGTCGTGGAGGGCGTCGTAGAGCGGGCGGAGGTAGGGGTCGATCTTCTCCGACAGGGTGCCGGGCAGGAACCCGATCCGCTCACCGGCCTCGACGGCAGGCCGGGTGAGGATGATCCGGTTGACCTGCTTGGTCTGCAGGGCCTGGACGGCCTTGGCCATGGCCAGGTAGGTCTTGCCGGTGCCGGCCGGGCCGATGCCGAAGACGATGGTGTGCGAGTCGATGGCGTCGACGTAGCGCTTCTGGTTGAGCGTCTTGGGTCGGATCGACTTGCCACGGTTGCTGATGATGTCGGCGGACATCACCTGCGCGGGTTCCTCGCCGTGCCGCGTCATCGAGACGATCCGATCGACGTCGTCGGCGGTGAGCCCGTGTCCGGTGCGGATGATCGTCACCATCTCGGTGAGGACCTCGGTGGCCTCGCTGATCTGGGCGGCGGCCCCCGACAGGTGGACCTCGTTGCCGCGCACGAGGATCTCGGCGTCGAGGTCGTTCTCGAGTCTGCGCAGGAACTCGTCGGAGGGTCCGACCACGCTGATCATGGGGATCGAGGCGGGCACGGTGAAGATGCGGGTGCCGGGGGTGTTCGGGGTCGTGGTGCTCAGGGCTGTCTCCGTGACGGGTCTGCAGGTACCCTCCCACTCTAGACGAGTTGCAGGAGGCCATCGTGGGGCTGGGTTGGGTCGACGACGCCGCGCTCGTCCTGGGCACCGAGCTGTCGGTGGCGCAGGTGCTGAGCGAAGGGGTGCGGACCGTCGTCGCCCGGTGCTGGGTGGACGGGTCGACGACGGCGACCGATGGCGCCAGGACGGTCGTCGCCAAGTGCTTCCGGTCAAAGGCCATGGCCCACAACTCCGGCGGGTTCGGCATCGTCCGCGAGGTGTGCGGGCTGGGGACGATCCCCGGGGCGCCGCACCTGTATGCCGCCGATCTCGACCTCGGTGTCGTCGTCATGGAGGACGTTGCCGGGGTGCCGCTGGCGTCGCTGCTGTCCGGCGCCGACGCCGAGGCGACCCTCAGCGCGGGGGCGCAGTGGGGCCTGGCGACGGCACGGGTCATGGCATCGTCGGTCGACGCGGTCCCGTCGTTCCGGGAGGCGGTGCGCCGGGCCGATCCGGACAGCAGATCCGCTGGCGGGCCGGCATCGCCACAACTTCCCCGGCGCGGGCTGGAGCGGCTGTGCCGGGCCCTGGAGATCGAGGTGCCCGATGACGCGATGGTCGAGCTGGCCGCCGTCGACCTGCTGAACGGTGGCGAGGATGCCGTCGTCACCCAGGCCGATCCATGCCCCGGCAACGTCCTCATCGGCTCGAGGGGAGCCCGGTTCGTCGACTTCGAGGCGACCTCGGTGCACCACCCGGCCATCGACGTCGTCAACCTCCTCATGCCGTGGAGCACGTGTGACGGGATGGTCGGGGTGCCAGCCGAATTCCTCGACGCCGTCCGGGACGGGTTCATCGGTGGGCACCCGCGCGCTGCCGGATGGCTGGCGGCCGACTCGATGATCGGGCTGGCCGGAACGGCCGCGGCGCTCCAGCTCACCGAACTGTCCCTGGAGCCGTTGCGGCGGCGTGGCGACGTGGCGGGCCGGGCGAGGATGGTGCACCGCTGGCGGTGGGCGAGGGCACACGCAGACCTCACGGACACTATTGGGTCACTGTGCGGCCGGATGGTGGACCTGGCGGTGGACGGTTGGGGCTGGCCGTCGCGCCCGGATCTGGCACCATGCTTCACCAACCACGGGTCACCACCTCGAGGACGGAACACATGACCGAGGAACTGGCCCAACCGACGGGCCACGACGCCGCTGCTGCCGTAGGACAGGACACCGCGGTGTCGTGGGTCGCCGCCCGGGCCGCGAATCACGATCTGTGGCAGGACCGCGCCGTCCTTCACGAGGACCTCTACGGCGCCCATGCCCTGGCCGCCGATCCGACCGCGCTGAGCACCGTGGTGCGCGACGACCTGCCGGTTCTCGTCCAGCATCTCGAGGAGGTCGACCCGAGGCTCCCCCTGGCCGGCCTGGACGTGCTGCACCTGCAGTGCCACATCGGGACCGACACGTTGTCGTTGGCCCGACTGGGGGCACGGGTCGTCGGCCTGGACTTCTCGGCCGCCGCTCTCGAGGTCGGCGCCCGTCTGGCCGATGAGGCCGGCCTCGAGATCGGCTGGGTCGAGTCGGACGTCCTGTCGGCGCGCGATGCGGTCGACGGCCAGTTCGACGTCGTCTACACGAGCATCGGAACCATCATCTGGCTGTCCGACCTCGACCTCTGGGCGCACCAGATCGCGGCGCTGCTGCGCCCTGGCGGAGTCTTCTACATGCGTGACGGACATCCACTCCTCCTTTCCCTCGATGAGACCGCGCGGACACCGACCGTCGGGTATCGATATTTCGCCAACGGACAGGCGCAGACCTGGGGCGACGGGACGACCTATGCCGGCCCCGGGCGTACCGCACACACCCGCAGCTACGAGTGGCCTCATGCGTTGTCCGAGATCATCGGTTCGCTGCTGGGGGCCGGGCTTCGTCTCGAGCGATTCGACGAGGGGCGAACCCTGCCCTGGAGGTTCTCACCGCTCATGCACGAGGTCGGCGGATCCTTCGAGTTCGGACCGCAGTGGCGTGACAAGGTGCCGTGCACCTTCACCATCGTCGCCAGTCGTCCGTGAGCCCAGACCTCACGGTCGTCGACGCGCGAGCCATCCGGCGCGTGCACCTCGCGAGTCGTTCGCCCCTGGGCGACGACGTACCGGAACCCCAGCGGCGAGGTCCACTCGTACCTGCCCGGCGACGGCTGCCTGACCCGCCAGCCACCGAAGGTCTTGACCCGGTGTTCCAACCGGGCCAGCGGGCCCAGGTTCGAGGGCCGCGTCTGTCCCGGCGGGCCGAGTCGGCGCCAGGGGACGGTGTGGTCGAGGTCACACCGTCGTGATCGAGTCGAGGAGTACGGGAACACCGACACCGGTTCGCGCCACAGCACGCGACGTCGGATCCTGGCGTGTGGCACGTACCCGTCGATGGCCGGGTCCTCGGTCAGGTCGATGACCGGTTGGACGTGGATGGCGTTGTCGCCGAGCAGGGCGCGTACCTCTGCGAGCAGGACGGGCCCCAGATCCGTACCCGTCCCCTCGACGACGGCCGTTCCCGTGGGTCCGCCGTCGATGGCGCGACGCAGGTCCGCCCGATCGAGGTGCACGACCATGGTGGCCCGACCCCGCGGTCCGGCGTCCCCGGCCCAGCGCCCGCGGGCGAGGATGCCGAGTGCGTCCGCGGCGAGCTGATCGGCACTGGCATCGACCCCTGGATCGGCGTCGACGATGGCAGCACGGATCTGGTCGAGTCGGTGTTGCAGTGCCAGGGCATCCGCGCTGGCCAGCCGACCGACGAGGGTCGTCATGCCGTCGTCGCCATGACGCATGGCGAGGAACCGTCGTCCCCACCGCACCTGCCTCCTGCGGGCTGCCCGCTCCTCGTCCACGGCCAGGACGAGACCGGCCAGCCGTCTCCTGATCCGTGCCCACGGCAGGCGTCCCCAGGTGTCGGCCAGCCGATCATCGACGATCCGGCACTGGTCCGCGGACAACTCCGCCTCGCGACAGGCCTGGGCGACCCGGCGAGCCTGCCAGGCATCGACCCTCCCCTGCTGGAGCGCTGCCCAGGTGCGGGGATGCCGGTGGACCAGGCAGGTGACGTCACGCACGAGATGCCACGCCGTCGGCACCCCGACCCCGAGCACCGCCGCCAGTTCGGGAACGAGGAACTCATCGACGAGCGGCACCCCATCGGCCACCCTCGTACCCCGGACCGACCCCGGAGCAATCTCGACGGCAGGGCACTCGTAGACGTCCACCAGCTCGGCCACGAGTGCCATCCGCTGGGCCACTGCCCTCCGCTCCGCCACCACCGTGGCCGCAATGGCGTCTGCAATGCCGCGACGGACGGACACGGCCGCGTCCGACCTCGACGACTTGTTCGAATGGTTGTTCGTCATCGGCACCTCCTTGACACCCATGTTCAAACACATGTACCGTTTTTGGCACAAGCGTTCGAACATCCGTGATCCAAGGAGGCACGATCGTGCACGGTCAGGACATGCGTCGACACCGGCGCAAGCTTTGCCCACCCCGTCGTGGCCTGCGCGACGCACTGCTCACCCTGGCCCGGATCGTCAGGTCCCTCTGCGGACCATCTCTCCGGACCAGGGCGCCGTCGAGGAGGAATCCCTCATCGACAGGCGAAGCCGTCGCACACCTTGACCAACTCGGAGGTGATGAGTGGCTCGAAGGCCGAGTGACCGCTCATGACGATGCGCAGGTCGGCCGAGGGAAGGGCTCTCTTGAGGTCGACCGCGGTGGTCGCCGGGCAGCACATGTCGTAGCGGCCCTGGACGATGACGGTCGGGATCCCAGCGAGCTTGGCGGCGTCGCGGATGAGCTGACCCTCCGTCATGAATCCGTGGTTGACGAAGTAGTGGTTCTCGATCCGCGCGAATGCCAGCGCATACTCGGGGTCGGCCATCTCGTCGACGTGCGCCTGTTCGAAGGCGAGCGTCGTCGTCGCCGCCTCCCAACTCGTCCACGCCACGGCCGCCGGCCCGTGAACGGCTGGCGACGGGTCCCACAACAGGTCGTAGTAGGCGCTGATGTTGTCCTCCGAGAAGTCGTGCCCAGCCCGACGCAGGGGCTCACAGAAGGCGTCCCATCGCTCCGGGAAGACGAAGGAGGCGCCCTCGTTGTAGTACCAGTCGAGTTCGCTGGTCCGCAGGGTGAAGATTCCCCTGAGGACCAACTCGGTGACGACCTCCGGGTGGGTCTGCGCGTAGGCCAGGGCCAGGCACGACCCCCACGATCCGCCGAAGACCTGCCAGCGGTCGATCCCGAGCGCCCGGCGCACCTTCTCGCAGTCCTCGACGAGGTTCCACGTCGTGTTCGATGCCATGTCGTCCGGGGTCTTCGCGGAGGCGATGTGCGGGGTCGAGGACCCGCATCCTCGCTGGTCGATGACGACGATCCGATACGCCTGCGGGTCGAAGAAGCGCCGACGCTCGGTGCCTCCGCCACCACCGGGGCCGCCGTGGAGGAAGATCACCGGCTTGCCCTCGGGGTTGCCGCACTGCTCGACGTAGAGCATCTGCCCGTCGCCGACGTCGAGCATGCGGGTGTCGTAGGGGTCGATCGGCGGGTACAGCGTCCGATCCGGCGTGATGCCGAGTTCGGGGGTCGCGATGGTCATCGTCCGTCCTTCCGTGTCGCTGGTCCATGCGTGTCAGTCGATCCTACGAAGGGGACTCGACCCCGTATATTCACCCCCCGTGACAGACCACGAGACAGCACGATCACGACCCGTCTACGCCGATCACGGCTCGGGCTACTTCGACGTCATCCTCACGCTCATGTGCGTCGTGGTCATCATCAGCAACATCGGTGGGTCGAAAGGTGTCCAACTCGGTCCGATCACGACCGACGGCGGCTTCTTCCTCTTCCCCCTGGCGTACATCCTCGGCGACATCACGACGGAGATCTATGGTCTCCGCGCGGCCAGGCGGGCCATCATCATGGGTTTCGCGATGGCCATCCTCGCCGTCGGCTGCTTCTGGGTCATCATCGCCCTGCCCGGCCTGACGGACGCGTACTCGGTCACCCACGACGCGCAGATCGCCGGGGCTCTCGGACCCGTCTGGCAGATCGTCCTCGCCGGTCTCTGTGGCTTCGTCTGCGGCCAGACGACCAACTCCCTCATCATGACGCGGATGAAGGCCCACTGGCTCGAAAGGGGCCTGGTGGGGCGCCTGGTGAACTCGACTGGCGTCGGCGAGCTCGTCGACACGGTCATCTTCTGCACCATCGCCGCCCCGGTCGTCGGGGTGACGAGCCTCGGCCAGTGGGCCAACTACGCCTTCTTCGGGTTCCTCTGGAAGACGCTGGTCGAGTACGCCTGCATCCCGGTGACCCGACGGGTCATCGCGTTCATCAAGAAGCACGAACCGACCTATCGGGAGCGGCTAGCGGCCGCCCAGTCCACAGCGTGACGGTGCCGGTCGACGCCGGGCCCTCGCCTCAGTCCACCGCCCCGAGCAGACGACCGCCGCGGGCGTTCCACCTGCCCATGAACTCCGCCTCGAGGTCGTCCAGCTCCCCCGACCGCATGGCGACACGGATCTGGTCGACGAGGCGCACCGTCCAGCGTTCGTTGTGGATCGTCGCCAGGGTGTTGGCCAGCAGTTCCTTGGCCTTGAAGAGGTGGTGCAGGTAGGCGCGCGTGTAGTGGGTGCACGTGTAGCAGTCGCATCCCGGCTCCAGTGGCCCGAAGTCGCGACGGAAGCTCGCCGTGTTGACGTTGTAGCGTCCGTCGGCGGTGTAGATCGCGGCGTTGCGCGCCACCCGGGACGGGTTGACGCAGTCGAAGGTGTCGGCACCGGCCCGGCAGGCGGCGAAGAGGTCGTCCGGCTCGGAGATGCCCAGGAGGTGTCGCGGCTTGTCCTCGGGCAGTTCGGTGGCGCACCAGCCGACGATGCGACCCAGATTGACCTTCTCGATGGCCCCGCCGATGCCGAACCCGTCGAAGGCCTGGCCCTCGACCTCCATCGCCGCGAGGTCACGGCAGGCCTTGCGGCGCAGGTCCTCGTACTGAGCCCCCTGGATGACGCCGTAGAGCGCCTGGTACGGATGATCGGCTCGAGCCTCGGTGAGTCGGCGGTGCTCTGCCAGGCAGCGCTGCGCCCAGCGTCGGGTGCGCTCGAGGGCTTCCTCCTGGTAGTCGCGGGTGTTCATGAGGGTGGTGAGCTCGTCGAAGGCCATCATGACGTCGGCCCCCAAGTGGTGCTGGATGCCCATGGACACCTCGGGGGTGAACCGGTGCAGATCGCCGTTGAGCGGACTGCGGAAGGTGACGCCGTCGTCGTCGACCATGGCCCTTCGGTCGCGGTCGGCGGCGATGACGTCGGCCTCGGTGAGGTGGGAGATGTCCATGGCCAGGGTCTTCTTGAACCCGGCCCCCAGGCTGAGTACCTGGAACCCACCGGAGTCGGTGAAGGTCGGGCCGGGCCAGTTCATGAACCGGCCGACCCCGCCCGCCTCGTCGACTACCTCGGGGCCGGGCTGGAGGAAGAGGTGGTAAGCGTTGGCGAGCACCGCCTGGGCACCGAGGTCGGCGATCTGCTCGGGAGTGAGCGCCTTGACCGACGCCTTGGTGCCGACGACGACGAAGGCCGGGGTCTCGATGTCACCGTGCGGGGTGTGGATGACGCCGGTGCGTCCCGGTGCGTCGGCCAGGCGTGAGGTGACCTCGAATCCGAATGACATGACTGCCATTCTTGCAGGATCGGTCCTCGGACCGCCTGAGTCGGGGCGGCGTCGCGAGGTCTAGGGTCGATCGGGTGAAAGGTGTGTTCCTCATGCTCGCGACCGCCCTGTCGGTCCAGTTCGGGGGCGCCTTCGCCGCCACGCTCATTCCAGCCGTCGGCCCGGTGGGCACCGTGTGTCTGCGCATGGTGCTGGCGACGGTCCTCCTGGCCCCGGTCGCCCGGCCTCGGTGGCGCGGTCACTCCCGGTCGGACTGGGCCTGGGCCCTCGCCCTGGCGGCGACCCTCACCCTCATGAACACGACCTTCTACTTCGCCTTGGCCCGGCTGCCGATCGGTGTGGCGGTCACCATCGAGTTCATCGGACCGCTCACCCTGGCCGCCATCAACAGCAGGTCACGGCGTGACGTCGTGGCCGTCATCCTGGCCTTCGCCGGGGTGGTCGCCGTCTCCGGCGCCCTCGACGCCGACTGGCGGCGGCTCAGTGTCCTCGGCGTCGTCCTGGCCCTGGTCGCCGGGGCGTGGTGGGCGCTGTACGCCGCCGCTGCGCAGCGGGTGGGCGTGCACTGGCACCAGCTCGAGGGACTGTGGTTCGCCATGGCCATCGGCTCGACGGCCCTGCTGCCGCTGGGGGTGTCGACGGCAGGCGCCTCGCTGCTCACCCCGCGTCACCTCGGTACAGGCCTGGCCGTGGCCGTCATGAGTTCGGCCCTGCCCTACAGCCTGGAGATGTACGCGTTGCGCCTCATCAGCACGAAGGTCTACGGCATCATCACCGGGCTGGAACCGGTCATCGCGGCTCTCGCCGGATTCCTCGTCCTGGGCCAGCACCTCAGCCCGGTCCAGGTGGCCGGGATGGCCGCTGTCATCGTCGCCGGCTGGCTCGTCCTCGCCCGGGGCCGCGACGGGACGACTCCGTGACGCCCCGGTGATCCGCTCGGCACGTGAGCCCCACAGCACTTTCACATCCATGAGACATCCATGGTATGGTCCACATCATCTCCCTCGTTTGTCCGGCTACGCCGTTGACGTCGAACGCTGAGCACAGAGACCGGGAGTGATGAGGACGGGGAGGTCCACCATCATGGCGCAGGCCAACACACTTTTCCGGGATCGACAACCATGACATCCAGATCAACACCGAGGACCCGAGCATCACTCGTGCTCGCCGGTCTCGGCGTCGCACTCATGATGTTCATCAGTGGATGCTCCCTGCGGCCCTCCAAACTGTCCGACACGTCCGGGGTTCCGGCTGGCGCCCAGGTCGCGACGATGTGGGGCATTCCCTTCGACACGCCCTGGGGACGGCACGGGATGCTCGCGTTCGACGGAGCCGAGATCAAGGAGCTGGGCGACGCCATTCTCTACGCCACCGTCGAGGCGGATGATGACGGGAACGTGGCTTTCGCGGACAAGGACAACATCTACGTCATGAACCGCACCGGAACGAGGATCACCCCGCGCCATGACACCTTGGCCAAGACATCCGGATTCGCGACCGGAATACCCTTGGGGCATGGCGAATTCGCCATGTTGTCGAATTATGGTGACGACGCGTCCAGCCCGAGCGGCTACACCTTCCTCCTCGAATTCACCGACGGTGCCGCGATCCATGTCCCCTATTGGGTCGCTGGCATGACAGAGTGGCTCTTCAGGATCCAGGGTGTAGTTGTGGGGTTCCTGTGATGGCGGCCCGGAGTGCGTGAGGGGAGGACCCTGCGCGAGGATCGGAGTGTCTTAAGTCCCGTCCTCGTGAATCGCAAGGCCCTCCATGAACCACGCTACCTTCAGCACCCCCGACCTGACCACATTCGCCCGTCTCGACGAACTCGGTCTGGAGGTCACCGGCCAGCTGATCAGTGACGAGGAGACGGTCCTGGCCTGCCGGGTCGTCGCCCCCGACGACTGGTGCCACTGGTGCGGATGCCAGGGGGTCCCTCGTGACACGGTGATCCGCCGGCTGGCCCATACCCCGATGGGCCACCGGCCCACGATCCTTCAGATCCGGGTGCGCCGGTACCGGTGCACCGGCTGCGGACACGTGTGGCGCCAGAACACCGACCAGGCCGCCCAGGCCAGGGCGAAACTGGCTCTTCAGGATCCAGGGTGTAGTCGGGGTCTGAATCCTCCGGTCTCCAGGAGTGATCTGGTGATGTAGTGGGTGAGGTTGCGGAATCCCAGGGCGATGCCGCGGAGGTGTTCGAGTCTGCCGTTGATGGCTTCACTGGGCCCGTTCGAGGTCCCGGGGTGGTCGAAGTAGGCCAGGATGTCGTCGGCCCGCTTCTTCAGGGTGTGGCCCAGAGTGGTGACTTCGGGCAGGGCCTTCGGGACTTTGGTGGCGATCGCGTCGATGAGGTGGGCCATGATGCGTCTGCCCTCGGCACGGTTCTCGGCGCGGTAGGCGGCCACGATCTCCTGGTAGACCGCCCAGGTGACCTGGACCGGGGCGTGGGCGTCGGCGGCGAACACCTGTTCCAGGCGGGCGGCCTGCCGGTCGGTGAGCAGGTCCCGGCCCGTGTGCAGGGTCAGCCTGACCCCGAACAGGGGGTCGCCCGCCCGGCCCCGATGGCCCGTGGTGTCCTGCTGGACGCGTTGGCGGGTGACATCGAGCTGGTCGCCGGCGAGCTGCACGACGTGAAACGGATCCACGACCTCGACCGCGGCCGGGAGTTCTTCGGCGGCTGCGGTCTTGAAGCCGGTGAACCCGTCCATCGCCACGATCTGGATGCGGTCGCGCCAGGCCTGGTCGCGGCCGGCCAGCCAGGTCTTGAACACCTTCTTGGAACGTCCCGCCACCATGTCGAGCAGCCGGGAGGCCCCGGTG
>NZ_LR027558.1:604965-819128 GCF_900605005.1 Acidipropionibacterium timonense | reverse complement strand
CACCGGGGCCTCCCGGCTGCTCGACATGGTGGCGGGACGTTCCAAGAAGGTGTTCAAGACCTGGCTGGCCGGCCGCGACCAGGCCTGGCGCGACCGCATCCAGATCGTGGCGATGGACGGGTTCACCGGCTTCAAGACCGCAGCCGCCGAAGAACTCCCGGCCGCGGTCGAGGTCGTGGATCCGTTTCACGTCGTGCAGCTCGCCGGCGACCAGCTCGATGTCACCCGCCAACGCGTCCAGCAGGACACCACGGGCCATCGGGGCCGGGCGGGCGACCCCCTGTTCGGGGTCAGGCTGACCCTGCACACGGGCCGGGACCTGCTCACCGACCGGCAGGCCGCCCGCCTGGAACAGGTGTTCGCCGCCGACGCCCACGCCCCGGTCCAGGTCACCTGGGCGGTCTACCAGGAGATCGTGGCCGCCTACCGCGCCGAGAACCGTGCCGAGGGCAGACGCATCATGGCCCACCTCATCGACGCGATCGCCACCAAAGTCCCGAAGGCCCTGCCCGAAGTCACCACTCTGGGCCACACCCTGAAGAAGCGGGCCGACGACATCCTGGCCTACTTCGACCACCCCGGGACCTCGAACGGGCCCAGTGAAGCCATCAACGGCAGACTCGAACACCTCCGCGGCATCGCCCTGGGATTCCGCAACCTCACCCACTACATCACCAGATCACTCCTGGAGACCGGAGGATTCAGACCCCGACTACACCCTGGATCCTGAAGAGCCGACAGAGTGCGACGGAGCTCTCTACGGCCTGTCCTGGGGCGACACGTCCCGGGACAACTCGCGAACCGTGCGGTTGCTGCGAGTCGACAGGACGCGCCGAACCATCACGGAGGTCGGTTCACCCATGAGCGGTCCGGGCGGCCTGGCCCCGGTGCACGGCTTGGTGTGCCAGGGGCACACCCTCGTCGCGCGGTTCATCGCCAACTCGTGGAACAAGAAGTCCACGTGGTCGCCGATGACCCTGGCGGTCATCGACGTCCGCACAGGCGCCGCTCGACAACTCGACATGAAGGATGCCGGCGGGCAGGTGGTGCACGCCAATCCCGGCGTGAGCAGTCGAGATGAGAGCAGCGCCGGCACATCGGACATGGTCATCAGGGGTGATGACGCCATCTGGGCGTCCCGAACCGGCCGTATCTGGGCGACCTCGATGACCACCGGCGTCACCCGGATGCTGTTCAACGGTTGGGCCGCCTACTCGACGTGCCACGCCGTGAGGATCCGGGGCAACACGGTCGGCGTCTACGACCAACCGGACGGCAATCCCCGCATTCGCCTCTACGACTTCACGACGGGCAAGCTGCGCACGACCCTCGAGGCCAAGGCGACTCACAAGGTCCATGAGGATGCCGGGGGATGGTTCTCATCGCTGACGCCGTCGGGTTTCGCCTTGCTGCCCGAGCACTAGGTGTACTAACCGGTCATCGGCCCACCTGCCTCGATAGGCTGGCCCCACCGCGTCCGTCGAAGTGGAGGTCGACCGATGAACCAGCGTGGAGCAGCGACCGTCGAGGCTCTCGTGGCCAAGGGGGTGCAGATCCCCAACCCGGCCAGCGTCGACATCACCGAGGACGTCGACCCCGACCGGATCAGCGGGGACGGCGTCGTCATCCACCCCGGATGCCGCCTGCGCGGGGCCCATCTCGTCATCTCCGCCGGCTGCGTCCTGGGAGCCGAGACGCCGATGACCGTCGACGACTGCCAACTCGGACGCAACGTCGAGCTCAAGGGCGGCTACGCCCAGGGTGCCGTGTTCCTCGACGGGGCCAACCTCGGGTCCGGGGCGCACGTGCGCGCCGGGACGATCCTCGAGGAGCAGGCCAACGGAGCCCACACGGTCGGACTCAAACAGACCATCCTCTTCCCGTTCGTCACCCTGGGCAGCCTCATCAACTTCTGTGACGCCATGCTCACCGGCGGCACGTCCCGCTCCGATCACTCGGAGGTCGGGTCCTCGTACATCCACTTCAACTTCACCCCCGACGGCAACAAGACGACGGCCTCACTCTTCGGCGACGTGCCGCGCGGCGTCCTGCTCGACCAGCCGCCGATCTTCCTCGGCGGCCAGGGCGGGGCGGTCGGGCCGGTCGTCACCGGTTTCGGCACCGTCGTCGGGGCCGGGTCGGTGCTGCGCGACGACGTGACCGACGACGGGATGCTCGTCCTGCCCGAACCGACAAGCGGCATCCTGCGCCCCGTCGAGCCGGCGTCCTATCGCAAGCTCCCGGCCGTTCTCGCCAAGAACGTCACCTACCTGGGCAATCTGTCGGCCCTGGCCTCCTGGTACCGGCAGGTGCGCCGGCTCTTCCTCGAGCGGGTCGAGTTCGGGCCGCTTCTGCTCGACGGGGCCCTGGCCGCCCTCACCAGCGCGCGCGCCGAGCGGATCAAGCGACTCAAGCGGCTCGTCGGCCGTGTGGAACCCACCGATGCCGGCCGGACCCACCTCATCGACCACGCCGAGGAGTTCCTCGCCTCCCTCGAGGTCGTCGACGGACCGGCTCCCGCCCACGTCATCCGACACCTCGGCTCGGCGGCCGGAGAGGGGCAGGACTACCTCGAGGCCATCGGCAACCTCGAACCCGCCGAGCGGCGCGACGTCACCGCGTGGTTGCAGGGCGTCGTCGACGCCCAACTCGAGGCCGCACGGCAGGTCGTCCCGCAGGTGCTCGCCGCGTGACCGCCTGACCTCCTGACAAGCGCCCGGACCGGGCATGGCACGATGGACGGCGTCCCACACGTGAGGAGAACCATGTCCCTGTGCCGATTCGTCGCCCGCACCGCCCTGGCCGCGCCCTTCATCACCGGCGGCCTCAACTCGTTCCAGAACGCCGACAAGCTCGTCGGACTGGTCGACGGCCTCAAGGCCGTGCTGCCCGACGCCGTCCGCGGGCCCGCCGAGTCGGCTGACTCCCAACTCCTCATCAAGGCCAACGGCGCCGTCATGATGGCCGCCGGCACCGCACTGGCCCTGGGCATCGCGCCCCGCCTGTCGGCGTCGGTCCTCGGGCTCCAGCTCATCCCGACGACGGCCGCCGGGCACCGGTTCTGGGAGAAGGAGGGCAGCGCCTACTACCAGTCGCGCACCGCCTTCGTGAGCAACATCGGTCTCTTCGGCGGCCTGGCCGCCGTCGCCCTGGGCGGCGCCACCCGGTCGAGGTGAGGCTCAGGGCCGTCGAGCCCGAGGACATACCCGCCAGCAAGGGCGGTCGAGGACGAGGTGCCCCGACCGCCCTTCGTCATCTGCCCACGCGACAAACACTGCCCGTAAGGACACATGAACAGACATCTTGACAACTGATCCAAACAGAATCAGACTTAGTCACAGATCAACGACGATCCCGTCCGCGAGGATGGATCCACACTTGGAGTTGAGATGTCACTACCTGACACAACAGTCAACAAGAACCTCGAGGGCCGAAGCGCCCGCGCAGGTATCCAGAGGTTCGGCAGCTTCCTTGCCGGCATGATCATGCCGAACATCGGTGCCTTCATTGCCTGGGGCTTGCTCACCGCCATCTTCCTGGACGTCGGCTGGTGGCCGAATGCCACCATTGCCAAGCTCATCAGCCCGATGATCACCTATCTCCTTCCGCTGCTCATCGGATACACCGGCGGCAAGATGGTCAACGGAACTCGCGGTGGAGTCATCGGAGCCATCGCCACCATCGGCGTCGCAGTGGGCGCGTCCATCCCGATGTTCCTCGGCGCCATGGTCATGGGCCCCTTCGCCGCATGGATCCTCAAGCTGCTCGACCGACTCTACGGTGACCGCATCAAAGCGGGCTTCGAGATGCTCGTCGACAACTTCACCATCGGCATCGCGGGCATGGTCCTCGCCATCGCCGGTCACCTCGGTGTCGAACCCCTCGTCACGACACTGATGGGCTGGATGGCCTCGGGCGTGAACGTCCTCATCACCCACCACCTGCTGCCGCTCGCCTCGATCTTCGTAGAACCTGCCAAGGTCCTGTTCCTCAACAACGCCGTCAACCACGGCATCCTCACCCCACTGGGCACCGAGCAGGCCCGCACCGCCGGCCGCTCCATCCTCTTCATGGTCGAGTCGAATCCCGGCCCCGGTTTCGGCCTGCTGCTCGCCTACCTCGTCTTCGGCTCCCGCAAGATCCGCGAGTCGGTTCCCGGCGCCATCATCATCCACCTCTTCGGCGGCATCCACGAGATCTTCTTCCCCTACGTCCTCATGAAGCCCAAGACGATCCTCGCCACGATGGCCGGGGGCATGAGCGGCCTGGCAGTCGGCGTCTGGCTCAATGCCGGTCTGGTCGCCCCGGCTTCCCCCGGGTCGATCCTCGCCTGGTTCGCCATGTGTCCCCGCAATGCCTACCTGCCGATGATCCTCGACTTCCTCGTCGCGACCACCGTGTCCTTCGTCGTCGCCGCGCTGCTCATCCGCCCCGACCGGGCCCGTGATGACGCCGCCGACGAGGCCGCGGCCGCTACCGTCCCCGTCGCCGAGTCCGGCTTCGACGCCGCCTCCGTGTCCAAGGTCATCATCGCCTGCGATGCCGGCATGGGATCGTCCGCCATGGTCGCCTCGACCATGAAGAAGCGCCTCGCGCCGCTGGGAATCCAGGTCGTCCACAGCTCTGTCGACAATCTGCCCGGAGACGCCCAACTCGTCCTCACCCAGGACGGCCTCGTCGACCGCGTCCGCGGCAAAGCCACCGGAGCGCGGGTCATCCCCTTCACCAACTACACCGGTGACCCGGCCTTCGACCGGGTCGAGGCCATGCTGCGCCAGGCCCACGGCGCCCCAGCCCCCACGACCGCCGTGACCGTCACCGCACCCGACAAGGTCCAGGCCGTCCTTGACCACTCCTCGGTGCGTCTCGGCCTTCACGCCTCCTCGAAGGAGGAGGCCATCCGGATGGCCGGTCAGGTCCTCGTCGACGCCGGCGCGGCGTCGCCTGAGTACATTGAGGGCATGCTGGCCCGTGAGGGCGAGATCTCGACCTACATGGGCGAGGGCTTCACCATCCCCCATGGCACCAACGCCTCCCGCGTCCACATCCATGGCGCAGCACTGGGCTTCCTCCAGTTCCCGGACGGCGTCGACTGGAACGGACAGACCTGCTACGTCGCCATCCCCATCGCTTCCAAGACCGACGAGCACCTCGACATCATCGCCTCCTTGGCAAGGGTGCTCACTGACAAGGACCAGGCGGAGCGCCTTCGCACCGCCTCCACCGCCGACGAGGTGCTAGCCATCCTGGCACCGGGAAAGGACTGATTCATGAAGGCCATTCGATTCCATGCCCCGGAGGACGTTCGACTCGAGGACATCCCCGAACCCGAGTGCGGACCCGATGAGATCAAGATCAAGGTCCACAACTGCTCAACCTGCGGTACGGACGTCAAGATCCTCCACAACGGGCACCAGAACATCACCCGCGAGACGACCATGGGCCACGAGGTCGCCGGCGAGATCGTGGAGATCGGTGCCAACGTCGGAGGCGACTGGAAGGTGGGCGACCGCGTCCAGTCCATTGCAGCCGTGCCGTGCGGCGAGTGCTACGAGTGCAAGCACGGCTGGATGCAGGTCTGCGAGAACCAGACGAGTGTCGGTTACCAGTACGACGGCGGGTTCGCCGAGTACATGATCGTCCCCCAGCAGGTGCTGGCGGTCGACGGACTCAACCGTATCCCCGAGGGAGTCGGCTACGACGAAGCCTCTGCGGCCGAGCCCTTCGCCTGCGCCATCAACGCCCAGGAGCAACTCGGCATCGAGGAGGGTGACTTTGCGGTCATCTTCGGGGCCGGCCCCATCGGATGCATGCACACCCGCATCGCCCGTGGCGTGCACAAGGTGGGCACGGTGGTGCTCATCGACATCAACGCCGAGCGACTCGCCATGTCGGCCGATGCAGTCCACCCCGACGTAACCATCGACGCCTCCACCGAGGACCCAGTGGCCAGGGTCATGGAACTGACGAACGGCCGCGGGGCCGACGTCATCATCACCGCGACCCCGGCGAACGTCACTCAGGAGCAGGCTCTGCGGATGGCGGCCCGCAATGGTCGGATCTCCTTCTTCGGTGGCCTACCCAAGACGAATCCGACGATCACCTGTGACTCAAACCTCGTCCACTACCGACAGCTGCACATCCACGGTGCCAACGGTTCGGCCCCCGAGCACAACAAGCGCGCCCTGCAGTACATCGCCACCGGCCAGGTTCCCGTCAAGGACCTCATCACCCGTCACATCAAGCTGGAAGACGCCCTCGAGGCCTTCCAGATCGTCGCGAAGGGGGAGGCCATCAAGGTCACTGTCGAGCCCTGACTGCGGCCAACATCTGGAGCTGCGCGAGCCCGACCACACCCGCTGTCGACGTGCGCAGGACGCCGTCCGACACCAGTGTCGGTCGGGCTCCGGCGTCCGTGAAGGCCGCGAGTTCCTCGGGACCCACACCCCCTTCGGGGCCGACGACGAAGAGCACCTCCCCTGCCTCGGGCAGGTCCTCGGGGGCCAGGAAGGCCGTCGCCGACTCATGGAGCACGAACGCCCGATCGGCTGCAACGATGCGCGCGACGACGTCCTTGGTCGTCGCGAAGCCCACCGACGGCACCGTGAACCGACGCGACTGCTTGGTGGCCTCGCGAGCCGTCGACTGCCAGCGGGCCACACCCTTGTCGCGCTTGTCGGCCGTCCACCTCGAGATCGATCGGGCGGCCTGCCAGGCGAGGATCTCGTCGACCCCCAGCTCGGTGAGCGTCTCCACGGCCAGGTCGGCGCGGTCGCCCTTGGCCAGGGCCTGCACCGCCACCCACCGGTGGGCCCGGACGGGGGCCTGCAGCACCTCGACCACCTCGACCTCGACCGCACGCCGATCGACGGCCGTGGCCGGGCCGCGCACGGCACGTCCCGCGCCGTCGGTGACGAGCACCGACTCCCCCACCTCGATCCGGCGCACCGCTGCGGCATGATGGGCCTCGGAGCCGGTGAGGGTGACGATGTGCCCGACTGCGACGTCGTCGGCCAGATCGCCGATGAAGCAGGGGTCGCTCATCCGCCGAAGGCCTCGCGCAGCCGGCTGAACATGCCCTTGCCGCCGGCCGTCTGCACCGATGCCGCGGCCTCGGACTCGCCGCGGACCTCGGCGAGTTGGCGCAGCAGGTCCTTCTGCTGGTGGTCGAGTTTGGTCGGCGTCCGCACGACGACGGTGACGCCCAGGTCGCCGCGCCCGGCCCCACGCAGGCGGGGCACGCCGCGTCCGGGAACGACGATCCTCGTGCCCGACTGGGTACCGGCGGGGATCTCGACGTCGAGCCGGGCGGCCTCCTCGCCGAGGTCCTCCCGGTCGGCCTCGAGGGTGCGCACCGGAACCGTCGTGCCCAGGGCGGCGGCCGTCATGGGCAGGCTGATCGTCATCTCGAGGCTCTCGCCGTCGCGTCGGAACACCTCGTGCGGGGCCACCGAGAGCTCGACGTAGAGGTCCCCGGCGGGGCCGCCGCCGGGGCCGACCTCGCCCTGGGAGTCCAGGTGGATGCGGTTGCCGTCGGCCACACCCGCGGGGATGCGCACGTTGATCGTCCGCGTCGTGCGCACCCGGCCCTCACCCGAGCACTCCTGGCAGGGCTTGGGGATGACCGTGCCGTAACCGCGGCAGGCCGGGCAGGCCTGCGTGGTGCGGATGTCGCCGAGGAAGGAGCGCTGGACCGTGACGACCTCGCCGCTGCCGTGGCAGGTCGCGCAGGTGACCGGCTCCGAGCCGTCCTGGGCCCCGGTGCCGTGACACTTCGGGCAGACAACGGCGGTGTCGACGTCGAGCGGCTTGGTCACCCCGAAGACCGCCTCGGACAGGCTCAGACGCAGCCGTACCAGGGCGTCCTGGCCACGACGGGTCCGTGACCGCGGCCCGCGCGAGGTGGACCCGAAGGGGCTCGCCCCACCGAACATGGCGTCGACGAGGTTGGTGAAGTCGAAGCCTGCACCGCCGAACCCGTCGAACCCGCCGCCGTGGCCGGTGGGATCGCCACCGCGGTCGAAGACCGCCCTCTTCTGCGGGTCCTGGAGCACCTCGTAGGCCTCCTGGACGAGCTTGAACTGCTCCTCGGAGCCGGGCCCGGCCACGTCCGGGTGCAGCTTCATGGCCTTGCGGCGGTAGGCCTTCTTGATCTGCTCGGCGGTGGCGTCACGCGGGACGCCGAGGACCTCGTAGTAGTCCGTGCTCAATTCGGGATCATCCTTCTGCCAGGAAACGGCCGACATAGCGGGCCACGGCGCGCACCGTGGCCATGGTGGAGGGGTAGTCCATCCGGGTGGGTCCGACGACACCGAGGCTGGCCAGGGCGTCCGGCTCGCCGTACGCGCTGGCGACCAGGCTCGTCGCCTGGAAGGACCGGTCGCGGTTCTCCGAGCCGATGCGCACGGTGACGTCGCCCAGCTCGGTCGTCGCCTCGCCGAGCAGCCTCAGCAGGACGACCTGTTCCTCGAGGGCCTCGAGGATGGGGCGCACCGTCGTGGGGAACTGCGCACCGAAGGCGGTGAGGTTGGGCACCCCGGCGACGACGACCCGCGACGACGGGTCGGCGGCGAGCATCTCGAGGACGACCGCGACGACCGCCGCCGTCCGGTCGGTCTCATGGGCCGCGACGGTCTCGACGAGCGCCGACAGACGCTCGGCGGCGTCAGCGGCGGTGAGGCCGAAGGTCGCCTGGGCCAGCAGGTCGCGCAGTCGCGCCAGGGCTGCCTCGTCGTGGGCGGGCAGGTCGATGGACCGCTGCTCGACGGTGCCGGAGGACATGATGAGGACGACGAGCACCCGATCGGCCGACAGGCTCACCAGTTCGAGGTGCCGGATCGTCGCCGAGGAGGCCACCGGGTACTGCATGATGGCGACCTGGTGGGTGACCTGGGCCAGCAGGCGCACGGTTCGGGTGACGATGTCGTCGAGGTCGACCGCACCGGTCATGAAGGCCTGGATGGCCCGCTTCTCGGGTGCCGACAGCGGCTTGACGGTGGCGATCCGGTCGACGAAGAGGCGATAGCCCTTGTCGGTGGGGATGCGTCCGGCACTGGTGTGCGGATGGGTGATGTACCCCTCGTCCTCGAGGACGGCCATGTCATTGCGGACGGTGGCCGGGGACACCTTGAGCCCGTGACGTTCCACGAGGGCCTTGGAGCCCACCGGTTCCTTGCTCGAGACGTAGTCGGTGACGATGGCCTTGAGGACGTCGAGCTTGCGGTCGTCGAGCACGGTCCCTCCTCATGGCTGGCACTCCACCGGTGTGAGTGCCAGTGTAACCCCGAAGTCGGGTGTGCCAGACTGACCGACATGACGAGCACCCTGCACTGGACCCCGCTCACCGCCCATGTGTGGACCACACGTGTGGAGCCCCACGGGGTCACCTGCGGCTTGGTCATCGGGTCGCAGCACGTCCTGCTCGTCGACACCGGATCGACGCCGCAGCAGGGCACCGAGCTGGCCATGGCGGCCGCGCGGGCCCTGGGGCGTCCGGTCGACCGGATCGTCCTCACCCATCACCACGACGACCACGTCGGTGGACTCGGCGGCCTCGACGCCCCGTCCTGGATGCACCGACGCGCCGCGGAGCACTGCGCGGACGCCCTCGACGCCGCTGGGGTCGAGGTCACCCACCCCATCTCGCTCATGGCGTACCTCGACCTGGGTGACGTCGCAGCCGAGGTCGTCCACCCCGGGGCCGGGCACACCGACGGTGACCTCGTCGTGCGGGTGGCCGCGGACGAGGTCATCCTCGTCGGTGACCTGCTCGAAACCTCCGGGGACCCGCAGGCCGACGACACGACGGACTTCTGGAGCTGGGCCGGGGCGCTGGACACCGTCATGAACCTCACCGACGGCAAGGGGCTCTTCGTCCCCGGGCATGGTGATCCGACCGATGCCCAGGGGGTCATGGCCCAGCGCAATGCCATCTGGGACGTCGTCAGCCGGGTCCGTGACGCCATGGAGCGCGGCCAGGTCCCGACCACCGTGCTCGACGCCGACGACCTGCCCTTCTCCCCGGCGACGGTCACCGACTGGGTGCCGGCGATCGCCGACCAGCTCACCGCCCGCGGGATCACCCGCAAGGGCCTGCTGCCACTGTCCCAGCGGTGAGTTAGAAGGCGGTGGCCGAGAACAGGGCGGAGGCGACGAGCTGCCAGGCCCGTTCGTCGACCGCGGCGATGACCGGGCCGTCGTCCCGCCGGTGCGAGGCGGTGTAGTCGACGCCGTCGACCCCGCGCACGACCCCGCCACTCTCGACGACCATGAGCGCCCCGGGCAGGTGGTCCCACGGGTTGGGGTGGAACCACACGACAGCCTCCTGCTCACCGCGACACACCATCGGGTAGTCGACCCCACAGCACGAGTGCGCCGGCCCCCAGGACAGCGCCGGTCCATCGGTCTGACGCCGCGGCAGGGTCGTCACGGCATGGACCACCCCGGACGACGACCCGTGTCGCACCGGCACGCCGTCGCAGGTGAGGCCCCTCCCCCGCTCGGCGATCCACAGGTGCCCCAGTTGGGGCTGCCAGATCCATGACCTCGTCGTCACCCCGGAGCGCACCTCGGCCACCATGACGGCGTGATCGGCCGATCCACGGACGAAGTTCCTCGTCCCGTCGATGGGGTCGATGACCCAGACCAGGTCGGCGGTCGGCAACTGCGCGAGCACCGCGTCATCGACGAAGACCGACTCCTCCCCGACGACGATCCCGCCGCCGGCTGCGGTGAGCTGGCGGGCAAGCTCCGCTTCAGCCTGGCGGTCGGCGTCGGTGACGAGGTCGCCGGGCTTCTTCTCGTGGATCTGACTCTCCTCGAGGCGACGGAACCGCGGGTCGATGACCCGGGGCCGACACGTCGCGGATGAATGCGGAAACCTGCCGGGTCGGGATGTCGGCCGTGCTCATGAGAGCTCCTCGAGGTGGTCGGCGGTGACGAAGTCGATGAGTTTCTCCATCTCGGTGTTGAACCTCGGGTCGAGGTCGTGCCAGTCGCGCACCCGGGCGAGGATCGCCTGCCAGGCCCGACCGACGTCACCCTGGGTCTCGTGCGGCAGGCCGAGGCGCTTGAGGGTGCCGAGCTTGAAGTCCTCGTCGAGGGGTACCTGCGGCCACTCCTTGCGGTCGATCCGCTCGGGCTTGATGGCTTGCCAGACGTCGATGAAGCGGTGCCCGGTGATCATGACGAAGTCGCCGTACCCACCTCGACGTACCTCGGCGGCCACCCGCGACTCCTTGGTGCCGGCGACGAGGTGGTCGACGAGCACCCCGAGTCGGTGCCCCGGGCCGGGCCGGAACTGCGCGACGATGCCGACGAGGTCGTCCATGCCACCCATGTACTCGACGACGACGCCGACGTGACGCAGGTCGTCGCCCCAGATCTTCTCGACGAGCTCGGCGTCGTGCCGCCCCTCGACATAGATCCGGCTGGGCAGGGCGGTGCGCGCCTCCTCGGGTTGCTCACCCACCCGCGATCCCGAGGCGGTGTGGCTGGCCCGGGCCGACCCCTGCCGCGGCGGGATGCGCAGGCTCACCGGCTTGCCGTCGAGCCAGAAGCCGGGGCCCACCGGGAAGGATCGACGCCTGTCATGGCGATCCTCGAGGACGACCAGCCCGTTCTCCCACCTGACGACGGCCCCGACGAAGCCCGAACTCGGGTCCTCGACGACCATCCCGAGTTCCAGTGGCACATCGGTGCTCGTCGGGCGGCTGGCTCGCTGCCAGCCCTTGGCCAGGACGTCGTGGGAGTAGCGGTCGGTCACCTTGGACAGCCTAGGACCGCGCCCGTGGTCAGGGCGCGAGCGGCCCACAGCGCGTCGCGTCCTGGCGCGCCCCCGGACGTTGCAGGACGACGACTCCCGACTCGTCGAGGACCATGCGGTACCCCTGCACGAGGTAGGAACCGAGGACGGCCCCGGGCGAGCCCAGGGAGTTGCCGGTCTCGTCCCGGCCGAGGTCGAGGACGACGTAGTCGGCCCGAGGGCTGGGTGTTCCCGGCACCGTGGCACGGTTCGTGACGGTGAGGTGGGGCACGACGCGGTTGTCGGCGACGACGCAGGTCTGCGCCGGCACCAGCGAGACGGCCCGGCGCAGAGCCTGCACTCGTGTCGAACCGAGTTCACCCATCCGTCCGGGAACAAGGGTGAACGGCGAGCTCGCGGCCGAGACGACCGGCGCCACGACGAGGGTGACGGCCAGGGTCGCCGTGATGATCCGTCCGCCGATGCGACGCCACCTCGCAGACACCCGACCGAGAGCGTCGACCGCGGCGATGACGAGGATGACGAAGACCGCACTGTTGTAGTGGAACTGCGGCCGCCACAGGGTCGTCCGGCTCGCCCAGAACCGTTCGACGACCAACGGCAAGCACACGAGGAACCGGGGAGAGGCCAGGAACGCCCCCGCCAGCGGTGCCGTGAGGAGCGCCAGGGTCAGTCGCTTGGCGGGGGCGTCGACGAGCAGCCCCAGGGCGCGCAGAGGGTGCGTGAGCACCGTGATGACGAGGGCTCGGGGAGTGTCGGCGAGGCCACCGAAGTTCCAGTAGGCGAATCCCGACGACGAATGGGCGGGGATGACGACGGTCGTCACGACGACCATGGCGACCGGACCGAGCACCAGTGCCGCCACCCCCGGGAGCAGTCTCCGGCGGCCACAGTGCCGGGCCTCCACCAGCCACACCGCTCCCAGCAGGCCCACCACCAGACCCATGTCCTCGCGCACCCCCAGCAGCAGGGCACACCAGCAGAGGAACCGCCCTGCCGCTCGCGTGTCGAGGGCATCGAAGGCCAGGCACAGCAGTGGGACCGCGAGGCACACCTCGTGGACGTCGAAGTCGATGAGCCCCTGGATCGGCCACGACACCATGACGAGGGCCACCAGCACCCTCGCCACCGTCGGGTCCAGTCGTCGCTGCACGATGCGGACGAGTACGGGAGCGGCCGCGGCGACGATGACGGCCTGGGCGACCAGCAGCACCCGGGGGTCGTCCCACCACCAGTACAGCGGCGCGAGGACACCGAGCAGCGGGTGGAAGTGGTCGCCCAGCAGGTCGAAGCCGACTCCCTTGACCGGCGACAGCGGCGGTTGCCCGCGGCTGACGTGCCGCAGCGCCTGGTCGAAGATGCCCAGGTCGTGGCCGCCGGTCACGAACGTCGCGTGTCGCTGCACGCTGTAGGCGGCGTAGAGGGTCGCCAGCAGCGCCGTCCCCAGCACGTCGACGACTCGCCGGGTCATGCCAGCAACTCCGTGATGATCCGGTCGGCCAGCAGACGCCCGCGCAGATTGAGCCGCAACCGTCCCCCCTGGACGGCACCCAGACCATCGGTGACGACGCGGGCGGCACGGTTCTGCTCGACGTCGGTGAGCTCGGCCAGGGGCAGCCCCTCGGCCAGTCGCAGCGCCAGCAGCACCGTCTCCTCATGGCGCTGCTCGGCGGTGAGCCGCTCCCCGTCCTCGACCGGCAGGAGGCCGGCGTCAAGGAGCTCGGCGTAGCGTGCCGGACGCTTGTGGTTCCACCAGCGCAGACCGTTGACGTGGGAGTGCGCTCCGGGACCCACGCCCCACCAGTCCCGACCGAGCCAGTAGCCGAGGTTGTGCTCGCTGCGATGGCCCGGCCGCGCCCAGTTCGAGACCTCGTAGTTGGCCAGCCCGGCGTCGGTGAGCACCTCCTCGGCCAGGAGGTACTTGTCGGCCAGGTCGTCCTCGTCGGTCATCGGCAGCTCCCCGCGTCGAATCCGGGCGGCCAGCCGGGTGCCCTCCTCGACGATGAGCGAGTAGGCGCTCACATGGTCGGGCTCGGCCTCGAGGGTCGTCCCCAGGGTCCTCCGCCAGGAGTCGAGGGTCTCCCCGGGAGCGCCGAAGATGAGGTCGAGGGAGACGTCGTCGAAGCCGACCTTCCGGGCTGCCAGCGCCATCTCCACGGCCCGTCCCGGGGTGTGGACGCGATCGAGGACCCGCAGCACGGACCGGTCGGCCGACTGCATCCCCATCGACAGCCGGTTGACGCCGGCCTCGAGGAGCCCGACCAGGACCGGCTCGGAAAGGGTCTCGGGGTTGGCCTCGGTCGTCACCTCGGCTCCCGGGGCCAGGCCCCACAGGTCCGCGATGTGGCCGACGAGCGACCCGAGCTGGGCTGGGGTGAGCATCGTCGGCGTCCCCCCACCGACGAAGATCGTCCCAACTTGCGGTACGGCGTCTCCCATCCTGGACGCCGCGAGGTCGAGTTCGCGATGCGCGGAACGGAGGTAGTCGGCGACGGCGTCAGGCCCCATGGAGGCCAGCACATAGGTGTTGAAATCGCAGTAGCCGCACCGGCTGGCGCAGAACGGGACGTGGACGTACACCCCCCATGGGCCCCCGGCGCAAGCCGGGAGGTCGTCCGGCAGCACGCCCCGGGCGAACTCGACGGTCATGGAACTCCCCTCAACCGGTCACGATTCGGTCACAGGCGGCCGGACCCGCTCCGGAACACGCGCCGACACCATAGTCTTTCGGTCATGAACATCTCTCGACGTCACCTCATGGGCGGCATGACCGGCATCGCCGCTGCCGCCGTCCTCAGCGCCTGCGGCTCCAACTCCGGCGGTGTCGACACCGGATCGAAGTCCTCGGCCTCCGGTTCGGCCGGCGCCTCGGCCAAGATCACCCAGTGGTACCACGAGTATGGCGAGAAGGGGGTCCAGCAGGCCGTCAACCGCTACGCGAAGGACTACAAGGACGCCCAGGTCACCGTCAAGTGGACCCCGGGCACCGACTACATGAAGCTGCTGGCCACGACCCTCCTGTCGGGCAGCGGCATTCCCGACGTCTTCGAGTCCGAGTACGGCGCGACCCTCGACATGATCCAGCAGGGCCAGGTCGTCGACCTCACCGACACCCTCGGCGACGCCAAGGACAAGTTCTCCAAGCCGGTCCTCGACCGGATGACCTACGAGGGCAAGATCTACGCCATCCCGCAGGTCGTCGACATGCAGCTCCTCTACTACCGCAAGTCGCTCCTCGAGAAGGCCAAGGTCAACCCGCCGAAGACCTTCGCCGAGCTCGTCGAGGCCGCCAAGGCCGTCAAGACCAAGGACATGGGCGGTTTCTTCGCCGGCAACGACGGCGGCATCGGGGTGCTGAGCAACATGCTCATCTGGGCCTCCGGCCTCGACCAGTTGAACTCCGACCGCACCGACATCGGCTTCCTCGAGGACGCGTTCTTCACCGCTGTCACCTCCTTCCGTGACTTCTACAAGTCGGGCAACCTCCTCCAGAGCGCCTCGAAGGACTGGTACGACGGCTCGGCCTTCGTCAACGGCGAGACGGCGATGCAGTGGGGCGGCCTGTGGTCGCTCAATGACATCAAGAAGAAGTGGTCCGACGACTTCGACGTCCTCCCCTTCCCGGCCATCGGCACCTCCGGCAAGCAGGCCGTCCCCTTCGGCGCTTACGGCTCCTGCGTCGCCGCCAAGGGGGCGAACAACGCCGTCGATGCCGCGAAGGCGTACAACAAGTGGCTGTGGGTCGACCAGACCGACAAGCAGATCGACTTCGCCAACTCGTACGGCACCCACATCCCGTCCCAGTCGTCCCTGGTGCCCCAGTGCACCCAGATCGCCGACGGCGCGGGCAAGGAGGCCGCCGAGTTCGTCGACAAGTACGGCAAGGCCACCGACCTCTTCTGGACCAGCACCATCTCGGACGCCTACACGGCGGCCCTCACCAACGTCGTCGCCAAGGGTGCCGACCCCAAGACGGCGTTCACCGCCTTCCAGAAGACCGCCCAGACCGAGCTGAAGCGCATCAAGAAGTGAGCACGACGAGCCCCGCGAGGACGAGCGCGAGCCCGACGCTGTGGCGCCGGGTCCGCGGGCACCAGGGTCGCAACCTGTGGTTCGCCCTCTTCGTCGCCCCGTTCCTCGTGGGGCTCCTCGTCTTCGTCTACGTCCCCATCATCTGGAGCGCGTACCTGTCGTTCTTCGACGCCCGCGCCACCCTGCGCCCGACGAGATTCGTCGGCCTGGCGAACTACGAGTACCTCCTGTCGGACCAGTTGTTCCGCAACTCGATGCTCACCTTCGTCGCCTTCGCCGCCCTCATCGTTCCGCTCACCTATGTGTGCTCCCTGGCCCTGGCGCTGGCCCTCGACAACGTCACGCACCTGAGGGCGTTCTTCCGGTCGGCCTTCTTCATCCCGACCGCCTGTTCCTACGTCGTCGCGTCGATGGTGTGGCGGCTGAGCTTCTTCAACGGTGCCCGGTTCGGTCTCATCAACTCGCTGCTGCGCCGGTTCGGCGGGCAGGACGTCAACTGGCTCGGCGGAGTCGGGTCCTGGTACTGGGTGGCCATCGTCTCGCTGCGGTTGTGGCTCCAGGTGGGCTACTACATGATCCTCCTCATCGCCGGGCTCAACCGCATCCCCACCGACACCTACGAGGCCGCCGCGATCGACGGCGCCGGGCGCTGGCGGACCCTGCGGTACGTCACCCTCCCCCAGCTGCGCGGCACGAGCGCCGCCGTCCTCATGCTCCTGCTCATCGGCGCCTTCCAGGCCTTCGACGAGTTCTTCAACATGCTCTCGACGGCCGGCGGGTACCCGCCCTACGCCCGGCCACCGCTGGTCCACCTGTACATGGTGAGCGTCGGCGGCTCCCAGCAGGACCTCGGCGTCGGCGGAGCCGGCACCGTCATCCTCACCGCCGTCATCGTCGTCTTCGGGCTGGCGCAGAACTGGCTGACGAACCGTGGCGATCGGAGCGCCTCATGAGCATGGTCCAGGGCCGACGTGGCCGCCCCCTGCACGCTGTCAAGGTCGCCGGGCTGTTCATGCTGGCGCTGCTGTTCCTCCTGCCCTTCTACGTCATCTTCCGCGACGCGTTCACCAGCGACGAGGCCTTCGTCGCCGCGACCTGGACGTGGATCCCCGACAACCTGCACCTGTCGGTGCTCCGCGACCTCTTCGCCGACCCGGACCTCGACCTGGCCGGCGCCATGGTCCACTCGGCGATCCAGTCGATCGGCCAGACACTCCTCACGGTCCTCGTGAGCTTCATGGCCGGCTACGGTCTGGCCCGGTTCAGGAACCGACTGGCCAACGTCATCCTCAAGCTCACCGTGCTCACCCTCATGGTGCCGACCGCCGTGACCTTCGTGCCGAGCTTCATCATGACCAGCCAGCTCGGCTGGATCGACAGCTATCGCGGGCTGATCATCCCCATGGCCTTCTCGGCCTTCGCCACCTATCTCTTCCGGGCCTCGCTCCTGGAGTTCCCCAGGGAACTCGAGGAGGCCGCCAACCTCGACGGGGCCAACCCGTGGACGACGATGTGGCGGATCGTCGTGCCGAACTCCATGGGCATCATCGGGGCGGTCTCGACGATCACCTTCATCGGCGCCTGGAACGCCTTCCTCTGGCCGCTGCTCGTGGCCCGCGACAACACCCGGACGGTCCAGCTCACCTTGAGCCGGTTCATGACGAGCCAGGGTGTCGACTACGCCCAGCTCTTCGCCGGCGCGCTCGTCGCCGTCGTGCCGGTCGTCATCGTCTTCCTCTTCCTCCAGCGGTACCTTGTGCAGGGAGTCGAGACCTCGGGGCTCGACTGATCCTCCACCGAAGGAGACGACGATGAGTGACGCCCTCATCGACATCAGCGGGCTCGTCAAGACCTTCGGGCGCACCCGCGCCCTCGACCACCTCGACCTGCGCGTCGAGGAGGGTTCCGTCCACGGTTTCCTCGGCCCCAACGGTGCCGGCAAGTCGACGACGATCCGCATCCTGCTCGGGCTGCTGCGACCCGATGCGGGAACCGCGCGGCTCTTCGGGGCCGACCCGTGGGCCGACGCCGCCGAGTTGCACCGGCGTCTGGCCTACGTTCCCGGGGACGTCACCCTGTGGCCCGGACTCACCGGGGGCCAGGTCATCGATCTGTTGGCGCGCGCCCACGGCGGCATCGACGAGACCCGACGGGCCGAGTTGGTCGAGCTCTTCGACCTCGACACCCGCAAGCGCGCCCGCAGCTACTCCAAGGGCAACCGGCAGAAGGTGGCCCTCGTCGCGGCCCTGGCGGCCGACGTCGACCTGCTCGTCCTCGACGAGCCGACGAGCGGCCTCGACCCCCTCATGGAGCGGGTCTTCGCCGAGCAGGTGCGCCGCTTCATCGCCGAGCGGCCCGGCCGCAGCGTCCTGTTGTCGAGCCACATCCTCTCGGAGGTCGAGCAGCTCTGCGACGAGGTGACGATCATCCGCGACGGCCGAGCGGTCGAGTCCGGATCGCTCGAGCACCTGCGGTCCCTGCACAGCCTGCGGGTCGACGCCGTCCTCGACCGACCCTGGGTCACCTCGAGATTCCCGGCGTGAGCGAGGTCCTCGTCGACGGCACCCGGGTGAGCGCCCACGTGACGCCCGAGCACCTCGGTGAGTTCCTCGAGGCCCTCACGGCCCGCGGGGTGCGCTCGCTCACCTCGAATCCGCCGAGCCTCGAGGACCTCTTCCTCGAGCAGTACGACCGGGCCCCTCGATGACCGGAGTGGGCGTCGTGCTGCGGTTGGCACGGCGTCGTGACGGGCTCGTGTGGGCGCTGTGGGCCCTGGCCCTGGTGTTCCTCATGCCGTTGACCGCCTCGAAGTATCACGACCTCGTCCCGGTCGGGGCCGACCCGCAGGTCACCCTGGCTCCCATCACGTCGAGCCCGTCGATGCTCGGCCTGCTCGGCCCGGCCTTCTCGGTGGCCTCCACGGGCGGGTTCGTCTACTGGCGGGTCGGCGGGTTCACCGCGCTCATGGCAGCCCTGGCCGTCGGCTTCCTCGTCATCCGCGCCACCCGCGTCGAGGAGGACGCCGGGCGCGCCGAGATGCTGCGGGCCGGCGTCGTGTCGCCGCACGCACCGCTGCTCGCCGCCGCCCTCGAGGCCGTCATCGGCAGCCTGGCCATCGGCGTGCTCAGTGCCGTCCTGGCCGGTGCCGCCGGGCTGGGCTGGGCCGGGTCGTGGGCGGCGGGAGCATCGATCGCCGCGGGCGGTCTCGTCATGGCCGGCCCGGCCCTCGTGTGCGCGCAGCTCTTCGGCACCGCCCGCTCGGCCCGCGGCTGGTGCCTCGGGCTCGTCTACGGCGGTCTCTTCCTGGCCCGGATGGGGGTCGACGCGCAGGGGACGACGTCCTCGGTCGACCGCCTGCGCTGGGTCATCCCCCTGGAGTGGCCGCTCCTCGCCCGGCCGTGGGCCGGCGACCGGTGGTGGGTGTTCCTCGTGCCGCTGCTGTGGTTCGTCGCCCTGGCCGGCCTGGCCGTCGTCCTGGAGTCCCGACGCGACCACGGCTCGGGTCTGCGTCAGCCCCGTCCCGGCCCGGACCGGTCCCGGCTGACGGTCGGGCCGGCCCTGAGCTGGCGGCTGGAGCGTGGTTTGGTGCTCGGCTGGTTCCTCGGCACGACGGTGGCTGCCCTGGGCACCGGGTCGATCCTCGAGCAGGCCTCCTCGACGATGAGGTCCAACCCGGCGATGGCCCGGATGCTCGAGGCCATGGGCGGGTCCGACGACGTCACCATCGCCTCGGACATCGCCATGTTGTCGATCATCGGATCGATCCTCCTCGTCATGGCGGTGACCCTCGTCGCCCGACTGCGGTCCGAGGAGACGGCCGGGCGGGTGGAGCCGCTCCTGGCGACGACACTGCCCCGCACCCGGCTCATCCTCGGCCAGCTCGGCGTCGCCCTCGTCGCCACGAGCATCACCCTGGTGGCCGCCGGGGCTGCCGTGCCGCTCAGCAGTGCGTCGTCCTCCGGCGACTGGGGCTCCGTGGCGCGCTACCTCGGTGCGGCCGCGGCGCTGCTGCCGGGGGTGTGGCTGCTCGTCGGGTTGACGGCCTTCCTCGTGGGCTGCGCCCCACGACTCGTGCCGCTGGCCTGGGTCGTCGTCGGGTGGACCATCGCCGCCGCCTGGCTCGGTCCGGTCCTCGGGCTGCCGGGATGGGCGCAACGGCTCCAGCCCTTCGGTCACCTGGCCGTGCCGCCGCGGGACGTCATGGACTGGAGGCCGTTCCTCGTCGAGTCCGCCGTGGCGCTCGTGCTCGGGGCGGCCGGGGTGCTCGGGTGGCGTCGGCGGGACGTGCCCGCCTGAGCACCCGGAGCGCCCCGGCCGTCCGCCGTCGCTCAGTCCTCGAGGGTCGAGAGGTCACCTTCGTCCTGTCCCAGCGCCCGCGCCTTGAGGACGCGGCGCATGATCTTGCCCGACCGGGTCTTCGGCAGCTTCTCGACGAACTCGATGGTGTCGGGCTTGGCGATCGGCGAGAGGGTCTCGGCGACGTGCGCCCGGATGTCACCAATGAGGTCCTTGCTCGGCTCGAAGCCGCGGTTGAGGACGACGACCATATGGATGGCATTGCCCTTGACCTCGTGCGGCAGGCCGATCGCCGCGCTCTCGGCGACGGCCGGGTGGGAGTTCACCGCGGCCTCGACCTCGGCGGTGCCGATGCGGTGGCCGGAGACCTTGATGACGTCGTCGGTGCGCCCGATGATCCACACGTAGCCGTCCTCGTCGATCTTCGCGGAGTCGCCGGTGAGGTAGACCCCCGGGTACTTGCTCCAGTAGGTGTCGACGTAGCGCTGCGGCTCCTGGAAGAGGGTGCGCAGCATCGAGGGCCACGGGTTCTTGAGGACGAGGAAGCCGTCCTTGCCCGGAGGAACCTCCTTGCCCTCCTCGTCGAAGACCGCAACCTGCTGGCCGGGGATGGGCCGGCCGGCCGAACCGGGCTTCTTGGGCATCGTCGGGCCGCTGGTGAGCTGCATCGCGCCGGTCTCGGTCTGGAACCACGTGTCGATGACCGCGCACCTGCCGTCCCCGACGACGTCGTGGAACCAGCGCCAGGCCTCCGGGTTGAGCGGCTCACCGGCGCTGATGAGGATCCGCAGGCTCGACAGGTCGTGCTTGCGCACCCAGGCGTCACCGAACCGCATGAGGGTACGGATGGCGGTCGGGGCGGTGAAGACGCCGTTGATCCCGTAGTGCTCGATGAGCTCCCACCACACGTCCGGGTAGGGGTAGACCGGGCTGCCCTCGGCCATGAAGGTCGTCGCACCACGCAGCAGCGGGGCGTAGATGACGTACGAGGTGCCGGTGATCCAGCCGGGGTCGGCGGTGCACCACCACCGGTCCTCCTCGTGGATGTCCATGCAGTACTTCATCGTCGCCGACAGGTGCACCTGGTAGCCGCCGTGGGTGTGGACGACCGCCTTGGGCTTTCCGGTGGAGCCGGAGGTGTAGAGGATGAAGAGCGGGTCCTCGGCCTCCACCTGCACCGTCTCACAGCGACCCTTGGCGATGGGCAGCTTGCACAGGGCGTCGTACCAGTGGTCCCGGGTCGGGTCCATGCTGACCTCGGTGCCGGTGTTCTTGACGACGATGACGTTCTCGACGGTCGGCGAGAACTTCACCGCGTCATCGACGATCTGCTTCATCGGGAAGACCTTCCCGTTGATCCACGATCCGTCGACGGTGATGACGACCTTCGACTCGGCCCCGTCGATCCGCGCGTTGAGGGCCTCCGAGGAGTACCCGGCGAAGACGACCGAATGGATCGCACCGATCTTCGCGCAGGCGAGCATGGCGAAGAAGAGTTCGGGGATCCGCGGCAGGTAGATGGTGACGATGTCACCCTTGACGACACCCATGGCCTTGAGGATGTTCGCCATCTGCTCCACCTCACGGTTGAGCGAGAAGTAGCTGAAGGTGCGCACCTTCGAGGTGTCCTCACCGACCCAGATGAGGGCCAGCTTGTTGCGTCGGGCGGTCGTGAGGTGCCGGTCGATGGCGTTGGTGACGATGTTCGTCCGGGCGCCGTCGAACCACTTGAAGAAGGGCGCGTTCGAGTCGTCGAGAACGCTGTCCCAGGGCTGGGACCACTCGAGTTCGGCGGCCTCCTTGGCCCAGAAGCCGGTGAAGTCCTCGGCCGCTCCCTCAAGCAGGCCGGACCAGTCGGGGGCGTTCGCCGCGTCCTTGACGGGATCGGGCGCCTCGACGATGTCGGGGGTGGTGTCGGTCATGATCGTCCTCCTTGACGGTGTGTCGGGTCGGGTTGGATGGGGTCAGTCGTTGTCGAGGGTCGACAGGTCGCCCTCGTCCTGGCCGAGGGCTCGGGCCCGCAGGACGCGGCGCATGATCTTCCCGGACCTCGTCTTGGGGAGCTTCTCGGTGAAGTCGAAGGTGTCGGGCTTGGCGATGGGAGACAGGGTCTCGGCGACATGGGATCGCAGATCGGCCTCGAGCTGCTTGCTCGGCTCGAAGCCGCGGTTGAGGACGACGGCGACGTGGACGGCGTTGCCCTTGACCTCGTGCGGCAGACCGATCGCGGCGGCCTCGGCGACCGCGGGATGGCTGATGAGCGCCGACTCGATCTCGGCGGTGCCCAGACGGTGCCCGGAGACCTTGATGACGTCGTCGGTGCGCCCGATGATCCAGAAGTAGCCGTCCTCGTCACGCCGGGCGGAGTCACCGGTGAGGTAGAGGCCGGGGTACTTGCTCCAGTAGGTGTTGAGGTACCGGTCCGGGTCGTGGAAGAGGGTACGCATCATGGCCGGCCACGGGTTCTTGAGGACGAGGTAGCCCTCGGTGCCGTCGGGCACCTCGTTGCCCTCCTCGTCGACGATGGCCGCCTCCTGGCCGAAGACCGGACGGCCCGCCGAGCCCGGCTTGAGCGGCATGGACGGCACGGTGGTGATCTGGAACATGCCGGTCTCGGTCTGCCACCAGGTGTCGGTGATGGGGCACCGGTCGTTGCCGACGACGCGGTGGAACCAGCGCCAGGCCTCCGGGTTGATGGGCTCGCCGACGGTTCCGAGGATGCGCAGGCTCGACAGGTCGTGCTTGCGCACCCAGGCGTCACCGAACCGCATGAGGGTACGGATGGCCGTCGGGGCGGTGTAGAAGGAGGTGATGCCGTAGTGCTCGATGAGCTCCCACCAACCGTCGGGGTAGGGGAAGGTCGGGCCGCCCTCGTGCATGAAGACGGTGGCACCGTTGAGCAGCGGTCCGTAGACGAGGTAGGAGTGACCGGTGATCCAGCCGGGGTCGGCGGTGCACCACCAGCGGTCGGACTCCTTGATGTCGAAGCAGTACTTGAGGGTCGTGTACGTGCCGACCTGGTAGCCGCCGTGGGTGTGGACGATGGCCTTGGGATTGCCGGTGGAGCCGGAGGTGTAGAGGATGAAGAGCGGGTCCTCGGCGTCCACCTGAACGGTGTCGCAGTGTCCCTTGGCGATGGGCAGCTTGCACAGGGCGTCGTACCAGTGGTCCCGGGTCGGGTCCATGGTGACCTCGCTGCCCGTGTTGCGCACGACGACGACGTTCTCGACGGTCGGCGAGAACTTCACGGCCTCGTCGACGATCTGCTTGAGCGGGAAGACCTTCCCGTTGACCCAGGACCCGTCGGCGGTGATGACGAGCTTCGACTCGGCCCCGTCGATCCGGGCGTTGAGGGCCTCCGAGGAGTACCCGGCGAAGACGACCGAGTGGACGGCGCCGATCTTGGCGCAGGCGAGCATGGCGAAGAAGATCTCGGGGATCCGCGGCAGGTAGATGGTGACGATGTCACCCTTGACGACACCCATGGCCTTGAGGATGTTCGCCATCCTCTCGACCTCACGGTTGAGGGCGAAGTAGCTGAACGTGCGCACCTTCGAGGTGTCCTCACCGACCCAGATGAGGGCCAGCTTGTTGCGACGGGCGGTGCTCAGGTGACGGTCGATGGCGTTCGTGACGATGTTCGTCCGCGCTCCCGTGAACCACTGGAAGAAGGGGGCCTTCGAGTCGTCGAGGACGGCGTCCCAGGGCTGGGACCACTCGAGCTCGTGCGCACGGTCCTGCCAGTAGCCGGCCGGATCGGCCTTGGCCTGTTCCTCCAGGGCCTGCCAGTCACTGACCCAGGCCTCGTCGACGATCTCCTGGGCCGGTTCGAACACCTCGTTGTCACTCATGAGTCCTCCTCGACCTGACGGTTGTTGAGGACGATGCAACCACAACTTCGACACCAATGTGAAGAAGTTCACAACATTTCATGGCAAGTTCCTCCCCCGCTTGTGCACGGCCGCACACTGGATCCATGAGCACCCTCGACCGCCGACGCCCCGCCCCCGTGACGAGGACCAACCCTGCCGGACGATCCGCCCTCGTCATGGCCGCCGTGGTCGGCATCATGTGGGTCATCGAGGCCCTCGACGTCGCCCTGGGGAACTCCCTCGACGAGTTCGGTATCCACTCGTGGAGCCTGTCGGGACTGTGGGAGATCTTCACCGCCCCGTGGCTCCACTACGGCTGGGCACACCTGGCCGGTAACTCCGTGCCGCTGTTCATCCTCGGCTGGCTCGTCCTCGTCGAGGGCACCCGCACCTGGCTCGTCTCGGCCTTCGTCATCACGGTCTGTTCGGGCCTGGCGGCGTGGGCCGGCAGCGCCCCGGGCACCGTGACCCTGGGGGCCTCCGGGATCGTCTTCGGGTGGTTGGCCTATCTCCTCGTCAAGGGCCTCTTCACGAGGCGACTGGGCGACATCGTCCTGGCCGTCATAGTCTTCCTCATCTACGGCTCGGTGCTGTGGGGAGTGCTGCCCGGGACGGCCGGGGTGTCGTGGCAGGGGCACCTGGGCGGGGCCGTCGGCGGGGTCATCGCGGCCTCCGTGCTCACCCGCGACCAGCGCCGTCGGTAGTCGGTCACGGGCGCGTCGGTGGTAGCTTCGCGGGGGTGAGCAGCCTCCCCTTCGTCTCGGACACCTTCGACCCTGCGCGCTGGCGCGAGATGGGTCTCGAGCTGTCCGACATGACCTTCCACCGCCTCGTCTCCCGTGGCGAGGTCGACGGCGTCCCGGCCGGCGAGGACCTGCCGGTCATGCGGATCGCCTTCGACCGACCCGCCATCCGCAACGCCTTCCGGCCGCACACCGTCGACGAGCTGTACCGCTGCCTCGACGTCGCCCGCTGCTCCCCCGACGTCGCCGCGATCATCCTCACCGGCAACGGCCCCTCCCCCCGCGACGGCGGGTACTCCTTCTGCTCGGGCGGCGACCAGCGCATTCGCGGGGCCGCCGGCTACCAGTACGAGACGAGCGAGCAGGCCGGCGACGAGGACCTGGCCACCGATGCCCGCCGGGAACGGATCGAGAAGGGTCGGCTGGGGCGGCTGCACATCCTCGAGGTGCAGCGGCTCATGCGGGCCACTCCCAAGCCGATCATCGCCGCCATCCCGGGGTGGACGACCGGCGGCGGGCACTCCCTCATGGTCGTCGCGGACCTGGCCGTGGCGAGCGTGGAAAACGCCCGGTTCAAGCAGGTCGACGCCAACGTCGGGTCCTTCGACGCCGGCTACGGCTCGGCGCTGCTGGCCCGGCAGATCGGTGACAAGAGGGCCCGGGAGATCTTCTTCCTGGCGCAGACCTACGACGCCGTCGAGGCCGAACGGTGGGGGGTCGTCAATCGCGCCGTGCCGCACGCCCAGCTCGAGGAGACCGCCATCGAGTGGGGTCTGACCATCGCCGGCAAGTCGCCCCAGGCCATCCGGATGCTCAAGTACGCCTTCAACATGGTCGACGACGGCATCGCCGGCCAGCAGGCCTTCGCCGGGGAGGCGACCCGGATGGCGTACATGACCCCGGAGGCCCAGGAGGGACGCGACGCCTTCCTCGAACGGCGTTCCCCTGACTGGTCCGACTACCCCTACTACTTCTGAGGCGGCGTCGTGGCGATCCCGGAGGTCTCACGGGTGCGGGTGGTGCGCGTCGAGCGGACCGCCCAGGACGTCGAGTGGCTCGCAGGTCGGTTGGCCGAGGTCTTCGCCGGGGCGACGTCGGTGCTCGTCCCGGCCGGCGGCGACGAGTTGCCCCCGGCGGTCCTCCAGGACGTCGAGAACCGCGTGAGGTGGCTGCCTGCGCAGGTGTCGCTCGTCGTGCGCACCTCCGGGTCGACGACCGGGACCGGGCGGCTCGTCGGGCTCTCGGCCGCCCAGCTGCGCGCCTCGGCGGTGGCGACCGGTGAGCGCCTCGGCGGGCCCTGCACCTGGGTGCTGGCCCTGCCGCCTCACCACATCGCGGGCCTGCAGGTCGTGGCCCGGGCGGTCGGGGACGGCCGCGACGTCGTCACCGTCGAGGGACACGTCGACGGCCCGTCGGTGGCCTCGGCGGTCACCGAGGCCCTGGGTCGGCACGAGGACGGTCGGGTGGCCATCTCCCTGGTGCCGACACAGCTGGTACGCATCCTCGACGACCCGGACGGCGCAGCGGCCCTGGCCGGGTGCGCGGCCGTGCTTCTCGGCGGCGCCGCACCCTCGACCGACCTGGTGGAGCGGGCGCGGGCGCTGGGGATTGCGGTGCGGGTGACGTACGGCATGAGCGAGACCTGCGGCGGCTGCGTCTACGACGGCGTCCCGCTGGACGGGGTGCAGGTGAGGCTCGATGACGGGCGGGTGCTCCTGTCCGGACCGATGCTCATGAGCGGTTACCTCGACGAGGGCCCGGTCGGCCCGTGGCTGGCCACCCAGGACCTCGGCCACTGGCAGGACGGTCACCTCGTCATCGACGGGCGTGTCGATGACGTCATCAATTCCGGGGGGCTCAAGATCGCCGCCGGTCAGGTGCTCGCCCAGATCCGCGCCACCGGGATGGTCCGCGACGGCGTGGTCCTCGGCCTGGACGACGCCGTCTGGGGCCAGGTCGTCACCGCCGTCGTCGTGCCGGGGCGGGGCTGGCGCGGGCCGGAGGCGCTGCGCGAGCTCGTGGGGCGGCGTCTGGGACGCAGCCATGCCCCGCGGGTCATCGCCGAGGTGGCAGAACTGCCGATGCTCGCCTCCGGGAAGGTCGACCGCCTCGAGGCCCGTCGGATCGCCGAGGAGGCCCGTCGGTCGGGGGCTGCCTGGGTCAGGTGACCTCGGTCGGCAGGGCCAACCGGATGCAGTGTGTCCACAATCCGGACACGTCATCATCCGCACTTGACACCCAGTACTCATTGGCAGACTCTGTCGTCAGACAGCAATCAGCTGTGGGTGAACCAAGGAGGATTCACATGACAATTATCCAACGAGTCAGTGCGAGTCGCCCCGCGCGCTGCGGAATCAACACCAAGGAGACCCCCCACAAGGGATAATCGGCTCTTCCCAGACGAGGGTGTAGGTGCCGTGTTCACCTGAGCGGGCCGGGGTGGGTGTGTCGCTGCCGGGATAGGCGTCGAGGTCTTCCGAGGATGGAAGTTCTCACACAGCCATCCGAAAGACCTCGACGTGTTCGATGCTACCTTCAGCGACCCCGACCTGACCACCGTCACCGGCCTGGATGACCTGGGCCTACAAGCAGTCGGTCAGTGTTTGTTTCCGCACAAGGCAGTGCTGGCCTGCCGCGTCGTCGCCGATGACCGCTGGTGCCGACGGTGCGGTTGCGAAGGGCGCGTGCGCGACTGCGCGGTGCGGGAACTGGCCCATGCTCCGCTGGGATGGCGCCCGACGATTCTGCAGGTCCGGCTGCGTCGCTACCGCTGCACTGGCTGCGGGCACGTGTGGCGCCAAGACATCAACGCCGCGGCAGCGCCACGGTGCAAGCTCACCAAGACAGCTCTGGCCTGGGCGCTCGAAGGACTCGTGGTGGCACACCTGTCGATGAGTCGCGTAGCGCAAGCGCTCGGGGTGGCGTGGGGCACCGCCAACACCGCCGTCCTGGACGAAGGACGCAGGCGCCTGATCAGCGATAACACCCGTTTCGATGGCGTCAAGGTGCTCGGCGTGGACGAACACGTCTGGCGTCACACTCGCCGCGGGGACAAGTACGTGACCGTCATCATCGACCTCACCGGTGTGCGGGATGGGACCGGTTCTGCGCGGCTGTTGGACATGATTGAAGGGCGTTCCAAGGCCGCCTTCAAGACGTGGCTCGCCAGCCGCGACGAGGCGTGGCGGGAACAGGTCGAGGTCGTCGCGATGGATGGGTTCACCGGGTTCAAGACGGCCGTGGTCGAGGAGATCCCGCACGTCACGGCCGTGATGGATCCCTTCCACGTGATCCACCTGGCCGCCGACGCCTTGGACGAATGCCGACAACGCGCTCAGCAGGACATCTTCGGCCGACGGGGCCGCGCCGGTGACCCGCTGTACAGGGCCCGACGCACTCTGCACACCGGCGCCGACCTGCTCACCGACCGCCAGAAGGTCCGGCTGGCTGACTTGTTCGCCGATGAGCGTCATGTCGCGGTCGAGGTCACCTGGAGCGTCTACCAGCGCATGATCGCCGCCTACCGCGACCCCGACCGCACTGCCGGGAAGGCCACCATGAGCGCGCTGATCGCCTCCGTGGCCCGTGGTGTTCCGGCCGGTCTTGCCGAGGTCGCTCGACTGGGCCGGACGCTGAACAAGCGCGCCGCGGACGTGCTGGCCTACTTCGACCGTCCCAGCACGTCCAACGGCCCAACCGAGGCCATCAACGGACGACTCGAGCACCTACGCGGCATCGCGTTGGGCTTCCGCAACCTCACCCACTACATCGCCCGCAGCCTCCTCGAGACCGGCGGCTTCAAGCAGCAACTACACCGTTGATTGGGAAGAGCCCCTTCGGCTTTGATGACAAACGGGTGTCCAGGCTGGAACGAGCTAGCACCGTGCCCTGGGGGTCGACGATCATCGAATGCCCGCAGAACGCCTCGAGCTGCTTGTCCGTTGCGACAGCAAACACCCGGTTCTCTTGGCTGCCGGCCACTCGATCAATACTGACGACGCAAGGTCGCGTTGTTGGGACAGCGTCACGAGCGCGGCGGCCCCGCAAGACCAGGTTCATGAACACCTCATCGGGACACAGAGCCCGGCCCGGGCCCAGGAGATCGTCAGGAGCGTCGAGAGAGCTGCGCCGCGCGAAGCCTGCAACAAGGGCTCCATTCTTGCGCGAAACCTATTGGCGTTTCATCGCGATGCGCTCATACGCCCGTCGGAGCCGTTTGAGGCACATCATGATCACGATTAGGAAGTGTGTACCTGCGGCGATGGCGACGCCTGTCCATGTCGTGCGGAGCACGCCTCGGTCCATCCACTCGCCTGCGCCCATGACCACGAGGTAGAGCGTGAGCGCCAGGCCCCAGACGATAGCCCACAACGTGTTGGCCATGCACTCGTCGACCAAACGGAAATCAGTCTCTGTTAACCGCTTGTCCTGGCTCAGCGTCGTGCGGAGCTGGAAGAGGAAGATCGACATCGAGAACAGCAGACCGGCCACGATTGAGACACCGGCGACCGGCCCGCCGACATCCTTCAACGTCGCACCCCTGACCCCAGATACGACGCCGAGCATGACCGGCACCAGCGTCTGGGCAATCCACGCTCGACAGTCGGGTTTGTTGGTCCTGGAGTCGTAAAGCGTACGGAAATGGTCAGCGGGGACTCGCCACAGCGATGACTTTCCCATGCTGCATCACTCCCTCGGCCGATTGCTCCAGATTGGATTCCACTGGCCGCCCTGCCGTTCAAGAAGCCTCGACACGCGATCAGTGCAGCGGCTGATAAGTTCGTTGTCGGGCAGCGGCGGGTCCCCGGCAGCGGACAGCAACTCGCGGATGGCGGGGCCAGACTCATCGCCGAGAAGGAACTTCCTTGAGCGGCCCCCCTGCTGCATCGTCACATAGACCTCGTGCGAAGGGTCGAGGTCCTGCACGGAGACTATCTGCTTGAGAACATCCTGATCAGTGAGTCGCCCAAGGAGCCGACGCGGGAAGAACTTCAGTCCACGCTCAGGCCGTGCGAGGTACGAAACACGTCCGACCTTCACGTCAGGGCCGTCGGCCACGTCCACGCTCTTGCCAGTCGTGCGCACCTCCACCTCTGTCAGGTTCGCCAATTCCAGCCAGCTCTCTGCCTCGACGGCCTTGCTCGTGACCAAGGTGACGGTGTCCATTGTCGTCGAGAAGTGGTGCTTGAACATCGCCATGATTCGACCACCCGCGGACCCCCTCGAAGATTCCTCAGCCAAGAAATACGCGCGTTCGCCAACCAGAGGAACGAACAACAACGCGCGGTTTGAGCCGACCGGGGCTTCGTCGTCGGTGATCGTGTGGACGACCGTGCCGGTCTTGATGTCTCGCACCTCACCGGGCTCGCCATACGATCCGACACGAAGATCGAGGAACTCGACACGAGCTCCTACTCGGATGACAGATTCCACACGCACGTAGGTCTGCTGCTTGGCGAACGACTGATCCTCCTCGGGAATGGCGGTGACCCAGTCGTGAAACACCTCAAGGAGATCCGCGCCGTCGAGGTCTGAGGGCGCCCGAGTCTCACCGTTGTGAACCCGCGCCTGGTGGAAGGTCATCTCCGTGACCGTGAGGACTCGTCGGCCCATGGCTGCTCCTAGATCAAGGTACTACCTCCATCATCGCCCAGCCCACTGAAAAAGTCGCGAAGGCCAGATGACACCCAGCAACCCCCAACCGGCTACACTATTACCATATCCGACAAAAGAGGGGGTGTCATGACGGCGCTCAAGGACTACGCCCGTACCGTCGACCTGGCTGCCCGCCAGGACGGAGTCGTCACCCGCCAGCAGCTCCTGCGCTACGGCATCAACCCCTCCAGCATCCCCAGGATGCTCGCCGACGACACCATTCTGGCCGTCGCGCAGAGGGGGGTCTATTACGTGCCGGCGCTGTTCGACACCATGCACGGGTGGCACCGTGTCATCTGGGAGTCGTTGGAGCCAGCCATGTTCACGCAGGAGAAGCTGAACGACCCGATTCCGGTGGGGGTGTTCTCTCACTACACCGCTGCCGAGTTCCACGGGGCGTGGGACCTTCCCATGGAGTCGCACCTGACCCGGCCCACCTCGCGCCACGTTCAGCGATACACCGTCCACGTCGATCGCCTGAGCCCCGACGACATGTGCTGGATCGACGGACTACCGGTCACCACCCTCGAACGCACCACCTACGATCTGGGCCACATGCGTCTCATGGACGGTGAACACCGCTCCCGATGGATGCTCGAACTCGTCGAAGAACACGGCTGGACCATCGACCGCGTCTGCGAGGTCATGGGCCCCGACGCCGTCAAAGAATCCCTGCCCTACTACCTGGAGAAAGTGGCATGAACCGACCCGCGTATGGCGACGGTGACGCCATACGAGCAGCCCTGGCCGATGCGTCCGCCCGTACGTTCGACAACGTAGAAGAGCGCCAGTTCGCCGTCCACGTCTGGGTCATGCAACGACTCGTAGCACGGCTGTGTGCACACGACCAGTTCGTCCTCAAAGGTGGCCAGGCCATGATGGCGCGGCTACCTCACCAATCCCGACTCACCAAGGACATTGATGCCACGATCCTCGCCACTAGCGTGGACGCCGCCGTCGAACACATCCGCTCCCTGATCGGCCAGCCGACACCCATTGATGACTGTCTCCGGTTCCAACTGCGAGACGGGTGGAGCGCCGTGGGTCCGACAAGACACCTCCTGCGCGCCAAGATCACCCCGTTCATCACCGACAGGCGTGGCCAGTGGCGCAAGATGCCTAACATCGGCCTGGATGTGGCTCTCACACCGGCCTTCGAGTTCTCGCCCGACGTCCTCGGTCTCCGTCCGCGCCTCGACCTCACACGCTTCGACGACTGGCCTCGGATCCCCCTCATCCCCTTGGCTGAACACACCGCCGAGAAAACCACCGCCATGTACACCCTGCACTCGGGGAACATGTCGACCCGCCGCCGCGACCTCATCGATCTCGCCCTCATTGCGACGTGGCTTCATCCTGACCCCCACGACGTCACCGACGCCCTCGGCCGGGTCCTCGCTCGACCCAGCTACAGCTTCAACACCATCACCGTCCCGGACCGGCTCGTCGTCCCCGAGATCGAGATGGCGGCCTACAACGCCAGCACCCAGGTAGGACCATGGGATCAGACCAAACCCCTCATCGAAGCAATGATCGGACCCGCCCTGGCCGCCCACCACACCGTCACCGGGGACACCTTCACGATCCCCGATGATGTCGCAGCGCTACCACTGGACCCCCATCGGTCACGCCTGACACCCGAAGCTCCAACCATCGATGGCACCGCACGTACCCAGCCACCTACACACGTCCGCCGCCGAGGTCGGGGGTTGTCAGGCTCTTCAGGATCCAGGGTGTAGTCGGGGTCTGAATCCTCCGGTCTCCAGGAGTGATCTGGTGATGTAGTGGGTGAGGTTGCGGAATCCCAGGGCGATGCCGCGGAGGTGTTCGAGTCTGCCGTTGATGGCTTCACNGGCTCTTCAGGATCCAGGGTGTAGTCGGGGTCTGAATCCTCCGGTCTCCAGGAGTGATCTGGTGATGTAGTGGGTGAGGTTGCGGAATCCCAGGGCGATGCCGCGGAGGTGTTCGAGTCTGCCGTTGATGGCTTCACTGGGCCCGTTCGAGGTCCCGGGGTGGTCGAAGTAGGCCAGGATGTCGTCGGCCCGCTTCTTCAGGGTGTGGCCCAGAGTGGTGACTTCGGGCAGGGCCTTCGGGACTTTGGTGGCGATCGCGTCGATGAGGTGGGCCATGATGCGTCTGCCCTCGGCACGGTTCTCGGCGCGGTAGGCGGCCACGATCTCCTGGTAGACCGCCCAGGTGACCTGGACCGGGGCGTGGGCGTCGGCGGCGAACACCTGTTCCAGGCGGGCGGCCTGCCGGTCGGTGAGCAGGTCCCGGCCCGTGTGCAGGGTCAGCCTGACCCCGAACAGGGGGTCGCCCGCCCGGCCCCGATGGCCCGTGGTGTCCTGCTGGACGCGTTGGCGGGTGACATCGAGCTGGTCGCCGGCGAGCTGCACGACGTGAAACGGATCCACGACCTCGACCGCGGCCGGGAGTTCTTCGGCGGCTGCGGTCTTGAAGCCGGTGAACCCGTCCATCGCCACGATCTGGATGCGGTCGCGCCAGGCCTGGTCGCGGCCGGCCAGCCAGGTCTTGAACACCTTCTTGGAACGTCCCGCCACCATGTCGAGCAGCCGGGAGGCCCCGGTGCCGTCGCGTCTCGGTGTCAGGTCGATGATCACGGTGACGTACTTGTCACCACGGCTGGTGTGGCGCCACACGTGCTCGTCGACCCCGATGACCTCCACGCCCTCGAAGCGGTGCGGGTCGTCGATGAGCCGGCGGGTGCCCTCGGCCAGCACCGCATCGTTGGCGGTGGTCCAGTCCACCCCCAGACCAGCGGCGATACGGGAGACCGGCAGGTGATCGAGCACCAGGCCCTCCAGTGCCCAGGCCAGCCCTCCCCGCGACAGTTTCGCCCTGGCCTGGGCGGCCTGGTCGGTGTTCTGGCGCCACACGTGTCCGCAGCCGGTGCACCGGTACCGGCGCACCCGGATCTGAAGGATCGTGGGCCGGTGGCCCATCGGGGTATGGGCCAGCCGGCGGATCACCGTGTCACGAGGGACCCCCTGGCATCCGCACCAGTGGCACCAGTCGTCGGGGGCGACGACCCGGCAGGCCAGGACCGTCTCCTCGTCACTGATCAGCTGGCCGGTGACCTCCAGACCGAGTTCGTCGAGACGGGCGAATGTGGTCAGGTCGGGGGTGCTGAAGGTAGCGTGGTTCATGGAGGGCCTTGCGATTCACGAGGACGGGACTTAAGACACTCCGATCCTCGCGCAGGGTCCTCCCCCCACGCACCCCGGCCCCACAGGCCAACTACAGCAGACTCTCACACAGTCAAGTCACAACTACACCCTGGATCCTGAAGAGCCCGTGGACGACCGGGAAGAGTAGCAACGAAATGGGGCGTCGTCCCATTTCCAGAATGGAGCTTCTGACGATAATGAACCGAGATGTGAGCCTCTTTCTGCTGTCGAGACTGTTCAGCATGGCGGGCGACTCGGCCCTGACGCTCGCGGTCGGCATGTGGGTCCGGTCCTTGACGGGGTCGTCCTCGATGGCCGGGCTCGCCATGGCCGCCGCGGTGGCTCCACAGATCGTCGGTCTCGTGTTCGGCAGCCGGTTGGATCTCATCCCGAGGAAGACTGGCGTCCTGGTGTCCGATCTTGTCTCCGCCATCGTCCTGCTGGCGCTGCTCCTGGTTCACGGGCCCGAGGACCTGTGGATCGTCTTCCTCGTCCTGTTCGTCGTGGGATTGCTCGGGGTCATCTCGGGGGCCTCAACTTCCGGTGCCATCAAGGTTCTCTGCGACGACCGATCCCTACCGAAGGTCTTGTCGACCCTCAATGGGTTCAGCGGCCTGCTGTCCATCGTCGCCCCTCTGGCCGGCGCCTTCCTCCTTGTCAAGGTGGGCATTCAGGGTTTCACAGCGGTGTCGTCGGGGCTTCTCCTCGTCGGCGCCTTGGCGATGCTCCCAACTCATGTCGTCAGTGACCTGACCTCGGTGCCTCCGGGGATGGGGGCAGGTTTCCGGCACATCCTGAGAACCCCTGAGCTTCGGTCGATCGTGCTCGGTCTCGGACTGGTGCAGATGGTCGCCGGCTCCATCGACGGAGCCATGTACGCGCTGATCGACAGCCTCAATCGACCCTCGTCCTTCGCTGGCACGCTCGTCGCCTTCCAAGGTGTGGGGATGATCGTCGGCGCCGCAGTCACCGCCAAACTCGTTCAATGGTTCCGTCCGTCGAGTCTCATCGCCACCTGTTTCGTTCTGGTGGCCGGATGTCTCGTGGGGATCTGTCTGGCGACCCCGAGTGTGCCGTGGGTGCTGTCGTTCATCGTCATCGCCGGTCTGCTCGCCTCGATCATCTTCACCAGCGCAGGGTATGCCGTGCAGACGATGACTCCGGAGGCCGTCATTGGCCGGGTGAGGGCGGCCTCGAACGCGATCCAGTCGGCCCCGGCGGTGGTGTCCATCGTCATCGGCGCACTCGTCGTCGCGGTGGCCTCCTTCAAGATCCTCTACGTCGCCAGCGCCGTGGCCTGTGCAGCCACGACCCTCTTCCTCGTCCTCGACCGCATCCATGCACATCGGACCAGCGATCCGATCGCCCTCGACGGCGAGGACGTCACGGTGCCGACGTGACGAACCGGCCCCTCCCCCTGCGGGCTAGAGTGACCACTCGTGCCCGACCTTCCCTGCTCCGATGCCGTCTCGACACTGCCCGGGGCCGCCTGGCTCCGTGAGGTGCTGGCCTGGGTCCCCGACGGCGTCGACCCGTGGATCTGGTTGGCCCCCGACTCCGATGACGCCCCGGCCATGGTCGGCTGGGGACAGCAGTGCCGGTTCACCGCCTCCGGGCACGGGGCCATCGAGTCGGCCTGGCACCGGCTGGCGTCCTGGGCCGGACGCGAACCGGTCATCGCCTTCGGCTCCTTCCCCTTCTCCCGGGCCCAGGAGGGCTTCCTCGTCGTCCCCCGGGTGCTCATCATCCGCCGCCACCTCGGCGGCCCGACGACCGTGCTGGGTGACTACTCCCCCGTCCGTCGTGACATCGCCGAGGCCGTCGAGCCCCACCTCACTCGGTGTCCGGCGGTCGACGAGGCGACATGGACGGCGTCGGTGAGCGCGGCGACGCGCCGCCTCGGCGCCGATGAGCGGCTCGAGAAGGTCGTCCTCGCCGGGGCCGTCGACGTCCACTCCAACGCCGTCATCGACCGCGGCCAGGTCGCGGCCCAGCTGGCCGCCCGCTTCCCGGGATGCTGGACCTACAGCCACGACGGGCTGGTCGGGGCGACCCCGGAACTGCTCGTCGACTGCCGAGACGGGCTCTTCCGCTGCCGGGTGCTCGCCGGGACCCGCAAGCCCGCCTGGGCGGACGAGCTGCTCCATGACCCCAAGGAACGTCACGAGCACGAGTTGGCGGTGACCTCGGTCACCGGTCGTCTCGTCGAGGCCGGTCTCGTCGACCCGGTCGTCCGTGGCCCGTTCCGGCTCGAGCTGCCCAATGTCGTCCACCTGGCGACCGATGTCACCGCCCGGGTGAGCGGCTCGAACGCCGCCCGGATCGTCGACGCCATGCACCCCACCGCCGCCGTCTGCGGCACACCGCGCGAGGAGGCGTACGACCTCATCGGGCAGGTCGAGCAACTCGACCGCGGACGCTTCGCCGGCCCGGTGGGCTGGATGGGCTCGGACGGATCGGGGCAGTGGGCCCTGGCCCTGCGCTGCGGACAGTTCAGCGCGGACTCCCGCGAGGTCCGGATGTACGCCGGTGCCGGGATCATGCCGAGCTCCGACCCTGCCAAGGAGTGGATCGAGATCGGCGCGAAGATGGAGGCCTTCGCCTCGGGCCTACCCGGACGCTGAAGCCGCCCGAGTGCCTGGTCCGCCCGAATACCGAGTCCACCCGGACGGTGGGGAGCCGGATCGCCGGTTCTCAGCGGCCAGCCAGCTCGACCGGCACGATCTGACGCCCGACGATCGGCTCGTCGAGGAGCCCCGGCCGCCAGGGCAGACAGGACGCCCCCACCGCCGAGGCGAACGAGGGCAGATCGAGCCCCTGCGGGGTGAGGAACATCCGCTCGAGGACCGGCCGCGGCGCGGCCGCGTGCTCCAGTCCCCCGAAGATCGCCCCGCCGTGGTCGTCCAGCACGATGACCTGGAGGTCGACGTCGTCCTCGCACTCGCCGCGCACCAGGGCCATGGCGTCGTGGGTGAAGGTGAGGTCGCCCACGACGACCCGCACCGGCCGCCCTGTCCCCAGGGCCAGACCGATACCGGTGCTCACCGTCCCGTCGATGCCGGCCAGGCCACGGTTGGCGTGGGCGTCCGGGCTCGTCGCGGCGGGGACGGCGTGCCGGTCGAAGGAGCGGATGACATCGGAGGCGCCGATGACGAGCAGCGGCGCATCCGCCCGTGTCGAGGCCTGCCAGATGGCGTCGCACACCTGCTGTTTCACGGTGGCAGTGCCAGGTCGGTCGGCGTCCTGCCAGCGGCGCAACCAGGGCTCCTCGACGTGCACGGACGCGAGCTCGACCGGACCGGCCACGACGCGGGCGACGCCGGCGACGTCGGTCCACCGGGAGCGATCCGTGACGACCGTCACCCCGGGCCGGGCCAGCAGCCGTGACACCGGCCGCGACAGGGTTGGATGTCCCAGGACGAGGACGGCCTCGACGGCGTCGACCAGATCGGGCCGGCCGGACAGGACCCCCTGGTAGTCGGTGAGGGCGGTGCTCCCGGCCCGCGCCCCGGAGGTCGGTTCGGCCAGCAGCGGCCACCTGCCCTCCTCGGCGAGCTGGCGGGCGAGCGGTCCGGCCCCGTCCCCGGCGACGACGACGGTCCGGGCGGGCATGACCAGCGGCGTCGGCGCGGTGCGTGCTGGATCCACCCGACGCCGTGCCGGTGGTGCGGGAGCCCACGGGTCATCGGGCACGAGTGGTTCGCGGAAGCTCACGTTGAGGTGCACCGGTCCGGGGTCGCGGCTCAACGCCCCGGTCGCCGCGGTCACCGCGCGCAGGACGAGCGCGTCGAGCCGCTCGTCGGCTGGGAACCCGGCGGGCACGTCGGTGCGCAGATGGGGCGAAGGACCGAGGATCCCGGTCTGGATCGTCGTCTGGTTGGCTCCGGTGTGCCACATCTCGGCCGGGCGGTCGGCCGAGATGACGACGAGGGGCACCCCGGCCGCGTCGGCCTCGAGGACGGCCGGGTGAAGGTTGGCCACCGCGGTGCCCGAGGTCGTCACGATCGCGGCCGGATGACCGCCACGCCCCAGCCCCAGGGCGACGAAGGCCGCCGCCCGCTCGTCGAGGCGCACGTGCAGGCTCAGCAGGCCTGCCGCCGCGGCGTCGTGGAGGGCATAGGCCACGGGGGCGTCCCGCGATCCCGGGCAGTGGACGACGTGCTCGACCCCGGCGGCCACGAGGGCCAGCACGAGGCGTCGGGCCAGCTCGGTCGATTCGTTCATCGTCCCTCCAGGGCAGCGCAGCTGGCCTCCAGTCGGCCGAGCCAGCGCCTGGCCAGGTCGGCGTCGGGTTCGTCGGTGAAGGCCGACGGGTCGACGTCGGCCCGTCGCACCGGCAGGACCCCTCCGGTGGGCAGCAGGGAGGAGGCGGCGACGTCCCCCCGGAAGAGTCGCACGGTGCCCAGTCCGCAGGCGTGGTCGAGACGGGGCAGGGCTCCGGCCAGCCGGGTGGCCAGCCCGATGCCGATGCTCGTGTCGAGGGCCGAGGAGACGACGGCCGGCAACCCGGCCGCCTCGACGACCTCGAGCGCCCGCCGCACCCCGCCCAGGGGCTGCACCTTGACGACGATGAGGTCGGCGGCCCCGGCGCGGGCGACCGCCACCGGGTCCTCGGCGCGGCGCACGGACTCGTCGGCGGCCACGGGCACCTCGACCCGACGCCGCACCCGGGCGAGCTCGTCGACGCCCGGGCAGGGCTGCTCGACGTACTCCAGCCCGCCGGCGGCACGGTCGAGCCGCCCGATGGCCCGCACCGCCGTCTCGACGTCCCAGGCCGCATTGGCGTCGACGCGCACACGCCCACCCGGCCCCAGGGCGTCGGCCACCGCCTCGACGCGGGCCACGTCGTCGGCCAGGTCGCTGCGCGGGTCGGCGACCTTGACCTTGGCGGTGCGGCATCCCGACGCCGCGACGAGCTCATGGGCCACTGCAGCCGGCACGACGGGCACGGTGACGTTGACCGGCACCTCGTCACGGACGGCGTCGGGCAGCTCCTCGGTCGCCCCCTCGAGGGCTGCGCGCAGCCACGAGGCCGATTCGACCGGGTCGTAGTCCCAGAAGGGTGACCATTCCGCCCAGCCGGCCGGCCCGTGCAGCACCATCCCCTCGCGCACCTCGATGCGCCGGAACCGTACGGTGAGCGGCACCGACCAGACGCCAAGCTCGTCGATCCCCCGGTCGGCGAGGGCGGCGGGCACGGCCAGCCGGTGCAGCCGCAACGCCCCGCTCATTTCTTCTCGGAACCCTCGCCGGTCCTCAGGGCGGCGACGAAGGCCTCCTGGGGCACCTCGACCGAGCCGACCATCTTCATCCGCTTCTTGCCGGCCTTCTGCTTCTCCAACAGCTTGCGCTTGCGCGAGATGTCGCCGCCGTAGCACTTGGCCAGGACGTCCTTGCGGACCGCACGGATGGTCTCGCGGGCGATGACCCGGGCCCCGATGGCCGCCTGGATGGGCACCTCGAACTGCTGGCGCGGGATGAGTTCCTTGAGCTTGGCGGCCATGGCGACGCCATAGGCGTAGGCCTTGTCGCGGTGGACGATGGAGCTGAAGGCGTCGACCGGGTCGCCGTTGAGGAGGATGTCGACCTTGACGAGGTCGGACGCCTCCTCCCCGGACTCGTGGTAGTCGAGGGAGGCGTAGCCCTTGGTGCGCGACTTGAGCTGGTCGAAGAAGTCGAAGACGATCTCCGACAGGGGCAGCCGGTACCGGATCTCGACCCGGTCGGCCGACAGGTAGTCCATGCCCTGCTGCACCCCACGGCGCTGCTGACACAGCTCGAGGATGGTGCCGATGAACTCGGCCGGGGCCAGGATCGTCGCGTCGACGACCGGCTCGAACACCTCGGCGATCCGTCCCTCGGTCGGGTACTCGGAGGGGTTCGTCACGGTCGCCTCGGAGCCGTCCTCCATGACGACGCGGTAGACGACCGAGGGTGCGGTGCTGATGAGGTCGAGGTCGAACTCCCGCTCGAGCCGTTCCCGGACGATCTCCATGTGGAGCAGGCCGAGGAAGCCGACCCGGAAGCCGAATCCCAGGGCGGTGGAGGTCTCCGGTTCGTAGACGAGGGCGGCGTCGTTGAGCTGGAGCTTGTCGAGGGCGTCACGCAGCTCGGGGAAGTCCTGGGCGTCGATGGGGAACAGTCCCGAGTACACCATGGGCCGCGGGTGCTGGTACCCGCCCAGGTCGCTGGCGGCCGGTGCGGACGCCAGGGTGACGGTGTCGCCGACCCGCGACTGGCGGACGTCCTTGACGCCGGTGATGAGGTAGCCGACCTCCCCGGCGCCGATCCCGGCGGATGGCACCATCTCGGGCGAGATGACGCCGATCTCGAGGATCTCGTGGGTGGCCCGGGTGCTCATCATGAGGATCCTGTCGCGGGCCGCCAGCCTCCCGTCGACGACCCGCACATAGGTGACGACGCCGCGGTAGGTGTCGTAGACCGAGTCGAAGATGAGGGCCCGGGCCGGGGCGTCCGGGGTGCCGGTTGGCGCCGGGACCCGGGCGACGATGGCGTCGAGCAGCTCGGTGACGCCGACCCCGGTCTTGGCCGAGACCCGCAGGACGTCGGCCGGGTCGCAGCCGATGATCCCGGCGATCTCCTCGGCATGCTTGTCGGGCTCGGCCCCGGGCAGGTCGATCTTGTTGAGCACGGGGATGATCTCGAGATCGGCCTCCAGCGCCAGGTAGAGGTTGGCCAGGGTCTGCGCCTCGATGCCCTGGGCGGCGTCGACGAGGAGGACGGCCCCCTCGCAGGCCTGGAGGGACCGCGACACCTCGTAGGTGAAGTCGACGTGCCCGGGGGTGTCGATCATGTTGAGGACGTGGTCGACGCCGCCGGCCGCCCACGGCATGCGCACCGCCTGGGACTTGATGGTGATGCCGCGTTCGCGCTCGATGTCCATCCGGTCGAGGTACTGGGCCCGGGCGTCCCGCTCGGACAGCACGCCGGTGATCTGCAGCATCCGGTCGGCCAGGGTGGACTTGCCGTGGTCGATGTGGGCGATGATGCAGAAATTGCGGATGACCGACTGGGCGGTGGCTCCGGGCTGCGGGCTGGACGCTGACATCTGCTCCCTCGGTGTCGTCGTGGAGTCGGATCGCCGACTCGGCATCCCAGTCTTTCACGAGGTCGGTGATCTACGCTGGGGTCATGTCCTCGCACCCCGTGCCCGACGACGAGCCACAGCTGGACGCCGCCACCCGACAGTCCTTCGACCTGCGCTGGGAACGCTACCTGCCCGACCTCGAGGTCGGCATCCGCAAGGTCTACCGCGACCGTGCCGATGAGACGATCGCCCGGGTGAGGTCGATCATCCTCGCCAGACTGGCCGAGCGGTCGGCCGAGCTGCGGCGGCTGGACGAGGCCCGGCTCCTCGAGCCCGACTGGCTGCAGAAGCCCCAGCAGATCGGTTACGTCGCCTACGCCGACCGGTTCGCCGGCACCCTGTCCGGGGTCGGTGAGCACCTCGACCACCTCGCTGACCTCGGCGTGAGCTACCTGCACCTCATGCCGCTGCTGCAACCGCGCCCCGGCGAGTCCGACGGCGGCTACGCCGTCGCCGACTACCGGAGGGTGCGCCCCGATCTGGGGACGATGGACGATCTGGCCGAGCTCACCGGCAAGCTGCGTCGCCGACACATCAGCCTCGTCATGGACCTGGTCCTCAACCACGTCGCAGCCGAGCACGAGTGGGCGCGCAGGGCCTGCGCCGGCGATCCGCGGTACCGCGAGTACTTCCACATCCTCGACGACCGCGACCAGGTGGACGCCTGGGAGAGGTCGCTGCCGGAGGTCTTCCCCGACTTCGCGCCGGGGAACTTCACGTGGAACGACGAGCTCGACGGCTGGGTGTGGACGACCTTCAACTCCTTCCAGTGGGACCTCAACTGGGCCAACCCGGACGTCTTCTGCGAGTTCGTCGACCTCATCGCCTACCTGGCCAACCAGGGGGTGGAGGTGTTCCGACTCGACGCCATCGCCTTCATCTGGAAGCAGATGGGCACCGACTGCCAGAACGAGCCACCGGTGCACGACATCACCCAGTCGCTGCGCCAGGCCCTGCGCATCCTCGCCCCGGCGGTCGCCTTCAAGGCCGAGGCCATCGTCGGGCCCGGCGACCTCATCTCCTACCTCGGCCGCGGGCGGCACGCCGGCAAGGTGTCCGACATGGCCTACCACAACGCCCTCATGGTGCACCTGTGGAGCACCCTGGCCTCGCGCGACTGCACCCTCATGGAGACCGCGCTGCGCAAGTTCCCCGACAAGCCGACGTCGACGACCTGGGGCACCTACGTGCGTTGCCACGACGACATCGGTTGGGCCATCGACGACCCCGACGCTTGGGACGCGGGGATGGACCCGTACGCCCACCGCCGGTTCCTCTCGGACTTCTACTCCGGGCAGTTCCCCGGCTCGTTCGCCCGCGGGCTCGTCTTCCAGGCGAATCCGGCCACCGGGGACCGGCGGATCTCCGGCTCCCTGGCCAGCCTGGCCGGGCTCGAGCTGGCCCTGGAGAAGGGCGATCGGGCGCGCATCGACGATGCCATCGCACGGATCGTCATGCTCCACACGGCGATCCTCGGCTATGGCGGCGTCCCGCTGCTGTGGATGGGCGACGAGGTGGGGATGCTCAACGACGACGGCTACGTCGACGACCCCGATCACGCCGCCGACAACCGGTGGGTCCATCGTCCGGTCATGGACTGGGACCGGGTGGCGCAGGCGAGGTCGGATCCGTCGTCGGTGCCCGGACGTATCTGGGCGGGGATTCGGCGGGCCATCGAGGTGCGCCGCACCTGCCCTGAGTTGCACGCCAGTGTCGAGACGGTGGTGCTTCCCTCCCCCGACAAGAGGGTCATGATGTGGGGACGCCCGCACCCCGAGGGCAGCCTCATCGAGCTCTACAACGTCACCGAGGATGCCGTCTGGTTCCCGCTGGGGGCGGTGCGCGAATCCCTGGGTGACAGCGCCGTCGAGCTGCTCAGCGGGTTCGACTACGACCTCACCCCGGCGATGATCCGACTCGAGCCCTACGACTGCCTCTGGTTGTCGTCGCGGGACTGATCCTCCCGGCTGCCGGCCGGCGTGAGTACTCCCGGGTGATTTGGGGGCGGACGCCGGGGCTGGTAGTGTGTCCTGTCGCGCCCGCCCAGGCGCACGACCACGTCAACTCAAGGAAAACAGAGGCTGCCCAGTGCCCAACATCAAGTCGCAGATCAAGCGCGTGAAGACCAACGAGAAGTCCCGCCAGCGCAACAAGGCCGTCAAGTCGGCCCTGCGTACCTACGTGCGCAACTTCCGTCGGGCTGCCGAGGCCGGCGACACCGAGAAGGCCACCGAGTTCGCCAAGGTCGCCAACCGTCAGCTCGACAAGGCGGTCTCCAAGGGCGTCATCCACAAGAACCAGGCCGCCAACCGCAAGTCGGCCATCTCCAAGAAGCTCAACGAGCTGGCCTGATCCAGGCCGCTGCGCCCGCCTCGCCCGAACCGGGCACCGGGCTCGCATCGCGAGCGCTGCGGGTGTGACGGGAGCGCCCCGACCCACTGGGTGGTCGGGGCGCTGTTCGTCGTTCCCGACAGTTCCGCATCCCGGCGTGACGAGGTCGTCGCTCCCCCCCCCCCGGCCTGGTCAGCGCACGGTACCGGTCAGTGCACGGGGCGCGCCGAGCGAGCCGCCTCGATGGCCAGGATCATGGCCTCCAGGGCGTAGTCCGGGTCGACGGCAGCGCCCTTGACGGCGGCGTCGGCGGTGGCCACCTCGCGCATGGCCCGAGCGACGGCGAGCCGGTCCCAGCGACGCCGCTGGGACTCCAGGTCCTTGAGTTTCCAGGGCGGGACACCGATGGCGCTGGCGATCTGGCCGTCGCCCATCCGTTGGGTCCGGGCGTCGAGGTAGCGTCCCAGGCTGCGCAGCCCGGTGGCCATGGCGCTGGTGACGAGGACCGGTGCGACCCCGGTCGACAGGGCCCAACGCAGCTTCTCGAGGGCCTCGTCGACCCTGCCGGCCAGGACGGCGTCGGCGACGGCATAGGAGGTCACCTCGACCCGCCCACCGAAGTAGGTGTGCACGGCCTCGGCGTCAACCGGCCCCTCGGCGTCGGCGGCGAGCTGGGCGACGGCCGCGGCCAGGGTGCGCAGGTCGCTGCCGAGGCTCTGGTGAAGGGCGGCGACGGCGTCGGCGTCCATCCGCAGACCGGCTCGGCGGGCCTCCCCCGAGATGAAATCGGGGACCTTCCACGGTTTGGGGGCGACGGCGTCGACCTTGTGGACCTTCGCCTTGCGCAGCTTGTCGAGAATGCCCTTGCCCTTGACGCCTCCGGGGTGGACCAGGACGAGGCAGAGATCCTCGGCAGGGTCGGCGGCGGTCTCGACGACGAGGTCGACGAGCTGCCTGTCGATGTCCCCGAGCTGGCGCAGGACGACGGCGGTGGCGCGACTGAAGAGGGAGCCGCCGGTGGCCTCGACGAAACGGCCGGCGTCGAGCTGGGTGCCGTCGAGGTCGATGACCTCGACCTGCGGCTCCTCGGTGCGGGCGGCACCGATCCGCTCGGCCACGGCGCGGTCGCTCAGCAGCGTCTCCGAGCCGTGGACGAGCAGGCAGGTACCGAACACCGAACCAGTCACGGCGACCATCATGCCAGTGGGGTGAGTCAGTGCGAGTGAAGCCAGGACAGCCGCCGGGCCAGCAGGTCCATGGGGGCGGCGTCATTGCGGGCCCCGGGGATCTCACGGTAAAGCTGACCCCAGGCGGCCTGCGGGGTGAGGCTGTGGTCGCGGGCGAAGTCGAGCAGGGCGGTGTGGATCTGCCGGCGCATCTCCCTGGGGTCATCGATGGTGTCGTACACCGACCCGCCGGCGCGTTGGACGGCGATGAGGTCCTCGCGTCGCTCCTGGCGTTCCTGGGCGGCCCGGGACGCGCGTGCGGCCCGCCGGTCACGGGCCACCTGGCGGGCCTGCTCGGCGCGGTGCTTCTCGTCGCGGGCCAACAGCGCCCGCTCCTGGGCGGGGGTGAGCAGGCCGTCGAGGGCGAACAACCCCCCGTCACTGGGGGTCGGGGCGTAGGTGTCGATGACCTCGCCGAGGATGGCGTCGGAGGCGATGGCCTGCCAGCTGCCGGTCTCGGCGTCCGGCTCGGTGCGTTCCCGGTTCGCCTCCTCGATGAGGTCGGGTTCGGTGGGCGGCCCGATGACGTGGTCGCGCTGCTCCTCCATCTGCGAGGCCAGCCCGAGCAGGCGGGAGACGGCCGGCAGGAAGACCGTGGCTCGCTCCTTGCGGTTGCGGGCGCGCACGACCCGGCCGACCATCTGGGCGAAGAACAGCGGGGTGGACGCCGTCGTCGAGTAGACGAGGACGGCGGCGTCGGGGACGTCGACCCCCTCGGTGATGAGCCGGACGCAGACCGCGCAGATGGCCTCGGGGTCGTCACGGTAGGTCGCGAGCTTGCGACTGGAGGCGACGTCCTCGGAGAGGATGACCGCGGCCTCGTCGCCGGTGACCTGACGCCACACCTCGGCGTACTCCTTGGCGACCTTCTGGTTCGACGCCGGGATGAGCACCTTGGCGTGCGGGATCCGGCCGGAGTCGCGCAGCTGGTTGACCCTCGCCCAGGCCGCCGCCATGACATGGGCGATCCATTCTCCGTCGGGGTCGAGGGCGGTACGCCAGGCCATCTCCTCGGTGGCCCGGGTGAGCTCGGAGTCACCGAGGATGGCGGTGTGCTCCTCGCCGACGGCGTCGGTCCAGGTCGACCGGCCCGAGTAGGTGGCGAAGGTCACCGGCCGCACGACGCCGTCACGCAGCGCCTCCTCGTAGCCGTAGGAGTAGTCCGAGACCGACTCGAACACCCCCTCGCCGACGTCCTCGTACCGCACGTGGGCGATCCTGGCCTCGTCGGAGCGGAACGGGGTGCCGGTGACGCCGAGGCGGCGCCTGGCCCCCGAGAAGGCGTCGATGACCCCCGATCCCCAGCTCATGACGTCACCGGCGTGGTGGATCTCGTCGAAGATGACGAGGCAGCGGTGGCTGGTGGCCCGTCCGGCGTGCATGGCGGGGTTCTGGGCCACCTGGGCGTAGGTGACGACGCAGCCGTGGGCGTCGGAAGGGAGCCGTTCGGAGTTGGGGGTGTCGCGCAGGTCGAATCCCTGACGCCGGGCCGCGGCGATCCACTGGGAGCGCAGGTGGTCGGTGGGGCAGACGACGATGACCCGGTTGACCAGGTGGTTCTGCCACAGGTGGGCCGCCACCGCCAGGGTGAAGGTCGTCTTGCCGGCCCCCGGGGTGGCGCAGACGAGCCAGTCGGTGGGGTCATCGGCGATGTACCGGTCGAGGGCCTCCCGCTGCCAGGTGCGCAACCGCATCGGCATGCGCGGACCCTTCGTCGTGAACCGTGAGCCCACCGTTCCCCCTCCCGACGACCGGTCGTGCCACCGGCGGACCACCGTAGCGCAGCAGGGCGTCGAAACCGACATCGCCACCCCGCGCAGGTCGGCCGATGTGGCCCCGCACGACCCTAGGATGCCGGCCATGGCCGCACCCCCCGAGGAGAGCAGACCGTCACGTCTCGTCACGGCGTGGACGGTGCTCAAGGACGTCCTCGACCCGACGACCCTCGTCGTCCTCGTCACCGCCCTCGTCCTGCTCCTCGTCGGCCTGTTCGGCGGTTGGCGCTCGGCCACCGCGGCGACGTCGACCGAGGTGAGGACGGTCAGGGCCGACCAGACCGTGCAGGCCGGACCATGGCGGATCGCCGCGCGCAAGGCCCACGCGCTGCCCTCCCTCGGCACCCTCGTCCCGGCCAGGCCCGGGCAGCGCCTCATCGCCCTGTCGATGACCGTGACAAACACCTCGAAGCTGCCGGTGCACGCCGCCCTGCTGAAGCAGACCCTCACACCCACCCTCAAGGACCAGCTCGACTGGTCCGGGAAGGTGTCGAAGGTCCCACGCGTCGACGTGTACCGAGCGGTCGACGACACCGCAGCGGCGACCATCGGGCCGTCCATGCCGGCCACCTACGTCATCGTGTGGTTCCAGTCGACCTCGCAGCCGGCACCGAGCACCCTCGAGGTCGACGTCACCGGCTGGACGTACCGACGGTCCTCCCTGGACGGGTCCAGGCAGTGGCTCGACCCGACGGTGACCGCGCACCTGTCCGTCCCGGTCGAGGAGGCCCGATGAGGACCCGTCGGCTCAGCCTCATCGTCGTCATCGTCGCCGCCCTGGCCCTGGGGTCGTGGGTGAACTCCCTGCTGCCCGACGCGACGGCCATCGCAGACCGGCCGTACGTACGGCACGGCACCATCGGGCAGAGGGTGTCGATGCGCACCGGTGACGTGACGGTCACCCGGGTGCGCACGGCGCACATCGTGACGACCGCCCTGCAGAAGGGATCGACGACCGGGGTGTGGGTCGTCGTCGATCTCACGTGGACGGCGCATGACGAGCCCTCGCCGCTGTACGGGCCGTACCTCGTGGCCACTGACGGACGCACCTACGGGGGCAGCAGTCGGTGTCGTCGACGTGCTCACTCGTGCAGACCGAGGTGCCCATGCGCTGCCAGCTGGCCGTCGAGGTGGCCAAGGACGCCCTGGCCGGGGCGGTCCTGCGGTTCCCCGCCCAGCTCGCCGGCGACGAGACGGCCGATGACGTCGTCGAGATCGATCCCCGGTGGTCGGTCCAGGACGCCGCCTCGCTGGCGTCGACGAGCAGCACCATCGCGCTGAGACAGGCGGAGGCGGCCTCATGAGATGGTGGCGCGACAACCGTTGGGGTCTGCTGGCCCTCCTCCTGCTCGTCCCGTTGCGCGTGGCGGCGAACTCGTACCGGTACGTCCAGGTGTTCCGGCCACACACCTTCTCGCACGAGGTGCGCGCCGATGCAGGGGGAACGGCTCATCTGGACCAGGTGGCCGAACTCGCCCATCCGCAGGTGCGGCGGGTGGCCGACGTCACCCTCATCGACGCGGCCCGCGACGGCGGTGGTGAGCGCTCGGTGCCGACGGGCATGTCCCTGTGGCACGTGACGTTCCTCGTCCGGGCCGATCCCGGCGTACCGATGACGACCTGCGAGGTGTCCCTCCTCGACGGTGAGGGACGCACCTACCAGCCGGACGTCCTCGTCACGGGCAAGTCCTTCTCCTCGACCCGCACCTCGTGCGTGCCCTTCGACAACCCGGGGCCGTCGATCGACCCGCTCACCGGGGCCCTCGTGCCGGAGGGGTCGCGTCCGCCGAGCTGGCAGGTGGAGTCGTGGTTCGCGCTGCCCACCGCGGTGAGTCCCACCCAGGCACGGATTCGTTGAGACCATCCGGACTACCTCACCTTCCCCGTCAAGGAGGGGTGATGACGGCGTCGACCTCGGCCTCGCGCTCTCCCTCCCCCGCGTCACGCCCACGGCATGCCCACCTGCCCGGCCCGGGAGCCCTCGTCGGTGAGGCGCTCGGCGGGTTCGCCCTGGTCGTCGGCAAGGCCCTCGTCGTCCTGGGACGCCATCTCCCGATGATGCTCGCCCTCTACCTGGCCGGGGCGACGGTTCGTGGGGCCGTGCTGTGGGCGGCGGTCACGGTGAGCGCGTGGAACTCGACCCTCGGAGTGCTCCTCGTGCCGGTGGCCCCATCGCCACCCTGCTGTCGTGGGTGGCGATCCTGCGGGTCATCACACCGAGCCTGCCCGCCTTCGCCGAGGCCGACCGCGGCCGCAACCTCTCCTCGCGCATCCAGGCGGCGAGCCAGGTGCTCATCCCCTTCCTGGCCGTCTACGCCGCCCAGGGTCTGCTCAAGGCCGACGGCCAGGCCTTCGTCCACGACGTCATCCTCGACGAGACGATGACCCAGCTCTACCTCGACCCGAACCGCACCGCGCTGGCGACCGGATGGAAGCTCGTCGCCATCGTCGTCATCGCCATGGTGGCCCGCAAGGTCATCGCCGGGCTCCAGCTCGGCAGGCGCAACGCCGGCTGGGCGTCGCTGGCCGGCTACCTCGAGGCCCTGTGGATGATCACCCTGTCGGTGACCTTCGCCGCGAAGATCGCCCAGGTGCGGGCCTGGGTGACGAGCCGGGTCGCCATCGCTCGGGTCATCGACTGGTGGCACCGGCTCGGCGAGGTGGCGAGCCCGGTGACCTCGACGATCGAGTGGATCGGGTCGATGCTCGGTGATCTGGGTGCGGTCGTCATCGTCCCGGTGTCGTGGCTGGCCATCGGCGCAGCCGTGTACGGCGAACAACTCCGCAAGACCCCTCCCTTCCTCACCCCCGAGCAGGCCGATGCCCGACTCAAGCGCATCCCACGCCCGGTGACCCGAATCGGAGCGCGCGTCGTCGAACCGGTCGTGACGCCGATCAGGTCGACCATGGACGCCCTGCGCAGTGTCGCCAGCGCCGGCCTGGTGCCGATGGTGCTGTTCTGCCTGACGTTCATCCTGCTCAACCGGATCACGGCGGCCACCGCGTACGGCCTGCGCGCCCTCGTCGGACCGCAGGACATGGTGACGCGGGTGACCATCGCCCCGTACCTCACCCTCGTCGACAACCTCGTGCAGACGATCGCGATCATGGCCCTGCTCGGGGCGGCGGTCGACCACGTCGTGCGCTCGCAGCGGACCACGGATGCCGCCCCGTCCCGAGTCGCCGGGCAGGACGAGGTCTCGGGTGACGCGCCGACCCCCGCCACCCCTGCGGGGGCCCCGCCCACCGCGACGGCCCCGTCGGCCGAGGAACCGAGCTCATCGGCGTCCGGCGCCCCGGACGACCAGGCCTGACGCGCCCCGCCCCACCGACAGCGAGCCCTCCCGGTCGGTGCGGTGGACCGTCATCGACAGCTCGGCGGCCAGCCGCAGCGCCTTGGGGGCGGGATGCCCGTACGGGTTGTCGATCCCGGCCGAGGAGATGGCCAGACGTGCCCCGGTGGCCGCCCAGAACTCCCGGTCCTGACGGGAGGACCCGTGGTGGGGCATGACGATGAGGTCGGCCGCCAGATCCGGGTGACGTCGATGGGCCGACTGCTGACCGAGCGGTTCGATGTCCCCGGTGACGAGGGCCTTCACCGAGCCGCTCGTGGCCCGCACGAGCACCGAGGAGTTGTTCTCGGTGCTCGACTCGCCGTTGCCCTCCTCCTCGACGCCGACCAGCGGCGAGTCGACGACCTCCACCCTCGCCTCTCCCACCCGGAGCACCTCCCCGGGGGCGACATGGCGGACGACGGCACCGGCGGCGCGTCCCCGGGCTGCGATCCGTCGTGCCTCGTGCGCCGGTGAGTCGAGGTCGGAGACGAGCACCAGATGCGTCGTGCGCAGCCCCAGGACGGCGTCGAGGCCGCCGATGTGGTCGGCGTGGTAATGACTGAGGACGACGAGCGGCAACTCCCGGACGCCGGCGTCGGACAGGCACGTGCGCAGCGGCCCCGGCTCGGGCCCGGTGTCGACGAGGACCGCCGAGTGGGGTCCGGCCCGGATGAGTGTGGCGCTGCCCTGCCCGACGTCGCAGACGATGACCGACCAAGGCCCCGGCCAACCCGGCACCGGCATCCTCACGACCGCAGCCGCGACGACGACCACGAGCGCCACGAGGGTCGACCATCGCCGCGACAGGACGGCCGGCGTCATCCAGGCCAGCCCCAAGCAGATCCCGGCGAGCACCACCAGACCCAGCGGTCCGGCGGGCCACGTGAGCAGACCGGCAGGTGCCCGGGCACCGGCGTGGGCGATCCACAGCACCGGCTGGACGCACCACCCGGCCAGCCATCCGGCCGGCACCCCGAGGGGGGTCCACAGGCTCGCGGCGATGGCCGCCGTCATGCCGAGGATCGTCGCCGGACCGACGAACGGTGCAGCGACCATGTTCGCCACCAGGCCGGTCATCGAGACCGAGCCGGACAGCCAGGTGACGACGGGTTGGGTCGCCAGCTGCGCCGCCCACGGCACGACGAGGGCGCGCGCCGGGCCGTCCCCCGCCCAGGACATGGCACGCGCCCAGGGCGGTGTCCACCACAGGATGCCGGCCGTGGCACTGACCGACAACCACAACCCCACCGATCGCGACAGCCACGGGTCGACGAGCATGAGCGCACTCACCGCGACGCACAGGGCTCGCACCCCGGCCGAACGGTCGAAGGACACCCCGGTGGCGGCCAGGGTCACCAGCCCCATCGCCGCAGCTCGCACCACCGACGGCTCGGCCCGGCACACGAGGACGAACCCCACGACGCCGAGCACCGAGACGACCTGCAACCATGGTCGCCGCCAGCCCAGCCAGGACCCCACCCACCACAGCAGCGCCGTCGTCGAGGCGAGGTTGGCCCCCGAGACCGCCGTGAGGTGGGTCAGTGAGGTGGCCTTGAAGTCCTCGGTGACCGACTCGGGCACCGCTGACGTGTCCCCCACGACGAGCGAGGGCACGAGGGCGCGCTGCTCGGCCCGGTCGTGCGCCACCGCTGCGACGAGCGCCCGACGCACCCGATTGACGCCTCGGTCGAGGTGATTCGGTCCGGCGACGACCCGCGGTGGCCCACGCACCGTCAACCGTCCGGCCTGAGGATCGTCGGCTTCGCTCGGTGCCAGGCGTCCCGACAGGTCGACGACCTGCCCCACCGACACCTGGCACAGCTCATGCCCACCACTCGAGCTGGCCATGAGCGGCGCCGACTGCCGAATGACCGTTCCGCGGCCGGACACCCGGGCCGTCCGCACCGGCAGCAGGGTGAGTTCCGGTCGGAACCCTCGGGCCGCCAGCACCCGGCACTCTCCGGTCACGACCACCCTCGCCGTGACGACCGCGCGGTCGGCGGCGAGTCGGGCGATCCCGACTCCGTGCATCGCCCACTCCCGGGCGCCGCCGGCCGTGGCGACGACCGCGGCGACGAGAAGCGTCAGGGCGACGGATCGGCGTCGACGCAGGCCGACCGCCACGAGGAGGCACGCGCCGACGAGGCCGACCGTCCACACCCGGTGTCCGCCGGTGGCCACCGCCGCCACGACCACCGAGGCCAGTGCGACCGGGACCATACGCAGGTCGGGGCGAGCGTCAGATGCGGACATGGTCCTTGAGCCGGGCGAAGGTCTTGGGCCCGATGCCGTCGATCTCCTGGAGTTCGTCGACCTTGGTGAACCGCCCGTGTTGCTGCCGCCAGGCGAGGATACGGCCGGCCATCACCGGGCCGACGCCGTCGATGGCCTCGAGCTGGGACTGGCTGGCGGTGTTGAGGTCGACGAGGTCGCTGGGTCCCGCACCGGCCGACCCGGACCCAGTGGCCGCCGACTGGGGTGTTCCGGCGCCGGCGACCGAACCGGCGGACCCCGTTGCGGCCGGCGGCACGAGCGTCCCGTTGCCGGCCGCCGGAATGACGACCTGGCATCCGTCGCAGACCGGCTGGGCCAGGTTGAGGGTGCCCGGGTGGGCGCCGGTCGTCATCCCGCCCGCGGCGTCCACGGCGTCGACGACCCGCGCCCCGACCGGAACCTCGTGGACACCGGGCCGGGCCACCCTGCCGATGACGTGGACTCGAATCACCGCGGGACTGGCGGACGCCGGGAGCGGTTCCGGGGCCCCGGACGGACGGGACGCACCGGCCGTCGAGGAGTCGGTCCGGTCGGCTGGCCGGCCACCGCTGGGGTCGCCGGTGGAGGCAGCTGGAGCCGGGGTCCCCGTCGCGACGAGCTGGGGAGCCTCGGGCACCGTCGAGGGGCGCGACCTCATGAGCCCGACCCCGACGACGGCCAGGACGAGCACGAGGACGACTCCGACGGCCGTGAGATGGGCAGGCTGGACGCGCCGTCGACCATCCTCGGGGCCAGCGGGATCGTCGGGCGGCACGTCGCGGGCGGGCAATTGGGACAGCAGGTTCTCGAGTCGGTCTCGAAAGGCATCACTCACATGACAGTTGTCGTCAAAACCGCCTCGAATCCGGCACCCAGTTGAGAATCTGTGGACAACGCACAAGGCCCCCGTGGAGGTTGTCCACAGGGGCCTTGTCGTCAGGGTCTCACCGGGCGACGATCGAGATCATCCTCGGGAGCTTGGCGATGACCTTGACGATCTGCTTGCCGTCGAGGAACCGCTGGACGTTCGGATCGGCCAGGGCCGCCGCACGGGCCTCCTCCTCGCCGATGTGCGGGTCGACCTGGATCTTGGCGCGCACCTTGCCGCTCACCTGGACGACCATCGTCACCTCCTGGGCGACGAGCAGTGCCGGATCGGCCGTCGGCCAGGTGGAGTTGGCCACCGAGGGCTCCAGACCGAGCAGCTCCCACATGTCCTCGGCCACGTACGGGGCGAAGAGGCTCATGACCTGGGCGGTGAAGGTCACCGCCTCGCGCACGGCCGGGTCCTGCGCACCGCAACCGGTGTCGATGGCCTTGCGGGTGGCGTTGACGAGCTCCATGGCGCGGGCGACGATGACGTTGAACCGTCCCGACTCGAGCAGCTCGCTCACCTCGGCGATGGCCCGGTGGGTGGTGCGCCGCAGTGCGACGTCACCGCTGGCGACATCGGCGTCGACCGGGCTGTCGACGTCGTGGGCGACCCGCCAGGCACGCTGGAGGAACTTGAGACTCGCCCCGGGCGAGACGTCGGCCCAGTCGATGTCGTCCTCGGGCGGGCCGGCGAAGATGACGGTGGTGCGGACGGCGTCCACCCCGAACTCGTCGATCTGCTTGCCCAGGTCGACGCCGTTGCCCAGGGACTTCGACATGGCCTTGCCCTGGTTGATGACCTGGCCCTGGTTCATGAGCCGGGTGAAGGGCTCGTCGAAGTCGACCAGCCCCAGGTCGTGCAGCACCTTGGTGAAAAACCGCGAGTAGAGCAGGTGCATCGTCGCGTGCTCGACACCACCGACGTACTGCGACACCGGCATCCAGCGGCGCACCGCGTCGAGGTCGAAGGGCCCCTCCGCGTAGTGCGGCGAGCAGTAACGCAGGAAGTACCAGGAGGAGTCGACGAAGGTGTCCATGGTGTCGGTGTCACGCTCGGCCGGGCCGCCGCAGGTGGGGCAGGGCACCTCGCGCCAGGCCGTGGCCTCCTCACCGGCCAGCGGGGAGGTGCCCTTGGGGGCCAGGTCGGCTCCACGCAGGTCGGGAAGGCGCACCGGGAGCTGGTCCTCGGGCACTGGGACGTCGCCGCAGGCCGGGCAGTGGACGATGGGGATGGGGCAGCCCCAGAACCGCTGGCGACTGAGCAGCCAGTCGCGCAGCCGGTAGGTGACCGTCGGCTCGCCGATGGACCGCTCGTCGAGGAATCGGCACATCGCCGAGATGGCCTCGGCCTTCGTCGTCATGCCGTCGAGGAAACCGGAGTTCTCGTAGGCGCCGTCGCCGACGGTCGCCACCCCGGACTCGCGCGGATCCTCCTGACCGGTGTCGATGACCGGGACGACCGGGAGCCCGTAGGTGCGGGCGAAGTCGAGGTCGCGCTGGTCGTGGGCGGGAACGGCCATGATGGCTCCGGTGCCGTACTCGGACAGGACGTAGTCCGCGGCCCACACCGGGATCTTCTCCCCGTTGACCGGATTGGTCGCCTGGACACCGAGGTCGACGCCGGTCTTGACGTGCTCGGTCGACTGACGCTCGATCTCGGTCTGCTTCTTGACCTGCTCGAGGTACTCCTCGAAGGCCGGACGCTGCTCGTCCGAGACGATCTCGTCGGCCAGCTGGGCGTCGGGGGCGACGACCATGAAGGTGGCCCCGAAGAGGGTGTCCGGACGGGTCGTGAAGACCCGCACCGGCTCCTCCCGGCCGTCGATGACGAAGTCGACGTAGGCCCCCTCGGACCGGCCGATCCAGTTGCGCTGCATGTTGAGGACGCGGTCGGGCCAGTTGCCCTCGATCTGCGCCATGTCGTCGAGCAGACGCTGCGCGTAGTCGGTGATCTTGAAGTACCACTGGTTGAGCTGTCGCTTGGTGACGATGGCGCCGCACCGCTCGCAGCGCCCCTCCTTGACCTGCTCGTTGGCCAGGACCGTCTGGTCGTTCGGGCACCAGTTGGCCCAGGAGTCCTTGCGGTAGGCCAACCCCTTGGCGAAGAACTGGAGGAAGAGCCACTGGGTCCAGCGGTAGTACTCCTCGTCGGAGGTGTGCAGACGGTGCGACCAGTCGAAGGAGATCCCGTAGCGCCGGAAGGAAGCCGCCTGGGTGTCGATGTTGGCGTAGGTCCACTCGGCCGGATGGGTGCCGTGCCGGATGGCGGCGTTCTCCGCCGGCAGACCGAAGGAGTCCCAGCCGACCGGGTGCAGCACGTCGAAGCCCTTGAGCCGCCAGTAGCGCGCGACGACGTCGCCGATGGCGAAGGCCTCGGCGTGGCCCATGTGGAGGTCGCCCGAGGGGTAGGCGAACATGTCGAGGACGTAGCGGCGTTCCCTCGACCCGTCGTCCAGGGCTGCGAAGGTCTCGTGCTCCTGCCAGAACCTCGCCCATTTCTCCTGCGACCGGGCGGCGTCGTACCCACGACCCGCGGCGTCCACGGCCTCGCTCACTGCTGTTCCTCCACGTCCTGCCGCGCCAGGACGGGCGGCACACAGGCCGAACTCTAGCAACGTGACCAGATGAGGATTCCCTTCCCTTCGTTGTGGACCGTTCAACGACCGACGAAGATGTCGGTCATGACGAACCCCTCCCCCACCCTCGCCGATGGCCACCCGGCGAACGAGTCGGCCTCGGGAGGCAGCCTGTCGTCCAAACTCAACTGGTTGCGCGCCGCGGTCCTCGGCGCCAATGACGGGATCCTCTCGACCGCCGGCCTCGTCATGGGCGTCGCCGGCGCATCGGCGACCCGCGGGCAGCTGCTCGTCGCCGGCCTGGCCGGGGTCGTCGCCGGGGCGCTGTCGATGGCCGGTGGCGAGTTCGTCTCGGTGAGTTCACAGAAGGACACCGAACAGGCCGAGTTGGCCGTGGAGGCCGACGAACTGCGGCTCTACCCCGAGTCGGAGTTCGCCGAGCTCGTCGACATCTACCGGGCCAAGGGGCTGTCCGAGGGCACCGCCCGTGAGGTCGCGCGGGAGCTCACCGAGCACGATGCCCTGCGTGCCCACGCCGAGGCCGAGCTCGGCATCGACCCGGACGACTTCACCAACCCGTGGCATGCCGCCATCGCCTCGATGGCGGCGTTCACGGTCGGTGCCATCATCCCGCTGCTGGCCATGGTGCTGTCGCCGAGCTCCTCCCGCGTCATCGCCACGATCGTCGCCACGATGATCGGGCTGCTGCTCACCGGATTCGGCTCGGCGGCCACCGGAGGAGGGCCCAAGTGGCGCCCCATGGTCCGCAACGTCGTCGTCGGCGCCCTCGGCATGGGCGTCACCTACGCCGTGGGCCTGGTCGTCGGCCAGCACGTCTGACCCCGTCCCCGCCGGATCGACCCTCCTCACGCCGCCCCGTCTCGGGCGACCGGGGCGGTCTCGACGATGACGTAGGGGTCACGCTCGAGGGCGTCCCAGGCCTCCGGCGGCAGCATCGACCGGTGGACGACGTCGAGCGCCCCCAGCAACAGGGCGTCGATGCACTCCAGTTCGCCGCCGCGCTCGAGGCAGACCGAGGTCGTCGCCCCGTCCCCGCACAGCCACGCCGCCAGCCCACAGAGGCCGAGGACCGGGCCGGCGAGGTGGTCGGGGCAGTGGTGCAGCACCTGCTTCCACAGGTCGACCAGTCGGCGGGCGTCGGCACGTTCGGTGCCCTGCCACAGGGCGATCTGGATCATCGGCAGTTCGAGCATGCGGGCCAGGTGCACCGCCGTCAGGGCATCGATCCCCGCCGGGTGCGGACCGGGCTCGTCCTCCTCCATCGTCGGGGCCGCGAGCAAGGTGTCGGCCAGGTCGAACAAGTCGGGCAGAGTCATCTCGCGGAGCATCCGCCAGGACTCGTCGAAGAGCTCGGCGTCCTCGGGGCGGGGTTCTGGTCCGGGACCGGCGACCGTGCGTGCCAGGGCGGCCCGGTCCGGCAGCACCGACAGGCCACGGTAGATGGCCTCGGCGGCTGCGCGGCCGTCGTCGACCACCGGGTGCCCCTCCTCCTCGTCGATCCCCCACCACGAGCTGCCGTCGGTGACGACGGCGTCGAGCACCCGCGAGCACCTCAACGACGACAACCCTTCCCGGAGCACCTGCTGTCCGGTGGGGATGTCGTCGGTGAAGACGACGAAGAGCAGGTCGGTCCCCGGATGACACGCCTCGAGGGACCCGACACCGGCCCGGAAGCCCTCCGGGGAGGCCATGGCGGGCAGGTCCATGCGGGCGACGAGCCCGGCCGCCGGACAGGTCCGGGGGCCGACGATCATGACGACGAGGCTGTCGGTGGGTCGGAAGCCGAGCAGATGGGGCAGCACGGTGATGACGTCGTCGACGGAGCGGATGTGCAGGGGAGAATGTGTGGTGTTCCTCATGACCACAGTTATCGGGGCGTCCGGCGAAATCCGGCACCCGACCGCCCAGCTGTGGACGGGATCGTCCGGGCCCCTGTGGACAACCCACGTAGGCTGAGGGGCATGAGCCACCCCGACATCAGCCAGTACCGGCCGCCTCGGCACCGATCCGGCTGGCTCCTCGTCGTCGCCGCCGTCATCGTCGTCGGGGCTGTTCTCGTCGCAGGGTGGCGTCTGGCCCGGACCCCCGACATCGCCTCGACCACCCCGACACCGTCCGCGACCGGTGCACCGACGACCTCGCCCGTCCGGGTGCCCACGGCCGTGGCGACGTCGAACTCGGTGCCCTTCCAGACGAGCTCGGGTGACGCCAAGGGCGTGTGGACCATCACCGGCACGAACTGGCAGGGAGGCCAGGTCGTCGTCTCCATGACGATCCGGGTGACCGAGGGCACGCTCTCGGACTACTCCTTCTTCCTCATGGAGAACGACACGGCAGCCGTGCACCGACCCACTCCCGGAGCGGCCGACGACATGTCCACCGGCACCATCGAGGCAGGACGGACCGTCCATGGCACGGTGACGATCATCTCGCCGCACACCGCAGCGACCCTCGTCCTCACCCTGGCCGACGACCGTGACCCGGTCACCGCCCTCGAGGTCCCCGCCTGAGCCGAGCGGACACCCCGGGCACGTCTGCCGTCCCGGGCTCGATCAGACGACCTCGATCCGCGGGTACACCGGACGCCACATGGTGTCGAAGATCGTCTGCACCGGATTGCCCAGCTCGACCTGCGCCAGGCCCTCATCCGCCGCGGCCTGGGCCACGGCGATGGCCACCCGGGCCGAGATCGGCCTCAGCTGGTCGATGTCCGGCAGGACCGACGCGCCGCGCTCCCGGGACATGTCGACACTCGAGAGGGCCTGGGCGGCCGCGGCGATCATCCCCTGCGAGACGAGACGGGCCCGTGAGGCGATGACTCCCAGCCCCACCCCCGGGAAGATGAGGGCGTTGTTGGCCTGGGCGATGTGGTACGTGACACCGTGGTACGGCACCGGCTCGAACGGGGATCCGGTGGCGATGAGGGCCCTCCCGTCGGTCCACTCGAGGATGTCGCTCGGCAGCGCCTCCGCCTTCGACGTCGGGTTCGACAGCGGCATGATGATGGGCCGCTCGCAGTCGCCCGCCATCATCCGGACGATCCGCTCGTCGAAGGCCCCCGACTGCGCCGAGCACCCGATGAGGATGGTGGGCCTGACGTTGCGGACGACGTCGGCCAGTCCGTACCGACCCGGGACGTCGAGCTTCCAGCCGGCCAACTCGCCGGCCGGCCGGGCGTAGGGCTCCTGGAAGTCGCGCATCCGCAGGCCCTCCCGCAGCAGACCACGCGACCCCAGGCCCCAGAAATGGGTTCGCGCCTCGTGCTCGTCGATGCCCATCTGGGTCATGAGGCGCAAGGTGAGGTTGGCGATGCCGATACCGGCCGACCCGGCTCCGTGGACGACGATCCTGTGGTCGGTGAGCCGGGTGCCGGAGGCCTTGACGGCGCTCACCAAGGCGGCCAGGACGACGGCCGCGGTGCCCTGGATGTCGTCGTTGAAGGTGCAGTGCTCCTCGCGGTACTTGTGGAGGATGCGCATGGCGTTGGAGGCGCCGAAGTCCTCCCAGTGCAGCATGGCGTGCGGGAACAGCCTCGTGGCGGTCTCGACGTAACGGTCGATGAAGTCGTCGTACCGCTGCCCACGCACCCGGGCGTGACGCACCCCGAGATAGCCCTCGTCGTTGAGCAGATCGAGGTTGTCGGTGCCGACGTCAAGGACGACTGGGAGGACGCGATGCGGGTGGATGCCGGCAGCGGCCGTGTAGACGGCGAGCTTGCCGACGGTGATGGCCACCCCACCGACGCCCTGGTCGCCGATGCCGAGGATTCCCTCGGAGTCGGTGGCGACGATGAGGTCGACGTCGTCGGGCCCGTGACCCATCGAGGTGAGGGCCGACTCGATGCCGTCGGGGTCGTCGATGGACAGGTAGACGCCGCGCGGGCGGTGGTACCAGTGGCTGTACTCCTGGATCGCCTGCCCGATCGTCGGGGTGTAGACGATCGGCAGCATCTCCTCGATGTGCTCCGAGAGCAGCCGGAAGTACAGCACCTCGTTCCGGTCGTGCATGGTGTTGAGGTAGAGGTACTTGCTCAGCGGGTCGGGCTGGGTGCAGTACTGCGCATACACCCGCTTGAGCTGGTCGCTCATGTCCATGACGCCGGACGGCATGAGCCCGGACAGCCCCAGGGCGCGTCGTTCCTCCGCGGTGAACGCGGTGCCCCGGTTGATGAGGGGGTTGGAGAGCACCTCGGAGCCGCGGGCTCCGATGCGCACGACCTCACCCTCGGGGGTGTCGACGAACTCGAACGAATCGCTCATCTCACCGGCCCAGACTGTTGACCGTGTCACGGAGCCGCTCGGCGGACTCGTGGAGCTTGGTGATCTCGTCGTCACTCATGGGAACCGGCACCACCCGCTCGATCCCGTCGCGGGAGACGAGGCAGGGCATGGACAGGGCGACCCCGGACACCCCGTGGACGTCGTCGAGGACGCTCGACAGGGGCAGGATGGAGCGGCCCGCGTCGAGCAGGGACTCGGCCAGCCGAGCCCCGGTCAAGCCGATGGCGTAGTTCGTCGCCCCCTTGCCCTCGATGATCTTGTAGGCGGCGAAGGCGGCCTCGTGGGCCAGGTCGTCGAGCACCTCGTCGGTGAAGACGAGCTCCCCGTCGACCTTCCAGTCGCGGATCGGCACGCCGGCGATCTGGGCGCTCGACCACAGCGGGAACTCCGAGTCGCCGTGCTCCCCGACGATCGTCGCGTGGACGTTGCGCTGGGAGACGTTGGCCCACTGGCGGATGAGCCACCGCAGTCGCGAGGTGTCGAGCATGGTGCCGGTCGCGAAGACCCGGCTGGCCGGCAGCCCGGAGATCTCCTGGGCGACGACGGTGAGGACGTCGCAGGGGTTGGTGACGAGGACGTACAGCGCATTCGGCGACTGCTCGAGCAGCTGCGGCATGAGCGAGCGGAGGATGTTCGCGTTGACGCCGGCCAGGTCGAGTCGCGTCTGACCCGGCTTCTGCTTGGCTCCGGCGGTGATGAACACGATGTCCGAGTCGGCGGTGTCCTTGATGTCGGCCCCGCCCATGACCGACGCCGGGGTGAACTGCGTCCCGTGCGCCAGGTCGAGCACCTCGGCCTCGACCTTGTCCTTGGCGATGTCGTACAGACAGACGATGTCGGCGGACCCACGGATGAGACAGGCGTAGGCCAGGGAGCTGCCGACGCTGCCGGCACCGATGACGGAGATCTTGGAGGCTCGACGTGTCACTTCGCTGGTGGTCATGGTCCTCATCATAGAAGTCGGGCCCTGACACAGGTCGGGGCGCGACCCAACTGGGTCGACGTCACCCGGGACGACCCGGCCGGGTCGCCCCGGGACCCGATTCGGTACGGCTCAGCTGCGTGCTCGCCGCTGGGCCCGGTCCCAGGCCTCGACGAGTTCCCTCGTCGCCGCGGCGACGTCGGGTTGGCCACAGATGGCCGAGACGACGCTCATCCCGTCGCACCCCACGCGGACGAGGTCATCGGCGTCGACTGCCTTGACCCCACCGATGGCGCACACCGGCCACGGGCTCACCGCGGTGACCTCGGCGACCCGGGCCAGGCCCAGGTCACCGGCCTCCGGCTTGGTCCCGGTCTCGTGGAGGGCGCCCACCCCGAGGTAGTCGACGACGTCGGGCCCGGCAGCCAGGGCTGCGGCGACGTGCTCGGGGCTCTGCGCCGACAGGCCGAGGACGGCGTCGGGGCCGAGCACGGCACGGGCCTCGACGATCCCCAGGTCGGACTGGCCCACGTGCGCTCCCTGAGCACCGATGGGGGCGACGAGGTGCACCCGGTCGTCGACGAGCAGCGGCACCCCGGTGCCCGCGAGCACCTCGACGAGCCGACGCCCCAGGGTCACGAAGTCCTCGTCGGACAGGTCGTGGTCGCGCAGCTGGACCAGGGTGACGCCGGCCCCGGCGGCCCGGCGCACGGTCTCGACGACGGCGTCGGGCCCACCGCACTGGCCGGTGTCGGTGACGAGGTAGACCGACAGGTCGAGATCAGGCCTGGACACGGTCGATCCCTCCCCGGTCGGCGACCTCGTCCGGGGCCACCAGGTACAGCTCGTCGAGCAGGGCGGTGGCGAACGAACCCGGGGCGACCGTGCGCAGGGCGGCCCGGTCCGCGGCGACGCAGAGCATCGCGGTGGCGGCCGTGGCGGCGACGAGACGGTCGGCCTCGACGGCGGCGAAGGCGGCCATGAGCGCACCGAGGGAGCAGCCGACACCGGTGACGAGGGTCATCCACTCGTGTCCGGCGCTCACCGTGGCGACGCGGTCGCCGTCGGTGATCCGGTCGATCGGGCCCGAGACGGCGACGGTGCACCGGTGGGTCCGGGCCAGGTCACGGGCCCCCGGCAAAGCGGACTCGGTCGTGTCGACGGCGTCGGTGCCGCGTCCCCCCTCCCCGATCCCGGCCAGGGCCATGATCTCGGAGGCGTTGCCACGGATGATCGCCGGATGCCCGGCGGCGAGGGCGTCCCGCGCGATCTGGCCGCGCCAGGGCAGGGTGCAGGCGACCGGGTCGAGCACCCACGGGGTCCCGGCGGACGCCGCGGCGCCCGCTGCCAGCACCATGGCCTCGGCGGTCTCGGGATACGGCGTCCCCGTGTTGACGAGCACTCCCCCGGTCACCTGGGCGAAGAGGTGCGATTCCCGGGCGTTGTCGACCATGGCCGGGGATGCCCCTGCCGACAGGAGGACGTTCGCCGTGAAGTTCGCCACGACGATGTTGGTGAGGCACTGGGTGAGGGGGTTGGCCTGCCTCATGGCGGCCACCGCCCTGGCCACCTGGTCGTGGATGGGCGCGTCAACGGTCACGATGTTCTCCCTTCGCCGGCATGACCCGGACAGGTTCAGGCGGTCGGTGCCCCATGGCACCCTCTCAGCCCCTGGACGGTCCGTGGTCGGACCCGGAGTGTCGGACTCCGTGACGGGGGCTCCCGCGTCTTCGACACACTCTAGCGACGTCACCGTTTCGTAAGGACTTCACCCTCGTCGCCGTCATGGGCGCACCGGCACGGTGGTGTCATGAACAAGAGATTCGCGGCACTGGCCGCAGCAGCAGCCCTGACGACGACCCTCGGCCTGGCCGGGTGCGGTGACAAGACCTCGGACCCCGGGATGTCCGGGAGTCCCTCGGCCATGATGTCGAGCTCGGCCATGATGACCCCGTCGGACGCGATGAGTTCGTCGGCCATGGCCTCGGGTGCGATGTCACCCTCCAGCGCCATGTCATCGGCCATGATGAAGCCCTCGGACGGCATGAGTTCGTCCGCCATGTCCTCCTCGGCCATGGCACCGTCGGGCGCCATGAGCTCGCCCGCCATGTCGTCCACCTCGAAGGGCTGACCGATGCTCCTGACCGCCCTCCTGTCCCTGGTGGCCGGCGTCCTCACCGTCCTGGCCCCCTGCGTGCTGCCGTTCCTGCCGATCATCGTCGGTGGCAGCCTGGGGGCGGGGGGCGGTCGGCGTCGTCCCTGGCTCATCGCCGGCAGCCTCGTCGTGAGCCTCGTCGCGTTCAGCCTGCTCCTCAAGGCCTCGACCCTCCTGGTCCACGTCGACCCGCGCGTGTGGAGCATCGCCTCCGGGGTCATCGTCGTTCTGCTCGGACTGAGCATGCTCTTCCCGTCCGCGTGGAGCCGGGTGGCGACGTGGACCGGCCTGGACCGCCGGTCCCACGCCCTCCTCGACGCCTCGGGTCGGGCGCGCAACGACACGGCCCGTGCCCTGCTCACCGGCGCTGCCCTGGGGCCGGTGTTCAGTTCGTGCAGCCCGACCTATGCCTGGGTCATCGCGACCGTCCTGCCGGCCGACAGGGTGGCCGGCATGGTCTACCTCGGGCTCTACTGCGTCGGTCTGGCGGCGGCACTCCTGGCCGTCTCGCTGCTGGGACGGCATCTGGTCGACCGGATCCGTTGGCTCGCCGACCCCCGCGGCTGGTTCCAACGGGCCATCGCGGTGTGCTTCATCATCGTCGGCCTGCTCGTCGCCACCGGAGCCGACCGACGCTTCCAGGCGTGGACGGCCGACCACGCCCCGGGCATCACGACGAGCCTGGAGCGCAAGGCCCTCAACTCCGACTCCGCCGCCGAGCCGACCCATCACACGGCACCCGAACTCACCGGCATCACGGGGTGGATCAACTCGGCACCGCTGACGATGTCGTCCCTGCGCGGCAAGGTCGTCCTCGTCGACTTCTGGACCTATTCGTGCGTCAACTGCGTGCGGACCCAGCCGTACCTCAACTCCTGGTACAAGGCGTACCACGACCAGGGACTGGAGATCATCGGCGTCCACGCCCCCGAGTTCTCCTTCGAGAAGGTGCCCGACAACGTCCGCAAGGCCGTCAAGGACGCCGGGATCGCCTACCCGGTGGCCCTCGACAACAACTTCCGCACCTGGAACGCCTACCACAACCAGTACTGGCCGGCCAAGTACCTCATCGACCGGGACGGGGTCATCCGCTACACCCACTTCGGCGAGGGGGAGTACGAGCAGACCGAGGAGAGGATTCGCGAGCTGCTGGGTCATCCCTCCGGTCACGCGAGCGCCGTCGCGAGCGCCGGGACGACGCAGGGTGACGACGCCCCGACGTCCCCGGAGACGTATCTCGGTTCGGCCCGCGCCATGGGGTATGTCGGGACCCCGGAGCTGTCGGGAACACGCACCTTCACCACCGCCGGGCGTCTCTCCCCCGACACCTGGGCGCTGTCGGGCACCTGGCAGATCGGGCCGGAGTCCATCATCGCCAAGGCCGACGGGGCACGCATCGAGTACGACTTCCGGGGGCACGACATGTTCCTCGTCCTGGCGGGACGGCCCGGGCAGAAGGTTCGGGTGAGCACCACCGACGGCACGGCGCCGGGCGGCGCCGACGTCAAGGACGGCGTCATCACCCTCGACGGCGACCGGATGTACCGGATCGCCCACCTGTCACGAGCCACCGCCGGAACCCAGGTCATCCTCACCGTCGACGCCGGAGTGAGCGCCCATGCCTTCACCTTCGGATGAGCCTGCACGGTCCGACGGGCCCGCAGGGGCGGACGGGTCGCCCTATGGTGGAGCGGTGCGCATTCTCGTCGTCGATGACGACCCCACCGTCCGTGGCGTCGTGTCGGACTACCTCACCGCGGCCGGCCACGAAGTCACCGAGGCCGGGGACGGCCTGACCGGGCTCGAGCTGGCCGCGGCGGCCGACCTCGTCGTCCTCGACCTCATGCTCCCCCGTCTCGACGGTCTGGAGGTCTTCCGCCGGATGCGCGCCCAGGGTCTGTCGACGCCGGTCGTCATGCTCAGCGCGAAGGGATCGCAGACCGACCGGATCCTCGGCCTCGAGATGGGGGCCGACGACTACCTCACCAAACCGTTCAGCCCGCGCGAACTCGTGCTGCGGGTCCAGTCGGTGCTCCGTCGGGCGGCGGCGCCGAGCGAGGAGCCCACGGCCGGGCGCGACATCCTCAGTGACGCCGACCTCGTCGTCGACCTCACCGCCCGCAAGGCCACGCTGGCCGGGGTGGAGCTGGGCCTCACCCTGCGCGAGTTCGACCTCCTGGCACACCTGGTGGGACATCCCGACAAGGTCTTCTCCCGCGAGGAGCTCATGGGAGCGGTGTGGGGCTGGGAGTACGGGGACGCCTCGACCGTCACCGTCCACGTACGGCGGCTGCGGGGGAAGGTGGAGTCCGACCCGGCCCACCCGACCCGTCTGGTCACCGTGTGGGGTCACGGCTACCGATGGGAGCCGGCCCGATGAACGGCCTCCTGTGGGCCGTCCTGGCCACCCTCGGCGTCGGCGTCGCGGTCACCCTGGTGACCCTGCGCGTCTCGCGCAGGTCCATGCGTTGGGCGGCGATCCTCAGCCCGGTCTCGGTCGTCGTCGCCATGGCCGTCGGGCTCGGGGTCGGGGTGCACTACATGCTCGTCGGCAGCGTCCGGGTGGCGCTGCTGCTCGTCGCCGCGACCGCGCCCGCGGCCCTGCTCGTCGGGATCCTCGTGTCGGTGCGGGCCACGAGGATGAGCGCCGAGGCCGCGGCCCGACTGGCCGACGAGCGGCGGCTGCGCGAGGTCGAGGGGGCCAGGCGGGAACTCATCACCTGGCTGTCCCATGACCTGCGCACCCCCCTGGCCGGGATCCGGGCCATGGCCGAGGCCATGGAGGACGGCGTCGCCAGGGACCCGCAGGCCTACTGCCGGTCGATTCGAGCCGAGGCGGACCGGACCAGCAGCATGGTCGAGGACATCATGTCGTTGGCCGGTCTACAGGCCGGGAGCCAGCCGGTGGCCGCCGACGAGGTGTCCGTGGCCGACCTCGTCTCCGACCTCATCGGGGCGCTCACCCCGCTCGCCGAATCGCGGAGGGTGAGCCTGCGCGGGGCCGAGCCGTCCGGGCCGTGCGAGGTGGTCGGGGATGCCGGCCTGCTCACCCGCGCCGTCCAGAACCTCGTCGTCAACGCCATCCAGTACAGCCGCGCCGGCGGGACGGTCGAGGTGGTCGTGGAGTCGGGGGATGAGGTTCGGGTCGCGGTGCGCGACTCGTGCCAGGGTCTGTCGGACGACGACCTGTCCCACATGTTCGACGCCGGGTGGCGAGGCGACGCTGCCCGCACGCCCGGAGCGGCGACCGGTTCGGGGTTGGGGCTGCCCATCGTCCGCACCATCGCTCAGGCCCATGGCGGGTCGATCGAGGTAGCGCGAGCCGATGGCGGCTGCATCATGACTCTGCGGATCCCCGTGGGGGCCGGCAGGGGCCCGGACTCGCCCTGAGATGAGGGGTATGGCCCCGGGCCGCCGGGGGGTGCGACAGCGGTCGTCGGAGGTGAGCGTCAGGAAAATCCCCTGAGCGACGACTTGTTCCCCTCGAGGGGAGGAAACGCCCGCACAGGGGATTTTCCTGATCCTGTCGCGGCGTGACACCTCGCCGTGGATCGCCCCCGGCCGTGCTCCTCGACCTGCCGCAACGACAGGAGCAGGAGTTCCGCACAACGTTCACAAGACGTTCACCGGATTCGCACCGGTAATCGATGTCTGCCTGTTGAACTGGCAACCACACCGTTCCCCTCACCAGGAGACCATCATGACCCACCTGTCCCGACGCTCGCTCCTCGGTGCCGGCCTCGCCGCCGTTGCCGTCGCCGCCATCGACGTCCTGCCCGCACAGGCCGGCCGCAAGGTCCATCCCCACAAGGGCGCTGCCCCCTTCGGCAACCTCACCTCAATCGTCGATGACGGCCAGTTGGCCCTTCCGGCCGGCTTCACCGCGTCCCGGATCAGCACGGTCGGCGTCGAGCCCCTCTTGGCCGATCGCTACGGCGCCAGGGTCGGAGCCACCCCATCCACATTGGACGGCACCGGCTGCTTCGAGGTCGGCAACTCGATCCGTCTGGTGCGCAACCACGAGAATCGCGCCGACGTCGACCACACCGTCCCGCTCGTCGACGGCACGGTCTACGACGCCGGCTGCGCGACGGGCATGGGCGGCGTCACCGTCGTCGAACTCAACCGCTCGGGCCGTTTCATCCAGCAGTGGGTCGGCCTGTCCGGCTGCATTCGCAACTGCGCCGGCGGCGAGACGCCGTGGGGGTCCTGGCTGTCGTGCGAGGAGGACACCTCACGCGCCGGTGCCACCGTCAAGAATGCCAAGGGTGAGACGTCCACCCTCCAGCAGGACCACGGGTACATCTTCGAGGTCTTCCCCGATGTCGTCGCCAAGCAGTGCCCGATGCCGATCAAGGCCTGGGGTCGCGCGGTGTTCGAGGGAGCCTCCATCGGCCCCGATCGTAAGTCGGCCTACCTCACCGAGGACGCCGCCGACGGCCTCTTCTACCGGTGGACCGCTCCTCACGGCACCGTCATCAAGCCATACATCGCCCGTCAGTTCGACGAGAACGATGGTGTCCTCCAGGCGGCCCAGCTCGTGAGGAACGGCATCGCCCTGCGCCACTACGGCGAGCTCACCGCCGACGATCTCGGCAAGGCCTACCCGGTGCGGTGGGTCGATGGAGGCGCCGACCGCCAGGCTCAGAGGTCGGATCTGCGCAAGCAGTTCCCGGGAGCCACCGTCCATCACAAGGTCGAGGGCTGCTGGAGCGATGGCAAGGGTCTGTTCTTCACGCTGTCCTATGTCGATGCCAAGGACGCCGCCAAGTACGGCATCGACGAGGACTGGGGCATGATCATGTATTACGACTTCAAGGCCCAGACCCTCACCATGAAGGAGTACTTCCCGGCCGGGAACTCCTTGGGTGCCATCGTCCCGGGCGACGACACCGAGGCCATCAAGCAGTTCAACGGACCCGACAACATCACGGTGTCGCCCTTCGGCACGGTCATGATGTGCGAGGACGGCGACAATCCCTGCTCCCTCATCTCGTGGACCCCGAGGTCGGGTTCGCAGGAATTCGCCCGCGACCTCGCGGACCGCGGCGAGTGGGCGGGGCCGGCATTCACCAGGCGCGGGGACATCCTCTTCGCCTCGGTGCAGTCCGACTGCACCTACGCCATCACCGGACCGTTCAAGAAGTACCTCACCAGCAACGGTCGCATGAAGTGACCCTCACCGCCTGCGACGTCGGTCGTCGGAGGTGAGCGTCAGGAAAATCCCCTGAGCGACGATTTGTTCCCCTCGAGGGGAGGAAACGCGCGCACAGGGGTTTTTCCTGACATGGTCGCCCTCCGAGACTGCGCTCGGAGGGCGCGCCCCCGCACCCAGGCTCAGGACTCGTCCAGTCCGCGCAGTTCCAGCCGGTCCTCGCGCACCCGGTTGGCCAGGTCGAGCTTGGTGTAGGTCGGACGCCCCACCTCGGAGTACTTGCGCTTGACCCGCTCCAGGTACTCCCGCGCCGTCCCGTACGCGACGCCGGCCCGGCGCGCCGCTGCGGCCATCGTCGCCCCCGAGGCGTAGGCGGTGAGAACAGCGACCTCCTGGGGCGACAGCTGCGGCCGGGTGGGGCGATCGTCCCGGCTGATGACGAAGGCCAGCTCGGGTGAGACGACCGAGCGGCCGGCGGCGACCTCGGTGATGGCGTCGCAGAGGACGTCGAGGTCCTGGTCCTTGGTGAGGTAGCCCGATGCCCCGGCCTCGATCGTCTCGAGGACGGCATCGCTGTCGGGGATGGTCGAGACCACGAGCACCGCCGGGCCGGTGGACAGGACCCGACGCACGTTGTCGGCCGGACGGGACCGGTCGCACAGGTTGAGGTCGAGCAGGACGACGTCCGGCAGCTCGCGACCGTCGGCCGCCCATCGGACGTAGTCCGGCAGGCACGTGAAGATCTCGATGAGGCGCACGTCCTGGCGACCGGCGAGCCAGGCGCGCATGCCCTCGAGGAGCATCCGGTCGTCGTCGATGGCGCACAGGGTGATCATGCGGGCCATTCCAGTTCCACGGTCGTCCCCTCCCCGACGAGGCTGTCGACATGGGCCACCCCACCGGCCTCCTTCATCCTCGCGCTGATCGACTGGTCGACGCCGAGTCCGCGGCGCGCCGCGCCCGGGTCGAATCCACACCCACGGTCGGCGATGGTGACGCTCACGCCACCCTTCTCGGTACCCACGATGGTCACCCAGGCCTCGAGCTTCCCGGAATGCTTGACGACATTGTTGAGAGCCTCCCAGACACCACCGGAAACAGCCTCAACCACGTCTTCCGGGAGAACATCAGGGACACCGGATATGTGTGGATGGACCCGAAGTCCCGTCGGAGACTGTTCGCGAGTGATCGCCGCAAGACGTCCGACGAACTGCATTCCGGCTGTCGACGTCGACGTCGCGATGAGCCCTCGCAGATAATCCGACTCGGCGACGAGGCGCCGGCGGATCTCGGGCTGCGCCGGGTCGACGGTCCCGCGAGCCAGGGCGCTCAGCGTCGACAGGACGGTGTCGTGAAGGGTGCGGTACTGGCGAGCCCGCTCGCGCTCTCGCTCCTCGAGGGCACGGAGCCCTCGTTCGGCCGACTCCAGCTGACGGGCGGTCTCCTGTTGACCGGACTCCGCCCGGCGGGCGATGCGCGCCAGGACATGGGCTCCCAGCGGGACGACGACCAGGGTGGCCACCTCGGTGCTCACGGCACTGAGCGCAGGAGCCCCCAGGGCCACGGTGCGCCAGGCGCCGACCAGATAGGCCACGGCGACCCCCATCACGGATCGCCACGGAGTGAGGTCGACGAGGACGGCCAGGCACATGACCGTTCCGACGCTGCAGGCGAAGGTCGGATGGGCGTACGAGGCGCCGTGTCCGGCCTCGGTGAGCAGCCCACCGGCCAGGACGAGCACACCGGCCAGACCGGCCAGACCCACGAGGACCGGCACGGCCGGCCGTCCGCGCCACACGAACAGGACACCGAGGCCCAGGCCGGCGGCTCCCAGAGCCCACGCCGCCACCCCCATCGGGGTCGACCGGAGCCCCGTGTCGGGGGCCGACACCCGGGCCAGTGGCCATGATGCCGCCTGGGCCACCGCGACGACGGTCACTGCTGCCCTCAGCAGGCTGAGCGGAGTGTGCGCTCGGTGAGCTGGCTGCATGCCATCATTCTTGCGCACCCGGCCGTCCACCATTCTGCCGACAACAGGATTTCCGTCATGACGACGGCGTATTGCCTCGACAGGATGGAGTCACCACCAGGCGAAAGGACCTTCCATGAGCATCATCTCCCGCCCACGACAGGCCGCCATCGCCATGATCTCGGCCACCGCACTCACCATCGGCCTCGCCGCCTGTGGGAACTCCGCCGTCCCGGCCGCCCCCGTGGCCAGCTCCGCCCAGTCGACCGCCACCCGGACCACGAGCTCGGCCTCGGCGAGCCAGAGCATCCAGCCGGCGGGTTCCGGACAGTCCGGCCAGGAGGCCCCCACCCTCACCATGGACGGACAGACCTTCCACTACCCGCCCATCAAGGTGCCCCCGGCCACCGTCCTCATGGCCCAGACGACGCCGCAGGGCGGCAACGTCACCTTCGACAAGACGTCGACCGAGTGGCAGAAGACGTTCCGCGACGCCATCAGCCAGGCCGGTTTCAAGACGGTCCAGCACTTCGCCCTGGCGGACGTCTACAGCACCGACGCCTATGCCCCGTCGGTCACCTGGGCCGGCGACACGACGATCACCCAGTGGGTCATGGGCAGCCCGTCCGACCTCGACAAGGACGGGTCCTCCGAGGGGGCCCAGCCCAGCCCGAGCGCCTCGGGCGCGGCCTCGACCGGCACGGCGGAGGAGAAGGCCCAGGCCATCGACGTCGTCTACCGCTCGGCGGTCAACATCCAGAACGTCCCGCAGCCCTTCCCGTTCCCCGCGTCCGGGAACATCCGCGATCTCAAGGATGACCCCACCGGGTCCTCCTTCCTCATCACCGGCTACCCGGTCGACGTCCTCATCGCGTTCTACCGTGACCATCTCCACGGGGCCCGGATCGACGTCATCAGCGAGTCGACGACCGATCCGTGGACCATGAAGTTCACCGATGGCGAGTACGACTCGACGGCCACCGCGACGAAGGAGGGCATCCGGTTCGACCACCGGAGGAAGTGATCGGCGGATGGCTCCGCACCGCGATGGGGATGGTCTCGGCTTCGGCGGGACCATCCCCTCGGCCGTCCGGTGATGGCCCCGAGATGATGCCACGGGCAGATCCCGGGGCCTCCGCGCGCAGGACGCGCGGCAGCCACGGGACTTGAGCCACAGGTCGGACGACTGGCGGGACCCCGGGTGGTCCGCTCATCCGTGGTGACCTGCGATGTCAATGGGGAGGCATGATCCACTACCATCCGAGAGCGATTCTCATTATCAACAAAGGATGGACATGTCACTCTCCAGACGTGCTCTGGCACTGACCGCCTCCCTGTGCACAGCCCTGGCGGCCCCCTTGGGGGCCACCAGCGCGAGCAGGGCCGATGCCGCCCCCCGGCTCCTCGGAGCCGTTGAAGGCCACGATCTCCTCGGTCTCCGGACCCACCGCTGGTGGCCGGCAGATCACTCTGTCCCTACCCAGCACCACCCCGGTGAGCTTCACGGACATCGCTGCGGGAGACCAGCACCCCCTCGCCCTCGGCACGGACGGTCGTGTCTACGCCTGGGGAAGCAATGTCAATCTCCAGGGCGGACAGGCCAGCGGATTGTCCCCCGCGGTCCCCACCGCGACCCTGCCCGCGCTCATCACCCCCGACTACCCGCAAGGCATCAAGGCCGTCTACACGTCGGTCGCTGCGGGCGCCCATCACTCGCTCGCCCTGGACACCTCTGGAAGCCTCATGGCATGGGGCACCATGCAGGGTCCCATGGTCAATGTCGGCACCAAGTCCATCAGGTCGATGAGCCTGGGCGATCAGATCACGGAGAGGACGGCGTCCGCCATCCAGGTCGAGCTCGATCTGGACGAGGGCTGGCCCAACCCCGCTGACATCTCGGCTGGAGACGACTTCTCCCTGGTGCGCAATGTCGAGGGTCATCTCGTGGCCTGGGGCCGGAACACCTACGGACAGTTGGGCATCGGGTGCGAGACGCCACCTCCCGGGGTCACCGGTTCGGCCTTCGACTGCCCTCAGAGCCATTCCCACTTCGAAGCCGTCGAGGCCCCCGGTCTGCGCTTCATCAATGCCGACGCGGGCAAGGAACACTCCGCCGCGGTGACCTCCGAGGGCAAGCTCTACGCTTGGGGACGCAACACCAAGGGCCGCCTGTCAACCGCCGACAGCAGCGAGAAGGTGCTCCGCCCCTCCGCCGTGACGACGCCGGCGACGGCCCCGTCCTTCCGGTCCGTCTCCGCAGGAGCTGACCACACGCTCGCCCTGGCCTCGGACGGCTCCCTGTACGGCTGGGGAATCAATGACCAAGGCCAGCTCGGGACAGGGTCGACCTCGACGTCCGCACCCCTGACCAAAGCCGCGACCGCCGTGAGGTTCTCCTCGGTGTCGGCCGGGTACAAGAGCTCGACCGGCATCAGCGTCGACGGCGACATCTACACGTGGAGAGAGGGCAATCCGATCCCCACCAAGCTCGTCGACCCCGCGATCAAGGGTGTGATGTTCTCCAAGGTGTCCAGCGGCACCTTCCACACCGTCGCCATGTCGACCACGGGGCGGGCCTACACCTGGGGCAACGAGGACATGTCGGTCTTCGGCGTCTTCGGTGACAATCGCGGCCGTGCCCGAGCCAAGGTGCACGAGGTCACCATGCCGAAGGAGGCCACCGTCACGGTCGAGGACGTCTACTTCGGCACCCAGCATACCCGCCCCACCGCCCAGGGCAAGGGCCAGTGTCAGGTCGTCACGCCGCACCATGACGCCGGCACCGTCGACGTGCGGATCGAGTACGCGCTCAATGGCATCCGCCAGCCCAAGCCACTGGTGCTCACACAGGCATACACCTTCGCCGACGGCGCCGTGACGCCGCCTGCGACGACTCCGGCCGCTCCCTCACCGAGCAGGACGTCGCCCTCAGCCCCCAAGCCGACGGGTGACCCGACCTCGACGCGGCCCTCGGCCTCGCCCACGACACCGGCGATCTCGATCGCCTCGAGCGCATCCGTCGTCGAGGCCGGACAGTCCTACGAGATCACCGTGGGGGGATTGACGAAGGGCAAGGGCAAGGCGCGAATTTACGTGGATGGCACCTACGTCCACACCTCCTTCACGGGACCCTTCGACACCGTCGGCCACTACACGTTCACCGTGCCCAAGGACGCCGCTCCCGGGTCGATGATCGAGGTCAAGGCCGTCAATTTCGATGATGCGGCCAACGTCGCAACGACTCGTCTCAGGATGGCCGGTGCGGCGGTGACGCCGACGCCGACCAGCTCCGCCGAGCCCACCGGCACGCCGACCCCGGGCGATCACGCCGACGCCGACGATCACGCCGACCCCGGGCGAGGTCCCGACCCCGACCACCGCCACGACACCCACCGGTGATCCGACCCACTCGCCCACCTCGATGACGACACCGGCCCCGATACCAGCCGGCTCGGCCACCGGACCAGCACGGCGCCCCGGGGTCCTGCCGCACACCGGAGCCGACGGACATCTGCAGTCCGTGATGGCACTCGGCACTGCGGTTCGCTGACCCATCGGCCACCACCACGGGGACGGCCTCGCCTCTGGCGGGGCCGTCCCTGCGCCGTGACGCCCGCCGACACCGTGCCGCCGACATCGGAATCACACCGGGCCGACCGTCGGCGCAACGGGCTTCCATGGCGCTGTCCGGTGCCCCCGGGACTCAGCTCTCTGCGATACCGCAACCAAGGTGTCGCACAGCCGACACCCAGACGACGGTTCGGCGAACAATCCGCCCCAACCCTGCCGACACGCCACGACCGCCGGATACAAACGAGGCGACGGAGCCCACCTCGACCATCGCCGACAGGAGAGCACCATGCCCGCAGTCACCTCGAGAGTCGCCGCCACTGTCGTCGGCCTCGCCCTGTGCGCCGGATGCGCCGCCACCGGGGCCGAAGGCGACCCCCGACCCCTCACGACGCCGACCCCCAGCAGGACGGCCACGGCCACCCCCGGCCCCACTCGTTCCGGTACGCCTACTCCGACGCCTACTTCGGCGGATGTCGCTGCCGCCGAGAAGACATACCGGACCCTCACGGAGAACGTCTACCAACTCGAGAAACAAGGCGGGCTCCAGCCCGGCGAGAAGGTGCCCACCATCATCACCGATTACGCCGAGGGAGCGGCATTGAAGGGCTACGACGAGCTGCTTCACAAGATCTGGGATCTCGGCAGCACGTGGAAGTCAGGCAGGTATCGGATCGTGTCAGTGCGCGCCGTGCCAAGTCAATCGACAAGGCCCGGGGAGATCACCCTAGTGTCGTGCGAGGACTGGCGCTCCATCCGAACCACATGGGATGACGGCCACGAGGGTCACGGACGACTGATCAAGGCGACGACAACATACCGAGTCGCCAAGAGTGGCAGCGCAACACAACGGACTTTTCTGTGGAAGCAGGTCAAGTCATGTCCCGCCTGACACGGATCTCTATCGCGGGCATGCTGCTCACCGCGTGCATGCAACCGCATGCTCTCGCAGATACTTTTCCGACGAATGTGGCTCTTCAGGATCCAGGGTGTAGTTGTGACTTGACTGTGTGAGAGTCTGCTGTAGTTGGCCTGTGGGGCCGGGGTGCGTGGGGGGAGGACCCTGCGCGAGGATCGGAGTGTCTTAAGTCCCGTCCTCGTGAATCGCAAGGCCCTCCATGAACCACGCTACCTTCAGCACCCCCGACCTGACCACATTCGCCCGTCTCGACGAACTCGGTCTGGAGGTCACCGGCCAGCTGATCAGTGACGAGGAGACGGTCCTGGCCTGCCGGGTCGTCGCCCCCGACGACTGGTGCCACTGGTGCGGATGCCAGGGGGTCCCTCGTGACACGGTGATCCGCCGGCTGGCCCATACCCCGATGGGCCACCGGCCCACGATCCTCCGGATCCGGGTGCGCCGGTACCGGTGCACCGGCTGCGGACACGTGTGGCGCCAGAACACCGACCAGGCCGCCCAGGCCAGGGCGAAACTGTCGCGGGGAGGGCTGGCCTGGGCACTGGAGGGCCTGGTGCTCGATCACCTGCCGGTCTCCCGTATCGCCGCTGGTCTGGGGGTGGACTGGACCACCGCCAACGATGCGGTGCTGGCCGAGGGCACCCGCCGGCTCATCGACGACCCGCACCGCTTCGAGGGCGTGGAGGTCATCGGGGTCGACGAGCACGTGTGGCGCCACACCAGCCGTGGTGACAAGTACGTCACCGTGATCATCGACCTGACACCGCTTCGCGACGCCACCGGGGCCTCCCGGCTGCTCGACATGGTGGCGGGACGTTCCAAGAAGGTGTTCAAGACCTGGCTGGCCGGCCGCGACCAGGCCTGGCGCGACCGCATCCAGATCGTGGCGATGGACGGGTTCACCGGCTTCAAGACCGCAGCCGCCGAAGAACTCCCGGCCGCGGTCGAGGTCGTGGATCCGTTTCACGTCGTGCAGCTCGCCGGCGACCAGCTCGATGTCACCCGCCAACGCGTCCAGCAGGACACCACGGGCCATCGGGGCCGGGCGGGCGACCCCCTGTTCGGGGTCAGGCTGACCCTGCACACGGGCCGGGACCTGCTCACCGACCGGCAGGCCGCCCGCCTGGAACAGGTGTTCGCCGCCGACGCGCACGCCCCGGTCCAGGTCACCTGGGCCGTCTACCAGGAGATCGTGGCCGCCTACCGCGCCGAGAACCGTGCCGAGGGCAGACGCATCATGGCCCACCTCATCGACGCGATCGCCACCAAAGTCCCGAAGGCCCTGCCCGAAGTCACCACTCTGGGCCACACCCTGAAGAAGAGAGCCGACGACATCCTGGCCTACTTCGACCACCCCGGGACCTCGAACGGGCCCAGTGAAGCCATCAACGGCAGACTCGAACACCTCCGCGGCATCGCCCTGGGATTCCGCAACCTCACCCACTACATCACCAGATCACTCCTGGAGACCGGAGGATTCAGACCCCGACTACACCCTGGATCCTGAAGAGCCTCTTTGAGCTGCTGTCTGGGGTGGATGTAGTTGCGGAAGTTCCGGACTTGGTCGGCGTGCTTGGCGACATCCTCGCTCAGGACACCACACGCCCGCGCGATGGCGATCAACTCCGACAGGCTCCACTGATCCAATGGCTTCGTCTTGCCCTTCAGCATGGGCGCCGCAGGGGACCTGAGGAACTCGTTTCGGTGACCCATCGCAACTTCGGAAAGCAGTCCCTCGACCGTGCTGCCGACGAGAAAGATGACCGCCAACGGCGCGTCGGCGTCCAGTGCTCGGTCGATCTCGCCCATCCTGTCGGCGATGACCTGCCCAGCGGTGAGTTCGGATGGGAGCGCATCAAGGTTGAGGGTGCCAAGGTCCTTGTTGAGGAATGCAACGTCGTCAGCGGAGAGTGCCGGAATGCTGGCTGACTGGAAGATAGCGGTGGCGGTGTCGATCACATCTTGCTCGTAGGCGGTCGGCGTCTTCTCGTCGCGGCGTGCGATGAATCGCCAGTGATCCAGAAGATCCAAGTTGAGCTGTGCGACGACCTCAGAGGGCTCCTTGGCCCAGATCTGGCGGAGCACAGCGGCCTTCGAGCCTTGGTATCTGTCGTAAGGATCGACGCCAATCCACGGCTCTACGAACGAGGCGAAGCTCGCGTTGCTGAAGTCCATGACGTAGCCACTCGGCATCCCGAAGAGGTCTTCGAGCATGGACTTCACCGTGTTGTCGAACGTTGTGTGCGCCATCGGGGTCACTCCTGGTCGATGGCGACGACGGTGTCGTAGAGGCCGTAGTGGCGTAGGCCCTTGTGGGATTCGATGCCGGTGTAGGACAGGGAAGAGTCTTCGTAGCGGCGGAAGGCGAAGACGGCCTGGTTCATGTGGGTGGCGTTGAAGACTCCGAGGTTGACTAGCAGGTTGAAGTCGGCCACGGTCAGGCCGGTGACGGCCTTGAACAGGTCGGGCTCCAGCTTGGTGATGACGTCTTGGAGGGTGTTCTCCCGGAAGTCGGTCAGGTACATGAAGGCGGGGATGCGGGTCGCGAACTTGACCAGTTTCTCCTGGATCTGCTTGCGCTTGGACTTGTATTCCTTCTCCTCGTCGGAGAGTTCCTTCTTCTCCTTCGGCGTGAGGTCCTCACCGCGATCCTTCTTGGTGGCTTTGACTTGCTCGGACTTGTTGACCACGGTCTCGAAGATCGCCGACCCCAGGGCCCGGAAGCCTTCGATGTTCATGACGGCGTTCATGGCGTCCTCGTTGCCCATGATGCGGCGCAGGGTGTCGTTGTCGACGTTGACGAGGATCGCGGACTCCCACTTGCGGGCCAGCAGGGTCGCGGAGGTGCCGGACATGGCGATGTCGAGGATGCCGCCCGCATCGACCTGCGTCATGTTCGACCCGTCGTAGGCCAGCACCGGCAGGAACTTCACCAGCTCCTCGACCGCGTGCTCAGGGTTGGGGGCTTCTGGGGACAGGCCGATTCCGTAGTCGGAGATCTGGCGCAACGCCCGGGTAGGCGCGAAGTCAAAGACGAAGCAGGCGGGCTTGAGGATCAGCTCCTCGCTCGGGTCGTCCCCGTCGGGGTTCTTGATCGACCACGGGGACTGGACCCGGAACGCTGCCTGGAAGTAGGTCTCGGGCGAGTTGAGGTTGCGCAGCATGAGAATCGAGGACCACTGCTTGACCGTCACCCCGGTCGTCAGCTTGCCGCAGGACAGGGTGATCGTCTTCGTGTCGTGCCCATCCTTGATCGCCTCACGCACCGGGGGCAAGGCGTCCAGACCGATTCCTGCGTCGGGGCCTGCGACGGTGAGCACGGTGTAGTCGTGCCAGTACACGTTCTGCCGCTCGGCCAGCAGGTTCTCCATGGCCTGGCAGGCGGCGACGGTGGGCAGGAACCAGAACGAATGCTGAAGGTAGGGCAGCAGCCGGGCATCCGAGTACGGGAACGGCGGGCGGGTACCCATCCGCATCGCGTCGAGCTGGGTGGGCATGTGGGCGCCGCGAATGATGTCCAGCCACTTCTGCACATCCGACTTGTGCACGAACTCCGCCATCACCCCGGTACCAGCGGCCTCGAAGAACGCGTTGAGGTCGAACTCATCGAACTCGCCCTGGCTCGCCACCGAGATCAGCTCATCAGGCATCTGGTAGGTGAACAGCCGCATCTCCGGCAGCGCCCCGTACGGATTCCACTCACCCGGATGATCCAACGCGTACTGCTGTTTGGCGCGTTGCTCGTCGGTGTAGGCCCAGTTGAAGATCTGCTCCTCAATGAACTCGCCCGTCGCCAACGCCTTGAACGGGGTGCCCGACAGATACAAGTAGGCGCGTGTCGTGATGGGCAGGAACTCGTCCTCGTCGTTGCCCAGCTCGTCGAGTTCCTCATCGAACGCGACCAGACCGTCGTGGTACTCGGCGGCCAGCTCCTTCTTGGCGACCTTCTCGTCCTCACCCTCGAACAGTTCCTTCGCCGACTCCCGCCACGCCCCGAAGTGATACTCGTCGAAGATCACCAGATCCCACGGTGTGGTGTGGACCCACTCGTTCTTCACCTTGATCAGCCCAGTCTTCTTGTCCCGCCCGAGCAGGTCCTGGAAGGACCCGAAGTACACGAGCGGACGATCCCGGTCCATCTCGTCAGGGGTGCCGCCGGTGGCCTTGGACAGGTACTGCCAACCATCGAAGTCTGCGTGGGACTCCAAGTCGGTCTGCCAGGCGTCCTCCACGGCGGGCTTGAACGTCACCACCAGGACACGCCGGGCCCCCATCTTCTTGGCCAGCTGGTAGGAGGCGAAAGTCTTGCCGAACCGCATCTTCGCGTTCCACAAGAACCGCGGTACCGCATCGGCGTCCTCAGCCCAGATCGAGTCGTAGTACTCGGACGTCTTCGCCACAGCTTCGGCCTGCTCGGGACGCATCCTGAAAGTCTCGTGGTGCGTGCCAGTCAGCTGGGTGCCGGTGCGCAGTTCCGTGATCGCCGTGCGCACGTCGTCAGGCGTGCAGCGCATCCACTCCCGGGCCGACCCGAAGACCGGGTTCTCGAAGCCCTTCGCGGTCAGGCGGCGCCGGACGTCACTGTCGCGGAAGATCGACCCGTCGTCGCGTTCGGCGGGCTCGTTGACGTGGAGCGTGTAGGGCTGCTGCATCTGGCCCTGCGACTCGCGGATGCGCTCGTTGACGTCCGCCTTCGTCGTCTGACCGACCTTGATCAACCCCACGTAGTCGGCGGGCGGATCGTTCGGGGTCCACGCGTAGATCCGCAGCCGCGCCGCAGGCTTGACAGGGAACAGCTCATCGTCAGGCCTACTCATCGGCGTCGTCTGCCTCAATGTCGTCGAACAGGGTGCTGTCGTGCGGCGCGACTTGAGACTCGATGAACTCGATTTCCCCGTCAGTCAGCCCGTAGCGCTGGTAGAGCATCTGGTCAGTCCAGTCGCGGTCGAGCGGGATGTCCGGGACAAAGGCGTAGACGTCGCGAGTGGCGTGCTGTGTGGACTTGCGAAGCGAGACAAGGAATCGTGCGAACCGGGAACTGAGGTACATCGCGTACCTCTTGGCGGCCAGCTCAGTGTCGAACTTGCCTGCAATGAGGTAGGTCTCGGTGCAGGCCGTACCGGGTCCGGCGATGATCGGCTTGGAGAGGAACTTGGTCTCAACGGCGGCGCTCGTGCCCTGAACCGCCGTCATGAGAACTTTCCAGTCGTCCACCCAGGCATCATTGGCCTTGAGCTCTGATCGATCAATCCACGTTACATCGCGAGAGCCAAAGAGCTCAACCGGATTCAAGATCCCTCGATTCGTCTTCTTGCCATGGAAGAAGGTCCTAAGACCGAAAGGTTTGCCGGTCGAAACTCGGGCGTCGAGCGTTGGCTCGTGCTTGGCTCGCACTTTGTCGAGGATGGGAACGGCGGCGTTCCATCGGACGAGGACGTCGTAGGCGTCTAGGTAGCGAGCAACGGGTTCGCCGACGGGCTGGCCGTCCCACATGGTTTGGATGGTGCAGGGGCCGTCGTAGTCGCGGTCCCACAGGAAGTAGGAAACTCCGCCGCGGATCTTCACCCCGGGGAAAGCTTCGTAGAGCTTGGGGTAGTCGACGATGTCGTGCATCCTGTGGTCGGCGAGCATGGTCTTGCGGTACTCGTCGAGGCCTTTGCCGCCTGCCATCCAGCGCGAGGGGGTGACGAATACGGCGAATCGTGGGTCAAGGCCGAGGGCCTTCTCGACGAAGTGCTGGTAGATCGGCGCTGCGGAGGTCCCGTATCCGCCGTCGGAGAGCTGGTAGGGCGGGTTGCCGATGATGACGTCGAACTGCATGGTGTCTCCGAACAGCTCGCGGATGCGGGCGTTGATGTCGTCGGTGTGGATGAAGGCGTAGGCGTGGGTCTCCAGCTGATCGCCTCGGTTGTACGAGTCTTCGCTGGCGCCGCAGTAGCGGCACTTGCGGTGCGTGTAGACGACCTTCTCGTCACTGGTCAGGGGGTCGGCGCGGTATTCGCGCGTGCCCCCGGTCCAGGTGTGTTCGGTGCGCTGGAACCAGATGTTCCCGTCCTCGCTGTCGAACGATCTGGCGATGGAGTGGGGTCCGTTGGCGTACTTGGAGCAGTACACGGAGCGGCGGGCCAGCAGGGCGGTGAGCTGGGTGATGCCGATGCCGTAGACCTGCCGGGTGAGGATGTGGTCGACCCGCTCCGCCCGGTCAGGGAAGACGCGGGCGAGGCCGTTAGTGAGGCGGCGGGTGATCTCGCGCAGGAACACACCGGACTTCGTGAACGGGTCCAGGAACGTGACGTTGGGGTCGGACCAGATGTCGGCGCCGTCGTGAGCGTCGGCCCACCGCTGAGCGAGGAGGTCGAGCATGGCGTTGGCCAGCTCGGGTGGGGTGAACACTTCGTCGTTGGACAGATTCGCAATGCAAGTCAGCACGTCGGGGTTGTGACCGCGCAGTGCGAACGGGGCTTGGGTGATGCTCATGCGGCGTTCACCTGCCCGGCCAGGTCTGCCACGGTCATCGTCGGGTAGGTCGTCTGGGGTGCGAAGAGGTCGGCTCCCATGTCGGCGAACAGAGAGCCTTCGGCCTCCCATGCGGAGCGCTGGGTCAGCTCGTCGTAGCGGAAGTCGCGGCGCTGGAACTTTCCCTTGCCCAAGTATCCCCATTCGGCGAACGTGATCGGGCCACCGCTCGGGGTGGTCATGGTCAGGGCGTCACCTTGGACGATGTTGACCTCCAGCACCGCTCGGGCGGCGCGGGCCCAGTCGTCATCCTGGTCGATGCCGAGGAAGGCGTTGAACAGGGTGGCGAGGTTGTCGCGGCATTCGGCGGCGTTGTCGGGTAGGAGTTCGATGCCGTAGGTGCACATGAGGGCGAACAGGGCGTAGTGGCGCTTCTCGAAGTCGCTCTTGCCGTGCTTGGCGGCCACGGTCAGGAGTTTGCGGGTCAGGACGGGGACGAGGAAGTTCCCCGACCCGCAGGCTGGCTCCAGGACACGGGAGTCGATGCGTTCAGATTCTTCTTGGACGAGGTTGAGCATGTCTTCGACCATCCAGGAGGGGGTGAAGACTTCGCCGTGCTCGGCGACGCGCTGCTTGGACTTGACCAGGCGTTCGGTCTCGCTGGCGTTCATCGCCCCTCCTTCCGTTTCGGCCCGGTGCCTGCCTGCTCAGGGTAGGGGCCACCACCGTCATGTGTGTGCGGGCTGTCGCTGGCTGCGGCGCCGGTGCGCACCCACTCGTCGACCTCGGTGGCTTGGCACTTCCACAGGCGCCCGATCTTGTGGGCGGGCATGCCCTTGTCGGCGATCCACGCGTAGACGGTGTCTTTGGTGATGCCGAGGTGGGCCGCGATCTCATCTGTGGACAGCCAGGGCTCGCTCACGAGGTGCCTCCTTGGATCGGTAGGGGCAGCACAGCTCCAAACGGGCCCAGTCTAGCGGATCAGACCGTTTCAGATCGGGTTTGAACGGGAATCAACTGTGTTCGATCCCCGTCGAATGGGGTGTGAGTGCGAGACAATGGGGGTATGGAGAGGATCTTCCCGGGCAGCGCAGGTGCTGTCAGGCAGCGGGCACCCGGGCCGATCCATGTTGAGACAGAGTCTTCCACCAGGGTGGTGGAGCCGGTGGCGTACACGTGCTTGCGGTTCATGCTGGTGCGTGAGGGCCGCTTGTTCGTGCACTCTCGTCACGGGACTGCCCATGCCCGGCCGGGGATGCTGGTGATCGTCTGCGCCGGTACCTTGTGTGGGGCGATTCCGGAGCGCAGCGCGACGGTGACGACGGCGTTCGTGAACTTGGACTACCTGCTGGACCAGCTCACGTGGCGGCTGAATGGGCTGCTGCGGGATCGTCACGAGGCCGAGCTGATCGCTACCAAGGCATTCCGCCACAACATGTGGGCCACCACCCCGCCCGCGCAGGCGACGGCTGACATGCTGGACCTGCTGGACCGCACCGAGGCCATCCAGGACGCTGGGGGCGGGTTCTACGACATCGAGGCGGTGTTCGCGGCGTTCCTGGCCGACCTGGTCTCGCTGATGCCATACCGGGAGCTGCCCGGCGAACCCGTCGTGTCCCTGGCTGGGGACGGCGTGGGCGGGCGGTTCCCGCCGCTGCGGCCCGAGATCGTCGCCGTTGGGGACGCCATCCAAGCGGACCTGTCGCGCAGGTGGTCGCTGGAGGACATGGCGCAGGTCGCCCACATTTCCGGGCGGCACCTGGCCCGCGTGTTCAACGAGTCCTACGGGCTGCCGCCGGTGTAGTTCCTGGCGGCGCTTCGCGCCAAGGAGATGGCGCGCCTGCTGCGGGAGAAGCCAGGATGGTCGGTGGAAGCGGTGGGCCGCCAGGTCGGATGGGAGGGACGCTCGCATGCCCGCCACCAGTTCGTCCGCGAACTCGGGCTCTCGCCCGATGAGTACCGGCGGCGGGCTCATGGTCTGGATCTGGCCACACCTGGACCGGAAACGGACGAGAACACCCCCGACCCCTCGTAGAACCCACTATCGCGTTGCTATGAGTGAAGGATGCGTCAGGTGTCACGCCGGGTCCCTGACGGCCAACCCCGCCAGCGAGCCCCAGCGCTCCCGTGCTCGGCCGCTGAACCTGGAGAGGACCGCACCATGACCACTCACACGCCGGGCTTCGACGAGGAGCCTGACTACGACGACACGCAAAATCTCATCGCCGAGCCGCCGCACCCTGTCAACTGGAATCTGTTGACCGCCACCGACCTGGAGCAGGAACTCCTTGAGCTGAACCGGTGGGTCGACTGGCTGGGCCACACCTACGGGCTCCCAGCCTCCGTCATCCCGCCCTACTGGCACCGCCACCCCGAACTCCTCTGGGAACTCTCCGCCCTCCACCTGCACTGGCTCTGCGCCTACGACCCTGACCAGAACGGCTCCGCGCCGCTGGGCTGGCACCGCGACTTCGCTGACGCCCGCCAACGCCTGCGTGGCTGGGTGACAGCCTCCGGAACCCGCCTGGATCGCGACCGCCCCACGCGACAAACCACATGGCCCGGGGAAGAGCCCGCCGAACACGCGGACGAGACCGCGATCACCGACCGGGATCAGGACTTCGTCCAGTACGTCCTCGACGAGGTCCACCCGAGGCAAGAGGCCGAAGACGCGTTCTATGCGAGCATCGACGAACGCACCGGCGAGATCCACGACCGCCCCGAGAGTGCCCAGGGCGGGTGAGGATGATGGTCCGCTCCTACAAGCGCACGACGGACCGGTCGGACGCCAACCGGCCGGTCCGCGTGCGCTACATCAAAGGCAGCGAGATCGACGCCGAGAAGGTCGCCGAGGTTCTCATCCGCATCGCCCTGCGCGCTGCGGGCAACGGCACGACCACCGGGAACGCCGGTTCCCACGTCCGGGATCTTCTCGTCAGCGCCCGGTAGACTGTTGGGCAAGCTCAACTAACCGGCGTCGTTGGCACCAGACTCTTAAGCGGCTCTTCAGGATCCAGGGTGTAGTCGGGGTCTGAATCCTCCGGTCTCCAGGAGTGATCTGGTGATGTAGTGGGTGAGGTTGCGGAATCCCAGGGCGATGCCGCGGAGGTGTTCGAGTCTGCCGTTGATGGCTTCACTGGGCCCGTTCGAGGTCCCGGGGTGGTCGAAGTAGGCCAGGATGTCGTCGGCTCTCTTCTTCAGGGTGTGGCCCAGAGTGGTGACTTCGGGCAGGGCCTTCGGGACTTTGGTGGCGATCGCGTCGATGAGGTGGGCCATGATGCGTCTGCCCTCGGCACGGTTCTCGGCGCGGTAGGCGGCCACGATCTCCTGGTAGACGGCCCAGGTGACCTGGACCGGGGCGTGGGCGTCGGCGGCGAACACCTGTTCCAGGCGGGCGGCCTGCCGGTCGGTGAGCAGGTCCCGGCCCGTGTGCAGGGTCAGCCTGACCCCGAACAGGGGGTCGCCCGCCCGGCCCCGGTGGCCCGTGGTGTCCTGCTGGATGCGTTGGCGGGTGACATCGAGCTGGTCGCCGGCGAGCTGCACGACGTGAAAGGGGTCCATGACCTCGACCGCGGCCGGGAGTTCTTCGGCGGCTGCGGTCTTGAAGCCGGTGAACCCGTCCATCGCCACGATCTGGATGCGGTCGCGCCAGGCCTGGTCGCGGCCGGCCAGCCAGGTCTTGAACACCTTCTTGGAACGTCCCGCCACCATGTCGAGCAGCCGGGAGGCCCCGGTGGCGTCGCGAAGCGGTGTCAGGTCGATGATCACGGTGACGTACTTGTCACCACGGCTGGTGTGGCGCCACACGTGCTCGTCGACCCCGATGACCTCCACGCCCTCGAAGCGGTGCGGGTCGTCGATGAGCCGGCGGGTGCCCTCGGCCAGCACCGCATCGTTGGCGGTGGTCCAGTCCACCCCCAGACCAGCGGCGATACGGGAGACCGGAAGGTGATCGAGCACCAGGCCCTCCAGTGCCCAGGCCAGCCCTCCCCGCGACAGTTTCGCCCTGGCCTGGGCGGCCTGGTCGGTGTTCTGGCGCCACACGTGTCCGCAGCCGGTGCACCGGTACCGGCGTACCCGGATCTGAAGGATCGTGGGCCGGTGGCCCATCGGGGTATGGGCCAGCCGGCGGATCACCGTGTCACGAGGGACCCCCTGGCATCCGCACCAGTGGCACCAGTCGTCGGGGGCGACGACCCGGCAGGCCAGGACCGTCTCCTCGTCACTGATCAGCTGGCCGGTGACCTCCAGACCGAGTTCGTCGAGACGGGCGAATGTGGTCAGGTCGGGGGCGCCGAAGGTAGCGTGGTTCATGGAGGGCCTTGCGATTCACGAGGACGGGACTTAAGACACTCCGATCCTCGCGCAGGGTCCTCCCCCCACGCACCCCGGCCCCACAGGCCAACTACAGCAGACTCTCACACAGTCAAGTCACAACTACACCCTGGATCCTGAAGAGCCTCTTAAGCCCCGCACTCGGGGTGTTCTTCCTGCTTCTTGACGTGACCGCCATCCGGCGCCCCACAAGACCCCTCTCAGGGGTCCGTGAAAGGCGGTCACCATGACTCTCACGTCCCTCCCGTCCGGATTCGATATGGGCGAGCTGCGCAAGCTCGCCGCCACCGCCGCCAAGATCCAGCAGGCCACGGGCGCGACTGACACGAATGGTCTGGTCCCTGCGATCAGCTACCTTCGGGTCTCCACCAAGGATCAGGCCACGCGAAACGGTCTTGAAGAGGGCCTGTCGGTCCCCGCCCAGCGCGAGGCGGCTCAGCGAAAGGCTGACCAGCTTGGCGCCGTCATCGTCAAGGAGTTCATCGAGCCTGGCGAGTCCGCCAAGACGGCGCAACGCCGCGCCCTCCAGGACATGCTCGACTACGTCACCGAGAACCCCGTCCAGTACTGCATCATCAACAAGGTCGACCGCCTGGCTCGCAACCGCCTCGACGACGCGATCATCCACGCGACGCTTCGGGATGCGAACATCAGCTTGGTCTCCGTGACGGAGAACATCGACGAGACACCCTCAGGGATGCTCATGCACGGCATCCTCGCCTCCATGGCCGAGTTCTACTCCCTGAACCTCGCTCAAGAAGTCCTCAAAGGAATGACCCAGAAAGCCAGCATGGGCGGCACTCCTGCCAAAGCACCCCTCGGGTACCTGAACGTACGCACCACCGACGCGAAGGGCCACGAGATCCGAGACGTCACCGTCGATCCCGAGCGGGCCGACCTCATCACGTTTGCCTTCGCCGCCTACGCCACCGGCGACTGGACCCTCTCCTCCCTCGCCGCCGAGCTGGAAGCCCGAGGACTCACCACCAGGCCGACGCCGTCCTTCCCGTCGAAGCCCGTGACGACGAAGGCACTGCACAAAATCCTCACCAACCCCTACTACCAAGGCAGCGTCACGTTCCGCGGCGTCACCTACGACGGCGCTCACGACCCTCTTGTCGACACCGAGACGTGGCTACGCGTCCAGACCGAACTGGCCGCCAAGAACCAGCGCGGAGAGAAGCCCCGCACCCACGACCACTACCTCAAGGGAACGCTCTACTGCTCGTGCGGGGCGAAGATGATGATCGAATGCCCCACCGGCAAGTCCGGCATCACCTACGAGTACTTCACCTGCTCCGGGCGCCGCAAGAAGAACGGCTGCACGCGGTCCGCCATCCTCACCGACCGCATCGAGGACCGGATCGACTCCACCTACGGCGCCAACGGCCTCACCCCCGACGAGGCCGATCGTGTCCGCGAGGTGCTCGGAGCCGTCTTCGACCAGCTCGAAGCCACCACCGACGACGAACGTGCACTCCTGACCACCCAGAAGGAGAAGCTCGACGCCGAGCGACTCAAGCTCGTCCAAGCCCACTACGCCGACGCCATCCCGCTCGACCTCCTCAAGTCAGAGCAGGAACGCATCCGCACCACCCTCGACGCCATCGAACACCGGCTGGAGAACGTCGCCACCAGCTACGAGGACGCCCGTGAGGGCCTCGACCAGCTCGCCGACATCCTCACCGATCTCGGCGACGTCTACGCGCGATGCGAACCTGCTGAACGCCGTATCCTCAACCGAGCCCTCTTCGACAAGATCATCCTTGACGACGAGGAGACCGTCCGCTACCAGCCCGACCAGGCCGTCCAGGCGGCGTTGGACTGCGTCACCCATGGTCACACACGGATCGTCTCTGTCGAAGCGTCTGACCCCGAAGACACTTCGAACCCTGCCCGCTGGTCTGCGGGGCAGGGTTCGAAAATGTCACTCTTGGTGGAGCATAGGGGATTCGAACCCCTGACCTCTTCCATGCCATGGAAGCGCGCTACCAACTGCGCCAATGCCCCGGAAACTCGCTGTTCAAGCCAGTCTCAGGCGCCTCCCGGTTTCCCGGGCGACTCGTAGAACTCTAGCGGTTCGCCGTCACTTTGCAAAATCGGCATCGAGGACGGCCGGGACCGTGCAGTTGTAGCCCATGAGACGCCACGGAGAGGTGAACCCCTTGGACTCGACGACGTCGTCGGCCAACCGGTCGATGATCGTCCACGAGCAGTTCCCCAGCCCGCCGAGCTGGCGCGACGCCGCGTAGTCGCCGCCGAGCAACCAGCACACCCCGGTGCGCAGGGCGAAGCCGTGCGAGACGACCACCACGGTTCCGCCCGTGTACCGCACCACCGCATCCCGACACGCCTCGACGATCCGCTCGGCGACCTCCCCGGCGGTCTCTCCCCCGGCCCGCCGGTAGTCGGTGGGGCTCACCATGCCGGCGGCGTACTCGGGGTCGTCGCGGCGCAGATCGGCCGCCCGGTGCCCGGCCCAGCGGCCGACGTCGACCTCGACGAGCCGGTCGTCCAGCTCGATGCCCACCCCGGCGCGCGCACCGATGGCCCTGGCCGTGTCGTGGGCGCGCTGCAGCGGCGAGGCGATGACGGCGTCGGGGTCCATGTCGGCGATGACCTGGGCGACGGCCACGGCCTGACGCCGTCCCACCTCGTCCAGCGGCATGTCGAGACGCCCCTGGAGCCGACCCTCGACGTTGTACGCGGTCCTCCCGTGCCGCACGAGCACGAGCCGGGTCCGGTCGGACCTCACGAGTCCGCGTCCTCCCCGGGCTCCCCCGCCCCCGCGACGGCGTCGCCTCCGGGGGTCTCCTCGAGCCCGAGGTCGACCTGCGGGCAGTCCTTCCACAGTCTCTCCAGGGAGTAGGTCTGACGCTCCTCCTGGTGCTGCACGTGGACGACGACGTCGATGAAGTCGAGGAGCACCCACCGGTTCTCCCGCTCGCCCTCGGTTCGCGCCGCCTTGATCCCGCGCTGCGCCAGCGCCTCCGACACCGCGTCGACGATGGCTCCCACCTGTCGCTCGTTGGCGGCCGAGACGAGCAGGAAGATGTCCGTGATGGCCAGGTGCTCGGACACGTCCATGGCATGGATGTCCGTGCCCTTCTTGTCGGCTGCGGCCGCCGCGGCGACCCGTGCGAGCTCGATGGCCTGATCGGCGGCGGTCAATGGTCTCCCTTCCCGGCGTCGGACGCCGGCGCGTCGGGCGTCAGGTAGAGCCCACGCTTGTTGATGTACTGGACGATGCCGTCGGGCACGAGGTACCAGATCGGCAGCTGCTCGGTGACCCGTCGGCGGCAGTCCGTCGACGAGATGGCCATGGCCGGCACCTCGAGCAGGGTGACCTTGTCGGCCGGCAGGTGTGAGATGTCCTTGGGCCCCAGGGGCACCCCGGGCCGCGACACCCCGATGAAGGTCGCCAGGTCGAAGAGCTCGTCGGCCCCGCGCCAGGTGAGGATCTGGCGCAGCGCGTCGGCACCGGTGATGAAGAAGAGGTCGACGTCCTCGCCCCGTTCCCGACGCAGGTCCTTGAGGGTGTCGACGGTGTACGTGTCCCCCTCGCGGTCGATGTCGACCCGCGACACCGAGAACGACGGATTCGACGCCGTCGCGATGACCGTCATGAGGTAACGGTCCTCGGGCTGGGAGACGTTGCGTCCCTTCTTCTGCCAGGGCACGCCGGTGGGCACGAAGACGACCTCGTCGAGATCGAAGCGCGCGGCCACCTCGGAGGCCGCCACGAGGTGGCCGTGGTGGATGGGGTCGAAGGTGCCACCCATGACCCCCAGCCGGTACCTGCGTCCGTCGTGGGCGCGGGCCAGGCCGAGCTCGACCGACGACATCAGCTGTGCGGACGTCCGTTGCCGATGGACCGCACGACGAGCAGGCAGATGAGAAGCACGACGAGGGCCACCACGCCGACGATCCACGTCGTCGTCAGGAGGGGAATGATGCTCATGGCCCCTCACCATAGCCGAGATCGCACGCCGATCCGTGCTCCCGGCACCCTCACGACCGCGTCTGGCCATCCCCGAGGATGCGGTAGGTCGTCGACGTCATCTCGACCAGTCCCATCGGCCCGCGAGCATGGAGCTTCTGGGTGGAGATGCCGATCTCGGCCCCGAAGCCGAACTGTCCGCCGTCGACGAATCGGCTCGAGGCGTTGACGAGGACCGCGGCGGCGTCGACGCTCGCGGTGAAGAGCTCGGCGGAGGCCAGGGACCGGGTGATGATCGCCTCGGAGTGTCCCGACCCGTACCGCCCGATGTGGTCGATGGCCTCCTCGAGCGACCCGACGACCTTGAGGGCCAGGTCGAGGGACAGATATTCGGCGTCGTACTCGTCGGGCTCGGCGGGCACGACGCGCTCGTCGAGGGCCACCGACGCCGGATCCCCGTGGACGGTGACCCCGGCGGCGGTCATGGCCTCGACGAGCCGCGGCACGGCGACGTCGGCGACCCCGGCATGGACGAGCACCGTCTCGAGGGCATTGCAGACGCTGGGCCGCTGGGTCTTGGCGTTGAGGGCGATGGCGATGGCCATGTCGAGGTCGGCGTCGGCGTCGATGACGAGGTGGCAGTTGCCGACCCCGGTCTCGATGACCGGCACGCTCGACCCGGTGACGACGGCCTGGATGAGCCCGGCCCCACCACGCGGGATGAGCAGGTCGACCAGTCCCCGGGCGTGCATCATCTCGTCGGTGACGTCGTGCCCACCCTCCACGAGGTTGACGACGTCCGCCGGCAGCCCGGCATCGACCGCGCCCCGGCGCAGTGCCGCCATGACGGCACGGTTCGATTCCAGGGCCGAGGAGGACCCGCGCAGCAGCGCGGCACTGCCCGCCTTGAGGCAGATCCCGGCGGCGTCGGCGGTGACATTGGGTCGGGCCTCGTAGACGATCCCGATGACGCCCATCGGCACCCGCACCTGCTCGATCCGCAGACCCTGCGGGTTGACCCAGCCGCGGATGACCTCCCCGATGGGGTCGGGCAGGGCGGCGAGCTCCTCGAGACCGACGGCCATGGCCTCGACCCGTGCGGCGTCGAGGGTGAGGCGGTCGACGAGGGCCCGGCTCATCCCGGCGGCCCGGCCCCGGTCGACGTCGGCGGCATTGGCGACCAGGACGGCGTCGACCCCCTCGCGCAGCCGGGCGGCCATGGCGTGCAGGGCGGCGTCCTTGACGGCGCGATCGGCCCGACGCAGCACCGCGGCGGCGTCCTTGGCGTTCCGGGCCTGGGTCATGAATGCGGAGGTCATGGGTCTCATCGTAAGTTGTCGTCATGAGCTATGAGATGCGCAACCGCACCGTGACCAGCGACAGCCTCGACGAGAACCCGTGGTTCGCCGACTGGTGCCGCACCGTCGAGCGGGGATTCCACGGCGAGAAGCCCAGCGATGAGTTCGTCCGTCGCGAGCTGGCGACGATGCATGCGGTCGGCGCCACCCTGCGTGGCGCCTACGTCGACGCCGTCCCGGCCCACGCCGTCGGCGTCGACCGTCCGGTGGCGACCTTCGTCGACTGGACCGGGTCGCTCGACCTGGGCGGCGCCCTGGTCGACCTGCACCAGATCTCGGCGGTCACGGTGCGCGCGACCCATCGACGCCGCGGGCTGCTGCGTCAGCTCATGACGGCCTCCCTGCACCGGGCCCACGAGCACGGTGTTCCGGTGGCGGGTCTGACGGCCAGCGAGGCGACGATCTACGGACGCTTCGGCTTCGCCCCCGCCACCCGGTTGCAGCGGGCCGAGGTCGACACCCGCGGCGGGCTCCCGATGGCGACCCGTGCGGTGGGCACGACCGAGTTCGTCGACCCCGACGAGCTCGAGGCCGTCGCCGTCGAGGTGTTCGACGCAGCCCACCGCCGCTGGACCGGTTCGGTGCACCGGGACCCGACGACGATGCCGACCTACCTGGGGCTCGTCGACGAGAAGGGCTCGGCCGACCCCAAGCTCCACGCAGCCGCCCACTGGGACGACGCCGGCGCCCTCGACGGCTACGTCACGTGGACCGCCTGGAGCGACGACAAGCCGGCCGCGACGATCCAGGACCTCGTCGTCACCTCCTGGTCGGCATACCTGTCGTTGTGGCACCTGCTGGGCTCCCTCGACCTCATCGACACCGTGACCTGGCGCAAGGGTCCGCTCGACGACCCGCTCCCCTGGGTGCTCGTCGACCACCGCCGGTACAAGGTGACGAGCGTCCACGACCATCTGTGGCTGCGTGTCCTCGACCCGGCCGCCGTCCTGTCGGCGCGCGACTACCGGGTCGACGCCGCGGTGACTCTCGAGGTCGTCGATCCCCTGGGGTTGGCCGGTGGTCGATGGTTGCTCGAGACCGAGGGCGGCCGGGGCCACGTCACGTCCACGACGGCCGCCGATGTGAGGATCGACGTGCGCGGCCTGTCGGCGGCCATCCTCGGCGGGGTCTCCGTGCTCACCCTGGCCCGGGTCGGTCTGGTCGAGGGCGACACGGACGGCGTCGCGGACCTCGACCGTCTGCTGCGTCGGGCCGAACTGCCCTGGTCGACGACGGGGTTCTGAGCCGGTCTCGGGAACCCGGGTTCAGACCCGACGCCTCCGCACGAGGACCATGGCGTCCCGGTGGACCACCTCGCGTGAGGCGGCCGGACCCATCTCGGCCGCCAGCCAGGAGCTCGACCGTCCCCTCATGGTGCGCACGTCGGTGTCGCTGTAGGACGTGATCCCGCGACCGATGGTCTCCCCGTCCGGTCCGACGAGGACCACCGGGTCACCGGCCTGGAAGTCGCCGTGCACCTGGGTGACGCCGACCGCCAGTAGGGATGCCTTGCGCTCCCGCAGGGCGGTGACGGCGCCGGCGTCGATGTGGATCTCCCCTTGGGGGGCGGCGGCGTGGGCCAGCCAGAGCAGCCGCCGCGGCCGGTGGGCGCGCGAGGGAGCGAAAAAGGTGCCGACGTCCTCCCCGGTCAGAGCGGCAGGTCCGTCGGGGGCCTGGGCCAGGACGACCGGGATGCCGGCGGCCACGGCGATCCTTGCCGCCTCGAGCTTGGTGGCCATGCCCCCGGTGCCGACCCCCGAACCGCTGCCCCGGGTCTCGACCTCGAGGGAGTCGATGTCGTCGACCTGCTCGATCCGGCGCGCCCCCGGCATCGACGGCGGTGCCGTGTAGAGGCAGTCGACGTCCGACAGGAGAACCAGCGCCTCGGCCCGGATGAGCTCGGCGACGAGAGCGGCGAGCCGGTCGTTGTCACCGAAGCGGATCTCTCCGGTGGCGACGGCGTCGTTCTCGTTGACGATGGGCACGACGCCGAGCTTGAGGAGCTTGCCCAGGGTCGACCAGGCGTTGCGGTAGCTGCGCGGACGGACGAGGTCGTCGACGGTGAGGAGGACCTGCCCGACGCGCAGTCCGTGCCGCGCGAACCCGCCCGTGTAGCGGGCCAGGAGGATCCCCTGCCCCACCGACGCCGCGGCCTGCTTGCCGGCCAGGTCGCGCGGACGGTGGGCCATCCCCAGGGCCGGGAAGCCGGTGGCGATGGCCCCCGAGCTCACGAGGACGACCTCACGGCCGGCGGCCCGCTGCTCGGCGATGACGCCGACGAGGGCGTCGACCTTGGACACGTCGATACCGCCTCCGGGCAGGGTGAGTGAGGACGACCCCACCTTGACGACGACCCGTCCGGCGCGGGCGACGTCGGCCCGCGTGCCGGTCACTCCTCGTCCTCGAGCTCGGCAGCCCGGGCCCGCCACGACTCGCCGCGCGGGTCCCGTCCCACCCCGCCGAACTGCTCGCGGGCCTCGTGGTACCGCCGGTCCATCTCACGTCGTCGGGTCGCCGACGGCCGCTCCCCCTGCAGACGCTGGTCCTCGCCGCGGCGGGAGAGGATCTCGGCCCCCGACTCGATCTGCGGGGCGAAGTCGAAGATGACGGCGTCCTGTCCGCCGATCGCCACCGCGTCACCGGCCACGGCACCGAGGGCCAACAGCTCCTCCTCGACGCCGAGCCGGTTGAGACGGTCGGACAGGTAGCCGACGGCCTCCGGGTTGGTGAAGTCGGTCTGGTTGACCCAGCGGGTCGGCTTGTCGCCGGTGACCCGCCACAGGAAGCCGCCGTCCCCATCGCCCTGGCGCTTGATGCGGAACTCGGGGCCGCCGGCGACCGGGGCGGGCCTGATGACGATCCGCTCGGGTTCGGGCTCCGGCTCGGCCTCGCGCGCCCGGTGGACGAGCTCGGCCATGGCGAACTCCAGGGCCTTGAGCCCCTCCCCGGTCTTCGTCGAGACGAGGAACACCGGCAGGCCGCGGGCCTCGATGTCGGCCTTGACCATGAGGGCGAGCTCGGCGGCGTCGGGGATGTCGACCTTGTTGAGGACGACCAGCCGCGGCCGGTCCGTCAGGCCGCCGTGGGCCTCGAGCTCGGCCTCGATGACGTCGAGGTCGGTGATCGGGTCGCGTCCCGGCTCGTAGGTGGCGCAGTCGATGACGTGGACGAGGGCCCGGCAGCGTTCGATGTGGCGCAGGAAGTCGAAGCCCAGTCCCTTGCCCTGGGAGGCACCGGGGATGAGGCCGGGGACATCGGCCACGGTGAAGGTCGTCTCCCCCGCCACGACGACGCCGAGGTTGGGCACCAGGGTGGTGAAGGGGTAGTCGGCGATCTTCGGCCTCGCCCGCGAGATCGACGCGATGAGGCTCGACTTTCCGGCCGAGGGGAACCCCACCAGGCCGATGTCGGCGACGACCTTGAGCTCGAGGTTGACCCGACGCTCCTCACCCGCCTCGCCGAGGAGCGCGAAACCCGGCGCCTTGCGGGCCGCCGTGGCCAGGGCAGCGTTGCCGAGCCCACCGCGTCCACCGGCGGCGACGACGACCTGCGCCCCGGCGCCGGTGAGGTCGGCGAGGACCTCACCGGTCTGCGCATCGGAGACGACGGTGCCGTCGGGAACCGCCAGGACGACGTCCTGTCCGTTGGCCCCGTCCTGGTCGTCACCACGTCCGGGCTCACCGTTGGTGGCCTTGCGGGTGGACAGCCGGTGGTAGTCGACGAGGGTCGTCAACTGCGGGTCGACCCGGACGACGACCGATCCCCCGTGGCCGCCGTTGCCGCCGTCGGGGCCGCCCAGCGGCTTGAACTTCTCACGCTTGACGGAGGCGCAGCCGTTGCCCCCCTTGCCGGCGACGGCGAGGATGGTGGCTCGGTCCACGAAGGACGGGATGGCCATGGAACTCTCCTGAGATCGGGTCGGGCCCAGCGTACCGGCGATCACCGGTGGGCGGCGCGCCACGCCTCCTTGAGGTAGGGCCAGGCGCGCTCGAACATCTGCTGCCAGCGGTAGCCGGAGCTCGTGACGTCGACCATCGCCTGCGACAGGCTGCGGTTGACGTCGGAGCCGACCTCCTGGCCCAGGACCAGCGCGCCGATGACCCCGGTGACGACGGTGAGCGCAGCGGCCACGGCGACCGTGCGGGCCCAGATGCCCCGTTCACGGCCGGCGCCGACACGACGCCGGGTGTGGGCGAACCATCGGGTGAACAGGGCCCCGGAGACGGCGATGACCAGGCTCGTCACCGCGGACCCGATCATCGACCCGCTGATCCCCAGGCTGCCGACGACCCCGGTCGCCAGGGCCGAGGCACAGGCACCGCCGAGAATCTCGTGGCCGTGGAGGTTGAGGCCATGGCGCTGGACCTTCTCGGGTGCGGCGTCGGCCTGACGGCTGGCCATGTCGACCCCGCGCTCCGGTGCCATGGCGACCGCAGCGGACCGCCATGGCTCGGCCTCGCGTACGTCGTCGAGCCCGGTCGGGCGGACCGCCGTCTGCACCTGGGTCTCCGAAGGCATCTGGATTCGCGCCACCCTGCGCTGGGGCCGGAAGATCGGGCCGCCGTAGTCATAGGTCGTCTCATGCAGGGCACCACTCATGAATCCACTCGCCCCTGTTCCCTTCCGATGGATGCCGTCGGACGCATCCTTCTTGCTGCCACTGTCGACCGTAGGTCGAAACCGCCGGCTTTCCAGAACTTCTCGGGTATTCACACCGGACCCTCAGGATGTTCAGGTTGCCGGCACCCCCTGTCGCGGCATGACGGAGCCCGGACCGCCTGGGGCGGTCCGGGCTCCCTTGCTCGAGATCGAGAGGTGATCGGCTGGGCGATCAGGCCTCGACAGGGTTGACGTTGACGACGCGACGACCACGGCGGGTGCCGAACTCGACGTGCCCCTCGCGCAGGGCGAAGAGGGTGTCGTCATCACCACGGCCGACTCCGTCGCCCGGATGGAAGTGGGTGCCACGCTGGCGGACGATGATCTCGCCGGCGTTGACGAGCTGGCCGCCGAAGCGCTTGACGCCGAGGCGCTGAGCGTTCGAGTCACGACCGTTGCGGGACGAGGATGCGCCCTTCTTGTGTGCCATGTCTGTCTACCTTCAGCCTTCGATTCCGGTGACCTTGACCTGGGTGTACTTCTGACGGTGCCCCTGGCGCTTGCGGAAGCCGGTCTTGTTCTTGTACTTGAGGATGCGGATCTTGGGACCCTTGGCCTCACCGAGGACCTCGGCGGTGACCTTCGCCTTGCCCAGTCCGTCCTTGTCCGAGGTGACAGACTCGCCGTCCACCAGCAGAAGCGGGGTCAGCTCGATGCTGCTGCCCACCTCGTCGGCGACCTTGTCGATCTCGACGATGTCACCCACTGCCACCTTGTGCTGGCGGCCGCCACTACGCACGATCGCGTACACGCCTGACCTACTCTCGTTGTTGTCGCTATCACGGGACCGGAACCGTCGGCCCCGGAAAACCTGACCGACGTGGGGCTGTACGCGCACACGCGACGCACACGCACGTCGGACCGGCTACCCACTCTACCTGCGGCCCCGACCCGGGTCAATTCGACGAGGATCGGGACGCCTTGCGGCCACCGGAGGACCGGTGCCCCTTGCGGGACGACCGCTCCCCGCCGTCGGCGGGGGCCTGGGAGTCGACCGGCTCGGTGTGCCGGTGGTAGCCGCGTCCCCCACACTCCTTGCACTCCTCGGTGAAGGCCTCGGCCAGACCGGTGCCGATCTTCTTGCGGGTCATCTGGACCAGGCCCAGGGAGGTCACCTCGGCCACCTGGTGACGGGTCCGGTCACGTCCCAGGCACTCGGTGAGACGCCGCACGAGCAGCTCCCGGTTGGCCGGCAGGACCATGTCGATGAAGTCGACGACGATGATGCCGCCGATGTCACGCAGCCTCAGCTGGCGGACGATCTCCTCGGCCGCCTCGAGGTTGTTGGCCGTCACCGTCGCCTCGAGATTGCCCGCCGACCCGGTGAACTTCCCGGTGTTGACGTCGATGACCGTCATGGCCTCGGTGCGGTCGATGACGAGGGATCCACCCGAGGGCAGGAAGACCTTGCGCTCGAGGGCCTTGGCGATCTGCTCGTCGACCCGGTACTGCGCGAACGGATCGCCCTGCTCGGAGTCCCACCGGGTGAGCCGCGAGGCCAGGTCGGGGGCGACGTGGTCGACGTACGCCTTGATGGTGTCGTAGGCGTCCTCGGGGCCGCCGTCACCGGCGATGACGAGTTCGGAGAAGTCCTCGGTGAAGAGGTCACGGATGATCCGCACCGTGAGGTCGGGCTCGCTGTAGAGCATCGTCGGGGCGTGGCTCGACTGCGACTTGCGCTCGATGACCTCCCACTGGGCCTTGAGCCGACTGATGTCGCGGACGAGGTCGTCCTCGGAGGCCCCCTCGGCGGCGGTGCGCACGATGACGGAGGCGTCGGCGGGGATGTTGTCCTCGATGATCCTCTTGAGACGCTTGCGCTCGGTGTCGGCGAGCTTGCGGCTGATGCCCGAGAGCTGGCCGCCGGGCGAGTAGACGACGTAACGGCCGGGAATGGAGATGTGGCTGGTGAGGCGGGCACCCTTGGCACCGACCGGGTCCTTGGACACCTGGACGAGCACCTGGTCGCCCGACTTGAGCACCTGCTCGATCCGGCGGTCCTGACCCTCGTTGCCGTACGCGGACCAGTCGACCTCGCCGGCGTAGAGGACGGCGTTGCGCCCCCGGCCGATGTCGATGAAGGCGGCCTCCATCGAGGGCAGGACGTTCTGCACCTTGCCCAGGTAGATGTTCCCGATGGACGAGGCGGCCGAGGCCCGGTCGACGTAGTGCTCGACGAGCACACCGTCCTCGAGGACGGCCAGCTGGGAGTACTCGGCCGACTGGCGCACGACCATGCGACGGTCGACCGACTCGCGGCGGGCGAGGAACTCGGCCTCGGTGAGGATGGCGCTGCGACGGCGCCCGGCGGCCCTGCCCTCGCGACGACGCTGCTTCTTGGCCTCGAGGCGGGTCGATCCCTCGATCCCGGTGACCTCGTCGGCGGCCGACCGACGCGACCTCGGCTCACGGACCTTGACGACGACGTCGCTCGGGTCGTCCTGGGACCCGGCGGTGTCCTCACCGCGGCGACGACGGCGACGACGGCGACGACGGGAGGTCGACTCCTCGGCCTGGTCCTCGCCGGACTCCTCGGAGGTGTCCTCGGCCGGGGTCTCCTCGGCCCGGTCGGAGGAGTCCTCCTCGGCGCTCTCCGTGGTCGACTCGTCCTCGGCGTCCCCCTTGCGACGACGGCGTCCGCCACGACGACGGCGACGACGGGAGGTCGACTCCTCGGCCAGATCCTCGGACTCGGTCGGCTCCCCGGACTCGGTCGGCTCCTCGGGCGCCTCGTCGACGGCCTGCTCCTCGGCCCGGGCAGTCTCCGGTTCGGCCTCGGCGGTCCCCGGCTCGGGAGAGCCGGACTCGGCGCTCTCGGCCTGGCCGGAGGAGGGGCGGGGGGNTCGGGTGGTGGTGGCGGGATCCGCCTGGGGGGTGGCGGGATCCGCCGTGTTCTGGATCTCAGGATCGTCCTGGAGCATGCGTGCTCTCCTCGGCCTTTCGGCGCAGTCGGGTGCACCCGTCCCCGGTGGACACGTCGGGACGACGTCATGAGCACCGGGCGCGGTGCAGAAGCTGGCGGTGATCCCTCGGCTCCGTCATCCCCCGCGGTCGCCATGGGCGTCGCGGTGAGGACCGACAGGCCGGAGGTCGGGGAGGTACCCCATCACCTGCGGCCAAGTATGTCACACCTGGGAGGGTGTGCACTCCTCGTCCACCGGCCAGACGACGACCGACCGTCCGTCGAAGGGGTCGACGAGGGCCGCGTCGAGCCCCTCACCCTGCACGACGCCCTGGGCCAGTCGGGTGAGCGGGCACACCCGCGGATCGAGTCGGGCACCCCGGGCCACGAGAGCGGACAGGACGTCGTCGGGCCGCACCAACGGCGTGTCGTGGTGGAGCATCATCCGCAACCGGTCGCCCTGCCGGCCCAACCCGATGACGGCCCCGCGCACGTCGAAGGTCCGCATCCCCGAGCGGGTCATCCGCTCGACCTCACAGCTCCGGGCCGCCAGCAGGGCCGCCACCGCCGAGTCGACACCGAGGTCGTCCTCCCCCCTGTCGACACGTCCCTCCTCGGCCCGACCCGGCAGCCCGGCGACCCAGGCCGAGGCGGTGAGGACGTCGGTCCAGGCCGCCCGGTCCGACTCGACGACCTCGAGGACGACCATCCCCGGGGGCATCTGTGCCGCCAGGGCCGAGGCCACCTTCGCCGGGTCGCACACCCGGGCCAGGGCGATCTCGAGGTACTCGGCCTCGCTGGCCGCCCCCGTCGGGGAGGCGTTGGCGTAGGAGATGCGCGGATGGGGGTTGAACCCCGACGAGTAGGCCATGGGGATGCGTGCGCGGTTGAGCGCTCGCTCGAAGGCCCGGGCGAAGTCACGATGGCTCGTGAATCGGGCGGTTGAGCGCTTGGCGTAACGCAGCCGCAGTCGTTGCGCTGGTGGGGCCTGTTGCTCGGGCTGGTCGTTCCGGGGGGTCACGGATGTCTCCTCACTCGGGGCGAGCCCGGTCCAGGTCCGCTGGTGCCACGGACAGGGGCAGCAGGGTGCGCCCGGAGGGCCCCACCTCGATCCGGGTGCCCATCTGCGGGCAGACGCCGCAGTCGCAGCACGGCGACCAGCGGCAGTCCTCGACGCCGCGCTCGTCGAGGGCGTCCTGCCAGTCGTCCCAGAGCCAGTCCCGATCGAGCCCGGAGTCGAGGTGGTCCCAGGGCAGCACCTCGTCGTACTCCCGCTCCCGCGTCGTGTACCAGTCGAGGGACACACCCAGCGGCTCGAGCTCGGTCCGGCAGCACTCGACCCAGCGGTCGTACGAGAAGTGCTCGTTCCAGCCGTCGAAGACGCCGCCGTCCCGCCACACGGCCTCGATGACCCGGCCCACCCGACGGTCGCCGCGCGAGAGCAGTCCCTCGATCATGCCGGGACGCCCGTCGTGGTAGCGCATGCCGATGGCCCGGCCGAACCGCCGGTCGCCGCGGATGGCCTCGCGCAACAGCTCCAGGCGGGCGTCGACCACCTCCGCGGAGGCCTGCGCGGCCCACTGGAAGGGGGTGTGCGGTTTGGGGATGACCCCGCCGATGCTGATGGTGCAGCGGATGTCGCGGCGCCCCGAGGCGCGGCGCCCGGCCTCGATGACGTGCACGGCCATGTCCTTGATGCCCAGGACGTCCTCGTCGGTCTCGGTGGGCAGACCGCACATGAAGTACAGCTTGACCTGACGCCATCCGTGCCCGAAGGCCGTGGCGACGGTGCGGATGAGGTCCTCCTCGGTGACCTGCTTGTTGATGACCTTGCGCATCCGCTCCGACCCTCCCTCGGGAGCGAAGGTGAGCCCGGAACGCCGACCATTGCGCGACAGCTCGTTGGCCAGGTCGATGTTGAAGGCGTCGACCCGGGTGCTCGGCAGCGACAGGGACACATTCGTGCCCTCGTAGCGGTCGGCCAGCTGGCTCGTCATCTCGGCGATCTCGGAGTGGTCGGCACTCGACAGGCTGAGCAGCCCGACCTCCTCCAGGCCAGTGGCGGCCAGCCCCTGGGCCACCATCGACCCGACGGTGTCGATCGACCGCTCGCGCACCGGACGGGTGATCATGCCCGCCTGACAGAACCGGCAGCCGCGGGTGCAGCCCCGGAAGATCTCCACCGAGTAGCGCTCGTGGACGGTCTCGGCCACCGGAACGATCGGCGCCTTGGGGTAGGGCCAGGCGTCGAGGTTCGACACCGTGTGCTTCGAGACGCTGAACGGGGCCTCGGGGCGGTTGGGGACGACCCGGCGGATGCGTCCGTCCGGCAGGTACTCCACGTCGTAGAAGGAGGGCACATACACCCCACCCGTCGACGCCAGCCGGGAGAGCAGGCCGTCACGGCCTCCCGGACGCCCCTCCCGCTGCCAGTCGCGCAGGAGGCGACTCACCTCGAGGACGGCCTCCTCCCCGTCGCCGAGGATGGCGGCGTCGATGAAGTCGGCCAGCGGCTCGGGATTGAAGGAGGCATGCCCACCGACGATGACGAGGGGGTCGTCGAGGCTGCGGTCGGCCTGGTGCAGCGGGATGCCGGCCAGGTCGAGGGCGGCCAGGAGGTTGGTGTACCCCAGTTCGGTCGACAGGGACACCCCGAGGACGTCGAAGGCCCGCACCGGACGGTGCCCGTCGAGGGTGAACTGCGGCACCCCGGCGGAGCGCATCTGCTCGGCCATGTCGGGCCAGACGGCGTAACTGCGCTCGGCGAGGATCCAGTCCTGCTCGTTGAGCACCTCGTAGAGAATGGCCACCCCCTGGTTGGGCTGACCCACCTCGTACGCGTCGGGGTACATGAGCGCCCAGTGGACGTCGACCGACGTCCACTCCTTGACGACGCTGTTGTGCTCTCCCCCGACGTACTGGATGGGCTTGTTGACCCGCGCCAGCAGGGGCTCGAGTCGGCCGAGGAGATCCTCGGGGATGGTCCGTGTGGTCACCCGCACATGGTAAGGGCTCTCGCCCGCCGGGACCTCAGACCTCGACGGCGACCTGCGGGAACCACAGCGAGATCTCGCGGGCGGCCGACTCGGGGCAGTCCGAGGCGTGCACGAGGTTCTGCTGGTTCGACAGGCCGTAGTCGCCACGGATGGTGCCGGGGGCGGCCTGGGCTCCGTCGGTCCTGCCGTTGATCGCCCGGACCACCGAGATGGCCTCGCGTCCCTCGAGAACGAGGGCCACGAGGGGGCCGGAGGTGATGAACGCGGCGAGCCCGTCGTAGTACGGCCGCCCGACGTGCTCGGCATAGTGCTGGGACGCCATCTCGGCATCGATGGTGCGCTGCTCCAGGGCAACGATGGTCAGGCCCTTGCGCTCGAACCGCCCGATGATCTCGCCGATGAGATGACGCTTCACCGCGTCGGGCTTGAGCAGAACGAGGGTCCTCTGGATCTCACTCATGACCGCGACCCTATCCCAGCGGGTACCGGGCGGGCATCCCGGGGGTCAGCGGTCCTCGGCCTCCAGACGCCGTCCCAGGACGATGGCGGCGATCCAGATGACGAGGAAGACCGCACCGACGACGTACATCATCGGGCTGCCCAGGCCGAGCAGGACGAGGTAGACGTGGGTGACCCAACCCAGCAGGTAGGAGTCGGCACGACTCACCGCGACCGCTGCCCCGAGGGCCAGCACCATTCCGACGACCCCCGCGGTGACGGCTGCCCAGACCGGCACGGAGGACACCCAGATCATGCCGGGAATGGCCAACCCGGCGACGATGACGTCGAAGACGAGCAGGCTGAGGACGGCCCGGGCCATGGGGTTGCCATGGCGCAGGCCGACTCCACGCGGGTCGACTCCACGCGGGTCGACTCCACTCAGGCCGCTCCGCTCACTCACAGCAGGCCCTCCGGGTCGGCGTCGTCGTCGACGGCCTCGAGCGGCTGCCCCTCCATGGCGGCGATGTCCTCCTCCGACAGGTCCGTCGGCTCGAGGACCGCCGTGGGCAGGCTGGCATGGTTGACGCCGTCCGGCAGGAGGATGTGTCGCGCCTCCCCGGCCAGGACGACCGATCCGGCGACGATGATGCCGGCTCCCGGTCCGGCGGCGTCGGCCCGATGGATCGCCGACTCGAGGGCGCTGGCCACGTCGGGGGCGGTGGTGACGGCGTCACTGCCCCAGTGCCGGGAGGCGATCCGGCCGATCTCGTCGACCGGAAGTGCCCGCGGTCCGGGCAGCGTGGTGACGACGACCTCGTCGACGTCCTGTGCCATGCGAGACAGGACGCCGTCGACGTCCTTGTCCTTCATGGCCGCGACGACGCCGATGAGCGGGTGCAGGTCGAAGGCCTCGGTGAGCCCGGTCATGGCCGACTCGGCCCCGTGCGGGTTGTGGAAGGTGTCGATGACGATGGCCGGGGAGCGACGCACGAGTTCCAGGCGCGCCGGGGCACGCACGGCCGCCAGCCCCTGCTCGATGATCTCGGGCTTGAGCGGCCCGGTGAGCGCCTCGGCGGCGGCCACCGCCAGGGCGGCGTTGTGGGCCATGTGTTCCCCGAAGACCGGCAGGTGCAGTTCCCCCAGCGGACCGCCGGCGGTCTGGAGGCGGATCACCTGCCCGCCGACGGCTCCGCGCCGCTCGAGCAGGCCGAAATCGGGGCCCTCGAGCAGGGGCTTGACGCCGACGTCCCGGCACTGGGCCAGGAGTACCGGGGCCGCCTCGGGCCGCTGACCGGCGATGACCGGCACCGACCCGGGTTTGATGATCCCGGCCTTCTCCGAGGCGATGGCCTCGAGGGTGTCGCCGAGGATGTGCATGTGGTCCAGGGCCACCGGACAGACGACGGCGACGGTGGCGTCGGCCACGTTGGTGGCGTCCCACCGGCCGCCCAGGCCCACCTCGATGACCATGACGTCGACCGGGGCGTCCGCGAAGGCGGCGAAGGCCATCGCCGTCATGACCTCGAAGAAGGTCATCGCGATGCCGTCGATGCGCTGCCCGTCGACCATGGCGACCATGGGCGCGATCTGTTCCCAGGTCTCGTCGAAGAGTTCGTCGCTCATCGGCTCACCGTCGATGCAGATGCGCTCGTTGACACGGACCAGGTGGGGTGAGGCGTACCGGCCGACCCGCAGACCGGCGGCACGCAACACCGCCTCGATGATGATCGCGGTCGATCCCTTGCCGTTGGTGCCGGCCACCTGGATGACCGGGCAGGACCTCTCGGGGTGGCCGAGGAGGTCGAGCAGGGCGCGCTCGCGCTCCAGTCCGGGGCCGATGTGGTGCTCGGGCCAGCGGGCCGTCAGTTCGGCGACGAGGCGCTCGTGGGAGCTCAATAGATGACCTCACCGCTGCGACGACGCTCCCGCAGGCTGGCGAGGGCCTCGGCGAGGATGGCCGCGGCCTCGGCGTCGCTGCGACGCTCCTTGACGTAGGCCAGATGGGTCTTGTAGGGCACGGTGCGCGGCGGCTCGGGCGGGTTGGCCTGGTCGCGGTTGGCCGGCAGACCGCACTTGGGGCAGTCCCAGGTGTCGGGGATCTCGGCCTCGACCGAGAAGGCCGGACGGATGACGTGGTGATTGGCGCAGTAGTACGTCACGTACTCGCGGGGGGCCGACTCGCCACGCTCGGCCTCACCCATGGGGCCGGCACCGACACGGCTGCCCCGGATGGCGCTTCCACCAGACATGCATTTCTCCTCAACGAGCAGTGATGACCTGCCGACACGGGCAGGGCCGGTCATGACCTCACCGGCGGGAGGGACGGGGACGGGCGCTCAGCTGAAGCGGTAGAGCAGCAACAGGCCGATGATGCAGGCCAGCCAGATGAGGCCCACGACGACCGTGATCCGGTCGAGATTGCGCTCGGCCACCGAGGTGCCGCCCATGGACGTCGAGACTCCGCCACCGAAGAGGTCGGACAGGCCGCCACCCCGGCTCTTGTGCAGCAGCACGAAGAGGGTGAGGATGACGCTCAGCACGCACAGGACGATGGACAGCGTGAGAACCGGCCAGGTCGCGAGAGGGGCGAAGATCACGGGGTCAAGGGTAGCCCACGAGTGCCCCGGCTCCCACATCCCACCCACCTGAGCTGACCGATGCCTGCCGGGACCGGGCGTCGGCCGACCTCAGGAGGAGCGGTCCGGTCGCCCGAGGGGGGCCCGGGACGCACGTCGTCCCCGCCACCGGTGGTGACGGGGACGACCGCTGGCTCACCGTCCGACACGGACGGTCAGCCGATCACTTGGCGTAGAAGGTGACGATCTGGGCGAAGTCACCGGCCTTGAGCGAGGCGCCGCCGACGAGGGCTCCGTCGACGTCGGGCTTGCTCATGATCTCGACGACGTTGCCGGCCTTGACCGAACCGCCGTACTGGATGCGCACCGACTCGGCGGTGGCCTCGTCGTACAGATCGGCGACGGCCTTGCGGATGGCCCCGCAGACCTCCTGGGCGTCGTCGGCGGTGGCCGTCTCGCCGGTGCCGATGGCCCAGATGGGCTCGTAGGCGATGACGAGCTTGGCGACGTCGGCGGCGTCGATCCCGGCGAGGTCGGCGGTGATCTGACCCACCGTGTGCTCGACGTGCTTGCCGGCCTTGCGGACCTCGAGGGGCTCACCACAGCAGATGATCGGGGTCATGCCGTGCTCGATGATCTTCTTCGCCTTGGCGTTGACGAGCTCATCGGTCTCACCGTGGTACTCGCGACGCTCGGAGTGGCCGGTGACGACGTAGCTGCAGCCCAGCTTGGCGAGCATGGAGCCGGACACCTCGCCGGTGTAGGCGCCGTCCTCGTGGGCCGAGATGTCCTGGGCACCCCAGGCGAGCGGCAGCTTGTCACCCTCGACGAGGGTCTGCACCGAACGGATGTCGGTGAACGGGGGGATGACGACGGCCTCGGACCGGGCCGGGTCGTAGCCGGCGTCCTCGAGGGCCTTGCCGAGATCCTGGACGAGGGACACGGCACCGAGGTGGTCCATGTTCATCTTCCAGTTGCCGGCCATGATCGGGGTACGGGACATCAGTTGTTCTCCTTCAGCACTGCGATACCGGGCAGTTCCTTGCCCTCCATGAGCTCCAGGGAGGCGCCGCCGCCGGTCGAGATGTGACCGAACTGGTCATCGGCGAATCCCAGGGCACGCACGGCCGAGGCGGAGTCGCCGCCGCCGACGACCGACAGGCCCTTGACCTGGGTGAGGGCCTCGGCGACGGCCTTGGTGCCCTCCTCGAGGCCCTTGATCTCGAAGACGCCCATGGGGCCGTTCCAGAAGACGCTGGCAGCCTCCTCGATGACCTTGGCGTAGGCCTTCTCGGTGTCGGGGCCGATGTCCAGGCCCATCTTGTCGGCCGGGATGGCGTCGGCGGGGACGACGTCGATCCGACCGACGGTGTGGGCACCGAAGTCGACCTCGGAGGCGACCCGGACGTCGGTCGGAAGGAGGATCTGCTTGCCGGCGGCCTTCGCCTGCTCGAGGTAGCCCTTGCAGGCCTCGATGGAGGCGTCGTCGACGAGGGAGGTGCCGACCTCTAGACCCTGGGCCTTGAGGAAGGTGAAGAGCATCCCGCCGCCGATGACGAGGGTGTCGGCAACCTTGAGAAGGTTGTCGATGACGGCGAGCTTGTCGGCGACCTTGGCCCCACCGAGGACGACGACGAAGGGGCGCTGGGGGTCGTCGATGAGACCCTCGAGCACCTTGACCTCCTTGTCGACGAGCGACCCGGCGGCACTCGGCAGGAGCTTGGCCAGGTCGTAGACGCTGGCCTGCTTGCGGTGGACGACGCCGAAGCCGTTGGAGACGAAGAAATCACCGAACTTGGCGTACTCGGCGGCCAGCGCCTCACGCTCGGAGTCGACCTTGGAGGTCTCCCCCGGCTCGAAGCGGACGTTCTCGACGAGGCAGACGTCGCCGTCGGCCAGGGAGGCCGAGAGCTCCTGGGCGGAGGGGCCGACGACGTCGCCGGCGAGCTTGACGTCGAGCCCCATGAGCTCACCGAGGCGCTTGGCGACGGGAGCCAGGGAGTACTTGGGGTCGACGGCACCCTTGGGGCGGCCGAGGTGGGCGAGCACGGTGGTGCGCGCGCCGGCCTCGTGGAGCTGGGTGAGGGTGGGCAGAGCGGCCTTGATGCGGCCGTCGTCGGTGATCGTCTCACCGTCGAGCGGCACGTTGAAATCGCAACGGATGACGACGCGCTTGCCGCGCAGGTCGCCGAGGTCCTCGACAGACTTCATGACAGTCCTTTCGTGTGGTGTGTGGCTCTCGAGGCGACGACGACGGCCCTGCGCCCGGTGAGGGGGCACAGGGCCGTCGTACGGTTCACGCTCGAGGCGTCGTGGTTCAGGCCAGCTTCTCGGCGACGAGCTCGGTCAGGTCGACGAGACGGTTGGAGTAGCCCCACTCGTTGTCGTACCAGGACAGAACCTTGACGAGGTTGCCGATGACCTTGGTCTCGGTGGCGTCGAAGATGCTCGAGTGCGGGTCGCCCTGGATGTCGGTCGACACGATCGGATCCTCGGTGTAGGCGAGGATGCCCTTGAGCGGGCCCTCGGCGGCCTTCTTCACGGCAGCCTGGACGGCCTCGACGGTGACCTCCTTGGAGGCCTGGAAGGTGAGGTCGGTGAGGGAGCCGGTCGGGGTCGGGACGCGCACGGCCAGACCGTCGAACTTGCCCTTGAGCTCCGGCAGGACCAGGGCCACGGCCTGGGCGGCACCGGTCTTCGTCGGGATCATGTTGAGGGCGGCGGCGCGGGCGCGACGCAGGTCCTTGTGGGGGGCGTCCTGGAGACGCTGGTCACCGGTGTAGGCGTGGATCGTCGTCATGATGCCGCGCTCGATGCCGAACTCGTCGTTGAGGACCTTCGCCAGGGGGGCCAGGCAGTTGGTCGTGCAGGACGCGTTCGAGATGATGGTGTGCTGCGCGTTGTCGTAGTCGGCGTCGTTGACGCCCATGACGAAGGTCCCGTCGACGTTCTTGCCGGGGGCCGAGATGATGACCTTCTTGGCGCCGGCGTCGACGTGGGCCTTGGCCTTGGTGCCGTCGGTGAAGAAGCCGGTGGACTCGACGACGATCTCGGCGCCGAGGTCCTTCCACGGAAGGTTGGCGGGATCGCGCTCGGCGAGGACCTTGATCTGCTTGCCGTCGACGGTGATCGAGTTCTCGTCGTAGCTGACCTCACCCGGGAACCGACCCAGGATCGAGTCGTACTTCAGGAGGTGGGCCAGGGTCTTGGTGTCGGTGAGGTCGTTGACGGCGACGACCTCGAGGTCGGCGCCCTGGGCCTTGAGGGCGCGGAAGAAGTTACGGCCGATGCGGCCGAATCCGTTGATACCAACCTTGACGGTCATTCAGTGATCTCCTCCAGATGAGGTATGTGCATGCTGCACTCGGACAACTCCAACAATAGCGGCCCCGGCCCGGAACGGTAGGCCGGGGCGGTCGAAGTCACATTCGTGCAGCCGTCAGGCCCCGCCCTCGCGCGCGGCGTTCGGGAGGGCATCCATCGTCGTGGGGATGCCCCGGGTACGCGCCTCCTTGTCGGCCATGGCCAGCAGACGACGGATGCGTCCGGCGATGGCGTCCTTGGTGAGCGGCGGCTCGTGCAGCTGCCCGAGCTCCTCGAGGCTCGAGTTGCGATGCTCCAGTCGCAGGTGCCCGGCGACGAGCAGGTGATCGGGCACCTCGTCGCCGAGGATCTCCAGGGCACGCTCCACCCGGGCCGACGCGGCCACCGCGGCACGCGCCGATCGACGCAGATTGGCGTCGTCGAAGTTGGCCAGGCGGTTGGCCGAGGCGCGCACCTCGCGACGGATGCGACGCTCCTCCCAGGCCAGGACGGACTCGTGCGCACCCATCCGGGTGAGCATGGCGGCGATGGCGTCCCCGTCACGGATGACGACCCGGTCCACATGCCGGCTCTGCCGCGACTTGGCCGTGATGTCGAGACGCCGTGCGGCTCCGACGAGGGCCAGGGCGGCCTCGGCGCCGGGGGCGGTGATCTCCATCGACATCGACCGTCCCGGTTCGGTGAGCGACCCGCGGGCCAGGAAGGCCCCGCGCCAGGCGGCGGCCTGGCAGCAGCGCCCCGCCCCGACGACGGTCGCCGGCAGTCCGCGCACCGGCATGCCGCGACGGTCGATGAGACCGACGAGACGGGCCAGGTCGGCCCCTCCGCGGACGAGCCGGACGACGTACCTCGTCGCCCGGTGCAGCCCGGAACCCTGGACGACGATGAGGTCGGACTCCAGCCCGTAGGCCTCCTGGATGCCCTGACGCAGCCGGCGGGCCGCTCCCCCGCTGTCGAGCTCGGCCTCGATGACGATGTGGCCGCGCACGATGTGGATGCCCCCGGCGAACCGGAGCACGGTGGCGATCTCCGACCTCCGGCAGCACGCCTTGGGGACGGTGACGGTGGACAGCTCCGACTTGAGGGTCGAGGTGAGGGCCACGATGCTGGTCCTTCCTGGGTCTGGCATGGTCAACGGATTCGCACGCCCATGATGTCGGCGTAGGCGGAGGCCAGCCGAAGGGGATCGTGACGTGCCGAGCCGTCCCGCATGGCCAAGTCGGCCTCGACGATACGCGCCCCGAGGTTGTGCGCGAAGGACTCCAGGTGGGAGTCCGAGCCGGCGAAGGAGCGGTCGGCGAGGACGACGTCGAAGCGGATCCGCGGTTCGTGCTCGGCGATGACCTCGAGATGTCGGGCCGGGCTGAACCCGTCGGTCTCGTCGGCCCCGGCGACGTTGAGGGTGAGGATCTTCGTCGCGTGCGAGTCCATGATCGCCTCGACGATCTGCGGCACGAGCAGGTGGGGCATGACCGAGGTGAACCACGACCCGGGCCCCAGGACGACGACGTCCGAGGCGGCGATGGCCTCGAGCACGGTCGGGCAGGCCGGCGGATCGGGCGGGTCGAGCCGCACCTTGATGACCTCGGCGCGGGTCTTGGCCACCGTCGACTGGCCGGTGAGGGTGTACGTCTCGTCGGGCTGCAGCGGGTCGAGTCCGACGACCTCCGCGGCGATGTCGAGCGGGGTGAGGGCCATCGGCAGGACGCGACCGCGGGTGCCCAGGAGCTGACCGACCATGTCGAGCCCGGCGACCGGGTCGCCCAGTTCCTGCCACAGTCCGGCGATGAGGAGGTTGCCGATGGCGTGACCGGCCAACACCCCCGAGCCGCGGAACCGGGCCTGGAGCACCTGGGCCCAGGTCCGTCCGACGAAGTCGTCGGCGCACAGGGCGGCCAGCGCCCGACGCAGGTCGCCGGGCGGCAGGCAGTCGAACTCCTCGCGCAGCCGGCCCGAGGATCCCCCGTTGTCGGCCACGGTGACGACGGCGGTGATCCGGTCGGTGATCCGGCGCAGGGCACGCAATGACACCGCCAGCCCGTGGCCACCCCCGAAGGCGGTCACGGCCGGGCGGTACATCGGCGTCGTCGTACCGATGGGGCCGTAGTCGCGGGCCTCCCGGGCCTCGGCCTCGGTCCACTCGTCGTACTCCGGATAGAACTGCGACGTCATCGTCACTCCCTTCCCAGATCGCGGTGCAGGACGGCGGTGCGTCGACCGCGCGCTCTCAGCCGTCCGGCGAGTTCCTCGGCCATCGAGGTGCTCCGATGCTTGCCACCGGTGCACCCGATGGCCACGGTGACCTGTCTCTTGCCCTCCCGAAGGTACCCCTCCTCCATGCCGGCGAGCAGGTCGTCCACCCGTTCGATGAAGTCGAGGGCTCCCCGCTGGGCCAGGACGTAGGAGGAGACGTCCGGTGACAGTCCGGTCTTGGGACGCAGTTCGGGCACCCAGTAGGGATTGGGCAGGAAGCGGACGTCGAAGACGAGATCGGCGTCGACCGGGACCCCGCGCTTGAACCCGAACGACATCACCTGGTAGGCGAGGGCGGCCTCGTCCCCGTCGGCGAAGGCGTGGTCGATCCGCTGGGCGAGCTGGCGGGTGGTGATCCCCGAGGTGTCGATGACGAGGTCGGCCCCGGCCCGCAGCCCCGAGAGCATCCGGCGTTCCAGGTCGACGGCGTCGAGCAGGTGGCCGCCTCGTTGCAGCGGCAACGGACGACGGCTCGACTCCTGCCTCTTGACGATGGTCTCGTCGGTGGCCTCGAGGAAGAGGATCTCCGGCTCGACCCCGCGGGCACGCAACTGCGTGAGGGCGCCGTCGAGGGACTCGAAGAGGCTGCGGGTGCGCACATCGGCGACGACGGCGAGCCGGTCGATCCCGTGACCGGCGACCTCGTCGCACAGGGACAGCAGCATGGTCGGCGGCAGGTTGTCGACGACGTACCAGCCGAGATCCTCCATGGCATGGGCGGCGGTCCGTCGACCGGCCCCCGACATGCCCGTGATGATGACGACGCGCGCCGGTGTCCCGGTGCTGTCGGTGTGCTGGTCGGACGTCGTGCTCACGGGGCCATCGTAGAGATCCGACGCCGTCCTCGTCCGACCTCCGCCGTCGGCCGCCCCCCTGCCGCGCCCGGCAGGGCTCAGTCCGACAGGACCTCCCCGGTGGCCGTGTCGACGCCCTCGGGCTGCCCCTGGCGAGCCAGGGCGGCGACGACGGAGGCCGCCAGGGTCGGCCCGAAACCGGGCACCGCGGCGATCTCCTCCACCCCGGCCTTGCGTAGTGCGCGAACCGACCCGAAGTGGCTCAGCAGGGTCCGCCGCCGCACCTCACCCAGGCCGGGGACGTCGTCGAGGACCGACTCGACCATGGCCCTCGACCGTTTCGACCGGTGGAAGGTGATGGCGAAACGATGGGCCTCGTCACGCAGCCGTTGCAGGAGGTAGAGCCCCTCCGAGGTGCGCGGGAGGATGACCGGCCACTCCTCGTCGGGGAGCCACACCTCCTCGAGCCTCTTGGCCAGCCCGCACAGGGCGATCTCGTCGGCCAGCCCGAACTCCTCGAGGACGTCGCGGGCGGCGTGCACCTGCGGGGCACCGCCGTCGACGACGATGAGGTGCGGGGCGTAGGCGAAACGACGCGGCGCCCCGGTCGTCGGGTCGATGAGGGTCCCGGTGAGGTCCCCGTCGGCCCCCGCGGCCTGCGCCATCGCCCTGCGGTCCTCGACGAGACGGCGCAGACGCCGCGTGAGCACCTCGTGCATGGCCTGGAAGTCGTCGGACCCCTCGAAGCTCTTGATGACGAACCGCCGGTACTCCGACTTGCGTGGCATCCCGTCCTCGAAGACGACCATCGACCCGACGACATTGGTGCCCTGGATGTGCGAGATGTCGTAGGACTCCATCCGCAGCGGGGCACGGTCCAGACCGAGGGCCTCCTGGATCTCCTCGAGGGCGCGGGTGCGCGTGGCCAGGTCGGAGGACCGCTTGAGCTTGTGCTGCTCGAGCACCTCCTGGGCGTTCTTCGTCACGGTCTCCATGAGGGTGCGCTTGTCCCCCCGCTGGGGGACGCGCAGGTCCACGTGGGATCCGCGCAGCTCGGAGAGCAGTTCGGTGAGGCCCTCCGACGACGTCGGCTCGACCGAGACGAGGATCTCCCGGGGCACCGCCGGGCCCATGCCGTCGTCCCGGACCTGGCCGTGCTCCCCCTCGTGGCCGGCCAGACCGTCGAGCCCGTAGAGCTGGAGGAGGAAGATCTCCATGAGCTCCTCGGCCTCGGCGTCGTCGGCCCGGTCGGCCACCCAGCCCCGTTCCCCACGCACCCGTCCGTCGCGGACGTGGAAGATCTTCACGCCGACCTCGAGCGGGTCGAGGGCCAGGGCGATGACGTCGGCGTCGGTCCCGTCGCCCAGGACGATGGCATTGCGCTCCATCGCCTTCTCGAGGGACTCGAGGGAGTCGCGCAGGACGGCGGCCCGCTCGAACTCGAGGTTCTCGGCAGCCCGTTCCATCTCGGTGCGGATCCGCCGGACGATGGGCGTCGTCCGGCCGGCCATGAAGGAGCACAGGTCCTCGGCGATGGCCCGGTGGGCGTCGGCGTCGATCCGGCCGACGCAGGGGGCCGAACACTTGCCGATGTAGCCGAGCAGGCACGGCCGCCCCTGGGCCCGTGCCCGGTTGAAGACGCCGGCGGAGCAGGAGCGCATAGGGAAGACCCGCAGCAGGGTCTCCATGGTGTCGCGGATGGCCCAGGCCTGGCCGAAGGGCCCGAAATAGCGCCAGCCGCGATGATGGGCGCCGCGGCCGACGAAGACCCGGGGGAACTCATCGGTCCAGGTGACGGCGAGCCACGGGTAGCTCTTGTCGTCGCGGTACATGACGTTGAACCGCGGGTCGAACTCCTTGATCCACGTGTACTCGAGCTGGAGCGACTCCAGCTCGTTCTGGACGACGGTCCACTGGACGTGGGCGGCCGTCGTCACCATCCGTTGGGTGCGCGGGTGCAGGGCGGAGAGGTCCTGGAAGTAGGAGTTGAGCCGATTGCGCAGGTTCTTGGCCTTGCCGACGTAGATGACCTGGCCGTGCTCGTCGCTGAACCGGTAGACCCCGGGCCTGACTCTTATACACAGCTGACGCTGCNGGTGGGGATGGTGCCGGGGGCGGGTCGGTAGGTGGACGGGTCGGCCATAGGGTGAACTCTATGCGCGTCGGTAGGGTGGTCCCGTGCACCTGCTCCTCATTCGCCATGGCCAGTCCGTCAACAACTCCCTGGCGGACATCGGGGTCGAGGAGTACGAGGCCAACCGGCTGCCCGACCCTCCCCTCACCGACCTCGGCCTGGCCCAGGCGAAGGCCCTGGGAGAGTGGATCGGCGGCGTCGAACCGCGGCCGACGGTGCTGTACTCCTCCCCCATGACGCGCACCCTGCAGACCGCCGATCCGGTGTCCCGGACGCTCGACCTGCCGATCCTCGTGCGGGACTTCCTCCACGAGCGCCCGGGTCCGGTCGAGGTGACGCCTCAGGGCCGACGTGCCCACCCCGGTTCCTCCCGCACGACTCTCGCGGCCGTGACGCCACGGGCGGTCCTCGGCGAGGAGATCACCGAGGAGGGCTGGTACCGCGAGCAGATCGAGACCCCGGCGCACGCCGTCGACCGGGCGGCGCGGATCGTCGAGTGGCTGCGCACCGAGCACCGGGACGACGACGTCGTCGCCTATGTGGGGCACGGCGCCATCGGCGCCCTGGTCCTCGAGACGATCCTCGCCCCAGCGCGGGCGGCCCAGCTGCGCGACAGCCCCATCGGGTCCGAGCCGTGGTGGTTCGACCTGGCCAACACGTCGACCTCGATGGTCGAGATGCATGGCGACCGCTGCGAGGTGCACTGGATCAACCGGGTCGACCACCTCGTGCTCGCCGGCCTGGTGACCGGCGCCACCGCGTTCGCCACCGGGAACCCGGGCACCCGCTGAGACCTCTCCCCCACCCTTCACGCCGAACGACCCACGAGACACGACCCCGCCGAGGAGGACGAGATGTCACCGACCCGCCGACAGATCCTGCACACCGCCGGAGGACTGGCTGCCCTGGCCACGACCGGCCTGCTCACCGGTTGCAACTCGTACCAGAACTCCGACGATGTGCACACCGGTCCCGCGACGGCGAAGGCCGCCGACGTGCCGGTGGGCGGGGGCCTGGTCATCAAGGGCTCGAACTTCGTCGTCACACAGCCGACGAAGGGGCAGTTCGAGGGGTTCGTCCGGGTCTGCCCGCATGCCGGCTGCCAGGTCGACGCCGTCACCGACGGGTCGATCATCTGCCCCTGTCACGGCTCGAGGTTCTCGATCAAGGACGGGTCGGTGACCCAGGGTCCGGCGACGAGCGGTCTGGGGGCGGCGAAGGTCACCGTCTCCGGCGACTCGCTCACCGTCTCCGGGTCCTGACGTCACCCCTGCCCGGGACGGCTCCCGACCCGTAGCTCCCGGCCCTCAGCCGGCGTCGAGGATCTCGGCCAGGAACTGCCCCGTGTACGACTGCGGGCAGGCCGCGACCTGTTCCGGCGTGCCCTCGGCGACGACCGTTCCGCCGCCGTTGCCGCCCTCGGGTCCCATGTCGATGATCCAGTCGGCCGTCTTGATGACGTCGAGGTTGTGTTCGATGACGATGACCGAGTTGCCCTGGTCGACGAGCCTCCCGAGCACCCCGAGGAGCTTGTTGATGTCCTCGAAGTGCAGTCCGGTCGTCGGCTCGTCGAGGACGTAGAGGGTCCTGCCGGTCGACCGACGTTGCAGCTCGGAGGCCAGCTTGACGCGCTGGGCCTCACCTCCTGACAGGGTCGTCGCCGGCTGGCCGAGACGGACGTAGCCCAGGCCCACCTCGACGAGGGTCCTGAGGTGCCGGTGGATCGACGAGATGGGCTCGAAGAACTCGGCCGCCTCCTCGATCGGCATGTCGAGCACCTCGGCGATCGTCCTGCCCTTGTAGTGGACGTCGAGGGTCTCCCGGTTGTAGCGGGCGCCGTGGCACACCTCGCAGGGGACGTAGACGTCCGGCAGGAAGTTCATCTCGATCTTGATGGTGCCGTCGCCCTGACAGTTCTCGCAGCGGCCACCCTTGATGTTGAAGGAGAACCGGCCCTGCTGGTAGCCGCGCACCTTGGCCTCGGGGGTCTGGGCGAAGAGGGCGCGGATCTTGTCGAAGACGCCGGTGTACGTCGCCGGGTTCGACCGTGGGGTGCGCCCGATGGGCGACTGGTCGACGTGGATGACCTTGTCGACCTGCTCGATGCCGGTGATCGTCTCGTGCTTGCCGGGTACCGCGCGGGCACCGTGGATCCGCGCCGCCAGGGAGGTGTAGAGGATCTGGTTGACGAGGGTCGACTTGCCCGACCCGGACACCCCGGTGACGACGACGAGCTGGCCCAGGGGGAAGTCGACGTCGATGTTCCGAAGGTTGTTCTGCCGGGCCCCCTTGACGACGAGGTCGCGGCCGGTGCGGGGCCGCCGGACCGCCGGGGTCGGGATGGAACGGCGTCCCGACAGGTAGGCGCCGGTGACCGACTCCTCGCTGGCGAGCAGCTCGTCGACGGTGCCCGAGACGACGATCCTCCCACCGTGCTCACCGGCCCCCGGACCGACGTCGACGACCCAGTCGGCGACCCGGATGGTGTCCTCGTCGTGCTCGACGACGATGAGGGTGTTGCCCATGTCGCGCAGGCGCACGAGGGTGTCGATGAGCTTGCGGTTGTCACGCTGGTGCAGACCGATGGAGGGCTCGTCGAGAACGTAGAGGACGCCGACGAGACCCGACCCGATCTGGGTGGCCAGCCGGATGCGCTGGGCCTCACCGCCCGACAGCGACCCGGCGGCTCTCGAGAGGGTGAGGTAGTCCAGGCCGACGTCGACGAGGAAGGCCAGTCGTGCCCGCACCTCCTTGACGACCCGGGCGGAGATCATCGCCTGGCGTTCGGTGAGCTCGAGGGAGGTGAGGAACTCGGAGGCCTGGCCGATGGACATGTCGGAGACCTCGGCGATGTTGCGTCCGGCGACCGTCACCGCCAGGCTCGAGGGCTTGAGACGACGTCCCCGGCAGGACGGGCAGGGATGCTCGCGGAGGTACTGTCCCCACCGGGTGCGGGCGGCGTCGGTCTCGGCCTCGTCATGACGGCGTCGTACGTAGTGCAGCACCCCCTCGTAGTTCTGGGAGAAGCTGCGCACCCGGCCGAAGCGGTTGCGGTAGCTCACCATGACCGGCTCCCCGTCACCGTGGAGGATGAGCCCCTTGACCTGTGGGCTGAGCTCGGCCCAGGGAACCGTCGGGTCGAACCCGTGCTCCTTGCCGAGGGCCTCGAAGACGTGCGCGAAGTGACGGGCGACCTGCGGCGTCGACCACGGGGCGACGGCTCCGTCGACGAGGCTCACCTGTTGGTCGGGGACGACGAGGTCGGGATCGACCTCGAGGGTGGTGCCCAGCCCCGAGCAGTCCGGGCAGGCACCCCACGGGCCGTTGAAGGAGAACTGGCGCGGCTCGAGCTCGTCGATGTCGATGTCGTGCTCATTGGGGCAGGCCATGTTCTCGGAGTACCGACGCTCGCGGTCGGGGGCATCGGCCGGTCGGTCGACGAAGTCGATGCCGACAACCCCCTCGGCCAGTCTCATGGCGGTCTCGACGGATTCGGTGAGCCGTTGCTTCGTGGACGGCTTGACGGAGATCCGGTCGACGACGACGTCGATGTCGTGTTTGCGCTTCTTGTCCAGAGCGGGCACCTCGCCGAGGCGATGGACCTGACCGTCGACCCGGACCCGGGTGAACCCGTCGGTGAGGAGTTGGCGGAAGAGCTCGACGTACTCACCCTTGCGGCCACGCACGACCGGGGCGAGCACCTGGAACCGGGTGCCCTCCTCGAGGGCCAGCAGCCGGTCGACGACCTGTTGCGGGGTCTGACGGGCGATGGGTTCGCCGCACTCGGGGCAGTGTGGGACGCCGATGCGGGCCCACAGCAGGCGCAGGTAGTCGTGGATCTCGGTGATGGTGCCGACGGTCGACCGGGGGTTGCGCGAGGTCGACTTCTGGTCGATGGAGACCGCCGGCGACAGCCCCTCGATGAAGTCGACGTCGGGCTTGTCCATCTGGCCGAGGAACTGGCGGGCATAGGCCGACAGGGACTCGACGTAACGGCGTTGGCCCTCGGCGAAGATGGTGTCGAAGGCCAACGACGACTTGCCCGAACCGGACAGGCCGGTGAAGACGATGAGCGCGTCCCGCGGCAGCTCGAGGCTGACGTTGCGCAGGTTGTGCTCCCGGGCTCCCCGGACGACGATGCGATCTCCACTCACGGGCAGCAATCGTAGGGGCGGGCGACGACAGTTCTGGTCCGAGACCTTCCGCGGCACTAGGTTGGGGGCATGAGCCTCGAGCGACCTTCCTCGTCAGGGCTGCGTCTGAGCGCGCCCATGGCGCAGGTCCGTGACGCCAAACGCGAGGCGACGCAGCGTCTGCTCGGCGCCACCATGGCCATCACCGACGAGCACTGGCAGTCGCCGAGTCGGCTGCCCGGGTGGACGCGGGCGCACGTCGCGACCCATCTGGCGCGCGGGGCCGACGCCCTCTCGCGGGTCTGCTCGGCCCTCGTCGACCACCGCCCACCGGTGCCGATGTACGACTCGCAGCAGGAGCGGACGACGGCCATCGAGCGAGGCTCGGAGCGGCCCGGTATCGAGCTGCAGATCGATCTGGACACCAGCGCCGGGCGGTTGCACGAATGGTTCGACGACCTCGAGAAGGTCGATCCCGCGACACCGGTCATTCTCCTGCCCGACGTCGTCGTCCACGCCCACGACCTGCCGGCGGTGCGACTGGCCGAGGTGCTCCTGCACCACGTCGACCTCGACGTCGGCTTCGATCTGGCCTCGATCGACGACCTCAGCGCCCGGGTGCTCGTCGAGTGGGTGTGCTTCCGGCTGCGGCGCCGCCGCGACATCCCGGCCCTGCACGTCGTCACCGACTCCGGGCTGACCGACCGGATCGGCGGGACGGGGTTCGCCACGACGGTGAGCGGACCGGACGCCGTCCTCGCCGGATGGTTGTCGGGTCGAACCTGCGCCGGCGAGGCCCAGGGGCTGCGCGGGGTGGACGGCCTGGCCCTGCCGCTCATGTCCTGATCCCCGGCCGAAGGAGTCCGTCATGCCTCGCCACCACGTCTTTCCCGGCGCCGATCCGCTCGTCGTCCCCGTCCGCGACGGGCTCGACATCGTCAAGGTCTCCGTCGGTCCGATGGACAACAATGCCTACCTGCTGCGACCCGCCGAGGGGCCGGTCGTCCTCGTCGACGCCGCCGCCGAGCCGGGGCGGCTCAGGTCGATGATCGACGACCGGACGCTGGGAGCGGTCGTCACGACCCATCGTCATGAGGACCACACCGGGGCACTGGCCCGGATCGTCGAGGAGACGGGCGCCGAGCCCTGGTGCGGGACGCCGGACGCCGAGGCCATCGAGGCGTCCACCGGGGTCCGCTGTCGGACCATGTGGGACGGTGACCTGCTGCGGGTCGGGCAGCTGGAGCTCGAGGTCGTCGGGCTCGTCGGGCACACGCGCGGCTCGGTCGCCCTCATCGTCCGCGGAGGGGAGGGGCGGCCCGACCACGTCCTGTCCGGGGACTGTCTCTTCCCCGGTGGTGTCGGGAAGACCGAGGGGTCGCGCGAGTTCGACAGCCTCTTCACCGGGGTCTGCCTCAAACTCTTCGCTCCCCTGCACGACGACACCGTCGTCCACCCCGGGCACGGGGACGCCACGACCCTCGGTGCCGAACGCGACGCCCTGCCCCTGTGGCGGGCCCGCGGATGGTGAGGGGTCGCCCGACGCGAGGAGGGTTCCCGGGATCAGTCCCGCCCGGGGCCGCTGTCCCAGCCATCCCGGTGGAGCCGTTCCACACCGTCGAGGACAAGATCGAGCGCGAACTCGAACTCGAAGTCCTCATCGCACGAGGTCGCATCGGGGCGACGCGCCCGCGAGTCAGTAGTCACCGCCATGATGCCGGGGAAGTCACGGGGGTCGAGTGACTCGGACCGCCGTCGTCGTCGAGCGGGCGCCGCGGTCGACTCGTCGAAGAGTTCGGGGCTGAATCCCCAGATCCGATTGCCCAGGGCGTGCATGGCGTGGTGGGTCAGGTCGGGTGTCAGCCCTCCGGCGAGGAGCTGACTCGTCACCGTCTCCATGTGCCGGAGCACCGCTGCAGTGCGATGGGTCCGGGTCTCGATGGCTCGCCGCGCCCAGGGGTGACGCCGCATCACCGCACGCGCAGCCAGGGCCGTGCCCCGGACTCGATTGCGCCAGGTCGGGCCCGCACCGACGGCGTCGGACTCGGTCGATCCGGGTCGGCCGATCTCGGCGAGCACCGTGTCGACCATGCCGTCGAGCAGGTCCTCCTTGTCCGCGACGTGCTTGTACAGCGCCATCGGGACGACGTCGAGCTGCTGGCCCAGCCGTCGCATGCTCACCGAGGCGAGTCCCTCCGCGTCCGCCAGCGCCACGGCGGCGTCGAGGACTGCTTGGCGGGACAAGGGTGTGCGCGGGGCCATGGGTCCTCCTCTTGACGTGGCGTACAGCGTACACCTACAGTCGTGCCCCAGATGGTGTACGTCGTACACCTCAGACCCGATGCGAGGCACGCTGACCATGACCGACACCCGCACCCCGTACCGATTCGCCGGAGTTCTCTATCTCGTCACCCATGTGACCTCCGTCGTGGCGGTCATCCTCTACGGTTCGTCCGCCCTCGACACCCGTGCGGCGCTCGCCGACCGCCCCTCGGTCATCACCGGAGCGCTGCTCGAGGTGGTGCTGGCCCTGGCCATCGTGGGAACCGGAGTCGTGCTGTACCCGCTGCTGCGGCGGGCGGCACCGACCCTCGCGGCGTCCTACACCGCCCTGCGAACCCTGGAGGCGTCCGTCATCCTCGTCGGGGTCGTGACCATTCTCCCGACGGTCGCCCGTCCGGCGGCCCGTGGCGGCTCCGGGGTCACGCCGGACGTGACCGCAGCCCTTCACCTGGTGCACGACTGGACCTTCCTCGTCGGCCCCGGGTTGGTCGCACCAGTGCACACCGCCGTGCTCGCCACGTTGCTCCTGCGACACAGGATGGTGCCCCGGTGGATCCCGCTGCTCGGGCTGACCGGGGCACTCGTGACGACGACCCACAACCTCGCCCTCCTGTACGGACTCATGACGCCGATCGCCGTGAGCGCCCTGCCGATCTTCCTCTGGGAGATCTCGCTGGCCGTCCATCTCATCGTCCGGGGGCTCCACGGCGGATGATCCGGGGCCCGGGCTCAGGGAGGGGTGGGGCAAGTGTCGGGAGAATCCCCCCAGCGTGGCAATCCTCCCCGCCAGGGGAGGAAACCTCACCTCAGGGGATTTTCCCGACACGCGGCCCAGGGCCGGACCCCTATCCTGCTGCCATGCGCAGCCCCCTGCTCCTCGTCGACGAGCTCGTCCTCGACCCGCCCTCGCCGGAGGACGCCGAGGCCTGGTGCGCCTGCCAGGACGACGAGTGCGCCCACTGGTTCGACTGGCCGCACCGCCCCGACGTCGCGCGATGCCGTGCCCACCTCACCCGGGTCTCCCTCGACGACTCCCCCACCTCATACGTCTGGGCGATCCGCGACGCCACTGGTCTGGTCGGCGGGATCGACCTCAAGGTCGTCGACCAGCGGTGGAACGTCTCGTACTTCGTCCACCCGGACCACCGTGACCGGCACGTCGCGACCCGATCGCTCCTGGCCGTGTGTCGCTGGGCCTTCGAGGAGTTGCGGATCCCGGCCGTGACGACCCGGGTGCACGTCGACAACGCGGCCAGCCAACGGGTCCTCGAGAACGCGGGGTTCGAGTCGACCGGTGTCGAGCCGAACCCCGACGCCGACGACCTCGACCTCCTGTTCCGGCTCGATCGACCCGACGACGGCGCGACGTGAGGGCAGGAATGCCGCTGGGCTGAGCGGACGAACGTCAGGAAAATCCCCCCAGCTCGACAATGTTCCCCACACGGGGACGAAAGCCCCGCTCACGGGAATTCTCCGACATCGGCGACGCGCATCCCGCCCCGCGCAGCTCCTGCCCCCTCGCCCGGGTCGCCCCGGAGTCAGTCGCGCCCGCCGGCTCCCGGGTGCAGCCGGGACTGGATGAGGCTGGCCACCATGGTGACGAGCAGCGTGCCGACGATGATCCCCAGCGACCAACTCACCGGGACCTCGATCGGGAAGCCCAGGGACTGGTCGAGGTGGTAGTGGTGCATGGCGTGACCCAGCAGTTTGAGGCCGATGAACCCGAGGACGACGGCGAGCCCCAACGGCAGGTACACGAGCCGGTTGAGGAGGTTGCCGATGAGGAAGTAGAGCTGCCGCAGGCCCATGAGGGCGAAGACGTTCGCGGTGAAGATGAGGTACGGCTCCCCGGTGAGGCCGTAGCTCGCCGGGATCGAGTCGAGGGCGAAGAGCAGATCGGTGGTCCCCAACGCGATGGTCACCGTCACCAGCGAGGTCGCCAGCAGGTGTCCCCGCTCCCGGATGACGAACCGGGTGCCACGGTAGTCACCGGTCGTCGGCATCTTCTCGCGGATCCAGGCCATGACCGGGTTGTCGGGCGCGTCCTCCTCGGACTCACCGCGGATGAAATCCAGGACGAGCTTGACCGCCGAGTAGAGGAGGAACACCCCGAAGAGGAAGAACACCCACGCCCACGCCGTGAGCACCGCCCGTCCCAGCGCGATGAAGACACCCCGGAACACCAGGGCGATGATGATGCCGACGAGCAGCGCGAACTGCTGCAGTCTCTCCGGCACCTTGAACTTCGCCATGATGATGATGAAGATGAACAGGTTGTCCATCGACAGGCTGTACTCGGTGACCCACACGGCGAAGAACTGGCCACCGAACTCGGAACCGGCCAGCCACCAGACCCCCAGTCCGAAGACGACGGCCATGCCGACGAACATCGACACCCATCCCGCGCACTCCTTGGGGGAGGGGACGTGGGGGTGACGCCGCATCATCCCGACATCGAAGGCCAGCAGACCCGCCATGACGACGATGGTGACGATCCATACGTACGGGTGGATGTGCATCCGGGCCTCCTGGGGTGAGCGAAGGTCCGGAGGTCTTGTCCGCTCCCGCGACCGGCAGGAGCCGCGCGGCCGGGTCGCGATGGCGCAACCGTGGTGACGACCGGGGCGTGACGGGGACTACTCCCCTCCAGTACCCCCAGTCTTCCACCGCCGGGGCGGACCTGTCACCCCGACCGGGCCGACGCCGGGGCCGTCGTCCCCGTCCCTCAGCGTGAGGCCTCGACCATCTGCCGCAGGTCCTTCTTGAGGTCGGCGATCTCGTCGCGCAGCCGAGCGGCCACCTCGAACTTGAGCTCCCCGGCGGCGGTGCGCATCTCGGCGGTGAGCTCGACGATGAGCTGACCGAGCTGCTCGGCCCCCATCGCCCCGGTGTCGAGGGCCTTGCGATGACCGGCCAGGGCCCGCTGCTCGTCGGAGATCATCGAGTCGTAGCCGCGATGGCCCTTGCCGTAGTCGAATCGCGCGACGAGCTCCTGCGTGTCGGCGTCCTCCCGAGCGAGCATCTCGGTGATGTCACCGATCCTCTTGCGCAGTGGGGTGGGGTCGATCCCGTGCTCGGCGTTGTAAGCCAGCTGGATGTCGCGACGTCGGTTGGTCTCGTCGATGGCCACCTGCATGGAATCGGTAACCCGATCGGCGTACATGATGACCTCGCCGTTGACGTTGCGCGCGGCCCGACCGATCGTCTGGATGAGCGAACGCTCGGACCGGAGGAACCCCTCCTTGTCGGCGTCGAGGATGGCGACGAGCGACACCTCGGGCAGGTCGAGCCCCTCGCGCAGGAGGTTGATGCCGACGAGGACGTCGTACTCCCCCATCCTCAACTGCTTGAGCAGCTCGATCCGCTTGAGCGTGTCGATCTCCGAGTGGAGGTAGCGGGTGCGCACACCGTGCTCCATGAGGTAGTCGGTGAGATCCTCGGCCATCTTCTTGGTGAGCGTCGTCACGAGCACCCGCTCATGCCGCTCGGCGCGTTCGCGCACCTGGGCGACGAGATCGTCGATCTGACCCTTCGTCGGCTTGACGACGACCCGCGGGTCGACGAGGCCCGTCGGCCGGATGATCTGCTCGACGTGCCCGTCGGACCGCTCCGTCTCGTAGGTCCCGGGGGTCGCCGAGAGGTACACCGTCTGCCCGATCCGCTCGACGAACTCGTCGAACTTGAGCGGGCGGTTGTCCATGGCGCTCGGCAGCCGGAAGCCGTGCTCGACCAAGGTGCGCTTGCGGCTCATGTCGCCCTCGTACATCGCCCCGATCTGCGGGACGGTGACGTGCGACTCGTCGATGACGAGGACGAAGTCCTCGGGGAAATAGTCGAGCAGACAGTTCGGCGGGGTTCCCGGACCGCGCCCGTCGATGTGCCGCGAGTAGTTCTCGATCCCCGCGCAGGACCCGACCTGACGCATCATCTCGATGTCGTAGGAGGTGCGCATCCTCAGCCGCTGGGCCTCGAGGAGTTTGCCGTCCCGCTCGAGGACGCTCAGGCGTTCGCTCAGTTCCTCCTCGATGCCCTTGATGGCCCGCTCCATCCGCTCGGGCCCGGCGACGTAGTGGGTCGCCGGGAAGACGTGGACGAGCTCGTCCTCGCTGATGACCTCCCCGGTGAGCGGGTGGAGGGTCGTGAGCGCCTCGATCTCGTCGCCGAAGAACTCGACGCGCACGGCGTTCTCCTCGTAGACCGGGAAGATCTCGATGGTGTCCCCCTGGACCCGGAAGGTGCCTCGTTCGGCGGCGATGTCGTTGCGCACGTACTGGTTCGTCACCAGGCGCCTCAGCAGGTCGTCGCGGTCCCATTCCTGGCCGACCTCGAGGGTCACCATGCGGTCGACGTACTCCTGCGGGGTGCCCAAGCCGTAGATGGCCGAGACGGTGGCGACGACGATGACGTCACGCCTGGTGAGCAGCGAGTTCGTCGCCGAGTGCCGCAGTCTCTCGACCTCCTCGTTGAGGCTCGAGTCCTTCTCGATGTACGTGTCAGTCTGCGGTATGTATGCCTCGGGCTGGTAGTAGTCGTAGTAGCTCACGAAGTACTCGACGGCGTTGTCCGGGAAGAACCCGCGCAACTCCTGGGCGAACTGCGCGGCCAGCGTCTTGTTGGGCTGCATGACGAGCATCGGACGCTGCACCCGTTCGGCCAGCCAGGCCACCGTGGCCGTCTTGCCGGTACCGGTCGCGCCGAGGAGGACGACGTCCTGCTCGCCGGCGCGCAGCCGCCGCTCGAGCTCGTCGATGGCCCGTGGCTGGTCGCCGGAGGGAGCGAAGTCGCTGACGACGTGGAAGGGCGCGACACGACGGATGAGATCGGTGACCGGACGCATGGGTCCAAGGCTATGCCGCGGTGAGCCGGGCCCACAGCGCGTCGACCTTCGCCGGTAGCGCATCCAGCGGCCCGGAGGTGTCGACGACGAGGTCGGCCCGCTCCAGACGCCGTGCGCGCCCGACCTGCGCCGCCATCCGGGCCCGGACCGCCTCGGCCCGGGCGCCGTCCCGGTCCACCGCCCGCCGCACCTGGTCCTCGGGGTCAAGATCGGTGACGACGACGACGTCGAAGTCGGCGTCCATCCCGGCTTCGAGGAGCAGCGGGACGTCGTGGATGACGAGCTGCTGGGCCCCGGCGGCGTCCTCGAGCTCGTCGGCCCGCGCGATGACGAGCGGATGGATGATCCGCTCGAGGTCACGGCGTCCATGAGGGTCGGCGAAGACGACGCGCGCCAGCGCCGCCCGGTCGAGGGAGCCGTCCGCGGACAGCACCCGGCTGCCGAACCGCTCCGCCACCCGAGCCAGGCCGGTGGTGCCGGGGGCGACGACCTCACGGGAGAGCTGGTCGTAGTCGATGACGAGGGCCCCGTGGCCGGCCAGCAGCGAGGCGACCGTCGACTTGCCGGTGGCGATACCGCCGGTGAGGGCGATCCGACGCCGTGGGCTGCCTCGTCTCACCGGTCGCCCCAGGAATCCGCGGGGTCCTCGGGAACCCGGAAGGACCGGACGAAGACCACGATCCACAGGACCGTCGCGACGAGGTAGATGACCAGGGCGACGGTGGGCAGCTGCCGCGCCCACCCCGACGTCGAGACCATCCCGGCGAGGACCGCCACGAGCAGCACGGCAGTCATCGCGGCGAACCAGCTGAGGCCCGAGATCGACCTGCGCCGCAGCTGCCCGAGGTGCTCGGGCCGCTTCCAGTACTCCGGATGGGGGACGTTGACGATCGCGGCGGGGATTCGGACGATGGCGATCCCCAGACCGGTCCAGACGACGCCCATGACGGTCCACGTCACCACGGCCGCCGTCCGCGACTGCCAGGCGTCGACCGTGCCGTCCAACCCTGCATGACTGGCGACGACGTCGGGACCGGCGACCGCCAGCCACACGACGAGCCCGGCGTGGAGCGCCAGGGCGAGCCAGAAGGCCCACACCCCGGGCAGGGTGTGCCAGCGAACCCTCGTGTCGTCCATGGGTTCCATGATCCCACCGAGGTGGCCACACCGAGCGCGTCTTCGCGCGCCTGCGCGCCGCATCGACCGTCGGCGCCTCCACGCCGGGCCCACCGCCCGGGCCCGGACACAGACGTCCCCTCCCCGGGCGAACCGGGGAGGGGAGGACGTCAGTTCGCGGACGATCAGTTGTTCGTCAGCTTGTCACGCAGGGCCTGCAGGGCCTCGTCGGAGGCCAGCGAGCCCTCGACCGGGGCGGCGGAGGTGTACGAGGAGGGGTTGCCCGAGGAGAGGGCGGCGTCCTGCTCGGCCTTCTCGGCCTCGATGACCTGCTTCTTGTGGGCCTCCCAGCGAGCCTGGGCCTCGGCGTACTGCTGCTCCCAGGCGATCCGCTGCTCGTCGTAGCCCGGCTTCCACTCGTTGGTCTCCGGATCGAAGCCCTCGGGGTAGATGTAGTTGCCGTTCTCGTCGTAGGAGGCGGTCATGCCGTACAGCGACGGGTCGAACTCGTCGGAGTCGACGTCGACGCCCTCGTTGGCCTGCTTGAGCGACAGCGAGATGCGACGACGGTCGAGGTCGATGTCGATGATCTTGACCATGACGTCGTCACCGACGGTGACGATCTGCTCGGGGATCTCGACATGACGCTCGGCGAGCTCGGAGACGTGGACCAGGCCCTCGATGCCGTCCTCGACGCGGACGAAGGCACCGAACGGGACGAGCTTGGTGACCTTGCCGGGGACGATCTGGCCGATCTGGTGCAGACGGGCGAAGGCCTGCCACGGATCCTCCTGGGTCGCCTTGAGCGACAGCGAGACGCGCTCGCGATCCATGTCGACGTCGAGCACCTCGACGGTGACCGGCTGGCCGACCTCGACGACCTCGTTCGGATGGTCGATGTGCTTCCAGGACAGCTCGGAGACGTGGACCAGGCCGTCGACCCCACCGAGGTCGACGAAGGCACCGAAGTTGACGATCGAGGAGACGACGCCCTTGCGGATCTGGCCCTTCTGGAGCTGGTTGAGGAAGTTCTGGCGGACCTCGGACTGGGTCTGCTCGAGCCACGCACGACGCGACAGGACGACGTTGTTGCGGTTCTTGTCGAGCTCGATGATCTTGGCCTCGATCTCCTGGCCGACGTAGGGCTGGAGGTCGCGGACCCGACGCATCTCGACGAGGGAGGCCGGCAGGAAGCCGCGCAGACCGATGTCGACGATGAGGCCGCCCTTGACGACCTCGATGACGGTGCCGTTGACGACCCCGTCCTCGTCCTTGATCTTCTCGATCGTGCCCCAGGCGCGCTCGTACTGGGCGCGCTTCTTGGACAGGATGAGACGACCCTCCTTGTCCTCCTTCTGCTGGACCAGGGCCTCGATCTCATCGCCGACCTGGACCACCTCGAAGGGGTCGACGTCGTGCTTGATGGAGAGTTCCTTGGAAGGAATGACGCCCTCGGTCTTGTAACCGATGTCGAGGAGGACCTCGTCCCGGTCGACCTTGACGACAGTGCCGGTGACGATGTCGCCGTCGTTGAAGTACTTGATGGTGGCGTCCACCGCGGCCATGAAGGCCTCGGGGCTGCCCAGGTCGTCGACGGTGACCGAGCCGTTCTCGGTGACGTTGGCGGCAGTCTGCTGGTCGAGATCGACCGTGTTCGAGGTGGAGGCCTCAGTGGAGGAGGTCATGTAGTAGGGCTCCGAATGATCTGGTGATGATGGCGCACCATGGCACTCGGACGGTCCGATCGTGGGATCGGGCCCCCGCGCGCGATCCACTCGGTCCGGGAACGCACAGCAATGGTGCGTCGAAGATTCTACAGATGGCCTCAAGGCAGGGTCAACCGAGCGACGAGACTCACGTAAAAGGTCCGGATGCGGCAGCACGTGCCTCAGATGAGGATGTCCGCGTACTGACGGTGTAGGCCCGGGCCATGGATCGGGAGCTGTCGATGGCCGCACGCCGTGAGATCACCAAGAAGTACGCCCACCAGTACCGGGCCGCATCGAAGAAGGACAAGTCGGTGCTGCTGGACTCCCTGACCGCCACCACAGGCTGGACCCGTGACCACGCCCGCCGCGCGATCCGGGCAGCCCTGACGCGGAAAGGTGCCGCGTCCCAGCAGAAGCGCCGGCCCCGGCCCCGCAAGTACTCCTACGACGCCGTGAAGGTCCTCCAGCACGTGTGGAGCGTGACGGGTCAGCCCTCCGGGAAGTACCTGGCCCCCGTGATGGACGACACCCTGAACAGGCTGGAACGCTTCAAGGAGTTCGGGAAAGTCACCCGCCGGGCCACCCCCGCGGTGCTGACCGAACTGCGCTCCATGTCGGCGGCCACCATCGACAGGTACCTGAAACCCTTCAAGGACGCCGCCTACCCGGCCGCCGGCCTGTCAGCCACCCGACCCGCCCCTCACATCCTGCGTGCCGCGGTGCCCCTGCGCACCAGCCTGGACGGGCCGATCACCGATCCCGGGCTGGTAGAGGTCGACACCGTGGCCCACTGCGGCCACACCCTGGTCGGGGAATTCCTGTGGACCTTGTCGGCCACCCTGCCCGTCTCCGGCTACACGGTCCTGACCACGGTCAAGAACAAGGCATTCGTCCACATCGGGGCCGGCATGGACCGGATCGTCGACCAGATGCCCGTGCCCGTGGCGGAGGTCCACGTCGACAACGGGTCGGAGTTCATCAACTGGGGCCTCATCGACTGGGCAAAGGGCCACGACATCGCGATGTCCCGCTCGCGGCCCTACAAGAAGAACGACAACGCCCACGTCGAGCAGCGCAACGGCGACTGGGTCCGCCGCCACGCCTTCAGATACCGCTACGAGACCGCAACCGAGCTTCAGCTGCTCAACCAATTGTGGCCCCTGGTGATGGCCCGCAAGAACCACCTACTGCCCTGCGTCAAGGCCATCGGCTGGACCACCACCTCCGCGGGGCGCAAGAAGCGGGTCTACGACAAGCCCAAGACCCCTTACCAGCGGCTGGTCGACTCCCGTGTCCTGGACCCCGCCACACGGGCCCGCCTGGCAGCCGAGCACGACAGGCTCACCCCCGCCGATCTGGCCCGGCGGATCACCGACATCCAGAACCAGCTCATCCGCCTAGCCGAACGTCGCACCCAGACCGACCAACCCGCCGCCTGACTCATCTCCATCCGGACATTTCAGCTGAGGCAAGCGCTGCGCTCATCCGGACATCTTGACATGAGGCAAGACGCCGAGATGGCCATGAGTCAACCTGACGCCGCCCATCGTTCACCGGCGCGTCACACAGTACCGGCTATGGTAGCGGTGACCCATCGACACGACGGCCGGACGGACCCCACCATGACCTCGCAGACTCCCCAGGACCCGCAGCAGCCAGCCCGACGGGCGGAGCAGCCGCCTCGTCCGGACCAGGACGGACGGAACAACCACACCGTCGGCATCGTCGCGGGCATCCTCCTGGCACTCGCACTCGTCGCCGGCATCGGGTACGCCGTCGTCCGCCAGTCCTCCGGACACACCGGGGACACCGTCGCACCGGCGGCCTCGGGCACGACGACGAGCACGGCGACCGCCTCGACCTCGGCGATCGCCAGCAGCAAGGCCGGCGCGGTCCCGGCCGGGTGCATGGCGACCGCCACCCCCCTCGTGCCGACGACGATGAAGATCGACGGCATGGGGGTCTCGACGAAGGTGCTGGCCCTGGGTCGTGACGCCGACGGCGCCGCAGCCGCCCCGCCGAAGAACGAGCCCTCGACCGCAGCGTGGTACGACGAGGGCCCCAAGCCCGGCTCGAAGCAGGGCAAGGTGCTGCTGTCAATCCACACGTACCACGCCGGTGGCGCCCTCGGGAACACCCTCTACGACTCCTCCAAGGGCATCAAGAAGGGCGATCTCATCCGCCTGTCCGACGCCCAGGGGCACACCATGTGCTATCGCTACGACCACCTCACGAAGATCGCCGTCAAGGACTACGACCCCAACTCCGATCTCGTCTACGACGACGCCGGCAAGCCGCAGGTCGTCATCTGCATCTGCTGGGACTACGACGCCACGAAGAAGGACTGGGACTCCCGGGTGCTCTTCTACGCGACCCCGGTGACCGCCTGATTGGTCAAACCATTTAGTGTGAGGGCGTGCACCGAGCAGAACATTCCCTTGTCCCAGCCGACGTCATCAGCGGACTGCGGGACGCCCTCGGGCCGGATCGGGTCAGCGATGACCCGCTCGACCTGTCCGCCGTCGCCGCCGACGCGTCCCACTACCTCCTCACCCCCGGCGCCCTCGTCCGGGCGGCCGACGTCGACGACGTCGCCGCTGCCATGGCGCAGGCGCGACGCCACCAGCTCAGCCTCACCTTCCGTTCCGGCGGCACGAGCCTGTCGGGTCAGGCCCTCACCCGCGGGGTCATGGTCGACACCCGCCGGTCCTTCCGCGGCATCGAGGTGCTCGACGGCGGCCTGCGGGTGCGCGTCCAACCCGGCGCGACCGTGCGGGCCGTCAACTCCGTGCTCGCCCGGTACGGCCGCAAGCTCGGGCCGGACCCGGCCTCCTCGGTGGCCTGCACCCTCGGCGGCGTCCTGGCCGACAACTCCTCGGGCATGAGCTGCGGGACGACGGCCAACTCCTACCGGACCCTCGAGTCCATGGTCCTCGTCCTGCCCAGTGGCACCGTCGTCGACACGGCCGACCCCGCCGTCGACGAGAAGCTCGCCACCGCCGAGCCCGAGCTCGTCGCGACCCTCACCTCGCTGCGCGACCGGTGTCGTCGGCCGGAGGCCGCGGCGCGGATCAGGCACCTGTTCTCGATGAAGAACACCATGGGGTACGGGATCAACTCCTTCCTCGACCACGACACCCCGGCCCACATCCTCGAGCACCTCATGATCGGCTCGGAGGGCACCCTGGGCTTCATCGCCTCGGCGGTGCTGCGAACGGTCCCGATCATGCCGCAGGTGTCGACCGCCCTGCTGCACTTCCCCAGCCTCGACGCCGCCGCGAAGGCCCTGCCGGCCCTCGTCGGGTCGGGGGTCGCGGTGACCGAGCTCATGGACTCGGCGTCCCTCCAGCTGTGCCGCGCCGATCCGCAGGACGGGCACATCGTCCCGCCCTCCCCCGGTGGCTCCGACGCGGCCCTGCTCGTCGAGTACCACTGTGCCGACGACGCCGAGCGTCTGGCGGCCGAGGAGCGCGGGAACGCCGTCATCGCCGGGCTCGATCTGGTCAACCAGCCGGTGTTCACCGACGACCCGGCCGTCCGCGGTCCCATCTGGAACCTGCGCAATGGGCTCTACACCAAGGTCGCCGGCACCCGACAGTCGGGCCAGACTCCGCTCCTCGAGGACATCGCCGTTCCGGTGGAGACCCTCGCCGGGGTCTGCGGCGACCTGCAGGAGCTCTTCGGGGAGCACGGCTACCCCGAGTCGATCATCTTCGGCCACGCCAAGGACGGGAACATCCACTTCCTCGTCCTCGAGGACTTCCGCGAGCAGCGCGGGTTGGACCGCTACGAGCGGTTCACCGAGGACATGGTCGGACTGGTCCTGTCGGCCGAGGGCACCCTCAAGGCCGAGCACGGCACCGGCCGGATCATGGCCCCCTTCGTCGAGCGTCAGTACGGCCCGGACCTGTACGACGTCATGGTGCAGCTCAAGCACGCCGTCGACCCCGACGGGATGCTCAACGAGGGGACGATCATCACCGACGACCCGACCCTGCACCTCAAGGACATCAAGCTCACCCCGACCGTCCAGGAGGAGGTCGACCGCTGCGTCGAGTGCGGCTACTGCGAGCCGGTCTGCCCCTCGCGCGACCTCACCCTCACCCCGCGCCAGCGGATCGTCATGCAGCGGGCCATCGCGCAGGCCAGGGCCGACGGGGACGACGACCTCGCCGCGCGGCTCACCGAGCAGGAGCAGTACCAGGTCATCCAGACCTGCGCCGTCGACGGCATGTGCCAGACGAACTGCCCGCTGCACATCAACACCGGCGACCTCGTCCGTCGGCTGCGCGCCGAGGGCAACCCCCGGGCCTGGCAGGGTGTCTGGAACGCCGCCGCCAAGGGCTGGAACCCCTTCGTCAGCGCCGCCAGCCTCGGCATGAGCGCCCTGCGGCCGATCCCGGCCAGGGCGACGAACGTCCTGCTCGACGCCACCCGCGCGGCCCTGGGGTCCGACCGGATCCCGAGGGTCTCCGACGAGCTGCCCGGGGGCGGACGCCGTCGCACCACCGGACACCGCCCGGCACCGACCGGACGGCCCGAGGTGGTCTACCTGCCGGCCTGCGTCAACACGATGTTCGGGTCGGCGGTACCCGGCGAGGAGACCCTCGAGTACTCGGTGCTGTCGCTGCTCACCGCTGCCGGGGTCGGGGTCACCGTTCCCGAGGGGATCAACTCGGTGTGCTGCGGCACCCCGTGGAAGTCCAAGGGGATGACCGAGGGTTACAGGACGATGCGTCGTCGCGTCGTCGACATCATGCGGCGGGCCACTCGCGATGGTGAGCTCACGGTCCTCTCCGACGCCGTGAGCTGCTCGGAGGGCTTCGTCCACGAGCTCGAGTACGAGGGGGTCACCGACATCCGCGTCGTCGACTCGGTGCAGTACATCGCCGACGAGTTGCTGCCGGCCCTGCCGCGGCTGCCGAAGGTGGCGGCAGCGGCCCTGCACCCGACCTGCTCGTCGACCCGGATGGGCTGGAACGACGCCCTGCGCCGGTGTGCCGAGGCGGTGGCCGAGGAGGTCGTCGTCGCCGACGGGTGGGGATGCTGCGGGTTCGCCGGGGATCGCGGTCTGCTGCATCCCGAGCTCACGGCGTCGGCCACCGGCCCCGAGGCCGCCGATCTGGCCGGACGCGAGTTCGACCTGTACCTGTCGGCCAACCGCACCTGCGAGATCGGCATGGAGCGGGCGACCGGCAAGCCCTGGCGGCATGTCCTGTCGGTGCTCGCCGAGCGCGTCGTCGAGTACGCCCCGGCCTGAGGTCGCCCGGGCTCCAGGTCGGTCTTGGGGGGTCGGGGACACCCGGCCCCCACGGGAGGCTCGGTGGGCGCGGGGCTCAGTGGGCGGCGTCCAGCCAGGACCTCCCCACCCCGATCGACACCGTGAGCGGTACCGCCAGATCCATGGCGTGCCCCATGGCCTCGGTGACGACCTCCCGCACCTGCGGCTCCTCCTGCGGCGCCACCTCGAGGATGAGTTCGTCGTGCACCTGGAGGAGCACCCGGGAGCGCAGGCCGCGGTCGGCCAGACCCTGGTCGGTGGCCAGCATGGCCAGCTTGATGAGGTCGGCGGCCGATCCCTGGATGGGGGCGTTGAGGGCCGCTCGTTCGGCCATCTCGCGGCGCTGTCTGTTGGACGAGGTGAGGTCGGGCAGGTACCGACGTCGTCCCAGCAGGGTCGAGGTCCACCCGTCCTTGCGCGCCTGCTCGACGACACTCGTGAGGTACTCGTGCACCTTGCCGAAACGGTCGAAGTAGTCGTCCATGAGGTCCCTGGCCTCGGCCACCGACACCTTGAGCTGGTTCGACAGACCGTAGGCGCTCAGTCCGTAGGCCAGACCGTAGTTCATGGCCTTGACCTTGGACCGCTGGGCCGGGCTCACCTGGGCCGGGTCGACGCCGAAGACGTGGGAGGCGGTGACCGTGTGGAAGTCCTGCCCGGACCGGAAGGCGTCGATGAGCGACTCGTCCCCGGACACGTGGGCCATGATCCGCATCTCGATCTGCGAGTAGTCGGCGCTCATGAGGGACTCGAACCCGTCCCCGACGACGAAGCCGGCCCGGATACGGCGTCCCTCCTCGGTGCGCTGCGGGATGTTCTGGAGGTTGGGGTCGGTGCTCGACAGTCGCCCGGTGGCCGCCACCGTCTGCTGGTACGTCGTGTGGATGCGGCCGTCGTCGCCGACGCACTTGAGCAGCCCGTCGACGGTCTGGCGTAGTCGGATGGCGTCCCGATGCTCGAGCAGGTGGGCCAGGAAGGGGTGCTGGGTCTTCTCGAAGAGGCCCTCGAGGGCTGCGGCATCGGTGGTCCACCCCGACTTCGTGCGCCGGGTGCGAGGCATGTCGAGCTCCTCGAAGAGCACCGTCTGCAGCTGCTTGGGGGACCCGAGGTTGACCTCGTGTCCGGCCGCCTGCCAGGCAGCCTCCTGGGCAGCGCGCACCCGGTCGTCGAAGTCCTCGCGCAGCTCATCGAGGACCTGGGTGTCGACGGCGATCCCGGCCCTCTCCATGGCGACCAGGCTGTTCTGGACGGGCATCTCAAGGTCGTGCAGCAGGTGGGCCTCGCCGCGCCGGGCCAGATCGGCCTCCATGGCCGTGGCCAACCGGACGACCGCGACCGCGCGCACCATGGCGGCCATCGTCGTCGCCTCGTCGGACTGGCCGAACTCGAGCATCCCCTGGGCCGGCTCGTCGGCACCCGCGGCGAGGTCGACCCCCAGATGGGTGCTGGCGAGCTCGTCGAGCGGGTACGAGCGACGGTCCGGACGCAGGAGGTACCCGGCGAGCTCGGTGTCGCAGGTGACCCCGGCGACCGGCAGACCACGGGCCGCGAGGGCCTCGACGGGTCCCTTGGCGGCATGCATGGCCTTGGGGCGGGACTCGTCGGCCAGCCAGGCGGCCAGCGCCGTCTCGTCGGCCACCGACAGCTCGGTCGGGTCGATGCGCGTCGCCACCCCGCCCTCGGTGCCGAGGGTGAGGGCTCGCACGTCCCCGGCCCCGGCCGACCAGGCGCCCTCGACGTCGATCCCGACCCGCTCGGTGGCGTGCTCGGTCAGCCAAGCCCCGAGGGCGTCGGACGCCACCGCCCCACCGACGACCTCGATCGTCGAATCGGGCTCCGCGTCCTGCGGGTTCGCGGAATCCTCGAGGGCCTTGACTCGGTCCCACAGCGACCGGAACTCCAGGGTCTCGAAGAGACGCCTCGTGGCGGTGGCGTCCCACGGACGACGGGCCAGGTCGGACAGCTCGACGTCGAGGTCGAGATCGCGTACCAGGGCGTTGAGTCGCCGGTTGCGGCGGACGTCGTCGAGGTGCTCACGCAGGGACTGCCCGGCCTTCCCGGTGACCGAGTCGGCCTGTCGGATGAGGTTCTCCAGGCCGTCATGGGCGGCCAGCCACTTCGCCGCGGTCTTGGGCCCCACCCCCGGCACCCCCAGCAGGTTGTCGGCATGTTCTCCCACGAGGGCGGCCAGCTCGGGATAGCGGGCCGGCGGCACGAGGTACTTCTCCTCGACGGCGGCCGGCGTCATCCGGGCCAGGTCGGAGACCCCCTTGCGCGGGTAGAGCACCGTGACGTCGTCGTCGACGAGCTGCATGGCGTCCCGGTCCCCCGACACGAGCAGGGTGCGCATCCCGGCCCGGGACGCCCTGGTGGCCAGGGTGGCGAGGATGTCATCGGCCTCGTAGTCGGTCTTCGACAGGTGGACGATGTTGAGGGCGTCGAGGACCTCGCGGATGAGGTCGACCTGACCGGGGAACTCCGGCGGGGTCGCGGCCCGTCCTCCCTTGTACTCGCCGTACTGCGCGGTGCGGAAGGTCCCGCCGGCCAGGTCGAAGGCGACGGCGACGTGGGTCGGCTGTTCGTCGCGCAGGAGGTTGACGAGCATCGAGACGAACCCGTGCACGGCGTTCGTGTGCTGGCCCGTCGTCGTCGTGAAGTTCTCGACCGGCAGTGCGAAGAAGGCCCGGAAGGCCATGGAGTGGCCATCGAGGACCATGAGGGTGGGACGCTCGCTCATGGACACGACTGTAGGGGATGGGTACGACGGTTCCGGTCGTCCCGCCCTCCAGCGCCCCCTCCGACCGATCCGTGGGCCGCCCCGACAGGTCCTGAGATCCTGCGCCATCCCGCTCGACGCGGTGGCAAGCTGCCCCCATGAGCTATGCACTTCCCGGATCAGACCTGCCCCAGTGGTTGACCGATCTCGTCAGCCCCCTCGACGACAAGCTCGGCGTCAAGGTGCACGAGATCAGTCCGGAACGCTGCGTCGTCTCGGCCCCGTTGGCCGGCAACACCCAGCCGACCGGGCTGTGGCACGGCGGCGGGTCGGGGGTGCTCGTCGAGACCGCCGGCTCCCTGGCGGCCATGTTCCACGCCCACGAGTCGGGACGTGGCGCCGTCGGCACCGAGCTGTCGGTCTCGCACCTGCGCGCCCCCCGAGGGGAGCGGATGACCGCCACCGCCACCGCCGTCCACCTGGGACGACACACGACGACCCATGTCGTCGAGATCGTCGACGACATGGGTCGGACCTGCGCCGTGGGGAGGATGAGCTGTCAGGTGGTCGACCTGCGCTGAGCGGGGCCGGGGGTCACCTGCACCACCCCCGAGTCGTGGGCCCCGGTCCCCCGGGGCCCACGGGCTCACTTGTGCTTGTTGTGCGCCCCGTGGTCGATGACCCCCTGGGCGACCTCGCGCATCGACTTGCGCAGGTCCATGGCGGTCTTCTGGATCCACCGGAAGGCCTCGGGCTCGGTGAGCCCCAGGCTGGTCTGCAGCATGCCCTTGGCCTGGTCGACGATCTTGCGCGACTCGAGCCGCTCCTCGAGATCGACGATCTCGTCCTCGACGGCGCGGATCTCGGCGAACCGGGCCATGGCGATCTCGATGGCCGGGACGACGTCGGAGGCGTCGAAGGGCTTGACGACGTAGGCCATCGCCCCGGCCTCCTTGGCGCGGTCGATGAGATCGCGCTGGGAGAAGGCGGTGAGCATGACGACGGCGCAGATCCGTTCCTCGGCGATCTTGTCGGCCGCGGTGATCCCGTCCATCTTCGGCATCTTGACGTCCATGACGACCAGATCGGGCTCGAGCTCGGTGGCCAGGGCGACGGCCTCCTCGCCGTCACTCGCCTGTGCCACGACGTCGTAGCCCTGCTCCTCGAGCAGCTCGACGAGGTCGAGACGGATGAGGGCCTCGTCCTCCGCGACGACGACCCTCGGTCGCGCGGACGTGCCCGATGCCGCGGCTCCGGGTCGCTTGTCGGAGTTCTGTGAGTTACCCACGTTTATTCCTTGCATGTCGAACGCTGACAACGTCGCCCATGGTACCGCGCCACGTCGGACGCCCGCACCGTCAGCCGTCCTTGCCTCCGGATGGACCACGGGTTCTGCACTGATCGTGCCACACGAGAGGCCCTCGGTCAGCATCTTCCCGAGAAATGGTCAGACCAGTTGTGTGCAGCGCCGCCGCGGCCGGCTCCCGAGCGTGGACCGCGGCGATGTGGCACAATGACCGGGCCGGCCCGAGTGGCGGAATGGTAGACGCGGCGCACTCAAAATGCGCTGTCCGTGAGGGCGTAGGGGTTCGAGTCCCCTCCCGGGCACGAGAGGAGCCCCGAACCGTGGAGGTTCGGGGCTCCGGCACGTCCGGGTCGGAGGGCTCAGCTCTCCTTGATCCGCAGCACCCGGATGTTGTTCGTCTTGCCGGGCACGTTCATCGGCGATCCACACACGACGACGACGCGCTCGCCCACCGGGACGAGGTTCTGGTCGCGCAGGTAGGCGTTGACCCACCGGTAGAGCTCCTCGGCGTTCTCGAACACGGGAGTGACGATGGCCTGGGCACCCCAGGTCCACGCGAGGGTCTTCGGGGTGGTCTCGTCGGGGGTGAAGACCATGAGCGGGGTGGCCGGACGCAGCCGCGAGATCCGGCGAGCGGTGTCACCGGACTTCGTGAACGACACGATGTAGCGGGCCTGGATGCGCTCGGCGATCTCGGCGGCCGCCTTCGAGATGATGCCGGAGGTCGTGTGCGGGTCCCAGTCGATCTCGGCGATCTTGTCGAGGCCGTGGGCCTCGGTGGACTCGACGATCTTGGCCATCGTCCGCACCGTCTCGCCGGGGAAGTCACCGACGGAGGTCTCGGCGGAGGTCATGACGCCGTCGGCGCCGTCGAGGATGGCGTTGGCGACGTCGGCGGCCTCAGCACGGGTCGGGCGCGGGGCGTGGATCATCGACTCGAGCATCTGGGTGGCGACGATGACCGGCTTGGCCTGGAGTCGGGCCTTCTCGATGATCGTCTTCTGGATGAGCGGCACCTCCTCGAGCGGGCACTCGACGGCCAGGTCGCCACGGGCGACCATGACGGCGTCGAAGGCGTCGATGATGGCGTCGAGGTTCTCGATGGCCTGCGGCTTCTCGAGCTTGGCGATGACCGGGACGCGGCGTCCCTCCTCGTCCATGATCTCGTGGACGCGGTCGATGTCGCTGCCGTGACGCACGAAGGACAAGGCGACGAGGTCGATGCCGGCCCTGATGGCCCAGCGCAGGTTGTCCTCGTCCTTCTCGGTGAGGGCCGGGATGGAGACCGCGACGCCGGGCAGGTTGATGCCCTTGTGATCGCCGACCGGGCCGGCGACGGTGCAGTGACAGTTGACGTCGTTGCCGACGACCGAGTCGACCTGGAGGACGGTCTTGCCGTCGTCGATGAGGATGACGTCACCGGGATGGCAGTCCCCCGGAAGACCCTTGAAGGTCGTGGAGACGCGTTCCTGGTTGCCCAAGATGTCGTCGGTGGTGATGGTGAACTTGTCGCCGACCGCCAGGTCGACCTTCCCGTTGGAGACGCCCTCGGGCTTCTCGAACAGACCGGTACGGATCTTGGGACCCTGCAGATCGGCCAGGGCTGCCACGTTGAGACCGAGCTCCTCGGAGACGGAGCGGACGAGGTCCAGGCGCTCCTGGTGCTCGGAGTAGTCGCCGTGACTCATGTTGAGCCGGGCGACGTTCATCCCGGCCTGCATCAGTTCCTTCATCCCGTCGTGGCTCGTCACCGCGGGCCCGAGGGTGTTGACAATCTTCGCTCTACGCACGCGGCAAGCCTACCCTGAGGCCCAGCCGGGCCCTCACCCGGAGCGGCCCGGGCCACCGACTGTGCATCCAGCGTTCACCTGCCGTGAACGAATGGGCGGGGTGATCGACCCCGATCCGGTCAGGAGTCGGACCGCACGACGTCGATGGCGTGGGCCAGATCGGCCGGTGGATCGGAGTGGAAGGTCACCCACTCCCCCGTGCCCGGATGGGTGAACGACAGCTCGGCGGCATGCAGCCACTGGCGGTCCAGGCCGAGTCGGGCGGCGAGCACCGGGTCGCACCCGTAGAGCGGGTCACCGCAGCAGGGGTGGTGGACCGCCGCCATGTGCACCCTGATCTGGTGGGTCCGCCCGGTCTCAAGGTGGATCCGCAGCAGGCTGGCGTACCGGAACGCCTCGATGGTCTCGTAGTGGGTCACCGAGTGCCGCCCGCCGTCGATGACGGCCATCTTCCAGTCATGGCCCGGATGCCGTCCGATGGGGGCGTCGATGGTGCCGGCGAGGGGGTCGGGCAGCCCCTGGACGAGGGCGAGGTAGACCTTGTCGACGGCGCGGTCACGGAAGGCCTGCTTGAGCAGGGTGTAGGCGTGCTCGCTCTTGGCGACGACCATGAGCCCGGAGGTGCCGACGTCGAGGCGCTGGACGATGCCCTGGCGCTCCGGCGCGCCGCTGGTCGAGATGCCGAACCCGGCGGCGGCCAGGTGCTCGACGACGCTCGGCCCGTCCCACCCGAGGGAGGGATGGGCTGCCACCCCGGCGGGCTTGTCGACGACGATGACGTCGGCGTCGTCGTGGACGATCCGCATGTCGTCGACGAACCGTGGGGTGACGGTGGCGACGGGGGCCGGATCGGACAGGTCGACCTCGAGCAGTTGACCCGACCGCACCCTCGTCGACGCGCGGGTCACCGTCACCCCGTCGAGGACGAGCTTGCCGGCGTCGACGAGATCGCCGATCCGTGACCGGGAGACCCCGGTCATCCGCGCCGCTGCGGCGTCGACCCTGTCCCCGTCGAGCCCGTCGGGCACCAGCAGCAGGCTCATGAGTCGGCCCCGGAGCCGCGTCGGTCACCGAAGAGGCTCACCAGGACGACGAGCACCGCCGTCGCCGTGATGAAGATGTCGGCCACGTTGAAGATGGCGAAGTGCGGCAGGGCGAAGAAGTCGACGACGTGGCCCCGGAAGGGCCCCGGCGCGCGGACGAGCCGGTCGGTGAGGTTGCCGGCGATGCCGGCCAGGAGCATCCCGCAGGCCAGGGTCGACCAGCGGTGCCGGGCCCGCGGAGCCAGCCACACGAGGACGACGAGGAAGGCCACCAGGGCGAAGACCGAGATGGCGACCGTCGCCCCCGAACCCAGGGAGAAGGCCGCCCCCGAGTTGTGGATGAGCCGCAGGGTGAGCAGCCCGCCGAGGTAGCTCGGCGGATCGGAGGGATCGAGGTGACGTTCGGCGAGGACCTTCGTCGCCTGGTCGAGGGTGTATCCCAGCACCGCCACGGCGGCCATGACGACGCGCCAGCGTCGCAGCCGACCGCCGCTCAGCTCACCGCTCACCGGCGCTCTTCGCGCTGCTTGCAGGCCACACACATGGTGGCCCGGGGGAAGGCCGACAGACGAGCCTTGCCGATGGGCTTGCCACACACCTCACAGGTGCCGTAACTGCCGTCGTCCAAGGCCGCCAGGGCGAGCCTGGACTGCTCGTACACGGCGCGCGCGTTCTGGTTGAGGGACATCTCCTGGTCACGCTCGAACTGCGAGGAACCGACGTCGATGGTGTCCTTGCCGGCACCATCGCTGCCCTCCTGCATGAGGTTGGCCAGGTCCTCGTCGGACTTCGCGAGGGAGCGGGCCATGCGGTCGACGTCGTGCTGGAGATCGCCGATGATCTCCGCCACCTCCTCGACCGTCCACGGCTCGTCACCGTCACGGACCGGCAGCGAGGCGGCGATCGCCTTCACGTCATGCTGCGACATCGTGTTCTCCATGTTGTGTCATGTCGGGTGTCGGGCACCCGGGTCGTGCGGACGCGGTCCACGGTGAGTCGCGACCGTGCGCAGACCATACACCCCCGACCGGTCCGTCACCACCTGCCACGACGCAGTCGACGCCGCCGGCGGCTCGACGGTCACGCCTCGGCTCGCCGGGACGGCGACGCTCCCCGGCAGCCGAGGCCGCCGGGGAGCGTCGTCACCGGGAACGCGTCAGTTCTTCGCGTCGCCGTGGGCCTGCTGTCCACGGCCGATGAGGGCGTCGAGGCGCGGGGTGGCCGACGCTCCCTTCTCGGCGCGCTGCTCGGGCTTGAGCAGGTCGGGCAGGTCCTGGGGCTCGAAGACGCCCTTGTCGAGGTTGTCGGCCTGCGAACGAAGGTGGTTGACGAGGGACTCGCGGTAGGTCGACTCGAAGGAACGCAGGTGGTCGACCTTGCCGGCCAGGGTGTCGCGCTCGATCTCGAGCTGGCTGAAGAGGTCGTTGCGCCGGTTCTGGGCGTCGACGTTGACCTGGTCGGCGTTGGCCTTGGCGTCGCTGGTGACCTTCTCGGCGTTGACGCGGGCGACCGACTCGATGCGCTCGGCGCGGGTCTGGGCGTCGACCGTGAGCTCGTGGGCCTTCTGCTCGGCCGCGGCGACCTTGCGGCCGGCCTCGACCTCGGCCTCCTTGACCACGCGCTCGGCGTCGGCGATGGCCAGCTCGACCATGCGGACGACGGCCGGGGAGGCCTCGGCGGCGGTGGTGACCTCGATCTTCTCGACCTTGCCGGCGTCGGCCTTGGCCCCGTCGGCGAGGGCAGCGGGCTTGGCGGCCTCGGCGGAGCGACGGGCGTCGGCCAACTGGGCGGTGAGCTTCTCGTTCTCGCCACGCAGACGAGCCAACTCGGCGGCGTCGGCCTGGGCACGAGCAGCGTCCTGGGTCTTGGCGTCGGTGGCGCTCTGGGCGGCGCGCAGCTTCTCCACCTGCTCCTTGAGGGAGGCGTTCTCGTCCTCGGCGGCCTTCCGGGCCTGACGGGCCGACTCGAGCTCGGCGGCCGGGGAGGCACCCTCCGACTGCTCCTTGCGCAGCTGCTCCAGCTGGGCCTTGAGCTCCTTGTTCTCGTCGGCCAGTCCCGAATCGGCCGGCTGGGCCGCGGCGTCACCGGACTTGAGGGCCTCGAGCTGGGCCTTGAGCCGCTCGGTCTCGTCGGTCATCGCTGCGAAGGTGGCGTCGACCTTGTCGACGAAGTCGTCGACCTCGGCCGCGCGGTACCCATCACCGGGACGACGGGCCATCGGGAAACGAATCCTGCGCACATCGTCGAGGGTCAGCGTCATAGTGCACTCCAAGAGCTCGGGAACTGAAGCTACCCGTGACGTCGCGCACGGATGCACCCGCGGCGGCCACGAGACTCACCCAAGGCTACTCCAGACGGAGCCACGGCGTCACATGTACCGCAGGACCAGATTCTGCGCCACCGACACGAGGAGGAGGACGACGATGAACCCCAGGCTCAGCCCGACATTGCCCAGGCGCACCGGGGGCAGGACCCGATCGACCGCACGGATCGGCGGATCGGTCACCGTGTAGACCCCCTCGAAGAGCACCGCGACGACTCCCCTGGGCTCGAAGTCCCTGGCCAGCAGCGGGATCCAGGACAGAATCATCCGCACCACCAGCAGCAGCGTGTAGATCTGCAGCAGCGTGTACAGGACCAGACCGAGGACGGACATGCGGCTCCTCCTGTCCCCTCAGGACTGGTTGAAGAACCCTTCCCCGGCGATCCTGGCCTTGTCCTCGGGGGCGACGTTGACATTGTGTGGGCACAGCAGGAAGACCTTGCTGGTGACTCGTTCAATGGTGCCACGCAATCCGAAGATGAGGCCGGCGGCGAAGTCGACGAGGCGCTTTGCGTCGGCGTCCTCCATCTCGGTGAGGTTCATGATGACCGGCACCCCGTCACGGAACTGCTCCCCGATGGTGCGTGCCTCGTTGTAGTTGCGCGGGTGCACGGTGAGGATCCGGTTGATGTCGGCGATGGACGGCTCGTCGGCGACGACGGAGTACTGCTGCACCGGCCTGGCCGACTGCCGCTGCCGGACGGCCTGGTCGCCCCGACCGTGCTGACGCTGCGCCAGGGGGGTCACCTCGGAGGGCTCGTAGCCCTCGTCGGAGTACACCTCCTCGGTGAGCTCGTCGTCGGGAAGGTCCTCGTCATAGCGGTGGTCATCGACGATGCCGACGTACGAGGCGATCTTCCTGCCGAAACCAGCCATGGGGCTCTCCTTCACCACGAGTGTGCGCCCTGGTACCGGGGGACGCGCCCCCTAGCCTGCCACGGATCGACGCCGCAGTGCCGCCGACACGCACGCGGACACGCCGTGCACCCCGGGATCGGGGGGTCAGGGCATCCAGACGGCACCCACGAGCCGGCCCGCGCCCGGGTCGCGTCGATGGCTGAAGAACTCCTCGTGCTCGTAGGTGCACGGATCGAGACCGACGGCCTCGACGCCCAGGGACTCGAGCTGTGCCATGGCGCCGGCACCCAGGTCGATGCCGGGCGTGCCCCAGCGGGTCCTCACGGCCGTCGCCGGCGCCGCCTCGGCGGCCTGCTCCGCCATCTCCTCGGGAACCTCGTAGCACCGCCCGCAGATGTGCGGGCCGATCCAACCGAGGATGTCCGTGGCCCCCAGGGCCCTCATCGCCTCCACAGTGCGCTCGAGCACCCCGGCGAGGAACCCGGTACGTCCGGCGTGGGCCATGGCGATGACCCCGGTGCGCGGATCGGCCAGGGCGACCGGCATGCAGTCGGCGACCCGGATGGCCAGGGCGACACCGTGGCAGGTCGTCACCATGGCGTCGGCCTGCTCGAGGGGACGGCCGCCCGCCAGGTCATCGCCGAGCACCGAGTCGGGACCCCAGTGCTCGAGGTCCTCCGCCGTGACCTGCCAGACCCGGTCGCCGTGCACCTGGTGGCAGACGACGACCGCGTCGACCCCGAGCGCCGACGCCAGTCGCGAGACGTTCGTGCGCACCGCGTCGGGCTCGTCGACGTCGGTACGGCCGAGATTGAACGACCCCAGGGAGCCGGTGGACACTCCCCCGTGCCGATCGGTGAAGGCGACCCCGACGCCGTGGTTGGCGCCGGGGTCGATGCGCATCCTCAGCACGTCACTTGAGGAAGTCGGGAACGTCCAGGTCGTCGTCCGGAGGGGTCTGCGGACGCGGCTGCTGCACCGGCTGGGCCGGACGCTCGACCACCGACGGGTTCTGGGCGGGGCGGGTCGTGCCCGGACGCAGGACCGACGAGGTCGTCGACTCGGTCGTCACCGGACGCGGCTGCGGGGAGGACTGGGGCCGGATCGGCGTGGGACGGGAGGCCGGGCGGGTGCTCACCCCGGGCTGACGCTTGGGCGGCTGGCCGCCATCGAACCCGGCGGCGATGACGGTGATCCGCACCTCGTCACCCAGGGCGTCGTCGATGACCGTGCCGAAGATGATGTTGGCCTCGTCGTGGGCCGCGGCCTCGATGAGGTTGGCCGCGGCGGCGACCTCGAACAGGCCGAGGTCGGAGCCGCCGGCGATCGACAGCAGGACGCCGTGCGCACCGTCGATGGAGACCTCTAGCAGGGGCGAGGAGATGGCCATCTCTGCGGCGGCCCGGGCGCGGTCCTCACCGGAGGCGTGGCCGATGCCCATGAGGGCCGAGCCGGCGTTCGACATGACCGCCTTGACGTCGGCGAAGTCGAGGTTGATCTGGCCGGGCGTGGTGATGAGGTCGGTGATGCCCGAGACGCCCTGCATGAGCACCTGGTCGGCCTGCTTGAAGGCGTCGATGATGGCGATCTGCTGGTCGGTCATCGACAACAGCTTGTCGTTGGGGATGACGATGAGGGTGTCGACCTCCTCGCCCAACCGACCGATGCCCTCCTCGGCCTGGTTCGAACGGCGGCGTCCCTCGAAGGAGAAGGGACGGGTGACGACGCCGATCGTCAGGGCCCCCAGGGAGCGGGCGATCTTGGCGACGACGGGGGCCGCACCGGTGCCGGTGCCACCTCCCTCACCGGCGGTGACGAAGACCATGTCGGCGCCCTTGAGGCACTCCTCGATCTCCTCGGAGTGGTCCTCGGCGGCCTGACGGCCCTTGTCCGGGTCGGCTCCGGCGCCGAGACCACGGGTGAGGTCACGGCCGACGTCGAGCTTGACGTCGGCGTCGCTCATGAGGAGGGCCTGGGCGTCGGTGTTGACCGCGATGAACTCGACTCCCTTGAGTCCGGCCTCGATCATGCGGTTGACGGCGTTGCAGCCACCGCCACCGACCCCGACGACCTTGATGACCGCGAGGTAGTTCTGGGATGGAGTTGCCACTGGAGTTCTGCCTCACTTAGGTCGGGAGCCGGTCAGCAGAAAGGCTATGGGCGGACCGTGGGGGTGTCCAACACCGGCGCGACCTTCGACCCAGACCCTCAACCCCGGGTTGAGACTGCGGGTCGACACCCTCGACCGGGGTGTGGGCACGGGGGCGCAGACCCTCACCGCGAGGTGGGGTGCTCCGGTGAGGAGACGTCGTAGACCTTCGCCGGCACCTTGAGCATGGCCGAGGTGACCTTGGCCTTGAGCGCCGACTCGTCGGCCGATCCCCACACCACCCGACGGTTCTTCGTGAGCACGAGGGTGATGGAGTCGGCCCCGGTCACCTCGACCTGCTCGATCTGTCCGCGCAGACCCGCGTCGAAGGACCCCGCGACGGTGGCCACGTCGCGTAGGAGCCGGGCGTCCGGCCTGGAGATGAGCACCTTGGGCAGGCCACTGCTCTGCGTCGTCGTGCGCAGGAAGGCGATGCCATTGGAGTCGACGCGGACGAACCCGTCACGCGTCGACAGCTGGTACACCGCCGTGCGCTCGGTGACCGTGATCCGCACCGTGTGCGGCCAGTCACGGGACACCTCGACACTGCGCACCGTCGGCAGGGCGGCCACCTTCGACGCGGCCGCCCCGGTGTCGACCCGGGCCAGCGGGGTGTGCAGCCTGATCCCACTGACCGATCCCACCCGGGCCGGGTCGACGAGGGTGGAGCCCGTCACCTCGACCTGGCGGACGTCGAGCAGGGAGGACTGCCGCACGACCCACAGCCCCACGCCGAGCAGGAGGACGAGGACGAGCAGCACCGCCAGGACGATGCGACGACGTCGGTTCGCCCTGCGTCGGCGCAGGTCGATGGCTCCGGTGATGTCGACAGGGGTGGCCATCGGCATCAGTCGCCCGGGAGCAGGGGGAGCAGCAGCGGACCGATGAGGCTGACGTCACCGGCTCCCAGGGTGATGAGGAGGTCGCCGGGACGCACCTCCTGGGCCAGCGCCTCGGGGAGCTGGGACTTGTCGGCGACGTACCGACTCGACCCTCCCCCGGCGACGACGGCGTCGTGGACGAGGCGGCCGGTGACACCGGGGATGGGGTCCTCCCGCGCCGGGTACACGTCGGTGACGACCACCCGGTCGGCCAGGCACAGGGCGGCGCCGAAGTCGGCGGCGAAGTCGCGGGTGCGGCTGTACAGGTGCGGCTGGAAGCACGCGACGACCCGCCCGTCCTCGGCGGCACGCCGGGCGGCACCGAGAGTGGCCCGGATCTCGGTCGGGTGATGGGCGTAGTCGTCGAAGACCGAGATGCCGCCGCGACGTCCGACGAGCTGGAAGCGGCGCAGGGTGCCGCCGAAGCTCGCAGCCCCGGCGAGGATCTCCTCGTGGCCGATCCCCAGCAACGATCCGACGCAGTAGGCCGCCGCCGCATTCGACAGGTTGTAGCGACCGGGAACCTTGAGTCGGAGCCGACCGGTCGTCCGTCCGTGGCTGATGGTGGCGACGGCCGTCGTCCCCTCCAGCTCGATGTCGGTGAGGCGCACCTCCGCCTCCGGGGACTCGCCGTAGGTGACGACCCGGACCGAGCCGGTCTGCTCGAGCCGGCTGGCCAACTCGGCGGCGCCCGGATCGTCGACGCAGGCGACGACGTACCGCACCTGCGGGCGGGTGGCCATCCGCACGAAGCCGTCGAAGTAGTTGCTCGGCGTCCCCCAGTTGTCGAGATGGTCGGCCTCGACGTTGGTGACGACGACGATCTGGCTGGGGTACTGGAGGAAGGACCCGTCGGACTCGTCGGCCTCGACGACGAAGGCGTCACCCTGGCCCAGGTGGGCCGAGACCCCGGTGGAGGCCAGCGGGGAACCGACGACGTAGGAGGGGTCCTTGCCGGCATGGGCGAGGATCCGGGCGACCATCCCGGTGGTCGTCGTCTTGCCGTGGGTGCCGGCCACCGAGATCCCCTCGTGGCCCAGCATGAGGGCGGCCAGCGCGGCGCTGCGGTGCCAGATCCGCAGGCCCAGGCGGCGGGCCTCGACGAGTTCGGGGTTGTCCTCGCGAATGGCCGAGGAGACGACGACCGTGCGGGCGCCGTGCACGTGCTGCGGGTCGTGCCCCACCCAGGTGCGCACGCCGAGTTCGGCCAACGACCGGAGGTTCGTCGAGTCGACCTGGTCGGAACCGCTCACCTCGACCCCGAGCTCGGCGTAGACGCGGGCGACGCCGCTCATCCCGGCACCGCCGATGGCGATGAAGTGCACCGGACCGATGGCCCGGGCGTCCTCGAGCTCGACAGGTTCACGAAGTGTCATCTGCTCCTCCTCGTCGTGGCGACCGACACGATGGCGTCGGCAAGTTCCTGGGCGGCCCCGGAGGGCATGAGTCCGCGTCCGGCCCGGGACATCCCGGCCAGGGCCTGCGGGTCGTGGATCCGTTCGACCTCGAGCAAGAGGCGACGGGCGTCGAGGTCGGCATTGCGCACGAGCACCCCTCCCCCGGCGGCGACCACCGAGGAGGCGTTGCGTGCCTGCTCACCGTTGCCGTGCGGCAACGGGACGTAGACGGTCGGCAACCCGACGGCGGCGGTCTCGACGACCGTGCCCGCGCCGGACCGGGCGACCATGAGATCGGCGGCGGCATAGGCCTGCGACATGTCATCGACGTAGCCGACCGGAAGCCAGGCCGCACCGGTGGTCGGATCGGTGACCTTCCGGGAGTCGCCGACGTTGCGCGGCCCCAGGACGTGGAGCACCTGGACGCCGTCGGCCAGGAGCTGCTCCCGGGCCCCGATGACGGCGGAGTTGATGGCCACCGCCCCCTGGGAGCCCCCCGAGACGAGGAGGGTCGGGCGGTCGGCGTCCAGACCGAAGTCCTTGCGTGCGGCGAGGCGGCGAGCGGTGCGTGCCTCGTCGTCGAGCTCGGCCAGTTCGCGCACCGCGGTGCGCAACGGCATCCCGATGAACTCGGCGTGCGGCAGTGGGGTGTCGGGGAAGGCCGTGAAGACCTGGCGGGCGAAACGGGCGGCCACCTTGTTGGCCAGTCCGGGCACGGCGTTCTGCTCGTGGATGACGACCGGGACCCCGGCACCCCGGGCTGCGAGGTAGGCGGGCATCGAGACGTAGCCGCCGAAGCCCACGAGCACATCGGCCCGGCGGGTCCGCAGCACCGCACGAGCGCGCCGGACGGCGTCGGCCAGATGCAGCGGGACCTTCGCCAGGTCGACCGAGACCTTCCGTGGCAGCGGCACCGGAGGGATCATGTCGAGCTCGAGCCCGGCCTCGGGGATGACCCGGCCCTCCAGCCCCTTGGGGGTGCCGATGCACGAGACGGCGTCGACCCCGGCGTGGTCGAGCAGGGCCTGCGCGGTCGCGATGAGCGGTGAGGTGTGGCCGGCGGTGCCACCACCGGCCAGTACGACGTTGACCATCTTCAGCGTCCTCCGGGAAGTCGATTCGTCCATGGGGCGACCGGCCGGTCAGCCACGTCGACCCCCGTCCACCACGGTAGTGACCCTAGGCGGCGCCTTGCGGCGCGACACCTCGAGGCGACGTCGGGCCGCCGGTTCGTTGCGGGCGCAGGCCAACAGGACGCCGATGGCGGCGAGGTTGGAGACGAGTGCCGATCCGCCGATCGAGATGAGGGGCAGCGGTACCCCGACGACCGGCAGCAGGTTGAGCGAGACCGACATGTTCATGAGCGCCTGCATCGCGGTCCACGCCGTGACCGTCGCCGCCGCCACCCGGAGGAACTGCACGTCCGAGCGCATGGCGATGCGGATGCCCGCCCAGCACAGCAGGGCGAAGAGGAGGATGACGACGAGGGTGCCGACCAGACCCATCTCCTCGCCGAGGACGGCGAAGACGAAGTCGTTCTGCGCGCCGTCGTACAGCCCGCCCCACTTCTGTCTCGAGGCACCGATGCCGACCCCCCACCAGCCGCCGGTGGCCAGGGCGTAGATGGCGGCCAGGGGCTGGTCCGAGGTCGACGAGCCCGAGTTGGGGTCGAGGAAGCTCATGACCCGGGCGAGTCGGTAGGGGGTCGTGAGGATGAGTCCGACGGCGGCGACGACGGCCAGCGTGACCACCCCGAAGACGTAACGTCGGGGCACCCCGAAGGCCCACATCTGGGCCAACATGATGGTGCCGAGCACGAGGGTCGTCCCCAAGTCTCCCTGGGCGACGATGAGCAGGAGGAACACCCCGTAGAGGCCGAGGTATCCGGCGATCTCCTTGATGTCACCGATGGTGCGGCGTCTCCTGGCCAGGAAGGCCGAGCCGACGAGGACGAGGGCGAACTTGGCGAACTCCGAGGGCTGCAGGCCGATCGGCCCGAGGACGAGCCAGGACCGGTTGCCCTTGCCGGCGTCGGCCCCCAGGGGGGTGAAGACGAGGACGAGCATGAGGATGACGAACCCGGCGACGAGCCCACCGAGCTTGCGCAGCCGATCGGGACCCAGCCGCGAGGCGATGGTGGCGGCGACCGCACCCATGAGGAGGAAGAGCAGCTGTCGGGTGGCGAAGTAGTAGGGGGTCTTGCCCAAGGATTGGGCGTAGACCGACGAGGAGGACAGGCTCATGAGCACCCCGACCCCGGCCAGCAGGACGGTCGTCGCCAGGACGACGTAGTAGTCGAGCAGGGGCTGGGCCAGCAGGGAGGGTGCCTTGCCGTCGGCCCGGGAACCACCGCTGTCGAGACGCAGGAACCGGCCGAGGCGTGCGATGGCGTCGTCGTACCGCTGCGACATGCTCACTCCTCGACGGGGCCAACCGGGTCCCCGGAGGCCGGACCCGGCTCCTGCCGGGCGGCCGCGGCGAAGTCGTCCCCGCGCACGTCGTACCCGGTCCAGATGTCCCGACTGGCGCAGCCGGGAGCCATGAGGACGGTGTCGCCGGGGCGGGCCATCCGGGCGGCCTCGCGGACCGCTCGAGCCATGACCGAACGGTCGGACCCGTCGAGGACGACGACGGGCACCCCCGGTGCGTGCCGGGCCAGGGCCCTCGCGACGACGTCGCGGTCGATGCCCAGGACGACGGCACCGCGCAGCTTGTCGGCGTGGGTGGTGACGAGCTCGTCGAAGGAGGTGCCCTTGGCCTGGCCGCCGGCGATCCACACGATGTGGTCGAAGGCCCGCATGGAGGAGTTCGCCGCGTGCGGGTTCGTCGCCTTCGAGTCGTCGACCCAGGTGACCCCACCGGCACTGTGGACGGTTTCGATCCGGTGCCCGCCCAGGTGGAGGTCCCGCAGTCCCTGGGCCACGGCCGCCGCGGGAACACCGAAGGAGCGGGTGAGCGCTGCGGCGGCCAGGGCGTTCTCGATGTTGTGCGGGGCCAACGGGTGGACGTCGGACAGGGAGGCCAGGGGCAGCGCCGAGCTGGCCCGCTGCTCGACGAAGGCCCGGTCGACGAGCTGGTCGTCGACGACGCCGAGCATGGACATCCCGGGGATGCCGGTGGTGAACCCGATCGCCCGGGCCCCCTCGACGACGTCCGCCTCCTCGACCATGTGCTCGGTCCGTGGATCGGCGACGTTGTAGACACAGGAGTGGGTGACACGTTCGTAGATCCGCGCCTTGTCGGCCGCGTAGGCGGCGAACGGGTCGGCCTCGTGGGCGTACCACTCGAGGTGGTCCTCGTGGACGTTCAGGACGGCGGCCGAGTGCAGGGACAGGGACCGCGACCAGTGCAACTGGAAGCTCGACAGCTCCACCGCCAGGACGTCGTGGTCGACCTCGTCGGCCAGGGCCTCGAGGATGGGCCGGCCGATGTTGCCCACCGCGGCCGCCTTGAACCCGGCGGCCAGGAGGATCGACTCGGTCATCTGGGTCGTCGTCGTCTTGCCGTTCGTCCCGGTGATCGCCAACCACGGGACGACGCGATCGGGGTGCATGAGACGCCAGGCCAACTCGGGCTCGCCCCACACCGGGATCCCGGTCGCCAGGGCCTGCGCGACGAGCGACTGCACCGGACGCCACCCGGGCGAGACGACGACGAGGTCGGTGCCGGCGGGCAGTTCGGAGGCGGACCCCGGGCCGAGCCGCACCGTGGCCCCGAGCACCTCGAGGAGCCCGGCCTTGTCGTGATGCCGTTCGTCGTCGGAGTCGTCGAGGACGACGACGTGCGCGCCGAGCTCGAGGAGGGCATCGGCCGCGGCGTACCCACTGGTACCCAGGCCGGCGACGACCGCCTGCACCCTCGACCAGTCGAAGAGCCGGTCGGCGTCCCGAAGATCCACGCCCGTCACTGTCCAGCCACCCATTCCGTGTAGAAGACGCCCAGTCCGGCGGCGACGAACAGACCGCAGATGATCCAGAAGCGGATGACGACGGTCACCTCGTCCCAGCCCTTGAGCTCGAAGTGATGGTGCAGCGGCGCCATCTTGAACACCCGCTTGCCACCGGTCGCCTTGAAGACGCTCACCTGGATCATCACCGAGAGGGTCTCGATGACGAAGAGCCCGCCGATGACGATGAGCAGCAGCTCGGTACGGGACACCACGGCCAGTCCGGCCACCGCCCCACCGAGGGCGAGCGAACCGGTGTCGCCGAGGAAGATCTTCGCCGGCTTGGCGTTCCACCATAGGAATCCGAAACAGGCTCCGGCCAGGGCCAGGGCGACGACGGCGATGTCGTGCGGGTCGCGGACCGCGTAGCAGGTGGACCTGGCGATCGACGCCTTCGTGCACCACTGGTTGAACTGCCAGATGCTCAGCAGGGTGTAGGCGCCGAAGACCATCGTCGAGGCACCGGAGGCCAGACCGTCCAGACCGTCGGTGAGGTTGACGGCGTTCGAGGTGCCGGCGATGAGGAGGATGATCCACACGACGGCGACGACGAGTGGCAGGTGGGCCCAGGGCAGGTCGCGCAGGAAGGAGATGGCCCGTGAGCCCGGGGTGGCCCCGTGGGCGTCGGGGAAGTAGAGGACGCCGACGGCGAAGGTGATGGCCACGATGGCCTGGCCGATGAGCTTGCCCCGAGGCTTGAGCCCCAGGGACCGTTGCTTGGAGATCTTCGTCCAGTCGTCGAGGAAACCGATGAACCCCAGTCCGGCGAAGAGCCACAGGACGAGGACGGCCGACATACTCGGCGGGCTCCACAGCACCAGGTGGGCCAGGAAGTAGGCCAGCAGCACCGAGATGATGATGACGGCACCACCCATGGTCGGGGTGCCCTTCTTCGTCTTGTGGGTGGTGGGGCCGTCGTCCCGGATGAACTGTCCGTACCCGCGCGAGGCGAGGAACATGATGAACCACCGGGTGCCGACGAGCGTGCCGAGCATGGCGACGCCGCCGGCCAGCAGGATGGTCTTCACTTGCGGGCCTCCTCATGCTCCCCGACGGCCGGCCGGCCGTCGAAGTCCAACCCAGCGGCCGACGGACCGCCGAGGTCCAACACCTGCTCCGCGACACGCTCCAGGGCCAGGGCCCGGGACGCCTTGACGAGCAGGACGTCGTGCGAGGTCCAACCTATCGACCTCGCCGCCTCCTCGACGGTGACGACCCTCGATTCGGCGCCACCGGCGCGAGCACCGGCGGCCAGGTCACCGGCGTGTTCCCCGACGGCCAGGACGAGGTCGAACCCGCTGCGGGCGGCCAGTGCGCCGACCTCACGGTGCAGCGCCGGGGCGTCCGGGCCGAGCTCGAGCATGTCGCCGAGCACCGCCACCCCACGAGTGTGCGGGTCGGCGGCGCGTCGGCGTCCGAGGATGTTTCCCAGGGCGGCGAGGGAGGCGGCCATCGAGTCCGGGTTCGCGTTGTAGCAGTCGGAGACGACGACGAGCCCGTCGGCCCGCTCGTGCAGCTCCATCCGCATCGGGGAGCGGGTCGTCGCCGAGCTCAGCGATGCGGCGACCGCGGCCGGGTCGGGTCGATGTCCCGTCGCGGACGTGAGGGCAGCCAGGGCCGCGGCGGCTGCGGCGACGGCGTTGGCGACCTGGTGGGCGCCGAGGGTCCGCAGGCTCACCGGGTGCTCGCAGGTCGTGCCGTCCACCCGGGCGTGCAGCGTGAACGAGTGCCGGTCGAGGTCGTCGGCGACGACATCGCCGGCCCACACCTCGATGTCGGCCTCGGGGTGGCGGTGGTCGGCATCCGGGCTGAACCATGCCAGATGGGCCCGAGTGCGCGGGGCCATCCCGGCGACCCGCTCGTCGGCGGCGTTGAGGACGGCCCAACCGTCGGGGCCGAGGGCCTCGACGATCTCCCCCTTGGCCTCGGCGATGGCCTCCCGCGACCCGAACTCGCCCAGATGGGCGGTGCCGATGTTGAGCACCATGGCGACGTCGGGCGGGACGATCGACGTGAGCCAGGCGATGTGACCCTTGCCGCGCGCCCCCATCTCGGAGACGAGGAAGTCGGTGTGCTCGTCGACGCCGCAGGCCGTGAGCGGCACGCCGATCTCGTTGTTGAAGGAGCCGACGGGCGAGACCGTCGGGCCGTGGTCCTCGAGGACCTGGGCGAGGAGGTCCTTGGTACTCGTCTTGCCCGACGACCCGGTGAGGGCCACGGTGACCATGCCGCGGTCACGCTCCCGGGCCACGACGACGCGGGCCAGGGCGGGCAGCCCCTCGCGGGTGTCGTCGACGAGGAGGTGCGGCAGGTCGGCGTCGGTGGGCCGGGTGGCCATGACGGCCCTCGACCCGGCGACCCGGGCGGCCTCGGTGAAGTCGTGACCGTCGACCCGCTCCCCGGGCAGGGCGATGAAGAGGCTGCCGGACGTGGCCCTGCGGGTGTCGATGACGACGTCCGGACCGACCTCCGCGGTCCCGTCGCCCTCGAGGCGGGCGCCGATCCGCTCGGCGATCCTCGCGACGGTGGTTGTCCTCATGACCTCTCTCCTGACTCCGGGGCGTCCCCCGACCCTGCCACGTCCCTGGCCGCATCGGGGTGCCGTTCGGCCCATTCCCGGGCCACGACGACCCGGTCGTCGAAGGGCAGCACCTGCCCGCCGACCTGCTGGCCCGTCTCGTGCCCCTTGCCGAGGATGCAGACGACGTCCCCCGGTTCGGCCAGCTCGAGGGCCCGGCCGATGGCCGCCCGGCGTTCCCCGGCGTCCTCGACGACCACCCCGGGCACCTCGCGGGCACCGGCCAGGACGGCGGCCCGGACCGACGCCGGCTCCTCGGTGCGCGGGTTGTCGTCGGTGACGAGGACGACGTCGGAGCCCTGCGCCGCGGCCAGCCCCATGGGGCCGCGCTTGGCGGCGTCCCGGTCGCCGCCGGCCCCGACGACGGTGAGGATGCGCCCGGAGGTGGCCGTGCGGGCGGCAGCCAGGGCCGAGGAGATGGCCTGCGGGGTGTGGGCGAAGTCGACGAGGACGCCGGGGGCACCCTCCCCGAGCCGCACCTGCTCCATCCGGCCGGGCACCTGGGCGTGTTCCAGGCCGTCGACGACCGCGTCGAACCCCAGCCCGGCGGACTCGAGCATGGCCAGGGCCATGACGGCGTTGCGTACGTTGTAGAGGCCGGGAAGGCTGATGGTGAACTCGCGGCGGCCCGACGGCGTCGACACCGTGACACGCGCCCCGAGGGCGCCGTCCGGCGACCAGGACTCGATGCGGTAGTCGGAACCGGCCTCGAGGGAGGTCGTGACGACCCGCACCCGACCGTCACGGTGCATCCGCTGGACGAGCTCGACGCCGCGCGGGTCGTCGACGTTGACGACGGCCGCCCGGGCCAGCTCGGGGGTGAAGAGTCGTGCCTTGGCCTCGAAGTAGGCCTCAAGGGTGTGGTGGAAGTCGAGGTGGTCACGGCCGAGGTTGGTGAAGGCGACGACATCGAAGACCGTCCCGTCGACCCGGTGCAGGGCCAGGGCGTGGGAGGAGACCTCCATGACGACGTCGGTGGCCCCGCGCTCGGCCATGACCCCGAAGAGACCCTGGAGGTCGGGCGCCTCGGGGGTGGTCACGGTCGTCCGCGCACTGGCCAGGGACCGACCGTCGAGCCGGAAGCCGATGGTGCCGATGGTGCCCGGACGGCGACGCGCGGCCAGCAGCCCGGCCTCGACGAGGAAGGCCGTCGTCGTCTTGCCGTTCGTGCCGGTGATGCCGAACATCGTCATCGAGCGGGCCGGGTGACCGAAGATCTCGGCGGCCGCTGCCGCCATGGCGACCCGGGCGTCGGGGACGACGACGACCGGTACCCCGTCGGCCTCGAGGAGGGCGCGTCCCTGGGCATCGGTGAGGACGGCGGCGGCTCCGGCGGCCAGGGCGGCCGGGGCGAACCGCGCCCCGTGGACGCGGGTCCCCGGCAGTGCCGCGTAGAGGTCGCCGGGACGCACCTGACGGGAGTCGAGGGTGATGCCGGTGACGGCCTCAGGGGCGGGGCCACTGGTGGCGGGGTGGTCGAGGACGGCGAGCAGCTGCGACCAGGGCAGACTCACCGCATGTCCGGGACGGACCAGGGTGTCGGCGTCCTGCCGAGGGAAATCATGAGCGGTCACGGCGTGTACTCCAGGGGTTCCTTGCGCGCGGGGGTGGTCGACGGTTCGACACCGTACCGCGGCAGGGCGACCGACATGATCTGACGCACCACGGGCAGGGCCACCTCGGACCCCTGATGGCCTCCCTTGGTCGGGTTGTTGAGGACGACGTAGGTGAGGATCTGCGGGTTCTCGACGGGTCCGACGTTGATGTACGAGGCGGTGTACCCGCGGTAGCAGTGGCAGGTGGGGTCGACCCGCTGGGCGGTTCCCGTCTTCCCGGCGGTGCGATAGCCGGGCACGGCACGGTCGGCGGTGAGCGTGACGACGGACTCCATCATGTCGAGCACCGCGGCCGAGGCCTTGGCAGAGATGACCCTGCGGGTCGTCGACCTCGGCACGGCCACGGCGTGACCGTTGCCGTCGACCGCCGACTTGAGGATCGTCGGCGAGTGGTAGACGCCGCCGTTGACGATGGCGGCGACCGCCGCCGCCTCCTGGATGGCCGTCACCGACAGGCCCTGACCGAAGGAGATCTGGTCGCGGGTGTAGTCGGCCATGGAGGCGTCGGGCAGGTACCCGCTCGCCTCCCCCGGCAGTCCGATCCCGGTGCGGGCCCCGAGCCCGAACTTCTTGAGGTAGGAGACGAGGTCGGCCTTGTCAAGGTTGCGCACGAGCAAGGAGGTGCCGATGTTCGAGGAGTTCGCGATGACCCCGCGGGCGGTGAGGTACAGGGTCCCGTGGTCGAAGGCGTCGGTGATCCTGCCTCCCCCACTGGCCAGGGAGGCCGGCACGACGACGTGGGTGTCGGGCGTCACCAGTCCCTTGTCGGCCAGCGCCGCCATGGTGAGGACCTTCTCGACCGAGCCGGGCTCGTAGGCGTCGGAGACGGCCCGGTTGCGCAACTGGTTGGCGGTGGCCTTGGCCAGATCGTTCGAGTCGAAGGTCGGGGTGGAGGCCATGGCCAGGACCTCTCCGGTCTTGACGTTCATGACGATGGCCTCGCCGGACTCCGCCTTCGACGAGTTCACCGCGGAGCTGAGGGCGTTCTGCACCATGAGCTGCAGCTGGGAGTCGAGGGTGAGGGTGTAGCTCGTCCCGTTGACAGCCGGCACCAGGGTGTTCTGGCCCAGCGGGATGCGGCCGTAGGTGGATGCCTCGTAGGACTCCTTGCCCTTGGTCCCGGTGAGCTGCTTGTCGAGGGTGTACTCGAGCCCGCCGGCTCCCTGACCGTCGGCATTGACGAAGCCCACGACGTTCGAGGCGACCGTTCCGGCCGGATAGTTGCGCACCGGGTCGTTCGTCGAGAAGACGCCGTAGAGCTTCTCCGCCTTCATCGCGGCGCTGATCTGGTCGAAGGTGTAGCTCGGCACATGACGCTTGACGACGCTGTAGCGGGTGTACTGGCCGTCCGAACCCTTCTTCGTCACGGCGTCGCGGTAGTCCTCGGGTTGGCCACCGAGATACTTCGCGAGGATCTTGGCGACGGCCTTCGGCGCGGCCGCGGCCACCTGCTGCTGGTGCTGGGTCATCGTCACCCGCTCGTCGACGCCGTTGCGGCTGATCATCCGGGGGTCGACGAATACGAGGACCGCCGACTCGGACTGGGCCAGCACCGTGCCGTTGCGGTCGGTGAGCTGGCCGCGGGTCGGCAGCAGGTCATAGGTGTAGCGCATCCGGCTGGCCGCCGACCTGGCGTAGGTCGGGGCCTCGATGGCCTGGAGCTGGAGGGCTCGCCCGGCCAGGACGGCCATGGCGATGAGCATGAGGCACAGCAGGACGGCGAGGCGACCACGCTGGTCGGCGGCCCGGCCGTCGTGGAAGAAGGAGTGCAACGCACCGGGTTCGGTGCGGCCGGTGGAGCCTGCCCGGCCCGCCCCGGGACGCCCCTGGCCGGACNGGCCGGGCAGGCTCCACCGGCCGCACCGAACCCGGTGCGTTGCACTCCTTCTTCCACGACGGCCGGGCCGCCGACCAGCGTGGTCGCCTCGCCGTCCTGCTGTGCCTCATGCTCATCGCCATGGCCGTCCTGGCCGGACCGACCCCTGCCCCGCCGGTCCTCACCCGAGTGGGAGGCACGGGACCCACCCGGGCCGCCCAGTCGCGAGCTGCCCGGGTTCCGTCTGGGACCTCCGGCGGTCCCCGGACGAGGGTTCACCGGCCCGTGGTCCGGCCGTTGGTCGTCGTGCCGGCCTGCAGGTTCGGCGTCGTCCCGGAGCCGGTGAGCCCGGGAACCTCCTTGCCGGTGACGGCCTTGGCGGTGCCGACGACCTTGCCGGTCCGCAGGTCGACGAAGCCGGGATACGGGTTGGGCACCATGCCGAGGTCCTTGGCCGCCTGCTGAAGGTGGGTCGGGGAGCGCAGGACGTCGACCTGGGCCGACAGCGCGGCCTCCTGGTGCGAGAGGGTGGCGATCCGGGCACGCTCGTGGGACAGCTGCACCGACTGGGCCTGGATCTGGGTGTTGAGCAGGAGGGCACCGACGAGGCCCAGGGCGAGCAGCGCGATCATCGAGGCGATGAACGGCAGCCGTCCCATGCGGAAGGCCTGACGGGGCAGCGCACGAAGGATGCGCGTCGGGCGGGCGGACTGCCACAGGGGTGCGCTGGCGATCTCGGCACTCATGCTGGCTCCTTGACTCTCTCGATGACGCGCAGACGCGCGGATGCGGAACGGGGGTTGGTGGACAGTTCGTCGGGGCCGGGACGCTCGGCGCCGTGGGTGACGGCGACGAAACGCGCGGACATGGACTCGGGGACGACGGGCAGGCCGGGAGGGGCGCTGTCGGAGCAGGCCGCGCGGAAGGCCTCCTTGACCGGGCGGTCCTCGAGGGAGTGGTAGGCCAGGACGGCCATCCTCCCGCCGACGGCGAGCCGGTCGAGGGCCTCGGGGAGCACCCGCGGCAGGGTGTCCATCTCGTGGTTGACGGCGATCCGCAGCCCCTGGAAGGTCCGCTTGGCCGGATGGCCGCCACGATGCCGGGCGGCGGCCGGCACGGCCGAGGAGATGACCTCGACGAGCTCGCCCGAGGTGCGCAGGGGGGCAGTCTGCCGGCGTCGGACGATGGCCCGGACGATCCGGTCGGCGAACCTCTCCTCGCCCCACTGGCGCAGGATGCGGACCAGCTCGGCGGGCTCGGCCCCGTTGACGAGGTCGGCCGCGGTCGGACCCTCGGTCTGGTCCATCCGCATGTCGAGGGGGGCGTCGACGGAGTACGCGAAGCCCCGCTCGGCGTGGTCGATCTGGAGGGAGGACAGGCCGAGGTCGAGGAGGATCGAGTCGACCCGGTCGATGCCCAGGTCGTCGAGCACCCGGGGCAGGTCGTCGTGGACGGCATGGACGAGGTCGATCCGGTCGGCGAACCGACTCAGGCGTGCCTTCGCCAGGGCGAGGGCCTCGGGGTCCCGGTCGATGCCGACGAGGTGGACCCGGGGGCAGGCATCGAGGACGGCCTCGGCGTGACCGCCCATGCCCAGGGTTCCGTCGACGTGGACGCGGTGGGGCTCATGAGGGTCGTCGGGACGACGGTGGAGGGAAGTGGAGAGGAGCTCGACGATCCGGTCGCGCATGACGGGGACATGGAGGGCGTCGCCGGCTGCAGGGTTGGCGATGACGCCCTCGTGCTGCTCCATGCCGACCCCCTCCCGGTGAGTGCTGCCCCCGATCCGTGGACACCGATCGGGTTCCCGATCCGTCCGGTGGGTCGTGGACCGGGGTTCCGGTCCGGCGATCGCAGCCCTGGCACAGGGGAAGTTGTGCCAGGACGACGTCGTCAGCCCGGAGCCGCGGCCCGCGACCCGAACTCAGTCCTGTGCGAAGACCTCTTCATTCATCTGCGCGAAGACCGACTCCTGCTCGGCGGAGTACCTCTCCCACTCGGCGGCGTCCCAGAGCTCGACCCGGGTGATCGCGCCGACGACGACGATGTCCTTGTCCAGCCCGGCGTAGCGCCGGAGCATGGGCGGGATCATGACGCGTCCCTGCTTGTCGGGAACGCTGTCACTGGCACCGGCCGCCAGCATGCGCTGGTAGTCGCGGACCTTCTTGACGCTCACCGAACCCTTGGCGATCTCTCGGGTCATCTCCACGAAGGTGGCCGTCGGGTAGATCGCGAGGCACCTGTCCTGGCCCCTCGTCATGACCAACCCACCGTCCAGCTCCTCACGGAACTTCGCCGGGAGGAAGAATCGGCCCTTCTCGTCGAGCTTGGGGGTGTGAGTACCCAGGAACACCGGGCACCTCCTCGCTCCACGATCGCACCGATCTGCTCCACTTGGCTCCACCATACTCCACTGCGCTCCACCTGACCCCACCTTCGACACGAGGTCGAGGGATGTGTCGGCAGACCCGTCGACCCGCTGCGCGATGAGGGGGCCGTCGGGTCCGGGAGCGCCGCCGGCGCGGTGACCGCGAGCCCACGGCCCGAAGGCTGGGTAGGATCTGCGCGATGGACCCCACCGGTAGGAGGAGAACGACCGTGGCCGACTCAGTGCAGGATCTCGTCGCGGTGACCGACCGCATCCGTTCGGCGGTGTGCGGGGTCATCGAGGGCAAGCCGGATCGCATCGACACCGCCCTCGTCGTCCTGCTGGCCGAGGGTCACCTGCTGCTCGAGGACGTCCCCGGGGTCGGCAAGACGATGCTCGCGCGGGCGCTGGGGCGCTCCATCGACTGCTCGGTGCACCGCATGCAGTTCACCCCCGACCTGCTGCCCTCCGACATCACCGGGGTCTCGGTGTTCAATCAGCAGACCCGCGAGTTCGAGTTCAAGCCCGGCGGCATCTTCGCCAACATCGTCGTCGTCGACGAGATCAACCGTGCCTCGCCCAAGACCCAGTCGGCGCTGCTCGAGGCCATGGCCGAGCACCAGGTGTCGGCGGACGGCGTCACCCACGTCCTCGAGGCACCGTTCATGGTCGTGGCGACCCAGAACCCCATCGAGATGGAGGGCACCTATCCCCTTCCCGAGGCCCAGCGCGACCGGTTCATGGCACGCATCACCATGGGTTACCCGGCCCGTTCGGCCGAGCTCGACATGCTCGACCACCACGGTGCCCACAACCCCCTCGACGACCTGGCCCCGGTGACGACGGCCCAGGAGGTGCGTCGGCTCGTCGAGGTCGTGCGGGAGGTCTACGTCGCCCCGGTCGTGCGCGACTACCTGCTCGACATCGTCAGCGCCACCCGTGACCACGAGGACGTGCGCCTCGGAGCCTCCCCCCGCGCCGCCCTCCACCTCGTGCGCACTGCCCGCGCCCGGGCCGCCATGAGCGGACGCGACTACGTCATCCCCGATGACATCCAGGCGCTCGCCGTGCCGGTCCTGGCCCACCGCCTGCTGCCCTCGACCCGCGCCCAGCTCGACGGCCGTGGGGCCGACGAGATCGTCTCCTCGATCGTCGCCGCGACCCCCGTGCCGCAGCAGGACTGACGCCGTGGGACGGTTCCCGGTCAGACCCTCGGCCCGCGGGTGGGTGTTCCTCGCCGGCGGTCTCGTCCTCACCGTCGTCTCCCTGGCCGTCGGGCAGACCGACCTGGCCTGGGTGGGACTCCTCCTTGTCCTCGTGCCGGTGCTCGGGATGGCCCTCGTCGGACTCACCCGGCTGCGGATGAGTTGCCATCGCCACATCGAACCGGCTCGGTGCGCCCTGGGTTCCCACCTCGAGGTGACGACCACCCTCGACCGGGACGGTGGGCTGCCGGTGGGCATCCTGCGCTTCGAGGAGGCGGTCCCCCGGGCGCTCGGCGAGCGTCCCCGTTTCGCCATCCACACCCTGTCCGGCTCATGGCACCGCCGCGTCGGGTACCGGTTGGAGGGACGCGCCCGAGGACACTTCACGGTCGGGCCCCTGCGGGTGCGCGCCTGCGATCCCTTCGGCACGGCCGTGGCCGACCACGCCTTCACCTCGTCCAACCACGTCATGGTGACCCCCCGCATCCATCCGCTGACGACCGTCGGAGCGGCGGCGGGGGTCGGACGGTCCGGGGAGTCGACCCCGCACCGGGTCGGCATGCAGGGCCAGGACGACGTCCTCATCCGCGAGTACCGCCAGGGCGACGACCTGCGCCGCGTCCACTGGAGGTCGACGGCACGCAAGGGAGACCTCATGGTGCGCCGTGAGGAACAGGCCTGGGACCCGTCCCTGGCCCTGCTCCTCGACTCGCGGGCCTCGCGCCATGCCGGGCAGGGGGCCGAGGGGTCCTTCGAGTGGGCCGTCTCGGCGACGGCCTCCATCGCCGACCACATGATCTCCAACGGTTACCGGGTCGCCGTGTGCGACGCCGAGGGGGTGCTCGTCGAACCGACCTCGGCGCCCGTCACCACCGCCCGGGAGACGTCGATCGTCGCGCTCACCGACGCGAGCCTGTCGGGGGCCGAGGACCTGGCGACGGGCATCGCCGCCTGCCGGTCCGCACGATCGGGACAGACGGTCGTGGCGGTCCTCGGTCGGCTCACCCTGGCCGACGCCTCGGCCCTGGACGGGCTGCGTGCCGGTCGCCCGGTCGGCATGGCCGTCGTCCTGGACCCCGACACCTTCACGGCCCGGCGGTTCCGCGGCACCGTCGAGGAGGCCGACGAGCACCTGGCCGCCATCGACGCCCTCCAGACCCATGGATGGCGCACCGTCGTCGTCACCGCCGGGATGTCGATGCCCGAGGTGTGGGCGGCCCTCGGCCGACAGGAGGTGACGCTGTGAGCCAACGTCTGCGTCTGCCGTCGCCGTCCCGCGCCGGTGAGTCCGTTCCGGTCNTCAGCGGAGCCAGGCAGAGCGAGCCGATGATGACGGCCACCGCGACGATGTCCCTCGTCGTCGCGGTGGCCGTCATCATCGGCTCGCTCTGCCTGGCTCCGCTGACCTCCGACCGCGGGTACTGGCCGGTGGCAGCGATCGTCGTCCTCATCGTCCAGGTGCTCTCGGCACTGTCGCGTCGGTTCCGGGTCCATCCGGCCCTGGTCCACCTGTGGCAGCTGCTGGCCCTGGCTGCCGTGGGCGTCGGACTGGGGTTGTCGGCCGCCCACTCCCAGCACCTGGGAGGGTCGTGGTGGCGCGGTCTGGGCCGGGTGGCCGTCGACGGGATCACCGTCATCCAGACCCAGGCTGCGCCGATGCCGGCCGACCCCTCGGTGCGCTGGCTCATCGTCCTGGTCATCGGGGTCGTGGCGATCCTGGCCGACGTCCTCGTCGTCACCCTGGAGTCCGCCGGTTGGGCCATCGCCCCGCTGCTGGCGATGTACCTCGTGCCGGCTCTGGCCGACACGAGACAGGCCCCCTGGTGGGGCTTCGTCGCCGTCGGAGCGGCCTTCCTCCTCGTCCTGCTCGCCGACCAGCTGCTCGACTCGACCCGATGGACCCGCAACCTCGGCTCGGACTCGGCCCACCGCTCACGACTCAGCGGGGCGCCCGGCGCCGTCCTCGGGGTGGGCGCCGCGGTCGGCGTCCCGGCCCTGGCCCTGGCCCTGCTCGCCGGCTCGGCCCTGCCGACGTTCGGGTCGCTCGACATCACCTCACCACGCCCCCGGGGCAACGGCCCCATCCAGATGACCGATCCGACGATCGATCTGCAGCGCAACCTCAACAACCAGTCGACCTCGACCGTGCTCTCGTACACCACCTCCTCCTCCGACGGGGAGTACCTGCGCCTGGCCTCCCTGACGAAGGTCGACTCCGCCGGCTGGCACCTGGCCCCGGTCAACCTCTCGACGACGGCTCCCACCTCGGTTCCCGGGCTCACCGGGCCGAGTACCGAGCGCTCCGTGCACGTGCGCGTGGGGAACTTCTCCTCGGAGTACCTGCCGGCGCCGTACGCCCCGACGTCGTCGAGTGTCGGCACCCGCGACTGGGCCTGGGACCCGACGACCCTGGCCGTCGTCGCCACCGGGACCAACCGCACCGAGGCCACCCGTGGGCTCTCGTACGACGTCTCCGCGACGAGCCCCGACCCCGATCTGGCGACCTTCGAGACCTCGGGCATCGGCCATCTGGACGACCAGTCCATGTACGAGACGCCGACCGGGGTGCCGAACGCCATCATCACGCTCACCCGCGACATCACCCAGTCGAAGACCTCCCCGGTGGCCAAGGCGGTGGCCATCCAGGAGTGGCTGCGCGACCCGCGTCGGTTCACCTACTCGACGACGGCCCCTCCCGGGTCGGGCTATGACGTTCTCACGAACTTCCTCACGAAGACCCATTCCGGATACTGCATCCACTTCGCCTCGGCGATGGCCCTCATGGCCCGCATCGAGGGCATCCCGTCGCGGGTCTCGGTGGGCTTCCTGCCCGGCACGAAGTCCGGACAGAGCTGGGACGTCAAGGCCTCGAACATGCACGCCTGGCCCGAGCTGTACTTCCAGAACTACGGCTGGGTGAGGTTCGAGCCGACGGCCGGGGTCGCCCAGGCCCCCGCGTGGACCGTCGAGAACCCCGACTCCGGGGTCGCCCAGACCCCGACCCCCTCGGCCGAGCCGAGCTCCTCGACCGAACCCTCGTCGAGCGCCTCGACGACCCCGAGCATCTCTGCCAGCCCCGAGGCCTCGCAGGTGCCCTCGGTGAGCCCGACGGCGGTGGGAGTCGACGCGGGCACCAGCGGCATCGACTGGGGCCGGGTCCTCACGGTGCTCGGCTGGGTGCTGCTGGGCGTCGTCGTCCTGGCCGCGCCGATGGCAGTGCGCATGCTGCTGCGACGGCGTCGACTCGGCGCCGGTGACCCCGCGGCCCTGGCGACCGGGGCCTGGCGGGAGGTCAGGGACGAGTGGATCGACCACGGGCTGCCGTGGCCGACGGGGACACCCCGCCAGCAACTGGCCGCGGTGAGGGAGTCGCTGGGGGCCGACGCCGTCGAGCCCTTGGAACGGTTGGCCGTGCTCGACGAGCGGGCCCGGTTCGCCCGCACCGTCGGTGATCTCGGTGACGTCCGCGGTGACGTCGGCACCGTGCGCGAGGCCGTGCGCGCCGGTCGGACGAGACGTCCGCACTGGATGGCGGTGTGGTTGCCCCTGTCGCTCCTGCGACGACACTGAATGGACCTGTCGCTGGTGCGACGACACTGAATCACCTTGTCGTCGTGGCGCCAGCGACCCGCTTGATGTGCGCCCGCGCCGGCGGACATCGCCCCTCAGGGCTGAGGCGTCACAACTCCCCACGGGAGCGACGGCGCCACCGGTCCTCCATGCGCTCGGTGAACGACTGACCCGACGACCTGCCGCCCTTGCGCGCCTTCGGCGCGCGGGCCCGTGGACCCGGCGACCCGGCGTTCCCACGGTGACCTGAGGGCCGGGTGCGCGAACCGGGCCCCACCCACAGGACGACGCTCACCAGCATGACGACGAATCCGAGCACCCCGACGACGGGGGTCCACTCGACCCCGGCGATGAGCAGTCCGACGCCGAGGACGAGCCCGGCCGCACAGGCCACGGTCCGACCGCGTCCCGATCGAGCCTCGCGCGACCGGGACGATCCCGGCGCGTGACGCTGGAAGGTGCGTGCGAAGGCGGGGTCGTCCTGGGCCAGTGACTGCTCGAGTTCGGCGAGCCGTCGCTGCTCCTCTGCTGACAGTGGCACGTCGGGCCTCCTCGCTGCGGTCACACCTGCCCACACTCGTGGTCGTACCCCAAGTCTAGGCCGCCCTGCCGCGTGACGAAACCAGTACGTCACGAGCGGTGACGCCGGCCGGGGGGAGCCGTCTCCCGGTGTCCGGTCCGTGCCATACTGCCCGTGGGAACGGCCCACGGCGGACCGCCCCGAGACCTGCCCGTGCCGGCCCGGTCACCGACTCGATCGGGGCCCGGCGTCACCGAAGAGGGAGAGCCCATGACCGAGGAGAACCTGCGATCCACACCCCTGGCGGCGGTGCACGAGCGCCTGTCGGCGACCTTCACCGACTTCGCCGGCTGGCGGATGCCGGTCCGGTACACCTCGGACCTCGTCGAACACCACGCGGTCCGCACCAGCGCCGGCATCTTCGATCTCTCGCACATGGGTGAGATCCGCGTCGCCGGGTCCCGGGCCGCCGCCGCCCTCGACCACGCCCTGGCCGGCAAGCTGTCGGCTGTCGGCGTCGGACGGGCCAAGTACTCCCTGCTGCTCACCTCGGCCGGCGGGGTCGTCGACGACCTCGTCGTCTACCACGTCAGCGACAACGAGTACGTCATCGTGGCGAACGCCGCCAACGTCGAGGTCGACCTGACCGAGGTGGCCGCGCGCACCGCTTCCTTCGACGTCTCGGTGACCGACGAGTCCGTCGACACCGCCCTGGTGGCGGTCCAGGGCCCGATGGCAGCGCGCATCGTCCTCGACGCGCTCGGTGCGGCCGACACCGATCTGGATCTCGACGAGGTCCGTGACCTCAAGTACTACCGGGTGCTCACCGGCACCTGGCAGGGGGTCGACATCATGGTGGCCCGGACCGGGTACACCGGCGAGGACGGGTTCGAGCTCTACGTGCCGGCCGCCAACGCCGAGGAGCTGTGGGACAGCCTCGTCACCGCCGGCGGCGAGGACCTCGTCCCCTGTGGCCTCGCCTGCCGCGACACCCTGCGACTGGAGGCGGGCATGCCGCTCTACGGGCACGAACTGACGACGTCCACCTTCCCCTCCCAGGCCGGGCTGGGGCGCGTCGTCAACTTCGCCAAGGAGGACGACTTCGTCGGACGCTCCGCTCTGGAGAACCGTGATGCCTCCGACGACCGGGTCCTCGTGGGCCTGGCCGGTCAGGGACGCCGCGCCGCACGCGCGGGCTACGAGGTCAAGGACGGCGAGGCGTCGATCGGCGTCGTCACCTCCGGGGTCCTCTCGCCCACCCTCGAGCACCCCATCGCCATGGCCTACGTCGAGCCCGACCGCGCCGAGCCCGGTACCGTGCTGCAGGTGGACGTGCGCGGCAGGTCCCTGCCGATGACCGTCGTCCCGTTGCCCTTCTACTCCCGTCACTGATCGCCCCAACCAACCCGAGGAGCACACCCATGGAACTGACCGAGCTTCGCTACTCCGCCGAGCACGAGTGGGTCGCCGTCGACGGCGAGATCGCCACCATCGGCATCACCGACTACGCCGCCAATGCGCTGGGTGACGTCGTCTACGTCGACATTCCCGAGGAGGGCACCGACGTCGCCGCCGGGGCGACCGTCGGCGAGGTCGAGTCGACGAAGTCGGTGTCCGACCTCTTCAGCCCCATCTCCGGCACGGTCACCGAGGTGAACCAGGAGGTCGTCGAGTCCCCCGAGCTCGTCAACTCCGATCCCTTCGGCCGGGGCTGGCTGTTCAAGGCCCAGGTCTCCGAGGTCCCCGCCGACCTCATGGACCGCGAGGCCTACCTCAAGCTCACCGAGGACTGACCACCCGCTGGCCCGGTCGCCCTGGCAGTGGCCGGGCCACGCTCCCGCTCCGGGCCGCGACGGCCCCCATGTCACCACGTGCAACACCACTCACCACCAGGGAGACCAGGACCCATGACATCGACCCGCAGTTCCCGTCAGGGCAGCACCTTCGCCTCGCGTCACGTCGGCGCCATCGGGGACGACCGGGCAGCGATGCTCGCCGCCGTCGGCGCCGAGAGCCTCGACGACCTCGTCACCAGGGCCGCCCCCGCGACGATCCTCGTGCCTGTCGAGGCCCCGGCCCTCCCGCCGGCGGCCGACGAGCAGGAGGTCGCCGCCGAACTGCGCTCCATGGCGTCCCACAACCGCCTCACCCACGCCCTCATCGGGCGCGGCTACCACGGCACCATCACGCCGGCCGTCATCCGACGCAACGTCCTGGAGAACCCCTCCTGGTACACCGCCTACACCCCGTACCAGCCCGAGATCTCCCAGGGCCGCCTCGAGGCCCTCATCACCTTCCAGCAGATGATCGAGGACCTCACCGGTCTCGACGTCGCCAACTCCTCCCTGCTCGACGAAGCGACCGCCGCTGCCGAGGCGATGCTCCTGGCCCGGCGGGCCTCCCGCTCGAAGTCGACCCGGTTCCTCGTCCACACCGCCGTCTTCCCCCAGGTCCGCGAGGTCATCGCTGGCCGGGCCGACGCCCTGGGCATCGACGTCGTCGACGTCGATCTGCGGGACGAGGCCGCCTGGCGTGCCGAGGTCGAGGCCGGCTGCTTCGGCGTCCTGGCCCCCTACCCCGACGCCACCGGAGCCCTGTGGAACCCCGCCGAGGTCTTCTCCGCCGTCAAGGAGATCAAGGGCGTCGCCGTGGCCCAGTGCGACATCCTCTCGCTCGCCCTGGTGACGCCGCCGGCCGAGCTCGGTGCCGACGTCGCCGTCGGCAACACCCAGCGGTTCGGCGTCCCCATGGGATTCGGTGGTCCGCACGCGGGCTACATGGCCGTCCACCACGGCCTCGAACGCCAGATCCCCGGCCGTCTCGTCGGCATGTCCCGGGACGCCGACGGCAATCCCGGCTACCGCCTGGCCCTGCAGACCCGCGAGCAGCACATCCGCCGCGACAAGGCGACCTCGAACATCTGCACCGCCCAGGTGCTGCTGGCCGTCATGGCCGCCATGTACGCCGTCTGGCACGGCCCCGAGGGCATCCGCCGGATCGCCACCCAGGTCCATGAGCGGGCCGTCGAGTTGGCCTCCCGGCTGCGCGCCGGCGGGCTCGACGTCACCGACGCTCCCTTCTTCGACACCGTCCGCGTCTCGGTTCCCGGGCGCGCCCGGGACCTGTGGGACGCCGCCCGCTCCGCCGACATCACCCTCGACCTCGTCGACGCCGACACCCTGCAGATCGTCCTCGACGAGACGGTGACGCCGTCCGACCTCGACACGCTCTCGTCGGTGCTGGGTGGATCGGACGGCGGGCAGGACGCCTGGGTCTGGCCGACCGAGCTCGTCCGCACCTCGTCCTACCTCACCCATCCGGTCTTCACGAGCTTCGGCTCGGAGACCGCGATGATGCGCTACCTCAAGCGTCTGGCCGACCGCGACTTCGCCCTCGACCGCGGCATGATCCCGCTGGGTTCGTGCACCCTCAAGCTCAACGCCGCCATCGAGATGGAGGCCATCACCTGGCCGCAGTTCGCCGGACTGCACCCCTTCGTGCCGGCCGAGGACGCCGCAGGCACCCTCGAACTCATCGACCAGCTCGAGACCTGGCTGGCCCAGCTCACCGGCTACGACACGGTGAGCCTGCAGCCCAATGCCGGATCCCAGGGCGAGTACGCCGGTCTCCAGGCCATCCGCGGCTACCACAGGTCGCGCGGCGACGAGCAGCGCACCGTCTGCCTCGTGCCGGCGTCGGCCCACGGGACGAACGCCGCCTCGGCCGCCCTGGCCGGGATGCGGGTGGTCGTCGTCGCCTCGGCCGATGACGGCAGCGTCGACCTCGACGACCTGGCGGCCAAGATCTCCGAGCACCACGACGAGCTGGCGGCCATCATGATCACCTACCCGTCGACCCACGGCGCCTACGAGCCCGGGGTGCGCCAGATCTGCCGGATGGTCCACGAGGCCGGAGGTCAGGTGTACATCGACGGGGCCAACCTCAACGCCCTCGTCGGCGTCGCCCGGCCCGGCGAGATCGGGGGCGACGTCTCGCACCTCAACCTCCACAAGACCTTCGCCATCCCGCACGGTGGCGGCGGCCCCGGCGTCGGGCCCCTGGCGGCCAAGGCGCATCTGGCACCGTTCATGCCCGGGCACGGTCAGATGTCGCGGACGACGCACCCCACGGCCGACGGTGGGACGATCGAGCACGGCGGACACCCCGTGTCGGCGGCCCCCTACGGTTCGGCCTCCGTCCTGCCGATCTCCTGGGCGTACATCCGGCTCATGGGGCTCGACGGGCTGCGCGAGGCGACCGGTCAGGCCGTCCTCAACGCCAACTACGTGGCTCGTCGGCTGCGCGACGCCGTCCCGATCCTCTACACCGGGGCCAACGGGCTCGTCGCGCACGAGTGCATCCTCGACCTGCGCCCGCTCACCCATGACACCGGCATCACGGTGGACGACGTCGCCAAGCGGCTCATCGACTACGGCTTCCACGCCCCGACGATGAGCTTCCCGGTGGCCGGCACCCTCATGGTCGAGCCGACGGAGTCGGAGGACCTCGCCGAGGTCGACCGCTTCTGCGACGCCATGCTCATGATCGTCGAGGAGGCCCACCAGGTCGCCACCGGCGTCTGGCCCGCCGATGACAATCCCCTCGTCAACGCCCCGCACCCGGCCTACCGGCTGCTCGACGGCGCCTGGAACCATCCGTACTCGCGCCGTCTGGCCGCCTACCCCGGCATGTGGGCCTCCAAGGACCGCGATGCCGAGTCGGGCCTGCACATGAACCCGGTGACCCGGATCCAGGCCAAGTACTGGCCGCCGGTCGGACGCATCGACAACGCCTATGGCGACCGGCACCTCGTCTGCTCGTGCCCGCCCCCGGAGGCCTTCGAGGAGCACTGATCGGCGGGGGCCGAGGGCTGGCGCGGGCGGTGGCCCCGCCCGCCGGCCCCACCCCTCTCCGCCGTCCCCGCCCCCGGACTCCACCCCGACCCGCAGCTCCGGCCGCCAGACCGCACCCCGGCGCCACTGTGCGCCGGAAAAGTGAGTCTGGCGTGGCCGGGCGTCCACTCAGCTCCAGAATCTGCACGCTGCTCCCGGTATTTCCGGAGCATCGTGCAGGTTCTGGAGCCACGTCTCTTCGACGGGCGGGCGTGGGACCGTTTCCGGAGCAGCGTGACGTTTCTGGAGCGACGTCGTGCGAGGGCACGGCGCATGCAGGGCGGGAGTGGACAAGGCCGGCGATAGCAGGGCCAGAGCCGGCGCGGGCAGGGCCGGGACAGGCTAGGGTAGGGATAACAAGGCGCAGGCAGGGCCGGGCCAGCGGAGCTCGGGTCAGGCGCGCGGCCCCCCGGACCACCACGGTGACGCCTAGGTCCCCGACGAGCGACCTGACTCATCCGGACGCCCGGACCAGCCCAGTACCACCAACCCAGTGCCACCCTCCTCGTCCCACCACCCGCGACGTCGACGCCCGAACCGCTACCCTTGGGCGAGTGAGTCCAGCCCCCACCGCCCCCGTCATCTCGGCCCGTGGCCTGCGCAAGACCTACGGTGACTTCGTCGCCGTCGACGGCATCGACTTCGACGTCGCCCCCGGGGAGTCCTTCGGACTGCTCGGCCCCAACGGCGCCGGCAAGTCGACGACGATGAGCATGATCGGCGGCACCCTCGGCCGGACGGACGGCACCCTCACCGTCATGGGCCTGGATCCCCAGGACGACGGCCCGCGGGTCCGGGCACACCTGGGAGTCATCCCGCAGCAGGACAATCTCGACGAGGAGCTCAAGGTCGCCGACAACCTCCTCATGTACGGCCGGTACTTCGGTCTGCCGACGTCGTGGCTGCGTGCCAAGACCGTCGACCTGCTCGAGTTCGCCCAGCTCACCGAGAAGCGTGACGAGCGGGTCCAGAACCTCTCCGGCGGCATGAAGCGGCGTCTCACCATCGCCCGGGGCCTCGTCAACGAGCCGTCGATCCTCCTGCTCGACGAACCGACCACCGGCCTCGACCCGCAGGCCCGACACATCCTCTGGGACCGCCTCTTCCGGCTCAAGGAGCAGGGCGTCACCCTCGTCGTGACCACCCACTTCATGGATGAGGCCGAGCAGCTGTGCGATCGCCTCATCGTCGTCGACCACGGCCGGATCATGGCCGAGGGCTCCCCCGCCGCGCTCATCGCCCGGTACTGCTCGCGCGAGGTCGTCGAGGTGCGCTTCGGCGCCGACCGCAACGCCACCGTCGTCGGCCAGCTCGAGGGGATCGGGGTGCGCCGCGAGGTGCTGCCCGACCGCATCCTCGTCTATGCCGAGTCCGGGGACGACGCCCTCGAGGCCATCACCGCCCGCGGCCTCACGCCGACGACCTCCCTGGTGCGCCGTACCAGCCTGGAGGACGTCTTCCTCACCCTCACCGGCCGATCCCTCATCGACTGACATGACGCCGCCCGACTCTCCCGACCACGGCTCCCCGGACTCCGCCGGGGGCACCTTCGTCCACGCCGACGACCTCACCCTGACGTCCCGCGGCACCCCCGTGGACGCCACCGCCATGGCCGCCCACCAGCGGCTCTGGGGGTTCTGGTCGATCACCCGGTGGCTGCTCATGAGGATGCGCGCCTACCGCTGGACCATCGTCGGCACCGCCATCGGCAACCCCGTCCTCTACCTCGTCGCCATGGGGCTGGGCCTGGGAGCGTTGGTGAGCGCCAACGGCCAACGGGTCGACGGCGTCCCGTACATCGTCTTCGTCGCCCCGGCCCTGCTCATCTCGACCATCGTCATGAGCGCCGGGGAGGAGTTCACCTACCCCGTCATGGAGGGCTTCAAGTGGTCGCACCTCTATGACGGCCCGGTGGCGACGCCGGTCTCCCCGGCCCAGATCGCCCTGGGACACCACGTCGCCGTCATGATCCGGTTCCTCGCCCAGTCCGCGGTGTTCTGGCTCATCATGGTGGCATTCGGGGCGGCACCCTCGCACTGGTCGGTGCTCACCATCCCCATCGCCCTGTTGACGGCGTCGAGTTTCGGGGCACCCCTGCAGGCCTACTCGGCATCCATCGAGACCGAGAAGGGCCAGTTCGCCTTCGTCCAGCGCTTCGTCGTCATGCCGATGTCCCTCTTCGCCGGCACCTACTACCCGCTGGGCGTCATGCCTCTGTGGTTGCAGTGGATCGGTTGGATCTCGCCCATCTGGCACGGCACCCAACTGGCGCGGACGGCGTCCTTCGGACTGCACGAGCCGATGTGGCTCACCGGCGTCCACGTCCTCTTCCTCGTCACGACCGCGGCAGCCGGTCTGTGGATGTCCTTCCGGCTCTACCGACGGAGGTTGAGTCGATGACCGCCCCGACCTCACGCCCGGCCTCGGCGCCGGAGCCGACCCTGGAGATCGTCCGCCGGCTCGAACGGCGTCGGCCCCTGCCGGGCCTGTACGCCGGCAACGCGCGGGCAGTCCTCCAGCGCGGCTGGCTCGCCGTGCGCACCCAGAACTGGACGGTGCTCATCTCCGGGTTCTTCGAGCCGGTGCTCTACCTGCTGTCCATGGGTCTGGGCATGGGCGGACTCGTCGGCCAGATCGCCGGGCCGGGCGGTCGACCGATGAGCTACGCGGCGTACATCGCCCCGGCCCTGCTGGCCACCTCGGCCATGAACGGGGCCATCTACGACTCCACCTGGAACGTCTTCTTCAAGTTGCGGTTCGCCAAGCTCTACCAGGCGATGCTCCAGACCTCCCTCGGCCCGCTCGACGTCGCCCTGGGCGAGATCACACTGGCCCTGGCCCGCGGGCTGCTCTACGCCCTGGGATTCATGGTCGTCATCGCGTGTCTCGGACTGGTGACGAGCTGGTGGGCCCTGCTCATGATCCCGGCCGCGCTCCTCGTCGCCCTGGGGTTCGCCTCGTTCGGCATGGGCGTGACGAGCTTCATGAAGACCTTCCAGCAGATGGATCTCATCAACTTCTTCATGCTGCCGATGTTCCTCTTCTCGGCCACCCTGTATCCCATCAGCGTCTACCCACGCCCCCTCCAGTGGCTCGTCGAGGCGATGCCGCTGTGGCACGGGGTCGAGATGATGCGCCAGTTCTCGGTCGGCGCCGTCACCGGCGTCACCTGGCTGCACTGCCTCTACTTCGTCGCCATGACTGTGCTCGGCATGTGGCTGACGACGACGCGCCTGCGCGACCTCTTCCTGCGCTGACCCGTCGGGCGACCGGGAGGCACCGAGGCGTCGACGACGACTCGGCCTCCGGAACCCATGGGTCTGGGTCCGGGGGCCGAGGGCGTCGTGCCTCGGGAGCGGCTCACTCCTGCGGCGTCTCCACGGCGCCGGCGATGGTCCGAGTGCCGTGCTTCACCTCGATCCTGCGCGGCTTGGCGGCCTCGGCGACCGGGATGGTCAACGTGAGGACGCCGTCGGAGTAGTCGGCGCCGATCCGGTCGGTGGCCAGACCGCTGCCGAGGTTGAGGCGACGGGCGAAGGTGCCGAAGGCACGCTCGCGCGACAGCCACTGGGCGTCCTCACCGGCACGGGAGGGACGTTCGGCGCGAATGGTGAGGGTGTTGTCCTCCACGTCGATGTCGATGCTGGCCGGGTCGACCCCGGGCAGGTCGATGGCGACGACGTACTCGTCGCCGGAGCGGTAGAGGTCCATCGGCATGGCGACCGAGGCGGGCGTACGGGTCGCGTCGGCGAAGAAGCGGTCCATGTCGCGGAACGGGTCGAAAGTACGAGTCATCTCAGGTCCTTCATCTCAGGCGGGACATCCCGTCAGGCTCTCCTTGAGCCTTACGGACTCAACTCTAGACCCGTTTGGGCGCCATGCAAACAAGAGTTGAGTCATGTTCGCTCAAGGCAAGGATCAGTTCGTCGGGTCGATTCGCGTCGGCCACCACAGTCGGTCACCGACGAGGGCGAAGAGCGCCGGCACGAGCACCGTCCGCACGACGAGCGTGTCGACGAGCACACCGACCCCGACGATGAGACCGAGCTGCCCCAGAACGACGAGGGGCAGCACCCCCAGCGCGGCGAACACGGCCGCCAGGACGACACCGGCCGAGGTGATGACGACCCCGGTGCTGCCGACCGCACGCACCATGGCCTCCTGGGTCCCCCATCGCGAGACCCCGTCCCGCGCCCGGTGCACGAGGAAGATCGTGTAGTCGACGCCCAGGGCGACGAGGAAGAGCACCGCCAGCAGCGGGACGGCGACATCGAGCCCGGGGAAGTCGAAGAGGTGCCGGCCGAGCAGGACCCCCAGACCGATGGACGCCGCGGCACTCACGAGGTTCGTCACCGCCAGCAGCACGGGGGCGACCACGGCCCTCAGCAGGACGACGAGCGCCACCAGGGCGACGACGGCGATGAGCGGGGCGATGATCCGCAGGTCGCGCATCGACCCGTCGTGCACGTCGACGGCGCGCGCATTGGCTCCCCCGACGAGGGCGTCCGCTCCCGCAACGGCGTGGACGGCGTCACGAAGCTGCCGTACCGTGGCCAGACTGCGGGCGGACTCCGGCTCGGCGTCACCGACGACCTGGATGCGGGCCCAGCCGTTCGCGGTGCCGGTCGGACGCACCGACCTCACCCCGTCGACCCCCCGCGCGGCGGCGATGACGGCCGCCTGACGATCGGCCCGGGCGACGACGACGTTCGGCTGCGCCTCCCCCGGGTCGAAGTGTCGCGCCAGGGTGGCGTACCCGGCGCTCGACTCGTTGGGCGCCGAGAACTGCTCCATCTGGGTCAGGCCGATCCGTGTGCCCAGCAGCCCGGCGGCCATCGTCGCCATGACGACGGCGCCGGCACCGACGACGATCGCGGGCCGGCGCGTCACCCACCGGGCCACGCGGGCGAAGATCCCCTCGCCGGCCTCGTCCCGGGAGCCGGGCCTCGGCACGAAGGGCCAGAAGACCCGCCGTCCACACACGGCCAGGACCGCCGGCAGGACGAGGACGACACTGGCCAGGGCGATGAGCAGGCCGACCGCCGCGGCCAGACCCAGGCCCCGGGCGGCCGGCATGACGGCGAGCACGAGGGTGGCCAGGGAGACGACGACGGTGAGGTTCGAGGCGACGACGGCACCGACGGTGGTGCGCCAGGCAGCCCGGATCGCGGCCCGGTGGTCGTCATGGCGGGTGAGCTCCTCGCGGTACCGCGAGACGAGCAGGAGCGCATAGTTGGTCCCGGCGCCGAAGACGAGGACCGAGATGACGCCGGCGTCGAAGCTCAGCGACGCCGCCTTCCCCAGAGCGCCGGTGACGACGTTGGAGGCCTGGTCGGCCAGGGCGACGACCGACAACGGCAGCAACCAGAGGATCGGCGACCGGTAGGTGAGCAGGAGCAGCACGGCGACGACGCCGATCGTCACGAGCAGCAGGGTGACGTCGGTGCCGTCGAAGGCCTTGGCGACGTCGACACCGAAGGCCGGCCCGCCGGTGACCTGGGCGGTCGTCGTCGGCGGGACGGCTGCGTGGGCGCGACTTCTCAGGGTGTCGATCTCGTGGCGCAGCGAGGTCTTGTCGACGTCCGTCCGGACGGGGACGCCGATGACCGCGGCCCTGCCGTCCTTCGACGGTTGGGGCCCGAAGGCCGAGGCACCGGAGGCCGAACCTCCGGCACCGAGGTCCTTGGCGACCCGGCCCAGGGCCGCCAGGTCGGACGAGGTGAGGCGACCTGCGTCGCGTCGCTCCACGACGACGATGGCCTGCCCGGTGCCGGCCCCCGGGAAGGTCGCCGAGCGAGCCGCCTCACGGGCCGACTCACTCGTCGCGGGGATGGTGTCCATCCCACCCACGGGTCCACCTCCGCGCAGGGCACCGGCCAGGGACCCGACGATGACGACGAAGAGCGCGATGACGATCCACGCCGACCGTCGCCCGGTGAGCGGACCCATGAGCCCGCCGTCCCGGCCGGCGGTGTCGGTGGCCGACCTCGGGGGGACGCCCCGGAGATCGTGAGGTTCGTGGAGGGGCACGACAGAGCCTTTCGTCGACGGTTGTGGACTCCATCGACGCTACGGATCGTCGTCCGCCCGGGCATCAGCCGAAAGATTGATCGTCAGGGCGTGGATCCATCGCGGGACCCGTCCCCGTCCCGGCGAGGGCCAGGCGGACGAGGTCGGCCGCGGGCCCCTGAAGCACCCTCGGTCCGGACCACACGGCGCGCAGGTCACGGCGCAGGTCGAGAGTGGTGGGGACCTCGACGAGGGCGCCGGCCGCCACGGCGTCGCGGACGGCCAGCCCACTGAGGACGGCCGGTCCCGTGCCCGACTGGACGCTCACCCGGACCGCGGCATTGCTCGGCAGGTCGAGCAGCCCGATCGCGGGCCGCCCCAGAGCCGCGTCCAGGGCGCTCCTCGTGCCCGACCCGGGCTCCCGGCGGACCAACGGGGTGCCCGCCAGCTCCTCCATCCCGACCGGATGACGCCGGCCGGCCCACGGGTGCCCGGGGGGCACGACGAGGACCAGGTCGTCACGGGCGACGACGAGGCTGTGCAGGCCGGGCGGCGGGCACGGCCCCTCGATGAACCCGAGGTCGCACACCCCTCGGTGGACCTCGTCGACCGTCCCGGTCGAGTTGCCCACGCGCACCTCGATCCGGGTCCCCGGCCACGACGCCCTCAGCGAGGCCAGCCACCGTGGCAGCAGGTGCTCGGCCACGGTCTGGCTCGCGGTGACGACGAAGGTCCCGGCTGCACCATCGGCCAGCGATGCCGCACCGTCGAGGAGTTGGCCGGCCGCCGACATGACCGCCCGGGCCCACTCGACGACGAGCAGTCCGGACGCCGTCAACGTCGAACCGTGGGTGGAACGGTGCAGGAGGACGAGGCCCAGCCGACGTTCCAGACGGGCGATGGACCGGGTCGCGTTGGGTTGGGCCATGCCGACGGACCTCGCGGCAGCCGACAGGCTGCCGTCGTCGGCGACACCCACGAGGAGGTCCAGAGCCGCCATGTCGGGCCAGGAGCGCATATCCACAGGATATGTCACCATGTCGGGACGAGGTCTACCGCCCGATGACGACACCGAGCACAGTGGTCCCCATGCCGACCGACGCGACCACTCTGCCCGTCACGCCCCACGACCTCCGGTCGGCCCCGACCCCGCCACCCAGCTCGGCCCCGCCACCCAGCTCGGCCCCGGAACCCAGCTCGGCCCCGACAGCGGGGCCCGGACCGCGCCTGCCACCGGCAGGACCGCAGTGGTACGGGTCGGTCATGGGCACCGGCATCCTCTCGACACTCACCCAGACCCTGCGCGGGTCCATACCCGGCGGACAGGTCATGGCGGTGGCGCTCCTGGTCATCGGCTGGGTGGCCCTCATCGGTCTGACCGGCGCCTTCGCCCTCGGGGTGGCACGCCGGCCAGCTCGCCTCGCCGAGACGGTCCGGGAGATCCCCGTCCTCGTCACCTGGGGGATGGTCGCCATGGGCATGCTGTCCGTCGGCTCCGCCACCGCCACCGTCATCCCGGTCCACTGGCCGGCGCACGCCCATGCGGCGATCGTCGTGGACGCCGTGCTGTGGACTCTGGGCACCGGCCTGGGAGTCCTCACCGCGTTGGACTTCGGCCTGCGGCTCGTGGGCCGGGACGTCGGCAGTCCGGCAGCCACCTGGGGACTTCCCGTCGTCCCGCCCATGGTGTCGGCCACCACCGGCGGGGCCCTCATCGGTCACCTGGGGAGCCGACCGGCCCAGATCTGGATGCTCATGGCCACGGTCGGGTGTTTCTTCCTCTCGCTGGTCCTCGGCCTGCTCGTCTTCGCGGTCGCGTACAACCATCACTGGCGGGTCAAGCCGCTGCCGATCATCGCCTCGACGACGGCGTGGATCCCCCTGGGCGTCGTCGGCCAGTCGACGGCTGCCGCCCAGACCATCGCCCGGCGCTCCGAGACCTTCCTCCGGGTGCCCGACGTGGCCACGGTGCAGCAGATCGCGAACGTCTACGGCTTCGTCATGCTCACCATCGGCATTCCCCTCGTGGGATGGGCCGTCGCGATGACGGTGCGCGGGTTCCGCCAGCACATGCCCTTCGTCCCGGGGTGGTGGGCGCTGACCTTCCCCATCGGGACACTGTGCCTGGGATCGCACCTGCTGGCCACGGGGTCGGGGCTCGATGGCTACCAGTTCGCGTCCGTCGGGGCGTGCCTGGCCCTCGTGGGCACGTGGACCCTCTGCGCGGTCGCGACGATCCGCGCCGTGGCCGGCGCCGTCGTCAGGGCGGCCTGAACTCACCCGTCGCGGACGCTCCCCCGTGACCGGCCCTGCCGGCTCAGAAGAGCAGATCGAGGATCTCGTGCCGCAACGCCCGGAACCGCGGGTCGTCCTGGGTCCGCGGACGCTCGAGGTCGACCGGGATGTCCGCGACGACGTGCGCCGGGCGCGGGGAGAAGACGACGACCCGGTCCGACAGGAGGAGCGCCTCCTCGACGTCGTGGGTCACCATGATCCCGGTGAACCCCTGGGTGGCCCACAACCTGGCCAGCTCGGTCTGGAGGGAGGAGCGGGTGAGCGCGTCGAGCTTGCCGAGGGGCTCGTCGAGCAGGAGGATCTCGGGTCTGGTCACCAGGGCCCTGGCCAGGGAGGCGCGTTGGGCCATGCCGCCCGACAGCTCCGAGGGCAGGGCGTGACGGAACCCGTCGAGACCGACCATCTCGATCATCTCGTCGACCCGACGGGTCCACACCGGGTCGTCCTCATGGCCCTGGACGGTCGGCCCCAGGGCGACATTGTGCTGCACGTCGAGCCAGGGCAACAGGGTCGGGTCCTGGAACACCAGTCCGCGACGGGGGTCAGGTCCGGTGACGACGCGTCCGTCGACGTAGACCGTGCCGGAGACCGGTAGGTCGAGGCCAGCCACCAGGCGCAGCAGCGTGGACTTGCCGCAGCCCGAGGGCCCGACGAGGCTGACGAAGGTCCCCGGACGCACCGACAGGTCGACCCCGTCGAGGACGGGCAGCGGCTTGCCGTGGTTGAGGAAGGCCTGGGTGACGCCGAGGACGTCGACGGCGCCGGTCGTCCCCCGGTCCCCTGCCGGAGTGTCCTGACCGTCCTGACCGGCCTGACTGGCCCGGTCGGCTCCCCCGGCCGGATCGATGTCGTCGGTGTGGTCGTTCACCATCTCGTGAGGTCCTTCTGCCAGGCCAGGACGCGGTTGCGCACGGCCAGTTCGAGGCTGAGCAGGCTGCCGCAGAGCACGACCATGACGGCGATCGCGGCGTACATGGCCGGGTAGGCGCTCCACCCCTTCTTCCAGTTGATGTACCAGCCCAGACCCGAGTTGACCCCCAGGGTCTCGGCGATCGTCAGGGTGACGAAGGCCGTCGGCAGGGCCATGAAGATGCCGGTGAAGATGTTCGGCAGCGCCGCCGGCAGGCTCACCTTGAGCACGAGGAACCGGGTCGAGGCGCCGAGGGTCTGGCAGACGTCGAAGTAGCTCTTCGGCACCGAACGGATGCCGGCGTTCGTCAGCACCGTCATGGGGAACCACACGGTGAGCGAGACGAGGAAGACCGCCGCCCAGAAGGTGTCGGGGAAGGCCAGGAAGACGATGGGGATCCACGCCAGGGTCGGCACCGGGCCGATGTACTTGACGATGGGGTTGAACCAGTACCCAGCGCGCCGCGACCAGCCCATCCACAGACCGGTGAGCAGTCCGGCGACGCCACCGATGACGAGCCCGAGGACGAGGAGCAGGGCCGAGTTGGCGATCGACTGGCCGAGCAGGACACGGTCGGTCCAGGCCTCGGTGAGCAGCTGGCCCGGCGGCGGGACGTAGGGCGGACGCAGCACCGCCGTCTTGGCGGTGAGGACGTCGAGCACGAGGGTGACGACGCCGATGGCGACCCACCACGGGGTCCACGCCCCGAGCCACCGGGAGGCCCCGAGCCGGGCACCGCTGGTGGCTCCGACGGCCAGCACTCCCAGCACCGAGAGGACCAGGGCGACGAGCCCGGTGCACACCGCCAGCGGCACCTGGCCATGGACGAGGAACGCTGTGGTGTCGGGGACGAGGAGGATAACGAGAGTCGTCACCACCCAGAGGGCGACAGCGCAGCCGACGAGCGGTTCGTGGGCCTTGCGAGGCCGGTGGCGCCGGTTGAGGGCAGCCAAGACCCCGGGGTCGGCGGCCAGGGCGGCGTCCCGATCCGAGACCTCCGCCCTGGCCTCGACGACCCCGCTCACCACGTGAGGCCCAGGGTGGTGAACGCCTTGTCGGCGAGCTGCTGGGGACTCGAGGAGCTCTCGAGGTAGCCGGTCTTCTTGAACTTCTCGATCCCGGGCAGCAGGGAGCTCTTGAGCTTGGTCACCGACGGCTTCCACGTGTAGCTCTTGAGCAGGGTCTCGATGGTCTTGACATCCCCGGCGACGTACTTCTTGTCAACCTCGATGCGCGCCACCTCGGCCTCGTTCCCGGCGACGTAGCGCGACCCCTGGCACCAGGCGTCGATGAGCTTGCGGGCCAGCGGGGCCTCGTTCTTGACGAGATCACCGTTGAGGGCCGTGCAGCAGCAGTAGGCCTGGGCGTTCATCCCGGACATGTTGCTGGCCAGCTCGACGCCGTAGCCGTCGAGGACGGGCAGGTAGGCGATGGGGTCGGAGGTGGCGATGGCGTCGACCTCGCCCTTCTTGAGGGCGTCGGCCAGCACCGAGGAGTCCATGACCTTCCACACCACCTGCTTGGCCTCGGGCAGTGGGTTGATGCCGGCGTCGAGCAGGTCCATGGAGAAGAACATCGTCGCCGAGGAGTGCAGGCTGGGGATGCCGATGGTCGCTCCCTTGAGGTTCGCGACCGTCGTGAACTTCGAGTTCTTGGGAACGATGAGTCGCAGGCAGCCGCCGTGCAGGCCGGCGATGAACTTGACGTTCTGGCCCTGCTCGATGGGCTTGAGCCAGGAGTAGAAGATGCCCGAGGAGGCGTCGTACTGGCCCGAGCCGACGGCGGCCTTGATGTCCTCGTCGCCGACGGTGCGACGCAGCGTGACGTCGAGCCCGGCGTCGGCGAAGAAGCCCTTCTCCTTGGCGACGATGGCCGGGGCATCGCAGACATCGCCGCCGTAGATGAGGGTGAGCGGACGGTTGGCGACGCTCGCCGAACCACCGGTGGACCTCCCGCGGTGGTAGGCGATGGGTCCGGCGACGCCGGCTCCCATGGCCAGTCCGGCGACGGCGGCGACGCCGACCCCGGTGAGGAGGGTGCGTCGACTCACCGGGCCGCGCCCGGAGGTCTCGGCGGTGGAGGTCTCGGGCTCCGTGCGCACGGTGGCGCCGGAGGGAAGGACGGTGGGTCCGGACTGGTCGGGGTCTGTGTCAGCCATGGGATTCTCCTACGAGGTGGTGACAGGAGGTTAGGATCGCCCCTTGCCACAGTCCAAGAATGTCCTGTATTGCGAGATGACATCCCATGTGCCGAGACGAACGGGATGACCGGGGCGACCCCCTCGGGCCTGCACGGAGGGCTCCGTGACGGGCGCGACGACGAGCGCAGGGACAATGGTCACCATGCACACCGTCCACGTCCTCGGTGGAGACCTCACCGCCCTGGCCGCAGCCCTGCGGCTCTCACGGCTGGGCCACCGGGTCCACATCGGCACCGACGACCCACGATGGACACCGTCCTCGACCTCGCCCCTGCACCTGGAGCTCGAGCCCGTGCTCGAACTGCCCTCGGTCTGGCGGGACCTGTGCGCCAAGACCGGCCGCAACATGGAGGCCGACCTGCTCGAGGCCGGGGTCAGCCTCGTCGAGGCCCCCTCCGCCGTCCACGACGGGCTGATCCTGCCCACCGAACGCGGTGCGCAGATCAGCGCCGTCCGTGAATCCTTCGACGAGGCCATCGCCCAGCGCTGGACCGGCGTCCTCGACGAGGCCGACGACCTGTGGCAGACCCGACGTGCCTGGGGGCTGGAGCATGCGGTCGTCGAGCGACCCACCCTGGCCGACGTCCCCAGCGCCTTCCCCCAGAAGGGTCGACGCGACACCCTGCGGCTGCTCGCCCGCGAACTGCCGGGGCAGCTCGGACAGGTCCTCGCCGACCTGTCGGCCCGGCGGGGCGGCTGCCGGGACGGGGCGACTCTGCTCCTGGCCGACCTGGCCGTCCAGCGCGTCTTCGGACGCTGGCAGCTCGTCGACGCCGACGGTCCGACCGATGTGCAACCCCTCCTCGACGTCCTGGCCGCCAGACTGGAGCGACGCGGGGTGCGCGTCGTCGAGACCACCGAGTTGCCCCTCTCCCCCGACGTCGTCATCGACACCCGGGTGAGTCCACCCTCGGCCGGCGGACCACTGCGCGCTCTGCGGGCCCGACGCCACGCACCCTTCCTCGCCCCGACGGTGACGACGTCCACCCGTCCGGCGACCGATGCCGACGCGGCCGACGTCCTGTCCGAGTTCGTCACCCATGAGGGCGGCCTGCCCGTCGTCACATGGAACTGGCGGCGCGGCGACGTCGTCGTCACCCGGGTGCACGACCACTCCCGTCCCATCGAGGCCCCCCACCTGGGCCCGGGCATGGCGGTGGCGACCTGGGCGGCCCGACCCCCCATGACCTGGCAGGTCGTCGACGGCGTCCCCACCCTCCACGCCGGCCCCGACGGGCACGGTGGTCCCGAACCCTGGGCCCGGGTCCTCGCCGGTGCCCTGGCCACCTACGCCGTGCACGAACACCTCACCGGCCACGACGTCCGCCCCACGAACCGGCTCATCGGCGCCGCGGGCCGACCACGACGTCGACATGAGCAACCCTGAGCCGCCGTTGAGGTGGGCGCACGGGGGTCACGGCGCGTAGCATCGTTCCTCAGCCCTGTTCGGGAACCCACAGTGTGAGGATCGATCTTGAGCCCAGAGTCGTCGTCCCAGCGCTCCACCCCACCAGCCGTCGCCGCAGCCGAGCTGGCCGCCGAGCAGGAGCATGTCGACCGCGTGTACGCCCAGCTCAAGGTGGACGAGGCCCAGGCACGCCGGATGGCGCGGGCCAGCTCGCAGATCTACCACTCCGACCGCACCACCTGGGTGCGCGAGGAGGACGGCACCGCGATGTTCGAGCGGGACGCCTTCTCCTTCAACGCCGCCCGCCGGCTGGCCGTCCTCGACGCCGAGCACGAGGGCCTCGTCTTCGGCCGCATCGACCTGGTGCGGGACGACGAGGTGCGTCACATCGGGCGTATCGGGGTGCGCGACGCCGACTACGAGCCGCTCGTCATCGACTGGCGTGCGCGGGCCGCCGAGCCCTTCTACCGGGCCACCCCGACCGACCCCATGGGCGTGGTCCGCCGACGCGTCCTGCGGTGTCGCGACGACAAGGTCGTGGGCATCGAGGACGACCTGATCGACTCCGACAACGCCGCGAACCTGCCGATCATCGGGGAGGGAGCCCTCATGGCCGCCCTCACCCGCGCCCGGGACACCCGGATGCACTCCATCGTGGCGACCATCCAGGCCGAGCAGGACGAGGCCATCCGCGCCCCCTACCAGGGCGTCACCTCGATCTCGGGCGGCCCGGGCACCGGCAAGACCGTCGTCGCCCTGCACCGGGCGGCCTACCTGCTGTACTCCCACCGCACCCGGTTGGAGAACGGCGGGGTGCTCGTCGTCGGGCCCAGCGCGGTCTTCATGAGCTACATCGAGCGGGTGCTGCCGAGCCTCGGCGAGGACTCGGTGACCCTGCGCTCCATCGGCCAGGTGGCCTCCGACGTCCTGTCGACGGGCTCTGACCGCCTCGACGAGTCGGATGCCGCCACCCTCAAGGGCAGCCTGAGCATGGTCGAGCTGCTGCGTCGTCTCGTCGACCTGCCCATGGTCGCCGCCCCCGAGGACCTCGCCCTGCGCGTGACGATCAAGGGCGAGGTGCTCACCCTCAGGCCGTCCACCCTCTCGCGCACCCGGGCGAGGATTCTCGGACGCACCCGGTACAACCGCGCCCGGGCGGCGGCCGAGCAGTCCCTGCTCGACCAGCTGTGGGCCAAGCTGCCGGCCGAGGTGCTCAACTCCTACGAGCTCACCCGCGACCAGTTCGACGACCTCGTCACCTCGCAGGCCGCCTATCGCATGTTCCTCCACGCCTGGTGGCCGCACCTCACCGCCGAGCAGGTGCTGGCCCGGCTCGCCGACCCGGCCGTCGTCGAGGCGGTCGGGGCGGAGTTGGACGAGGACGAGCGGCGTGTCCTGGCCGGGTCGATCCCGGCGGCCGATGACCGAGGACGGCGTCCGTGGAGCGTGGCCGACGTCGCCCTGCTCGACGAGCTCGTCGCCATCCTCGGTCCAGCCCCGGTGGAGTCGGAGGAGCCGGTCTTCCTCACCGGCGGAGAGTCGGTGGCCGAGCTCGTCACCATCGCCGACACGCTCACCGACCACCGTACGGTCGACCCCGACGACGACCCCCAGGACACCTTCGCCCATGTCCTCGTCGACGAGGCCCAGGACATCACCCCGATGCAGTGGCGGATGCTGCGCCGCCGGGGCCCGCAGGCCTCGTGGACCATCGTCGGGGATCCGGCCCAGTCGGCCTATCCGCACCCCGAGGAGACCCGCGCCGCCCTCGACGAACTCGTGGGCCACGCTCCCCACCGGACCTTCCGACTGTCGAAGAACTACCGCTCGCCCGCCGAGGTCTTCGACCTGGCCGCCGAGGTCATCGTCACCGTCCAGCCCGACGCCGACCTGCCCGAGGCGGTGCGCTCGACCGGGATCGACCCGGTGCTGACGACGGTGAGGGCCGATGACCTGCCCGGATCGGTCGTCGAGCACGCCGGGGAGCTCGTCGACCACGTCGACGGCACGGTCGGCATCATCTGCCCGCCGTCCCTCGTCGGCACGCTCCGACCGCTGGTCGAGGAGGACGGTCCGCTGGCCGATCAGTCCGACCGGGTGCTCGTCGTCACGACGATGCAGGCCAAGGGGCTGGAGTACGACGCGGCGATCGTCGTCGATCCCGACCGGATCGTCGCCGAGTCACCCGGCGGCGTCCGGGTGCTCTACGTGGCCCTCACCCGGCCGACCCAGCGGCTCGTCGTCCTCGGGGTGGGCCCGGAGGCGGCCGGGTCCGCGGGACCGGTCAGCCCCACAGCCCCGGCCGGAGCCGGGTCACCATGGCGTGCAGCTCTGTGGTCGCACGCGACCGGTTGAGGGTGAAGTAGTGCAGGCCGGGAGCTCCGGCGTCGAGAAGTTGGCAGCACAGTTCGGCCGCCATCTCGATGCCGACCCGACGTACCGCGGCCTTGTCGTCCTTGACCTGGTCGACGCGCGCCACGACCTCGTCGGGCACGACCGTGCCGGCAAGCTCGGTGAACCGGCAGATCTGGCCGTACGAGGTGATGGGCATGATCCCCGGGATGATGGGGATGGGGCAGCCCAGGGCACGCACCCGCTCGACGAGCCGGCTCCAGTGGTCGGCGACGAAGAAGAGCTGGGTGATGGCGAAGGACGCCCCCGCCTCGTACTTGTCGACGAGGATGCGCGCGTCCAGGTCAGGACTGCCGGCCGGGTGGGTGTCGGGGAAGGCCCCCACGCCGATGCACGCCTCGGGATGCACCCGACGGACGAGCTTGACGAGTTCGGTGGCGTTGGGCAGTCCGTCGGCCCGCGCGACCCAGGGTTCGGTGGCCCCCCCGGGCATGTCCCCGCGGATGGCCAGGATGTGGTCGATCCCGGAGTCGGCGTAGTCGGCGACCATCCGCTCGAGGTCGGCGACACCCTGGTCGACGGCGGTGAGGTGGCCGACGGTGCGCAGCCCGGTCGAGACCATGTGCTGGGAGCAGCGCAGGGTCCGGTCGCGTCGTGACCCGTTGGCCCCGTAGGTCACCGAGATGAAGTCGGGGTCGAGCGGCGCCAGGGCGTCGGTGGCGCTCCACAGCCGGTAGACGTCCTCCTCGGAGCGAGGCGGCATGAACTCGAAGGAGTGCAGGCGGCGCCCCCCTGCGGCCAGCAGGTCGGCGATGGTCGGCTTCCGGGTCGGGCTGGTCATGGCCGCCACCCTAGGGATCCGGCGCACTGGTGATGTCCGCGTCCCACGTGTCGGGCGACCACGTCGGGAGGCTTGGCGTACGCCGCCCCACGCCCGGGCCCTCTAGGGTGGACCCATGAGCTTCGATCCGGCAGATCCCGCGGGCCAGGACTTCCGCGACGCGGTCCAGGCGCGCCTCGGCGACTTCCTGGGCGGGCAGGGCCCCGTGCTGCGCCGGATCGGGGCCGAGCTGGACCCCGTGATCCGGGCCGCCCGGGACTACACCTCCGGCGGCAAGAGGCTTCGTCCGGCGTTCTGCTACTGGGGTCGGGTCGCCGCGACCGGGCAGCCGGACGACCCGACGGGCCTGCTCCAGGCGGCATCGAGCCTCGAACTGCTGCACGTCTCGGCCCTCGTCCACGACGACCTCATGGACCACTCCGACACCCGCCGCGGGCTCCCGTCGGCCCATCGACGCTTCCAACTGGCCCACGAGGACGCCGCAGGGGTGGGCTCGTCGACCTCCTACGGCACCGACATGGCCCTGCTGCTGGGGGACCTGCTCACCATGTGGAGCGTCGAGATGTTCGAGTCGAGCCCGCTGCCGCCCGAGGCCCTGGCCGCGGCCCGTCCGCTCGTCGAGGCGGTGCGCACCGAGGTGACCTGCGGCCAGGTGCTCGACGTCACCGCCCAGGCGGGGATGGCCGGTGCCGACGACGAGTCGGCCCTCGACCTCGTCGGTCGGGTCGTCGAGTACAAGTCGGCCTCGTACACCGTCGTACGGCCTTGTCAGATCGGGGTGGCTCTCGGATCCGGGGGGCCCGGGCTCGTCGAGGCGATGGCCAGGTTCGGTTCTCCCCTGGGCCGGGCCTTCCAGTATCGCGACGACCTCCTCGGCGTCTTCGGGGACACCTCCCAGACCGGCAAGCCCGCCGGCGACGACCTGCGCGAGGGCAAGCGCACGGTGCTCGTGGCGCACGCCCTGAGCCGGTCGACACCCGCCCAGGCCTCCCGGCTGGCGTCGATGCTCGGACGCGCCGACCTGGACGACTCCGACATCGCCACCGCCCGCGGCATCATCGAGGGTTCCGGGGCGCGGACAGCCGTCGAGGAGATGATCGAGGACGGCCTGCGGCGCGCCGTCGCCGTGCTCGAGGGGACGGACATGACCGCCGAGGGGCGTGCCGGGCTGCTCGAACTCGCCCACCGGTCGGTCGATCGGGCGGCCTGAGGACGGGCGCGACTCAGCCCAGCAGCACGGCCAGGCCGGGATCCTCGCGGGAGGCGTCGATGAGGACCTCGATGAGCCGGTTCCAGTCGTCCCGGTGGTGCTCGTGGAACCCCTGCCACCCGGTCCACAGGACGGCCGTCGGGTCCTCCCGCTCCGAGAGGCAGTCCCACAGGGCGTCGAGGTTGACGCCGTAGTGGTCAGGAAGATCGAGGGCGTCGCCGAGCAGCCGGAGGGTCTGCGGCAGGGTCGCGCCACCGGACACGGTGACGACCCGCCAGCCGGCCTGCCGCCAGGCGGCGGCGAGGTCGTCGGTCCGCGACCGGGTGACCTCGTCGAGGAGGTGGACGCCGGGGGTGGGCCGGAAGGTGGCACTCATGTGATCCTCGCGAAGCTCGAGTAGTGGTCGGGCGTCCAGTAGAGGACGCCGTCGCGACCGGTGATGATCCGTCGCGCGCCGCGACTGCGCTCGCCCGGGGTGCGCACGGTGTACTCGTGGTACCACCCGTCCGGATGACGCGGCAGGAGCCGGTTGTAGTTGTGGTAGGTGACGCCGTCCTGCGAGTACGGGAAGGGCCCGCCGGCGTGGATGAGTCGCACAGTCGTGCGGACCTCGACGGGCAGGTCGGCCAGCGGGACGGTCGGCAAGCCGTCGGCGGCACCGTGACCGGACCGGTGGGAGGTCGCCGGTGTGCCCGACCCCATCCACCGCGCCGACGCGCCGTGGCTGGCCGTGGCGGCGGCGCTCGTGGCCGTGGCGGCCGGGGAGTCGGTCACCCCGGCTCCGGCCGCGCAGCCGGTGACGAGGAGCAGCAACCCGAGGAGGAGCCCGACGAACCGTCTCATGAGGCGCTCCAGGGGCAGGGCTCACTCGAGGCGCCCGAGCTGCGTACGAGGGCACGGTCGAGTGCCGTCGTCAGGTCCCTGGCGGCGCGTCCGGGATCGGTGGCCCCGGTGATGGCACGGCCGACGGCGATCCGACCGGCCCCGGCGGCGACGACCTCGTCGACGAGGTCGATGTCGATCCCCCCGGCGGCGAACCACACCATGGGTGACTCCTCGGTCGCCGGGAACCTGCTGGCGGCCGACCGGACGACGTCGAGCCCGCCACGTCCGGTGCCGAGCCGGGCCGTCGCCGCACGACCGGGGTTGACCGGTCCGACGACGAGGAAGTCGGCGTCCCAGGCGCCGTCGAGCTCGGCGGCGTCGTGGGCGGAGCGTCCGACGAGTCCGTGCGGGGCGACTCCCCTGCGGGTCGCCCTCATGCCGCCGCCAGCGGGCAGGTGGACCAGGTCGGCACGCGCCGCCCGGTAGAGGGCGGCGTCACCGTGGACGGCGACGAGGACCGAGGTGAACCCGAGGTCGGTCCGCAGGGCGTCGACGGCCTGCGCGATCTGGTCGATGCCGGCGTGTCGGTCACGGATCTCGACCATCCCCGCGCCCCCGCGCACCGCCGCTGCGGCGACCTCGACGAAGGAGCCGGCGGGCGGCGTGAGGTCGGTGACGAGGCACAGGCGGGTCGCCTCCAGACGCTCCCGAAGGCCCATGAGGACAGTCACGGGCACAGCCTAGAGGTCCCCTGCGCCGACAGGCGCCACAACACCGCAAGGCGCGCCGACAGGCGCCACAACACCGCAAGGCGCGCCATCAGGCGCCACAACACGGCAAGGCGCGCCGTCAGGCGCCTGAACACGGTGGAGCGCGCCGCCGGAGCCCGTCGCCGACCTCACGGCGGGAACCGAGCTCCGGGCACGCCGGCCGACCTGCACGACGACGACCCCGGCACTCGCATACACTCGACGGCAGGCTGACACGGCCTCTCTTCCCCCGACCGTGTGTGAGGCGAATCGTGAGCATGACCATGAGTACCGACCCCCTGGTGGGTCGTGTCCTCGAGGACCGCTACGAGATCACCTCGAAGATCGCCCGCGGCGGCATGGCGACCGTGTATCGGGCCCACGACCTGCACCTGGGGCGCACGGTGGCCGTCAAGGTCATCCACGAGGGGCTCGACGCCGAACTCTCGCGACGCTTCGACACCGAGGCGAAGGCGGCGGCGCGACTCGTCAACCCCCACATCGTCTCGGTCTTCGACCAGGGGGCCGACGAGGGCCGCGCCTACATCGTCATGGAGTACGTGCCCGGGTGCACCCTGCGCCACGTCATCACCCGCGAGGCCCCGCTGCCTCCGCTGCGTGCCCTCGACCTGCTCGAACCGGTCGTCTCGGCCCTGGCCAGCGCCCACGAGGACGGCCTCGTGCACCGGGACGTCAAGCCGGAGAACGTCCTCATCTCCGATCGGGGGCAGATCAAGGTCGCCGACTTCGGGCTGGCGCGGGCCGTGACGAACCAGACGATCTCGGCGACGAACGGGCAGCTCATCGGCACGGTGAGCTACATCCCGCCCGAGCTCGTGACGAGCGGTCGCGCCGACGAGCGGTCCGACGTGTACTCGGCCGGGATCGTCCTGTTCGAGATGCTCACCGGCAGCAAGCCGCACACCGGGGGTTCCCCGATCCAGGTGGCGTGGGCACACGTCAACGAGGACATCCCGGCGCCGTCGGACTTCCTGGCCGGCCAGAGCGGCCCGAGCCAGGACCTCGCGGCCAGGATCCCCGACTTCCTCGACGCCATCGTGCGGACCTGCACGGCGCGCGACCCGCGACGTCGCCCGGCCGATGCCCGGTCGATGCTCGACCTCATCCGGCGAGCCCGCCGCGCCATCGTCACCCGGCAGGGGTCCGACCCGGTGCTCACCGCCCTCCTCGCGAAGCTGGGGCCAACGGTCCCGGAGGGCGGCGCGCCCCGGACCACCCAGCCCCGGTCCGGGGCGACCGATGACNCCCGCCCGGAACCCTCGGTCAAGGCGCCCCACGTCGCCCTCGACCGGTACCTCTGAGGCACGGTCCCGACATCGACTCCCCGACGCCCGCGGATCCCTCCGCGGGCGTCCTCACGTCCCGGGAGTCAGCCCCGGTCGGGCACCTGCCAGGCCTGGCCGCCACGCAGGTCGTGCATCTGGGTGTCGGTCATCTCGGCGTGCCGGTCGTGGGCGAGCCGCCACCCGTACTCGTTGAGCAGCCCGTCATGGATGAGGAATCCGTGGGGGGCCCCGACGGCCCGGGTGAAGTCGACCGTCTCCTTCATCGCCGCCCACGGCGCATGGGCTGGAATGGCCAGGACGTCCACCCCGCGCGGGGTCTCGTCGAGCTCGTCCCCGGGATGGAAGAGGATCGTGCCCAGGCCCTCGCCGATGAGGAACCCGACGTTGCCGATGGGCTCGAGATCCCGGTGGATGATGGCGTGACGGCCCCCGACCGCCTCGATGTGCACCCCACCCAGGTCGAGGACGTCGCCGGGGGCGATGGGGTCGGCGTCGAGCTGCGGCACCTCGCGGCAGACCCCTTCCTCGGCCCGGCAGATGGCCGCGGAGTTGGCGTTGACGAGGTCCTCGATGTGCACGGGGTCGACGTGGTCGGGGTGCCGATGGGTGACGAGGATCGCGTCGAGGTCGGTGATGCCGTGCCAGGCGTCCGAGAGGTTGCCCGGGTCGATGAGGATCCGCGTCTCGGCCGCCTCGACGAGCACGCAGGAGTGTCCAAGATGGGTGATTCTCATGCATTCAGTCTGGCACCTCCGTCCGCGCGGGGGGCCTCAAGCCCTCACAGGTCGAGGCTGCGGAAGGGCGCGAGCGGGCTCGCCGTCGCCCTCTTGATCCGCCCGTCCGACAGCCGCCCGGCGATGATGAAGGCCAGCTCGAGCGACTGGTTGCGGTTGAGCCTGGGGTCGCAGGCCGTCTCGTAGCGGTGCTCGAGGTCGGCCTCGGCCAACTCGTCGACCCCGCCGAGGCACTCGGTGACGTCGTCCCCGGTGAGCTCGACGTGCACCCCGCCCGGCCAGGTGCCGAGCTCCTCGTGGACGTCGAAGAAGCCGTTGACCTCCTCGCAGACGTCCCGGAACGACCTCGTCTTGTAGCCGTTGGCCGTCTCGAAGGTGTTGCCGTGCATGGGGTCGCAGCTCCACACGACCTTGCGGCCGGTGGCCTCGACCGCCTCGATGATGGCCGGGAGTCGGTCGCGGACGTGGCGCGCCCCCATCCGGGTGATGAAGGTGAGCCGGCCCGGCACGTGATCGGGGTCGAGGGCCTCGGCCAGGGCGACGGCGTCGGCGCCCGAGGTGGTCGGCCCGAGCTTGATGCCGATGGGATTGTGGATGGACCGCATGAAGGCGACATGGGCGCCGTCGAGCTGACGGGTACGCTCCCCGATCCACAGCAGGTGGCCGGAGGTGTCGTAGGGCAGCTGGGAGCGCGAGTCGATGCGGGTGAGGGCGTGCTCGTAGTCGAGCAGGAGGGCCTCGTGGCTGGCGTAGAAGTCGACGGTGGACAGCTCCTCGTCGTCGACCCCGCAGGCGATCATGAAGGCCAGGGCACGCTCGATCTCGTCGGCCATGGCCTCGTAGCGCGCCTCGACGTTGGAGTTGCGGACGAAGTCGGCGTTCCAGGCGTGGATGCCGCGCAGATCGGCGAACCCACCCTTGACGAAGGCGCGGACGAGGTTGAGGGTCGAGGCGGACGCGTTGTACACCCGCTCGAGACGCTCGGGATCGTGGGCGCGGGCCCGGGCGGTGAACTCGAAGCCGTTGACGGCGTCACCCCGGTAGCTGGGCAGCTCGACGCCGTCTCGCACCTCGGTGTCGCGCGAGCGCGGCTTGGCGTATTGGCCGGCGATCCGTCCCACCTTGATGACGGGCAGCTGGCCGGCGTAGGTCATGACGACCGCCATCGACAGCAGGACGCGCAGCTTGCCCTTGATGTTGTCGGCCTTGACCGCGGCGAAGGTCTCGGCGCAGTCACCACCCTGGAGGAGGAAGGCCCTCCCCGCGGCCACCTCGGCCAGCCCGGCACGCAGCTCATCGCACTCCCCCGCGAACACCAGGGGCGGCAGCTGACGCATCCGCTCGACGACCCTGGCCGCGGCCTCGGGGTCCGGATAGCTCGGCTGCTGCACCAGGGGCATGGCGTGCAGGGACTCGAGGCTGGGGACACCGTCAGGCATGGCGGGCAGTCTACTGGGGCGAATCCGGATCGGCCGTCGGCTTCCGGTCCGCGGATCGACGCCGGTCCTCCATGGCCGCCCGCAGTGCCTGCTGACGGGCCGCCTCCCGTGCCTCGACGGCTGCCCGGGCCAGATCGGCAGCCTCCCGGGCGGCCTGGGCACGCACTTCCTGACGTTCCAGGGCCTCGGCCTGACGGGCTGCCTGGCGGTCGGCGCGGAGGGAACGGGCCCGCTCGCGCCGGGCGTCGGCCTGCTCGGAGCGGGCGGCGGCGACGGGGGTGTCCCGGTAGGGCAGGCCGGTGAGGCAGGCCAGAGCCTCCATGACCTCGTCGGTGACGGCTCGCAACACCGCCCGGCTGTGCGGGGTGTCGGCATGACGCGAGAAGTCGAGGGCCCCGCCGACGACGAGCTGGGTCGACTCGTCGTCCAGGTATGCCGGAACGACGACGACCCGTCCCTCGAGGGCCAGGTGGGCCAGCTCGACGTCGCCCTTGTGAATCGCCCCCCGGGGTGCTGGCGCCCCCTCGGGGAAACACAGCACCGGCACTCCGGAGCGCAGCCTGGCCAGGGCCCCGGCCCGGGCCGAGGTCCCCCACGGGATGGCCCGGGTGGGCAGGACGAGGCCCAACCAGATCGAACGCCCGGCCCGGCGCAGGGCGGAGCGCACGACCAGGGCGTCGGTCCGCCGACAGTGGTGGACGGCCAGGACGAAGGGACCCTCGGGTAGTGCCTCACCGGCCAGGACGACGGGCTCGCCGGTGAGTCCTTCGACGCGCGGGACCCTCATGAGCCGTTCCTCATCGTCGGACTCGGCGCGTTCCGTGGGGCCGGGACGGTGTTGCCGCCGGGACGCTCACGCTGCCAGCGTGACAGGTCCGCGCCCTTGAGGTCGCCGTACTTGACGCGGGTGGCGTAGACGTCGACGTAGTCCTGGCCGGTGAGGGCGTCGATGGCGTCCATGACCTCGTTGGTGACCCAGCGCAGCACGGCGGTCTCTTCGGCCCGGTCGGCCAGGTCGGAGAAGTCGAGGGGCTCGCCGATGACCAGCCCGGGGCGCTGCGTCAGGGGGATGCCGAACAGCCCGGGAGCGGTCCGTGTGCCGACGACGCCGACCGGGATGACCGGCACCTTGGCCCGCAGGGCCAACCGAGCGACCCCGGTGCGCGCCTTGTACATGCGGCCGTCGGCCGAGCGGGTGCCCTCGGGGAAGATCCCCACCAGGCCGCCCTCGGCGAGCCGCTCGAGGACCGGCTCCATCGTCGTCACGCTGCGTTGACCACCCGAACGATCGAGCGGCACCTGGTCGACGGCCTTCATGAACCAGGCGACGACCCTGGGCCCGACTCCCCCGCGTCCCTCGAAGAGCTCCTTCTTGGCCGGGTAGGTCATCTTGCGCGAGATCATCGAGGCGATGACGAGCGGGTCGAGGGCTCCCAGGTGGTTGGCGGCCAGGACGGCACCGCCGCTGGCCGGGATGTTCTCCTCACCGATGACCCAGGGACGGAAGACGAGCCGCATCCCGGGCGCGAACAGTCCGTACTTGAGGATCTGATACCACATGGGGCCTCCTTGTCAGGGCAACCATATCGGCCGGGGGTGACGACTCGTCGGTCCCGGCATCCCCACGGACCTCAGTCGGCGGTCGAGGCCCAGCCGTTGGAGAACATGGGGCGACGACGCCGTCTGGGCGCCCGCCGGCGCGGCCAGAACCCGCGGGCGATGCCCGGGGGCTCCTCGATGGAGTGCCGGGCCAGGTCGGCGGCACCGATGAGACCGGCATCATTGCCGAACCGCGCCCGCTCGATGTCGGCGACCGGACGGAAGCCGCGTCCGGTGAGGGTCCGGGCATAGGCGGCGCGCGCAGGTTCGAGCAGCAGGTCCCCGGCAGCGCTCACCCCGCCCCCGATGACGAAGAGGTCGGGGTCGAGGGCGGCGGCCAGGTTGGCCATTCCCCGCCCCAACCAGGTACCGACGTCGGCGATGAGCTCGATCGCTGTGCGGTCACCGTGCACGGCCGCCCGGCTCACGTCGGGCCCGACGAGGTGGTCGGGGTCGCCGTCGGGCACGTAGTCCAGCAGTCCCCGGGCCTCGGCCGATCCCTCGGCGAGGAGGGCCTTGGCGTCGCGCACCAGGGAGTTGCCGGAGGCGTACTGCTCCCAGCACCCGCGATTGCCACAGGGGCACCAGTGCCCTCCCGGGACGACCGTCATGTGCCCGAACTCGCCGGCCATGCCGTAGCGTCCCCGGAACATGCGCCCGTTGATGACGAGGGCGCCGCCGATGCCGGTGCCCAGGGTGATGCAGGTCATGACCCTGGAGCCGCGTCCGGCCCCGAACCGGTACTCCGCCCAGGCGGCGGCGTTGGCGTCGTTGTCGACGAGGACCGGAACCGTGATCCTCGAGGAGAGACGGTCGCGCAGCGGTTCGTTGCGCCAGGCCAGGTGCGGGGAGAAACGGACGAGGGCCTGTTCGGTGTCGACCCATCCGGCTGCGCCGATGCCCACCGAGACGATCGGCAGCCCCTCGGACAGCTCCTCGACGCTGCGGACGATGGCGTCCTCGACGGCCTCCGGGCTGGTGGACGGGGTGGGCAGCTGGAGTCGCCGCAGGATGGCCCCGTGCTCGTCGACGACACCGGCGGCAACCTTCGTGCCGCCGATGTCAACCCCGATACTGAGCACTCAGCCGACCCGGCGAGCGCCCTGGTAGGGCATCGACATGAGGGGGGCGGTGGTGACGCCGGACCGCGGGTTGGCGGCGTGGACGATCATCCCGTTGCCGATGTACATGCCGACGTGGCTGATGCCGGAGTAGTAGAAGACGAGGTCGCCGGGCTGGAGCTGGGAGACGGACACCGGGGTGCCCGCACCGTACTGCTCACCGGAGGTGCGCGGCAGGCTGACGCCGGCGGCCCCCCAGGCACGCAGCATGAGGCCCGAGCAGTCGAAGCCGTTGGGGCCGGTGCCGCCGTAGACGTACGCCTTGCCGACCTGGGCCATGGCGTAGGCGATGGCGGTGGCGGCACGGCCGGAGGACGAGGTGGACACCGTCGTCCTCGAGGAGGAGGTGCTCGACGACGAGGTGCTCGTCGAGCGGCTCGTCGTCGAGGGCGACGAGGTCGTGGTCGTCGTCGTGTCGGTGGTGCGCGACTGGTCCCGGGAGACGGTCGTCGTGGCCTGGGACCGGGCCGCGGCCTGGGCGGCGAGGGCCTGCGCCTGCGCGGCCTGCTCGGCGGCCAGCCGGGCCTTCTCCTGGGCGGTGAGCTTGTCGAGGACGGCCCTGGCCTGCTTCTCCTTGGCGTCGGCGTCCTTGAGGAGCTTGGCCTGCTGGTCGCGCTTGGCCTGGATCGTCGCGCGATCGGCGGCGGCCGTCGACTCGAGGGTCTGCAGGGTGGCCTGCTCGGCCTGGAAGGACTGGAACTGCTCGTTGGTGCGTGAGGTGACGTTCTGCACCATGGAGAGCTTGGTGAGGAACTGGCCGGCGTCACCGCTGGTGACGAGCTGGGTGGCGGTCGAGACCGTGCCCCCGGACTGGTAGTCGCCCAGGGCGACGCGGCCGAGGGCGGCACGCATCGACGCGACCTTGGCCTTCTGGGAGGTGAGGTCGCGCTCGGCCTGGGAGAGGGACTTCTGCGCCTTGTCGAGGGCCGCCTGGGCGTCGGTGTAGTCCGACTCGATCTTGGCGGACTGGGCCTGGATGGTCTCCAGGCTGGCCTTGGCCTTGGCCACGGCGTCGGGGTCGGCGCTCGCGGGGCTCTGTGCCCCGACCATCCCGCCGATGATGAAGGCACCAGTGAGAGCGGCGCAGGTCAGTCCTCGCCACCACGTCCTCGGACGCATGCCGTTCGCACGCACGCCGGAGGTGGCCAGTCGCTCGTCTACCACGGAGGATCCTCACGTCTCGTCGGTCGCTGCATGTCGCAGCCGATTCTGACGCCGTCGTAGGACTCACCCCTGACGGCTGAGAAAATCTTAGGTGGCCTTCAGCCGGTTCGCAACCCGTGTCATGACGCGGTTGAACGCCCCTCATCGGTACGTCTGTTCGGCATCCCTGAGGGTGTCATTCAGAATCGTCACCGCCGGCTCCTAGAGTCCGATCCATGACGCCGGACCTGCAACCCTCCTTCGACGACCTGGGCACACCTCTGCCCGAGGTGACCTTCTGCGTCGTCGACCTGGAGACGACCGGCGGGTCGCAGGACGACGCCATCACCGAGATCGGCGCGGTCAAGGTGCGCGGCGGTGTCGTCGAGGGAGAGTTCCAGACCCTCGTCCATCCGGGCGGCCACATCCAGGCCTCGGTCCAGGTGCTCACCGGGATCACCGACGCCATGGTCGCCGACGCTCCCCCGATCGGCGCAGTCCTGCCGAGCTGGCTCGAGTTCAGCCGCGGCACCGTGTTGGTGGCCCACAACGCCCGATTCGACGTCGGCTTCCTCAGGCGGGCCTGCGAGGCGGCCGATCACCCCTGGCCGGGCAACGTCGTCGTCGACACCCTGGCCCTGGCCCGGTCGTGCCTGCAGCGCGGGGAGGTGCACAACCACAAGCTCGGCACCTTGGCGCAGCTCTTCCACGCCACGACGACCCCCGACCACCGTGCCCTCGACGATGCCCGGGCCACGGTCGACGTGCTCCACGGACTCATCGAGCGGGTCGGCAACCTCGGCGTGACGACCCTGGAGGACCTCCTCGAGGTGACCCATCGGGTGAGTCCGGCACGTCGAGCCAAACGGAGGTGGGCGGCCGAGCTGCCCGAGGGCCCCGGCGTCTACTGGTTCCACCGGGATGAGCCGGGTCGGCCCCGCGAGGTGCTCTACGTCGGCACCTCGGTCGATGTGCGGCGTCGGGTGGCGCAGTACTTCACGGCCTCGGAGACCCGACGCCGGATGGACGAGATGGTCCGCGTGGCGACCGGGGTGCAGGCCAGGTCGTGCGCCACTGGGCTGGAGGCCGGGGTGCGGGAGCTGCGGCTCATCGCCGCCCACGAGCCGCGGTACAACCGTCGGTCACGCCGTCAGGACGACGTCCTGTGGGTGACGCTCACCCGGGAGCAGTTCCCGCGGCTGTCGGTGGTGCGATCGACAGCGCAGGCCGATCGGCTCTACTGGGGCCCGTTCTCACGGCGCGACGACGCCCTGGAGGCGTGTCGGGTGCTTCGCGAGACCGCTCCCCTGAGGGAGTGCACCGGGCCGCTGTCGGCCCATCCCCACGGATGTCCCCTGGCCGAGATGGGACGGTGCCCGGCTCCGTGCCTCGACCCGGCCGGCAGTGGGTACGAGGAGGTCGTGGCGACGGCCCGTCGGGTCATGACCCTCGACGTGACCCCGGTCGTGCGCACGCAGGCGCAGCGGATCGCCGAGCTCTCGGGGGCCGACCGGTTCGAGGACGCCGGGGCACTCACCGAGCGGGTGCGCACCTTCCTGGCGGCGGGGCGACGCCGGGCACGGATCGCGTCGATAGCCCGCTGTCCACAGATCGTCGCGGCCCGCAGGATCGAGGGACGCTGGGAGGTGCACGTCGTACGGCACGGCCGGCTGGCCGGGGCGGCACTGTGCCCGGCCGGGCAGAACCCCATGCCCATCATCGAGTCGACGTGCCGCTGCGCGGAGACCGTCGCTGCTCCGGCGGTGGAGGGACTGCCGGCGTGCAGCGTCGAGGAGGCCGAGCTCGTCGCTTCCTGGCTCGAGGAGGACGGCGTCCGGCTCGTCGACATCGACGGGGACTGGTCGTGGCCGCGGGACATCTGCGTCGACGAGAGGGCCCTCGCGACCGGGATCCGGTCGCGGATGGTCGGCTGAGTGACCGGGATCCGGTCGCGGATGGTCGGCTGAGTGACCGGGATCCGGTCGCGGATGGTCGGCTGAGTGACCGGGATCCGGTCGCGGATGGTCGGCTGAGCGACCGGGATCCGGTCGCGGATGGTCGGCTGAGCGACCGGGATCCGGTCGCGGATGGCGGGCCGAGTGAGTCATGCTGGGTCGGCCTGTGACACCTCGGGTGAGCTGGACAGGAGAAGGGTGTGAGAGCACTGACCGACCCCGCCACGCGGTTCAGCAGCGTGTACCGGGCCATCTACCCCGACGTGCTGCGGTATGCGAAGCGCCGCAGCCCGCACCCCGAGGATGTGACCGCTGAGACGTTCGCGACCGCGTGGCGCCGCGTGGACGACCTCCCGGTCGACCTGGACAGTGCTCTGGCCTGGCTGTTCGGGATCGCGCGCAACACCATCCTCAACGCCCGACGGTCGAGCCGACGCCGCACCGCGTTGGCCATCCGACTCGACACCCATCGACAGCCGGTCCTCGGCAACGAGGACGATCTCGCGGTGACCCGAATCGACCTGGTCCGCGCCTGGGACCACCTCAGCGAGGACGACCAGGAAACCATCTCGCTGACCGTGCTGGACGGCCTCGACGCCGCCCGGGCCGCCCAGGTCCTCGGCATCAGTGCCGCCGCCTACCGCACCCGGCTGTCCCGCGCCCGCAGCCGGCTCAGGAGCCATCTGCACGTCGAGGGACCTGAGCTCCGCTCGACCGCCGTCACCACTCTGCCCCCCGTCTGTCTCCAGGAGTCACGATGACCATCACCGACGAAGCTCTCGACCAGGCACTTCGTGCCAGCGACCCCGCCGCCACGCCCCTCACAGCTACCGAGCGGAAGGCCGCCACGGCCACCCTCGAGCGCATCCTGGCGACCGCCGGCGACGCCCCCTCCGCCCCGATCCCGCTGCGCCGCAGCACCCGGTTGCGGTGGCTGGCGCCGGTGGCTGCCGCCGTCATCGGTGCGGCCGTGCTGAGCTGGCCCCACGGCGACGACGGCGTCGCCTTCGCGTCCTGGACCGCCACGGCGAAGCCTGCAGGTACCAAGGTCTCCTCGGCCGCGGGGAAGGGCTGCCTGCAGTCACTCAAGGAATCACTCGCGCACATCTCCGGCCAGGACGCCCTCACCGGGGCTGACGGCTACCAGCAGGTCGTCACCGAGGTGCGGGGCCCGTGGGTGTTCACCGCCCTAGCCGCCCAGGACGGCAGCAGCTACGACTGCATCGCGGAGGCCACCTCACCGGCGAGGGTCGTCGCGGGCATCGGCGCCGTGGCCACCGGCCGGGCCGCGCCCGTGCCCGAGCTCGGGACCAGCGGCTTCACGGCCCAGTCAGGTGGCTTCTACGAGGACGGCCGTGGGGCGTTCACCAGCGCGCAGGGCCAGGTCGGGTCCGAGGTCGTCTCCGTGGTCATCCATGCCGACGGCCGCGACACCAGGGCCACCGTCACCCATGGCCACTTCGCGGCGTGGTGGCCCATCGCCCGGGGCAGCACACCGGCCACACCGCGCTACGACCTGGTCCTCAGCGATGGGCAGGTCCTGCGCAACCATGAGCCCTTGAGGTGACCCCTCTGACCCGACGCCCCGGCCGGACCCCACGCCCTGGCCGGGGCGTCGGGTCGGCCCCGCCCGTCCCGGGGTCCGCACCCGCCTTCACGCCATCTCACGACCGCCACCTCACGGCGGACAGCGACGCGGCGAGGTCCTACGCTGGGCCCATGATCAACGCCATCGTCTTCATCCAGGCCAGCTCCCCGCGAATTCCCGAGGTCGCCCAGACGATCGTCGAGATCGACGGGGTCTCCGAGGTGTACTCGACGACCGGGTCGATCGACCTCATCGCCATGGTGCGGGCCGCGTCGATGGACGACGTCGCGACGATCGTCGCCGACCGCATCAACAAGGTCGACGGCATCGTCGACACCGAGACCCACGTGGCTCTGCGGACCTACTCCGACCACGACCTCGAGGCGCTCTTCGACATCGGGGAGTGAGTGGGGCCCCGGCACGCCGCTGGGAAATCTCGGCAGCGGCACGCCGCTGGGACGTCAGCGCAACCAGGTCGCGACGATCGCCACGAGGCACACCAGGGCGACGCCGACGTGCCCGATGACGGCCCGGCGCCGGTCGGCCAACGGGATGCGCGCCTGGACCAGCCCCACGGCCACCCCGACCGCCACCGCTCCGAGATCGGCGACCCAGGCGGCGCTGCCGACGACGATGGACCAGATGATGAAGAGGCTGATGAGGACGATGTCGCTGCGCACGTCCTCCCGCCGGAAATGCTTGACGACGGCCGCCGCGGCGAGGATGCCGAAGACCCCGCACATCGACCCCTGGACATCGGCAGGAACCCCGACGAGGCACAGTGCGGCCGCTCCTCCCAGCCCCGACAGGACATAGAGCGAGGCGAACTGCCAGCTCCCGAATCCCGGTTCCAGGGCCCGCCCCACGAGGACGAGGAAGACGGCGTTGATGACCGCCTGGAGCAGCGATCCCGAGGTGAGGCCGTACAGCAGCGGACGCCACAGCTGGAAGGCGTACGACGGCGCGGCCCCGGCTGCCAGCCAGCCGAGCAACGGCGTCACCGCCGAGACGACGGCGACCACGACGACGAGGCCGGCCAGCACGGAGCTGGCCGGCGTTCCCGTCCCTCCGGGCCTGATGGGGTGCTCGACCCAGCGATCGGCCATCTCGGTCGTCCTCGTGTCAGCCGGAGTCGGGTCAGGCCAGTTCGACGCTCTCGATGACGACCGGCTCGACCGGGCGGTCCATCCGGCCGGTGCGCACGGCGGCGATCTCGTCGACGACCTTGCGCGAGGCCTCGTCGGCGACCTCACCGAAGATGGTGTGGCGCCGGTTGAGGTGCGGGGTCGGTGCGACGGTGATGAAGAACTGCGAGCCGTTGGTGCCCGGTCCGGCGTTCGCCATGGCGAGGAGGTAGGGCTTGCCGAAGTTGAGCTCCGGGTGGAACTCGTCGGCGAACTGGTAGCCGGGGCCGCCGGTACCGGTGCCGAGCGGGCAGCCGCCCTGGATCATGAACCCGTCGATGACGCGGTGGAAGGTGAGGCCGTCGTAGAACTTGCCGGTCGTCGGCTTGCCGGTGCGTGGGTCGAGGTACTCCTTGGTGCCGCCGGCCAGTCCGACGAAGTTCTCGACCGTCTTGGGCGCCTGGTCGGGGAAGAGGGTGAGGACGATGTCACCGTGGTTGGTGTGCAGGGTCGCGGTAGAGGCCACCGGGGTGCCTTCCTGTGAGAGGGGTTGACGTCGTACCACCCTACCCACGACCGGTGACAGGACGGCTCGTTCTCCTGTCGCGCCGATCAGCCGTGGGCTGAGGATCGGGCCGTGGCGTCCCGGATTTCGACGAACCCCTGGGTTCCGGACGTCGTCCCGGCTACCGTGGACAGTGCTCGAACACGAGCCGCTCGATCACGAGCACCAGCCGATTCATGGAGGAACCGTGTCCTGCAAGAAGAAGTCGTCCGTGGCCGCCGCCCGTGAGGCCGCCGCCGCGAACGTTCCGTTGTCGACCAAGGAACAGCGTGCCCAGGCCCTCGAGACCGCGGCCACCTATCTCACCGCCGCGCAGGCCAAGGCCGCGCCGCTCACCGCCCAGGCCAGCGAGAAACTCGCTCCCCTGGCCAAGGCGACGACCGAGCGTCTCGCACCGCTGGGCGACCAGGCCAAGGAGTACGGTTCCAAGGCGCTCACCGAGGCCCAGAAGAACCTGCGTCCGGCCCTCGAGAACGCCCGGGACATCGCCAAGGACGTCACCCAGAACAAGGTCGTCCCCGCCCTGCAGCAGGCCTACGACACCTTCCAGAAGGACGTCCTGCCCGAGATCGAGGACCGTGCCCAGCAGGTCGCCCAGCATCCGCTGACCCAGGAAGCGGGACGCCGTGGCCAGGCCGCCGTCGCCGCCCTGCGTGGCCAGGCCGTCGAGGTCGCCCCGAGCCAGGCGGTCGCCGTGAAGAAGCGCGGCGGGTTCAAGAAGTTCCTCGGCTTCACCGCGGTCGTCGGGATCATCGGTGCCGGGGTCGTCGCCGCCCGCAAGTTCCTCGGCAAGGCCGATGACGGGTGGACCGCCCATGAGCCCACCGAGACGTACTCGTGGACGCCGAAGGCCCCCACCCAGGACGCCCGGAGCGATGCCGACCAAGAGGCTGCGGCCGAGCCCGTGGCCGAGTCCGCACCGGCCGAGGCGCCCGTGGTCGAGGACACGCCCGTCACCGAGCCCGCCGCCGCATCTCCCGAGACCGTGGCCGAGACGCCCGCCCAATCCCCTGTCGAGGAGGCCGGCCAAGAGAAGGCCCCCGAGGCGGAACCGGCCGCTGCGGACGGGGCCATGATCGACGGCGAGGGAACCGAGGGCAGGACGACCGAGGGCGGGGCGACCGCGTCCTATGTCGGCGACAACCCACCCGAGGGCTTCGTCATCAAGGGCAACGAGCGCTCGAAGAAGTACCACGTGCCCGGTTCCGGCGGCTACGACCGCACCATCGCCGACGTCTGGTTCTCCTCCGAGGCCGACGCCGAGGCGGCGGGGTTCACCAGGGCCCAGCGCTGAGCTGACCCGCACACGCTGACCACGAGGGGGTCCGACGTTCGCGTCGGGCCCCCTCGGTGCGTCCGCCCGCGGTGGCGCCATCTCCTGTCACCAGTGGCACACCCTCCTGTCCCCCAGACGTCACGGAGTCTCCACAGCACGCGGACATCGACGCGAAAGGGTGGAGCTGCGTCGTCCAACGAGGGGCGACCCCACCCGAAGGAGGACCCGATGACCGACGCCCCCACGTTCGCCGTCACGGCATCCGACGTCGCCCGCAGGCAGCCCGTCGGTCCGCAGTCCCTGTGGGTGCCCGCCCAGGACTTCGCCCGGCATGCCCGCCATCTCGTCGAGGAGACCGGTGCGCCCTGGCGGGTCATCGCGATCCTCTCCGGGGTCTCCAGTCGTACCGTGGCCCGGCTGCTCGGCCACGGCCGCCCCATGACGCGCATCCGCCGGGTCGACGCCATCCGGCTGCTCACCCTCGGTCCCGACGAGGTCGACCGGACCCGTCGCCACCTGGTGGACGCCACGAGCACCAGACATCGCGTCGACGCCCTGCTGCGCGCCGGCCACACGCGCCGCCAGGTGGCCAGATACCTCGACGTCAGCTGCCACGAGGTCGGCGAGATCGGATCGGGACGACGCCGCCAGTGCACCCAGATGGTCCGGCTGCGAGCCCGGGCGGCGTGCGAGCGGCACCGCGTCATCCCCGACGTCCCGCGTCGCACCTGTGGACCCACCGTGCTCGACGAGGCGGCCTGAGATGGCTGTCCACGCCCTGCTCGGGGCCGTCGTCGCGGCCGTGCTGGCCCTGACGCACACCCGGCTCATCGTCCCCCAGCTGCCCGAACCGCGGGTCGAGGACGTCGGTGACGACGTCGTGGCCGCCAAACCGGCCTACGCGACGCTGGCGGGGCCGGGCCGTCAGGTCGTCGTCACCGCCATCGCAGGTCTCGCCGGGGCGGTCGCCGTCGTCGCCCCGCCCTGGGCGCGACCCCTGTGGTGGGTGTGGGCCGGATCGGTGACCTCGCTCGTCGCCGTCGACGTCGAGACGACCTTCCTGCCGAGGCTCCTGTGGCGCCTGTGCCTGGCCGAGGGACTGCTCGCGCTCGCCCTGGGGGTGGTCCTGGTCGGCCCACGCTGGACGTGGCTGATCACGGTCCCCGGGTGCGCCGCGGCGGCCGCCCTGCCGTTCTGGGCGGCGTGGCGGTGGACCGGCCAGCTCGGTTTCGGGGATGTCCGACTGGCCCTGGGCACCGGTGCGCTGACCGCGACCCTCGGGGTCTCCGCCCTGGGCGTCGGTCTGCTCGGCGCCACCCTCACCGGGGCGCTCGGGACGCTCACGGTCACCGTCATCCGTCGCTGGCGCCCCTCACCCTGGGGAGAGGCCGTCCCCTACGGACCGGCCCTGTGGGCGGGTCCGTGGATCGCCCTGGCCACACGGACCCTGTGAGGCGGACGGCCCGGGCTCAGCGCCGGGCCGCGTTCGTCGCCTCGACGAAGGTCTCGAGCGTTGCCGTCCCCGCACCCGAGTCGATGGCCCGTCGGGCCCGGTGGAGCTGGACGGCCATCTGGTCGATGAGCGGTGCGGAGGGGTCGGGACCCTCGAAGGCCAGCAGGGCGGCGGCGGCATTGAGGGTGACGATGTCGCGCACCGGGCCCGTCCTGCCGTCGAGGAGGTCGCGGACGACCCCGGCATTGTGCCGGGCGTCGCCACCGACGAGGTCGTCGACGTCGGCCCGCGCCAGTCCCAGGGCCGCGGGGTCGAAGGTCGTCTCGGCGCACTCGCCGTCCCGGAAGACCCAGATCTGCGAGGTCGTCGTCGTCGTCAACTCGTCGAGCCCGTCGTCTCCGTGAAAGACCATGCCACGGCAGCCCCGGGCGGTGAGCACCCCGGCCACGAGGGGTGCCATCCTCCGGTCGGCGATGCCGATGGCATTGGCGCGCGGGCGGGCCGGGTTGGTGAGCGGACCGAGGATGTTGAACGTCGTCTGGATGCCGAGCTCCTTGCGGGCCGGCCCGGCGAACCGCAACGACGCGTGGTACAGCGGAGCGAAGAGGAAGACGAGCCCGGCCTTCTCGAAGACCTCACCCTGTCGCGCCGGCGGGACGTCGAGGGCGACCCCGAGGGCCTCGAGGCAGTCGGCGGTGCCGCAGGCCGAGCTGGCGGCCCGGTTGCCGTGCTTGACGACCCTGGCCCCGGCCGAGGACGCGACGATGGCGGCCATCGTCGAGACGTTCACGGTGTTCGCCCGGTCGCCACCGGTGCCGACGACGTCGACGGCCTCCCGGTCGAGCTCGAGGGCTGTCGCGCGACCGAGCATCCCGTCGGCCATGCCGGAGATCTCGTCGACGCTCTCCCCCTTGGCGCGCAGGGCGACGGCGAACCCGGCGATCTGGACCGGGGTGAGGTCACCGGACAGCACCTGGTCCATCGCCCAGCGGGCGGTCGAGGAGTCCATGTTCTCCCCTCGCACGAGGCGGGTGAGCAGATCGGGCCAGGATTGCGGGGTCATGGGCGAGTTCCTCTCCGACGACGTCACCCCCACGATGGTCGGAGGGGACGTCACCGGATCCTAGGGCCAGCCGGGCCGAGCTGGGAGGGCGTCTCACCCGCGGATGGCGGGGTGCCAAGCTACCGCACGCGGACGAGGTCCGCGGGTCTCACTGGGCGCGGACGAGGTCCGCGGGTCTCACTGGGCGCGGACGAGGTCCGCGGGTCTCACTGGGCGCGGACGAGGTCCGCGGGTCTCACTGGGCGCGGACGAGGTCCGCGACGATCCCCGGGAGCTTCACCGGGTCGATCGGATGGGTCGTCACCGCATCGGCCCGCGACCACGTCGCCAACCAGGCGTCGGCCTGGCGGGCGACGACGAGCACCACCGGGGGGCAGTCCGCGATCTCGTCCTTGAGCTGATGGGTCAGCCCCATGCCACCGGAGGGCACCGCCTCACCGTCGGCGATGACGACGTCGTACGAGCCCGACTCGACGGCGTCGAGCACGGCCTTCTGGGTGGCGGCGTCGACCACCTCGACGGGCGGCAGGTCGGCGGCGACCGACTGCCCCAGGGCCAGCCTGATCTGCTGGCGCACACCCCGGTCATCGGAGTACACGAGCACGTGAAGGGTGTCGCCTGCGGTCTTCTGGTCTTCGCTCATCCCTCGTCCTCGTCGGGTCGTTCGGCACCGTGCCCGGTTCCGCGCCGTGGATCGCAGCGCTGGTCCTGGCACCTGACACTGGGCGACGCCGGTCCGGGGATTCCCGGACGCCTGCGCGTCCAAGCTCATGCTAGCCCCTTCCCTCCTGCGATGACACGCCGCGCAGGGGCGCCGGATTATGCCACCTGACCGCGCAACTTCAACGTCGCGTCCCTGTCGAGACCCCAAGGACATGACCAAACGCACAATTGCCGCCATAATGAGGCCGTGGCCACTTCAGCGCAGACCTCCGAACGACCATCAGGAGCCGTCCACCCGATCGCACAGTCGCGACTCAACGCTCCGGCGGGACGGCCCGACCTGCTGCCCGTCGGCGTGTGGATCTGGCTCGCCAGCGAGCTCATGTTCTTCGCGGCCCTCTTCGCCGCGTACTTCATGATCCGCCAGACGACGAGCGACCGGGCGATCGCCGGCTCCCAGAACCTCTGGCAGCTCGAGTCCGGGCACCTCAACGTGCCCCTCTCGGCGGTCTTCACCCTCATCCTCGTGGCCTCCTCGGTCACCTGCCAGTTGGGCGTGCACGCCGCCGAGCACGGCCGAGTGCGCCGTACCAAGGGTCTGGCCTCGATCATGTCCTGGGGAATGCGCGAGTGGTACACCCTCACCTTCGTCATGGGCGCCGTCTTCATCGCCGGACAGCTCACCGAGTACGCCACCCTCGTCTCCGAGGGCCACACGATCTCGTCGAGCGTCTACTTCTCGGCCTTCTTCCTGGCCACCGGGTTCCACGGTCTGCACGTGCTGGGCGGCCTCATCGCCTTCCTCTTCACGCTCGCCCGCACCTACCTGGCCCGGACCTTCACCCACGAGCAGGCGGTCACGGCGATCGTCGTCTCGTACTACTGGCACTTCGTCGACGTCATCTGGATCATCCTCTTCTCGGTGATCTACCTCATCCGCTGACGCCCACCACCCACAGAAAGGTCAATCCCGTGAGATTCCTCTCCACGAGGCGACGCAGTCGGGCAGCCAAGCCCATCATGCTGCTGCTGGCCCTCATGCTGGTGGGCAGCGTCTACGCCGTAGTGAGCCCGGCCACCTCGAGCCAGGCCGACACCAACGCCTCCAGCCAGGTCGCCGCAGGCAAGGCGATCTTCGAGCAGAACTGCTCCTCCTGCCACGGTCTGGGCGGGGCGGGCACCACCCAGGGCCCGAGCCTGGCCGGCGTCGGCGCGGCCTCCGTCGACTTCCAGATGGGCACCGGACGTATGCCCATGGCCCGCCCCGAGGCCCAGGCCCCGTCGAAACCGACGAAGTTCACCGACGAGGAGATCGCCCAGGTCGCGGCCTACGTGGCCTCCCTGGCCCCCGGACCGCAGGTGCCGTCGTCGTCGACCTACAACGCCTCCGGTCTCACCGCCGAACAGCTGGCCCGCGGCGGGGAGCTCTTCAAGACGAACTGCTCGGCCTGCCACAACATCGAGGGACGCGGCGGCGCGCTGCCCGGTGGCTCCTACGCCCCGAGCCTGTCGAAGACCTCGGACAAGCACATCTACGAGGCCATGCGCATCGGTCCGCAGCAGATGCCGGTCTTCTCCAAGGGGGTCGTCACCGACGAGGACGCCCGCGAGATCATCGGCTACCTCAACACGGTGCGCACCCAGCCCAATGACGGGGGCCTCGCCCTCGGCGGGATCGGCCCGGTCACCGAGGGTCTGTGGGGCTGGATCGTCGGAATCGGCGGCCTCATCCTGGTCGCCCACTGGTTGGCACGGAAGGGAGCCCGCGCGCGATGAGCGACGGCCACAACACTGATCTGGACCAGCCGGTCACCGACCCCGGCCTCGAGCCTCACGTCGAGCGCTGGGCCGACGCCGACCAGGCCACCGGACGCCGCGTCTATCGCGAGATCCTCCTCATGCTCGGCCTCGTGCCGGTGCTGGCGATCGCCTTCGTCGTCCTGTACTTCGCCGTGCCGCGCGACGCCACCATCCACCTCGGCCCGCTGTACATGAGCGCCATGTCGTTCAGCCTGGGCACCACCGCCGGTGTGGCGGTCCTGCTCATCGGGCTGTCCCTCATCCAGTGGGGACGCCAGATCATGAGCGACCGCGAGTGGATCCAGGAGCGTCATCCCCTGGAGTCCTCGAAGGACGAACGCGAGGCCTTCATCACCGAGTGGAAGGCCGGGGTCGAGGACTCCGGAGTCCCGCGCCGCAAGCTCCTCCTGGGCGCCGCCGGTGGTGCCGTCGGCATGATCGCCCTGCCGGCCCTCGTCACCCTCGCCGATCTGGGCCCCAAGCCGGGACCGGGAATGCGTCGGGCCACCATCGAGCGCACCATCTGGGCTCCCGGCATCCGGCTCGTCAACGACGTCACCTACCTGCCCATCAAGGCCGAGGAGGTCGAGATCGGCCAGCTCATCAATGCCCAGCCCGAGAACCTCAAGGACCTCGAGGGTGTCGAGCTGCAGCGGGCCAAGGCCAAGTCGTCGATCCTCGTCGTGCGGATGGACCCCGATTCCATCAAGATCCCCGACTCGCGCAAGGACTGGCAGGTCGGCGGGATCCTCTCCTACTCCAAGATCTGCACCCATGTCGGCTGCCCGGTGAACCTGTGGGAGCAGCAGACCCACCATCTGCTGTGCCCCTGCCACCAGTCGACCTTCGACCTGGGCGACTCGGGAGTCGTCGTCTTCGGGCCGGCCGCGCGCTCCCTGCCGCAGCTGCCCATCACCGTCGACGACAAGGGCTACCTCGTGGCCCGCCGCGACTTCACCGTCCCGGTCGGTCCGAGCTACTTCGAGCGGGACTCGCGTCACGACTACAAGAAGGGTGACAACTGATGGCACGGCCGACCGGCAAAGCCGACACCTCACCCGCCCTGGACGCGCACCTGCCCCAGGACGTCCCCGCCTCCGTCGAGCGTCCGACGGCCGCCACCTGGTTGGACGACCGACTCGGCGTCGCGAAGATCCTCAACAAGGACAACCTGCGCAAGGTCTTCCCCGACCACTGGTCGTTCCTCCTGGGCGAGATCGCCCTGTACTCGTTCATCGTCCTGCTCATCACCGGCGTCTTCCTCACGATCTGGTTCAAGCCGTCGATGGCCGAGGTGGACTACAACGGCTCCTACCAGCTGCTCAAGGGCGTGCCGATGTCCGAGGCCTTCGCCTCGACCCTCGACCTGTCCTTCGACGTGCGCGGTGGGCTGCTGGTGCGTCAGATCCACCACTGGGCGGCGATCCTCTTCGTCGCCGCGGCGATGGTCCATATGCTCCGTGTCTTCTTCACCGGCGCGTTCCGTCGTCCTCGTGAGATCAACTGGCTCATCGGCGTCGGCCTGTTCATGATGGCCATGGTCGAGGGCTTCGCGGGCTACTCGCTGCCCGACGACCTTCTCTCGGGCACCGGCCTGCGGTTCGCCGACGGTCTCATGCGCGCCATCCCGCTCGTCGGCACCTGGGTCGAGTTCTTCGTCTTCAACGGCGAGTTCCCGGGCACCGCGATCGTGCCGCGCCTCTACATGGCACACATCCTCCTCATCCCGGCCCTCATCCTCGGACTGGTGGCGGCGCACCTCATGCTCGTCGTCTACCACAAGCACACCCAGTACCCGGGCCCCGGACGCACCGAGAAGAACGTCGTCGGCTACCCGCTGTTCCCCGTGTACGCGGCCAAGGCCGGCGGATTCTTCTTCGTCGTCTTCGGCGTCCTCACGCTCATGGGCACCTTCATGCAGATCAACCCGGTCTGGAAGTTCGGGCCCTACAACCCGGCCCAGGTGACCGCCGGCTCGCAGCCCGACTGGTACATGGGTTGGCTCGAGGGCGCGGTGCGCATCACCCCGAACTGGGAGTGGCACATCGGTCACACGACGTGGAGCTGGAACATCTTCCTGCCCGGTGTGTGCCTCATGGGCCTGCTCGCCGTCATCCTCGTCGCCTGGCCCTTCGTCGAGCGGTGGATCACCGGGGACACCTCCGAGCACCACGTCCTCGACCGGCCGCGCAACGTCCCGACCCGCACGGCGCTGGGTGTGGCCGCGATGACCTGCTACGCCATGTTCTGGCTCTCCGGCGGCAACGACATCATCGCCACCCACTTCCACGTGAGCCTCAACGCGGTGACCTACTTCATGCGGGTGGCCGTCTTCGTGGCCCCGATCCTGGCGTTCATCATCACCAAGCGGATCTGCGTCTCGCTGCAGCACGCCGACCGTGAACGCCTGCTCCACGGGTCGCCGACCGGCGAGATCGTGCGCACTGCCGACGGTGGCTTCCACGAGGACCACGAGCCCATCACCCACGACGAGGCCTGGACCCTCACCCAGCACCGGACCCACCCGGTGCTCGAGGCCACCGGTGACGACGACTCGGCCCTGCCGGTCGCCGGCCGGGTGTCGAAGCGTCGGGCCCGCGTCATGAAGTGGTTCCTCGGTCAGAATGTCCCCAAGCCGACGAGCGAGGAGCTCGAGGCCGCCCGCCACCATGGCGAGGTCGAGGGAGCCGAGCGCGACGAGCTCACCAAGGGTGCCGAGGACGGCGTCACCGTCTGAGTCTCACAGGTCGCCCACCGCGGCGAGCCACGCATCACGCCACAGCGCGGGGTCGGGACGACTGATCCGGACCCCGCGCTGCGTCGTCTCCAACCCCTCCTCAAGCCAGTGTCGACGCGCTTCGGCCACGAGGTGCTCGGGCAGGCACCCGGCGGCATTGACGACCCGCCACCAGGGCACGGACGACCCGTACTCGGCCATGACGCGACCGACCTGACGGGGCCCGGTGCCGACGAGCTCGGCGACCTCCCCGTAGGTGACGACGGCCCCGGACGGCAGGGTCTCGACGGCGCGCAGGACGCGTTCGGTGAGCAGCTCGTCGGCCATGAGGTCAGTGTGGCACGGGCGCGAGGTGACCGGCATCGCGCGGCTGGCGTGGGAAGATGGGGATCGTGCGTTTCCTCAACGAACAGCCGACCTACGACCTCACGTACAACGACGTCTTCATGGCGCCGAACCGTTCCTCGGTGGGGTCGAGGATGAACGTCGACCTCACCTCCACCGACGGTCTGGCCACTCCCCTGCCCATCGTCGTGGCCAATATGACGGCCATCTCCGGGCGTCGCATGGCCGAGACCATCGCCCGGCGTGGTGGGATCGCCGTCCTCCCCCAGGACATCCCGGTGCCCTTCGTCGCCCGGTCGATCAAGCGCGTGAAGTCGGCCCACACCCGTTTCGACACCCCGGTCACGGTGGACCCGGAGACGACCGTCGGGCAGGCCATGAGCCTGTTGCAGAAGAGGTCGCACGGGGTCGTCCTCGTCGTCGATGACCATCGGCCGCTGGGGCTCGTCTCACCCGAGGAGGCCGAGGGGGTCGACCGCTTCGCCCAGGTCGGGGAGGTCATGACGACGGACCTCACCCTCGTGTCCCCCACCGCCAGCCCCGACGAGGTCTTCGACACCTTGGCCGATCACCACCAGAAGGTCGCCGTGGCGGTCGATGACGACGGCAGGCTCATCGGCATCATGACCTCGCGCGGGGCGCTGCGTACGGCCATCTACCGGCCCGCCCTCGACCCGCAGGGGCGCCTCATGATCGGGACCGCGGTCGGCATCAACGGGGATGTCGCCGGGAGGGTGCGCGCCGCCCTCGAGGCCGAGTCCGACGTCCTCGTCATGGACACCGCCCACGGCCACCAGGATCGGATGATCGAGGCCCTCGGGATCGCGCGGCAGGCCCGCGACCGGTTCGAGGAGGAGACGGGTCGGCGGATCCTCGTCGTGGCCGGGAACATCGTGACCCGGCGAGGCACCCTCGACCTTCTCGACGCCGGAGCCGACGTCGTCAAGGTCGGGGTCGGCCCGGGGGCCATGTGCACGACCCGGATGCAGACCGGGGTCGGTCGGCCGCAGTTCAGCGCCGTCCTCGAGTGTGCCGAGGCGGCGGCCGAGGTCGGCGGTTCGGTGTGGGCCGACGGTGGGGTCCGTCACCCGCGCGACGTCGCCCTCGCCCTGGCGGCGGGAGCCGGGTCGGTCATGATCGGGTCGTGGTTCGCCGGGACGCACGAGTCGACCGGCGACATGATGGTCGATCCCCAGGGCCGGCTGTACAAGGAGTCCTTCGGCATGGCCTCGGCCCGGGCGGTGCGTCACCGCACGCGGTCACGGTCGGCCTTCGACCGGGCCCGCGCGGCGCTCTTCGAGGAGGGGATCTCGAGCTCGCGGATGTACCTCGACCCGGACCGCCCGGGGGTCGAGGACCTGCTCGACTTCATCACGTCCGGGGTACGCTCCTCGTGCACCTACGCCGGCGCGGGAAACCTCGCCGAGTTCCACGAGAAGGCCGTTGTCGGGGTCCAGTCGCCCTCCGGCTACGAGGAGGGCCGCCCGGTCCCGTCCTCCTGGACCTGAGTCGCATCTGCCTGTCCCTTCCCCCGCCCGTCGGGCAGGGACGACGCAGCCACCGACCGCCACGATTCACCGCGCAACCCACCCGATCCGTTCGGACGGCCCTGCGCCGGCGGTTGCGCGGTGAATCGTGGCGGTCGAGCGAAGTACTCGACATCGCCCGAAAGGTGCCACGGCCAGGTCACAAGGATCACACCTCGCCGGCATCACGACATGGACGGTGGACGGCCCTTCGTGGGCCACACCCGTCCGGACTTCAGTCCATCTGCTCGAGCGAGCGGAGGATGTCCGGCGAGAACACCATCGAGGCACACAAAATCTCGAATCCGAGTATCCGTCCGCGGTCGTCGACATCGATATTGATGCTCTGAGTCAGGCCCTCGACGTCAACGACCAGTGTGCAAGCGTATTGCGCGTCGGTGTCTCTGAGATCACCGGGATACAGGTAAACGGCATCGATCAGTCGACTGTACGTGGACGTCGTCCTCACGATCATTCACGGCCTCCAACGTCTTGTGTCCCTGCCCTGCGGAGAAGCACGCCCACGTGCCCGACCATCGCCAGGAGATCGCTCATCTCGGCGTCCTCGACGGTGCTGTCCACGAAGCTTACAAGGATGGGCTCGATCGCCAGGTGAATCCTCGACAGTGTGTCGTGCCCTGACGGTGCCGGACATGGGCGCTACCACGATGTCATCCTTCCGGCTCCCATGGCCAAGCCCGAGTCGAGCCAACCGATGCAGGGGCCACGGACGCCGCTCCCTCAGCCCGTCCACCCTGACCACCCAGCCCCCCGCGAAAGATCGCCGCGCCTCTACCGGGGACGTGACCGCTGCTCACCACTCACCGGGATAGTCCGTGTGTGGATGTCCGCGATCTCCACAAACGTATTCATCCCACCTCTTGCGTATCCGTATGCCCAGGTGTCATCATGTGGTTGAGCCTTCGCCACGGACGACGTGGGCTCGCAAGCATCCGACCTTCCGCCTACCGCACCCTCGGGGATGTCGTGCATCCAGCGTCGCCAACGTGGATGCAAGCTCTCACCCAGGGAACCTACATTGATGTCGCTGTATCTCACAAGTCAAGGACGAAATCCATCATGAACTTCAAGAGAATCATCGCATCCTGCGGCTTGGCCGCGGTTCTTATCACACCGACCATCGCAACGCCGGCTCATGCGATAGACAGTGTCGATTGGTCTACCGGATCGGTAGTGAGAGCGCGATTCTGGGAACACTCAGGATTCAAGGGAGCTGTATTCACGGTCCACGGATCCCGAGCATGCACACCTCAGACGTCCGATCGCGAAACCGTCTCGTCATATCTAGGTTCCGTCGGCTGGAATGATGTCATCACCTCTATCAAAGATTATAATCGTTGTGACGTCAAGCTCTTTGCCGACCTGAATTATGGCGGCGATAGTACGGGGTGGGTGGACTACACAGAGAAGGGAAGCTACGTCGGCGCGCTCTGGAACGACCGTGCCAGCTTTTTCATCATCTCCTGACGACGACACCATCGACGATGTCCAGGTATCTTCAAGCCTTCACCGCAGCCGGTTGCCTCCTGCTGGCCGCCGGCTGCGGCGGGGGGTCCTCGGCGCCGGTGAGCGAACCGACCATCGCCGCCTCCCCGCCACCCCTCACCTCCATCGCCCAGGTACAGCCTCCCCTGCTCAAGTTCGCCCCCACCGGGCGCGATGCGGCGACCATCTCCAAGGCCATCGACATCCTTGCGATTCCCTGTGCCCAGAGGTTCGGTGTCGATTTCAAACCCGACCTCACACCGAATGCGATGGCGACCGACACCATTGACCTACCCACGCGTTACGGCTCGTTCGACCTCGCGTGGATCGCCAAGCACGGAAGCGAGGCCCCGATGATGGAGCACGTCGACGAGGGTTCGTGGGACCCGTCACCGCGTGAAGCGGAGGTCATGACCGGTCAGGACGCCGATGGGAACCCGGCTCTTCAGGATCCAGGGTGTAGTTGTGACTTGACTGTGTGAGAGTCTGCTGTAGTTGGCCTGTGGGGCCGGGGTGCGTGGGGGGAGGACCCTGCGCGAGGATCGGAGTGTCTTAAGTCCCGTCCTCGTGAATCGCAAGGTCCTCCATGAACCACGCTACCTTCGGCGCCCCTGACCTGACCACATTCGCCCGTCTGGACGAACTCGGTCTGGAGGTCACCGGCCAGCTGATCAGTGACGAGGAGACGGTCCTGGCCTGCCGGGTCGTCGCCCCCGACGACTGGTGCCACTGGTGCGGATGCCAGGGGGTCCCTCGTGACACGGTGATCCGCCGGCTGGCCCATACCCCGATGGGGCACCGGACCACGATCCTCCGGATCCGGGTGCGCCGGTACCGGTGCACCGGCTGCGGACACGTGTGGCGCCAGAACACCGACCAGGCCGCCGAGGCGAGGGCGAAACTGTCGCGGGGCGGGCTGGCCTGGGCACTGGAGGGCCTGGTGCTCGATCACCTGCCGGTCTCCCGTATCGCCGCTGGTCTGGGGGTGGACTGGACCACCGCCAACGATGCGGTGCTGGCCGAGGGCACCCGCCGGCTCATCGACGACCCGCACCGCTTCGAGGGCGTGGAGGTCATCGGGGTCGACGAGCACGTGTGGCGCCACACCAGCCGTGGTGACAAGTACGTCACCGTGATCATCGACCTGACACCGAGACGCGACGGCACCGGGGCCTCCCGGCTGCTCGACATGGTGGCGGGACGTTCCAAGAAGGTGTTCAAGACCTGGCTGGCCGGCCGCGACCAGGCCTGGCGCGACCGCATCCAGATCGTGGCGATGGACGGGTTCACCGGCTTCAAGACCGCAGCCGCCGAAGAACTCCCGGCCGCGGTCGAGGTCGTGGATCCGTTTCACGTCGTGCAGCTCGCCGGCGACCAGCTCGATGTCACCCGCCAACGCGTCCAGCAGGACACCACGGGCCATCGGGGCCGGGCGGGCGACCCCCTGTTCGGGGTCAGGCTGACCCTGCACACGGGCCGGGACCTGCTCACCGACCGGCAGGCCGCCCGCCTGGAACAGGTGTTCGCCGCCGACGCCCACGCCCCGGTCCAGGTCACCTGGGCGGTCTACCAGGAGATCGTGGCCGCCTACCGCGCCGAGAACCGTGCCGAGGGCAGACGCATCATGGCCCACCTCATCGACGCGATCGCCACCAAAGTCCCGAAGGCCCTGCCCGAAGTCACCACTCTGGGCCACACCCTGAAGAAGCGGGCCGACGACATCCTGGCCTACTTCGACCACCCCGGGACCTCGAACGGGCCCAGTGAAGCCATCAACGGCAGACTCGAACACCTCCGCGGCATCGCCCTGGGATTCCGCAACCTCACCCACTACATCACCAGATCACTCCTGGAGACCGGAGGATTCAGACCCCGACTACACCCTGGATCCTGAAGAGCCG
>NZ_LR027558.1:158032-604958 GCF_900605005.1 Acidipropionibacterium timonense | reverse complement strand
TCAAACGGCAGACTCGAACACCTCCGCGGCATCGCCCTGGGATTCCGCAACCTCACCCACTACATCACCAGATCACTCCTGGAGACCGGAGGATTCAGACCCCGACTACACCCTGGATCCTGAAGAGCCGGGAACCCGTCGAAGATCGCCGATTCCCATGGTGCCCCTCTACCCAAGGGCGGCTGCACGGCGGAGGCCCACAAAGCGCTCTTCGTCAGCGCTCCCTTCGACCAACAGCTGCAGAAGCTCCTGTCCGACGGCCTCGAGGATGCTCGGCAACGCATGGAGGGCGATTCCCGAGTCGTCGCCAAGCAGAAGGAGTGGATCTCCTGCATGAACGCCCGAGGATACGCCGTCAAGACGTGGGCAGGCGGCGCCGATGAGGCGCATGCGGTCACTGACAACAAGGGCGGGGTGTCCGTTGCGTTCACCCGCACGGATGCCAAGTGTTCGCAGAAGGTCAATCTCGCCGGAACAATGTACGCCGTCGACTCGGCATACCAGACCCAATGGCTCGACACACACGGCGCCGAGATCCAGGAGGTCTCCGACGGATACGCCAAGGGTCTGGCGAAGGCCACGTCGATCCTGGCGGGCCGATGAGCATCTCCGGTCGGCGTCGCGGCCTCATCATCATGGTTCTCGTCGCCGCAGTGAGTCTTGTCGTGGGCCTCGTTGCGGGCGTCTTCATCAAGTCCCCGGCCCAGAAACGAGTCGAGACCGCGCCGCCGCCGCGCACTGTCCTCACCGAGCCGGTGACGATGTCCGTGGTACGCCGCAGTATCAGCGCGGGAGCGACGGTCGCGCGCCGCAACACGACCCAGGTCGCCATTCGCCCCGGCGACGTCATCACCTCGCTGCCGGTCGGCAACGGAGCGACCGTCAAGGCTGGAACGGTCGTCCTCGAGGTCAATGGGCGTCCCACCTTTGCGCTCGCTGGCGCATTGGCCAACTACCGCGACATCACCCCGGGCCTGCGCGGGGCCGACGTCACGCAGCTTCTCACCGCGCTCACCTCACTGGGATACTCGGTCGGCGGTGAGACGTCCTTCGGCCCCAACGCCCAAGCCGCCATTCGCAAGCTCTACGCGTCGCACCACTACTCCCCCACCACCCGCGGCGGCACCGAGGTCGCCGAGGCGCGCACGGCCCTCACCGCAGCGAAACGCGCCGCCAGAGACGCCCGACACGACCTGGACAAGGCTCGTCGCTCCCTGGCCCGAGCCCAGCAGACACCCGCAGTCCCCACCGCGCCACAGGCGTCCTCGTCGAGCGGTGCGACGGAGACGTCGCGGGCCGAGGACTCCAGCAACCGTGCCGACGACATCGATGATGCCCGGTTCGCGCTCACCAAGGCCGAGGAGGCTGTCAGTGATGCCGATGCGGCCGTCGCGGATGCCACACGCAAGCTCGCCTCCCAGGAGGCAAGCGCCGGCGTCGTCGTAGGCTCGCGCGAACTGCTGTACGTGCCGTCCTTCCCGGCCACCGCGACCGTACGAGCCGAACTGGGGGTGAGCACTGCGTCCACCTCGATGCAGATGGTGAGCGGGCCGTTCGTGGCCACCGTGGCGGTGTCCCAAGCCGATGCCGACTCGGTCAAGGTGGGCCAGGTCGCACGCGTCCTCGGCGACGACGGAAAGGAGTACCCGGGCACCGTCACGTCCATCTCGCATGACACGACCCCCTCGGATTCCAAGACCGATTCCTCGGACACCTCATCGCAGGACACCGACACGACGGAAGGGGGCATCCGAGCCGTCGTCACACCGACTACGGCACTTCCGGGCTCCCAGCTCGGCAAGGAGTTACGGGTCATGATCGACACGGCGCTCAGCAAGAGGCCCGTCCTCAACGTGCCCCTCGTCGCGGTGACCAACGACTCGGACGGAAGTGCACACGTCCGAGTGAGGAAGCCCGACGGCACGACCGTCCGGGTGAAGGTCGTCACGGGAATAGACGGCAACGGGCGCATTGAGGTGACACCGGTCAACGGCGCCACCCTCACCGAGAAGGACGCCGTGATCGTCGGTGAGTGAGGTCCTGGCATTCGACCGGGTCGAACGCACCTACCCCGGGCCACCAACCGTCACCGCCCTGCACGCGTGCACCGTGCACGTGGCGGCCGGACAGTTCGTCACGATCAGCGGCCCCAGCGGGTCGGGCAAGTCGACCTGGCTGCACCTGGCCGGCTTGCTCGACAGGCCGACGAGCGGCGAGGTGTACCTCAACTCGCTGGCCACCTCACCCCTGCGAGAACGTCATCGCACCGCCCTGCGAGCGACCCAGCTCGGCTTCGTGTTCCAGTCGTTCTTCCTGCTGCCGGGACGCACGGTGCTCGAGAACATCGAATTGCAAGGTGTCTACCAGCACCTTGATCCTCGCCGGCGCCGGGAGCAGGCCCTCGGCATCGTCGAGCGGGTCAGGCTGTCGCACCGTACCGACGCCATGGCCGGGCAGTTGTCCGGAGGTGAGATGCAGCGGGTCGCCATCGGACGCGCCCTCATGGGCTCACCGTCGCTCCTGCTGTGTGACGAGCCGACCGGCAATCTCGACTCGCGCAACGGGGCGCAGGTGATGGACCTGCTCACTGCGCTCAATGAGAGCGGGGTGGCCGTCGTCGTCATCACCCACGACCCTGGCATCGCCGCGATGGGCCAGCAGCGGCTCGTCGCCAAGGATGGGTGGATGACCCGTGAGCAGTGATCCGCGGCCTCGCCGATGGCAGCACGCCGTCCCGTTACGCAGGCGACGGCAAGGACGTCCGCGCAATGACGGCCGGGACGAGGACCTGCCGCCGACCACCCGGGTCCGTGCAGCCGACATCTGGCGTGAGGCCCTGGCAGGTGTCCTGCAGCGGCCCGGACGCTCGGTCCTCACCGCCGTGGGCACCGTGCTCGGTGTCGCGGTGCTCATCGTCGTGCTGGGGCTGACGAACTCGGCTGCCGTGCAGATCACCAGCCGGTTCAACCCGATCCTCGCGGCAGAGGTGAGCGCCCGTTCCGCGACGATCCGTGACGACCACGTTCCGCTGCCTGCCGATGCCCCGGCTCGGGCGATGCGCATCAACGGCGTGGAGCACGCCGGTTTCGGGTACGCCCTCCAGGACACCTCCCGCGTGTCCACCGATCCTCGCCGGGAAGGTTCCCAGACCCACGTCATGGCCGTCTCGCCGGACTTCATGGCCATCGCCCAGGCGACCACCGATTCCGGAGTACCGATGTCGCCCCGGCTCGACGCATCCGCAGAGCGAGTGGCGTACCTGGGTCCGCAATTGGCTCGCAGCATCGGATTCGGTGCATGGGAGCCCGGAGCCAGTGTGTGGATCGACGGGACACGCTTCGAGGTGCTCGGCGTTCTCGCGGGGGCGAAGGCCCATGCCGAGCTGCTCAGCTCGGTCATCATTCCTGTCGGGACCGCGCGACAGGTGTACCCGGAAGGACGCCGCCACACCGACCAGACCCTTTGGGTGAGCACCCGGGACGGTGCCGCGCAGGTCGTCGCCAGTCAGCTCGCCACCGCCATCAAGCCCGATGGCCCCGATTCGGTCACCGTCGCCGCGCCACCCGACCCGCTGAGCCTGCGCAATGCGGTGTCCTCCGACCTCACCGGACTCATGCTGTTGCTGGCGGGGGTGAGCCTGGTCGTCGGGATGATCAGCATCGCCAACACGACGTTCGTCGCGATCATCGAACGGACCACCGAGATCGGTCTGCGTCGAGCGATCGGCGCCCGCCCCAGTCACATCGTGGCGCAGTTCCTCATCGAGTCGACTCTCATCGGGCTGCTCGGTGGTCTGGTAGGAGCCAGTGTGGGCGTCATCACCGTCGTCGCCGTGTGTGTGGCCCGTCAGTGGACGGCGGTCCTCGACTGGCGGCTGGCCGTCGGTGGCCCGCTCATCGGTGCCCTGGTGGGCGTCCTGGCGGGCCTCATCCCCGCCTGGCGCGCCGGGAGGATCGAACCGATCGAGGCGCTGCGGTCCTGACGGCGTGGGCACGCAGGACCGTCACGCTCCGCCTTCCATCCCGAGCGCACCACCTGCCTGCCAGGACCTCGGCGCACCTGACCGCCACAGATCCCCGCGCAACTCACCCGATCCCATCCGAACGGGCCACCTCGGCGGTTGCGCGGTGAATCGTGGCGGTCGGGTCCGGGACCCGACACGACATCGCCGCCGCGGACGATGTCCGCGACGGCGATGGTGAAGACGGCGACGATCCCTCAGTGGGCGTAGTCACCCCGGTAGAACTCGAAGCACCAGCCGGAGACGGCCCAGATGCCGATGCCCATGCCGAGCACGGTGAGCCACCACCCGAAGACGACCCCCAGGCACATGACCGCGATCGTCACGGAGCACCAGAACGGCCAGATGCTCTTGGGCGGGAAGAAGCCGATGACCCCGGCCCCGTCGATGACCTCGGCCTCCTTGTCGTCCGAGGGGCGCGGGTCGATCCTGCGACTGAGCACCCGGACGTAGAAGTAGACCATGAGGCCCATCGCGGCGGACAGGCCGAGCACCCACACGCCGACCACCTCGTGGGTGGTGAACCAGTAGATGACCGCCATGAGGGCGTAGAAGAGGGCGAGCCCCCCGAACACCCAGCGCTCGGACTTCATCGGGCATCCCCCTTGCTGCCGGAGTGGACGAGTTCACGCGGCTCATCGGCCTCGGCGACCTGGGCCCGGTGCTCGGCGGCCTCGGGATGGTTGGCGTCGAAGACCGGGGAGGTCGAGCGGACCCGGATCATACGGGTGAAGTTGTGGGCCGGCGGCGGGCACGAGGTGGCCCACTCGAGGGTGCGACCCCAACCCCAGGGATCGTCCACCTCGACCTTGGGGTGCTTGCGGCTGATCCACACGTTCCAGGCGAAGGGCAGCATCGAGACACCCAGCAGGAAGGCACCGAAGGTCGACACCTGGTTGAGCAGGGTGAACCCTTCCCAGGCGCCGTAGTCGGCGATACGTCGCTGCATGCCCTCGATCCCCAGCCAGTGCTGGACGAGGAAGGTCGTGTGGAAGCCGACGAAGAGCAGCCAGAAGTGGATCTTGCCCCACGTCTCGTCGAGCATCCTGCCGGTGATCTTGGGCCACCAGTAGTAGAAGCCACCGAACATCGCGAAGACCACGGTGCCGAAGAGGACGTAGTGGAAGTGGGCGACGACGAAGTAGCTGTCGGACACGTTGAAGTCCATCGGCGGGCTGGCGAGCATGACGCCGGTGAGGCCACCGAAGAGGAAGGTCGTGAGGAAGCCGAGGGCCCAGAGCATCGGCGTGTCGAAACTCAACGACCCGCCCCACATCGTGCCGATCCAGTTGAAGAACTTCACGCCCGTCGGGACGGCGATGGTGAAGGTCATGAACGAGAAGAACGGCAGCGACACGGCGCCGGTGACGAACATGTGGTGCGCCCACACCGACATCGAGAGGCCGCCGATGGCGATCGTCGCGAAGACCAGACCGACGTAGCCGAAGACCGGCTTGCGGCTGAAGACCGGCAGGATCTCGGTGATGATGCCGAAGAACGGCAGGGCGATGATGTACACCTCGGGGTGGCCGAAGAACCAGAAGAGGTGCTGCCAGAGGATCGGGCCGCCATTGGCGGCGTCGAGGATGTGCGCCCCGAGTCGGCGATCCGCCTCGAGGACGAGCAGACCGGCCGAGAGCACCGGGAAGCAGATGAGCACCATGATCGAGGTGACGAGGATGTTCCAGGTGAAGATCGGCATCCGGAACATCGTCATGCCCGGGGTACGCATCGTGACGATCGTCGTCACGAAGTTCACCGATCCGAGGATCGACGACAGACCGAGCAGGTACAGGCCCATGACCCACAGGTCACCGCCGACTCCCGGGGAGTTGATGGCGTCCGACAGTGGTGCGTAGGCGAACCAGCCGAAGCTCGCGGCGCCGCCCGGGGTGAGGAATCCGAGGCAGGCGATGATCGAGCCGAAGAGGTACAGCCAGAAGGCGAACTGGTTGAGTCGCGGGAAGGCGACATCGGGGGCGCCGATCTGCAACGGCATGATGTAGTTCGCGAATCCCGAGAACAACGGCGTCGCGAACATGAGCAGCATGATCGTGCCGTGCATGGTGAAGAGCTGGTTGAACGTCTCGTAGTTGACGAACTGCATGCCCGGGTAGGCCAGCTCGGCGCGAATGATGAGGGCCAGGATTCCACCGAAGGCGAAGAAGAACAGGGACGTGCCGAAGTACAGCCGCCCGATCTTCTTGTGGTCGGTCGTCGTCATGTAGTCCCACACCTTGGCCCCGTACCCGTGCGGTTCGGGGGCGTGGTGCGCGGCGACAGGGGTCGTGCTCACTTCGGCTCACTCTCCTTGGCGTTGACGGTCAGGGCGTCGACCGACTTCGCCGGCTTGATCTCGCCGGTCTGCTTCTGGTCCTTGAGGGTCTTGAGGTACGCGTTGTACTCCGCGACGGGCACGACGTGCACCTTGAAGATCATGTTCGCGTGGTAGGTGCCGCAGAACTCTGCGCACTTGCCGTCGTAGGTCCCCACCTTGGTCGGGGTGAGATCGAAGCTGTTGGGATGTCCGGGAATGACGTCGAGCTTGAAGTAGAACGCCGGCACCCAGAAGGAATGGATGACGTCGGCCGAGTGGAGGTTGAATCGCACCGACTCGTTGACCGGGAGGTAGAGATCCGGGATCTTCTCGAGCGTCCCGATCTCGTGGGTGACGACCCCGCCCGCAGCGGGATTGTCGGCCTCCATGTAGTTGAACGTCCACGACCACTTCTGGCCGACGACGTTGATCTGGTGCTGCGGCTTGGCGTCCTTCTCGAGCACCGAGTTCTGGGTGCGCACCGTGTAGAAGAAGAGCACCCCGATGATGAGGAAGGGGACGATCGTGTACACGACCTCGAGGGGCAGGTGGTAGCGCGTCTGGTGGGGGATCTCCGGGTCACCGGAGCGACGACGGAACCGGATGACGGCGTAGCCGATGAGCCCCCACACGAGCACGCCGATGGCCAGTGCCGCGATCCAGCCGCCGGTCCACAGATCACCCATGTGGACGGCACGGTCGGAGGCGGCATGGACGAGACCGAACCTCGCCGCCTGCCCCTGTCCGACGGACGAACACCCGGCGATGAGAGGCAGCACCAGTGCTGCCGCCACGATCGTCCGGCGTCGGCGTCCGCCACGCTGCCAGTCGAGTTTGGGTTCCACGTCTCACCCTTCCCGCACCGCACACCTGCCGAGGCCCGGTGTTGTTACCTCTGTCACAGCGAACAATAGCGAAAAAGTCGCCCCCCGTCCGCCGCGTGGCGGGACGAGGGGCGACGGGGGTCGTCAAGGGCGGTCCGGGTGGGGTGGCGGCTCCGTGGGGGCCGGCGCACCCGTCCGCCGGCTCAGTGGGGGCTCAGTGGAAGGAGTCGCCGCAGGCGCAGGTGCTCGTCGCGTTGGGGTTGTCGATGGTGAACCCCTGCTTCTCGATGGTGTCCATGAAGTCGATGGTGGCGCCGGACAGGTACGGGGCGCTCATCCGGTCGGTGACGACGTCGACCCCGTCGTAGGACTTGACGATGTCGCCGTCGAGGTGACGCTCGTCGAAGAAGAGCTGGTAGCGCAGGCCGGAGCAGCCGCCGGGCTGGACCGCCAGGCGCAGGGCCAGGTCGTCCCGACCCTCCTGCTCGAGCAGGGACTTGACCTTCGCGGCGGCGGCATCGGTGAGGATGATGCCGTCGACGGTCGACTCGGTGAGGGTGTCGCTCATGGTGAAACTCCTGTGTGGACGGCCCCGGGGGACGACCCGGGTGGTGGAGAGCCGTCGGAACGGCTCCGGCGGGTGTGTTCTCCCGTCACGCGCCTCCCATGGTAACGAGATCCGACGACTTCACCACAGCGGTTCGCCCCGGGTCGGTCACCACGACCAGGTGCGCACGACGGGCTCGACGGCCCGCGTGAGCCACGTCGGATCGGCCTGCCAGGGTGTCTCCTCGGCCGGTCCCCCGTCATGCCCGCCGACCTCGTCGAGCAGCGGCTGGGCGGCCTCCAGGCCCATCTGGCGCAGTTCGCGGGCCGAGATCCAGTTGCGCCCGACGACGGCGAGCACGGGCACCCCGTGCTCAGCGGCGGCTGCGGTGACGTCGGCGACGACCTCGCCGCCCATGGTGCCGAAATTCAGCTCAGGGCATCCCGTGACGACGAGGTCCGCGCCGGCCAGGGTCCGCTCGACGTCGGCGTCCGCCATGAGCAGACGCGGACCGGTGGTGACGACGCCGCCACGCGCCAGCACGGTCAGCCCCACTCCCCCGGCCGCCCCGGACCCGGGTCGCTCGCCGGCCCTCGGGTCACCCGTGAACTGCTCGGCCCAGTCGCACAGGTCCTGGTCGAGCTGCAGCATCCGGGCCGGATCCATGCCCTGGCCGCGTCCCTCCAGCGAGACGACCCCGCGCAGCCCGGTGAGCGCGGCCCGGGCCCGGTCGGCGCTGGTGGCCAGATCGACGCGCACCCCGCGCGGCCACGCCCGGCCGGCCCGCCACGAGGAGACGAAGCCGCGTCCGCCGTCTCGCCAGGGCACCTCGTCGAGCTCGAGGACGACGTGGTCGACGCCGTCACCGACGACCTGGTCGAGCACCTGCGCCAGGACGGACGAGTCGGTCTCCCACCGGGTCTCGTCGGGTGCACCGAGCGAGGGTCGGACGAGGAGACGGGACCCGTCACGCTCGGTGAGGACGTCGAACCCGCCGACGCGAACGACCTGCGCCTCGCCATGGTGCAGGTCGGCCCAGGCCCGCGCGAACCCGGTGCCGACCGCATCGCCGGCACCGGTCGGCGGGACGTCGACCGTCCCCAGGGGGACGACGGCCACCCGGGCACCTCGGGCCGCCCAGGCTCGGCCCAGCGCGGTCCCCACGGACGCCGAGGGAACCGAACCCCAGGCGTCCGTCATGATGAGGACGCGCACCGGTCAGCCGGGGATGAGTCCGTCGCCGGCGGCGTTCTCGGACAGCCAGACGGTGATCTCCTCGATGGTCGAGGAGACGTCCGGGACGATGAGGTCGGAGTCCGTGACGACGTCGTCACCGATCGGCGCACCCTCGGTGCGCACCATGGTGACGAGGTCGGACAGGGCTGCGGTGAGCTCGGTCTGGTTGGCCGTCTCGACGGCGTGCTCGACACGCGCATCGATCTCGTTGAGGGCGCCCAGCTTGTCGTCGGGGACGCTCCACTGGCCCTCGCCCACGATTCGGATGATCATCGCTGGCCTCCCTGGGCATCGTTGTCGACCCGCTGGACCGCACTCGACGAGGAGGAGCGGCCCGCCTCGAGTTCGCCCGCCTCGGACCGGCCGGCGGCCAGCTGTGCCTTGAGGGCGCTGAGCTCGGACTCGACCGCCGAGGTCGAGGCGAGCGCGTCGAGCTCGCGGCTGATGTCGTCGCCCGGGGCCCGGGTCGGGTCCTCGATGGCGCCGATGGCGATGAGCTCGTCGACGGCACCGGCGCGGGCCTGGAGCTCCATCGTCTTGTCCTCGGCCCGCTGGATGGCAAGGCCGACGTCGCCCATCTCCTCGCTCAGCCCGGTGAAGGCCTCGTTGATCCGCGTCTGGGCCTCGGCCGCCGAATAGGTGGCCTTGATCGTCTCCTTCTTGGTCCGGAAGGCGTCGACCCTGGCCTGGAGCCGCTGGGAGCCGGTGATGAGCTTCTCCTCCTCGGCCTGGAGGGTCGCGTGCTGGGCCTGCAGGTCGTTGAGCTGGGCCTGGAGCCCCGCCTTGCGGGTGAGGGCCTCTCGGGCCAGATCCTCCCGACCCTGCTCGAGGGCGCGGGCGGCGGAGTTCTGCATCTTGGTCATCTCGCCGTCGATCTGCTTGGCCTGCAGCTCGATGCGCTTGCGGCTCGTGGCGACATCGGCCACCCCGCGGCGCACCTTCTGCAGCATCTCGAGCTGGCGCTGGTAGGAGTAGTCAAGGGTTTCGCGGGGATCCTCGACCTTGTCCATGACCTTGTTGGCCTTGGAACGGAAGATCGTCGAGAGTCGCTCGAATATTCCAGCCATGAGTGGTGTCGGATCCTTCCCATCGGTACGGCCCTGCTCGGGTACGACAAGCCTACGGGGTGTGGCAAGCGTCGACAGGACATCGCGCTGCACACCTGGGGCGATCTCGGGGGAAGACGGGGGTGCACCCCACACTTCCGGTGCACCAGCTGGGTACTGACGCACCCCAGGTCCTAGAATGACCACCCGACCCCAGACCGGGGACAGCGCCGACACCGAGGACGAGATCGTGGGACTGTTCCGCCCCTACCAGCAGGGTGAGACCAAGACGAAGAACACCTCCGACAGGCGGGTCGACGAGCCCGCGAAGGTCGAGCAGACATCGACCCCGGAGCCGTCCGCCCCGTCCACGTCGTCCGCCCGTTCGACGCGCCGCCCCAAGGAGGGTCCGACGCCGACGCGGGCTCAGGCCGAGGCGGCTCGACGCGAGCGCCTGCACCCGGTGCTCACTCCCAAGGAGCAACGTCGCCACGATCGTCGGGCCCGCCAGGATCGCCGGATCGCCGCCATGGAGGCCGCCGAGAATCGACCGGAGCGGGCCCTCATCCGCGACTACGTCGACTCCCGGTGGACCTTCAGCGAGTTCATCATGCCGATCTTCCTGCTCGTCATGGCGGTGTGGCTCGGCATCCTCATCTTCGCACCGCGCGCCATCCAGGTCGTCAACATCCTCTCGCTCGTCATGCTGGCCACCCTCCTGGGCTGGGCCGTCGACACGTGGCGCCTGTGGCGGGGAGTGAAGAAGGAACTCGACGCCAAGCGTCCGTCGTCCAGTCGACGCGGGCTGCTGAGCTACCTCAACAACCGCATCATGACCCCGCGGCGGTGGCGCACCCCCGCCCCGAGGGTGGAGCGGGGAGCGCACCGTCACGGCTGAGCTGCGGGGGCCGGGCGCGATCTGTCCGAATCCCTTGCCCCGGCGGGCGCGCGGTGGTGCAGTTGGACCATGAGTTTCTCCTGGGTCCTCACACAGCCGCACCTGTCGGTAGCCATCGCCGAGGATCTCGCCGCCCTCGGTGCCGGCAACACCTATGACACCCGCGAGGACGCCGAGGCCTGGCTCTCCAGCGCCTGGGAGGACCTCGCGGAGATCGGCGTCGAAGCGGTCACGCTCCTCGAGGACGAGACCCCGGTCTACGGGCCGATGTCGTTGGCCGAGGGCTGATCGACCGCGGACCGTGGACAGCCGGTCCCTGTCCGGGCCCGCCCCGGGCTCGGCGTCGCTCAGTCCCGGCGTGCCCTGCGCACCCGCGCCGCGGCCATCGCTCCCCCGTACCCGGCCGCGACGACACCCAGCCCGATGACGACCGGCCGCGACTGGGCGACGGCGCGCCGCCGTTGCTCGTAGGTCTGAGTCGTCGACGTGTTCGTCGCCGTGAAGGACGACTTGTGGCAGACGTCGCCCGGGCCCATCGTCACCCCGCGACAACTGATCGACGGGTCGGCCATCGCGATGATCCCCCAGAGGACCAGCGCGACTCCCGCGGCGGCCAGGAGCAGGTCGAGGAGCAGACGCCCACGCCTGGGGACGGACGGGCGGGCGTCGGTGCGTGACATGTCTCCTCCTGGGGTCTCGACGCCGCCGGGCGCAGGTCGGTCGGCTTCGCCGGGTCACCCTACCTGCAGGTTGTCGTCGGGACCGGTTAGGCTGAACGACATCCGCGTCGTCGTCGATGAAAGGACCGCCTCGTGCCCACCGCAACCTCCCTGCTCTCCACGCCTCGGCCCGCACTCAAGGTCTCCCGGTCGGCGTCCGGGGCCGACGTCGTCATCGCCGCCCTGGCCGGCACCGATGACGAACCGTCGGTGATCGGGCTGGCCCCCAAGGCAGTCAAGGAGGCCGAGACGGGCCTGGGGGCCGACCTGGCCACGGTCGCCCGCCGGCTGGGGGCGTCGACGAAGCTCGGCAGCACCACGGCGCTGCCGTGGGGATCGGGATCGATCGTCCTCGTCGGCGTCGGCGGCGAGGATCTCGACGACGAGACCGTGCGCAGGGCCGCCGGGTCGGCGGTGCGCGCCGCCGCCGAGCTGGCCGACGGCCGCAGCCTCAAGGTGAGCCTCGACATGGGCACGACGACCCCCGAGCGGGTCCGCGTCGCCGCGGAGGGCGCCCTGCTCGGCGCCTACCGGATCCCCCGGATCACCGGGCAACCGTCGACCCCGGCCATCGCCTCGATCACCGTCGTCTCCCAGGCCCGCGGTGCCAAGGACGAGCTGCGCAAGGCCGAGATCCTCGCCGACGTCGTCACCACCGCCCGCGACTGGGTCAACACCCCGGCGAACCTCCTCTACCCGCAGACCTTCGCCGCCTCGGCGGTCGAGCGCTTCACCGGGATCGCCGACACCACCGTCGACGTCCTCGACGAGAAGGCCCTGGCCGACGGCGGCTACGGTGGCATCCTCGCCGTCGGTGGCGGGTCGGTCCGTCCGCCACGGTTCGTGCGCGTCGAGTACGCCCCGGCCGGAGCGACGACGACCCTGGCCCTCGTCGGCAAGGGCATCACCTTCGACTCGGGCGGCCTGGACATCAAGACCCAGGACGGCATGTACACCATGAAGTGCGACATGGGCGGGGCCGCTGCCGTTCTGGCCGCCGTCGAGGCCATCGCGCGCCTGGGCCTGGGCGTCCGCGTCGTCGGCTACGCGGCGATGGCCGAGAACATGCCGTCCGGATCGGCGTGGCGTCCCTCCGACGTCCTCACGATGTACGGCGGTCGGACGGTGGAGAACGCCAACTCTGACGCCGAGGGTCGCATCGTCATGGCGGACGCCCTGGCCCGCAGCGCCGAGGACCGTCCCGACATGGTCGTCGACATCTCGACCCTCACCGGAGCCTGCATGGTCGCCCTGGGCAACACCTGGGCCGGGCTCATGGCGTCGTCCACCGAGGCCGCCGACACCCTGCTCGACGCCTCCGAGGCCGCCGGCGAGAACTTCTGGGAGCTGCCCATCACCGATGAGGTCCGTGAGGGCCTCCACTCCGACATCGCCGACGTCAAGTCGTCCGGAGCCCGGCAGGGTGGCGCCATGGCCGCTGCGGCCTTCCTCCAGGGGTTCGTCGCACCCGACGCCGACTGGGCCCACCTCGACATCGCCGGCCCGGCGTTCAACGAGGGCAAGGCCCACGACTACACACCGGTGGGGGCCACCGGCTTCGGCGTGCGGACCCTCGTCCACCTGGCGGCAGCCCTGGCGTCCTGAGAGAAACTGCACATCGGCGCGTAGCGGGCTAGGCTGAGTCCCGTACGTTGCGGCTTGCAAAGGAGCTCCACCACATGTCGACTGAAGTAACCCTGCCCGCCCTGGGTGAGTCCGTCACCGAGGGAACCGTCTCGCGCTGGCTCAAGGCCGTCGGCGACACCGTCGCCGTCGACGAGCCACTCGTCGAGGTCTCCACCGACAAGGTCGACACCGAGGTCCCCAGCCCCGCCGCCGGCACCCTCCTCGAGATCCGCGTCCAGGAGGACGAGGAGGCCGAGGTCGGCGCCGTCCTCGCCATCATCGGCGACGCCTCCGCCGCCCCGGCCGCACCGGCACCGGCCGCCACCCCCGCCCCGACCCCCGCGCCTGCCCCTCCTCCCCCCCCGCCACCTGAGCCCACCCCGCCGCCGCCCCCCCCNGCCCACGAGCTCGAGCCGATCCTCACCCAGCTCATGTCGTTCCAGCCCTACGCGATGAGCCCGGACATCCCCCGCACCGCCCACCCGGCCTTCCTCCACCCGCTGGGATGAGCCCGATGGACACCGCGAGCGCCCGCCCCACCGCCGCCCCGCACCTCGATCGCCGGACGGTGACCCTCGGCTCGGCAGCCGCCGTGGTCATGGCGGTGTGCACCGGGGTCATCGCCTCGGCCCGGCCCCTGGAGCCGCGTCTGCTCGGCCGGGAGAACCCCGACCCGGCGACGAGCATCGCCCATGGCGTCACGGCAACCATCGCCTGGACGTTCCTGGCGGCGACCCTGGCCCTGCTGCTTCTGGCCACCATCCTCGGTCCGCGACGCGACATGCGCGACCGCACTCGGACCGCTGGCCGACCAGCCTGGATCAACAGCCAGATCTGGACCCTGGCGGCCCTCGTCATGGTGCCGCTGGAGGCCGCCGACAGCGCCGGACTGCCCGTCGGGCAGGTCGTCGGAGACCTGCCGACCTACCTCACCTCGACGCCCTCGGTGACCGCCTGGCTCGTCATGGCCGCCCTCGGACTGGTCGTCTCGCTGGTGAGCCTCACCGCCACGTCGGCCGGCGGGCTGCTGCTCACCAGCGGCCTCGTCGTGGCCGCCGGGATCCCGGTCATCGTCAACGGCTCGATCTCCGTCGGCCTCGACCATGACTTCTCCACCGATTCCGGCCTCATCGCCGGGGTCGCCCTCGTCGTCGCCGCCGGGTCGGCCCTGGCCATGGTCCTGGGCGACCGGCTGCTCTTCGAGGCCTGCGCCCGACGCACCCGCTGGCCACTGCGCATCTCGACGGCCCTGCTCGTCGCCGGGCAGGTCGTCGTCACCTGGCAGGGGCTGGCCGGCGCGTCCCCATTCGCCAGCCGGTGGGGCATCGGTCGGGTCGTCCTCCTGGCAGCCGGGACGCTGTGGTTCTCCCTCACCCTCGTCCACGAGCGTCGCCTCACCGTGCGTCTCCAGGTGGCCCTGGCAGCCGTCTGTCTCCTCATCACCGGGGCCTCGACCCAGCTCATCCCGCCGCGCTACCTCGTCCCGCAGACCCCGCAGGTCAACTACCTGGGCTACGAGTTCCCCGGGGCGCCGACCGTCGCTCGTCTCATGCTGCCGGGCCGACCCAACATCCTCTTCCTCACGCTGGCCGTCGGCGGCATCGTCGGCTACGTCCTGGCGACCGTCGCGCTGCGTCGACGCGGTCAGGCCTGGCCGGGGGCGCGCACCGGGGCGTGGATCGCCGGCTGGGTCGTCGTCGCCTACCTGGCCGTCGCGGGCCTGTGGGAGTACTCGTCGATGATGTTCAGCTGGCACATGCTCGTCCACATGACGTTCAACATGCTCGTGCCGGCGCTGCTCGTCCTCGGCTCCCCGATGACCCTGTTGCGCCAGGTGCTGCGCAACGACGGGCCGCTGCTGGGCGCGGGCAACACCGTCGATTCCCTGCTGAGATGGCGTCCCACCAAGACCCTCTTCGGGCCCTTCGCCGGCTGGGTCGTCTTCGTCGCGAGCTTCTACGTCACCTATTTCACGCCCGTCTTCGGTGTCCTCATGCGCTACCACTGGGGCCACCAGTGGATGCTGCTGCACTTCCTCTTCGCCGGGACGATGCTCTTCGAGTACGTCATCGGACTGGACGAGCTGCCGGCCTCCCTGCCGCACATCGGTCGGCTCGGCTTCGTCATCACGGCCATGCCCTTCCACTCGTTCTTCGCCGTCATCACCATGGGGGCCCACGACATCATCGGCGAGAACTACTACCGGACGTTGTCGGTGCCGTGGGTGCACGACCTGGCCCACGACCAGAACCTCGGCGGCCAGATCACCTGGGCCACCGGCGAGGTGCCGATGGCGCTGGTCCTCGTCGCGCTGTGCGTCCAGTGGTTCCTCTCGGACCGACGCGACCAACGCCGCCTGGACCGGTCCCAGGACTCCGGTCTGGACGAGTCCCTGGCCGCTTACAACGAGATGCTCGCGCGGATGGCCGGCCAGTCCCCCGCCGACGCGCCCGTCACCCCGGCAGATGTCGCGACGCCCCCACCGACGTCGCGAGACCCCGACACCGACGGTCCGACCACACCCGAGGAGGACCCCCGATGACCGACACCGTTCAGCTCCAGATCGGCGGCATGACCTGCTCGGCCTGCGCCGCCCGGATCGAGAAGAAGCTCTCCCGGATGGACGGCGTCACCGCCACCGTCAACTACGCCACCGAACGTGCCCTCGTCACCGGTCTGGACACCCCCGAGGCCATCGCCGCGGTGGAGAAGGTCGGCTACCAGGCGGCCCCGCTCGACGAGGTCGACCCGGACAAGCTCACCGAACAGCGCATCACCACCCTGAGACGCCGGCTCATCGTCGCCACCCTGCTCACCCTGCCGCTCATGGACATCGGCCTGGTGCTGGCCCTGGCCCCCGGCCTGCGGTTCCCCGGCTGGGACTGGCTGCTCGTCGTGCTGGCCCTGCCGGTCGTCCTCTGGAGCGCCGCGCCGTTCCACCAGGCGATGTGGTCCAACCTGCGGCACGGGACGACCTCGATGGACACCCTCGTCTCCCTCGGGGTGCTGGCGAGCTTCTCGTGGTCGGTCGTCTCGATGCTCATCGGCGCCGCCGACACCGAGGGCTACTGGCTCGGCTACGGCATTACCCCGGCCGGCGCCGACACCCTCTACCTCGACGTCGCCGCCGGGGTCACCTGTTTCCTCCTGGCCGGCCGCTACTTCGAGGCCCGCGCCAAGAGGTCGGCCCGGTCGGTGCTCACCGCCCTGGGTGACTTGGCCGCCAAGACCGCCCGCGTCGTGCGCGACGGAGTCGAGGAGGTCGTGCCCATCGGGCAGCTGCGGCGGCAGGACACCTTCGTCGTCCTGGCCGGGGAGACCGTCCCGGCCGACGGCACCGTCACCACCGGGTCCTCGAGCGTCGACGCGTCGATGATGACCGGGGAGCCGCTGCCGGTCGACGTCACGGCGGGCTCGACGATCCTCGGCGGCACCGTCAACCTCACCGGACGCCTCGTGGCCACCGCGACCGGGGTCGGGGCGCACACCCAGCTGGCCCAGATGGCCGCCCTGGCCGAGCAGGCCCAGGCCCGCAAGGCCAACGTCCAGAAACTCGTCGACAAGGTCGTCGCGGTCTTCGTGCCGGTCGTCCTGGGCATCGTCGTCCTCACCTTCCTCGGCTGGTGGCTGGCCGACGCCGGCCCCCGTCACGCCCTGTCGGCGGCCCTGTCGGTGCTCGTCATCGCCTGCCCGTGCGCCCTCGGCCTGGCCACCCCCACCGCCCTCATGGTCGGGGTGGGACGCGGCGGTCAGCTCGGCATCCTCATCAAGGGCCCGGACGCCCTCGAGGCCTCCGGGGTCATCGACACCGTCGTGCTCGACAAGACCGGCACCCTCACCACCGGCACCATGACGGTGGACGGCGTCGTCACCGCGACCCCGGACGACGCCGGGAGCCGCGATCCCGGTACCACCGCGCTGCGTCTGGCCGCCGCCCTCGACCAGCACTCCACCCACCCCGTCGCCGCCGCCATCGTCACGGCAGCGGTCGCCGCCGACCCCGACCATCGGCTGCCCGAGTGCCCCTCCCCCACGACCGTCCCGGGCCGCGGGGTGATCGGCGAGGTCGAGGGACACCGGGTGCTCGTCGGCAACACGGCGCTGCTGGCCGACCACGACGTCCCGCTCCCCACCGACCTGGCCGCCGCCCTCGACGAGGCCCGGACAGCTGGCTCCACCGTCGTCCTCGTCGCGGTCGACGGCCTGGCCCGGGCGCTGCTGCGGCTGTCCGACGCCGTCCGCCCTGAGGCCCGCGAGGTCATCGACGAGCTGCACGCCATGAGGCTGCGCACCGTTCTGCTCACCGGCGACTCGCGGGCGGCGGCCGAGAGCGTCGGGGCCGGGCTCGGCGTCGACGAGGTGCTCGCCGAGGTCCTGCCCACCGACAAGGCCCGGGTCATCGACGAGCTGCGGTCGGGCGGCCACACGGTCGCCATGGTCGGCGACGGGATCAACGACGCCGCCGCCCTGGCCTCGGCCGATCTCGGCCTGGCCCTCGTCACCGGCACCGACATCGCCATGCGCAGCGCAGACATCATCTGCGTGCGCCACGACCTGCGCGTCGTCCCCGACGCCATCGCGCTGTCCCGTCGCACCCTGCGCACCATCCGCGGCAACCTCGTGTGGGCCTTCGTCTACAACCTCGCCGCGGTGCCGATCGCCGCCGCCGGGCTGCTCAACCCGCTCATCTCGGGGTTGGCGATGAGCCTGTCGAGCCTGCTCGTCGTGACGAACTCGCTGCGACTTCGGAACTTCCGCCACACGGGCAACGACTGACGCCGGCTGGGTTTCACCGGGACGGGTCGTTAGACTGCCCGGCGTGAGTGTCGAAGCTGACGGACGAAGGCTGCTGCGGGTCGAGGTCAAGAACTCCCAGACCCCCATCGAGAACAAGCCGCGGTGGATCCGCACGACGGCTACGATGGGGCCGGAGTACCGCGACATGCGCAAACGCATGGTGGGCGCCGAACTTCACACGGTGTGCCAGGAGGCCGGCTGCCCCAACATCTTCGAGTGCTGGGAGGACCGCGAGGCGACCTTCCTCATCGGTGGTGACAAGTGCACCCGGCGCTGCGACTTCTGCCAGATCAATTCGGCCAAGCCGGACGGCTACGATACCGACGAGCCGCGTCGAGTGGCCGAGTCGGTGGCCCAGATGGGGCTGCGCTACGCCACGGTGACGAGCGTCTGCCGCGACGACTTGCCCGACGAGGGGGCCTGGCTGGCCGCCGAGACGATCCGCCAGATCCACTCGCGCAATCCCGGCGTCGGCGTCGAGATGCTCGCCCAGGACTTCTCCGGGCGCCCCGACCTGCTCGACGTCGTCTTCGAGGCCCGACCGGAGGTCTTCGGCCACAATCTCGAGACCGTCCCGCGCATCTTCAAGCGGATTCGTCCGGGGTTCCGCTACGACCGGTCCCTCGAGGTGCTCCGACGTGGCCATGACGCCGGGCTCATCACGAAGTCGAACCTCATCCTCGGTATGGGCGAGACCCGCGAGGAGATCTCCGAGGCCATGGCAGCCCTGCGAGAGGCGAACACCGATCTGCTGACGATCACCCAGTACCTGCGTCCCAACAAGCTGCTCCATCCCATCGACCGGTGGGTCACCCCCCAGGAGTTCGACGAGCTCGCCGAGGAGGCCGAGGAGCTGGGCTTCGTCGGGGTCATGAGCGGCCCGCTCGTACGATCCTCGTACCGGGCCGGACGGCTGTACCGGCAAGCCATGGCGGCCCGTGGGGAGCGTCCGGTGACGATCGTCACGGGGTATCGGGACGGAGCGACGCCAGCCCCCTTCGCGGCGAAGGGTTGAGACACCACAGAGTGCCTTCGAGCCTTACGAGACGCCGTGAGGATGAGTTTGGTTCGACCGCAGCCTCACCCTCAACACCATGTCATCCCCGGGCCGGACGATACATTGCGAAAGGTGACATGCTCCACCAGATCGTCGTGTGGCTCTTCACAATGCAGGGTGTAGGCGGGGTCTGAATCCGCCGGTCTCGAGGAGGCTGCGAGCGATGTGGTTGGTCAGGTTCCGGCAACCGAGTGCGGAGCCGCGGAGGTGTTCGAGGCGTCCGTTGATCGCTTCGGTGGGGCCGTTGCTGGTGTGGGGCCGGTCGAAGAACGCGGGGACGTCGGCGGCACGCTTCTTCAGGATCCGTCAGAGGGCAGCGACCCTCGGTCAGGCAGGCCGGGACGGTACTGGTGAGTTTGGCGATCAGGGACTCCATCGGGGTCTAGACGGTATGGGTGACCCCGTTTCGGGGTGAGGCTCTGGTGGGCCGGGGCCTCACCGCGCAACGATGCGTGGGTTGCCGGACAGGGGCGGCCTGTCTGGCCTTTCCGACATACGTGGGAGGCCCCGGTGTTTACCGAGCGTACGAGTGTTGGCCTGGACGTGCATGCCCGCAGCGTCGTGGCGCATGCCATGGACGTCCAGACCGGAGAAATCTTCAAAGCCCGTCTCTGCCCCGATCCCCTGGAAGTGACGGCCTGGATCAAGGCCCTGCCCGGCCCGGCAGCGGCGATCTACGAAACCGGACCGACCGGATACGGACTCGCCCGAACCCTCCTGTCCCACGACATCAGGACCGTGGTGGCGGCCCCGTCGAAGCTGCAGAAGCCGGCCGGATCGCGGGTGAAGACCGACGCGATCGACGCGGAACACCTCTCGACCCTGCTCCGGCTTGACGCGTTCACCGCGGTCACGGTCCCCGACGAGCTCACCGAAGCAGCCCGTGACCTCGTCCGCGCCCGGGAGGACTGCCGCTCCGACCTGATGCGATCCCGACACCGGCTCTCGAAACTCCTGTTGCGTCACGGGATCGTCTACTCCGGTGGGCAGGCCTGGGTCGGCGCCCATGACGCCTGGTTGCGGCGGCAGCGCGTCGAATCCCCGCTGCTCCAGGCCGCCTTCGACGAGGCCTACGACAGTGTGGTCACGATCACGGCGCGCCGTGATCGTCTCGACGAGCGGATCGAAGCCATGGCCGTCGACGGCCCTTGGACCGACACGATCAGGCGGCTCGGCTGCCTGCGAGGGATCTCGACCCTCACCGGGTTCGGGCTGGCGGTCGAGATCGGCGACTGGAACAGATTCAGCGGCAACTCGATCGGCTCTTACCTGGGCCTGGTCCCCTCGGAGAACTCCTCAGGCCAGTCCCGCTTGAATCGGCCTGGGTTTCGTTCCGTTCTTGAAGCAAGGATGGAACACGATGAACCAGAAGTACTCTCCCGAGATGCGCGAGCGCGCGCTGCGGATGCTCGATGAGGCCAAGGCCTCTGGTGAGCACTCGAATCTGANCTGAATCGGCCTGGGTTTCGTTCCGTTCTTGAAGCAAGGATGGAACACGATGAACCAGAAGTACTCTCCCGAGATGCGCGAGCGCGCGCTGCGGATGCTCGATGAGGCCAAGGCCTCTGGTGAGCACTCGAATTTGATGTCCGCCGTGCGGCATGTTGCGGGGCTCCTCGGGATGAGCGCGGAGACGCTGCGGGTGTGGCATCGCCGCCGCGAGGTCGACGCCGGCGCGAAGCCCGGTGTCCCGAGCGATGTCGCTGAGGAGAACAAGCGCCTGCGCCGCGAGGTGGCCGAGTTGCGGAAGGCGAATGAGATCCTCAAGGCTGCGAGCGTGTTTGTCGCGAAGGAGCTCGACCGGCCCTGACCGGGATGATCCGCTTCATCGACGAGTATCGAGAGCGGTTCGGGGTCGAGCTCATCTGCCGGACGCTGCGCCCGGCAGTGCAGGGATTCATCACGTCCCGCGGGTATCGCGCCGCGAAGACCCGCGTAGCCTCCGCCCGGCAGCTGCGCGACGAGCTGCTGGTGCCCGAGGTCGCCAGGCTGCATGCGCAGAACTACGGCGTCTACGGGCGGCGGAAGATGCATGCTCTCCTGAAACGGCAGGGGTGGGGCATCGGCCGCGACCAGACCGAGCGCCTCATGCGCCTCGCGGGAGTGCGTGGGGTTCGCAAGTCGAAGAAGGTGTTCACGACCAGGCCGGACAAGGCGCAGGCCCTACCGCGGGACCTCGTCCAGCGGCGGTTCCGTGCGGACGCGCCGCGCCGACTCTGGGTTGCAGACATCACGTATGTGGCCACCTGGGCGGGCTTCGCATACGTCGCGTTCGTCACCGACGTCTATTCACGTCGGATCGTGGGCTGGAACGTCGCGGCGACGCTGCGCGCGGAGGTGCTGCCGCTGCAAGCGCTGGACATGGCCGCCTGGGGCGCGGACGGCCCGCTGGACGGGCTGATCCATCACGCCGATCACGGCTCGAACTACATGTCGATGGTCTACACCGACCGGGTCGTCGAGCTTGGCGCAACACCCTCGACGGGAACCGTCGGGNCGCGACGGCACCGGGGCCTCCCGGCTGCTCGACATGGTGGCGGGACGTTCCAAGAAGGTGTTCAAGACCTGGCTGGCCGGCCGCGACCAGGCCTGGCGCGACCGCATCCAGATCGTGGCGATGGACGGGTTCACCGGCTTCAAGACCGCAGCCGCCGAAGAACTCCCGGCCGCGGTCGAGGTCGTGGATCCGTTTCACGTCGTGCAGCTCGCCGGCGACCAGCTCGATGTCACCCGCCAACGCGTCCAGCAGGACACCACGGGCCATCGGGGCCGGGCGGGCGACCCCCTGTTCGGGGTCAGGCTGACCCTGCACACGGGCCGGGACCTGCTCACCGACCGGCAGGCCGCCCGCCTGGAACAGGTGTTCGCCGCCGACGCCCACGCCCCGGTCCAGGTCACCTGGGCGGTCTACCAGGAGATCGTGGCCGCCTACCGCGCCGAGAACCGTGCCGAGGGCAGACGCATCATGGCCCACCTCATCGACGCGATCGCCACCAAAGTCCCGAAGGCCCTGCCCGAAGTCACCACTCTGGGCCACACCCTGAAGAAGCGGGCCGACGACATCCTGGCCTACTTCGACCACCCCGGGACCTCGAACGGGCCCAGTGAAGCCATCAACGGCAGACTCGACCACCTCCGCGGCATCGCCCTGGGATTCCGCAACCTCACCCACTACATCACCAGATCACTCCTGGAGACCGGAGGATTCAGACCCCGACTACACCCTGGATCCTGAAGAGCCTNGAAGCCATCAACGGCAGACTCGAACACCTCCGCGGCATCGCCCTGGGATTCCGCAACCTCACCCACTACATCACCAGATCACTCCTGGAGACCGGAGGATTCAGACCCCGACTACCCCCTGGATCCTGAAGAGCCTGACAACCCCCGACCTCGGCGGCGGACGTGTGTAGGTGGCTGGGTACGTGCGGTGCCATCGATGGTTGGAGCTTCGGGTGTCAGGCGTGACCGATGGGGGTCCAGTGGTAGCGCTGCGACATCATCGGGGATCGTGAAGGTGTCCCCGGTGACGGTGTGGTGGGCGGCCAGGGCGGGTCCGATCATTGCTTCGATGAGGGGTTTGGTCTGATCCCATGGTCCTACCTGGGTGCTGGCGTTGTAGGCCGCCATCTCGATCTCGGGGACGACGAGCCGGTCCGGGACGGTGATGGTGTTGAAGCTGTAGCTGGGTCGAGCGAGGACCCGGCCGAGGGCGTCGGTGACGTCGTGGGGGTCAGGATGAAGCCACGTCGCAATGAGGGCGAGATCGATGAGGTCGCGGCGGCGGGTCGACATGTTCCCCGAGTGCAGGGTGTACATGGCGGTGGTTTTCTCGGCGGTGTGTTCAGCCAAGGGGATGAGGGGGATCCGAGGCCAGTCGTCGAAGCGTGTGAGGTCGAGGCGCGGACGGAGACCGAGGACGTCGGGCGAGAACTCGAAGGCCGGTGTGAGAGCCACATCCAGGCCGATGTTAGGCATCTTGCGCCACTGGCCACGCCTGTCGGTGATGAACGGGGTGATCTTGGCGCGCAGGAGGTGTCTTGTCGGACCCACGGCGCTCCACCCGTCTCGCAGTTGGAACCGGAGACAGTCATCAATGGGTGTCGGCTGGCCGATCAGGGAGCGGATGTGTTCGACGGCGGCGTCCACGCTAGTGGCGAGGATCGTGGCATCAATGTCCTTGGTGAGTCGGGATTGGTGAGGTAGCCGCGCCATCATGGCCTGGCCACCTTTGAGGACGAACTGGTCGTGTGCACACAGCCGTGCTACGAGTCGTTGCATGACCCAGACGTGGACGGCGAACTGGCGCTCTTCTACGTTGTCGAACGTACGGGCGGACGCATCGGCCAGGGCTGCTCGTATGGCGTCACCGTCGCCATACGCGGGTCGGTTCATGCCACTTTCTCCAGGTAGTAGGGCAGGGATTCTTTGACGGCGTCGGGGCCCATGACCTCGCAGACGCGGTCGATGGTCCAGCCGTGTTCTTCGACGAGTTCGAGCATCCATCGGGAGCGGTGTTCACCGTCCATGAGACGCATGTGGCCCAGATCGTAGGTGGTGCGTTCGAGGGTGGTGACCGGTAGTCCGTCGATCCAGCACATGTCGTCGGGGCTCAGGCGATCGACGTGGACGGTGTATCGCTGAACGTGGCGCGAGGTGGGCCGGGTCAGGTGCGACTCCATGGGAAGGTCCCACGCCCCGTGGAACTCGGCAGCGGTGTAGTGAGAGAACACCCCCACCGGAATCGGGTCGTTCAGCTTCTCCTGCGTGAACATGGCTGGCTCCAACGACTCCCAGATGACACGGTGCCACCCGTGCATGGTGTCGAACAGCGCCGGCACGTAATAGACCCCCCTCTGCGCGACGGCCAGAATGGTGTCGTCGGCGAGCATCCTGGGGATGCTGGAGGGGTTGATGCCGTAGCGCAGGAGCTGCTGGCGGGTGACGACTCCGTCCTGGCGGGCAGCCAGGTCGACGGTACGGGCGTAGTCCTTGAGCGCCGTCATGACACCCCCTCTTTTGTCGGATATGGTAATAGTGTAGCCGGTTGGGGGTTGCTGGGTGTCATCTGGCCTTCGCGACTTTTTCAGTGGGCTGGGCGATGATGGAGGTAGTACCTTGATCTAGGAGCAGCCATGGGCCGACGAGTCCTCACGGTCACGGAGATGACCTTCCACCAGGCGCGGGTTCACAACGGTGAGACTCGGGCGCCCTCAGACCTCGACGGCGCGGATCTCCTTGAGGTGTTTCACGACTGGGTCACCGCCATTCCCGAGGAGGATCAGTCGTTCGCCAAGCAGCAGACCTACGTGCGTGTGGAATCTGTCATCCGAGTAGGAGCTCGTGTCGAGTTCCTCGATCTTCGTGTCGGATCGTATGGCGAGCCCGGTGAGGTGCGAGACATCAAGACCGGCACGGTCGTCCACACGATCACCGACGACGAAGCCCCGGTCGGCTCAAACCGCGCGTTGTTGTTCGTTCCTCTGGTTGGCGAACGCGCGTATTTCTTGGCTGAGGAATCTTCGAGGGGGTCCGCGGGTGGTCGAATCATGGCGATGTTCAAGCACCACTTCTCGACGACAATGGACACCGTCACCTTGGTCACGAGCAAGGCCGTCGAGGCAGAGAGCTGGCTGGAATTGGCGAACCTGACAGAGGTGGAGGTGCGCACGACTGGCAAGAGCGTGGACGTGGCCGACGGCCCTGACGTGAAGGTCGGACGTGTTTCGTACCTCGCACGGCCTGAGCGTGGACTGAAGTTCTTCCCGCGTCGGCTCCTTGGGCGACTCACTGATCAGGATGTTCTCAAGCAGATAGTCTCCGTGCAGGACCTCGACCCTTCGCACGAGGTCTATGTGACGATGCAGCAGGGGGGCCGCTCAAGGAAGTTCCTTCTCGGCGATGAGTCTGGCCCCGCCATCCGCGAGTTGCTGTCCGCTGCCGGGGACCCGCCGCTGCCCGACAACGAACTTATCAGCCGCTGCACTGATCGCGTGTCGAGGCTTCTTGAACGGCAGGGCGGCCAGTGGAATCCAATCTGGAGCAATCGGCCGAGGGAGTGATGCAGCATGGGAAAGTCATCGCTGTGGCGAGTCCCCGCTGACCATTTCCGTACGCTTTACGACTCCAGGACCAACAAACCCGACTGTCGAGCGTGGATTGCCCAGACGCTGGTGCCGGTCATGCTCGGCGTCGTATCTGGGGTCAGGGGTGCGACGTTGAAGGATGTCGGCGGGCCGGTCGCCGGTGTCTCAATCGTGGCCGGTCTGCTGTTCTCGATGTCGATCTTCCTCTTCCAGCTCCGCACGACGCTGAGCCAGGACAAGCGGTTAACAGAGACTGATTTCCGTTTGGTCGACGAGTGCATGGCCAACACGTTGTGGGCTATCGTCTGGGGCCTGGCGCTCACGCTCTACCTCGTGGTCATGGGCGCAGGCGAGTGGATGGACCGAGGCGTGCTCCGCACGACATGGACAGGCGTCGCCATCGCCGCAGGTACACACTTCCTAATCGTGATCATGATGTGCCTCAAACGGCTCCGACGGGCGTATGAGCGCATCGCGATGAAACGCCAATAGGTTTCGCGCAAGAATGGAGCCCTTGTTGCAGGCTTCGCGCGGCGCAGCTCTCTCGACGCTCCTGACGATCTCCTGGGCCCGGGCCGGGCTCTGTGTCCCGATGAGGTGTTCATGAACCTGGTCTTGCGGGGCCGCCGCGCTCGTGACGCTGTCCCAACAACGCGACCTTGCGTCGTCAGTATTGATCGAGTGGCCGGCAGCCAAGAGAACCGGGTGTTTGCTGTCGCAACGGACAAGCAGCTCGAGGCGTTCTGCGGGCATTCGATGATCGTCGACCCCCAGGGCACGGTGCTAGCTCGTTCCAGCCTGGACACCCGTTTGTCATCAAAGCCGAAGGGGCTCTTCCCAATCAACGGTGTAGTTGCTGCTTGAAGCCGCCGGTCTCGAGGAGGCTGCGGGCGATGTAGTGGGTGAGGTTGCGGAAGCCCAACGCGATGCCGCGTAGGTGCTCGAGTCGTCCGTTGATGGCCTCGGTTGGGCCGTTGGACGTGCTGGGACGGTCGAAGTAGGCCAGCACGTCCGCGGCGCGCTTGTTCAGCGTCCGGCCCAGTCGAGCGACCTCGGCAAGACCGGCCGGAACACCACGGGCCACGGAGGCGATCAGCGCGCTCATGGTGGCCTTCCCGGCAGTGCGGTCGGGGTCGCGGTAGGCGGCGATCATGCGCTGGTAGACGCTCCAGGTGACCTCGACCGCGACATGACGCTCATCGGCGAACAAGTCAGCCAGCCGGACCTTCTGGCGGTCGGTGAGCAGGTCGGCGCCGGTGTGCAGAGTGCGTCGGGCCCTGTACAGCGGGTCACCGGCGCGGCCCCGTCGGCCGAAGATGTCCTGCTGAGCGCGTTGTCGGCATTCGTCCAAGGCGTCGGCGGCCAGGTGGATCACGTGGAAGGGATCCATCACGGCCGTGACGTGCGGGATCTCCTCGACCACGGCCGTCTTGAACCCGGTGAACCCATCCATCGCGACGACCTCGACCTGTTCCCGCCACGCCTCGTCGCGGCTGGCGAGCCACGTCTTGAAGGCGGCCTTGGAACGCCCTTCAATCATGTCCAACAGCCGCGCAGAACCGGTCCCATCCCGCACACCGGTGAGGTCGATGATGACGGTCACGTACTTGTCCCCGCGGCGAGTGTGACGCCAGACGTGTTCGTCCACGCCGAGCACCTTGACGCCATCGAAACGGGTGTTATCGCTGATCAGGCGCCTGCGTCCTTCGTCCAGGACGGCGGTGTTGGCGGTGCCCCACGCCACCCCGAGCGCTTGCGCTACGCGACTCATCGACAGGTGTGCCACCACGAGTCCTTCGAGCGCCCAGGCCAGAGCTGTCTTGGTGAGCTTGCACCGTGGCGCTGCCGCGGCGTTGATGTCTTGGCGCCACACGTGCCCGCAGCCAGTGCAGCGGTAGCGACGCAGCCGGACCTGCAGAATCGTCGGGCGCCATCCCAGCGGAGCATGGGCCAGTTCCCGCACCGCGCAGTCGCGCACGCGCCCTTCGCAACCGCACCGTCGGCACCAGCGGTCATCGGCGACGACGCGGCAGGCCAGCACTGCCTTGTGCGGAAACAAACACTGACCGACTGCTTGTAGGCCCAGGTCATCCAGGCCGGTGACGGTGGTCAGGTCGGGGTCGCTGAAGGTAGCGTCGAACACGTCGAGGTCTTTCGGATGGCTGTGTGAGAACTTCCATCCTCGGAAGACCTCGACGCCTATCCCGGCAGCGACACACCCACCCCGGCCCGCTCAGGTGAACACGGCACCTACACCCTCGTCTGGGAAGAGCCCCTTAAGGTCTGACATCCCAGCCAGCATTGTGTTATCATACCAACTGTAGTCAACGATGCCCACACTCTGGAGTATCCATGCCTAGATCCCCATGTTCCCGTCGCACGTTCCTTGTAGCTTCAGCCGGCCTCGGGCTCTGTGCCCTGACTCCACAACACGCAAACGCCAGTCCGACCAGCTCTCGACTCCCTATTCAGGGGCAGACGGCACGGAGCGACGTAGCCGCCCAAGTCGAGGATCTTGTCAATCTCGTTACTCGCTCAGGAGTCTCTGGGCGCGAAAGATCAAGAAATCCTCTGGATGACCTCAGACTATCCTCAGAGGCAATTGACGAGGTCCAGAACTGGAGCCAATTCAGCCAGCGCATAGATCAAAGCCTCCGCGACGATGGAATCTTGGCGTCTGACTTTTGCGTCTCATACGCCTCGGAACATGTACTTGAATCAAGTAACTACAAGTACCACCTCGTCAACCTGCTCGTCGAGAAGAAGCTGGATTCGGGGTTGGTATGGTCGTCGTCATTGCCAATTCTGCTAACGTTCGACAATAGGGACGCTGTGGTACGCTACAACGCAATCGACACCGACTGGGACAGCGTTATTGCGCAAACCAACGGCTTAGTCACGCCGTCCATGATCTGTCTCGATTCTCCAACGCCAGTCCTTGACCTCCCGTCAACATCAGACTCGGACATAGAGCGCATGCTGCGCGCCGAGCACATGCTCGGAACAGCGTCAGTTCGCGCTCTCGGCGGTAACGGAAGAATGGCTGCTGCAGCCTATGCTAACAAGTACTGGAATTCATATAATAGAGGCTACCGTGACTTCTCATCAAACAGTTACGGAGGCGATTGTACTAATTTTGTATCGCAGTGCATGCGTGCGGGTGGATGGAGCGATACCGGTTCACTGCTGGATCGAACGAACGACAAGGCGTGGTTCTATTGGAAGGTTACGCAGTCATACTCTTGGGTGAACGTGGGAATTTTCCGATCGTTTTCAATAAAGCATGGCCGCAGCAAGCTCGCACAGAATGTAACCCAAATGTGGCATGGCAATGTTATCCAGGTCGCCGTAAATGGGACGTGGTACCACTCGACAATCGTCACTGGCCGGTCAAATAATTTGCCTTTGCTGACATACCATACGAACAATGTCCATAATAGGCCATTCTACAGTTTCAGAGAGTCATTTTCTAGAGCTCACCCAGGGGGGCTCACTTGGGCGCTTCATCTCACGTGATTTCGGTATTTCAAGAAGTACGGCGATTCTGAATGTGAGGAAAATTAATGAGTTTGATTCGACGCCTGTCTGCGGGTCTGTGCCTCGTCCTGCTCGCCGGATGCTCCGCCACCGACACCCGGGCCGATGACTCCGCGCGCACTGACCTGCACTCCTCACTCGAGGTCGGCTATTCCCTGGTCGATGCCCTGCGCACGGACAATGAGCAGGACCTCGCCTCCCTCATGGCCCCCGGCACGGGCTGGACGCCGGACGCAGCCATGCGCAAGACCCTGCACCAACGGGTGAGCGCCGCCACCGACCGCGACGGCTCCGACGGCGTGCTCGTCAAGTGGGCCTACGTGACGCGGAACAACGACCTTCGGGTGTGGGACTCCACGACGGGTGATTTCGTCATGACGATCTGCTTCACCAGTACCGAGAAGGCAGCGGACAAGCCCGCCGTATGGAAGATCGACTGGTCGAGGACCGCACGGAACAGCCAGTCCGGACCAAAGCTCGTCGTGCCGCACAGGTAGCGCTCAGTCTGGAAGATCCGCCTCACGGGGTGCGCATGACGTCGACCGGGTCCTTGTGGACGGCGTAGAGCGCCGGCGGAATCGCGGCGAGCCCGGCGGCCACGAGGACGAGGACCGGCACGGCGGAAGTGAAGTCGAGGGGCACCCGAGCCCCACGCCAGGCCACGAACGCCCAGCCGCCGACGGCCCCGAGAAGCGCACCGATGACCGCCGGGATGAGGGTCTTGAGGACGACGAGCTGGACGAGGTCGCCCCGAGTGATGCCGAGGGTGCGCCGCCGCCCCAGGTCACGCTGGTGGATGAGCACGTCGGACAGGACGACCGCGGCGACGAAGAAGGCCCCGACGAGCATGATCCCGGCGAGCATCGACTGCCCGTAGCTCGTCATCTTGGCGTTGAGCGAGGCCGCGGTCCGCGCCAGCCCCACCGGCGAGTCCACCTGCATCGACTTGGGGTCGGAAGGGCTGACGACGGCCAGCACCGCGCTCGTCGTGGCCTCCGCGGAGGTGACCTTGTCAATGACGATTCGCAGTTCCACGGCGGCGGTCGAGCGGTCGGCGACGACGACCGCAGCTGAGGCCAGGTCGTCGAAGGGCGGCTGGGCGCGAAAACAGCCGACGACGGGCACACCGACACCGTTGGCGTCCGCCAGGGTGCCGACCGGCACCTCGAACCCGACCTTGGCCATGGCCGAGCAGGAGATGAGGGCTTCCCCGGTGCGCGGTTGACGTCCACGCACGAGGGTGACGGCGTCACTGGCCGGACCGATGATCTGTCGCAGTGCGATGACCTCGCCACCGGCTCCGATGGGGCCGTTCCGCACGTCGGTCGCCGACCCCAGGGTGACGACCTTCTGCACCGTGTTGAGGCCACGCACCTGGCTGACGGCCTGCGGAGTGAGGAAGGGAACGGTGCCGATATCGGTGACGGTCAGACGCCGCGCCCCGGCCTGTTCCATCTCGTCGGCCACCGAGGCCACCGCCGAGGCCGAGCGTCCGACCGTGACCAGGGCGGTGACGCACATGGCGGCGACGACGAGGGCGGTGAGCAGGCTCGGTACCCTGGCCGACAGCGCGGCGAACCAGCCTTCACGGAGCAACGCTCGAATCCTCATGTCGCCACCTCGTTCTCGACGCGGCCGCCCGGCCTCGTCGTCGCGGTCTCTCCGCACGTCACGGCCGCTCTCACAGCGACACCGTCCCGTCACAGCGGGTGAGCACGTAGGGATCGTGCGTGGCGATGACGACCGTCGCCCCCTCGTCGTGGGCCGCACGCGCCAGCGCATCGAGGACGACGGTCGCATTGTCCCGGTCGAGGTTTCCGGTGGGCTCGTCGGCCAGGATGATCTGGGGGTCGTTGACGAGAGCCCGGCAGCACGCGACGCGCTGGGCCTGTCCCCCCGAGATCTGACCGGGTCGGTGCGTCGCTCGGGCGGCCAACCCGAATCCTTCGAGCAGCTCCAGAGCACGCGTCACGCTGGGCCGTCGCTCCAGGCCGGCGTACAGGGTCGGTTCGAGCACCGAGTCGAGGATGGTCCGTGAGGGGTCGAGCTCGGAGTCCTGGAAGACGAATCCGATCCGCTGGGCGCGGATGGTCGAACGGCGGCGGTCCGGCAGCGTGGCGGCCTCGACACCGTCGATGAGCACGGCGCCGTGGGTCGGGCTGAGCATGAGCCCCAGGAGATACAGCAGGGTCGACTTGCCCCGCCCGGAGGGTCCGGTGAGCGCGGTGACGGCACCAGCATCGAACTCGTGCGACATGTGGTCGAAGAGTTCCTCCCCGCGAGAGCCGTATCGGAAACTCAGCTCGCGCACGGCCAGGGCTGTCATCGTGGGCTCGAGGGGGACGACGCGGCTGGGTTCCCGGACGCTGCGTGGTCGTCGGAAGGGGCGGCCGTGCCCGACGCCTCCCCGGCACCGCCCTGACCCTGCGAGGTCGAAGCGGTGTCGGCGAGCACCTGGACGGTCTCGCCGACTCGGACTCCCTTGACCACCGCCTGACCGTCCTGGGAGGCAAGAATCGTCACCGCCCGCACCGTCGTCGTCCCATCCTTGACGACCGTGACGTGAACCGTGCCATCGGCGCCGGTGGTGAGGGCGGCCACCGGCACGATCGGGCCGGACGTCTCCTTGACGGTCTGGATCTGGCTGGGGATCGAGATCTGGTCGGAGCCTTGCAACAGGGCACAGTCGGTACCGCACACGGGGCCACCCGACGGTGCCTCGAGCGTGCCGGCCACATTGCCGTCATCGGTGTCGGTCATCTTCGTGATGACGCCCGTCCAGGTGCGGTCCTGCCAGGTCATCGTCACGGCCGATCCGCTCGGCACCAGCGCCACCTGGGACCGGCCCAGCTCGAGGGTGAAGGTCGGCTTGCCGGCCGGAGCCAGGACGACCGGCTCACCTCCGACGAGCACGGCGCCGCTGCGCAGCTTCTGGCTGTCGAAGGTGAGCGAGGCGGGCAGAGTGGGCACGGCCACGAGCTCTCCCAGGTCGATCGTGCCGGTCGCCTTCTCACCGGCCTGCTCCTGCCAGGTCTCGACGCCGTCCTTGGTGTCGGTGGTGAACCTTCGCGTCGCCGGGCCGGTCATCGCCTTGGTGGCGATGAGGGCCTCGTTGAGTTGGCGCACGTCGTCGCCGACCGTTCCGACCGACAGCGAGCGATAGAACGGGGTCGCCCCTTGGACGGCACGCACGACCCGCCCGTTGACCGAGTAGAGCACCTGTCCCTGCGTGGTGTGGCCACCCCGGCCCACCGAGGTGACGACGCCGGCCAACGCGTTCGTCGCGATGGGCACGCGGGCTTGCTTGACGGTCGTGTTGAGCAGCAGGGTTCGTCCCACCGTGCCTTCCCGGACCGTGACGGTGACCTTGTCCTGGGGCAGGGCCTCCGGCAACGGGTGGGAGCCCATCGTCACGCGCCCCGCCCAGAACGCGCCGGCCAGCAGGGCCATCAGCACGAGAAGGCCAAGGACGGTGCGCAGCACCCGATGTCCGTGTTGCGCGTCGGAGCTCGCCCTCTCAGGCATGTCTGTCCTTCCGGTAGTCGTGGTCCTCACAGACCATGGAACGAGGCGACGCCGTCAGCCCAGTCGAGGCAGTCGCCGGGGACGTCGTGTGGTCAGCCCCACATGTCGGCGTCACTGGGATACTGAGGGCACGTCTTGCGAACCGCATCCTTCTTGGACTTCGAGGCGATCATTGCGTACGAGTCGATCGGCCACCATGTCTGCTTGTTGACGTCGTGGAACGTCGCGATGAACTCCTGTCGAGACGGCGCGGGGTCCGTCGTCACACCGTGTGCCGCCAGGCAGGGCACGTAATATTCGGTCCAGTAGTCGTAGACCAGCCCAATCTGATCATTGGTCCACTCCTGAGAAAACTTCGGATCAATCGTATATTTCGAGTAGCAAATGTACTCCGCCAGCTGGTACGCCGATTCCTGTGATGGCGGATAAGGATCGGACGCCATCCCGCCATCCTCCAATTCCCATGACCGGAAACCATGTTCGGTCATGCACTGAGGAATGATGGGGTCATTGTTCCCGATCCATCTGACGAAGGCGACCTTCGGCGGATTGGACACATGCTGCGTCTCTGCCATGTGCTTGAGCCACTGCGTCCTGAACTCCTGCTTCTGTGCCTCCGTCCACGTCCGGTGCTTGATCGGCGTACGCGGATGCCAGGGAGGCATCGTCCACACCGCGGCTGGAGTCGTCGTCGACAAAGCCACCGATGGGGTCGCCTCGCCGGCGACCCCATCGCCGGACGCCCCACACCCTGATGTGCAGGCACATATGACGCACATGGCCACCATAAGGGCCAACTCCATGAACGATCGCTCGCGCTGCATGTCAACCTCTCCGTGCACGCGGATTTTCAGGGCCTTCACCGTTCCACGGACATTGCGCCCCTACCGAGTCATCATCCCACTAGTGGGGCACAATAACCATTAGTACCGCTGGATACGAGCGAATTCGACGTGGCTGTCCACGCACCGCTCGTCGCGCCAGAAACAGCATATGCCGTCGTGACATTATATGCACTATAGATGGTGGAACCGTTGACTACCAAGACCATCCTGTCCGTATACCTGCTCTGCTGACCTTTCACTCCGACGTGTGCGCCGGAGGTACAACTGATCTTGCCGGACTTCGTCGCCGCCTGGGCGGGCATAGCAGACATCATCATGCAGCCAAGGGCCAGCGGCGCCGCAACAAAAGCCATCATTCGTGACATCGTCCTCACTCCTTGGTGGTCCACGCCGATCCCCAACGACCGACACCTTCACGGTAGATTCCCCTCAGGGAGCGCGTCAATGGTTCGCAGTGGACTCCAAGGTCACAATGTGGTAACGACTCCGACCGAGGAGCCCCCAAGTGCACTGACCGCCACATCGTCAGCCTGTGGGAGCGCACGGTAGAATGCCTGTCCGCGACGTCGCGGCACCGGCCGCCGACGTCCTCCACGATCGAGACACGGGGAGCCGCCCACCATGCCCAAGAGCCAGGCCGCCAAGGAGCTCGCCGCCAAGCAGAAGGCGCAGGCGAAGGCCGAGAAAGAGCGCCGCAAGCACTCCGACAACCCCAAGGACTGGGGCACGACCAAGCAGCTCGTCGAGAGCTTCAAGCTCACCCGCAAGGCCGACCCGTCGGTCACCTGGTGGACCCTCGGCGCCTTCATCCTCACGGTCGCCGTCTTCGTCGTCATCGGCATCCTCCTGCCGCCGTGGTGGATGTGGCTCGTCGTCGGCATCATGGGCGGCATCGCCGCAGCCATGTGGGTCTTCCAGTGGCGCGCCAAGAGGGCGATGTACTCCCGGTACAAGGGCCAGGCAGGATCGGCCGAGGTGGCCCTGTCGATGCTCGACAAGAAGAAGTGGCACGTCAGCCCGGCCATCGCCTTCACCCGCCAGCAGGACGTCGTGCACCGCGCCGTGGGCCCGGCCGGGATCGTCTTGGTCGGTGAGGGCCGGGGCGGCGCTCTGCGCTCGCTCATGACGACCGAGGCCAAACGCCACGAGCAGGTGGCCTACGGCACCCCGGTCACCCAGGTCATCATGGGCGAGGGAGCCAACCAGGTGCCCCTGGAAGACCTCGGCAAGCACATCCGCAAGCTCCCCAAGGCCCTCGGTGAGGCCCAGGTCGAGGAGGTCACCTCACGTCTCAAGGCCCTCGACGCCATGAGGCCACGGGTGCCGCTGCCCAAGGGACCCATGCCGACCTCGATGAAGGGCGCCCGCTCCGCCATGCGCGGCCGCTGAGCCGTGGCCGCCACCAACCTCGTCAACGCCGAACACGTCTCGAAGTCCTACAGCACCCGCGTCATCCTCGACGACCTGTCCCTGGGCCTGTCGCGAGGTGACGTCATCGGCGTCGTCGGACGCAACGGGGACGGCAAGTCGACCCTGCTGGGCATCCTCACCGGCACCGTGGAACCCGACTCGGGCCAGGTGACGCGGACCGGGTCGACGTCGATCGGCGTCCTGGCCCAGGCCGAACTACCGATACCGGGCCAGAGCGTGCGCGACCTCGTCCTGGCCGGACGCCCCGACCACGTGTGGGCCTCCGACCCGCAGGCCCGGCCCGTCGTCGAGCAGATGCTCGCCGACATCGACCTCGACGCCCCCACCACCGAGCTGTCGGGTGGGGAACGCCGTCGCGCGGGGCTCGTCGCCCTCATGCTCGCCGGGCACGACCTCCTCGTCCTCGACGAACCGACCAACCACCTCGACGTCGAGGCGGTCTCCTGGCTCGCCGGACACCTGCGTCACCTGCAGGAACGCGGCGTCGCCATGCTCATCGTCTCCCACGACCGGTGGTTCCTCGACGAGGTGTGCAACCACGTCTGGGAGGTGCACGACGCCAGCGTCGACGCCTACGACGGCGGGTACGCCGCCTACACCCTGGCCCGGGTGGAGCGCGCCCGGCAGGCCGCCGCCAACGAGGCACGGCGGCAGAACCTCGCCCGCAAGGAACTGGCCTGGCTGCGCCGCGGGGCCCCCGCCCGCACGTCCAAGCCACGGTTCCGCATCGAGGCGGCCAACGCCCTCATCGCCGACGTCCCCGAGCCCCGCGACAAGCTCGCCCTGGCACGGTTCTCGGCCACCCGCCTCGGCAAGGACGTCCTCGACCTCGAGGACGTCACCCTCACCCTCCCCGACGGACGGACCCTCCTCGACCGCCTCACCTGGTCGATCGGGCCGGGCGATCGGATCGGGATCGTCGGGGTCAACGGGGCGGGCAAGTCGACCCTGCTCAACCTCTTCGACCGCCGGGTCGCGCCGACCTCGGGGCGGGTCAAGCAGGGCCGGACCCTGCGACTGGCCCACCTCACCCAGGAGGTGCACGAGCTCGACGGCGACGAACGGGTGCTCGAGTCGGTGCAGCGACTGCGCCAGGAGACGAGGCTGGCGACCGGTCAGGAGGCCAGCGCCGCAAACCTCCTCGAGGACTTCGGCTTCACCGGGCAGCGTCTCGTCACCCGGGTGGCAGACCTGTCGGGAGGGGAACGACGCCGTCTCCAACTGCTGCGACTGCTCATCGAGGAGCCCAACGTCCTGCTCCTGGACGAGCCGACGAACGACCTCGACATCGACACCCTGCGGGTCGTCGAGGACTACCTCGACACCTGGCCCGGGACCCTCGTCGTCGTCAGCCACGACCGGTACTTCCTCGAGCGGGTGTGCGACGTCACCTACGCCCTCCTGGGCGACGGATCGTGCGTCCTGCTGCCCGGCGGCATCGACGAGTACCTCGAGCGCCGCGCCCACCGGGACGAGGGTCCGAGCAAGTCACGCCAGGTCGGCGCGACCGCCACCCGCCAGGAGCCCGAGCGGCCGACGCCGGCCCAGCGACGCCGCGCGAGCAAGGACATGGCCCGGGTCGAGGGCCAGTTGGCTCGCGCCCAGGAAGCCCTCGACGACCTCCACGCGCGCATGGCCGAGGTCGCCTCGGACTTCCAGCAGCTCTCCGACCTCCAGACGCAGGCGCAGCAGGTCGAGGAACGGCTGGCCGCCCTCGAGACCGAGTGGCTCGAGGCCGCCGAGATCGTCGGGAACTGAGGGTCGGGGGCCGGTGGCCTCCCACCGACGATGGACGCCGAAACGGGCGCCCGCCCGGTCGCTGTGACCGGACGGACGCCCGCTGTGGCCCGTGGACCGGATCAGGCTCCGGTGTGAGGCAGCTTCGGACGCGAACCGTTCGAGGGGCTCGGGGTCGAGTGACCCGGGTGCCCGTGCTCTCCCCCGGCACTCGGCGTCACGGTCGGCGTGGCCTTGAGCTCCCGATCGACGACCGTCATCTCACGGATGACCGGTGCCGGCGACCCGTCGGCCAGCATGATCCGCACCTCCTCGACCGTCGTCGCGGTCGGGACCGCGAAGGCATGGAAGGGTGCGTCGTCGCTGATCGTCCCGATGGTCGTCCAGGTCTGGCCCGAACGCACCTGCACGTCGCCACGCGCCGTTCCCACGACGATGACCTGACGCGCGGTGACGTCCTTGGCAGGCACGAAGCTCACGAAGTCCCCGGCCTTGGCCGCCGCGGCAGCCCGGAACGCCGTCGAGACGTCCCCGTCGAAGGCGAGGGCCACGCTCGAGCCCTCAGCCGCCTTGACATTGGTCGAGTAGGCATCGGTCGGCGGGCTCACCTGGAACTCGCGGATCTTGACCCACTGGGCACCGGGGTTGGAGTCGGTGGCGCGGAGTCGGACGTAACGGGCCTGGACCGGCGTCTCGAAGGTGTGCTTGACGAGCGGGGCCGAGTCGAAGGTCCCGGCACTCGTCCACGTCGATCCGTCCGTCGAGTACTCGAGGGCGGCGTGGTAGAACATGTCCCCGGTCGCCGTGTCGTCGTCGGCCTGGTGGACGGCGACCTGTCCGATCGGCTTGACCGATCCCAGGTCGACCTGCACGTAGCTGTCCTTCTTCGGCTCGGCGTTGCTCCAGTAGAGGGTCGACAGGTTGCCGTCGACCATCCGGCTCGGGGAGTTGGCCTGCCACTGCCCCAGCGAGGACGACGCAGTCCCGGTGTAGCCCTTGGCCGACGTCGGACGCGCTCCGATGAAGGTCGTGTACTCCGCGCTGGCCTTCTTGACGAAGGCCTCGAAGACACCGTCACCGACCGACGGGACGATGACGGCCTTGTGCAGGACCCCGTCGCTGCCCTGGTCGTCGACCGTGGGCTGCTTGGCCAGGTCGATCTGCTTCTGCGCGGCCAGGTACTCGGTCGTGGCGGTGGCCCCGTCACCGGCGTCGATGGCGTCGAGCATCTTCACGAGGTGCTGGCTGGCGCTGGCCCACTGCGAGGCCGCGGTGATCCAGGGCTTGGCGTCCTGGCGGAAGCCCTGCTGACTCATGCCCGCCAGGGCCTCGGGGAGTGCGACGACGGCTGCCAGACGGGCCTTGAGGGAGCTGTCGGCCGACCCCTTCGCGCGGGCGGCCCAGAAGGCGTCGACCGCGGCCGACAGTTCGGGGGCGTGGGTGTCCGGGGTGCGGTAGGGCCAGCTCTGGTTGAGGTCGGCGAAGACCCGCAGCGCGGCTCGGGTGTGCTCGTCAGCCCCGGCGAGCTCGTCGAGCACCGAGGACATCGACGCCTTGGCGTCGTAGGCGGTCGGGCTCCACGTGTAGTCGCCGTAGTTGGCCAGGGCCGGCATCGAAGCGTAGGGCTCGATCATCGGGTTCGAGGTGATGCCGTCGATGTGCTTGTACAGGTTGGGGTCACGGTTGATGAGCGGGTTGAGGAAGAGTCGGTTCCGTCGCCCGTCGTTGACCGGGAAGTTGTCCCAGATGTACAGGTGCTGGGTGCGGTAGGACTGCGCCGCACGCGCGACCGAGGACTCGGTGATCGACGGCGAGAACACTCCCTCACCGGTCCACTGGACCCGGATGTCCTTGTCGAGACGGGTGCCGAACTCGGCCTTGTAGGGGTCCTCCCCCGAACCGTTGTAGTTGGTCGGAACGGTCTGCAACGGGGGCAGGCCGTTCTTCTTGACGTACTCGGTCTCGAGCCGGTTGAGGTAGTCGGCCTGGGCGTCGGCGATCCACTTCCAGTCACCGTTGTTCGGGTACTTCTGGCGGTCGGCGTCACAGTGGAACTTGAGTTCGATGTCGTCCAGGGCGACGTAGAACGACGTCACTCCGAGCGACCGCAGCTGGTCGAACTTGGCGGTCGTCGCCTTGAAGTCGGCGTCCGAGGAGTAGCAGATGTCATTGCCCGGGGACAGCGCGAAGGTGAAGTCGACGTGGTTGGCGTTGGCCCCCTTGACGAGCTCCTTCATCCGCGTGAGGTCGTCGCCGCTGTACAACGTGCGCCACTTGGCGCGCAGCAGCAGGTCGTCCTTGGGCGTGTAGATGTAGGTGTTCATCTTGTGACGCCCGTAGAAGGTGAACTGGTCGAGTCGGGCCTGGTGCGACCAGGGGATGCCGTAGAACCCCTCGATGCCACCGCGGATCGACATGAGCGGCCAGTCGCGGACCGTCACCGAGGCCACCTTGCCGTGCCGGACGAGCTGGCGGAGGGTCTGGGCGGCGTAGAAGGTGCCGCGTGCGTCCTTGCCCTGCAGGGCGATGACGTCATGACCGGAGCGACGCCCCGAGGCGACGACGTAGCCGTCGGCCGGCAGGGTGTCGGCCTTGCTGCCGCCGAGGGAGGCGACGAGCTCAGCGATCCCCGGGGTCGTCTCAGCGGTCCCGACCCAGACCTGGTCGCCGGAGGCGTCCGGGGTCCGGGACACGCTCACCTGGGCACCGGGCAGCCCGCGAAGGATGCTCACGACCTGCTCGACGGCCTTCGCATCGGCGTCGGCCCCGGCGACCACCGTGACCTTCCCCGAGAACGACATGTCGGCCCCTGCCGAGGTCATCTCCTGCGGGTTCGGCAGGACGGAGGGCAGGGTCGACGTCCCGGGTTCGGCAGCGGGCTGGGCGCCGTCGGCGGCCCGCGCCGGAAGACTGGTCACCGCGGCCATGGAGCCCACCGCCAGGGCGGTGAGGCAGGCCGCGATCCTTCGGGTGAATCTGGGACGCTCGGCGTCCGCTCGTGGCGGTCTCGACATGGGTTCTCCCTTCGTTGGGTGGCGCCCGACCGGGCGCCGCTTGGTGACCGGACGCACAGCGCCCGATGCGGATGGCAGGACCCGACGGCGGGCCCCACCTCGATGTGAACGTGTACAACACTGCGACTGGACCCTCCCCGACGCTGCGGGGAGGGCGCCCGGAGCCACTCACCGGGCAGATGGTGGGCCCGGCCGGGCCCACCGCGGGTCAGTCGGCCCGCAGGAGGTCGTCCCCCGGCTCCACGGCCGGACCGGACGATGCCGGCGTCACCACCGACGGATCGGCGTCGAGCAGGACGACGGGACAGATGGCCGAACGCCCACCGGCGACGACCTGCGAGGGGCTCCACGTGATGAGCGGATCCCCGACGGCCACCTCGTCCCCCTCGCCGGCGTGCAGGACGAAGCCTTGGCCGTTGAGCTGGACGGTGTCGATGCCCAGATGGACGAGCACCCCGACGGTGCTCGACTGGATGACGAAGGCATGTGGGTGGAGCTTGACGATCCGCCCCGCGACGGGGGCGACGACCATGACCTCCCCCTCGCCGGCCGGTGCGATGGCGACACCGGGTCCGACCAGCCCTTGGGCGAAGACCGGGTCGGGAACCTCCGCGAGCGGATGGACCTGCCCGGCCATGGGAGCGGCGACGATCACGGGCGGAGGTCCTCGATGTCCTCGGCCAGGTTGTCGGCCTCGGGACCGACGACGACCTGGATGCTCGTACCCTGCTTGACGACACCGAAGGCTCCGGCCGCGGTGAGCGCGGCCTCGTCGACGAGGCTCGGGTCGTTGACCTCGACCCTCAACCGGGTGATGCACGCCTCGAGGTCGTCGATGTTGTCGTCGCCACCGAGCGCGCGAAGGATCTGCTCTGCCTTGCTCATGCTGTGCACTCCTGTCCTGGACCCGGCCGGCCCCAGCGCTGGGAACCCCCGGGGATCAATCATCGTCGGCCACTTGGAGAAAGTGGTCCAGACATCTTTCACTAAACCCGATCACCCCCGAGGTGTCAAGGGACCGGCGCCCCCCACTCGCCCTCGGGCCGTCCGGGAGGCGAATCGCTCACCCGTGACGATCACCTCCCCACAGATCCTCCAGATCCGAGGCGAGGAGATCGGCGTCCGGGCCGACGATGACCTGGACGCTGTCACCCTGGACGGTGACCCCGTGCACCCCGGCGTCACGCAGGGCCGGGCGGTCCACCAGACGACCGTCGCGGACCTGACACCGCAGGCGCGTCACGCACGGCTCGACCGACACGACGTTCTCGATCCTGCCGATGGCGGCCAGGATCTGCTCGATCCGCTTCATCTCACTCCTGTCTGACGACGCGGCGGGTAGAGCGTCCGCCGCGGACTGGAAATAGGAACCCACAAGGTGTAACGATCACCGCGATACCAGGTGCGGGCATAGGAGACGGCCAGGTCGTCGGCATAGGTGCGCCGTCCGATCCGCAGCAGCGGGGCCTCCCGCGAGACTTCGAGCAGTTCCGCCAGGGTCTGGCCGGCGACGACCGCCTCGATCGAGTCCTCACCCCACGTCGGCGCCAGACCCGCCACCGCGAGGGCCTCGTAGAGACTGGTCGGGACGCCGTCGGCCAGCAACCGCGGCACGAGGGCGGTCGAGATCCACGTCTGTTCGACGGCCATCGGCACCCCGTCGGCGAGCCTGACGCGGTGGACGTAGTGCACCGGATCGCGGGTCTTGATGCCCAACCACGCCGCGACGTCGGGCGGCGCCGGCAACTGTTCGGCCTGGAGCAGCCGGGACGCCGGGATCATCCCCCGCTGGTGCATCTCCTGGGTGAAACCGGTGATCCGCGACTGGACGTCGACCTTGGGAGGGGCCACATAGGTCCCGCTGCCCTGACGCCGCTCCAGCAGGCCGTCGGCGACGAGGGCGTCGATCCCCTGACGCACCGTCGTCCGCGAGACGCCGAACCGCTCGACGAGCTCACGCTCGCTGGGGACGGGGTCGCCCGGCGACAACCGGGTGGCCACGAGATCGGCCAGGTAGTCCCGCACGACGGCGTACTTCATGGTCGGCATCATGACACGCCCAGGCCGGGACCGTGGCGACGAGGGGTGATCGTCGTGAATGATCACTTTCCACGGTCTCCTCACGGGTCCTTGACATCCCGGAGACCGGAGGTCTGTACTGAGCGGCGAGTGGTCCATACCAGTGGACCCACCACCGCGGGTCGCCCCGATGACGGGGACGATCCATGACCTGAACTCACCGTGGAGGAGATCATGACGGCACAGGCCGTATCCACCAAGAAGGAACGCAAGCCCATCCCGGGCTTCTCCCAGCTCCAGCGCATCGGTCGCTCCCTCATGCTGCCGATCGCCTCCCTGCCCGTCGCCGCGCTCCTGCTGCGCTTCGGCTCGGCCGACGTCCTGGGAGCCGACGGGCTGGCCAAGCACGCCCACTGGATGCAGCCGGTCGCTGACGTCCTGGCCTCGGCGGGCGGCGCGATCTTCGACAACCTGCCGCTCATCTTCGCCATCGGCGTCGCCGTCGGCTACGCCAAGAAGGCCGACGGGTCCACCGCCCTGGCCGCCCTCGTCGGCTACCTCGTCCTCACCGGCGCCGGGCTGTCCGACAAGACCCAGGGTGGCGTCCTGCACGCCCTGGCCCCGTACTTCTCCAAGCAGACCGGGGTCATCAACTACGGCGTCCTCGGTGGCATCGTCATCGGCATCATCGCCGCCAAGATGTACGAGCGCTACCACCGCACCAAGCTGCCGACCTACCTCGCCTTCTTCGGTGGACGTCGCTTCGTCCCGATCGTCACCGCCGCGGCCTCGCTCGTCGCCGGCGTCGTCCTGGCCTTCATCTACCCGGCCTTCGACTGGCTCATCAACAAGCAGGTCGGTGGCTTCATCATGCACCACGGGTCGAACCCGGGCACCGGCTTCGTCTTCGGCACCATCAACCGCCTGCTCATCCCCTTCGGCCTGCACCACCTGCTCAACTCGCTGCCGTGGTTCCAGCTCGGCAACTGCACCAACGCTGCCGGCGAGACCCTGCACGGCGACATCACCTGCTTCTTCAACGGCACCGCGGCCACCAACGCCTGGACCGGGTCGTTCATGACCGGCTTCTTCCCGATCATGATGTTCGCCCTGCCCGGCGCCGCCCTGGCGATCTACCACACCGCCAAGCCCGAGAAGAAGAAGATCACCGGTGGCGTCATGATCTCGGTGGCCCTCACCGCCTTCCTCACCGGCATCACCGAGCCCCTCGAGTACGCCTTCGCCTACGTCGCCTTCCCGCTGTACCTCGTCCACGCCCTGCTCACCGGCTCGGCCCTGGCCCTGGTCAACGCGCTGGGCATCAAGGACGGCTTCGGCTTCTCGGCAGGCCTCACCGACTACATCATCAACTTCGGACGCGCCTCCCAGCTCTCCGGGGGCCCGGGCAAGGTCCTGCTGCTGCTCGTCATCGGTCTGGCCTACGGCGCCCTCTACTACGTCATCTTCCGGTTCGCGATCACCAAGTGGAACCTCCACACCCCCGGTCGTGAGGAGGACGGGGCCGACGGCAGCGCCGCGGCCAGCGTCTTCGACGAGGCCCAGCTCGCTGCCGACGCCTCCACCGGCAAGAAGGCCGCCAAGGAGGAGGGTCGGGCCTGACCCACACCCCCTCGGTTCTCACTGGCTCGCGCCCACCTCGGCCTCGGTCGGGGTGGGCGCGGAGCTGTCCGCGGAGGTCCCGAGGCGCGGAGGGCTCGCGGACGTCCTCATCGACCTGCCCGGGACGCTGCATGGGGGAAGGCGCCGCGAGGGCGAGTCAGGCCTGCACCCGGTCGGCGTCCTGCTCCTCGGAGGTCTCCGCGGAAGGGTTGGGGGCAGGCATGACGCGACGCAGCACCCGGTCGAGGACCATCCCGACGAGCACTGCCCCGGCGACCCCGACGACGATCGCCAGCAGGTGGTTGTTTCCCAGGACGCTCGCCACCCCGGCCCCCACCGCGGTCGCGTAGCCCGCCCACAGCACCCCGGCGATGGCGTCGACGACGACGAAGGCCCGGTAGGAGAAGTGTGTCGCTCCGGCCATGGCATTGACGACGACCCGGCCGCCCGGGATGTACCGGGCGACGAGGATCGCCAACGGTCCGCGTACCCGCAACTGGTGGCGGGCCCAGTCGATGGTCCGACGCCGACGTTCCCCGCCGGTGAGCAGCGAGGTGCTGCCCAGCCAGCGACCCAGCCAGTAGGCGATGTTGTCCCCACACAGGGCACCCAGGGCTGCCACCGGGACGATGGACCACCACGGTGGGGTGCCGATCGCCGCGAGGGCGACGACGAGCGACTCGCTGGGCACCGGCGGGAAGAAACCGTCGAGCAGGCACAGACCGAACAGGGCGGCCAGCACCCACGGGTTCGAGGCATGGGCCGACAACAGGTCGTTGATCGACTGCATCCAGGCGGCGAGGGTCATGAGGTCGACCCGGACGACGACAGCACCGACTGGTAGACCTCCTCGATCCGGCCCGCCACCGCGGCCGGGGCGAACCTGTCCCGCGCCGTGGCGCGGATGTGGTCACGGTCCCAGGAGCCGAGCCGGTCGAGGAAGTTGGTGAGGCCGGAGTCGAGATCATGGGGTTCCATGCCCGCGGTGACCAGGCCGACGTCGGGCCCGCAGAAGTCCTGGGGCCCGCCGCACGGGGTCGCCAGGACGGGCAGGCCGGCGGCCATGGCCTCGGCGTACACCACCCCGAAGGTCTCCCAGCGTGAGAAGAGCGCGAACCCATCGGCGCGGGCGAACTCCTCGGCCATCCGGGAGCGCGACATCCTGCCCAGGAGCTCGACGACCCCCGGGGACTGGACGGCGATCTCGGCGAGGTCACGACGCAGCGGGCCGTCGCCGATGACCCGTAGCACCAGGCCGGGGTGGAAGGGGGCGGCCGCCTGGACGGCCCGGGCCAGTTCGACGATGCCCTTGCGCTCGATGAGATTGCCCGCGGTCACGAGCACCGTCGGGGGGTGATCGACGTGCGGCACGTCGAAGAGGTCGACGTCGACGACGTTCGGCACGACGACCGGGTCGGCGCCGTAGCGGTGCTCGAGCACCCGGGCCAGGGCCCCGGAGACGGCGATGACGGCGTCGGCCCGGGCGACGGCGAGGCGCACGTCGTCGTCACGCAGGCGGTCGGTACCGGCCAGGCGCAGGTGCGAGTCGTGCTCGGTGAGGACCAGCGGCACCTCGTCGACGCCGGCCCGGGCGAGGGCGGCGGCGAACCGGCTGAAATGGGCGTGGACGACGTCGGGCCGACCCCACAGTCGGGTCGTTCGGGTCCAGAGGGCCGACGCCGCCCGGGCGAAGAGGGCATGGTCGAGCCGGGCAGGGACCGCACCGACCGGCACGTCGAGGCCGAGCACCTCGACCCCCTCGACGTTGCGATGCGACCAGCCCAGGTGTCGCCGGTGCCGGACCGAGCGAGCGTCGATGGTCGCCAGGAGGACCTCGTGGCCGGCTGCGGCCAGGGCTCTGGCCTGGTCGAGCTCGAAGACCCCGCGCAGGGGGTCGCTGGGGCCGGGCACCCCGCGGGACAGGACGAGGACACGCATCTCAGACCCTCGCCACGACGACCGAGCCGAGGACGAGATCGTCCAGGCCACGTCTCTCGGCACCGATGACCAGGGCTGGGATGACCAGGCACTTCATGGCGGTCCGGGCGGCCGACCGCCACCAGCCGAGCGGCGCCGGACCGTCGAGTCGGACGACGGCGATCCGCGCCAGGAGCTGGCCGAAGCTGCCCCCCGTGATCGCCGTGAGCACGGTGGACTCGACGAAGAAGACCGCCATCGGCATCCAGACGACCCACCCGCCACCGCGCAGCACACTGGGCCCGAAGATGCCCGCCGCGACGGCCATCGAGGCGGCCCAGTCGACGACGAGGGCGCCGATTCGCCGGTTCCACGAGGCGAGGGAACCCCGGCCCGTGGCCGGCAGGCCGAGGGTCGAGCCCGGATGGGTGGTGGTCATTCCCCCAGCCTATCCGGCGGGCAACGGCGGCCGGTTGCCGCTGCTGGGCGCCCGATGACGACCGGGTGGTCCGGCACCGATGTCAGGAAATCGCCCGGAGCGGCGGATTGTTCCCCCGGAGGGGAACGAAGTCGATCCCAGGGGATTTTCCTGACGCCCCCTCGCGATGCCCCGCCCGCGGCCCCACCGCGCCGGGGCGNGACCAGTGGGCGGGGGGGGAGCAGGGCGGTCTCGGCCCCACCGCGCCGGGGCGCCGAGACCGCCCTGCTCCCACCCCGCCCACTGGTCTGTAACACGGCCGAAACATGATGGTGACCGCGAGGCAACCAAGGTCGGTTAGCTTCGGGTCAACACCACGGAGTTCATGGAGGACACATGTTCCACGACGCAGACGAGCTGCTCGCCTATGTGAAGAAGGAGAACGTCGAGATGATCGACGTCCGCTTCTGCGACCTCATCGGGGTCATGCAGCACTTCACCGTCCCCGCCCGCGAATTCGACAGGGACACCTACGACAAGGGGCTCGCCTTCGACGGTTCGTCCATCCGCGGCTTCCAGAAGATCCACGAGTCGGACATGGCCCTCCTGCCCGACCCGACGACGGCCTGGATCGATCCCTTCCGGACGCACAAGACGCTCATCGTCAACTTCAACGTGCACGACCCCATCACCAAGGAGCCGTACAGCCGCGACCCGCGCAACATCGCCAAGAAGGCCGAGGCCTACCTCACCTCCACCGGCATCGGCGACACCGCCTTCTTCGCCCCCGAGGCCGAGTTCTACGTCTTCGACGACGTCCGCTTCGACACCCGCCAGAACACCTCCTACTACGCCATCGACTCGGAGGCCGGGGCCTGGAACACCGGCCGCGTCGAGGAGGGCGGCAACCGCGGCTACAAGGTCAAGTACAAGGGCGGGTACTTCCCCGTGGCGCCGACCGACCACTTCGGCGACCTGCGCGACGAGATGGTCTCGCACCTCGAGGCCATCGGCCTCAAGGTCGAGCGCGCCCACAGCGAGGTCGGCACCGGCGGCCAGGCCGAGATCAACTGGCGGTTCGACACCCTGCTGAAGTCCGCCGATGCGGTCATGCAGTTCAAGTACATCGTCAAGAACGTCGCCTGGAACCACGGCAAGACCGCCACCTTCATGCCGAAGCCGATCTTCGGTGACAACGGTTCGGGCATGCACGTCCACTCGTCGCTGTGGAAGAACGGCGATCCGCTCTTCTTCGACGAGAACGGGTACGCGCAGCTCTCCGACACCGCCCGCTACTACATCGGCGGCATCCTCAAGCACGCCCCGGCGCTGCTCGCCTTCACGAACCCGTCGGCGAACTCGTACCACCGCCTCGTGCCGGGCTTCGAGGCCCCGGTCAACCTCGTCTACTCGCAGCGCAACCGCTCGGCCTGCATGCGCATCCCGATCACCGGCCCGTCCCCCAAGGCCAAGCGCGTCGAGTTCCGTTGCCCCGACCCGTCGGCCAACCCGTACATGGCCTTCTCGGCGATCCTCCTGGCCGGTCTCGACGGCATCCAGAACAAGATCGAGCCGCACGAGCCCGTCGACAAGGACATCTACGAGCTGCCGCCGGAGGAGCACGACCTGCTCGACCAGGTGCCGAGCAGCCTCGAGGGTGCCCTCAACGCCCTGGATGACGACCACGAGTTCCTCGAGGCCGGTGACGTGTTCACCTCCGACCTCATCGACACGTGGATCGAGCTCAAGCGCGGCGACCTGGCGGCACTGCAGCAGCGCCCGCACCCCTACGAGTTCGATCTGTACTACGACATCTGAGCCTGCCTCCGGCAGGACGACATCTGAGCCTGCCCCCAGACCGCACCTCCCCCGTCAGGACGTCGTTCTGCGGGGGAGGTGTCGTCCTGCCCGTCCTTCCGCGGGATGACCGGAAGACCCACCCATGGCATGACGACAGGACCGGCCCCAGCGGCGACGATGGATCCGTGATCCTCATCCCCGCCCTGACGACACTCCTGTTGCTCGCCTGCCACCACGCCCTGGTGCGTCAGCGTCCCGGAGCCTGGAGCAACGGCATGGTGCTGGCGCTCGCCGTGGCTGCCGGCGTCGCCACCGCACTCGTGTCGCTGGCTCTCCTACCCGCGGTGGGGCCCGCCATCGCCGTCCTCGTCGTGGTCGCCATGGGCCTGGGTGCCCTGGCGCTGCCGGTGCTCCTCGTCCTCAACGGGGTGACGATGGCCCGTAGGGAGGGGCTGAGCCCGTCGAACATGCTGTCGGGGCTGGTGGGACTGGCACTCATGGCGCTGCCGGTATGGATGGTCCTGGCCATCGGCACCGCGATCGACCCGGCCATCGTCGTCGGTGCCAGCGCGACCATGGCGCTGGCCTGGTTGTCCTTCGCCTTCCTCGGCTATCTCGCCTCCGTGGCGGTCATCTGGCGACGCCGCATGGAGCCGGGCGACCACGACATCATCGTGCTCGGATCCGGGCTCATCGGCGACCGGGTGCCCCCGCTGCTCGCCTCTCGCATCGATCGGGCCATCGACCAGTGGCACCTCGACGTCTCCTCCGGGCACACCTCGATGCTCATCCCCTCCGGCGGACGCGGCTCGGACGAGCTACGGACCGAGGGAGACGCCATGGCCGACTACATGGTCGCCCGAGGCATACCCCGCGAGGCCATCGTCGTCGAGGACCGTGCGACTAACACCGATGAGAACCTCGCCTTCTCGACGGCGCTGGTGCCGGCGGGAGGAACACGGTCGCCCGTCGTCGTCACCAGCTCCTACCACGCGGTGCGGGCCGCCGACCTGTGTCGGCGTCAGGGCATCGCCCCCGCCACCGTCATCGGGTCGGACACGGCCGGGTACTTCCTGCCGAGCGCGCTCCTGCGCGAGTTCATCGCGCTGCTCGTCGGCCATCCCTGGCTCAACGGGGCCGTGCTGGCCGTCCTCGTGGCCATCCCTCCCCTGCTGTGGTGGGCATCCTGAACCCCGGGACGGCGCCGGCCACCGTGGCCCTGCCTCGCCCGGGCACGCCCGGCCGGTCGGGCCCGGGACAGCTCAACCGGCGACGACGCGTATCCGACCCACCGGGACGCCGTCCTCCTCGCCGGTGACGGCCTGTTGCCCACCGAGTTGCAGGCAGTCGGTCACCGACGCCCGCGCACCGCCGAGGGTGACGTCCAGACGCGAGGCCCCGCGCTCACACCGCCCGTTCGAGTGCCACACGAGGTCGACGTCCCATCGCCCCGCAGGGGGCACCACCGGGTCCTGCCAGGTGCCGTCCACCAGCCACCTCACCGGGACCGGAGCGCCATCGCGCGACGCGACGATGACCGGCCGGGACACGGGCAGCTGCCGCCCGGAGCAGTTGAGCAGGGTGACCCGCAGGACCCGGGTACCGAGGGCCGCGTCGACCTGGCCGAATCCGACGACCGGCGTCGTCCGGCCCCGGCAGCTCACCTCCCGACGGACCCCGGCCTCGGTGGTGGGCGCGGCGACGCGGTACGACGGACGTGCCGAGGCCGATCCACTCGGGACACGGGCGGCCGGCACGGCGGGAACGTCCGGCGAGGTGCACCCGGTGACGGTCACGGCGGTCATGACCAAGGACATCACCCCCACCGTGACCGACCCGCGTCCGACCCTCGTCACGGGTTCCAAGTGACCGTCACCTCACTCGACGTGTCGACCTCACCGTTGGCATCATGACTGGCGGACGGATCGGCCGAGGCCTGCTGGGGGTTCCTGCCCAGACGCAGGCATCCCTCGGTGGTGGCGTCCACCCCGCGGACGTTGATGCCCAGGACCTGGGCACCAGCGGAGCAGGAGGACGCGAGCTGCCAGGTGAGGGTGAGCGAACGGGTCTCCTTGGGCTTGATGAGACGACTCCCGACCTCCTTGCCGGCGGTCCAGGTGATGTCGACGCTCTGCCCGTCGGCGGTCGACGCCGTGAACTGCGGCACCTTGGGCAGGGTGAAGGTGTCGGTCGTGCAGTTGCGCATGGACACGACCATCGACCCCTGCCCGTCGGCGGCGCGCACCGCACCGAAACCGAAGGCGAGATCGGCACTCCCCTGGCAGGCGGGTGCCGAGACGCTGGCCGAGGGGGTCGGCGTCCCATGGGCCCGCGAGGATCCGGAGGCACTGGCGGACGACACGGCGACCCGGGTGGGCGGAGGAGCCGCACCGGCACCCTTGGCCTGCTCGGCCACGGTCGGCACGTGTTGGCCACAGCCGGCGAGCAGCAGCAGCGCGGCCGCCATGGCCGCGGGGGGACGAGGCATGCGCATGGGCCCAACCTATCGGACGAGCAGTCGGTGACGACGACATCGGGGCCGCCAGGGCGTCACCGGTGGGTGCCCACGTCACCCCTGAGCCCCGACGCCCCCACTGGGTACCCTGCACCCATGACGACTGTTGACGACGTCCGCACCCTCCTCGATCGGTGGTATCCCCCTCGCCTCGCCGAGTCCTGGGACAGCCCGGAACTCGTGTGCGGCGACCCGACCGACGAGGTCACCGGGGTCGTCACCGCCCTCGAGGCCACCGACGAAGTCGTGGCGCGCACCATCGACGCGGGTGCGCAGATGCTCGTCGTCCACCACCCCCTGCTGCTGCGCGGGGTCACCTCGGTGGCCGCCGACACACCCAAGGGGCGGATCGTCCACCGGCTCGTCCGGGCCGGCGTCGCCCTCATGAGCGCCCACACCAATGCCGACGCCGCCATCGGCGGGGTCAACGACGTCCTGGCCGGACTGCTCGGACTCACCGTCACCGGGACCCTCGAACCGGCGTCCCGCCCCGTGGACGGCGACGATCACCGGCCCGGCCCGGTCGAGGGCATCGGTCGGGTCGGCCTCCTGCCGGCTACCCTCACCCTGGCCGAGTTCACCGAACTGGTGGCCGACCGCCTCCCCCGGACGACCTGGGGGGTGCGCGCCGCCGGCGACCCCACGACGCTGGTGCGGACGGTCGCGCTGTGCTCGGGCGCCGGCGACAGCCTGCTCGACGCCGCCCGGGCCAGCGGCGCCGACGCCTACCTCACCAGCGACCTGCGCCATCATCCGGCTGACGAGCACCTGCGTGCGGGCGGACCGGTCCTCGTCGACGTCGCCCACTGGGCCAGCGAGTCGCCCTGGTGTGACGACGTCGCCCGGCGCCTCACCGGGGCCGGCATCCCGGCGACCGCCCTGGACGTACGCACCGACCCGTGGACCATTGGGGTGCGCCGCTGACACCGCCGGCCGCATCCTCCCAGGGACACCCCCCGGAACCCACCCCGGCCCATCCGACCCCGCCCTGAGGTGGGAGAATGTCATGACTGTGGGAGCACGTGACGATCGGGAGTTCATCGACGACACGGAGGCGGTGGTACGCCTCGGATCGATGCTGCTGGCCTCGGGGACGGGCTCGTACCGCGTCAAGCGAGCCATGGAGCGGGCGGCCAGCGCCCTGGGCATGGAGCGCCACGACGCCTCGGTGAGCCTCACCGAGATCATGGTCACCGCCCATCGGGGCGACAACTTCCGCACCGTCGTGCGTGAGGTGTACCGGGTCAAGGTCGACGCCGCACGGATCGCAGCCCTCGAACACGTGTCACGTCATCTGCCCGAGGACTGCACCGCCGAGCACCTCGAGGCCGAGCTCGACCGCGTCTCACGCACCGTCACCCCGGTGTGGAAGCCCTGGCAGAACACCCTGGCCGGCGGCGTCGCCTGCGCCGGATTCGCCATCCTCAACCGGTTCAGCCCGCTCGACGCCCTCGTCGTCCTCGTCGCGGCCAGCGCCGGTCAGGATCTGCGGCGTCGTCTGGCCCACCGGTGGCTCAACCAGTTCGGGGTCGCCGCCCTGGCGGCAGCCCTCGCATCCCTGGTGTACCTCGTCATCGTGGCCCTGCTCGACGCCACCGGGCTTCCCCTGCTCAGGTCGGTCAACGGACCCGGATACGTCGCCTCCCTGCTCTTCCTCGTGCCCGGGTTCCCCATGATCACGTCGATCCTCGACATGGCCAGGCTCGACTTCACCGCCGGACTCAGCCGGGCGACGTACTCCCTGGGGCTCGTCATCGCCGCCACCCTGTCGGCCTGGGTCATGAGCTTCGCCACCGGGATGGCGCCGCTGCCGACCCAGTTCTCCCTGCCGGGGGCGTGGCAGTGGATCGCCTTCGCCCTCGCCACCTTCCTCGGGGTCGCCGGGTTCGCGGTGCTCTTCAACTCGACCGCCCCGATGGTGCTCGTCGCCGCCCTCCTGGGGATGATCGGCAACCTCTGTCGGCTCGGTCTGGGCCAGGCGGGGATGCCCAATCAGCTCGCCGCCGGGGTCGGCGGTCTCGTCATCGGGCTCATGGCCGCCCCCTTGGCACCGCGCCTGCACCTTCCACGGATCACGCTCACCGTGCCGGCCTGCGTCATCATGGTGCCGGGAGCGGCCATGTACCGGATGATGTACTGGCTCAACGGCCGCGACGTCTCCCAGGCCCTCGGGTTCGGGGCCGACGCCGTCCTCACCGTCGTGTCGATCTCGGCCGGGCTGGCCGTCGCCCGGATGCTCACCGACCCGCACTGGGCCTTCGCCAAGCCGATCCCCAGCCCGCACGCCTTCCGATCCCGGGCGTGAGACCCGCGGCCGTCAGGAGCCCCAGAAGATCGCCTCGACGACCTTGCCGGCCCGCCGCGCACTGCGCAGGTGGTTCTCGACGACGAGCTCGGAGGCTCCCGGCCCCAGACCCATGATCCGGGCGACGGCGTCGAGGTCGCCCGAATCGGAGGGCATGACGTCCCCGGCCCGACCACGGACGCAGACGATGGCGTTGCGCAGCCGGCTGGCGTCGATCCAGGCGGCACGCAGCGCCTGGGTCTGCTCGAGGTCCACCAAACCCGCCTCGTGGGCGGCGTCGAGGGCCGCCAGCGTCGACGTCGTCCGCAGGGACTCCATCTGACCGGCATGGTCGAGCTGCATCATCTGCACCGTCCACTCGACGTCGGCCAGACCACCGGGACCCATCTTGACGTCGAGCCGTGGATCGGTGCCGCGCTTGACCCGTTCCTTCTCCATCCTCGCCTTGAGCCGGCGGACCTGGGTGCGTTGGGCCGGGTCGAGCCCGTCCGCGGGCCAGCGCAGGTGCGCCACGGACCCCACCAGCGCCCCCGTGAGGTCCTCGTCGCCGGCGCCGTGGGCGGCCCGCAGGAGGGCCTGCGACTCCCAGGTGCTCGACCAGCCGGCGTAGTACGAGCGGTAGCTCGAGAGGGTGCGGACGAGCGGCCCGGAGCGTCCCTCGGGGCGCAGCCCGGCGTCGAGGTCCAGACGTGGTTCGGGTCCGGGTGCGGCCAGCAGGGTCCGCAGGCGCGCGACGATCTCGGTGGCCGCGGCCACGGCCTGCGGCCCGCCGTCCTCGACGACGAACATGGCATCGGCGTCCGACCCCAGGGACAGTTCCGCGCCGCCCCAGCGTCCCATGGCGACGACACCGATCCGCGGCGGGTTCTCGACGGTACGACTCACGGCGTCGAGGGCGGCGTCGACGGTGGCCCCTGCCAGGTCTGACAGTGCCCGACCGGCGGCCTCGACGTCGATGATCCCCAGGACGACGTCGACGAGGACGCGGAAGAGCTCGCGGCGTCGCACCGCGCGGATGGCACGCACGGCGTCGGCCACCTCGGGGTGACGCCGTGCCACCCGGAGCATCTCGGTGCGCACCTCGGCGCCGTCGCGGGGGGCCAGATCGTCATCGGTGAGCACCTGCACGGTGTCGGGGGCGCGCACGAGCATGTCGACGGCCAGCCGCGACCCCGAGAGCACCGCGGCCAGCCGCTGGGCCATGGCGCCCTCGTCCCGCAGGGCACGCAGGTACCAGGGGGACGTCCCCAGACCCTCGGAGACCTGGCGGAAGGCGAGCAGGCCGTGGTCGGGGTTGGGCCCCTCGGCGAGCCAGCCGAGCATGGCGGGCATGAGTTGGGCCTGGATGCGCACCGATCTGCTCGTGCCCTGGGTGAGCGCCTCGATGTGCCGCAACGCGGAGGCCTCGTCGTGAAAGCCCAGGGCACGCAGCCGCACCTGGGCGGCCTGGGTCGTCATCCGCAGTTCCTCCGAGGGGATCCGTGAGACGGCCTCGACCAGGGGCGAGTAGAAGACCCGGTTGTGGGTGCGCAGGACGGACCTCGACGTCGTCCGCCACAGGTCACGGACGTCCTCGGCTCGGTGCAGACCGACCGCCCGGGCCAGCCGACGCAGGTCCTCGGGGGCCTCGGGCAGCAGATGCGTGCGACGCAGGCGGTACAGCTGGACGCGGTGCTCGAGGGTCCGTTCGAGTCGGTAGGCCGCCAGCAGCCTGTTGGCGTCGGCCCGGCCGATGTACCCGCCGGCCGACAGGGCGCGCAGGGCGTCGAAGGTCGACCTCACCCGCAGCGACGCGTCCTGGCGTCCGTGGACGAGCTGCAGCAGCTGGGCGGTGAACTCGACGTCCCGCAGACCCCCGGGGCCGAGCTTGATCTCGCGGTCGCGGTCGCGCCGGGGGATGTGGTCGACGACGCGGGTGCGCATGGCCCGGGTCTGGGCGACGAACCCGTCCTGCTCGCCGACCTTCCACACCAGCGGTGCGACGAGGGAGCAGAAGTCCTCACCGAGCTGCCGGTCCCCGGCCATCGGCCTGGCCTTGAGCAGGGCCTGGAACTCCCAGTTCCTCGCCCACGACCGGTAGTACTCCCCCATCGACTCGAGGGTGCGCACCAGTGGGCCGGCGTCGCCCTCGGGACGCAGGGCGGCGTCGACCTGCCAGATGGACCCGGCTGCCGAGTGGGCCGAGCAGATCCGGGCGACGGCGGCGGCGAGCCGCTGGCCGACCTCGACGGCCCGCGAGGAGGAGACGTCGTCCCTCGTCGGCGCGACGACGTGGATGACGTCGACGTCCGAGATGTAGTTGAGTTCGCGGGCCCCGCACTTGCCCATGGCCAGGATCGCGAGCCGGGCCGCGTCATGACCGGGTGTGGCGGCGCGGGCCAGGGCCAGGGCGGTCTCGACGACGGCGTCGGCCAGATCGGCCAGCTCGGCGGCGATCGATTCGGTGATGGTGGTCGGGTCGTCGCGGTCGAGATCACGGCAGGCGATCCGCACGAGGTGGCGCCGGTTGGCCAGGCGCAGGGCGTCGGCCCCGGTGGTGGGGTCGGCCCCGGCGACGAGCAGTCCGCTCCCGTCGGGCCGCGCCTCGACGGTGGCCAGCAGGTCCTCGCGCAGGTCTTCGGCGGTCCACGCCCGGGGATCGGCGACGACCTGGGCGAGGTCCTCCGGGTGGGCGGCCAGATGGCGTCCCAGCTCGGTCGACGCCCCCAGCAGCCGGATCAGGCGCCGGGCGTGGTCGGGCTCGGCCAGGCAGCTGCGGGTCGCCTCGGGAGCGGCTGCGGAGACGTCGGCCATGGCCGAGAGGGCCTGGTCGACGTCGCAGGCGTCCTCGAGTTCGTCCTCCCAGCCGGCCCACCGCCGGGGGTCGGCGCCGAGGGCGGCGGCGGTCATGTCGTGGAAACGGCGAGCTCTGGCCCCGTCGGCGGCGCCGTGACGGACGAGTTCGGCCTCGAGGGTCACCAACCGATCGGCCATCTCGTCCTCCGTCCTGCCGTGCACGACCCGTCGTGCCGAGACTAACCTCTGCACCCGGACCGTGGATGTCACTTGGACGTTGCCCAATGGACATGTCGGGGTCGTCGTCCGGGAAACTGCCCGGCCTAGCATCGTGGGGGTGACAGTCATGGCAGCTCGCACCGAGCAGGAGGTCAGGAAGGTCGCCACCACGTGGCTGGCCGGCATGGACCTGCTGCTGCCGGCGGCTGCCCGGTCCGAGGCTCGCCCCGAGCCCACCGATCCGCGCTGGGGACGCCGTCACATCGCCCATGTCATGGTGTGGCTCACCGACACCCTGCAGACCCTTGAGGTCCCGACGACCCTGCGGCCGATGGCCCTGTGGGAATTGCTCCGGGAGCGGGCCGCCGCCACCCCGATGCTCGCCCGGATCGGCACCCAAGTGAGCGCCGACGACACCCCCCAGGACCTCCTGCCACAGGCCCGCTCCCTCGTCCTCACGGCCCGCAACGCCCTGGGGGCGGGACGCTCCCTCCCGGTCACCGTGGAGACCCTCGTCGGCCCGGCTCGCTTCGTCGACCACCTGCGGGTCGGCCTGGTCGAGGCGGCGACCCTGGGGATGCGCGACGGGCTGACGCTGCCCCGGCCCGTCCTCATGGAGGTGTCGAGGACCCTCGCCACCGCCCTGGGACAGGTGCACGGCGGCCGGACCATCGAGATGCGGGTGCCCCCGGCCACCGCCGTCCAGTTGAGCGCGCGAGACGCCGGCCCCGACCATCACCGGGGGACCCCGCCCAACGTCGCCGAGACCGACATGACGACGTTCATCGCCCTGGCCACGGGACTGACGACCTGGGACGACGCGAGGTCGGCCGGACGCATCCAGGCATCGGGGTCGCACGTCGAGGACGTCGCCGACATGCTGCCGGTCATCCCGCTGGCGAGCAGCCTCACCGCCCTGCTCGACTGAACCCGGGTTCCGGTCCGGCGTTCCCCCTCAGCGCAGGGGCACCTGCCGGCGTCTCACAGTCGAGGCAGGTACCGATCCAGCTCGAACTGGCTCACCTGGCCCAAGTAGTCGTCGAACTCGGCCTTCTTGTTGCGCAGGAAGTAGTCGAAGACGTGCTCGCCGAGGGTCTCGGCGACGAGCTCGGAGTCCTCCATGGCGGCGATGGCCTGCCCCAGGTCACGAGGCAGGGGCTTGATGCCCAGGGCCATCCGCTCACGTGCCGACAGCCTCCACACGTCGTCGGAGGCCTCCTCGGGCAGCTCCCACTCGTGCTCGATGCCCGACAGGCCGGCGGCGAGGATGAGGGCGTAGGCGAGGTAGGGGTTCGTCGCCGAGTCGATGGAGCGCACCTCGATCCGCGCCGAGGACGCCTTGTCGGGTTTGTAGGCGGGCACCCGCACCAGGGCCGAGCGGTTGTTGCAGCCCCAGCAGATGTACGCCGGGGCCTCGCCGCCGCCGACGAGACGACGGTAGGAGTTGACCCACTGGTTCGTCACCGCGGTGATCTCCGGGGCGTGGTGCAGCAGTCCGGCGACGAAGTGCTTGGCCACCGGCGACAGCCGGGCCTCGTCGGAGGCGTCGTAGAAGGCGTTGGTGTCGCCCTCGAAGAGGGACACGTGGGTGTGCATGCCCGACCCCGGGTACTGGCTGAAGGGCTTGGGCATGAAGGTCGCGTTGATCCCCCGCAGTGACGCCACCTCGCGGATGACGACCCGGAAGGTCATGATGTTGTCGGCCATGGTGAGGGCGTCGGCGTACCTCAGGTCGATCTCGTGCTGACCGGGCGCGCCCTCGTGGTGGCTGAACTCCACCGAGATGCCCATCTGCTCGAGCATCGAGATGGAGTCGCGACGGAAGTCGGTGCCGGCTCCCAGGGTCGTGTGGTCGAAGTACCCGCCGTTGTCGAGGGGCTCGGGGGTGCCGCCGGCACGGTGGGCCTCCTTGAGGAGGTAGAACTCGATCTCCGGGTGGGTGTAGAAGGTGAACCCCATGTCGGCGGCCTTGGCCATGGCCCGCTTGAGGACGTGACGGGGATCGGCGAAGCTCGGGGTGCCGTCGGGATTGGCGATGTCGCAGAACATCCGGGCGGTGCCGGTGCCCTCGCGCCACGGCAGCATCTGGAAGGTCGAGGGATCGGGGTGGGCGACCATGTCGGACTCGTAGACCCGGGCGTACCCCTCGATGGCCGACCCGTCGAAGCCGACCCCCTCGGCGAAGGCCCCCTCGACCTCGGCCGGGGCGATGGCCACCGACTTGAGGGAGCCGAGCACGTCGGCGAACCACAGCCGGACGAAACGGACGTTGCGTTCCTCCATGGAACGCAGGACGAACTCGGTCTGCCTGCTCATGACACCAGTGTGCCGATCCGATGTTTCAAACCCGTAACAATCGCTCGGGAGCCCGGCCGTGCCCGGTGGCCGTCGTCGGCCACAGGATCGACCCAAGGACGCCCCGTAGACTCGTGGCCATGGCGAGCTCCCCTGCCCCTGGCTGGTACCCCGACCCGGCCGGCACTCCCGACACCCTGCGGTGGTGGGACGGCTCGGGCTGGACGACGTCGACGACGCCGGCCGGAGGCCCCTCGCCGTCGTACCGGGCAGCGCGCGGATCCGGCGGCCCCGGCCAGGCCCCCACCCGCCGGGGTCCGGGACGCGGGGTCCTCGTCGTCCTGGCGGTGCTGGCCGTCATCGGGCTCGTCGTGTGGATCGTCGTGAGACAGGGTCAGGGCCATCGCCAGCAGGCCCAGCCCGATCTCAACTCGTCCACCCCGACCGTCTCGGCCTGGAACGAGAAGTCCACCACCCCCTCGGCCGGATCCTCGACCGTCAAGTGCCCGCAGGCCGGCGGTGGTTCCGGGACGACGAGCACGGGCGGCCGCCTGCACGGCGGCGGCATCTCGGTGCAGCGCATCCCCGGATGGACCGACGAGTCCCTCCTGCTGCCCTGGGTACGCAACCAGCAGGCCCAGACCGACCAAGTGTACCCGGGCTGGATGAGCGTCTCGGCGGTGGGCGGGCTCGCCGTGGCCGACGGCTTCACCGAGCCCAGGACGGCCGCCCACATGATGATGGACTGCTTCGCCAGTTCCCAGTACTACGAGGAGTTCTCGGGCCGCAACGTCGTCTCGGACCAGCAGGTCACCATCGACGGCCACCAGGGCTGGTGGGTCCGCGAACAGGTCCACGTGCGCATCCCCCAGCTGCCCCAGGTCGACGGCGACGTCGTCGACGTCGTCGTCGTCAACACGGGGGCCTCGGACTTCCTCGGGCTGTACTTCAACTCGGCGACCATCGGCGACTCGGCGCGGCAGAAGCTCGTCGACCAGGCGCGCGAGTCCATCCGGGTCGGCTGAGCGAGTCTCTCCGGTGGAATGCGGCCAGACCGTCCCCACCGGCGGAGCGCATCCGCCAGCGACGGCGGAGCCAGAACTGCCCGGGCCGGGCTCACCGGCGGTCAGCGCACCGGGTGTCGGAACGGCCCCCAGCCCTCCTCCTTGTCGTCGGGGTCCTTGTCCTCGTCGTCGTCCTTGAAACGCGGATCGGCGTCCCAGGCGTCGTTGCGGGCCTGGGCCCGGTCGAGCGCCTGGGCGGCCTGGGCAGCGCTCGGGTACGGTCCGAGCCGGTCGCCGGACCGGCACCCGTCCCAGGGCTCGACCGAATGGTGCGTGAGGCACCAGTAGTACTCATCCTCGTGGGCCATGGCTCCTCCTCGGGGTCGTGCTCATAGACTTGCACGACGTGACCTCCATCGAACCGTTTCCCGTCAGTCCTCGTCTGTCCGTCCCGGCCTCGATCGTCCGACCGCCCTACGTCGGCCTGGGTGACGTGCCCGAGGAGTACACCGGGTCACACGTCCAGACCCCCGAGGTCATCGCCGCCATGGAGGAGGCAGGACGGATCGCGTGCGGGGCCATGCACGAGGCCGGCAAGGCCGTCGCCCCCGGGGTGACCACCGATGAGCTCGACCGGATCGCCCACGAGTACATGTGCGACCACGGCGCCTACCCGTCGACCCTCGAGTACCGCGACTACCCCAAGTCGATCTGCACGAGCGTCAACGAGGTCATCTGCCACGGCATCCCCGACGCCCGCCCCCTCGAGGACGGTGACATCGTCAAGATCGACGTCACCGCGTACAAGAACGGGGTGCACGGCGACAACTGCTACACCTTCCTGTGCGGCGACGTCGACCAGGCCTCGAAGGACCTGGTGACCCATACCCAGGAGGCGATGAACCGGGCCATCAAGGCGGTTCGTTCCGGCCGGTCGATCAGCATCATCGGGCGGATCATCGAGAAGTACGCCAAGCGGTTCGGCCACGGGGTGGTCCACGACTACACCGGCCACGGGGTGCACACGGCCTTCCACTCCGGGCTCATCGTCTTCCACTACGACGAACCCCGCTACGACCTGCCGCTCGAGGAGGGGATGACCCTCACCATCGAGCCGATGCTCACCCTGGGCGACTACCACTCCCACCAGTGGGACGACGGCTGGACGGTCGTGACGAACGACCACTCCCGGTGCGCCCAGTTCGAGCAGACGCTCGTCGTCGAGTCGGGCGGGGCCCGCATCCTCACCACCCTCGACTGAGCTCGGCCTCGCCGGGGCCGGTCCGGGGTCGGCTGCGCCGGTGCGTGTCAGGAATTCCCCCTGAGCGGCGAGATGTTCCCCTCCGGGGGAGGAAACGCGCGCTCAGGGTGGTTTCCTGACAGCTCAGGGTGGTTTCCTGACACCGGTTCAGCCACACCTCGGCCTCGGCACCACATCACGCGGGCGTCTGGTCGTGTACTTTGTGACTTTTCTCACGTTTTCGGCGTGTCGTGCCCGGCGATCGCGGCACACTGCGGCGTAGCGTCGCCGCGAAGTCCGACCCACGACGGCGTTACCGGACTGTCGCCACGCATCGCCTCGGCGTGGCCCCGCGCCTTTGGAGGAGACCATGAACCTCACGACCACCCACGACCCGAGCTCGACGCCGACGGACATGCCGGCCACGAGCATCACCCCTGCCGAACGGGCCCACCACGAGCGATGGACCCCACTGCGCGCGACCATCTGGATCGTCCTGTCGGCCATCGCCGGCCTCGGCTGGTGGATGCTCGCCGTCCACCGCGGCGAGACAGTCAACGGCATCTGGTTCGTCTTCGCGGCGGTGGGGTCGTACCTCATCGGCTACCGCTTCTACGCCAAGTACATCCAGAACAAGCTCGTCCACCCCGACGACCATCGCGCCACCCCGGCCGAGTACGACTACAACGGCCGCGACTTCGTCCCCACCGACCGACGCATCCTCTACGGCCACCACTTCGCCGCCATCGCCGGGGCCGGACCTCTCGTCGGCCCGGTCCTGGCCGCCCAGATGGGCTACCTGCCGGGAACGATCTGGATCATCGTCGGGGTCATCTTCGCCGGCGCCGTCCAGGATTACCTGGTCCTCGTCATCTCGATGAGGCGCGGTGGTCGCTCCATCGGCCAGATGGCCAAGGACGAGCTGGGGCGCTTCGGCGGTATCGCCGCTCTCGTCGCCACCTTGACGATCATGCTCATCATCGTGGCGATCCTCGCCATGGTCGTCGTCAATTCCCTGGCGGCGTCGTCCTGGGGCGTGTGGAGCGTCGGTCTGACCATTCCCATCGCCCTCTTCATGGGCTTCTACCTGCGATATCTGCGTCCCGGAAAGGTGCTCGAGGTGTCGGGGATCGGCGTCGTACTGCTGCTCCTGGCCATCGCCTCGGGACGCTGGATCGAGAACACTGCGATCGCCAGTGCACTGCACTTGGGCCGGCCCTTCCTGGCCTGGGCGATCATCCTCTACGGGTTCATCGCCGCAATCCTGCCGGTGTGGATGCTGCTGGCCCCCCGCGACTACCTGTCGACCTTCATGAAGGTCGGCGTCATCGCCATGCTCGCCGTCGCCATCGTCATCGTCCGACCGACGATCACCACCCCGGCCATCACCCTCTACGCTCACACTGGTGCCGGACCGGTGTTCTCCGGCAAGCTCTTCCCCTTCCTCTTCGTCACCATCGCGTGCGGGGCGCTGTCGGGGTTCCACGCGACGATCTCCTCGGGGACCACCCCCAAGCTCATCGAGAAGGAGTCCCAGGCGCGGCTCATCGGCTACGGCGGCATGCTCATGGAGTCCTTCGTCGCGATCATGGCCCTGGTGGCGGCGGTGTGCGTCGACCAGGGCGTCTACTACGCCATGAACTCCCCCGCCGGGGCCACCGGCAACTCGGTCGAGGGGGCGGTCGCCTACGTCAACTCGCTCGGTCTCACCGGGGTGCACCTGCGGCCCGATCAACTCACCGAGACCGCCCGGCTCGTCGGTGAGACCTCGGTCATCAGCCGCACCGGAGGCGCACCGACCCTGGCGGTCGGGCTGGCGACGATCATGCACCAGCTCTTCGGCGGACCGGCCATGATGAGCTTCTGGTACCACTTCGCCATCATGTTCGAGGCACTCTTCATCCTCACCTCGGTCGACGCCGGCACCCGCGTCGCCCGGTTCATGCTCTCGGACGCCCTGGGCAACTTCTGGCCTCGGCTCAAGGACCACTCGTGGACCCTTGGATCCTGGCTCATGACCGGGATCATGGTGGCCGGGTGGGGGTCGATCCTCCTCATGGGCGTCACCGACCCCCTCGGTGGCATCAACACCCTCTTCCCCCTCTTCGGGATCGCCAACCAGCTGCTCGCCGCCGTCGCCCTGTCGATCTGCCTCGTCGTCTTCGCCCGCAAAGGTCATCGGTGGAGGCTGCTCGTCATCGCGGTGCCGATGGTCTTCACCGCCGTCATCACCGTCTACGGGTCCTGGCTCAAGATCTTCTCCCCCGACCCCAAGATCGGCTACTGGGCCAACCACATGACCTATCGGCGCGCGATCGCCGCCGGCAAGACCCAGCTGGGTGCGGCGAAGAACCTCGATGAGATGCACACCGTCGTGACGAACACCGCCATCCAGGGATCGATGTCCATCCTCTTCGTCGTCTGTGCCCTCATCGTCATGGTCGTCGCGTGCATTCGCACCGTGCAGACCCTCGCCGGACGCCCCTTCGCCGACACCGAGGACCCCGCCCTCCCGTCGCGGATCTTCGCCCCGTCCGGTCTGGTGGCCAGTCCGGCTGAGCGGAGCCTCGAGCGCCAGTGGGACGAGTTCTACACCGCCCACCCGGACCTTGACCTGGAGCACCATCATCGGCAGGCGAAGGCCACCCCGGAGCACGAGACGGCGGGTGCGTCATGAGCGCGGTCCTCGACCGGCTCCGTGACGCCGGACGAGCCGTGCACTGGTACGTCCGCGGGGTCACCGGGGCCGATGCCTACGACAAGTACCTCGTGTGGTGTCGCCGAACGGGCCACACCCCGATGTCGGAGCGGGAGTTCTGGGCCGACAAGTGCGATCGGGAGGGTCGCCATCCCGGCGTGAGGTGCTGCTGAGACCCGAGTGAGCGCGACGTGGCCGGTGAGCTGCGCCGCCGCATGTCAGGAAATCACCCTGAGCGGCGAGATGTTCCCCTCCGGGGGAGGAAAGTCCCGCTCAGGGCGATTTCCTGACACCGGTTCACCCACACCTCGACGGGCACCCAACCCGCGCACCGCCCGGACACCGTTGAGATGGGGGACGAGCCACCCTTGTAAGCCGGGTTCTGTGACCCCGATGGGGCCGGTGATCATCCATCTGTGAACGCCGTTGCCGACGTCCTCCAGCCTCGCGGCTGCGCGGCCTACCCGGACGCTCGGGCGGGCAGCCCTCGATCACGTCCGCGACCTTCCGGTCTTCTTGGCCTTGCTCCGGGTGGGGTTTGCCGTGCCGTCACCGTCACCGGTGACGCGGTGGGCTCTTACCCCGCCGTTTCACCCTCACCGGTCCGAGGACCGGCGGTCTGTTCTCTGTGGCACTGTCCCGCGGGTTGCCCCGGGTGGGTGTTACCCACCACCCTGCCCTGTGGAGCCCGGACTTTCCTCGACAGCTCTGGGCTGCCGCGATCACCCCGGGTGGCTCGTCCGACCGACCATTGTACGTGCTGGGCCCGCTCGCCCGACACCGGGTCGGCTACGATCCGTGACCATCGACCTCATGTCGAGGCTGTCGGACAGGAGACCAGGATGACCGAGCACGGCAACGATCCCAAGACCCCCGACCCCTGGGCGCCCGAGTCCACCACCTCCTGGTCCCAGGAGGCGACGACGAGCCTGCCGGACACCGGCGCGACCGAGCCGACGTCGGTGCTGCCGACCTCTTCGGGCTGGGGCGACACCAGCTCGGCCGGGGACACGTGGATCGGCGGGACCGTGCCCCAGATGCCCGATCCTCAGCCCTACCAGGCGGGGCCCGATCCTCAGCCCTACCAGGCGGGGCCAGATCCTCAGCCCTACGCCACGTCCCCGTTCCCGAACACCACGTACCCGTCGGCTCCCTACCAGCCGACCCCGTACCCGCAGAACGCCTACGGCGCACCGACCGCCGACCCCTACGGCGCACCGTCCTACCCGAACCAGCCCTACGCCCCGGTTCCCTACGGCTACCCGGGTGTGCCGGCGATGAGCTCCCGATCGAAGCTGGCCGCCGGTCTGCTCGGGGTCTTCCTGGGCACCCTCGGCATCCACAACTTCTACATCGGTCGCACGGGCAAGGGAGTCGCCCAGCTGCTCATCAGCGTCCTGTCGGCGGGCATCCTCGCCCCGGTGTCGACCATCTGGGGGCTCATCGAGGGCATCATGATCCTCGCCGCGACTCCGCCGAGTTCCTTCGCCTACGACGCCGAGGGCCGCACCCTGCGCCCCTGACGCCCGCCTCGACGCCCCGGGGGCATCGCCCCGACGAGCCCCCGGCCGGCACTCCCGAGGACCTCACACAGCACGGAAGGCCACCTTGCCCTGAGCCGGGTCATCGCTCACGAGCATGACCCGACGGCGTTGCCCCAGGGCGATCCCCGTGCCGCGCACCGGGGCCTCGACGGCCACGTCGTCGATGACGATCGTCCCCGAGGTGCCGTCGGGGGCCGCCTGGACGACGACGGCGTCGAACTGCTGGCCGATCTCGTCGGACAGCACGAGGGCCTCGACGAGGTCGATGATGCCGCGCTCGAAGGCCTTGGCCCGCGAGTCGGAGGACTTCATCGTCGCCGGCAGGTCCGGCAGCGCGGCGGACACCCACTCGGGCACCTCGAGACCGGCGCAGATGGCCAGGCAGGTCTCACCGACGTATCGGTCCACCAGACGCCGCAGCGGGGCCGTCGTGTGCGCATAGGTCGACGCCAGCGCCCCGTGCACGAGCCCGTCCCCGGTGAGCCCCGGGGTGACGACGGTGTACGCAGCGCCCCGGAAGAGCAGGACGCAGGCCATCATCATGGCCCGCTGGGCGGGGACGGCCGGGTCGAGGGTGCGCACCATGGCGGCATAGCCGTCGCCCGGAGCCCACGCGATACCCAGGGTGGACGCGATCCGACGCAGGGCGTCGACGGTCTGCGGGCTCGCCGGCGGCAGGGTGCGCAGCAGCCCGACCCCGGCGTCGACCATGAGCCCGGCGGCCGCCATCCCGGTGAGCAGGGAGATCTGGGCGTTCCAGTCCTCGACCGGCAAGGGTGTGCGAAGGTGCAGCCGCCATGACCCGTCCGCCCCGACGACGACCTCCTGGTCGGGCAGGTTGAGGGAGACGCCACCCCGGTCGGCCTCGACCTGTTGGCGCAGTTGCCCGACGGTCCGCAGCAGCTGGAGCGACTCGGACGCGGTGCCGGTATCGAGGTCCTTCTGGACGCCGTCGTAGTCGAGCCGGGCGCGCGACCGGACCATGGCCCGCACCACCTCGACGTCCTGCTGCCGCCCCTCGGCGTCGAGGTCGATCGTCCACAGCAGCGCGGGGCGGGCCGTGCCGTCGGCCAGGAGGGAGGCCGCCTGTTCCGAGAGCACGGGCGGGTGCAACGGGGTGCGCGACGCCGGGGCGTAGAAGGTCTGTCCGCGCCGATGGGTCTCCACGTCGATCCGTCCGCCAGAACGCACCCAGGCGGCGACGTCGGCGATGGCGTAGTGCACCCGGTAGCCGTCGCCACGGCGTTCGAGGTGCAGGGCCTGGTCCAGATCCATCGACCCCGGCGGATCGATGGTGACGAACTCGACGTCGGTGCGGTCGATCCATTCCCGGCCCCCGGGAGGCAGACCCGGCCCGGCGGTCGCCGACATCGCGGCCTCGGTCGCCACGGCCTCGGGGAAGTCGTCGGGCACCCCCACGCGCTGTCGCAACTGCGCGACGGCGTCACGGATGGGGGCGGGGGTGTGGTCGTCGGCGGCGCGCAGGCGGAAACGACGTCGTGGCATGGGTCAGCTCCTGGACGGGTCTGGTCGTGGCGTCACGCCGACCCCGTGCGACGTCCCCGACCGGGGACTCAGGATCGGGCGGTACGCACGAGGATGCGATCGCACTCCTCACAGCGAAGCACGTCGTCGGGTGCGGCGGACTGGTATCGACGAAGATCGCCCGGATTGGCGGCGATGCCACAGGCCCCGCACACCCCGTGCTCGAGCTGGCCGGCACCGATCCCGGTGCGCTGGTGCAGGGTGTCGTAGAGCCTGAGGAGGTCGGTGGGCACCCCGGCCGCCTGGGCGCGACGCTGCTCGGCGAGCCCGGCGAGTTCCTTGTCGATGGCGGCGAAGGACTGGTCACGTGAGCCGAGGACCCCGCGGATGTGCTGGTCGAGCTCGATGCGGCGTCGGTCGGCGTCGGAGTGGTCCTTCTCGGCGTCCTCGACGGCCTGCATGGCCTCGAGTTCGGCGTCCTCGAGCTCGGCGATGCGCCGTCCGAGGTGGTCGATCTCCTCGACCATGCCGCGCAGGGCCTTGTGATCGGTGAGCGATCCGGAGTCGACGGTGGCCTGGTTGCGGGCCAGCCGGGCGCGGGCCGGCTCGAGGTCGTGCTCGATGCGCTCCTGGGCCGATCGGGCGTCCGAGAGCACCGTCTGCTTGGCGACGACCTCCTCGGCGAGGTCGCGACGTCGCACCGCCAGTTCCTTGAGCTCGGCCAGCTCGGGAAGGGTGGCGCGACGATGGTTCGCCCGGGCGATGAGCCGGTCGGTCTCGACGAGGTCGAGCAGCTTCCACTGGTCCTGCGGTGCGGCCTTCACTCGAACCTCCTGGGACGATCCTCGCGGCCCTGCCGTGGACCGGTCAGCACAGCCTATCGCCCCGATCGCTCGACGTCCCCGCTTACTAGACTGGCCGGAGCCGCGACCCGCGGGGGTCACAGAGAGGTAGGAGTCGATGAGCACGAGCACGGACGGCCAGATCGCCGCAGCCGAGGAGCAGAAGGTCCCCAAGCGTCAGACACCGTTCTCGCAGGCCTTCCGCGAGTTCATCCCGCAGGGTTGGGAACCCTACGACTCGACACCACCGGCACCCCTGGCCTCGATCCCCTCGGCCACCGCCCACCGTGACGCCCTGGCCGGCGCCTTCCCCGGGGAGCGGCTCGTCATTCCCGCCGGCACCCTGGTGCGTCGCAACAACGACTGCGATCATCCCTTCCGTCCGCACACGACCTTCGTCTACTACTCGGGTCTGGGCACCGACCGTGAGCCGAACGCCGTCCTCGTCATCGACACGACACCGGACGCCCCGGTCCGCGACGTCCTCTACTTCAAGCCGCGTGCCCCGCGCACCGACCGCGAGTTCTACGCCGACCCGACCTACGGCGAGATGTGGGTCGGCAAGCGGGAGTCCCTCGAGGAGATGTCGGCGATGACCGGCTTGGTGTGCCGTGACATCAGCGAGCTCGACGCCGCCCTGGCCGCACCGGGACCGTTGCGCGTCATCCGCGACGCCGACCCGGCCGTCACCGCGAGGGTCGACGCCGCCCGAGCCGATGCGGCGGACCCTGGGAAGGGGCTCGGTGCCGGCGAGGCGGGGAGCAAGGGCTCCGCCGCCGACGACGAGCAGCTCGACGTCGTCTCCTCCGACGCCCGGTTCTGCAAGGACGCGTGGGAGGTCGAGCAGCTGCGCGACGCCTGCCGCAAGTCGAAGGTGGGGTTCGAGGCGATGATCGCCGACCTGCCGACCGCCGTCGAGAAGGGTCGCGGGGAGCGCTGGATGGAGGGGATCTTCGGCCTCCATGCGCGCCACCTGGGCAACAACGTCGGGTACGGGTCGATCTGCGCCGCCGGGGACCACGCCAACACCCTGCACTGGGTGCGCAATGACGGCGACCTGCACCCCGGTGAGCTCATCCTCATCGACGCCGGCATCGAGGTCGACTCCCTCTACACCGCCGACATCACCCGCACCTTCCCCATCAACGGCACCTTCAGCCCGGCCCAGCGCAAGGTGTACCAGGCCGTCTACGAGGCCCAGGAGGCCGCGGCCGCCGTCGCCACCGTCGGCCATGACCACAAGGAGATCCACCAGGCGGCGATCCGCGTCATCTGCGAGTACCTGGCCGAGTGGGGCATCCTGCCGGTGAGCGTCGACGAGGCCGTCTCCCCCGAGGGGGGCCAGTTCCGACGCTGGATGGTCCACGGGACGAGCCACCACCTCGGGCTCGACGTCCACGACTGCTCGCAGGCGCGCCGCGAGGACTACTCCGGCCCGCTGCGCGCCGGGATGGTCGTCTCGAACGAGCCGGGCATCTACTTCAAGTCGACCGACCTGCTCGTGCCCGAGGAGTTCCGCGGCATCGGGGTGCGCATCGAGGACGACATCCTCATCACCGACGGCCCGTGCCAGTGGCTGTCGGAGGACTGCCCGAGGCAGATCGACGAGGTCGAGGCCTGGATGCGCGAGATCTGGGCCCGCTGAGTCGACCGACGGTCGGATCGCCGACGGCGCCCGGGTCCGGGGGGTGCCACTCCCCCCGGACCCGGGCGTAGTCACACGCTCGTCGTCGCACGGCCGAGTGGCCGGGACGGCTCAGCTCACTCAGTGCCGGGCGTCGTCGACCGTCCCGGTCATGAGCAGGGCCAGGGCGGCGGAGGCGCACACCCCGTGGATGACACCGAGGAGGTGGGTCGCCCCGTTCGTGGCGACGACAATGCCCGTGGCCACCTCGGCGACGATGACGACGTTGAGCAGGAGGAACCGCACCCGACGTCCCCGCTGCCGGCTCCGGATGAGGACGGCGACGGCCGCGGCGACGCCGATGACCCCGATGCCCTGCTGGACGACCCACCCGACCAGCGGACCGTCCCCTGCGCCGCGCACGAGCATCGGCCAGCCCATGCATCGGGTGAGCGACCCGGCCCCGGCGACGAGGACCGCCCCGAAGTGCGAGGCGACGAGGCATCCGACGGCCACCGCGCCGAGGACGGCGTCCCGACCCCAGGACCAGCGCCGGTCGGGGTCACGGGCGACGTACCAGACGGTCCACATGGCGCCCATCGAGATGATCGCGGCGAGCAGGTCGAACGCGGCCTCGACCCGGTTGATGCCCCACTTGATCGTCATCATGCCGAACACCCCGGAGGTGAGGGCTCCGGCCAGCGCGACGAGCGGCAGCACGAGCAGCAGCTTCGAGCGGTGCCGCTGGAGGACGCCGACGACGACGCCGGCCAGGGCGAGGAGACCCACCGAGGCGGCGATGACCCGGTGGACGAACTCGAGCACCGGCTGGTACGCCGGTCGCGGAATGAGCTGACCGACGTAGCACCCCGGCCAGTTCGGGCAGGACGCGCTGGCGTCGGTGGCGCAGACCATGGACCCCAGGGCCAGGGTGAGGGTGATGACCGAGGCGGTGACGGCGAAGAGCACCACCACCCAGCGAGGTGCCGGTGAGACGGTGTACGAGTGCGGTGCGATCACGCTGTTCCCCTTGGCTGGGTCGATGGCCGCCGCGCCTGCGGGGCCGGGTGGAATCCTGCCATTGTCGGTCGACCGACGGCGCATCGGGGTCAGCGTGCCCGGCCGAGCACCTGGATCGTCGACGAGGGACCCTGGTGGGCCCGACCCTCGAAGATACGGCGTTCCACGGCCCGCGAGTCGACGACAAGGTCCGGCCACTGGGCCGCGGCGTCGTCCCGATGGCTGAGCAGGGCCGGGTCGGCCGGGCCACCGGTACCCATGAGCGGTTGGGCGGTCGAGTAGGTCTCCTGGACGAGCACTCCCCCGGGCGCCAGCCGCGGCCCCAGGGCTGCGCCGATCGCACAGCGCTCGGCCAGGGTGAGGTGGACGAAGACCCACACCACGGCGTCCCAGGGCCCCTGGGCCTGTGGCCCCGAGCACCAGTCGAGCAGATCGGCGCAGTGGACGTCCATCTCGACCCCACGGCGCAGCGCCCGCGCCCTGGCCTGCTCGCAGCCGACCGCCGACAGGTCGACGGTCGTCACCCGGAACCCACGGGAGGCCAGCCACACGCCGTTGCGGCCCTGGCCGTCGCCGACGACGAGCACGCGACCAGCCCGCGGCAGGAGGATCTCGCACTCGACGAGGAAGTCATTGGGGCGGTCACCGAAGAGGTCGGGGAACTGGCGATAGCGGTCGTCCCATGACGGTCGGTCCACCACGACGGCGTGCGGGCGGTCCCCACGGGCCCCGGACGGGCGGGCGGGTGGACGTCCGACGGCATGTGACATGGGCCTTCCTCTCCTCGTGGGCACCTGCCACCCTAGGCCCGACCACCGACGCTTCCGGTGACCTCGCACGGACCCCCGTGAGATTCCCCCGTTGTGGTCGGACCGGTATCTTGACGCACGTGAGCAGGTCGAGTGCGGTCTTCATCTCGCGACTGCGAGGACTTCCCGTCCTGGATGCCTCGGGCGACCAGGTCGGCAAGGTGCGCGACGTCGTCATCCAGCTGCGCAGCCAACGCCAGGCCCCGCGGGTCCGTGGGCTCGTCGTCGAGCTCTTCGCGCGTCGCCGCATCTTCATCCCCATGCCGCGGGTGCACTCCATCGACGCCCAACAGGTCGCCATCGCCGGGGCCGTCGACACCCGGGTCTTCACCCGCCGGGAGGCCGAGACCCTCGTCGTCGACGATCTCTTCGACCGCACCTTCACCCGGGGCGACGCCCCGGTCCGCATCCTCGACGTCGCCATGGCGCCCGTGCGCTCCCACGACTGGGAGATCTCCGAGGTCGCCCTCGTCCCGGCAGGACGTCGTCGCCGGTTTGGGCTCTCGTCGTCGGTCTCCCTCACCGTCGTCGGCTGGGCCGAGGTGCCCAGCCTCGTCATGACGACCCGTCAGTCGACCGAACGCACCATCGCCGAGATGCAGGACATGAAGCCGGCCGACGTCGCCCGGGAGCTGCACGACATGACCCCGAGGCGTCGGGCCGAGGTGGTCCAGGCCCTCGACGACGACCAACTCGCCGACGCCATCGAGGAGTTGCCCGAGGACGAGCAGGTGTCGCTCATTACCGTGCTCGACCCGGAGCGTGCCGCCGACGTCCTCGAGGAGATGGATCCGGACGACGCCGCCGACCTCATCCAGGACCTCCCCGACACCCTGGCCAAGCAGCTGTTGGCCCGGATGGAGCCGGAGGACGCCGCCGACGTGCGGACCCTCATGGCCTACGACGAGTTCACCGCCGGCGCCATGATGACCCCCGAACCGGTCATCGTCGGACCCGACGCCACCGTCGCCGACGCCTTGGCCCTGGTACGCAACGAGGACATCACCCCGGCCATCGCCTCGATGGCCTTCGTCTGCCGGACGCCGACCGACACCCCCACCGGGCGCTATCTCGGTGCCGTCCACGTCCAGCGACTGCTTCGCGAACCTCCCAGTTCGATGGTCTCGGAGATCCTCGACAGTGATCTGGAGCCGCTGCGCACCGACACCCCCGTCGGCGACGTCAGCCGCTACTTCGCCACCTACAACCTCGTCGTGGCACCGGTCGTCAACGGGGCAGGGCAGCTCGTCGGGGCCGTCGCGGTCGACGACCTCCTCGACCACCTGCTGCCCTACGACTGGCGCGGCGACCAGATGGACGGGGACTCCTCCATCGGCGGCGGTGCCACGACGTCCCCGGCCACGGAGGTGACCCATGGCTGAGATGCGCGACGACGACCGGCTCGACGTCCCGGGCCCCCGCAAGTCCCATCGGCCCCGGGTCCAGCTCGACTCCGAGGCCTTCGGCCAGTTCGCCGAGGCCGTCGCACGGTTCATGGGCACCGCGAAGTTCCTCGTCTACATGACGGTCATCGTCGCCGTGTGGGTGGTGTGGAACCTCGTGGCGATCTACGCGCTGCGCTTCGACCCCTACCCCTTCATCCTCCTCAACCTCTTCTTCTCGACCCAGGCCTCGTACTCGGCGCCGCTCATCCTGCTGGCCCAGAACCGCCAGGAGGACCGTGACCGGTTGAGCATGTCCGAGGACCGCCGGGTCGCCGCCCAGAGCCGCGCCGACATGGACTTCCTGGCGCGGGAGGTCGCGGCGATCCGGATGCAGGTCGGCGAGCTCGCCACCCGCGACTACATCAGGTCCGAGCTGCGCGACGACGTCCGCGACCAGATCCGCGAGGAGCTGCGATCGCTGCTGGCCGAACTCGACGAGCAGCGAAGCCAACGGCAGTCCTGAGAACCGGCCATCGGGTCCTTGGACCTGCGGGCACCCGGCCGGATCGGCCCGCGGTGGACGAACTTGCCCCACCCCGCCCGCGTGTGTAGACAAGTCCTCATGAGCAGCGAGAACCCGCTTGTCCCGGCCATCCGCGAGGCCCTGTCGCACGTGGACGACCCGGAGATCAGGCGCCCCATCACCGACCTGGGCATGGTCGACGAGATCACGGTGGACGAGACCGGCCGCGCGTCGGTCCGCATCCTCCTCACCGTCGCCGGATGCCCCCTCAAGACGACCCTGCGTGAGAACGTCACCAAGGCCGTCGAAGCGGTCGAGGGGGTGCGCGGGGTGCACGTCGAGCTGGGCACGATGACCGACGAGCAACGCGCAGCGGTGCGCACCGCCCTGCGCGGAGGCGTGCCGGAGCGGGTCATCCCCTTCGCGGAGCCGGGGTCGACGACGAAGGTCATCGCCGTGGCCTCCGGCAAGGGCGGCGTCGGCAAGTCGTCACTCACCGTCAACCTGGCGCTGGCCCTCTCGGAACTCGGTCGCTCGGTCGGCCTGCTCGACGCCGACATCTACGGCCACTCGATCCCCGACATGCTCGGCGTCGGTGACGCCCGCCCCACGCCGCTGGACGACATCCTCCTGCCGGTGCCGACCCTCGGCATCAAGACGATCAGCGTCGGCATGATGAAGCCCAACCGGGACGACGTCATCGCCTGGCGCGGACCCATCCTCGACCGGGCCCTCACCCAGCTGCTGGCCGACGTCCACTGGGGCGACCTCGACTACCTCCTGCTCGACCTGCCCCCGGGCACCGGCGACATCGCCATGAGCCTGGGGCAGAAGATCCCCAATGCCGAGGTGCTCGTCATCACCACCCCGCAGGCCGCGGCCTCCGAGGTCGCCGAGCGGGCCGGCACCATGGCCGCGATCATGCACCAGAAGGTCATCGGCGTCGTCGAGAACATGTCGTGGTTGGCCTTCACCGCTCCCGACACCGGCAAGGAGTACCGCATCGACCTCTTCGGCTCCGGTGGCGGCCAGGGGGCGGCCGACGCCCTGTCGAAGCGACTCGGCACGCAGGTGCCGCTGCTGGCCCAGATCCCCATGGACGTCGAGCTGCGACGCGGCGGGGACGAGGGCGATCCCATCGTCCTGGCTCATCCGGAGTCGCCGGCGGCCAAGGCCATCGCCGAGCTCGCGTCGACCATCGACTCACGCCCGCGCGGGCTGGCCGGGATGCACCTGGGCGTCTCCCCCACCTCCCACTGACCCCCGACGCACCGGACCCCGGGTCGGCCTGGCCGATCCGGGGTCCCGTCATGTCCCGAGGATGTCGTCGGTGCTCACGTCGCCTCGTCGTCGAAGGGGGTGACGGCGACCAGCTCGGGGGTCTCCTCGACGACCGGCGATTCCGGGGTCGACGGCGTCGTCGAGCGCAGGTCGAGGTCGGAGCGCACCTCGCGCAGGTCCTCACGGATCTCGTCGATGTCGTCCTGCATGCCGTCGAGCAGATGCTTGCGGACGAAGACCTTGGGGTTGAGGTCACGGTAGTCGAGGTCGGCGAACTCGGGGCCGAGCTCGTTGCGCAGCTGGTCGCGCGTGCTGTTGGCGACGTTGCGCAGGTAGTACACCACCCGGGCAGCCTTCCGGGCGTACTCGGGCAGCTTCTCGGGGCCGAACATGAGCACGGCCAGGAGAAGCAGGACCGCGATCTCCGTGGGCGAGACTGAGGACATGGGTCAGACTCTACTTCCGACGGCCGGGTGCGCGCCGCGCGCTGCCCGCCGAGGTCACAGGTCGACGCGGTCGAGCAACTCGGCGAAGGTCGACGCCTGCTCATCGGTGGCGGGCACGAGCGGCAGACGCACCGACCCGACCGGGAATCCCTGGTGGGCCAACCCGGCCTTGACCATGACGACGCCCTGGGCGGCGAACACCCCGGTGAGCACGGGCAGGATCTCCCGGTAGATCGTCAGGGCCTCGTCCTGCCGCCCCTCGACGTAGCCCTCGATGACCTCCTTCATCCGTCGCCCGGTGAAGTGGGTGGAGGTGCCGACGACGCCGACCCCCCCGACGGCCAGCAGGGCTGGGGTGATGGCGTCGTCCCCGGAGTAGTAGGCCAGAGTCGTGCGGGCCATGACCTTGGCCGACTCGACGACCTGGCCCTTGGCGTCCTTGACGGCGACGATCCGCGGATGATCGGCCAGACGCACGAGGGTCTCGGTCTCGACGGCGGTCCCGGTACGTCCGGGGATGTCGTAGATCATGACGGGCAGGTCGGTGGCGTCGGCGGCCCGGGTGAAGTGCTCGAGGAGCCCGGCCTGGGGAGGCTTCGAGTAGTACGGGGCGACGACGAGCAGTCCGTCGGCGCCTGCCTGCTCGGCTTGCCGGGCGAGCTCGACGGTGTGCGAGGTGACGTTCGTGCCGACTCCGGCGATGATCTGCGCCCGGTCGCCGACGGCCTCCTTGGTCGCCCGCACGAGGTCCGCCTTCTCCTCGTCGGTGGTGGTCGGTGACTCGCCGGTCGTCCCGTTGATGACGAGGGCATCGCAGCACTGCTCGTCGACGAGCCGGGCCGCCAACTCGGCGGCGCGGTCGAGATCGACCGCCAGATCCTCGGTCATCGGGGTCACCATGGCCGTCAGGAGACGACCGAACACGGGCTCGGACATCGCAGCACGCCTTCCTTGTGCGTATACGCGTACATGTTGTGCACCCCGGGCGTCCCTCGGGACGTCCGGACGGAACACGGACCCCTCCATGCTAACGAGCCCGCCCCCTGGGACCGCTCTCATCACCGGTGTGTCCGGGTCGATGCTCCAGCACCACCGTGGACGGCTAGGCTGAGTCCGTGAGTCCTGCACAGCGCACCCCGTCCTGCCCCGACGAGCGTTCCTGGGAGTACGCCGAGGGTTTCGTCGCGCCCTCGGAGGCCCTGGCTGCCGCCCGTGAGTCCGCCGCCGACGACGGATGGTCCCCCGCCGGTCCGGGGACGACGTCCTTCCTCGGCTTCCTGGCCCGGTCCATCGGAGCTCACGCCGTCGTCGAGATCGGCACCGACGCCGGCGTCACCGCCCTGGCGCTGCTCGAGGGCATGGACGAGCAGGGAGTGCTCACCAGCGTCGACCCCGATGCGGAACGGCAGACCGCCGCACGACGCGCGGTCGCCGCTGCCCGGATCCGGTCGAACCGGTTCCGCCCCATCGCCAGCGACCCGCTCGAGGTGCTCCCCAAGCTGCGTGACGGCGCCTACGACCTCGTCCTCGTCAACGGCGACCGCCTGGAGTACGTCGAGTACGTCTCCCAGGCCCTGCGACTGCTGCGCCACGGCGGGGTCGTCGTCGTCAACGACGCCCTCGCCGACAACCATGTCGCCGACCCGGGCAACGAGGACGACGAGACCCTCATCATGCGCGAGACCCTCGACTCGGTGCAGGACACCGAGGAGTTCACGTCGGTCCTCGTGCCGGTCGGCGGCGGGCTGCTGCTGGCCGTCAAGGAGTGACGCCGGACGGCCCGTCCCCGGTCCCCATCGCGCACCGGTGCCCCGCAGGATCTCCTGCGGGGCACCGTCCTGAGTGACGTGTCGTCGCCGACGTGAGGCCTCGGCCCGGGGACCGGTCAGTACGGGACCGTGATCCCCTTGCCGACCACCGTGATGCCGGTCGGTGAGACGGTGAACCCGCGGGCACGGTCGTGCTCGTGGTCGACCCCGACCTGGGCACCGTCGGGGACGACGACGTTCTTGTCGAGGATCGCACGGTGCACCGTCGCGTTCGACCCGATCTTGACGTTGTTCATGAGGATGGCCTCGTCGACCCGCGCCCACCGTTCGATCCGCACCCGCGGCCCGAGCACCGTCCGGTAGATGTCGGTGCCCGAGATGATGCACCCGGCCGACACCAGGGTGTCGTCGCAGGAACCGCGCATGACGAACTTCGCCCCGGGAGCCTGTTCCTGCTGGGTCCAGATGGGCCAGTCGGGGTTGTACAGGTTGAACTCGGGCTCGACCGAGACCAGGTCCATGTGGGCGTCGTGGTAGGCGTCGATGGTGCCGACGTCGCGCCAGTAGTCCTGGTCCTTGTCGGTGGCACCGGGCACCTTGTTGTCGCGGAAGTCGTAGACCTGCGCGTCGTGGGCCCGGACGAACCGCGGGATGATGTCGCCGCCCATGTCGTGACGCGACTCGGGATCCTTCGAGTCGTCGAAGAGGGCCTGCACGAGCGAGTCCCGGCTGAAGATGTAGTTGCCCATCGAGGCGAAGGACTCGTCGGGAGAGTCGGCCAGACCCGGCGGGTCCTTCGGCTTCTCGAGGAACTCGCGGATCCGGTGGTTCTCGTCGGCGTCGATGATGCCGAAGGCGGAGGCGTCCTTGCGCGGGACGCGGATGCCGGCCACCGTGCAACTCAGCCCCGAGTCGATGTGCGCCTGGAGCATCTGCTCGACGTCCATCCGGTAGATGTTGTCGGCACCGAAGACGACGACGTAGTCGGGGTCCTGGTCGGTGATGAGGTTGAGCGACTGGTAGATCGCGTCGGCGCTGCCCTGGAACCAGCGCGGCCCGAGCCGCTGCTGGGCCGGGACCGGGGTGACGTAGTTGCCGAGCATGGTGCTCATCCGCCACGTGAGCGAGATGTGCCGGTCGAGGGAGTGTGACTTGTACTGCGTGAGGACGGCGATCCGCGTGAGATCGGAGTTCACGAGATTGGACAGGACGAAATCGATGAGCCGGTAGGTCCCCCCGAAGGGGACGGCCGGCTTGGCGCGGTCCATCGTCAAGGGCATGAGGCGCTTGCCCTCGCCACCCGCCAGGACGATGGAGAGCACCTTCGCATGCGACGTTGCCATGGGAAAAACCTATGCCCGAACGGGTCCGACCACAAGCAGGGCACCCCAATCTTCACCCTGTTGTTCATCGCACGGATGAAGATCCGCTCCCGACCCGCGCGAGCCAACCGGGTGTGGGACCATTCGCTCATGAAGGTGTCCATCCTCACCCGTGAGTACCCACCGACCATCTACGGCGGCGCCGGCGTCCACGTCGCCCAACTCGTCCCCCAGCTGCGTGAACTCGTCGACGTCGACGTGCAGTGCATGGGACAGCCCCGGGAGGGCGTCACCGCCCACCCCGAGACCTACCCCGAGGGAGCCAACGCAGCCCTGCGGGTCTTCGGCGCCAACCTGTCCATGGTGGCGGCCGTCCCCGAGGACGTCGACCTCGTCCACTCCCACACGTGGTACGCCAACCTGGCTGGCCTGCTCACGAGCATCTACCGGGACGTCCCGCACGTCGTCAGCGCCCATTCGCTGGAGCCTGACCGGCCGTGGAAGGCCGAGCAGCTCGGCGGCGGCTACCGGCTGTCGTCGTGGGCCGAGCGCAGCGCCTACGACGCCGCCGACGCCGTCATCGCCGTCTCCTCGGGTATGCGCCGCGACGTCCTGGCCGCCTACCCCGAGCTGGACCCCGACAAGGTGCACGTCGTGCGCAACGGCGTCGACACCGAGGAGTTCCACCCGGTCACCGAGACCGACGTCTGCACCCGGATCGGCATGGACCCGCACGCGCCCTCGGTCGTCTTCGTCGGCCGGATCACCCGCCAGAAGGGTCTGGTGCACCTCGTGCGCGCCGCCGAGCAACTCGACCCCACCACCCAGGTGGTCCTCCTGGCCGGCGCTGCCGACACCCCCGAGATCGCCGCCCAGTTCGAGGAAGCCTTCGCCTCGCTGCAGTCGAAGCGGACCGCCCCGGTCATCCGGGTCGCCGAGATGCTGCCGCGGGCCGACGTGCGCCAGGTGCTGTCGGCCGCCACCGTCTTCGCCTGCCCGTCGGTGTACGAGCCCCTGGGCATCGTCAACCTCGAGGCCATGGCCTGCTCGACGCCGGTCGTCGCGTCGGCGGTCGGCGGTATCCCCGAGGTCGTCGTCGACGGAGAGACCGGATTCCTCGTGCCGGGCGTGCCGACCAATGACTCGACGCCCCAGGAGATCGCCTCCTTCGAGGCCGCCTTCGCCCAGCGGATCAACGACCTCACCCGCGACCCCGAGCGGGCCGCGAGCTTCGGCCGGGCCGGGCGTCAACGCTGCATCGACGTCTTCTCCTGGCGCAGGATCGCCGAGCAGACCGTCGAGGTGTACCGGAAGGCCATCGCCCGGCACCAGGGGTGACCAGGACCGTCCGACCTCTCCCCCAACGATCCACTGCCTTCCCGTCAGAAGGACGTGAGCCCCGGCACCAGCCGGGGCTCACCTAGTTCGTTGTCGCCTGACTCGGTCACGAGGCCGACGGGTCGTCGACTCAGCCGACGACACCCTTGAGGCACTCGAGGAGCTCGGACGCCTCCTGGGCGTTGAGCTCGACGACCAGACGGCCACCTCCATCGACGGGAACGCGCATGATGATGCCTCGCCCCTCCTTCGTGACCTCCATGGGGCCGTCACCGGTTCGGGGCTTCATTGCTGCCATGTCACTCTTCCTCGCTCACTGGGCAGTGGGATCGGTGTCCATTATTCCGCATCCTCGGCCTCGGTGCCGGAGGTGAACTCCTGCTCACCGGTCGAACCGGCCATCTGGGCGGCCAGACGCTCGAGCATGGCGTCCACCTGGCTCATCGAGTACCCGCGCAGGACGACGGCGAACCGGGCGCCCCGCACGTCCTCGGGGCCCAGGTCGCCGTCGGGCAGATCGGGAGCCGGACGGTCGTCGACGACGGCGGGCACCTCGCCGAACCTCCCGGATGCCGCCATGACCGCCGACCCGATGATGACGATGACGAATGCACAGAGCAGCCAGACCATTCAGACCTCCTGGGGACAGACGTGATCGACGACCTCGGCCGGGTCGTCCGAGACGAGGACCGAGTCCAGGTCGGCCTCGTCGATGTACCGGTCGGCCAGCGTGCTGGAGCGCAGCCAGCCGAGCAGACCGGCCCAGTAGTCGACGCCGACGAGGGCCACCGGGGCCACCGTCATCTTGCCGGTCTGGCGCAGGGTGAGCACCTCGAAGAACTCGTCGAAGGTGCCGAACCCGCCCGGCAGGGCGACGAACCCCTGGGCGTACTTGACGAACATCATCTTGCGCACGAAGAAGTAGCGGAAGTTGATGCCGAGATTGACATGGGCGTTGAGGCTCGACTCGAAGGGCAACTCGATGCCCAGGCCGACCGAGGTTCCCCCGGCCCGGGAGGCCCCGAGGTTCGCGGCCTCCATGATCCCGGGCCCGCCCCCGGTGATGACGGCCACGCCGCGTTCGGCACACCGTCGACCGATGTCGGTGGCCAGGGCGTACATGGGATGGTCGGGCCCGGTGCGCGCCGACCCGAAGACGCTCACCGCCGGGCCCAGCCCGGCCAGGGTCCCGAATCCCTCGACGAACTCGCTCTGGATGCGCAGCACCCGCCACGGGTCGGTGTGCACCCAGGAGTCGTCCGGGGCGGTGTCGAGAAGGCGCTGATCGGTCGTCGTCGCCTGCACCTGTCCGTGACGGCGGATGACCGGCCCCTGGACGCGCTGGTCGGAGCCGTCGGGCGCTCCCCAGTCGGAACTGCTCATGAATCCATCCTTGCGTCCTGACAGGTCACCGAGCTGTCCGCGGTCAACCACGTCTCCAGGGCCTGACGACACTCGTCGAGCGACCCGAGCCGACAGCACTCATCGGCCTTGTGGGCGTACAGGGCGTCACCGGGACCGAAGTTGAGGGCCGGGACGCCGAGCTCGGAGAACCTGGCGACGTCCGTCCACCCGTACTTGGGGCCGGGTTCGGTTCCCACGGCCTCGACGAAGGACCGGGCCAGCGGGCGGTCCAGGCCGGGCCGCGCGGGTGCCGACAGGTCGAGGATCGTCATCGGCCAGCGGTCGAAGAGAGCCTCCATGGCCTCCCGGGCCTGCTCGACGGACTTGTCGGGGGCGTAGCGGTAATTGATCTGGATCGTCGCGCTGGGTGGGATGACGTTGCCGGCCACCCCGCCCGAGAGCATCGTCGCGTTGAGTCCCTCGTGGAAGGTGAGCCCCTCGACCTCGACGAGCGGGTCGCGGCGTTGCCACCGGGTGAGCTTCTCGAGGATCGGCGCCAGGTCGTGGATGGCGTTGTGCCCGGCCCAAGAGCGGGCCGAGTGGGCGGCCTGACCGGCGACCTTGAGGGTGAACCTCATCGTCCCCTGACACCCTCCCTCGACCCGCCCGTCAGTGGGTTCCATGAGGATGGCCAGGTCGGCGTCGAGCAGCTCGGGACGCTCGCGGGCGATGCGGGCCAGGCCGTTGTGCTCGGCGGCGATCTCCTCGCACTCGTAGAAGACCCAGGTGACGTCGCGCACCGGTTCCGCCAGTCGGGTCGCCAGGTACAGGGCGACGGCCACCCCGCCCTTCATGTCGCAGGTGCCGCGTCCGACGAGGTAGTCCCCATCGGGTCGGGTCTCGACGACCGAGGGCAGGTTGTCGACGATCGGCACGGTGTCGAGGTGGCCGGCGATGACGACCCGTTCCGACCTGCCGAGCCCGGTACGCGCGACGACGCAGTTGCCGATCCGGGTCACCTCGAGGTGGGCGGCCTCACGCACCAGGGCCTCGACGGCGTCGGCCAGATCCTGCTCCTCCTGCGAGACGGAGGGGCAGTCGACGATCTGCCGGAAGAGGCCGTGCAGGTCGCTCGGGTCGAGATGGAGCGTCATGGGGCCACTCTACGGGGGTCGAATCGGCCACGTCGTCGACGTTCCGGGCTGGATACACTCGGGGCCATGACGCAGACGAGTCCCGACCAGCATTCCGCGCGCACCGCCTGGGGGTGGGGCCTGGCCACCGTCCACGAGGACGGGGAGGTCCTCGACACGTGGTTCCCCGAGCCGCGGCTGGGCGATCCGGACGACACGCCGGCTCCCGAGAGCCTGCAGCGGTCCGTCAACGGCGGGTTCGACCCCATCCGCAAGGTCCGCATGGAGGTCGTCCGCACCGTCATCGATCTCGACGCCGCCCCGTCCGGGGTCTCGGACGCCTACCTGCGTCTGCACCTCATGTCGCACCGGCTGTGCCGACCGCGCACCATCAATCTCGACGGCATCTTCGGGGTCCTCCCCAACAACGTGTGGACCAATGTCGGCCCCTGCCGCGTCGCCGACCTCGACCACGCCCGGGCCGAGACCAGGGCCACCCGCAGCCCGTTCATCGTCCTGCTCGTCGACAGGTTCCCGCGCATGGTCGACTTCGTCGTGCCCTCCGGGGTGCGCATCGGCGATGCCGACCGGGTGCGTCTGGGTGCCCACCTGGCCGAGGGCACGACCGTCATGCACGAGGGCTTCGTCAACTTCAACGCCGGCACCCTCGGTGAGTCCATGGTCGAGGGCCGCATCTCGCAGGGGGTGCTCGTCGGCAACGGCTCCGACATCGGCGGTGGGGCGTCCATCATGGGCACCCTCTCCGGCGGTGGCAAGGAGCAGGTGACGATCGGCGAGGGCTGCCTGCTGGGGGCCGAGTCCGGGCTGGGCATCTCGTTGGGGAACAACTGCGTCGTCGAGGCCGGCCTCTACGTCACCGCCGGCACGAAGGTCACCCTGCCCGACGGCGGTGTCGTCAAGGCCCGGGAGTTGTCCGGGCACGACGACCTCCTCTTCATCCGCGACTCGACGACCGGCGTCGTCAAGGTCCTCGGCCGTCAGGGCGCCGAGGTGAGCCTCAACTCGGCCCTGCACGCGAACTGACATGCCACGTACCGCTCCCCCACGCCGGTCCTCGGGAACGCCGTCCCGGTCCCGACGCCGTCGTGGCCGTTCGCCGTGGCGCTCGGTCGTCGCCCTCGCCGTCGCCCTGGTCCTCGTGACCGGGGTCGGCCTGGGGGCCTGGAAGGTGTGGACCATGGTTCGACCGGTCGCCACCCCGGCCGCCGAGGGTTGCCGGGTGCAGCTCGACGGACAGAGCTACACGCTCGACCTCGAGCAGTCGAACAACGCCGCGATCATCACGGCCGAGGCCTTCCGACGCGGGCTTCCGGCGCGGGCGGTGACGATCGCCCTGGCCACGGCCATGCAGGAGTCCCGGCTGCGCAACCTCGACTACGGCGACCGCGACTCCGTGGGCCTGTTCCAGCAGCGTCCGTCACAGGGATGGGGCACGGTCAAGCAGATCATGGACCCCTGGTACTCGTCGGGGAAGTTCTATGCCGAGCTGGTCAAGGTGAGCGGCTGGCGCACCGGCGACATCAACGACGTCGCCCAGGCGGTGCAGCGCTCCGGGGTGCCCGACGGCTACCGCAAGCACGTGTCGGCGGCCAAGGCCTGGTCCAGTGCCCTCACCGGCAACTCGACGTCGATGATCTCCTGCGTCAACCGGTCGACGACGAAGGGTTCGGCCTCGACCCTCTCCGCCACCGCCCGCAAGGGTCTGGCCGAGGTCGCGACGATCAAGGTCAGCGGGTCGACGGTGAGCGTCTCCTCGACGACTGCGACGACGGCCCGGGCCGGGATCGCCCTCCTCCTGGCGTCGACCGAGCTGGCGCCCATCACCTCGGCGGCGGTGAGCGGTCAGCGATGGACCGCGGAGCCGAAGTCCTACGCCACCTGGTCGGCCTCCCCGGCAGAGCCCTCGGCCAGCCCCGGGGGCAATGGCGGGCTGACCACCGGGACGGTCGTCGTCACCAGCTGAGACGAGGAGCGGCGGCCCTCACGACTGGAGGCGGGACGCGGCTGCGGCGATCCGTTCGTCGGAGGCGGTGAGCGAGATGCGGACGTGGTCGCTGGCGCCGTCGACGTAGAAGTCCCCCGGCGAGCAGAGGATGCCCTGGGCGGCCAACCGGTCGAGGGTCACCCGGCAGTCCTCGCCGCGGGTCGCCCACAGGTACAGCGACCCCTGGGAGTCGTCGATCCGGTACCCGGCGGCCTCGAGGGCCGGACGCAGCACCTCGCGACGGCGCCGGTAGCGGCCCACCTGCTCCTCGACATGGGTGCGGTCGTCCAGGGCTGCCGCCATGGCGGCGGCCACCGGGGTGGAGACCATGAACCCCGAGTGCTTGCGCACCGTGAGCAGTTCACCGGTGAGGGCGGGGTCGCCGACGAGGAACCCGGCCCGGTACCCGGCCATGTTCGATCGCTTCGACAGCGACATGACGGCGAGCAGACCGGTGACGTCGCCGTCACTGACCCGGGTGTCGAGGACCGAGAGGGCCTCACCCTCCCAGACGAACTCCCCGTAGCACTCGTCGGAGGCCAGGACGGCCCCGGTGCGCCGGGCGAAGGCCACCCAGGCACGCATCTCGTCGAGGTCGAGAATCCGTCCGGTGGGGTTCGACGGGGAGTTGATCCACACGAGGTCCGGGGCGATGTCGACGTCCTGCGGACGGTCGGCGGCGATGATCCGTGCCCCGGCCAGCCGTGCCCCGACACGGTAGGTCGGGTAGGCCGTCGTCGGGACGACGACGACGCTGTCGGGCCCCAGACCGAGCTGGATCGGCAGGACGGCGACGACCTCCTTGGTGCCGATGACCGGCAGCACGGAGGTCTCGTCGAGACCGGGAGCGCCCCAGCGACCCGTCATGTGGTCGAGGATCGACCGACGCAACCTCGGGGTGCCCCAGACCTGCGGATAGCCGTGCGCGTCGGCGGCGCCGACGAGGGCCTCACGAACGACCCGGGGGGTGGGGTCGACGGGGGTGCCGACCGACAGGTCGACGATCCCGCCGGGATGACTGGCGGCCAGCTCCTTGGCCCCGGCGATGGTGTCCCAGGGGAAGTCGGGCAGGCTGGCCGAGACCGTCCTGCGGCTCATTCGCCCTGTGGGGGCAGGGCCGCCACGTAGGGGTGGTCCTCGTGGGTCGGGCCGAGGCGGGCGGCGCCGCCCGGGGACCCGAGGGAGTCGAAGAACTCGGCGTTGACGTCGAGGAACTTGGCCTGGTCGGAGGGCAGGTCGTCCTCGTAGTAGATGGCCTCGACGGGGCACACCGGCTCACAGGCACCGCAGTCGACGCACTCCTCGGGGTGGATGTAGAGGCTGCGCTCGCCCTCGTAGATGCAGTCGACGGGGCACTCCTCGACGCAGGCGCGGTCCTTGACGTCGACGCAGGGCAGACCGATGACGTAGGTCACGTCGCTCTCCTTGTTCGGCCCCCGAGGGGGCGGGTTGGACGATCGCAGACCACTCTAGTCCCCCCGCTGACGAGCCGGTTGACGACCCTATTTGCAGATGATCTCGTCGGTCGGGTCGTAGCGCCAGAAGAAGGGTTCGGTGCGGACCACCTTGCCGCCCTTCCAGAACTGCCGGGAGTAGTGGACGTCGAAACCCTGGGAGGGTTCCTGGGGGTGGCAGTCCGGGCCGGACTCGGTGAGGGTGCGGCCATCGGTGAAGTTCGACTTCACCAGGTCGGTCGAGGTGATCCTGTCCCAGGTCGGCGTCGACCACACCTTGACGGTGATCGACCCGGACTCCCCCGGCGCGGCCTTGCGGGTGTACGCCTGCATGAGGACGCCGTACCTCGTGTCGTTGCGGAAGCGCAGGTTGAGCACCCCGGAGTAGAGGGTCGCCTCCCGCCCGGCCGGGTAACGGCTGAAGTACAGCGAGTGCGGGTGGTGCTCGACATCGGTCATGCCGGCGAAGAAGGCGGCGTTGAAGGTCGTCGTGGCCGACTGGGAGACGCCGCCGGCCGCCTCCTTGGTCATCCTCGCCCCGTCGATGACCCAACCGTCGACGTATCCTCGCGAGGCGTTCCGCGGCCCGAGCACGCGGTCCATGTCGAAGGTGTCACCGGGGGCCAGGTAGGTGCCGTTGATGGCATTGGCGGCCAGGGTGAGGTTGGTGTTCCGGTAGGCGGCGTAGGGGAAGTTCGTCGTGAACTCGCCGATGACCTGGTTCACGCCCGCGGCCCGGGCCTTCTCGGTGCTGAACGAGGCGGGGACCTTGTCGATGGCGGCGGTGACCGTGCGCGCCGAACCGGTGGCGGTGAGGGCGGGCGTGACGACCTTGGTGAAGGTCTTCTCGGTGATGCCCTCTCCGTCCACCGAGGGCTTGATGACGGGCTTGCCGCCGTCGAGGACGATCCGGGCGTCGACGGGCTTGGTGAAGGTCAGTCCGGCGTCGTCGAGGGCGGCGTGGTAGAGCTTGGCGACATCGGTCGTCGCCGACAGGCCGCCCTTGGTGCTGATCGTCGTCGCGGCGGCGATCCGGGCGACGCTGATGTGGACGTCTCCCTTGGCGGTGTGGACGGTGACCGGGCCCGACAGGGTGGGGGCGAGCCGGGTCGTCACGAGCTCGTGGACGGCATCGTCGGTGACGGTGGGGGCGATCTCCTTCGTCGCCGCCGGAACGGTGCGTGCGGAACCGGCCCGCCAGACGTCGACGACCCGGTCGGCCGTGGTCGAGGCATCGAGGGTGCGCCCGGCCGCAGCCTTCGTCGTGACGATCCTGGCGTCGACGAGCTTGACGGTGGCGTCGGTCGGCTTGACCTCGAAGGTCCTGGCGGTCGCGGTGACGGCGGCGTCGAGGGCGGCACGATCGATCCTCGTCACGGGGTCGACCGGCACACCGCCACGCAGGGTGTTCCAAATGACGCGCGGGCTCCAGGAGTTGCCCGGGTCGATCTGGGCGACGGTGGCCTTCCAGTCGGCCGTCAGACCGGCCTTGGACGGTGTGAGGGTCGCCTTCGTCCGGCCCACCTCGAGGGTCATGGGGGCGTCGAACCGAGGCCCGAGGGTGCTGGCGAGCCGGTCCCGGGCCTGCGCACTGCTGAGGCCGCCGATCGCCACTCCGTCGACCGTGGTGTGGGCGGGAATGGTGTCGGTGGCCTTGGCGTGTCCGACCAGGTAGAGCGTCCCGGTGGCCACGACGAGTCCGCCACCGATCGACGCGACGATGACCGCTCCACGACGTCGCGACTTCTGCGCCATGTCCTCGTCCTCCGAGTCGTCCTTGGGGCCGGCTGTGGGCCAAGGGCTCAGTGTACGGGGTGACGGGGTCCCCGAGGCCGGGATTCCTCCACCGGCGTCATCGGTCGGACGTCGCCGGCCGGCACCCCGTCGACGAGCCGGTCAGCCCTTCCGTCTCCGCCGGACGACCCACCAGGCCACGCCGCCGACGATCAGGACGGCTGGAACACCCAGCAGGCCGACGAGCAGTCCCCGGTGACTTCCGGTGGGAGCCGACGGCGTGGCCGACGGCGCGGCCGGGGTCGAGGTCGACGCGGCGGTCGTGCTCGTGCTCGCCGAGGCCGATGCGCTCGTCCCGCCACCGGCGGCCGTGGGCGCTCCAGCGAAGACCGGCTTGCCGGTGACCTGCCCGGACCTGGTGACGATGAACCGTACAGGGATGGGAACGCCCTTGATCGACGCCCCGTAGTCACCCTGGCCGACCCCGACGGTGAAGTAGTAGCGGCCGGCCATCGAGAATCCGATGCTCGCGTTGTTGTACATCCGCTTGGAGTCCCAGAGATTGCGATAGCGGATCGTCGGCACCTGGTTGACGTCGGCGCTGCTGAGCTTCTTGTACAGCCCGCTGTAGACCTTGGCCCGTTCGAAGTCCTGGGAGTCCATCTGGCTGAGGTCGGGGGCGTAGACGTCCCCGGCGAACGCCAGGTAGTCGTTGGCCATCTTCCTGATCGCCGGATGATTCGGGTCGGGGCCCTCCATGGAGAAGGTCGCCGACTGGCCCCAGTCCAGCGGCATGGCGAAGAAGATCTTCTCCCGCGGCACGACCTCGGTGACGTAGTTGCCGGGCTCGATGGTGAGGGCGTCGTCAAAACTGGAACCCCCCACCACCGGTCGGTACGTCTCGTGCCCAGTGGCCGGGCTCGTACCGTTGCCGTTGGGCGGATCCGCGATCCCGGAGGGAAGCTGGGCGACGTTCGAGGCGAGAGGCTCCTCGAGCACCCGCAGCTGGGCGGCCAGGCTCAGGGCCTTGCCCTTGGACACGTCGATCTCGAAGAGGAGGTCGGAGGCAGCGGCGCACTTCTTCTCGGTGTCGTCCTGGCTGTTCGCGGGTTGATGGCGCGTACGACCGACGTCATCGTCGTCACCCGACCGAACTGGAACGGGTCACTGTCCCAGTCGCTGCGCTCGGCGCACAACTCTCCGTCTGGGGTGGTCAGGCGAGTCTTCCAGTAGGGGACCTGGCGCACGTCACCCATGTCGAGCGGGAGGCGCCCCAGCATCGTCGCCCGGATCGTCGACCCGGCAACCTTGCGGTGGATCCTGTACCAGCGGTGCACCTCGGCGTTCGGGTCGGTCCGGACCGCGTCGGTGCACTGGCCCGCCGTGATCGTCGGGGCCGCGTCCGCGGTCGCGGTACCGACGACCGGTGTCCCGCGGACGCTGAACGACCGGGCAGCTCGGGTGCTCAGCCGACTCAACGCCGACCCGAGCTGACCGGCGTCGGCGGCGTCGTAGTAGGTGCCGCGGCCGGCGTCGGCCACGCACTTGAGCTGGCGACGGGTCGGCTCGTCGACGCCGAAGCCGACGGTGTCGATCTGCAGGTCGACACCGCTGGACGCGATGGCCTTGGAGACCTCGGGGCACGGGTCCTTGGTGCAGTTCGCCTGGCCGTCCGAGACGAGGATGATGTGCCGCGGACCGCTCGTGCCGAGATCCTTGATGCCCTCGGTGAGGGCGTGGGCCATGGGCGTGTCGCCCTTGGCGGTGAACCCGGCGATGGCCTTCTTGAGGGCGGCGAGGTCGCGGGTGGTCACGGGTGCGACGAGCTGGGTGTCGTGGCACGACGCCGTCGTCGGCTTGGGGACGTCGACGGTCGCCCCGTAGACGCGCAACCCCACCTGCGCCTTGGCCGGCAACGTGTCGACGGCCTGGCTGAGGGCCTTCTGCGCCGCGGCGAGCCTCGTCACGCCCGACGGATCCTTCCCGTTCATCGACCCCGAGGAGTCGAGCATGAGGAGGAACTTGCCCGGATCACCCTGGTCGCTGCCGGAGGCGTCGTCGGCCCGCGCGGCACCCGCCGGTGCCGCCATGACCAACGCAGCCGCGACGAGGGGGGCGGCCAGCGACCGGGGCCAGACGATGTCGACTCATGGGTGGCGCTCCTGCGGGGACGGCGAATGAATACGCCGAACACTATCCGGGTCGGGGTCAGCGGTCACCCCGGGGATCCGGACGCACGACGGCCCCGCACCGCGATCGGTGCGGGGCCGAGTGCGAGCGACGTCGACCGACGTCTTGGGGCCCGACGTCATGGAGACCGACGTGTGGTCGGTGCCCCACGTCCTCAGGGCCTCACTTCGTCAGGGCCGGGGCGGGCAGGGCGGCGTTGATGGCGTCGACACTGGCCTTGGCGTCCCCGAAGAGCATCCGGGTGCGGTCCATGAAGAACAGCGGGTTCTCGACGCCGGCGTACCCCGGCTTCATCGACCTCTTGAAGACGACGACCTCCTTGCCCTCCCACACGTGGAGGACGGGCATCCCGCTGATGGGGGTGCCGGGCTCCATGGCGGCCGGGTTGACGGTGTCGTTGGCGCCGATGACGAGGACGACGTCGGCGTCGGCGAAGTCGTCATTGATCTCGTCCATCTCGAGGACGATGTCGTAGGGCACGTGGGCCTCGGCCAGCAGGACGTTCATGTGACCGGGCAGGCGTCCGGCCACCGGGTGGATGGCGAAGGTGACGTCGACGCCCTGGTCACGCAGCCTCTTGGCGAGCTCGGCCACCGGGTACTGCGCCTGGGCGACGGCCATGCCGTAGCCGGGGGCGATGATGACCTTGGAGGCGTCGGCCAGCTGGGAGGCGAGCTCGTCGGCCTTGATCTCGGTGATCTCACCGGCGGGGCCGTCTCCCCGGACGGCAGGCGCGTCACCGAAGCCACCGAGGATGACCGAGATGAACGACCGGTTCATGGCCTTGCACATGATGTACGACAGGATCGCGCCGGAGAAGCCGACGAGGGCGCCGGTGACGATGAGCACCGGGATGCCGAGGCTGAACCCGGAGAAGGCCGCGGCCCAGCCGGAGTAGCTGTTGAGCATCGAGATGACGACCGGCATGTCGGCGCCACCGATGGCGGCGACGAGGTGGAAGCCCAGGAAGAGCGACATGAGGGTGAGCAGCACCAGCGGCAGCCACGCGATGGCCCCCGAGACGTTGGAGAACCAGATGCCGCAGGCGATGATGCCGACGACGAGCCCGAGGTTGATCCAGTTGCGGCCGGGCAGGGTGAGCGGCTTGGAGGCGATCTTGCCCGACAGCTTGCCCCAGGCCACGAGCGACCCGGTGAAGGTGAGGGCACCGATGAAGATGCCGATCCAGATCTCCGAGAGCTGGAAGGCGGTGGCGGCCGAACCGTCCTCCATGAAGGCGGCGAACCCGATGAGCACGGCGGCCAGGCCGACGAAGGAGTGCAGCTGGGCGATGAGCTCGGGCATCCCGGTCATCTCGACCTTGACGGCCTTCCACACGCCGATGGCGCCGCCGATGATCATCGGCACGAGGAGCAGGACGAGGGCGCTGGGACGGTAGTCGGGAAGCTTGGTGAGCCAGACGATCGTGGCGACGACGGCGATGACCATGCCGACGATGCCGAAGGCGTTGCCCCGCTTGGAGGTCTCGAACTTGGACAGCCCGGCCAGGGCCAGGATGAACAGCAGCCCGGAGACGACGTACGAGGCGTTGACGAAGTTGGTGAGGGTTTCGGACATGTCAGGCCTTCCGGAACATCTTGAGCATGCGCTGGGTGACGGTGAACCCGCCGAAGATGTTGATGCTCGCGATGAGCACCGTGATCGCGGCGATGATCCTGATGGCCCACGATCCACTGCCCAGCTGCGTGATGGCTCCGACGATGATGATGCCGCTGATGGCGTTCGTCACGCTCATGAGGGGTGTGTGCAGGGCGTGGGTGACGTTCCAGACGACGTAGTAGCCGACGACCACCGCGATGGCGAAGGTGCCGAAGAGCTGGACGAAGCTCGACGGGGCGAAGGTGAGCAGGGCGATGAGGGCCAGCGCGAGCACCGTGACGACCGAGAACCCGAAGGTCCACGGACGCGGCTCCTTCCGCTCCTCGACGACCGGGGCGGGGGCCTTGGCTACCGGCTTGGGGGCGGCGGCCACCTGGACCGGCGGCGGAGGGTAGAGCAACTCGCCGTCCTTGCACACCGTCATGGTGCGGATGACCTCGTCGTCCAGGTCGAGGACGAACTGGCCGTCCTTGCCCGGGGTGGTGAGCTTGAGGAGGTTGACGAGGTTGGTGCCGTAGAGCTGGGAGGACTGGCCGGGCAGCCGCGAGGGCAGGTCGGTGTAGCCGATGATCGTCACGCCGTTGTCGGTGGCGTACTTCTCCCCGGGCCGGGTGAGGTCGCAGTTGCCACCGCCGAGGGCGGCCAGGTCGACGATGACCGACCCGGGCTTCATGGCCTCGACCATCTGCGCCGTGATGAGCTTGGGGGAAGGACGTCCCGGAATGGCCGCCGTGGTGATGATGACGTCGTCCTTGCCGGCCTGCTCGAGGTAGAGCTCGGCGGCACGGGCGTTGTAGTCGTCGCTCGTCTCCTTGGCGTAGCCGTCGGAGCTCACGCCCTGGTCGGCCTCCTGGGAGCTGGGCCGCACGTGGAGGAAGGTGGCCCCCATCGACTGCACCTGCTCGGCCGTCTCCGGGCGGACGTCGGTGGCGTACACCTCGGCGCCCATGGAGTTCGCGGCGCCGAGGGCGGCCAGACCGGCCACGCCGGTGCCGATGACGAAGACCTTGGCCGGCGGCACCTTTCCGGCCGCCGTCACCTGACCACCGAAGGTACGGCCGTAGGCGAAGGCGGCCTCGACGACCGCCCGGTAACCGGAGATGTTCGCCATCGACGACAGGGCGTCCATCGACTGGGCACGGGAGATGCGCGGCACCATGTCCATGCTCATGCCGGTGACGCCGGCCGCCCGGAGTCGCTCGGTGAGGGCCAGGTCCTGCCGAGGGTGCAGGAAGGTGACGAGCACCGCCCCGGGCCGCATGAGCTCGATCTGGTGGTCGTAGGGCTCATTGACCGCGATGACGATGTCGGCACCCCACGCCTCGGCGGCGTCCACGATGAGTGCGCCGGCGTCGAGGTAGGCCTGGTCGGGCAACGCAGCGTCGGCGCCCGCCCCCTGCTCGACGACGACCTCGTAGCCGAGCTTGAGGATGGCGGACACCGTCGTCGGCGTCGCGGCGACCCTGTTCTCACCCGGGAGCAACTCCCGTGGGACTCCGATTCTCATGGCCCTGACTCTATTGCCCGAGGCCGCCGTCTCCATCATCGGGGCTGCAAGGGCTTGTGCAGCGCCAGTCGGGAGGACGACGACAGGACGCTCAGACGCGCACCTGCGGTCGACGCAGGGCCTGTTCGACCGTCACGCCGATCGCCGTGACGCCGCAGATGATCGTGCCGATGAGAATCGTCCAGCGCGGACCCCAGGCATCGCCGATCCAGCCGATGATCGGCGCGCCGATGGGGGTGCCACCCATGAAGATGGCCATGTAGAGGGCCATGACCCGTCCGCGGACCGTCGGGTCGCTGGCCAGCTGCACCGTGGCGTTGGCGCAGGTCATGACGGTGAGGGCGCACAGGCCGACCGGAACCAGCCACAGGGCGTAGACGACGTAGCTGGGCGCCAGCGCCAGGGCCGTGCCGAAGACGGCGAAGCCGCCGAGGGCCACCAGGAGGAGCCGGATCGTCGGGTTCGACCGTCGGGCGGCCAGGACGGCGGCTGCGAGGGTGCCGACGGCCATGATCGATCCCAGGAGCCCGTACTCCCCCGGTCCCTTGCCGAAGACCTTGGTGGCCATGAGGGCGTTGGTGATCTGGAAGTTCATCCCGAACGTGCCCAGGACGAAGACGATGACCATGGGCACGAGGATGTCGGGGCGGTGCCGGACGTAGGCGATGCCTTCTCGCACCGCTCCTCGGCCACGCCGGGTCGGGGCCGGGGTGAGCTCGTCGAGCTTCATGAACCACAGGGAGGCGAGCACGGCCAGGAAGGATACCGCGTTGATGAGCAGGCAGGGCGCGACGCCGGTGGCCGCGATGAGCAGGCCGGCCAGACCGGGCCCGAGAAGCCTGGCCGAGTTGAACTGGGCGGAATTGAGTCCGATGGCATTGGGCACGAGCCGGTCGGGCACCATCTCGGGCACGAAGGACTGACGCACCGGGTTGTCGAGGGAGGTGACGACCCCCTGCAGGAAGGCCAGGAGATAGACGTGCCACAGAGTGATGACGCCGGTGGCCCGCAGGGCCCACATGGCCAGGGCGACGAGGGCGAGCCCGGACTGCGTCCAGTACAGGAGGGTGTGCTTGTGCCACCGATCGGCCAGGGCTCCCGCCGAGGGAGCGAGGACGGCGACCGGCAGGAACTGGAGGGCGGTGACATAGCCCAGGGCGGTCGACGAATGGTGGGTGAGCTCGGTGAGGACCATCCAGTCCTGGGCGGTGCGCCCCATCCACAGGCCGAGATTCGAGATGAGGGAACCGGCGAAGAAGAGGGCATAGTTGTGGATCTCGAAGGAGGCGAAGGTCGACGTGTGACCGGCTCGACTCATGCCACGACCTCCTTCGCACCCCGGCCTGTCCGCCGGTCCACGGTACGCCGTCCACCAAGGCCTCGGGGTGGGGACAATGTCCCTGTGAAGACCTTGACGGTGAAGGGCTGGGCGGTGGCCCTGTGCTGTGCCCTGCTCACCGGTTGTGCGACCGGGTCCACGCGGGGGATGTCGGCTTCCTCGGCCCCGATCCCCGCGGCGACTCGCCGTTCCGGCGCTGCCCCGGTCGCGTCTCCGGCCGACCCGACCTCGGCGCCACGTCGGTCGGGCTCACCCGGCACCCTCACCCTGGCCTTCGCCGGGGACGCCAACTCGTTCGGTCATGCCGCCAGCGCCCTCACCACCGGCCTGGGTGACGCCGGACGCCTCCTGGCCGACGCCGACCTGGCCGTCGTCAATGTCGAGACCGCTCTGGCAGACTCCCCCACCGGGCTACGACCGGAGCCGAAGACCTACCACTTCCTGGCCGGCGCCGACCTGCCCCTCATGCTCAGGAGAGAGGGGGTGGACGTCATGTCGATGGCCAACAACCACGCCATGGACTACGGGTCGGCCGGGCTGGAGCGCACCCTGGCGATCATCCGGGAGCACCAGCTGCCGGTCATCGGGGTGGGCACCGCCAGCGCCGCCTACGGTCCTCGAGCGGTCACGGCGGCGGGCCGACGGGTGCTCCTGTTCGCCGGCAACGACGTCCAGGAGGCAGACCTGCGCTGGCAGGCCGGGCCGACCACTGCCGGGGTGGCGATGACCGACACCCCCGAGGGGCTCAACGCCCTCGTCTCCTCGGTGCGCCGCGTCAGACGGGGCGATCCCGGGGCCGTCATCGTCGTCGACATGCACTGGGGCCTGGACTACCAGGTGTGCACGACCACCCGGCAGGAGGAGATCGCCCACGACCTGGCCGACGCCGGGGCGGACGTCGTCGTGGGGTCCCATGTGCACCGGGTGCAGCGGATGGAGGTCATCGGCCACACCCTCGTCATGTACGGCCTGGGCAACTTCCTCTTCGACTCCGACCGTCCGGCCACCCGTGAGACCGGAGTGCTCACGGTGACCGTCCCGGCCCGGGCAGCCACGGGCCGGGCGACGCCCACCGCCCGGTGGGCCCCCGGGCGGATCGTCGACGGGCGGCCCGTGCTCCTGGCGGGCACGGACCGCGACGCCGCGACACGCCGGTGGAGGACCCTCCCGGGCGGGTGCTGACTGGGTGGGTGCTGACTCCCCTCCCGGGGACTCAGCCGGCGAGGACCTGCTGGGCGACCTCGACGACGTGCTCGGCGGTCATGCCGAACTCCTCCATGCACCTGCTGCCCGAGGCCGAGGCCCCGAAGTGCTCGATGGACACCGAGGCGCCCCGGAAGCCGACGTACTTGGCCCAGCCCATGGCGATGCCGGCCTCGACCGAGACCCGGGCGCTGACCTGCGAGGGCAGCACCGACTCGCGGTACTCGGCGTCCTGCTCGTCGAACCACTCCTGGCAGGGCATCGACACGACGCGGGTCGGGGTGCCGGCCGCCTCGAGAGTCTCCTGCGCGGCCAGGGCCAGGGCGACCTCGGACCCGGTGGCGATGAGGATGAGCTCGGGGTCGCCCGAGGCCTCCTTGAGGACATAGGCGCCCTTGGCGACTCCCTCGGCCGAGGCGTGGCTGGTGCGGTCGACGGTGGGCACGTCCTGGCGGGTGAGCACGAGTCCGGCCGGACGGTCGGTGTGCTCGAGGATCGTGCGCCAGGCCACCGCGGTCTCGTTGGCGTCGGCCGGGCGGACGACGTCGAGGCCGGGGATGGCGCGGCACGCGGCCAGGTGCTCGATGGGCTGGTGGGTCGGGCCGTCCTCGCCGACGCCGACCGAGTCGTGGGTCCACACGAAGGTCGTCGGGATCCTCATGAGGGAGGCCAGACGCACCGACGGGCGCATGTAGTCGGAGAAGACGAAGAAGGTGCCGCCGTACACCCGGGTGAGACCCGACAGGGTGATGCCGTTGAGGATGCCGCCCATGCCGTGCTCGCGGATGCCGAAGTGGAGGGTGCGGCCGTAGGGCCCGCCCGGGTACTCGTCGCTGACGCGATCGGACGGCAGGAAGGAGTCGGCCCCCTTCATCGTCGTGTTGTTCGACCCGGCGAGGTCGGCCGATCCGCCCCACAACTCGGGCAGTTGGTCGGCCAGGGCCGACAGGACGGCACCGGAGGCCTTGCGGGTGCTCATCCTGCCCGGCTCGAAGACCGGCAGCTCGAGATCGGGGAGCTCGCGGCGGCTGATCCGGTCGTAGAGGGCGGCCTGCTCCGGGTGGGCCTGGCGCCAGGCGGCGAAGGACTCATCCCAGGCCTTGCGGTCGGCAGCGGCCTTCTGCGCCACCTCGGCGCGCGTCCGGTCGACGACGTCGGTGTCGATGGCGAAGGGCTCGTCCCGGAAGCCGAGGAGCTTCTTGAGGGCGGAGATCTCCTCACCGCCGAGCTTCGCCCCGTGCACCGACTCCTGACCCTGCTTGGTCGGCAGCGGCCAGCCGATGACGGTCGTCACGCGGATGAAGGAGGGCTTGTCGGTGACCGACCGGGCATGCTCGATGGCGCGGTACAGCGCCTCGACGTCCTCGTGGTACTCGGTGCCACCCTGGGTGAAGTCGACGTGCTGGACGTCCCAGCCGTAGGCGCGGTAGCGCTCCTCGACGTCCTCGGTGAAGGCGATGTTCGTGTCGCCCTCGATGGTGATGCGGTTGTCGTCGTAGAGGACGACGAGGTTGCCGAGCTCCTGGGCGCCGGCCAGGGAGGAGGCCTCCGCGGAGACTCCTTCCTGGAGGCAGCCGTCACCGACGATGCAGTAGATCATGTGGTCGAAGGGGCTGGTGCCCACCTCGGCGTCAGGGTCGAGCAGGCCGCGCTCGCGACGGGCGGCCATGGCCATGCCGACGGCGTTCGAGATGCCGGCGCCGAGCGGGCCGGTCGTCGTCTCGATGAACTCGGTGTGGCCGTACTCGGGGTGACCGGGGGTCCTCGAACCCCAGGTGCGCAGCGACTCGAGGTCCTCCAGCTCCAGCCCGCAGCCCGTCGTGTAGAGCTGGGCGTACTGGGTGAGTGAGGAATGGCCGGCGCTCATGACGAAGCGGTCACGGCCCTGCCAGTGGGAGTCCCTGGGGTCGAGGTGCATGACCTTGTGGAAGAGCAGATGGGCCACGGGAGCCAGCGAGATGGCGGTGCCGGGATGCCCGTTGCCGACCTTCTCGACGGCGTCGGCAGCCAGGACGCGGGCGATGTCGACGGCGCGGCTGTCGTCGTCGGTCCAGGTGAATTGAGTCACGGTGATGTCCTCTCGTGGAGAGCTTCTGAGTTGCGTCTTTGTCGTTCCCCATCGTAGGGAGGCCCCGTCCGTGAACGGGGCCTCCCTACGATCTGTGCACATTTGTCAGTCCCGGCGGGCCGGGGCCGCCCCTGCGCCGACGTGTCGTGGCACGGCCGCCGTCAGCGGGCCGCTGCCCTCTCGTGGGCGCGACGCCGGATGTCCTTGAGGTGGTGCATGACCGGGTTGCCACCACGACCGAAGTAGTCGTGGAGGATCCGGTACTCCGAGTAGAGCTCGTCGTACTGGGCGGCGCGCGTCTCGTCGACGAGATAGACGTTGGGCTCCTTGTCGCCCATGGCGGCGCTCGCGGCGCGGACATCCGGGTAGACGCCGGCGGCGACGGCCGCGAAGACCGCCGAGCCCAGGGCCCCGGGCTGCTCGGTACGTCCCACCGACAACGGCACCCGGCAGATGTCGCAGAGCATCTGCATGAAGAAGGTGTTGTGCACCAGTCCCCCGGCCACGACGAGCTCGTCGATGGCCACCCCGGCGGAGCGGAAGGACTCGATGATCGTCCGTGCGCCGAAGGCCGTCGACTCGAGGAGGGCTCGGTACTGGTCCTCCGCGGTCGTCGTGAGGGTCTGTCCGATGAGCAGTCCGGAGAGGTTGGCGTCAGCCAGCACCGACCGGTTGCCGTTGTGCCAGTCGATCCCGATGAGGCCGTGCTCGCCGACCTCCTGGGTCACCGCCAGCTCGGTGAGCAGGTCGTGCACCGACAGCCCGCGGCGCGCCGCCTCGGCGGTGTACGACTCGGGCACGCACTTGGTGATGAACCAGGCGAAGATGTCGCCGACGGCGGTCTGACCGGCCTCGTAACCCCAGGATCCGTCGACGATGCCGCCGTCGACGACCCCGAACATCCCGGGGACCTCCTTGAGTTCGGGGCCGGGGACGATGTAGCAGGCCGAGGTGCCCATGATGGCGGTCATCTGGCCGTTCTCGACGGCCTGGACGGCGGCCGCCGTGACGTGGGCGTCGATGTTGCCGCTGGCCACGGCGATCCCCTCGGGCAGGCCGAGCTCGGCCGCCCACGCGGCGGTGAGCCCGCCGACCCGGGCGCCCAGGGGCAGCACGGGGGCGTTCATCCTCGTCTCGAAGACGTCGGCGAAGCGCTCGTCGAGCAGGCCCAGGTACTCCTTCGAGGGGTACTGGCCGTCCTGGTACATCCGCTTGTACCCCGAGTCGCCCGCCGCGAAGGTGAGCACCCCGGTGAGCTGCCAGGTCATCCAGTCGAGGGCGTCGCAGAAGACCTCGGTGGCGTCGTAGACGTCCGGTGCCTTCTGGCAGGTCTCGAGGACCTTCGGCATGAGCATCTCCGCCGAGAGCACCCCGCCGTAGCGGGCGAGCCAGGGCTCGTGACGCTGCTGCGCCAGGGCGACGATGCGGTCGGCCTGCTCCTGGGCGCCGTGATGCTTCCACAGCTTGACCCAGGCGTGAGGGTCGTTGGCGAAGTCGTCCGTCTGGCACAGCGGGGTCCCGTCGGCCTTGCAGGCCAGGACCGTCGCCGAGGTGAAGTCCAGACCGATGCCGACGACCCGGGACGGGTCGATGCCGGCGTCCTTGACGGCCTCCGGGACGATGCGCCGCAGGGTCTCGAGGTAGTCCGCGGGATCCTGCAGGGCGAAGTCCGGGGGCAGACGCCGTCCGTCGGCGGCGTCGAGGGTGCGGTCCATGACGGCATGGGAGTACTCGTGCACCGCCGTCCCCATGGCCCGGCCGTCCGCCACGCGCACCACCAGGGCGCGCCCGGACAGGGTTCCGTAGTCCAGGCCGATGACGTACTGGTCACTCACCGGAGTGCCTTTCACTTGCTCCAGGGACGACGTCCCCAGAATCCGTCGGGCTCGAAGAGCTTGTCGACCTCCTCCTGGAGGACGCCGGTCTCGAGGAGGAAGTCGAGCAGGGTGTACCGCGAACGGATCATCTGGCAGCGGATGTAGGTCTCGTGGAACCTCTCCTCGGTGAGGCCGATCTGCTCGGGGTGGTAGATGCCACCGACGGTGCGCAGGATCGACTCGACCTGCTCGGCCGGCACGACCTGCTGGCGGCAGCGGGCCTGAATCGTCGGCCACTTGGCGACGACGAGCTCGAGGCGCTCCCGCAGGGCGTCGGCGTCGAGGTACTTGTCCATGGTCTGCTTGACCGCCGGCTCGAGCATGTCACCCTCGAAGTTGGCGCGGACCTTGGCCTCCATCTCCTGCGCCGTGGGCCAGGCGGTGACGGCGGCGTCGATGTCGATGCTCGAGAAGTCGATGTCGAGGATCTTCTCCCACAGGGCCAACGTGGCGATGGTGCCCAGGCCCACCTTGAAGCCGTGGGTGAGCGGGGGCTCCTGGTCCATGCCCAGGTGCTCCATCTCCCACACGTGGGAGAACTGGTGCCCGGCGCCGGAGGCCGGACGCGAGCTCACGCGATACTTCTGCATCGCCAGACCCGACATGACGAGACCCTCGACGAGGCCCTCGAGGGCCTCGGGACGACCGGCGGCGATCCCCTCGGCGTCACTGACGGCTCCCCGCAACGGGCCCTGGACGAGGTCCCAGACCTCCTGGTCGATGGGCTCGATGCCCAGCTCGTCGGCGATGATCCAGTCGGCCCCGGCCGGGATCTTCTCGATGAGGTCGCCGACCCCGGTCGCGGTGCACCGCTGGGGGGCCGCGGCCATCGTCGGCAGGTCGGCGATGAGGGCCTGCGGAGCACGGCAGCTCATGGTGTGCTTGAAGCCGTTCTCGGTGATGGACGAGCCGAAGGCGGCGTAGCCGTCCATCGAGGCGGCGGTGCACACGTTCATGTAGCGGCGGCCGAGCTCGTCGCTGGCTCGCTTGGTGAGGTCGTTGAGGGTGCCCGAACCGATCGAGACGGCGATCCCGTCCTGGCCGGCCAGGTGGTCGCGCACCTTCTCGACGTTCTCGTAGCTGGCGTAGACGGTCGGATGGGCCGGGAAGAGCAGGGGCTCGCCCAGCTCGACTCCGACCGCGGTGAGCGACGACGTCACGGCCTCCCCGGCGACCCCCCAGGTGTTGCCGTCGGCGACGATGATGGCCTTGGCGTCACCGAAGAGCGTGCGGAAGGTGGGGCCGGTCTGGTCGAGGACGTCGATCCCCATGACCACGACGTCGGTGTCGTCGCAGTCGGCCAGGGCCTTCTCGATGAGTTCGGACATGATGATGTGTCTCCTCTGATGTGGGGTCAGTGAGCGGCTTCGTGGTCCACGGTCTCGTGGATCATCGACTGCAGCTTCGGGTAGGTCTCGCAGTACTTGTCGACGTAGAACCGGTACTCCTCGTGGCGCTGCTGGTCGGGCTCGAGGAGGTCGATCTCGTGGACCATCGAGGCGGCGGCCTCGGGCAGGTCCTTGAAGAGTCCGGCGCCGACGGCGGCCACCATGCAGGTACCCAGGACGACGGCGTCACCCACCTCGGTGAGGGCGATGGGCACTCCCGACACGTCGGCGTGCATCTGGATCCAGTCGCGGCTCTTGGTGGCGCCACCGCAGGCGACCATCTTGTCGACCTCGAAGCCGGCGGCCTTCATGGCGCGCAGGTTGTGGGCGTTGCCGTAGCAGACCGACTCCTGGATGGCGTGGTAGAAGTGCGCCGGGGTGTGCGACAGCGACAGGCCCCAGATGATGCCGCGGGCCTTCGAATCGGTGTACGGGGTCCGGTTGCCCTGGAAGTACTCGTTGATGATGAGACCGTCGGAACCGGGCCGGATGTTCCTGGACTGTTCATTGAGGACGTCGTAGGGATTGAGCCCGACCTTCTCGGCGGCATTGGTGACGTCGACCGCGAAGTTGTCCTTGAACCACTTGAGCACCGATCCGGTGGACACCTGGGAGCCCTCGACGGTGTACTGCCCGGGCATGACGCCGTCGGTGTAGGCCCCGAAGAAGCCCTGGCCGTGGATCTCCGTGGCCGACTGACCGGTGAGGACGTGGGACGACCCGGTGATGAGGGCCATCGACCCGGGGGCCAGCACGCCCAGACCGATCTGGCCGGCCCAGGCGTCGGCGGGGCCCTGGGCGACCGGGATCCCGGGACGCAGGCCCAGCAGCTGGGCAGGGATGACGCCGAGGGCGCCGACCGGGGTGCCGAGGTCGAGGACCCGGTCGGGGATCTTGTCGAAGACGTCGCCGCAGCCGATGGTCTCGTAGAAGTCGACCGGCCATCCCCCCTTGTCCCGGTTGTAGTACATCCGGATGGCAGCCGAGTTGATGTTCGTCGTCCACTCGCCGGTGAGCTTGTAGGTGACCCAGTCGGGGGCGTCGACGAGGTGCGTGGCGGCCTCGTAGGTGGCCGGCTCGTTCTCCTTGAGCCAGGCCGCCTTGAAGGGGTACCACTCGGCGGTGGCCGGGGAGGTCCCGGCGCCGTTGTACAGGCGGGCGACCGAGTCCGAGCCCTCGGCGCGGGCCGCCTGCTCGGTGGCGCGCACGTCCATCCACATGATGGCCGGGCGCAGTTCCTCGCCCTTGTCGTTCATGGCGACCATGGTGAGGGTGGTGGCGTCGTAGGAGATGCCGGCGATGGCGGCCGGGGAGATCCCGGCATTGGCGATGGCGCGGTGGCACGAGGCCTGGAGGGCGTTCCACCAGTCCTTGGGGTCCTGCTCGGCCCAGCCCGGGCGCGGGTGGGTCGTGCGGTACGGGGTGGCCGCGAAGGTGAGCGGGCGCCCCTGGAGATCGAAGATCGCGACGCGGCAGGACTCGGTGCCGTAGTCGATGCCGAGGAGGTAGGGGCCGTGGTCAAGCATGGAGGGTCTCTCTTCTCTGAGATGAGTGTCGTCGATGGACCGTCGTTCGGTCCGCGCGGGATCAGTCGTCGGTGTCGGTCCAGCCGAGCTCGTCCCACACGGCGGCGGGGATGAGTCGGTCGATCCGGTCGAGGACCCAGGTCGGCCGCTGCGCCGGCTCGAGATCCTCGACGTCCTGGGCCGTCGCCTCACCGGTGAGGACGCATGCCGAGAGCATGCCGGCGTCGACGGCCATCCTGATGTCGGTCTGCAGCCGGTCACCCACCATGACGCAGTTGGACTGGTCGACGTCGAGACCGGCCAGTGACTGCTCGAGCATGATGGGTGAGGGCTTGCCGAGGCTCACCCGGCAGGTGGTGCCGGTGCAGGCCTCGATGGCCGCCGTGACGGCGGCGCAGTCCGGCTCTCCCCGACCTCCGGGGAAGGGGCAGAACCGGTCGGGGTTGGTCTGGATGAGGAAGGCCCGCTTGTGGAACCAGATGGCGTCGAAGGCGATCTGGAGCTTGCAGTAGTCGAATCCCCGGTCGTAGGAGGCCAGGACGATGTCGATCTGCTCGGGGTCCTCGGACAGCTCGATGCCGGCTTGACGCAGGGCGTTCTTGAGCGGCTCCTCGCCGACGACGAAGACCTTGGCGTCGGGGTGGTTGGCCACGAGCCAGTGGGTCGTCGTCACGACGGTGTTCGAGATGTCCTCGATGTCGGTCGGCAGACCGAGCCGGGCCAGCTTCTCGACGTACTGGGCCGGGTCCTTGGTGGGGTTGTTGGAGAGGAAGCGCACCGGGATGTCCCGACGTCGGAGCTCCTCGATCATGCGCCTGGCTCCCGGCAGGAGGTGGTCGCCCAGGTAGATGGTGCCGTCCATGTCGAAGACGTAGGCGTCGTGGAACTGCGTCGGGACACCCATGGTGTGCTCCTTGGGATGAGGGGGTGGAGGTCGTCAGGACAGCAGGGCTGCCAGGGTGACGACGACGGTGTTGGACAGCCAGATGGCGGCGGCCGGCGGGTCGATGTGGCTCGTGCCGCGGTCGTACCAGAGGCGGGCGCAGAACTCGGCCAGACCGGCGGCGAAGATGCCGAAGATCGCGGCGATGACGAGGGCCAGGAAGGCCATGAGCCAGGTGTGGGAGTCCCACGTGCTCGTGGCGGTCCAGGTGTACGTCGCGAAGGTCTTGCCCATGAGCAGCGGGAAGAACTGGATGGCGGCCAGGCCGGCGATGTTCGTCACGTGGTGCTGGACCGGCATGTTCCGGTTCGTGATGAGGAAGAGAATGATGACGGCCGAGATGCCGAAGGTGAAGGAATTGGCGTTCGCGGCGGCCAGGCTGTTGGCGAACCCGAGCTTGGTGAGGCGGGCACCGACGTTGGCCGCCAGGAAGAGCGAGGCACCGCCGGCGAGGATGCCGAAGAGCGAGCCGATGGTGATGAGCTGGCTCGGCTTCTCCTGCCACTCCAGCCAGCGACCGTTGGGGCCGGGCTTGATCTTGGCCGGGAAGCTCGTGGCCCCCTCGTGGAAGAGCTCGGGGTTGTGAAGTGAACCGTGGAACAGACCCTTGCCGGGAACACCACCGAAGACGAGGCGCGCCAGGAGGTTGGACAGCAGGACGGTGAGGGCGACGGAGTCGGTGTGCTTGCCGAACCAGGGGAGGTTGGCCACGCCCATCTGGCACAGGTAGCCGAAGACACCGAAGACGGCACCGACGAGGAGGATGTCCGGGCGCCCCAGGCCGGCCAGCGGCGTGTTGACGTCCTTGCCGTCACCGAGGTGACCGCGGTAGCGGGCGTAGATGGCACCGGCCACCCCACCGGCGAAGGCGATGTGCGGGCCCATGAACGGGCCGAAGGCCAGGTAGTCGAAGCCGAAGGTGTTGCCCGTGGCCGCGAACATGCCCCAGGATGCCAGGACGGCGAAACCGGTGAGGACGAAGGCGTAGTTGCCGCCGATGGCGGCACCGACTGCGCCACCTGCGATGGCGGCGAGGAGTCCGAAGAGGAAGACTCCGATGGATGCTGTGAACAACTGTGTTCCTCAGGTCTGGCGGGTAGGCCCCGCGCCGGGTGATGGTGATGGTCCACCGGCTCCCGCGCCGGCGGACCGACCCGGACGGACGCCCTCGCGACGTCCGCCCGGGGCCGGGGTCAGCAGCTCTCGCCGGCTCCGGCGATCTGGGCACCGTCGACGGCGCCCTTCTCGTAGGCCTCGATGAGGTCGACGTTGGCCTTGGAGTGGGACGACGGGTCGAAGGTGTAGTCGAGGAACTCGCGGGCCAGACGCCGGGCGAGCTCACGACCGATGACACGCTGGCCGAGGCACAGGACGTGGGCGTCGTTCGACATGATGAGACGCTCCACCGAGAAGCTGTCGTGGGCGGTGCAGGCCCGGATGCCCGGCACCTTGTTGGCCGAGATGGCCATGCCCATGCCCGTGCCGCAGAAGAAGATGCCGCGGTCGGCCTTCCCCTCGACGATGAGCCTGGCCCCGGCGATGCCGACGTGCGGGTAGAGGGTGTTCTCCCCCTTGGTCACGCCGACGTCGATGACCTCGTCGACCCTGGGGTCGGCCTCCAGATCGGCCTTGATGGTGTCCTTGTAGTCGACGCCGGCCGGATCGGCGGCGACGACGATACGAAATCCCATGGTTCCTCCGGTGCCTCGTTGCGAGCCGTCGGGCCATCGCCCGACAGACCAGAAACTAACACGACTTGTGTTAGAGACACCATGAAACTCTGTGAATTGCGCTCAGATGTTGGGATTCTCACCCTCGCCGGTGGCGACGGTCACCTGGACCCCCAGTCCCTCGAGGTGCGTGATGACGGTCGCCGGGGTGAGCGCGTCGACGATGACGTGGTCGAACTCCTGCAGATCAGCGAACTTGAAGAGGGCACGACGGTTGAACTTCGTGTGGTCGAGCAGGAGCACCTTGGACTCGGCCGAGTCGAGCATGGCCCGCTTGACCTCGACGACCTCCTGGTAGGGGTGGTAGCAGCCCGTCTCGAAGATGCCCGAGGCCGAGACGATGCACGTGTCGGCGTGCATGGAGCGGATGGTGCGCACCGCGGCGGGCCCCATGAGGGCGTGGGCCCAGGCCTGGTACTCCCCCCCGGTGACGACGAGCCGTTCGGACCTGGCGACATCGGTGACCTCCCTGGCCACGAGGAGGGAGTTCGTCACGACCGTCACCGCCGACAGATCCGGCAGGGACCGCAGCACCCACACCGCCGAGGTGGAGTCGTCGAGCATGATCGAGCTGCCCGCACCGATGAGCTGGCCGGCGCAGGCCGCCACGGCACGCTTCTCGGCAGAGCTCTGCTCGAGCCGGAACTCGGCGTCGGCCTCGTGCAGTCCACTGGCGACCGCGACGACGAGCCCGCGATGGCGCTGCAGGACACCACTGTCCTCGAGGGAGGTGAGGTCGCGGTACACCGTCATGGCCGAGACCCCGGTGAGGGCGACGAGCTCGTCGATGCTCGCCGAGCCGTTGCGGATGACGGCCTGGGCGATCGCGAGCTGACGGGCCCGCGGTCCGACCGGTGCGGATGGCTTCTTGGTGCTCATGAGTGCCTCTGGTTCTCCGGGGTGGTGGGTGGGGACCGATGTCGCCGTCGCGACCGTGGTCCGCCGGGTGCCGAGACGGCGACGGGACGGGGTGGACGCGACCGTAGGCTACCGGCCGTGAGCACCCTCATCCGTGACATGAGGGCCGAGGACATCCCGGCCATGACCGCCCTGTACAACAGCGCCGCAGTGCGGACGACCTCGTCCTACGCCCTCGTCGAGGCGACCGTCGACCAACGCACCGCCTGGTGGACCGACCTCGTCGCCCAGGGACGGCCGGTGCTCGTCGCCGAGATCGACGGGGAACCCGTCGGTTACGCCTGCCATCACCAGTTCCGTGACCTGCCCGGCTACGACCCGACGGCCGAGACGAGCATCTGGCTGTGTGACGAGGTCCGCGGACAGGGGGTCGGCACGGCCCTCATGGCCGAACTCACCGCGCGGGCGAGGGCGGCGGCGATCCACTGCTTCGTCGCGGTCATCGACGCCGACAACGAGGCCAGCCTGCGCTTCCACGCCCGGCTCGGGTTCCGCGAGGTGGGCCGGATCCCCCAGGCCGCGCGCAAGTTCGACAGCTGGCGTGAGGTCGTCCTGTACCAGCTCGTCCTCGACTGAGCCCCGGGTGCCAGGTCGGGAGCGCAGGGGCATCGGTAGGGTGTGCCCATGACCGCGTACCACGCAGACTCCACCGACCTCACCGACAAGGAGGTGCTCACCTGGGATCTCTTCGGACAGGCCCAGGAGGAGCTCGCTCGACAGGTCGCCGACTCCGGGTTCCGCCCCGAGGTCCTCATCGCCGTGGCACGCGGCGGCATGATCCCCGGTGGGGCGCTCACCTACTCCCTGGGCGTCAAGCTCACCGACGCCATCAACGTCGAGTTCTACACCGACGTCGAGGAGACCCTGGCCGACCCGGTGCTGCTGGCCCCGATGCTCGACACCGACTCGATCCGCGGCAAGCGAATCCTCGTCGTCGACGACGTCGCCGACTCGGGGCGGACCCTGGCGCTCGTCCTCAAGCTGCTGCGCGGGTTCGGGGCCGACGTCCGCTCGGCGGTGCTCTACACGAAGCCGCGCACCGTGGTGCAGCCGGACTTCCAGTGGCGGGTCACCGACAGGTGGATCGTCTTCCCGTGGAGCGCCAAGCCTCCGGTCACGGCCCGCTGACGTCCGTCCGCCGCACCTCGGCCGACCGAGCCCGCGGTCGGGAAGCCCCGCACCGGACCGGCGCCGCCGGCACGGGGGACGTCCCGCTGGATGAGGCGGGGGCTCGACGACCTCATGGGCCGGCCGTTCAGTCCTTGCCGAGGGCGTGTCCGACCGTCTCGACGACCGTGACAAAGGACACCGCACCGGGGTCGGGGGTGCCCAGGGACCGCTCCCCCAGCGGCCGCGCACGTCCCAGACGGGCGACGAGGTCCTTGGTCGAGTCTGCCCCGGCCCGGGCCGCGGACACCGCCTCGGCCCAGGCTGCGTCGGACCGGAGGGCGGCGACGAAGGGGCTCATCGAGTCGACCATCGTCTTGTCCCCGACCTGCGCCCCACCGAGTCGCACGACGGCGTCGAGGGCGGCGGCGAAGGCCTCGGGCAGGTCGACCTCGTCGGCTCCGCGGTCGTCTCCGAGCTGCGACCCGACGGCGGTGAGCAGGGCACCCCACAGGGCACCGGAGGTGCCCCCGGCGTGCTCCGACCAGGCGGCACCGGCAGCGGTGAGGGTGGTCGCCGCGCCGGCGTCCTGGGACGCGACACGCGATGCCTCGGCGGCCGCGGCGGCCGACCCCCTCGCCATGCCGATGCCGTGGTCCCCGTCCCCGGCGACGGCGTCGAGCCGGCCGAGCTCCTCCTGCTGGGCCGCCAGCACCGCGCCGACGGCGTCGAGCACCTCGACGACCCTGCCGGCGACCTGCCACGAGGCCTCGGTCCCGGGCTCGGCGACGCTCACCTGCTCGGCCTCCTGGGGCAGCTCGGTGGTGTCGAGGGCGGCGGCGTCGACGGCCCCGCGACGGAAGGCCGGGGTGTCACAGGGGGCCAGCCACAGCGGTTCGATGACCTCGTCGAGCCACACCAGGGTGAGCGAGACGCCGGCCATGTCGAGGCTCGTGACGAACTCGCCGACCTGCGGGTCGACGACCTCCAGACCGGCGTCGACGAGCCGACGGCGGATATCGTTCCACAGGACGAAGAGCTCCTCGTACTTGGTGTCGCCCAGGCCGTTGACGACGGGGACGACCCGGCTGCCCGGGTTCTCGGGGCGGTCGGCGAGCAGCCCCTCGACGAGGAGGGCGGCGACGTCGTCGGAGGTGCCCAGGGCGGCGTCGTGGATGCCGGGCTCCCCGTGAATACCCATGCCCACGCCCATCTGACCGGGCTCGACGCGGAACAGCGGGCCGTCGGCGCCCGGCAGGGTGCAGCCGCTGAAGGCGACGCCGAAGGAGCGGGTGCGGTCGTTGACGCGCTGGAAGACCTGCTCCACCTCGTCGATGCCCAGGCCCTGCTCGCAGGCGGCTGCGGTGACCTTGAACACCGGCAGGTCACCGGCGATGCCGCGGCGCTTGGTGTGCTCGTCGGGCCCGGCCGAGGCGATGTCGTCGGTGACAAGGATGCAGCGGGCGTCGATGCCCTCGTTGCGCAGTCGTTCGGCGGCCTGTCCGAAGTGCAGGACGTCACCGGCGTAGTTGCCGAAGCCGATGAGGACCCCGGCGCCGCGATCGGCGGCCTTGCACACGGCGTGCGCCTGGGCGGCCGAGGGCGAGGCGAAGATGTTGCCGCACACCGCCCCGTCGGCGAATCCCTGGCCGACCCAGCCGGCGAAGGCCGGGTAGTGGCCCGACCCGCCGCCGACGACGAGGGCCACCTTGCCGGGCTCGGTGCGGGTCGCGCGCACGACGCCACCGAACACCGGTCGCAGATGGTTCGGGAAGGCGCTGGCCAGGCCAGCGACGGCCTGGGCCGGGAAATCGACGGGATCGTTGACGAGTCGGGTCATGACGGACGTGCCTCCCATGGGTCGGTCCGGGCCACCGTGGTCCGGGCGAGTGGCGGTGTGATGTGGATTACCGCGATGATCATCATCAACGATGAGAGAATCATCATGACTCATGTTACTTCGTGCTCGAAGGAGACGCCACGATGTCGAACTCCATGCCCGCCCTCACCCTGCTCGGCCCCGGGGAGGTCGCCCTCACCGACAAGCCCGTTCCGACACCCGGCCCCGGCGAGGTGCTCCTGGCAGTCGAGGCGACGACGATCTGCGGCACCGACCTACGCATCATCAGCGGCCAGAAGACGAGCGGGGTGCGCCCCGGGGTGACCCTCGGCCACGAGGTCGCCGGGCGCATCGAGGCGGTCGGCGAGGGCGTCACGGGCCTGGCTCCCGGCTGCCAGGCGACGGTGTCCATCGTCCTGTCGTGCGGGGTGTGCCGGGCCTGCCTGGCGGGCCGGGAACACCTGTGCGAGTCGATGGAGCTCATCGGCTACGGGATCGACGGCGGTCTGGCGCCGTACCTCCTCGTGCCGGCCCGGGCGGTGAGCCGCGGCAACGTCATCGTCAGCCCGCGGGAGCTGCCCGCCAACCGGTTGGCCCTGTCGGAGCCGTTGTCGTGCGTCCTCAACGGTCATACCCGGCACGGCGGGGTCAACCCGGGTGAGACCGTCGTCGTCATCGGCGGCGGGGCCATCGGCCTGCTGCACACCCAGCTGGCACTGGCCTGCGGGGCACGACAGGTCATCCTCTGCGAGAAGCACGCCGATCGCCGGGAGCGGGCCACCGCCCTCGGGGCACTCACGGCCTCCCCCGACTCCTTGGTCGCCACCGTCGCCGAGGTCACCGGCGGGTGGGGGGCCGACGTCGTCGTCGTCGCCATCGGACGCAACGAGATCGCCGACCAGTCCCTCGACCTGGCCGCCCCGGGCGGCCGGGTGAGCTGGTTCGCCGGGTTCCCCAAGGGCAGCTCGGCGACGGTCCAGCCGAACACCGTCCACTACAACGAACTCACCGTGAGCGGCGGCTCCAACGCCCGCCGAGCCGACGTCCACCGAGCCGTCGACATGCTCGCCGCCGGGACCATCGACGAGAAGCCGATCGTCACCCACACCTTCGGGCTGTCCCAGTGGCGCGAGGCCATCGACGCCGTCACCGGCCACGCGGGGATCAAGATCGCCATCGACCCCCGACGCTGAGGCGACGCCGGGCCGGACCGACACGGTCAAACGCGATGAGATCGACCGCGTCGGTCCAGCGCTGCCAGGTCTCGAACGGAAGCCCGCATCATGCGGTCCTCTTTTCTTGGAGTGCGTCATGCGTGAGCCGATCTACAAAAGGCGACACCGTGACGACTAGGGAATTCTCCGATGCCCGGCTGTATTTCATTCGTGCAGCGCGCGCTCGGACCCCGAGTCTAGACAAGCACCCACCTCGGCCTGCCACGAGTTCCGGTGTTGACGATCGATCCCTCCCTCTTGAGCTTCGACAGGAGGTTGGACACCTTGGTGAGCTTCTGCTGCTCCGTCAAGACCTCGGGCAACAAGGGCACAAGCAGCGTGTTGATGTCCGCACGGGATGCGCACCCGTTGCGGCGCAGGAAGTCCTTGACCAGTGTCGCGTAGTGCGCATCGGTCTGGGGACGCGTGCGCACGTAGTCAGCGAGCTTGCCCGTGGCACCAGCGATCGCCTCGGACACGCGTAGGTGCGGCTGCCTCCCCTCGATGAGCTTCTCCTTCCGCAGGTGCGCGATGGCTGCAGGGCTGATGTCGAGCCGCTTCTGCACCCGGTCCAGGGCAAGGACATCGTCCAGGGGCAGGTCGGTGCGAATCATGAGCATCTGGGAGTAGGCCTGATCGATGACCGCACCAGGGATCGTGAGCTTCACGACTCCGGGTGAGCTGAGATCGTAGTCGGGCAATGGTAGGAACCTGCGCATCTGATCCCGAACCATACGGTGGATACCGTAACCCATCTGATCGATGAGATGAAGCTCGGTCATCGCCTCTACGAGGCAGGGGTGGCGGTACCGGTGCGGAGTCCGTTCGTCCAGCACGTAGTCATCCGGAACGCCGTCAAAGAACTCACCGTCGCTCTCGAAGGTGATACGGTCCGGATACTCGGTGACGATGATCCGGGAACATGTCGAATAGTCTTGGTGCGCAATGCAGTTGTAGATCGCCTCGAGCAGGCTCCGCTCATCGTACTTGCTCACCTCCCGGTAGATCAGCTCATCGGGAGGCATGAGCCGGAGCTGCACGTTGCGGATGCGACTGGCGAGTTCTGTGGCGCTGAGCAGGAACGGGGGATGGAAGTGCTCGTACGCCCGTTGCTCCCCCATGAGCTTCCAGGTCATCTGCGCCGGGTGGGGAGTCAGGAGGTGCGTCGAGGTGCCCGCCCCGAGCAACAGCAGCGCGGCCCGCGTGAGCTTGCCGTCGCGGGTCAACCTGGCCCTGGCGAGGAAGGTTTCATCGCTCCAGCCATCGATGTCCGGTTCGGGATGCGCGACGCATATCGCTCCTTGAAGCCCTGACGAGCTCGAGCAATGGCGGCCGGGTCAAGATGCTCCAGGGTGGCCTCCGGCACGACGACGGCCGACCAGTCCACGTTGATCGTCTGCCGACGGATCTCGTCCAGCTTGTCGAGTGAGAGCGGTACCAGACTCTGTCCGGCTCGCGCCCGGTAGTCCCCTTTCCAAGATATCGGAATACCACGTGGCGCCGCCGGAATCTCCAACAGCACCACGCGCTTACCTGAATACACGACTTCATGGATGTCACGTACGGTAAGCCCTTGATCGATCGATTGACTGAGGTGCAATTTCAATCGCTGACACTGTTCGACAGCGCTCAGGTGTTCCGTGCCTACCGCGCGACGATCATCGGAGACCCCGAACACGAGCCAGCCCGCTTCGACTCCGCGCAGATTGGCCTCATTGTTCGGCGCGGAGACGTACTCACCGGTCCTCTCCTCGGAGAATTGCCGTGCCGCCGTCTTGAACTCGACGACCTCGTTCTCCCGTCCAGCCAGCAGGCGGTCGAGAAGTGCGGACATGTCCTGCGTCATCCTCATGGTCTCCTCGGATCGTCCTGATCTCGATTGCTCACAACCTCACCGATGCCGCCAGCGGGTCGGGGTTGCCGAACCGGTGCGCCGCCATGCTCACCGACTGCTCGCGCAGGAAGGGCAGGAGCTCGATCCGCGAGGCCCGGGTCACCGGCCACGCCCACACCGCCAGGTCGGGGTCGCCGTCGACGGCGTCGGCCAGGGCCACCGGGTCGGCACCGAGCAGTCGCACCCTCCGTGGCGCCCCGGCCCCGCCCATCGCGGTGAGCCAGTCGGCGTCGGCGACGACGTCGACGCTCACCCCGCAGGCTCGCAGGACCCTGGCCAGCCGCGGCTCGACGGCCGGGTCGAGGCTCACGGTGAGCAGCTCGGGGGCGGCGCACAGTCCGGCTGCGATGACCCGGACGACCTGCGCCGGCTCGGCCCCGGCTCCGGCCCGCACCAGGGTCGCCGCCGGACGGTGGCGCAGCTCGTCGCGCTCGCGGGTGAGGCGACCCAGGTCGGTGCTCACCCCGAACTCCTGCGCCCAGGCCAGCGCGTCGCGGGCGACGGCGTCGGCCAGGAGGTCACGATCGGGCCCCTCGAGGAGGGCGCAGGCCTGCGCCACGAAGCCCTGGACCCGCGCCGGGATCTCGACCTGCGGGGTCGGGGTCGTCGGCTCGGCCGGCTGCCATGACCCGAGCACCTCGAGGTAGTGCGGGCCACCGGCCTTGGCGCCGGGGCCGACGGCCGAGCGCTTCCAACCCCCGAAGGGTTGACGTCCGACGATGGCCCCGGTGATCCCGCGGTTGACGTAGAGGTTGCCCGCGTCGACGTGGTCGACCCACCACTGCACCTCCTCGGCGTCGAGGGAGTGGATGCCGGCGGTGAGCCCGTAGTCGGTCCCGTTCTGGTACTGGACGGCCGTGGCCAGGTCGGGGGCGTACATGATTCCGGTGATCGGGCCGAAGTACTCGGTGCGGTGGTAGGGGTCGCCGGGCTTGACACCGGCGCGCACACCGGGGCTCCAGAACCGTCCTTCGGCGTCGATCCGCATCGGCTCGAGAGCCCAGGTCTGGCCGGGATCGACCCTCGTCAGGGCGTCGAGGAGCTTGCCGGAGGCCGGTTCGACGAGCGGACCCATCTGGGAGCGCAGGTCGGAGGGCTGCCCCACCCGCAACGACGCCGCCCCGTCGAGGATCTGGTGGCGCAGCCTGGCCGACCGGTAGGCCTGACCGACGAGGATGACGAGGGAGGCGGCCGAGCACTTCTGGCCGGCATTGCCGAAGGCCGACCGGAGGATGTCGGCGGCCGCCAGGTCGTAGTCGGCGTTCGGGGTGACGATGATGGAGTTCTTGCCGCTCGTCTCGGCGAGCAGCGGCAGGTCATGACGCCAGGACCGGAACAACCGTGCGGTGTCCCAGGCCCCGGTGAGGATGACCCGTTCGACCTGCGGGTGGCTCACCAGACGTCGCCCGGCGTCCCCCTCGCCGGCATCGAGGAGCTGCAGGACGTCGCGCGGCACCCCCGCCGCCCACAGGCACTCGGCGACGACCGCGGCGCAGTGCCGGGCCTGCGGTGCTGGCTTGAGGATGACCGACGACCCCGCCGCCAGGCCGGCGAGCACCGATCCGGCGGTGATGGACAGGGCGAAGTTCCACGGGGGCGTGACGACGACCACCCTCGCCGGCACGTGGCGTGCCCCGTCGACCCGCTCGAGGTCGACGGCGCGCTCGGCGTACCACGTCGCGAAGTCGATGGCCTCGGACACCTCGACGTCGCCCTCGGCGAGGATCTTGCCGGTCTCGTGACCGGCCACGGCGATGAGGTCGCCACGACGTCGGGCGAACTCGGCGGCCACCCGACGCAGCACCTCGGCACGGTCGGCGGCAGGACGCCCGCCCCAGTCGACCTGCGCGGCCCGGGCGCGCTCGACGGCGTCGTCCACCTGGCCGACACTCTCGACGGCGCACCGGCCGAGGGTCCCGGCGCCCAGGGTGGACGCCGTCATGGCCGCGGCCACCTCGGCAGCCCAGGCCCGCACCGTCGGCACCGAGGGGTCGGAGTCCGTCGACTGGACGAAACCCCTCGTGGTGTCGGGGACCCGGTCGACCTCCTGACGACGTCTCGGGGCCGGCACCTCACGGGTGAGCCGGTCGACGGAGGCGCGGAACCTGGCCTCCTCGCGGGCGAAGAGCTCGGGGTCGGACCCGATGTCGAAGACGGCCGACATGAAGTTGTCGGAGGCGGCGTTCTCCTCGAGGCGTCGGACGAGGTACGAGATGGCGACGTCGAAGTGGGCCGGGTCGACGACCGGGGTGTAGAGGAGCAGCCCGCCGACGTCGGCACCGATCCGGCGGGCCTGGTCGGGGGCCATGCCCAGGAGCATCTCGACCTCGATCCGGTCGCCCACCCCGCGTCGGTCGGCCAGGAGTGTGGCCAGGGCGACGTCGAAGAGGTTGTGTCCGGCGATCCCGAACCGCACCGAGCGGGTGCGCTCGGGGGTGAGCGCCCAGTCGAGGACGCGCTTGTAGTTGGCGTCGGTGTCGATCTTCGAGGTCCACGGGGCCTGCGGCCAGCCGTGCAGCTCGGCGTCGACCTGTTCCATGGGCAGGTTGGCGCCCTTGACCAGACGGACCTTGATCCCGGCGCCTCCGGCGGCGGTGCGCCGATCGGCCCAGGCGGTGAGCCGTTGCAGGGCCCCGAGGGCGTCGGGAAGGTAGGCCTGCAGGACGATGCCGGCCTCCAGCTGCGCGAACTCCGGCCGCTCGAGCAGGGTCGTGAAGACGTCGATCGTCAGGTCGAGGTCGTGGTACTCCTCCATGTCGAGGTTGATGAACTTGGGGTTCGGCGACTGCGCGGCGATCCGGTACAGCGGCACGAGGTGATCGACGACCCGCTCGACCGTCTGCTCGTGCGCCCACAGGTCGAGCTGGTTGACGACGGCCGAGATCTTGATCGACACGTAGTCGACGTCGGGACGCTCGAGGAGCCGCTCGGTCCCGGCCAGCCGGGCCGCCGCCTCCCGGTCACCGAGGACGGCCTCGCCGAGCAGGTTGATGTTGAGCCGGACGTCGTCGCGGCGCAGCGCCCTGAGGGTGCGGGTGAGCGGACGGGGTCGGGCGTCGACGAGGAGGTGACCCACCATCGAGCGCAGCGTGACGCGGGCGGCGGGGATGACGACGTCCGGCGCCACCGGGGCGACACGACCGCCGAGGCGCACCAGGGCTCGCAGGGCGGGCGGGAGGAAGGTGCAGTCGGTGCGTGACAGGGCGGCGAGGTTCGTCGCGGCGGTCCTGGTGTCCTCCGGCCTCACGACGCGGTCGATGAAGGCCAGGGTGAACGGCAGCCCGGCCGGGTGCGACAGGACCCTCGACAGCAACCTGGCGGCCGTCGCGGCGCGGCCGCCGCCCGATGGCCCCCGGGACGACCGGCGCGATCGGTCGGTCGGATCGGTTGGATCGGCGGGGTCGGTGGTCGGGTCGAGCCACCGTCTCACCTGGGCGACGGCCTCCTCGACGAGGTCCGCCGGGGCGGGGTCGGGCGAGGTCCAAGGCTCCTGTGCTGCGCTGCTCATGGGCTCACGATAGTGGGGGTCCACCGGTCCACAAGGGGGTTCAGCCCGCTGGGCGGCACGATCATCATGGAACCCGGCGCACGCCGCCGGCGGCGTCTGCCAGAATGTCGCCCGGGACGGTGAGGACGCCGTCCGCACCCTTCGACCTGAGCACTGACCCCAAGACCTTTGGAGAGTCCCCATGAGCGAGTCCACGGCGCGACCGTCGGGCAGCACCACCGGCATCGAGACGACGGGCATCGAGATCATCGCCGAGTCCGAGCGCACTGCTCGCCCGCGCGACCTCTTCCTGCCCTGGTTCGCGTCGAACATCTCCGTGTTCGGCATGAGCTACGGGGCCTTCGTCCTGGGGTTCGGGGTGTCCTTCGGACAGGCCCTCCTGGCCACCCTCGTCGGCGTCATCGGGTCGTTCTTCCTCTGCGGCATCGTCGCCCTGGCCGGCAAGCGCGGGTCGGCACCGACGATGGTCACCTCGCGCGCCGCCTTCGGGGTGCAGGGCAACAAGGTGCCCGGGATCATCTCCTGGGTGACGTCGATCGGCTGGGAGACCTCCCTGGCCATCACCTCGGTGCTCGCCACCGCGACGATCTTCAAGAGGCTCGGCTGGAGCTCGGGCACCGGAGTCAAGATCGGCGCGACGGTGCTCGTCGCGGTGCTCATCGTCGCCGGGGCGGTCGCGGGCTACCACATCATCATGAAGATGCAGGGCATCCTCACGTGGATCACCGGCATCGTCACCGTCATCTACCTCTGGCCATGGCCGTCCCGCACATCCACTGGTCAGCGGTCGCCGCCCTGCCGGCCGGCCCCTGGCAGGCGAGCGTGGGGGCCCTCACCATGGTCATGACGGGCATGGGCCTGGGCTGGATCAACATCGCCGCCGACTGGTCGCGCTACCAGAGTCGCGACGCCTCGGGAAGCTCCATCGTCTTCTGGAACACCTTCGGCGGGTCGCTCGGCCCGGTCGTCCTCATCACCGTCGGACTGCTGCTGGCCGGCTCCTCGAAGGACCTCTCCGACGCCATCTCGGGTGATCCGGTCGGCGCCCTGGCGACGATCCTGCCGACCTGGTTCCTCGTCCCCTTCCTCGTCGTGGCGATCCTGTCGCTGCTGTCGGGGGCCATCAACGGCATCTACTCCTCGGGCCTCACCCTGCTCAGCCTGGGCATCCGGATCCCGCGCCCGGCCGCCTCCCTCATCGACGGGACGATCCTGTCGATCGGCACGATCTACGTCGTCTTCTTCTCCCCCAACTTCATCTCTCCGTTCCAGTCCTTCCTCGTCACCCTCGGCGTACCGCTGGCGGCCTGGGCAGGCATTGTCATGGCCGACATCACCGCCCGACGCCGACCCTACGACGACGCCGACCTCTTCGACCAGTCCGGCCGGTACGGCTCGGTCGACGTCGTCTCGCTGGTCACCCTCATCGTCGTGACGATCATCGGCTGGGGTCTGGTCATCAACCAGTACGAGGGCGTCAACTGGAACAACTGGCAGGGCTACCTCCTCGGCCCGCTCGGTCTGGGCGGCAAGGAGGGGCCGTGGGCCTACGCCAACATCGGCGTCATCGTCGCCCTCGTCCTGGGGTACGTCGTCACCCTGGTGGGTCGACGCGGTCGAATCCGGCGTCAGGAGGAGCGATGAGTGGGGAGGACCCCTGGCTCGTCGTCATCGACCCGCAGCGCATCTTCGCCGACCCGACCTCGGACTGGTGCGCGCCTCGGTTCGACGAGACCGTCCCGCCCATCGACCGCCTGGCCACCGCCTTCGGCGAGCGGGTCATCGTCACCCGGTGGTTGCCGTCCGCGGTGCACGAGGGGTCCTGGGGCGAGTACTTCCAGCGATGGACCTTCGCCGACCGACCGGCCGACGATCCCCTCTTCGACCTCGTCGACGCCGCCCGAGGCTGGGTGCGCCGTCCCACCCTCGACGTGACGACCTTCGGCAAGTGGGGTCCGGGGTTGACGGCCGTCACCGGGCCCACCCCGCACCTCGTCCTGGCCGGGGTCGCCACGGACTGCTGCGTCGTCTCGACCGCCCTGGCCGCGGCCGACGCCGGCGCCTGGGTGCAGGTCGTGCCCGAGGCGGTGGCCGGCAGTGACGACACGAACCAGGCCGCGGCACTTCAGGTCATGGGGCTCTTCGGGCCGCAGATCGAGGTCATCGGGGTCGAGGAGCTGCTCGCCGCGCGGTGAAGGCGGGCGACGATGCCCGACCCCCTGCCGCGCCTCCCCCGGGTCGCCCAGTCGAGGTGTCGGGAAATCCCCCCCAGCGGCGATGTGTTCCCCTCCGGGGGACGACATCCTCCGTGGCGGGGATTTCCCGACATCGTGCGCCGGAGCCCGCGCCCCGGCCACCCCAACGACGGCCGCCGTCGGCCCTGGCCGCCCACAGGTTTGCCCACACCGAGGATGAGTCTGATAATGGTTCTCAGTTGATTCCGTCAGGAGGACAGTCCATGCGTCATCGTCTGCTGGCCGCCGTGGCCGCAGGAACCCTTGCCGTCAGTCTCGTCGCCTGCTCCAATGGCTCGTCGACCGGCACCTCCCCGGCGTCGTCCGGGTCGGCCATGTCAAAGACCACCGAGAAGGTCACCGTCGTCGCCTCGACAAATGTCTGGGGCTCGGTCGCCAAGGTCGTCGCCGGCGACATGGCCGAGGTCACCCCCATCATCACCAAGCCCACCCAGGACCCGCACGACTACGAGGCCACCGCCCAGGACAAGCTCGTCTTCTCCAAGGCCAAGATCGCCATCGTCAACGGCGGCGGCTACGACGACTGGGCCACGAAGCTGGCCACGACCTCCGCCTCGAAGCCGACCCTCATCGACGCCGTCGAGACCTCCGGGCTCAAGAAGGACGGCGAGGCCGACTTCAACGAGCACGTCTTCTACTCCATGGCCACGGCCCGCAAGGTGGCCGAGGTCGTCGCCACCGACCTGGGCAAGGCCGATCCGGCGAACGCCGCCAAGTACACCGAGAACGCCAAGTCCTTCGGCACGACGATGGACACCCTCATCGCCAAGGCCAAGAAGGTCGGCGCCGCCCACGCGGGTGCCACGGCCGTCGCCACCGAGCCCGTCGTCGGCTACCTGCTGGCCGACATGGGCATCAAGAACATCACCCCGGACGAGTTCGTCGAGCAGTCCGAGACCGACGCCGGCCCCTCCACCAAGGTCGTCGACGAGACGACCAAGCTGCTCACCGACAAGAAGGCCTCCGTCCTGCTCGTCAATGCGCAGACCACCGATGACGTGTCGAAGCGGCTCGTCGCGGCCGCCGAGAAGGCCAAGGTCCCGACCGTCGGCACCCACGAGACCTTCCCGGAGGGTGTCACGACCTACGACGACTTCGTCGGCAAGACGATCGACGCCATCGGCGCCGCCCTCAAGTGATCCTCCACCGGGGATGCGAATCGTTCCCGGTATCATGAACAGGTGGTCCTCGGCTCGCCCGAGGACCACCTGTGCCGTCCACACCAATCTGGAGCCCACTCATGCCGACACCCCCACCTGCTGAACCGGCGCCACCCGCCGAGCTGGTGGGCGCCACCGTCGCCTTCGGTGACCGCGTCCTGTGGAGCGACGTCGACCTCACCGTCCACCGCGGTGAGTTCATCGCCATCCTCGGCCCCAACGGGGTCGGGAAGACGACGATGCTGCGGGTCCTGCTCGGCCAGACCCCGTTGGCCTCGGGGAGCGCCCGCGTCGCCGGACATCCCGTACGTCGTGGCTCGGCCGACGTCGGGTACATCCCGCAGCAGCGCTACCTCGACTCGCTGGCCCCCATCCGGGGCCGCGACCTCGTCGCCATGGGGATCGACGGGCACCGGTGGGGTCCGGGCTGGCCGTCGCGGGCCAAGCGGCGTCGGGTCGACGAGGTCATCGCCCGGGTGGGAGCCCGGGCCTACGCCGATTCCCCCCTGTCGGTCCTGTCCGGAGGGGAACAACAGCGCCTGCGGATCGCCCAGGCCCTCGTCACCGACCCGGCCCTCATGCTCTGTGACGAGCCCCTGCTCAGCCTCGACCTCAAGCACCAGCAGGCCGTCACCCGTCTCATCGACGAGGCCCGACGCGACCGCCAGCTCGGCGTCCTCTTCGTCACCCACGAGGTCAATCCGGTGCTGCCCTTCGTCGACCGGGTCGTCTACGTCGCCAACGGTCGGATGCGTATCGGCACCCCCGACGAGGTGCTGCGCAGCGAGGTCCTCACCGACCTCTACGGCTCCCCGGTCGAGGTCTTCCATCACGGCGACCGCATCATCGTCCTGGCCGACGAGGAACAGGGCCCCCACCTGCACGGCGGGTCCGGCAGGAGGTCACACCAGTGAGCATCAGCACCTTCATCAACTTCAACGACTTCGCGAACCTCGTCCCGCTGGTCACCGGCTCCCTGCTGGCGGGCCTCATCCTCGGCATCCTCGCCGGTCTCATCGGCCCGATGATCCATGCCCGCGACCTCGCCTTCGCCGTCCACGGCACCTCGGAGCTGTCCTTCGCCGGAGCCTCGGTGGCCCTCTACCTCGGCGTCTCGGTGACGAACGGCGCGGTCGTGGGCTCCCTCGTCGCGGCCGTCATCCTCGGCCTGCTCGGGGTCCGCGCCAAGGAGCGCAATGCCTCGATCGGCGTCATGCTGCCCTTCGGGCTGGGCATCGGCATGCTCTTCCTCAGCCTCTACCCGGGCCGCTCGTCCAACAAGTTCGGGTTGCTGGCCGGCCAGATCGTCGCCGTCGACAGCGCCCAGCTCACCACCCTGACGACGGTCGCCGTCATCGTCTCGGTCATCCTGGCGATCATCTGGCGCCCGCTCTTCTTCGCCTCCGCCGACCCCGAGGTCGCCCGGGCGCGGGGCGTGCCCATGAGGGCCCTGTCGATCATCTTCATGGTGCTGCTCGGGCTCACGACCGCCATGGCCGTCCAGCTCGTCGGTGCCCTGCTCGTCCTCAGCCTGCTCATCACCCCGACGGCGGCCGCCGCTCGCGTCACGGCGCGACCCCTGGCGCTGAGTCTGTTGTCGATCCTCTTCGCCTCGGTGTCGGCGGTGGGCGGCATCCTCCTGTCCCTGGGCCCGGGCCTGCCGATCAGCCCCTACGTGACGACAGTGAGCTTCCTCATCTACCTCGTCTGCCTGGGGGTCGGTGCGCTGCGGGCGCGCGCTGGTTGGGGACGCCGGCACATCGCCTGACCACCGCTGCCGGGGCATCGCCGAGCGTGTTCCTGGCTGACGCCGACTCGTCGCCCGCCGTTCACCGAGCCGTCATCGGCCCTCGATTGAATCGGGTCGGATCGTCCGACCACCGCAGAATCGAAGGACCACGATGACCTCGAAGCGCACCGCCACCTCATGGCTCACCACCGCCCTCGCCCTGGCGACCGCGGCCGTCATGACGGCCTGCCCCGTCCTCGCCCAGGCAGCACCACAGTCCGGCGACGCCGACGCCGCCGCCGCGATCACCCTCTACCACAACCAGATCGGACTGCTGACGACCATGCCGAACGGCGTCCGGGTGACCGCCTCCGGCTACGGCTCCTCCTTCTACCGCGCGCCCGCCACCAGCCCCAAGGACCGGGGCGACATCTTCTACGGCCTCACCGACCGCGGGCCCAATGTCGACGCCGACAACGGGGACAAGATCGAGCCCGTCCCCTCCTTCCAGCCGGCCATCGAGAAGTTCCGTCTCGTCGACGGCCGGATGGTCCCGCTCCAGCGGATCGGCCTCGTCGGGGCCGACGGCGGCAAGATCAACGGGGCGGTCAACACCGAGGCCAGCACCGGCGAGACCATCGTCGACGTCAACGGCAAGGTCATCGCCCCCAATGCCGACGGCATGGACCCCGAGGGCCTCGTCGTCGCCCCCGACGGCACCTTCTACGTCTCCGACGAGTACGGCCCCTTCATCACCCACTTCGACGCCTCCGGCCACGAGATCGGCCGCCTCAGCCCGTACCGCGGCACCCTGCCCGGCGAGCTGCGCTTCCGCACCGCCAACAAGGGCATGGAGGGCCTCACCCTGAGCCCCGACGGCAAGACCCTCTACGGCAGCATGCAGGCCGCCCTCGAGACCCCGGACCTCAAGGGCAAGTCGAAGAACGTGCCCTTCATCCGGATCGTGGCGATCGACACCGCGACCATGAAGGTCACCGGCCAGTACCTCTACCTGCTCCACTCGAGCGAGGCCGGCACCACCGTCTCGGAGATCTCGGCCCTGGGCAACCACACCCTGCTCGTCGACGAGCGCGACGGCGACGCCGGTTCGTCGACCTTCAAGCGTCTCTACCGGACCGACCTGGCCCGGGCGACCAACCTGCTCGACCTCAAGGGCGAGTACGACGCCGACAAGGGCGGCCTGCTCGTCAAGGGTCAGTCCCTCGAGGGCTACGTCTCGCACACCAAGGACGCCAAGGCCAATGAGGTCGTCGCCCAGCAGGCCCTCGAGGCCGCGGGCATCACGCCGGCCACCGGCTCCCTCTTCCTCGACGTCACCAAGCTCGTCTGGGGTGCCGATCCCAGCGGTGCGACCTTCAGCCACGACAAGGTCGAGGGGGTCGCGGTGAGCGGCGGCGGCACCCGCGTCACCCTCTCCAACGACTCCGACTTCGCCCTGTCGGGATCGGTCCCCGGGGTCTCCAACCCCTACCAGATGGTCCAGAAGACCTACGCCGACGGCATCGACGTCGGCGAGGCCCTCGGCGTCGACGTGCGCAAGGTGCCGGCCCGGTACAAGGGCGCCGGCTTCCTCGACCCGACGCTCACGGCGTCGATCTCCGGCTCCACGGTGAGCCTGCACCTGACCGGCCTGGAGCCCGACACCACCTACCAGCTGTACAAGGACGCCCGCGTCCTGCTGGCCACGGTCCGCACCGACTCGACCGGCCGGGCGGCCGACGTCGTCCTCGACCGATCGGTCGTCGGGAACGGCAACCGGACCCTGGGCCTCTACCTCGACGACTCCCTCGTCTCGTCGACGTCGACCCATCTCACCGGCAAGCCGAACGCCGGGGCCGCCGCGGCCTCCCACACCCCCCGGGGCAAGGCCTGGGGATGGCGCTCCCACCAGGGCTGACGCCCCTCCTCCACACCCAGTTCCCGTGGCGTCCCACACCGGTGGGACGCCACGGGCGTCTCCCGATTTTACAAATATGCGTAGGCGTGCATAATTATGTGCATCACGGCCCCGCGGCCCCGACCTCAGGAAGTCACCATGCACAAGCTCGCTCGTCTCGCCCCCGCCTCCCTCGCGGTCCTGGCCCTGGCCCTGTCCGGATGCACCCACGCCTCGGAGGACACCCCCGCGACTACCAGCAGCGGTTCCGGCTCGGCGGCCACCGCCCAGACCAATGACGCCCTCATCGCCTCGATCACCAAGGACGACGCCATCGCCAAGCTCGTGCCGGCCGACATCGCCAAGAAGGGCACCCTGGCCAACGGGGCGGCTGCCAACTACGCCCCTGCCGAGTTCATCGACGCCGACGGGTCGACGATCGTCGGCTACGACGTCGACTACGTCAAGGCCATCGCCAAGGTCATGGGGCTCACCTCGACGACGACGAACGGCGCCTTCCCCAGCCTCATCCCGGCGGTGGGCACGAAGTACGACATCTCCGTGTCGTCCTTCACCATCACCGCCGAGCGCGAGAAGCAGGTCAACCTCGTCTCCTACTTCAAGGCCGGGTTCGGCATGGCCGTCCCCAAGGGCAACCCCAAGAAGATCGACCCGACCGACCTGTGCGGTCACTCGGTGGCCGTCCAGACCGGCACCGCCCAGGAGACCGCCGCCCAGGACAAGTCGAAGAAGTGCACGGCCGCGGGCAAGAAGGCCATCACCATCCTGTCGTACGCCTCCCAGGCCGATGCGACGACGAACGTCGCCGGCGGCAAGGCCGACGTCCTCTACGCCGACTCGATGATCACCGCCTACGCCGTCAAGCGCAACAGCGCCCTGGAGAACCTCGGCGGCATGACGGACGCCGCCCTCTTCGGCGTCGTCACCGCCAAGAACGACCAGGGGCTGTCGAAGGCCATCCAGGCCGCCACTCAGAAGCTCATCGACGACGGCACCATGAAGAAGCTTCTGGCCACCTGGGGCAATGAGGACGGCATGATCCAGACCTCCGAGATCAACCCCAAGGCCTGATCCACCGATCCTCGACGAGGTCCGGTACGAGAGAGCGTGAGACACATGGCCCAGCACCACGCGGACATCCCCGGTCGCATCCGGGTCAAGGAGGTCGCCCATCCCGGGACGTGGATCGCGGCGGCGATCGTCGCGGTCGTCACGGCGATGCTCCTGCACGCCCTGGTGACCAACCGCAACTTCCAGTGGGACATCGTCTGGCTGTACTTCCGGGACGTCAAGGTCATCCAGGGCATCGGCTACACCCTGCTGCTCACCGTCGCGGCGATGGTCCTCGGCACGATCATCGCCCTGACGATGGCGATCATGCGCCGGGCGAGCAACCCGGTGCTGCGCAGCGTCTCGTGGGCCTACATCTTCGTCTTCCGTGGCGTGCCGGTGTACACCCAGCTCGTCTTCTGGGGTCTGCTGGCGGTGCTCTACCCCACCTTGTCGGTCGGCATCCCCTTCGGCCCTGAGTTCGTGAGGTTCAGCACCGCCCAGGTGGTGACGGCCCTCGTCGCCGCCGTCGTCGGGTTGGGGCTCAACGAGGGTGCCTACCTGGCCGAGATCATCAGGGCCGGTCTGGAGTCGGTCGACGCCGGCCAGACCGAGGCCGCCAAGGCCCTCGGCATGAAGCCCGGACTCATCCTGCGGCGGATCATCATCCCGCAGGCCATGAGGGTCATCATCCCGCCCCTGGGCAACGAGACGATCGGCATGCTCAAGACGACCTCACTCGTCCTGGCGGTGCCCTTCACCCTCGACCTGCAGTTCGCGACGAACGCCATCGCCAACCGCATCTACGCCCCCATCCCGCTGCTCATGGTGGCGGCCATCTGGTACCTCGTCATGACGAGCGTGCTCATGGTGGCTCAGCACTATCTCGAGGCCTACTACGGCCGCGGCTTCTCCAGCGGCGGCTCGTCGCGGCGACTGCGCCGCCAGGCAGCCGTCAACGCGGCCGGCACGACCCCGCACGAGCCCCTCCCGGAGGTGGAACTGTGAGCCAGGACGTCACCGTGACCGCGACCCGACCCATGGTCGAGATCCGCGGCCTCCACAAGGAGTTCGGCCCGCTGCACATCCTCAAGGGCATCGACCTGGACGTCGAGCCCGGCCAGGTGTGCGTCCTTCTCGGGCCCTCCGGCTCGGGCAAGTCGACCCTGCTGCGCTGCGTCAACCAGCTCGAGACCTTCGAGGCCGGGTCGATCCGGGTCGGCGGGGAGCTCGTCGGGTTCGAGGAGAGGCCGACCTCCGACGGGCGGCTGCGACGGCTGTCGGACAAGCGGATCGCCGCCCAGCGTGCCAAGGTCGGCATGGTGTTCCAGAGGTTCAACCTCTTCCCGCACATGACCGCCATTCAGAACGTCATGGAAGCGCCGATCCACGTCGCCGGGGTGTCCTCGGCCCGGGCCAGGGCCCGCGGCATGGAGCTGCTCGAACGCGTGGGCATGGCCGATCGGGCCGACCACTACCCCGCCGAACTGTCCGGCGGCCAGCAGCAGCGCGTCGCCATCGCCCGCGCCATGGCCATGGATCCCGAGCTCATGCTCTTCGATGAACCCACCTCGGCCCTCGATCCCGAGCTCGTCGGGGAGGTGCTCGCAGTGCTCAAGGACCTCGCGGCAGCCGGGATGACGATGATCGTCGTCACCCACGAGCTGGGGTTCGCCAGGGAGGCGGCCGACCGGGTCGCCTTCATGGACGGTGGCGTCGTCGTCGAGTCCGGGCGGCCCGAGGAGGTCATCGACCACCCGAGGTCGCCGCGGCTCAAGGACTTCCTCGACTCGGTGCTCTGAGCCGCCCGCCCCACGGCACCCGATGGGACAATGACCGTGTGAAGGACGACATGATCCGCCTCGGCCAGTTCCTCAAGTTCGCCAACCTCGTCGAGACCGGCGGTCAGGCGCGCGAACTCATCGCCGCCGGTGCTGTCGCGGTCAACGGCGAGGTGGAGACCCGTCGCGGACGTCAACTCCATCCCGGCGACGAGGTCACCCTCACCACCGTCGACGGTCCGACGACGGTCGAGGTCGACCTGTCCCCCGTCGACGTCCCGTGGTGAGGCGGCGTCAGGACGTCGCGCGGAGCTGACCGTCGGCCCACGGCATCGACGGCACCGCCCGGGCGAAGGTGCGCAGGATCTGCTCGGCCCCCTCGAGCGCGCTCGTCGCCTCGGTGCCCATGGCCGCCTCGATCCGCTCGGCCTGCTCCTGGACGGTCGGGTCGGTCGCCAGGGACTCGAGGATCTCGTCGCGCACCATGGCCCAGAGCCATTCCCTCTGCTGGTCCAGACGACGCGACGACAGCGATCCGTCGGACTCCAACCACTCCCGGTGGTCGAGCACGGCCTGCCAGACGTCGTCCAACCCGTCCCCGGTGTACGCCGAGCAGGTGAGCACGGGGACCCGTCGCTTCTGGTCTCCCTGGACGAGCTTCATGGCGATCGACAGTTCACGGGCCGAGACCCGCGCGTTGCCGGCGTTGTCGCCGTCGGCCTTGTTGACCGCGACGACGTCGGCCAGCTCGAGGATGCCCTTCTTGATGCCCTGGAGCTGGTCACCGGTGCCGGCCACCGCGAGCATGAGGAAGGTGTCGACCATGCCGGACACGGCCACCTCGGACTGACCGACGCCGACCGTCTCGACGAGGACGACGTCGTAGCCGGCGGCCTCCATGACGATCATGGCCTCCCGGGTCGCCCGGGCGACGCCGCCGAGGTGTCCGCCGGAGGGCGAGGGCCGGATGAACGCCTCGTCGAGGGTCGCCAGCTCCCCCATCCTCGTGCGGTCACCGAGGATCGAGCCGCCGGTACGGGTCGAGGACGGGTCGACCGCCAGGACGGCGACCTGATGGTCGTGCTCGCGAATGAGCTTGGTGCCCAGGGCGTTGATGAAGGTCGACTTGCCTGCCCCGGGAACACCGGAGATGCCGACGCGAATGGCCTTGCCGGTGTGGGGGGCGAGACGCCGCAGCATGTCGTGGGCCTTCTCCCGGTGGGAGGGCTTGCTCGACTCGACGAGCGTCAGCGCTCGGGCGATGTGCGGTCTGCTGCCGGCCAGCACCTGGTCGACGAGCTCGGATACGTCAATCGGCATGTCGCTCCTCCATCGGGACTCGTCCCCCCAACCTACCGCCGGCCCACTCGCGGGGAGCGCACCGCCCCCAGTGCGGCCGCGGCATCGGCCAGGGCCTCCTCCTGACGGTCCATCTCCTGCTGCCACAGGACGCCGTAGGTGAAGGTCGGCTCGCCGTGGGCGACGGCCGCAGCGGCCAGGTCCTGCAGCCTGGACCGGGCGACGACGGTGTCCTGGGCGGTTCCCAGGGCCTCGGTGATCGCCTCCCACGCCCGGGCGGTCTCCTCGCCGCGCGGCAGGGTGTCGACGGCGGCCTCCCAGCCGTAACGGGTGGCCTTGGCCTTCTTGCGGCTCTCGTGGACGAGCTCGAGCCGTCCTTCGTCGGCGTCCTGCGCCCGTCCCCAGGCGCGCAACGTCCGCCGGGCCGAGTGGCGCAGCAGTCGCGGCAGGACCTCGCGTGCCGGACGGTCGGCCTCGGGACGCAGCGGAGGGGCGGCGACGAGCCGGCTGAGGTCGTCGAGCAGGTCGAGGGTGGTCGGTTCCGTGAGCACCTGCCCCAGGCCCGCCAGCGCCGTGGTCCGTTGGGCGTCGAGCTCGGCGCGCACCCGCTGCTCGACCGGTCCGTGGATCGCCGTGGACGGCAGGTCGCCGATGAGCCCGATGAGCCGTTCCTCGAGCACCTGGGCGTCCCGGGGCCCGCCCAGGGCCGCCGAGAGGTCACGGATGCGGGGCCGCAGCGGCTCGGTGAGCCCGGCGTCGAGGAGCGGGCGGAAGGTGCGCAGGGTGGAGCGCAGTCGTCGGGTGGCCACCCGGACCTTGTGGACGGCGTCCGGGTCGCCGTCCTCGGCCTGTGCCAGCCTCGACTGGATGACGCCGAGCTGATCGGCCAGGTAGCTCGCGACGACCCGGGCAGCACTGTGCGGGTCGCCGGGAAGGACGGTCCCCCGGTCCATCACCGGGCCGAGGGCACGGACGAGTTTGGGGACCGGACGCGCCGGCGTCGCCCCGTGGGACTCCAGACAGGCGCCGAGATCGTCGAGGAGCCGGTCGGCGTCGGCGGGTTCCCCGACGAGTTCGACCTCGACCTCACGCCATGCCTCGACCCGACCGGCGCACCGGGCCGTGACGAGGTCGTCGCACAGGGTGGCGACCGGGGTTCCGTCGTACAGGATCGGGGTCCGGGTGCGCTCGGTGTGGAGCTCGGCGACGGGCACCAGGGGGCGCGGTCCGACGTCGGCCCGCTCACGAAGGGACGCCGGCACCTGGAGTTCGCCGGGTGCGGCGTCGAGGGGACACTGCAGCTCGAGGCGCGCGTCCCCGTGGACCGGCAGTTTGAGGTGCCAGCCCTCGTCCGGACCGCCGAGTCGACGTCGCAGGGTGGCGCCCGCCCCGGCCAGGTCGAGTTCGGGGGTGTCGAGATACGTCGCCCGTAGCAGGTCGTGACGCCCGGGGCCCAGATCGAGCTCCTCGGCGGCCTCGGCCGCGGTGACGCCGGCCGGCAGGGTGTACTTCCGCTCGACCTCCAACATCGTGCCTCCCTCGGGTGGTCGGATGGACGTGGTCGTGAGGGTCATCGGGGCGGGACGACCGGGGCGCGGCGCCCGGGGATGGAGCGACGGGCCGGGACGCCATGGCGTCCCGGCCCGTCCGCCGGAGAGGATCAGTCCTCGTCGACGTGCTTGAGCAGCTGCTCCATGAGATCGACGGCTGCATCGGGGATGACCGTGCCGGGCGGGTAGATCGCCGCGGCGCCGTCAGCGCGCAGTTCGTCGAAGTCCTGGGTCGGGATGACGCCACCGACGACGATCATGATGTCGGGGCGTCCCAGCTTGTCCAGTTCCTTGCGCAGGGCCGGCACCAGGGTGAGGTGGCCGGCGGCCAGGGAGGAGACACCGACGACGTGGACGTCGCCCTCGACAGCCTGTCGAGCTGCCTCCTCCGGGGTCTGGAACAGCGGGCCGACGTCGACGTCCATGCCGAGGTCGGCATAGGCGGTCGCGACGACCTTCTGGCCGCGGTCGTGACCGTCCTGGCCCATCTTGGCGATGAAGATGCGGGGACGACGCCCCTCCTTCTTCTCGAACTCCTTGACGAGCTCGTGGACCTTCGTCGCGGACTCGGAGCTGCCGGATTCCTTGCTGTACACACCAGAGATGGTACGGATCTGGGCGGTGTAGCGTCCGAAGGTCCGCTCCATGGCGTCGCTCATCTCGCCGACGGAGGCCTGGGCGCGTCCGGCGTCGATGCACAGCTTGAGCAGGTTGCGGTCCGGGTCGGTCGGATCCGGGTTGGCAGCCGCCCAGGCCAGCTTCTCCAGAGCGGCCTGGCAGGCCTGCTCGTCGCGCTCGGCACGGAGCTTGACGAGCTTGGCCTTCTGCTCGGCGAGCACCTGGGAGTTGTCGACCTTGCGGACCTCGAGCGGATCCTCCTGGTCGAGCTGGTACTTGTTGACGCCGATGAGGGGCTGACGGCCCGAGTCGATCCGGGCCTGGGTGCGGGCCGCGGCCTCCTCGATGCGCATCTTCGGGATGCCCTTCTCGATGGCCTTGGCCATGCCGCCGGCGGCCTCGACCTCCTGGATGTGGCCCCATGCCTTGCGGGCCAGTTCCAGGGTGAGCTTCTCGACGTAGGCCGAGCCGCTCCACGGGTCGATGACCCGGCAGGTGCCCGATTCCTGCTGGATGAACAGCTGGGTGTTGCGGGCGATGCGGGCCGAGAAGTCCGTCGGCAGGGCGATGGCCTCGTCGAGGGAGTTCGTGTGCAGCGACTGGGTGTGGCCCTGGGTGGCAGCCATGGCCTCGACGCAGGTACGGACGACGTTGTTGTAGACGTCCTGGGCGGTGAGCGACCAACCCGAGGTCTGCGAGTGGGTACGCAGGCTCATCGACTTGGGGTTGCTCGGCCCGAACTGCTTGACGAGCTTGGCCCAGAGCATGCGGGCCGCGCGCATCTTGGCGACCTCCATGAAGAAGTTCGTCCCGATGGCCCAGAAGAACGACAGACGCGGGGCGAACTGGTCGACCTTGAGGCCCACCGACTCGCCGGCACGGATGTAGTCGACGCCGTCGGCCAGGGTGTACGCCATCTCGATGTCGGCGGTGGCGCCGGCCTCCTGCATGTGGTAGCCGGAGATCGAGATGGAGTTCCACTTCGGCATGTTCGCGCTGGTGAACGCGAAGATGTCGGAGATGATCCGCATGGACGGCTGCGGCGGGTAGATGTACGTGTTACGAACCATGAACTCCTTGAGGATGTCGTTCTGGATCGTCCCGGCGAGCTGCTCGGGCTTGACACCCTGCTCCTCGGCGGTCACCACGTAGAGGGCGAGGATCGGCAGCACGGCGCCGTTCATCGTCATCGAGACGGACATCTGGTCCAGCGGGATGCCGGCGAACAGCTCACGCATGTCGAGGATCGAGTCGACGGCGACACCGGCCATGCCGACGTCACCGGGCACGCGCGGGTTGTCGGAGTCGTAGCCGCGGTGGGTGGGCAGGTCGAAGGCGACCGACAGGCCCTTCTGGCCGGCGGCGAGATTGCGCCGGTAGAAGGCGTTGGACTCCTTGGCCGTGGAGAACCCGGCGTACTGGCGGATCGTCCAGGGACGGAAGGCGTACATGGTGGCGTACGGTCCGTGGACGAAGGGCGGGATGCCGGCGTAGGTGCCCAGCCAGTCCATGTCCTGGTAGACGTCCTCGGAGTAGAGGTGTCCGACCTCGATCTGCTCGGGGGTCAGCCACGGCTCCTGCTCCCCCGCCGCCTTCGCGAGCCTGGCGAACTGTTCCTCGGCGTCCGCGGGAACCGCGGACTCCCCGAGGTTGATGGAATCGAAACGGGGCAAGGTGGTCACTTGGCAACTCCCATCGTGTCGAGAGCGGTGCTGAGGGTGTCGACGACGTTCATTCCGAGGAAGACCCGTCCGTCGACGATCTGCTCGGCCTCGGCGGCGTCGTCACCGAATTCCTTGAAGGCGCCCGAGAGGTACACGGCCTTGGCGCCGGCCTCCTTGAGGGCCTTGGCGACCTCGAGGCCCTGGGCCGCGTAGGTCTTGGCGTTCGAGCACAGGTCGACGACCTGGGCACCGGACTTCGTGAAGGCCTCGACGATCTCGGCGGTCGAACCACCCTCGCACTGCGGGGTCTCGATACCGGCGATGTGCCACACCGGGGCCGAGAAGCCCTCGCGGGCTCCGAAGTCGCGGCGGGTCCCCAGGCAGGCCAGGAAGACCTTGGGCTTGTCGGCAGCGGCGGCCGACCGGTCGACGAGGGCCTCGAAGACCTCGGCGTCACGGTGCCAGGGCAGGCCCTTGCGCTCGACCGTAGCCGGGAAGGGCTTGGTCTCGACACTGCGGGCACCCATCATCGGGAACTCGCTCACCGCCGTGATCGGCTGCTTGCGGTTGGCCAGACGGGCGGCGCGCTCGGCGTTGACCTTGTCGAGCACCTCGGCGACGTGACCGTCGGTGAGGGCCTTCGCCATGCCACCGGCGGCCTCGACGGCCTGGACCTCGCCCCAGGCGGCCTGCTCGAGGGTCGTCGTCAGCGACTCGACGTAGAAGGAGCCGCCGGCCGGATCGTTGGCCCGCTCGATGTTCGACTCCTCCGAGAGGATGATCCCGGTGTTGCGGGCGATCCTGCGGGTGAAGTCGCCGTTCGGCAGACCGATGGCGGCGTCGAAGGGCAGGGTAGTGATGGCCTCGGCACCGCCGACGGCCGCACCGAAGGTCGAGATCGTCCCGCGCAGGATGTTGACGTAGGGATCGTCGCGGGTGAGCTCGCGCCAGCTCGTGACGGCCTCCTGACGGGCGCCACGCTGGGCGGCGGGAACCTCGAAGACCTCGCCGACGCGGTTCCACAGGGTACGCAGGGCACGCAGCCGGGCGATGGTGAGGAACTGGTCGTGGGTGGCGCTCACCCGGAAGTTGATGGACTCGAAGGCGTCCGCGGCGGACACCCCCTGCTCCACCAGGGCGCGCACGTACTCGATGCCCGTGGCGATGGCCCAGGCGAGCTCGGCCACGTCACCGGCACCGGCGTTGTGGTAGATCGTCGAGTCGACGACGAAGGGGCGGGCCTGCTTGAAGTCCTTGACCTTCCCGACCCACTCGGCCATCCCCGACAGGTCGGGGGTGCCCCCGTTGAGGGCGGCGAAACCGATGGGGTCCAGGCCGAGGTTGAAGCTGATCCTGTCGGCCTCGACCGTGGAGGCCTTGACGACGTCGAGCAGCGCCTGGGCGGCGCCCGCCTGGTCGTCGCGGCTCGAGACCTCGACCTTGGCCAGGTCGAGCATGACGTCGGCCAGCACGGTGGAGATGTCGGAGGCGGCGATGGCGTCGGCGCCGATGCGCAGCCAGATGGAGGTCACGCCGCGCTCGAGGTCGGTGAGCACGGCCTTGCGGGTGACGGCGGCGTCGGGATCCTCATGGAGGGAGCGGACGTCCCAGGCGTCGATGGAGCCGGTCCGGATCGTCGTGCCGCGGGTGAACGGCGGCACTCCGGGAACACCCAGGTGCTCGGGGGCGTCCTGGCGGGTGTACATGGGCTCGAACTTGATGCCGTCGACCGTCGTCGGCTCCAGACGCGCCATGGCCTTGTCGAGGGTGAGCTCCTTGCCCTCCGGACGACCGCGGTTGAGGACCTTGAGCACCTCCTTGTGCCACTGATCGACCGTCGGGGCCGGGAAGTCCCCGGCGAGGGTGAGTTCCTCGGGGACGTCGGCCTGGGCCGGCGCCGAGAGGTTGTCGGGATCAGTCATACTCTTCAGACTCCTGCTCCGCTGTGGATGGACATGTGCCGCAGCCCTCCCTCGAGGCTTTCGCCACGTCATCGCACCGGGTGCGAAGACACGCTGGCAGGTGTTCGGACTCACGGGCACCTCGTCTGCCGACGAGTCCTACGTCACCGCTTCCCGGACCGAGGCCCAGTGCTTGATCGTCGTCGACCCGGGGACCGGGGCGGCGGCGATGGTGATGTCGTTCCCATTCACCGCTGCGGGGCAGCGCCGGATTCCCACCGGCTTCCCTCTTGCCGTCGGATGTGCGTGGACACACCCGACACCAGCACCCCCGATCCTATAAGGCTGCACATCCGAATGGGCGCGCGGGTACCAAGCCCGCACAATCGTGCAGCTCCGTCACCCCGGGCCCGGCGATCGGCGACCCTGGCCGGCGTCGCGTGGCCCGGTGACCGGACGGCCTCAGGACTCCACCGCGCGATCGATCCAGTCGATGATCTCCGCCTGGACCCGCGGACGGTCCTGCTCGTTGAGGATCTCGTGCCGGTCCTTCCCGAAGAGGCGCAGGTCGACGTGCTTGACGCCGTGCGCCGCGAGGTTCCGGGCGACGTGCCGCACCCCACGTCCGGCTCCACCGACCGGGTCGAGGGCCCCGGAGAAGAGCCCCACCGGCAGCCGCGGCGGGGTGGCCCGCATGACGTCGACGCTGTTGGCGGCAGCGCTCATCCGGATGAGCTCGCGATAGTACCCCGCCGAGCAGACGAAACCGCACAGCGGGTCGGCGATGTAGGCGTCGACCTGGCGCCGGTCCCGCGAGAGCCAGTCCCACTTCGTGCGCGCCGGGTGGAAGCCCTGGTTGTACGACCCGAAGGTGAGGGTGTCGAGCAGCGGGCTGCGGCTGTCCTCACCGAGCAGCACGACCTGGGCCGTCGCCAGGGTGATGCCCACCTGGGTGAGCGCCCCCAGGGGGCCGCCGGTGCCGATGACGACGAGGGCCGCCATGTCGCGTCCGCGCTGGGCGGCGAGGATGCGCACGAGGAACGAGCCCATGGAGTGACCGACCACCACCCAAGGCAGCCCCGGGGACCGGGAGCGGGCGTCGTCGGCCACGAGGGACAGGTCGTCGAGGAGTTGGTGGTAGCCGCGGTCGGGAAGCCGTCCGAGGTCGCCGTTGGCCAGGGCGCGCGGCCCGTGACCGCGGTGGTCACTGGCGACGACGAACCAGCCGTCGGCGGCGAGCTTGGAGGCGAACTCGTCGTACCGGGCGGCGTACTCGGTGATCCCCGGCACGATCTGGACGATCCCCCGCACCGTGCCGGTCGGGGTCCACTGGAGGACGTCGAGGTCGGCTCCGTCGTCGGCGGTGAGGGTGATGGTGTCCATGGCTGCTCCTCTGCATGGCTGGTCCGGCCCGTCCAGTCTAGGGACCGTGACGGGCCGTCCGGCTCAGCCCTCGCGGTAGGAGACGCCGAACCCTCCCCGCGGATAGCGCCAGTGAACCGCCCCTGCGGGGGCGATCGCGGTGCAGGTGCCACACTCCAAGCAGGCGGCGTACTCCGTGGTCACCGATCCGTCGGCCTCCTGGCTGAACACGTGGGCCGGACAGGCCCGCACAAGCAGGGACGCGCACCCGGTGCGACGCACGATCCGCTGGTTGACGACGATGTGGTTGTTGTCCTCGTCGATGTCGACGTGGTTGAGGGCCAGCCGTTGGGCCACGGTTCCCCACGCGCTGCTGTCGTCGTGGGGCTGCGCGCCGGTGGTCGGAACTGTCATGGTGTCCTCCTGGGGTCACAGTGCCCGCGCCGCCGAGGCGATGTCACGGGCCAGGGTCGTGGCACGGGGGCCTCTGCGGCGCAGCACCCCCACGGCCGTGGGCACCAGGTGGCGCCTCGGCGTGGTGTCGAGGTGGTAGACCTCGTGGAGGATGTCGGCCAGCAGCGGCCCGTAGGTGTCGTAGAGGCGGTGGTTCTCCAGGAAGCCCGGCGCCGCCGAGTAGGTCGCCATGTCGCGACCGAGGAATGTCGAGCGGTAGTCCTCGAGGTAGCCCGCCATCGCCTGCTCGGACAGGTCTCCTGTCTGGAGGGCCCGATGTGCCGCACGAGCGGCACTGATCGCCGACTGGGCGGCCAGGTCCATCCCGCGCACCGTCAGCCCGGTGTTGAGGGTGAACCCCGCGGCGTCGCCGATGACCATGAGACCGGGCCGCACGAGGTCGTGCTGCATGACCTGTCCCCCCTCGGCGACGAGGTGGCACCCGTACTCCAACAACTCCCCTCCCTCGACCAACGACGAGACGAGGGGGTGGGACAGCAGGTGGTCGTGCAGGCCCGAGGAGGACTCACCGGAGGCCTCCAGGGCGTCGAGTCGCACGACGACACCCACCGACACCGACTCCGTGTTGGTGTAGAGGAAGCCACCACCGCCCAGGCCACGGGTGACGTCGCCGACCATGGCGTAGGCGGCCCCCTCCCCGTCGCGCAGGTGGAAGCGTTCCTCGATCGTCGCGGGGGCGAGCCCGATGACGGACTTCACCCCCACCGCGAGGTGGTTGCGCGGTTCCCGCTCCCGCAGCCCGGAGTCGCGCGAGAGGAAGGAGTTGACCCCGTCGGCGGCGATGACGACCCGCGCGCGCAGTTCCTCCTCGCCGGCGCGCACGCCGACGACCTGGTCGCCCTCGCGCACGAGCTCGTCGACGCGCACGCCCGGCATGACCATCACCCCCTCCTCCTCGCAGCGCTCGACCAGCCAGGCGTCGAGGACGGCCCGGCGCACCGTCACGGCGCTGACGGGATCGGCCAGCCGGGAGTCCCAGTAGTCGACGTTGACCCACGACCCGTCGTTGCAGAAGCTCACGACGTTGCGGGTGATGCGCCTGTCGACGGGGGCCACCCGGGCGAAGTCGGGAAAGACCTCGTCCATGACCCGGCAGTAGAACACCCCTCCGGACAGGTTCTTCGACCCGGGCTCGGCGCCGCGCTCCAGCAGCACGACCTCGTGACCCTGGCGGGCCAGTTGCAGCGCGCACACCGACCCCGCGATCCCGGCGCCGACGACGACGGCGTCAAAGACCTCCTCCTGTGTCATCACCGGCCTCCCAACTCGGCGGTGAGTGCCGGCACGACGTCGTAGAGATCCCCGAGGACCGCGTAGTCGGCCTGCTCCATCACGGGAGCCTTCTCGTCGGTGTTGACGGCGACGACGCACCGGGCGCCCTGACAGCCGACCATGTGCTGGAGTTGACCGGAGATGCCCACGGCGACGTAGAGCTCCGGGGACAGGTGGAGCCCGGAGACCCCGACGTAGGTCTCCTTGGGCATCCATCCCAACCCCTCGGCCAGCGGTCGCGAGCAGGCCACCTCGGCGCCCAGGGCGCGGGCCAGGTCACCGATGATCGCCAGGTCGGACTCCTGGCGCAGGCCACGCCCCACGGCGACGACCCGGCGGGCCTTCGACAGGTCGGGCACCTCGTGGTCGGCCGCACTCTGCGAGACCACCGTGACGGGGCCGGCCGCCACGGTGACCTGCTCCGCCGCCACCTGCGGGCCGGTGAGGGCACCGCCCGGGTCCATGACGAGCACCGTCGTCGTGGACCCCAGCGACACGGTCTGCTCGACCACGCCGCCGAACCGGCCCACGGTGGCCTCCTGCGGCCCGACCCGTCGCACGGCGGTGAGGACGGGCGCGTGGTGGCGGGCGGCCAGCGCCCCGGCCAGGACACGGTCGGCCTCCCGGTCGGGCACGAGGACGACGTCACCGTCACGGCAGTCCAAGCCCTCGGCGACCGCTGCCGCGACGGCCTCGAGGGGAGCGTCGGGGCGGTCCGGGGTCATGACGGTCAGCGAGTCCACTCCTGCCAGCGTCGCCTTCGAGTGGCCCACGAGGACGGCTCTGACGGGGCCACCGATGTCACGGGCCGCACTGACCAGGGCGCAGACATCCGGTGTCGTGGTGAGGATCCATGCAGTCATCTCAGTTCTCCTGTGTGTTCGTGGACGGTGCTGGCTCACAACACCTGGTCGGCGTGGAGCGCGGCGACGAGGTCGGCCACTGCGTCGGGGCCGGTGAGGGTGCGACGGGCACGTCGCGGACCGTCGGGCCGCCGTGCCCCGGTGACGGGCAGGGACACCGGTGTGGTCGTCAGGTCCTCGACCGCCACGACGTCGAAGGGTTTGCGGCCGGCAGCCAGGATGTCCTTCATCCCGGGCACCCGGGTGGGCACGCAGTCCGAGGTCACGGCCACGACGACCGGCCCGGTGACGTGCAGGGTTCGGGTTCCCCCGGCGACGGCCTGGACGAGCTCCAACCCGTCCTCGGTGCGGGTGATCCGACTGACCATCTGCAGGCAGGGCCAACCCAGGAACCCGGCCACCAGGCCCGACATCATCCGGGCGTTCTCGTCGACCGAGGTGTCCCCGGTGATCACGACGTCGGCCCCGCTGCGTCCCACCAGCGCGGCGAGCGCCTCGGCCTGCTGGGTCGTCGGCCACGACCGCACGGCGTCGTCGGCGACGACCAGACCACGGTCGGCACCGCGCGACATGATCCCCTTGCGGGCCAGCGAGGACCCGGTGGCCGCCGGGCCGACGCTCACCGCGACGCACTCCTCGGCCGCGGGTTCGGCGAGGAGACGGGCGGCCTCGACGGCGACGGCGTCGTACTCGGCGACACCGGGCTTGGCCCGACTCCAGTCGACGGTCCCGTCCTCGCCGACCTGGGCCTCCTGGGGATCGGCCGCCCACTTGTAGGCAACTGCGATGGTCATCATCTGCTCCTTTGCTGAGGTCGGGCCCGGGTGCGGGTGCTCACCGCACCCGGGCCCCGGGTGCGGGTCGGTCAGTACCCGACGAAGACCGGCTGACGTTTCTGTGCTGCGGCCGTGACGACTTCCTTGAAGTCCTGGGACAGGGCGCCCATGGACAGGTAGTCGGCCTCGACCTGGAAGTAGGTGTCGAGGGTGAGGTCGTGCAGCCGGTTCGACAGCTGCTTGACGTGGTTGACGCCCACCGGCGACTTGGAGGCGATGACCTCGGCCAAGGCCCTGGCCGCCTCGAGGGCCCCTCCCTCCTCGGTGACCTGGTAGACCATCCCCAGTTCCTCGGCCCGGGCGGCGTCGACGACCTCACCCGTCATGGCGAGCACCTTGGCCTGCATGGGCCCGACGAGCCGCTGGAGGGCCCACAGGCCGCCGGTGTCGGGGCTGAGGGCGTAGTCGACGAAGACCTCCTGGAAGGTGGCCTTCGCACCGACGATGACGACATCGGTGCTGAGCAGGAGGTTGGCCCCTCCTCCCATGCAGGCACCCTCTGCCACGCCGATGACCGGCTTGGGCATCGAGTACAGCAGCTTGACCATGGCCCCGATCTCGGTCATGACCTGACGGGCGGAGACGAGGTCGTGGGCCAGTTTGGACTTGATGACACTCAACGCCCCGGCGCCGAAGGTCACCGGGCCGACGCCGGTGAGGATGACCGCGCGCACCTCGGTGTCCCAGCTGGCCTTCTCGAGGGCCGCGGTGAGTTCGTCGACGTACTGCTCACTGATCCTGTTCCAGTTCTGGGGACAGTCCAGGGTGATGGTGGCGACGTGGCCGTCGACCTCGTAGGTGAGGACGTGGTCGTACTCGCGGGTGTAGTCGTACATGGTTGGCCTCCTCGGGTCAGCGGACGACCTTGGTCGGCCGGGCGCCGTTGACGATGCCCTGGACACGACCGAGGACGGCCGGGTTGTACTGGGGATGGGTGAGGATGTAGAAGGTGCCCTTCTCGACCTCGTCGAGGATCGTCGTGACGGCCTGCTCGACCGGCATGCCGACGGTGGCCATCTCCTGAGCCGCTCCCTGGGCGCGGCGTCGGAAGTCGGGGCTGGCGTAGTACGCGTCGGCGGGGTCGAAGCTGCCGGGGTGGCGGTGCCGGGCGCAGTCGAGCAGGTCGGTGCGCACGATGGCCGGGCACACCGCGTGGGCCATGACCGGGGCCCCGGCGTCCTGGAGCTGGAGCTCGAGGACCTCGGTCGCCGAGAGCGCGGCGAACTTCGAGGCGACGTAGGCCGGTGAGTTCTCGACGGTGAGCAGGCTGGCGATGGAGGCCGTGGTGACGAAGTGGGAGCTGGCGCCCTCGGCATCAGGCCCCTGGTCGACCATGAGGGGAATGAAGGCCCTCATGGTGTGCACCGCCCCCATCGTGTTGGTTCCCAGCAGCCACTGCCAGTCGCTGACGGGCTCCTGCCAGATGCAGCCGACCGAGATGACCCCGGCGTTGGAGAACACGTAGTCGACCCGGTCCCATTCCTCGCCCAGGCGTTGGGCCAGGGCCGCCAGGCCGTCGGGTTGCGCGACGTCCAGGACGGTGTCGACGACGTCGACCCCCTCGCCCCTGAGTTCCTCGGCCAGGGGCCGCAGCCGCTCCTCGTCGATGTCGGCCAGGGCCAGTCGCGCCCCGGCCCGGCCGAGGCGTTCGGCCAGTTCGCGTCCGATCCCGTTGGCCGCCCCGGTGATGACGACACCCTTGTCGTCGTAGCTGGTCATCATCGTCATTCCTTTCCTCGTGTGGTGGGTGGGTCGTCGCGCCGGGCCCGGACCCGGCGCGACGGCCCGTGTCGGTTCAGTTGCGCGGGCGCAGCAGTTGGGTGATCTCCTCGGTCATGGCCTCCACCGAGGCCCCGCCGATGGCCAGCACCTTGGCGTCGCGCCAGTAGCGCTCGACGCCGACGTCGCGGATGACCCCCAGCCCGCCGTAGAGCTGGATCGCCTCACGGGCCACCCGCTCGGAGACCTCGGCGCCGAGGATCTTGAGCATGCGACCCTGGGGCAGTTGGAGGTCACCGGTGTCACGCATGGCGTGGACGGAGTAGACGAGGCCCCGCAGCTGCTCGATGTCCATCCACATCCGCGCGAGCTTGTGCCGGGTGACCTGGAAGCGGTCGTACATGGGCATGCCGTGCTGGATCCGGTGCATCGAGTAGTCGAAGGCCATGTCGTAGGCCCCCTCGGCGATGCCCAGGCCGACCGGCCCGCAGGTGAGGAACTCGTCGGTGCAGGAGACGAACATCGCCTGCATGCACCCACCCTCCGGGCCGAGAATGGCCTCGCGCGGCAGCCGCATGTCTCGGAACTCGATGGACCCGGTGGCCGAGCCGTGCCATCCGAGCTTGTGCTCGGGGTCGCCGATGATGAGTCCGGGAGTGTCCTTGGGGACGATGAAGGCGCTGAAGCCGGCCTTGGTCACCGGGTCGACGTGGTCGGCGGTGATGGCCAAGACGAGATAGACGTCGGCGACGCCGATGTTGGAGATGAGCACCTTGCCGCCGTTGATGACCCACTCGTCGCCGTCGAGGACGGCCCTGGTGGTGTGCTCCTCGTGGTCGGCTCCCCCGACGGCCTCGGTCGACCCGCAGGCCATGATGATCTCGCCACTGGCGGCAGGACGCAGGTAGCGCTCCTTCTGTTCCGGGCTGCCCAGCATCTTGAGCATCCCGCCGGCGAGCTGGCTGTGGGCACCCATGGCCACGCACAGCACGGGGCTGGCCTTGGCGATCTCCTCCATGACGAGGGCGACGGTGGTGTAGTCGCTGCCCATGCCGCCGTACTCCTCGGGGGTGGTGATCCCCAGGAAGCCCAGTTCACCGGCCCGCTTGAACAGTTCCAGTGGGAACCTGTCCTCACGGTCGATCTCGAGGGCGACCGGTCGCACCTCCTTGTCGACGAACTCGCGGGCCGCTTGCTGGACGAGGGTGCGCTCCTCGTTGAGGTACCACATGGTCCTTCCTCCTTGGTGTTGTCGGTTCGTGGTGTCGTGGCAGGTGGGGTGCCTCAGCAGCGTCCGCGACGGACGCCGCGCTCGGTGATCCCCAAGGAGGCCGCCTTGGCGGCAGGGCTGAAGAGGTCCTCGTAGTAGGTGCCCCGGGCGAGGCGTCCGAGGATCTCGTCGCCGGGCATGACCCCGTCGTTGAGGGACCTCAGGGCCCGGACCATGTAACGGATGTCGTACTGCTTCTCGACCATGTCGGGGGCGTGCTTGTTGAGCCCGAGGAGCTGGTAGACCCCTTCCTCGCCGGTACGGATGGCCGAGTCGAGGGTGAAGGAGCAGTCGGTCGGCGTCTCGACGAACTCGCCCATGAAGCCGAGGTTGACCGACCCCTCGGGGACGACCTGGGGCCGGTCACCGAGGCGACGGACCTGGAAGAACGAGGTGATGTAGGGCAACATCGTCGGGATGTTGATGCTGGCCTCCCGGATCTCGTCCCAGTGGTCGAGCAGGCCGAGGTGGTGGCACAACTCCTCGAGGATCTCGGCCCCGGTGCACTCGGGCATCGTCTTGTGGACGTGGTTGCCCACGGTGTCCATGAGCAGTCCGTAGCCCCACACCACGATGACGTCGTCGGGCTGGTCGGGGAACTGCGGCTGGCGGTTGACGGTGAAGCTCAGCAGCCAGTTCGAGTCGGTGACGGTGATGATCCCGCCGGTCGCGGTGGTGCGGGCGAAGGGGTCACGCCCCGACAGCTCGGCGATCTTGTCGGTGAGGGCCGAGCGGTGGCAGGTGATGGTGAAGGACTCCCAGGCCGTCTTGTCGGGCCCGGGGGTGAACACGTCGGGGTGTCCGAAGCTCGGGTCCTTGGCGGCGAGGTTGCGCCACAGGTTCCAGCATCCGCCCTGCTCCTCGGTGACCAACGGGGCCGGGGTGTCCATCGTCCCGTAGCCGGTGCACTCGGTGAGCGAACCGTTGGTGACCAGCACGAGATCGGTCGGGTCGACCTCGATCCTCACCGGTTCGCCCTGCTCCTGGCCCACGATGGCGCGCACGACCTTGCGGTCCGGGGCGATGCCCATGTCGAGGTCGGTGACGTTGACCCCGTAACGGAAGGTGACCCCCTTCGAGACCAGGACGTCGCGCAGCGGCTTGATGAAGGCGTCGTACTGGTTGTACTTGCAGAACTTCACCACCGACATGTCCTTGAAGCCCCAGAAGCAGTGCATGAACCGGTGCATGTAGCGCTTCATCTCGATGAGCGACTCCCAGTCGTGGAAGGCGAACATCGTGCGCCAGAAGTACCAGAAGTTCGTCTTGAGGAAGTCCGGCTCGAAGAACTGGTCGATGGCGATGCCCTGGAGGTCCTCCTCGCGGGCGAGGAAGACCTTGACGAGCTGGCGCTGCATGGACTTCGTCAGCCCGAAGGATGAGTTGTCCTTGGGCTGGCCCTGGTGGTGGATGAGTCGACAGTTGGAGTAGTTGGGGTCGACGTCGTCGATGTGGTGGAACTCGTCGAGGACGGAGTAGTCCTCCCCCATCTCGAAGGCCGGGACGTCCTGGAAGAGGTCCCAGAAGCAGTTGTAGTCGGGCTCCATCTCGCGCCCGCCGCGCAGGATGTATCCGGTCTCGGCGGTGCCGGCTGCGTCGATGCCGCCACCGGGGACGTCGTTCATCTCGAGGATCGTGATGTTGGACCCGGGCATCCCTGCGTCGCGGATCGCGACGAAGGCGGCTGCCAACGCTGCCAGGCCGCCGCCGACGGTGTAGAGCCTGCGGTCGGTGATGTCGTCGGGTGCCACGGGACGGAACCGGTCGTAGTAGGTGGACATGTCTTGACTCCTTCGTCAGTGATCTCGCCCGCTGCCACCCGGGCGCCACCGGGCTGCACCGCCCGATGACATCTCGAGTGGATCGAACTCATTTTTGAGTGTACTCAAAAGCGAGTGCGTGTCAATGATTGTGCACAGACGTCCACACTTGAACGGTGTCACGCCCACAGACGATCGACGTGACCACGTCGTCCGTTTCCGCCACAATGGAGCGAGTGACCACCACTGTCGACGGGCCGGTGTCCAGGCGCGAGCGGAACAAGGCCGAGAAGCAACGACGCATCCTGGCCGCAGCACGATCCCTGTTCGCCACCAAACCCTTCGACGAGGTCACCACCCAGGAGGTGGCCGAGACCGCCGACGTAGCCACCGGCACCCTGTTCAACTACGCCACCAGCAAGGCCGAACTGCTCATGTGGGTCGCCAACGACTTCACCGAGGAAGTGCTCATCGGCCGCATCGCCGACAGTGTCGCCGGGCTGACCGACTCCGACGCCGCGGTCGACCACATCTGCGCCCTGCTGGAACCCATCGTCGAGGTGGCCACCCGACGGCCGGAGAACTTCGCCGCCTACACCCGCGAGTCGCTGTTCGGCCCTCCCGGGCCGCACCGCTCGGAGGCCCTCGACGTCCTGGCCGCCCTGGAGACCCGCATCGGTGAGATCCTCGTCGCCGATCCCCACCGGCAGCTGCGGCAAGGTCTCACACCGCGCGAGGCAGGCAGGCTCGTCTGGTCCTCGATGTGCATGGAGCTGCTCGGGATGAGCCTGGGCCACCGGTGCACCCGCGACCAGCGCGCCGTGTTGCGCGACTACGTCGACTCCCTCGTCCACGGGATGCTCGTCGGCCCCTGACCGCCCGACCCGCTCCTCGCGGCATCTAGACTTCCGGTGTCCACTGACGTGAGGAGGCAGCGATGAAGATCGCCGTGGCAGGTCTGGGTTACGTCGGAATGGCCAACGCCGTCCTGCTGGCCCAGCACAACGAGGTCGTCGGGCTCGACACCGACCCGCGGAAGGTCGAGCAGGTGTGCTCACGTCACTCCACGGTCGTCGACCCCGACATCGAGGACTTCCTGGCGCGGGTCCCGCTCGACCTCACCGCCACCACCTCCCCCGACCGGGCGTTCGAGGCTGCCGAGTACGTCATCGTGGCCACCCCGACCAACTACGACCCAGACCGCAACTACTTCGACACCTCCAGCGTGGACGCCGTCATCGACCAGGTCGAACGACTCGCCCCCGACGCCATGGTTGTCATCAAGTCGACGGTGCCGGTGGGCCACACCGAGGCGGCCCGCCGGGCCCACCCCGGCCTCGACATCGTCTTCAGCCCCGAGTTCCTGCGCGAGGGCCGGGCCCTCCACGACAACCTCCACCCCTCCCGGGTCGTGGTGGGCAGCCAGGACGAGCGGGCCCGACGTTTCGCCGCCCTCATGGTGGAAGGCGCCGCCGACGAGGACGTGCCGGTGCTCCACGTCGGCTCCACCGAGGCCGAGGCCATCAAACTGTTCGCCAACACCTACCTGGCGATGCGGGTGTCCTTCTTCAACGAGCTCGACACCTACTCCTCACAGCGTGGCCTGGAGACCCGCCAGATCATCGAGGGGGTGTGCCTGGACCCGCGCATCGGCGACCACTACAACAACCCCTCCTTCGGCTACGGCGGGTACTGCCTGCCCAAGGACACCCGCCAACTCCTGGCGAACTACCAGGACGTCCCGCAGACCCTCATCCAGGCCATCGTCGACTCCAACACGGTGCGCAAGGACTTCATCGCCGCCGACATCGTCGGGCGCAACCCGCGTCGGGTCGGCATCTACCGGCTCGTCATGAAGGCCGGGTCGGACAACTACCGGTCGTCCTCGATCCAGGGGGTCATGAAGCGGATCAAGGCCAAGGGCATCCCGGTCGAGGTGTACGAGCCGACCTTCGAGGGGGACGAGTTCTTCCGCTCCCCCGTCACCCACGACCTGGCCGCCTTCAAGGCCGACTGCGACCTCATCATCGCCAACCGGATGTCGCCGGACCTCGCCGATGTCGCCGAGAAGGTCTACACCCGCGATCTCTTCGGGCAGGACTGACTGCCGGGCAGGACCGACCTGCGCTGACGAGCCCCTTCGGACGGCGACCCGGGCCGCGTCGGTCAGCGTCCCCAGGACCAGACGACCTGCCCGGCCTCCCGGATGACGACCCAGGGCTGAGCGGTGAGATCGAGCTCGACGATGAGCGGCTCGACCCCCGGCACCCCGGTGCGGTAGACGTACCGCTCGTTGGCCAGGGCCAGGGACGAGGTGCGGGCGTCGACCAACCAGGGATGACGCCGTCGCAGTCCGACGAGCTCCTGGTGGACGTGCAGCATGTCCGCACCGAGCGTCGACAGGTCGGCCGGCGTCGGCGGGAACACCGGGCGGATCTGGTCGTCCCCGCCGAACCGTTCCTCCTTGACGCCGCGGTAGGCCAGTTCGTCGCCGTAGTAGATCGACGGGACGCCGCCGACCGTCGCCAGGACCGCCATCGCCAGCACGGCCCCGTCCGGCCCCACTCGGCTGCAGATGCGGGTGACGTCGTGGTTGCCGACGAAGGTCATCGGCGTGAAGTGGTCGCAGAACTCGTCGTGGCGCCCCAGGGCGTGGTCGAGCTCGAAGAAGTTGCGCGAGGAGATGGACGACCAGATGGCCTTCCACAGTTCGTACTGGGTCACCGAGTCCATCCCGGAGGACTCGACGATGCCGGCGTAGTCACCGTGGATGACCTCACCGAAGACCCAGGTGTCGGGTCGCCGGGCGCGCACCGCCGGCAGCACCCGCGCCCAGAACGTCGGTTCGACGGCGTAGGCGGCGTCCAGACGCCATCCGTCGACCCCACGGTCGCCCCAGTGCGACATGACCTGGGTGACGAGGGAGACGACGGCGTCCGCACGGTGGTCGAGGACGACGAGGTCGTCGTGTCCCTCGAACACCCGGGGGCGGCCGTCCTGCCAGGCGATGACGCCGCCGGCCTCGGTGCCCGGTCCCGCGGCCAGGGCCCGCTGCACCAGGGGGTGCTCCCGACTCACGTGGTTGAAGACGCCGTCGAGGATGACCCGCAGCCCCTTGTCGTGGGCCGCCGCGAGGAGGTGGTCGAGGTCGGCGTCGTCCCCCAGTCGTGGATCGACCCGCAGATGGTCGAGGGTGTCGTAGCCGTGGGTGCGCGAGGCCAGGACCGGCCCGAGGACGAGCCCGGAGCAACCGATGGAGACGGCGTGGTCGAGCCAGGCCTCGAGGTGCCCGAGCCGGTGGACCACCGGGGCGTCGAGGCCCTGCGGGGTCATGGGCGCCCCGACGAAGCCGAGCGGGTAGACGTGCCAGGCGACCAGATGCGTCACCCAGTCCGGACGGGCGGTCATGGGACTTCCTCTCGACAGGGTCGTTCCAGCATGGCACGACACTCGGCCGGGTTCCCGGGCGGGTCCGGTCAATCGACGGTGAGCTTGGCGGTCCTCAGATCGGACCTCCTCGACCCGGTGACCAGCCGGTGTCCGAGCCAGATCCCCAGGAACACCGGGATGCCGATGTAGGCGACGACGGTGCCCTGCCAGTCGCGGGCGGCGATCGCCTCCCATCCCTGTCCGACGGTGACGACGAGGCACAGCGCGAAGGCGATGATCGGCCCGGCCGGGAACCAGCGCGCCCGGAACGGGAGCTCGGACAGGTCATGTCCCTGGGCTCGCAGGGCTCGTCGGAACTGTACGTGGCACACGGCGATGCCGAGCCAGGCGATGAACCCGCACAGGCTCGAGATGTTGACCAGCCAGGTGTACGCCCTCCCCGAGCCGACGAGGCTGGAGGCGAAGCAGGCCGCACCCACCGCGGCGGTCGCCAGGAGGGCGGCGACGGGCACTCCGCGCGCATTGGTCCGGGCGAAGACGGCGGGGGCCTTGTGCTCCTTGGCCATGGCGTAGAGCATCCGGGTCGACGCGTACAGTCCCGAGTTCCCTGCCGAGAGGATCGAGGTGAGGATGACGGCGTTCATGACGGCCGCCGCGCCGGCGATGCCGGCCCGTCCCAGGACGAGCGTGAAGGGGCTCATGGCCACTTGGGTGACGTCGCCGGCCAAGAGGTGGGGGTCGGTGTACGGGATGAGGATCCCGATGACGGCGATCGCCCCGATGTAGAAGATCATGATCCGCCAGAAGATCTGACGGACGGCCTTCGGCACGGCCGTTGCGGGGTCCTTGGACTCCCCCGCGGCGATCCCGATGAGTTCGGTGCCCTGGAAGGAGAACCCGGCGATGAGGAACACCGCCATGGCACCGCCGAACCCGCCGACGAAGGGGGCGTCCCCGATCCTCAGGTTCGTCAGGCCCGGGGAGCGTCCCCCCATGACGCCGGCGATCATGAGGACCCCCAGGACGAGGAAGACGATGACGGCGGTCACCTTGATGGCCGCGAACCAGAACTCGCCCTCGCCATAGGCGCGCGCCGACAGGTAGTTGATGGCCACGAGCAGCAGGAAGAAGGCCAGCGACCACACCCAGCTCGGGACGTCCGGGAGCCAGTAGCGCATGACGATCGACGCCGCCGCGAGCTCGGCGGCCACCGTGATGGCCCAGTTGAACCAGTAGTTCCAGCCCAGGGCGAACCCGAACGAGGGCGACACGAACCGGTTCGCGTAGGTCTCGAAGGCGCCGGGCACCGGCAGGTAGGCGCTCATCTCACCCAGGGACTGCATGAGGAGGTACACCATGAGGCCGATGACCGCATAGGCGGCCAGGGCTCCGCCCGGCCCAGCCTTGGTGATCGTCGCCCCGGAGGCCAGGAAGAGCCCGGTGCCGATCGCCCCACCGATGGCGATCATGTTCATGTGGCGGGCTTCCAGGCCGCGGCGCAGGCCGTCACCGTCGGGGGTCGGCGGTGTGGGCGTGTCGGTCCGGTCGAGCTCGTCGGTCGTCGTCATGGGATGTCCCTCCGAAGTCAGGTGCCCGATGAGGACACCGCGGGACAGGGTACTCACCCAGCATGTGCGTGCGGCCGCGCAACACACGACGAGACGCGCCCCGTCCGAGCGACGGGGCGCGTCCGCGAGGAATGAGGTCAGGCCCGGGCGGCGGCCAGGGCGGCGTCGTAGTCGGGCTCGGTGGTGATCTCGTCGACGAGCTGGACGTACCGCACCGTGCGGTCGGCGTCGAGGACGACGACGGAGCGGGCGAGCAGGCCCTCGAGCGGGCCGTCGGTCATCGTCACGCCGTAGTCCTTCCCGAAGGAGGAGCGGAAGGCGGAGGCGACGACGACGTCCTCGATGCCCTCGGCACCGCAGAAGCGGCCCTGGGCGAAGGGCAGGTCGTGGGAGACGCACAGGACGGTGACGCCGTCGAGGCCGGCGGCCTTCCGGTTGAAGGTGCGCACGCTCGTGGCGCACACGCCGGTGTCGATGCTCGGGAAGATGTTGAGGACGAGTCGACCCTCGACGGAGGTGTCGGTGACCGGCGTCAGGTCGGTGCCGACGAGCTCGAAGGAGGGGGCGACGGAGCCCTGGGCGGGCAGCTCGCCGACGGTGTGGACGGGGGTTCCCTTGAATGCGGTGGTGGCCATGGGATCAATCCTTCCGGGTGTGGGGGTCAGGGACAACAGGGGTGGGAGTCGGACATCCCGCGGGCGAGCTCAGCCGACGAAGCGGGAGGAGACCCGATCGAGGTCGGCGACCTCGGCCGCGGTGAGCTCGAGGGTGGCCGAGGCCAGGAGGGCGGGCAACTGCTCGGGGGTCCGGGCCGAGGCGATGGGGGCGGTGACGCCCTTGGCTCGCAGCCAGGCCAGGGACACCGAGGTCACCTCGACGCCGTGGTCGTCGGCGATCCGACGCTCGACGTCGAGCGCCTCGAAGGCGGCCCTCGTCGCCTCGTCGTCGGGCAGGTAGGACTGCATCATGCCGGCGCGGGCCGACCCGTCGAGCTCGGCGGCCTCGTGGTACTTGCCGGTGAGGAAGCCGGAGGCCAAGGAGAAGTACGGGAAGATCGCCAGGTCGTGCTCAGCGGCGAACCGGCCGTAACCGTCGGGTCCCTCGACGTCGCCGCGGTGCAGGAGGTTGTAGTGCGGTTGGAGGGCCACCGGGCGGGCCAGGGACTCGCGCTCGGCCAGTTCGAGCCACTCGCGCTCGCGGGCCACCGAGAAGTTCGACAGACCGACGTGTCGCACCTTGCCGGCGCGCACGAGCTGGTCGAAGGCGACCGCCATGTCCTCGACGCTGCGGGTGTCGTCGTCGAAGTGGGCGTAGTAGAGGTCGATGACGTCGGTGCCCAGGCGGGACAGGGAGGCGTCGGCGGCCGCGGCGATGGTGCTGGGGGCCAGACCCTTGAACTCGGGGTGGGTGGCGACCTTCGTCGCGATGACGACGTCGTCGCGACGTCCGGTCCTGGCCAACCAGCGGCCGATGATCGTCTCGGATTCGCCGCCGTGGTTGCCCGGCGCCCACGCCGAGTAGCCGTCGGCGGTGTCGATGAAGGACCCGCCGGCGTCGACGAAGGCGTCGAGGACGGCCGACGAGGTCGGCTCGTCGCTCGTCCAGCCGAAGGTGTTGCCGCCCAGGGCGAGCGGGAGGATGTCGATGTCGGTACCCGGGATGCGTGTCATGGTGCTCCTTGTCAGCGGGGTCACCGCCCACGCTACGACGGCGACGTCGTCCCGGGCCCGCGTTCAGCGGTCGTCGAACACTCAGGTGCGGTCGACGACCGAGATGTCGACCATGAGCTCGGAGGCGATGGACTCCAGCTCGGCGCGCAGATCCTCGTCGGTGGTGGCGCCGGTGATCCGACACAGCACCTCCGCCTCGAAGAGGACGCCGTCACCCATGGGGGCCTCGCGCAGGCCGGTGGTCATGTCGTCGATGGTGACGCCGAGCCGGGCGAGGGTGCCGGTGACCTGACGGACGATGCCCGGGTGGTCGTGGCCGAGCAGACGCACCTTGAGGACGACCTGGTCGGGAGCCTCACCCTGGCGGGTGTCGGTCGCGGTGACGGTGAGCCCCCGGCAGGTCAGGGAGTCGAGGGCCGCCCGCAGGTCGTCCTGGCGGGCGTCGGGAACGTCGACGAGGACGATGCCGGCGAAGGCACCGGCGAGCCGGGCCATCCGGCTGCCGAGCCAGTTGCCGTCGTGTTCCGCCACGGTCGACGACAATGTCGAGACGAGGCCCGCGCGGTCCGGGCCGACCACTGTGAGAACGAGTTGTGCCATGCCTCGAGGGTAGCCGGAGGGTGGTCTGGAGCGGCCGGTTGTGGGTCGTATCGCGGACAGGTCGTCACCAGACGGCAGACCGTCCTCGGCCACGGGCCACCTCCTCACCAGCAGGCGCGTGTCGTCGGGGTCGGCCGGTCGAACTCGGTGAAGCCGGCGTCGACGACCTCGACCGGCCGGTGGGCGCCGCGCCAGGTGGCCGGGTCTGGCACGACGACGCGCACGCGGAACCCGTCGGTGCGCCAGCGTTCCAGCGTCCGCGCGTCGGCCGCTCCCCCGCCCTGCAGGGCCCGCAGCGCCAGCTGGGCGGCGTGGCCGCACTGGGCGCAGAGCTTGCCGGTCGTCATCTCGACGTCGGGGTTGACCTCGATGGTGACGACGGCGTCGTGGCTGGCCGTGGGGCCGGCGTCGGGCAGGTGGGTGCCGGCGATCTGCAGCCGGTCGACGAGTCGGTCCTGGGCGTCGACCGGCCCGGGCAGGAGGGCGCGCACGGCGGCGTCACCGTGGTCGGGGCGCGGGGAGGGCTGGACGACGGTGACTCCGGGCACCACCTGGACGTCGGTCCAGCGCTTGCCGTCGGCACGTCGGACGATCTTGCGGATGCGGGCGTCCTCCCAGTGGCGCACCGCCGGGGCCCAGGGGCCGTCGCCGGTGGCGCGGGGGTCGTCGAGCAGTGTCGCCACCGCGCGTGCCGCGGCCTCGGCGGCGTCGACCCGGCGCGCGGGGTGGTGCCGATCGCGTAGGACGACGAGGTTCATGGCCCAGGGGTTCGGTTCGTGCTCGGGGGTGGTCACGGCCCGCACCCTACGCGAACCGATCGGCCCCCACCCGACGCCGTCTGCCACACTGGGGGCGATGCGCACCATCATCTGGGACATGGGAGGGACCCTCGTCGACACCTATCCGCAGGTCGACGAGGCCCTGGCCGACGCCGTCCGACGCGCCTGCGGGGTGCACCCCGGGCGGGCGGCCGTCTCGCAGCTCACCCAGGTGTCGATCGCCCACGCCATCGATGTCCTGGCCGCCCGGCACGGCGTCGAGCGGCGTCTCCTCGAGCAGGCGTACGCCGACCTCAAGGACCGCTGGCGAACCCACCCTGCGCCGCTCATGGCCGGGGCCAGGCAGGTCATGGACGCCGTCCACGCCGCCGGCGGACTCAACCTCGTCGCCACCCACCGCGACCGCACGAGCGCAGAACAGCTCTTCGAGGCCCTCGGCATCACCGTCGACGATCTCGTCTGCGCCCCCGACGGGATCGCCCGCAAGCCGGATCCGGCGATGAACCTCCTGCTGCTGGCACGGCACCACCTCGATCCGGCGCGGGTGCTGTGCGTCGGGGACCGCGAGATCGACGTCGACGCCGCCCGCGCCGCCGGGTGCGCCTCCGCCCTGCTCGATCCGACCGGGCACGCGTCGACCTCGGCCGATCATCACGTCCGGAGCCTGACCGAACTCCTCCCGCTCGTGCCCTGACGCCCCGGACCCGTGGCATGCTCGTGCCGACACGGTTCCCGACCCGACAGGTACGACGATGACCTCGACCGATCCCACCCCCGCCCACGCGGCCACCTGCCTCTGGTTCGACCCCGAGGTCGCCTCCCGCGCCGTCGACCTCTACACCCACCTCGTCCCGGGCTCGCGGGTCGTCGAGTCGCTGAGCCTGCGCAACGAGGACCAGCCCACCGGCATCGTCCGGGTGTGGACCCTCGAGATCGCCGGGTCGACGGTGCACGTCATGGGGTCGACCGGTGGCCAGGAGTTCACCATGGCCCATTCGATGTGGCTCGTCCTGCCCGACCAGGCTGCCCTCGACCGCGTCTGGGACGGGTTCCTCGACGCCGGCGGCCAGGAGCTGGCCTGCGGCTGGCTCGTCGACCCCTTCGGGGTGTCGTGGCAGATCCTCCCGGCAGCCTGGGAGCGCCTCACCAGCGGTGATCCGCGACGCGCCCAGAAGGTGGCCGAGGCCCTGTGGCAGATGCGTCGGATCGACGTCGCCACCCTCGAGGCCGCCGCCCAGGACTGAGCCGGCACCCGTGCGCCACTTCTTCGACCCCGACCCGGGCTGGATCGCCATCGGCAGCCTCGACCAGGGGATCTACGTCGCCGTCCTCGTCATCGCCGCCGTGGGGCTCATCGGCGGACGTCGGTGGGTCCGCGCGCACACCCGCGGGGTGAGGTGGACCGTCCTCACGGTGGCCGTCGTCCAGCAGTGCGTCCTCTACGGCACGTACCTCATCACCGGTTGGCGGTGGGCCGACTCGCTGCCCCTGCACATCTCGCGGGTCTCCGCCCTCCTGTGCATCGTCTACCTGGCGACGGGCTCCAAGCGGGTCATGGACGTCCTCTTCTACTTCGGCCTGTGGGCCTGGGCGAGCTTCTCGTACCCGCAGAACGTCCAGCCGGCCGACAACGTCTTCGGGTGGAGCTTCCTCGTCAACCACGTCGTCACCCTGCTCATGCCGGCCTTCGCGTGGATCACGACCGACTGGCGGCCCACCCGACGTGCCCTGTGGCGGGCCTTCGGCTGGATGGTCGCCTTCTCGCTGCTCGCCGTCGGGGCGAATGCCCTCACCGGTGGGAACTACTTCTACCAGCGCGACAAGCCGCTGTTGCCCTTCGTGCCGCAGCCCTGGTACTACCTGCTCACACTGGCGGCCGGTCTGGCCGGTTTCTGGATCGGCTACGGGGTGAGCCGGCTCGTCCCCGGTGCGAGGTCACTCAGCGTCGACGCGACACCACGAGCAGTGCGACGAGCGGGATCACCGACGCCGCCATGAGGGCGGTTCCCAGCCGTGGGTCACTCGTGCGCACCCACGCCCCGGCCAGGAGCATGGCGGCGAAGACGAGGGCCCGCACGGCCCGCTCGATGGCCCGTTCCACGTGCCCCAGACGCCGGTCGACGTCGGGGATGCGCAGGGCCAGATCGCCCCGTTCGGCCCGGCGGGCCAGCGCGTCGAGCCGCCCCGGCAGGGACGCCGCGGTGACGAGGGTGTCGACGGCACGGCGTCCGGCGCTGGTGAGCACCCCACCGGACTGCTCACGGGCCAGGTCGGCGGCGAAGGGTTCCAGGGCCGTCCAGATGTTGAAGTCGGCCTGCAGGGCGGTGCACAGGCCCGAGACCAGCGAACTGGCGCGTGCCACGAGGAGCAGATCCTCGGGAAGCTGCAGGGGAAGGTCCCGGAGGGTTCGACCGAGCCGCTGCCCGAACTCGGCCATCTCGCGGGGGTCGACGCCGGCCAGGTCGGCCACCGCCATGCCGCCGAACCGGTCGAAGGTCTCGGTCATGGCGCGACGCAGGTCCTCGGTCCGGGCACCGGGCAGGAGGAACCCGACATGCTGGACGGCGGCGACCATGCCGTCGGCGTCCCTCCCGACGATGGCCATGAGCAGATCGGTGAGCGCCGACCTCAACTGCGGCGTCACCTCGCCCATCATCCCGAAGTCGACGTAGGTGAGGGTCCAGGAGACGTCCCGGGTGGCGTCGGGACCTGGTGCGTCGGGCACGGGGGCGTCGGGCACGGGCGTGACGAAGATGTTGCCCGGGTGCGGGTCGCCGTGGAGGAAACCGTCGACGAAGAGCTGGTGGCAGCTCACCCGGGCCAGCTCGTCGGCGACCTCGGACGGGTCGATACCGGCGGCACGCAGGGCGTCGACGTCGGTGATCTTGATGGCCGAGACGTCCTCGAGGACGAGCACCCGCCTGGTGGTGCGCTCCCACGCGACCCGCGGCGCGCGCACCCGGGGGTCGTCGGCGAAGTTGTCGGCGAATCGTTCGGCCCACGAGGCCTCGTTGAGGTAGTCGATCTCGGTGGTGCAGATCGTCGCGAACTCGTCGACGAGGGCACGGGTGTCGACCCGGGAGCGCACCGCCCGCACCCGTGAGGCCAGCTGGGCGATGCGTCGTAGCGCGGCCAGGTCGACGTCGATGATCTCGTCGATGCCGGGCCGCTGGACCTTGACGACGACCTCTCCGAATCCGGTGTCGCGGGCCAGGGCGTCGGTGAGCCGGGCTCGATGCACCTGCCCCAGGGACGCGGCCGCCAAGGGCGTCGGGTCGACCTCGACGAAGGCCCGGTCGACGGGTCGTCCGAGTTCGGCCTCAATGACGGCCCGGATGTCGTCGAACCGCTCGGCCGGCACCTCGTCCTGCAGGCCGTCGAGTTCGTGGGTGATGGTCGGTGGCAGGACGTCGAGCCGGGTCGACATGAACTGGCCGACCTTGATCATGAGCCCGCCCAGGTCGACAGCCAGGTCGTGGAACTGCCGGGCGAAACGCCGCAGCCGCTCGTCACGACCCCGGGCCGCCAGACGACGCAGCCCGATCCGCGGCAGGACGACGGCGAACCACCACTCGAGGATCATGAACCGGGTGGCGAAACCGACGATCCGGCGGTACCGGGCGCGCCCCCGCAGCAGCCGATGAGCACCCGGTCGGTCGACGTCGGCCCGACTGACGGCGGGCCAGGTGTGGCCGGGCCGGTCGACGCCGGTCCGGGGCACCGAGGTTCGGGGCGTCAGGGGTCGGGGCGCTGCGGGGGCGTCCGGCAAGGGTCAGCCCTCCGCGAGGATGGAGTACAGCTTGCGCCGGGCGTCGTCGAGCACCTCGACGGCACGTTCGATCTGCTCGGGGCTCGTGCCCGGGCCGAACTGACTGGCTGCCTGGGCGAGCCTCATTCCGGCCTTGGGAAGGGCTCCGAGGGACTCCGGGCCCCGCGGACGCTCGGACTGGGGGCCGTCCCAGGGGCGGGGGGCGTCATCGTCCGGGGCAGCCTCGCGACCCTCGTCGGTGAGCGTGTAGGTCTTCTTCTCACCATCGGCCTGAGCGGTGACCAGCCCCTCGTCGACGAGCATCTGCAGGGTCGGGTAGACCGAACCGGGGCTCGGGCGCCAGAAGCCACCGCTGCGCTCCTCGATCTCGTGGATGATCTGGTAGCCGTGCATCGGCTCCTCGGCCAGCAGCGCGAGGACGGCATTGCGCACGTCGCCGCGTCCGCGACGGTGGCGCGGTCCTCGGTCGGGGCCGAAGGGGTCACGCCCGGCGGCCAGGTCGCGGAAGGGCCATCCCCAGGCGTCCGGCCCCCACATGCCTCGGGGCCCGATGCCGCGCGGACCCATCCCACGGGGTCCGCGTCCGCGGGGCCCACGTGGGCCGTCGTCCCGCATCCAGTGTTCGCGTTCCATGATCGTCTCCCTTCAACGACAGGTTACCGACATATCGTAACTCAGTCGTTCAAGGATGGGCGACAGCGTGGAGATCACGACGTGCCCGGCGAGAACCGCGGGCCCCACCCGGCGTCGGTCACAGCACGTCATGGGACGGCCGCCCACCTCCACTGTGCTCCGGAAACCTCCACCTGCGAAGCCCCCGGGGCAGCTCTGCGCCGGAACCTCCACTCAAGGCAGCCCAGACCCGACTCTGCGCCGGAAAAGCCACGATGCTCCTGGAGTATCCGGCGCCACGTGGCCTTTTGGGCGCTCAGTCGATGGAGACGGCATTTTCCGGAGCGAAGTGCCATAGGGGTCTGATTATCCTTCCGCGATCAACGGCTGGCCACACGCGGAGCCATGGCCCATCGGAGCCACCGGTCGACGCACCCTGGCCCCGACACAGGTCCCCACCCTGCTCCGGAAACCACCTCCCAACCCCGCTGAAACCCCACTCCGCTCCAGAAGGTGCACGTTGCTCCTGGAGTATCTGGAGCGACGTGCACCTTCTGGAGCAAGGTCATCCGAGAGGGCGTTTTCCGGAGCACAGTCAACCGAGACGGCGTTTTCCGGAGCGAAGTCATCCAAGGGAGGAAGCGCCCTCCACCGAGACGGCGCCCGCCGGAGCACGCTCCACCGCCGCGCCGTTCTCAGACACGACGTCGGCCGAGGGTGCCATGGAGCACAGTGACGCCACGCGCCAGGCACTGCGAGTTCCGTCGCGAGTCCGACCCCCGGGACCCGGACGAGAATGACGGGCCAGCAGCCCGACCCCTCAGGCCTTCGAGAACTCGAAGGTCACCGTCGCCTCGGGCTCGATGCCCTTGATGATCCCGGTGTAGAAGGTCTTGGCCTGGGCCTGGAGGTCCTCGCGGTGCTCCGTGAGCTGGGCGCTCTGGGCGTCTTCGCTGAGGACCTTGGACACGAGTGCGGCGGTGTCGACCTGCGGCGTCGCCCAACTCAGGGCACCGTCCTTCTCCACGGCGATGCGGAACTTCTCCTTGTCGTGACCGATGAAGATGAAGTCGGGGATGGAGACCTTGTAGGCCTTGTCACCGGTCTTGGCGATCTTGACGTCCTTGCCCTCGATCCCGAGTTTGGCGAGGTAGGAGTACTCGACGAACTGAGCCCGGTCCGACCCCGGGATGGCGATCCCGAAGACCTTCTGCTCGGACTCCTGGGAGACGATGCCCTGGATCCCCAGGCTGAGCAGGACCACCTGCTCCTCCTTCGTCACCGCCTGGACGATCTGGGTGTTCGAGGTCCTGGTGTCGGTACCGAAGAGGGTTCCGGGCGACAGCTTGACGAGGAGCGCCACGACAGCCACGGACACCACGACCAGAACGACGAGAATCCCGAAAACCCACCTCTTCACGCCGTGAAACTTCGACGCCATGACCATGCTCTCCTGTGTTGCTGCGTCCACCGTGACGCATGTCGGGCAGAACGTTACCCCCCCCGCTTGTCATCACGGGGACGACTCTTCGTTGTCGAGAACCATTCTCACCATAGGCTGGCGTCATGACCACTGCGCATGACGACATCTGGGCCGCGAGCGACTACGCCCCGACCGCAACCCGCCTTCGCCCGGTCTCGACCATCGTCGCGGCTGACGTCTCCCGGCGCGTCCCCCGCGGCTCGACGGTCGTCGACATCGGTTCAGGCCATGGCGACACGGCAGCTGCACTCGTGGACGCCGGGTTCGACGTCATCGCCGTCGAACCCGTGAAGCGGATGCGCGAGGTCGGCGTCCACACCTGCCCCGGCGCCCGGTGGATGGGGTCCACCGGCGAGGGCACCGGGCTGGAGGATGCATCGGTCGACGCCGTCGCCAGCTCGTTCGGCTCGATGTTCTGCGACCCGGCCGCGGGTCCGGCCGAGTGGGCCAGAGTCCTGCGGCCGGCCGGCGCGCTCGTCATGACGGCCTGGGACGACTCCGGCTTCCTGGCCGAGATGACCGACCGCATGATGGCGGCCCTCCACCCCGACCTCGACGTCCAGCCACCACACATGGAGTGGACCCGGCCCCAGGTCGCCGCCGACCGACTCGGCCCATGGTTCGACGAGATCGTCGTCACCCACCGGTCCCTCGACTGGACCTTCGACAGCGTCGACGACGGGATGTCCCTGTATCTCGACGGGAGCCCCACCCACGCCTGGTCGCTGCGCACGGCCGGGAACAGGCGAGACGCCCTGCTCGACGCTTTGCGTGACCATCTCGAGTCCCACGCCGACGACGGACGCATCCGATCGACCGCGGGCTACGGCGTCATCACGGCACGCCGACGTCACGACTGAGGATCACGGACGAGGACCCGGGACCCGGGCACACCCGACCGCCCGGACTCGTCGTCGATAAAGTTATCGCTGTGAGGACGCCGATCGACTCGCCGTTCAGCCCGGGTTCCGACACGGTCCCCCAGGTCTGGGCCGGCCGCACCAGCCAGCTGTCGGACTGGCGCGACATCCTGCGACCCCGCCGGATCGCCGGGATCCACGAACGTGGACGAACCATTCTCGGCGAGGCGGGGTCGGGCAAGTCCGCCCTCGTCCGACGCATCGCCCTGGACGCCGCCCGCTCGGGCGACTGGGTGACACCTCAGCTGCGGATCCCCTCGGGCACCGACCCGGTCAAGCGGGTGGCGTCGGCCCTGCTCGACCTGTCCGAGACGGCCGGGCTGGCCACCGCTCGCGAGAAGGGCATGTCCGACCTCCTGCGCCGGGTCGAGGCGGTGGCCGTCTCCGGAGTGTCCCTGTCGATGCGGGCCGAGGAGGGTCCCGAGCCCTATCGCGCCCTCACCGACGTCATCGTCGAGCTGGGCCGCGCCGCCATCCGTCAGGGTGACGTCATGATCGGCCTGCACATCGACGAGGTCCAGAACATCACCGACGACAAGGCCCGCTCCCAGTTGCTCATCGCACTGGGTGACGCCCTGGCCCATGACGAGCCCGTCACCGCCCCGGGCGGACTGCGGATCGACCGCGCCCTTCCCGTGGCCGTCCACCTCACCGGGCTGCCCGAGTTCGCCGACATGGCCGGTGCGCGCAAGGGCGCGACCTTCGCCCGACGGTTCCAGACGACCGTCCTCGACGCCCTCGACGACGACGCCGTCATGACCGCGTTGCAGCCCTTCGTCACCCAGGGGTGGCCGGTTCCCGACGACGACGGCGGCACGCATCCCATCTTCATGGAACCGGCGGCGCAGCGTCGCATCACCGAGCTGGCGTGCGGTGAACCCTTCCTCCTCCAGCTGGCTGGCGCCCGCGCCTGGTACGCCGGACGGTCGGACGTCATCACCGTCGAAGACGTCGAGCGTGGCTGGGTGGAGGCCGCACCCGAGGCGGAGGCGCACGTGCTGCGCATCCTCGACCGCCTGCCCGACCGGGAGCGCGAGTTCCTCGAGGTCATGGCCGAACTGGCCCCCGAGGACCGCACCCTGACCACCATCGCGCGGACCATCGGCCATGCGAAGGCCACGGACGCCGGGCCGACCTCACAACGTCTCGACGTCGTCCGTGGAATCATTCACCGCGGCCGGCCGTACGGGTTCCGGCACCGAGCGGTCGGCGCCTACCTCACGTCGAGCTGGCCGCACTGAGCGACGAAAGGCTGCCTGCATGTACGCACTTCTGCTGGCGATCATCTACCTGGCGTTCATCAGTCTCGGACTGCCCGACTCCCTCGTCGGCGCGGGCTGGCCCGCCATGCACGTCGATCTCGGGGTGCCGGTGTCCTTCGCCGGCATCATCACCGTCATCATCGCCAGCGGCACGATCGTCTCCAGTCTGGCCTCCGAGCGCCTCACCCGCCGGTTCGGCGCCGGAGGGGTCACCGCGGTGAGCGTCGCCATGACGGCCGCCGCGCTCTTCGGGTTCTCCCTGTCGACCCAGTTCTGGATGCTGTGTCTGTGGGCGGTCCCCTACGGCATGGGCGCCGGCGCGGTCGACGCCGCCCTCAACAACTACGTCGCCCTCCACTACGCCGCACGTCACATGAACTGGTTGCACAGTTTCTGGGGGGTCGGGGCGTCGATCAGCCCGTTCATCATGAGCCATGCCATCGGCAGCGGGCACGGCTGGCCGTCGGCGTACCGCACGATCGGCACGCTCCAAGCGGTGCTCACGGTCATCCTCGTCGTCTCGCTGCCGCTGTGGACGAAGGTCCACCCGGTGAGGCACGCGGAGGCGACGGCACCTGATCCCGCCTCGGACCCCGCGACCGGCGGGGCACCCACGCCGCCGGACCAGGGGGCGACGCCGTCCACCCACGTGCCCCTCGCCACCGCCGTCCGGATCGCCGGCGTCCCTGCCGTCCTGGCGACCTTCTTCGCCTACTGCGCCGCCGAGAGCACGTCGATCCTCTGGGCCGCGACGTACCTCGTGTCCGACCGCGGGGTCGACGCCGCGACGGCCGCCGCCTTCGCCTCGCTCTTCGTCCTCGGCATCACCGCGGGACGATTCCTCGCCGGGTTCGTCGCCGATCGCATCGGCGACCGCATGCTCATCCGGGGCGGGTTCACGACGGTGGGAGTTGGCGTCGTCCTCATCGCGATTCCCGTCGGGCCCACGTGGTTGCCGCTCGCCGGACTCGTCATCGCCGGCCTCGGATCGGCACCGATCTACCCGGCCATCATCCACTCGACGCCGTCGAATTTCGGTGCCGAGAACTCGCAGGCGATCATCGGCATCCAGATGGCCGCGGCCTACACTGGGTCCACCTTGGCCCCGCCGCTCTTCGGCGCGATCTCGGCGGCCACCGGGCTGTGGTTGCTGCCGGTGTACCTCGGGCTGCTCGTCATCCTGGGCCTGGTCATGTTCGAGCGACTCAACTGCACGACGTCGGCATCGTCCGCCGCCCGATCCGCCTGACACCCACTCGCCACGAGGAGGTCCCATGCCCATCCCGGTCGACTTCACCACCGTCTCGACGGCTGGCCTCGAGTCCAGCCCGCATGCCGAGGCCCTCGCCGGCCTGCGCGCCAACGAGGCGAGGTACTTCCACACGAAGTTCAAGCACGTCTTCGAGGTCTCCCCCGCCGCCGAGCAGCCCGATGCCCTCGCCTGGGTCACCCGGATCCTCGAGGAGGAGCGGGGCATCGTCGTCGCGTCGCCGGCCCTCGAGGTGAGCGTCAACGACGTCGAGGGGATCCACTGGGTGCACGTCTTCCACGAGTCCGGGTTGGCGATCAACGTCCTGTGGACGCTCGCCGACTCCGGCAAACGCGCCGTCGGGTTCAAGCTCTGCGACGGCATGGACGTGCCCGCCGAGCTCGGAGCCTTCAAGTTCGCCCGTCAGCGCTCGAAGCTCGCCGGGACGATCCGCGGGAGCTTCTTCGTCATCAAGGGTGACTACCCGTTCTGAGTCGGGTCGACGTCGGTGTGGGTGGGTGAACATGTCCACGCCATCGACACGTCGTCAAAACGTGTCGAAATTGTTGATGTTTTTCGACACGTTCTGACAACGTGGGTAAGCTGCGGACATGTGGAACCATCCTGATCGACCACGTCAGGACCTTCCGGCACTGCCACAGGAGGCCGACGTCGAGACCCCCGCCGTGCTCAAGGCCGCCATCAGCGCCAGCCGCGCCCTGGCACGGCTGGATGGAGCCTGCGAGCGTCTGCCCGACCCCACGATGCTCATCAACCTCATCCCCCTCATGGAGGCGCAGGCATCCAGTGAGATCGAGAACATCGTGACGACCAACGACGAACTCTTCAAGGCAGCCAACAGCGCGCTGTCCGAGGCCACGCCGCAGGTCAAGGAGGCATTGCGATACCGGGAAGCCCTTCGGGCCGGGTTCGACTCGCTCATGACGCGACCGGTGACCACGCAGACCGCGATCGACATCTGCTCCCACATCCAGGCCAGTCCGGCACTCATCCGGGACCAGCCGGGAACATACATCGGCGATCCCAGCACGCGCACCCGCATCTACACACCACCGGAGGGCAAGGACGTCATCCTCGACCACCTGTCGGCCTGGGAACGGTTCCTCCACTCCGACACCGAGCTCGACCCCCTCGTCGTCATGGCTCTGGCCCACTATCAGTTCGAGGCCATCCACCCCTTCTTCGACGGCAACGGTCGGACAGGCCGCATCCTCAACATGCTCATCCTCATCGAAGCGGGCCTTCTACAATTGCCAGTGCTGTACCTGTCGGGCCACATCGTGCGCCACAAGGACACCTATTACGAACGCCTCAACGCCGTCACCCGTGACGACGACTGGGAATCGTGGGTCCTCTTCATGCTGAGGGCCGTCGAATCGACCGCCACGTGGACCTTCGACATCGTCGAGTCGACTGACGTCATGCGCTCGGACATGGAGTCCCGCCTTCGCACCCTCAACGCGAGCCTGCCGGCGCCGGAACTCAGCCGCATGCTGTTCTCGCAACCGTATCTTCGGATCGGCAACGTCGTCGACGCGGGTCTGGCACGCCGACAGACGGCGTCCCGCTGGCTCACCGAGATCGCCGACGCAGGGCTCATCATCAAGGAGAAGATGGGACGGTCCGTCCTCTTCATCAACAGCGACCTCCTGAGGACCCTGTTCCACACTCCGTTACCGACATGAGCCAGGCCAAGGGGAACGACGCCAACAACGCGAGAGCGTGCGATCCGACAGCTTGGATTGTCGCGGAGGGCCACCAGCATCAGCTTGCCGCACCCGTCACGGCAGGAGGAGACATCACGGCCGAGACACTCACCACCCCCTCTCGCCCCGGAGGCGAGGCCGTCCTGGCAGGACGCCGCATCGCACGGGTCGGGTTCGGCACCATGCAGCTACCCCGCCTGGGCGACGTCAACGCCGGGAGGGCGGTGCTGCGCAGGGCCCGCGAGCTCGGCGTCAACCACTTCGACACCGCCCAGTTCTACGGCAATGGAGCGGCGAACGCATGCCTGGCCGCCGAGGTCGTCGGCGACCCCGAGGTCGTCATCGTCACGAAGGTCGGCGCGCGCCCCGCCTCCGGCCCGGTCCCGCTGCAGGCGGCTCAACGCCCCGAGGAGTTGCGCGAGGACGTCCACGAGAACCTGCGGACCCTCGGCGTCGAACAGCTCGACGTCGTCAACCTGCGGCGTATCCCGGAAGGCACGGTCCCGCCGGGGCCCGGCCAGGTCGTCCCCTTCGAGGACCAGCTCGCCGAGATGGTCGCCATGCGCCAGGAAGGGCTCATCGGGGCCATCGGCCTGAGCACCGTCGACGCCGACCAGCTGCGTGGTGCTCTGCCGGCCGGGATCGTCTGCGTCCAGAACGCCTACAGCCTCGTCTCCCTCGACGACGAGCCGCTCCTCGGGATCTGCCGGGATGAGGGCATCGCCTGGGCGCCGTACTTCCCGCTGGGCGGCGGGTTCCCCGGCTCCGCCAAGGTCGTCGAGCTGCCTGCGGTGCTCGCGATCGCCGAGCAGACGGGGGCGACGCCGGCCCAGATCGGGCTCTTCTGGCTGCTTCATCATGCACCGAACACCCTTGTCATCGCCGGGACGGCCTCGATCGATCATCTCGAGCAGAACGTCGCCGCCGGAAGTCTTGAGCTCAGCGAGTGGCAGCTGACTCTGTTCGACGCGGCGGTCGCCTGAGAGGTGGCCCCGGGGCGGTGGTGGATGAACAACCTCGCCCACCATGAGTGGACACGACGAGCCGAGAATGAACCTCGTCAAGGTGGAGACCGGCCACGAGTTCCACGAGGAGGATCCGGCGCAGTTCGTGCAGATCCTGCGGGAGCTGGCCGGCAGGTCGTGAAGCGGCGGCGACGCGGGCCTCACCTCAGCGGAGTGTCAGGCCTCCCCCATCGGGCGTAACTCGTCTCCCCCGTCCAGCTCCCACCTCCGCCGAGCGGAGTCCGAGAACTGAACACTTGTGATCATGCCATTTCCCTTGCCCTTGACGAGCAGTTCAACCTCCTCGTCTCGTGGCCCGTCGAGGTCGACGAGCACACCCCAGTGATATTTGGGGTCAGAGGGAACGACGAATCGCCCGGGCGGAACGGCGCCGAGATTCAGCGGATGATTCGCCTTGACGCCATCCAGCCGCCTGCTCTCGATGCTCACGTCATAGATCGGCTTGGTCGACCCGTTGTAGATGTAGATGGCCCATTGTTCGCCGGGCGCCCGCCCGAGCAGCTTGGCCCCCAGGACGAACACCAACTCAGCCTGCTCGCGTTCCGCACGATCAGCCTCGTTGCGATCACGATGGCGCTCGAGGTCCAGCATGCGCTGGCTGGACTTCCAACTCATCGACGCCGCCACGACGGCCAGGAGGCCACCGATCGCGGCCACCCAGTCGGCCGCACTTCCGAGTTCGATCATCGCCACCCTCATGGAGGTCCGTGGTCATGGTTCAGAACTCAGGCCACCGGGAGCGCAACCGACAAGCCATCCGCTCTCGGGTGACCCATGGGCGGTGAGTCACGTGTTCATCGCCGCGGGATCCATGACGCGATCCGGAGTATACCCGCCATGCTGCCGGGTGATGGACGTCTGTCTCGCCCGTCGCGAGGACCCCGAGCGTCACGTACGCCACGCCGTCTTGCCGGGCTGGCACCGACGACCATCACTTCCCCAGCAGGTCGCGTAGCTGCGCAAGACAATGGAACTCCTTTCCTGTGTCCCGTTCGCTCGCCTTCGCATCGAAGGCGACCACATTGCGCTGCACGTAGGCATCAGCACCCAAGGTCCGGACGCTCCGTGAGGAAGGTGAGCAGCGATGTCGCTGCGGCGTCGGGTGGCTGGATCACGCGCCACTGCGACGACCATGGATGGCGCGTGCGGACCGGGACGCAGACATCAGTCCAGCGGTCACCCAGCCACAGCCCCCGACGATCCACAGCCACCGCCGGTGCCGATCGGGCAGGCACGCCATCCCTGAGGCCGAGGCAGCCGCTGCCACAGACCGCGCTGTCGCAGCCAGGTTCATCGCCGGCGTCTTCCTCACCCGGCAACGGTGGAATGCGAAACGACAGCGAGGCCCAGTAGTGGTCCCCATCACGGGCATGCAGGTATCGGTGGTCGCGTCAATGGTGAAAAGGCTCTGCTCCCACTACTCACCCAGCAAGGCCACCGGGACGACGGCCACTCCGTCCCGACGTCGGTATGCGAACGGCCCGGTGTTGAGAACCACGAGGTCCACAACCCGGTCGGGGATCTGATCGCGCAACCAGAGGAGATGACGCACGTCGGAGTCGTCGATGGCGCCAGCCAGCTTCACTTCGATAGCCAAGATCTGCCCTTCAGGTCCCTCGACGATCAGGTCGATCTCCCGATCCCCACCGAGAAGCCGGAGATGACTCACGCGCGCCTCCGCCGCCTCAGCAGACACCCGGACCCCCAAGGCCGCCAACGACTCGAGGAGCGGGCCGAACATGTGGGCGCCCGCCGATCCCGCAAGCATCGCTGGGGTCAGGCCCAGGAGCCGAGCAGCCAGCGCGGGATCGGCGAGCTGATGCTTGGGTGCCTGTTGGAGCCGCTTGATGGGATTGTTCGCGGGCAACCATCCTGGAACGGGGTCCAACAACCACAGTCGGGTGAGATGTTCTCGATAGGTGGCCGTGGTCGTCTTCGCTGGTTGACTGCCGTCACCTCCGGTCGTGGCGTCAAGCAGTTTGGAGTAGGACGTCGTGGTCGACGATGCGGCCGCATAGGCAGCGAGCCAGCGCCGCAGGACCTCGGGGCGACGCACCTCGAAGCCCTGGTCGGGTAGGTCCCGGTCAATGACTCGCTGGAGGTATAAGTCCAGCAACTGCCGCCGTACGGTCAAGTCCCTTTGAGTGGTGTCACTTCGTCTGCTGGGTGGGGGTCAGGCGGTGAGGTGAAGTTGGGGTCTGGTGGCGTCGTGGTGGTCGGTGAGGGTGTGGATGAGTTTGCGCATGGAGGTGTCGGAGAAGTAGCGNGTCAAGTCCCTTTGAGTGGTGTCACTTCGTCTGCTGGGTGGGGGTCAGGCGGTGAGGTGAAGTTGGGGTCTGGTGGCGTCGTGGTGGTCGGTGAGGGTGTGGATGAGTTTGCGCATGGAGGTGTCGGAGAAGTAGCGGCGTTCGCCGTACTGCCATTCCTCGTGCTGTTCGATCAGGACGGCTCCGATGAGGCGGGTGACGGACTGGCGGTCGGGGAAGATCTGGACGACGTCTGCGCGGCGCTTGATCTCGCGGTTGAGCCGCTCGATGGGGTTGTTGGACCAGATCTTCTGCCAGTGCTCCCTGGGCAGGGCCGCGAAGGCCGTCAGGTCGGCCTCGGCGTCGGCGAGCATGTGGGCGATCTCGGGGAAGGAGCCGGTCAGGGAGTCGGTGACCGCTTGGTACTGGGCGGTGACGGCCTCGGGCGTGGTCTGGGCGAAGATTGTGGAGATCAGCGCGTTCACGGGCTTGGAGCGCGCCGACCCCAGGCGCTGGGTGACGTTGCGCGAGAAGTGCACACGGCACCGCTGCCAGGCCGCTCCCGGCAGGATCGCCTTGACCGCGGCCTTCAGGCCGGCGTGGGAGTCGCTGGTGACCATCGCGACCCCAGCGGGGTCCGCCGGAGAGGCGACCTTCAGGCCCCGCTCGCGCAGGGAGCGCAGGAAGCTTGTCCAGAAGTCGGTGGTCTCGGCGTCCCCCAGGCTGATCCCGAGGATCTCGCGGCGCCCCTGACCGGAGACGCCGGTGGCGACCACCAGGGCCTGGGAGACGACGCGGCCCCGCACCCTGACGTCGAGGTAGGTGGCGTCCAGGAACAGGTAGGGGAACCAGGTGTGGTCCAGGGGTCGGGTCAGGAACTGCGCGACGGTCTCGTCGATCTCGGTGCAGATCCGCGAGACCGTGGAGCGGGAGATGCCGGTGTCGTTGCCCAGGGCGCGCACCAGCTGGTCGACCTTGCGGGTGGACACGCCGTCGATCCAGGCAGTGGCGATCACGGCGTACAGGGCCTTGTCGACCCTCCTGCGTGGGGACAGTAGGGACGGGAAGAACGACCCCTCCCTCAGCTTGGGGATCGCAAGGTCCACCTCGCCGGCTGGAGTGGCCAGCGTCTTGGAGCGCGTCCCGTTGCGGCGGGTCGTGCGCTCCGGGGTGCGCTCGTGCGGGGCCGCGCCGATCCTCGCGGTCGCCTCGGCGTTGATCAGGTCCTGCAGCCCCGCCTGCAGCATCCGTCGGAACACGTCCGAATGAGCGAGGTCGGGATCGGTCAGGACTTCCTGAATCAGCGCGGACAGGGCAGACTGGTTGTGGGTCATCGTGAGATCACTTCTTTGCTTCTTGCCGGAAACAACAGGTCCTCCCACGATGACCCCTCTACGTCAACGCCGACGAGGGACCCGCAGGAAGTGACACCACACTAAGAGACGCACCCCGCCGTACCCTCGCGGACGCAGTGTGGATCCCCGGGAACCCGCTAGCCGTGATGGCCTCCGCGTAGTCAGCCACAGTGAAGGAGCACGATCCACCCACGTCTCCCTGCGTGCCCGCGAGCAGTTTCGAGAGGGACACCGTTGGAGTGAGGATGCCTCGCTCATGAAGAGCCAAGGGACGCATGCGCAAAGAGAGGATGCGCCCCGCCCCGGAGTGCGTGCCGGCTGCGTCGACCGGAGTCGCCGAACCCGTCAACAGGAACCGCGCAGAAGGGGCCCCCGCGTCCACCTGACGCCGCACGGCATCCCAGACCTGTGGGACATGTTGCCACTCATCGATCAGCAGGGTTCCCATCGGCGCCGATGTCAGCGCAAAGTCCGCCCGCGCCACCTCACGTTGAGCCGGATCATCCAGTCTCCACTCGGCCGTCGCACGACGCTGTGCAGTGGCTGTCTTTCCGACGCCCTTGGGGCCGTCCAGCGCGATGGCGGATACCTCGGGCAGCAGCTCATCAAGCTCATGATCGACAGTGCGGGGCAGGTACTCCATGAGAGGAGCCTAGCGAGCCACGAGAGCCTACACTCCCATCTACGAACACTGGACCCTCCCATCTACGAACATTCTGCCCTACCATTCACGAACCCACGAAGGCAGTGGCCGACACCAACATCAGAGGTCGATGGCGACGAAACCTGGCTTCCGCCACCACAGGTGCCCTGTCGGAGCGGTCCGCGATTGGCTCGCGAGCACCCGTTCCCGCGCGGCGCGGAGGGTCTGGTCGTAGGCCGACGCTTGGAAGGTGAATTCCAGGGGAAACTCGATGGCCGACCAGGGCTTGTCGTCCAGGTCATCCTCCCAGCCGAACTGAGTCCAGCGAACCACGCTCCCGCAGCGTTCGATGTTGACGGAGAGCGCCCCGCAGCCCAGGTCGCCACACTCACGGCACACATACAGAGCCACCCGACCAGCAGGAAGACTGACCTGCCGGCCGCGTGACAAGGACGTCAGCCAAGTCAACCCCGATTCCAGATCCCATCCAGACTGCAATGGGGTGGAGGCCCACACCAGCAGATCTTCACCGATCGAGGAGCGCAGGGACGCCCCGCCCACCACAAGGTCGAGATACTGGCCGCGGCGTCCATTCCCATCCGGCGGCAGCGTCGACTCGACAAAGGTCAGATCGTCCACACGCCAAAGATAGCCAGCTGAAATACGTGGCCAACTAATTGTTGAAGCGGAACTCGACCACGTCCCCATCGGCCATGACGTAATCCTTGCCCTCGAGTCGAAGCTTCCCGGCCGCCTGGGCTTCCTTCTCCCCGCCGTACTGGACGAGGTCGTCGAAGGACACCACCTGCGCCTTGATGAACCCCTTCTCGAAGTCGGAGTGGATGACCCCGGCGGCCTGGGGGGCGGTCCAGCCCTTGTGGATCGTCCAGGCGCGCGACTCCTTGGGCCCCGCGGTGAGGAAGGTCTGCAACCCCAGGGTGTCGAAGCCGACCCGGGCGAGCTTGTCGAGCCCGGGCTCCTCGACCCCGGCGTCGGCGAGGAACTCGGCGGCATCCTCCGGCTCCATCTCGGCCAGCTCGGCCTCGAACTCGGCGTCGAGGAAGATCGCCTCGGCCGGCGCGACGAGCTGTGACATGCGCGCCTTGAACTCATCATCGGCCAGCTGGTCCTGGTCGCAGTTGAAGACGTAGATGAAGGGCTTGGTGGTGAGGAGGAACAGGTCATGCAGCGGCTCGGGGTCGAGCCCGGCCGAGAAGATCGTCCGACCCTCCTCGAGAACCTTCTGCGCCTCCAGCCAGGCCTCCGCCTTGGGCCGCGACTCCTTGCGGATCGCCGCCTCCTTCTGGAGCTTGGGCAGCTGCTTCTCCATGGTCTGCAGGTCGGCCAGGACGAGCTCGGTCGTGATGGTCTCGATGTCGTCGGCCGGGTCGACGTGACCGTTGACGTGGGTGACGTCGTCATCGTCGAAGCACCTCGTCACCTGGCAGATGGCGTCGGCCTCGCGGATGTTCGAGAGGAACTCGTTGCCCATCCCCTCGCCCCTGCTGGCACCCTTGACGATGCCGGCGATGTCGACGAAGGACACCGTGGCCGGAACGGTGCGCACCGACGAGAACACCGTCGCGAGGACGTCGAGACGCTTGTCCGGCACCCCGACGACGCCGACATTCGGCTCGATCGTCGCGAAGGGGTAGTTGGCCGCCAGCACGTCATTGCGGGTCAGCGCGTTGAACAAGGTCGACTTGCCGGCATTGGGGAGACCGACGATTCCGATGGTGAGTGCCACGTCGGATCATCCTACCGGGCCCCTGCCGGCCTCTCCTGCGGCATGCCCGACGCCTCCGGCCGAGCCTGTGTGCATTCGAGCCGCGACTACGCGGTCCAGACGCACACGGGTCGGTCAGGCCACGAGTCGGCAGGCGCCGCATCGATGGGGTGAACCTGACCAGCCGCGGGCGGCCAGGGTCTCGGCGACCGCCGCGGCCACGTCACACGGATGCTCGACGACATCGGCCCAACCGAAGCGCAGGGTCACCCACCCTGCGGCGGCGTTCCGGGCGTCCCGCCACCCGTCGTTGCGCTGCCCCACCCCGACGTGCCCACGCCGCCCGTCCAGTTCGACGATGACCCCGTACCCCTCGTACACGGCGTCACTGCGGGTCCGGCGCTGCACCGACCGCTGCCTGGCCGCCGGTGGAAGACCATGGGCCCGCTCGACGTCCCGCAGGTAGCGGGCCTCGAGAGCGCTGTGGGCTCCACCTCCCGCGGCCTCGAGAAGCTCCCGGAACAGTGCCCGGTTCTTCATCGACGGCGCCTGTGACAGGGCCCGTTCGACCCGGGCGGGGGTGGTCGCCCGCGAGCTGAGAGCCGTTCCCAGCCAGGAGCTCATGGTGTCGGCGTCCTGCCCGGCGCACAGGTCGATGAGCGCCATCTCGACCGGGACTCGTGGCGGCGCCCCCACCGCGATGCGGAACCCTCGGTGGAACCGCCAGCCCGGGACATCGAGCCGGACGTGGCGAGTCGGCGTCCACACGTCGATGATCCCGGGCTCCTCGCACAGCCCCGCGAGGTGGGCCGCGGCGGCGCCGCCGAGGCAGGCTCCGTCACCGCCGTGCACCACCCCGGCCCACGCCCGATGCGTCCACGAGTCCCCGTCGAGCGAGTAGGTGCCGGGCAGAAGCTCGGCCAACCCTCCTCGGCGCAACAGCCCGGCGACCCCATGTCTGGTCACCCCGAGGTCGAGGAGTTGGCGTCGCGAGATGACGCCGCCTTGGGCGCGAGCGCAGGCCAGGGCAGGTCGTGGGAGCACGGTTCGAGGTTTCATGGCCGGAGCATGACCCACCGTGGACCGGGCGGGAAAGGGTCGAACGGGAACGGACAACACCCGGACAACACGTTGTGTGTCAGCTGTGCGCGAGAACTCTGTGCGTTGGGGCCGCGTACTCTCGGCCCCAACGCACACAGCTTCGTCAGGCCCCGGCCCAGTACGCCCCCAACGCCCTGGTGAGGAAGGTGAGGTCGGCGGTGCCGGCGAGTTCCCGGGTCGAGTGCATCGACATGAGCGGCACCCCGACGTCGACGGTGAGCACACCGAGACGGGTCGCGGTGAGCGGGCCGATGGTCGTGCCGCACGGGACGGCGTTGTTGGACACGAAGTCCTGGGTCGGCACTGTGGCGGCCCGGCAGGCCCGCTTCCACAGCGCCCCGCCGACCCCGTCCGTGGCATACCGCTGGTTGGCGTTGATCTTGAGCAGCGGCCCGGCATTGAGCAGCGGGTGATTGGTCGGGTCGAACTTCTCGACGTAGTTGGGGTGCAGCCCGTGGCCGGCGTCCGAGGAGACGCAGGAGGAGCGAGCCAGCATCGCCCTGAACCCTGCCCCGGTCCGCCCCAGGCCTTCACCGATGCGCACGAGAATGTCCTCGAGGAACGGGCCGCACGCCCCCGACCGCGTCGACGAACCCACCTCCTCGTGATCGAAACAGGCCATGACGGCCACGTCCTCGCCCGGCTCGACCCCGACGAAGGCGGCGATCGAGGAGTGCACCGAGGAGAGGTTGTCGAGCCGCTGGCTTGCGAGGAACTCCCCGAACGGCCCGATGACCGCCGGAGCCTGGGTGAGATAGGCGAAGACATCGTGGAAGTCGAGATCGGCCCGATCGATCCCGGCAGCCTCACAGAGCAGGTCCTCGACGTCGAGCCCCTCGTGCCCGACCGAGAGGATCGGCATGAGGTGGCGCTGCCGATCCAGGTGGAGGTCGTCGTTGACCGACCTGTCCAGGTGCGGCGCGAGCTGGCTGATCCGCAGGATCGACCCCGTGCGCACGAGGTGCACGGTGCCGTCGCGGGTCACCAGTCGACCCGCCAGGCCGAGGTCGCGGTCGAGCCACGAGTTGAGCAGGCCCCCGCCGTACACCTCCATGCCCACCTGCTGCCAGCCGTGGTTCGACGCCGTCGCATGCGGCTTGAGCTTGAAGGACGGGGAGTCCGTGTGCGACCCGACGATCCGGAACCCGGCGCGCTCCCCCACCACCTGCGGCGTCACCCAGGCCATGACGGCGCCGTCGCGCACGACGTACCGCCGACCCTCGACCCCGTCCCAGCCGGTGGCCTCGTCCATCCGGACGAACCCGGCGGCGTCGAGCCGTCGGGCGAGCTCGGCGGCGGCGTGGTAGGAGGTTGGCGAGGCCTCGACGAAGTCGATGGCATCGGCCGCGTGGTCGGCGATCTCCCGGGCAAGTTCAGCACTGACAGACATGCCCTTCATTCAACCAGTGCCGAACGCTCCGGGAACCGGTGGCCTCCAGAACTGTCACACCCCGCGGCAAGGATGGTGCCATGAACCTCTCGACCGTGCTCATCGTCCTCGTGGCGCTGGCCTGTGGCCTCGTCATCGGCTGGTTGGCAGCCACCGTGCGGGCCGCCGACCGCGCCGAGCGACGCCGTGCCCAGGACCAACGGGAGCTCGCCCGCACCCACGACGACCTGGCAGATCGTTTCAAGGCCCTGTCCGCCGAGGCCCTGGCCGACCAGGACCGACGCGCCGAGCGCACCACCGAGCAGACCCTGGCCAGCACCCAGCGGATCCTGGCTCCGGTGTCCCTGGCCCTCGAGCGACTCGACCGGCGTCTCGTCGAGGTCGAGAAGGAACGGACGGAGTCCACGGCGACCCTGCGCGAGCAGGTGTCCGGGGTGGCGGCTCTGAGCGAGGGGCTGCGCCGGGAGACGGCGTCCCTGGCCACCGCCCTGCGCAAACCGCAGGTTCGCGGCGCCTGGGGCGAGATGCAGTTGCGGAGGGTGGTCGAGCTGGCGGGGATGGTCGAGCACTGCGATTTCGAGGAGCAGTCGACGACGACGGTCTCCGGGGCGTCCCAGCGGCCCGACATGACGGTGTGGATGGCCGGGGACCGATGCGTCCACGTCGACTCGAAGACTCCCCTGGCCGCCTTCCTCGAGGCCTCGGCCGCCCCGGACGAGGCGACCCGCGAGGAGGCCCTCGAGCGGTTCGCCCGGCACGTGCGCACCCACATCGACCAGCTGTCGTCGAAGCGCTACTGGGCCACCGACGTCGCCTCGCCGCAGTTCGTCGTCCTCTTCCTGCCCTCCGACGCCTTCCTCCAGGCAGCACTCGACCGGATGCCCGATCTCCACGAGTACGCCGCACGCCGCGACATCGTCCTGGCGAGCCCGGCGATCCTCATCCCCATGTTGCGGGTCATCGCCCTGGCCTGGCGGCAGGACGCCGTCGCCCGGTCAGCGGCCGAGGTGGCGTCCCTGGGCCGTGAACTGCACGAGCGGCTCGCCACCCTGGCCGAGCATCTCGACAAGCTCGGACGCTCCCTCACCGGCGCGGTGCGGTCGTACAACTCAGCCCTGGGATCCCTCGAGACCCGCGTGCTCGTGAGCGCGCGTCGGTTCGAGGAGCTCGACGTGACGACGTCGCGGCTGACCGGGCCCGCCCCGGTCGACGCCGCCGTCCGACCACTCACCGCCCCCGAGCTCAGCTCGCTGACGGGCTGTGATGCCGGGACGGAGCCTCGCCATGAGACTTGACGCGACGGGTGCGCAGCTGCGGGGGCAGGGCGAAGGAGAGGGACTCCTCGATGAGGGTCTCCTCCACCGCCGGCGGCCAGCCCCGTCCCTGGAGCAGATCGAGCACCCCTTGGACGAGTTCCTCGGGCACCGAGGCCCCCGAGGTGACGCCGACGGTCGTCGCCTCGTCGAGCCAGGCGGGGTCGACCTCGTCGGCGTTGTCGACGCGGTGGGCCGCGCCGGCCCCCGACTCGAGCGCCACCTCGACGAGCCGGCCGGTGTTCGAGGAGTTCCTCGACCCGACGACGATGACGAGGTCGCACTTGGGGGCCATCTGCTTGACGGCGTGCTGACGGTTCTGCGTCGCGTAGCAGATGTCGTCCGATGGTGGGTCGATGAGGTTCGGGTGCACCTGGCGGATGCGGTCGACGGTCTCCGCGGTCTCTTCGACACTGAGGGTCGTCTGGCTGAGCCAAGCGATGGGCTCGTCGGGGTCGAGCTCGAGGGCGTCGACGTCCTGCGGGGTCTGGACCAGGGTGATGTGTTCGGGGGCCTCGCCCGTGGTGCCCTCGACCTCCTCGTGCCCGGCGTGGCCGATGAGGAGGATTCGGGTGCCATCCTGGGCGAAGCGTCGAGCCTCGTGGTGCACCTTGGTCACCAGGGGGCAGGTGGCGTCGATGGTGCGCAGCCCGCGGGTGCGCGCCTCCTCCTGCACTGCCGGCGAGACGCCGTGGGCGGAGAAGACGACGAGGGCGTCGTCGGGCACCTCGTCGAGTTCGTCGACGAAGATCGCCCCGCGGCTCTCCAGGGTCTCGACGACGTGTCGGTTGTGGACGATCTGCTTGCGCACGTACACCGGGGCGCCGTAGGTCTCCAGGGCGCGCTCGACGGTGACGACCGCCCGGTCGACCCCGGCGCAGTATCCCCGGGGGGCGGCCAGAAGCAGCATCTTGTCGGACATGGCCTCGAGTCTACGGGTCGGCCGCAACGTGGTGCCCGCGCCGCCGGGCCGGCACCACCGGAAGGCCACCCGCCCGGCGGTGCGGCGCGAACCGGCGTCGGACCACTAGGTTGGGTCCATGGCCGACGCGACGTCCCCCGATGCGCCCCGCTCCCTCGCCTGGGTGGTGGGGGCGGTCAAGGCGTGGGTCGAGCGTTGTGGCCAGGTGTGGGTCGAGGCCCAGGTCATCGAGCTCAACCGCCGGTCGGGCCCGACCCAGTTCCTCACCCTGCGCGACGTCACCGAGGAGGTCTCGGTCACCGCCACCTGCCACCGGCGGGTGCTCGACGCTGCGGGTCCGGTCGAGACCGGCATGACGGTCACCGCCCTGCTGAGACCGACGGTGTGGTCGAAGTCGGGACGCCTGTCCTTCGAGATCGCCGAGATCCGACCCTCCGGGGAGGGACAGCTGCTGGCCCAGCTGGAGAGACGTCGTCGACTCCTGGAGGCCGAGGGCCTCTTCGACACGTCCCTGCACAGGCCTCTGCCCTTCCTGCCGCGCGGGATCGGGCTCATCACCGGGGCCAGGTCGGACGCCGAGCGCGACGTCATCCGCAATGCGACCCTGCGCTGGCCGGCGGCGCGCTTCGTCGTGCGCAACACCCTCGTCCAGGGCCCCTCGGCGGTTCCGCAGATCCTCGCGGCCCTGGCCGAGCTCGACGCCGATCGGACCGTCGACGTCATCGTCATCGCCCGCGGTGGCGGGTCGCTCGAGGACCTCCTTCCGTTCTCGGACGAGGCCCTCGTGCGCGCCGTCTTCGCGACCACCACCCCAGTGGTCTCGGCCATCGGGCACGAGGCCGACAACCCCATCCTCGACCTCGTCGCCGACCTGCGCGCCTCGACGCCGACGGACGCCGGCAAGCGGGTGGTTCCGGACGTCGCCGAGGAGGGACGGGCGCTGGCCCAGGCCCGGGCGCATCTCGTCCAACTCGTGTCCTCACTGGTGGAGGCCGAGCAGGCCCAGCTGAGGGCGCTCGTCTCGCGTCCGGTCATGGTGAACCCGGCCGCGAGCCTCGACATCGCCGCGGAACGACTGGCGGCCACCGTCGAGAGACTGCGTCTGGCGACCGATCGTGCGGTCTCGGCGGAGGTCCGCGAGGTCGGGCACCTGTTGGGGCGGGTGCGCGCCATGTCGCCGAAGGCCACGCTCGACCGTGGGTACGCGATCCTCGCCGACCGCGAGGGCGGGTCGGTGACGAGCGTGGACGACGTCTCCCCCGGTGACCCGCTGTCGGTCTATCTGTCCGACGGCACCCTGGACGTCACGACGACCGGCGTCACCCCGCGCGGCCCCGGGTTCGCAGACGGAACACCCGTCGGCCCTGACGCCGCGGGCGGTGAACCCCGGAACCCCACCGACCCTCACGGCCACCCCCAACCTCACGGTCGCACAGCACCCACGACAGCCGCCCCCACCACCGAGGAGCATTCATGACCGAACCCGGCACGGACCCGACGACCACCACCCGAGCGGGCACCGCACCCGTCGACACCACCTCGACCGGCACCACCTCGGCCGACGCCGACCTCAGCTACGAGGACGCCCGCGACGAGCTCGTCACCATCGTCCGCACCCTCGAGTCCGGCGGCACGAGCCTGGCCGAGACGATGACCCTCTGGGAGCGCGGCGAGAAGCTCGCGGCGATCTGCCAGACCTGGCTCGACGGGGCGCGTCGACGCATCGACGAGGCCCGGTCCCGAGCCGAGGACACGCGCGCCGAGGAGACTCGGGCCGGGGCGACCAGGAGCGACGCGCCGGCCCCCGACGACGCGTGATCCCCGCGGACCACGCCGTCACTGTCCCAGCATCGCCGCGAACTGCGCGAGCTTGTCATAGCCGGCGTCCCCCACGACGACCGCCGTCGATCGCCCGACGGTCCGCACGAGGGAGCGGGTCCGGCCGTCCGCACTGAGGTACCTCGTCCACCGTCGGCCCTCGACGGTTGTCGTCCCGTCCTCGGTTCCCTGCCCCGTCACCGACGAGATGAACGACGACGCCGGTTCATCGGACTGGTCGACGGCCAGGTACACCTGGTCGGCGTCGAGAAGGCCGAGCTCCCACCGGTTGCCCGCCGCCGACGTCGACCCCACCCAGACCTCGCCGCGGGCGGCGTACCGGGCCTTGGTCACCCGCCACCCCTCGGGCACGGCGGCCGGCGCCAGGACGGGATACCCGGCCTTGGCACGAGCCTGGGCCAGCGTCGGTTTCCAGTCGACCGTGTCGACCTGGGGCTCGCTCGGTGTGCGCGTGAAGAACCACACGATGAGGACGATCGGCACGAGCAGCACCGCCAGGGACAGGGCCATGTCCCGCCCCGTCGCGTGAGCGGAGTACGCCGGTCGTGAGGAATCTGCCACGTCGGCATTGTCACAGATCCCTCACCCGCACCCCCAAATCATCGGCTCCCGGCGCGGCCCGGGAGAGTCACCGTCATTCAGACCATGTCCTCCATCATCGAGGTCACGAGCGCCGCGATGGGCGATCGTTCCGACCGCACGAGCGTCACATGCCCGAACAGTGGGTTCCCGCGCAGCCGCTCGACGACCGCCGCGACCCCGTCGTACCTGCCCACCCGCAGGTTGTCGCGCTGGGCGACGTCATGGGTGAGCACGACCCGCGAGTTCTGCCCGATCCGCGAGAGCACGGTGAGCAGGACGTTGCGCTCCAGCGACTGGGCCTCGTCGACGATGACGAAGGCATCGTGCAAGGACCGGCCACGGATGTGCGTCAAGGGCAGGATCTCGAGCATCCCGCGCGAGACGACCTCCTCGATGACGAAGGAGTTCGTCACCGACGACAGGGTGTCGAGCACGGCCTGTCCCCAGGGCGCCATCTTCTCGCCCTCCGTGCCGGGCAGGTAGCCCAGTTCCTGGCCTCCGACGGCGTACAGCGGGCGGAAGACGATGACCTTCTTGTACAGCTCCTGCTCGAGGACCGCCTCGAGTCCGGCAGCCAGCGCCAGGGCCGACTTGCCGGTCCCGGCGCGGCCTCCCAGCGAGACGATCCCGACCTGCTGGTCGAGGAGGAGATCCAGCGCCACCCGCTGCTCGGCCGACCGGCCGTGGATGCCGAAGGCCTCCAGATCGGTGCGCACGAGCCGGACCTCGCCGTCGGGCATCCGCCGGGTCAGGGCGGTGCTCGACGGCCCCTCGAGGACGACTCCGGTGTGCACGGGCAGCTCGGCGGCCTCCGGCAGCGCCACCCGGCCCTCGTCGTACACCCGTGAGACGACGTCATCGCCGACGGCCAGGCTCGTCATGCCGGTCCAGGTGCCGTCGGTCGCCAGCTCGTGGCGGTACTCCTCGGCCCCCAGACCGATGGCCGAGGCCTTGACCCGCAACGGGAGGTCCTTGCTCACCAGGACGACGTCGTGCCCTGCGGCCCGGTGGTTCGCGGCGACCGCGAGGATGCGGGTGTCGTTGTCGCCGAGGCGGAATCCGTCGGGCAGGGTCGACGGGTCGGAGTGATTGAGCTCCACCCACAGCGTGCCGCCGTCGTCATTGAGCGGCACGGGCAGATCGAGCCCGCCGTAGCGGATCCTCAGGTCGTCGAGGATGCGCAGGGCGGCGCGGGCGAAGTGCCCCAGCTCGGGGTGGTGACGCTTCCCCTCGAGTTCGGTGATGACGACGATGGGCAGCACGACCTGGTGTTCGGCGAATCTCAACAGCGCCCTGGGATCGGACAGGAGCACTGAGGTGTCGATGACGTACGTCCGGCACCCCGGCCGAGGCTCGGGGATGGCTGTTCTCGCGGACGTGACCTGGCTGGCGGACAAGACGGACCTCCCGTGGACTGGGTCCGCCCGCGGGAAGGAGGACGCCACCGGGCGTCGTGCGCGGTCCCTGGCCCCCAACCTATGCGCGCGCGGGGCAGCCCGAACCGGACACGCAGGTGTTCCCCGAGTGTTCACCTTCCGATCAGCTGGTGCCCCGCGTCTCGGATCGACTCAGATCATCGCCAGGCCGATGGCGACCGCGTGGCAGACAGCGCCCACCGCGGTGCAGGCGTGGAAGATCTCGTGGAACCCGAACCACTGCGGCGACGGATCGGGTCGCTTGGCCGCATAGGTCACCGCGCCCACGGTGTAGAAGATGCCACCGACGAGGATGAGGATGACGACGGCCGGGCCGCCCGCGTGCCAGAACTGCGGCAGCCACCACAGGGCGGTCCACCCCATGACGACGTAGAGGATCGCCGACACCCAGCGCGGCACGCCGCGCCACCAGAACCGGAGCGCCACCCCGAGCAGCGCACAGGCCCAGATGATCGACAGCAGGAGGACCATCGAGAGCCCACGCGTCATCGACACCGCCAGCGGGGTGTACGTGCCAGCGATGAACACAGCGATGTTGGCATGATCGATGCGCCTCAGGACCGACTTGATCGACGGACGCCAGGGCACCCGGTGGTAGACCGCCGAGTTGCCGAACAGGAGGATCCCGGTGATCGTCCACACCGCCAGGGCGAACCGATCGGCCCAGCCGGAGGTCGCGATCATGAGTCCGAGCCCGGCCACGAGGATGACCGGCGCCATGACGGTGTGGATCCACCCGCGCCAGCGCGGCGGCGTCGCCAGGACGCTCTCGCGGAGATCGGACGCACCCGCGACACCCCTTGCCACGACGGCCATGATGAACCCTCCGATCCACGGGCGAACCCCAAGACGTGCACAACCTACCGAACCGTAGGTTACGTATCGACTGTAGCTCGCGGAGCCGACCTCCACACGCGGCGTCGGACGACGTCGGTACGCTGGGTCCATGGGTAGAGCCGAGCACTACATGTCGCTGGTCGGCGAGACGATCGACCGGCTCCACCCGTCCGGCCTGCTCTACAGCACCTACGAGGCACGACTGGTCGACCAACTCGACCGATCCCGCCTGCCGCAGCACGTCGCGGTGCTCGCCGACGGCAACCGCCGCTGGGCCAGGCTCAATGCCCCGGGACAGCCCTTGGTCGCCGGCTACGAGGCCGGCGCGGACAAACTCATCCAGTTCTGTTCATGGTGCGACGACGTGGGCATCCCCATCGTCACCCTGTGGGTGCTGTCGACCGACAACCTCCAACGCGCCGAGACCGGCGAGTTGGGCCCCCTCCTCGACGTCATCGCCTCACTCGTCACCGACCTGGCCACCAACCCCCAGTGGCGTGTGCAGGCGGTCGGCGACCTCGGCCTCGTCCCGCCGGAGATGGCGGCCGGGCTGCGCGAGGTGAGCGCTTCGACGGCCTGCCGCGAGGGAATGCACATCAACGTGGCGATCGCGTACGGCGGCCGTCACGAGTTGCGTGACGCCGTCCGGTCGCTCCTGGCCGAGGAGGCGCAGAAGGGGACGAGTCTGGACGAGCTGGCGAGCACCCTGGAGATCGACCAGATCGCCGAGCACCTGTACACCCGCGGCCAACCCGACCCCGACCTCATCATTCGCACCTCGGGCGAACAGCGACTGTCGGGCTTCCTCATGTGGCAGTCGGCGCACTCGGAGTTCTATTTCTGTGAGGCCCTGTGGCCCGACTTCCGCAAGGTCGACTTCCTCCGTGCGTTGCGCTCGTTCACCCAGCGAGAGCGGCGGTACGGCCGCTGAGCCATCGCGGGGGCGCACCTACACGCGACGCCACAGCGGCTCCTTGAGCTGCTCGTAGTCGTCGACCGGCTCGAAGCACGTCGTCCCCCGGCACACGTACGCCGTCGCGCGTCCGTCCATCGATCCACGGCCCTCGAACCATCCGTCGAAGCCCTGGGTCCCCGCCGGACCACGCATGAGCGCCGACCCAGCCGGGGCCATCCGCCAGGCCGCCGCCGCCAGATCGCCCGGCTCGGCCGTCTCCTCGACGACGACAACCGCCGCCCGTCGCAGTCCCCGGCGGGCCTCGTCGGACTCGAGATGGTCGGCCAACGCCCACCCGGCGAACCGCGGTGAGCGGGCGACCACCCCTCGCAGGGTCGACGCCGCGACGTCGGCCCGCTCGACGAGGTCCTGACGCCCGGCCATGAGCCCGACTCGACGCAGCGCCCGCACCATCGTCGCGGCCGCCGAGGGACATGCGTCATCGGTGCGTACCCGGGCAGGCGCGGTGAGCAACGGCGAGGGCTCGGCGTCGAGGAACCCACCATCATCGGCCGAGAACCGCGCCACCGCGGCCTCGACGACCGCCACCGCACGCTCGAGCCACAGCCCCTCACCGGTGGCCCCGGCCAGCCCGGCCAGGGCCAGCGCCAGGTGAGCATGGTCCTCGCACACCGCCGGCGCGCCGGCACGACCGTGGAAGCTCGTCCGCAGCAGCTCACCGTCACGCCAGTGGCTGTTCCACAGCACCTCGGCCAGCTCGGCAGCCAGGCTCACCCACGACCACTCACGCAGGATCATCCCCGCCTCGACGAGGGAGTCGACGAGCATGGCGTTCCACGCCGTCACCGCCTTGTCGTCACGAGCCGGCCGGGCCCGATGCGACCGGGCACGCAGCAGGGTGTCCATGTCGGCGTTGATCCGGTCCCAGTGCACCCGCCCACGCAGCTGCAGGGTGCCCAGTCCGCCGTCGAACTCGGGCGACAGATGCACCAGTGGCCGCAACCAGTCGGCCTCCTCCTGCCCGAGGGCGTCGACGATGAGGTCCTGGCTCCACAGGTAGAAGATCCCCTCGCGGGTGTGTCCCGCCGCGTCATCGGAGTCGGCGTCCAGACCGGCGGCGTACAGCCCCGAGTCCATCCTCATCTCGCGCACCAACCAGTCGACGGTGCGACGGGCGGCGTGGGCGTAGAGCTCCCGCCGGTCCGGATCGTGGTCGGCGGTGCGACGCCAGCACCGTGCCATGGTCCCGAGGAGGAGGGCGTTGTCGTACAGCATCTTCTCGAAGTGCGGCACCACCCACTGCTCGTCGGTGGCGTACCGGTGGAACCCGCCGCCGACCTGGTCGAAGATGCCACCACGCACGAGGTGCTCGCACGTGTTCTGCGCCATGTCCAGGCTGGTGGGGTCGCCCTTGACGAGGAGGGCGTCGATGAGGGTCGCGTTGGGGAACTTCGTCGGCCCGCCGAACCCGCCGTGGACGATGTCGTAGTCGGCGCCGACGGCGTCGATGAGCTCGGACGCGGGCGGGACGGCGGCGTCGTCCCCGTCATCGGCCGACACCAGGTGCTCGACGATGGCCGACGCCGAGCCCAGCACCTCGGCGCGCCGGTCCTGCCAGGCCGTGCCCAGCGCCCGGACGACGTCGACGAAGGCCGGCTGCCCGTCGCGGGCGACCGGCGGGAAGTAGGTGCCGGCGAAGAAGGGCTGCCCGTCCGGGGTGAGGAAGACGGTGTTGGGCCACCCGCCCTGACCGGTGAGGGCCAAGGTCACCTGCATGAGCGAGGAGTCGACGTCGGGGCGCTCCTCCCGGTCCACCTTGACCGGCACGACGAGCTCGTTGACGACCTGCGCCACGTCCGGATCGGTGAACGACTCCAGTGCCATGACGTGGCACCAGTGGCACGACGCGTACCCGACGCTCACCATGACCGGCACGTCGCGGCGGCGCGCCTCCTCGAAGGCGTCCGGTCCCCAACCGAACCAGTCGACGGGATTCGCGGCGTGCTGGAGGAGGTACGGGCTGGCGGAGTCCTCGAGGTGGTTGACCATGAGGACAACCCTAGGGGAGGATCACGCCGTCCCGGACGAGCGGTTCCCCTCGGTCCCGGGCTCCTCCTCGTCGCGCCTCTCCTTGAGGGCCGGCCCCGAGGGCACCTCGTCGAAGTCGATGCCTCGCAGGTTGCGCCTCATGAAGTACCACGCGACGACGCCGCAGGCCGCCAGCACGACGAAGACGACGAGGTTGGCCAGGCCGGCGTTGACGAGCAGTACGGTCATGGGCCGACCATACCGCCACTCCACGCGGTGCCGCCCGAGGAGCGCCTTGCGTCCGGCACCGGCGCGGGTACGGCACAATGGCCCCGTGACCTCCCCCCGCCCCCTCACCGACGCCGACCGGGAGCGCATCGCGCGCCGCTACCCCGGCCGGTCGAGCCGGAAGGTCACCTGGGTCCTCGGCATCCTCGCGACGATCGTCCTGGCGACGGCCCTCCTCACGTGGACGGTGTGGGCCGGGCTGCACGGGTCTCGCGCGCCGATCACCGCCCAGATCCACGGCTACCAGGTCGTCTCGGCCACCAAGGTCGACGCCATCATCGTCGTCCACCGGCCCGACCCCGCCAGACCCGCCCAGTGCACGCTCTACGCCGTCTCGGCCGACCACCAGCGGGTCGGCGAGACGACCGTCACCTTCGCCCCGTCCACCCATCCGGACCAGACGGTGCATGCCTCGGTGAAGACCTTCTCCGCCGCCGTCACCGCCCAGCTGGAGAGCTGCCGCACGACGGGCTGAGTGACGGACGCGGCGAGCACGGCCGCGGGCGTCCACACGCGATAGGATGACCCAATGTCTGAGTCCAACAACACCGTGTGGCTGACCCAAGAGGCGTTCGACAAGCTCCAGTCGGAGCTCACCTACCTCAAGGGGGAGGGCCGCACCGCCATTGCCAACAAGATCGCGGAAGCCCGGTCCGAGGGCGACCTGTCCGAGAACGGTGGGTACCACGCCGCCCGGGAGGAGCAGGGCCAGGCTGAGGCGCGCATCCGTCAACTCGAGCACATGCTGCGGGAGGCCAAGGTCGGCCAGGCCCCGGCGGGTACCGACGAGGTCGTCCCCGGTTCCAAGGTCACCGTCGCCTACTTCGACGACGAGGACGACACCGACACCTTCCTCCTCGGTTCCCGTGAGGTCATGGGGACGGACGACGCCGTCGACATCGAGGTGTACTCGCCGCAGTCACCCCTCGGCGCCGCTGTCCAGGGCCACCGCAAGGGCGAGAAGGTGAGCTACCAGGCCCCCACCGGCAAGACCATCGAGGTGACGATCCTCGCGGTCGAGGCCTTCCACGAGTGAGGCTTGCCCCCGCTCGGTCGGGTGGCTCGGTCAGATGAGTCGGTCAGGTGGGCAGGGTCGCCGTGTCACGCATTGCGGACGGCGACCCTGCCCACGACGACCGACAGGTCGAGACGCGCGGCACCGTTGCCGACGATGTACTCGTCCACCTGTCCGGCGTCCGGCCAGGAGATGAGCGCCGTCCTCGTGGCGGCGCGCACGGCGACGTTCGCCCCCTCCTCGAGACGCACGGTGAGGTTGCCCGATTCGACGCGCACCCGGGACCGCCCGACCTCGAAGGTGCCACCGATCGTGGCGTTGCCCGCCTGCACCAACCCGTTCTCGAGCTGACGGACACCACCGAGGTCGGCCATCGCAGCGGTGACGCGCACCGTCCCGAGCCGACCCAGTCCCTCGACGCGCAACGATCCCCCGGACACCTCGATGTCGACCGGCACGTCCGGATGCACCCGGATGACGACCTCCCGCCCCAGGCCCAGGTCCTTGACGCCGTCCAGGTCGCGCGGCACGCGCAGGCGAAGCAGCCCTGACAGATCGGGGGCCAGATGGCCCTCGCAGGTGATCTCGGTCGTCGACCCGACCCGACGGCGCACGTGGTCCCCGTCGACGCGCACCCCGGAGACGGTCGCGTCCCCGATGACGTGCACTCGTCGTCCCGTGCACCGCAGCGCCACGCGTTCCAGATCGGCCGGCGGCGTCGTCGGCGAGTCCGGGCTGGAGGGGCGGGCCCGACGCGGGCCGGGGGCGGAGTCACCACCCCCACCCATGGACCCGGCGACGTCACTCACCCGTTCCCACGCCGACCGCAGCCCCTGCCGGGCCTCGGGCGGAACCCTGGACCATCCCTCCCCCAGCACCTCACGGGCCGTGGACCAGCCGACTCCCCCGGGACGGGTCGATCCGTGCGGCTGGTTCGGCTCCTCGGACGGCCCCGACGCCGACGGGGGCTCCTCCGGTGAGTCCTCATCGGCCCGGTCGGCGGCCCGTTCCTGATCGTCCGGTGACTGGCCCTCGGACTGGGCGGCCGCGATGCGACGATTCGCCTCGGCGGCATTGATCCGGCCTGCCGCGAGGTCGTCGAGGATGGCGGAGATGTCAGCGCTCATGAGACCAATGTATTGCCCGCACAACCCCCGGCGTCAGGGCGACCCGGGACGCTCATCGACGTCGCAGTCCCCGACGCCCCCGCCCGTGCTCGGCCGCCAGGTCGTCGACGACCGGCGCCACCTCGTCGGGTGGGGTCTCCGGGTCCATGGCCTTGATGAACGCCGCCCCGAAGGCCACCAGCGGGATGGCGAAGAGAGCTCCGACGATCCCCGAGACGATCCCACCGATGGCGATGCCCAGGAGGATGACGAGGGGATGGATCGACACCGCCTTGCCCAGCAGGAAGGGCTGGAGGACGTGGCTCTCGATCTCCATGACCGCCACGAAGACGATGAGCATGATGACGGCCTTGACGACGCCCAGGGTCACCAGGACGACGGCCACCGCGACGACCCCTGACACGAAGGCACCCACGATCGGGATGAACGCCAGGACGAAGGTGAGCGTCCCAATGGCCAGCGACATCGAGGAACCGATGAGGGCCGCGCCGATGCCGGCACCCAGGCCGTCGACGGCGGCGACGATGACGGCGGCCCGCACGTAGGCCACCAGCGCCACCCAGCCGCGTCGGGAGGAGTCGAGGATCCGCGCCCGATTCTCGGACGGGATGACCCGCGCCACGGCCCCCGCCAGCTTGTCGCCCTCGTAGACGAAGAAGAAGGTCGTGAACAGGGCCATGACGGTCCCGGCCAGGAAGTGCCCGATCCCGGTGCCGGCGGCCGCCGCCCACCCGGCGATCCGCCCCTGGGAGCCCTTGGCCCAGGTCTCGGCGGCGGTGAGCAGGCCGTTGAGCTGGCTCTGACTCACATGGAACGGCGACCCGGCGAGCCAGTGGGTGAGCTGGGCGACGCTGGCCACCGATTGCTTCGACAACTCATCCCATTGGCTGGCGATCTGCGCGCCGACAAGGGTGAACAATCCCCCCAACAGGACCACGAGGAGGAGCAGGCACAGCCCGGCGGCCAGTGCCCGTGGTACCCGGTGGCGGGTCAGCCATCCGGCCAGGGGCCACATCGCGGCGGTGAGGAGGAGCGAGACGGCGATGGGGATCGACACCTCGGAGATCTTGTCGAGCACGGTGAACAGGCCCCAGACGAACACGGCGATGACGGCCAACCGCCAGCACCACCCGGCCGCGGTCCGCAGCCCCTGGGGGACGGCGTCGTCCCGGTCATCGGTCGCCCGCTGACGGCGCATCCTCGTCGAGGCCCTCATGCCTTCCTCCATTCCGATCGCACATCGTGACGACCTCACAGGGTAGCGTGAGCCAGGACCATCAGCCGTCCCCATCGGAGCCCACCATGCCTGCCCGACCGCTCACCGAGATCGTCGCCCCCGACTGGGCCCAGGCCCTCGCGCCGGTCGAGCCGCGGATCCACGAGATGGGTCGGTTCCTGCGCGACGAGGTGGCCGCCGGCCGAGGCTTCCTGCCGGCCGGAGATCGCATCCTGCGGGCCTTCAGCCGTCCCATGGCCGACGTCCGGGTGCTCATCGTCGGCCAGGACCCCTACCCCACCCCGGGCCACCCGGTGGGGCTGAGCTTCTCCGTGGCCCCCGGCGTCCGGCCGCTGCCCCGGTCATTGCAGAACATCTACGCCGAGCTGCGTGACGACCTCGGCGTGCCGGTGTGCGAGCACGGCGATCTGTCGGGATGGTTCGAGCACGGCGTCCTGCTGCTCAACAGGTGCCTCACCGTCCAGCCGGGGCGGCCGGCTTCGCACCGGGGCAAGGGCTGGGAGGAGGTCACCCAGTGCGCCATCGAGGCGCTCGTGGCCCGGGGCGGCCCCTTGGTGGCGATCCTCTGGGGCCGGGACGCCCAGTCCCTCCAGCCGATGCTCGGCGACACCCCGGTCATCGCCTCGCCGCACCCGAGCCCGATGTCGGCGCGGTACGGGTTCTTCGGGTCGCGTCCCTTCAGCCGCGCCAATGCGCTGTTGACGAAGCAGGGGTCCCAGCCGATCGACTGGGACCCCACGCATCGCTGACCGACCTGGTCAGTCCTTCTCCTCCGGGTGCCGGTAGAGGGAGATCGTCGAGACGAGCAGACCTCCCCACACGGTGACCATGGCGACGATCATCATGACGACGGCGAGCGGGCTCATCGGCGGACTCCTTCCTTGTGGTCACCGGCGATGGGGGTGCCGTCGTCGGCGACGAGATGCTCGGTGTGCAGGGCCGACCGCTGCGGCCAGGGGATGAACGACAGCACGACCGACAGGACGATGACGAGGGCCGACATGCCCCAGCCGAAGGTGCCGACGAAGGCCTTGGGCATGTTCTCGTAGCCGTGACGACCCACCGTGATGAGCTCGGTGATCCACAGCCCGAGCAGGACCAGCGGTGAGAGGACGCCGGCCAGGAACCGCCAGACGCGGTCGACCTGGAAGGACGAGATCGCGTTGAGGTGGTCGCGCAGCATGGGCAGGTCGCGCAGCACCCAGGTGACGACGACGGCGGTGAGCAGGGCCACGCCGACGATGCCGACGTTGTTGATGAAGTGGTCGGTGACGTCGAGCAGGTTGAGGCCGGTCGTCGTCGGGAAGAGGGCCACCGAGACGACCGCCGTCAGACCTCCGATGATGAGGGTCGAGGAGACGCGACCCAGACCGGTCTTGTCCTTGAAGGCCGCGATGACGACCTCGAGGAGGCTGATCATCGAGGTGATCCCGGCGAACACGAGCGAGACGAAGAAGAGGACGCCGAGCAGCGGCCCCAGGGCCCCGGCCTGGCTGATGATCTGCGGGAAGGCGATGAAGGCCAACCCGATGCCGGCGCCGGCGACGTCGTGGACGTTCTTGCCGGAGGCCTGGGCCATGAACCCGAGGGCGGCGAAGACGCCGAGGCCGGCGAGGATCTCGAAGGAGGAGTTCGCGAACCCGACGACCAGCCCCGATCCGGTGAGGTCCGACTTCGGCTTGAGGTACGAGGCGTAGGTGACCATGATGCCGAAGCCCACCGACAGCGAGAAGAAGATCTGGCCGTAGGCCGCCATCCACACCTGGTGGTTCGTCAGCGCTCCCCAGTCCGGGGTGAAGAGGGCGTTGAGGCCCTTGGTGGCTCCGGGCAGGGTGAGGGCGATGACGACCAGGGCGATGAACATCACCGTGAGCAACGGCATGAAGATCTTCGACGCCCAGGTGACGCCCTTCTGCACGCCCAGGGCCATGACGACCAGGGTGAAGACCCACAGCAGCACGAGCGGCCAGAGCACGCCGGGCACGAAGTGGAACTCGACGTCCGTCGTCGACGCCACCTGGAGGAAGTCCTTGACGAGGAACGACTCGGGGTCCTTGCCCCAGGCCTTCGTCACCGAGAATCCTGCGTAGCGGATCGCCCAGGCGATGATGACGGCGTAGTAGACGACGATGACGAAGCAGATGAGGGTCTGCCACCAGCCGATGGCCTCGGTGCGCCGGTTGAGCCGGCGCATGGCCATGGGCGGCGACCCCCGGAACTTGTGACCGATGGAGTAGTCGAGGAAGAGCAGCGGGATGCCCGCGGTGAGGAGGGCGATGAGATAGGGAAGGATGAACGCCCCGCCGCCATTGGAGTAGGCGACGTAGGGGAATCGCCAGATGTTGCCCAGGCCGACGGCCGAGCCGATGGCGGCGATGAGGAAGGCGCCCCGCCCGGTGAAATTCTCACGAGCACGGGGTGCCTCAGGGGGGCGTTGGGAGTCACCTGGCCCCTGGACCGCATGTGACATGGATGCCTCCTTGTCGGATGATGAACCCGCTCAGTTTCACATGGCGGTCATGAACAATCGAATGGTGGACCATCCCGTGAGACGACGGGGCCCGGGGGCTGGAATAGCAGCCGGCGGGGACCGGTTGAGGCCATGAGGACATTGACAAGGAGGACCACGATGGACAGGACGCGGATGATCGGGCCCGACGAGGCGCTGCCCGGAGGACCGACGCCGGTGCTGGCGATGCCTTTCTTCCACCGGGTGTTCGGTGACCGACTCGACCGCGCGTTCCCCGGCTCGCAGACGATCCACCTCGCCATGGGCTGTTTCTGGGGAGCCGAGAAGCTCTTCTGGCAGACCGACGGCATCCTGCTCACGGCGGTCGGCTACATGGGCGGGTACACCGCCAACCCCACCTATCGTGAGGTGTGCACCGGACGCACCGGCCACGCCGAGACCGTCCGGGTCACCTACGACCCGCAGCAGATCCCCACCGACGCCGTCCTCACCCTCTTCTTCGAGAACCACGACCCCACCCAGGGCATGCGCCAGGGCAATGATGTCGGCACCCAGTACCGGTCGGCGATCTGGTGCACCACCTCGGACCAGTACATCCGCGCCATAGACCTCAAGGGCCGGTACCAGGGCCGTCTCCTCACCGAGGGCTACGGGGCGATGACGACGACCATCGACATGGCCGACGGACATCCCTTCTTCCTCGCCGAAGCCGAGCACCAGCAGTACCTCGAGCAGAACCCCAACGGCTACTGCCCGGTGCATGCCACCGGCGTGTGCCTGGCCCGTCCGTGAGACGGCGTCCGCGACGCTGACGGCAGCCGGCTCAGCCCTGCATCCGCAAGACACCTGAGACCGACCTCGTACGCAACCCGGGAATGCAGGCCCACGCGATATGTCGGGCACCGCAAACGAACCCTCGGCAAACAGCCCTCGGATGGCGAACGTAGACTGATCCGAACACCTCGCGAAACGTGACCAGTATCTCCGTGACAGCACCGGGGGCGCCCAATGAACTGCACCGAACCTTCACCCGGGGATTCCACCATCGAGTGCGGCCGATCGCTGGTGCATGACGAGGGACTGTGGCATTCCTATCTCGCTGTCCTCGAGTCGGCGAGCGGCCTGCCCGACCGGCTGGCGCTCGAGACGCTCGAGGCACACGGGCTGGCGAGCCGTGAGGGAAGCGATCTCGTCCCGTTGAACGCGGCTCCCCATCTGGCACGCGAGGCCTCCCGCCTGGACGAGGAAGCAGCCGAGCTGCGACGCGCAGCCCGCCAGGTCGAAGCGGCACTCGACCGAGGATCCGGCGGACACTGGTGCACGGAGCTGAGAACGACCAAGGAGTTGCTCCACCACTACTCAGCCCTGCAACTCACGGCCCGCTTCAGCGTGGACGCGTGGGACCGCATGCCACACCTCGTCCCGACCGATCGCCAACAGCAGTCCACCGCCCAACCAGCGGCGATGGCCCAAGGAGTGCAGTACCGCGCCATCTACGACGAGGAGGTCTTGAGGGACCCGAATCTCTTCCGAATCATGGAGAAGTCGGTCAGAGACGGTGAGGACGCGCAAGTGTCACGACGCCTCCCCTGTCGGTTGCTGCTCAGGGACAATGAGGAGGCTCTCATCATCCTCTGTGCCCACGAGGGACCGTTGGCCGGGCTGCTCACCCATGATCCCAGGATCGTGGAAGTCATCTCAGGCCTCTTCGACGTCCTCTGGAGCCTCAGCACGCCGATCCGGCTCACCCGAGCCGGGCGTGGTGACGAGGAGGCGCCAGCTGGCCCCACCGATGACTCCCCCCGGCTGCTGGCCCACCTGTCGACCGGCCTCACCGACCAGGCCATCGCCCGCGAACTTGGTGTGAGCGAACGCACCGTGGCCCGGAGAATCTCCCAGCTCTGCGAGTCACTGGGGGCGAGTTCACGATTCCAACTCGGCGCACGAGCCGTGCTGCAGGGTTGGATTTCCTGAGAGAATAACTGGCATGGCCATGACGTGGCACCAATTCGCCACAGACTGCCGATCGACGTCTTCATGACATGGCTCGAATCCGCCCGCTCCCACAGTTATTTCCACTCTCCGCACCGGCTATTTTTCCCATGTGAACGAACAGAACTTGACCATCGCGCGGGCCGTGGGAGCAACCGCTGCCGGCGTGCGACGCCGCACCATCGTCAGAGGCGTCGCCTGGACGTTGCCCGCGATCTCCCTGGTCACGGCGGCACCGGCCTTCGCCACTTCATCCGAGTGCACCTACACGATCGACTTCTCGGCGAACGCGTCATCTGCGTCGTGGACACCGCTGACACACCTCAGCGGCACCAGTCCGACCGGCGATGTCGTCACCGTCGGTCTGCAGAGCACACCGGCGTCGTGCACGCAGACCACCTACTTCAACATGACCTCGATGTCGAACGCTGCACTGGCCGGTGTCAGCAACTACGGAGCCGATCCGGCCTGCAGTGAGGAACAACAGCCCACCGGCGCCCCCTGGGGTGGTTGGTCCTCAACCAGCATGCCGCACTGGAGAACTGCCGTCGCTCAGCATGTGACGACCACCCCACCCAGGATCTCACCCTGACGTTCCTCGACTCGGTCGCACGACCGATCAGAGGGATCAGCCACCTCGAACTCACGGTGTACGACATCACCAGCGTCACCCGGCGCGAGGCTCCTGGTACGCCGTACGGCATGGCGCCGGAAGAATACTGGACCAGTCGCTATGTCGACACCGTGGGGTTCAGCCAGACGCCCTCCAGGATCATCGCTTTCGACGCCGCAGCATCGGGCCTCTCCACCAGTGCCTACGCCGGGACCGGACAGGGCAGCTACGCCGACCCCTACCGGAGGACCGGTGAACAGGCGCCGACTGTGCCGGGGGTCTCGATCAAGGACGTCTTCGTGTTCGACGCCCTGCCCGGCAACACCATCACACTGCGCTACAGCAACCTCTACTACGGCTACCAGTTCGTGGCCCTGGCAGGAATCCGATTCCAGGCGCCCTGCGCCTGACAACCCATCCACGTCATCCATCGCACGTCACGAGCCGCATCACGGCGACTGGAACAACCGGTACGCCTGCCCGACGTGTCTGGGTCGGCAGTCGTCACTGCTGGCCCTGACGCGTGCATGTCGCCCGCGCGTCCCCGCAACCTCTGCGTTCACCGTGGCTCCGCCCAGCCGGTTGCTCACAGGAGTTGACGCTGACGCACCCCGCGGAACACCCACAGGCTCATCATGACGTACACGAAGATCCCCTCCATCGCGGCCGAGACGACCCTCGCCACCTGAGCCTGCACACCCAGGTGATGCAGGAGGGTCGAGAAGGCGACGATGAAGATGAGGTAGTTGAGCGCGATGGTGACGGCATAGCGACCGGACTGCCGACCCACGTGCCCGTGAGCCTGGAAGTTGAGCCACCGATTGACGATGAAACCGTAGACGACGGATGTCCCGTAGCCCAGGGACACGGCCAGCGAGTACGGCAGCCTCACTCCTTGGTAGAAGAGGGCCAGCAGGCTGATGTCGAGGAGGAATCCCAGGCCGTTGATGATGCAGTAGCCGATGAACGTCACGGGGATGTCGCTGAACGCGGCGGGGATGAAGGAGTGGATCGACTGCAACATCCGGTGGAAGGCCCGCGGGGCGTCCATCCGACGGGCCGACACTCGGCGCTGTCGACGAACGCTGGTGGGCACGTCCTCCAGTATGTCCCCACCTGGCGACGTCGCACCAGCTGCCGGCTCAGCCGATGACGTTGACCAGGACTACGCACTCGGGGGTTCGTCCCCCGAAGAGCTCCTTGGTGCGGTCCACGACTCCGGCCAGCCCCGCTCCGATCCGGTACTTCTCGTGGATGGCGGCCTTGACCTCGTCGAACTGCGGTCCCTCGTCGACGACCCGCGCGCGGCCCTCGAGCACCGGTTCGGTGTCGACTGCCCTGCCGCGCTGATTGCAGACCCGGACGCTGACGACGCAGTCGTCGGGGAAACGGTCGTGGGCCCCCTTGGCGTCGGCCAGCCAGAACCCGATACTCGTGTCGGACACGGGCACCAGCCGCTCGACGCTCGTCTGCGAGCGCCCCTCGGCGTCGTACGAGGTGACGATGATGTGGTCGGCCGTGCGCAGGCTCACCGCTGCTCCCCCTCCACCGACTCCTCGGAATGCTGTGGTTCTCCGGGGGCACGACGGATGGCGGCCTCGCGAATCGCGGCCTCACGGTCGCTCGCGGCCCCTCTGAGGGTCTCCTTGCGCACCGAGCCGGCGGTCCGACGAGGAAGACCGAGACCCAGACCGAGCAGGAGTCCGGCGACCGCCGCCACGCCGGAGGCGATCCAGATCCGCGGCATGGGGTTGGACAGATTGTCGATCGTCTTGGCCGCATTCGCTGCGCCCATGATCTTGTTCATGTCCCAGGACAGCCTCACCAGGACATACACGCCGAAACCGAGCGCGGCGACGCCGAGAACGACCAACAGGCCTTTGAGGAACTTCACGGCCCGATCCTAGGGCACGAGAACCCCTCTCATGAGCACCTTTCGGCGCAGCCCTCCGCGGGCACAGCTGCCCGTCCTGGCCGTGGTCGACGTAGGGTCGGCATCATGGCGACGACGCGACAGGCAACCTCGGCCGACCTTCCGTTCATGGTGCACATCCTTCGTCTCGTGGCTGGCGGGTCCGCCGGCCCCCTCCCCCTCGACGAGTGCCGCGCCCACCCCGTCTTCAGCCGATACATCGACAGCTGGACCCCGCGTCAGCTCGGACTCATCTGCCTGGACGACCACAGGGCCCTCGGCGCGGCCTGGCTCGTCACCATGCCTGCCGACCGCCCGGGGCGCGGCTTCGTCGCCCCCGGCATTCCCGAGCTCGTCCTGGGGATCATCCCGGACGCCCAGCGACGCGGGCACGGCAGCTACCTGCTGTCCTGTCTGCTCGCCGGCGCCCGCTCCCACGCGCTGACGAGCATGAGTGCCGCCGTCCCCCTGGGCGACGACGTCGCCCTCACCCTCCTGCAGGACGCCGGCTTCTCGCCCGTGTCGACCCGCGACGGCCAGAATGTCCTCCTCTGGGCTGCCCTGAGTGCCCGCGCGTGAACCCACCACTCCCTGGAGGCGCTCCGCCGGCCCGAAACGTCCGGGAATGCAATTGTGGCCCTGCACCCGAAGGTGCAGGGCCACAATCATATTGAAGTCCGGCAGCGTCCTACTCTCCCACAAGATCCCTCTTGCAGTACCATCGGCGCAGGGAGGCTTAACTACCGGGTTCGGAATGGGACCGGGTGTTTCCCTCTCGCCATGGCCACCGAAACACTCCGGGGCAACAATCCCCGGCATGTCACGAAAACCGTGCCCCCATACATCATGCGGACACGCCGCGTGGTGGCAGGGAGCCACACAGTGGATGCGAACAATCACACGATCAATCACGAGAGTGAGAGACAAGCCCTCGACCTATTAGTACCGGTCAGCTCCACACCTTGCAGTGCTTCCACATCCGGCCTATCAACCCGGTCGTCTACCGGAGGCCTTACCAGATTCATCTGTGGGAACCCTCATCTTGAAGCGTGCTTCCCGCTTAGATGCTTTCAGCGGTTATCACGACCCGACGTAGCCAACCAGCCGTGCTCTTGGCAGAACAACTGGCACACCAGAGGTCAGTCCGTCCCGGTCCTCTCGTACTAAGGACAGCTCTTCTCAAGATTCCTACGCGCGCAGCGGATAGGGACCGAACTGTCTCACGACGTTCTGAACCCAGCTCGCGTGCCGCTTTAATGGGCGAACAGCCCAACCCTTGGGACCGACTCCAGCCCCAGGATGCGACGAGCCGACATCGAGGTGCCAAACCATGCCGTCGCTGTGAGCGCTCGGGCAAGATCAGCCTGTTATCCCCGGGGTACCTTTTATCCGTTGAGTGACGGCGCGTCCACATGCCACCGTCAGATCACTAGTCCCGACTTTCGTCCCTGCTCGACATGTCTGTCTCACAGTCAAGCTCCCTTGTGCACTTACACTCGACACCTGATTACCAACCAGGATGAGGGAACCTTTGGGCGCCTCCGTTACCTTTTAGGAGGCGACCGCCCCAGTCAAACTACCCATCAGGCACTGTCCCTGAACCGGATCACGGTCCGAGGTTAGATAACCAGAACGACCAGAGTGGTATTTCAACAATGACTCCACAACCACTGGCGTGGCCGCTTCAAAGTCTCCCACCTATCCTACACAAGTCGTACCGATCACCAATACCAAACTATAGTAAAGGTCCCGGGGTCTTTCCGTCCTGCTGCGCGTAACGAGCATCTTTACTCGTACTGCAATTTCGCCGAGTTCATGGTGGAGACAGTAGGGAAGTCGTTACTCCATTCGTGCAGGTCGGAACTTACCCGACAAGGAATTTCGCTACCTTAGGATGGTTATAGTTACCACCGCCGTTTACTGGGGCTTAAGTTCACCGCTTCAGGCCGAAACCCTAACAGTTCCCCTTAACCTTCCAGCACCGGGCAGGAGTCAGTCCGTATACATCGTCTTACGACTTCGCACGGACCTGTGTTTTTGGTAAACAGTCGCTTCCCCCTGGTCTCTGCGACCCTCACCGCTCCAGAAGTACAACCTTCACGGATCAGGTCCCCCTTATTCCGAAGTTACGGGGGTATTTTGCCGAGTTCCTTCACCATGATTCTCTCGATCGCCTCGGTATACTCTACCAATCCACCAGTGTCGGTTTAGGGTACGGGCGGCTCACACCTCGCTCACGAAGCTTTTCTCGGCAGCACAGGATCACTCACTCACCCACCAACGTGGGCTCGCCATCATGCCTCAACCACAAGCCTGGCGGATTTACCTACCAGACGGTCCACACATTTAGCCCCGGACAACCATCGCCGGGGATGAGCTACCTCACTGCGTCCCTCCGCAGCTTGCCTACTACATGATCGGTTCACACACTCATGCAACAAGATCACCCCGAAGGGATCACCAGCACACTCGCACGCTTAGCATCACACACCTCGGCACGGACGGTGTTACACCGGTACCAGAATATCAACTGGTCGTCCATCGACTACGCCTGTCGGCCTCGCCTTAGGTCCCGACTCACCCAGGGCAGATTAGCTTGACCCTGGAACCCTTGGATATTCGGCGGACGGGTTTCTCACCCGTCATTCGCTACTCATGCCTGCATTCTCACTCGCGTCAACTCCACGACACGTCACCATGCCGCTTCACCACTGACACGACGCTCCCCTACCCAACTCACACGAGTTGCCACAGCTTCGGCGGATAACTTGAGCCCCGCTACATTGTCGGCGCGGAATCACTTGACCAGTGAGCTATTACGCACTCTTTCAAGGATGGCTGCTTCCAAGCCAACCTCCTGGTTGTCTGCGCAACTCCACATCCTTTTCCACTTAGTTACCGCTTAGGGGCCTTAGCTGATGATCTGGGCTGTTTCCCTCTCGACGACGAAGCTTATCCCCCGCCGTCTCACTGCTGCGCTACACTTGCCGGCATTCGGAGTTTGGCTGATTTCGGTAAGCTGATAGGCCCCCTAGACCATCCAGTGCTCTACCTCCGACAAGAACCACGCAACGCTGCACCTAAATGCATTTCGGGGAGAACCAGCTATCACGGTGTTTGATTGGCCTTTCACCCCTATCCACAGCTCATCCCCTCCATTTTCAACTGAAGTGGGTTCGGACCTCCACGACGTCTTACCGTCGCTTCATCCTGGCCATGGATAGATCACACCGCTTCGGGTCTAGAGCACGCGACTGTCGCCCTGTTCGGACTCGCTTTCGCTACGACTACCCCACACGGGTTAACCTCGCCACGCACCACTAACTCGCAGGCTCATTCTTCAAAAGGCACGCCGTCACCCCGAAAGGCTCCGACGGCTTGTATGCGACCGGTTTCAGGTACTATTTCACTCCCCTCCCGGGGTACTTTTCACCATTCCCTCACGGTACTGATCCGCTATCGGTCACCAAGGAGTATTTAGGCTTGACGGGTGGTCCCGCCAGATTCATGCGGAATTTCAGGAGTTCCGCACTACTTGGGGCAACCCTCACCAGCGCCGCGCTCACGTCTACGGGACTCTCACCCACTACGGTCCGCCTTCCCAGACGATTCGACTTCACACGAACACAACGGCCGACCCGACGGCAGTCAGATCAGAAGGCCCCCACAACCCCGCACATGCAACGCCTGCCGGCTTGAACACACACACGGTTTGGCCTCATCCGCTTTCGCTCGCCACTACTCACGGAATCACGGTTGTTTTCTCTTCCTGTGGGTACTGAGATGTTTCACTTCCCCACGTTACCTCCCACACCCCTATACATTCAGGGCAGGGTCACCGGACATGACTCCGGCCATTCAAGGTTTCCCCATTCGGACATCCCCGGATCACAGCTCGTTTACCAACTCCCCAGGGCTTATCGCAGGTTACAACGTCCTTCATCGGCTCTTGGTGCCAAGGCATCCACCGATCGCACTCAGTAGCTTGTCACACAAACCACTCACGCAAAATCACATACAAAGATGCTCGCATCCACTGTGCAGTTCTCAACCACCACACGAGACACCCACCACCAACACAAACGCATCAGCAGCCGCGGTGTTCGCGACACACCAGGACACCACACCAGCCGGCGTGATACCCCAGAACCCCAACAACGTGCCCCCACACCACCAACCCACCAGGGCCAGCAGCACAGACAGTCAATGTTCCACTCCAGAGCACCCCACCCCCACACAGGAGGCAAGGCAACCATGGGGCCACACCCCCAACCACAACGATCAGAGGACAACCCATGAACTCCTTAGAAAGGAGGTGATCCAGCCGCACCTTCCGGTACGGCTACCTTGTTACGACTTAGTCCTAATTACCAGTCCCACCTTCGACGGCTCCCCCACAAGGTTGGGCCACCGGCTTCGGGTGTTACCGACTTTCATGACTTGACGGGCGGTGTGTACAAGCCCCGGGAACGTATTCACCGCAGCGTTGCTGATCTGCGATTACTAGCGACTCCGACTTCATGGGGTCGAGTTGCAGACCCCAATCCGAACTGAGACCGGCTTTTTGAGATTCGCTTCACCTCACGATGTCGCAACTCTTTGTACCGGCCATTGTAGCATGCGTGAAGCCCTGGACATAAGGGGCATGATGACTTGACGTCATCCCCACCTTCCTCCGAGTTGACCCCGGCGGTCTCCACTGAGTCCCCAACCGAATTGCTGGCAACAGTGGACGAGGGTTGCGCTCGTTGCGGGACTTAACCCAACATCTCACGACACGAGCTGACGACAGCCATGCACCACCTGTGAACCGACCCCAAAGGGGGGGCAACCATCTCTGGAAGTTACCGATCCATGTCAAACCCAGGTAAGGTTCTTCGCGTTGCATCGAATTAATCCGCATGCTCCGCCGCTTGTGCGGGGCCCCGTCAATTCCTTTGAGTTTTAGCCTTGCGGCCGTACTCCCCAGGCGGGGTACTTAATGCGTTAGCTACGGCACGGAATCCGTGGAATGGACCCCACACCTAGTACCCACCGTTTACAGCGTGGACTACCAGGGTATCTAAGCCTGTTTGCTCCCCACGCTTTCGCTCCTCAGCGTCAGGAAAGGTCCAGAGAACCGCCTTCGCCACTGGTGTTCCTCCTGATATCTGCGCATTCCACCGCTCCACCAGGAATTCCATTCTCCCCTACCTTCCTCAAGTCAACCCGTATCGAAAGCACGCCCAGGGGTAAGCCCCAAGTTTTCACTTCCGACGCGATCAACCGCCTACGAGCTCTTTACGCCCAATAAATCCGGACAACGCTCGCACCCTACGTATCACCGCGGCTGCTGGCACGTAGTTAGCCGGTGCTTCTTCTCCAGGTACCGTCACTCACGCTTCGTCCCTGGTGAAAGCGGTTTACAACCCGAAGGCCGTCATCCCGCACGCGGCGTTGCTGCATCAGGCTTGCGCCCATTGTGCAATATTCCCCACTGCTGCCTCCCGTAGGAGTCTGGGCCGTATCTCAGTCCCAATGTGGCCGGTCGCCCTCTCAGGCCGGCTACCCGTCGAAGCCTTGGTGAGCCACTACCTCACCAACAAGCTGATAGGCCGCGAGTCCATCCACAACCGCCGGAGCTTTCCAACCCCCACCATGCAGCAGGAGCTCATATCCGGTATTAGCACCAGTTTCCTGGAGTTATCCCAAAGTCATGGGCAGGTTACTCACGTGTTACTCACCCGTTCGCCACTCGTGTACCCCGAAGGGCCTTACCGTTCGACTTGCATGTGTTAAGCACGCCGCCAGCGTTCGTCCTGAGCCAGGATCAAACTCTCCAATGAAAAAATATCACCACCAACCACACAGGCTGGACAGGTGTCGGAGAATCCAAAACACTGACCCAAACAAACAACTGACAAATCAGTTATCGTCTAGATCAATCAAAGGAATCCATAAAGAATTCGATACACAAATAAATAGTGCATCAGGCATTGACTATAAAAGACACGCTGTTGAGTTCTCAAGCATCACACGCGACCCGCAGTTCGCCTCCCGGCAACCCCTTGGGGCACTTGATCAATCNGGAATCCATAAAGAATTCGATACACAAATAAATAGTGCATCAGGCATTGACTATAAAAGACACGCTGTTGAGTTCTCAAGCATCACACGCGACCCGCAGTTCGCCTCCCGGCAACCCCTTGGGGCACTTGATCAACCTTACCGAAGTCGTTCCACCGAGTCAAACTCGGCTGATCGGCCTCGAGAATCCGAAGATCCTTGGGTTGATCCATCGCCTTACGGCGACTCGATCTACCTTACTCCCCTTCACACCGAAGTTCAACTCGATGTTTCCTGGAGTTCAGGTCACCGTCGCGATCCAACTGGATCACTCCGGCGAGGTTCTGCTCTCGCAGAAGCCTTGGAAAGTTTAGACCGTTCGGTCCATCTCGTCAAGGCGACGCTTCGATTCGTGACCGGATCGTTGCCTCGGACTCCCGTGGCTCCGCCCCTCGCGGGCCGGACCGGGGGTCAACTATGCCGTACAGCTGGGCGGTCCGCAAATCGGCGACGATCGCGCCTCGCCAGGCCCCGTAGACTCGCCCCCATGGACGATCACATGGGTCGGTCGGGCCGCCGCCGGCAGGGCCGCCGTCACGGGGCGCGCGCGCTCGCGTGCCCACTCGCGGTCCTGCTCGTGAGCGCCTGCGGACCGACGACGTCGACCCCGGCGCCAGCGCCCACTCGGATCTCCATGACCCCGGTGAGCAGAGTGGCCGCCTCCTCCTCCCCCTTGCAGACCACGAACGGTGAACGGATCGTCTCCGAGCTGCTCGACGCCGCCGGCCCGGCTCCCGTGACGAAGATCGACATGACGAAGACGTCCGTCGCGGTGACGACCCAGTCGGGCCAGGCACCGACGACCTGGACCTGGGAGAACGGGAAGATCAGCTCGTCGCGCACCCAGAGCGCCCAGACGGCGTCGACCCCCTTCGATCCGGCCTCCTTCGCCCTGGGAGAGGTGCCCAAGATCCTGGCGACCGCGGCCAGGGTGTCGGGATCACAGTCGAACCAGGACCTGCAGATCGTCGAGTACAACTCCGGCACCGTCCTCATCTCGGTGTCGACCAAGCCCGAGAGCCGCCCGGTGTTCTTCCGCGCCGACGGGTCGCTCATCGCGAGCCTCGACTTCACCACTCTGGCTGGCATGACCGAGGGTCTCTCCGACGCGACCTCCGGACTCACCCAGGTGTCGTCGATCACCTACGACCCGACCCATGGCATCGTCGTCGACAGCCCCACCGAGACCCCGGGGATCGTCATGCGTCGGACCAGGTCCGCGGACCTGCCGGCCTGGTCGGCGCAGCGCAAGGGCTCCACCGATCTCAAGCTCTTCAGCCCCACCGACGTCAAGGCCTCGGTCCTCGTCGACCTCCTCTCCCAGGCGCCGACCCTCATGGGGCATCCGGCCGACGCCGCGAAGGCCACACTCACCATCGACATGTCCCACGAACGCTCGCTGCCGACCATCACCGTCGACCTCGACGGCGTCCAGATGGTCACCGACATGACCGGCAAGGACATCACCAGTCAGGTCAAGTGACCGCCCCGCCCACGGCCGCCACGCGGACAGCGCAGCGGCTGGGTCAGGCCGGGGCCAGGTGGTTGAATGAAACAATGCTGATAACCGCGGTCGGGCAACCTGGGAGCGGGGTCATCCATGCCTTCCACGTCGACCACGGGATGAACCCCCACGCCGTCCTGTGGGACCACGGGCTCGTCGTCAAGGAGTACCTGTCCGCCGAACTGGTCGAGGGGCAGGTCGTCGTCACGGTCCACGTCACCCCACGCAGTGGCAGGTCGCGCGCCCCGAGGGTGCGCCCCGACGTCCCCGATCTGGCCACCGATCGACGCCGTGGCGAACCGGTCCGACCGTACCAGCGCATCGCCGCGTACGCCGTCGTCCGGTCCGAACGTGGTCTCCTGGGCACCGTCTGTTCCGACGCCACGGCCGTCCCCGGCCTGTGGACCCTGCCCGGTGGCGGCTTGGAACCCGGTGAGTCACCCGCCCAGGCGGTGACCCGGGAGGTCATGGAGGAGTCGGCGCAGACCGTTCGGCTCAACCGCATCCTCGACCTCCAATCCGACCACTGGATCGGCCGCTCCCCCTCGGGGGCCCTCGAGGACTTCCACGCCCTGCGCATCATCTACAGTGCGACGTCGAGCTCCCCGACCGAGCCGCGCGTGCTCGACGTCGGGGGAACGACGCAGACGGCCAGGTGGATACCCATCCGCCGGTGGCGGCGTCTGCCCTGGGGGGCTGCCACCCGCAGCTGTCTGGAGCGGCACCTCCACGACGTCCCCGCCCGCTGAGGGTCCTCCCTCCACTCACTCCAGCACCACGCGCGGTCCCCACAAGAGCAGGTGGCCCCGGGGAACGTCCCCGGGGCCACGAGGTGCGGCGTCGACTCAGTTGCGGAAGTAGCTCGCGATGCGCAGGATCTCCGTGTACAGCCAGACCATCGTCACCGCGATGCCGAAAGCGGCACGCCACGACTCGGAGGCCGGGGCCTGGTTGCGCACGCCCTGCTCGGCGGCGTCGAAGTCGACGACGAGGTTCATCGCCGCCAGGACGACGCCGACGGCCGAGGCGAGGATCGCGATGATGCTGATGCCCCCACCGACGCTGCGCAGCCCCAGGTCGACGCCGAAGAGCGCGAGGACGAGGTTGAGCAGCATGACCGCGGCGAACCCGAAGGTCGAGATGAGGACGATCTGCCGGAACCTCGGCGTCACCTGGATGTTGAAGAACTTGTAGGCGGCGAGCGTGACGCCGGCCGCGGCGAAGGTGCCGAGCACCGCCTGCACGACGATGCCGGGGTACATGGCCTCGAAGAGTCCGGACAGGGCGCCGATGAAGATGCCCTCGATGAACCCGTAGGCCAGGACGCCCGCTGCCGGCACCGTGCGCCTCGTGCTCACGACGAGCACGGTGATGAAGCCGACGATCGAGGACAGGACGAGGGCTGCACCCATGAGGGCCGGGCTCGACCCGACCGCCATGAAGGTGGCGGCACCCACGGCGGCGATGAGCAGCAGGACGATGCCGGTTCGCGCGATGACGTCGTCGAAGGTCATCGGCCGCTGGGCTGCCTGTCCCATGATGCGCGGATCCGTCTGCGCCGCGGCGACGGCGGCGTCGGACCCCCAGGCCTGACCGGCCTGCGGGTAGCCCCAGGTCTGGCCAGCCGGCTGGGTCGGGTACCCGTGGCCCGGGTAGGGGTATTGCTGGGCGCGCGGCTGGAACGCCTCCGCACGCTGGAACACGGGGTTGGCCATGTCTCTCCTCCATCTGTCACTGTACGTCCACTGTAGACAACCTCGGCCGCACACCGAAGGGTCCGTCGTGGGACGCACAGCCACCTGCCAAGGTTCCACCGGCGTACCCCCGGCGGGACTCGAACCCGCACTGGAGCGGGTTTAAGCCGCCTGCCTCTGCCATTGGGCTACGGGGGCTCCGGTCCGCTGGGCCCCGGGCTGCCCGAGCCGTCAGCGCACCATCGCCAGAGCGATACCGTCGAGGATATCGGTCTCGGAGACGACAAGTTCGTCGGTACCCAACCGTGACATGAGCTCGTCGATGATGAGAGCACCGCCGCAGATGACCTCGGCCCGTCGGCGCTTGAGCGGCCCCATGGCCTCGGCCTCGTCGACCGTCGCGGCCAGCAATCGCTCGGCGAGGCTGTGGATCGTCGCCGCGGTGAGGGTCGAGCGGTGGACCTTGGCCCGGTCGTAGTCGACGAGCCCCTGGTGGATGGCCGACAGGCTGGTCACCGTGCCGGCGACGCCGATGGCCGTGCGGGCCCCGGCCAGGTCGATGCCGCAGCCGTCGAGCAGGCCGCGGACGAAGCGTCGTGCCTCGTGCACCTGCTCGGCCGTCGGCGGATCTCCGTGGAGGAAACGCTCACGCAGCCGCACCGAGCCGACGTCCAGACTCACGGACTGGAGGATGTGCCCGTCACGGTGCCCCAGGACGAGCTCCGTCGAGCCGCCGCCGCAGTCGACGACGAGGACCGGTTCGGCGGCCGCCGCGACCCCGCTCAGGGCTCCGCCGAAGGACAGCGACGCTTCCTCGGTGCCGGCGATGACCTCGGGGTCGACGCCGAGGCAGCGCCGGACACCGGCGAAGAACTCGTCACGGTTCGAGACGTCACGGGCGGCCGAGGTGGCCACGAAGCGCACCCGGGCGCAGCCGGCCTCCTCGATGACGGACGCGAACTCCTCGCAGGCCGTGAAGGTACGCGCCAGGGCGTCGGGGTGGAACCTCCCGGTGGCATCGACCTCTTGGCCCAGGCGCACGAGCTCGAGGCGCCGATCGTGCTCGACCAGGCCCCCGTCCGCTCCTCGGGAGGCGATGAGCAGCCGGATGGAGTTCGTCCCACAGTCGATGGCGGCGACCGGGGTCGGGTCGCCGGATGGCGCGCTCTCGGGTGCACCCTCCCCGGAGCCCTGAGGCTCACCGCAGGGCCGGTCCCAGAACGATCCCAGTTGCGCGACGACCTCGTCGCCCAGCGGGTTGACGCCGGGCCCGGCCGCCAGAGCGTGCGCGGCCAGGGCGTGCAGGCACTTGACCCGACCGGGCATGCCACCGGCCGAGACGCCGTCGATCTGGGGGACGGGGTCCATCCCGGCCGCCACGCGTATGGCCTCCCGGTCCGCCAGGTAGGACTCGTGGGCCGCCGTCATGGCGTCGGCCAGCTGCGGATCGTCGGCCAGACGGTCGGTCATGGCGGCCATGACGCCGGAGGCCTCGATGGTGCCGATGAGCGAGGCGGCTCGGGGGCAGGTGAGGTAGTACGTCGTCGGGAACGGGCTCGAGTCGGGTAGCCGTGGTTCGGTGGCGATGACCCCGGGCCGGCCACAGGGGCACCGCCAGGCGACCCCGGCGACGCCGCGCGGCTCGCGTCCCAGTTGGTCACGGACCGCGTCACGGTCGGCTTCGGTGAATGGCTCGAGGTCGGGCACCTGGTCAGGCTCCTGTCGTTTCGGTGAGGGGGCGGCTCAGCGTCGGGACGGCGACGGGCTCGTCGAGGCCGGAACGGCACCGGCGGAGGACTGTCCCGGTGTCGCGGCCGAGGCGGATGACGGACTCGCCGACGATGACGGGCTCGCCGACGCCGTGGCGGAGGCGGTGGACCGCGCCGAACGGTCGGCCACCTTGACCGATCCGGCGACCTTGCGCCACCAGGGTTGTGTGGTGGGCGTGGCCGGTCCCGGCGTGGCGGTGTCGACGTCGGCGGTGCCCCCGATGACCTTGCCGTCGGTCCCGATGACCCGGTAGCCGACCTCACCTGGCATGACCCAGCCGAGCTGCCCGCGCGCCTGGGCCTTGACGTAGTCGGGGTCTCGCCAGCGGTTCGTCTCGTCCTGGAACTGGCCGATCTGCGTCTCGTACTGCGCGCCCTGTGCCTGGAGGTCGGCGAGCTGGGACCGCTGGGTGAAGTAGACCCCCAGGCTCGGGGTGATCATGACGACGATGAGAAGGAGGACTGCTGCCACGGCCGCGGCGCGGGCGGTGAGGCCGAACCGAGCCGGACGCGGGGAGCGCTGACTCTCCGGACGCGGCCTGGGGCTCTCCTTCGTGCTCGTGCGGGGGGCGGGCCGGCCGCGCGTCGCCCGACCCCTCGTCGGGCCGGGCGTCGTCGAGGTGCCCGGACGTCCCCGTCCACTGGGACGGGAGGATCGGGTGCCAGGTGTGTTCGCCATCGGATCCATCATGACGCACGGTGCCACCCGAAGACGACAGCGAACCGCTCCCCCGGCCCGATGACGATCTCATCGTCGGGCGGAGGAGCGGTTCGCTGTCGCGTCAGACCCTCGGGCTCACACCCCGGTGCGGGGCAGGCCGGGCCGGGGGCTCGGNGTCGGCAGCGTCAGATGTGTATAGGAGCCAGCCGTGGTGCCGGGGCCGAGGTGGTCGGGGAGGTCGGCGACACGGCCGGGGCCGACGGGGACACCACCGGGGTCGACGGCGTCGCGACAGGAACCGACGGCGTCACAGCCGGCGTCGACGGGGAAGCCACCGGGGTCGACGGCGTCACGGCCGGAGCCGACGGGGAGGTGCTGGCGCCGGGAACGGCCGGGCAGGACGGCGTGCGCCCCGCACGGTGATCGGCGATGGCGGCGTCCCCCACGAGGAAGGTGAGGCACTCAGGACGGCTGGAGACGGTGCGACCGCCCAGCGTCGTCGTCCACGACACATGCAGCAGGTACGCCCCCGGCTTGCTGAAGGACCACGTGGCGTGGGCGTGCGTCGGCTCGGGGATCGCCACGTCCACCTTTCCTGAGGTCGAGTCGACCATGTGGTCGAGACGCCCGGTGATGGAGTCGGCGCTGAAGACGTGGTAGGCGCCACCGGCGGGAATGACGGCCGGCGCGATCCGCAGGGTTGCGGCTCCGGCGCCGGTGCCCGCCAGGGCATTCGTCGACCAGCCCGGCCACACGTGCACGTTGTCATTGACCTCGGGCAGCATGTGGACGAGCGCTCCCTTGCGGCCCAGGAAGCCGAACCTCGGCTCGGCGAGCATGCCCGACGACGGACGGCGCTTGCGGGCCGAGTCCGGCACGGCGAGGGCGACCGACCCGAGGGAGCGGTCGACGGAGTGCTTGGCATGGCTCAAGGTGTCATCCCCGAGCAGGCCGCGAAGAGTGCCGTGGTCGAGGTCCGCCTTGATGTCGACATGTCCTCGCTCGAGCAGCACCGGGGTCGTCAGGACCGAGTCCGGCTTCGGCGTGGGCGTGGGCGTCGGCTTCGGCGTGGCATCTCCCGTCGCCAGCTCACCGCTGCGGTGCAGGGTCAGCGAGTCCTTCGGCAGCGGGACGGTGACCTCCACCGAACCACCCGGGGCCTTGACGAGGGCGTGCGGCGAGATCTTGAACTTGAGGTAGTAACCGCCACAGACGTCACCGTCGTTGGAGACCTTGAGTTCCCCGTGCTCGTCGGTGACGCCGTACACCTGGCAGGTCGAGTACTTGGCGTCCGGCTTGTCGTAGTAGCCGCCGTCGATGTTGGCTCGATAGCGAGGGTCGGACAGCTTGATGCGCGTCACGAAGGGCTTGTCGGTGTCGTCATCGGGCTTGCCGGGCGTGACGTCGACGGTCCACTTGACGGCCGAGGCCGGCGAGTACTCCTTGAGGTCGAAGGCCGGAGCCGGATCCTGCGAGTGCTCGGTCGGCAGGGACTCCTCCCCCGTCGCCGAGGTCGTCGAGGCGGACTCCGGACCGAACTCGTAGGCCAACGGGCTCGAGGCCCAGCGCGGTGCGCTCGAGCCGGAGGCCGGGACGAAGACCGCCTGGAACTTCGAGGTCCCCGAGCCGATCATCTCGCTCCACGTGGCGCGACCGTCGACGACGGGCAGCTCGGCCAGGTGGAACCCGTCGATGAAGAAGGTGACCGTCCCGCGCACGTTCTTGTCGCCGGCGTCGAAGACCATGTCGGTGAGCTGGTCGTCGGCGGGCTTCTCGCGGCCGGTGTGGGGCTTCATCGTGAAGGTGTAGGGAGTGCTCGGCTTGCCCGACGGGGCGGCGGCGAAGCTGTCCTTGAGGGGCGTGGTGGCCTTGTCCGCCGGACGCGTCCCGCCGACCTGCCACACGAGGGTCGAGGTCTTCGAGGCGATGAGTCGCCCGTCCTTGCCGCGGGCCGTCGTCCGGTAGTCGACGACGTAGCGGCCGGGCTTGGTGAAGGCCGTGACGTTGTGCGTGTGGTTTTTCGGCGTGAGGTACGACGACCGGTAGCTCGGGTCGTGGCTCGACAGCAGCCTGGACAGCGAGTGGTCCCAAGCGTTGAAGGCCTCCATGCGTCCCGGTCCGGAGAAGCCGACGACGTCGAGCGAGAAGGAACCGTCACGGAAGGTCTCGGTGGGAATCTTGTCGTCCGCACCGAATCCCGCCCAGATGGGGGTGTTGTGGTCACCGGCGATGTGCGGACCGGCGTACCAGCGACGGCCATGGTCCGACAGGGGTGCGAAGACGGGATCGTCGGGCACCGTGAACATGAACTTCTGCTCGGGACGCAGCAGCGTGCTGTAGCCCCGGCCGATCCAGTTGACGGTCCCGTCCAGCGGGATCGCATGCTGACGGACCTCGCTCTTGAGGGCGAAGGTCCCGTTCTCCCAGTAGGTCTTCGGGGCGTCGACGTGGGCCTCGGTGGCGACGGTCTTGCCGTCATCCGGCCCAGCCTGGCTGGCCGGTGAAGCGGCCACGAGCATGGCCGCTGCGGTCGCGACCGAGGTGAGCACGCCGATCGTCCGGCGAGTCGACGTGCGGGTTGGGGTGCAGTGCATCAGAGCTCCTCTCGAATGAACCCCCACACCCTATCTGAGAATGATTCTCGCTATCTACTCGGGATCCGCCGGGACGCTCTCGGCCCGGCTCCCCACAGGGGGAACCGGGCCGAGAGTGGTCTGCTCAGGCTCCAGTCAGGACGAGCTCAGACCTGGAAGCGCGGGAAGGCGTCGCGACCGGCGTACACGGCCTGGTCGTCGAGCTCCTCCTCGATACGCAGCAGCTGGTTGTACTTGGCGATGCGCTCACCGCGGGCCGGGGCACCCGACTTGATCTGGCCGGTCCCCAGGGCGACGGCCAGATCGGCGATCGTCGTGTCCTCGGTCTCGCCGGAACGGTGCGACATCATGCAGCGGTAACCGTTGCGGTGGGCCAGGTCGACGGCGTCGATGGTCTCCGACAGCGAACCGATCTGGTTGACCTTGACGAGCAGGGCGTTGGCGGCCTTCTCGTCGATGCCCTGCTGCAGGCGCTTCGGGTTGGTGACGAAGAGGTCGTCGCCGACGATCTGCACCTTGTCGCCGACACGAGCGGTGAAGGCGGACCACGCCTCCCAGTCGGACTGGTCGAAGGGATCCTCGATGGAGACGAGCGGGTAGTCCTCGATGAGCTTCTCGTAGTACTCGATCATCTCGGCGCTCGACTTCGCGGCGCCCTCGAACTCGTACTTGCCGTCCTTGTAGAACTCCGAGGAGGCCACGTCGAGGGCCAGGGCGACGTCCTTGCCCGGCTCGTAGCCGGCGGCCTTGATGGCGTCCTCGATGAGGTCGAGGGCAGCGGCGTTGCTGGGCAGGTTCGGGGCGAAGCCGCCCTCGTCACCCAGGCCGGTCGACAGGCCCTTGTCCTTGAGGACCTTCTTGAGGGCGTGGTAGACGTTGGCGCCCATCTCGTAGGCCTCACGGAACGACTCGGCACCGATCGGGGCGATCATGAACTCCTGGATGTCGACGTCGGAGTCGGCGTGGGCACCACCGTTGAGGATGTTCATCATCGGGACGGGCAGGACGTGGGCGTTCGGGCCACCGAGGTACTGGTACAGCGGCAGACCGGCGGACTCGGCGGCGGCGCGAGCGACGGCCAGGGAGACGCCGAGGATGGCGTTGGCGCCGAGCTTGCCCTTGTTGTCGGTGCCGTCGAGCTCGAGCATGACGGCGTCGATGGCCCGCTGCTCAGCGGCGTCGTAACCGAGGACCTCCTCGGCAAGGGTCTCCTTGACGTTCTCGACGGCCTGGAGAACGCCCTTGCCGCCGAAACGGTTCTTGTCGCCGTCGCGCAGCTCGACGGCCTCGAAGTCGCCGGTCGATGCGCCGGAGGGGACGGCCGCACGGGCCTCGGTGCCGTCGTCGAGGATGACCTCGACCTCGACGGTCGGGTTGCCGCGGGAGTCGAGGATCTCACGAGCATCGATGAATTCGATGGTAGCCATGGGCCAACCTTTCGCTGGAACGGAGTTTCCGTCTCAAAGCCTATCGGAGCGCACCGTCATCCCAAGGGCCCGAGGGTCAATCTTCCCGGCCTTCCCGGCGCCGCGACGCCGTCTGGTCGGACGTGCACCATCGACCCGGTCAGGATCGGGCCTCGGCCTGCCGTACCCGCTTCTCCAGTCCGCGCAGGGCATCGCGCAGGGACTGGTCGGCATCGACCCCGCTGGCCTGGGCGCGGGCCACCAGGTCGAGGATCTGCTCACCGACCGACGGCTCGCCCGCCAGTGTGCCGACGGGGGCGTCGGGCAGGGCGACGTCGACCCCGTGCTGACGCGCCCGGGAGATGACCTTCGTGGCCCGGGCGATCGACGACAGCGACTGCGCGATCCCGTCCAGGCTGGAGCTGCGTCCCTTCTCGGCGGCCTTGCGCGCCTCCCAGGCGGCGTCCATGTCACCCGGTACCTCCTGGTCGGCGAAGACGTGCGGATGACGCCGCACGAGCTTGGTGACGATGCCGCCGGCGACCTCCTCGATGTCGAAGCGGCCCTCGACCTCGGCGATCCGGGCGTGGAAGACCACCTGGAGGAGGAGGTCACCGAGTTCCTCGACGAGGTCGTCGTCGGTGCCGTCCTCGATGGCGTCGACGACCTCCCCGGTCTCCTCGATGAGATACGTGACGAGGCTGCGATGGGTCTGCCTGGCATCCCACGGACAGCGGTCGCGCAGAACCGCCATGAGGTCGACGAGCTCGTCAAGGCTCGCCCGGGGGCGGCCGGACCGGTCATCCTGAAGGCCGGTCGGCCCGTCCGTCACTGACCGGTCCACGCCGAGGACATCGACGAGGTGCCGGCCACGGCGAGCTGCCGGGGGAACCACTGGCCCAGGCGCGGATTGACGGTGACGTCGACCGCGGCCATCTCCTTGAGCGTCTTGGCCTGTCCGTCGGTGTTGATGACCCAGTACATGGCGGCCAGGGACCGCGCCATGGACTGGCAGACCGGGTCCTTGGTGAGCACCGACAGGTCATTGCTCGAGATGACCTTGTCCCGCTCGGCGGTGCTGAGCGTCCGGCCGGTGTCGGTGAGGATCTGTTCGCCCACGGCCCCCTGGGCCAACGTGGAGGCGATGACCTGACGGGCGCTGAGGGTGCTCGACTGGGCCAGACCGCCACAGTGAGCGACGACGTCGTCGAAGGTCGCCATGGAGACCGTGTGGGACCCGGCGACGATGGCCGTCGAGGAGCTGTGCCAGGAGCACCCGGTGAGTCCGGCCACGCCGAAGACTCCGGCCGCTGCGGCAGCCACCATGCGGATCGACGTGGGACGCGACGAGGTCATGAGCAACTCTCCTGGTTTCGGTGCCGCACCCGTGGGGCGGCTGGGACGTCTGCCACCGGTGATCCTACGACCGCGCGGTCACCGCGGCCGAACCCGAGACCTCCAACACCCCGGTGACGACCTCGGACGCCCAGTCGAGCAGCTCCTGGCCACCCAGCGGGCGGCCCCCGATCCGGGCCGTTCGCGGCTTGGGGACCAGGACGATGCCGGCCGCGTCCTTGACCACTGATCCGGGGTGCAGCCGCTTGAGGCGCATGACCCGCGACTCGGGCAGGTGCACCGGCGAGAAACGGATGGAGTTGCCGGCCGGCACGACCTCCCGGATCCCGGCCGCTCGGCACAGCAGCCGGAACCTCGCCACCCCGAGGAGGGCCCGGACCGGCTCGGGAAGCGGCCCGTAGCGGTCCTGCAACTCCTCGGCGACGGCGTCGATCTCGGCGTCGTCGCGCACCTGGGAGAGCCTCTTGTACATCTCGAGACGCAGTCTCTCGGTCTCGACGTAGTCGACCGGCAGGTTGGCGTCGACCGGCAGCTCGATGCGCATCTCGGGTTCCTCGTCGGCGTCCTTTTCACCGCGGAAATCGGCGACGGCGTCGCCCACGAGGCGGATGTAGAGGTCGAATCCGACGTCGGCGATGTGCCCGGACTGCTCCCCACCGAGCAGATTGCCGGCGCCGCGGATCTCGAGGTCCTTCATGGCGATGGCCATGCCGGCACCCAGGTCGGTGTGGGCGGCCATCGTCGCCAGCCGGTCGTGGGCGGTCTGGGAGATGGGCTTGTCGGCCGGGTAGAGGAAGTAGGCGTAGCCGCGCTCCCGGGAGCGTCCGACCCGCCCACGCAGCTGGTGCAACTGGGACAGACCCATGAGGTCGGCCCGGTCGATGAGCAGGGTGTTCGCGGTCGAGATGTCCAGACCCGACTCGACGATCGTCGTGCACACGAGGACGTCCGCCCGGCGCTCCCAGAAGTCGACCATGATCTGTTCCAGCTGCTTCTCGGGCATCTGGCCGTGAGCGGTGACGACGCGGGCCTCGGGGACGAGGTCGCGGATGCGCTTGGCGGTCTTCTCGATGGACTGCACTCGGTTGTGGATGAAGAAGACCTGTCCCTCGCGGGCCAGTTCACGGCGGATGGCGGCGACGACCTGGCCCTCGTCGTAGGGGCCGGCGAAGGTGAGCACCGGGTGGCGTTCCTCCGGCGGGGTGGCGATGGTGCTCATCTCGCGGATGCCGGTGACCGCCATCTCGAGGGTTCGCGGGATGGGCGTGGCGCTCATGGACAGGACGTCGACGTCGACCCGCAGGCGCTTGAGGGCCTCCTTGTGCTCGACGCCGAAGCGCTGTTCCTCGTCGATGACGACCAGACCGAGGTCCTTGAAGTGGACCTCCTTGCTCAGCAGCCGATGGGTGCCGACGACGACGTCGACGGTGCCTCGCTCGATGCCCTCGCGCACCGCCCTGGCCTCGGCGTCGGTCTGGAACCTCGAGAGGGCCGCGACGTTGACCGGGAACCCGGCGTACCGCTCGGTGAAGGTCTGGAAGTGCTGTTGGACGAGCAGGGTGGTCGGCACGAGGACGGCCACCTGCTTGCCGTCCTGGACCGCCTTGAAGGCGGCGCGCACGGCGATCTCGGTCTTGCCGTAGCCGACGTCACCGCAGACGAGGCGATCCATGGGGACGACCTGCTCCATGTCTGCCTTGACGTCGGCGATCGTCGTGAGCTGGTCGGGGGTCTCGACGTAGGCGAAGGCGTCCTCGAGCTCGTGCTGCCACGGGGTGTCCGGGCCGAAGGCATGACCCTTGGTCGCCTGTCGGGCCGCGTAGAGCTTGATGAGCTCCGCGGCGATCTGCTTGACGGCCTTCTTGGCGCGCGACTTGCGCTTCTTCCAGTCGGCCCCACCCATCTTGTCCAGGCTCGGGGCGTCCCCGCCGACGTAGCGCGTCACCTGGTCGAGGGAGTCCATCGGCACGAAGAGCCGGTCGCCGGGCTGACCCTTGCGGGCGGGGGCGTACTCGATGACGAGGTACTCACGGGTCGCCCCGGCCACGGTGCGCTGGATCATCTCGACGTACCGTCCCACGCCGTGCTGCTCGTGGACGACGAGGTCGCCGGGCTTGAGTTCGAGCGGCTGGATCTGGTTGCGCCGTCGGGTCGGCATCCGGCGCGACGACGCGTCCGGGCGACCCTGGTCGTCGACGAGGTCGCCCGTGGAGTGGACGACCAGACGCAGGCGTTGAGCGGCGAATCCGTGCCGCTGGTGGGCCCGCACGATGTGCACGGCGGCCTCGGTCGTCGTCTCGTCGAGGTCGGGGCTGATGTCGGCGGCCACCCCGTGCTCGGTGAGCAGTTCGTGCATCCGCCGGGCGGTCCCCTCGCCCTCGGCGGTGAGGACGACGGTCCACCCGTCGGCCAGACGACCCGACAGGTCGGCGACAGCGGCGTCGACGTCACCGCGCCAGGGCTCGACCTCGGTGAGTTGGGGGTCGCGCGTGACCGGGGCACTCCCCCACTCGGCCGAGTCCTCGGGGAGATCGCCGGCCAGCGGCGTCGACGGGGCGTCGAGGGTGTACGAGGACAGTGACCACCACGACATGCCCCGTTCCAGGGCGTGGAACCGCACCTGCGACAGTGCCCGGTAGCCCGACGCGGCGAGGTCGATGGGGGCCTTTCCGCCGCCGGCGGCTGCCGCCCACCCGGCGTGGAGGAATTCCTCCGAGGTGCGGACGAGGTCGGCGGCCCGGGAGCGCACGAGTTCAGGGTCCGACAGGACGATCATGGATCGCTCCGGGAGGACGTCGACGAGCAGTTCGATGTCGTCGACGAGGGCCGGCATGAGCGCCTCCATCCCCTCGACGGCCTGGCCCTGACCGATCTTCTCGAGCATGTCGGCGAGCTCGGGATGGTCGGGCAGCAGGGCCCGGGCACGGGCACGGACGGCGTCGGTGAGGATGAGCTCGCGGCACGGGGAGCACACGACGGACGTGTGCGTCGCATCGGTGGACCGCTGGTCGGCGACCTCGAAGGAGCGGATCTCCTCGATCTCGTCACCGAAGAAGTCGATGCGGACGGGATGGTCGAGGACCGGGGGGAAGACGTCGAGGATGCCACCGCGCACCGCGAACTCGCCGCGCCGTTCGACCATGTCGACCCGGCTGTAGGCGGCGTCGACGAGACGTCCGGCGAGGGCGGTGAGGTCGTGGGAGTCACCGACCCGCAGCTCGACGGGGATGACGCCGCCCAACCCGGCGACCTGGGGCTGCAGGATGGCGCGCACCGGGGCGACGACGACCTTCGGTGCGGGCATCGGGTCATGGCCGGTGAGCCGGCGCAACACCTCCAGACGCCGTCCGACGGTGTCGGTCCGCGGACTGAGACGCTCGTGCGGCAGGGTCTCCCAGGACGGGTAGTAGCAGACCTCCTGCGGGCTGAGCCAGGTCTCCAGGGTCGCGGTGGCCTCCTCGGCCTCGCGGAAGGTGCTCGTGACGAGCAGCACCGGGATGTGCTCGGTGCCCTCAAGGGCCTGCGCCAGTACCGCGACGACCCCCGGACGGGCCGGGGCGGCCACCGTGAGGTCGAGGGTGGGCATCCGCCCGGTGAGGGCGTCGCCGACGGCCTCGGACAGGACGGGTTCGCGAGACAGAAGGCTGGCAAGAGCGCGGGAACTCACCGAGACAGTGTAGGTGGCCCCGGGACGCCGCCCGGGTCACGGCGTCGGGCGGTGCCACACCGGGAGCCTCTACCATCGCCCTGTGACCGCCAGCCCCGTTCCCGACCGTCCGAGACCCGACCCGTCCGCCCCGGACCCCCTGTCGCACTGGGCGACGACGCCGGCCTCGTTCGGCCCGGTGCAGCCGTGGCATCTGACGCCGCCGAGACGGCGTCGTCGCCCGGTGCTGCCGATGCTCGTGACGATCCTCGGGCTCGTCGTCATCCTCGTCATGGTGGCGCTCATCGGCGCGGGTTCGCCGCGAGCCCTGGCCATCGGGGCGATCCCCTCCACCGTGGCCCTGCTGGCCTGCCTGGCCTGCTACCGGTGGATCGACCGATGGGAACCCGAGCCGGTCGGCATGCTCGTCATGACGCTGGTGTGGGGCGGCTCGGTCGCCGTCGTCCTGGCGACGGTCGTCGAGGCGCTGGCAGGCACGAGCGACCTCGTCACGGCCGTCCTCGTCGCCCCGCCGGTCGAGGAATTCGCCAAGGCGTCGGTCTTCCTCGTCCTGCTCACCGGTGTCCGCAAGCTCGAACTCACCTCGCTCACCGACCATCTCGTGTACGCCGGGGTGTGCGCCCTGGGCTTCGCCTTCGTCGAGAACCTCGGCTACTTCGCCTCCGCGGAGGGGGCCGGCGACATCGTCGTCATGACCCTCGTGCGCACCGGCTTCGGCGTCTTCGGTCACCCGCTGTTCACCTCCGCCACCGCTGTCGGACTGTGGTCGTGGCGCCACCGTGGCGGGTTCTGGCGGGTCGTCGTCGGTTATGTCGTCGCGTGCCTCCTGCACGGATTGTGGAACGGCGGCCCGGATGCCCTGACGCTCGCCCTCGGCGACAGCGATCTCAGCGGGTTGGTGTCGATGGCCGTCGTCTACCTCGTCCTCTTCGTGCCGGTGTTCGTCGTGGCGGTGCGCATGGTGCTGCGGTCCCGACGCCGCGAGATCGACGCCGCCAGCCGCCAGCTGCCGCTCATGGTCGCGGCCGGACTGGTGACGCCGGCTGAGGCCGACATGGTCGTCCTGCCCCAGCTGCGTCACCGCGGGACGACGTCACGGTCCCAACGTGCCGCACGCGACAGGATGGTCACGGCCGTCATGGAGGCGGCTGCGGCCCAGGAGCGCATTGCCTCCGGACAGGGCGGCCCCGAGCTGGTGCGACGCCGCAACGAGCTGTCGGCCTGGCTCCGGGCGCGCCCCGACAAGGTCGTCGCCAGGACCTGAGGAGGTCAGGAGTTGAAGCGGTTCTGGGCCTGCTCCAGACCCGTCGAGACGATGGCCTCGACGGCGTCGGCGGCCAGCGCCACCTGCAGCTCGACCTGTGGCTTCTCACGCGACGAGAAGTGTCCCAGGACGTAGTCCGCGGCGTCCTGTCGGCCCGGTGGCCGCCCGACCCCCACCCTCACCCGCAGGAAGTCACCGGTGCGCAGATGGGCCCGGATGGACTTGAGCCCGTTGTGACCGTTGTCGCCACCGCCGAGCTTGAGGCGCATCCGGCCCAGGTCGAGGTCGATCTCGTCGTGGACGACGATGACGTGGTCGGGCCGGATGTGGGCGAAGTCCGCGACCTTGCGGACGGCGATGCCCGAATCGTTCATGTAGGTGCGACTGCGCATGAGGACGACCTGCTCGGCCTGCGCGGAGGGCACCCCGATGCCCGCGGGCCCGATCCGGGTGCGGGCGGTCTCGGCGCGCTGGGCGCGGGCCGACGAGAGCTTCTCGCCGGCCCGTCGACACAGCTCGTCGACGACCATGGCCCCGACGTTGTGTCGGGTGCCGTCGTAGGTCGGGCCCGGATTGCCGAGCCCGACCACGAGCCAGGGTTGGCTCACTCGCCGGCGCTCGCGTCCTCCGCGGCGGCCTCGGCCTCACCCTCGGCCTCGGGCTCGGGCTCGACCTCCATGGCCGGGAACTGGACCGAGACGGCGACGGCCTCGGAATCGCCGACGAGGGTGACGCCCTCGGGCAGGGTGATCTCGCCGAGAGTGATGCTCGTGCCGGCGTCGACCCCCTCCACCGAGACCTCGAGGTGCTCGGGGATCGACAGGGCGTCGGCCTCGACCTCGATCTCGCTGAACTCGGTGGTGGCGACGGCGCCCTCGGCGGGCTCGCCCAGGACGTGGAGGGCGACCTGGACGGTCACCTTCTCACCGCGCTTGATGGTGAGCAGGTCGACGTGCCGGACAAAGCCCTTGAGGGCGTCACGCTGGACGTCCTTGGGCAGGGCGAGCTGGGCGGACTGGCCCTCGATCTCGATGGACAGGAGCTGGTTCTCGGCGCGCAGGGCGAGCAGCGTCTCGTGACCGTCGAGGGTGATGTGGACCGGGTCGTGCCCGTGGCCGTACATGACGGCAGGGATGCGGTCGGCACGACGGATGCGGCGGGCGGCGCCCTTGCCGAACTCGTCACGAATGGTGGCCTTGAGTGTGATGACGTCAGCCATGTGATCCTCCTTCTCGGAACTGACAAGCTCGACGAGCAGGGGATGTCCGTGCTGGACAGCCAGTCGATGACGGACCGTGAGGTCCCTCGCCAAGCAGGGACATGGTACCTGCGCCGTGCGCGGAGCACCAAGCCCTGGCCTGGGCGACGTGCACTCGTGGGGGCCACGGAGGTGTTCCGGGCGCCTTCACCCGGCTCGGTGGCCAACACGGGTCCGCCCGGCGCAGTCCCCCGGGGCGGACGACGCGACCCCGGGGGCACCGCCGAGTCGATCAGAACAAGCCGACGATGGACTTGCCGAAGTCGTCGCGGGACACCTGGCGCGAGTCCTGGTCTTGGTCGTTGGCGGCCGAGACGTCGCCGGCGATGCGACCGGTCTGGGTGACCGTCGCGTAGTTGACGATCCGGCCGAGCTTGGTCGCGCCGTCCCCGAAAGAGAAGGCGGCGACGAGCTGGTCCTGGCCGGGCTCGACGGGATTCGACAGGGTCACCTCGAACTTGCGGGTCGACGTGGCCCGGTCGAAGCCGAGATCACGCACGTACGCACCGTTGTGGCCGGCGGTGGTGATGAGTCGGTCGACGCCCTGCGGGCCGGACTGCGTCCTCACCGAGACGACGAACCGGGTCGGGGCCTTGACGTCCTTGTAGTACTGCTTGGCGCCGAGGTTCTGGACGCGCAGGGCGACCGAACCGGCGAAGCCGGCGGACTTCGCCCACAGCCCCCCCACGCTCGACGCCGACATGGTCGTGCCGGGGTGGGAATCCCACCCCGGCACGACCGTTCGACGAGCGCCGTCAGCGGAACAGGCTCGTCACCGACCCGTCCTCGAAGACCTCCTGGATGGCCTTGGCGATGAGCGGGGCGATCGACAGCACCGTCATGACCGGGATCTCGATGCCCTCGCGGATGGGCAGGGTGTTGGTGACGATGAGCTCCTCGATGGGCGAGGCGTTGATGCGGTCGGCGGCCGGGCCGGACAGCACCGGGTGCGTCGCGGCGGCGACGACCCGGGCGGCGCCGTGTTCCTTGAGGGCGCGGGCGGCCTGGCACATGGTGCCGGCGGTGTCGATCATGTCGTCGACGAGCAGGCAGGTCTTGCCCTTGACGTCGCCGACGACCTCGTGGGTCGTCGTCTCGTTGGCCTTGTTGGGGTCGCGACGCTTGTGGATGATGGCGAGCTGGCATCCGAGCTTGTCGGTCCACATGTCGGCCAGGCGCACCCGACCGGCGTCCGGCGAGACGACGACCATGTCCTCCTCGGCGTACTTGGCGTGGACGTAGTCCGACAGCACCGGGAGGGCCCACAGGTGATCGACCGGACCGTCGAAGAAGCCCTGGATCTGGGCGGCGTGGAGGTCGACGCTCATGATGCGGTCGGCCCCCGCCGCCCGATAGAGGTCAGCGATGAGTCGGGCGGAGATGGGCTCGCGTCCGAGGTGCTTCTTGTCCTGACGGGCGTAGGGGTAGAAGGGCGAGACGACCGTGATGCGCTTGGCCGAGGCCCGCTTGAGGGCGTCGACCATGATGAGCTGCTCCATGATGGCCTCGTTGACCGGGGCGCTGTGGGACTGGATGACGAAGGCGTCGCAGCCGCGCACCGACTCCTGGAACTGGACGTAGATCTCGGAGTTCGCGTACGTCACCTGGCGGGAGGGGACGAGCTCGACCCCGAGTTCCTGGGCCACCTCATCGGCAAGTTCGGGGTATGCCCGCCCCGAGCACACCATGAGATGTTTGTTGTTGGGTCGCGTGGCTCCGCTCACAGGTCCGCCTCCGGGCTCGGGTTGTCTGTTCCTTGATCGGACGTCGTGTCCGAGACTGTGGACGCCGTGGCGTCGATGACGGACCCCGCTGCGACGGCGGTGCCGGAGGGGATCTCGACGGGGGCGACGACGGTCGAGTTCGACCCGAGGAAGACGCCGTCACCCACGGCGCTGCGGTTCTTCACCTCGCCGTCGTTGTTGGCGAAGACGGTCCCGCCGCCCACGGTGACACCGCGGCCGATCCGCGCGTCGCCGACATAGGACAGCCTCGGCAGCGCCGATCCCTCGCCGACCTTGGCATTCTTCGTCTCGACGAAGGCGCCGACCCGCACCTGGGCCGACAGGACGGTGCCGGGGCGAAGGTTGGCCCAGGGCCCCACCCGCACCCCGTCGCCGATGACGGCCAGGGTGGCCTCGGAGCGGGTGACGACGGCGTCATGCCCCACCTCGGTGTCGATGAGGGTGCAGTCCGGGCCGATCCGTGACCCCGAGCCGATGGTCGTCGCCCCGTTGAGGAAGGTTCCCGGTTCGATCTCGACGTCCTGGTCGATGTCGACGTCCGGCTGGATCCACGTCGTCGCCGGGTCGGCGATGGTGACGCCGGCACGCATCCAGCGCTCCAGGGTGCGCCGGTTGACCTCGCGGTTCATCCGGGCCAGCTGGACGCGGTCGTTGACCCCCTCGGTCTGCCAGAGGTCGTCGGTGCGCCAGGCCCCGACGCCGCTCAGCCCGGGAGCGCTGATGGTGCCCGCCGCAGCCATGGTGACGACGTCGGTGAGGTAGTACTCGCCCTGGGCGTTGTCATTGGAGAGCCCGGCGACCCCGTCTCGCAGCGCCTGGGCGTCGAAGACGTAGATGCCGGAGTTGATCTCGTCGATGGCCCGCTGCTCGGCAGTGGCGTCCTTGTGCTCGACGATACCGGTGACGGTGTCCCCCTCACGCAGGATGCGCCCGTACCCGGTGGGGTCGGGGACGCATGCGGTGAGCACGGTGACGAGGTTGCGCTGCTCACGGTGCGCGGCGACGAGGTCACGCAGGGTCTGACCGGTGAGCATGGGGACGTCGCCGTAGGTGACGACGACCTGGCCGTGGAGCTCTCCGAGCCCCTCGAGCCCGCAGGCGACGGCGTGCCCGGTGCCCTTCTGCTCGGCCTGGACGGCGGTGCGCACGTCGGGGGCGTCCTCGTGGAGGTGCGCCTCGACCTGCTCACGCTTGTGACCGACGACGACGACGAGGTGCTCGGGGTCGAGTCCGCGCGCTGCGGCGACGGCCCACGACAGCATGGGACGGCCGGCGACCTCATGGAGTAACTTCGACTTCGACGACTTCATCCGGGTGCCGCCACCAGCGGCCAGGACGATGACAGCGGCAACGGTCTCGGCGCGGGCCTCGGACGGACTGGACGTCACGGTGATCCCCCATCGCTCGGATACGGCAGGCAGGACCCAACTCTAGCGGCCGAGTCCGACACAGGCACGGCCCAGTCGTCTCCCACCACCGCTGGCTACCCGGGCAGCGACGTCACCGCCTACTCCACTGTGGGCGAGGTCGACCCCTGGGCGGTGGGCGAGGCTCCGACCATGTCGAGTGCGGCCCCCAGCCTTGCCTCGACGAGACGGACCGCGGCCTCATACGTCGCATACTGCGGCCGGCCCGGGCGGGCCATCTTGCGCACGGCACGGTCGTACTCGCTCGGCCAGGTGGGTGACGGCGGCATGAGAGGCCGGGGAACACTGAGGCTCCTGCGCACCTGCTGCTCCCTCACCGCATCGATGAGGGATGGCGCGTCAATCACTCCCCGGTCAGCCATGACGGCCAGGTCATAGAGGTCGCGATATCTGGTCGATGCCCGGCCGTTGTGCACCTCGTACATGGCGCAGATCTTGTCGGCCATCTGGTTCTCCAAGGGGTACAGCCTCACGGGGAATCGACGTGGATAACCGGGAATGTCCGCGCGATCACTGCGCTCTGCCATGGCCATGTCGGGATCCTTCGACAGGTGCACCTTGGCTGACACATCGACCGAGAACGTGGCCACGGGCCGGGCACCCCTCGAGGCCACCGTCACCATGACCCGATGCGAGTCCCGGTCCTCACCAGATGATGACGGGGGCGAGGCGCAGCCGAAGGTGTAGGCGCCAACGGTCACACCGTTCATGACATGGACCAGATACTGGGCGGATCTGGCTGGCGAATCGTTGTCGCCCACCCCGACACGGAACAGATCCAGGTCCTTCGTCGAACGCACCTTCCCGAACCGGCACAACATCCCGGTGCCGCCCTTGACGACCCAGTCATCGGTGCGTTCCATGAGGCTGGCCAGGAAGAGCATACGGGTGAACTCGGCAATGGCGTCGTTGGCGGCCACACCACGTGCCTTGGCGTCGTTGCGGAGCAATTGGGCCACGGACTGGTGGCTGGCGGGTGGAGCGAGGTGTGGAGCGACCCGCAGGATGAGTCGTGATCGTGCTGCGTCGGCGGGTTTCAGTATCCCCTTGTCCATGGCGTCGTCGATGACGGAGCGCACGTGGTCGTCGTTCCATCGTCCACTTCGGACGAGGTCCTCGATGGTGCGGCGGGGACTTGTGACGGGCAACCCGTCGAGCCAGTCCCACTCGGCACGAACGATCGGCTCGGAGGAGGTGGCTGCGCCGTCGACCCTGATACGACGACGGGAGTTGAACCGGATCTCAGCGACGGGCAGATCCCCGATCCCGTGGAGTCGCGCCGCGGACTCCTCCGCGACGATGACCTGGTCCACGTCGTCGTAACGGTCGGCTCGGGTCCGGCTCGCGTCGGCGGCGAGCCACGCTGCTCGCATGGGGTCAAGGTCGGTCATGGGGAACTGTGGGGACATGTACACCCCACGACGTAGCTGCACGAGTTCTCCGGCGTCGGCCATCCGTTTGATTGTCACCCGCGACACTCCGGCGGCCTCCGCCTGCCCTGTGGTCACCATCCCCCACTGGTCGGCCAGCAGCGGATTGATCGCCTCCATGGATGGCCTCATGGCACAAAAGTAACAGAAGGATGTTACGAGAGTGGCTTCCGAACCTTCAGGTGGAAGGTGCACCCGACCAGATCCGAGATCTCGACGGCCCACGAACCGAGGACAGCGATGAGTCTCCCGCGTCCGTCGTCGCCGGTGAGGAGTCCACGACAACGTCGCCTCCCACCACCGCTCCCCGGGCAGGAGTCGAACCTGCGTCGCTGGTCCTGATTCAAAGTCAGGCGGGCCCTGCCGGCAGACCAACCGGGGATCGCTCTGGCGAGCGCCACAAGGGTACGGCACGGCACGACTGGGACGCGAGGCGACAGGCGGGACGCGAGGCGACAGGCGGGGCGAGTCCCGTCGGCGCGCGCCACGGAGCCGTGCGATGGCATCGCGCCGCCGGCTGCGCGACGACCTCGGGCCCGGGGCCACACGATAGATTCGAGCCATGAGCGAGCACCCCGTCGAGTCGTCCCGCACCACCTCACGACGGGTGCGGATGACCAGCGGCGAGCGTCGCGAGCAGCTCATCGAGGTGGCCGCCGGCCTCTTCGCCGCCAACGGCGTCGACGGCACCTCGGTCGAGGAGATCGCCGCGTGCGCCGGCGTCTCCAAGCCCATCGTCTACGAGCACTTCGGGTCCAAGGACGGGCTGTACGCCGTCGTCGTCGATCGGCAGGTGCGGCTGCTGCAGGACGCCCTGCGCCATGCCCTCGACCAACCCCACCAGGGCCCGCGGCGCACCCTCGAGTCAGCCGTCCTGGCCCTGCTCGACTACATCGACGACCATCCGGACGGGTTCCGCATCATCTCGCGGGACTCCCCCGTCGGGTCGGCCACCGGGTCCTACGCCTCGATCCTCTCCGACGTCGCCGCCTGGGTCGAGGGAATCCTCCACGACAGGTTCCTCGAGCACGGGCTCGATCCGGAACACGTGAGCATCTACGCCCAGGCGCTCACCGGGATGGTCGGCATGACCGGCCTGGCCTGGCTCGACGACCGGCAGCCGGCCAAGGAGGTCGTCGCCGCCCATCTCGTCGATCTCGGCCTCAACGGCCTGGCCCGCCTCTCGGCCGAGCCCAGGCTCACCCGTCGTCCCGGTCGAGTTCCTCCTGACGAGCCAGGACGACCCTGAGGGTGCGTCCCAGGTCGGCCACCCGGGCGGCGTCCATGGCGCCGAGCAACCTGCCCTCCGAGGCCAACAGTTCCTCGAGTGCCCGGTCGACCCGGGCACACCCCTGCGTCGTGAGGACGACGATGACCCCCCGGCCGTCCTCGGGGTTGGGACGGCGTTCCACCAGTCCCCGGTCGGCCAGGCGACTGACGCGATTGGTCATCGTCCCCGAGGTGACCTCGAGCTCGGCCAGCAGGGCCCCGGGGCTGAGCCGGTAGGGCTCCCCCGCCCGGCGCAGCGCCGCCAGGACGTCGAACTCCCAGATCTCCAGGCCAGCCGTCGCACAGGCCCGGGAGCGGGCGCGGTCGAGACGCCGCGACAGCCGGGTCACCCGCGACCACACCTCCATCGCCTCCACCGGCAGGTCGGGGCGCTCCCGTCGCCAGGCGGCGATGATGTCGTCGACGGCATCCGGGGCCATCCGGAGGTCATCCGCGGCATCCGGCGGCGCACACCGCTCCACGTCCGCCGGCCGGCCCGGTTCCTCGGGCCCCTGCTGCCCCTCCGGCATCGTCATGCCCCCGAGGGCAGGGATCCGGGCAACAGCTGGGCACCGGCGACCGGCCCGCGGGCGATCCTCGTGGTGCGCACCTGGTCGAGCTCGGCCAACCCCTGCGCGACCGTCCGGGCAGTGGTCTCGTCGGCGACGAGGAAGGCGCAGGTCGGGCCGGATCCACACACCTGGGCGGCCAGGGCCCCGGCCTGGACACCGACCTCGAGCACCTCGCCGAGCTCTGGCCGCAGGTCGACGGCCGCGGCCTGCAGGTCGTTGCGCAGCAGTCCGGCGACCTCGTCGATCCGCCCCCTTGCCAGCGCCGAGATGAGCTCAGTGGGAACGATGTCGCCGCCGTCGACGGCGAGGTCGTCGAAACGGCGGTACACCGCCGGGGTCGACAGACCGACGGTCGAGGTGGCCAGGACCCACACATGGGTACCACGGCTGATGACCGGGACGAGCTGGTCCCCGTGACCGCGCCCCAGGGCCACCCCGCCGGTGAGGCAGAAGGGGACGTCGGAGCCGAGCCGGGCGGCGACGTCGTGGAGGTCGTCCGGGCTGGTGTCGAGGTCCCACAGCACCGAGCACGCCAGCAGCGCGCCGGCGGCGTCGGCCGACCCGCCGGCCATGCCACCGGCCACGGGAATGGTCTTGTCGATCCGAAGATCAGCACCCAGTCCGGGGTGCCCCCAGCTCGATCGCAGCAGCTGTGCCGCGCGGACCGCGAGATTCGTGCCGTCGGCCGGGACGAGGTCGGCGTCGGCTCCCGTGACGGTGATGGTGATGAGGTCGTCCTCCCGGTCGGTGGCGGTGACGACGTCGTGCAGACCGATGGCCTCGAAGACGGTGGCCAGCGGGTGGTAGCCGTCCTCGGCGAGCGGGCCCGCCCCCAGCGCGAGGTTGACCTTCGCCGCCACTCGCACGGTCACGGTGGAGGGGGCCGGAGGCCAGAACTCGTCGAAGCTGGTCATGGGGACAACCTACCCACGCAGGGCTCCCCCGCGCAGGAGTGCCTCGGCCACCGCGGCGAAGGCGGCGATGTCGAGGGCCTCGCCGCGCAGGGTCGGGTCGACACCGGCGGCCTCGATGAGCTCGGCAGCCCTCGCCGATCCGCCGCACAGGCCGGCGAGCGCCCCGCGCAGCATCTTGCGCCGGGAGGCGAAGGCGGCGTCGATGACGGTGAAGACCTGCTCGCGGGTGGCCTCGGTGACCGGGGGCTCGCGTCGCACGATCCGTACCAGTCCCGAGTCGACGTTGGGCACCGGCCAGAAGACCTTGGGGGGTACCGTCCCGACACGGCTGGCCTGCGCCCACCAGGCGAGTTTGGCGCTGGGCACGCCGTAGACCTTCGACCCCGGAGCAGCGACGAGGCGGTCGGCGACCTCGAGCTGCACCATGACCAGCCCTGTCCGCCACGACTCCGACAGGTCGAGCATGTGCAGCAGCACCGGCACCGACACGTTGTACGGCAGGTTGGCCACCAGCGCCGTGGGGGGCTGCCCGGGCAGCTCCCGGACGGCCAGGGCGTCGCTCGTCACGAGGTCCAGGCGGGACGCCGCCTCGGGCATCCGCTCGGTGACCGTGGCCGGCAGTTGGGCTGCCAGCACCTCGTCGATCTCGACGGCGACGACCTGCGCCCCGGTCTCGAGCAGACCCAGGGTGAGCGACCCCAGTCCGGGCCCGACCTCGATGACCCGGTCCCGGGGGCCGACCTCGGCCAGGGAGACGATGCGTCGCACCGTGTTGGCGTCATGGACGAAGTTCTGGCCGCGTGTCTTCGTGGGACGCAGGCCGATCCGCTCGGCGATGGCCCGCACCGAGGTGGGGTCGAGCAGGCCCTCAGACATCGTCGTCCTCCCCATGGGCCGGCCAGGGCCCGCCGTACGCCTCGAAGGTGTTGAGCCGCAGCTGCTCGCAGCACTCGCGCTCGTCCCAACCGAGCTGGTCGGCGAGGAACCGGACGGTGTGCGGAAGCAGGTACGGCCCGTTGCGCTTGCCCCGGCAGGGCGTCGGCGTGAGGAAGGGCGCGTCGGTCTCGACGAGGATCCGCTCGCGGGGCGTCACTGCCAACGCTCGGCGCAGGTTGTCGGCGTTCCTGAAGGTGAGGACGCCGGGGAAGGACAGCCACGCCCCGTGCTCGACGCAGGTACGTGCCAGGTCCTCGTCGCCGGAGAAGCAGTGCATGATGACGCGGTCGGGCCAGCCGACCTCGTCGAGGACGGCCAGGACGTCGTCGTGCCCGTCACGGTCGTGGATGGCCAGGGTCAGGCCGTGCTCGTGGGCCATTCGGATGTGCGCGGCGAAGACCTCACGTTGGAGGTCCCAGTCCGGGCCCTCGGGGGTCTCGTGGTGGTCGATGCCGGTCTCCCCGATGGCGCGCACGTGCGGCCCGGCTCCGGCCAGCTCGTCGACGACGCGCAGCGCCTCGGCCAGATCCTGCCGGGAGCGGCGGGCGATGCGCACGGCGTCATTGGGGTGGATGGCCACGGCGGCGACCACCCCGGTCCGGCCCCGGGCGAGTCGTTCGGCGAACCGCGATCCGTCGACGTCACAGCCGATCTGGACGATCCGCGTCACCCCGACCTTCGCCGCGGCCGCCAGGGACTGCGCGGCGACGAGGGTCGTGAACTCGCGGACCGTGTCGAGATGGGTGTGCGAGTCGATCGTCTCGGCGGCCAGGGGCACGGGCAGCGTCGGCAGGCCGCGCCCGGCCAGGGCGTCCTCGATGGTGTCGGTGAGCCTCATCGGCCGTCCGTCCCTTGCACCGGCCCCGCCTCCTGTGCGCCGGCATCCCCACCGACCTCCCGACGCGCCAGCACCGCGTCGTAGAGCTCGCGTCGTGGCAGTCCGGTGCTCGCGGCGACCCGGGCGACGGCCCGGGAGGTCTTGACGCCATCGTCGACGAGATCCTCGACGAGCTCCAGGGCACGCTCCAGCGACACCTCGGCCCCCTCGGCTCCGGCGATGACGAGGGTGATCTCGCCGCGGGCCGCATCACGAGCCCAGATCGCCAGCTCGCCGAGGCCGCCCCGCCGCACCTCCTCCCAGGTCTTCGTGAGTTCCCGGCACACGGCCGCCGGCCGGTCGGCACCGAGGATCTCGGCCGCGTCGTCGAGCAGGTCGGCCAGCCGGTGCGGGGCCTCGTAGAGCACCATGGTGCGCGGTTCGGTGGCCAGGGTCTGCAGGCGACGGCGTCGCTCCCCCTGCTTGCGCGGCAGGAACCCCTCGAAGCAGAACCGATCGGTGGGCAGCCCGCTCAACGCCAGCGCGGTCGTGACGGCGGTGGGCCCGGGCACCGAGGTCACCCGGAACCCGGCATCGATGGCCGCACGCACCAGCCTGAAGCCGGGATCGGACACCGACGGCATCCCGGCGTCGGTGACGACGACGACGTCCTGCCCGGCCGCCAGCATCTCGAGCAGTTCGGGGGTGCGGGCCGCCTCGTTGCCCTCGAAGTACGAGACGACCCGAGCCGGCGTCGTCACGCCGAGGCGCCGCAGCAGATCGGACAGGCGTCGGGTGTCCTCGGCGGCGATGACCCGCGCCCCGGCGAGGGTCTCGAGCAGCCGAGGGGACGCCGTCCCGGAGTCACCGATGGGGGTTCCGGCGAGGATCACTCGGCCGGGGGTCGTCTCTGGGCTCACCGGGCCAGTGTCGCACGTCCCTTGCACCGGGGCCTCTACGATGGGCCGGGTGAGTGGCAGGACCAGTGGCGCGTCGACCCTCGACAAGCTCGACGACGGACGGATGACCGACGGCTTCACCAGCTGGGTCGTCACCCTGGCGATCACCGGGGTCGCCCTGCTCGTGCGGCTGTGGAACGTCGCGACGCCGAACACCCTGGTCTTCGACGAGACGTACTACCCCAAGGACGCCTGGACGATGCTGCACCAGGGTTACGAGGGGACCTGGCCGGACGCCAAGACCGCCAATCCCGACATCGTCAAGGGTCTGACGAGCGGGTGGACCCCGGACGCCGAGTTCGTCGTCCACCCTCCACTGGGCAAGTGGATCATGGCCCTGGGCGAGCAGTTGTGGGGCATGAACTCCTTCGGTTGGCGGTTCATGTCGGTCATCTTCGGCTCGCTCATGATCCTCCTGACGATCCGGCTGGCGCGCCGACTTGCCCGCTCCACCCTCGTCGGGGCCATCGCCGGCATCCTCCTCAGCCTCGACGGGCTCAACTTCGTCATGAGCCGCATCGGCCTGCTCGACGTCTTCCAGGCGACCTTCCTCGTCGCGGCGGTGGCCTCCGTCGCCGCCGACCGTGACTGGTTCCGGCATCGTCTGGCCGACGCCATCCGGGCTGACGGGGCGACCACCCTCGGCGGGCGGTTCGGCCCAGCCCTGCTGTGGCGTCCCTGGCGTCTGGTCGCCGGCGTGATGTTCGGAGCGGCCTGCGCCGTCAAGTGGAACTCGATGTTCGTCCTGGCCACCCTCGGCATCGTCTCGGTCATCTGGGACCACTCCGCCCGCCGACTGGCGGGGGTCGACCGTTCGAGGTCGTGGCGGTCGTTCCTGCGCGACGGCGTCCCGGCCTTCTGCTACCTCGTCGTCGTGGCGGTCGTCGTCTACCTGGCGTCGTGGGCGCGCTGGCTGGTGGCCTACCCGCACATGAAGTTCGGCCAGTCGTGGGGCGGGCCGAACCCGGACCCGGCCCTGGCGAAGGTCATCGGCCGGCCGCTGGCGGCACTGTGGGACTACCACGTGCAGATCTACCAGTTCCACACCGGCAGCTACATGGCCAGCCAGACGCACACCTACTCGGCCAACCCGTCCGGCTGGCTCATCAACCAGCGCCCCATCGGGATCGACGCCGTCAACGGCATCCAACCCGGCCAGCAGGGGTGCACCGCGGTCGGCGACACCTGTCTGAGGGTCATCTCGGGCACCGGCACCCCGATCCTGTGGTGGATGGCCTTCGTCGCCCTGCTCGCCGGCGTCGTCTGGTGGATCGCCGGGCGGGACTGGCGCTTCACCCTGCCGATCGTCGCCATGGCCTCGACCTGGTTGCCCTGGTTCAAGTACGACGACCGTCCCTTGTTCTTCTTCTACGCGATCTGCATCATCCCGTTCACGGTGACGATCCTGGCGATCTGGCTGGGACGGATCCTCGGCCCGGTCGACAACCACGACCGACGCCGGATCGGGGCGATCATCGTCGGCACGGCGATGGCCCTCGTCGCGGCGGACTTCGCCTTCATCCACCCGATCCTCACCGACACCCTCATGACGCGCAAGGCGTGGCTGGCCCGGATGTGGTTCCGGTCATGGATCTGAGGCCGCGGCCGGTGGTCACAGGTTTGTCTTCTGATCGCCATCCTCCCGTCGCCAATCATTCACCAAGCGTTCATGAATACGGCTCTTGACAGCGCTCCTGGACGATACATATCGTGACGACATCCTCAGTGCTGAGGGAGCCTTCCAAGAGGAGATGATCATGTTTGGACGACGTCTTGGGGCAAGCATCGCATGCATTGCAGCCATCGCCATTCCGGTAGTTGCAACCCCGACAAGCGCCTTCAGCCAGAGCTACACCGATTGTGCCGTGGGCCTGCAAGTTGCGAGTGGCATGATTCGACGACCATATATTGAATGTGGAACGGTCGTGAATGCCCAAGCCCGCGCACGTGCAGACTGCACCTTTTCCCCTGATACATACACGTCTTGGGTCGGCGCGTGGCAGGTATCCGTGGGTAAGACGTGTCCTTGGGGCGCTCGCGGCGCCATTCAGGAGACTCGCGGGCTGGGATGACGGATTCCGCCACCGTTCCCCCGGGCGATCCCGTTCTCCGAATGGAACATCTTGGGCTGTGGATACGAGACGGAACGCGTCAGCGCATCTTGTTGCGCGACTCTGCACTGACGCTGACCGCCGGCACGTCGGCCGCCCTCATCGGGCCATCCGGGTGCGGCAAGACCACCCTGCTTCGAGCCATCGCCGGCTTGAGGAGGCCCGATGAGGGAACGATCCTCGTTGCCGGGCACGATGTCTGGGCCGGGCGAGACGCCGACCGTCGCGCCATGAGAAGGACGTCCGTGTCCTTGGTGTTCCAGGATTACAACCTCATCGAGAATCTCACCGCCGCCGAGAATGTGGCCCTCGGCGCCGAACTTTCCGGGCAGGGACGGCGCCAGGCCGACGCCGTGGCCCGCGACAGGCTCACCGCGCTGGGCCTCGGCAAGCTTGTCGATGATTATCCGAAGACGTTGTCCGGCGGCGAACAGCAGCGGGTCGCCATCGCCCGGGCCCTGGCCGGGCACAGCGTCCTGCTGCTGGCCGATGAACCAACCGGTGCCCTCGACAGCGAATCCGGAGAGAATGTCACCGATGCCATCATCGATTTCGCCCACCGTGCGGGCCGGGCGGCCCTGGTCGTGACGCACAATCCAGACGTTGCGACGCGAATGGATGTCGTCATCGGCATTCGGGATGGTCAGCTTCACCCTGCGGAGCCACGGTGATGGGGCCACGACTCGCGCTCATCGACCTGGCACGACTTGCCTGGCTGCGCAGGCGTCAAGTCATCATCCTGGCGTCAGCATTCGCCATTGCGGTGTGCGCGTGGACCGTCGTGGCCAGTTCTCGATTCTCCCCCGTCGAACTCAAAGCCATCGTGTATGGATCGGCGACTGGCATCGTCAGAGTGTCCGGACACTCCGGAATCGCGGACGTCACGACCCCCAGCAGGCCGTCCACCCAGGTCGAACTCCTGCCTGACCGCGACATCGAGGTCCTCGTGGCCGCACGAGGCCGACAGGTGGAGACGAGTGGCCGCGAACTCGCCTGGCGAGATGAGCGGCTTTCGTCGCTGTACCCCAGAACTCAGCTCCAGCCGCAGGGACAAGTCGCCCTCTCGGCACACCTGGCCAGCACGCTTGGTGTCGACACGGGACAGTCAGTTCGTGTCGGATCAACCACGCTGACCGTGGGGGCCGTCATCGTCCCCCCGACTGATTCCACCTCCGACCTTCTCCTCGTCGAGCCGGGAACACTGGCGACCTCGGACATGCAACAGGCCCAGACGCCTCGCTGGTTCGCGATGGGCCCCCTCAGCACCGCCGATGTCGTCTCCCTCGACGCCCAAGGATTCTCGGTCCAACGATCATCAGAGCTGCCAAGCTCGGACCAGCTGCCCCCGTGGACCGCCCTGCTCGGGCCTGCATCGGCTGTGCTCGTCCTCGCCGTGGGGGTGGTCGCCACCCTGTCCGAAGGCCGGTACTGGCGAGCCCGGTCCTCGACCATGGACCGCCTGGGGGCTCGGCGCCGCATGATGCTGGCCTTCGTCGTGACCAACACCGTGGTCGCCACGGGCGCAGCCCTGGCGCTCGGAACCGCAGGGGGCCTCCTCGCGTCCGTCCCTGTTCAGCGTCTTGTCGCATGGGCCTGCGGCAGCACGTGGCGGTGGAAGCCGTCCAGCCCGCTGACCCCGGCGATCTGCGCTGTGGCGGGCGCCGCCCTGGCCCTGTGCATGAGGATTGCCATGTCGACCCCGCGCCCTGGCAAGGACCGGACCACACGACCACCCACCGCAACCGCCTGCGTCTCCATCGCAGCGCTCGTCGGTGCCGCCCTGTCCGACGACCTCGTCTCGCTCATCCTGGCGTCCACGGCGGTCATCGGGCTCATGGCCGTCGCACTGTGGGTTGCCCGCCGCCTGACCTTTCGCCGACACCGGACTGCCCGAATCTCCTGGGCGCTACGCCCAGGCTCCGAGACGCGTGATGGCGCGACCAGCCTGTGGGCTGTGGTGGCGATGTCCGGGGCGTGCGTCGTGACCACGAGCATCATCTCCATCGCCGACGTCACGGCGCACATCCACAGCCAGGCGCGCCTCGACGACCTGCCGCCGGCCACGGCCGTGGCGCGCCTGGGGCGGCCCCTCACGACCCTCGAGCTCGATCACTGGTCGAGTGTCCACGACAGTCAACCAGCGCAGTGGCGTACCGCCGTCATCGGCGGCCAGGAACGCCCGTGGGTCGTCGAGGACGAATACGTGCGCTGCCTCGAGGCCGGTCAGGCCCACTCCTCGTGCGTGGGAGCATCGTCCATCCCCTCGATGCGCACGGTGGCCCTGGTCAACGACCTGCCAGCTGCACAGGCCCTGCTCGGCGTCGACCTCACTGCACAGGAGCGTGCGGCGCTGACATCAGGCACTCTGCTCCAGGCCGTCGCAGACCCCGCCACAAGTGGCACGGAAGTCGATCTTGTCCCCATGCCGTCATCACGCGAGGCAGCCGGGACTCATCGCGTCCATGTCGCCACCAGACCGGTTCGGACCCACAGATGGATCGGCGTGCCGCCCCTCGTCGCCCTGAGGACCGCCCCACGTCCCGCCGACCTCAGCGCCAGCGCACAGGCCTGGCTGCTGCTGCCGGCATCGCCGATGCGTCCCTGGGACGAGGCCACTGCTCGACAGGGTTTGCCCCACGGCGTTGCCATGACCCTCCAGACACCCGTCGATGACGACACGAGCGAACGATTCCATCGGGTGGCCCAACTGTCCACACTCGTCGGCGTGGTGGTCTGCGCCATCCTCACGACCTTGACCTGTTGGCTCGTGGTCGCCCGGGACATGCGCGACCGGACGATCCTGCGAGCGCTGGGCATGTCCGCACCGACGCTGGCAGGCCTCAACATCGTGCGGGCGGCCGCAGCGGGAGCTCCTGCCATCGCATGCTCCTATCTGGGATCGGTGTTCCTCATCCGGTTCTTCCTCGACAGGGCGGGGGTTGACCTTCCCTGGTCATGGAGCGTCTCGCCCTGGCCCATCGTCACGGTCGCCACCACCTGCGTGGCAGTGGCAATGGCTGCCAGCCTGCTCGATGACGGTCACACCGCCGGTGCCCGGACCGGTCCGATAGGCTACTGACCCCGGAAAGGGGTCACCATGATCTGGACACTCCACAACGGGGGCAAGCTCGGTCCGGGAGAGGTCGTCAAGCCCGACGAGCGGCTCGGCTGGGGCCGCACCACCGGCCTGGGAGCCCAGCACGTCGTCGCCATGTTCGGCGCCACCTTCGTCTTCCCCATCCTCATGGGGCTCAACCCGCAGCTCGCCGTCATGATGTCGGGCATCGCGACCCTGGTCTTCATCTTCGTCACCCATCACGAGGTGCCGAGCTACCTCGGCTCCTCGGCCTCCTTCCCCGGCGTCGCCGCGGCGATCTACGCCTCCGGCGGCAAGCCGAACGACGTCTCCGGCGCCCTCTTCTGCGTCGGGCTCACCCTCTTCATCTGCGGCATCATCATCCACGCCGCCGGATCGCGAGTCATCCACCGGACCCTGCCGCCGGTGGTCACCGGCGCCGTCGTCATGCTCATCGGCTTCAACCTGGCCCCGGTCGTCGCCAAGACGTACTGGCCGGTCGACCAGTGGACGGCGCTGGTCGTCATGCTCATCGTCGTGGCCCTGTCGGTGGGGCCCAAGGGGTTCGTCTCGCGGATCGCGATCTTCCTGGCCCTCGTCATCGGCTACGTCCTGTCGTGGCTGGAGGACCTCGTGTTCGGGCCGATGCACAAGACCGTCGACGGGGTGACGACGAGCGTGTACCGCGTCGACTGGAGCCAGGTGAGGTCGGCGGCCTGGTTCGGTTTGCCGCCCCGCACCAACCTGTCGACGTGGACCTACAGCGTCGACTCCACCGGAACCGGACACTTCGGGGCCCACAACGTGGTCGGCTTCCACCTGCCGGCCTTCCACCTGGCCTTCATCCTGCTGGCCCTGCCGGTCGTCATCGCCCTCATCGCCGAGAACACCGGGCACGTCAAGGCCGTCTCCGAGATGACCGGGCGCAACCTCGACCACCAGATGGGTCGGGCCATCGCCGCCGACGGCGCGACCTCGATGCTGGCCACCCTCGCCGGCGCCGGACCGACGACGACCTACGCCGAGAACATCGGTGTCATGGCCGCGACCCGTGTGTACTCGACGGCTGCCTATGCCGTCGCCTCCGTCGTGGCGATCCTCTTCGGCTTCTCACCGAAGTTCGGGGCCATCATCTCGGCCACGCCCGGAGGTGTCCTGGGCGGCATCACGGTCGTCCTCTACGGCATGATCGGTCTGCTCGGGGCGAAGATCTGGAAGGAGAACCGGGTCGACTTCGGCAACCCGGTCAACCTCGTCCCGGTGGCCGCCGGCATCATCATCGGGGTCGGCGACGTCTCCCTCCGGTTCACCGACTCGTTCACCCTCGGTGGCATCGCCCTGGGCACCATCGTCACGGTCGGCGTCTACCATCTGGCACGCTGGCTGGCCCCCAAGGAGCTCGCCGACGCCGCCGGCGGCACGAACATCGTCCTGGATGCTCCGGGCATGTACCGTGACGACGACCGTCCGCGGAACAAGAGGTCCGACCGGGACCAGTGAGGTCCCGGGTCCCCGGCGATCCCTGAGGAGGCCATGATGGCGAGTCTCAACGCTCGGACCCGGACGGTGCGCACCCGGACCAGTTCGCCGATCAATCTGGCCCCGCTGGCCGACACCAGGCCGGGCCCGATCGACATCCAGTGGTTCGAGTCGGGCACCGCCGTCGACGTCGCCCACAGCACCGGCATCCGTGAGACGCTCGCCTGGCTCGAGGGCCACGATGAACGGCTCGGCGTCATCATCGCGCACCGGCCGAATCGCAGCCAGATCCGGGCCATCGTCGACCTGCTCGACCTTCGTCCGCTGCTGGCCGAGGATCTCGTCGAGGGCCATCAGCGCCCCAAGCTGGAGCGGCACGGGGACGCGCTCTTCATGGTGCTCCACCCCCCGTTCTACATCGATTCCCAGGAGGACGTCGGCTTCGTCGAGGCCGAGGTCATCAAGCAGCGCAACTGTGTCGTCGTCATCACCCAGCGGATCCCCGACGAGCTGTCCAGCCTCACCTGGTCGCCTCGACTCCCGACGAACACCGACCTGCTGCGACACGGCCCCGAGTCGGTGCTCTACACCGTGCTCGACGGCGTCGTCGACCAGACCAACCCGGTCATCGAGGGCGTCCAGTACGACATCGAGGAGATCGAACGGCAGGTCTTCACCGGTGACCCGGCAGCCCCCGAACGCATCTACCGCCTCTCGCGCGAGACCATCGACCTGCAGCACGCCATCAACCCCCTCATCCCCATCGTCGCGGCACTGCGGGCAGGGTTCGACAAGCACCGGGTGTCCCAGGAACTCCAGGCATATCTGGCTGACGTCGCCGACCACCTGGCACGGATCTCCAGCCAGATCGGTGACATCCGCGAGCTGCTCAACCAGGTGCTCACGGTCAATTCGACCCTGGTCGACCAACGTCGCAACGAGGACCTCAAGGCCGTGTCCTCATGGGCCGCCATTCTCGTCGTGCCGACGCTCATCGGGTCGATCTACGGCATGAATTTCGACTACATGCCCGAGCTCCATTGGAAATATGGCTATCCGGTGTGCGTCGGGCTCATGATCGCCTCGAGCATCATCCTCTGGTTCCTCTTCAAGAAGAAGAACTGGTTGTAGGAATTCCCTCGTGGGAAGCACCGCGCCCGATACCCGTACCCCGTCACTCCACCCATTCATGGTCGAATCACCACGAATGATCGAGGCACCTTGTACGGTTGACGGAACACGGTCCGATCCGGGCCGCTCACCGTAGGGAAGGAGCCCGCCATGGGACTCGACGACAGGATCAAGGGCAAGAGCGACGAGGCCATCGGCTCGGCCAAGAGCAAGCTCGGCGAGGCCACCGACAACGCGGAGCTGCAGCAGGAAGGCGCCGAGCAGGAGGCCAAGGGCCGGCTCGGTCAGGCCGCCGAGGATGTCAAGGACGCCATCAAGGACGTCAAGGACAAGATCACCGACGCCGCCGACCGGCTCAAGTGAGCTGATGGCTGGCCGGGGCGGCGTCATGACGTCGCCCCGGCATGAGCCCTGCCTGGTTCGCAATCGAGCGGGCACGAGGTCGTGCGTCGCCTTCCGCCACCCCGGCCACCGCCACCGCCACGGACCGGCGCGCCACAATGGTGACGTCGCACGAAGGAGAAGACCATGACGACCCCTGCCCTCCATCAGACCTACTCCCTGGCCGACGGCTCCACCATCCCGCGGCTCGGTCTGGGCACCTGGCTCATCGATGACGCCGTCGTGGCCGACGCCGTCCGTGGCGCCATCGAGGTGGGTTACCGCAACATCGACACCGCCCAGGCCTATGGCAACGAGCGCGGCGTCGGCGAGGGGGTGCGCACCAGCGGGGTGCCACGAGAGGACCTCTTCGTCTCCTCCAAGCTGGCCGCGGAGATCAAGACCCATGACGGCGCGGTCGAGGCCATCGACGGCACTCTCGAACGGATGGGGCTCGACTACGTCGACCTCATGCTCATCCACAGCCCGCAGCCGTGGAGCGATTTCCGTGGCGGCGACTACTCCGAGGGCAATCGGCAGGCGTGGCGCGCCCTCGAGGACGCCCAGCTCGACGGCCGGATCCGGTCGATCGGCGTCTCGAACTTCACCCCGGCCGATCTGGAGCCCATCCTGTCCGACGCCCGCGTCCAGCCCCAGGTGGACCAGATCCTCCTGCACGTCGGCAACACCCCGCACGACCTCCTGGGCTGGTGCCGCGAACACGATATTCTCGTCGAGGCCTACTCCCCCATCGGTCACGGCGCCGTCATGCGCAGCGAGCAGATCGTCGAGGTCGCACAGCGGTACGGGGTCTCCGTGCCGCAGCTGTGCATCCGGTACGCCCTCCAGTTGGGAACCGTGCCACTGCCCAAGACGGCTGATCCGGCACACATGAGGGCCAACGCCGAGGTCGACTTCGAGATCTCGGATGCGGACATGGCGGTGCTGGCCGCCATCGATTTCAAGCAGTACGGGGATGACGCCCGATTCCCGGTCTTCAGCGGCCGATGAACGCCGTCGACTACTGGGAGGGGCGGTACGCCGGCACCGAGCCCATCTGGTCGGGACGGGTCAACGCCGTCCTGGCCGACGTCGCAGCGAACCTGACGCCCGGACGCGCACTCGACCTCGGGTGTGGCGAGGGCGGGGACGTCCTGTGGCTGGCCGCTCGGGGCTGGCAGGCGACCGGGATCGACATCTCGCCCACCGCGATCGACCGAGCCGAGTCACGAGCCCGGTCCGAGGGGCTCGACGCCGCCCGATTCCTCGTTGGCGACCTGTCGGTCCTGCCGGACGGCCCCTTCGACCTCGTCACCGCGAGTTTCCTCGAGTCCCCGGTGGAGTTGGCGAGGACCGACATCCTGCGCCGGGCGTCGGCGCTCGTCGCTCGCGGTGGGCACCTGCTGGTGACCTCCCATGCCGCCGCTCCACCGTGGTCGGACCACCATGAGCATCGCTTCCCGACGCCGGACGAGGAGGTGTCGGCCCTGGCCCTCGACCCGGCCGGCTGGCGGGTCCTCCTCGCCGAGACGCGCAGCCGGCAGGCCGTGGGGCCGTCTGGCGAGACCGGGATGCTCGAGGACTCGGTCGTGCTCGTGGAGGCTCTCTGACCCCGGGGTTCAGGAGCCAAGGGCGGAGAGCGACATGCGGAGGGCGACAGCCGAGATGACATGAGATTAGGTATGCCTAACCTTTCTTAGGGTACCCTAAGTCCTATCCCGTCGACTGAGCATGTCCCCTCCTCCGGTGGGCGCCATGCCAAGAGACATCCCGTCCATGACCACCGCAGACGCCCGCCCGCGACAGCGACGACATCCAGGAACGATGCAACCCATGCCCCCTGAGCAGACCACCCCACTGTCGACCGCCCTGCACCAGCACACGGCCGCCGCCCATGGGCGCGCCGAGGGCTCATCCTTCATCACCGATCTCATGGCAGGTTCCCTGTCACTCGACGCCGCAGTGGCCCTTCTGGCCCAGTGACTGCCGATCTATCGCGCTCTCGAGGAGTCCTGCCGCCAATCCGCGACCAGTCCGCGGTGCTCGCTCCAGTGCTCGACGAGCGCCTGGACCGCACGGCTCGCTTGGAGGCGGATCTCGCGTACCACGCCGCGCACGGACGCGTCCACCGCACCGTGCTCCCCGAAACCGGGGCGTACATCGCGACGCTGCGTGTGCACGCTCGCCGCCCGGCGGCACTGGTGGCGCACCACTACGTTCGCTATCTCGGTGACCTGTCCGGTGGTCAGGCCATCGGCCGCCTGGTGCAACGCCACTACGCCGCCGACCCGGCCAAGCGACGGGCGGCCAGCTGACATGGATCAGTTACGCGCACTCCCGTTCGAGTTGGCCGTGCTCCGCCTCTTCATGGTGGTCATGGCACGAGCAGTTGCCAAATACTGGGTCGGCAGGGTGGTGAACGCCGGCGGCCACTGCTCCCGACGGCTGGGGGATCACCTGCGCGGCGGGCGGATGGCCCGAGCAGAACGTCTCATGGTCCGTTTCGGGGGTGGTGGCCGTTCCGCTGTCCTTCCTCACCACCGGTGTCCAGACCGCGGACAACTTCTCCGCCGGACTGACCCGCATGCCATTGCAACGCAATCTTCCCGCGGTCATCGTGGACAGGGTGTCGCAGGTGGAGGTCGTCTTGGGATACTGCTCCTCCTCAGTTGGGCTTCTGCCGGAGCTGCTGGAGTTTGTTGCTTGGTCCTGGTAGCATATTGGTAACCGTTCAGCCCGCCTCGACTCCGGTCGGGAGTGGGCTGGATCTCTTTTGAGCCCGAGGAGCCGTGCCATGCCTAGGCCGCTCAAGTCGGCGACGACGGTCGACGAGCAGATCGCCCTGCTCCGCTCGCGCGGCATGGACGTGAACGACGACCTCGCCGGTCAGTGGCTGACGAACGTCTCGTACTACCGGCTCTCGGCGTATTGGTATCCTGCAAGGTCCTTCAACTTCAGCGGCGAACGTGGTGACGTGTTCGCCCCAGGCACGTCCTTCACTGATGTCGTGGCGTTGTACGAGGCAGACCGAAAACTGCGCATGCTCGTGCATGACGGCATGGAACGTGTCGAGGTGACGCTGCGCACCCGCCTGGGGGAGGTGCTGTGTCATCCAGACCCGCTCGCGTACACCGATCCTTCGCGTTTCCGTGCCTCGTTTGATCACGCCGGGTGGCTGCGGACTGCCCGTAAGCGCATTGGTCGTGCTGGCAAGAACAACGAGGCGATCAAGCATTACCGCTACAACTACGCGGGCCAGTACCCGTTCTGGGTCCTGGCCGAGGTTCTCGACTTTGCCGATGTGTCGCAGTTGTTCGAAGGTCTGGCCACGAAGGATCAGCGTGTCATCGCTGAAGGGCTGGGCTTCGTCGTGAATCTGTCTGCACTGTCGAAGAACCAGCGGCAGAAGGCCAAAGCACAGTCCCCTTTGGTGCGTTGGCTGGAACAGTTGACGATCATCCGCAACATCTGTGCTCATCACGGACGGCTGTGGAACAAGTCCTTCACGCCTGCTCCCACTGCAGCCTTGAAGACGCTGCCGCAATTCAGCCAGCTGCCTGACGGACAGAGTGAACGCATCTACGGGGCGCTCTCGGTGATGGCCCAGATTCTGCGAATCACCTCACCCTGCACCACTTGGCCCGAAAAGGTCCGTGCCCTCATTACCCGTGAGTTCCGTGAGAATCCGCTCGTCACCGATTCGGCACTCGGATTGCCCGCCAACCCTGATCTGTAATCAATCCTTGCAGTAGCAATCGCACTCGTAGCCGTCGGCAGCCGCCGACGGGCCTGAGATCCAGCCGGGTGCGCCGGTCATGACGTGACAAATGTTGTCGACGTTGATGGGGACTTGTCGGGTTCGTCGATGACGATTTCATTGAGGACGTGGATACCGTATAGATATCGAGCTTCAGTCGTTCCCCTCGTTCAGCAACTCCAGAAACCGCTCGTGGGCGGCGCGGTAATCCTCGAGCATGGCAGCGAGGTCGTCGTCGACGGCTTCGGTGTGGTGGATCAGGCCGAAGAACGAGGTCTCACCATTTGGCACATGTTTGTACCGAACGGCGTCAATGACGGGCAGCCGCCGGGTGGTGACCATGACTGGTCGGCCCCAACGAGGTCCTGGTCGAGCGTGACGCGACGCCCGGGACGATCCCTGCGGCTCGGCTCGTGCTTGCCTACATGGTTGACGATACCGACGCCGGCGCCCCCGGCGACAACTCCACCGCCAAAGATGAGCGCCAGCAGACGACGCGGTCCGCCCACAAGCTTCGCCCACTCGATGAGCTTCGGAGCCTGACCAGGCCAAGAACACGACACCGGAACGCCAGCGGCCTGGCAGCAGGCAACTCACAGACTCCCTTCCTGGGGCCACCATCACCTCGGACTTGGTGTCCCAAGAACCGGGACAGGCTCCCCGCACCACCGCCCTACGGATTCTGGCCGACTGCGCCCGGATGTATCGGGAATCGGCTCACCATCCAGCGTTCTACCAGCGCATCCCCATGACGGAAGACGAAAAGGCGGCGATCCAGCTCAACGAGCGGTTCGCCGCCCTCACGCTTCCGACGTCAGGTGTTCAAGTCCGATCTGGTGGAGCATACGGGATTCGAACCCGTGACCTTCTCGATGCGACCGAGACGCGCTACCAACTGCGCTAATGCCCCAAGGCGAGAGTCCACGCTACCACAGCTGGACTCCCCCGACGAACCGCCGGGCCCACCTCACCCGATCTCGATGGCCGACTGACCGGCGCGCAACCGCTCGGCCTCGACCGCCGCCTCGTCGAGGGAGGCCCGCATGTCACCGACCATGGTCTCGATGTTCGAGGGCCCGGCCTGGGGCCCACCGGCCACCTGCTGGTCGACGCCGAGCAGCCAGGCCGTCGGGAATCCACGCACCTCGAAGACGTCGCGAGCCCCACCGTCCTCGTCGACGAGGGCCAGTTCCTGCAACTCGATCGGCAGGGAGTCGACCCCTGCCGTCGGCCCCAGGACGCACCGGATGTCGACCTCCGGCAGCAGGGTCACCCAGCCGACGGCCTTCTCGATCACCTCGGCGCAGAACCCGCACCCCGTGGAGACGAAGAGCAGCAGCACCGGCCGACGCGACGACAGCTCGCGAAGGGTGCGGCGTCTGCCCTCCCGGTCGGTCACCGCGGCCAGCGGGGTCGGTACCGGCACGTAGTCACCGTCGCCCCCCTCGCCGGAGCCACCATCGGCGTCGTCGGCCGACCGGTGCAGGATGAGGGCGGTGGCGACGACGGCCAGCACCGCCGCCAACCACCACGACCAGGTCGTCGTCATCGTGAGACAGGCGCGCACGACCGCCGGACGAGGATCGACGGCCGCTGCGACGACCGACAGTCCACCCAGGACGACGAACACGAGGTTGCGCGCGATGGTCGACCCGGTGACGTCGCCGGGTGCCAGGTCACCGAAGCAGTGACAGTCCACCGGGTCCGGGATCGTCCTCAGGACCCGCACGACGACCACCGTGTACGCGATGAACAACGCCGTGACCAGCGAGGCGGCGACCACCCCGGCCACCCCGGGCAGCACGAGCAGGGCCACCGCCAGGACCACCTCCGCCCACGGCAGCAGCGGCACGAACCACGCGGGCAGCGACGACCCCGGCAGACCGAGCGAGTCCATGACCGCGGCCAGCGACTCGTCGGAGCGCATCTTGGCGACGGCCGAGACGACGAGGACGACCGCCGCGAAGACGGCACAGAAGGTCAGACCGGGCAGCGCAGCTTGCACGGCGGTCATTGTGTCACGCCGGCCATCGGACCGGTCACGGCGTCTGGGGCGCGATGGCGCACCCCGCCACGCTCAGGCGGACTCCCGATCGCGGTCCACGTCGATCCTCGAGGTCTCGACGCTCTCCTCGCCGACACCCTCGGCCCCGGCCTCGAGGGCCACCGGGGAGGTCGTCTCGCCGAGGACCGCACCCGGGGCCGACAGGTCGATCGTGCGCACGGTGCGGGCCATGAGTGGCTGGGAGACGTAGGTCGGCGCGGTCACCGGGACGGCGTCCCACAGGGAGCCCTGTCGCGGCTCGACCGGCCCGGTCAGGTCGATGGCGTACTCGGTGGCCTCGTAGTCCGCCTCGGGTCGCCGAAAGGACTCGGGCACCTCGATGACCGTCGTCACCTCGTCCCACCCCTCGTCGATGAGCGCCATCCGTGCGTCCATCCGTCGCGCCATACCGACGACGGACACACGTGCCAGGACGATGAACCCGACGAGCAGCAGACCGCAGACGGCGGTGAACCACCAGGAGATGAGCGAGGTCGCGCCGAGCACGGCGGCCAGGACGGTGGCGCCGGTGAGGACGAGAAGGGTGTTGCGACGGCGTCGAGCGGCCCGCGCCCACGACAGACGCAGGTCACGGCGCGCCCAGGAGCGCGTGTACGGGGTGGACACCTCGACCTCGGCGGCGTCCTCGTCGACGTCGGAGGTGATGGTCATCCCGCCCTGGGAGACGACGGTCATCGTCTCGGGGAAGCCGCTGGGACGCTCGACGTCCTCGAGCTGCTCGCGATGCCGGTTGACGAACCACGGCACGAGGTAGGCGATCCACGCCACGACGAGCACACCCAGGATGACTGCTTCCACGGGCCTCAACCTAGGGGGCCCACCGGCGTGTCGAGCTGAGCTGCGCCGGAGTGTCGGCGAAATGACATCCATGTCATTCGAGCTGGCCAGCGCGCGGATGCTGTCGCTCGGAGCCGAGGGCGCCGACCTGTGGGTCGAGCGGTCCGCCAGCGGCTCAGGTCAGCGGCGATCCCGGCAGGACGTGCCGCTCCAGGTAGTCGTGCAGAACCCCGCGCGGGTGGTCCTGCGGCATCATCCGGAACACCCGGTGGTCGCGCCAGTCGCCGTCGATGTGGAGGAACCGCGCGCGCGTCCCCTCCTCGACCATGCCGACCTTCTCGACGACCCGCAGACTCGGGGCGTTCTCCGGTCGGACGCACACCTCGACACGGTGCAGACCCATGACCTGGAAGACGTAGTCACAGGCCAGCGCCAGGGCGGTCGGGACGATGCCCTGACCTGCCCGGTCGGCAGCGACCCAGTACCCCATCGAGCACGACAGTGCCGACCCGTGGGAGATCTGGAACACCGTGAACTGGCCGACCAGTGGCAGGCGATCGGGACGACGCGTCGGAGCCTGCGGCCAGCCCTCGTCCCACGCCAGCGCCCAGGGAAGCAGCTCGTGCCGTCGGGCCCGCCGCTCATTGCGGGCGATCATCCGGGCGAAGGTCGGGATGGGTTCGGTGCTCGTCGGCGGTCGGGTCGCCTCCCACGGACTGAGCCAGTCCCAGTCGCGTTCGCGCACGCTCGACCACTGGGCGTGGTCACGTCGCACGAGGGGACGAAGGACGACCGCGCCGGCGCGGAGGGTGACCGGCCAGCGGTCCCGGCTGGGCAGCTCGACCCCGTAGGGCATGGGCGCTGGCGTGAGCCGTGCGCCGTCCGGGGCCGGGCCGTGGAACGAGGTCATCGCGACAGGGGCCAGCAGTCCACCGGCGTCCCGACCCCGACGGTCGTCAACCCGGGTTCGACGACGGCGATGGCATCGGCCGCGGCCAAGGAGGGCACGTGGGTGATGTCGCCGGTCCCGACCGGTTCCATCGCCAGGTGCCCATCGGTCCGCACGAGCCGCACCGGACGGAACGTCGTCAGCTCGGGATCGGGGCCGAAGGGCACCGTCGTCGGAACGTGCAGGACGTCACCTGCGGCGGCGCCGGCCATGGCGCGCAGCATGGGTAGGGCGAAGGCATGGAAGGAGGCCAGCGCGGCCCCGGGGCCCGTCGGCAGGACGAGCAACGGCGTCTCATCCGGTCCGACCAGACCGAACCCGTGCAGGGACCCGGGAGCCATGGCCACCTGGCAGAAGTCGGTGGCGCCGAGTTCGGGCAGCAGGACGGACACGGGGTCGCGGTCCCCGGGAACCATGCGGTCGCTCGTCGCCAGGACGAGGTCGGCCCGGATGAGCTGGTCGGTGACGGTGTCCCGCAGGGCGTCGAGATCCTGGCCGTCGGCCTCGACCCGCCACACGTGTGCTCCCGAGACGTGGGCGGCCGCCGCCACGGTCCGCGCGGTGGTGTCGAGGGTGGGCACGCCCTCCCCGGGCTGTCCCCCGCCGGTCCCGATGACGACGACCCGGGGGCGCGGTCGCGCCAGCACCTTGTCGACGCCGGCGTTGGCCAGCAGCGCGACCGATCCCGCGTGGATCGTCGTGCCCTTGTGCAGCAACGTCTCGCCCGCGAGGAAATCGGTACCGGCCAGTCGGCAGCCCGACCACTGGGTGAGCGGCTGGGTGAAGACGAGCTCACCGTCGGCGTCCATGTGGCTCGCCGAGGCGACGGCGTCGGTGCCCCGCGGAAGCCGGGCCCCGGCCATGACGAGCACCGCCGTCCCCTCGGTGACCGGGCTGGGCGGACGCCGGTCGACCTGCACGCGCACCTCGTCGGGTCGTCCGGCGAACCGCGTCGATGACGACGCCAGGGCATAGCCGTCGATCGCGGCGGTCGTCTCGTGCGGGACGTCCTCGGGTGCCGGAACGTTCTCGCACAGGGCCAACCCGTGGGCGTCGGTGATGCTCAGACCAAAGGGGCTGAGCGGCTTGACGAGGGAGACGAGGTAGTCACGCTGGGCGGCGATGGGTCTGCGTCCGAAGGCGTCCTCCCCGGGCGTCCCGGGCAGACGAGTCACCTCGTCGACCGGGGCCTCGTCATCCGTCTCGACCTTCTTCCTGCGGAACAGCGCCATGGCGCCAGACTAGGACCGACGCCCGTTCCTTGGGACGACGACGCGGCGGAGCACCTACGGTTGGTCCATGGACGAGGACGTGGCCCAGCTCAAGCGCGAGTGGAGACGCCGGGGCCGGCAGGCTCGGGCGGACCGCCGAGCCCGGCGGCACCGTCTCGACGCCGACCGCACCCGGGCAGCCCTGGCATCCCTGGCCGGCGTCGAGACGGTGTGCACGTACCTGTCGTGCGGGGACGAACCGGGAACCCTCGACCTGGCGCGGGAGCTGCACCAGCGAGGGGCCCGGGTGCTCGTGCCGGTGCTCACCGACGGACACGGTCACGGGCTCGGACGACCCGCCTGGGGCTGGTACGACCCGGACGCCCTGCGCCTGGGCCTGTGGGGCATCCCGGAGCCGAACGGCACGCTGCTCGAGGTCGGGGCCATCGGCGAGGCGCAGGTCGTCCTGTGCTCGGCCCTGTGGGTCGATCGTCAGGGCTACCGGGTCGGCGTCGGTGGTGGCTGGTACGACCGCGCGCTCGGATCGCGACGACCGGGGGCGTCGGTGTGGGCGGTCGTCGACGACGAGGACGTCGTCGACCGGGTGCCGCGAGAACCCTGGGACGTGCCGGTCGACGCCGTCCTCACGCCGTCAGGGTTGCGCACTCCGGTCGCTGCCCCCTCGGCGTACGGGATGGACGGTGATTTCAGTTGACTCGATCGCCCGCCTATCATGGGCCAGTGGTCCGGCCCGGCTTCCGGGGCCGCCCCGGAACGAGGAGAACATGCCCACCTACCAGTACCGATGCACCGATTGCGGCAGGGACCTGGAGATCTTCCAGCGGTTCAGCGACGACGCTCTGACCGTCTGCCCGACCTGTCACGGCTCACTGCGCAAGGTGTTCAGTGCGGTCGGCGTCGTCTTCAAGGGATCTGGCTTCTACTCGACCGACAACCACACGAGCGGTGCCGCCAAGGCCGCCGTGGCCAGTTCGGACTCCTCCGACGGCTCGTCGACGACCTCCTCCTCGCCCTCGACCTCCTCGACGGCGAGCCAGAGTTCCTCCGCGTCATCCCCAGCCAAGGCCGCCGCGAACTGATTTCGTCTTCAATCTGTGGACAACTGTCCCGATCGAGGCTGACGCCCCGATAACTGGGGCATGAGAGGTTCGTCCACCCGCCCCCACCAGACCCGACCCAGATCCCGATCCGCCCGAGGCCACAGCGCTGGGCGCAGCCTGCACGTCTTGGTCGCCCGACATCGCCGGCTGCTCGCCGCCCTCCTGGCGGCCGCTGCGGTCTTCCTGGCGACGACGGCCATGCATCGCGCCCCGGCAGGCACCGTTCCGGTCGTCGTGGCCTCCACGCGCATTCCCGGGGGCAGTGCCGTCACCTCCTCCCAGGTGCGTGTCGTCGACATGCCGCTCGACCTGGCCCCCGACGGTGCCCGCAGTCGTCCCGAGGAGGTCGTCGGCCGGACTGTCGTCGCCGACCTGCCGAAGGGTGCCGCCGTCACCGACGCCTCCTTCCTCACCGCTGCGGCCGGGTCCAAGGGCCAGGCCCTGGTCGGCGTCCACCTGTCCGATCCGGCACTGCTGTCGATGCTGAGAGTCGGCCAGAAGGTGTCAGTCGTCAGCGGCGAGTCCGGAGCAGCCAAGGTCATCGCCGCCGACGCCGTCATCCGGGCGCTCCCGCACCCCTCCGGCGGGGGCCTGCTCGGTGACAACGGAACCGGGCTGGTCGTCGTCGCCACCGACGAACGGTCAGCGGCCGAGATCGCCGTCCAGTCCTCGAACAGCACGATCGGTCTGGTCGTGCGATGAGACGAATGATGCCCATGCCACTGTGCAAGGAAATTCATGCAGAACGAAACACCCGGCCATGAATGCAAGATTTTTCATGGCGGTGTCCTAGACTCGTTGCCCGGTGCCCCACCGCCCGCTCATCGGGCGACACCCAGCGGAAAGGAACTCCCGTGAAGGGATTCAAGGACTTCCTCCTGCGCGGCAACCTCATCGAACTGGCCGTCGCGTTCATCATCGGTGGCGCCTTCGCCACCGTCGTCAAGTCATTCACCGCCATCGTCATGGACCTGCTCGGCAAGCTCGGTGGCACGCCGAACTTCTCCTCGTGGGTCCCCGGAGGCGTCCACGTCGGCGTCTTCCTCACCGACCTCATCGCCTTCGTCGTGCTCGCCTTCGTCGTGTACTTCGGCGTCGTCAAGCCCTACGAGATGGCCATCGCTCATCGCAAGGCCGCCAAGGGCATCCAGGAGGACGCCCCGGAGCCGACCACCGAGGAGCTCCTCACCGAGATCCGCGACCTGCTCGCCTCGAAGAACTGAGCCCGGCCTCCGACGTACCGTCGGCGCCGTGCAGAACCCCCGGTCACCCGACCGGGGGTTCTGCACGTTCTGGGTGCCCATGGGCCCGTCGGCCCGAACCCGGACGGGCATCGCCGTCTCAGCGGACGACGTGGTGCGGGGGCACCTCGGCGAGCAGACGCGCCTCCTCCGGACCGATGGTCGCGGCCCCGCGGTGGATCGCCGGATGGAGACCGTCCAGACCGGTGAGCCGACGCACCTGGGCCAGCAGTGCCCCGTACCGGGCGAACTCGAGCCCTGAGGCCAGATCGTCGGGAAGCCGTTGCGGCCACGGAGCGCGGGAGTCCTGCGCGGCGTCACGCCTGGCCCTCAGGCGCTCACCCGTCCAGCCCTGCTCGGACAACCAGGCGACGACGTCGGATCCCTCCCAGCTCGCCGTCTCCGGGGGTCGGAGCCGTTGCCCGGCAAGGACGGCACCGATGGCCGTCCACGCCTGAGCCGCCGAGTGGGTCACCGGGACGACGGGACGACGTCGCCGCTGAGGACGGCTCCGTCCGGGATCGACGCCGCCTGCTCGGCCTCGACCCTCGCGTCGCCGCGGACGACGACCCCACTGCCGAAGGTGACGTCGCCGACGACGGTGAGCGAGGTGGCCTCTCGCAGGGACGGCGGCTCGGGAACACGCCGCTCGAAGTCGCCGACCTTTTTGTAGAACTCCTTGTCGAGGTCGACGGCGCAGGTCGTGTCGGTCGTCTTGACCAGGTGGTCGGACTCGTCGAGACGGTAGACGTCAGAACGGAGCAGGAGCAGCTCGTTCGTCGTCTTGACCGGCAGGAATCGGGAGCGATCGACGCAGATGCACGTGGCACCCTCGAAGACCTCGATCGCAGCACCCATCGCCGACTCCACCTGGACGACCGGGGTCGTCGAGGAGTCCCTGGGGTCGACCGTCTTCTCGTTGCGGATGAGGGCCAGACCCATGACCCCGTGGCGTTCGGCGAGCACGTCCCGCAGGGCGCGCAGGTCGAACCACAGGTTGTTGGTGTGGAAGTAGGGGTGACGGTTCTCGTCGGTGAAGTAGTCCATCTCCTCGGGGGCGGTCTGGGCGGTGTCACGCAGGATGAGGCGGCCGTCGGACCTGCGGACGGCCAGGTGGCCACCCTTGCGATCATTGATGGTGCGCCGGCACAGCTCGGCGGCGTACGGGGCCCCCGAGGACGCGAACCATCCGGCGATGCGCGCGTTCGGGGTGGCGCCGAGGTTGTCCCCGTTGGACACCGAGGCGTACCGGTAGCCCTTGTCGAGCAGGGCATCGAGGACGCCGGAGCCGAGCAGCGCCGTGTAGAGGTCTCCGTGGCCCGGCGGGCACCACTCGAGCCGCGGATCGGCCGGGAACTCGACGGGGGTGAGGTCGTCGGCACGCAACTTCGGCTCACGGTTCTGCAGGAAGTCCAGGGGCAGCCCGTCGACGGCGATGTCCGGGTACTGCGCCAAGTGTGCGAGGGTGTCGTCGCGGGTGTTGAAGGAGTCCATGAGCAGCAGCGGCAGTCGGGCGCCGTACTGGCGTCGGGCCGCGCGGATCTGGCCGACGAGGATGTCGAGGAAGGTCTTGCCGTCGCGCACCGGGAGGAGGGACTTGGCCCGGTCCAGACCCATCGAGGTGCCCAGGCCCCCGTTGAGCTTGATGATGACGGTGTGGTCGAGGGCCTCGGCCGCGGCGGCGTCGTCCACGGTGATGTCGTCGAGCATGGGCGGGTCGGTCAGCGGGCTGATGGAGTCCTCGGGGATGATCCCGGTCCTCCCCTGCTCGAGCTGCGCGTAGTAGGCGGCGAAGACGTCGATCGCCACCGGGTCGACGCCGGCCTCGGTCATCTTCGCGCGGGCGGCGTCCAGTCCTGACTGGCTCATGGTGTTCCTTCCGGTCGCTGCCACAATCCTATGGGGTGCCGACATCCGCGAACGCAGGTCGTGGAGGGCACGTGCACATCGGCTTTCATGACACTGCCGGTAGCTACCGTGAAGGTGGTTGTTCGCTCCCGGAGGAGGACGTGGCATGCACCGCCGCGATCTGTTCACGCTGCCCGTCCTGGCGATGCCGGCGTTCGGACTGTCAGGATGCTCGTCGGCGGAGCTGACGATGCCCGAGGCCCAGACAGCCGGCAGGGCACGTCCCCTGCCCTGGCCGCTCATGACCTTGACCGCCACGCTGCACCGGTCGACGACGGCCCGCCCCGGCAACACGATCTGGTCGCCGTGGTCGCTGGGATGGGCTCTCGCGCTCGTCGCCCTGGGCGCGGACGGGAGGACGCGCTCCGAATTCGCGCGCGTCCTCGGCGTGTCCCCGGAGCAGGCGCGGGACGCCTTGGAGTGGGGCCTCGCCCGCATCCCGCGCACGTCCGACAAGGTCGGGCTCGAGGCGGCCGGACGTGTCGTCGTGAGGGATGATCTGTCGGTACAGCGCTCGTTCCGCAGTGACCTCGAGGCCCTGTCGTCCCCGGTCGGCACCTTCGCCCGGGGGCACCAGGACGACCTGGTCGGCGAGCTCAACGACTGGGTCTCCGAGGCGACGAAGGGAGCCATCGGCAAGCTCTTCGCCGACGGCGCCTTCAACGAGCAGACGACTCTGGTTTTCGTCAATGCGCTGCACCTCAGGACACGGTGGGGACACATCGCCCATGAGCAGACCGTGACGTTCCACGGGCGCTCGGGCGACCGTCAGGTGTCCGGCCTGGCGATGTCGCTGGGATCCACGAGTTCCCATGTCGGCAGGTCCACCTGGACGGGAATCTCGATTCCCCTGGCCGACGAGGACTTCCACCTCGTCGTCGGCCTCCCGGACCGGGGCTCGAACCCGGAGACGGTCTCCGTCGTCGAGTTGTGCGCCCTTGCCGGGGACTCCTCGAAGAAGCTCGAGGACGGGATGCAGGTCATCCTTCCGCAGTGGGAGTCACGCTGCCGGCGGTCACCCAAGCAGGCGCTCGTCGACGCCGGCCTGGTCTCCGCCTTCGACCCGACGGCGGCCAGGTTCGGACGGATGTCGACCACCCATGAGCCACTGTTCATCCAGGACATCGCCCACGAGGCGTGGATCAAGGTGACCGAGGGCGGTATCGAGGCCGCAGCGGCGACGGAGATTCACGTCGGCGATGCAGCCGCACCGCTCCCCGGTGACGAACTCGTCATCGATCGGCCCTTCCTCTACGCCATCGTCCACGCGGCGACGGCGACCCCGCTCTTCGTCGGGCGGATCGACGAATTGAGCTGAGTTGGTCGGGTCCGACGGCGCACACTAGGCTGTGGGGGTCCGGCAATGGCCGGGTGGGCCCCGTAGCTCAGGGGATAGAGCAGTGGTTTCCTAAACCATGTGTCGAAGGTTCGAATCCTTTCGGGGCCGCCCTTGATGTACGCCCTGACAAGGGTTGATGGATCGACCGTCGTGGACCGGTGGATGATCTGTGGCGGCGCGGCACCACAATGGACCCCATGAGCCGTATCGACCGCGGAGCCGCGCCACCCTGACGTCGGCAGCGCTCTTCGGAGCGGGGGCGCCCGTCGCCAAGTTCCTCCTCGGTTCGACGAGCCCCTGGGTGCTCGCCGGGTTGCTCTACACGACGTCCGGCCTGGCCCTGGCCCTCCACCGCCGACTTCGGCGGGTTGACGCCGTCCATCTGGCCCGACGCGATGTGCCGTACCTCGTCGGGGCGGTCCTGTTCGGCGGGGCGATGGGGCCGCTCCTGCTCATGGTCGGGCTGCGGGCGATGCCCGCCTCGGGGGCATCCCTCCTGCTCAACGCCGAAGGTGTCTTCACCGCGCTCATCGCGTGGTTCGTCTTCAAGGAGGCGACGAGTCGACGGATCGTCGCGGGTTTCGTCTCCATCGCCGCCGGTGCGATCGTCCTCAGTTGTCCGGGGCAACCATCCTTCGCCGGCGTCCTGCCGTCGCTGGCGATCCTCGGTGCCTGCCTGTGCTGGGGCGTCGACAACAACCTCACCGGCCGTATCGCCCTCACCGACGCCACCTGGCTGGCCATGGTCAAGGGGCTCGTCGCCGGCCCGGTCAATCTCGCGCTCGGCCTGGTCCTCGGCGCGGAGCTCCCCCATCCCGTGATTCTCCTGGCCGGGGCCGCGGTGGGCGTCCTGGCCTACGGCGTCAGCCTCGTCCTCTTCATCCTGGGAATGCGTCGCCTGGGCACAGCCCGCGCCGGCGCCTACTACTCGACGGCGCCCTTCTTCGGCGCGATCCTGGCGGTCGTCCTCGGAGACCGGATCTCCCCGGCTCTCGTCGTGGCGGGCGTGCTCATGGCCTTCGGCATCTGGCTCCACCTCACCGAGCGACATGTCCACGAGCACGTCCATGAGCCGATGACCCACACCCACGAGCACAGTCACGACGACGGGCACCACAACCACACCCACAACCCGCCGGTACCGCCGGGGGTGCGTCACACCCATGAGCACACCCACGAGCATCTGGTGCACACCCATGCCCACTACCCGGACGCGCACCACCAGCACGGGCACACGTGACCGGTCAGGCGTACCGCCTCGACATCTCGACCTCGATCTGCTCGAGCGATCGGCCCCGCGTCTCGGGCATGACCTTGAACAGCACGGCGGCGATGACGATGTTGAGCACCCCGTACAGGGCGTAGGTCGTCGCTCCCCCGAGGTCGGCCATCATCGTCGGGAAGGTCCACGTGATGACGGCATTGGCAACCCACATGCAGAACACCGCCGTGCCGTTCATGACCCCACGCACACGCGCCGGGAACATCTCGCCGAGCATCGTCCAGACCACCGTCCCGTTCGTCGACTGGACGACGAGCATGAACACTGCCATGAGCGCCAGGACGAGCAGGGCGGCCCACCGTGGCGCAGAGGTTCCGGACCCCAGGTGCGAAGCGATGACGAAATGGAAGGTCGCCGAGATGGCCAGCAGACACGCTGCGACGGCCAATACGTCGAAGATGAGCAGGCCACGCCGGCTGAATCGTGTGATGAGCACAAGGCCCGCCGCCGCCCCGATGACCGACATCACCCCGTTCCCGACCTGGGCGATGATCGACGTCGACGTGCTCATGCCGGCGTACTCGAGCACCTTGGGCGCGTAGTACATCACCGTGTTGACTCCGGTGGTCTGGTTGACTACCGCCAGGAAAACTCCGACGATCATGAGCCGGCGCAACCACGGCGTTGATCGGACGACGGACACCTGCTCACGATGACCGAGCGCGGCCTCGTCCGCCCGGTGGGAGTCGACGATCTCGCGCATCTCGTCCTCGACGGAGTCGGTCTCTGAGCGCACCCGCTTGAGGGCACCGACCGCCTCGCGCAACCTCCCGTGAGCCACGTACCAGCGCGCCGACTCCGGCATCGCCCGCATCCCGACCCACAACCCGACGGCCGGGATCGAACAGAGCACGAGCATCCACCGCCACGCGGATCCGGTTCCACTCGTGACGACGAGCTGGTCGAGGAAGGCCCGGAAGGCCGGGTCGCCGATCCGCGACCCTCCTCCGGACGCAGCGGCACGCAGGGCATCGAGGGTGTACCGGCCGGCAGTGACGTGGCCCGAGGGATCTGCCGAGACGACGAGCTGGGGCCCACCGTGAGCTGCGCTGATGGCCGCATTCATGCCGAAGGCCAGGAGCTGACCCGACACGATCATGAACTGGTCGAGGGCGACGACGCGGCCACGAGTCTGTCGCGGCGAGGTCTCCGACAGATACACCGGCACCGTTGCCGAACCCGCCCCGACGGCCATGCCGAGAATGACCCGGAAGGGGTACATGACCCACACCGACGGCGACAAGGCCGTCCCCACCGCACCGACGAAGAAGAGCAGCGCCAGCATGAGGAGGTTGTGGCGGCGCCCCCACCGGTCCGAGGCCCACCCGCCCAGCAGTGCGCCGAGCGCCGCGCCCGCAGTGAGCGTGCCACCGATGGCACCTTCGTGACCGGCCGTGAGAAGGAGCCCGCCGGCCGCCCGAGGCAGGTACATGAAAGGTAACGCACCGGAGATGACGCCGGTGTCGTAGCCGAACAGCAACGAACCCAGAGTGGCCACACCAGCAACCGCGACGATCCGGCGTCGCGGGCCGGACGGCGGCGTCCCCGCGACGAGATCTTCGAGCTCGGTGACCGATGGGTCTGGCGCGCCATCACGGGTCATGTCCATCCTTCCGACGCAGCGATGCGTGTCCGGCCGGAAACGATGCCGGCCGGCGGTGAGAGTATCACCACCGGCCGGAGGACCCCGAGGTCAGGGCATCAGCACCGAATCACGCCTGCTGCGCCGCGGCCTGCTTCTTGAGCTCCTCGACGTCGAGGGCCTTGACCTGACCGATGAGATCATCGAGCTGACGGCCCTGGAGCAGTCCGGCCTGACGGAAGACGAGGTAGCCACCGCGGAAGGCCATGAGGGTCGGGATCGAGGTGATCTCGAGTCCGGCCGACAGCTCCTGCTGGTCCTCGGTGTCGACCTTGGCGAAGACGACCCCGTCGTGACGCTCGCTGGCCTCCTCGTAGATCGGCGAGAAACGCTGGCACGGGCCGCACCAGCTCGCCCAGAAGTCGATGAGGACGACGTCGTTCGAGTCGATCGTCGAGGAGAAGGTGTCCTTGGTGAGCGCGACGGTTGCCATGCTGTCCTCCGAAGATGTTGAGGTTCCCGGTCACGGGCGTACGTCCACTGAACACCCGACGGCGTCACACTATTCCGGGCACAGGGTCAGGTTCCGCGCGCCCGGGGACGGGGATCAGGCCCCGGGCGACTTCACCGCGACGATCCGACGCATCGGCACCGGCAGGGTCACCGGTTGCCCCGACGCCGCCCGTCGCGCCAGCCATGCGACGGCGGACCGGCGACCTCGCGGCGTCGATCCGGGCAGGTACAGCGCCCCGATCACCCTCGAGGCGGCCTCCTCGTCGACGACGGTGTACCCGTAGCAGGACCGCGCGTCCTCGACCATCCGCAGTCCGGCGTCGGCCAGCAGCGCCCTCATGCGCATCTCGAGGGCCCCGGGGAAGGAGGGCACGGACCCCACCCGCCGAGCCACCTCGAGCGCCGGCCCGACCATGGCCCGACGCACCGGACGAACCGTCGGCGCCATGGCGGCGAACACCCCACCCGGGCGCAACACCCGTGCGGCCTCGGCCGCCAGGGCCCGCGGGTCGCGCGTCGTCACCATGCCCATCGAGGTGACGACGGCGTCGACCTGCCCGTCGCCCATCGGCAGGGCGGTCGGCGTCCCCCGTACGACGCGCACCCCCTCGCCGGCCCGGGATCGAGCCAGGGCCAGTTCCGCGTCCAGCGCCTCGACGCCGACGACCTGCCGGCCGGGCATCGCCAGTCGCCTCGTCAGGGCACCGGCCCCGCAGCACACGTCGACGACGACCCGGGCCGACCTCGACACGGATCTGGCCAGCCAGTCGTAGGGGTCGCGGCTGCCCGCCCGACAGTCCTCGAGCACCGCCTGGATCACCCCGGGTCGCTCCTCGTGGAACCTCGCCAGGTAGTCCGGCCAACTCTCGTCGGGGTCGGCCAGACCCAGCCGCCGGGCGACCTCGACCACTCCTGCGCGCTCCGGGATCCTCACCGTCCGAGCTCCTCGATCGTGGCGTCGGCCAGGTCGTGCAGGAGCGTCCCGGAACGGATCTGCTGGCGCCCGATGACCGAGACCAGGCGTGACAGACCCGGCAGGGCCTCCTTGGGGGCCCGCACGTCCCGGCCGGGTGATGCGGGGTCGAGCAGCGGGTTCGAACCGTCGGGCCACTGCTCGTTGAGCTTGTCCCAGGTGTCGATCCACGCCCCCGAGATCTCGGCGGGCGAGGGCACCCCGAAGAAATGGCCGACCGGCGCGTGGTGACGCAGGGCCACCAGCGGTGACTCCTGGTAGATCCGCGCCAGGCGCACCCGTGCGTCGAGGTCGCGACGCTCCTGGCGACTGCCCTGGAGCACCCACGCGCACGGATGTGGGCAGGTGATGCCGACGTCGGGCCGCTCCCCCGCCTCGATCGTCTCGTGGTTCATGGCGCACACCCCGAGTGCCTCGCCCAGGCGCGAGTGGAACTTGTCGAGGTACGAGGTGTAGCCGGTCTCGTCCCCCTGGGCGGCGTGCAGGGCCCGTCGGGCGGTGGCGTTCATCGCCGAGGTGTGGGCGCACCCGATGCCGTCGCCGCCCCACTTGCCACCGACCTTGCCGGGCAGGGTGAGGGGGTCGCCGCCGTCCCCGAGGCGCGGCTGCCACGCCAGCTGGCCGAGGTACTCGCCGATGATGTGGGCGGTGACGACGACGTGCTGTGGTTCCTCACGCACCATGCGCAGGTCGAGCACCTCGAGCATGAGTTCGAAGAGCGGCACCAGGTCGCCCAGGGCGCCACGGCGCATGGCCCGCGGTTCGTGCGGGAATCCGGCGTCGACGAGACGATGCCGGAACCGCTCGGGCACGAGGGTGGCGATCTCCTGGAAGTCCTCGGCGTCGAGGACGAGCACTCGTCGGGCCACCGAGGCCAGCGCGGCCGCCCGACCCACGGCGGGGTCCTCGTCGCCCAGGGCACGGCGCTCACGCAACATCGAGTCGGCGGCGTCGACCCACCCGTGTCGACACATCAGCGAGATCGACTCGTTCGGCATCGGTTCGACGGACGGACGGCGCCCACTCATGACGTCTCCCCGACAGCGGCGACGAAGAGCCCGGAGGCGGCGTCCATGGGGAACTCCGCCTCACCGGTATCGGTCGTGACGACGACGAGGTCGTCCTCCAGATGGGCCTCGATGCGGCTGCCGGGGAGCATTCCCACCCGCTCGGCGGTCTCGAGGTTGGGCTCGGTGGCCTGGAAGTACTCGCTCATCCGCACCAGGACGAACGAACCACCCGTCGGCTCGGCGTCGAGCATCTCGTCGAGCGGCCGGGAGTCGGCCCGGAAGAAGTCGGCCGCATCGGGCGGACAGCCGTGGTCGCACCGCGGAATGGCCGTTCCGTAGGGGGAGACCCGTGGATCGCCGAGGATCCGGGCGATCCGTTGCTCGACCTCCGGCGAGATGACGTGCTCCCACCGACATGCCTCATCGTGGACGAGGGGACGCGCCAGCCCGATGACCTGGGTGAGGAGGCACTCGGCGAGCCGATGACGCCTCATGACCCCTTGGGCGACGTCGTGCCCCTCCTGGGTGAGTTCGATGGACCGATCCGGTCGCACGACGAGCAGTCCGTCACGTTCCATCCGTGAGACGGTCTGGGAGACCGTCGGACCGGACTGGTGCAGGCGCTCGACGATCCGGGCACGTTTGAGGTCGATCCCCTCCTCGAGCAACTCGTAGAGGGTCCGCAGATACATCTCCGTGGTGTCGATGAGCTCACTCACCGCGTCCTCCGCTCCGTCCCCGACCCGACGGGGACAGATGCATCATCGCACGGCGGACGGCTCCGTTCCGGTGACCGTGGAACGGTCGACCTCGTGTCCACCCCGGATGACCCGCTCCAGATGCCCCTCGGCCGTGACCAGGCACAGGTCGGCGCGGCGCCCCGGCTCGATGACGCCGACCTCGTCCAGCCCGTGCACCCGGGCCGGCGTGGTGGACGCCATGGTCGCGACATCGGCCAGGTCGATGCCGACGACCCGGACGAGGAACTCGACGGCCGCACCCATGGTGAGGGTCGACCCGGCGATGGCGCCGAGGGTCCCGTCCGGGTTGAGGATCCGGGCCCTTCCGTCGTCGACCTGCACCGACAACGACCCGAGCCGGTACTGCCCGTCGGGCTGACCGGTGGCGCTCATGGCATCGGTCACCAGGGCGACCCGGCGCGGCCCAGCGGTCTCGATCGCCATGCGCAGCACGTCCGGGGCGACGTGGACCCCGTCGCAGATGAGCTCACACATGACCCGCGGGTCGGTGAGCATCCACGGGATCGGCCCCGGCCTGCGGTGGTGGATCGACGCCATGGCGTTGAAGAGATGGGTGACGACGTCGGCACCGGCGTCGACAGCGTCATGGGCGGTGCGGGCGTCGGCCTCCGAGTGCCCGAACGCGGCGTGGACCCCGGCGGCGTGGATGGTGCCGACCGCCTCGATGCCGCAGCGACGCTCCGGTGCCAGGGTGATCATCCGCACCGCGTCGCCACCGGCGTCGAGCAACCGCCCGACCGCTTCGGGGGTGGGGTCGCGCAGGAGCTCCGGGTTGTGGGCGCCCTTGCGGCTCTCGGCCAGGAACGGGCCCTCGAGGTGGATTCCGGCCAGTTCCCCTGCCTCGACGAAGCCTCGCAGCCGGCCGATCTGCTCGACGAGGTCGTCCATGGCCTCGGTCACCGTGCTGGCGAACTGGGTCGTCGTGCCCATGGCACGGTGATGGGCGATGGCGGCCCGCACCTTCTGCGGGTCGGGGTCGGCGAAATCGGCACCGGCCGCGCCGTGGCAGTGGGTGTCGACGTACCCGGGCAGGATCACCAGGTCGACGACCTCGGCCTCCGGCAGGACGGCGTCGTCGACGGCGACGATGCGATCCCCCTCGATGTGGATCGTCGCCGGCGCCAGGGCGCCATCGGGTCGCAGAACGCGCTGGGACGACATGAGCATGTCAGCAGACCTCCGTCGGTTGTCCTCCCATGGTCGCACACTCACCCCCGTCGGAACCCGCGAGTGGACATCCCCGGTGATCGAGCACTCCGGCTGCGACACTGTCGTCATGGACGACCTGCGTATCCCCTCGGGCCTGCTGCCCGCCGACACCCGCTTCGGCTCGGGCCCCAGCCGAATCCGCACCGAGGTGCTGCAGTCCTTGTCGGCCCCGGACTCGGTGATGGGCACCTCGCACCGTCAGGCCCCGGTCAAGCACATCGTCGCCGCCATCCGGGAGGGCCTGGCCGAGCTGTACCGGGCCCCCGACGGGTACGAGATCGCCCTCGGCAACGGGGGCGCCAGCCTCTTCTGGGACGCCGCCAGCGTCTGTCTCGTCGACCACCGCGCCGCCACCGGGGTCTTCGGGGAGTTCGGTCACAAGTTCGCCACCGCCCTGCACCGGGCGCCGTTCCTGGCCGACCCGGCCGTCTTCGAGGCCGACCCCGGGCAGCTCGCCGTCCCCACGGCCGTGCCGGGGGTGGACGCCTACTGCTGGCCGCACAACGAGACCTCGACCGGCGTCGTGGCCCCGGTGCGCAGACCCGACGACGTCGACGACGACGCCCTCGTCCTCATCGACGCGACCTCGGCCGCCGGCGGTGTCGACGCCGACCTCTCGCAGACCGACGCCTACTACTTCTCACCTCAGAAGAACCTCGCCTCCGACGGCGGCCTGTGGCTGTCCTTCCTGTCCCCGAGGGCCATCGAGCGAGCCGAACGCCTGACGGCTTCCGCACGGTGGGTGCCCGCCATCCTCGACCTGTCGGTCGCGCTGACGAACTCGCGATCGGACCAGACCCTCAACACGCCCGCCCTGGCCACCCTCGTCATGGCCCGCGCCCAGATCGAATGGGTGCTCGCCCAGGGCGGCATGGCCTGGGTGGGCCAACGCACCCACGCGTCCTCCGGACTGCTCTACCGCTGGGCCGAGGACCACCCGTTGGCCATGCCCTTCGTCACCGACCCGACCCTGCGCAGCCCCGTCGTCGTCACCATCGACCTCGACCCGTCCGTGGACGCCGCACGGCTGTGCCAGGTCGCCCGCGACAATGGGATCGTCGACATCGAGGGCTACCGCAAGCTCGGTCGCAACCAGATCCGCGTGGGCACCTTCGCCGCCGTCGACCCGGCCGACGTCGAGGCCCTCGTCGGCTGCCTCGACTGGATCATCGAGAGGATCGTCGACCCCACAGCCCGACCGTGAGTCCGGCGACCACGGCCAGGGCCGAGGCCGCCAGGACCACCCAGAGGGTCCCCGAGGACCTCTTCGCCGTGGTCCGGACGACGGCCGGCGTCGCCGAGGCGGTGGCCACCGCGGTCGCCTGCGGGTCGACCGCCGTGGGGATGTCGGCGCCGACGACCGTCGAGCTCGTCGTGCCCACCTCGAGCCCCTTCTGGGCCAGGTCGGTCGTGAGGGCCTGGCCACCGGTGGTCGACGTCGTCGCCGCCCCGACGGTCTTCCACGTGTAGGCGTCGACGACGATCACCGCCGAGGAGGTGCGCAGGGCGATGCGGGCTCCGTCGGGCAGGAAGGTGGCGTCGGTGACCCCGGCCGGGGCACTGGCCACCTTGGTGAGGGTGTTGACCGACTCCCTGCTCAGCGTCGTGGGTGCCCGGTAGATCGCCGGGGAGGACCCTCGGGTGATGACGTAGATGTTGCCCTTCGAGCTCACCGCCATGGCGGCGGCGTCGTGCTTCCCGTCGGGGTAGGCCAGGTCCCAGGCCTTCCAGCTCGAGGTCGTCGACGACAGCGACGTCGGCGACAGCACCTGGATGGACGAACGGGTGCCCTTGGGATCACCGATGTCGCCGACGAAGAGTTGCCCGTCGGCCCAGGACAGGGCCTGGACGCTCGTCGGGGTGGCCCCCCAGGGCACCGAGGCCACCTTCGCACCGCTCTCGTCGACGGCGACGAGTCTCGACGTCGTCGCGCTGGTCCCATCGGTGATCCAGTACCGGCCGCCGTCGGAATCGGCCGCCAGACCGACGATCTGCTTGACACCCTGGACACCGATGGTGAAACCTGCCGGCGCCGCCATCGCCGGGGCGACCGCCAGAGCCCATCCGGTGAGACCGGCCAGGGCCGCGAGGGCAGGGCGTGCGGCAGCGTTCATGGTCCCCCATCCTGCCACGGGCACCTCAGTGGTGGAGGATCGCGCCGAGCACGACGATGAGGACGAGGATGGTGAGCACCCCGGTGACGACGAACTGGCGGGATCGGGGGTTCATGGGCCCACCTTAGAGCCTCGTGACAAGCCGGCGGGTACGGTGGTGCCATGGGTGAGTTCCGACTTCACGCCATGGCGATCGACGAGGTTCGCGACGTGTTCGGGGCCGACGCCGCCCTCGCACGACACCTGAGGTTGTGGGCGGCGCAGACATTCGACACCGAGGATCCCGAACACCCCGACCGGACCGACCGCCATGGACGTCATCGCGGGCGACTGCGCGCGCGGCACTCGGTGCGCCCCGGGTGGCCGACGAACCAGGACGTCGACGACCTCATCCAGGGCCGATTCGTCGGTCCCGACAGATTGTCCCGGTGCTGGCGGCTGCTCGACGAATGGCTCGAGCACCTCTCGTGGGGCACCCATTCCCTCGTCCTGGACGCCGCCCGCGCCGATGACCTCGAGTTCGACCTGGCCAGGGCCGGGGTGCCCAGCCACCTGTCCCTGCACCGCCTCTTCGGTGGGGACCCGCAGATCCCGCTGCGTCCGGCTCCCGGCATGCGGGTGGGCTACTCGCGACGCCTCCACGTGGCGGCCACCCATGACGCCATGGCGCGGGCACTGCCGTTCCTCGGACCGGACTTCGCCGTCCAGATCACCGATCTCGTCGGCTTCCTCGGATCGTTCCCGAGTTGGACCGAGTTGGCGGCGTCCGCCGACCGACCCCAGCCCGATCTCATCGTCGTGTGGCACGCCGACGCCGGCACCCTCGCGACGGTGCCGGCGCCAGCCTTCGGGTGATCCCGTTCAGATGATCTTGACGAGCACCCCCTGGGCGAAGTAGATGACGAAGAGCGCTGCGACGACCCACAGCAATGGGTGGACGGTGCGCGCCTTGCCGCCGACCGCCTTGGTGAGGCAGTGGGCGATGATGCCGGCGCCGATGCCCGTGGTGATGGAGTAGGCGAAGGGCATGAGGATCATGCCGAGGAAGGCCGGAAGACCGTCCTCCAGATCGGTCCAGTCGACGTCGAGCACCTGCGCCATCATGAGGAATCCGACGAAGACGAGGACCGGCGCGGCCGCCTCGGAGGGAATGATCGAGACGATCGGCGAGAGGAAGATCGACACGAGGAAGGCGGCACCGGTGACCACCGAGGCCAGACCGGTGCGCGCCCCCTCGCCGACCCCGGCAGCCGACTCGATGTAGGCCGTCGCCGAGGAGGCCTGGCCGACACCGCCGGCGACGGCGGCGAGGGCGTCGACGGTGAGGATCTCCTTGAGGTGCGGGGGGTTGCCGTCCTCGTCGAGCAGCCCGGCCTGGGAACCGATGGCCACGACGGTGCCCATGGTGTCGAAGAAGTCGGCGAGCATGAGCGAGAAGACGATGAGGAGGGTGCCCAGGAAGACGCCGATCCGGAAGTGACCGTCGGCCAGGAACCCGCCGAACAGGTCGATGTGACCGACGAGCGACAGGTCGGGCCAGGAGAAGCTCGAGGCCGCCGGCCAGCGAGGCACGTTGAGCTGCCAGCCGGTCGGATGGGTGTCGGTCTGCGGGCCGACATGGGCGACGGCCTCGACGATGACACCGAGCAGCGAGGTGCCGATGATCGCGATGAGCATCGACCCCTTGACGTGCTTGTGGTGCAGTACGGCGACGAGGCAGAAGCCGACGAGGAAGACGAGGATCGGCCAGCCGAGGAGGTCACCTCCGACGCCGAGGGTCACCGGGGTACCGGCTCCCTTGCGGATGATGCCGCCGTCGACGAGGCCGACGAAGGCGATGAACAGGCCGATGCCGACGCTGATCGCCGATCGGAGGGATCGGGGGACGGCCCGGAAGATGATCTCGCGCAGCCCGGTGAGGACGAAGACGAGGATGAGGATGCCCTCCCAGACGACCAGGCCCATGGCCTGGCCCCAGGTCATCGTCGGGGCGACGACGTAGGCGAGCAGCGAGTTGATGCCCAGGCCGGTGGCGATGCCCAGTGGGAAACGTCCCCAGATGCCCATGGCGATCGTCATGACGCCGGCGACGAGGGCCGTCACGGCGAGCACGAGGATCTTGTTGTGGTCGATGGCCGCGGTGTTGAGGGTCTTGCCGGCGGCGTCGAGGAACTTGGGGGCCCCGTCGATGAGCCGTCCGTTCTTGTCCGCCGCGGTACCGATGATGAGGGGGTTGAGCGCGAGGATGTAGGCCATGGTGAAGAAGGTCACCAGGCCACCGCGCACCTCCCGGGAGCGGGTCGATCCCCGCTTGGTGATCTCGAACCAGCGGTCCAGACCGCTGGGTGCAGGTTGGGATGTGACTGTGGTCGACACCTGCCGAACTGTATCGAGCGACTCGGACGGCGTGGCCGCCGGGCCGGATCCCGAACTGTCGACACCCTCGGTCCCCGATGCCGGCGCGCCGGGACGCCTACGATGGCCTCGTGGATGCCGACGACCGGAACGCCCGACCCCATCTCCTCGTCCAGGCGACGGTGACCCCCCTCGACGAGGACGGCGTCGTCGTCGCGATCATCGGTACGGTGGCCTTCGCCGTCGCCGGGCTGGCCAGTCTGGCCTTCCGCAGCCGCCTCACCGAGGCCGGCTACCACGACTGGCTCTGGATCTGCCTGGCCGGCACCGCCCTGGGGGTCGTCGGGACGGCGTACTGCCTGTGGCGTCGGTCCCGTCGTGCCGCCTCAGTACCCCTGGCGCGGCAGACCGCTCACTCGGAGAAGAGCGACCTGTCGTAGGTCATGGTGTCGAAGACCGGCTCGGGCAACTCGATCCCGCGCTCCTTCTCGACGACGTCCGAGTGCCCGCCACAGCCGTGGTCGACGTGGACGACCGAGGCGTCGAAGGGCGAGTACGCGTTGGTGCACACGCCGTAGAGACGACCGAGGCTGTCGGCCAGCCGGACGAAGTAGGCACAGCTCTGACACGTGGCCGGGGCGTGCTTGGTGAAGCTGTCATCGGGCCCGGGACGCCCCTCGAGCCACCGCTGGGCGGCCTCGTCGCGTCCCTGCCGGGACAGCACCCGCTCGCGTCCCAGACCGAGCTCGGACGCCACCGCCCGGGTGGCCGACCACTCGGCCGGGTCCTCGTCGGCGGCCAGTTCCCCGCCGGTGTACCCGGGCTCCAGCCGTGGGTCGTTGTCCGGGGTGGGCATGAGGGTGCCCGGGGTGATGTCACCGGCCCGGACGCGGTCCTTCCACGGCACCCAGGCCGGGGCCAGCAGGGCGTCGTCACCGGGCAACAGGACGACCTCGTTGACGGTGACGTTGCGGCCGCGGGAGGCTCGGACCATGGTGACCGCCCACCGCCAGCCGCGGTAGCCCGGATGCGGGCACTCGAAGAGGTGGGTGAGCAGGCGGTCGCCCTCGACGACCGCCCCGAGGTACTCCCCGACGCCGAAGTCCTTGGCCTGGTGCTCCGCGGCGGCCCGGGCCTCGTCGACCGCCTTGGCGATCGTCGGGTCGGCCTTGGGCCTGGCCGCTGCCCGGGGACGCCGGGTGCGGGCGGTGGACTCGGTCGTGGGTTCGCTCATCACAGCTCCAGTTCGTCGGCGACGGCTCGCAGCATCTTGGCCACCCGTTCCGCGCTGCGCGGTTCCGGGTGACGCCCGTGGCGGTAGCCGTTGCCGATCTGGTCGAGCATCTTGATGAGGTCCTCGCAGATGACCGCCATCTCCTGCGGCTTCTTGCGGGAGGCCTTCGACAGCGACGGCGGGGTGTCGATGAGTTGCAGGGACAACGCCTGGTCGCCGCGTCGCCCGGCGACGACGCCGAAGTCGACCTTCTGGCCAGGTTTGAGGGTCGTCACCCCCTCGGGCAACGCCTGGGCGTTGACGTACACGTCCCCGCCGCCGTCCTTGGTCAGGAAACCGAACCCCTTGGCGGCGTCGTAGAAACGCACCTTCCCGGTTGGCATCGCTGGCTCACTCCTCCGTCATTCACCGCCCGGGGCGCCGGGCCGTCCTCCAAGCCTAACGGTCGATCGATCCCAACTCCACCGGCGCCGATGCGCTCAGAGCGTGTCGATGCGCATCCCCTGGGGCTGGTTGTCGCGGACGTGCCGGTAGTAGTCGGAGAGCTTGAGGGCGGAGGCTGCGTCCTCGTCGGCCAGGACGAGGGCGTGGCGGTGGAACTGCAGCACCGAGGCCGGGCACATGGCGCTGACCGGACCCTCCACGGCTGCGGCGAGAGCCTCGGCCTTGGCGGTGCCGCTGGCCAGCAGGACGAGGTGACGGGCGTCCATGATCGTGCCGAGCCCCTGGGTGAGGCAGTGGGTGGGGACGGTCTCGTCGGCGGCGAAGAATCGCTGGTTGTCCGCCCGGGTGCGCGGGGCCAGGGTCTTGATCCGGGTGCGCGAGGACAGCGATGACGTCGGCTCGTTGAACCCGATGTGCCCGTTGGCGCCGATACCGAGGATCTGGACGTCGACCCCGCCCGCGGCGGCGATGGCGTCCTCATAGGCCTGACATCCTGCGACGAGGTCGGTCGCGGTGCCGTCGGGCACATGGACGTGGTCGGGGTCGAGCCCGAGCTGCTCGGTGACGGTGTGTCGGATCGTCGCGGCGTAGGAGCGTTCGTCGTCGGCCGGGAGCCCGACGTACTCGTCGAGGGCGAAGGCGGAGATGCCGGACAGGTCGGCCCTGCCCGCGGCCTGGAGCTCGGCCAGGGCGGCGTAGGTGGACAGCGGGGTGCTCCCGGTGGCGACACCGAGGACCGGTCGTGCGCTGGCACGCAGCACCGAGACGATGTGACGGGCTGCGATCTGCCCCATCTCGGCGGCGTCACGGCAGATGATGACCTCCATGGGTCGACTCCCTCCAGAACTGCGGACGATGACCTCACGGTAGACAGAACGCTCACCGAAGCGCTCATGTCGATCACCGAAAGTGCTCAAGATAACCATCCTGGTGAGCGATGTCAGCCCTGCGCCGGCTCGCCTAGGATGAGATCCATGACCGTGACGACTCGACCCGGGGGCGTCGACGTCGTCGACGAGGTGGAGCGCCCCTACGGATTCGCCATGCCCCGGGTGGCGCCGCTGGCGTCCCCGCAGCCCGACCCCGCCGTCCCGCCGGCCCCGACCGACCGACCCGGCGACTACTCCCTCCCGCCCCTGCCGCCGCTGTCGACCCTCGTGCCGCGCACCGGCCCGACCCGTGACCCCGCCGCACCCTTCGACACGACGAGCGCCGGATGGACCCATCGGGGCGAGGCCGGGGACGACCCACGTCAGCCCTTCGAGATCGGCGCGTCCATCCGCGCCACTCCCGAGGCCGACGCACACCCGGTCGTCGCCGACGAGGTCGGGGGCTGGGCTCCGCCCGGGACCGACGAGGTCGGGCCGGTTGAGCGCACCGTCGGCAGGCTGCCGGCCCCCTGGCGCGGCCGCGGTCCCCTGCACACGGCCGACCGATCGGTCGGATCGCTCATCCGGCTGCTCGGCTGGGGACTGCCCGCCGCCCTCGTGCTCGGCTTCATCGGGTCATGGTTCGGACTGCTGGGACTGGCCCTGGGGTGGGTCTTCGCCGCCACCCACCCGGTCATCGCCCGGAGCCTGCGACTGGCCTTCCTCTGGACGAGCGTCGTCGTCATCGTGCTCACCGTGGTGGGGACGCCGGTGCGCGACACCCTGGAACAGCTGTGCTGGGCGTGCCGGTTGGGGTGCATGGTGCTCCTTCCCGTGTGCCTGGTCATCGCCGATCGTCACCTCAGCCCGCTCGACCGTCCCGGTCCGCCGGACAGGTGACCGTGGTCTCCACCGTGGCCTCCGTCGTCCGGTCCATGACGCGCCCCCAGCTCCTCGACCTCCTCGACTCCCGACGCGACCTGGCCGTCCCGGCACCGCGCAGTCTCGCCGAACTCGCCGAGCGGGCCACCACCCAGGCCTCGGTCCGTGCCGCCGTCGACTCCCTCGACGCCTGGCACCTGCGGGTGCTCACCGCGGCGACCGCCCTGGGCGACGTCACCGTGTCGACCCTGGCCCGCGGCCTGACCGGGGCGACACCCCGGCAGGTCGACCGGGCCGTCGACCGACTCGCCGGCCTGCTGCTCGTCCTCGTCGACGACGACCTCGTCCACGTCGTCGGGGCGGCCGCCGCGGTCCTCGGGCCGTACCCGGCCGGCCTGGCGGCACCGTCAGCGAACCCCGTCCCCGACATCGGGTTGAGGCTGGCCCAGGCAGGACCCGGCGTCCGACCCGTGCTGGAGCGCCTGCTGTGGCGACCGGCCGGACACGTGCCGCACGCGATGCGCGTCGTCGATCCGGACGAGGCGACCGGCCCCATCGACCTGGCCTTGGCCCATCACCTGCTGCGGCCCGTCGACGACGAGACCGTCGTCCTGCCCCGTGAGGTGAGCCTCCATCTTCGCGACGGCGCGTTGTTCCCCGACGTCGTGCCGCCGACGGCGCCACCCTGGCCGGAACCGTCCGCCGACTCACCGACGCACCTCGACCGGGTCGACGCCGCGGCCGTCGGGACGGCCCTCGAGGCGGTCTCGGCGACCGCCGCCCTTCTCGAGGCCGTCGACCGTCACCATCCCGCCCGCCTCACCCACGGCGGCATGGCCCGCAAGGACGCCGTCAAGGCGCTCTCCCGGGTCGCGCCGGGGGACGCCGGATGGTTCCACCTGGCCCTGGCCGAGTCCGCCGGCCTCATCGGCGCCGACGCCCGCGGGTGGCTGCCCACCGTCTCCTCGGACCGATGGCGTCGGGCCGCGCTGTGGACCCAGTGGCTCGCGCTCCGGGAGGCGTGGACGCAGATCCCGGCCACCCCCGGAACCCTCTCGAACACCCTGACCGCCCAGGCCCCGGCCACGGCGAGGGCCTGGCGTCAGGAGATCCTCGCCGAGATCTGCACCGCCTCCCCCGGCACGCCGGTCGACACCTCCCACCTGGCCGCGCGCCTGGCCTGGCGACACCCCGGTTGGCCGGTCGACGACTCCCTCCCCCTGATCGACGCCGTCCTGGCCGAGGCGGCCGTCATCGGCGCCATCGCCCTGGGAGCGCGGAGCCGACTGGCGGACCGCACGGACGACCCCGGCATGCCCGAGCGGTCGGGCACGCTCATCCTCCAGTCCGACCTCACCGCCATCGCCCCCGGCCCGCTCACCCCGGACACGGCCGGGGAGCTGGCGCTGCTCGCCGATCGGGAGTCGACCGGCATCGCCGGCGTCCGACGATTCACCCGCACCAGCCTGCGCCGCGCCCTCGACGCCGGCTGGACCGGTGAACGGGTCCGCACCTGGTGGTCGCAGCATTCGATGACCGGCGTCCCCCAGGGGCTGCTCGTCCTCCTCGACGACGTCGTCCGCGACCACGGCCGGGTGTCGGTGTCGGCGGCCTCGGCCGTCCTCGAGGTCGACGACCCCGCCGTCGCCGAGGCCCTGCTGCGCTCATCGCGAGCCACCGACCTGGGGCTGCGCAGGCTCGGGCCGACGGTGCTGCTCGCCCAGTGCGAACCCGAGATGGCCCTCGAGCTGCTGCGTGAGCAGGGGCTGTCCCCGATCGCCCGGGACTCCCACGGCGAGGTCCTCAACAGTCCAGCGCCGGCACGGATCCGCACGGCGGCCCCGACCGCGACACCCGGACCCTCCTCGGATGTCTCCCAGCTCGTCGACCGGTTGGTCACCGCCCCGGAGCCGACCGTCACCGACCCCACCCGGGTGCTCGTCGAGCTGCGCCGCGCCCAGACCGACGGGGCCTGGCTCGAGGTCACCCATGTCGACGACACCGGGACGAGTCGACGCGACGTCGTGCGGGTCATGGCCGTCGGGGCCGGGGCCGCCAGGTGCGTCATCCGTGGTGGTGGCGGGGTGATCGTCGTGCCGGTCGCCCGCGTGCTCACCGCGGTTCGGACACCCTCCTGACCTACGCTTGACCCGTGCGCCCGCGTCCGCTCGTCGTCATCGCCGTCGCGGTCGCCGCGATCGGTGCGGTGACCGTGGCGGCTCTGCTGCGTTCCAGTCCCCACGACGACGTCACCGGGCCGACGCCCTCCCCCACCTCGGTCGTCCCGTCCACGACGACCCCGTCGGCAGTGGAGCCGACCGGCCCCAGGTCGGTCCCAGCCCCCGTCCACGACCTGCGTCTGGCCAGCAACGACGCCAGCACCTTCACCATCGCCTGGACCCCGGCCCCGGACGCCGGCCAGGTCATGTTCGACGTCCTCCTCGACGGTCGCCGGGTCGGGACGGTGCGCCTGGAGTCGATGACTCTGGCCTGGCCGGCCTCCGCCAATCGGGTGCTCATCCAAGTCGCCGCGATCAGCCCGGCAGGGGTGCACAGCCCGTGGACGGCCCTGTTCATCATCCCGCCCCCGCTGCAGCTGCCCACCGTCGAGGCCAGCGAGGTCGCCGGCCCGCCGCTGCCCGGCAGGACGACACGAGTCGCGCGTCGACCCCTGGACTCCTTCGAGAACCCGGCCACCTCCGCCGCACCGACCCCGTCGACGACGACGATCGCCGTTCCCACCTCCTCCTCGAGCGCGACGGCGTCGGCCCCCGCCACGCCGACCCCGACTCCCAGCCCGCCCACGACGTCCCCGTCGGAACCGGCCACGACACCGACCGGCACCGCGTCGCCGAGCACCTCCGCCGTCCCGCCGACGCCGACCGTCACGGCGACCGTGCCTACGCCGACACCCTCACCCTCCCTCACGCCGTCGGCAGATCCCACCCCGAGGGTCACCGCGACGCCCTGACGGTGTCGCCGGGTGATAATTGAACGGATGACTTCCACACCCGGCCCCCTCATCGTCCAGTCCGACCGCACGCTGCTGCTCGAGATCGACCACCCCCTGGCCGATGAGTGTCGTCATGCCATCGCACCGTTCGCCGAGCTGGAACGCGCCCCGGAGCACATCCACACCTACCGGCTCACCCCCCTCGGGCTGTGGAACGCCATGGCGGCCGGGCACGACGCCGAGCAGGTCGTCGACGTCCTCATGAGGTACTCGAGGTACCCCGTGGCCAGCGGACTGCTCATCGACATCACCGAGACGATGGGCCGGTACGGACGCCTGCGCATCGAGAAGCACCCGACCCACGGTCTGGTGCTCCTCAGCACCGACCGGGCGGTGCTCACCGAGGTGCTGCGGTCACGGCAGGTTCGCGGTCTCGTCGGGGAACAGATCGACGAGCACACGGCCGTCGTCCACCCGTCCCAGCGAGGCACCCTCAAGCAGGCCCTGCTCAAGCTCGGTTGGCCGGCCGAGGACCTCGCCGGTTACGTCGACGGCGAACACCACGACATCGACCTCGTCGAGGACGGGTGGTCTCTGCGCCCCTACCAGAGGATGGCCGCGGAGTCCTTCTGGAACGGCGGCTCGGGCGTCGTCGTCCTGCCCTGCGGGGCCGGCAAGACCGTCGTCGGGGCAGCGGCGATGGCCCTGGCCCGGTGCACGACGTTGATCCTCGTGACGAACACCGTCTCGGCACGACAGTGGAAGGACGAGCTCGTCCGGCGCACCAGCCTCACCCCCGACGAGATCGGCGAGTACTCCGGCTCGCGCAAGGAGGTGCGCCCGGTCACCATCGCCACCTACCAGGTCATCACGACCAGGCGGAACGGCGTCCACCCCCATCTGGAGCTCTTCGAGGCCCGCGACTGGGGACTGGTGCTCTACGACGAGGTTCACCTGTTGCCGGCGCCGGTGTTCCGGATGACCGCCGACCTCCAAGCGAGGCGACGCCTCGGCCTCACCGCGACCCTGGTGCGCGAGGACGGCCACGAGGACGACGTCTTCAGCCTCATCGGACCCAAGCGCTACGACGCGCCGTGGAAGGAGATCGAGGCGCAGGGGTACATCGCCCCGGCCGACTGCGTAGAGGTGCGGGTGAGTCTCGAGGAGGACGAGCGGATGGCCTGCGCCCTGGCCGAACCCGACGTGCGCTATCGGATGGCGTCGACCCTGCCGAGCAAGAACCGGGTGGTGCGCGGTCTGGTGTCCCTGCACCGTGGCGAGCCGACCCTCGTCATCGGCCAGTACGTCGACCAGCTCGAGGAGCTCGCCGCCGAACTCGACTGCGAGATCATCACCGGGGCCACCTCCCCCACCCAGCGCCAGCGGATCTACCAGGACTTCCGTGACGGCGTCATCGACCTGCTCGTCGTGAGCAAGGTGGCGAACTTCTCCATCGACCTGCCCAGCGCCCAGGTGGCCATCCAGGTGTCGGGGGCCTTCGGGTCGCGTCAGGAGGAGGCCCAGCGGCTCGGGCGTCTGCTGCGTCCCAAGGACGGCCGCGTGGCACGGTTCTACGCCGTCGTCGCCCGCGACACCGTCGACGCCGAGTTCGCCTCGCACCGGCAACGGTTCCTGGCCGAGCAGGGCTACTCGTACCGGATCATCGACGCCGCCGACCTCGAGGAGAACGCATGAGACAGCGCGTCTGGATCGCGCTCCTGACGATGGGCCTGTCCCTGGGACTGCTGGGAGCTCCGGCTCCGCGGGCCTCGGCGCGGGTGAGTGACCCTGCCGCCCCGGGCCCGACGAAGGCATTCCCCTCCCCGGGGCCGCTCGAGTCGTACCTGGCCGACCGGCCCGGCACTGCGTCGGTGGCCATGCGCAAGGCGGGATCGAACGTCATCTACGTCTACTCCAAGGGGCAGTCACGCTTCATCACGGCGTCGATCGTCAAGTTGGCCGTCATGGCGACCGTCATGGTGCAGGCCGAGGAGGACGACCGTGACCTCACCGAGGACGAGAAGTCCCTGCTCGAACCCATGATCACCGCCTCCGACAATGACGCGACGACCGAGCTGTGGGACGATGTCGGCGGCCCCGACGCCGTCCGTCAGGTGCTGCGGTCGATGGGAGCCGACCAGACCGAGCCCGACGAGGCGTGGGGCATGACGACGACGACCGCCCGGGACCAGGTCGTCATCATGAGCCACTTCACCATGGCCAACCCCATCATCGACGCCGACATGCGCAGCTATGCCATCAGCCTGCTCAGCCAGGTGGAGGACGACCAGGACTGGGGCCTCACCGCGGCCATTCCCGACAGCCGACAGCTCGTCAAGAACGGGTGGTTGCCGCTCGACGACGGTTGGCACGTCAACAGCGTGGCGGCGAGAACGGGCACCGGAGCATACGTCGTCGCCGGCCTCATCACGTCGACCGAGGGCGACATGGCGGTGCAGGTCGAGACCCTCGAGGGGCTGTCCCGGATTCTCGCCACGAGGGAGTACCCGGCCATCACGACCTCGTCGACCGGAAGCGGGGCCACGACGTCGACCCGGTCCACGGCGACGATCGGTCGTCACCAGGCGATGAGCCGCTGCGGTGCGCCGAGCGTCGTCGCCGTGCGAACCCACCTCGCGACGGCCTGCTGAGCCTCAGTCGAGGCTGTCGAGCAGCTCGCGCCAGGAGCGGACGAGGTCGGCGTCGACCCAGGCCTTCCAGGACCGTTGCGGGCGGGCCGGACCGCCGATGTGGAAGGCCCGCACCCCGGCCCGGGCCAACCAGGGGACGTGCTCGGGGACCAGTCCCCCACCGGCCATGACGAGGCGGGCAGCGAAGGGGTCGTCGCGGACCCGCCGGATGAGGTCGTCGAGCCCGTGCTCGACGCCGCGGGGCGACCCGGCGGTGAGCACCTGGTCGAGACCCTCGAGGCCGCGCAGGTCGCGCCAGGCACGGTCGGTCTCCAGGGTGGCGTCGATGGCCCGGTGGAAGGTCCACCTGAACGTGCCGTCAGCCAGCGCCCCCATGACCGGCAGGTCGATCGCGGTGAGCGGGTCGAGGAATCCCATGACGACCCCCTCGGCCCCGACCCGCAGGTACGACTCGATGAGCCCACGAAGCCGGGCCAGCTCTCCCCCGTCGGTCGAGAAGCCCGGGCGCAGCCGCACCATGGGGCGCACCGGGATCCCGCAGGCACTCACGGCCCGGGCGACGACGTCGGGCTCGGGGGACATGCCCCCGTCCTCCATCGATCCGACGAGTTCGACCCGGTCGGCTCCCCCGCGCGCGGCCCGGCGGGCGTCGTTCTCGTGCAGGCAGATGACCTCGAGCAGAGCCATGGTCACATCATCGCGCGGTCGACCGGCGCCAGGCCACCGCGACGACGACGATGGCCACGGTGCAGAACGACGTCGTCAGCACCGACCCCTCCGCACCGAAGGACCCGCCGGTCCACAGGGCGGCCCCCGCTCGCGGGTGCTGGGCCAGCAGGGAGGTCCCGAAGGACATGCCCGAGACGTCGAATCCGAGGACGAGACCCTGCAGCCAGTTCCACAGGGCGTGGAACCCCATGGCGGCCCACAGGGAACCGCGCCACAGGACGAGCATGCCGAGCAGGAGCCCGAAGAGGGCGATGTTGAGGACGGCCAGCCAACTCATGTCGGGGTTGGCGCCGTGGAGCAGGGCGAAGAGCACGGCCTGGAGACCGAGCCCGGCCGGGATGCCCCACCGAGCCGCGACGCCCTGCATGAGGTAGCCGCGCAGGACGATCTCCTCGGCCGGGCCCTGGATGGCGAAGAGGATGAGGGTGCCCAGGATGATCCCCAGGCCCTTGGCCCCCGGGTGGGCCCACGCGGGGTCGGCCCATCCCCCGGCTGCCATGACGACGACGTCGAGCCCGAGGATGGCCACGGCGATGAGAACCCCGATCCACAGGTCGCGGGGCCTGCCGACGAGGCCGAGGTCGCGCAGCGGGCGATGGTCGACGAACCTCATCCACAGCCACAGGGCGAGCCAGACACCGATGAAGGAGCTCACCGCGGTGAAGGAGGTGGCGACGGGGGAGGAGCCGAGCGCCGCCTGGACGGGCAGGGCGACGATCCCCTGCCCGATGGCGACGACGGCCAGGGCCCCGAGGATGATCGCGAAGGGGTGGAGCCGGCCGGCCCGGGAGAGGAACTCCAGGGCTGGGCTGGATCCGACCCGTGGGTCGTCGGGAACGGTGATCACCCGCCGATCCTAGGGGAGGGACGGGGCCAGGACGGGACGGCACGGGACGCGGAAGGGGGCGGCCCCGTGCGGGACCGCCCCCTGTCAGGCTCGGAAGAGCTGGGTCACATCATGCCGCCCATGCCACCCATGCCGTCCATGTCGCCACCGGCCGGAGCCTTGACGGGCTCGGGCTTGTCGGCGATGACGGCCTCGGTGGTGAGGAACAGGGCCGCGATGGAGGCCGCGTTCTGCAGGGCCGAACGGGTCACCTTGGCCGGGTCGATGATGCCCGAGGCGACCATGTCGACGTACTCACCGGTGGCGGCGTTGAGCCCTTGGCCGGCGGGCAGGTTGGCGACCTTCTCGGCGACGACCCCACCCTCGAGACCGGCGTTCTCGGCGATCTGCTTGAGCGGAGCTGCGCAGGAGGACAGGACGATCTGCGCACCGGTGGCCTCGTCACCGGTCAGGCCCTCGATCCTCGCGGCCTTGGAGGCCTGGATGAGGGCGACACCACCACCGGGGATGATGCCCTCCTCGACGGCCGCCTTGGCGTTGCGGACGGCGTCCTCGATGCGGTGCTTGCGCTCCTTGAGCTCGACCTCGGTGGCCGCACCGACCTTGATGACGGCGACGCCGCCGGCCAGCTTGGCGAGACGCTCCTGGAGCTTCTCCCGGTCGTAGTCGGAGTCGGAGTTCTCGATCTCCTTGCGGATCTGCGAGACCCGACCGGCGATCTGGTCGGAGTCGCCGGCGCCGTCGACGATGGTGCACTCGTCCTTGGTGACGCGCACCGACCGGGCCTTGCCGAGCAGGTCGAGGGTGACGGCGTCGAGGGACAGGCCGACCTCCTCGGAGATGACCTCGCCGCCGGTGAGGATGGCGATGTCGGCGAGCATGGCCTTGCGACGGTCACCGAAGCCCGGGGCCTTGACGGCGACGGACTTGAAGGTGCCGCGGATCTTGTTGACGATGAGGCCGGCCAGGGCCTCACCCTCGACGTCCTCGGCGATGACGAGGAGCGGCTTGCCGGACTGCATGACCTTCTCGAGGACCGGCAGGAGGTCCTTGAGGGAGGAGATCTTGGAGTTGACGATGAGCACGTAGGGGTCGTCGAGGACGGCCTCCATCTGCTCGGTGTCGGTGACGAAGTAGGGGCTGATGTAGCCCTTGTCGAAGCGCATGCCCTCGGTGAGCTCGAGGTCGAGCCCGAAGGTGTTCGACTCCTCGACGGTGATGACGCCTTCCTTGCCGACCTTGTCCATGGCCTCGGCGATGATCTCGCCGACCGTGGTGTCGGCGGCGCTGATCGACGCGGTGGCGGCGATCTGGTCCTTGGTCTCGATGTCGATGGCCATCTCGGACAGGGTGGCGCTGATCGCCGCGACGGCGGTCTCGATGCCCTTCTTGAGACCCATCGGGTTGGCCCCGGCGGTGACATTGCGCAGGCCCTCACGGACCATGGCCTGGGCCAGGACGGTGGCGGTCGTCGTGCCGTCGCCGGCGACGTCGTCGGTCTTCTTGGCGACCTCCTTGACGAGCTCGGCGCCGATCTTCTCGTAGGGGTCGGCCAGCTCGATCTCCTTGGCGATGGACACGCCGTCATTGGTGATCGTCGGGGCGCCCCAGGACTTCTCCAGGACGACGTTGCGGCCCTTGGGGCCGAGGGTGACCTTGACCGCGTCGGCGAGGGTGTTCATGCCCCGCTCGAGCCCGCGGCGGGCCTCGATGTTGAATTCGATGAGCTTTGCCATGTTGGTGGGGAGTCCTCCGCTCCGGTGGGCCGTGGTGGCCCTGGACGTCAGATGTGTTGCGGGGGTGCCCCCGCGTTGTGTTCCCCGTGATGCCCGCGACGGACGATCTGGTGATCTCATCACCGGGAGACCGATCCGGTTGGAGCTCGCAACACCGACCCGATCGGTGGCACTCTCACTGTTCGAGTGCCAACATCATGTTTAGCACTCCCCCTACGCGAGTGCAAAGGATCGGGCACACCGAGATCGACGCGGGGCCTGCGGCTCCGTCCCGTCGGACGGGTTCGGGGCCGATAGGATCGGAGGAGACCGTGGAGAACCGCCGTCACCGGGTACGCGCCGCCCTCAACTGGTTCAACCTGTCGACCCCGGTCGGGCTGCTCGTGGCCCGCAGCTGCTGCGGCAGGGTGCGCCACGGGCCACATGGCCTGTGGCTGGCCGACGGCTACCGGTTCCGGTACCCCAATGGGTCGGCCTTCACCCTGGGCGACGTCGTCATGACGGCCTCCCCCAGCCTCGACGAGCTGTGTCGACAGCGGCCCGGACTCCTCGTCCACGAGGAGAACCACGCCCTCCAGTACGCCTGCTTCGGGGGCCTCCTCATGCTGCCGGCGTACGCCGTGGCCGCGGGGTGGTCGATGCTGCGCACCGGGGACGTCGGGCTGGCCAACTGGTTCGAGCAGGACGCCGACCTCGTCCTGGGCGGGTACGTGGTGGCCGGTTCGGGTGAGCGGGACGACGGGGACGGCGACCGGGCACGCCGGGCTCAGGGCAGCAGGTCGGCCGACCGGTCGTGGCGGCGTCCGGCCCGGACCCTGTCCAGGCGCCCCAGCAGGGAGGGCGCCTGGGCCCGGGCGACGGGATCATCGATGAGTTCGTTGAGGCGCCGGTGGTAGCGCGGTGACGAGAGGTCGAGCCGGTCACGGATGAGGGCAGCCTTGTCCCCGTGGAGACGACCGGACTGCCAGTCCTCCTCGAAGGCGAGGAGGGCGGCGTCGACGGGATCCAGGTCGCCACTCATTCGTCCGATCGTAGCCGGCCGCTCCCCCGCGACTCGGTCCCGGATCGCTCGAGGCCCGGGGCAGGTCGAGGCTCGAGGCTCGGGGGTCAGGGGGTCAGGGGGTCGCGGGGACGCCGCTGGCCCGACAGTGGTTACATAGGAGGTGGCCACACTCGGCTGCAAGGATGCATCCGCAGCTGTGGACGGACCGGAGAGGACCCTCGACATGGAACGACTCGCGGGCAGCATCCGTACCTACTCGTGGGGGTCGCTCGACGCCATCCCGGCGATCCTCGGCACGGAGCCGACAGGCGACCCGCAGGCCGAGTACTGGCTCGGCGCCCACCCGCTGGCTCCCTCGACCCTGGCCGACGGCACCAGTCTGGGCGCGCGCATCGACGCCAGGCCCGAGGAACTCGGCGCGGGGAGTCGGCAGACCTTCGGGGACCGGTTGCCCTTCCTCCTCAAGATCCTGGCCGCCGAGCGGCCACTGAGCCTGCAGGCCCATCCCGACGCCGACGCTGCAGCAGCGGGGTTCGAGGCCGAGAACCGACGCGGTCTGGCCCTCGACGATCCCATCCGGACCTTCCGGGACGGCTGGCCCAAACCCGAGCTCTTCGTCGCCCTGGGCGATGTCGACGTCCTCTGCGGGTTCCGTGACCCGCTCGTCTCGCGAAGCCTCTTCGACGCCCTCGACCTTCGGGTGTCCCTCGACGCCGTCCTCGGTCCGCTCACCGAGAGGCACGGGTCGGCCGGGTTGGCGGAGGTCTTCCTCGACTGCCTCACCGGCGGCGCCGAACGCCAGGCCTGGGTCGAGGAGGTCGTCTCGGCAGCCGTCAACCATGTCTCGGAGCCCGGCGAGTTCGGTGATTTCGCGCGCACCGCCGTCGAACTCGACGAACAGCACCCCGGCGACCCGTCGATCATGGCGGCCCTGCTGCTCAACCGGATCCGATTGCGGGCGGGGGACGGCCTGCGGGTCAGCCCAGGCGTGCTCCATGCCTACCTGCACGGGACCGGCGTCGAGATCATGGCGAACTCCGACAACGTCGTGCGCGGAGGCATCACCGACAAGCACATCGACGTCGAGTCGCTCGTGTCGATCGTCACCTTCGACACCGAGCCGCCGACGATCCTCCATCCGATCGACGAGGGAGCCGGCCTGTGGCGCTACCCGACGCCCGATGCGCAGTACCGGCTGTGGCGTCTGGACCTGTCCGTCGCAGCGCCGGCCATGCTGCCGAGCAGTGATCTGGCCCGCATCCTCCTGGTCACCGGCGGGTACGCCGTGTGCAGCGGGTCAGCCGGCACCGAGGAGATCGTCCACGGTCAGGCCGTGTGGATCCCGGCCGGGGAACAGGTGCAGGTGCACGGCAACTGCGACGGATTCCTGGCGACGGCCGGTCTGGGGTGAGGGTCGGGCGTGGCCTCGCCGGTGTGCGGATGTCACCGGTGTGCGGGGTCGGGGCCGGTGCGGGAGGATGGCCGCATGACGCAACGCATGAACGTCGAGAGCTTCAACCTGGACCACACCAAGGTCGCCGCACCCTTCATCCGGGTGGCCGACGTCAAGCACCTCCCGGCCGGTGACACCCTCACCAAGTACGACGTCCGGTTCTGCCAGCCCAATGTCGAGCACCTCGAGATGGACGCCGTCCATTCGGTGGAGCACTCCTTCGCCGAGTGCGTCCGCAACCACAGTGACGCCGTCATCGATTTCGGCCCCATGGGTTGTCAGACCGGGTTCTACCTCATCATGGTCGGCGAGCCCGACGTCCCGGCGGTGTGCGACCTCGTCGCGACGACGCTGAGCGACATCCTCGACCTCGACGCCGTCCCGGCCGCCAACGAGGTGCAGTGCGGCTGGGGGGCCCACCACAGTCTGGCCGGGGCGCAGGCGGCGGCCAGGGCCATGCTCGAGCGCCGGGACGAGTGGCAGCAGGTCATGGCCTGAGATCAGGCCCAGCGGGCAGCGCGACGACGGACGTCCAGGGCCGTGAGGATGAGCCCGGCCGCCTGACAGGCGCCGACCCCTTCCCCAGCGCGCAACCGCAGGTCGAGCAGGGGTTCCAGGCCGAGTTCACGGAGCACCGCCGCATGGGCGTGTTCCCGGCTCACCTGACCGGCGACGAGCCAGGACTGGACGGCGGGGTCCGACCGCACCGCGGCCAGGGCGGCGACACTCGTGGCCAGACCGTCGAGGACGACCGGGCGACCGACCGATGCCGCCCCCAGGACGACACCGGTGAGCACCGCGAGTTCCGGGCCGCCGACGGCGGCCAGCGCGGTTCTGGGATCGGCGAGGTCGTCGTGGGTGGAGGCCGCCCGGGCCAGGGCCCTGGAGACGACGTCAACCTTCCGCTCGACCATGGCCGAGTCGCTCGATGCACCGAGGCCGACGGTCTCGGCGGGGTCCATGCCGGCGAGGGCGCAGGCCAGGGCGGCCGCGACCGTCGTGTTGGCCACGCCGACCTCCCCCAGGCACACCAGACCTCGGCGCCCGGCGTGGTCTTCGAGATCGGAGGTGTTGTCGTCGGCGAGGTCGACGGCGATGGCGATGCCCCGCTCGATGGCGGCATCGACCTGGGCTGCGGACATGGCGTCGGTGGTGACGAGGTCGCCGCGCTCGCCCTGCGCGCGGGCGTCGATGGCACCGGGGACGGGGGTGTCGACGCCGGCGTCGACGACGATCCGGCCCAGGCCCACCGATTCCGCGGTCGCGACCCCGAGGGCGGTTCCCGCCACCGAGGCCGCCATGACCTCGGCCGTGACCGAGCCGTCGAAGGCCGAGACGCCGTGTGCGCGTACCGGGTGGTCGGCGCCGGCCAGGACGAGGGTTCCGGTGGAGACCTCGTCGCCGGCAGCAGCGATGAGGCGATCGAGGACCTGGTCGAGCTTGCCGAGGGAACCCGGCGGGGTGAGCAGTCGGTCGGCGCCGTCGTGGGCGTCGACGACGTGGCGCTGGTCGGGGGCAATGATCCGCGGTACGGCCGAACTCGTCGCCGCAGGGGTGGGCAGTCCGGAGACGGGGGACGCCGGCTCGGCGGCGTCGGGCCACCGGTTGGTCATGATGAGGGAGTCGACCGGGAGGCGGCGCGACCATCCCCGACGCTCGAGTCCGGGGGCCGGCGGGCGCTCGTCCGGCCACCCCAGGCACATCCACCCGAGGGTCTCGACGCCGTCCGGCAGGTGGAGCAGCCCGGCCAGCTCGGCGGGATCGAAGAGGGTCACCCATCCCATGCCCAGGCCGCGGGCGCGGGCGGCCAGCCACATGTTCTCGATGGCAGCGGCGCAACTCCACAGGTCGGCGTCGGTGAAGGTGTTGCGACCCAGGACCCCGGACGCAGGGGTGCGTCGGTCGCACGCGACGACGATGCCGAGCGGGGCCTCACGGATCCCCTCGAGCTGGAGGTCGAGCAGCCGGGCACGACGATCCGCGGTGAGCAGGTCGGCCTGGCGCAGTCGTTCCCGGTCGGCCATGAGGGCGGCGCGGTCGCGAACGGCGGGGGCGTCGATGACGATGAACCGCCAGGGCTGGCTGTGGCCGACGCTGGGGCCGTGGTGACCGGCGTCGATGACCTCGTGGACGAGGTCGGCGGGAACGGCTGCGTCACGGTAGCGGCGGATGTCGCGGCGGGCACCGATGACCTCGTCGAGGTGGCGCACGACGTCCTCGCCCATCCGCCAGCCGTCAGGGGACTCCCTGCGATCGACCGAGGAGGTCGCGTCGCCGATGGTGGGAACGGGTCGCTGCCAGGACGAGGAGGTCATGGTTCGACGATATCGGGGGCGCTGTGGCGTCATGGAGGGTGGAGCCTCTGACAGGATTCGAACCCGCGACCATCGCTTTACAAGAGCGGCGCTCTACCAACTGAGCTACAGAGGCCTGGCCCCCGCAGGGGCACGGGACATTCTGGCACGATTCGTCGCGTGGACGCTCGCCGTGCCTCCTCAGCGCACGGCCGAGGTGAGTTCGGCACGGGCGCCCACCATCATCGGCCCGTACCAGACCAACCGCTGCCCGTCGACGAGACGGACGTCGTGGCCGGGCAGGTCCGCCGCGTCATCCGGCCCGAAGTGGTACGGCTCGTCGGGCAGGACGATGCGGTCGACGTCGAGGGCCCGGAGCACCTCGAGGGGCACGTGCGGGTACCTCGTGCCGTCATCGGGCAGCGGTGCGAGTCGGACCCCGCAGTGCGCGAGGACGTCGGCCAGGTAGGTGTCCGGGCCGGCGCACATCCACGGGTCGCGCCAGACCGGCACGACCGCCGTGAGTTCGATCCCGTCGAACGGCGCCTGCCACTCCTGGCGGGCCCGGGACAGCCAGGTCGGGGTGCCGCAGTCGAGGGCGTCGAAGAGCCGACCGAGGCTGACGAGGGCCTCGTCCACGGTGTCGATCCGGGTCACCCACACCTGCAACCCGGCGGCACGCAGCTGCTCGACGTCCTTGGCGCGGTTCTCCTCCATGTTGGCGATGACGAGGTCCGGGGCCAGATCGATGATCGCGGCGCGGTCGGGATTCTTCGTCCCCCGCACCCTGCGCACGGGCGCCCCGACGACCTCGTCGAGGCCCTCGGGCCGGATGCAGTAGTCAGTGCACCCGACGAGCCGCTCGGGGCAGGTGAGCGCCACCGCCTCGGTGATGGAGGGCACGAGGCTGACGATGCGCCCCACACTCGCTGTGAGGTCCATCGGGGTTCCCAGATCGTCGAGGTGTGCCATGTCGTCATCCCACCACCGGCAGGGCCAGGGCGAACAGCACCCACATGACGGTCTGGGCGAGCTCGTTGACCGACCCGAAGCAGTCCCCGGTCATGCCGCCCAGTCGCTTGACGAGATGCGTGATCCACCACCGCGCCGCGAGCAGGGTGACGCCGGCGACGGCCAGGGTCACGACTGCCCAGCTCCAACCACCCGCGATCCAGCCGAGGACGACCCACACGACGCCGAGCAGCGCCAGGTCGATCGTCGCGACGCGCGGGCCCGTCACCCCGGCCACGAGGGACCCGAAGCCCCCGGGCCGGGCGCACGGCACCGACGGCGTCGTCGCCAGGAGGATCGCGGCGCGACCCATCGAGGGCCCCAGGGCCACGAGCAGCCCGACCCGCCACCAGTGTCCCGACCCGAGCTCGGCCGCCGTCCCGGTGAGCGAGGTGAGCGCGGCGACGTCGACGACGAGGACGAGCAACAGCGCGATGACGCCCATGGGTCCGATGTCGGACTTCTTCATGATCTCCAGCGCCTGCTCCGGCGGGCGCCTCGACCCCAGTCCGTCAGCCGTGTCCGCGACCCCGTCGAGGTGGAACCCTCCGGTCGCCCCGGCCAGCCACACGAGGGCCAACGCCCCGGCCAGCCATGGACCGGCACCCAGGGCCAGGACACCCGCCGCCACCGCACCCGCGACGATACCCAGGAGCAGACCGAGCCACGGGAAGGCCCGGATCGCCCGGGCGGCCACCTGTCGGTCGACGTCGTCGAGCACCGGGGAGGGGAGGACGGTGAAGAGCGACGTCGCGGCCGCCAACCCTCCGAGGGGACCACGCACCGCCATCAGGCCCACCTCTTGGGGATCCCGGCTACGCACATCCACACCTCGTCGCAGGATGCCGCGACGGCGGCGTTGAGGCGCCCCAGCTCGTCGCGGAAGAGTCGGCCCGACTCGGTCGCCGGGACGATCCCCATGCCGACCTCGTTCGTCACGAGGACGACCTCGCGTCGCGTGCGGCGGACGCCCTCGCACAGCGGCTGCACCCGCCCGGCGAGGCGGTCCCGCCAGCCGTCCTGGCCGGTCCACGCGCCCACCTCGTCGAGCACCCTCGTCATCCACACCCCGAGGCAGTCCACGAGCACCGGCGACGGGTCGTCCTGGGCCAGGACCCCGGCGATGTCGAGGGTCTCGACCGTGCGCCAGCTCTCCGGACGGCGTTCCCGGTGAAGCCGAATGCGTTCGGTCCACTCGGGGTCGTCGGGATTGCGCGCACTCGTGGCGACGTAGGTCACCACCTCGTGACCGGCCATCCGCGACTCGGCGAAGGTCGACTTCCCCGACCTCGCACCGCCGAGGACGAGCAGGTGGCGACCACGGGTGTCGACCGGGGTCGGGATGTGGACTGTCACGGATGTCTCCTGCGAAGGCTGGGGTGTCAGGACTGGGACGGGATGGAGGTCTCGCCGGTGACTTTGATGTCGGTGACCGCCGCGTCCTCGAAGGTCGCCATCTCGTCGAGGATGTGGGCCGCCGCCTGGACGATGGGCAGGGCGAGGATGGCCCCGGACCCCTCCCCCAGACGCATGCCCAGATCGAGTAGGGCGGGCAGGCCCAGCGCCGTCGTCGCCGCCCTGATGCCGGGCTCGGCACCGGCGTGCCCGGCGATGATGTAGTCACGGGCGTCGGGGGCGATGGCGACCGCGGCGAGGGCAGCCGAGCAGGCGATGACGCCGTCGACGATGACCGGGACGTGGCGGGAGGCGGCGCCCAGGACGAGCCCGGCCATGGCGGCGTGCTCCAGCCCACCGACGAGGGCCAGGGTCTGGACCGGGGCGTCAGGGCTGGGATGGTTGACGTCGAGGGCCTTCTCGACGACGGCGATCTTGTGGGCGTGACGTCGTTCGTCCGCCCCGGCACCGCGCCCGGTGACCTCGGCGGCCGGGGTACCGGTGAAGACGCTGATGAGGACGGCGGCAGGAGTCGTGTTGGCGATGCCCATCTCGCCGGTGACGAGGATGTCAGCGCCGGAATCGATGGCCTCCAGCGCGGTGCCGATGCCGACCTCGAGGGCGGCGACGGCGTCCTCGAGAGTCATGGCCGGTCCGAGGGAGATGTCGTCGGTGCCGGGTCGGACCTTCCGATCGACGACTCCGACCCCGGTCGGCACGTCCCCGGCGACGCCGACGTCGGTGACGATGACCCGACCGCCCATCTGGCGCGTGAGGACGCTCACGGCAGCCCCACCCGCGGCGATGTTGACCGTCTGTTGCGCGGTGATCTCCTGGGGATCCGGGGAGACACCCTGGGCCCAGACGCCGTGGTCGCCGGCGAACAGCCCGACGACGGGCCGAGTGGGAACGGGGACGGGGACCCGACCGCACATGCCGGCCAGGCGCACCGACAGGTCCTCGAGCATCCCCAGTGACCCCTCGGGCTTGGTGAGGATCTGCTGGCGCTCACGGGCCGCCTCCATGGCAGCCTCGTCCGCCGGGACGATGCGCCGAGCGGTCGTGGACAACAGGCCGTCGACGGCGACGGCGTCGGGCAGGTTGACGGTCATCGGGGACCTCCATCGTCATGGACGTGCCCCATCGCCGTTCGCTGTGTCCTCGCAGTGAACGGGTCGACCGATGGCAGCCGTCCGGGTGTCCCGTCCCGTGGGGGGACGGCTGTCGGGGTGATGACCTGACTTCGCCTCATGGCGTCACAGTGGCGGGACCGTCCCGGGTTCGCACCGGGTTCCACCTCGAGCAGACCACATCCTTGCACATGGGTAACGACAGTCGTGTGGCGGTACCCGACTGGGGCTGTTCTCTCCATGGCGTCTCCTCTCCGTTCCCATCCGTCCCGCTCACACCCAGGGTCATGACTCGTTCATGACATGTTCACCGGGACGTTCGTTCGATGTGTTGTGTGATGATCGTACATATGTTTGAATAGCGGTGTCAAGAGGGAGGGCACATGTCGAACACCTGCACCACACCGCACCACCAATCGCTGGACATCCGAGTCGAGCCGAGCCAGTCCACATCGGCTCAGCCACCGCCCCCGGGTCCCGGGTCGGACTCGTGCGTCCCGGCGCCCCGACGGGTGGCGGACGCCATCCTCGAGACGGTCGTCGAGGAGCGTCGGGCAGCTGCCCGTCGCCTCATGCTCATCGCGTCGCTGGTCGAGGAGTACCAGGTGCCCCAGGACCCGGGCATCCCCGGTGCCACGCGCGGCACACCGGTGGCCGACGGGGTGCCCGCTGTCGACGAGTTCCTCGTCCCCGAACTCGCAGCCCTCCTGGGCACGGGGATCGCCTCGGCGTGGACCCTGGTCCGGGACGTCGTGTGCCTTGCCCATCGGCATCCCCATGCCTGGGCAGCCCTGGCCGACGATCGCGCCGAGGCCTGGCAGGCCCGTCAGGTGGCGGCCGCATGCCGCGACGCCGGGCTCGACGAGCGTGCCGCACTGTGGGTCGACCACCGGCTCGCCCCATGCTGGGGCGCCATGCCCTGGGCCCGTGTTCGACGTCGTCTCACCGGTCTCATCGCCGCCGTGGACCCACAGCGGGCCGCAGCGCGACGTCATGAGGCGAGACGACGGCGGTTCCTCGTCATGCGACACGACGAGACGGGCATGACGACGCTCCTGGGCCGCCTGCCCACCCCCGATGCCCTCGCGCTGACCCACCGACTCGACCAGATCAGCAGTGCGCTGCTCGACGACGATCCGACTCGCGATGGTGACTCGGCGGCCCTGGCCGCCGATGCCCTGGGCATCCTCGCGCGGTCCGGGGCCGCACCAGCCAAGGCCCCGACCGGCCGGGCCACGATGGTGGTCCACATCAGCCGGACCGAGCTCACGTCGGCGGCCACCGGGGCCATCGGGGTCGCCCAGGTCGAGGGACCCGGCACCGATCTGGGAGCCGTGCTCACCGACGATCTCGCAGCGATCCTGGGCGGAAACACGGTGCGCGTGCTGCCGGTCGTCGACCTGGCGGACGACCCCGTCATCGACGGTTACCTTCCAACACGACCGATCCACCGACACGTCGCCCTGCGCGAACCGGTCTCGGTGTTCCCCTTCTCCGCCCACCGGGCACGCCGCTGCGACCTCGACCACACCGATCCGTGGCGAGCCTCAGGGCGCCCAGGACAGACGAGGCCGTCGAACCTCGGCCCACTGGCTCGCCTGGAACACCGGGTGAAGACCTTCGGTGGGTGGCGACTGACCCAGCCCAGGCCCGGTCGGTACGAGTGGACTTCGCCGCTGGGATTCCGCTACGTCGTCGAAGGTGGAAGGACGACCCGGTGTACCCACCCGGACGGCCGCTCGGTCGACCCGGGGCGGGACTGGTTCGCTCGGGAGGCGGCATGACGTTGAGCACGGACGACCCGCGGAGTTGGATGGGGGCATGGATGTCCTCGTGCTCGCCGGTACGACCCTCGGCCGCCGGCTGGTCGAGCGCCTCGTCGACGACGGCGTCGACGTCCTCACCTCCATCGCGGGCCGTACGCGATCACCGCGTCCCCTGCCCGGGCCCACACGAACCGGTGGGTTCGGCGGCGTCGAAGGTCTCGAGCGCTTCCTCGTCACCGAGCAGGTCCGCCTCCTCGTCGACGCCACCCATGCCTTCGCCTCGACCATGCACGACCACGCTGCGGCGGCGTGTGGCTCGCTCGGCGTCCCCCTGCTGCGGCTGTGCCAGCCGAGCTGGCGTCCGGCCCCCGGGGCCTCGGCCTGGACGTGGGTGGCCGACCATGACGAGGCTGCGCGGGTCGTCGCGTCGACCACGGGTCCGGTCGTCCTCACCGTGGGGCGGCAACCGGCCGCGCACTACCTGCCCATCGGCCCCCGCGAGGTCGTCCTTCGCTGTGTCGATCCGCCTGACGAGGTCCTCCCCGAGGGGTGGACGGTCCGGTGCGAACGGGGGCCCTTCGACCTCGATCACGAACGTCGTGCGCTCGCTGGCGCGAGGGTCCTCGTCTCCAAGGACTCCGGTGGCGCCGACCTCGACCCCAAGCTCGTCGTCGCCCGCGAGCGCGGCATCGACGTCGTCATGGTCTCCCGCGCGCCCACCCCCTCGTGGGGCGACGACGTCGGCACCGTCGAGGACGCGCTCGCCTGGCTGGCAGACCGTCAGTGATCGGAGGGATCGTGGACCGTCGTGTGGTCGAGGTCCAGCCCGGCGACATCGCCGACGACGACGATCGCCGGCGGCTTCACCCCGGCCTCATCCATGGCGTCGGCGACCCCACCGAGGGTCGACGTGAGCACCCGCTGGGTCGGTAGGGAGGCGTCGCAGACGACGGCGACCGGGGTCGACTCGGCCAGGCCGCCGGCGCGCAGCTTGTCGCAGATGCCCCGGATGTGGGCAACCCCCATGAGAATGACGAGGGTCGTACCCGTCCGGGCGATCTGGGTCCAGTCGAGTTCGGAGCGGCTGTCGCCGGGCGCCACGTGCCCGGAGACGACGGTGAATCCCTGGACGAGATGCCGGTGGGTGAGCGGCACCCCGGCGAGCTCCGGCCCGGCGACCGACGACGTCACCCCGGGGATGACCCGCACCGGGACCCCCGCCGCGGCGCAGGCCTGCCACTCCTCCCCACCCCGACCGAACACGAAGGAGTCACCACCCTTGAGACGCACCACCCGCTCACCGGCACGGGCGTGCTCGACGAGCAACTCGTTGATCCGCTCCTGGGGCACGTACTCACCCCGCGGCACCTTGCCGACGGGGACCTTGACGGCGTGCGGGTTCTCGTCGAGGACCGCGACGGGGGCGAGCCGGTCGAAGAGGATGACATCGGCCTGGCGAACCGCCTCCAGCCCGGCGACGGTGAGCAGCCCGGGATCTCCGGGGCCACCCCCGACGAGGGTGACGGTGCCGGGGACGAGGTCGGGGGCGTAGGTCATGGGGTCTCCTGGATCGAATCGGGGTGGGCGATGAGGTCACCGAGGGCCTCGGCGAACAGCGTGTGGGTGCGGGCGTCCCGGACGGCGACGCGGATCCAGGTCGGTCCGAGCCCGGGGAAGGTCTCCCCTCGTCGCACCGCGAACCCGCGTCGTGCCAGGGCCGGGCGTATCGACCGCGGACCGAACGAGGACGTGTCGACGAGGACGAAGGGGGCCCCCGACTCGACGACCCCCAGACCGAGTGCCTCGAGCCGGCTCACCAGGTCGGCCCGCTGGCGCGGGAGCGCCCGAGCCAGATCGAGGCGGTGGGCACGCCCCAGGTCCCCCGTGATCGAGACCATGGCGGTGGCGGCCGGCGTCGACACCGACCACGGTGGCTGCTGGGCCTCCAGGCGCCCGACGAGAGCACGGTCACCGACGACGTAGCCGGCGCGCACCCCGGCCAGGCCGTAGGTCTTCGTCAGCGACCGCAGGACGAGGAGGTCGTCCATGGGACCCCCGACGAGCGACTCGGCCTCGTCCGTGGCGTCCATGAAGGCCTCGTCGACGACGAGGACCCGCCCGGGCCGACGCAGCTGCTCGAGCAGGGCGCGCGGATGGAGCCGCCCGGTCGGGTTCGTCGGGTTGCCGACGACGACGAGGTCGGCATCCGCAGGTATCGTCCGCGGGTCGAGGGAGAACCCGTCATCCGGTCCGAGCACGAGTCGGTCGACGTCGTGCCCGGCGGCTCGCAGCGCCACCTCGGGCTCGGTGAACTGGGGATGGACGATGACCGCGTGATGCGGTCGGAGGGCCCGCGCCACCAGGGTGAACGCCTCCGCTCCGCCAGCGGTCGGCAACACCTGCCTCGCGTCGACACCGTGCATCGCGGCCAAGGCGTGACGGGCCGGTCCGGCATCCGGGTAGGACGCCCAGGACTGTCCCGCGACGATGTCGTTGACGAGCCAGGTCGGCGTCGCCGGCACCCGCACGTTGACGGCGAGGTCGACGAGCCCCGGCTGGACGTCGTGGTCCCCGTGGTGCAGCAGATCGGGCTCGTCGCGACCCTGACGACCCTCCGCGAACCGCTCGACCAGCCGCGCGAACCCTGCGGCCACCGCCGGGGCCCCGGCCCAGTGCAGGTGCAGGTACGAGGCGTGCACGTTCCCGGCGACCGCCCCGTCCTCCCGTGCGGGCTCCCCGTCGAACCGCCAGGCCGCCGACCTCACCGTCAGCGCCGCCGCATCGTCGACCGGGGTCACCGTCGTGCGATGGAACTCGTGCCCGACGACCCGCTCCCCGGACCGTACGACAGGCGTGTCGGCCGGCGCCTGCGCCTGCCGGTACCCCATCGTCAGTCGCGGACCCATCGCCGCGTCGAGCGGGAGGACACCCGTCATCGGCACACCGTCGAGCTCGCGGCACAGGTACAGCAGCCCGGCGCACTCGGCGACGACCGGCAGCCCGGCCGCCACCCGGTCTCGGATGTCCGCGCGCAGCGACTCGTTGTCCGACAACTCCGCCGCGTGCATCTCGGGGAACCCGCCGCCGAGGTACAGCCCGGCCACCCCCTCGGGCAGACGCGCATCGACGAGCGGATCGACGTCGACGACGTCGATCCCGGCTGCCTCGAGCAACTCCGCCGTCTCCGGGTACCGGAAGGTGAACGCGCGCCCACCGGCCATGGCCACCAGCGGCCGCGTGCCGCTCCGCCGAACGAACCCGACCCCGGCCAGCGCCGCCACCGGATCCCACGGGTCGACGTCCAGGTCGGGTGCCGACCGGGCGACGTCGAGCACCGCGGACAGGTCGACGTGCTCGCCCACCAGACCGGCCAACTGCGTCACCTGCCCGGCCGACTGCTCCCTCTCGGCCGCCGGTACCAGCCCGAGGTGACGCGACGGAACCGCGATGGCCGCATCCCGTGGCACCGCCCCGAGCACCGGCAGCCCCACCCGCTCCAACCCGCGCCGGACCTCCGCCTCGTGCCGCGGCGAGGCGACCCGGTTGAGGATGACCCCCGCCACCCGCACCTGCGGGTCGAAGGAGGCCAGGCCGGCCGCCACCGCCGCATGGGTGAGCGACGCGTGGGCCGTGTCGATGACGAGCACGACCGGTGTCCCGGTGAGCGCGGCAATCTGCGCGCTCGACCCCTCCCCGTCGCCCAGACGCCCGTCGAAGAGCCCCATGACCCCCTCGATGACGGCGACGTCCGCCGGCTCGGGCACGAGCGAGCCGTGTGCCAACAGGGGCGCCATGAGATCGGCCCCGCACATGACGGCGTCGAGATTGCGCCCGGGTCGGCCGGCGGCCAGCGTGTGGTACCCGGGGTCGATGTAGTCGGGCCCCACCTTGAACGGGGCCACCCGATGCCCGGCGGCCCGCAGTGCCCCCATGAGTCCGGTCGCCAGCGTCGTCTTGCCGCCCCCGGAGGCCGGTGCGGCCAGGAGGATCCTGGGAAGTCTCATCACCACTCGATTCCCGCCTGCCCTCGCTGGCCCTCGTCGAAGGGATGCTTGACCTTCGTCATGTGGGTGACGAGGTCGGCGGCGTCCACCAGCTCCCGGGGGGCGTTCCGTCCGGTGATGATGACCTGCTGCACCCCGGGCCGCGACCTCAGCACCTCGACCACCTCGGCCACGTCGAGCCATCCCCAGGTGAGCGGGTAGGTGAACTCGTCGAGGACGTAGAGGTCGAGGGCCTGCGACTCGAGCAGCCCGCGGACGTGACGCCACCCTTCCCGGGCGGCCTCCGCCGGGTCGACGCCGGCGTCGAAGGCTCGCGTCCACGACCATCCGGTGCCCATGACCTCCCAGGTCACCGGGCCTCCGATCCCGGACTCGTCGTGCAGTCGTCCGAGGGCCTGCAGGGCGTTCTGCTCCCCGACGTGCCACTTGCCCGACTTGACGAACTGGAAGACGCCGACCCGCCAGCCCTGGTTCCATGCGCGCAGCGCGGTGCCCATGGCCGCTGTCGTCTTGCCCTTGCCCTCACCGGTGTTGACGATGACGACCGGGCGCAGCCTGCGCTCCCGTGTCGTCCCCGATGACTCTGACATGGTGGCCTCCTCGCGGGTCCGCGCCCGCTGTCGATGGGTGACCGACCCGGACGACCTGGCTTGCCCGAGGGCTCACAGTGGCGGGACCGCTCCGGATTCACACCGGAATTCCTCCCGATCGATCAGCGTGATTCTGGCACATCGGCGCCCCCGGGGTGCACCCGGACCCGTCGTAGGCTGGCCGTCGTGACCTTCGATCCTGACGCCACCCTCCTCGGCCGCACCCCAGGCCTGGCCGAGGACCGTTTCGTCCATGACGGACTCATCACCAAGCATCCGGTGCGGGCCATCGCCCTGGCCGCCCTCCGACCGCGAGCCGGAGAGGTCCTCTGGGACCTCGGTGCCGGCGCCGGGTCGATCGCCGTCGAATGGTGCCGGGCCGACCCGAGCTGCCGGGCCTTCGGCGTCGAACGCAACCCTGACCGCGCCGACAATGCGCGTCTCAACGCCGAGTCCCTCACCCTGCCCGGTCAGGTGACCATCATCGACGCCGACCTGGCCGCCGGGCTGCCCGAGGGCCTGCCCGACCCGGACGCGATCTTCATCGGCGGCGGGGCCACGGCCTCCCTCGTGGACGCCTGCACGCCGCGTCTACGGCAGGGCGGGCGTCTGGTCATCCATGGGGTGACGATGGAGGCCGAGGCGCTGCTCATCGAGTTGTCCGGCCGCCTCGGCGGAGACCTCATGAGGGTCGGCGTCGAGACCGCCGATCACATCGGGCGGCTGCGCGGCTGGCAGCCCGCCCGCACCGTCACCGCGTGGACGTGGACTCGCTGACACCCTTCCCGAGGGCCTCGACGACCTCGTCCATCGTCCGCGGCCGGACCGCCAGTCCCAGACGCCGGGCCAGCTCGAGCGGCCAAGGCAGGTGCAGGTGCGCCCGCTCGACGAGGTCGGCGTCCGCCAGGAGCGTGTCGATCGGCCCCTGCACGACGGTGTGGTCGACGACGATGAGCGCCTCCTGGGCCCAGGCCAGGGCCAGATCGACGTCATGGGTCGCCATGGCCACCGTCGTCCCGGCCTCCCGCAGCCGATCGAGGGCGGCCAGCATCTGGCTCACCCCGACCGGGTCGAGGCCGGCGGTCGGCTCGTCGAGGAGCAGGAGTCTGGGCCGCATGGCGACGGCGCCGGCGACGGCCACCCGCTTGCGTTCGCCGTAGGACAGCTGATGGGTGGGCCGCTCGGCCAGATGTCCGGCCCCCAGCAGGGCCAGCGCCTCGCCCACCCGGTCACGCACCTCGTCGACCGGCAGCCCCATGTTCATCGGCCCGAAGGAGACGTCCTGGAAGACGTCGGCGCTGAAGAGCTGGTCATCGGGATCCTGGAGGACGAGCTGCACGTCGCGGCGGTGCTCCCGAAGGTCGGCACGCCCGTACCGCAGCACCGTCTCCTCGCGCATGACCTGCCCGGAGACCGGCTCGAGTGACCCCGACAGGCATCGCAGCAGGGTCGTCTTGCCCGACCCGTTGGCCCCCAGGATGGCGACGCGCACTCCCTGACGCAGGTCGACGTCGACCTCGGACAACACCAGGGGACGACCCGGATGGGTCGCGCACAGTGATCTCGTGGCGAGCAGTGTCGTCATCGCCACACCCTTCCCGTGAGCGCCCAGCAGGCCACCCACACCATGAGGACCGCCGCGGCGGCGACGATCTGGAACTGACGTGAGCCGCGCCGGGTCAACGGCACGGTGAGGAGGGCCGACTCGAATCCCCGATTGACCAGGCCGGCGTTGAGTCGTTCGGCCCGGTTCCACGCCCGGACTCCCACCGATCCCATGAGGGCGGCGGTGTTCTCGATCCGACGGCGCATCCCGCCGGCCGGGGCATCGCCGAGCCGGCACCGTTGGGCCTCGGTGGCGCTGACGACCGTGTCGAGGAGCACGAAGATGAGCCGGTAGGTGAGCGAGGCGATCTCGAGCAGCGGGTCGGGAATGCGCAGTTTTCTCAGCCAGGTGAGGATGTCGACCATCGGCGTCGTCAGGGCCAGCACCATGAGCGCCAGCGTGCCGCCGAGGCCGTGCTCGACGAGGGATCCCGCCTGGGCGGCCGAGCGCGGCCCGACGCTGAGGAACCCCCAGCTCCACCACGTCGTGCCGGCCGGGGTGGTCCCGATGCTCACGAGCACGGACAGCCCTCCGATGAGGAGGAAGACGAGCGGGCCCACCATGGCCTCCCACACCACACGTGGCCGGATCCGCGCCGGCTCCACCAGGGCGATGAGGGCGATGAGGGCCACCAGCAGGGCCCCCGGCCACAACCCGACAGGTTGCGACCCGATGCGCACCTCGGGGGTGCACAGGGCGGTGAGCAGGAGGCCGAGACTCAGCGCGACCTTCTCCCCCACGGGACGACGCCGCCAGGGACTGTCCCAGGCGGCGTCGTCAAGGGACGTGATCGTCATGAGTGGTCGACGAGCGGCATCGTCGAGGGGAGGTCGGACGCCTTCATGGCCTCCTCCCGAGCCTTGTGCCTGCCCGACATGCGGCCCAGGGCGAAGCCGGCGATGCCGGCCCCCAGTGCAGCCTGGAGGGCGAAGAGGCCCGACTCGACCTCACCGGAGTTCGGCTCGAAGATCGGCTGGATCCACGGCTTGGCGCCGGCCTTCTCGGCGGCCTCGGCGGCGGCGTCGTCCGTCCCGCCGAAGCCTTCCTCGCCGCTGGCGGTGTGCCGCGACCCGAAGACCATCGAGATGACGAAGATGACGACGACGAGGACCAGGAGGAGCGGCGTCACCCACTTCTTGGAGTTCGTCAGTGAGGTGTCATGGTGCACGGCCTCAGACATGAGCGGCCTCCTTCACGGGCTCGGTGACCGGGGCGTCACGCAGCACGCCGAGCTGGTGCAGCTGCGGGCCGGCGACCTTGGCGAGGAAACGGAACAGGACGATGCCGACGAGGCCCTCCATGATGGCCAGCGGGATCTGCGTGATGGCGAAGATGCCGAGGAACTTCACGGCAGCCCCCCACACGCCCGAGGTGGCGTCCGGGAAGGCGATGCCGAGCTGGACGCTGGTGACGCAGTAGGTGACGAAGTCCGAGAACACCATGCAGAGGAACACCGCCAGGGCGTCCGGACCACCGAGTTTCTTCGTGAGCTTGTAGAAGGCGTAGCCGGCCCACGGCCCGGCGATGGCCATCGAGAAGGTGTTCGCTCCCAGGGTCGAGATGCCGCCGTGGGCCAGCGGCAGGGCCTGGAAGATGAGGACGATCATGCCGAGGAAGGCCATGACCGGCGGCTTGAAGAGGATGGCGCCGACGCCGGTGCCGGTCGGGTGCGAGGAGGAACCCGAGACGCTGGGCAGCTTGATGGCCGACAGGACGAAGGTGAAGGCCCCCGCGGTGGCGAGCAGCAGCTTGTTCTCCGGATGATGGCGGACCTGACGGACGACCTCACGGGCGCCGTGGATGACGAAGGGCGCGCTGGCGGCATACCAGATGGCGCACTGTGTGGGTGAGAGAATTCCCTCCGCGATGTGCACGGGGATCCTTCTCCTTTCTCGGGATCTCGCGTCCCGTCCTGGAAAGGCTCGTCCCCGACGGCCATTCTGACTTCCGTCCGCGCATGGCGGGACGTTCACAGTGGCGCGACCGTGCCGGCGTCTCCCGGCTTCCGACCGTCGGATCGAGATGTGTTGAGTTGTCAGGCGACAGTCTGTCACACCCGGTGCGGTCGGTGGCACCGGGGTGGGGGTCGGTAGGCTCGAACCGTCCCAGGCGAACAGGAGGTCGACGGATGGTCAACGACTACGTCAACAACGGGTCCGACATCTACCGCGAGTCGTTCCGGATCATCCGGGCCGAGTCGAACCTCGAGCGCTTCCCGGCCGACGTCGAGCGGGTCGTCGTCCGCATGGTGCACGCGGCGGCCGATCCGGCCATCGCCGACTCCATCGCCTTCACCCCGGGGGTCGTCGCCTCGGCCAGGGCTGCTCTCGCCGGAGGGGCGCAGATCCTCTGCGACTCGTCGATGACGGCCACCGGCATCATCCGGTCGCGTCTGCCGAAGGGCGTCGACGTCGTCTGCCACATCAAGGAGCCGCGGTTGGCCGCCCTGGCCGCCGAACACGGGACGACGAAGACCTGCGCGGCCGTCGACCTGTGGGCCTCCGAGGACCGTCTCGACGGGGCCGTCGTCGCCATCGGCAACGCCCCGACCGCCCTGTTCCGGATGCTCGAGGTGTGTGAGCGCACCGGGGCCCGTCCGGCGGCCGTCGTCGGCATCCCGGTCGGCTTCGTCGGGGCGGCCGAGTCCAAGCAGGCCCTCGTCGACTCCCCCTTGGGCCTGGAGTACATCACCCTGCTGGGACGCCGGGGTGGCTCGGCGGTGACGGTGGCCGCCGTCAACGCCATCGCCTCGACCGACGAACTCACCAACGAGCACCGCTGAGGATCAACCCCAGAACCGTCCCTGTTCCCACACCCCCGACGACACGACCGGCACCACCCGGCCCGACAGGACCGACCCCGGACGGGGTTCGTGGGGCAGATCACAGGGCAGGGACAGGGTGAGGTCGACCCCGACCGAGCCCATGACCCGCCACCAGTCCACCCCGGTGAGCTCATTGGTGCGCCGGTCGACCCGCTGGACGACCATCGTCATCTCGGCGGCCGGGCTCACCTCCTCGGGTCGGGCCCGACCGGCGTTGAGTTCCATGAGCCAGGGGCTGATGAGGTGTCCGGCGGCGAACTGCACCTGGCCCGAGGTGCCGATCGCCCCCTCCTCCGAGGCCCCGTAGGCCTCCTCGGAGTCGTACACGCGGATGTACCCATTGGCCACCGCCCCGACACGCAGGTGCTCGACGGTCGCCGGCGGCTCGGTGAGCGGGTACTCCACGGGGTCGTCGACGTCGGCCAGGAACCGCGCCAGGGCCTGCCCGTCGGCGTCGACGAGATCGACCCGCGCCACCGTCGGGGTGAGCCGGAGCACGTGGGCACGGTGGGTCGTCGGGGCGACGAGCGAGGCCATCGTCTCGATCCGGCCCTCGCGCCCGAGCAGTGCCAGCCGCGCGCCGGAGGGGTCGGTGTAGGCGGCCAGGAGGTCGAACCCACCGACCTCCTCGACCCCCGTCACCCCGGCGCGCACGGCGGAGTCGACGAGGGTGTCGAGGGTGTCGGCGTCGAAACCGAGGGAGTGCAGGTCGTGGGCGATCACCCGTCGATCCTAGAGGCCCCGGGCCGGTCGGCTCAGTCCTGGAGGGCCTTGATGAGTTCGTCGCGCAGCTTCGCCGACCGGCGCGGGGTGCGATCACCGACGACGCTCACCGTCATGCCGCCGGCCTGCCCGGTGGCCGGGGTGAAGGCCGAGCCGAGACGTCCGGCGTCGCCCCGCACGCAGAAGATGCGGCGCTCCTGGCACAGGCGCCCCACCTCCGCGTTGACCTGCGGGTCGTTGGTGAGGGCCTGGACGAACCAGACGCCGTCGAGATCGTCCGGTGCGAAGGGCCGCTTGTCGTAGCGCACCTGACCCTGTGCGGCCATCCGGGAGACCCGGATCCCGGCATTGGGGGCGACGACGTGCACCTGGGCCCCAGCCTCGAGCAACCTCACGATGCGCCGTTCGGCGACCCGTCCGGCACCCACGACGAGCACCGGACGGTCCTGCAGGCGCAGGGCCGACATGTACACCGGGGCGCCCTCCCCCAGTCCGGCCTCGTCGAGCGGCTCCCGGTAGCGGTCGACGACGACCCGGGCGAGCTCCTCGCAGTCCCCGATGACCGGGGCGACGCGCACCTCGATCCCCGGGTGGGCGGCCGCCCAGGCGTCGACCTGCTCGTGGAGCCACTCGTCGAGTTTGCCGGTGAACAGGAAGTTGCCGAGGACGAGGATGTGGTCCTGGCCGCGGGCGGCCAGGGCGGACAGCGCCTCGGGCACGGAGGGGCGGGTCACCTGGATGAACGCCGGCTCGACCCGGGCCAGCCCGGACTCCTCCCAGAACATCCGGGTGAGGGTGTAGTGGGCGGCGTTGGCCTCGGCGACGTCGGCCCCGCGTCCGACGAGGACGGCGTCGGTGTCGCGGGCGCGCCAGTCGGAGCCGAGCAGCTCGGTGACCCGGTCGACGAGGACGCGCCGCAGTCGCGGGTCCGGGGACAGCGGCCGCGAGTACACGACCCGCTCCTCGTGGCGTCCCGCGTCGATGGCCTCGGGAATGCCCTGGCGCACGTGCCCACCGGTGTGCAGCATGAGCGGGACGACGACGGCCCGCGGGCTGTCGTCGTCGACGGGCGAACTCTGGCCGGCGATGGCCCGTTCGACGGCCTCGTCGATCCCGGGTTCGGCCAGCTCGACGAAACCGAGTTCGACCGGGGTGCCCGGGAGCATCCGCCGGACCCGGTCGACCAGAGCCCGGCACTGGGCGATGCCCTCGGCGCTCCGGGTGCCGTGGGCGGCGATGACGAGGGGGATTCCTGCCGTGAGATCGTCAGTCATGGGACTCCTTCATCCAGTGGTAGTCGCGGGGGGTGACGAGGAGACGACGCCCGTCCCCTGAGGTGACGTACTTCGAGGTCGACGAGCCGACGACGACGAGGGTCGTCATGCCGACCCAGGACGGGTCGAAGTCGGCGAGGGTCGACATGATGACCTCCTGCTGGCGTCGCTCGGCGTGCGAGACGAGGGCCACCGGGGTGGTCGGCGGGCGATGGTCGGCCATGATCGCCAGGGCATCGGGCAACTGGTGGGTGCGGGTGCGTGACCGCGGGTTGTAGAAGGTCGTCACGAGGTCGCCCTCGGCGGCGGCCCGGACCCGCTTGAGGATGACCTCCCAGTCGGTGTGGAGGTCCGACAGGCTGATCGTCGCGTGGTCATGGCCGAGCGGGGCGCCGAGGATGGCCGAGACGGCCAGTTCGGCGGTGACCCCGGGGATGATCTCGACGTCGATGCCGTCGGTGCCCATCTCGAGGGTGGGAGAGGCCATGGCGTAGATGGCCGGGTCTCCCCCGCAGACGAAGGCGACGTTGGCCCCGGAGCGGGCGGCGTCGATGGCGGCGGCGGTGCGCTCCTCCTCGGTGCCCATCTTCGTGGCGAGGATCGTCGCCCCGGGCCGCACGAGGTCGCGGATCTGCCGGACGTAGGGGGCGTACCCGGCGACGAAGGTGGCGTCCTGGATGGCGCGTACGGCGCGCGGGGTGAGCAGGTCCCGGGAGCCCGGCCCCAGGCCCACGACCGACAGGTGGCCGCGCGCGGGGATGCGGCCCACGGCGATGGTCGCCTCGGTCGTCTTGTGCTTGGGCACCAGGAGCGTCGCCCCGTGGGCCAGGACGGAGGCCTCGGCGACGCTCGGCGTGCCGACCTCGCGGGCGACGACCTGCGAGGGGGTCGGGGCGTCCTGGGCGGCGAGCACCTCGGCGGGCTGGGTGAGGTACTCGACGCCGAGCTCGTGGGCGAGCTTGATGAGCCCGAGTTCCCCGGCCTTGACCTCGTGGCTGGCCAGGATGCTCACCGATCCGCGGGCCAGGCCGGCCTCGCGGAGGGTGTCGTCGAGCAGCTGGCGCAGGTGGTCGACGTCGGTGCCGCTGTTGCAGCCCATTCCCACGACGAGGGAGCGCGGGTGCAGGACGACGGTCGGCAGGTCCTCGACGAAGACCTCACGGTCGGTGACGAGGATGCGGGCGACGGGATCGGCGGCGTCCTCGCCGACATTGCGCGGCAGCGGCGGCAGGGGCCAGGGCTGTTCCCGGACGACCCGCACCGGACGCCCGGCGAGGATGGCCCCGGTGACCGTGGCGACGTCCCCCTCATAGGCCCAGCCGAGCTGGTCGAGGGCGGGCACACCGAGGGAGTCGGTGGCGGTGGAGACGACGGCGGTTCCCCCCAAGGCGGCGCTGATGGTGCGGGCCAGGTCATTGGCCCCGCCCACGTGCCCACCGACCAGCGGGATGGCGAAGTGTCCGGCCTCGTCGACGACGACGACACCGGGATCGGTCTTCTTCGACTCCAGCAATGGGGCGATGATCCGCGTCGTGGCTCCGAGCGCCAGGTGCGAGACGATGAGGTCGCACTCCCCCCAGGCCTTGGCCAGGCCGGTCCGCGAGGGTCCGTCGTAGAGACGGGTGGGCCGACCCAGGGCGTTCTCGATGGCCTGGGCGTGGGTCCGAGCCAGGTCACTGTTGACGACCTGCCCGACGATGGGCTGGCGGTCGGACCCGTCGGGGTTGCGGTCCTGGCCGGGGGCCGGGTCGTCGGGGTCGGGCAGATCGGCGTCCCCGGCGAGGACCGGGCTGACACCGAGGGCCTCCGCGGAGTCGGGGTGATGGGCCAGGACGAGGACGACGTTGGGGCTGGCGATGTCGTGCGGGTCGACGGCTCGCGCGGCGGCCGCGTCGAGCACCCGGACGCGCTGTCCCTCCTCCCCCAGATGTTCGGCCAGGACGAAGGTGCGGTCCAGGCCGCCCAGTCCGGCGACGAGTTCGGGCAGACCCCGTCCCGGGGCGGTGAGGATGCCGACCTTGGGGTGCACCCTGGCCATCCGGATGGCGGTCCCGAGGCCGCCGGCATGGGCACTGACGAGCTGGGCGTCGTCCCAGGGCAGGGCGACGGCGGCGAAGGCCGCCTGCAACGAGGTCGGCGCGGTGACGACCTCGAGGCGCAGTCCCTCGGCGCGCAGGCGTCGGACGACGCCGAAGAAGAGCGGGTCGCCCGAGGCGACGACGACGACCCGGGCGTCCTCACCCAGGGCCCGGATGCGGTCGACCGCCGGGCCGATCCCGCCGAGGACCTGACGACGCGCCTCGCCGACCCCGAGGGCGTCGAGGTGGCGGCGTCCTCCGACGACGAGGTCGGCGGCGTCGACGTCGGATCTCATGGCCTCGGTGATGGTGCCGAGGTAGCCGTGGACGCGGATCATGAGTGCTTCTCCTCCTCGAGCACGCCACGGGTGCCGTGGGCCTTCAGGTCGGCGTGGGCGGCCGGGTCGGCTCCGCGGTACTCGTGGCGGAACCCGGGATGGTAGAGGTGGCTGCGGGTGGCCAGTGGCCCCTCGGCCAGGGCCGGGCCGACGAGGACGACGGTGTGCTTCCACAGCTTGTGCTCGCGCATCGTCTCGGACAGGTGGGCCAGGTCGCAGCGGATCATGAGTTCCTCGGGCCAGGAGACCGAGAAGCCGATGATGCACGGCGTGTCCGGGGGGTAGCCGCCGGACAGGAGGGCCTCCTGGAGGGCACGGTTGCGCGCGGCCGACAGGTAGATGGCCATGGTGGCACCGTGCCGGGCGAAGGATTCGACGGTCTCCCCGTCGGGCATGGGGGTCCGGCCCCCCTCCAACCGGGTGAGGACGAGCGACTGGGACACCTCGGGCACGGTGATCTCGACGTCCATGCGCGCGGCGGCGGCCGAGAAGGCCGAGATGCCCGGGATGGTCTCGAAGTCGATGCCGACCCGACGGCACAGGTCTCGCTGTTCGGCGGTGGCGCCGTAGATGGAGGGGTCGCCAGTGTGCACCCGAGCCACCAGCAGGCCCTCGTCCCGGGCGCGGGTGTACACCGGTTCGAGATCCTCGAGCGGGATCGACGCCGAGTCGATGAGTTCGGCCCCGGGCTTGTGGTCGGCGACCATGTCGGGGTGGACGAGGCTGGATGCCCAGATGATGATGTCGGCGGCGGCGATGACCTTGGCGCCACGCACACTCACCAGATCGGCGGCGCCCGGCCCGGCCCCGACGAAGACGACCTTCCCGCTGGTCGGTGTGCTCACAGTTTTCCTCCCGTGACGGTGCGTTCGGGGACCGACAGAACGGTCGAGAAGTACGGTGCGGTCGCCCCGGCGTCCACCTGGGCCAGGCCGAGCAGGTGCTCGGTGGGCAGGGAGACGTCGGTGCCGAGGACGGCGTCACGCCCACGCGCCCTCATCTCGTCGAGGACCTGCGGCAGGGTGCGTCCTCCCTTGTAGACAGCCACCGAGTCGACGACGTCGAGGACCTCGCCGAGCTTGTCGACGCCGACGGTCGCCGGGACGAGGGCGAGGATCTCGCGGCCCTCGACCAGGGGCGTCCCGGAGGCTGCGGCCAGGGCCTGCATGGCGGTGATCCCCGGGACGAGGCTCACGACGACGTCGGGCATGCGCTCCTCGACGCTGGCGCGCAGATAGGTGAAGGTCGAGAAGACGGCGGGGTCGCCGACGGTGGCCAGGGCGACGGTCCGCGCCCCGGCCTCGAAGGCGGCGACGGCGGCGTCGGCCGACACCTGCCAGGACTCGATCCGCTTGGCACCGATGCCACGTCGTTGCTCCATCGAGAACGGGATCCGACGCAGCTCCCCTCGCATCCGCGGGCAGGCCGCCAGGACGATGGCCTCGGCCCGGCCCGGTCCCTCACCCGACTTCTCGGTGGCCGGCACGAGGACGACGTCGGCCTCCTCGAGAAGGCGTCGCGCCTTGAGGGTGACGAGTTCGGGGTCACCGGGACCCACCCCCACCCCGACCAGGGTCCGTGCTGCACCGACTGTCATGTCGCCCTCCTCAGGTGTCCGCGCCCGATGACGTCACTCGATCGGCGGAGTGTCTGGCTGCACCGCCCCGGGGACGGCTCACAGTGGCGGGACCGCTCCGGAGTGACACCGGATTCCTCCCTGCCCGATCGCAGGACGAGCATAGCGGCAGGGCGTCAGGGGCACGTCAGGGCGTCCTCACCAGCGAGGTCATGGCCACCCGGACCGTCGCGTGGAGGTCATCGACCGACCCCTGCGGATTGCGCAGCACGTGGTCGAGCCCGGCGACGACCGCTGCCCCGAAGTAGGCCTGCGCCACCGTCTCGAAGTCTTCTTGACTACGGTCGACGTCGACCAGCCCGGCCTTGCGTCGGTCCTGGTACACCTCGCCGACGACCTGGGCCACCGGGTCCGTCACCGACCGCCGGAAGCGCTCGGTGACCTCCTGCCAGGGGCGGTCGGCCCGCCACATCTCGGTGAGGATGATCGTCGCCTGCGTGGGGTGCTCGCACACCAGGTGGAGCAGGCTGCCGGTGATGGCGTCGAGGGCGGCGAAGCCCACCTTGCCCTCACGAGCCTCGAGGATGCAGGACAGGGCTCGGTCGGCGAAGGTCTGGAAGATCGCCTCGAACAGCCCGGCCTTCGATCCGAAGGTGTGGAAGATGAGCCCCTTGCTCACCCCCGCGGCCTGGGCCACCTGGTCCATGCTCGTCAACCCGTATCCCTGATCGGCGAAGAGCGGGATCGCCGCGGACATGATCTCGGAACGGGTGCGGTCCCGCCGACCTTGTCGCGTCGTCTTCCCGGACGCCTGTGACTCGACCATGGCCCCGACCCTACTCACACGGCGACCTTGAGCGCCGGATGGAGCGAGGACAGGGTCCAGGTGCGCGACCGGGCGGCGCCGATCATCGAGACCACCAGGCATGCCAGACAGCCCAGGGCGAGGAAGAGCACGGCGGTCCAGAACGGCACCCCCAGGTCTCCGGTGATGGCCTGGCGCAGCCCGGTGACGACGTGGGTCATCGGCAGCCACGGACTCACCGCTCGGTAGAAGGCCGGCGAGGTGGCGACCGGATAGGTGCCGTTGGCCGAGGCGAGCTGGACGATGAGGAGGATGATCGCCAGCAGCCGTCCGGGCGTCCGGAACCAGATGACGAGCATCTGCTGGAGAGCCAGGAAGCACAGGCTGGCCAGGGCGGCCACGCCGAACATGGCGACGAGGTGCCCAGGGTGCAGACCCATGCCCCACACGAGCATCGACACCAGGGCGATCGACCCCATCACCCCGAGAGCGCAGGCGGGCACGTACTCGCGCACGACGATCCGCCGGGCGGACACCGGGGTGAGGAGGTTGCGTCGATTGAGGGGCCGCAGGAGGATCCACAGGATGATGCCGCCGACGTAGAGGCTCACCCCGGCGAAGTAGGGCGCGAACCCCTCGCCGTTGCCGGAGGCCCGGTGCAGCCACGACTGGGACTCCTCGACCGGCTGGGCGACGACCTTGGCGTTGGCCGAGGCCCGGGCGCTGGAGTAGCTGGGTACGGCGGTGGCCGCCTTGGCGTTCCCCGAGGACATGGACGACGCCCCCGAGGCCACCTTGCTCGACCCGGATCTGGCGCTCGCTGCGCCGGTGGCGAGCTGGCTCGATCCGGAGGCCAGGGTTGCCGATCCGGTGTCCAGGCGCCCCAGGCCGTCGGAGAGGGTCCGGCTGCTCTGGGCCAGGGTGGACGCACCAGTGGCGAGCCGGTCGACCCCGCTCGACAGGCTGGAGGCGCCTGTGGCCAGGGAGGACGCTCCGCCGGCGGCGGTCACCAGCGAGCTGTGGAGGGTTGCGGCCCCGGTCGACCACGTCTTCTCCTTGGAGGCCAGCGTCGACAGACCGGCGGTGAGCTGCGTCTGCCCCGTGGCGATCCGCTGCTGGCCTGCGGCCAGGGTGGATGCCCCCGTCGAGGCCCGGGTGAGCCCGGCGGCGGTCGCCGCGGTCCGCTGGTTGGCCTGGAGGGAGCCGAGGAGGGTCGCGAAGGCCTGTTGTTGGGGCGCGCTGAGGGTGGCGGTGAACTGGGCGATGGCTGCCTGCTGCTGGCTCGAGGGGCCCGCCGCGAGGGCGGCGGCGAGCTGGGTGGCTCCGGTGGAGGCCTGGGAGAGCGTGCTCGCCAGGGTCGACGCCGAGGTGGCGGCGGTCTGCTGGGAGTCCGCGAGGGTGGACGAGGAGGACGCGGCCGTCGTCGCGCCGTCGGCCAGCGCGCTCGCCCCTTGGGCCAAGGTCGTCGCGCCGCTCACCGCCGCCGGGAGCCCCTGGGAGAGTCTCGTGGCTCCGGCGGACACCTGCCGTGCCCCGGATCGGGCCTGTTCCAGCTTGCCGGAGAGGGTGCTGGCCCCGTCGGCCAGTGCCGTCGACCCGGTTGCCGCCTCGTGGACGCCACCGGCCAGGGTGGCTGTCCCGGAGGCGAGCTGGGCGGAGGCCGTCGACAGCTTGAGGACGCCGGAGTCGAGGCTGCCGGCCCCGTCGGCCAGGGTCCGTGCCCCGGTCGACGCACCGGACAGTTGGTCATGGATGGACGTGTAGCCCAGGAACAGCTTGTCGGCGAGCTGGCTGCCGAGGGACTGGGAGACGGCGTCATGAATGCGGGTGACGACGGTGGAGACGACGGTGCGCGTCGTGTAGCCGTTGGCGTCGTTGTAGACGACGCGGATCCGGGCTGCCCTCAGGTCGGAGCCGGAACCGGCCAGGGGTGCCGAGAAGCCCTCGGGGATGAGCACCTCGGCGGCGTAGGTGTCGTCGTCGACCCCGTCGCGGGCGGTCTGCGCGGAGACCTCGTGCCAGTCGAAGGTGTCGGTCGACGTCATGGTGTCGGCGACCGTGCGACCGGCGTCGAGCGTCGTCCCGTCGGTCCCGGCGGGCCGGTGTGTCCTCGACGACGAGGGCCACCGGCACGCGGTCGAGGTGGCCGGTGGGGTTCCAGAAGGCAGCGAGATAGATGCCCGAGTAGATGAGCGGGATGAGGACGGCCATGACGATGGCCGCCGGGAAGAAGCGGAACTTGCGCACCTCGTTGAGGGCATGCGGCAGGTGGAGCGTCATGTCAGTTCTCCGGGTGGGTGGTCATGGGCACGGTGAGGACGTCCCCCGGGATGGTGTCGGGATTGGTCGTGGCGGCGACGACGGTCGTCCCGCCGGCGCGGACCCGCTCGAGGCAGTCCCACAGCCGGCGCTGGTCGTCGGGGCCGTGCAGGGCGGTGACGTCGTCGACGCACGGCAGCTCGGGATCGCTGAGGAGGGTGAAGCAGAGGCGCAGTCGCTGGCGGTCGAGGGGGTCGAGCTGCCACACGTGCCTGGCGCGGCCAGGGTGAGCAGGAGCGCCGTGCGGCCCGACCCCTCGGGGCCGAGCAGGGCGGCACAGGAACCCGGGGCCAGCTCGAGGTCGACCGGGCCGAAGACGGCGCCGCGGCGTCCCGACAGGGTCAAGGCGCGCGCGTGGACGAGGGGCTCCGTGGAGGTCATGCCTCCATCATGAAACTGACTGACCGGTCAGTCAAATGCAGACATCAGCGCGCCATCGCGAGGATGCGCTCGACGTCGACGTGCTCCTCGAGAGCGTCGGCCAAGGTGTCGATCATGGCCTCCCGTCGTGCCGCGTAGCCGATCCTCGACCGGTCCGGACGCCACGGCGAGCCCACGTCGTGCGCGGCCTGCTCGAGCCAGGCCCGCCGGAACTCGTCGTGCTCGAAGGCGCCGTGCCACATCGTCCCCCACACCGACCCGACGTGGACGCCGTCGAGGAACTGCTCGGCCGGCTCCATCGGGCGGCACACGCCGTGGTGGATCTCGTACCCGCCGACCTCGATCCCCCGCCAGGACCCCTGCGAGAGGGCGAGGGTCTTGGCGACTCCGAAGTCGACGTCCACCGGCAGCAGGCCGAGCCCCTTGACGACGCTGCCCGGGGCGGCCTCCTGACCGGCGGGATCGGTGATGGTGCGGCACAGCATCTGGTAGCCACCGCAGATGCCGACAACCGGTCGTCCCTGGGCGGCCCGACGGGTGACGACGTCGGCCAGGCCGGTGCGTCGTAGCCAGTCGAGGTCGCTCACCGTCGATCGCGACCCGGGCAGGACGACGACATCGGCCGTCGCGCAGGTGTCCGGACTCGTCGTCACCTGGACGTCGACCCCGTGCTCGCCGGCCATGGCATCGACGTCGGTGGCATTCGAGATCCGGGGGAAGCGCACCACCGCGACCCGCAGCGCCGACGGGTCGACGGCGTCCCCCTCGTGGCGCCAGCGACCGACCTCGAGGGCGTCCTCCCCGTCGAGCCAGACCCCGGGCACCCACGGCAGGACACCGAGACAGTCCATGTCGGTACGCCGGGTGATCTCCTCGAGCCCGGGAGCGAGGATGGCGTCGTCACCCCGGAACTTGTTGATGAGATAGCCCGCGAGCAGGGCGCGATCGGCCTCCTCGAGCAGGGCCCAGGTGCCGTAGAGGGACGCCAGGACCCCGCCGCGGTCGATGTCGCCGACGAGCACCACCGGCAGGTTCCTCGCCCTGGCCAGGCCCATGTTCGTGTAGTCACCCCGGCGCAGGTTGATCTCGGCCGGCGATCCGGCCCCCTCGCACAGGACGAGGTCGTGGGCGGCGGCGAGCTCGTCGTAGGCGGCCCAGGCTGTTTGGGCGAGGTGGCGCCGTCCGGTGGTGTACTGGCCGGCCTCGAGCACCCCACCCGGCTGGCCGCGCAGGACGATGAAGGACCTCCGGTCGGTGCCGGGCTTGAGGAGGACGGGGTTCATCGCCGAGCTCGGCACGACACCGGCCGCCGTGGCCTGGAGGTACTGGGCCCGGCCGATCTCGGACCCGTCGGCACAGACCATGGAGTTGTTCGACATGTTCTGCGCCTTGAACGGGACGACGTCGATCCCGCGACGTCGGGCCGCCCGGCACAGTCCGGTGACGACGAGCGACTTGCCGGCGTCCGACGAGGTCCCGGCGACGAGCAGACCGGTCATCGCGAGCTCCTGTCGTCGAGCGGTCGGGCGGGCCATGGACCGCCGTGGAAGAGCACATGGGCGACGCCGGCCAGGGCGACAACCGCCGCGCCGGTCGCCGCACAGGTCACGGTGCCGACGAGATCGGCAGCTCGTCGCACCGCCGCGGCGTCGGGTCTCGGACCCGATCCGAGCAGCGGACGGAACTCGACTCGGTCACCGTAGTAGACGTTGCGGCCGCCGAGCTGGACGCGCAGGGCCGCCGCCCAGGCCGACTCGCACCAGCCTCCATTGGGGCTCGGGTGGTGGGCGTGCTCGGCCAGGACCGCTCGCCAGGTCGCGGCGCGGTGACCACCGACGGTCGGGGCGCACAGGGAGGCCAGGGCCCCGGTGAGCCGGGCCGGTGCCCAGTCGAGGACGTCGTCGAGGCGGGCGGCCACTGTGCCGAAGCGCTCGTACCGGTCGTTGTGGTGGCCGACCATGGCGTCGAGGGTGTTGGCCCCGCGGTGGACGAGCAGGCCGGGGAGGCCGGCGAGCGCACCCCAGAACACCGACGCGACGGCGGCGTCCGAGGTGTTCTCGGCCATCGACTCGACGGTCCCGCGGGCGATCTCGGAGGCGTCGAGAGCCTCGGGGTCTCGCCCGCACAGGTGGGGCAGGCGCTCCCGTGCCGCGGCCAGGTCGTCGTCGGCCAGGTGGGCGGCCATGGCCCGCCCCTCCCTGGTCAGGGATGCCGCCCCGATGACGGCCCAGGTGACTGCGGCCGTGGTGAGGACACGCGCGAGCGGGCGGTGTCGGGTGAGACGGTCGACGATCGCTCCCCCGGCGGCGAGTGGGGTCAGGCAAGCGGCGGTGAGGACGGCGCCGCGAGACGCCGCATCGGCGTACATGGCCTTCTCCAACCGCCCAGCGGCCGTCCCGAAGAGGGCGACCGGGTGGTGCTCGGCAGGGTCGGCGATGAGACGGTCGGCTGCGACGCCCAGGGCGATGCCAGCTGCCCGGGCGAGCAGGCTCACGGCGGCGCGACGACGAGGGGTGAACGACATGGCGCCACCCTACCGAGGGGACGCGGGGCCGACCCGGCTGGCCGGGACCGCTAGCCTCGTGCAGGTGAGCCGCATCGTCATGGTCAGGCACGGACAGTCGACGTGGAACCGTCGCGGCCGCATCCAGGGGCAGACGATGGGGGTCCCGTTGACGCTGCTCGGACGGCGTCAGGCAGCGCGGGCCGCCCGGCAGGTCCGCGAGTTGGTGTCCCCCGGCACACCGGTCATCGTCTCCGACCAGCGTCGGGCCCGACAGACGGCCCGCCCCATCGCCCGGGCGCTACGGGTGTGCCCGATCCTCGACCCGCGGCTGCGCGAACAGGGTCTCGGCGAGATGGAGGGTCGCGTCGCCGCCGACCTCGATCCCATCCCGGTGCCCGACGGGGTGGACGTCGCCGACGTCCGGTGGGGTGGCGGGGAGTCCCTGGCCGACGTCGCCGACCGCTGCCGGTCGCTGCTGGCCGACCTGGCCGCCGAGGGCAGCGGGGACGTCGTCCTCGTCACCCACGGCGACACGCTGCGGGTGCTCCTGGGCGTCCTCGATGGTCGCAGTCACCGTGACCTCGACTGGGACCTGCCGCTCACCAACGGGATCGTCGTCGTGCGGGACGTGACACCGCCCGGGAACGGCAGCTGAGCGTCCTCAGAGCCATCCCCGATGGCGGGCGGTGACCGCCGCCTCGGTGCGATTGGCGGCCCCGGTCTTCCCGATCGCCGAGGACACGTGATTGCGCACCGTGCCCACCGACAGGTGCAACCGGGACGCGATGAGGGCCATGGACGCCCCCGACTCGGCCAGGCGCAGGATCTGCTGCTCCCGGTCCGACAACGGGTTGTGCCCCTCGATGAGGGACTCGGCAGCGAGTGCCGGGTCGATGACCCGGCCGCCGGCGTGCACCGTCCTCACCGCGCGGGCCAGTTCCCCGGCAGGGGTGTCCTTGACGAGGAATCCGGCCACGCCGGCGTCCATGGCTCGCCGCAGGTAACCGGGCCGACCGAAGGTCGTGACGATGAGGACCCGGCACCACTCGGCCCTGAGGGACAGCTGTGTCGCGACGGTGATGCCGTCGCCGCCGGGCATCTCGATGTCGAGCAGGCAGACGTCGGCATGGGTGCTCGTCACGAGGTCGACGACCTCGTCCCCCCGACCACAGGTGCCGACGACCTCGAGGTCGGCTTCCATGCCGAGCAGGGCGGCCAGGGCGCCCCGGACGAGGGCCTGGTCGTCGGCGAGCACGAGCCTGATCATGAACTCAGCCTGTCACGAGGATCCGGGTGCCGCGACCGCGGTCCCCCGGGCCGATCCACAGCTCTCCCCCGGCCGTCTCCACCCGTCGGCGCATGCCGGCCAGGCCGTTGCCCTCCGCAGCGTCCCCCCGACCGCGTCCGTCGTCGGTCACGGCCAAGGTGTCGTCGGTCACCTCGATCCGGCAACTGTGCGCCTGCGCGTGGCGCACGACGTTCGTCACCGCCTCGCGCAGCACCCAGCCACGCACGGTGTCGAAGCTCGATGCAGCCCCGGTGCGCTCATCGATGACCTGGCAGGTGACGTTGCCTGCTTGCAGGGCCGTGCGGGCAGCAGTGAGTTGGGAGTCGAGGGAGACCTGTCGCATCCCGGCGACGAGCTCGCGGACCTGGCGCAGGGATTCACGGGACAACCCGTGCAGGGCACGGGCCTCCTCCGCGGCGGCGTCCGGGTCGCAGCGGACGAGGCGCTCGACGAGTTCGGCCTTCATGGCCATGACGGTGAGGGTCTGGCCGAGCAGGTCGTGGACGTCCGAGGCGATCCGCTCGCGCTCCTCGAGCCGGGAGACGAGGTCCTGGTCGGCCGCCCGAATGATCTGGGCCCTCGTACTGCTGCGGTGAAGGAACCCGAGAACGCTGACGACGCCGACCGAGATGGCGGCACCGATCGTCCACGGGGCGGCAGGCGGGTCGACGAGGAGCAGCGTGCCCACCGCGGCGGTCTCGATGACGATGACCACGACGAAGGCTGCCAGGGGCAACTCGAAGATGGCGAACGCGACGGGATAGGCCAGGGTGACGATCCCGGCTGCCGGGCTCGCGACCGTGAGCAGCCCGCCCAGGGCGAGGATCGCCACGAGGCCGACGAGGGCGCCGAGCCTCACCTTGCCCGTCGTGAACCACAGGTACAGGCCGTTGGCATTCCACCAGAAGAGGCCGAGGTAGGTGGCGGCGAAGACGGCCAGCCCGACCCATCCCAGCGTCGCCCGCCACATCGGCGGGCGCGAGGCGACGAGCGCGATCGCGGCGTCCGCGAGGAAGATGAGCCAGATCCCTGACTCCAGGACACTGCGACGCCGGCTGGCCAGCGTGGCCCTGGGCAGGGACCTGACGATGACCCCCATGGCCTCCTCCTCACCGCTCCTGACGCCGGCGACCCGCCATGACGGCCAGGGCGCCGAGGACGATCGTCCAGACGACGATACCGACGATGGGGCGCCACAACGGCTCGGCCACCATCGAGTTCCCCGACGTGATGTACGAGCCCATGATCGGGACCCGTGCCAGCTGGTTGGGGCCGTACATCGGCGTGAACCGGGCCAGCTTGAGCATGAACCCGCTGAGCGGCACGAACATGTTGCCCAGGAAGGCCAGGGCGACGATGCAGAAGGCGCTGATCGAGGTCGCCGACTCGCTGCGCACGAGGAGCGCCATCGTCAGTCCGAGCAGGGTGAACGGCATGGCGCACACCCAGCACAGCAGGAGGGTCCACAACCATCTCACGCCGTCGATGTGGGCGCCGGTGAGGGCCCCCACGAGGAAGACGAGCACGACGGGGGCCAGGGCGACGCACTCGACCGCCATGGCCTTGGCGACGACGTAGCGCAGCGGGGTCATGGGGGTGAGGGCCAGTTGCCGGCCCCATCCGCGTTCCTGTTCGAGGGCGGCCTGCGATCCCAGGGAGCTGGCCGACACGATGGCCCCGTAGGCCGCCATGGAGGCCATGATGACGGCCTTGACGTTGCCGTGGTCGAGGTCGGCGTCGTCGAACGACTGGGCGGCCCCGAAGATGAGGTAGAAGCCGACCGGCATGAGGATCGCGAAGACGATGGTGCCCGTGTTGCGCACCATGCGACGGAAATCGAGAAGGGCGTAGGTGATCATGCTGCAGCCTCCGGGGCGTCGGACGAGGTGAGGTGGACGAAGGCGTCCTCGAGGGTGGTGGTCGAGATGAGCAGGCCGCGGGCGTCGGTGGCGGTGAGCAGGTGCCGGGCGAGGTCGTCGGGCCGGTCGGTGCGAACGACGAGACGCTGCCCCTGGACGGTGACGTCGAGGATGCCGTGTCGTCCACGCAGTGACGCCGCCTCGGCGGCCGGGTCGTCGAGGGTGGCCTCGACGGTCGATCCGGTGACGGAGGCGCGGACCTCGTCGATGGGACCGTCGGCGACGATCCGTCCGCCGGAGATGAGGACGACCCGACGGGCGAAGGAGTCGGCCTCCTCGATGTAGTGGGTGGCGAACATGATCGTCCGGCCGGCGTCGGCCTCCTCGGCCATGACCTGCCAGAACCGGCGTCGCGACTCGACGTCCAGGCCGGTCGTCGGCTCGTCGAGGACGAGGATCTCCGGGTCGGGGATCATGGCCAGGGCGAACCGCAGGCGCTGCTGCTGGCCACCCGAGCACTTGCGCACCTTGGTGCCGGCGAAGGAGGCCAGGCCCCAACGGTCGATGAGCGGAGCCACCCGGGAGGCCTTGCCGTGGGTGGCGGCGATGGCCTTCATCGTCTCGGCCACGGTGAAGTCGGGCAGCAGGCCACCGGTCTGGTACACCGCCCCGACCCGACCCGATCGGGCGGCCTGACGGGGATCTGAGCCGAGGACGGCGACGGTCCCGCTGTCGGGGCTCGTCAACCCGAGGATCATGTCGATGGTCGTCGACTTGCCCGCCCCGTTGGGGCCCAGGAAGGCGACGACCTCGCCCCGGTCGATGGTCAGGGACAGATGGTCCACGGCGACGAGCCTCTCCTGGCCGCCGGGTCGCCGGAAACTCTTGACGAGGTCCTGGACGTGGATCGCTGCGTTCTCCATGGATCCAGTGTCCCGACGGGACCCGCCGAGGCGACAGGGGATGACGTCACGACCTGCCCATGACATTCGTCACGGCCACCGGCCCTCCCGCCACGGAACCCCGCGCAACTGCATTGCGACCGCCCTGAGAGCACGCCGGCAGGAGTTCCGCGGTGAATCGTGGCGGTGCACCCGGTCGCCGAGCGCTCGGCGAGGCAGGATCGTGCCATGGACAGGTCACGGATCCACGTCGTGCGGTCGGACATCACGACCGTCGCGGTCGACGCGGTGGTCAATGCCGCCAATTCCGGTCTCCTCGGGGGCGGCGGGGTCGACGGCGCCATCCATGAGGCGGCCGGCCCCGACCTCGACCGGCAGTGTCGGGCCCTGAGGTGCAGCGCACTGCCCGACGGCTTGCCCACCGGGAGGGCCGTGGCCACCGGGGCCGGGAGGATGGACTGTCGGTGGATCATCCACACGGTCGGCCCGATCTGGGGCGGATCCTCCCGCGACGAGACCCTTCTGGCCTCCTGCTACCAATCCAGCCTGGCGGTCGCCGCGACCCTCGGGGCCCGGTCGGTGGCCTTCCCGACAATCTCCGCCGGGGTCTACGGGTGCCCGATGGACATCGCCACCCGGGTGGCGGTGCAGTCCTGCCTGAGGGCGTCGACCAGCGTCGAGGAGGTCCTCCTCGTCGCCTTCAACGACGCCGCGGAGCGGGGCTACCGCGAGGCCCTCACCTGACGAGCACCTGGTTGGACCACGACCCGGACAGCGGTTTCGGATCGGTCCACGAACCGTCGGCCGCGATGGTCCAGGACTTCGCACGACCATCGGCATCGACCTCGACGGCCACCGGGTGCACGCCGTCGATGGCACCAGCCGCCGTGACGCTGGAGCCGGCTGCCACCTTGAGGTCGAAGGCGCGAGCCGACCCGAGGACAGGGGCTGCACCGGATCCCCGCGTCAGGGGATGGGCCGTCGCGCTGCCGTCACGATGCCGCGCGATGAGCATCTGGGTGGTCGGGTCCGAGGGAACCGGGGAGACCAGCAGATCGGTGACGTCCGACCACCCCGTGGCGACCTGGGTGGGAGCCCCTGTCCCGGTCTTCGTGATCGTCCGGGCGGTGAGGGCACCAGCCTCGTCGACGGACAGCAGGACGGCAGGATGGACGGCGGTCGCCCTCTGCACCGCGAGCGGGCGGCCCTGCCAGCCGTGGCCGATCTCGACGACCTGGGAGAACTGCCCCTGGGCCAGACCCAGCTCGAGCAGGAGCTTGCCCGAGTTCGTCCGTGACACGAGGTCTGCTGCCTTGTCGCCGTTGATGTCACCGACCTGGCTCACCCAGTTCGTGTCTCCCCAGCCCACGCTCGTCGGCTGGGCCGTACCCAGCCCGGCGCTCGAGCCGGGATGAAGGATCATCGCCGAGGCACGAACGGCCAGGACGTCGGCGAACCGGTCACCGGTGACGTCGCCGTCCGCGCCCGAGGGGGTCGGTGCCCAACCATCCTTGAGCGGAGCCGGCATCTGGCCCTTCATGGACAGTTTCGCGCCGTCGGCCTCGAGCACCTTGGTGACATTGAAGGTCGCCGGATGAACACGCCCGAGTGGGCCGCGGGCCGCTTCGGTGAGCGCGTTCTGGAACGTCTTCGTCGCAAAGCCTCGGGAACGGTCGGTGATCTCGGGGAACCGGTCGTGGTTGACGGTGTCCATGGCATAGTCGATACCGGCAGTGGCGAACTCGAGGACCCCTGCCCCCGATGGGGCCGTGTAGTACGTGAGGTCGTGGAAGTCGGAGTGCCTGATCTTGCCGCTGTAACACGTCACCGGGGAGTGAGCGGCGATCTCAAGATTCTCCGGCATGAGGCCGGGGACGTAGTACACCCGGTCAGGTTCGTGACGGATGAGACCGGGCAGCCGCTCGCCCTTGACGACGCCGGTGCCGGCGAAGGCCCAGAAGGAGGGCTCCTCGATCCTCAGCGGGTCGACGAGCTTGTTGCACGTGTACCGGGAGCCGTGCAGCGACTCCATGTCACTCGTCGTGTAGTTGCCGGTGCCCGTACCCAACGTGGCGTGAGGATCCTCGCGGACGTCCTTGTAGATCTCGAAGGTTCTCATGCTGGGTTGCCAACGGATGTGCCACCACATGATGTTGCCGGTGACGGCGACGAAATTCGTCCCACGATCGCGCATCTGGGTCCACCACTGCCTCCGGGCGGTGGGCCAGTACTCATCATGATCCGGCTCGACGATCGTCGTCGCCCCCGGGTACGCCTTGATTCCGCCTCGGTCGAGGTCGACGTCGGTGAGGTAACCCAGGTCCAGTCCGGTCTGCTCGGCACGCACAACGGCAGCTCGCGACCACGCAAGGAACCGATCCGTGGCGCCGGTGTCGTACGGACGATCATAGGTCACCCATCGTGAGCGCGTCGGGAAGTTCCACGAACCCGCCCCAGAATATGCGGAATATCCACCGAATCTGTTGTAGGACTGCCATGTCGTCGTCGAGGACACCATGACCGTCCGACCAGCCACGCTCGCAGATCGGATCATGAAAGGAATCGGGTAGCGCTGGGTGGCCGAGGCCTCGATCATGAGGATGTACGCACCCTCGGGCCAGCCCCTCGTGTCCATGGTGAGGCTGTCATGCCACCCGGAGGCGTCCACCATGTTGAGGGTCCGGCCATCAGGGGTCTTGTCGCGCAACACATGGCGAGGCTGCTTGGTCGCGGGCTGCCAGGGCGACCGCGCCACGAGCCGGGCGCCCTTGCCTCCGTACCACCCGACCCGGAAAGCACTCACCCTCTGCCGCGGGCCGATGACGTTGTTGATCCGCAATGTCACCGGCTGACCGGGAAGCACCGAGGTCGAGGTCGTGTAGCCCCCGAGCTTCATCACCGGAGCGATCTTCTTCATCGGGACGTACCACTCGGTCGTGCCCGGCTTGCGGTTCTCGTCCTTGACCCAGCCCCGCGGAGGGGCGGGGACCGATGGTACCGCGGTGGGCGAGTCATTCACCGTCGAGGTCGCCCCGGCGAGCGACCGCGGTTGCGACTCGTGACGCACCAGACCCTTCCATGAGGGGTAGGACAGGCCAACCACCGCCAGCCCGAGGACGACCACAATTGAACTCACAATGACGACACTGCGTTTTCTCAGCATCCTGCGAGTGCCCCGATCACCGTGATTCACATCGTCATGATATACGACGAATCCCGCACCTACTCACCGGGGGGTGCCCTTGGCCGACGCGTTCTGACGCCGCATGACGAGGACGACGACCACGACGACCAGGGCGATGGCCACCCAGTTCGCGACCTTCGCGTAGCCTCGCAGGGCGCTCACCGCCGGGGCCCCGATCGCCCAACCCAGCGCGAGGAAGCCGAGGTTCCACAGGGTCGCGGCCAGGAAGTCCAGGGCGACGAAGGTGCGCGCCCTCATCCCGGAGGCGCCGGTGAGGACGAAGACGACCGGCATGATCGGCAGCGGGATGGGCACGTACGCGACGAGGATCCCCAACCATCCGAGCTTGTCGGCCCATCGTTCTGCGCGAGCATACGTCCGCGCCGACCGGTCCGACGCCCCGGCCCAGACCTCGATCATCCCGCGGCCCCAGAGCTTTCCGGCCCACCAGTACACCCAGTCGAGCTTGATCGACATGAGCGAGCCGAGCAGCAGCCACCACACCCAGCCGTGAGCCTGCCCCACCGAGACGAGCGCCCCGGTGGCGGTCGCCCCGGTGCGAGACCCGGTGAGCCCCAGCATGACCGGGGCGTCGAGCCCGAGCAGCCACCCCTTGAGAGGCAGCATGGCCAGCGAGAAGACGCCGAGGAAGGCGATCCAGCCCATGCACCAGTAGTCGGCGCGACCGGGCTTGTGCTTCCACGGCATGCCCTCGTCGTCCCACCAGGGCCGCTCCTCGGCGTCGATGACATGCCCGGTGGCGACGTCGTCGTGCGGGGTGGTGGGGTCCGAAGCCATGGCGCCCAGAGTACCGGGAGGGCCGGTCCGGCTCGGCTGCGTCAGGACTCGTCGGCGAGGCGCTGGAGGTGGTCGGCGAGGACGACGGCGTGGTTGTGCTCCCGGTCGGCCGCGCCGTAGAGCAGCGTGACGACGTCCTGACCGGCCCATCGAGCGACGTCGTCGGCCGGAACGGGTGACTCCTCGAGCTCGGTCCGGTAACGCTCGGCGAAGACGTCGAAATCGAGGGCGCCGTGGTGGAACTCCCGCCGCAACTCGGTGCTCGGGGCCAGGTCCTTGGCCACCTCGTCGAGCCGGGCGGCGTCCTTGCTCACCCCGCGCGGCCACAGCCGGTCGACGAGGACGCGCAGACCCTCACCCGAACCGGCCTGACCCGAACCGGAACGGATGTCGTCACGGATGTTGGCGGTGCGGAAGGTCGTCATGGGACCACTGTGTCATCCGCCGGACGCGGACGACACAGCCCTCGACGGATTGCGCGGGAAGACGAACCTCCACGGAACTGTCGTACCCATGGCCTACGGTGAATGGCACAGTCGGACTGACAACGAGAGGAGGGTGACATGATCCGTTTCGACTCGGTGACGAAGCGCTACCCGGATGGGACCGTGGCCGTCGACGGGTTCAGCCACGTCGTACCCTCCCACGAGCTGCACGTCCTCCTGGGGTCCTCGGGCTGTGGCAAGACGACCCTGCTGCGGATGGTCAACCGGATGGTCGACCCGACCAGCGGCGCGGTCTGGATCGACGACGAGAACGTCGCCGACCTCGACCCGGTGGCCCTGCGACGCCGGATCGGGTACGTCATGCAGTCCGGGGGCCTGCTGCCGCACCGGACCGTGCTCGACAACGTGGCGACCGTTCCCGTCCTCACCGGGGTCGGGCGACGCCGGGCCCGGACCGCCGCGCTCGGATTGCTGGAGCGGGTCGGGCTCGATGCCCAGCTGGCCTCGAGGTACCCCTCCCAGCTGTCGGGAGGGCAGCGTCAGCGGGTCGGCGTGGCGCGTGCCCTGGCCGCCGATCCCCTCATCCTCCTCATGGACGAGCCCTTCGGAGCGGTCGACCCGGTGGTGCGCACCGAGCTCCAGCAGGAGCTGTTGTCCATCCAGGCCGATCTGGCCAAGACGATCCTCTTCGTCACCCACGACGTCGACGAGGCCTTCCTCCTCGGCGCCCGGGTCCTCGTCATGACCGAGGGCGGGCACGTCGCCCAGGAGGGGACGCCGGACCAGATCCTCCTGCACCCAGCCGACGACTTCGTCGACAGCTTCATCGGTGGTCCGCGCAGACACCTGGCGGTGCGACGCGACGGCGGCACGACGACCGTCGTCGACGCCGACGGACACCTCGTCGGGCGTCTCGACGCCGCGGAGTCGGCGTGAACACCCGCTGGATCGCCACGAACTGGGCCCAGATCTGGCAGCTCACCGTGAGCCATCTCGTCCTGGCGGTGGTTCCCCTCGCGGTGAGCCTGCTCACCGCCGTGCCCCTGGGCTGGTGGTCGCACCGCAATCGGATCGCCCGCAGGGTGCTGACGACGAGTTCGGGCATCCTCTACGCCCTGCCGTCCCTGCCACTGTTCGTCGTCCTGCCGTTGATCCTCGGCACGAGGATCCTCGACCCCCTCAACGTCGTCGTCGCCCTGTCGATCTACGGCGTGGCGCTGCTCGTCCGTACCGCCGTCGACGCCTTCGACTCGGTCGGTCGCACCGTGAGGTCCGATGCCGTCGCGGTGGGTCACTCCCCCGGCCAGGTCTTCTGGAAGGTGGCCCTGCCCCTGGCCGGACCGGCGCTGCTCGCCGGTCTGCGGGTGGTGTCGGCCTCGACGATGTCGCTGGTGTCGGTCGGGGCACTCATCGGGGTGCCCTCGCTGGGGTACTTCTTCACCGATGGTTACCAGAGATCCTTCCCCACCGAGATCTGGGTGGGGATCGGGGGGACCCTGCTGCTCGCCGTCGTGCTCGACCTCGCCCTCGTGGCCGCCGGGAGGATCATCATGCCGTGGACGAGGAGGACAGCATGAACCAGTTCGCCCTCACCCTGACATGGCTGTCGAACGGCTCGCACTGGGTCGGCGCCGACGGCCTGGCGACCCGGCTCCTCGAACACCTCGAGTACACCGCCCTGGCGGTGGTCATCGCGGCCGTCCTGGCGGTCCCCGCCGGACTCGTCATCGGGCACACCGGACGCGGCCGGACGGCGGCGGTCGCCCTCACCGGGGCGCTGAGGTCGCTGCCCTCACTGGGCCTGCTCACCCTCCTGGCCGTCGCGACGACGTGGGGAATCACCAGGCCGGTCGTCCCGGCGACGATCGTCCTGGTCCTGCTGGCGATCCCGCCCCTGCTGGCCGGATCGTACTCAGGGGTCGAGGCGATCGACCCGGACGTCGTCGACGGGGCCCGGGCGTGCGGCATGTCGCCCCGCCAGGTGTTGGCGCGGGTGGAGATCCCGCTGGCCACGCCGCTGCTTCTCGGCGGGCTGAGGTCCGCCGTGCTCCAGGTGGTCGCGACGGCGACGATCTGCTCCTACCTGGGGATGGGCGGACTGGGCCGTCCCATCCTCGACGGCCTCGCCGTCTCCGACTATCCCCAGATGCTCGCCGGGGCGATCATCGTCATCGCCCTGGCGTTGCTGCTCGACCTCCTGTTGTCCCTGGCCGGACGCGTCGCCACCGGACGTGGCGTGCGCACCGCCCTCGCCCTCGACTGAGAACACCCACCCCACCGGAAGGCCCCGATGATGACCCGACCTCTCACGACCGACCTGTCCCGCCGATCCCTCCTGGCCGCTGCGATCCTCGCGCCCCTCGCCGCCTGCTCCTCCCAGGACCCGCTGTCGAGCTCGGCGTCACCCTCGGCCGGGGGCAGCGCGGTGACGGTCGGCTCGGCCAACTTCGCCGAGTCACAGATCATCGCCGAGATCTACGCCGCCGCCCTGGAGGCCAAGGGTCTCACCGTACGACGCCGGATGCAGATCGGAGCCCGCGACGTCTACGTCAAGGCCCTGCAGGACGGGTCGATCGACCTGGTGCCGGAGTACAGCGGCAACCTGCTCCAGTATCTCGAGCCGGGAGCCAGTGCCTCGGACGAGTCCTCGGTGATGTCCGCCCTGACCAAGGCCGCCGCGGGCCGCAAGCTCGCCGTGGGCAAGCCGTCAGCCGCCCAGGACGCCGACTCGTGGTGCGTCACCTCGCAGTTCTCGGCGAAGCACTCGGTGACCTCCCTGGCCGATCTGGCGAAGGTGTCCGGCACCCTTCGCGTGGGCGGCAATCCCGAACTCAAGGAACGCCCGTACGGGCCGAAGGGGCTGACGTCGGTGTACGGCGTCCCGGCCAGCCGGATCTCGTTCACCGCGCTCAGCGACTCCTCCGGTCCGCTGACCATCAAGGCGCTCACCTCGGGCTCGGTCGATCTCGTCGATCTGTACACGACGACCCCGGCGATCAAGGAGAACGGCCTGGTCGTCCTCAAGGATCCCAAGCACCTCATCGTCCCGCAGAACGTCGTCCCGCTCATGACCTCGGCCGTCGACGCCAAGGCCAGGCAGGTCCTCGACGCCGTCTCGGCCAAGCTCACCACCGACGACCTCATCGCGATGAACTCCCGCAACCAGGGCGACGAGAAGGCCTCGGCCCAGACGGTCGCCAAGGACTGGCTCAAGGCCAAGGGACTGGGCTGATCAGCCCTTGAGACCCGAGGTCGCCAGCCCCTCGATGACCCGCTTCTGCATCGTGAAGAAGAGGATGAAGATCGGGGCCATGGCCATCGTCGACGCCGCCATCATGAGGGCGTAGTCGCTGGCGTGCTGCCCGGCCAGGGTGGCGATTCCGACGCTCAGCGGCATCGACTCCTCGCGGGTGGTGACGATGAGCGGCCACAGGAGGTCGTTCCACGACCACAGCACCGTCGTGATCATCACCGCGAAGAGGCTCGGATTGACCAACGGGAACATGACCCGCCAGAAGGTCTGCCAGGGATTGCACCCGTCGAGGCGCGCCGCCTCCTCGAGCTCGACCGGCAGGCTCATGAAGGCCTGTCTCATGAGGAAGGCGCCGAAGGCGGAGAAGAATCCCGGCAGGACGATCCCCCACGGTGTCTCCAGGAGTCCCAGGCCCTGGATGACCTTGTACTGACCGATGAGGTACGACTGTCCGGGGACCATGAGAATCGCCAGGAGCAAACCGAAGAGGACCGTCCTTCCCCGGAACTGCATGCGCGCGAACGCGTAGCCAGCCATCGAGCACAGGACGAGCTGGACGACCGTGCGCAGCACGGTGATCTCGACCGACACCCAGAACTGGTGGAGGAACGGGAGCTTGGTGAGAACGTCCGAGTAGTTGCTCCAGTGCAGGCTCGACGGGATGAAGGTGGGCGGCACCGACTGGATCTCCAGATTCGTCGACAACGACATGAGGATCTGGTAGACGAAGGGGAACACCATGCACAGTCCGCCGAGAACGAGCAGGATGTGGACGCCCAGGTACCGTCGCTGGGAGACGTGCGACCTGCGCGCCGACATGCGCGCCACCGCCTCGGCGGTCTCGACCTCAGACATAGTTCACCCACCTCCGCTGCCCGATGAACTGGACGAGCGTGACGATCGCGACGAAGACGAGGATAACGACCGCGATGGCGGCTCCTGCTCCTTGGTTGCTGTCGACGAAGGCCTGTCGATAGAACAGTGACACGAGCGACCGCGTGCTCGGCTCAGCTGGATTGAGGGCGCCCATCATGGCGTAGAGGGCGTCGAACAACTGGAACCCACCGATCGTCGTCATGATCGTGAGGAAGAAGATCGACGGCGTGAGCAGAGGCACGGTGACCCACCGGAACTGCTTGAGCCCGGTGGCGCCGTCGATGGACGCCGCCTCGTACAGTTCCCTCGGAATGGCCTTGAGCCCACTCGAGAGGATGATGACGTTGAACCCGATCGAGCACCACAGGCCGAACACGGACACCGCGACGATGGCCCATCCTGAGGTGACGATCCAGTACGGAGGGTTGCTCACCCCGATGGCTCGAAGGAATTGGTTGAGCAGACCGAAGTTCCCGTTGAAGATGATCTTCCACACCTGGGCGACGGCCATCGGCATCGCCAGATAGGGCAGGAAATACACCATCCGGTAGACGCTCTTCCCGCGCAGCCCGGGCAATTCGATCATCGAGGCGATGGCCACCGACAGGGGCACCCCCAGAAGGACCACGATCGTGTACAGCAGCGTGTTGCCGATCGCGGACCCCAGCCCGGGATCGGTGAACAGATCCCGGTAGTTGGCCAGCCCGACGAACTCGGGATCACCGCCGAAGGCATTGGTCTGCTGCAGCGAGGTGATGATGTTCTTGACGATCGGCCAGTAGTAGAACACGGCCACACCGAGCATGAGCAGGCCGATGAAGAGGACCGGCCAGGCACCGACGGAGGTGGGAGAGCCCCGGCGACGTCGACCCCTCGGCCGAGCCGAGCCGGGGCTCGGGGCGCCAGTGACGCCCCGAGCGCCAGCTGTCGACATCACTTCTCCTTGGCCAGGGCCGCATTCATGAAGTCGGCCATCTGCTTGGCCGCGGCGGCGATGGTGGTCTGCCCATCGAAGGCCGGGACGAGGATCTCGGCCTCCTTGTTGGCCCACACATCGGTGTTCTTGCTCACCGGATACGGCTGGGCGTAACTCGTCGCGGCGTCGATGAAGAGCTTGACGTCCCACTTCGGGTACGACTTCACCCACGCGTCCTGGGTGCCGTTGAACGCCGGGATCGCGGTGCCATTCCTCGCCTCGACCTCATGGGCGGCCTTCGAGCTCATGTGTGCCGCCAGGGCGATGGCCGCGGCCTTGTTCGCCGACTTCTTCGACACGGCCCAGGCCAGGCCATGGATGACCGTGGCCTGCTTGTCCTTGCGCGGCAGCTCGACGACGCCGAACTGGTCCTCCTTGCCCTTGAGATCGTTGGCCAGCTCGGACGCCGTCCAGTCGCCGGCCCAGAACATGGCCGACTTCCCGTTCTCGAACATGACGTCGGGCTTGGTGTCGGTGACGATCTTCGCCGAGGCGACCGAACCGTCCTTGATCCAGTCGGCCCAGCACTGAAGCCCCTCGATCGACTTGGGATCGTCGTATCCGGACTTGCCGTCCTTGATGATGAACCCACCCGCCTGGAGGATCGTGTTGTAGTAGGTGCCCTGGCCGTCACCGTTGATGGTGGTGGCACAGCCGTAGATGCCCTTCGACCTGCCCCAGTCCGAAATCTTCTTTGCCTTGGTGTGGAAGTCATCCCAGGTCCAACCGGCCTTGGGCTCCTCCACTCCTGCCTGCTTGAAGATCGCCTTGTTGTAGAACACGCCGATGGTGTCGTAGTCCTTGGGGATGCCGTAGTGCTTGCCGTCGTACGTGTAGAGGTTGACGAGTGCCTTGGGGTAGTTGTCCCACGAGACCCCCTGTGAGGTCACCGAGTCCAGGGGCTCGAGCATGTCGTTGGACGAGTACAGCTGGATGTTCGGTCCGTTCATCCACAGGACGTCAGGCAGGTCCCCGCCCTGAGCCTGGGTCTTGAGCTTCGTCCAGTAGTTGGCGTAGGCCGTGAGGTTCGTCTTGATGGTGATCTTCGGATACTTCGCCTTGAAACTCTTGATGTTCTCCTGGATCGTCGGGGTCTGGTTCTTGTCCCAGTACGCCAGCGTGAGTTCAGCGGTGGTGCCGGCGTCGATGGTCGACGACGTCGACGACGATCCACCCGACTTCGATCCGCACCCGGTGACAGCCATGGCGGCGAGCGTTGCTGCACCGGCCAGGAAACTGCGCCTCTTCATGGTCTCTCCTTGATTTCTCTCGTGGTCACTTGACCTGGTTGTTCCGGAAGTAGTCGACGATCTCGGACGGCAACACCGGGACCTCACGGGGCGTCGAGCCGTCGCGCAGCGACTCGGTGGCCTGGATGCCGGCGGCGACGGCGTACCACGCCCCCAGCGGAGAGGTGTCGGTCGGGGCACCGGTCCGCACGAAACGCATGAACTCACCGACGGTGAGGACGTCGGCGTCACCATGGCCATTGGCATCACCGATGATGGGGAACTGCTCGTCGCCGCCCGGGTTGTACTCGGTGCGCCGGTTCCACAACCGGATGACGCCACCCTCGCCGTCGCCGAAGTTCTCGATGCGTCCCTCGGTGCCGATGACCGTGTAGTTGCGCCAGTAGTCGGGCGTGTAATGGCACTGCTCATAGGAGGCGTACACGCCGGACTCCATGCGCATGAGCACCATCGAGAGATCCTCGACGTCGATGACCGGATTGAGCCCCTTCTGGGCCAGCGGCGGCCAGTTGTCGTGCGAGAACCAGTCACCCATGAGCTCGTCGGCGTGGGAACGACGGTCGGTCACCTGGTCGTACAGGGTGAGCTCCCCCATCGCCACGACATCGGTGGCGTGGGAGTCGGCGAGCCAGTGCATGACGTCGATGTCGTGGGCCGCCTTCTGCAGCAGCAGGCCGGTGCCGTGCTCGCGGGTGGCGTGCCAGTCCTTGAAGTAGAAGTCGCCGCCGTTGCCGACGAAGTGTCGGCACCAGATCGCCTTGACCTCGCCGATCCGTCCGGTTCGGATGAGGTCGCGCATGGAGCGCACGACGTTCATGTGCCGCATGTTGTGTCCGACGTAGAGTCGCGTCCCGGTCTGGAAGGCCGTGGTCAGCACTCGGGTCGCGGACTCGAGGGTGATCGCCAAGGGCTTCTCGAGGTAGACCGGCACGCCGGCCTCCAGGAGCGCGCAGGTGACGTCGGCGTGCGTGTCATCGGGCGAGGTGACGAAGGCGACGTCGACGCCGGCGTCGATGAGCCCCTGGACGTCCGGGACGATGGTCAGGGTGTCGGGGTCCTTGTGGAGTCGGTCCGCCACCCGCTTGCGGACCAGGTGATGGGGCTCGGCCACGGCGGTGATGCGTCCGTTGTTCTCCTCGAGCTCGGCATTGAGCGCGAGGCGGGACCGGGCTCCGACCCCGACGACGCCCACCCGGAGGGTGTCGCTGCGCGGGGCGGGGGTGGTGGTCGTCGTCATGGTGGAGTGAGGTCCTTTCTCGAGTTCTGCAGCGATGAGGTCGGTGTGAGTGATGTCCACGGCAGTGGGATCGGGTACCTCGAGCAGGCGCCCGACGGCGGCATGGAGCGCCATCGCCAGGGCGCCGGTGACCGAGGCCGACCAGCCGAGGGTCGAGATGTCGGTGGGTAGCGCCGGCGCGCCGTCGGGGCGTCCGTTGACCAGTCGGGCGATGACCTGGCGAATGGCGGCACGCGAACGCGGCGTCGGGCCGGTGATGACGATGAGTTCGGGATCGATGACGGCAGCGGCGGTCCCGATCGCCACCGCCGCCTGCTCCACCCACTCCTGCGTCGGCGCGTCCATCCGGTCGAGTGGACGACCCAGGACGTCGCTGAGCTCGCCGGCATTCCACTGCCGACCGTGGTGCACGGCGCCCCCGAGCACCAGACCCGTGTTGAAACCGCGCGTCATCTGCACCAGCAGGAGGTCGCTGTCAGGGCGCAGGGATCGATCCTGGCGTCGGGTCGCGAACTCGCCGTAGGCGGCCATGTTGATGTCGTTGTCGACGAGCACAGGGGCACCGAGCCGCGCGGACAGGTCCTCCGCCAGAGCCAGGCCCACCCACTGCGGGACGAGATCACAGCGCTGGATGAGGCCATCGCCGTCGACGACACCCGTTGTCGAGACGCCGATCTGGATGAGGGGTCCACGACTGGGAGCCCACCGAGCCACGAGATCCTCGATGACGGAGACGACCTCGTCGAGCCGTTCCGTTCGCCGCTCGTGGCGCACCGGGTGAGCCTGCGCCTGCAGCACCTCACCGTGGACGGTGGCCACGGTGACGAGCATCGTCGACACGAGCACGTCCGCTGCGACGACGATGCCGGACTGGCGAGCAGGCAGCCAGCACGCCGCCGGACGCCCCACCCCGGACTCGGGAAGCGATTCCGAGCGTCGAACGAGCCCGCGCCTCTCGAGATCCCCGAGCAACGACATGACCGTCGGTCGGGACAGGCCGGTGGCCGCGACAAGATCACGGGCGGTCCGGGGCTCTGGTGCCGCGGCACGGATGGCAGCAAGAACTGCATCCGCCCTGGCCCTCCTGGCGTCGTGGTCGTCCGGCGTCATCGCCTGCTCCTGTCATCGCGGTAACACAGTGGTTACAAAGACCCTTTTCGAAAGGGGTCTTCACATGAACAGGAACACTTTCGGCCCGCGATGGGCAGGATGTCAAGACCTTCGGTCGATACGCCCAGTCCATGGACGGGACGGACACTCACCACTGGACACACCTTGACGACAGCCCACAAGTAGGTCAGCCCACAAGCCGCCGAGACAGGACCCTCCCATCCCTCCCGTCCAGGATGCGAAGCGCGCGGACGGCCGAACCGGTCAGATTCGCGCCGAACCCTTGCGCACCGACAGCCGGCGTGCCATCATGAAGCCATTCGCACTTATTCCCGAATCATATGCAATTTTGTGCAGACTCACCGGAGAGGATGTCAACCATGGCGCAGCATCAGCCCTTCGTCCGCTCGCCTTTCCTGATCATCAACCCGAAGGCGTACCTGGGCTCGGCCGACACCTTGCGGCTCGCTCGTCTCGCCGACGAACTCGCTCCTGAGTTCGACGTGGACGTGGTCTTCACGGCGCAACATGTCGACCTCCGCCTCATTGCCGAGACCACCAGGCATCTGGCCGTGACGGCACAGCACATGGACCCGATCGTCAAGGGTCGCGGAATGGGTCACATCCTTCCCGACTCCCTCGTCGAAGCTGGAGCGAGAGGCGTGGTCCTCAACCATGCAGAGCATCCGCTGACCATCGCGGAGCTGGACGCGAACATCCGTCGCGCCAGGGAGGTGGGCCTCGCCACCATCGTCTGCGCTGACACAGACGCCCAGTGCCGCGCCATCGCGACGATGGGACCCGACATCATGATTTGCGAGCCCACAGCGCTCATCGGAACAGGAACCATGGATGCGGGCGACTACATCGGTAGGACGACGCGGATCGTCAAGGACGTCGACCCGCACATCATGGTCATCCAGGGCGCTGGTGTCACGACCGGCGCAGACATCACGCGCGTCCTCGGCCAAGGCGCCGATGGCTCAGGCGGCACCAGCGGCATTGTCAACCACCCGGATTGGCGACACATCCTCACCGACATGTTCACGGCAATCGCCAACCATAGGGCGTCCCACTCCACCCCCCGCCCCTGACCGAAAGGACTCCACGATGCTCATCGGACTGCGCGAAGCACTGTCCTATGCCGACCAGCACAACTCGGCCATCGCTGCCGTCAACACACCGTTCTTCGAAGCTCTTACCGCGACAATTCGCGTAGGCGAGCGGACGGGGCTTCCCATCATTCTCCAGTGCGCCCAGGTCCACGAGAACATCACTCCGCTGGACGAGATCGGACCTGCCATGGTCGCACTCGCGACACGCTCTGAGGGCAAGTTCGTCCTCCACATCGACCACGGGGATGACATCGACTATATCCGCCGAGGACTGGACATCGGCTTCAATTCGTGCATGATTGACGCCTCACGTCGTCCATACGACGAGAACGTCAAGATCACGCGCGAGGTCGTCGAGATGGCCCATGCCCGCGACATCGCAGTCGAAGGTGAAATCGGGGTCATGACCGGGAACGAGAACGGGGACCCCTCCCAAGGCATCGCAGACGAAACCCTTTACACTGACGCCGCAATGGCAACGACCTTCGTCGAGGCCACCGGAGTCGACTGCCTCGCAGCCTCGTTCGGAACCGTGCACGGCGTCTACCGCCGGAAGCCCCATCTCAACTATGAGCTCATCAGCCAACTCCGTGAGCAAACTGGAGTTCCCATCGTCATGCATGGGGGCTCCGGTCTCAGTGACGATGAGTACAAGGAATGCATCCGGCATGGAGTGCGGAAGATCAACTACTACACGTACGCCGCGAAGGCGGCATATGATGCCGCTGCTCCACTCATCGACGACGAGAGCTCCATCCTCTTCTCCAACTTGGCCGTGGCAGCTCAACGGGGCGTCGAAGCGGATGTTTCCCACTTTGTGAGTGTCCTCGCCACACCCACTATCTGATCAAGGATTGATCATGACTGTCTTCCACCACACCATCGAACTCGAGTCCCACGGTGGAACCCCGAGCTTCATCAACGTGACGTCGCAGGTGCGTGAGGCCATCGCACGATCGCACATTACGAATGGCATCGTGGCCGTGATGTCACCTCACACGACGTGTTCAATCTACTATGACGAATACGCCCACGACGAGCTGCCCGACGGAACGGACTTTCTTCAGGCCGATCTCAATGACACGTTGGCCAGGATTGCCCCAGACCAGACTGAGCTTCCCCCTGCCGGCGCTTATCGGTATCCGGGAGAGAAGCATTTCCAAGAGGTCGAGACATGGCCCGATGCCGCCGTGTACCTTCCTGATGGAGATCGCACGCAGCTCCTCAATGCCGACGCACACCTGAAAGCAAGTGTCGTCGGTTCAAGTCAAGTCTTCCCTCTCATCGATGGAGAGCTGGGATTCGGTGTAACTGGATACATTTTCTTCACCGATTGGGACCGATCTCGTGCACGCAAGAGAACGTGTCGAGTCACGATCATCGGAGATTGACCGAAGTCGCCACACGATAAGAACTGGAAAACGTCACTCAAGTCAGCCGAAGCGACTCCCGCACAAGTCAGAAAGGATGACCCACCGCCAGCCGCTTGGTTCCCACGATCACCCACACCCGGCACTTAGGGAACCCAGACGCAAACCCCAACGAACAGAGGAGTTCACATGGGCAACAACCCACTGATGCATGGCATCACCTGGTTCGCTCAACACTTCATTGGCCTCTTCAATGAATCCGCCAAGTCATTCACGAGCTTGGTCACGGGAATCCTCCCGCTGCTCATGGTCATGTTGACAGCCATGTACGCAATCACTACATGGATTGGCGAGGAGCGCGTGACCCGAGCCATCCAACGCGCTGGCCGGTACACGGTCACTCGGTACACTATCATGCCTTTCTTGGCGATGCTACTGCTGACCAACCCCATGGCATACACCTTCGGACGATTCCTGCCAGAGCGCTACAAGCCGGCGTTCTATGACTCGGCCGTTTCGATGTGTCATCCGATCACGGCACTGTTCCCGCATGCCAACGCCGGCGAGATATTCGTATGGATGGGGGTAGCGGCAGGCGTCCAGAAGATCGCTCCGGACAAATATGCCACGCTTGCAATCCTATATTTCCTCGTCGGACTGGTCGTCATCTTCTTCCGTGGACTCGCGACTCAATGGATGACGAACATCCTCATCAAGCGAGGCGGGCACGTCGAGACGTTCGCTCGTTATGACGCTGCCTACCAGGCCGGTAACCTCCAGGGGGTGGCAGAATGAGCTACACGTCCATCAAGGTTTCCAAGGGATCGAGCGGCTGGGGAAATGGACTCGTCCTGACACCGACCGAAGATCGCCACATCGTGCTGTCCGTCACAGGAGGTGGGATTCATCCAGTTGCCGCGAAGATGGCCGAACTCAGCGGCGCCGAAGCGGTGGATGGATTCAGCAACACCATCCCGGACGAGCAGGTCATGGCCGTCGTCATCAACTGCGGTGGGACCGCTCGGGTCGGCATCTATCCAAAGAAGGGACTGCCAACCGTCGACATCTTTCCAGGCGGTCCAACAGGTCCACTCGCGAAATACATCAAGCCGGACATCTTCGTGTCGGATGTCAGCCCCGAACGGATCACCATCGCCGACCCAGCGGCAGCTGGAGCCCAAGCGGCGAGCGATACCTCGACGACCATGCCCACCGAAACTCCACCCACGCCGAAGACCGTGAGCCAGCAGCAGGCCGAAAAGGGCGGCTTCATGGGGTTCGTCGTCAAGTTTGGTAACGGCATCGGCTACTTCATCAACTCGCTGCTGTCATCTGGCCGTCAGGCATTGGAAATCATCCTCCAGACGGTGATTCCATTCATGGCGTACGTTGCCCTGTTGATTGGCATCGTCAACTACACGGGCATCTCGAAGTGGCTGGCGAAGACCGTGACACCGCTGGCGAGCAACCCGTTGGGCCTCCTTCTTCTGGGCTTCATCGTCGCGATCCCGCTATTGTCGCCAATTCTTGGTCCGGGTGCTGCGATCGCTCAGGTGATCGGGGTCCTCATGGGTACCCAGATCGGTCAGGGCGCATTGCCCGTGCAGTACGCCCTTCCCACCCTCTTCGCCATCGATGGCCAGGTCGGATGTGACTTCGTCCCGGTGGGGCTCTCGCTCGGCGAGGCAAAGCCAGAGACGGTGTCCGTCGGCGTGTCAGCGGTTCTCTTCACCCGGCTCGTCACGTCCCCCTTGGCGGTTGCCCTCGCCTACCTGGCCTCGTTCCTGCTCGTGTGACCCACTCCCTGGGGGAGCCCTCTGGCTTCAGCGGCTCCCCCGCCCATCCCCCAACACCCACTCAAGGACCCCCTTCAGGCAGGGGTCCCGTCGGAAGAAGGCACTCCCGACGACCCAACGCTTAGGAGATCTCGTGACCAACATCGTATGGAGCGCCGAGGTGACTGCCATCGGTGCCGACTCGACGGACATGCTCGAGGGGGGCGTCATCATCCTCTTCGGCGAGCCAGTACCGAGCGAACTGGCCGACTACAGCATCGTCCACAGGAGTGCGACCGCTCTCACACGAGACGTCGCAGAAGGCGACACGTTCGCGTTGGGACAGCAGACATTTCGTATCGATGAAGTCGGATCCCGTGCCAATGACAACCTTTCCGAGCTCGGTCACTTCGTGCTGTACGTCAATCAGCCTGATCAACCGTTGTTGCCGGGCGCAGTCAAAGCGACTGGCGATCACCCCGTTGCCCCACCGGTCGGCAGCCGCGTGACTATCACTGGAGCCTGACCCATGCCACGCGATTGGCTCTTCGCCCTGCTTCTTTTCGTCGGAATGTCACTCGGCGCATGGTTCACGATCCAGCAACAACGCGCCTACCAGAAGGAACTCAATCGCGTGTTGAGGACATCCGCCGGAGACGAACTCATGATGGTCTCGGGGCGTGGGCGATCCTTCAAGGGCGGCGCAATCGCCATTCTTGTCGTGAATGTAGCCACCGGACGCATTGTGCGTGCGTCTGCCATGTCCGGACTGACTGTGTTCGCCCGCTTTCACGACATGCCCGAACTCGTCGGGCCCATGGACGATGCCACAGGTCGTGTGAAGCGCAAGCGACTAAGGGATGCTATCTCGATGGCACTGGCTCAGGTGAAACTGCCGCCGTCAAGCGAACTACCCCACGCGATGTCAATGACCATGGCATCAACATCCAATGTCATCACAGCTTCGAGTGCTCGACGCGTCGTGCATCGTCACCCCAGGTATGTGAGCGGAGCCGACCTCGTGCGGCCAGCCCCGTAGCGCGTCTCAATTCCCCACAATTTGGAAAGGACAATCTGAAATGAGTTACACCAAAGGTCTCCTCGAGCGCCAAGCCAAGTTGGGCCGTCCTGTCTATGTCGGCGTCGTCGGCGCAGGTCAGATGGGCTCGGGACTCGTGGCCTCCATCGAGAAGGCACCTGGTCTGAGCGTCGTCGCGGTCGCGGACATCTTCATCGAGAAGGCCACTGCGGCGCTCAAGAATGCCGGCCGAGATGATGTCGTCGAGGCAGGGGACGACCTCGAGCTTGCGATCGCGTCGATGCAGGATGGGAAGGCCGTGGCGATCCGCGATGGCCTCTCCATGCCCAAGCTCCCCGTCGACATCGTGGTGGAGGTCTCAGGTGTCCCTGAGATCGCTGCCCAAATTGCGTACACCTGCATCACCCACCAGAAGGATGTCGCGCTGATGACGGTCGAGGCGGACATCACCGTCGGCCCGCTCCTGTCCAGCTTGGCAAATGCCGGCGACACCGTCTACACCGTCTGCCGCGGGGACGAGCCCGTCGAGGCACTCAAGTTGGTCGAGTATGCCGAGGACCTCGGCCTCAAGGTCATTTGCGCCGGCAAGGGCAAGAACAACGTCAACATCATCCATTCGGTGCCCGAGGACAACGAGGCGGAAGCCGCCCGCAAGAAGATGAGCCCGCGCATGCTGACGGAGTTCACTGATGGTACGAAGACTCAGCTCGAGATGGCGGCCCTTTCGAATGCCACCAATCTTCCAGTTGAGGTTGACGGCATGCATGGCCAGCAGATCAATGTCAAGGAACTCGCCACGAAGCTTGTCCCCGTGGAAGACGGTGGGATCCTCTCCATGGAGAAGGGTGCCGTCGTCGAGTACGTCACTGGAGATGTCGCGCCTGGCGTGTTCTGCATCGTGAAGTCCGAATCGGACGTCATCACGCACGAACTCGACTACCTGAAGCTGGGCCACGGGCCTTACTACCTGTTCTACCGCCCGTGGCACATCGCCTCCATCGAGGCACATCTGTCGATCGGCGAGGCGGTCCTCAACCGGAAGGCTGACTTCCAGTCGCACTACAACTGCACGGAGGTGGTCGGGCGCGCGAAGTTCGATCTTGAACCGGAAACCGTGCTCGAGGGCATGGGCGGTCATCACTTCTACGGGTGGTCGATCCCGGCCGAGAAGGCTCGAGAGCTGCGCGCAGTTCCGATCGGCCTGCTGCAGCACAGCAAGCTCAAGACGGCCAAGAAGCAGGACGAGATCATCACCTACGACGACCTTGAGATCGATGAGACCCGTCCGATCGTCGCGATGCGTCGCCTCCAGGATTCCCTCATTGCCTCTGGCGTGATCGGCAAGTAGTAGCTGGTATCTGAGACAAGTCTGGGTCCGAGCCGCGGCTCGGACCCAGACTTTGTTCGTGACTGTGGATCACGGTACAACGGTCCAAGGCAAACACTGCGATCGAGAACTGGGGGGACGGTGCCACCCAAACGGGATCAACGCACACTGATCGCCGCGGCCAGGCTCTACTACGTCGAGGGGCTGGACCAAGGTGCTGTGGCCACGCGACTTGGAGTGTCCCGGTCCAGCGTGTCACGCATGCTGGCCACTGCGCGCGCAGAGGGCTTGGTACAAGTCAGGATCGTCGGGGACGACCACGCGGAGCGAAACAGGGACATCGAGGCGGAGTTGATGCGACGATTCGGGCTCCGCGAAGTCCTTGTCGCTCAGGCCACGAACAGTGCGGAGGGCTCGCGAGGAGTAGCGATGCTCGCGGCCGAGGTGTTCATGCGCCGAGCCCCGAGTGCCTCGCGGATCGGCTTCAGCTGGGGCCTGACGATTGGAGCCCTCATCGACGCCATACCAACCGAACCCATGCGAACTGACACGCGCGTCACCCCCTTGGTGGGTGGAATGCCGACCTTGGACACCGGCCTGGAAGGCAATTCGTACATACAACTGCTCGCGGAGAAGATCCAAGCGATACCCGAAAGATTCGATGCACCCGCAATCGTCGAATCGCCCCAGACGTACGCGGCGATGATGTCAGAATCCACCATCAAGGCGACACTGGCACGCGTCAAGGCGTCCGAGTTGGCTTTCGTGGGGATCGGTTCCTTCGGCGTACACACCTCACGCCAAGTGCTCGCTGCCATGAAACTCAATGACGACGAGATGGCCCAGGTGTTGGCGAGTTCCCCGGTCGGTGACGTCCTCGGACGCTACTTCGACGTGCACGGCACCCCGCTGGGGCCGCCTGCCTCTGATCGGGTCATAGGCATCACCATAGAGGACCTACGAGCCATCGACTGCACGGTGGCCGTCGCCTCGTCGCGGGAAAAGGCCCGCGGCGCGCTTGGCGCGCTCCGCACCGGGGCGATCGACATCTTGGTTGTCGACGAAGCGCTGGCGGCAGGAGTCCTCACACTCGCGTGACCGCTACGTGTCGACCGAACATGCGCGACAGCGATCAGCCCTTCACCGCCCCGGCCGCCAACCCGGCCTGCCAGTACTTCTGGAGGACGAGGAAGAGGACGATGAGCGGCAGGACGCCGAGCAGGGCACCCATCATGACCGCACCCTTCTGCGGGGCGAAGTAGCTCATCATCCCGTACAGACCCAGCGTCACCGGCTTGATCTGCGGGGAGTTGACCATCATGAGGGGAAGCAGGAAGTTGTTCCACGTCGCCACGAAGATGAAGAGGAAGATCGTCACCATCGCCGGGGCGAGCAGACGCAGCACCATGGTGAAGAACACCCGCGCCTCCGAGGCGCCGTCGATCCTCGCGGCCTCGAGCAGTTCGGTGGGCACCGACGCCTGGGCGAAGACCTTGCCGAGGAACACACCGAAGGGCGAGACGCAGGACGGGATGAGGATGGCCCACATCGTGTTGGTGAGGCCCGCATGATTGAAGACGATGTACAGCGGGATGGTGAGCAGGGCCACCGGCATGAGCAGTCCGCCCATGATGGTGCCCTCCATGACCGCGGCCCCGGGGAACCGGAACTTGCCCAGGGCGTACCCGGCCGAGACCGACACGAGGGTCCCGACGGCCCCGGCGACGCACGAGTAGATGACCGAGTTGAGCACCCAACGCCAGAAGAACCCCTGGGTCCAGTCCATGAGCTTGGCGTAGTTCTCGGCGAACCTCAGGTGGCCGAACCAGAACCCCGGCGTCGACACGAGGTCGGCATTCGACTTCGACGACGAGATGACGACCCAGGCGATCGGCAGCAGGAAGTACAGCAGGCAGAAGACGAGGATGATGACGGCGATCGTCTTGGCCACTCCCGACGGGGCCAGGGAGGACGGCGGATCATCGGGACCGGCCTGCTGGTGACGGCGTCGAGCACTCATCGGGCGATCCTCCTCTGGGCGAGGGCGTAGATGACGGCGAGCACCCCGGCGATGAGCGCCATGCAGATGGAGATGGCCGAGGCCGGGCCGTCACCCGAGGGGCTGAGGGAGCCCATCATCGAGTTGTAGGCCATCGACATGGGCATGTAGTCCTTGCCCATCCAGGAATTGACCGAGGCCATGACGGTCGGCTCGTTGAACAGCTGGATGGTGCCGATGATCGACAACAGAACGGCCAGCAGGGCGGCCGAGCCGACGAGCGGCACCTTGACCTGGGTGACGACCTTCCACTCGCTGGCACCGTCGATCCGCGCGGCCTCGTACAGTTCACGCGGGATGGCCTGGAGTGCCGCCAGGAAGATGAGCATGTTGTAGCCGGTGTAGGTCCACGTCGTCATGTTGGCCATCGAGGCGAGCATCATCGAGTGGCCCATGAAGTCCACGTGGATGCCCACCCCGGCCAGAGCCCGGACGATCGGTGAGATCTCGGGGGTGTAGAGGTACAGCCACACCATGGCCGCGACGACCCCGGGGATGGCGTACGGCAGGAAGAACCCCAGCCGGAAGACCGTGACGTGGCGCACCAGCCACGAGTCGAGGACGAGCGCCAGGGCCAGGGCCGCGACGATCATCACCGGGATCTGGAAGAGGCCGTATCCGACGACCCTGGCGATCCCGGTCCAGAAGTGCGGGTTGTTGACGACCTCGGCGTAGTTGTGGAGGCCGACGAAGGTGTCACGCAACTCGCCGCCGCCGTACAACCCTCCCCCGACGCTCACCTGCTGGTAGAAGGACTGCCGGATCGAGACGATGATCGGCACGAGGAAGACGACCGCGAAGAGCACGGCGAAGGGAGCCATGAAGGCCCAACCGGCCACCGCCTCGTGACGCCTGTTCGAGTGCCCCCTCCGGCGACTCCTGGCGGGAGCCGTCACCGGGGCGGTGGTGCGGTCGGACATCGGGTATCGCTTCCTCGCGGATCGGGTGGACGACGGGGTCAGCCCTCGACGGGCAGGCCACCGTCCTTGAGGGCCTTGATGGAGCCGTCCTGGGCTGCGGCGAAGATGTCGGCCACCTTGCCCTTGCCCTCGCCGACGGCACCGGCGGCCTTGACGACTCCGTCATCGATCGACGGGAAGAACGGGATGTAGGTGAAGTCGGCCGACAGGTTCTTGTTGGCCTGACCCAGCTCCGCGAAGACGTCCTGGCCGCCGTAGAAGGCCTTGAGGGCGTCCGGGGTCTTCATGGAATCGGTCGTGGCGGCCACGACGAGACCCTGGGAGACGAGGTCGGAGACCTGGGTGTTGAACCAGTCGTTGAACTGCATGGCCTGGTCAGCGTACTTGCAGCCCTTGAGGACGGCCACACCCGATCCACCGTCAGGTCCGGTGACCTGTCCCTTGCCGTAGTCGGGCAGCTGGGCGACGGCCCACTGGCCGGCATTCTTCGTGCCCTTCATGGTGTCGGAGAGCAACGGGGCCTCCCACGCGGCACCGATGGTGCCGATGAGCTTCTGGTCGTTGAGGGCCTTGCCGAAGGCGTCGCCCCAGCGCTCGGCCACGAGCGTCGTCTTGTCGTCGAGCATCGACTGCCAGAAATCGGCCACCGTCTTCGAGGCCGCCGAGTTGGCGTCGACCTTCCACTTGCCCCCGTCGTTGCTGTACCACTTGGCACCCGCAGCAGCGGCCTGGGCCGACATGAACATGAGGCCCTCGTCCGGCTCGAAGGCCGAGATGTACTTGCCCTTGGCCGCGGCCTTCTTCGCGGCGGCCTTGAACTCGTCGAGGTTCTTGGGGGCCTGGATGCCCAGCTTCGCGAACTCGGCCTTGTTGTAGTAGTAGACCATGGGGCCGGTGTCCTGGGGCAGGCCGATCGTCTTGCCACCGACGGTCATCGCGGCGAAGGCGCCCGCCGAGAAGTGGTCCTTGTACTTGGCAGCCTGGGCGGTGACGTCCTCGGTGAACCCCTTGGCGAACATCGTCGGGGCCTCGGAGTAGCCGACCTGGGCCAGGCAGGGAGCCTTCCCGGCCTGGACGTCCTTCTCGAGCTTGGTGATGAGCTCGCTGGCCTTGCCGTCGAACTTCGTCGTCCTGACCTGTATGTCCGGGTGGGCGGAGTTCCACTTCTTGACGATGTCGGCCACCTTGACCATGCCGTCGCCGTCGGGCAGGCGGTGGACGTATTCGATCGTCACCGGGCCCGCCGCCGACGACGCTCCGGCCGACCCCGACGTCGAGGCCTGACCCGATCCCGAGCCGGCTCCTCCGCAGGCGCCCAGCATGAGCGCACCGGCGACGACGCCGACGGCACAGGCCGCCGTACGGTTCCTACGTGTTGGCATGTCGACCACTCTTCCTTGAGTCTTCATGGATCCTCGGGGCCTTGTCGCCCCGGGGTCTGTGCCGTCTGGCAACGGCGCGATGTACACGTGTACATCAACCAGTGACCACACTCTAACACATTCCCCTGACAGCCTGATCCGCCCCCGGGGGTCCATCCTCATGGGACCGCTCACGACGAGCCGGGGCCCCGGACCGACGTCCGCGGGGCCCCTGAGCACTCCTCTGCGCTCAGCCGACGAGCTCGCGAACCTCCTCGAAGGCGCCGATGGCCCGGTCGAGCTGCTCGCGGGTGAGGGCCGCCGACATCTGGGTGCGGATGCGCGCCCTGCCCCGCGGCACCACCGGGAAGCTGAAGGCCCGCACGTAGATGCCCCGCTCGAGCATGGCGTCGGCCATCTTCGCGGCCTTGACGGCGTCACCCACCATGACCGGCACGATGGGATGGTCGGACTCGGGGATGTCGAACCCGCGTCGAGTCATCTCGGAACGGAAGTAGGCGGTGTTCTCGGCGAGCCTGGAGATGAGGTCGCTCGAGGAGCGCAGCATCTCGAGGGTGGCCAGGGTCGCGCCGGCGATGGAGGGCGCCAGGGAGTTGCTGAAGAGGTACGGCCGGGAGTTCTGCCGCAGATACTCGACGACCTCCTTGTGGGCACAGGTGTAGCCACCGGAGGCCCCGCCGAGGGCCTTGCCCAGTGTGCCGGTGAGCAGGTCGACGCGACCACGCACGTCCCACTTCTCCGGCGTCCCGGCGCCATGGGCACCGACGAACCCGACGGCGTGGGAGTCGTCGACCATGACCATGGCGCCGTACCTCTCCGCCAGCTCGCAGATCTGCGGCAGCGGGGCGACGAATCCGTCCATGGAGAAGACGCCGTCGGTCGCGATGACCTTGTACCGGCAGTCCGCCGCGGCCTGGAGCTGGGCCTCGAGGTCGGCCATGTCCTGGTTGCGGTAGCGGAACCGACGTGCCTTCGACAGCCGGACGCCGTCGATGATCGAGGCGTGGTTGAGCTCGTCGGAGATGATGGCGTCCTCCTCCTTGAAGAGGACCTCGAAGAGCCCTCCGTTCGCGTCGAAGCAGGAGGAGTAGAGGATGGTGTCCCACTCGTCCGGGTCATCGGGGTGGAGGAACTCGGTGATGGCCCGTTCCAGCCTCTGGTGCAGGGTCTGGGTGCCACAGATGAAGCGCACCGAGGCCATGCCGAAGCCCCACTCGTCGAGGGCCTTCTTGGCGGCCTCGATGAGTACCGGCGAGTCGGCCAGGCCCAGATAGTTGTTGGCGCACAGGTTGATGACCTGGCGTCCGTCGACGACGCCGATGACCGACGACTGGGGGCTGGTGAGCGCCGCCTCGGCCTTGTAGAGGCCCTGGTTCCGCAGGTCGTCGAGACGGGCCTCGAGATCGTCCTTCATGGATCCGTACATGCGTCCTCCTCGGACTTCGGTGATGGGTGGGTGGGTCAGGCCAGGCACTCCCAGTCCATGACGACCTTCCCGGCGGTGCCGTTGCCGGCGGTGTCGAAGGCCTCACGGAACTCGGTGACCGGGAATCGGTCGGTGATGACCCCGGAGATGTCGAGCCCGGAGCGGATGAGGGAGGCCATCGTGTACCAGGTCTCGAAGATCTGACGACCGGTGACCCCTTGGAGGGTGAGCATCGAGAAGATGACCTTCGACATGTCGAGGCTGACGTTGGCGCTCGGGGTGCCGAGCAGGGCGATCCGTCCACCATGGGTCATGTTGTCGATCATCGATTCCAGGGCCTTGCCGGAGCCCGACATCTCCAGTCCGATGTCGAACCCCTCGTGCATCTCGAAACGACCCCAGACGTCCTCGAGGCGCTCGCGGCCGACGTTGACGGTGTTGGTGAGGCCGAGCCGGTGGGCCAGTTCGAGGCGCTCGTCGGACAGGTCGGTGAGGACGACATTGCGTGCCCCCTGGAACTGGGCGACGAGGGCAGCCATGATCCCGATCGGACCGGCCCCCGAGACGAGGACGTCCTCGGCCAGACAGGGGAACTGGAGGGCGGTGTGGACCGCATTCCCGAAGGGGTCGAAGATCGCGGCGACGTCGGGGTCGAGCCCCTTGATGTGGTGCACCCACACGTTCGACGCCGGCATGACGAAGTACTGGCAGTAGGCGCCGTCGACGGCGTACCCGATACCCCTGGTGTTGCGGCACAGGTGCCTCTTGCCGGCCAGGCACGCACGGCACCGTCCGCACACGTAGTGTCCCTCACCCGAGACGAACTGGCCGATCTCGAGGTCGCCGACCTCCGAACCGAGCTCGACGATCTCGCCACAGAACTCGTGACCGACGACGAGCGGGGTCCGCACGACCTTGGCGGCCCACGGGTCCCACTTGTCGATGTGCAGGTCGGTGCCGCAGATGCCGGTGCGCATGACGCGGATCTTGACGTCATTGGGGCCCACCGTGGGCTCGGGGATGTCGATGAGCTCCAGCCCGGGTTCGGGTCGGGTCTTGACGAGGGCCTTCATCGGTCCACCTCTCCGGGACGTCGTCCCATCACCACGTCGTGCGGTGTCGATGCTAGTACCGGCCCGGTCGGGGACGTCAGGACGTCGTGCCGTCAGGTGGGAGCCGGCCCACCACGTCAGGCCACCGACGCGGCCACATACGGCAGACTGGGACCGTGGCAGTGAGCGTCTTCGACATCTTCAAGGTGGGCATCGGACCGTCCAGTTCGCACACGGTCGGGCCGATGCGAGCAGCGAACACCTTCGCGGCGGATCTGGCGGCCTCCCCGAGGTTCGCCGAGGTCACCCGCGTCCGGGCCGAACTCTTCGGCTCCCTGGGAGCGACCGGGCACGGGCACGGCTCGGAGTCGGCGGTCCTCCTCGGTCTCGAGGGTGAGGAGCCGGCGACGGTCGACACCGACCGGACCCCGGTACGCGCCGCGCAGATCCGCTCGGAGGGCCGGATCGTCATCGACGCCGCCCATGGCCACGGGCGCGAGATCGGATTCACCGACGTCGACGACCTCGTGCTGTACCGCAACAAGTCGCTGCCCTTCCACCCCAACGGCATGACCTTCACCGCCTGGGCCGGGGACGAGGTCGTCTCGGAGCGCACCTTCTACTCCATCGGCGGAGGTTTCGTCGTCGAGCACGGCGAGGACGGACACCCGGCCATCGTCCCCGACTCGACCGTCGTGCCGTACCCCTTCCGTACCGGCAAGGAACTGCTGGCCCAGTGCTCCGACAACCGGATGACGATCGCCGAGGTCACCCTGGCCAACGAGGAGGCCCTGCACCCCGGCGAGGACGTGCGCGAGATGCTCCTGCACGTCTACGACGTCATGCACGAGTGCGTCGAGCGCGGCTGCTCGCGGTCGGGGGTGCTGCCCGGCGGCCTGCACGTGCGGCGTCGTGCCCGCCGGGCCTACCAGGACCTCGTGACCCGGGAGCGGTTCTCCCAGGGCAAGAGCCAGGCTGCCTTCGACTCGATGGACTGGCTCACCGTCTGGGCCCTGGCCGTCAACGAGGAGAACGCCGCCGGCGGCCGGATCGTCACCGCCCCGACCAACAGAGCGGCCGGCATCGTGCCCGCGGTGGCCCACTTCATCCTCAGGTTCGTCGCCTCCGGACCGGACGTCGACACTGGAACCCCCGGGGTCGACCGGGGTGACGATGACGCCATCGTCGACTACCTGCTCACCGCCGGGGCGATCGGGGCGATCTACCAGCAGTCGGCGTCGATCTCGGGGGCCGAGGTCGGCTGTCAGGGTGAGGTCGGGGTGGCCTGCTCCATGGCCGCCGGCGGCCTGGCCCAGGTCATGGGCGGCAGTGCCGCCCAGGTGTGCAACGCCGCCGAGATCGGTCTGGAGCACCACCTCGGTCTCACCTGCGACCCCGTCGGTGGCCTGGTGCAGGTGCCGTGCATCGAGCGCAACGCCGTCGGGGCCATCAAGGCCGTCACCTCGGCGCGCCTGGCCATGACCGGGGACGGCAACCAGATCGTCAGCCTCGACCAGGTCATGAAGACGATGATGGAGACCGGTCGGGACATGAAGGTCAAGTACAAGGAGACGGCGCGCGGCGGGCTGGCGGTGAACATCGTCGAGTGCTGACTCGCTGTGGACCCGGTGTGGTGACTCGAGACTTTCGACGACCCCCCTTGGCCGCACAGTGGAAAGGCACGTTATGCTGAGCACCATCGATCGGGAGCAGTCCCGGGCGAGCAGCAGGTGACGCATCGGCGTCGCCAGTTTCCACTACGGATCGTCGGGCACGTACCTGCCCGTGGAAAGGATCAACGGTCATGGCAACCGTGAAGTACAACGAGGCGACCCGGGTCTACCCGGGCACTGATCGCGCTGCGGTCAACAAGCTCAACCTCGACATCGGCGACGGCGAGTTCATGGTTCTCGTCGGCCCCTCGGGCTGTGGCAAGTCGACCTCCCTGCGCATGCTCGCCGGCCTCGAGGAGGTCAACTCCGGGTCGATCTGGATCGGCGACCGCGACGTCACCGACCTGCCCCCCAAGGACCGCGACATCGCCATGGTCTTCCAGAACTACGCCCTGTACCCGCACATGACCGTCGCGGACAACATGGGCTTCGCCCTCAAGATGCAGAACGTGCCCAAGGCCGAGCGCCAGCAGCGCGTGCTCGAGGCCGCCAAGCTGCTCGGTCTGGAGGACTTCCTCAACCGCAAGCCGAAGGCTCTGTCGGGTGGTCAGCGTCAGCGCGTCGCCATGGGCCGCGCCATCGTCCGTAACCCGCAGGTGTTCCTCATGGACGAGCCGCTGTCGAACCTCGACGCCAAGCTGCGTGTCCAGACCCGTACGCAGATCGCTGCCCTCCAGCAGCGTCTGGGCGTCACGACCGTCTACGTCACCCACGACCAGGTCGAGGCCATGACGATGGGCGACCGCGTCGCGGTCATGAAGGACGGCGTGCTCCAGCAGGTCGACTCGCCGCTGGCCCTCTACGACACCCCGAAGAACCTCTTCGTCGCCGGCTTCATCGGCTCGCCGGCCATGAACCTCATCGAGGGTGACGTCGTCGACGGCGGCGTGCGGATCGGCGACTACGTCGTGCCGGTGGCCCGCGAGATCCTCGCCAAGGCCCCGAACGAGAAGTCGCTCACCCTGGGCATCCGCCCGGAGGCCTTCACCCTCGCCACCGAGGGCATCGGTCTGGACGTGGCGGTCGTCGAGGAGCTCGGCGCCGACGCGTACCTCTACGGCACCCTCTCGCACGTCGACGAGGAGGGCACCATCGAGGACGGCGAGGCGCACCAGATCGTCGCCCGTATCTCCTCGCGTCGTCCTCCGCAGCACGGCGAGCGCGTCCGTCTGGGTGTCGATCCCGCCGCGGTGCACGTCTTCAGCCAGGAGACCACCGAGCGGATCTCCTGACCCGGTCGACCAGCAGACGCCCCCGGACCTCGGTCCGGGGGCGTCGTGCCTGTCAGAGGGCGCGCGAGACGACGACCGTCACGGGACCGGCTGCCCGCCCGGTCGCCTCGACCGCAGCCCTGATCCGCGTCCGCAGGTCCTCGGTGAGGACGACGATGGGCACCGTGAGATCGACGCAGATCTCGACCTCGATGCCCGTGGCACCGTCCCGGGACGACACTCGCACGGCGGCCTCGTCCCCACCAGTTCCCCGTCGCCACCGGGGCCGCACCAGGCGGACGACCCCGGGGGTCCGGGTGACGATGCCGGCGACGACACGACGCAGCTCCTCACCGCTGTCGTCGAGGACCGGTCCGGCGAGCGCCTCGTCAGACATGGACGTCCCCGACGACGATGTCGACCCGATCGGGTCGCCCGCCGAGCTGGTGCTCCAAGGTGTCGGCGACACGCTGGCGCGCCCACGCGGTCCGCTCGGCGATGGGCACCCCGCCGGCCACCTCGACGTCCAGACGGACGGCCAGCGGCGAGCCCGGCACGGAGAACCGCACATCCCTGAGGACGACGTCCTCCGACTCGCGCAGCGTCGCCCCGATGATGGCCTCGAGGACGGCCTCGCGCACGTCGACGACACCGTCCTGGTCACGACGCACCCGATGGCGCGGTGACAGGTCACGCCGGCCGCTGCGACGGGCGGAGGCGAGGGCGTCGAGGTCGATCGGGGGGCGATCGGCAGCCGGGCGGACGACGTCCATCCGCAGGGCCGAGGCACGCCGGGCCTCCCGGCGGACCGAGGAGCAGGACGGGCAGTCGCGCTCGCGATCGGTCGGGGGTCGAGTGATGCCCTCCCAGACCTCGTTGGGATCGGCCCCGCAGGGCAGGGTCACCTCCATGACGCCATCCCGGAGGCCACCGCGGCGCGAGCTCTGGCGAGCCGCCCGCGGACGGTCGAGACCGGCACCTGCTCCACCTCGGCGATCTCGGCGTAGCCCAGTCCCTCGACCTCGCAGAGCCACCAGACGCGACGCTGCGGCTCGGGCAGGGCGTCGATGACGCCGCGCAACGCGACCATGGCGGCATCCTGGAGATGTCGGCGTTCCGGGCCCCGCCCCTGCCCGGGGGCACGGTCGAGGAGATCGGGGTCGCACGGGTCGGTGGCATGACGCCCCCGGAACCGCAGCAGTTCGAGGCACCGGTTCCGCGCGATGGCGTGGATCCAGCCCCGGAACCTGGCCGGGTCGTCGAGATCGGGCAGCCGGCGCCACCCGGTGAGCAGGACGTCCTGGACGGCGTCGGCCGGGTCGAGGTCGAAGGGCAGGTGGTGGCGGCAGAAGGACTCGAGTCGCGGCGCCCACCACCAGGCCAGCCTGGCGTAGGACTCGACGTCACCGTCGCGTGCGGCGAGGACCGCGTCGAGACCGGGTTCCTCGTCGACCTCGACGCCGGGCTCGGGCGACCACGGTTGTGCGCTCATCGCCGTCTCCTTCCCGGCCATGTCGGTCCTGTCCGCCACGGTAGCAAGTCGTACCGAGACTGACGAGGGGCCTGCCCGGGCCGACTCACAGCAGGATCCGGCCGTCCCGGGTGCGCGGGGCCGCACCGTCACGGGTCTGCCGCTTGAGCGGGAAGGTCGGGCGCGGCATCGGTGACTCGGGCAGGCTCGCCCCGGTGGGGTCGGGCACCGAGGACGAGGCGCCGCTGGCGTGGACGGCGTCGACGAGGTCCGGCCGCCGGCCCACCGTCGCCCCGGTGCGCAACCGCACGCCGACGTGGACGAGCGGCGCGCCGAGGAACTGCTCGACGTCCGCGACGACCCGGGTCTCGACCTGCTCGAGGAGGGCTCTCACGTCCGAGCGGTCCGCGATGTCGATCTGGACGAGCATCTCGGGTCTGGTGCGATCGCCGAGAAAACGCACCGTGGCCGATCCGACGTCGGGCAACTCCTCGAGTTCGGCCTGCACCGCGCGGGCCACCGCAGCCGTCTCGACCGAGCTCGACCCGGAATCCGCGTGGCTCAACCCGTAGCGCCGGACCCGGACGCGAGGTGGCACCTGACGGACCAACCACACCAGACCGATCACGAGCGCCACGGCCCCCACCGCCACGAGGAGCCACGACAACCAGTCGGCCTGCCAGGCCCGCGGCACGACGACCATCGGAGCCGTGGGGTCGGGCTGCCACCAGCCCCATCGATCGGGCCAGGACCCGCGCACGGCGAGGATCCACCCCCCGGCGAGGACGCACACCAGTCCCACGACGGCCAGACGCACCCGGTCGGCTCCACCACTCGGTGATCTCATCGGAACCTCACCTTCACCGTCAGAGGCCGAGCGAGGCCGAGGTCGTCCACCCGTCGCCCGGCCCCGGCGGTGAGCCGATCGGCCAGGTCCTGCGAGGGCTCCACCGGGGTGTCGACGTCGACGAGCAGGACCCGACCGCGCACGCGGGCCCGCGCCGAGGAGACGCCGTCCTCCCCGAGCAGCCACCGCGACACCCACCCCTCGAGCTCCCGGTCGGGGATGGCCACCTCCCGGCTCGTCGTCGCGCCGTCGGTCGGCCGCAGCCGAAGGGCTCCGGTCCGACCGGGCACCAGGGCGGCCGCCAGACACAGGGCACCGACGATGACCAGGGTGATCGCCAGGACGAGGGCGAACCGGCTCGACCACGGGGCGAGCCGGTGCACTCCCCGGACCGCGCGGGCCCAGTGCGGGGTCGACCCGCCGATGAGTCGCTCCGCCCCGAGCACCAGGGCCACGCCCCCGACACCGAGGAACACCACACCCAACAGGGCCACCGGAACCGTGCGCGCCGGCCGGCGGACCAGCCCCGGCGACATCCGCCGCGGGGCGCTCATGACAGTTCCCGATGCTCGTCGGCGTGCCTACTCACCGTCGTCACGACGATGTCGACGACCCTCAGCTCGACACCGGACAGCCGCGGCACCCTGGTGACCAGCCGCTCACGCAGTTCGTCGCAGGCCGGCTCAACCGGCGTCGGGAAGGTCACGGCGACGGCCACCGTGAGGTCGGCGACGTCACCGACGAGCCGGGCGGTGACGACCGGCCCCCGGTCGTAGTCGGCGCGGTCCCATCGGCGCAACAGTCCACCACTCGGCGCGCCGAGCCCGTCGACCTCGGAGGCGACCATGGCCGCGACCTTCTCGACGACCGCGGCCGTCACCGTGAGGCTCCCGCGGTCGGCCTTGCCCCGGTCGTGGACGACCAGGGACGGCACCGATCGGCGTCGTCCGGCGAGGGCGAGACCCTCCGCTGTCACCGTCGTCCTCGGCCCGCACCGGGCCCGAAGATGTCACGCAGGTCGAGCTGACCGTCGATGACCCGCCCGATGATGAGGCCGACGAGCCCGAAGGCCACGACGACGAGGGCCCGCCACGGACCCGCGAAGACGACGAGCACCCCGAGGATCAACCCGGCGAGGGCTCCCACACGTGCTGCACTCATGGGCATCACGCCAGCTCGGACCCGGCGCGAGCGCGAGTCTGGGCCGGTGGATCGGGCAGGTCGACGCCGTCCTCGTCCCCGACGATCCGCACATCGGTGACCTGGACGTTGACCTCGACGACCTCCAGGCCGGTGCCGTACTCGACGGCGTCGATGATCGTCTCACGGAGCTTGTCGGCCACCTCGACGACCGAGTAGCCGTACTCGACGACCACGCTCACGTCGATGGCGCACTGCCGCTCGCCCTTCTCCACCTGGACGCCGTTGGCGACGTTCGTCGTCGACCCGGGGATGCGCTCGGTGAGTGAGGTGAGCATCCGTCGACCGGAGGAGCCCATGGCGTACACCCCGGGCACCTCCCGACAGGCGATGCCGGCGATCTTCTGGACGACCTGCTCGGCGATGAGGGTCGCTCCTCTGTCGGTGTGCAGGGGGGACGGCGGAAGGGCTGGCTCGACGTCGCCCGTGCTCGGGCTGGTGGGTTCGGTGGTCATGCTGGACTCTCCTCGGTGTGCGGCCGGCGGAATGCTGCCGTCGGGATGCGGGCGTGCGCCCCGTTCCACCCATGAAGATGCCGACCGGGCCGAATCGTCACGCACGACTACAGTTCGGGCCAGCAGGAAGGACCGATGATGAGCCCACGAGACCCGTCCCAGCAGACCCAGCCCCAACCCGCGAGCGCCCGTGCCAAGCTGTCGAGGGCCATGCGGGGCCTCACCACCGGACTGGCCGCCGACACCGCCCACGGGGCCGTCGTCCCTCCGGTGTACCTCAGCTCCAACTACGCCTATGAGGAGTTCGGGCAGCGTCCGAACTTCGACTACTCCCGGGGCGGCAACCCCACCCGGGCACTCCTCCAGGACGCCCTGGCCACCCTCGAGGGGGGCGCCGGGGCCACCGTCACCGCCTCCGGGATGGCGGCGATCGGCCTGGTCATCGAGACCTTCGTGCCCATCGGCGGGCACGTCGTCGCCCCCCACGACTGCTACGGCGGCACCTGGCGCATCCTCGACACCTGGGCCACTCGGGGACGGCTGTCCGTCGACTGGGTCGACCAGACCGACCTCGACGACCTCCGTGAGGCCCTCACCCGGCCCACCGACCTCCTCCTCGTCGAGACCCCGTCGAACCCGCTGCTGCGGGTCACCGACATCGCGGCGGCCGCCGACATCGCGCATCGGTCCACACCCACCCCGGGCCGCACCGTCGTCGCCGTCGACAACACCTTCTGCTCCCCCGTCCTCCAGCACCCCCTCGGCCTCGGGGCGGACCTGGCCGTGGCCTCGGACACGAAATTCCTCAACGGCCACTCCGACGTCGTCGGCGGCTCGGTCGTGGCCGCCGGCACCGAGGACGCCGAGGCCCTCGCGTACCTCGCCAATGTCACCGGGGTCACCGCCTCCCCGGTCGACTGCTGGCTCACCCTGCGCGGCCTGCGCACCCTGGCTGCGCGGATGCGCACCCACTGTGACAACGCCCGAGCCATGGTCGAGGTCCTCACCGGCCACCGAGCCGTCCGCGCCGTCCACTGGCCCGGCCTGCCTGACCACCCCGGCCATGACCTGGCCCTGCGCCAGCAGGAGGACTTCGGCTCCCTGCTGAGCTTCGAACTGGCCGGCGTCGAGGCCGTCCGCGCCTTCATGACCGGCCTCGAGGGGTTCATCCTCGCCGAATCACTGGGTGGGGTGGAGTCCCTCGTCTGTCACCCGGCGACGATGACCCACGCCGCGATGACCCAGGCTGCCCGGGACGCCGCCGGAGTCACCGACGCCATGATCCGGATGAGCCCGGGCATCGAACCGGCCGACGACCTGGCCGCCTGCCTCACCGAGGCCCTCGACCGCGCCGCCGCGGCCTGATCGGCGCCACCTCCCCTGCCGGCGCCGCTCCGAGCGGTGGTGGCAGACTGGCGGTGTGACCCGCTTCCTGTCCGCCAAGCCCGACGCCAGGCTGCTGCCGCTGCCGTGGAGCACTCCCCTGGTCGACTGGCCGGCCGAACGTCTCGTCGCGCTCCCGCGCGGCATCTCGAGGCACGTCGTGCGGTTCATCAAGGTGGACGACTCGGTGTACGCCGCCAAGGAGGTCATCGAGCACCTGGCGGTCCACGAGTACCGTCTGCTGCACGACCTCAAGCGGCTCGACACCCCGTCGGTCGAACCCATCGGGGTGGTCACCGGGCGGGTCGACGGGGCCGGCCAGCCTCTCGACCCCATCCTCATCACCCGACACCTCCAGTTCTCCCTGCCCTACCGCTCGCTCTTCCATTCCGGGGTGCGCCAGGAGACCGTCATGAGGCTGCTGGACGCCCTCGTCGTCCTCCTGGTGCGCCTGCATCTGGTGGGCTTCCTCTGGGGCGACGTCTCCCTGTCGAACGTCCTCTTCCGACGCGACGCCGAGGCCTTCGCCGCCTATCTCGTCGACGCCGAGACCGGGGAGCTCCACGACGAGCTCACCGACGGTCAGCGTGAGCACGACCTGCAGATCGCCCGCACCAACCTCTTCGGCGAGTTCCTCGACCTCGAGGAGGGCGACCTGCTCGACTCGAGCCTCGACCCGCTCAACCTCGTGACGACCATCGAGACGCGCTACCGGGAACTGTGGGCCGAGCTCACCGAACCCCAGGAGTTCGCCGGCAATGACGTGTCCCAGGTGGAGTCACGGGTGCGCCGTCTCAATGCCCTCGGGTTCGACGTCGCCGAACTCGACATCCAGACCTCCCCGGACGGCTCGTCCATCCGGATCCAGCCCAAGGTGGTCGACGCCGGCCACCACCAGCGCCGGCTGCTGCGGCTCACCGGACTGGACACCGAGGAGAACCAGGCCCGGCGTCTGCTCAACGACCTCGACACCTTCCGCGCCCGACGCGGCCTCCAGGGGGTCGACGAGGGCGTCGTCGCCCACATGTGGCTCACCGAGGTCTTCGAGCCGGTCATCGCCCAGATCCCCCCGGAGCTGTCCCGCAAGCGCGATCTGGCCCAGGTGTTCCACGAGGTCCTCGACTACCGCTGGTACGAGTCCCAGCGTGAGGAGCGCGAGGTGCCGCACGTCGAGGCGGCCCAGGGCTATGTGCGCGACGTCCTGTCGACCCTGCCCGACGAGGCCATGAGCACCGAGACGGTCGTCCCTCTCGACGGCTCCCGTCCCGAGACGGCTCACCAGCTCGTCAACCCCTACGACCCCTCCCTGGGCTACGTCGAGGACGTCGAGGAGACGCCGCCCTACGACCCCTGGGAGGACGGGGCCGAGGAGGTCGACCTGGCCGCCGCCCAGCGATTCGACATCAATGCCCTTCGGGCGAGGAATCGGGGCTGAGGTCCTCGGTCCCGGATGCCCGATCGGTGCGGGCGGGCGGTCGGGGTACGACGAACTGCTGCCAGGTGGCTGCCGTCGACGGCCCCTGCTGCACGGACCGGCTCGAGGCGGCCGGCTCATCGGGCTCGGGACGCGAACCGGGGACGACCGGCCTGAGCACCGGCCCCATGGCCTCCTCGATGGCCCGCGCGATGGCGCTCGTGGAGGGCTTGTGCTTCCTGATCTCAGCCACGTCGTCATCCTATGCACCGTCATCCACACCGGCTCGACCTGTCGGTGCCGGCCGGTAGGCTGTCGCCCGTGACCTTCCAGCTGTACAACACGGCCTCGCGACGCGTCGAGCCCTTCGTCCCCCTCGTCGACGGCAAGGTGTCGATCTACCACTGCGGCATGACCGTGCAGTCCTCGCCGCACCTGGGTCACATCCGCAAGGAGGTCGTCTTCGACGTCCTGCGCCGCTGGCTGGAGCATTCCGGTTACGACGTCACCGTCGTGGCCAACGTCACCGACATCGACGACAAGATCCTCGTCAAGTCCGCCGAGCGAGGGGTGCCGTGGTGGGCCCACGCCTATCACTTCGAGAACGAGTTGCACGCGGCCTACCGGGCTCTCGGCTGCCGACCGCCCACCTACGAGCCGCGCGCCACCGGGCACGTCCCCGAGATGATCGAACTCATCGAGACCCTCATCGAACGCGGCCACGCCTACGTCGCCCCGGACGGCTCGGGGGACGTCTACTTCGACGTCCGTTCCTGGCCCCGCTACGGGGAGCTGTCGGGCATGAAGGTCGACGAGATGGAGGCCGCCGCCGACGCCGACCCGCGCGGCAAGCGTGACCCCCGCGACTTCGCCCTGTGGAAGGGCCACAAGGAGGGTGAGCCGCTCACCGCCTCCTGGCCGACGCCGTGGGGTCGGGGCCGTCCCGGTTGGCACCTCGAGTGCTCGGCGATGGCGGGCAAGTACCTCGGTGACGCCTTCGACATCCACGGCGGTGGCATCGACCTGCGTTTCCCCCACCACGAGAACGAACTGGCCCAGTCGGCGGCGGCCGGGCGCCCCTTCGCGCGGTACTGGATGCACAACGCCTGGGTCACCATGGCCGGGGAGAAGATGAGCAAGTCCCTGGGCAACACCGCCCAGGTCTCCGAGGTGACGCGGAACCACGACCCGCGGGCCGTGAGGTACTTCCTCCTGGCCCCGCACTACCGGTCGAAGATCGAGTTCTCCCCTTCCGACGAGGGCACCCAGGGCTCCCTCGACGAGGCCGACAAGGCCATCGAGCGGATCGACGGTTTCCTGCGCCGGGCCGACGAGGCCCACGGACGCCTGACCCTCGGCGGGAAGTCGGGCTCGGCCGGGTACTTCTCCTACGGCGTCCCGGAGCTGGCGACGCGCTTCGCCACCGCCATGGACGACGACCTGGGCACCCCCCAGGCCGTCGCGACGCTCTTCACGGCGATCTCCGAGGGCAACAAGGCCATCGACGCCGGTGACGCCCAGGGGATCGTCGACCACGCCAGCCAGGTGCGCGACTTCCTCCAGGTCCTCGGGCTCGACCCGGACGCCCCCGAGTGGGAGGCCGACAAGGGCCGCGGGGCGGCCAGGCTCGAGCCGGTCGTCGACGGACTCGTCCGGGCCATCCTCGAGCAGCGGGCCGAGGCCCGGGCCCGCAAGGACTGGGCCACCGCCGACTCGATCCGCGACACCCTCACCACCCTCGGACTGTCCATCGAGGACACCCCCGACGGCCCTCGATGGACCCTCTGAGGTCCCCGAGCTGACGGAAGGACGACATGGCCGGCAACTCGCAGCGCAAGGGCGCTGGACACAAGGGCAAGGGCAACACCGCCGGATCGGGCGGGCGTGGCCGCAAGGGACTGGCCGGGCGCGGCCCGACCCCCAAGGCGGAGGACCGCGTCTACCACAAGGCATACAAGGCCAAGCAGGCCGCCGCCGCGCGACAGACGTCCCGCCCCTCCCAGGCGACCAAGGGGACGGGCAAGGGCGCCGGGCCCGAGTGGGTCATCGGCCGCAACCCGGTGCTGGAGGCCCTGCACGCCGGCCTGCCGGTGCGCACCGCCTATGTCGCCGAGGGAGCCGAGCACGACTCGCGACTGCGCGAGATCCTCTCCTTCGCGGCCGAGCACGGGCTGCCCCTGCTCCAGATCACCCGCGGAGAGCTCGACCGGCTCACCGGAGGGGCCGTCCACCAGGGTGTGGCGCTGCGGATGCCCGAGTACGAGTACGCCGACCCCGACGACCTCATCGCCGCCGGCGTCGAGGCCCCGCACGGTGGCCTCGTCGTGGCCCTCGACAAGGTCACCGACCCGCGCAACCTCGGCGCCATCATCCGGTCGGCCGCAGCCTTCGGGGCCCAGGGGGTGCTCATCCCCTCCCGCCGCTCGGCCTCGATGACCGCCGCCGCCTGGAAGACCTCCGCCGGGGCGGCCGCGCGCATCCCGGTGGCCATGACGGCCAACCTCAACCAGGCCCTCGGCCGCTTCGCCAGGGCCGGATGGACCATCGTCGGACTGGCCGGGGAGGCCGACGCCGACATCGCCGCCACCCCGGGTCTGGACGGTCCGCTCGTCCTCGTCGTCGGCTCCGAGGGCGACGGCCTGGCCCGGCTCACCCGGCAGACCTGCGACGCCCTGGCGTCGATCCCCATCTCGAGCGAGGTCGAGTCGCTCAACGCCTCGGTGGCCGCCTCCATCGCCCTCTACGAGGTGTGCCGTGTCCGAGGCTGACAACCCGGCCCACGCCCGCGACATCCCCGCGCACCTGCGGGGTTCCGCGCAGCTCACAGTTCAACCGGGGTGAGGACAACGCCCCGGCCGCGCCGGGACACGGCTGCGGTGAGTTCGCCCACACCGACGTCCCGTGGACCCGCACCATGACCAAGGACGATTTCCTGGCCCTGTGGACCACCCACTCCCAGTGGCTCGTCGCGCCGCACGCGGACCGGGAGCGCTGGATGGCTGGCTGGCGCGAGGTGCTCGAGACCGACCCGGCCGTCCGGGACCGCGACGACGTCGACATCCCCATGACGACCGAGTGCTGGGTGGCCCGACAGGCGGCCTGACGCGGCCACCACGGCATCCTCGGCCGGGCGCCGGCAGCGCGTCCCCATATCCCACCGTGCAGCGGAAGGGTGGCACGTCCAGCCGGGAGCGGATCGGCACCGCCGGCTCGTCCCACGGCTAGATTTGGACCCACCCCGACCCGAGGAGATCACGTGTCCGAGTCCACGCCCATCCATTCCGACCCCGCGATCGCCGCCCAGGCATCGACCGCCTATCGCACCCTCCTCGACATCATCGGTGCGGTGGAGCCGAGGATCGCGCAGGCGACCCGCCAGGAGCTCACCGACCAGCGCCACTCGCTCAAGCTCATCGCCTCGGAGAACTACGCCTCGCTACCGGTCCTGGCGACGATGGGCACGTGGTTCTCGGACAAGTACGCCGAGGGCACCATCGGACATCGCTTCTACGCCGGCTGCCAGAACGTCGACACGGTCGAGTCGGTGGCCGCCGAGCACGCCCGCGAACTCTTCGGCGCCGAGCACGCCTACGTGCAGCCGCACTCGGGCATCGACGCGAACCTCACCGCCTACTGGTCGATCCTGGCCCACCACGTCGAGACCCCGGCCCTGGCCGAGTTCGGCGTCAAGAACGTCAACGACCTCACCCAGGGGGACTGGGACACCCTGCGTCACCGGTTCAACGACCAGCGCGCCATCGGCATGAGCCTGGACGCCGGCGGCCATCTCACCCACGGGTTCCGGCCCAACATCTCGGGCAAGATGTTCGACCAGCGCTCCTACGGGACCGACCCGGACACCGGCCTGCTCGACTACGACAAGGTCGCCGAGCTGGCCCGTCAGTTCAAGCCGCTCGTCATCGTCGCCGGGTACTCCGCCTACCCGCGCCGGGTGAACTTCGCGACGATGCGCCAGATCGCCGACGAGGTCGGCGCCGTCCTCATGGTCGACATGGCCCACTTCGCCGGCCTCGTCGCCGGCAAGGTCTTCACCGGGGACGAGGACCCGGTGGCCAACGCCCAGGTCGTCACGACGACGACCCACAAGTCCCTGCGCGGCCCGCGTGGCGGCATGGTGCTCACCACCAAGGAGTACGCCGACGACGTCGACCGCGGCTGCCCCATGGTGCTCGGCGGCCCGCTGTCGCACATGATGGCCGCCAAGGCCGTCGCCCTGGCCGAGGCCCGCACCCAGGCGTTCCGCGACTACGCCCAGCAGGTCGCCGCCAATGCCAAGGCCCTGGCCGAGGGGCTCATGAAGCGCGGCGTCAAGCTCGTCACCGACGGCACCGACAACCACCTCAACCTGCTCGACGTCAACACGAGCTTCGGACTCACCGGGCGTCAGGCCGAGTCGGCGCTGCTCGAGGCGGGCATCGTCACCAACCGCAACTCCATCCCGGCCGACCCCAACGGCGCCTGGTACACCTCCGGCATCCGGATCGGCACCCCGGCCCTCACCTCGCGCGGGTTCGGTGCCGACGAGTTCGACCGGGTGGCCGAGCTCATCCTCGAGGCGCTCAAGGCCACCAGCCCGGCGACGGCCTCCACCGGCAAGCCCGGCAAGGCCAAGTACGTCATGGCCGACGGCGTCGCCGACCGCGTCCACGCCGCGGCCGACGAGTTGCTGGGCAACTTCCCGCTGTACCCCGGCCTCGAGCTGTGACGACGTGGGGCGGGCACACCGGCCCGCCCCACGACAGCACCCTCAGCGCGGACGGATCCAGGCGGTCGTCGCAGCGGGCAGAAGGCCGTCGCCGAGTTCCCCGGAGGCCACGAGCACCTCTCCGTCGAGCCCGACCGGCTCGGCGGAGACGTTGAAGACGCAGCGCCAGCCGTCGTGCCGGTCGAAGGCGAGCACACCCTCGGGGGCGTCGGCCCAGCTGAGGTCCTCGCCACGCAGCAGCTCCCGGCGAAGCCTCAGGGCCCGTCGGTAGAGGTTGAGCGGGGACTGCGGGTCGGCGTCCTCGACGCTCACCGCGAAGCGGGCGAACTCGGGCGGCTGCGGCAGGTGCGGGGCGGCCTCCCCGAACCCCAGGGACGGCCCGTCGGGCTGCCAGGGAAGCGGGACACGGCAACCGTCGCGGCCCTTGTCCCAGCCCGGGGACCGGAAGAAGGTCGGGTCCTGGCGGGCGTCGTCGGGGATGTCGACGACCTGCGGCAGCCCGAGCTCCTCGCCCTGGTAGAGGTAGCTCGACCCGGGCAGGGCGAGGATGAAGAGGGTCGCCGCCAGGGCCCGACGCAGGCCGAGCTCGGCGTCGCAGGGCACCGTCCGACCGTCCCCGAGGACGTACTGCCGCCCGTCCTCCTGCCCGGCCGGCAGACCGTAGCGGGTGGCGTGGCGCACCATGTCGTGGTTCGACAGCACCCAGGTGCTGGACGCCCCGGACCGGGCCGCCAGAGCGAGGTTGTCGTCGACGATGGCCCGCAGGTCCGCGGCCACCAGCGGGGCCTTGAGCAGGTCGAAGTTGAACGCCTGCCCCAGCTCCTGGGCGGTGGCGTAGGGGGGACGGCGGTTGGCCGGCACCCAGGCCTCGGCCACCGCGACCCGCGGGGGATCGTACTCGTTGAAGATCTCGCGCCAGTGCCGGTACACCTCGTGCACCTCGTCGCGGTCGACGAGCCGGCCGTTGCCCAGGGTGGGGTCGTGGGCGTCGAGCTCGGCCTGGCTCGGCAGCGGCTCGGACAGGTCCTTCTTGAGAAGCTGGGCGACGTCGACCCGGAACCCGTCGACGCCACGATCGGCCCAGAACCGCAGTGTCCGGTCGAACTCCTCGACGACGACCGGGTTGTCCCAGTTGAGGTCGGGCTGGGCGACGTCGAAGAGGTGGAGGTACCACTGGCCGTCGGGAACCTGCTGCCAGGCCGACCCGCCGAAGGTGGCCGTCCAGTCGGTGGGAGGCTGGTCACCCCGACCGTCGCGGAAGATGTAGACCTCGCGGGCCGCCGAGCCGGGGCCATCGGCCAACGCCTTGCGGAAGAGGGCGTGACCCGATCCGGTGTGGTTGGGGACGATGTCGACGACGAGCCGGATGCCCCGCTCGTGGAGCGCGGCGACGAGACGGTCGAAGTCGTCCAGGGTTCCCAGGCGTGGGTCGACGTCGCGGTAGTCGTCGACGTCGTACCCGCCGTCGGCCAGGGCCGAGGGGTAGAAGGGGCTGAGCCAGACGGCGTCGACCCCCAGTCGCGCCAGATGGTCGACGTGGGCGACGATGCCCGGCAGATCGCCGATCCCGTCACCGTCGGAGTCGGCGAAGGACCGGGGGTAGATCTGGTAGACGACGGCTTGCCGGTACCAGTCGGCGGGGTGGGACACGGGGACCTCCTGTCATCGGTGGGTCCATCCTCCCGCACGACGCCGTCCCACGCACGGCGGCCCGGCGGGTCCGAGGGGCCGGGTCAGGAGTCGACGGCCTCGACGAGGGCAGAGGCGACCGCAGCGACCCCCTCGCCTCGCCCGGTGAATCCGAGGTGGTCGGTGGTCGTCGCCGACACGCTCACCGGTGCGCCGACCGCCGCCGACAGCACCTCCTGGGCCTCCAGACGCCGCGCGGCCATCCGGGGACGCTGGCCGATGATCTGGACGGCCCCGTTGACCGGCCGGAAACCCGCCGCGGCGAGGAGGGACACCGTCTCGCGGAGGAAGTCGACCCCGGCCGCCCCGGCCCACCGCGGATCGCTCGTGCCGAAGACCGATCCCATGTCGCCGACCCCGGCCGCCGAGAGCAGGGCGTCGCACAGGGCGTGCGCGGCGACGTCACCGTCGGAGTGCCCGGCCAGGCCGTGGTCCTCCTCGGGGAAGCAGAGCCCGGCCACGTGCATCGGCACCCCGGCGGTGAGCTGGTGGACGTCGGTGCCGATCCCGGTACGCAGCCCGCTCATGATCGGCCTCCCCGTCTCCCGGCGGCCCGCCGCCGAGCCCGACGTGGGTCGAGGAGATGCAGTACCCGCCTGACCCGCTTGCCGCTGTGCTGACCGGCGCCGGCGGCCGCCTTGGCGAAGGTCTCCGCGATGTCGAGGTCGACCGGTTCGGTGATCTTCATGGCCATCCGGGAGCCTTCGACGAGTTTCACCTCGTGGCCGTAGAGCTCGCAGCAGGACAGGTCGTCGGTGACCCTGGCGCCGTCGGCGGCCATTCGTCGGTGGCACTCGGTGACGATTTCACGGTCAAATCCCTGCGGGGTCTGGATGGCCCGGAGCACGTCGCGGTCGATGACACTGGACCCGCCGTCGGCATCGACCTCACGGATGGTGTCGACGACCGGCATGGCCGGGGCGACGGCCACCGCTCCCCCCTCGAGGGCGGCGATGACGTCCTCGACGACGTAGGCCGGCACGAGCGGGCGGACGGCGTCGTGGACGAGCACCTTGGTGGCCCTGGCCAGCCGCGGATGGGAGTCGACGTACTCGAGCCCCCGTCGCACCGAATCCTGTCGGCTGTCTCCCCCGGTGACGAAGTGGATCGGGATGGGCGAGGCCGCCAGGACCAACCGGAAGTGGTTGTGCATCCCGTCCTTGATGACGACGACCGCGTCGGTGCATCCCCCGGCCGCCAAGGACTCGACGGCGACGGCGACGACGGCCTTGCCGGTGAGGGTGGTGACCTGTTTGGGGATCGGCCCGCCGAACCGCTGGCCGAGGCCGGCGGCCATGACGACGGCGACGATGGGTTCAGCCATGGCCCGAACCCTACCGACCCGCACCCTCTCCGGTGGAGCCGGACGCCTCGTCGGGGGCCTCGAAGCAGATGAGCTCGCCGACGGCCGGGGTGCGCAACCCCACTCCACCACCCGCCGCGGCACTCACCTTGATGGCGCCGGGCAGGATGGGCTGACCCGGGGAGTCGACGTAGATGACGACGTGGCCGATGTCGCCGAGGTTGCCGTTCGCCAGTTCTCCGACCTCGTCGACCCGGAACTCCTGGTCACCGACCCGCAGCAGGTCGCGGGGGACGACCGACGGGCTGGGCACCCGGGCCTGGTTCCCGCCGCGGCTGTGGACGACGGCCAGGGTCGACAGGGCGACCGGGACCGGGTTGCCGAAGAGGACGAGGATGTCGTGCTCGGTCATCTGGGCGACGTCGTCACCCAGTCGGACCACTCCCGCCCGCCACTTCACCTGCGGGTGTGCCTGCCCCATTCGTCACTCCTCGTTCTCGCCGCACGACGACGGCCCCGACCTTCGTTCCCACCATTGTCCCATCCGACGTCCCACCGGTGGGGACGATCCCCTAGGGTGGTGCACCACGGCAGGTGTCACCTGCCACGCCGCATCCAGAGCCGACGGCACCGGGTCGCCGTCGGGACGAGGAGGCTCGATGTCCCGCAGGTCCAGTGACGACCAGGTGCTCCAGGCCATCCACGCCGCCGAGATGTACTACTTCGAGGGCATGACCCAGTCGGCCATCGCCGATCGGCTCTCGTTGAGCCGGTGGACCGTCGGGCGCATTCTCGACGATGCCCGCGAGTCCGGTCTCGTGCGTATCACCATCGACCACCCGCTCGCCCGCCATCACCAGCTCGAGGTGCAGCTCGTCAAGCAGTTCGAGCTGGCCGGCGCCGTCGTCGTGCCGACCCAGACGAGCACCCCGGCGACCATCGACGCCGTCTGCGCCGCGGCGGCCGACCGGCTCGCCTCGGTGCGCCCCTCCCCCGCCGTCGTCGGGGTGAGCTGGGGCCGCAGCACCGCCCTCGTCGCCAAGCACCTGCACGTCGGTTGGGCGCGCGGGGTGACCATCGCCCAGACCAATGGTGGGGTCGCAGTGACCCGCAATGATCTCGTCGGCCGGTCCATCGTCACCATGGCCGAGCGCGGGCCCGGACGTGCCCTCACCCTCCAGGCCCCGACGATCGTCGGACGCCGTGAACTGGGCGACCTGCTGCGGGCCGACGCGTCGGTGAGTCGCACCATGGAGGTCGCCGCCCGCGCCGACCTCATGGTGTTCGCCCCGGGCCCGATCGAGAAGGACTCGGTCCTCGTCGCCGCCGGGCACATCCCTGTCGAGCGGATGACGGCGCTCGCCGAGGCCGGGGCGGGCGCCGACGTCATGAGCCACTTCGTCGATGACGCCGGTGATGTCGTCGACCCGGACCTCGAGGCCCGCACCATCTCCATCGACCTGGCGTCGGTCCGTCACTGCCGCCGGGTCATCGCCGTCGCCCCGGGGGTCAATCGGGCCCGGGCGGTCCGGACGGTGGCCGCGGCCGGGTTGTGCACCGACCTGGTGACCGACAGCGAGACCGCAGCCAGGGCCCTGGAGCTCTGCGGGGCAGCCCCCGCCAGGCTCTCCCCACAAATGTGCACGTTGCCCCCGGGGGGCGACGGGGTCGGTCCCGGTGCCATAGCTTGACGGTGACGGCCGGGGAGCCGACGGCGAACCCGGAACGACACGACCTGGTGATTCGGCGCGGAATCCGCTGGACGCCACGAAGGAGTTCTTCATGACCACTATTGCAGTTCTGGGCGCAGGTGTCATGGCCACCGCGCTCACGTTCCCCGCCAGCGAGAATGGCAACGAGGTCCGCCTCATCGGCACCCATCTGGACGACGACATCATCGAGTCGATCAAGACCTCCGGAATCCATCCGGTGCTCGAACTCAAGGTCAATGACTCGGTCAAGCCGTATTTCTTCAGCGAGGCCGAGGAAGCCATTGCGGGAGCCGACGTCGTCATGAGCGGCGTCAATTCCTTCGGCGTCGACTGGGCCGGCGAACAGCTCGCCCGTCTGGCCGAGCCGGGACAGACGATTCTCTGCGTCACCAAGGGAATGCAGGCCGATGAGGATGGCACCCTGCACATCCTTCCCGAGGTGCTCAAGAAGCACATGGGCGAACTGGCCTCCCAGGTGCACTGGGCCGCCATCGTCGGCCCCTCCATCGCTGGCGAGCTCGCCGTCCACCGCAACACCTGCGTCGTCTTCTGCGGCGAGGAGCAGGAGATCCTCGACGGCCTGGCCAAGGACTTCCGCACCGACTACTACCACGTGTGGACCTCCACCGACTTCATCGGCCACGAGGTCGGTGCCTGCATGAAGAACATCTTCGCCTTCGGCGGCGGGTTCGCCCCCGGAATGCTCCTCAAGAATGGCGAGCAGGACAACAAGTACGTCATGTACGACTACACCGCAGCCCTCTTCGGCGAAGGCGCCCGCGAACTCAAGCAGATGGTGACATTCATGGGCGGCGATCCCGAGGTCGCCACCGGCCTCGGCGGCGTCGGCGACATGTTCGTCACGACGATGGGCGGACGCAATGTGCGCGCCGGAACCTTCGTCGGCCAAGGGGTTCCCTTCTCGGAGATTCGCAATGTCAGGATGAAGGGCATCACCCTCGAGGGTGTGGCCGCCATTCGCGTCGTCGGCGAAGCCATCGAGAAGCTCACCGATCGCGGCGTCATCTCGGCCGAGGACTATCCGCTCGTGCGCGCCCTGTACAACATCGTCGCCCGCGACGCCCCCCTCGACCTGCCCTGGAGCACCTTCTTCGGTGGGGAGAAGTGAGCCCCGTCCGCTGACCACGCACGCCGGGTTCTGCACATAGGAGCAGAACCCGGCCCGGGCGGGTGCAGGGATGCCCCGGTTCGGGAACAATCGCCATGTCGCCGTGACATCCATCGTTCCGGCCGGCGAGACATGGCCACGGCCATGACGACTTCCACCCGCACAGGTGCAAAGGTGGAGTCCAACCGGGCGCGCGAGGACCGCGTCCACCCAGACCCCTAGGAGGAAACCACATGCTCAAGAAGAAGGTTCTCGTCTGCTGCGGTACCGGGATCGCCACCTCGGTCCAGGTCGCCAACAAGCTGCAGCGGATGCTCAAGGAGCGCGGTGTCGACGCCGCGATGAAGGAGTGCAAGGCCGTCGAGGTGCCGGCCCAGACCGCTGCCTTCAAGCCCGACGCCATCGTCTCCACCACCGTCGTCAAGGCCCCCTCGCCACAGATCAAGGTGTACCGCGGAGTCGCCTTCCTCACCGGCGTCGGTGCCGACAAACTGGCCGACGAGATCGCAGCCGATCTCAAGGCCTGACCATCACCTGACACACAGGTGTCCCCGGTCCTGGTCCGACCGGGGACACCCCAGGACACGAAGAGAGCTCACCAGTCATGGGAACCGTCACCACCGTCATCCAGTACTTCCTGGGTCTGGGTGCCAGCATCGTCCTGCCCATCATCATATTCTTGCTCAGCCTGTTCTTCCGGATGAAGCCCGGCAAGGCCATTCGCGCTGCGCTGACGATCGGCATCGGATTCATCGGCATCAACCTCGTCATCGGCCTGCTGTCCGAGAGCCTCGGCCCGGCGGCCCAGAAGATGGTGCACAACACCGGCCTCAACCTGCCCATCATCGACGCGGGCTGGCCGGTCGCCGCGGCCATCTCCTTCGGCACCGCCAAGGTCGTGCCGTGGATCTTCATCATCGGCATCGCCGTCAACCTCGGCATGATCGCGTTGCGGTGGACGTCCACCCTCAACGTCGACATGTGGAACTTCTGGCACTTCATCTTCTCGGCCGCGTTCGTCTACATCGCGACGAACAACTTCTGGCTCGGCCTGGCCGCCGGCCTCATCACCCTCGTCGTCGTCCTCAAGCTGGCCGACATCGTCGCCCCGATCATTCAGGACTACTACAAGATCCCCGGCGTCACCACCGCGCACACGGACACCGTCTCCTGGGCACCGGTCGGCTGGACCATCAACAAGATGCTCGACCACGTCCCCGGGTTCAAGCACAACAGGATGACCCCCGAGCACATCCAGGAGAAGTACGGCGCCTGGGCCGAGCCCATGGTCATGGGCACCCTGCTCGGCCTCGTCATCGGCCTGCTCGCCTACTACCCCGACTTCAACGGGGGTTGGGGCACCGCCATCAAGGGCATCCTCACCGTCGCCATCTCCATGGGCGCCGTCATGCTGCTCCTGCCGCGCATGGTCGGCATCCTCATGGAGGGCCTCATCCCGCTGTCCGACGCCGCCCAGGACTGGATCAAGGCGCGCTACCCCGATCGTGAGCTCAACATCGGTCTGGACGCCGCCATCCTCGTCGGCTACCCGGCCAACATGTCGGTGGCCATCATCCTCGTGCCGATCACCCTGCTCCTCGGCATCGTCATGAGCTACCTGCACCTCAACCAGATGCTGCCCTTCACCGACCTGGCCGACACCCCGTTCTTCGCCGTCTGGGCGACGACCTGGTGCCGGGGCAACATCCCGCGGGGCACCGTCATCGGCACCTTCTTCGTCACCTGCATGCTCACCATCGGCACGTTCATGGCCCCGGCCACGACGACCCTGGCCCAGCAGGCCCACTTCGCCATCCCGCAGGGAGCCAGCCAGATCTCCTCGATCGATTCCGGCGCCCACCTCATCGCCTACTTCTTCGCCTTCTTCTTCGTCTTCGCCCAGGCGAAGACCTATGGCGCGGCGTTCATCGGATTCAGCATCTTCCTGCTGGCCTTCGCCGTCGTCTGCTACGCGGCCTTCTTCATCCACATCGCCCGCGGCGGCAAGCCCGGCATCGACGACCGCGAGATGTACATGTCCGAGGAGGAGCTCCAGGCGGAGCGCGAGGCTGCGGAAGCGGGTTGGTGATCCATCATGGTCGAGGCCATGCTTGACGCGATCCTGGGACGCTGGTGGCGCACGGCCATCGCGACCTTCCAGGAGCACTTCATGATCTTCCTCGTGCCCCTGCTGGCATGGATGGCCGTCATGGTCATCGGCAACCAGGTGGTCAGGCATTGCGAGCAGGCGATGCGGGCCAAGCTCCGGTCGACGCCGTCCCTGCGACGCGCGGGCGGCCCGGGCCTGGCTCGCGCCCTCGACCCCGTCGTCCTCGAGACGGCGGCGACCCACCGGTGGATGCCGGCCTTCCACGGGCTGTGGATGAAGCATGCGCAGCCCGAGGAGGTGCTGGCCCACATGACCCGCCTGCCCAACTACTACCTGCGGTTCCGCGACGAGGTCTACGGCACGACCGGTCGCCGCACCCGCAAGGTCGGCGCCACCCGCTGACCCGCACTCGGCGCCCCCGCGGGGCGCCGAGCTGTTCCGCCGGTCGACCACCCCTGCCGGGCCCGCGGGACCGTTCCATCCCCATTCCCACCCACACCGACCCCACCGGGCCGGAGACAGGAGAGCCACCCATGGCCCCCAAGCTCCTCATCCTCGACGTCGACACCTCCGAGCGCGAGGACCTCTACCGTCTCGTCAACGAGCGGCTCACCGGCGACGACATGGTCACCGATGCCTTCCTCGAGGCCGTCTCGCGTCGCGAGCAGACCTTCCCCACCGGCCTCGACTTCGGCTACGTCAGCGTCGCCATCCCCCACATCGACCCCGAGTACGTCAAGCACGCGGGGATCCTCCTGTGCCGCAACTCCTCGACGACCGTCTTCCACGCCATGGACGACCCGGAGCGCGAGCTCGACGTCGCCCTGTCGATCTGGCCGCTCGTCACCAACCCGGAGAACCAGGTCGGCATGCTCGGCTCGGTCATCGAGCTGCTGCAGTCCCAGGAGGACTACGAGTCGCTCCTCCACGGTTCGCCCGAGCAGATCCAGGCGAGCCTCGGTTCCGTCATGGCCGCGGTCGGGGAGGCGCAGTGATGCTCCACGAGCACGAGCGCGAGGAGATCATCGCGTACTGCCTGCGGATGCTCGAGGACGACCTCACCCTCGGCACGAGCGGCAACATCAGCGTCCGGGTCGACGACCACGTCCTCAAGAGGCCCCGCGTCGTAGTAGGGGGCCCGTGCCACATGTAGTTTCCCGGGAAGGTGGGGGGACCACGATCGGGCGTGGAGGTCGAAGGACGGCTGTCGGTCGCTGCGAGGTATGAGGTCACAAAGAAGTACGCAGACGAGTATGTGGCAGCGCAGGACAAGGGCAGGTCCCTGATTCTGGATCAGGTGGTCGCGGTGACCGGCTGGAACCGAGACCATGCCCGCCAACAGCTCAGGGCCAGGCTGCGCCAGCCCGCGTCCTGCGCTGCCTGTTGCTGCGTACGACGGTCGTCGTCCGAATGCCCCCGCACGTCGGCCAGCTTGCGGGCTGCGTTGATGTTGTGGAGGCCACCGCCGTGGTCGGCCGTACAGGTTAAGGACTCCAGCCCCTCCGTCGCTGGCCACGGTGGCAGCCAAGATCTCGTCACAGGAGAGTGATGAAGACACCTTTCCGACGGTTACACCGCCGGCCAGCCCCATCCGACTTGCCCGATGAAGAGGGGAAGGTGTCCCTCCCCGCCACCGGTGACGATGCCAACCCGACCACGCGTGCCAGTGTCCACGCGCAGCAGTGTACGACCGTCGCCTACGGCTCACAGAGCATCCGGGTATGCGAGCATAATCCCCTCGAGCACCTACGCCGACGAACCACTCAGGGGAGTTGATGATTCTTCATGTTGCGTAGTTACGACGTGACTCCGAAGAGTGCCCTGAGTTTGAAAACCTCCTCGGAGGGCAGGTCATTGCCCCCGCCCACCAGTTCGAGAGCCCACATCTGATGGGCGGACGACTCCAGCCGCTCCATTGCCAGATACGCCGACATCAGGTCCTTGCCCCAAGTGAGGGCCCCGTGGTTCTCCAGCAGGCAGGCCATGTGGCCGGCGATAAAGGGGGCGATCGAGTCCGGAACCTCATGGGTGGACGGGGTTGCGTAGGGCGCCAAGGGGACATCCCCGAGGCCCACAATGGTCTCGGGGAGCATGGTGTTGCGAAGACCCATCCCGCGGGTGGCGAAGAGGGTCGCGTAGAGCGGGTGCGCATGTACGACGGCCTTCACCGAGGGGTCCTCGACGTAGACCCGCAGGTGCATCTTGACCTCGCTAGACGGCTTCACGGTGCACCCGTTGACTAGGTTGCCGTCCAAGTCGAGTTCGGCAAGCTTCTCCGGGCGCATGTAGCCCTTGCTGACGCCGGTAGGGGTGCACAGGATGCGGTCGTCGTTCAAGCGCACCGAGATGTTGCCGTCATTGGCTGCGACCATGTTCTTGGTCCATAGGTTTCGCCCAAACTCGCAGATCTGCGCCCGGAGAACTTGCTCGTCACCCATCAGTCATCGGCTCCCTGAGAGAGGTCCTTGTACATCTCGTGGGCTTGCTCGGGCTTCAGGCCCTCGTGGACGATCGCACGCACGGCCTTGATCATGGCCTCCGGGGCCTTGCGCTGGAAGATGTTGCGACCCATGTCGACGCCGTAAGCGCCTTGGTCGATTGCCTTCCAAGCCATGGTTAGGGCGTCGAGGGCGGGAAGCCTCTTGCCGCCGGCCATGATGATCGGCACAGGACAGCCGGCGGTGACGTTCTGGAAGCCGTCTTCAATGAAGTAGGTCTTGACCATCTGCGCGCCGAACTCGGCGATAATGCGGGTGGCCAAGCCGAAGTAGCGGGCATCGCGGGTCATCTGTTTGCCGACAGCAGTGACGCCGAGAACCGGGATGCCATACTGCAGGCCGGCGTCAATCTGTTGGTTCAGGTTGGCGATCGACTGGGTCTCAAACTCGCCACCGATGAAGACTTGAACGGCCACCGCGGCAGCGTCGATGCGGGCGGCATCAGCCATGTCCATGGCGACGCGCTCGTCGGACAGTTCCTTGAGGACCGACGGGCCGCCTGAGGCGCGCAGCACCAAGGCGTTGTCGCAGCTGGCCGGGACGACCGAGCGGATGATGCCACGGGTGGCCATCAGGGCGTCGGCATGCGGGGCCAACGGCACGATGCTGAGGTCGACTCGCTCCAGACCGCTTGTGGGACCCTGGAAATAGCCGTGATCGAAGGCCAGCATAACGGTGCGACCGTCGTCACCGAAGATCCGCGAGAGGCGGTGCTTCATGCCGAAGTCGAGTTGCCCGGATCCCTTGATGTGGAAGCCCATTACCTCCTGTGGATGATCGAATCCGAAGTTCTTGGCCGTGATGTTGCCGTCGAGGTCTGCCATGGATGTGATCCTTTCGTAGATTACTTCTCGGGAGCAACGGGCACCACGGGCGCTGTTTCGCCCGGACGCCAGGGAAGATTGATGGTGTCACCGGGCGAGGAAGGCGACTTGATGAAGATCATCTTAAACACCTCGTCCCAGTCGTTTACAAAGTAGTGCATCTCGGTAGGTTCGCAGCGGTAAAGGTCGCCCGGCGTGAGCGCAAAGGACTTCTCGCAGTCGACCCACAGGGTCGCCCGTCCCTCGAGCACGACGAAGGACTCGTCGCAAAAGTGGTGGATGTGGTTGGTCATTTCGTCGCCAGGGCGAAGGGTCAACAATCCGATATCGCTGGTCGACCCCTGAATGATGTAGGCCGGCCCCCAGTCACCGAAGCGCGGTTCAATATCGCTGGTATTCCCTTTTTTCATGTCGTGCTCCTCAGATCACTCGGTCGGAGCCGCCGTCGATCGGAACCTGAGCACCGGTGGTGCACTCGAAGGCGGGGCCACACATCGAGACGCACAGGGCGCCAACCTTGGTGCTGGTGACCTCGGCGTGCAGCATGTTACGGCGCTTGTACTGGTCGACGGTCATGCCGTAGTGCTCGGCACGGGCCGCCAGCAGCTCAGGTGTCCACAGTCCCGTGTCGAAAACAGCATCGGGGTGGACCATGTTGAGACGGATCCCCTCCCCCGCCCACTCAAGGGCGGCCACCCTGGTCAGCTGGGTGACAGCTGCCTTGGACGAGGAGTAGGCCGCAGCGCCCGGCCCGGGGGCCGCGACGTTCTTCGATGCGATCAGCACCACACGGCCGTATGGACGTCCGAGGGCCAGCAAGGCGTGGGCCTGCCTGTAGAGTTCAGCCACCGAGTCGACGTTGACTGACATGGCCCTCCGCCACTGGGCCATGTCCATCTCGCCGACGTTGGCGCTGGATGGGAAGATGCCTGCTGCAACTACCAGTACGTCCAGACCGCCGAAGGTCTCGACGCCCAGCCGAAGGGCGTTGGAGACGGCCTCGGCGTCGGTGACATCAAGCGGGATGCCGAGGTAGCGATCCGAATCGAAAGTCTCGACGACCTTGGGCGAGAGGTCCCAGCCGACGACGCAGCAGCCCTGGTCGAGCATCGCTCGGGCGCAGCCCCGTCCGATGCCGGAGGCAGCCCCAGTGACCACAGCCACCTGGCCGGCCATCGGTGCATGGTCGTCAGTGCGACGCACCTTTTCCTGCTGGTAGGACCAATACTCGAGGTCAAAGAGGTGGCCCTCTCCAGCACCGGTGTAGCCACCGAGGGCTCGGGCATTGGTGATGGCATCCATCGTGTGCTGGTAGATGTCGGTGACGATCCCCGCCTCACGGGCGGTGCGTCCAGCCGCCAGCATGCCAACCTCGGGGTCGAGGACGACACGTGGGGCTGGGTCGAGCGCGATAGTCTCGCCGGGGGCACGGCGCTTGTTGCGCTCGACGTAGTCGCGGTAGCGCTGGCCGAAGGCCTCGAAGTCCTCGCCGACCTGGGGCCATGGCTTGGTCCAGATCACGTGGTCGGGAGTCAGCGGCCCCTCGGTGGTGGACGATAGGGCACCCTCATCTGAAAGGAAGGCTGCCACCCGCTCGTCGCGGGTGGTGCGCACGACCATCGGATGGCCGGCGGCGTCACAGATTTTCGAGCGCAGGGTGGCCAGCCGGACGGCATCCGTCGGGCCGATTGGCTCGGCGGTCACCGGACGGGTCTCGCCTAGCCGGGCGTCGGCCCGGGCCACGACTTCGAGGTGCCGCTCCAGAGCCTCGGCCGGGGTCTGTCCACCGGTGAAGAGGCCATGCCCCTGGACCATGACGCCGACGGTCTGGTCGTCGGCCAGGGCCCAAGCATTGGCGACAGAGACCACCAGGTGGGGGCCGGGCATGGCATAGTCGGCGATCACCACGTGGTCCCCGAGCACCTCGGCCAGCCCTTCCCGGCCGAGAGCTGCGCCCAAGGCGAGTAGCGAATCGGCGTGAGAGTGCATGACGGCCGGGGCCGGGATCAGGGCGTGGACGAGGGCCTCCACCGAGGGGTCGGGGGCTGAGGAGTCGACCAAGGCACAGCGCAACTCGTTGCGCAGGGCCTCCTCGGGGACCGTGACCGGCGGCAGGATCTGGCGCAGGCGAGCCAGCCGCAAGGGGGCGAAGCCCGCCTCGGTGATCGTGCCCATATCGTGGCCACTCCCCTTGATCCACAGCACCTCGACCGTGGACCCGTCCAGGTCGGTGACGGAGGTCTTGAGGGAGCTGTTGCCACCACCGTGGAGGACCAGTCGCGGATCACTGCCGAGTTGGCGCGTCGCCTCAACCAGCCCAGATAGACTGCTTGCTTCATCGCCAAGGGCCGAGGATGTCATGTCATACCTCCAAGAGAAGTTGTCAGACAATCTAGATCGTTATCCTGGCCTCGTCAATAGACGACCGGGGAACGGTCAGCCTCGTGTTCGCCGGATGGTGAAGTTGTAGCGGCCCTCGATGAAGTAGGTGCGCGAGTACATCAGAACCGAGTCGTCGTCGCTGTAATGGACTTGGTCGAGCAGGACGAACAGGTCGTGGGCGGCGGCCTCCTTGCCCCATCCGATGTGGGTCGAGTGGATTGCATGTACCTCGGCCACACCGCGCACTGCCTGGATCCCGAGCCGGGCGGAGAAGAAGGCGAACAGGGACCCGTCCAGCTCCTCGACATTGAAGTCCTCCGGCAGCAACCAGGTGGGGATCAAGTCGTAGGAGTAGGCCACGACCTCACCGTCCGCCAATATGGTGCGCCTCAGCTCGAGCACCTCACTGTCCCCCGAAACACCCATCCGGCTAGCCTCTTCAGGCAAGACGTGGCGAGTCAAGCGGGAGGCGTAGTCCATTCCGGGGACCTTTCCCCCGTCCCGGATGGAGTCGGTGATCGAGTCCATCCTCTCCAGACCGGCTCGGACAGCGGGGGTCCCAGCGACGAAGGTGCCGACGCCGTGGCGAGTCCGCACCAGACCAAGGGTCTCGAGTTCGCGCAGGGCAGCGCGGACAGTCGGCCGAGAGACGCCGAACTCGGCAGCCAGTGAGGCCTCGGTCGGCAGACGTGCGCCGACTGGGAAGGCATCCCGAGCCAGTTGAGCCCGGAGCTCACCCGAGACCTTCGAGACGAGGCTAGTCCTGCGAGCCATTGACGTTCTCCTTTCGCATCCAAGAACCTCCCAGCAGGGCATGGAGCTTGCCCCGGTTTCCCAGACAGTACTTATCGTGTGGTGATCATGCCGCCCTCGCCGGGGTCAACGCCAAGGGACTCGCATTCGTGAGGTGAAAGCATTCCGAGGCAGGTGCCGGCGGGGTCTGAGGTTATACCAGCCCTCAATCCACTCGAACTGGCCGAGGCGAGGGCGGTGTGGGTGGGCCAGGTGTTCCGGTTCAGGAGTTTCCGCTGCATGGTCAACCGGAACGATTCCACGGCTGCGTTCTCCTGACTGGAGGTCACCGGTCCCACCAATCCGGGCAAGCCGGCTCGCGCAGCCGGTGGCCGAACAGCCAGCTGGGGTACTGATACTCGGCCAGGACGTTGGTGACGCGTGCCGCGGTCGGGGTGGCTGGGGGCTGGTTTCGGCAGGCGGTGTGGGGTCGATGGTAGTTGTAGTGGATGTTCCAGGCGGCCAGGGCGCTGGTGCGGGCGGACTCGCTGTCGTAGGGGCGGGCGTAGAGGAACTCTTCGGCCAGGATCCGGTTGTAGCGCTCGATGCTCCTATGTTTGTCAAGCGGCTGCGACGGACAGGGCTATGGGTTGTTGCTGGGGCAGATTGGCGTAGATCTCGCGGGCGATGTAACGCTTGAGGCAGCGGATGATCTCTCGTTTGCTGAGGCCCTCGGCGGTGCGGCGTTGGACGTAGTCGATGGTGGGCTGGTGGCGTCGCATTCGGACCAAGGTGACGATGTAGAGGGCGCTGTTGGCGGCGCGGTCGCCTCCGCGGCTGAGTCGGTGACGCCCGGTGGTGCGGCCGCTGCTGGCGGGTTGTGGCGCGACGCCGCAGATCTTGGCGAAGGCTGCCTCGCTGTGGATCCGGCTGTTGTCGTCCCCGGCGGTGACCAGGAACTGGCCGGCGATCTCGGTGCCGACGCCGTGCAGCTCGACCAGCTCGGGGGCTGCGTGACGGACTAGGGCATCGATCTGACGGTTGAGGAGTTGGATCTCTTCGTCGAGGCTCTTCCAGCGGCGGGCCAGGTCACGCAGGGCGGTCTTGGTCCCCGCGAGCAGGAGCCGTTCCGGGGTTGTGGCCAGGCTGAGAAGGTCGGTCGTTTCGGGACGCAGCGTCAGGCAGCGCTTGATCAGCGTTCTCCTGCTCAGCGGGGTGAGCTCGTCGCGGAGGGCTGACGGGGCGCCGATAATGACGCCCCACAAGGTGTTGAACGTCTGCGTCTTGGCCTTGACAGCGCTGGTTCGAGTGACGNTCAGGCAGCGCTTGATCAGCGTTCTCCTGCTCAGCGGGGTGAGCTCGTCGCGGAGGGCTGACGGGGCGCCGATAATGACGCCCCACAAGGTGTTGAACGTCTGCGTCTTGGCCTTGACAGCGCTGGTTCGAGTGACGCGCAGGGTCCGGATGACTTCGACGATGCCGCTCTTACTCTTCGGGATCGCGGTCGATGTCTGGCTCAACACCGCCCGGGCGACCTGTTCGGCGTCGAGCCGGTCGGACTTGCCGTCGCGACGCCGGACCATCATGTTGAGGCTGTTGGCCTCGACGACCCTGACCTGCTGATCGGTCAGGAACCGCGCCAAGCTTGCGCCGAAACTTCCGGTGCTCTCGACTCCGACTGAATCGGCCTGGGTTTCGTTCCGTTCTTGAAGCAAGGATGGAACACGATGAACCAGAAGTACTCTCCCGAGATGCGCGAGCGCGCGCTGCGGATGCTCGATGAGGCCAAGGCCTCTGGTGAGCACTCGAATCTGNGGTGAATCGGCCTGGGTTTCGTTCCGTTCTTGAAGCAAGGATGGAACACGATGAACCAGAAGTACTCTCCCGAGATGCGCGAGCGCGCGCTGCGGATGCTCGATGAGGCCAAGGCCTCTGGTGAGCACTCGAATCTGATGTCCGCCGTGCGGCATGTTGCGGGGCTCCTCGGCATGAGCGCGGAGACGCTGCGGGTGTGGCATCGCCGCGCGAGGTCGACGCCGGCGCGAAGCCCGGTGTCCCGAGCGATGTCGCTGAGGAGAACAAGCGCCTGCGCCGCGAGGTGGCCGAGCTGCGAAAGGCGAATGAGATCCTCAAGGCTGCGAGCGTGTTTGTCGCGAAGGAGCTCGACCGGCCCTGACCGGGATGATCCGCTTCATCGACGAGTATCGAGAGCGGTTCGGGGTCGAGCTCATCTGCCGGACGCTGCGCCCGGCAGTGCAGGGATTCATCACGTCCCGCGGGTATCGCGCCGCGAAGACCCGCGTAGCCTCCGCCCGGCAGCTGCGCGACGAGCTGCTGGTGCCCGAGGTCGCCAGGCTGCATGCGCAGAACTACGGCGTCTACGGGCGGCGGAAGATGCATGCTCTCCTGAAACGGCAGGGGTGGGGCATCGGCCGCGACCAGACCGAGCGCCTCATGCGCCTCGCGGGAGTGCGTGGGGTTCGCAAGTCGAAGAAGGTGTTCACGACCAGGCCGGACAAGGCGCAGGCCCTACCGCGGGACCTCGTCCAGCGGCGGTTCCCTGCGGACGCGCCGCGCCGACTCTGGGTTGCAGACATCACGTATGTGGCCACCTGGGCGGGCTTCGCATACGTCGCGTTCGTCACCGACGTCTATTCACGTCGGATCGTGGGCTGGAACGTCGCGGCGACGCTGCGCGCGGAGGTGCTGCCGCTGCAAGTGCTGGACATGGCCGCCTGGGGCGCGGACGGCCCGCTGGACGGGCTGATCCATCACGCCGATCACGGCTCGAACTACATGTCGATGGTCTACACCGACCGGGTCGTCGAGCTTGGCGCAACACCCTCGACGGGAACCGTCGGGGACTCGTATGACAACGCCCTCGCCGAGGCGGTCAACAACCTCTACAAGACCGAGCTGATCCGCCAGCGCGGCCCCTGGAGGACCGTCGAGCAGGTCGAGCTCGCGACGCTCGAATGGGTGTGGTGGTGGAACCATCAACGCCTGCACGGCGAACTCGGCATGCGCACCCCGATCGAGATCGAGGACGCGTACTACGCTGACCTCGAATCAGGCCTCCCGGCGACCGCCGGACAGGGAAACCGATAGGAACGAAACCCGGGCCGATTCAGGCCAGCCGGGCCCGCAGTTGTTGGCGGGACTGGCCCTGGCTCTAGCCCGTCACCTCGACCATCAGGTCCAGGGTCCAGCCCGTGTCCTTCTTCGACGCAGTCCAGTACGCCGTGACTCGCTTCTTCATCACCTCAACTCGAGAACCCAACGACAGCTCCCGTCCACTTACACCCCATCGTGCCTGCCGCACCCATTTCCCGGGGACACCATGTGAGCCACGGGCCCTGCCTGCCACATGGGGCCACGTGGGGCGCTGTGCAAGTCTCGGCGGGTGATTGACATCGCAATCGAGATACCAATACTCTTGTAGCGAGAGGTCGGACAACCTTGTTCAAAGGAGTGACATGGTTCTCGCAATCGAGTGGGTCGAACTCCCCCAGCCGACGATTCGGCTCATCGACCAGACCCTGCTTCCGGCAGAAGAGAAGTACATCGACGTGCGCACCGTCGACGTCTTGGTAAAGGCCATCAAGGACCTCGCCGTACGCGGGGCACCCGCCCTCGGTGCAGCCGGCGCCCTCGGCGTGGCAATGGCCCTTTACCAGGCCCAAAGGGAGAGTTGGGACGATACCCGGCTTGAGACCGAGATCGACCGCATCCGCGATGCCCGTCCCACCGCCATCAACCTCGCCTGGGGGGTCAACCAGGTCCGGCACCTTGTTGGGCAGGGAGTGGAAGTCGTCACAGAAGCCGCCAAGAAGGTTGTCGCCGACGACACCACCGCCAACAAGGAACTGTCCCGCTTTGGCGCCGATTGGATCTTGGCGAAGGTCGGGAAGGAAAAGGTGCGTGTCAACACGCATTGCAACACCGGTGCCCTCGCCACCACCGCTCAAGGCACCGCCTATGGCATCATCCGCGAGCTCTTCGAGCGGGGGGCCATCGAGATGGTCTACGCCGACGAGACCCGACCGTTGCTGCAGGGTGCCCGGCTCACGAGCTGGGAGCTGACCCAAGACGGAATCCCGCACGTCGTGCAGGTGGACGGCGCGGCATCGTCCACGATCCTGCGGGGGCTGGTGGACGTCGCCATCATCGGCGCCGACCGCATCGCCGCCAACGGCGACAGCGCGAACAAGGTAGGTTCGGTAGCCTTGGCACTTGCGTGCCAGCGGGCCGGTATTCCTTTCATCGTCGCCGCACCGTCCTCGACCATCGACTTGGACACCTCCAGCGGCGAGGACATCAACATCGAGCTCCGGGACGACGCAGAAGTCTTGGAGCTGGGCGGTCAGCGGACCGCCCCTAGGGAGGCCAAGGGCTACAACCCTGCCTTCGACGTCACACCGCACGACCTCATCAGCGCGATCGTGACTGAACGCGGGATCGTCGAGCCCGCGCACGAGTCGGACCCCCGCCTCCTGGCGCGGGTCGCCGACTGACACTGGGCGACAGCCCACGGGTTTCTTGTAAAGGAGCAAGGAATGTCCAAGAAGATCACCGCAGTCGCCCTCGCCGCACTCACCCTCGCGGCCAGCGCGTGCAGCCAGGGCGGCAACTCGAGCGGCACCAGCGGCTCGGCCGCCGCGGCCAACCAACCGTCGGCCGCCGTCTCCACGCCCAGCAAGCCGATGCCGACGCCCTTCAGTAAGGGCAACGTGCACGTGGCCATCGTGCAGCAGACCGGCCAGGGCGACTACTTCCAGCAGTACCTCAACGGCACCAAGAAGCAGGCCGAGGCACTGGGCATGAAGCTCGACGTCTACGACGCCCAAGGCGACAATGCCACCCAAGCCTCGCAGCTCGACCAGGCCATCGCCTCCGGCGCCACCGGCATCATCGTACGCCACGGCTTCGCCGACACCCTGTGCCCCGGCGTCAACAAGGCGCTCGACAAAGGCATCAAGGTCGTCATCTACGACGTCGAGATCCAGAAGTGCGCCCCGCGTGCAGTCCAGACACAGCAGTCCGACTCCAAGATGGCGGGATTGGTGCTCGCCCAGATGCTCAAGGACGTCGGCAAGAACCAGAACGTGGGCTACGTGAACGTCGCCGGCATCGCCCCGCTCGACCGCCGCGACGCCGTTTGGCAGTCGGCCAAGAAGGCCAACAACTGGACCGAGAAGTTCAAGACGGGCAAGTACACAGCCTCTACTGCCACGGACACCGCGCCGATGGTCGACAACGCTCTCAAGGCCAACTCCGATGTCACCGCGATTTACGCGCCCTATGACGAGCTGACCAAGGCCACGCTGTCCGCGCTCGAGCAGAACCCCAACCGAAAAGGCAAGGTCTCGGTCTACGGCGCTGACATCTCCACTGCGGACATCGAACTCATGACTGCTAACGGCAGCCCGTGGAAGGCCACCGGCGCCACCGACCCGAACGCGATTGGCGCTGCGGTCACTCGCACGCTGGCCCTTGACATGGCGGGCCAGCTGACGACCAAGAACGTGGAGTTCCCGCCGATCCTGGTCACCGCCGAGATGCTCAAGGCAAGAGGCATCAAGAACATGGACGACCTGCGCAAGGCCGAGCCCGCGCTCAACATCTCCGACACGTCCAGCGCCGATTGGATACCGAAGGTGACCTTCTGATCGTCCCGCCCCCCGGGGGGAGGCCGATGCCGCCCCCGGGGCACCACCTCGTAGGAGTACCCATGACCGAGACGATGGAAAACGAGATCCCTGCCCTCGCGCTCAAGGACATTACCATGTCCTTTGGAGCGAACCGCGTTCTCAAGGGCGTCTCCCTCACCCTGCGCCCCGGGCGCATCACGGCGCTGCTGGGCGCCAACGGCGCCGGCAAATCGACCCTCATCAAGATCCTCGCGGGCGTCTACTCCCGCACCAACGGAACAATCGAGGTCGCCGGCCGTCCGGTCGAGATCGTCACGCCCAACGACGCCGCCGCTCACGGAATCCAGACCGTTCACCAGCGCATCGACGAGAACTTAGTACCCGGCCTCACCGTCGCAGAGAACCTGTTATTCGAGGAGATCCTGCGCAGTGATATCCCCCGCGTGGCCTCGGTCCGCTCAATGCTGCCCAAGGCGCGGGAGGTCGCCTCAACTCTCGACCTCGACTGGAGCGACTCGAAGCTCAGGTCTGACGCGTTCGACCTCGGAATCGCCGACGGCCAGCTGGTCCTGCTCGCCCGTGCCCTGAGCCACCGTCCGAAGGTGCTCGTGCTGGATGAGCCTACCTCCACCCTCTCCCAGGCCGAGGCCAACCGGCTGTTTGACGTCATCCGCCACCTGCGCGACCAAGGCGTTGCCATCCTCTATGTCAGCCACCACATGAGCGAGATCAAGAACCTCGCCGACGAGCTGCTGGTCCTGCGCGACGGGCAGATCCTCGACCGCCAGACCAAGCCGCTGGACCTGCAAGAGGCGATCCGGTCGATGCTCGGAAACTCAGTACTTGCCGACGCCGCGGCCATCGAGGAGCGACGAGGCGAGTCCGTAGCCTTGAGCCTGCGCGGCGTGCAACTGCTCAAGCGCGCCCAGCCATTTGACTTGGACCTTCGACGCGGTGAGGTGACCGGCATCGTGGGACTCGTCGGCGCCGGGAAGTCTGAGCTCGCACGCGCCTGCTTCGGTGCGGACAAGCTGTTAGCCGGCACCATGGAACTCGACGGTAAGCCTTTCGCGCCAAGGCATACCAGCGATGCCGTCCGTCACGGTGTCTACCTAATGCCAGAGGATCGCGCGCAGGAGGCCATGTTCCCCGGGTGGTCGCTCGCCCGCACGATCAGCCTCCCGTTCATTGGTAAGGACAGCCCGATGAGCGTCATCCGCCACCCGCTAGAGCGCAAGCGCGCCCAGAGGGTCATAGACGAATTCGCAGTAGTCGCCACCGGACCCGAGCAGAGCGTCGACTCGCTGTCGGGCGGCAACCAGCAGAAGGCTGTGGTCGGGCGCTGGATGCAGGCCGACCCGAAGGTCCTCCTGCTCGATGAGCCATTCCGCGGCGTCGACATCGGTGCCCGACGCGTGTTGTCGGCGAAGGCACGCGAGTGCGCCGAGCGGGGAGCCTGCGTCATCGTCCTGTCCAGCGACGTCGACGAGATCCGCGAAGTCGCGGACCGCGTCATCGTCCTCGTCGAGGGCCAGGTGACCCTCGACGCCTACACCACCCAAACCAGCCACGGTGAAATTGTCCGGAGCATGTCGGAGGTCCCCGAAAGTGTCTGAATCCTCGAACACACCAGCCACGCGTGCCGTGGCCGTCCCGCCGCCACAGAGCGACGCCACCTCGAACGCCGGTCGACTGCAGGACCTCGTCGTCAAGTATGGCTTCGTCGTAGTCACCGTAACGCTGTTTATCTTCTTCGCCGCGACCGAGCCCGCGTTCCGCACCTCCGGATCGCTTTTCTCAATGCTGAAGTTCGCATCGGTCACCGCTATCCTCGGCCTTGGCATGACAATCTCGATGGTGGTCGGCGGCATGGACATGTCCATCGGTTCTACCGCCGGTCTGGCCGTCCAGTTGGGCGCCATGACCATGGTCTTCTATAACATGACCGGCAGCACTGCCGTGGTCGTCGTCATCCTCTCCGGTGTATTGGTCGGTCTCCTCAACGCCTTCCTCATCGTCATCTGCAAGATCCCCGACCTGCTGGCGACGCTGGCCATGATGTTCGTCATTCAGGGCGCCAAGCTCATCCCGGTCAACGGCCAGTCCGTGTCGGCCGGCATGGTGCTCAAGGACGGTACCCAAGCCCCCGGCAAGTTCACCGACGGTTTCCTTCAGATCGACCGCGGGAGCATCGGGCCGGTCCCGATCCCCGTCGTGATGATGCTGGTGCTCACCATCCTCGTCTGGTTCTTCCTGGCACGCACCAAGTGGGGCCGAATCATGTACGCCGTCGGTGCCAACCCTGAGGCTGCGCGCCTCGCCGGCGTGAAAGTCGGCTTCTACCGTGGACTCGCCTACGTCTTATGCGGCACCTTCGCCTCAATCGGCGGCCTAATCCTGGTCTCCCGCATAGGCCAGGGCGACGTGAATGCCGGCGCGTCCTCGCTCCTTGAGGCGGTCGCCGTCGCCCTTGTTGGCACCTCTGTGCTCGGCGCCAACAAGCCGAACGCCTGGGGCACCCTGCTCGGCGCCCTGCTCGTCGGCATTGTCCTGACCGGCCTCACGATGGACGGTTTCGCCTACTTCTACCAGGACACCGCCAAGGGCTTGGTCCTGCTGCTGGCCCTGCTCTTCTCCTACACCATCTCGCGCAAGAAGGTGCGCTACACCCCAGCCACCTGACTACCGTACGACAACTTCACGCACTGCGTCCCGGGTGATCGGACGCACTATCCCTGAAACAGCAAAGGTGAATAGGTCATGGTTAACTACGAATTCCTCACTGAAGCGACCATCGTCGACTACCTCCGCACTCGGATTGAGGTGGCCGGTGTCGTTGACGTCGACCGAGTCGAGTCCGTCCGCGAGATCGGCGACGGCAACCTCAACTTGGTCTTTCTAGTCAAGGACTCCCACGGTCGCGGCCTCTGTGTCAAGCAGGCACTGCCCTACGTCCGGATGACGGGTGAGGGCTGGCCGATGACGCCGGACCGTGCCCGCCACGAGGTGGAGTCACTGCAGGCTCACGGGGCCTTGGTCCCCGACCTGGTGCCCAAGGTCTTCTTCTACGATCCGTCCCGCTACATCTTCGCCATGGAGGATCTGTCCGACCACGAGGTCTGGCGCAGTGCCCTCAACAAGGGCGAGGCGCACGCCGGTGTCGCCGAGTCCGTCGGGCGTTTCATGGGCGCCTGCGCCTTCGGCACCTCGGCCCTGACCCTCGACCGCGACCAGCTCGCCGAGGCGACCGCCAGCTCGCTAAACCCGCAGCTCTGCCTGATCACCGACGACCTTGTGCTCACCGAGCCGCTGGTGGACGCCGGACGCAACTCCTACCTCGACGCCAACGCTCCAGACGTGGCCGACTTCCAAGCCGACGAGGCCATGCTTCGCGCTATGGGCTGGGCCAAGTGGATGTTCCTCACCAAGGCCGAGACCTTGCTGCACGGCGACCTGCACACGGGTTCGGTGATGGTTCGCAAGGCCGACCCGACCGACACGGAGGCCGACTCGGTCAAGGTGTTTGACTCCGAGTTCGCCTTCTACGGCCCCCAAGCCTTCGACCTCGGCGCCGTCTGGGCTAACCTCGTCTTGGCCTCCTCGCGGGCCTTCGCCCTCAAGGAGGACGACCGGGCGCTGTGGCTACTCAAGCAGATTCCGCTGGTCTGGCAAGGGCTCGAGACTGAGTTCCGTCGTCGCTGGCCCGAGCGACGTGACCCGCGTGTCTTTGGAGACGACTTCCTGCACGACCTTCTTTTCGCCTGGCGTTCGGACGCTTGGCTCTTCGCTGCTGCGGAGATGTCGCGCCGCATTGTCGGGGCCGCGAAGGTTACCGACGTGCAGACCCTGCCGGAGAACCTGCGCGAGGGTGCTGCCCGGGGCGTCCTACAGGTGGCCCGTCGACTGGTGCGTCAGCACGAGGTCGAGCGCTCCCCCGAGGCACTGTCCAAGCTGGCAGCCGAAGTCCTGCTCGCCGTCCGGACGGCGTGAGATGCTCAAGGGAATTGATCCGCTGCTGACACCTGAACTGCTGGCGGGACTTGCGCGCATGGGTCACGGGGACGTCTTGGCGGTCGTCGACCGGAACTTCCCGGCTTATCGCTGTGACCGAGTCATCGAACTGCCAAGTTGCGGCGTCGAACGGGTGCTGCAGGCTGTCTTCTCGGTCTGGCCAGTCGACACACTCTCAACCCCGGCCGTCCGGCACATGCTGACCGACGACGGAGTGGAGGCCCCCTCCACTGCGCGTGCCCGCGAGCTATGGACAGCTGCCGAGACTTCGCCGATCGGGGAACAGGGCGTCAAGCGTCTCGACTTCTACGCACCGGCTCGCGAGGCGATGCTCACCCTCCGCACCGGGGAAACCCTCCCCTACGCCTGCTACCTGCTTACCAAAGGCGTCTGCTGAGGCATCATCGAGAGGGGTGACGAGACGGGGTTGGGTTCCCAACGCCCTGACCCCTTGCCATCACCCCCACCCATCGGAGGATGGCATGACCAACACTTCTGAACCTCGAGTCGTCGTGGTCGGTTCGATCAACATGGATCTGACAACGACTGTCAGAAGACACCCGGTTCCTGGCGAGACTCTCTTGGCTCAATCGGTGGTACGCAGCCCCGGAGGTAAGGGAGGCAACCAGGCCGTTGGTGCCGCCCGGGCCGGTAGGGCGACCACCTCGATGGTGGGGTGGGTGGGCACCGATCCGGAGGGGGAACTCTTGCGGGCCGGGCTCGAGGCCGACGGGATCGACGTACAAGGGTTGGAGCGGGTGGATGGCCCGTCGGGGCTGGCACTGATCACGGTTGACGGGCGGGGCGAGAACTGGATCATTGTCGTCTCAGGCGCGAACATGGCCCGGTCAGAGCTGTCAACGACGCAGCTCGATGTGGTGGCGTCGGCCGATGTCCTGCTCTCGCAATTGGAGATCCCTCTGGAGGTGGTGCGTCGGGCCGCGATTGCGCGACATCCAGGGGTGCCTTTTGTTCTGAATGCGGCTCCCGCCCAGGTGTTGCCGGCGGACCTCTTGGCCCTGGTCGACATCCTGGTCGTCAACGAGCACGAGGCGCGGGCGGTGTCTGGGCTGGACGACCCATGGCAGGCTGCCGAGAAGATCGCTTCCGGGGGAGTCACCGTGTTGATGACCCTCGGACCCGAGGGAAGCGTAATCGTCCGGGCTGGGCAACCAGTGGTGCGTCAGGCTGCACGGAAGGTCGAGGCCGTGGACACGACGGCAGCGGGGGGACACTTTCTGCGGTGTTTTCTGTGCGGAGCTCGGACGCGGTTTGAGCCTCGAGCGGGCCGTTGCGTCAGCGACCGACGCTGCAGCCGTCACCGTCACGCGTCCCGGGGCCCAGGACTCAATCCCCCGCTGGGACGAGCTCAGCTGATCTCCCACTCAGGTGTTTCGATCCGGGCCCCAGACCAGCTGGACGTATCCGCCGAGAGCCGTTAAGCGGCCGAGATTACCACCGCTGCCGGGAAAACCGGGCCGTGGGCAAGGATCCCAGCCCCGCTCACGGCCCGGAAGGAGGCACCCTCACAGATCGAGCTTGGGGTTGACTCCGTCGAGTCGGCATGCCCTCATCGGTACCAAGGGGACGAGTGACAGCCGCAGTACCGGCAGGATGCCGCGCACCAAGTCATCGACACCGGCCGCACGATCGCCGGGGTCGTCGAGTCGGTCGGCGAGGGGGTGACGCAGTTCGCCCCGGGAGATCGGGTCGTCTCGGCCAACACCGTGCCGTGCGGGCACTGTTGGGCCTGCCGGATCGGACGCGAATCCCTCTGCGAGAACCTCGAGTTCCTCTGGGGCGCCTTCGCCGAACAACTCGTCATCCCGGCGCGGATCGCGGCCCGCAACACGTACCACCTGCCCGACCACGTCGACTTCGCCGCAGCCGCACCCCTGGAACCCCTGGCCTGCGTCACCCACGCCATGGCCGAGTCCGGCATCGAGCTCGCCGACACCGTCGTCGTCCACGGAGCCGGGCCCATCGGGCTCATGTTCGTGCGTCTGTCGGCAGCGCGGGGTGCCCACGTCATCGCCGTCGACCAGACGCCGTGGCGGCTCACCCAGGCCACCCGGATGGGTGCCGAGCAGACCGTGCTGCTGCCCACCGACGGGACGCCGGAGTCGAACGCCGCGCTCGTCGCGGCGCGCACTCCGGCCGGGCGCGGGGCGGACGTCGGCATCGAGGCCACCGGGTACGCCCCGGTGTGGCAGCAGAACCTGCTGAGCCTGCGCCCGGGCGGCACCGGGATCATGTTCGGGGGGACGAAGGCGGGGGCGTCGTTCCCGCTGGACACGACCGCCATGCACTACCACGAGTACCTCATCAAGGGCGTCTTCCACCACACCCCCAGGCACGTGGCGACCGCCGTCGACCTGGTGTCGTCGGGGATCGTCGACGGCCACGACCTCGTCAGTGAGGAACGGCCGCTCGAGGCGCTCGTCGACTCCCTGGAGGACATGGCCGCAGGACGCGGATCGAAGTACGCGATCGTGCCCTGATCGGGCCGGACTCCCCCGGACAGGACGATGCCCCGACGGTTCATCCCGTCGGGGCATCGTGCCGTGGTCAGCAGGACCTCAGGAGGCGAGCACCTCGTCGAGCATCTCCTCGGCGCGGTCCTCGGCGACCTTCTCGGCCAGGGCCAGCTCGGAGACGAGGATCTGGCGGGCCTTCGAGAGCATCCGCTTCTCGCCGGCCGACAGGCCGCGGTCACGCTCGCGACGCCACAGGTCACGCACGACCTCGGCGACCTTGAGGACATTGCCGCTGTGGAGCTTCTCGAGGTTCGCCTTGTAGCGACGCGACCAGTTGGTGGGCTCCTCGGCGTGGGGCTGACGAAGGACGTCGAAGACCTTCTCCAGACCCTGCTCGTCGACGACGTCACGAACGCCGACGAGATCGAGATTGGCGGCCGGCACCCTCACGACCAGATCGTTCTGACCGATGATGCGGAGGACCAGGTAGAGCTTCTCCTCGCCCTTGATGGTGCGGGTCTCGAGTTCCTCGATGACCGCCGCCCCGTGATTGGGATAGACAACCGTTTCGCCGACATTGAAAGTCATGTACGCAACCCCTTCCGGGGATCCATCCTACCACCGACGTCGACGTCCGGGTAGTCATCGAGCCTAGTCACGCGCCGCTTCACCTTATACCCACCCCTTGACATCGAGTCAATCCTGTGCCTGCCGGCCGGCCAGGACCCGGTCGTCCACGCTCTGACTAGGGGTCCGGGAGTCCCCGACGAGGACCCGGACGGACGGGCGTCAGGGGGGCGTTTCAGCTAAGCTCGGCACGGGACCAGCGCACCGTTCCTGACACGACGACCCACGACCGGGGAGGACCACCACCGATGAGCACCCGCACCTCCACGAGCACCCGGCGCACGACGCCCTCGCGCGGAACGACGGGCCGGTTCCGCCGTGGTGCCGCCGCGTTGGCCGCGGCCGGACTGGCCGCGACGATGCTGACGGCCTGCGGCCAGGAACCCAAGGTGCTCACCTCCTACACCCCCGCCGCCGGGGTCGACGCGCACAACGACACCGTCAAGGTGAGCAACCTCATCCTCGTCGACGGAGACGGGGCCGCCAGGGTGTCCGCCTCGGTCGTCGCGAGCAGGACCGACGAGATCACCGGGATCAGCGCCCAGCCGCTGTCGGCGACCAATGACAACCAGGGCAGCGCGGTGCAGGCCCCGGCAGTGGCGGTGACCCTGGAGCAGGGCACGTCGACGAACATCACCGACGCCGGCGTCGAACTCACCTCCGCCGATCTCAAGCCGGGCCTGCTGGCCAGCGTGACGCTCACCTTCAAGAATTCCGAGCCGATCACCGTGCGCACGCCGATCGTCTCGTCGGTCAACCCGGACTTCTCCTCGGCCGCGCCGACGACGAGCCCCTCCTCGCAGTCCTGAGCCCTCCTCGCGGCCCCGGCGGACGCATCGACTCCCGGCGGGCTCAGTCCTCGAACTTGTAGCCCAGTCCGCGCACCGTGATGATGTGCGAGGGATGCGAGGGATCGGGTTCCACCTTGGAGCGAAGCCGCTTGACGTGGACGTCGAGGGTCTTGGTGTCGCCGACGTAGTCGGCGCCCCAGATGCGGTCGATGAGCTGGGCGCGCGTCATGACGCGTCCGACGTTGCGCAGGAGCACCTCGAGCAGCTCGAACTCCTTGAGGGCGAGTTTGACCGGTTCCCCGTCGACGCTCACCTCGTGTCGCTCGACGTCCATCCGCACCCCGGCTCCCTCGAGGATGTCGGGGACGTCCTCGGCGTCCTGCCCACGACGCAGCACCGCCCGGATGCGGGCGACGAGCTCACGATGGCTGAACGGCTTGGTGACGTAGTCGTCGGCCCCCAGCTCGAGGCCGACGACCTTGTCGATCTCGGAGTCCCGGGCGGTGACCATGATGATCCCCACGGCGCTGCGCTGGCGCAACTGACGGCACACCTCGGTGCCGGGCATCCCGGGCATCATGAGGTCGAGCAGGACGATGTCGGCCCCGACCCGGTCGAACTCGGCCAGACCGGCGTTCCCATTGGAGGCCTCGGTGACGTCGAAGCCCTCCTTGCGGAGCATGAAGGCGGTGGCCTCCCGATAGGACTCCTCGTCCTCGATGATGAGTACCCGGGTCATGCCTGCTCCTTCTCGATCCCGATCTCGTCCTCGGCGTCGGGGGTGGGCTCGGGAACCGGCAGCGACAGGGTGAAGGTCGACCCCTGCCCCACCTTGCTCCACACGTCCACCGCACCGCCATGGACCTGGGCGATGTGCTTGACGAGGGACAGGCCCAGGCCCGTCCCTCCGTTGTCGCGACTACGGGCGTAGTCGACGCGGTAGAACCGTTCGAAGATCCGCTTCTGGTCGTCGTCGCTGATTCCGATGCCGTTGTCGGCGACGACGATCTCCACCTCGTCCTGGTCGACGTCGCGCACCAGACGCGAACTCACCGCCACGCGAGCCCGCCGGTCGGAGTAGACGATGGCGTTGTGGACGAGGTTCGAGACGGCGTCGGTGAGCTGATCGGCGTCACCCAGGACGACGAGGTCGGGCTCGGTGCGCAGGACGAGGTTGACCTCGCGGCTCCCGGCGAGCTCACGGTTGCGGTCGACGGCCAGCCTGAGCACCCGGTCGACGTCGACCTGCTCGGGGGTGAGCAGGGGCTCGTCGGACTGCAGCCGGGAGAGATTGATGATCTGCTTGACGAGCTCACTGAGGCGACCGACCTCGACGATGAGGCGCCCGGCGAAATGACGGACGGAGTCGGGGTCGTCGGCCGCCCCCTCGATGGCCTCGGAGAGGATGGCGACCGCCCCGATGGGCGTCTTGAGCTCGTGGCTGATGTTGGCGACGAAGTCCCGGCGGGTCTGTTCGGCGCGCAGCAGGGGCGCCCGGTCGTCGGTGAGCAGGACGACGTTGCCGTGGTCGTCGAGGGGTCCGACCCGGACCGTGAGGTGCTGGACGGTGCGCCCCGGGCCACGATCGAGGTCGAGGTCGCTGGTGATCTGGGCCCCGTCCTCCCGGCTGCTGCGTACGAGGTCGAGGACCTCCTGGTCGGCGATCCGGGTGCCCCTGGTGAGTGACTGGGAACGGGCGGCGACCGTCGAGTGGAGCACCTCGTCGTGCGGGCCGACGATGACCCCGGCTCCCTTGAGCAGCGCCATGACGCGCTTGACCTCGGGCTCGACGACGGCCTGACGGACGTCGGTGGCGAGGGTGTCGACGGGATGGCGGGCCTCGTCGAGGGCGCGACCGACGAGCCAGGTCACGACAGCCCCGACGACCAGCCCACCGATCGCTGCCAACCACACGTACACGGCCCCGATCATATGGCCCGACGCCGCCCGCTCTGCACCCGCGGGAGGCCCGGTCGAACCGCGACACCGGCTGTTCACCGAGGGTTCACCAACTGATCAGAGTCGTGACGTCTCGGCGTTCCCCGACAAACTAGGCTTCCAGGGGAAGGACCGACGACCGGGAAGGGTCACCATGCGCGAGAGCTACCACGACGAACTCAACGCCACGACCGAGCAGATCGTGACGATGGCCGGTCTCGTGAGGACCGCCGTGCGCGACGCCACCGAGGCGCTCGTAGGGGCCGACCTCACCACCGCCGAGCGGGTCATCAGCGATGACGCCAAGGTCGACGCCCTCAATGACGAGATCGAGCAGCGTTCCTTCCAGCTGCTCGCCCGCCAGGCCCCGGTGGCCGGCGAGCTGCGCACGGTCGTCGCGGTGCTCCGCATGACCTACGAGCTGTCCCGGATGGGCGACCTGGCCGCGCACGTCGCCAAGATCGCCCGGCTGCGCTACCCCGAGGTGGCCGCCCCCGAGCCGGTGGCCCGCCAGTTCGAGCAGATGGCGACCATCGCCGACTCGATGATCGCCACGGCGATCTCGACCCTGGAGGACCGTGACGCCGACGCCGCGCGGGACCTCGCCAGCCAGGACTCCTCCATGGACGAGCTGCGACGCGAACAGTTCCGGATGCTCCTGGGCGACGACTGGACCTACGGGGTCGAGAAGGCGGTCGACACCGCCCTGCTCGGCCGCTACTACGAGCGGATCGCCGACCACGCGGTGGCGGTCGGTTCGCGGGTCATCTACATCGTCACCGGCGAGGCGCCCGAGGGCGAGGACTGGCCGAAGGCCTTCTGAGAACCCCACGCGAAGGCCTTCAGAGAGGCTGCGCCGACGCTTTTCTGAGAAGAGAATCATTCGCTGAGAAATGACGACAAGGCGCTCAGGACAGCTGCCCCACATCCCCCGGACAGCCCACCGAAAGCGCTTTGACAAGGGGTGTCATCGACCTCTCGAGAGAGCCCCAGGGGACCCGACCCGCCATGCCGATCGATTCGGTGTTTTCGTACCCGATATGTATGCTTGACCGCGGTCCGACCGGACCACCCCCCTCCGATGAGGTTCTGTCATGTCCCTGATCTTCCCCCAGCGCCGACCCGACCTGTCAGCCCGAGGCCGACGCCGCACCCTGGCCGCCCTCGGCGCCATCTGCCTGGCCGTCTCCGGCTGCGCCTCGCAGTCCGCCTCCACCACCGTCGACGGCACCTCCACCGCGAAGGGGTCGACGTCGTCGGCCGCGAGCAAGGCCGCGTCCGCGTCGACGTCGGCCAGCTCGGCCACCCCGACCCCCACGCCCACGGCGACCACCAAGACCGTCGGCTACCCCGGCGTCGGGCAGCCCGTCACCCAGCCCAGCTGCCCCACTCCGCCTGCCCAGGGGACGCCGCTCAAGGCCACTGGGACCGTCGTACCGAACCTTCCCGCCCTGGAACCCGGCACCAACCACGGCACCACCGCGGACTCCTACGCCTACCCGGCGGCCACCGTCCACCGGTGGATGCTCGAACCGAGCACCCAGCCGAAGAACAAGAAGATCGCCTTCCTCACCTTCGACGACGGCCCCAGCGACCGCACCTCCGAGGTGCTCGCCGGGCTCAAGGCCACCGGCGGTCACGCCACCTTCTTCAACATCTCGCGCGAGGAGGTCGGCGTCGACAAGTCACTGCTCAACGAGATCCTCGCCGACGGCAATGCCATCGCCGTCCACTCCTTCAGCCACGACTACAACTACCTCTACCCGGGCCGCTGGGCCTCGGCCAGCCACATCGGCTGCGACATCGACTACGCCGTGGCCCAGATGCGCTCGGTCATCGGGTCGGGCTACACCACCGGAGCGATCCGCAACCCCGGCGGGCACATGTCGTGGAACGGCTGGAAGAAGGCCGACCCGGCGATGACCGAGCGTCACATGTCGTGGATCGACTGGAACTCGCTGTCCAAGGACGCCGAGGGCAAGCCGCTGACGAGCGTCGACGAGGCCGTCGCCAACATCAAGTCGACCGCCGCCGAGTACGGCACGCCGAACGTCCTGGTCATCCTCAACCACGACGCCCCCGACAAGAAGATCACCGCCAAAGCCGTGCCGGCCATGGTGAAGTACCTCAAGTCGCAGGGATACGAGCTCGGCGTCATCGCCTGAGTCGGCGATACGGGCCGCCCGACCCGGGAACACGATGCGGCGCCCTCCTGTCCGGAGGGCGCCGCATCGTCGTCCGCTCGACCGGCCGAGCGTCAGGACGTCAAGGTCACTTGGTGAACAGCGAGAGCTTGCCGAAGTGATCGGCGAGCAGGTAGTAGACCGTCGGGCGGTACTTGCGGGTGGCTCCCTTGAGCTTGTCGCCGACGGCCTTGAGGGCCTCCTCGGCCTGGGCCTCGTCGGTGACGCCGAGCTTCTTGCCGATGAACTTCTTGCGCACCCGGTCGAGCTCGGCCTCGTCACCGAACGAGACCATCGAGGCGTCCTGACTCTGCAGGGCGATACCGCAGTGCCGCACGATGCCGGCGATGGCGCCCTCGTCGGCGTCGGGAACATGCTTCTTGATGTCGGCGGCCCAGTCCACAGCCATGGGAATCTCCTGACGTCGTGACCGCTCCCTCGGCGGCCCCTGAGGGGACACTAGCGCGGCCGACGGCACCGGCGGGGCAAAACGATCCGAGTGCTCCGGTCTCGCGCCGACAGGCCCGGACGCCCGGGACCCCGGCCCTCGAGAGGTCGGGGTCCCGGGCGCGCCGAGGGACTCAGCGACTCACTTGTTGCCCTGGTTGGCGACGGCCTTGGCGCCGGCGGCCGCAGCCTCCGGGTCGAGGTACCGTCCACCCCTGGTGACCGGCTTGAGGTCGTCGTCCAGGTCGTAGAAGAGCGGGATGCCCGTGGGGATGTTGAGGGCGGCGATGTCGTCGTCGCTGATCCCGTCGAGATGCTTGACGAGGGCACGCAGGGAGTTGCCGTGGGCGGCGACGAGCACGGTACGGCCGGCCCTGAGGTCCTCGGCGATGGACGACTCGAAGTACGGCACCATGCGGGCGACGACGTCCTTGAGGCACTCGGTGAGCGGGCGCTCGTCCTCGGGGATGTCGGCGTACCGCGGGTCGTTGAACTGGCTCCACTGCCCGTCCTTGTCGATGACGGGCGGCGGCTCGTCGTAGGAGCGACGCCAGGCCATGAACTGGTCGTCGCCGTACTTGGCCTTCGTCTCGGCCTTGTTGAGGCCCTGGAGCGCACCGTAGTGACGCTCGTTGAGTCGCCAGGACCGGTGGACGGGGATCCAGTGCCGATCGCACCCGTCGAGGGCGAGGTAGGCGGTGTGGATCGCGCGGCGCAGCAGCGAGGTGTGGACGACGTCGGGCAGGAGGTTCTCCTGCGAGAGCAGCTCGGCCGCGTGACGGGCCTCGCCCTCGCCCTTCTCGTTGAGGTCGACGTCCACCCACCCCGTGAAGAGGTTCTTGGAGTTCCACTCGCTCTCGCCGTGGCGGAGGAGGATGAGCTTGGATGTCATGGCTCCACCCTACCGGCCGCCCGAGGCACGGGTTCCGCCCGGGCAGCTCGCGCGCAAGTGAGCACATCGGGGGTCGGGCACACAACCGAGGCATCCCTGAGTTATCGTCGTCCGTGACGATTCGACCCCACGGAGGAGTTCCCATGCCCACTCGCACCGCCACCATCGCCGCCGCCAGCGGTCTGCACGCCCGCCCCGCCGCGATGTTCGTCCAGGCTGCCGCCAAGTCCGGTCTGGCCGTCACCATCGGACGACCCGGCCAGCCCGCCGTCGACGCCCGCTCCATCCTGTCGGTCATGGGTCTGGGGGTCAAGCACGGCGACGTCGTAGAGCTGTCGGCCGAGGGCGAGGGTGCCGACGCCGTCCTCGACGCGCTCGTGGCCAGCCTCGAGTCCGATCCGGAGGCCTGATCCCATGCGGACCCTCACCGGACTGGGCGTCTCGGCGGGCGTCGGTCAGGCCCCTGCACTGCTCGTGGCCCCCGCCCCCGGACTTCCGTCACGCGATCCCAAGGGCGACCTCGACACCGATCTCGAGGCGGTGACGGCGTCCCTCAACAAGGTCGCCGACCGCCTCGACGCCCGCGCCCTCGAGGCCGATCCCTCCGCGATCGACGTCCTCATGGCCACCGCGATGATGGCCCGCGACCCCGGTCTGGCAGGGTCCGTCCGCACCCATCTGGAGGCCGGAGACGGCCCCGCGCACGCCCTGTGGGGCGCCTTCGACGAGTTCTGCGCCCAGCTCACCGCCGCCGGCGGCTACCTGGCCGAGCGCGTCACCGACCTGCGCAACGTCCGCGACCGGGCCCTGGCCGTCCTCCAGGGGCTTCCCGAGCCCGGCGTCCCGGCCTTCGACTCGCCGGTCATCCTCGTCGCCGAGGACCTCGCCCCGGCCGACACCGCCACCCTCGACCCCACCCTGGTGCGCGGTCTGGTGACGGCTGCCGGCGGCCCGACGAGCCACACGGCCATCCTCGCCGCCCAGATCGGCATCCCCGCCGTCGTCCGGTGCCCCGACGTCCGTGGCGTCGAGTCGGGCACCCCGCTGGCCCTCGACGGTGTCTCCGGGACGGTCCTCGTCGAGCCGGACGAGGCCACCGTCGCCAAGCTCGCCGAGCGGGCCGGACGCCGTCAACAGGTGCTCGACGCCGCCCCCACCGGGGAGGCGACGCTGTCCGACGGCACCCGGATCCTCACCCTGGCCAACATCGGCAACCCCGCCGACGCCCCTGCCGCGAAGAAGAAGGGCGCCGAGGGCATCGGCCTGTTCCGCACCGAGTTCCTCTTCCTCGAGCGTCAGGACGCCCCGACCAAGGAGGAGCAGGTCGACGCCTACGCCAAGGTGCTCGAGACCTTCGAGGCCGGCTCCAAGGTCGTCTTCCGCACCCTCGACGCCGGGGCCGACAAGCCGCTGGCCTTCGCCGACCTCGGACCCGAGGAGAACCCGGCCCTGGGTCGACGCGGCCTGCGTCTGTCGCAGGTGCGCACCGACCTCATCGACACCCAGCTGGCCGCGCTGGCCGAGGCCGCCACCCGGACCGGACGCGATCCCTACGTCATGGCCCCCATGGTCGCCACCCCGGTGGAGTCCGCATGGTTCGCCGAGCGCGCCCGCGCTGCCGGCATCAGGACCGTCGGCATCATGGTCGAGGTGCCCTCGGCGGCCCTGCGCTCGTCCCAGGTGCTCGCACCGGTCGACTTCGCCTCCATCGGCACCAACGACCTCACCCAGTACTCGATGGCCGCCGACCGCCTCCAGGGCGAGCTAGCCGAGCTCCTCACGCCGTGGCAGCCGGCCGTCATCCAGCTCATCGAGGCGACCTGCCAGGGTGCCGGGGACCGTCTCATCGGCGTCTGCGGCGAGGCCGCCGGCGACCCGCTGCTCGCCCTGGTGCTCGTCGGGCTCGGGGTACGGTCGCTGTCGATGGCCGCCGGGAAGATCACCGCGGTCAAGGCCTCACTGGCCCTGCACAGCCTCGAGCAGTGCCGGGCCATCGCCCGGGCCGCCGTGGCCGCACCGACCCCGGAGGAGGCCCGAAAGGCGGCCCTCGACCTGGCCGACGACGCCGTCGAGGTGCTCATCGGCTGACCGCCCACCACGGACCGGACGGGCCTTCGCGATGCGGGGGCCCGTTCGTCGTCCCTGCGGCTCCCACCCTCACCGGGTCCGCCTCACACCCGGCCCGAGCGGGGCAAGATGGTCCCATGAGAACCGCAGTGGTCACCGGAGCAAGTTCAGGAATCGGGGCTGCCAGCGCACGCGCCCTGGCAAACGATGGGTGGACGGTCATCTGCGCGGCCCGCAGGGCCGACCGCATCGACCAGTTGGCTCGCGAGATCGGTGGACGGGCCGTCGTCTGCGACGTCACCTCGGACGAGTCGGTGGCGAACCTGGCCCGCGAGGTCGGCCCGGAGCTCGGCCTCCTGCTCAACAACGCCGGCGGCGCCGTCGGTCAGGAACCCGTCGCGCAGGCCGATCTGGCGGCCTGGGACACCATGTACGCCACCAACGTCGTCGGAGCCGGACGGGTCACCAAGGCGCTGCTGCCCGCCCTCGACGCCGGTCACGGCACCGCGATCTTCATCACCTCGACCGCCGCCGAGGCCTCCTACGAGGGAGGTGCCGGGTACTGCGCCGCCAAGTCGGCGGAGCGGGCCCTCGTCGGGTCGCTGCGCCTCGAGCTGTGCGGACGGCCGGTGCGGGTGTGCGAGGTGTCACCGGGCATGGTGCGCACCGACGAGTTCTCGCTCGTGCGGTTCCACGGCGACCGGGCCACGGCCGACGCCGTCTACGCCGGGGTCGCCGAACCCCTCGTCGCCGAGGACATCGCCGAGTGCGTCCGGTGGATCGCGGGTCTGCCGGCCCACGTCAACATCGACCGGCTCGTCGTGCGTCCGGTCGCCCAGGCCGCGAACCACAAGGTTCATCGCGAGGGCCGGTAGTCAGCTCTCCCCCACCGGGCCCGCCCCCGAGCCAGGCATCTCAGGGTCCGCGCCGCGGCGGCCTCGGGCCGCTCGATGTCACGGCTTCCGAACCGCACCAGCTCGAATCCACAGGACCGCACCCGGGCGATCCTGCCCGGCTCCCCGGTCGTGGTGTCGTCCACCTGCCCGACGACGTGCTCGCGCGACCACAGGAAGTCGAAGCGACCCACCGGTCGGCCTTGGGCGTCGGTGAGGGCGGCGTCCAGGTCGGGAGGCGGGCAGCCGTGCCGCACCAGGAGCACCCTCATCATCGAGGAGGCCGCTCCGCGGGACCGCCCGTCGGCGGTGGCCAGCACCGATTTGGCCTTGGCGTTGCCGCGACGACGAGCACCCCGCTCGACGAGGTCGGACATGAGCTGGCGGTCCGCCCCGTGACGCAGCGCCGAGTCGGCCACGGCCACCGCCGGCAGGAAGTCGAACTCCCGGGCCAGGTCGAGCACGGTGCGCTCGGGGATGGTGACCAGCCGGCCGTCGACGAGGACGGTCTCGTCCCGTTCGATCTGGCACGCCCGGGTGACGAGGTGGCGCCTCATGGGCGCCCGGTGGCCGGGAGGCCGGGTGACCCAGACCCTGTCGAGCGGCAGTGGGTCGACGTCGAATCCGTGGAGCACGGCCGCCGAGAGGTGACTCACCACGACCGGCGGGGCGAGGGTCGCCAGGACGGCGTCGAGCCGGCGCACGTGCTCGTCGACCGTGACGGCGTCCACACCCTCCATGGGCGCATGCTTTCATCGACCGGGTCACGGCTCGCAGCAGCTTCGGCCGCGGATCGCCAGGACGGCACGTCGGGCCGGAACCCGAGGGTTCCGGCCCGACGTGGATCTTGCCGTGTGAGGACTCGTGTAGGACGGCGAGTCCTCAGGACTCGTGTAGAACTGCGAGTCTCAGGACTCGTGTAGAACTGCGAGTCTCAGGACTCGACGGCCACGAGGCCCTGCCCGCCCTGGACGGCGTCCCCGACGGCGACGAGGATCTTCGTCACCTTGCCGTCGGCAGGGGCGTTGATCTCGGTCTCCATCTTCATGGCCTCGAGCGTGAGGAGGACGTCGCCGGCCTTGACGGCGTCACCCTCCTTGCAGAGGATCTTCGCGACGGTACCGGCGAGCGGGGCCGGGACCTCGCCAGCGCCGGCCTTGGCGCCACCACCGGCCGACGGCTTGAGGGCCGGGCCGGAGCCACCACCGAAGAGGATGGGGGCCATGGGGGCGTTCGGGGTCTTGTCGACATCGACGTCCACGTCGTACGCGACGCCGTTGACGGTCACCTTGAGCTTCATGTCAGTTTCTCCGGGTCAACGAATCGAATGGTTCTGCAGAGCCCTGCGACCCTGACGGGTCCAGTTCTCCGACGGGGCGAAGCGAACGGCCTGGACCTTGCCGTCGTTCCCTAGGTACGCCGACACAGCGGCGCTGATGGCCACCAGGACGTCCTCGGGGACGCCGGGGCTGGACGAGCGGAGTCGTCCCACCTCGGCCTCGAGGGCGTTGAGTCGCCTCTGGAGCGACTCGATGACGCGATCCTTGTCGTTGTCAGTCATCTCTTCCTCCACTCAGCAGGGCATGACGCCGTGCTTCTTGGCCGGACGGGGCTGACGCTTGGTCGCGTACATCTCCAGGGCGGCAGCGATCTTGCGGCGGGTGTCGGCCGGGTCGATGACGTCGTCGACCTGCCCGCGAGCAGCAGCCACGTAGGGCGTGTTGAACGCGTTCTGGTACTCGTCGATCTTCTCGGCGCGGGTCGCGGCCGGGTCCTCCGAGGCCTTGATCTCGCGGCGGAAGATGACGTTCGCGGCACCGGCGGCACCCATGACGGCGATCTCGGCGGTCGGCCAGGCGAAGACGGCGTCGGCACCCAGGTCACGGTTGCACATGGCCAGGTAGGAGCCGCCGTAGGCCTTGCGCAGCACCACGGTGATCTTCGGGACGGTGGCCTCGGAGTAGGCGTAGAGCATCTTCGCGCCGTGGCGGATGATGCCGCCGTACTCCTGCTGGACGCCGGGCAGGAAGCCGGGGACGTCGACCAGCTGGACGAGCGGGATGTTGAACGCGTCACAGAAGGTGATGAACTCGGCGGCCTTGTCGGAGGCGTTGATATCCAGCGATCCGGCCATGACCTTCGGCTGGTTCGCGACGATGCCGACGGTACGACCGTTGACCCGGGCGAAGGCGGTGACGATGTTCGTCGCCCAGCCGGCCTTGACCTCGAGGTAGTCGCCCCAGTCGACGATCTTCGCGATGACGTCGCGGATGTCGTAGGCCTTGTTGCCGTCGAGCGGCACCACCTCACGCAACGACGCATCCGGGGAGACGTCGTTGTTCGGGTTGACGATGGCGGCGTCCTCGGTGTTGTTCTGCGGCAGGAAGCTCAGCAGCTTCTTGGCGATGAGCACCGCGGCGTCGTCGTCCTCGGCCACGAAGTGGATGTTGCCGGAGGTCGACATGTGGGCGTCCGGGCCACCGAGATCCTCGGCGGTGACCTCCTCACCGGTGACCGACTTGATGACGTTCGGGCCCGTGATGAACATCTGGGCCTGCCGGGTCATGATGATGTAGTCGGTCAGCGCCGGGGAGTACGAGGCGCCACCGGCGCAGGGGCCGGCGATGATGGCGATCTGCGGCACGACGCCGGACAGCTTGACGTTCGCGTAGAACATCTTGCCGTAGCCAGACAGCGAGTCGATGCCCTCCTGGATCCGGGCGCCGCCCGAGTCGTAGAAGAAGAGGAACGGCGTTCCGGTGAGCAGGGACTGCTCCATCGTCTCGACGACCTTGGTCGACTGGGTCTCGCCGGCCGACCCACCCATGACGGTGAAGTCCTGGGAGGCCACGTGGACGGGACGCCCGCCGATGGTCGCAGCGCCGGTGACGACACCGTCGGCCGGGACATCGGCCGCATCCATCCCGAAGAGGGTGGTGCGGTGCTTGCGGAACGCCCCGACCTCGTCGAAGGAGTAGGCGTCGACGAGGTTGTCGATGCGCTCGCGAGCGGTCTGCTTGCCCTTCTCGCGCTGCTTGGCCTGGCGGGCCTCACCACCACCGAGTTCGATGCGGTGACGCTCCTGGGCCAGCTGCTCGACACGACCCTCCATGGTGTCGGCGAGCTTGATGGTCTTCTTGTCAGCCATGATGGGCAGTCATCCTCACGCGGGCTCGACGGTGACGTCGTGGCTGCGGCCACCGACGCTCACGGTGTAGTTGACCGGGCCGGACAGGGCCGTCGACCCGCTGCCCTCGGCCTCGGCCTTGAGCTGGGCCTCGCTCATCGCGACGCTCTTGGGTCCCTGCGGGCGCTCCTTGAAGAACTTCGGGGCGACTCCCGGGAAGAGGGCGTTGGTGAGGACGTCCTCGTCGGACCCGTCGAAGCCCTCGAGCGACTTGGCCTGCTCGACCAGGCCGTCCCACTCGGGCTTGAGGGTGTCGGCCGGGCGGCAGGTGATCGGCTCCTTGCCGGTCTGCTTCTGGGCCTGCTCGATGAGCTCCGGCTTGAGGTCACCGATCGGCTTGCCGTAGTAGCCGAGCATGAGGTCGGCGAACTCGGCGGTGAGGGTCTTGTAGCGCCCCATGAGGACGTTGAAGACGGCCTGGGTGCCGACGATCTGCGACGAGGGGGTCACCAGCGGCGGGAACCCGGCGTCCTCGCGGACCCTGGGGACCTCACGCATGACCTCGTCCATCCGGTCGCCAGCGCCCTGGGCGACGAGCTGCGACTCCATGTTGGAGAGCATGCCGCCGGGGATCTGGGACTGGAAGATGTTCGTGTTGACGAGGGTCTTCGACTCGAACTTCTTGTACTTCGGGCGGACCTTCTTGAAGTGGTCGCGGATCTTGATGAGCCGCTCCATGTCGAGGCCGGTCGTGTACTCGGTGCCCTCGAGCATCTCGACGAGGGACTCGGTGGGGTTGTGGCCCGGGCCGAGGGAGAGCGAGGAGATCGCGGTGTCGACGACGTCGACCCCGGCCTCGATGGCCTTCTGCAGGGTGACGAGGGTGACACCCGTCGTGGAGTGGCAGTGCAGGTTGATCTGCACGTCCGGGTGGTTCTCCTTGATGCCCTTGATGATGTCGAAGGCGGGCTGCGGCTTGAGCAGGGCGGCCATGTCCTTGAAGGCGATGGAGTCGGCACCCATGTTGACGAGGGTGTCGGCCTGCTTGACGAAGCTCTCCGGGGTGTGGATCGGGGAGGTCGTGTAGCAGATGGTGCCCTGGGCGTGCTTGCCGACGCGCTTGACGGCAGCCATGGCGTGCTCGAGGTTGCGCGGGTCGTTGAGGGCGTCGAAGACACGGAAGACGTCCATGCCGTTCTCGGCCGACTTCTCGACGAACTTGTCGACGACCTCGTCGTTGTAGTGGCGGTAGCCCAGGAGGTTCTGGCCGCGCAGCAGCATCTGCAGGCGCGAGTTGGGCATGAGCTTGCGGAACGTGCGCAGACGCTCCCAAGGATCCTCGTTGAGGAATCGGATGCAGGAATCGAAGGTGGCCCCGCCCCAGCACTCGACGGACCAGTAACCGGCTGCATCGATGTCGGCGCAAGCGTCGACCATGTCCTCCATGGACATGCGGGTGGCAAGCAGGCTCTGGTGCGCGTCGCGGAGGACGAGCTCGGTGACGCCAATCTTTCGCGGACTCATGCCCCAATCCTTGCACTCGTCGGACCCTCCGTCAGCCGCGGGGGTCCCAGTTGCAGGCTTGTGCAGGATTGAACGGCGTTCAGTCGCGCGTCCGTTCACGGTGCGGCAGGGATCGGGCACGGTCGGGCCCGAGAGCTCACGGAGGCACTGTCAGGAAAGTCCCCCCAGATCGAGATCGTTCCCCTGGAGGGGAACACTTCTTGGCTGGGGGGAAAATCCCGACATCAATCCCCGGCACCGCCCTGCCACGGCGCCCGGCACGGGGCTGCCCTGCCACGGCGCCCGGCACGGGGCTGCCCGGACACGGCGAGGGGGCCGACCCATGCGGGCCGGCCCCCTCGCCCGACGTCAGGCGTTCCAGCCGTCAGGCGTTGATCGAGGTGCCCTTCGAGCCGAGCTGCTCGCAGGCCTCGACGATGCGGGCGGCCATGCCGGCCTCCGCCTTCTTGCCCCAGGCGCGCGGGTCGTACATCTTCTTGTTGCCGACCTCCCCGTCGATCTTGAGCATGCCGTCGTAGTTCTTGAACATGTGCTCGACGACCGGACGCGAGAACGCGTACTGGGTGTCGGTGTCGATGTTCATCTTGATGACGCCGTAGGACACCGCGTCGGCGATCTCCTGGGCGGTTGAGCCGGACCCGCCGTGGAAGACGAGGTCGAAGGGCTTGTCCTTTCCGTACTTGGCGCCGCAGGCGTCCTGGATCTCCTTGAGGATGCCGGGGCGCAGCTTGACGTGACCGGGCTTGTAGGCGCCGTGGACGTTGCCGAAGGTCAGCGCCGTGGTGTAGCGGCCCTTCTCGCCGAGGCCGAGCACCTCGAGGGTGCGCATGCCGTCGGCGACGGTGGTGTACAGCTTGTCGTTGATCTCGCCGGTGACGCCGTCCTCCTCGCCACCGACCGCGCCGACCTCGATCTCGAGGATGAGCTTGGCCTTCGAGGTGCGCGACAGCAGCTCCTCGGCGATCTGGAGGTTCTCCTCGACCTCGATGGCCGAGCCGTCCCACATGTGCGAGTTGAACAGCGGGTCCTCGCCGCGGTCGACGCGCTCCTGGGAGATGGCGATGAGCGGGTTGACGTACTTGTCGAGCTTCTCCTTCTGGCAGTGGTCAGTGTGGAGGGCGACGTTGATCGGGTAGGTCTTGGCGACGATGTGGGCGTACTCGGCGAGAGCCACGGCACCGGTGACCATGTCCTTGACCTTCTGGCCCGAGGCGTACTCGGCGCCACCGGTGGAGATCTGGATGATGCCGTCGGAACCCGCGTCGGTGAAGCCCTGGAGGGCCGCGTTGAGGGTCTGCGAGGAGGTCACGTTGATGGCGGGGTACGCGAAGCCCTGCTGCTTCGCGCGGTCGAGCATCTCGGCATAGACCTCAGGTGTTGCGATGGGCATGTGCATGCGCCTTTCTGCGTCGGTATCTCGCGATGACGCCCTCCATTGTTCCGCATCGGGCGGCACTGTGTCCCGTGGGGCCCACGAGCCGGGCCCACCGGGGCATCGGCAGAGCCCACCCGGGCGTCAGAAGGAGTCCAGCCCGGTGACGTCGAGTCGTCGTCGTCCGCCCGACCACGCCAGGGCGGCCGAGTCGATGGCCCCGGGCCGCTCGTCGAGCCACGAGACCGGCACCTGCCAGCGATGTCCGGCACGGTCGGTGACGACGAGGGCCGGCCCCTCCCCCAGGCCCGTGCCCTGGACGGCGAACCGGTCGAGGTCGTCCCAGGACACCAGGTCGAGGTGCTCGGCAGCCGGGGCCCCCTCGACCTGCACACCGGTGACGTCGTCGAAGGACCCGTCCCCCTGCCTCAGCTGACGCCGCAGCGCGATCCCGGAACGGTCCAGGCGCAGTGCCGTCCCCTCCCCGATACCGAGCAGCGCCTTGCTGGCCGACCGCAGCCGCAGGGTCTGGACGAGGAAGAGCACCGCGAAGAGGACGACCCACGATCCGAGCATCCACATGAGCGTGGACAGGTCGAAGGAGTCACGGGTGAGGGCCAGGGTGAGGAAGGCGATGGCGACGATGACGAGGGCCTGGACGGCCAACCTCACCCGCGTCGACCGGTGGTGGGCCACGCGGCCGGCCGTCGGCACAGGGTTGTACGCGACCAACAGCGATGGCGACGTCATGAAGGTCACTCTAGAGGGTGCTGCAGTCCCCAGGCGTACATGGCGATGGCCGCGGCCGCGCCGGCGTTCATCGACCTCGTCGACCCGTACTGGGTGATGGCGACGAGCTGACGGCACCCGGCGACCACCTCGTCAGTGAGCCCGGCCCCCTCCGAGCCGAACACGAGACAGCACTCGCGCGGCAGCGCGGCGGTCTCCAGGGGCACCGCCCCGGGCAGGTTGTCGACGCCGACCGGCACGACGCCGTGCCCCGCGAGCCAGGCCAGGAAGGTCGGCACATCCCGGTGGTGGTGGACGTGGAGGTAACGGTCGGTGACCATCGCGCCGCGACGGTTCCACCGGCGCCGCCCCAGGATGTGCACCCCGGAGACGTTGAAGGCGTTGGCGGTGCGCACCACCGAGCCGATGTTGAAGTCGTGCTCCCAGTTCTGGATGGCCACGTGGAGCGGGCGGCGTCGGGTGTCGAGGTCGGCGACGATGGCCTCGACGCTCCAGTAGCGGTACTGGTCGACGACATTGCGACGGTCCCCGTGGGCGAGCAGGTCCGGGTCTAGCCTGGGGTCCTGCGGCCAGGGTCGAGAGGCCGGGCCGACCCCGACCCGCAGGAAGGGGTCGTCACTCGTGGTGCCCGCGGCCGACCCGGGAACACGCACCGACAGGTCGTCGGGCAGCCCCCCGGGCCGTTCGTCGTCACAGGGAGGAGTCACGCCCTGAGGCTACTCTGTTGGCCATGCCGAGTCCTCTCCTGACCCTGGTCCCCCTGCTCCTGCCCTCCTGGATGGACCCGCAGGCCATCATCCAGGCCGCCGGAGCCGCCGCCCTGTGGATCGTCGCCCTCATCGTCTTCGCCGAGTGCGGCCTGGCGATCTTCTTCATGCCGGGAGACTCGCTCCTCTTCGCGCTCGGCATGTTCGCGGCGGTCGGCGTGACGAGCTCGACTCCGCTGGTCCACTACGGGTCGAAGGTCTCGACCCTGGTGCTCGTCAACGCCGTCCTCATCGTCGCAGCGGTGGCGGGCAATGTCGTCGGCTACTGGATCGGGCGCGAGGTGGGTCCACGGCTGTTCCGGCCTCGGGACGGCCTGGCGGGGAGGATCTTCAAGCCGGAGTACGTCGACAAGACCAACGAGTTCTTCGCCAAGCACGGTGCGATGGCCCTCATCCTCGCCCGATTCGTGCCGATCGTGCGCACCTTCGTCACCATGGTGAGCGGGGTCGGTCGGATGGACTTCCGCAGGTTCATCTCGTACACGGCGATCGGCGGCGTCCTGTGGGTGCTCATCGCCGTCCAGGCCGGCTTCTTCCTCGGTCAGATCGACGTCATCCGCAACAACTTCGAGGCCGCGCTCATCCTCATCATCCTCGTGTCCGTGCTCCCCATGGTCGTCGAGTGGTGGCGCGGTCGACGCCGCGACGCCGCCGCCTGAGGCCGCGAGTCAGCGGGGGTCGACGCCGTCGGCCCGCTGGGTCTGGCCGGCCTGCTGCCCCTGCTCGGCGGACGGCGTCCCGAAGCCCGGCGCCTCATAGCCCGGAGCCGCCTGGGAGGTCCCCCGGTCGATGCCGGGTTGGGTCGACGTCGTCCCGGTACCGGCCCCGAAGTTCACCGTCGGGGCCGAGCGCATCTCGGGGTTGTCGACCTGGAAGTAGGCGGCCTTCTCGAAGTGGTTCATCGAGGCGACGAGGTTCGACGGGAAGGAGTCGATCCGGGTGTTGTAGGCGCTGACGTTGGCGTTGTAGTAGCGACGTCCGGCGGCGATCCGGTCCTCGGTCTCGGCCAGCTGACGCTGCAGCTCGACGAAGGAGGCATTCGCCTGGAGTTGCGGATAGGCCTCGACCTGGACCATGAGGTTGTGCACCGCCCCGCTGAGCTGCGACTCAATCTCGGCGCGCCGGGCGTCGGGGGCGTCGCCGCCGGAGGACTGGACCGCCTGGTTGCGCAGCCGGATGACGTTCTCGAGGGTTCCGCTCTCATGGGCGGCGGCCCCGCGAACCGTCTCGACGAGGTTGGGGATGAGTTCGTAGCGCCGGTTGAGCTCGACGTCGACCTGACGCCAGGACTCCTGGATGGTGTTGCGCTGCCGGACGAAGCCGTTGTAGGCACCGATGCCGACTCCGACGATGAGGGCGACGAGGGCGGCCAGGCCGATGAGGACGATGATGAGGCTCACGGTGCAGTTCCTTCCGGGGCGGGCACAGCAGGGTACTGGGCTTCACAGCAGGGTACTGGGCTTCACAGCAGGGTACTGGGCGCCGGGGCCGCTTCCGGCGGGATCACGCTCAGCGGTTCGCCCGGGTGGCGACGAGGTGGCCCATGAGGACGGCCCGGGCGTCGGTGGCGACCCTGTCCTGGCTCGTCGTCAGGGTGATGACGGCCTGGGTGGGGATGGCGCCGCGGTGGCCGGGCACCGGGTCGAGGACCCACGAGGCGTCCTTGCCGACGGTGAGAGCCGAGGCCGGGACGTCGACGACATAGGTGTACGTCACACCCGGGGCCTGGACGACGATGTCGTCGCCCTTGCGCAGACGGCGCAACTCGGCGAAGGCGTCGGCCCCGGTGGCGGCCCGGCCGGCCACGGCGAAGTTGCCGACCTGGCCGGCCCCGGCGGTGCCGCGGTACCAGGCCAGGGCGTGGTCGAGGGCCGCGTCGGCGTCATCGGTGGAGGCGACGACCGGCCACCGCCACGAGTCCCCGAGGGCCGGGATGCGCAGGACGGCCATGACGGTGCCGTCCGTCGGTGTGGGAACCGAACTCGTCGTGGGCGAGGGGGCGGGTGAGGCCGACCAGGAGGCCACCGCGGCGTCGGCCTCGCGCGGGCCCCGGGACCCGGGCACCAGGGTGCTCCCCCACCACGTCCATCCTGCCCAGGCCCCGCCGGCCAGGACGAGGACGAGCAGGACGACGAAAGTCCAGCCGAAGGCCGAGGGTCGCCGGCTCATCGGTCCTGCCCCGGTGAGGGCGGCGGCCAGGAGGAGGGGTCGTCGGAGGGATGGCGTCCCCAGGGTTGGGCGCCCGAGCAGGCCGATGAGGACGGTGGCTGTGGCGGGGGAAGCGGGTTGACCATCGCCTGCTCATGGGCCGCGACGGCGGCGATCCAGGCGTTCATGGCCGGGGTCCAGGCCAGGAGGATCCCGGCGCCGACGAGGAGCACCCCGGGCCACCTGATGGCCTGCACATGGCTGAGCAGCCACATGATCCAGAAGGCGCCGAGGATGGTGAACAGCCACCGGTCGATGGCGTGACCGCGTCTCATGGTCATCGACAGGACGAATCCTGCCGTCGGCACGAGCAGGTACAGGACCCAGTCGCCTCCGGCCAGGGAGAGCGCGAAGGAGGTCGTCATGGGTCCCAGACCCGAGGTCGACCGCCCGGCGCTCACCCACAGGGCGAGGATGATGAGCATCCACAGGGCCCCGGCGATCCCGACGACGAGCTCGACCGCCAGGAGGACTCCCGGCGGCGCGAGCGGGTTCCTCGGCGGCATGAGGTACCCGCCGGGGTGAGTCTGCGGCCCGTACGGGCCGTGCTGGGGGTACGGGCCCTGCGGCGCGTGAGGGCCCTGCTGGGGGTACGAGCCCGGCGGCTGGGGCACGGCCCGACGCGGGGGCTGCTGGGGCTCGGACATGGGTCCATCATGTCATTGGCCGCATGACCCGGGCCCCGGTCCGCTCGTCCTCACTCGAAGAAGGTCAGCCCCGACGGCGGCCCGGGAGAGGTCTGCGTGTCGGCGTCGGTGAACCGACGAGCCCCCGCGACGAACCGATCGAGGTCCTCGCCGTGCAGCAGCCGGAAGGGGAAGGGTGCACCGGCGGCACGGCGTCTCACCTGCGCCGCGTGCAACGGGCCGTTCGACGCCGCCAGGACGAGGTTGCCGAACCGGCGCCCCTTGAGGGTGGAGGACTCGGCGGCCAGGCAGACGTCGGCGAAGACCTCGCCGTGGCTGGCCACCAGACGTCGGGTCCAGGCCAACGGGGCGTGGTCCGTGACGTTGGCGACGACGACTCCGTCGGGAACGAGGATCCGCTGGACCTGCGCGAGGAACTCCACGGTGACGAGCTCGGACGGCACCCTCGCGCCGGCGAAGGCATCGATGATGACGACATCGGCGAAGTCCGCCCGCATCGCCGCGATCCCGGACCGTCCGTCGACCGGCCGCACCTTGATGCCCGATCGCGGTGCCAGCGGAGCCTTGCGACGAACCTCCTCGGTGAGGGCGGCATCCGGTTCCAGGACGATCTGCGGGGAGGTCGGGCGGGTCGCCGCGACGTACCTCGCCAGCGCCATCCCCGCTCCTCCGACATGGATGACGCGCATCCGCTCGCCTTCCGGGCGGTGCAGGTCGAGGTGGTCGGCGATGCGCTCCATGTAGTCGAACTCGAGGCGGGTGGGGTCGGCCGGGTCGATCCACGACTGGTCGGCGCCGCCGACCCGAACGATCCACGCCCCGGGCACGTCGGGGTCGGGGACGAGACGCTCGGGCTCGGGAGGATCGACACGGGGCACGGGGCGACCCTATCGAGCCCGGCCGCGGCCACCGTCCGCGCCGCCCTAGCATGAGTGCCACCCGACGAGAGGATGACGATGAGCAGTCCCTGCCCCTGCGGCTCCGGAGCGGCGCTGTCGGCCTGCTGCGGCCCGGTTCTCGACGACCCGCGTCGGGCCCTCACCGCCGAGGCCCTCATGAGGTCGCGGTACAGCGCCCACGTCCTCCGGCGGTGGAACCACCTGTGGGCCACCTGGCACCCGCGGACCCGGCCGGACGTCGTCGACGAGGTGCCGCTGCGCTGGACCGGGCTGCGCGTGGTGCGCACCGAGGCGGGGCAGCCGGGCGACGCGACCGGGGTCGTCGAGTATCTCGCCGAGCACATCGGCGGCCGGATGCACGAGGTCGCTCGGTTCCAGTTCCGCGCCGGTCGGTGGATGTACGTCGACGGTGATCTCCTCGACTGAGCCCGGCCCTGCCGAGCTGTGTGCGTTGGGGCCGTGAACTCACGGCCCCAACGCACACAGCTCGAGGGTTCGGCCGGCATGAACCCGCACCGACGGCCCCTCACGCCGGGGCATCCCCGACTGTCCATGAGCCTGTCAGCTCGTGTTCACGTGTACGAGGGGTTCCCGTCGGACAGGAGTGCTCAGATGACTGGCGGGCTGCGACACCGGGTCCAGCCAAGACCGTCGAGGAGCCACACATGTCGCCGATCAGCCGCCGTCACCTACTCATGACCGGCGCAGCCATCACCCTGGCGGGGGTCGCCGTCCGGGAGGGATGGCCCGCCAACGCCGCCCCCTACACCACGACGGGAACGGTCGACGACCGCCCCGGGGTTCGCGGCTGCATCGCCCTCCTGCCCGACACGCAGTTCTACTCGAGGTACGGCGTCGCCACGGCCGACCTCTACGCCAAGCAGTACCCCGGGCTGCCGAACCCCTATGACTGCCAGACCAGGTGGATCGCCGACAACACGAAGACCTACCGGATCGAGATGACCCACCACCTCGGCGATGTCTGCGACCAGTCCGGCAACGGCCACGAGGACCAGTACGTCGTCGCTTCCCGGGCCATGAAGATCCTCGACGACGCCGCGGTGCGCTACTCGCTCATCCCGGGCAATCACGATGTCGCCAACGACTTCAAGTACTACCGGACGTGGTTCCCCGAGTCCCGGCAGAAGTCGTCACCCAGCTTCCGGGAGATGGGGCCCTCGGGGCTGTCGAACTGGCACAGTTTCACGGTCGCCGGCGTCCCCATGATGGCCGTCAACGTGCCCTGGGGCTCCGACACGGCCGACCTCGACTGGGCCGAGTCCGTGCTCAAGGCCCACCCGACGGTGCCGACGATCGTCACCACCCACCAGATCATCGACATCTCGCCCGACGGCACCGCCCTGTCGACCGACTTCGGCCAGCGCATCTGGGACCGCCTCGTCAAGGCCCACAACCAGGTCTTCCTCACCGTCAACGGCCACCACCACGGGGCGACGAACCGCGTCCTCACCAATGACGCCGGCCAGCCGGTCTTCCAGCAGCTCCTCGACTACCAGATGGCGTACCAGGGCGGCAACGGTCTCATGGCCCTCATGGAGTTCGACTTCACCCACAACCAGCTCTCCCAGACGGCCTTCTCGCCGTGGGTGCCGCTCAAGGGGTCCAAGGCCAACTCCTTGGACCGCGCACTCCTCGAGGGTCCGGGCGACACCTGGTCGACCCACTTCGACTTCGCCTCCCGGTTCGCCTCGTTCGGGGCCGACTTCCACCCCACCGGCGAGGTGCCCTCGGCCACCAAGGCGCTGCGCGAGCACCTGCGCTCGGTCTTCACCCCCATCGCCGACCTGCCCCTGGTCAAGCCGGTCGACGATCAGGACTACCCCAAGGTCCCCGGCACCGTCGCCCATTGGCGTCCGACGATGGTCGACGGAAAGCTCGTCGAGCAGGACATCAGCGGGCACGGCAATGACATGACGCTCATGGTCGCCGGTGTCGCCCCGGACTCGGCGGCCCTCGTCGAGGACCACATGATGTACTCGTCCGGCTTCCACGCCGTCAAGCTCACCCCGGCGTCGAAGGCGAACTTCTCCTACTTCGCCACCGCCACGGATGCGCCCGCCAACAAGGAGCGCTTCGCCCACGGCTACACCTTCGAGACCTTCATCCGGATCGACGAGGCCTACGGCGGCGACAACTACTGGAGCGCCTTCGTGTGCCGTGGCGGCAAGCGTTCCGACCTGCCCAACTTCAAGGTCGCGGGGGCGGACACCTCCGACCTCGACGAGCCGCCGATGGCCGGGGCCATCTCGAGCCTCAAGGAAGTCCAGTGGGCGTTCACCGACATCGCGCCGGCCGGCATGGGGTACTCCAACTGGTCCGGTGACGTCGACCTGGGCAAGTGGTACCACGTCGCCGTCGTCGACGACCCGGCCGAGGGATCGGTCGTCATGTACATCAACGGCGTGCCCATGCTCCGCAACCAGTACGGCACGAAGGGGGTCGCGCACGGCATCAACGGCTTCGACGACCTGCCGTGGATCATCGGCGGGAGCATCTACGGCGGCGAGATGGACAAGGGCTTCTTCGGGATCATCGGCGAGATGAGGTTCATCGACCACCCGACGACCGCCGAGCAGTGGCTCACCGCTCGGGCCGCCAAGCCGAGCCCGACGCCCACACCGACCGCGACGCCCACCGGCACGCCCACCTCGACCCCGTCGGTGACCGGCACCCCGAGCCCTTCGAATACGACCCCCTCGGGCACGCCGTCGGCCGTCTCCCCGTCGGCCGGCGCCTCGGTGACCTCGTCGGTCCGGCCGAGCCGCCCGGGTCGAGCCCCGCGTCCGCCGCGAAAGCTGCCTCACACCGGCCGCTGAGCCCGGCCCTGCCGAGCTGTGTGCGTTGGGGCCGTGAGTTCACGGCCCCAACGCACACAGCTTCGAGGGTTCGGCGGGATCGGGTCCCGGATCAGCGACTCGTCAGCCCGTCGGAGTCGGGGGCGACGTCGAAGGTCACCGTGTCACCCTCGGACACCTGGCCCGACAGGACCTTGCGAGCCAACTCGTCCTCGATCGTCATCTGGATGAGTCGACGCAGCGGTCGGGCCCCGTAGACCGGGTCGAAACCGGTCATGGCGAGCCACTCCTTGCCGGCATCGGTCACCTCGACGGTGATCCGGCGGTCGGCCATCCGCGCGTTGAGCTTGGCCAGGTTGGTGTCGACGATCCTCGTGAGGTCGGCGGTCGTCAGCGGGTCGAACATGACGATGTCGTCGAGCCGGTTGAGGAACTCCGGGCGGAAGGCCTGCCGTACCGCGCCCATGACGGCGTCGTGCCTGGCCTTCTCGTCGAGGGCCGGGTCCGAGAGGAACTGCGATCCCAGGTTGCTCGTGAGCACGAGGATCGTGTTGCGGAAGTCGACCGTGCGCCCCTGACCGTCGGTGAGCCTGCCGTCGTCGAGCACCTGGAGGAGGATGTTGAAGACGTCCGGATGAGCCTTCTCCACCTCGTCGAGGAGGATGACCGAGTAGGGACGACGCCGCACCGCCTCGGTGAGCTGACCGCCCTCCTCGTAGCCGACGTAGCCCGGAGGCGCACCGACGAGCCGCGAGACGGAGTGCTTCTCCATGTACTCGCTCATGTCGATGCGCACCATCGAGGTCTCGTCGTCGAAGAGGAACTCGGCCAGCGACTTGGCCAGCTCCGTCTTGCCGACACCGGTCGGCCCGAGGAAGAGGAAGGAGCCGGTGGGCCGATTGGGGTCGCTGATTCCGGCACGGGAGCGCCGCACGGCGTCCGCCACCGCCCTGACGGCCTTGTCCTGGCCGATGAGACGGTCATGGATCCGCGTCTCCATGGACAACAGCTTCTCCTGCTCGCCCTGCATCATCCGGCCGACCGGGATGCCGGTCCAGGCCGAGACGACCTCGGCGATGTCGGAGCTGCCGACCTCCTCGGAGACCATCCGCGGGGTCTCCTCCTCGGCCCGGGCGGCGGCCTCCATCTCCTTCTCCAGGCCGGGGATCTGGCCGTAGAGGATCTCGGAGGCCTTGCCGAAGTCGCCCTCGCGCTGGAACTTCTCGGCGGTGGTCCGCAGTTCGTCGATCCGCGTCTTGAGCTCGCCGACCTTGTTGAGGCCGGCCTTCTCGGCCTCCCACCGGGCCTCCAGACCACGCAGGGTCTCCTCCTTGTCGGCCATCTCGGCGCGCAGGCGATCGAGTCGCTGGCGGCTGGCCGGGTCCTCCTCCTTCTCGACGGCGAAGACCTCCATCTTCATCCGGTCGACCTCACGGCGCAGGGTGTCGATCTCCTCGGGGGAGGAGTCGATCTCCATGCGCAGCCTCGAGGCGGCCTCGTCGATGAGATCGATGGCCTTGTCGGGCAGCTGACGGCTGGTGATGTAGCGGTTCGACAGGGAGGCCGCGGCGACGAGGGCGCCGTCGGTGATGCGCACCTTGTGGTGCGCCTCGTACCGCTCGCGCAGACCACGGAGGATGGCGATGGTGTCCTCGACCGAGGGCTCCCCGACGAAGACCTGCTGGAACCGACGTTCCAGGGCAGGGTCCTTCTCGATGCGCTCGCGGTACTCGTCGAGGGTCGTCGCCCCGATCATCCTCAGCTCACCGCGGGCCAGCATGGGCTTGAGCATATTGCCGGCGTCCATGGCCCCCTCACCGGAGGCCCCGGCACCGACGACCGTGTGCAGCTCGTCGATGAAGGTGATGATCTGACCCTCGGCCTCCTTGATCTCGCCGAGGACGGCCTTGAGCCGCTCCTCGAACTCGCCGCGGTACTTGGCTCCGGCGACCATGCTCGACAGGTCGAGGGAGACGACGCGCCGTCCCTTGAGGGAGTCGGGGACGTCCCCGGCGACGACGCGCTGGGCCAAGCCCTCGACGACGGCGGTCTTGCCGACGCCGGGCTCGCCGATGAGGACGGGGTTGTTCTTCGTGCGTCGGGCGAGCACTTGGACCACCCGACGGATCTCGGCGTCACGACCGATGACGGGGTCGAGCTTGCCGGCGCGGGCGCGCTCGGTGAGGTCGACCGAGTACTTGGCCAGGGCCGACTCCCCTCCCTCGGACTCCTCGGAGGTGACCCGGCGGTCGCCGCGTCCCTCATTGAAGGCACGCGCCAGGGCGTCCGGACGCAGCCCCAGCCGTGCCAGAGCGGGCTGGACGTCGGACGGGACGGCGGTGAGCGAGATGAGCAGGTGCTCGGTGGCGACGAAGGCGTCACCCATCTGTTCGGCGCGGTTCTGCGCGTCGGCGATGACCCGGGCGAAGGAGCCCGACAGTTGTGGCTGGGTGACGGAGGCCCCCGAGGTCGATGGCAGCTTGGCCATGGCCTCGGTGGCGGCGGTGTCGACCTGCCTGGGGTCGACACCGAGGCCCTCGATGAGCGGTCCGACGGTGTTGTCGGGGATCGTCAGCAGGGCGTGCAGCAGGTGCGAAGGCTCGACGGACGGGTTTCCGTGGGCCAACGCATGACGCGAGGCGGCGGTGACCGCGTCGCGACTCATGGTGGTGAGATTGGTGTCCATGCATCCCTCGATTGGTTGAGCTTCCTCAACTCAAGTATGGCTGCCCGGGGGACATCCGGTCAGACTTGAGTGACATTGACTCAACCCCAGCTCGGTCGGGATTATTCCCTTCCTCCACCCCGAGCGGGGCCCCGAGGTGACATGCGGCAGGATGTCACCCGTGTCTCATGCCCACGCCGTACGCACATCCCCCACCCTGCTCGTCGGACTCATGACCTTCGGGCTGTTCTTCGGCGCGGGCAACCTCATCTTCCCGGTGGAGCTCGGCCGGCTGGCCGGAGGGGCCACCACGACCACCTGCGCGGGATTCCTCCTCACCGCCGTGGGTATCCCGGTCCTGGGCGTCGTCGCCTCCGCCGTGTCGGGAAGCTCCAGCGTCCACGAGATGACCTCGCGGGTCTCGGTCCGCTACGCCACCGCCGTCACCTGCCTGCTGTACCTCACCATCGGTCCGGCCTTCGCGATCCCGCGCACCGCCACGGTGCCGTACGAGATCGGCGTGGCACCGTTCGTCGCGGCCGGGTCGGGCACCCCCGCCCTGGCGGTCTTCACGGTCCTCTTCTTCGGCGCGACCCTGGCGGCGTCACTGCGGCCGGGTCGGCTCATGGACTGGGTCGGACGCTACCTCACGCCACTGTTCCTCGTGCTCCTCACGGTCCTCGTCGTGGCGACCCTGGCGGACCCCATGCCCACGGACCCGGCCCGCGCACCGGCGCCGCCCTATGACCGATTGCCGCTCGTGCGCGGCCTCCTGGACGGCTACAACACCATGGACGCCCTCGCCTCCCTGGCCTTCTCCATCGTCATCATCGAGGCGATCGGCCGGGCCGGGATCACCGGGCGGCGCGCGGTGACCCGGCAGACGGCCCGATCGGGACTGGTCGCCGTCGTCCCCCTCGCCGTGGTGTACATCGCCCTGGCCCATCTGGGGCGCACCTCGAACCTCGTCGTGCCGGACGCCACCAATGGCGGCACGGTGCTGGCCGGCGTCTCCCGGCACTACTACGGGGTCGCCGGACAGGTGCTCATCGCGGGGATCGTCCTGGTGGCCTGCCTCAAGACGTCGATCGGACTCGTCGTCTCCTGCGCCGAGATGTTCGCCCGGATGTTCCTCCGGTCGCTGTCCGTGCGTGGGTGGGTGGTCGTCTTCTGCGTCGTCTCGGCGGTGGTCGCCAATGCCGGGTTGACGACGATCATCGCGTGGTCGGTCCCGGTGCTCATGTTCCTCTGCCCGCTGGCCGTGACGACCATCGCCCTGGGACTGCTCACCCCGTGGCTGGGAGGACGGCGTCTGCCCCATCAGGTCATGACCGGGTGCGTGGCAGTGGCTGCGGTCCTCGACCTCGTCCGCGCCCTGCCGGTCCAGAACTCCCTCACCCGGGCCGTCGTGTCCCTGGCCGACGCCGTCCTGCCGTGGTCGGCGGACGGGCTGGGCTGGGTGGTGCCCGCGGTGGTCGGACTGGCGGTGGGGTGCCTCCTCAGTCGGCGAGGAGCTCCTCGAGCTGGGCGAGGGTGTCCTGCCACCCGGTGACGGCGGCGCACGGGACACCCATGGCCTTGACCGGGTAGTCGTTGCCGTGCTCGTCGAGCCGGTCGCCGTAGAAGAGGACGTCGCCCTTGTCCACCCCGGTCTGCTCGAGGAGCTTGGTCATGCCGAAGGACTTGTCGCGACCGACCCGGGTGATGTCGACCGAGGTGGACCCGCCGGCCCGCACCTCGAGATCGGGCAGGAGCGCGGCGACCTGCTCGCGCAGGGCGAGCTTCTTCGTCCCGTCGGGGTCCCAGGCGCGCTTGGCGTCGACCGGGGCCTGCTGACCCAGCGCGCTGAAGGTCATCTGCGACTCACGGTCCTCGAGCACCGGGCCCCAGGTGTGCTCCTCCCACAGGCCCAGGTCCCTGGCCTGCGACTCCAGGGCCGCGGCCGCACGGGACTTCTGGTCGTCGGTGAGGCCCTCGAGGTACACCCGGGCCCATCGGCCGTCGACGAAGCGGTAGTACTGGGTGCCGCAGGCAGGCATGAGGTGCAACCGGTCGAGCCGGGCGCCACCGACCTCGTCGAGGGCCTCGACGACCTGGGAGCGGAACTGCCCGAACTGCCCGCCCGAGATGACGCACACCTGGGCGCGCTCGAGGAGCCGCACGAGCACCTCGGCCATGGGCCGCGGCAGGCGGGTCTTGGAGGGGGCGAGGGTGTCGTCGAGGTCGAAGGCGACGACTGCGGGCAGCGTCTTCACAGCCGACACCCTACTGGGTGGGGACCGGTCGGACGCCGCCCGAGCGCCGCTCGGGCCCCGATCAGCTGATCGAGGCCTGGTAGATCGAGTCGATCGACGCCTTGAGGGTGGCGTCGAACTCCTCCTGACCCTGCCCGGCCGACAGTCCCTCGGCCAAGGCCCGTGAGAAGCTCGCGATGAGCCCGTGGTTGAGGGCGAGCAGTTCGTTGGCCTCGTCCCGGGAGTAGCCGCCCGAGAGCGCGACGACCCGGACGACCTTGGGGTCGGCGATGAAGTCGGCGTAGAGGTCGGGCTTCGTCGGGATGGTCAGCTTGAGCATGATCCGGGCATCGGCCGGAAGGGCGTCGATGTGCTCGCGGATCCGCTGGTGGAGCAGGTCCTCGGCCTCGGCCTTGTGCGGGGCGTGGATGTCCACCTCGGGCTCGAGGATCGGCACGAGCCCCGCGGCGCGCACCTGGTCACCGAGCTCGAACTGCTGGTCGACGACCCGACCGATGCCGGCATCGTCCAGGTCGAGGATGACCGAGCGTTCCTTGGTGCCGAAGATGTGCTTGTCCTCGACCGCGCGGTGCAACAGTTCGTCGAGCCCGGGGATGGGCTTCATGACCTTGACGTGGTCGGCCTCCTCGGCCAGGCCCTTGTCGATCTTGAGGAAGGGCACGATGCCCTTGCGCTGCCACAGGAAGTCGGCGGTGGGGATGCCCTCGACCTGACGGTCCATCGTCATCTCGAAGAGGATGGCGCCGAGGATGTGCTCGCTCGTGAAGGACGGGCTGGTGATGATCCGTGTCCTCATCTCATGGACGAGGTCGAACATCTTCTCCTTGTCGTCGCCGTAGGCCGATTCCTCGATCCCGTACGCGCGCAGCGCCTTGGGGGTCGAGCCTCCCGACTGGTCCAGTGCCGCGATGAACCCGCGCGCCGAGTGCATTCGATCGAGTTGTTCCGTGTTCATGTCGCTGTCCTCCACCTCTTCGTCGACTGTGGGATCTCGTTCCTCCAGACTACTCGGTGAACACAGTCGCGGTTCGGGAAGCGGCGGGTTCAGTCCCGGGACGAGGCGGAGGGGCGCGGCAGACGACGCCAGGACCGACCCATCCGGATGAGGGCGTCGTCGTCACGGCTTCCCGGCTCGATGTCGTCGACCTGCATGGCCACGAGGGTGGACGTGCCGACGTCGAGCCGGTCGAGGACCCACCCGTGCAGACGGGGACCGGGGGTCCCCAGGAGCGGCGCACCCTCCGGCGAGGCCGTCCACGGCGTCCTGGCGAAGTGGTCGCCGCCGGGTCGGGCGAACTCGTCGGCCAGGGACTCCTGGGCGGCGTCGAGCAGGTGGACGACGACCCTCGCGCCGATCCGGAGGGCGGCGAGGGTCGACGAGCCGTTGGCCAGGGAGGCCGCGATGACGGGTGGGGTCACCGAGACCGAGGTGAGGGACGAGATCGTCAGCCCCTGGGGACCGTCGAGGCCCTGGACGGTGAGGATCGCCACTCCTGCCGGGTGCTCACGGAAGGCTCCGGCCAGGGCTGACGCCAGCATCATGGGGTCGCGGTCCACCGCACCGGGTGCGCTCGTGTGGAGGTGTTCACTCACGAGCACCCACCCTGCCACCGCGAGGGCCGTCACGCCAGAGTCAGCACGACGAGCATGATGTTGAGCAGGCAGATGAGTCCGGCCACCGCCCATGACGTGACCCGTAGCCAGTGTGGATTGGCGAACCGGCCCATGACGCGTCGGTCCCCCGTGACACGGATGAGCGGGATCACGGCCCATGGCAGTCCCAGGGACAGCAGCACCTGGCTCAGCACGAGCGCACGGCTCGGGGAGAACCCGGTCGCCAGGATGAGGAGGGCGGGGACCAGGGTGACGAGGCGACGCACGATCATCGGCACCCGGGCATGGAGCAGACCGTCCATGATCTCGGACCCGGCATAGGCGCCCACCGAGGTCGAGGCCAGACCGGAGGCCAGCAGCCCGACCGCGAAGGCGAGGCCGACGCCGGCACCCAGGCGGGTCCGGATCGCGTCGTACGCCGTGTCGATGCCGTCGATCCCGGTGAGGCCGGACAGGCTCGACGCCGCCAGGACGAGCATGGCCACGTTGACCGTCCCGGCGACGAGCAGGGACAGGAGGATGTCCCACCGGGTGGCGCGCACGAGCATCCGGATCCGTCCCGGCTCCTCGCTCACCCCGTGGCGGTCGCGGACCAGGCTCGAGTGCATGTAGACGGCATGGGGCATGACGGTGGCGCCGAGCATCGACGCCGCGAGGAGCACGGTGTCCCTCCCCCAGAACCTCGGTTCGAGGCCCGCGGCGACCCCTCCCCAGTCGACCGGGGACACGACCAGGCCGGCGACGAAACCTAGGGTGACGACGACGAGCAGGCCGGTGATGGACAGCTCGAAGACCCGCGGCCCGCGTCGCGATCCCAGGACGAGCAGGAGCAGCGAGACGGCGCCGATGACGAGCCCGCCGACGAGCAGCGGCAGCCCGAGGAGCAGCTGGAGGGCCACCGCCCCGCCGATGACCTCGGCCAGATCGGTGGCCGCGGCGACGATCTCGGCCTGGAACCAGAAGAGGAGGCGACCGGCCCGTGTGCCGATCCGCTCACCGATGAGCTCGGGCAGGGTGTGGCCGGAGACCAGGCCGAGCTTGGCCGACAGGTACTGGACGAGCATGGCCATGAGGTTCGCGGCGACGAGGACCCACACGAGCAGGTAGCCGTACTCGGCACCGGCGGACAGGTTCGCGGCGACATTGCCCGGATCGACGTAGGCGACGGCGGCGACGAAGCCGGGCCCCAACAGGCGCCACACGGGGTGATGGCCCTTGACGGCGTGCCCGCCTGCCCTCTCCTCGCCCACCTCTTGAACCTACCGCTCGGGGTCACCGAGGGATGGATCGTCCCGCCGGCTCACTCCAGTTCCGGCACCTCGGCCCGCGCCTGCTCGACGACCTCCTTGGCAGCCAGGGCGTTGACGACCGCCATGACGATACCGACGACGACGTCGGGCCAGATGGCCGGCCAGGCCAGGGTGACCAGTCCGGCCACGAGGATGAGGAGGTTGCCCAGGACGTCGTTGCGGGCGGCCAGCCAGGCCCCGCGCACGAGGGAACTGCCCTCGTGCCGCACCCGCAGCAGCAGCGCCGCCGCGGCGAGGTTGACGATCCCGGCCAGGGCGGCCGTCACCGACATCGGGATCCCCTCGGGAGCCGAGCCGTCGACGATCTTGAGCACCGCTGTGACGAGGGCCGCGACCGCAGGGATGAGGATGAGCCCGGCGAGCCACACCGAGGCCTTGCGTCGGGACGACGCCGACCAGCCGAGGGCGACGACGACCAACCCGTTGATGAGGAAGTCCTCGGCGAAGTCGGCTGCGTCGGCGAAGAGCGACACCGAGCCGATGAGGGAGGCGACGACGAGCTCACCGATCATCCCGGCAAGGTTGAGCACGGCGACGACGCCGACGATCCGTCGGGTACGTCGGGTGAGGTCGAGGGCGTCCACCCGGTCATTGTGTCAGAGTCACACTGGGTCAGGACCACGCTGACCCGAGGTCTCGTCGTGTGGTGGCCTGCGGCCGTCGCCCGATGACCGGTGGACGTCATCCCACGGGACGATGTCGCGCACCGGCGCCTGCCCCTACCCTCGTGGGGTGAGCGTCAAGGGAATCCACGACTGGTTCAGCGCCCGGCCCATGATCGGTGACGCCGTCTGGGCCGTCCTCCTGCTGCCCCTCATCAGCGCCAGCGCCAACAACGGCACGACCAGTGTGCTCCTGGGCTGGGTGTGGACGCTCGTCATGGTCGTGCCGCTGCTGTGGCGTCGCACCCGGCCCGACGTCGCCGCCGCCGGTGCCGCCGTCGGCTGTCTCATCGAACTCATCGTCGCACCGACCATCGAGCCCTCCGTCATCGTCGTGCCCGTCGTCATCTACGCCGTCGTGGCCTATGGGAAGCCGACCCGAGCGCGGTGGTGGCTGGCCCTGGCGCTGGTCGGGGCGTGCCTGGCCGGGTGGCGATACGGCTGGCGACAGTCGGCGCCCCCGGCGACGAGCCTGCGGGTCGGCGTCGTCCAGTTCTCCATCGTCGCGGTGACCTGCGCGCTCACCGTTCTCGTCGCCTGGTTCTCCGGGAGCTTCGCCCGCGCCCGACGTCTCAACCTCGAGACCCTGCGTCGGCGGGCCGAGGATCTGGAACGCGAGCGGGACCAGCGGATTCGCCTGGCCACCCAGGAGGAGCGCACCCGGATCGCCCGGGAGATGCATGACATCGTCGCCCACTCGCTGTCGGTCATCGTCGTCCAGGCCGATGGCGGCTCCTACCTGGCCCATCACGAGGAGACCGGCGACGCGACGAGCCGGTTGGCGGCAGCGGCAAGCTCCTTGGACACCGTGGCCGAGACCGCCCGGCGGGCCCTGGCCGAGACCCGGCGCCTCGTCGGGGTGCTTCGGGACGACGGCGATCAGCCTCTCGATCTCGCCCCGGCGGCCGGCCTCGACCAGATCCCCGACCTCGTCGGCCGCACCTGCGGAGCCCTCGACGTCGATCTCGTGGTCGAGGGCGAACCGCGCAGTCACCCGGACCTGCCCCAGGGCGCCCAACTCGCCGTCTATCGCGTCGTCCAGGAGTCCCTCACCAACGTCATCAAGCACGCCGGCGCGCACGCCAGTGCCCACGTGCGGCTGCGTCACCTCCCGGAGGCGGTCGAGGTGGAGGTCGTCGACGACGGCCGGGGATCCCACGACGCCGACACGGCGGGCGATGGCCACGGACTGGTGGGCATGCGTGAGAGGGTGGGAGCCTGGGGCGGCTCCCTCGAGGCCGGTGACCTGCCTGCGGGCGGCTTCCGGGTGCACGCCGTCGTCCCCGCCCAGGACTGGACCGACAGGAGGACCTCGTGACCGATGACCCCCGATCCAACGACACCCGGTCCGATGCGAACCCGATCCGGCTTCTGCTGGCCGACGATCAGGAGATGGTCCGCGTGGGTTTCCGGATGGTCCTCGACGCCCAACCCGACATGACCGTCGTCGGGGAGACCGGGGACGGCGCCGAGGCGGTCGCCCTGGCCGGGCGGGTGCTTCCCGACGTCGTCCTTATGGACATCCGGATGCCCCGGATGGACGGCCTCGAGGCGACCGAACGGATCATCGCGGCCGAACCGGCCACCAGGGTGCTCGTCCTCACGACCTTCGACCTCGACCAGTACGTCCATCGGGCCCTCCACGCGGGGGCCGCCGGGTTCCTCCTCAAGGACGCCGGGCCCACCGAGCTGCTGGCCGGTATTCGCGCGGTGAGTTCGGGGGACGCCGTCGTCGCCCCCTCGGCGACGAGACGGCTCATCGAGCGGTTCCGCACCGGGGAGGCCGGAACGGTGGTCGATGGGAACCTCGTCGACGCCCTGTCGGACCGGGAACGAGAGGTCCTCACCTGCGTCGGCGAGGGCCTGACGAACTCCGAGATCGCCACCAGGCTCTTCTTGGCCGAGACGACGGTGAAGACCCACATCGGGCACATCCTCACCAAGCTCGATCTGCGCGACCGGGTCCACATGGTCATCACCGCGTACGATGCGGGCCTCGTCCGTCCCGGACGCTGAGAGCACAGTCCGTCCCGGACGCTGAGAGCACAGCCCGTCCCGGACGCTGAGAGCACAGCCCGTCCCGGACGCTGAGAGCACAGCCCGTCCCGGACGCTGAGAGCACAGCCCGTCCCGGACGCTGAGAGCACAGCCCGTCCCGGAAGCGGGGGCGACGGGCTCAGAGCAGGCCGCTCTCCCGCAGGGCCGGGATGACGGCGTCCACGAGCAACGGCGCCTGACGCGGGTCGGCGTGGGCCTCGTCCAGCGCAGTCCATTCGTACTCGACGATCTCGTGGTCGGGTCGGGGCTCGGGCCAGCTCTCCTGCCACCCGGTGACGTACACCGTGCAGACGATGGAGTCGGCGTCACCGTTGGCGGGCAGCGCCGAGAAGGTCCCCAGGCAGCTCAACGACGACGGGTCGAGGTCGAGTCGTAGCTCCTCCCGCGCCTCGCGCACCGCCGCGGCGAGGGCGTCCTCCCCCGGCTCGATCTTGCCCCCGGGCAGGATGACGTGCGCGGTGCCGTCCTTGCGGACGTTGAGGCAGGTGCGCCCGCGCAGCAGGCAGACGGCGGAGAGCTCGAGGATCACGGGCCGAACGATACGTCGACCAACCTGTGGGCACCGATACCATTCACGCCGTGAATCGCCAGCCCAGCACATCCGACGCCCCTGCGACGCCCGACGGCGCGCCCGCCAGTGCCCCCGCGGACTCCGACGCCGGGCTGCGCCGGGGTCTGCACAATCGGCACATCCAGCTCATCGCCCTGGGCGGGGCGATCGGCACCGGGCTCTTCTACGGCGCGGCCGACTCCATCGGTGCCGCGGGCCCGGCCGTCGCCCTGTGCTACCTCGTCGGCGGGGCGATCATCTACCTCATCATGCGTGCCCTGGGCGAGATGAGCACTCATCGGCCGACGTCGGGGGCCTTCTCCGAGTACGCCCACGACTACTGGGGGGAACTGCCGGGTTTCGTGTCCGGCTGGAACTACTGGTTCAACTACGTGGCGGTGTCGATGGCCGAGTTGTCGGTCGTCGGCATCTACGTCAACTACTGGTTCCCGAGCGTGCCGAGCTGGGTGTCGGCGGCGGTGCTCCTCGTCGCGGTGACGGCCATCAACCTGCTCCACGTGCGTGCCTACGGCGAGTTCGAGTTCTGGTTCGCCATCGTCAAGGTCGTCGCCATCGTCGCCATGGTGCTGCTGGGGCTGTGGATCATCGTCTTCGGGGCCGGCGGCCACGCCGCGACCGGGATCTCGAACCTGTGGAACGACGGCGGCTTCGCCCCGCACGGTCTCGCGGGTCTGGCGATCGGATTCGTCGTCGTCATGTTCAGCTTCGGCGGGGTCGAGCTCGTCGGCATCACCGCCGGCGAGGCCACCGATCCCCGACGGACCATCCCGCGGGCCATCAACCAGGTCGTCCACCGGATCCTCCTGTTCTACGTGTGCGCGGTTCTCGTCATCGTCGCGATCGTGCCGTGGCGCACCATCGACGGGAACTCCAGCCCCTTCGTCCAGATCTTCGACCGGGTCGGGGTGCCCGGTGCCGCGACGATCCTCAACATCGTCGTCCTCACCGCCGCCGTCTCGGCCTACAACTCGGGGCTCTACTCCAACGGCCGGATGCTCCACTCCCTGGCCCATCAGGGGAATGCTCCGGCCATCCTCGGCCGGGTGAGCCGCCACGGCGCCCCCTGGGTGGCGATCCTCGTCTCGAGCGCGATGACCCTCATCGCCGTCGTCCTCGTCGCCGTCCTGCCCAAGCAGGCCTTCGGCTACATCATGTCGATCGCACTGGTCGCGGGCATCATCAACTGGTCGATGATCGTCATCACCCAGATGAAGTTCCGACGCCGTGCCGACGCCGCGACGCTGGCCTCACTCACCTTCCGGATGCCCGGTGCCCCGGTGACGAACTGGATCGTCCTGGCCGCCCTGGCCGCGACCGTCGTCATCATGGCCACCTCGCCGACCTACCGGATCGCCGTCATCATCGGCCCGATCTGGGTGGCGCTGCTCATCGCCGCCCACACTCTCGCGAAGAGAGCCGGACACCGACGGGCACATACCGGACAGTCATGATGAAATGACGGGGTGACCCCCGTCCTTGACTTCCTCGCCACCCACCAGATCCTCACCATCCTCGTCGTCCTGGCCCTGGGGGCCCTGCTGGGGCAGGTGAGGTTCGGGCCGCTGCGCTTCGGGGCAGCCGGAGCCCTCTTCATGGGGCTGGTCGTCGGTGCCCTCGATCCGCGGTTCGGGGTCGGGCTCGGGATGATCAAGAGCTTCGGCGTCGTCCTCTTCTGCTACACCGTCGGGCTGGCCGCCGGGTCGACCTTCCTGTCCGACCTGCGTCGCCAGTGGCACCTCATGGTCGCCGGAACACTCGCCCTCGTGGCGATGGCCGCGGCTGCGCTGGGACTGGGCAGGCTCCTGGGGTTGACGCCGGCCCACGTCGCCGGGCTCTTCGCCGGCGTGCTCACCTCACCGGCCATCGACGCCGCCACCTCGGCCACCCACGGAGCCGGCGACACCCTCGTCGGCTACGCCCTCTCGTACCCCACCGGTGTCGTCGTCGCCATGATCGTCGTCGCCCTGGTGGCCCGACGCCGCTGGCCGGCCCGCAAGGACAACACGTCCCTGGCCGAGGCCGGCATCACCGCCGTCTCCACCGTCGTCGACCGGCACACGTCGATCCGCCGGACGCCCGGGTTCGTCGACGACCAGATCCGCATGTCGTACCTGCTGCGCGACGGCGAGATGACCCTGGCCACCCCGGAGGACGACCTGCATCCCGGCGACGAGGTGCTCGTCGTCGGCAACCCGGACGACGTCGCCCGGGCCGTCGAGCACCTGGGGCACGTCTCGGACCGACGCCTCACCGACCAGCGCCAGGAGATCGACTTCCGTCGCTTCCTCGTCTCGAACCCGCGTCTGGTCGGCCGCACCCTCGGCGAGATCGACGTGCGCGGACGCACCAACGGCAAGGTGACGCGGGTGCGGCGCGGCGATCTCGACATGCTCGCCCGATCCGACCTCGTCCTCCAACCGGGAGACCGGGTGCTGTGCGTCGTGCCGGCCAACCGGATCAGCGACGCCGCCGATTTCTTCGGTGACTCCGAGGCCGGCGTCTCCCAGGTCGACGCCTTGTCCCTGGGGCTCGGGGCTGCCCTCGGGCTGGCCCTGGGAGCGCTCTTCGTCGCCCTGCCCGGCGGGCTCGTCTTCGAGCTCGGGGCGGCTGCCGGGCCGCTCGTCATGGGGATGGTCCTCGGTGCTGTGCACCGCACCGGGCCGATCCGCTGGGACCTGCCGCACGCCACCAACGCCATCCTGCGTCAGCTCGGCCTCATGCTCTTCCTGGCCTGCGTCGGGCTGGCCTCGGGGCAGGCCTTCATCTCGCAGGCGGCGAGCTGGTCGGGACTGTGCGTCGTCGCCGTGTCGGCGGTGTCGCTGCTCCTGGGGGCAGGGCTGCTGCTGGGGGCAGCCCGCCTGCTCGACCTGTCGGCGCAACGGGCGACCGGCGCCTTCGCCGGGTTCGTCGGGCAGCCGGCGATTCTCGGGTACGCCAACAGCCTCGTCAACGATGAACGGATCGAGTCGGCCTACGGGGCGCTCTTCGCCCTGGGGACGATCGTCAAGATCCTCCTCGTCCAGGTCATCGCGTTGGTGTGAGGGACAGCGAAGGGGCTCACGAGCATCGCGCTCGTGAGCCCCTCACCGACTCCGGAGGTATCCGCAGATCAGCCGGTGATCCTGGCGTCACACACCTTGTGGTGCGGCGGGACGCTGTTGTAGCTGAGGACCGTCGTCCCGGACTTCGTCACTCCGTCCACGGTGTAGGTGTAGTTGATGGTGAGGCTTCCGGCACCATTGTTGCTGGATCCGCGCGTGCTCACGACGTACACCTCGATGGTCTCGCCGGCGGGGACGGTGATCGACGACCCGCTCTGGAGGGTCTTGCCACCGTCGGTGGAGACATACGCGACGTCCCCGTAGATGCTCGACGACGCGAAGCTGAACGACACGGCGACATCGGCCTGAGCCGTGCTCTTGACCTCGATGGGACCGAAGATCACGCCATCACCGATGACATGGGAGTGGCCCGGGCACTTGTGCGCAACGTCCCCACCGATGGACGGCGGGATGTCGATCGGACCGGGCGAGGTGGCGAAAGCCGGGAGCTGGGTCGCCAGGGTGACCGCCGGGACACTCCACGCGAGGCCCTTGGCCACCGTCCGCCGGGAGACGGACCGGGTGTCTGCGTTGTTCATTGTTGTTCTTCCTCCTGCAGTGCGTCGAGCCATGTGCCGACTGCCACAACCTGAGAAGACCATAGGTTGTCCGGTGTCCCCTTGGCTAGCCAGGATGGACACCTTCAGCAAATATTCAGGTTTCAGCAATGCTGAGTTTGTCACCCACGCGGGGGATAATGACATCGGATGACATGCATTCGACAAGGAAATACACGCATTCATCCATGAAAAGAGAGGGGCCGCCGTTGTTCCCCCAACTGGGGACCACTGCTCCCATGGGCGCCGGTGCGGTCCACCATGTGGATGAACCCGACCTCACTCCACCCCGAGGGCGGTCTCAATGGCCCGCGCCAGCACGGCATGACCCGCGGCATTGGGATGGTCTCCATCGCTGGCGAGCAGCTGGGTGTCGTCCGTCGTCCCGGACGCCCCCTTGAACGGGGTGTAGACGTCGACATAGGCCGTCGACGTCGCCGTCGCGACGGCGCTCACGTCGGCGTTGAACATCCGGGTGAGTTCGTCGGACGCGGTGACGTACGTCGACCCGTTCTCCGCCCCGACCTCACCGTCCTCGATGACGTTCCAGTAACCGGTGAGGACGATCGTCCCACCCGGCCGTGACATGAGCCCCTGGACGCGGTTGACGATGGCGGTGAGCCGGCTCGAGATGCCGACGAGATCATCGCGATAGCAGCCCGTCGTGGAGAGGGGGTAACAGTCGCCGTCGATCTGCGAGGTGTCCAGGTCGTTCGCCCCGATGGTGATGATGACGAGATCGGCGTCGGCGATCCGCGCGCGAATCGACGCATCGGCCAGCTGGGCCAGGACGTCACTCGTCGTCGCCCCCGCGACCGCCTCGTTGTCCACCGACGCCACCTTTCCCGAGGACGACGCCATGGCGCGACCCACCTGGGTGACGTACTCCGTGCAGTCGGGGCAGTTGGTGCCAGCCGGGACGGAGTCACCCAGACCGACCGTCCGATAGACGGAGCCGACCGTGGGGTCCGTCGAGGCAGGCACGGGTGACGCGCTGGGAGCCGCCGCGCCCGACGACGGTGACCCGGAAGCCGTGGAGTGGGAATGCGCAGCGGCCCTGACGACCGCGGGCACGGCGGAGGCACGGGACATGAACCAACTCGCCCCGCCGACGAGGACAGCCATCCCCAGGACGACGAAGCTGAGGATTCTCAGCACGCGCTTCACCCCTCCATCATGCCTCGATTCCCGGCATCATGCATCGTCAGAGCGCAGATGCGCAGGCCGATCACCGGAACCGACACGCCCGTGCGGCACGCTGCCCAGCCGGTTCTCTCAGTACATTCTCAGGATACGAGTGCGCGGTAGCGTCGACGTCGTCGCTCGTCAGAGCCCGGTCACCGGGGCGGAAGGGCGAGCTGGGTCCGCACGACCGTCCGCCCCATGTGGACCCGGCCGGTCGACTCGGCCGTGAACACCCGTGGGTCACTGCGCCCCTCGAACTCCACCGACTGCATCCGCCGCACTGTGTCGGACAGCTGCTCCACCTGGTCGTTGAGTCGGACGATCTGTCGCTCGAGCTCCATGATCCGGTGAATGCCGTTGAGGTTGATCCCCTCGTCCTGCGACAGGTGCTGGATCATCCGCAGGTTCGCGACATCGGCTGCCGAGTAGCGTCGTCCCCTCCCCCGGGCCCGGGTCGGCACGACGAGGCCGAGCCGGTCGTAGGTGCGCAGGGTCTGGGGGTGCATGCCGGCGAGCTCGGCGGCCGCCGAGATGGGGAAGATCGGGGCGTCCCGGTCGATCCTCGCCAGCCCGGAGGCGCCGACGTTGACCCGCCGGCGCACCTCAGCTCACCTCCCAGGAGCGCGGGTTCGGTTCGTGGGCGGCCGCCGCGAACTCGTGGAGCGCCCTGCGGGAGGCGGCGTCCAGACCCGTGGGGACGACGACGTCGACGGTCGCCAGAAGGTCCCCCTTCGATCCGTCCGAGCGCGTCACGCCGCGACCGCGGACCCGGAAGGTGCGCCCGTTCGGGGTGCCCTCCGGGATGCGCAGGCGCACCGTGCCCCCGCCGAGCTTCGGCACCTCCACCTCGGCCCCCAGGGCCGCCTCGGAGAAGGTCACCGGGACGGTCACGGTGAGGTTCGACCCGTCACGGCCGAAGGTGGGGTCGGGACGCACGTGGACGACGACGTAGAGGTCGCCGGAGGCTCCCCCGTTCTCGCCCGGCGATCCCTTGCCCTTGATGCGGATGCGCTGACCGTCCTCGACCCCGGCGGGAATGCGCACCTGCATGGTCCGGGTCGAGCGGGCCCGCCCCGAACCGTGGCACACCTGGCAGGGGTCGTCGACGATCATGCCGCGCCCGTGACAGTCCGGGCAGGGTTCGGTCATCTGGAAGACGCCGCCGGCCGTCGTCGCGTGCATGCCCGAGCCCTGGCAGGTCGGACACACCGTCGGGACGGTGCCGGCCCTGGCGCCGGTGCCCCGACACGCCTGACAGGGCTCCTGGGAGACCATCTGCAGGCTCACCGTCGTGCCATTGACGGCGTCGATGAAGTCGATCGTCGTCTCGCCCTCGATGTCGGCCCCGCGGCGGGCGCTGCGGGTCGTCGTCCGGCGGCCCCCGGTCGCCCCGAAGAGGTTCCCGAAGAGATCGCCGAAACCGTCGCCGTTGCCCGCGGTGCGCAGGAAGTCCTCGACGTTGACGTTCGTCGCCCCACCGGACCGTGGGAAGTGGAGTCCGCCGGCGCCGAAGAGGCTGCGAGCCTGGTCGTACTCCTTGCGCTTCTTGGGGTCCGACAGGACGTCGTTCGCCTCGGAGGCCTCCTTGAACCGCGCCTCGGCTGCCTTGTCACCCGGATGGGAATCGGGGTGGTTGTCGCGGGCGATCTTCCGGAAGGCCTTCTTGATCTCCTCGGGCTTGGCGTCCTTGGAGACGCCCAACACCTTGTAGTAGTCCTTCTCGGCAAAGTCCTTGGTGCTCACCGTGCGCCTCCTCTCCTCATCGTCTGGTCAATCAGGCCTCGTCCGGCCCCTGCGGGTCGTCCGTCCCGGGCTCCTCCTGCGAGGCCGGGGCACCGGACGCCTGCGGATCGGGGTCGGAGACCGCCACCCGGGCCGGACGCAGCACCCGGTCCCCGATCATGTAACCCGGCTGCATGACCTGGGACACGCTCGTCACCGTCGCCCCGGCCAGCGGCAGCTGCATGAGGGCCTCGTGCAGACGCGGGTCGAACTCCTCCCCGATCTGCCCGAAGGACCGCAGTCCGTGTGCGCTCGCCACCTTCTCGAGCTCGTCGGCGACGAGCTTGAAACCACCCTCGAGCTCGCCGTGCTGACGGGCCATGGCGATGGAGTCGAGCACCGGCATGAGGTCGCTCACGACCTTCTCGACGCCACCCTGACGTGACAGGGCGCGGTCGCGGTCGACCCGACGCTTGTAGTTGACGTACTCGGCCTGGAGACGCTGCAGGTCCTCGGTGCGCTCGGCCAGCATGGCCTCGAGCTCGGACTCGCGGGAGGGGGCGGCGACGTCGACTCCCTCGACGATCTCCTCGAAACGCCCGTCGATGTCCGCGGGCCGGGCGCCCGAGTCACTGGACCCAGCGTCACCGGACCCAGCGTCAGGGGAACCGGTGTCAGCGGGGCCGGTGTCGTCGCCGGCAGGGCTCGTCCCGTCGGCCCGTCCGGCCTCGGGGCTCTGGCCGGCGTCCTCGTTCCCGGGACGGATGTCCTCGGGATCGGGGCCCGGCTCGTGTGTGTTCTCGCTCATCTCATCCTCGTCTGTGGCTCTCGTGGGCGCTGCCGACCCGGGGCCCCCACAGGCCCCGGGCGCCCGGGCGTGGTCGGTGGGCGGGGCAGGTCACCCCGCCCACCGACTCGTCGTCACTTGTCGGACTTCTTCTCGTCGTCGACGATCTCGGCGTCGACGACCGTGTCGTCGCCACCCTGGTCGGCCTGCTCATCGGCACCGGCGGCGGACTGTCCCGAGGCCTGGGCCTGCTGGGCGGCGGCGTAGATCGCCTGGCCCATGGCCGACGCCTTCTGGTTGAGGTCGTCCATGGCGGCCTTCACCTCGTCGTCGTTGTCGGTGCCCTTGAGGGCCTCCTTGAGCTTGGCCACGGCCTCGGTCACCGGGGTCTTGGTCTCCTCGGGGATCTTGTCGCCGTTCTCCTCGAGGAGCTTCTCGGTACGGAAGGCCAGGGCGTCGCCCTCGTTGCGCATGTCGACGGACTCGCGACGCTTCTTGTCGGCGTCGGCATTGGCCTCGGCCTCCTTGACCATGCGGTCGATCTCGTCCTTGCCCAGGGCCGACCCGCCGGTGACGGTCATCGACTGCTCCTTGCCGGTGGCCATGTCCTTGGCGTGGACGTGGACGATGCCGTTGGCGTCGATGTCGAAGGTCACCTCGATCTGCGGGATGCCGCGCGGGGCGGGCATGAGGCCGGTGAGCTCGAAGTTGCCCAGCGACTTGTTGTCGCGGACGAACTCACGCTCGCCCTGGTACACCTGGATCATCACGGAGGGCTGGTTGTCCTCGGCGGTGGTGAAGACCTCGGAGCGCTTCGTCGGGATCGTCGTGTTGCGCTCGATGATCTTCGTCATGACGCCGCCCTTGGTCTCGATACCGAGGCTCAGCGGGGTGACGTCGAGCAGGAGGACGTCCTTGACCTCACCCTTGAGCACACCGGCCTGGAGGGAGGCACCGAGGGCCACGACCTCGTCCGGGTTGACGCCCTTGTGGGGCTCCTTGCCGGCGAGCTCCTTGACGAGGTCGGTCACGGCGGGCATGCGGGTCGAGCCGCCGACGAGGATGACCTCGTCGATCTGGGAGACGGTGACCCCGGCGTCCTTCATGACGGCATTGAACGGCGTGCGGCAGCGGTCGAGCAGGTCGGAGGTCATCCGCTGGAACTCGGCCCGGGTGAGCTTCTCGTCCAGGTGCAGCGGCCCAGCGGCGCCGGCCGTGATGTAGGGCAGGTTGATCTGCGTCTCGGAGGTCTGGGAGAGCTCGATCTTGGCGCGCTCGGCAGCCTCCTGGAGGCGCTGCTTGGCCATCTTGTCGGCGGACAGGTCGATGCCGTTGGCGTCCTTGAAGCGCTTGACGAGCCAGTCGACGATCCGCTGGTCCCAGTCGTCACCGCCGAGGTGGTTGTCACCATTGGTCGCCTGGACCTCGAAGACGCCGTCGGAGATGTCGAGCAGGGAGACGTCGAAGGTGCCGCCACCGAGATCGAAGACGAGGACCGTCTGCTCCTTGTCGGACTTGTCGAGGCCGTAGGCCAGGGCCGCCGCGGTGGGCTCGTTGACGATGCGGTCGACGGTGAGACCGGCGATCTCACCGGCCTCCTTGGTCGCCTGACGCTGGGCGTCCGAGAAGTAGGCGGGGACGGTGATGACGGCGTTCGTCACGGGCTCACCGAGGTAGGCCTCGGCGTCCCTCTTGAGCTTCTGCAGCACGTAGGCGCTGATCTGCTGCGGACGGTAGTCCTTGCCGTCGATGGTCACCTTCCAGTCGGTGCCCATGTGGCGCTTGACGGAGCGGATGGTGCGATCGACGTTGGTGACAGCCTGTCGCTTGGCGACCTCACCGACGAGGACCTCGCCGGAGTTGGTGAACGCGACGACCGACGGGGTCGTCCGGGCGCCCTCGGCGTTGGGGATGACGGTGGGCTCGCCGCCCTCGAGGACGGCGACACACGAGTTGGTGGTTCCGAGGTCGATACCGACTGCACGGGCCATGGGGGTTCCTCCTGGGACTTGAGTCCTGTGTTCCTGATGTCTGTGTTGAGCTGAGTTCTCGCCTGGACGCCCGATGAGGGACGCCTTGAGCGGCAACGACTCAAGGCTAACGGTTGAGCCGGGTCGTATCAAGGGGATCCGGGGGATCTCAGGGTCAAACTTGAGTTCACTCGACTCAACTCTTGGCAGGAGGCGGATATTCCCGGGCCATCACCGGCACTCGCAGGCCCGGGGCGCCGTGAGTTCCGGCGGACGTCAGGACCGGGGCGTCACCTCGACGGTGGCCGCTCGTGGGCCGTCGGCGACCATGGGCGGCAGGTACGCGCTGCCCGCGTACTTCGCGCGATAGGCGTCGTCGATGCGGTCGTTGAGGTCGTCGTCGTCCGGATACGCATCGGAGGGCGGCCGAGCGGTCCGACCACGATGCCGTCGCGTCGGACCGCTCAATCCCGGTCGACGCCGGGGAGCTGACGGTAGGCCTCGTCGGACACGGGCTCGAGCCACTCATTGCTCACGTCGTCCCCGGAAGTGATGAAGGCGAGGTGGGAGAACCACGAGTCGGCCTTGGCGCCGTGCCAGTGCTTGGTGCCGGCGGGGACGCGGACGGTGACGCCGGGCACCATGCTCACCGGATCCTCACCCTCGGCCTGGTACCAACCCGAGCCGGCGGTGCACAGGAGGATCTGGTCGCCACCACCGTTGCCGCCGTGGTGGATGTGCCAGTTGTTGCGGCAACTCGGCTCGAAGGTGATGTTGCTCACCGGGACGCTGCCGCCAGTGAGGGGCGCACGCCAACTCCTGCCGCTGAAGTACTGCGCGTAGCCGTCGTTGGGTTCGCCGGTGGGAAAGTCCTGCTGGAAGTCGGGGTCGGTCATGTCGAGTCCTTTCACGAGCGTGGGGTCCGCGAGCCCAGGAGGATCGCTGGTGCTCGGGAGAACTGGAGGCCCCAGCCAAGCGGATGAGGCTGTCCGGATCGTCTCCACGGTAGCACAACCGGATGCATCTATCCGGTTGTGCCATGATGAAGGCATGGCCCAGACCCTTCGCAAGGATGCCGCCGCCAACCGTGAACGGCTCCTCCACGCCGCCCGCGACCTGTTCACCAGCCATGGAGTCGACGTCACCCTCAACGACATCGCCCATCATGCAGGGGTCGGGGTCGGGACGGCGTACCGTCGCTTCGCCAACAAGCAGGAGCTCATGGCGGCGCTCCTCGAGGACGCCCTCGACGAGCTCGAAGGGTTCGCCCGCCGAGCGCTGTCCGAACCCGACGCCTGGGTGGGGCTGGTCGATTTCCTCGACCACTCCCTGGACCTGCAGTTCGGCGACTCCGGACTCAACGCCATCATGAGCCATCCCGCCCTCGCCGACGACCAGGTGCGCGAGGCGCAGACCCGGATCGCGCCACTCCTCGAGGAGCTGGTGGCGAAGGCTCGACGCCAGGGCGCCATTCGCCCGGACGTCGAACAGAGCGACATCATCTTCCTCCAGGCCGGGCTGGCATCGATCCGCAACCGCAGCGCCGACGTCGAACCCGACCTCTACCGGAGATACCTGCAGATCTTCCTCGACGGCATCCGCGCCGACCGGACCCTCACTCCCCTTCCCGTCACGGCCCTCGACGCCACCCGGACACATGCGGCCATGACGCAGTCCCGGAGGCCGTCGCATCGTCGGGGCTGATGGGCCGGGGCCGCAGTGCCACCCCCCGAAACGTCCACCTCGCTCCGGACGCCGACGTCGCCCCGGGACCCCGACCTCGCCCCGGAGAGCTGACGTAGCTCCAGAAGACGCACGTCGCTCCACGCGAGGCACGTTGCCCGAGGATTCACCTGGCTCCACAAGATCCACCTCGCTCCACAAGATCCACTTGGCTCCACAACAATCACGTCGCGCCCAAACAACCGCCTACCACCATGGTGATCCCCACCATGCTCCAGAAAGGTCACGTCGCTCCTGGAATACAGGGAGCAAAGTGCAGCATCCGGAGCAGAGTGGACAGTCGCCGCAGTATCCGGAGCAGAGTGGAGCGTGGGTGCACTTTCCGGAGCAGGGTCGCGACCGGGTATCGCGGACGTTTGCCAGCGCGACGCGATCCCCACCGGGACAGGCATGCCGTGGCCATTGACATACCGCAACTCGGCGTCACATGACGAGTCATCCGACACCACCTCACTCTGCTCCGGAAAGATCACCCGAAACCACCATGGAGACCACGTAGCGCCAGAAAGTGCACGTCGCTCCTGGAATACAGGGAGCAAGGTGCAGTATCCGGAGCGAAGTGGACCGCCAGTGCAGTATCCGGAGCAGAGTGGACAGTCGCCGCAGTATCCGGAGCAAAGTGGCGAGGGGGTGCACTTTCCGGAGCAGGGTCGCGACCAGAGCGAGCTGCCACGTCACCCCTGAACCAGCACCCGGGGCCGACTCGGTCGACGCGGCTGTCGGCACTGCGTCGGTCCTGCACGCCCATCCAGCCCCCGGCCGACGCCGCCGTCAGCCGGCCGCCACCTCGATCGTCTCCTTGATGGCGGCGATCGTCTCGTCGAGCCGTTGACGCTCCCACGCGTCCAGGGGCACCTCGAGGATCCGCTCCACCCCGGCGGCACCGACGACACAGGGCACGCCGAGGCTGACGTCGCCGTCATGCCCCCACTGGCCACGCAGGGTCGTGCACACCGGGTACACCGACTTCTCGTCGAGCAGGACCGACCGGATGATCGTCATGACGGACTGGCCGATGCCGGCGCTCGTCCACCCCTTGAGGTTGAAGACGTCGAAGCCGGCGCGGTTGATCTGCGTCGTCAGCTCCTCGCGGTCCATGGGATCGACGCCGAACAGCTCGGCCAGTCCCGCGAACCCGACCCCGCCGACGTTGACCCCGCTGAACATGGGGAATCCGGACGGACCGTGCTCACCGAGCATGTACCCGCGCACGTACATGGGGTCGACGCCGAGCCGGTCGGCCAGCACCCGACACATCCGCGCCGAGTCGAGGATCGTCCCGGTCCCGAAGACCTGACCGGCCGGCAGGTCGAACTCGGTCGAGGCGATGTGGACCAGGGCGTCCAGGGGGTTCGAGCAGAGGATGACGACGGCGTCCCGAGTGCGCGCGGTGATCTGCGCCATCGTCTCCCGGACGATGCGCCCGTTCGTGGCGGCCAGCTGACGGCGGGCCCCGACGCCGGCCGGCTTGTCGGTGCGCGGGATGGACGGCCCGGCGGTGAGGACGACGATGTCGGCATCGGCCACGTCGTCGTACCCACCGGCGAACACGTGGGCATTGTTCATGGGCGGAAGGGCCGTGGCGTGGTGCTGGTCGAGGGCCTGGCCGCGTGCCAGGTCCTCATTGACGTCGATGACGACGACCTCGGCGAAGAGCCCGCTGTGCATCGCGTTGCCGAGGACGGCGTCACCCACCTTGCCGGCACCGATGAGGGCGAGCTTGTGCGTCTTGACGGACATGGGGACCTCCTGTGGCGGGGACTGATCCCAGTATTCGCCACGGCATGGGCGCACCAGTCCGACCCCCACCCCCCGGATTCACGTCGTCGACGCCGCGCCGGGAGCGTCCGGGGACGGGCCGAGTCCCGCTCAGTGGAAGTACGGGATGAGCAGGTACAGCCCGTAGAGGACGACGAGTCCGGCCAGCCCGATCATGAACCACCCCAGTGCGACGAGCGCGACCTCCCCGCCGGCGTCCCCCTGGGCACGCTCGCGCGCCTTGTCAAGGGCCAGTGCCCCACCCGAGACGACCGCGACGATGAGGACGGTGACGCAGATCGTCACGATCGTCACGAGTCCCAGTGATGCCCAGTCGATGTTCATGCCGCCGCCCCCTCGGAGACCTTGCCGCCTCGGACGCCGACGTGGGCGGCGTCGTTGACGTTCTCATGGTTGATTCGCGTCTTTGCCGCCTGATGCACGATGAGCCACGCGGCCACGAGCAGCAGGGCGACGTCGATGATGGTGCCGATGGTGCCGGTCGAGGCGATCCACGAGGCAGCGGCGCCGACGAGGGCCGCCGCGGGCAGGGTGACCACCCAGGCGACGGCCATCTTGCCGGCGGTCGACCAGCGCACCTCGGTGCGCCGTCCCACTCCCGAGCCGAGGATCGACCCGGAGCACACGTGGGTCGTCGACAGGGCGAATCCCAGGTGCGAGCTGGCGAGGATCGCCGCGGTCGACGCCGTCTCGGCCGCGAACCCCTGGGGCGACTGGATGTCGCACAGCCCCTTGCCCATCGTCCGCATGATCCGCCAGCCGCCCGAGTAGGTGCCCAGGCCGATGGCCGCTCCGGCCAGGAGGATGACCCACCAGTGCGGGCTCGTCCCGGAGGCCTGGTAACCGCCGGCGATGAGCACCAGCGTGATGACGCCCATCGTCTTCTGCCCGTCGGAGGTGCCGTGGGCCAGGGCGACCATGGAGGCCGAGACCCGCTGCCCGTTGAGGAACATCCGTTGCGAGTGGTGCGCCGTGTGGTCGGTGATCCGGTAGGCGAGCCACGTGGCCAGCAGGGCCGCGACGCCGGCGACGAAGGGGGCGACGAGGGCGGGCAGGATGATCTTGCTCATGATCTTGCCGACGTGAACCCCGGGCATCCCGGCCTTGACGAGGACGGCCCCGATGAGGCCGCCGAAGAGGGCATGGGAGGAACTGGAGGGGAGCCCGAAGAGCCAGGTCGCGAGGTTCCACAGGATGGCCCCGACGAGGCCCGCGAAGACCATGCTCGGGGTGACGAGGGAGTCGTCGACGATGCCGTTCGAGATCGTCTTGGCGACCTCCGTCGACAGCATCGCACCGACGACGTTGAGGACTGCGGCGATGGCGACGGCGACCTTGGGGGCCAGGGCCCCGGTGGCGACCGACGTGGCCATGGCGTTGGCCGAGTCGTGGAATCCGTTGGTGAAGTCGAAGGCCAGTGCGGTGACGACGACGATGACCACGATGATCAGGGTCGAACTCATGTGACGTCCTCTGTAGCCGAGTCGATCGATCGAAGACCACGGCCGGACCGGCTGCAGGCCGACCATGGGGAAGTCGACGCCGCAAGGAGCGCGACCGTGGCACACGCTACCGCCATCGGGGTCCCAGGGGAACGCGGGGCATGAGGTCCCGGCCCGACAGGGCCCCGAACCCGCGTCGCGGCACGCAGCCAGTGCACAGTATGCTCACAGATTCATAGCTTCATCACAGCTTTGGCACAGTGCTCACATGCCCCGTCAGTGGGAATCTTGAGTCATGGCAGCACCACAGTCCAGGCTCACGCGGGCCGACGGCACCCCCATCCGGGTCCTCGCCGTCGACGACGAACCGAGCCTCACCGAACTCCTCTCCATGGCGATGCGCTACGAGGGCTGGGAGGTCACCACGGCCGACACCGGCACCCATGCCGTGCGCGCCGCCAAGGAGACCCACCCGGACGTCATCGTCCTCGACATGATGCTCCCCGACTTCGACGGGCTCGAGGTCATGCGTCGCATCCGGATGGACCAGCCGGACGTCCCCGTCATCTTCCTCACCGCCAAGGACGCCGTGGGCGACCGGATCGCCGGGCTCACCGCCGGCGGCGACGACTACGTCACCAAGCCCTTCTCCCTCGAGGAGGTCATCGCCCGACTGCGCGCCCTGCTGCGTCGCTCCGGGGCCACCGAGCCGCGGTCCGACTCGACCCTCGTCGTCGGCGACCTCACCCTCGACGAGGACTCCCACGAGGTGACCCGCGGCGGCGCGGAGATCAACCTCACCGCCACCGAGTTCGAGCTGCTCCGCTATCTCATGCGCAACCCCAAGCGCGTCCTGTCGAAGGCGCAGATCCTCGACCGGGTGTGGAACTACGACTTCGGCGGCCAGGCCAACGTCGTCGAGCTGTACATCTCCTACCTGCGCAAGAAGATCGACAAGGGCCGCAATCCGATGATCCACACCATGCGCGGCGCCGGGTACGTCCTGCGTCCGGCTGCCTGAGGGCCGCCCGGACTGCGATCATCATCCGTGAGCACGAGTGACACCGACCGGCACGACGACATCGACGTGCGCGAGGGACGCCCCTCGACCTGGCTGGCCCATCCCACCGGCCGGGGCACCCTGGGGCGCCTCCTCGTGTGGCGTGTCGTCGGTGTCGTCATCCTCCTGGCGATCGTCCTGGCGGCCGCCTCCTCCTGGGGCACCCACCGCATCCTCGTCAACCAGCTCGATCAGCAGATCGACGCCGCCGCGGCCCGCCAGGTCAACCACAGCCCCGACGTCGACGACGGCACCCGTGGCCCGGCGCCCGGCTCCGACGTCCTCGGCAACTCCGTGGGCTCGATCTTCATCACCCGGTTCGCCAGCGGGGCGGCCCGGGCCTCCATCGTCGCCGAGGGGAAGGTCGACCAGGCCGTCGCCCAGTCGGCGGTGAGCGAGCTGCTGTCGGTCAGTTCCGACTCCCGCAAGCACGACGTCGAACTCGACGGGCTCGGCCACTACCGCGTCCTGTCGGAGACCCGGGACGGCGCCACCTTCGTCGTCGCCCTGCCGCTGAGTCACGTCGACAAGGCGATCACCTCCCTGCTGGCCCTCGAGGCCGTCGTCACCGTGCTCGCCATCGGCACGGCCGTCCTGCTGTGTCGGGCCGTCGTCGTGCGCACCCTCAAGCCCCTCAACCAGTTGGCCTCGACGGCCACCGAGGTCTCCGAACTCGACCTCGACACCGGCGAGGTCAACCTTCCGGTGCGCGTGGCCCCCGAACTCACCGACCCGCGCACCGAGGTCGGGCAGGTGGGGTACGCCTTCAACCACATGCTCAACAACGTCGAGGGTGCCCTGGCCGCACGCCAGCGCTCCGAGACGAAGGTGCGCCAGTTCGTCGCCGACGCTTCGCACGAGCTGCGCAACCCGCTGGCGTCGATCCGTGGCTACGCCGAACTCACCCGACGCTCCGGGGAGGTGCTGCCCCCGCACACCGACCACGCCATGACCCGGATCGAGGCCGAGTCCGCGCGGATGAGCACCCTCGTCGAGGACATGCTCCTGCTGGCCCGGCTCGACAACGACCAGAAACTCGAGCTCGTGCCGGTCGACCTCGTCGAACTCGTCCTCAATGCCGTCTCGGACACCCAGGCCGCCGGGCCCGACCACACGTGGTCGCTCGACCTGCCCGAGGACGAGGTCATGGTCGAGGCCGACCACGACCGACTCGTCCAGGTCGTCGTCAACGTCCTGTCGAACGCCCGCAAGCACACCCCGCCGGGCACGAAGGTGCACACCAGCGTGAGATCCGCGAACTGCCGCGCCGTCGTCACCGTGGCCGACAACGGGCCGGGCATCCCCGAGAGCGTCCGCGACACGGTCTTCGAGCGCTTCTCCCGTGCCGACGCCGCCAGGACGGCGTCCAAGGAGGGGTCGACCGGTCTGGGGATGTCGATCGTCGCGGCCGTCATGGAGGCCCATCACGGATCGGCCGAGGTCGATTCCAGTGACGCCGGCACGACGGTGACCCTGCGCCTGCCGCTGGCCTGAGATCCGGGTCGGCCGCTCGCCGACCCGGCCCTGGCCGTCCGTTCGCCCGGAACCGGCCCGGTGTGGCCGGCCGTCCGACGTCTCCCCGCCGGTCCGTACGCGATCCTCTCAGACGGACCGACGCCGATCCACGCCGAGGTCTCACCGCCAGGACAGCCGTCCCACAGCGCCGGCCTGTGGTGTGGTGGACATGGACATCACTGCGCCCACGATCCCCCTTGCCCAGAGCCCCATGGACTCGCCATCGCTGCCTCCACCGGCGGCGTCCGGCAGGGCGGGCTCCGTGGTGCGTCGAGCCAGCCTGGCCGCGCTCCTCATCGGGGTCGCGGCGCTGTACATCGTGGGTCTGTCGGCCTCCGGCTGGGCGAATTCCTTCTACTCGGCGGCGGCCCAGGCCGGATCGGTGTCGTGGAAGGCGTGGTTCTTCGGCTCCCTCGACGGCGCCAACTCCATCACCGTCGACAAGCCCCCGGCGTCCCTGTGGGTCATGGGGTTGTCGATACGACTCTTCGGGCTCAGTTCGTGGAGCATCCTCGTGCCGGAGGCCCTCGAGGGAGTCGCCGCAGTCGGCCTGCTCTACGCGACGATCCGCCGGGTCATCTGCGGGGTCGGCTGGCGTCGTCGTACCGAGTTGACGACGACCGCACACTGGGCGGCGCTCGTCGGGGCGGCCGTCATGGCCCTCACCCCGGTCGCCACCCTCATGTTCCGCTTCAACAACCCGGACGCCCTCATGGTGCTCCTCATGGTCGCCGGGGCCTGGTGCGTCGTCAGGGCGACCGAACACGGGTCGCGACGCTGGCTCGTCGGGGCCGGGGTGGCCATCGGCTTCGCCTTCCTCACCAAGACCCTCGAGGCCTTCCTCGTCCTGCCGGGATTCGTCCTGGCCTACGCGGTCGCCGCCCCGGTGCGGTGGCGGCGCAAGATCGTCGACCTCCTGGCGGCCTTCGCGGCGATGATCGTCTCAGCCGGCTGGTGGGTGGCCGCCGTCGAGCTGTGGCCGGCGTCCTCACGGCCCTACATCGGCGGATCGCAGACGAACTCCTTCCTCGAGCTCACCTTCGGCTACAACGGATTCGGCCGGATCACCGGCAACGAGACCGGGTCGGTCACCGGCGGCGGTACCGGCGGGGCCGGATCGTGGGGGTCGACGGGTCTCCTGCGTCTCTTCGAGGGCGTCTCGGGTGGCATGGTGACCTGGCTCATCCCTGCCGCACTCCTGTTGCTCGTCGCGGCCCTCGTGCTGGCCGGACGGCCCGGGTGGGCGAACCTGCGCGCCGGAGCGGGGACGACGTCGACCCCCCGGACCCAGGCGGTGTCGGGCATCCTCGCCCTGGGTGGCTGGCTCGTCGTCACCTACCTCACCTTCGCCTTCATGTCGGGCATCTACCATGACTACTACACGGTGGCCCTGGCGCCGGCGATCGGGGCCTCGACGGCCATCGGCGGAGCCATCTGCTGGTCGAGTCGGCAGCGGCTCGTCGCTCGTCTGGCCCTGGCGGCGTCGAGCGCCGTGACGACGGTGTGGGCCGTCGTGCTGCTGCGCCAGGCCGGCTCGGGCTGGGTGTGGGCGCAGGTGCTCGCCGTCGTCCTGGGGGCCCTGGCGACGATCGGCCTGGCCCTGTCCGGACACCGCACCAAGGTCGCGCTCACGGCCCTCGTCCTGGGGATCTGCGGGGCCCTCGTCGGCCCCGCCGGATACGCCGTCAACACGGCGTCGACCCCGCACACCGGATCGATCGTCACTGCCGGCCCGGTGAGCGGGATGGGCGGCCCGGGCGGGCACGGTGGACCCGGAGGGGGCAGGTCCTTCGGCGGCAGGGGAGGATTCCAGCCGGGGGGCGCCGCTCCCAACGGCACCGCGCCCGGCGGCAGCACGCGGAACGGCACCGGGCCGGGCGGAACCGGGCAGAACGGGATGCCCGGTGGCACACCACCGAACGGCACGGCACCCAACGGGACATCCCCCAACGGGACAGCGCCGAACGGGTCGTCCCAGGGCGGGACGGCACCGGGCGGGACTGGCCAGGGCGGGACGGGAACCTCCCAAGGCAACCAGGGGCTCACCGGAGGACGTGAGTTCGGCGCCACGGGCGGCCGCCAGGGCGGCATGTTCGGTGAGACGACCGTGAGTTCGGCCATGACGACCCTGCTCGACACCAACTCCTCGTCGTACACCTGGGTGGCCGCGGCCATCGGTTCGCAGTCGGCGGCCTCGTACCAGCTGGCGACCCAGCACCCCGTCATGGCCATCGGAGGGTTCAACGGGTCGGACCCCTCCCCCACCCTTGCGCAGTTCAAGGCCCTCGTCGCCCAGAAGAAGATCCACTACTTCATCGCCGGAGGCATCGGCGGCCAACAGAACGGTGGGTCGAACGCTGCGTCCGAGATCTCCGCCTGGGTGGCGTCGACCTTCACCGCCAGGACCGTGGGCGGGGTCACCGTCTACGACCTCACAGGTGGTGCCTCGTGACTCCACATGACGCGCACACGAGCCCCACAGTCCGCACCTCGATCCGCGAGCAAACCTCCACGTCAGAAGGAGGACACGACATGACCATCACCGACACCCTCCCCATCCGGAAAGCGGACGCGACGGCGTCGATCGGCACGGCGCTCGACATCGTCATCCCCGTGTACAACGAGGAGAAGGACCTGCCGCACGCCGTCACCCGGCTGCACGAGTTCCTCGCCGTCGACTTCCCCTGGAGCGCGACGATCACCATCGCCGACAACGCCAGCACCGACGGCACCTGGGCCATCGCCAACGACCTGGCCCAGCGCTACCCGGAGGTGCGCGCCGTCCATCTCGACGAGAAGGGACGCGGACGCGCTCTGAGACGCACCTGGCTGTCGTCGAACTCGACCGTCCTGGTCTACATGGACGTCGACCTTTCGACCGACCTGCGCGCCCTGGCCCCTCTCGTGGCCCCGCTCATGTCGGGGCACTCCGACCTGGCGATCGGGTCGCGACTGTCGACCTCGTCGCGGGTCGTCCGCGGACCGAAACGCGAGTTCATCTCGCGGTCGTACAACCTCATCCTCCACACCATCCTGGGGGTGTCCTTCTCGGACGCCCAGTGCGGGTTCAAGGCGATCCGCGCCGATGTCGCCCGACGGCTCATCCCCCTGGTGGAGGACCAGAACTGGTTCTTCGACACCGAGATGCTCGTCCTGGCCCAGCGGGTCGGACTGCGCATCCACGAGGTGCCGGTCGACTGGGTCGACGACCCCGACTCGACGGTGCACATCGTCGGCACCGCCACCGAGGACCTGCGGGGAGTCGCCCGACTCCTCAAGGGGTTCACCACCGGATCGATCCCCCTCGACCGGCTCCGCGAGGAGCTCGAACAGGAGACCGACACGGCCACCACCCATGCGGTGTCGGCCGCCGCCCCCCGCGGACTCGTCGGCCAGCTCGTGAGCTTCGGTGTCGTCGGGGTCGTCAGCACCATCGCCTACTACGTCATCTACCTGCTCTGCCGACTCGTCATGGGCCCACAGATCTCGAATCTCGTGTCACTGCTCACGACGCAGATCTGGAACACGAGCGCCAATCGGCGTCACACCTTCGGCCTGCGCAGCCGTGAGGGGATGGTCAAGCACCAACTCAGCGGTCTGCTCGCCTTCGGCGTCGGACTCCTGCTGACCAGTGGGTCGCTGTGGGCCCTGCACCACTGGAGCCCCGGTGTCTCCCGGTGGGTCGAGGTGCTCGTCCTGCTCGTCGCCAACGCCGTCGCCACCCTGGTGCGCTTCGTCACCCTGCGGATGGTCATCGGATCGGACGCCAAGGACGGCCAAGTGGCCACCCGCTGACAGCGGCACCCGGCAACGGCTGAGGCCCCATCCCGAGGGATGGGGCCTCAGCCTCGGCTAGGGGCTCGACTGCGGAACTCGACGCCGGAAGGGGGGACGGCGTCACTCGTCGTTCCTGGTGGCCATCGACACCTGCGGGACCTGCACCGTCTGGGTGAGCACGGCGTAGTTCTGGTGGACGACGCCGGCCTCCGCGGCGTCCTGGTTGGACAACATGCCGGCTCCACCGACGGCGATGGTGGCGGCTGCGGCGACGCCGAGGACGACGTTGCGGACCTTCGTCCGCCATGATCTGCGGGGCTGGGTGCTCTTCGACCGGGGCTGGGTGGTGGCGGACCTGGCCTGTTCGGGGGTGACTCGGGGCTGCTGGCTGGGGAATGTCGTGGCGTCCATGGCCTCATTCTGGGAATCGGCTCTGTGGTGTTCCGATGCGAAACCTGTGAGCTGCCACAGATGAGTCGGCGTTCTGCCCTCCCCTGCGCGGACGAGGACCCGGCAAGGTCCGTATCCTGACCGCATACCCACAGGAAGGACACCGTCGTGACCACCCAGCCCACCCGAGCCGAGCTCGCCCGCATCATCGACCACACCCTGCTGTCGCCCGAGACGACGGCCGCCGACGTCGCCGCCCTGGCCGCCCGGGCCAAGGATCTGGGCACGTGGTCGATCTGCGTCTCCCCCGCCATGCTTCCGCTGGACGGCGTCGACCTGGGACAGGTGCACACCTGCACCGTCTGCGGGTTCCCCTCGGGCAAGCACACCGCCACCACCAAGGCCGCCGAGGCGGCCGAGTCGGTGCGGCTGGGGGCCGACGAGGTCGACATGGTCATCAACATCGGACTGCTCAGGGCCGGCCTCGACGAGGACCTCACCGCCGAGATCGCCGCCGTGCGCGCGGCGGTTCCCGCCCCGGCGCTGCTGCTCAAGGTCATCATCGAGTCGGCCGCCCTCACCGACGACGAGATCGTCCGGGCCTGCCGGGCCGCCGAGGCAGCCGGGGCCGATTTCGTCAAGACGTCGACCGGGTTCCATCCGGCCGGTGGGGCCAGTGTCCACGCGGTCGAACTCATGGCGGCCACCGTCGGCGGACGCCTGGGGGTCAAGGCCTCCGGTGGCATCCGCGACTACGCCACGGCCTGCGCCATGATCGAGGCCGGGGCCACCCGACTCGGTGTCTCGGCGACCGAGAAGATCCTCGCCGGGGCGCCGGAGGACTGACGATCGGCTCGAGTGGGTGGAGATTCAGCGTCAACCGGGCGAATTCGTCACGACAGCGACGAAAACCGGCGCCCGGCGCTGAATCTCCACCCGCGGACGCCAACGTCTCCGGCCGCACAACGCCCAGACCGGCTCAGATATCCGAAGCGTCCTCCGCCGCCGCCCTGGCCGCCAACCTCTTGCGCCAGTTGAGCAGCCACGACACCTCGTTGCACAGCAGCAGTCGGCGGGAGGGGGACTCGTAGGACCGCTCGGAATGCCCGAGTCCGTCGTAGACGACGTCATTGCCCATGGTCCAAGCGACGACGTGGAACTCCTCACCGGTCTCGTGGAAGAGCAGCGGGGTCGCCAGCGGGCTGATGTCGAGGTTGCTGTAACGCTCGTCGTAGCAGACGACCTGGTCGATGCCGCGGGTCACCGGGTGGTCGAGGGCCTCCGGCATGGGCTCGAAGACGGCGTACGACCGTTCGGGATGCCCGGACTGCCCCAGCACCCACCGTCCACCGAGGATCTCCGGCCACAACTCCCAGTCGCAGAAGGTGTTCGACGCCGTGTGCAGCCCGAGGATGGGCCGACCCGACTCGTGGAAGTCGAGGATGCGGCCATGGGCGCGCGTCCACTCGGGGATGTAGTCCCATCCCTCCTCGGGGTCACCGCCGCCGGTGTTGACGACGAGCAGGTCGACGTCGTCGAGGCCGTCCAGGGCGCTCGGCTCCGAGCGTCGCACCTGCACCTGGTGCCCCTTGTCGGTGAGGATCTGGGCGACGGCCGCGGACGTGCCGTCGAAGTCGTGCCAGGCGTCCGAGTACCGGTTCGCACCCGACAGGACGAGGATCCGAGCCATCACCTACCCCTTTCCTGCGATTGGACCACGAGGCCACCATAGGCGCCGGGGCCGCCGGCCGCGACCTGCAGGCGGAAGTGGCTCAGTGGTCCTGCACGATCGACAGGGTGACCCCGTCACCGAGGTCGACGACGTCACCGACGCGCACCCCGACGGTCTCTCCCGGTTCCAGACGCAGCGGCCCCTCCCCGGCCCGGCGCACCGTGGTGCCGTTGGTCGAGTTCATGTCGGTGACGTCGTAGCCCCACTGCGACGGAGCGACCCGCACGTGGGTGCGGCTGATGTCCTGGCTCGGGGACGGCACCCGCAGCAGGGCGGCGTCGGGCTCGTGGGCACCGCCGTTCGGAGCGCGGCCGATGAGCACCGGTCCGTCCAGCGGCACCGAACCCCCGGTGGAGGCGACGAGGTGCACGGCCGCGGGCTCGTGCTCATGGGGGGAGTAGGTCGCCGAGCGCCAGGCCGGCAGATCGTCGGCCTCCTCGGCCCATTCGTCGTGCCGGGGTCGGGGCACGACGGACAGCCGGGGGGCCTCCTCCTGGCGGGTCGGCGAGGTCGTCACCGGGGACTGCGGCGCCACGGGCGAGGCGGGAGACGTCGGGGGGACGGGCGAGGTCGGTGAGGAGGGGGACACCTCGGGCGCGGGGACGACGTCCGGGTGCACGGCGGCATCGGCCGGACCCTCCGCCTCGTCCTCGACGAGGAGCACCTCACCGGTACCGGTGGCGTCGATCGTCACCGCCGAGGCCAGGGCGACCCCGAGCATGAGCGGCATGTCGAGGCCCTGGGCGGCGTCCTCCATCTCGACCCGGACGACCGAGGGGTCGAGCCCCTCCTCACGCCAGGTGAGCAGTCCCTCCCCGTGGTTGACGACCTGTCCGCTGCTCGCGTCCTTGACGACGACGCTGCCGCGCGCCAGCGACCACATCCGGTCGCCCTTCCAGAAGAAGACGCCGAGATTGGGCATCTGCGACAGACCGATGGAGGTGAGGGTCGCGACGAGGGCGTCGGCGTCGGCGGCCCGGACCACCTGGTTCCAGATCGAGCGGACCAGCTCGGAGTGCCGCGGTGCCGCCGGCTGCATGACGACGAGGCTGCTGGGCCCGGCGAGCACCACCCAGGATCCGGGGGTGTAGGTGGCACGCCAGGCGCCGAACGACTGGGTCATGGGGTCCTCCATGGTCTCGGGGGCGGTCATTCCCGTGGGTTCAGCCTATTGCGTCCTCCACAGGAACACCGCTCCACCACCCCCGCCGGCCCCACGGAGGGGCCGCAATCACTCGGGCCGGTCGGACGTTGCCGCCATGAGCCGCTCCTGGGAGACGTCGGTGTCACTCATCTTCGACTGGGTCCACGGTGCGATGACGAAGAGGACGACGGCCACGACGATCGTCACGATGCCCAGGCCGTAGTAGAAGGTGACGTCGCCCAGGGTCTTGGTGCGCTCGATGACGACCGAGGCCAGGCCCTGACCGCAGGCCGGGGCGAGCAGCCACAGGGTCATCATCTGCGAGGCGAACTGCTTGGGGGCGAGCTTCGTCGTCACCGACAGGCCGACCGGGTTCATCGACAGCTCCGCGACCGTCTGGACGACGAAGACCAGACCGAGGTACCAGAACGGCGCCAGGCGCGCGCCGCCGGGCCACGACTGGAACCCGTAGCCCATCATGAGGGCCGAGAAACCGATGATGCCCACGGCGATGGCGAACTTCTGCGGGGTCGTCGGGAAGCGTCCCTCCCGACGACGGAAGAGAAGCCCCAGCAACGGGGCGAGGAGGAGGACGGCGGTCGGGTTGATCGACTGGTAGGCCTCCGGGGACATGAACGACGGGGCGGTGTTGTCCTTGGCGAAGGTCGCCATCTTGCCGGCAGCCTGCTCGAAGATCATCGTGAAGAGCACCTGCCCGACGAACAGCGGGATGAAGGCCAGGACGTGCACCCGCTCGGCGGCGGTGACCTTGGGGCTGCGGAACATCGTCACGAAGTAGCTGATCGACGTCCCCAGGGCGAAGAGGAAGAGGGCGTAGGCGATGGCGCTCGTGAGCTCGCCGAGGATGAGGTTGCACACCCACACGAGCAGGGCACCACCGGCGACGACGGCTAGGGCGCCGAGGAGGAGACGGCGTCCCTCCCCCGGGCCCAGGGGGTTGGGCACGTCGAAGGCGAACTCGCGCAGCTTCGAGCGACCGTGGATGAAGGCGATGAGGGCCAGGGCCATGCCGACCGCCGCGGCGATGAAACCGACGTGGTAGCCCGAGGAAGCCGGTGACGAGCGGGGCGAAGAGCGATCCGATGTTGATCGACATGTAGAAGTAGAGGAAGCCCTGGTCGCGTCGTGGGTCGTGGTCGTCGTAGAGGCCGCCGACGATGGTCGACAGGTTGGGCTTGATGAAGCCGGTGCCGATGGCGATGAGGATGAGGCCCACCCAGCTCGTGACGACCTGCGGGATCGCCAGGACGAGGTGACCGGTCATGATGATGAGTCCGCCCCACAGGGTCGAGACCCACGGCCCGAGGATGCGGTCGGCGAAGATGCCGCCGGGGATCGTCATGAGCAGGACCGCGGCACCATAGGAGGCGATGACGACCTGACCGGCGCTCGTCGGCAGGCCCAGGCCGCCCTGGGCGATGGTCTCGGTGAGGAAATACAGGAGGATCGCCCGCATCCCGAACCACGAGAACCGCTCCCACATCTCGACCTGGAGCATCCACGGAAGGCCGCCGGGATGGCCGAGGAAACCCGTGTCCTGGCGGGACGGACCGGTGACGAGGTTCTTCGGCCGGTAGCGGCCACGTCGGTGCGCCGGGGTGACGCCGGCCGACCCCGGGGCGTCGAGAAGGGATGAGGGAGCGTCCGCCATGATGTGCTCGTCCTTTCGTGGTCGAGTGCTCGTCGAACGCCGTGCAAGGTTGTCGAGCGACGTCGTGCAGTCCTTCATATGCACAACTGTCCGTGTCGCGTTCAACGAGTTGACAAGGGGCTGGTCTACTTCGACCACCCCTCGGCGCGCAACGTTATCGTTTTGTTATCAAACTGGCGAACCCCGGTTTGCCGCTCCGTGGAAACTTCTCACAGGTGCACGGCGTCGGACCCGGGCCCGCACACACAGCGACCGGCCGGGCCGTGGGGACGTCCCCACGGCCCGGCCGGTCGTCAGCGGAGGGGTCAGATCACTTCGTGGCCCGGAGCACCGCCTGGGCGGCGGCGAAGCGGGCCACCGGCACCCGGAACGGCGAGCAGGACACGTAGTCGAGCCCGACCTCGTGGAAGAAGTGGATCGAGTCCGGGTCACCGCCGTGCTCGCCACAGATGCCCAGCCCGAGCTTCGGGTTGGTACGACGGCCCTTCTCCACGGCCCCGGCCACGAGCTGGCCGACGCCGTCGACGTCGATCGAGGCGAAGGGGTTGACCTTGAGGACCTTCGTCTGGAGGTACTCGGTGAGGAACCCGTTCTCGGCGTCGTCACGGCTGATGCCCAGGGTGGTCTGGGTGAGGTCGTTGGTGCCGAAGGAGAAGAAGTCGGCGTGCTCGGCGATCTTGTCGGCGACCAGAGCGGCGCGCGGCAGCTCGATCATCGTGCCGATCCGCACCTCGACCTCCTTGCCGGCCTTCGAGAGCTCGTCGGCGACGGCGTCGGCGACGATCCGGCGCTGGGTCTCCAGCTCCGTCGGGTTGAAGACGAGCGGGATCATGATGTTGATCTCGACCGTCTCACCCTCGCGCTCGAGGACGGCCATGACCGCGCGAATGATGGCGCGGGCCTGCATGTCGGGGATCTCGGGGTACAGCATGCCGAGGCGGCAGCCGCGGGTGCCGAGCATGGGGTTCTGCTCGTGCAGCTTCTTCACCTGGGCCAGCAGACGACGCTCCTTGTCGAGCTCGCCGGCGCCGGCCCCCTTGAGCTCCAGCTCCTGGACCTTGAGGGACTGCTCGACGAGGTTCGGCAGGAACTCGTGGAGCGGCGGATCGAGCAGACGGACGGTGACCGGCAGGCCCTTCATGGCGGTGAAGATGCCCTCGAAGTCGGACTGCTGCATCGGCAGGATCTTGTCGACGGCGGTCTTGCGCTCCTCCGGCGTCTCGGCCGTGATCATCTCGTGCATGGCGGGAAGACGATCGGGGCCGAAGAACATGTGCTCGGTGCGGCACAGGCCGATGCCCTCGGCGCCCAGCTCACGGGCCTTGGCGGCGTCGGTGGCGTTGTCGGCATTGGCCTCGACGCCGAGGCGACGGACGGCGTCGGCCCAGGACAGGACCTCCTGGAAGTCCTCGTTGATCTGCGGCGGGATGAGCGGCAGGGCGGAGGCGTAGACCTCGCCGGTCGAGCCGTCGAGGGTGATGGGGTCGCCCTCGTGGATGACGGTCTGCCCGATGGTGAGGGTCTTGGCCTCGTAGTCGATCTTGATGCCGCGGGCGCCGGCGACGCAGGGCTTGCCCATGCCGCGAGCCACGACGGCCGCGTGCGAGGTCATGCCGCCGTGGGCGGTGAGGACACCCTGGGACTGGAGGACCCCGTGGATGTCGTCGGGCGTCGTCTCGAAGCGGATGAGGACCACCTTGTCGCCGGCGGCACCGCGCTCGGCAGCCAGGTCGGCGTCGAAGACGGCCTCACCGACGGCGGCACCCGGGGAGGCGGGCAGGCCCTCGGTGACGGGCTTCTCGGAGTGGGACGGGTCGATGGCCTCGTGGAGGAGCTGGTCGAGCTGTCCGGGCTCGATGCGCAGCAGCGCCTCCTCCTTGGTGATGACCCCCTCGTCGACGAGGTCACGGGCCACCTTGAGGGCGGCGGCGGCGGTGCGCTTGCCGTTGCGGGTCTGCAGGAGGTAGAGCTTGCCGTTCTCGACGGTGAACTCCATGTCCTGCATGTCGCGGTAGTGGGCCTCCATCTTCTTCATGGTGGCCGTGAGCTGCTGGTAGGCCTCGGGGAGGATCTCCTCCATCTCGGCGAGCGGCTTGGGGGTGCGGATGCCGGCGACGACGTCCTCGCCCTGGGCGTTCTGGAGGAACTCGCCGTAGAGCTCGTTGGCGCCGGTGGCGGGGTTGCGGGTGAAGCAGACGCCGGTGGCGGAGCTGTCACCACGGTTGCCGAAGACCATCTGCATGACGTTGACGGCGGTGCCCAGGTCGTCGGAGATCTTGTTGGCCTTGCGGTAGACGAAGGCGCGCGGGTTGAGCCAGGAACGGAAGACCGCGTCGACGGCGCGCATGAGCTGCTCGCGCGGGTCGGTGGTCCAGTTGCCGCCGAGCTTCTCGTTGGAGAGCTTCTTGAAGGTGTCGACGAGGCCCTTGAGGTCCTCGGCGGTGAGGTCGGTGTCCGACTCGACCCCCTCCGACTCCTTGAGGGCGGTGAGGGCGTCCTCGTAGACGTGGGCGTCGATGCCCTCGACGACCTCGCCGTACATCTGGATGAAGCGGCGGTAGCAGTCCCAGGCGAAGCGCTCGTTGTCGGCCTCGCGGGCGATGGCCTCGACGGTCTCGTCGGAGATGCCGAGGTTGAGGATGGTGTCCATCATGCCGGGCATCGAGATGACCGCGCCGGAACGGACCGAGACGAGCAGCGGCTTGTCGGGGTCACCGAGCTTGCGGCCGGTACGCTCCTCGAGGCGCTGGAGGCCCTCCCAGGCCTGCTCGTCGAGCCCCTCGGGCCACTCGCCCTGGCGCTTCATCGTCTCGACGCATGCCTCGGTGGTGATGGTGAAACCGTCGGGAACGGGCACACCCACTCTCATCATCTCGGCGACGCCGGCGCCCTTGCCTCCCAGCAGGGGCTTCATCTCGGCGCTGCCCTCGGACAGGTCGTACACGTAACGGTGGTCGGTCATCTTCGGCGATCTCCTTCGATCTGCACCCGGTCGGGTCGGTCTCGACACATCCGGGCAGGAGCACGCCCCGAGCCCGGAAGCCTGCGTTCGTCGGGACGGCCAGATCGACCGCCTCGTCGAACCACGTCGTCATTCTTCCACGGTGCGGGCCGCCATGGCACCTCGGGACGGGGCAAAGGTGATTCTTGTCACAGTTGCGGCCCGGAGGGTTCTGGCGCCGAGCCGGCTGGCCGGCGCGGGAGTCGCCGGTCGAGGGTCGTCAGGGCGCCGTGCGGAAGCTGCCGGCCGGACGCCGCAGATGGGTGCCGGCCACCTTGGCCCGCTCCTCGACGACGTCGATGACCCTCGTCGCCGCCTCCTCGAGGGCCAGACCGGTGGTGTCGATGACGGGGCAGCCGAGTCGACGCTGGGTCCTGCCGACCTCGTCGAGTTCCTCGTAGATGGCCACGAGGTCGGCGTACCCGTCCTCGGTGCCGAACCCGCCGAGGCCGCGGACCCGGCGTCCCCGGATGGCCAGGAGGCGCTCGGCGTCGATGGTGAGGCCGACGATGCGCCACCGGTCGACCGCGGCGAGTTCCTTGGGAGCAGGGATGCCGGGGACCAGGGGGACGTTGACGGTCTTGTAGCCGAGGTACCCCAGGTAGATCGACAACGGCGTCTTGCCCGAACGGGAGACGCCGACCAGGCAGATGTCGGCCTCGGTGAGTCGCTCGGGGATGGCGCCGTCGTCATTGCGGACGGCGAACTCCATGGCCGAGATGCGGGTGAAGTAGTCGGCCTCGACGCCGACGGGACGACGCGGGACCTGGTCGGCGTCCAGCCCGGAGGCGGTCGACATGGCCTCGAGCATGGGGCCCATGAGGTCGACCTGCTGGACGCCGAGCTCCTCGCAGGCGTCGATGACCATGGCGCGCATGTCGGGCAGGGCCAGGGTGTGAACGACGCAGATCCACATGCCGGCGTCGCGGCGGGTGCGGACGGCGTCGAGAGCGGTGACCATGTCGTGGACGGTCCCGATCATGGGGTGTCGGACGATGTGCCAGTGCACTCCCTCGAACTGGCTGCGGGCGGCGCGGGCGAGGCGTACACCGGTCTCACCGGTCGAGTCGGCGATGACGTGGATCTCGAGGACGGATTCGGCCATGCAGACACGGTAGCGGCCTTGGCCACGGTGAGGTGCGCACACGGTGGCGGCGGGCCGTGTCCACCCCCGCCGTCCCGCGTTCCGCCCCATGGAAGACTGTCCACATGGACGACAGCGTGGACGAGGTCATCGCCGTGGAGGCTCCCGCAGGGGCCCGTCACGTCCTCGTGCTCGACCGCCCCGCCCTCGTCGACGTCGCCCGCGCATGGTCCCCGGTCAACGTCTGGTGCGATGACCTGCGCGACCTGGCCCGACTCGACCCGACCCTCGTCGTCAATCCCTTCACCGCCCCCGAGGGCCTCGTTCCCGACCAGGTGTGGATGGGTCTGCCGACCTCACTCGACGCCCTCGACGAGACCCTCTCGGTGCTGCACGCCCTGGCCGTCCGCCACGGCGTCAAGAACCTCCACGTCATCGCCGGAGGCCGCACCCGGCACATGAACCGGTCGATGAACGAGGTGGGGGCCCGCTGGTTCGACGAGGTCCACGCCAGCCGCGGCTGGGGCCGCGCCCGGGCGCTCCATTTCGAGCACCCGCGGGAACGTCCGGCCCGGGGCGGCGACTGGCCGCGTCACAACACGGTCGGCGAGGCCGGCCTGGAGATCGTCGCCCATGGGGCGGCCTTCCACACCGCCGGCTTGGACGCCGGGACCGCCCTGCTGCTGGCGCACCTGGATCGCATCGTCGAGGGCCTCCCGGCCGGCGCCACCGTGCACGACCTCGGTTGCGGCAACGGCGTCATCGCCACCACCCTGGCCCGTCGACTGGGCGACCGGGCCGCGGTGACCGCCTCGGACGTCTCCTGGGCGGCGGTCGACTCGACCCGGATGACGGCCGCCGCGAACGGCGTCGACGTCGACGTCACCCAGCGGGACGGCTTCGAGGGCCTGCCGGACGCCTGTCTCGACCTCGTCGTCACCAATCCCCCGTTCCACCGCGGCACCGCCAAGGAGTCCGGCCCCACCCTGGTCATGCTCGCCGACGCCGGGCGCGTCCTGCGCCCCGGCGGCCACCTGTGGTGCGTCTACAACTCGCACCTGCCGTGGGGCGAGCACCTCGACCAGACCGTCGGCCCGACCAGGCAGATCGCCCGGAACCGGGCTTACACCGTCACCATGACGACGAAGCGGTGAGGACGCCATGAGTCCATCGAGCACCCGACTCGTCCTCGTCACCGCCTCGCCCCGGGACTGGACCACCGTCCTGCCGCGGCTGTCCGCCACGACGACGATCCCCGTGGCGGGCCCCGGCTGGAGCGCCCTCGTCGTCGACCACGACGGCACGCTCGACCCGACCGCGCTGAGGGCCACCCTGCCGGCCGCCGACCCGGTCGACCTCATCGTCGTCCCGGACGCCCTGCGTCGCCCCGGACTTCTCGTCAGCGACGTCGACTCGACGATGGTGCGCACCGAGGGCATCGATCTGCTCGCCGACTGCGCCGGACGGGCCAGCGAGGTGGCCGAGGTCACCGCCCGGGCGATGGCCGGTGAGCTCGACTTCACCGACTCCCTGCGCCAGCGGGTCGCCTGCCTGGCCGGGCTCCCCGAGGGTGCGGTCGCCGAGGCCGAGCGGGCGGTCGTCCTCACCGACGGGGCCACCGAGCTCGTCGACGCCGCCCACGCCGCCGGTTGGCGGGTCGCCCTGGTGAGCGGAGGATTCACCCAGATGGTGGCACCCCTGGCCGACCGGCTCCACGTCGACGCCCATGCCGCCAACACCCTCGAGATCCTCGACGGCCACCTCACCGGGCGGGTGGTCGGACCCGTCGTCGACCGTCGGGCCAAGGCCGCGCACCTGCGCTCCTGGGCCGAGCGGTTCGGCGTCGACCTCGCGGCCACGATCGCCCTCGGCGACGGCGCCAACGACCTCGACATGATCGCCACGGCCGGGCTCGGGGTGGCCTTCCACGCCAAGCAGGTCGTCGTCGACGCCGCCCCTGCCGCCCTGTCGCTGCCGCATCTCGACGCGCTCGCCACGGTGTTCCTGCCCCGGACCCCGGTCACCGGCGCTGCGCAGGTGAGGGCCGCCTCCCACCGGGCTGGATAGCGTGGTCCCATGAGCACCCTCCCCGGACCCCTGACCCAGGCACGTGACGGACGCTGGCAGGTCGCCGACCACGGCGCGCAGGTCCTGGCCTGGCAACCGGCCGACGCCGCCCATCCCGTCATCTGGACCGACCCCGACCACCCGGTGAGCCATCCGGGCGTCCTCGAGGGCGGCATCCCCGTGTGCGCGCCGTGGTTCGGCCACGGACCCGACGGCACCCTCGACCCGCAGCACGGCCCGGCCCGCACCCTCGACTTCACCCGGGTCAGCTCCTCGACCGCGGACGGCCTCGAGGTCGTCCTCGCCCTGCCCGCCGCCGATGACCCGGCACGCGACCGGGTGGCCGTCCGGCACGAGGTCCACCTCACCGACGACGCCCTCGACCTGCGGTTGACCCTCACCAACGAGGGCGCCGAGCCGGTCACGGTCGAGGCCATGTGGCACAGTTACTTCCGGGTGGGTGACGCCGCCCGCTCCCGGGTCGAGGGGGTCGCCGGGGCGAGCTGGTGGAACACCGTCGACGACACCCGCGGCGTCTTCGACGAGGACATCATGCCGATCGTCCCGGGCACCGACACCGTCGTCCAGGACGCCGACCCGAGCCACGCCGACGACCTCGCCGCCGACCCCGGTGACGCCGGGGCGCCCGGCCGCGCCAGGACCGTCGCCCTCGTCGACCCCGCCTGGGGCCGACGGATCGATCTGGCCACCGAGGGCTGCCCGACCGTCGTCGTGTGGAATCCGTACCGCGGCGTCATGCCGGCCGACCCCTCCCCTGCCCTCGCCGCCTGGCGCGACTTCGTCTGTGTCGAGACCGGGTACGCCAAGGAGCACGCGCTCACCCTGGCGCCCGGCACCAGCGTCACGACGAGGACGCGGATCACCGTCGCGCCCGAGGAGCAACGATGACCCCGGTGGCCTCCCTGCCCGGCGAGTGGATCGACCGCGTCGGACCGGTCGACGGCGTCGACGTCGTCCCCTGGGACCTCGACGGCACCCCGGAACGGGCCGACGAGATCGACCTCGTGTGCATGCCGGACCACCTGTCCGGACACGAATGGGGATTCCTCCCCCAGGCCCCGAGCGTCCGAGTCGTGCAGCTCCTCTCGGCCGGGTTCGAGCACGCCCTGCCCCACATCGGGCCGGGCGTGACCCTGGCCAATGCCCGCGGCGTCCACTCGGCCGCCACCTCGGAGCTGGCCCTCACCCTCACCCTGGCCCTGCAACGCGGAGTGTGGCAGTGGGTCGACAACCACCGGCGTCACACCTGGCAGCGCCAGGGCTTCTGCCCGGGGCTGGCCGACCAGCACGTCATGATCGTCGGCTACGGCAGCATCGGTCGGGCGGTGGCCCGCCGGGTGGCCGCCTTCGAGCCGGCCGGCATCACCGCCGTCGCCTCACGTCCCCACCCCGGCGACGAGCTGGTCGACGCCGTCCACGGCATCGACGAGATCGGCGGGATGCTCGTGGACCAGGACGTCGTCATCATCGTCGTCCCGGGCGGTGAGGCCACCCGGCACCTCGTCGACGCGCCCTTCCTGGCGGCCATGAAGGAGGGAGCGCTGCTCGTCAACGTCGGACGCGGATCGGTCGTCGACACCGACGCCCTCGTCGCCGCCTGCCGGTCGGGCCACGTGCGGGCCGGGCTCGACGTCACCGATCCCGAGCCGCTGCCCGACGACCATCCGCTGTGGACCACCCCCGGGGTCCTCATGAGCCCCCATGTCGGCGGGGCGGCCGAAGGGTTCTGGAGCCGCGCCTCGGCCCTGCTGCGCCGTCAACTGCAGCACCTGGCCGCCGGCGAGCAGCTCGAGAACATCGTCGCCTGAGCACCTGCCGTCGGGACCCGGCACGCGCCCCCGCCCGGCCGACCCGGGTTGCCTTGCCCCGCCGGCCTGCGCGCGGCCGGGCTTCGGTACAGTGACAGCATTCCGTCGGGTGCGCCCCGTGGTGTCCTGACGGTGCACGAGATCACGTGCCGCAACCGGCAGGAGGACAGATGTCAGAGCGGATTGCCAACCCATTTCTGCGTCAGAAGGTGATGAGCGCCGAGGACGCAGCCGCCCTCGTCAACGACGGCGCCCAGATCGGCTTCGGCGGGTTCACCGGGTCGGGCTACCCCAAGGAGTTCCCGGGGGCCCTCGCCCAGCGCATCAAGGCCGCGCACGACCGCGGCGAGAAGTTCACCGTCAACGTCTTCACCGGCGCCTCGACGGCCCCGGAGCTCGACGGAGCGCTGGCCGGGATCGACGGCATCGGCTGGCGCATGCCGTACCAGTCCGACCCGACGATGCGCAACAAGATCAACGACGGGACGAGCTACTACACCGACATCCACCTGTCGGAGTCGGGGATGATGGTCCGGCAGGGCTTCTTCGGCAAGGTCGACTTCGCCGTCATCGAGGCCACCCGGATCACCGAGGACGGGGACATCGTCCTCACCTCCTCGGTCGGCAACAACGCCGTCTACTGCGACGTCGCCGAGAAGGTCATCATCGAGGTCAACTCGTGGCAGTCCGAGGACCTCGAGGGCATGCACGACATCTACGGGCGCTTCGCCCTGCCCCCGAACCGCGTCCCCATCCCGATCACCCACCCCGGGGACCGCGTCGGCGACAAGTTCCTGCACATCCCGCAGAACAAGGTCGCGGCGATCATCGAGACCCACGGCCCCGACCGCAACTCGCCCTTCAAGCCGATCGACGACGACTCCCGCAAGATCGCCGGGTTCCTCCTCGACTTCTACGACAACGAGGTCAAGCAGGGCCGCATGCCCAGGAACCTCCTGCCGCTGCAGTCGGGCGTCGGCAACATCCCGAACGCCGTCCTCGACGGGCTGCTGCACTCGGACCTGGAGCACCTCACCTCGTACACCGAGGTCATCCAGGACGGCATGATCGACCTCATCGACGCCGGCAAACTCGACGTCGCCTCGGCCACCGCCTTCTCGCTGTCGCCGGACTACGCGCACAAGATGAACGACAACGCGGCCTTCTACCGCGAGCACATCATCCTGCGCCCGCAGGAGATCTCGAACCACCCCGAGGTCATCCGTCGCCTCGGCGTCATCGGCGCCAACGGCATGATCGAGGCCGACATCTACGGCAACGTCAACTCGACCCACGTCATGGGCTCGCGGATGATGAACGGCATCGGCGGGTCGGGCGACTTCACCCGCAACGCCTACATCTCGGCCTTCGTGTCCCCGTCGACGGCCAAGGGCGGCGGCATCTCGGCGATTGTCCCGATGGTCTCGCACGTCGACCACACCGAGCACGACGCCATGGTCATCATCACCGAGCAGGGCATCGCCGATCTGCGTGGCCTGGCCCCCCGCCAGCGCGCCCCGAAGATCATCGAGAACTGCGCCCACCCGGACTACCGGCCGATGCTCCAGGACTACTACGACCGCTCGCTGCGCGACTGCAAGTTCAAGCACACCCCGCACCTGCTGGGCGAGGCCTACTCCTGGCACACCCGCTTCCTCGAGACCGGGACGATGAAGCTCTCCTGACCCTTCCGTGACGAGGTGGCCCCCGGCGTGAGCCGGGGGCCACCTGCGTTGTCGACCCTGGGAGGGGTGTGCGTTCGGGCCGCGACTACGCGGCCCGAACGCACACCCCTCCGACAGGACCCCCTCAGACCGCGGTGAGCTCGACGACCCAGGCCGTCTCGGGGTACATCGTCGGGGTGGCCACGCCGATCCGGTCGAGCGCGGCCCCCGTGAGGACGACCTCCCGGCCGACCCAGGCCGGTTGGGCGGCGCGCCCCGGGGTCGGGTCGACGGCCCGCACCCGGTAGCGGCGGTCCGGGTCGAGCCCCGGCACCGTGAGCGGCTCGGCCGGGTAGCGGTGCTGGGTCGCCAACTGGGCGAGGACGACGAGGGCCCGGTCGCGCTCCGGCGAGACGAGGCTCGTCACCAGGCGGGCGGGGGTTCCCTCACCCGAGAGGGTCGAGCCGCTGGCCCGATGGTGCAGCGATCCGGTGGCGATGACCTCGCGCCAGGCCCGGTGCACCTCGACCCAGGCGGCCAGCCCGGCGAGGTCCTCGTCGCTGGTCCTCGTGAGGTCCCACTCGATACCGAAGTGGCCCAGCAGCGCCGTCGCGGCCCGCATGGTGAGGTCATGGGTCCGCTCGGTCGTGTGCGCCCGCGGGGCTCCCACGTGGCAGCCGAGGTACTCGGGGGCCACGAGCATCGAGGTCCACGTCTGGATGGTCTGGCGCTCGAGGGGGTCGATGCAGTCGCTCGTCCACACCCGGTCGGTGTGCTGGAGCACCCCCAGGTCGATCCGACCTCCGCCGGCCGAGCAGGACTCGATCTCCAGGCCCGGGTGGTCGGCCTTGAGCCGGTCGACGAGGCGGTAGTACGCGGCCGTCTCCTCGTGCGCCTTGATCCTCCCGGTCACCGGATCGACCGGTTCGTGGGTGTCGCGGTTGTGGTCCCACTTGAGGTAGCTGATCGGGTACCGGGTGAGCAGGTCGTCGAGCCTGGCCCGGATGTGCTCCCACGCCTGGGGGTTGGCCAGGTCGAGGACCTGCTGGTGCCGGGCGTTCATGGCCGGGTGCTCGCGTTCGCCGAGGATCCACTCGGGGTGTTCCCGCGCCAGGTCGGAGTCGAAGTTGACCATCTCGGGCTCGACCCACAGGCCGAACTCCATGCCCAGGCCGGTGACGACGTCGCACAGCGGGCCGAGCCCCTCGGGCCACACGTCGGCCGACACCGTCCAGTCGCCCAGGCCCGAGGTGTCGTCGCGCCGTGACCCGAACCACCCGTCGTCGAGGACGAACCGCTCGACACCGACCTGCGCACCGAGTCGGGCCAGCTCGGCCAGGGAGTCGAGGTTCTGGTCGAAGTAGACGGCCTCCCATGTGTTGAGGGTGACCGGACGGGGACGGCTCGGGTGGCTCGGCAGGGCCCGCAGCCACCGGTGGTAGCGCGCGGCCATGGCGTCGAGCCCCTCGGCCCAGGAGACGAGCAGCTCCGGGCAGGTGTACGACTCCCCCGGGCCGAGGACGATCTCGCCGGGTCCGAGGAGCTCGCCGGCGCCCAGGGCGGCCGGTCCGTCGTGGGTGCGTTCGGCCCACACCCGATGGTTCCCCGACCAGGCCAGATGGACTCCCCACACCTGTCCGCGCTCGAAGTCGAACCCCGGTTCCCCGGCGACGACCAGGCCTGTCGTCTGCAAGCCGGTGCGGCCGCGTCGGCTGGAGAACTGGGTGGTTCCCACGAGGAAGGGCGAGCGTTGCGGCTGGCGTTCACGCAGGTGTCGGCCGGTGAAGCTCAGCAGCTCGGTGGCGCAGTCGCCGACCGGTACCGACAGGTCGAGTCCGGCGAGCTCGTAGGGCTCGTCCGAGGTGTTCTCGACGACGGCGCGGACGGCGACGAGCCCGCCGGGGGCGACCGCCAGCCCCCAGGTGAGGGCGAGCCGGTCGTCGTGGGCCCGCACGAGCACCCCGGTGCCGTCCTCCTCGACCGAATCGGTGACGAGGTGCGTCAGGCCGTGCAGCCCGCCGAACGAGCCGGCCAGACCGGGGGTGCCGAGCCAGCCGCGGGAGGCCTCGGGCAGGATCGACCGCTCGGGGGGTTCGTCGGTGCGGTCCGAGGTCTCGGCCGGCACGAGGACGGCGGCCAGATCTCCGGAGGGGTCGAGATCGGCGCCCATGTGGACGATCCGGGGCAGGTGGTCATCGGTCATCGCGAGGATGACGCCGACCCCGTCGCGCCCGACGTGGGTGAGGGTGGTGGTCACAGGAACTCCAGATGCTCGGGGTGGGTACCGTTGGGCGTCGGTCGAGGGCTCACTTGGCCGACCCTCTCATGACACCGGAGATGATCCACCGTTGGCAGAAGATGTAGACGATGATCATGGGTGCCATGGCCAGCAGGTACGAGGCGAAGGCCACCGTGTAGTTGGTGTTGAACTTGCCCTGGAAGACGTACTGCGCCAGAGGCAGCGTCTGGGTGCCCGGGTCGGTGAGGATGACCAGGGGCAGGAGGAAGTCGTTCCACGCCCACACGCAGGTGAGGATGCCGACCGTGGCGTTCATCGGGGCCAGCAGCGGGAAGACGATCCGCCAGAAGACCTTCCATCGGGAGGCCCCGTCGATGGCGGCTGACTCCTCGATCTCCAGAGGCATCGAGCGCAGGTACGAGGTGTACAGCATGATGTTGAAGCTCAGCCCGAAGACCGTGTAGAGGAGGATGAGGCCACCCTCGTTGTCGATGCCCAGCAGCGCGGTCTCCTTGACGACCGGCAGCATGATGATGGGGAAGGGCACGAACATCGCGGCGATGAAGTAGTAGTAGAGCCCCTTGACCCAGCGCCGTTCGAGGTTGCGCGCCAGGGCGTAGGCGACGAGCGAGTTCGTGAGGATGGTGAGGACCACCGCGCCGACGGTGATGATCGAGCTCGTGAGCAGACGCTTGGGGAAGCTCGTGAGGGTCCAGGCGGTCCTGAAGTTCGCCAGGGTCCAGTGGTGCGGCAGACCGAAGGCCGACTGGGCGAGCTCCTGCGGCGTCTTGAAGGTCGTGACGACGGTGAAGTACAGCGGGACGAGGACCGTGAGGCTGAGGACGGCGACGAGGGCGGTGAGCCACCAGTTGACGCGATCGTGGCGTCGAGGATTGATCGACATGTCAGACACGCTCCTTGCCCTGGAGGAATCGCAGTTGGACGAACGAGATGGCCAGGACGATGAGGAAGTAGATGACGCCGTTGGCCGTCTGGTAGGCGTACTCGCCGCCCTTGAAACCGTTGGAGAAGATGAGGAAGGCGATGGACTGGGTCGACGTCCCCGGGCCGCCGTTGGTCATGGCGACGACCTGGTCGAAGACCCCGAGGAAGTTCTTGAACGACAGCACCATGTTGATGGTGAAGTACGGCATGATGAGCGGGAACGTGATCTGGCTGAACTTCCGCCAGCCGACCGCCCCGTCGACGTCGGCCGCCTCGTACACCTCGGAGGGCACGGTCTGCAGACCGGCCAGGTAGATGAGCGTGTTGAAGGCCACCGCCTGCCAGACGCCGACGACGACGATGGCCAGCCAGGCCAGGTGCTCGTTGGCCAGCAGCGAGGTCGAGAGCCACCCGACACCCAGTGCCGACCCGATGGCCGGCAGGTTGTTGGTGAAGAGGTAGGTGAAGACGTACGCGATGATGAGGACCGGCAGCAGGTAGGGCACGAAGAAGAGCCCACGCCAGGCATTCTTGGCGGCGATCCTCGCATTGAGCAGGAGGGCGATCCCCAGGGCGATGACGTTGACGAGGATGGTGCCGGTCACCGCATAGGTGAGGGTGAATCGGTAGGACTGCCAGATGATCTGGTCACCGAAGAGCGCCTGGTAGTTGCGCAGCCCGATGAAGTGCCAGTTCCCGTAGCCCTGGAAGTTCGTGAAGGTGTAGAAGATGCCCTCGAGGAGCGGCACCATGATGAGGCCGGTGAAGAGGATGAACGGGCTCTTCAGGATCCAGGGTGTAGTTGTGACTTGACTGTGTGAGAGTCTGCTGTAGTTGGCCTGTGGGGCCGGGGTGCGTGGGGGGAGGACCCTGCGCGAGGATCGGAGTGTCTTAAGTCCCGTCCTCGTGAATCGCAAGGTCCTCCATGAACCACGCTACCTTCAGCACCCCCGACCTGACCACATTCGCCCGTCTCGACGAACTCGGTCTGGAGGTCACCGGCCAGCTGATCAGTGACGAGGAGACGGTCCTGGCCTGCCGGGTCGTCGCCCCCGACGACTGGTGCCACTGGTGCGGATGCCAGGGGGTCCCTCGTGACACGGTGATCCGCCGGCTGGCCCATACCCCGATGGGCCACCGGCCCACGATCCTCCGGATCCGGGTGCGCCGGTACCGGTGCACCGGCTGCGGACACGTGTGGCGCCAGAACACCGACCAGGCCGCCGAGGCGAGGGCGAAACTGTCGCGGGGCGGGCTGGCCTGGGCACTGGAGGGCCTGGTGCTCGATCCCCTGCCGGTCTCCCGTATCGCCGCTGGTCTGGGGGTGGACTGGACCACCGCCAACGATGCGGTGCTGGCCGAGGGCACCCGCCGGCTCATCGACGACCCGCACCGCTTCGAGGGCGTGGAGGTCATCGGGGTCGACGAGCACGTGTGGCGCCACACCAGCCGTGGTGACAAGTACGTCACCGTGATCATCGACCTGACACCGCTTCGCGACGGCACCGGGGCCTCCCGGCTGCTCGACATGGTGGCGGGACGTTCCAAGAAGGTGTTCAAGACCTGGCTGGCCGGCCGCGACCAGGCCTGGCGCGACCGCATCCAGATCGTGGCGATGGACGGGTTCACCGGCTTCAAGACCGCAGCCGCCGAAGAACTCCCGGCCGCGGTCGAGGTCGTGGATCCGTTTCACGTCGTGCAGCTCGCCGGCGACCAGCTCGATGTCACCCGCCAACGCGTCCAGCAGGACACCACGGGCCATCGGGGCCGGGCGGGCGACCCCCTGTTCGGGGTCAGGCTGACCCTGCACACGGGCCGGGACCTGCTCACCGACCGGCAGGCCGCCCGCCTGGAACAGGTGTTCGCCGCCGACGCCCACGCCCCGGTCCAGGTCACCTGGGCGGTCTACCAGGAGATCGTGGCCGCCTACCGCGCCGAGAACCGTGCCGAGGGCAGACGCATCATGGCCCACCTCATCGACGCGATCGCCACCAAAGTCCCGAAGGCCCTGCCCGAAGTCACCACTCTGGGCCACACCCTGAAGAAGCGGGCCGACGACATCCTGGCCTACTTCGACCACCCCGGGACCTCGAACGGGCCCAGTGAAGCCATCAACGGCAGACTCGAACACCTCCGCGGCATCGCCCTGGGATTCCGCAACCTCACCCACTACATCACCAGATCACTCCTGGAGACCGGAGGATTCAGACCCCGACTACACCCTGGATCCTGAAGAGCCAGT
>NZ_LR027558.1:0-157735 GCF_900605005.1 Acidipropionibacterium timonense | reverse complement strand
GAAGGTAGCGTGGTTCATGGAGGACCTTGCGATTCACGAGGACGGGACTTAAGACACTCCGATCCTCGCGCAGGGTCCTCCCCCCACGCACCCCGGCCCCACAGGCCAACTACAGCAGACTCTCACACAGTCAAGTCACAACTACACCCTGGATCCTGAAGAGCCACCAACCTGGGTCGTGACTCCAACTACTACTGCGGAAGGGCGACGTGTCCCCATTGACACAGTTGGCAGCGACAAACGCAACAGCGCTTGACTGGCAGAAGAACTAGCGCTTCCGCGCCATTGAGAGCCGCAGCGGCCCACGGCGGATCCCGTGCGGCGACTTGGCGGCAGCTGGGTTTTTCTCGTCCTCTGGGCGGGGTGGGCCCGAAGTGAAAATCCGTCTACTCAGGGCACGGTTTCCGTCGACACAACCAGTCCGTTTCCAGACTCCCCAACCCTCGGTTCCCCCTACCTCCCGACCTACCTTCCGACCGCATACCCCTGCATCCCCCGCGGATTCGCCCCGGCGCAGAGGATCCCGCTCACCGGGTCCCGCCCGACCGCGCAGATCCGCCCCTCCGACCAGTCCGGCCCAACCGTGACGTCATGCCCACGCTCCCGCAACTCGGCAACGACGTCGTCACCCGCGCGTCCCTCGATGACGAGGCTGTTCGGCACGAAGCCCCTGGGGTGGAAGGACGCGACGAGGGAATCGGTGTGCCAGTTGACGGCGTCGATCCCCTGCTGGAGTTCGAGTCTCGTACTCCGTGCATACTCATCTGCCACCCGCACGAAGAAATGGAAGGTCCACTGATCCTGCTGGTCCCCGCCGGGAGTCCCGAAAGCCAGCGCCGGAATCCCCCGCCAGCTCGCGATCGACGGCGAGAGGGTCGTCCGGGGACGACGCCCCGGCATCAACGACGACGGCAGACCCTCATCGAGCCAGGTCATCTGCAGTCGCGTCCCCAGGCAGAAACCGAGCTCGGGGATCGTCGGGTTCGACTGCAACCATCCACCGGACGGCGTCGCCGCGATCATGAGGCCCGACGCATCGATGACGTCGACCTGGCAGGTGTCACCCCTGGTCAGACCGTCAGCACGGACCGTCGGCTCACCCGAGCCCCACCCAACGTCGTCACGACCCCCCGACGCCCCCGCCAGCGCGACGACGCCGTCCCTGACCCGCTTCGGCCAGTGAGCCACCCGGCCACCCGGCCGGCCAGGACGGAGCGTCCCGTTCGCCGTCGGCCAGACGAGCCGACGCCGACTCCCCGCATACTCAGCGGCGAGCAATTCAGCCATGGGAACGTCTCCGGAATCCCCGTAGAAACCGTCCCGATCCGCGAAAGCGAGCTTTGCCGACTCCACGAACCGGTGCACCACCCCGGCATCGAGACCATCGGCGAACACCTCCCCGGGAGCGACGTCGTCGAGCATCTCCAGTTGCTGGAGGAACACCGGGCCCTGGCTCCACGGCCCGCACTTGTCAACCGTCCACTCACCCCACGACGCCGACACCGTCGGCTCCCACGTCGCCTCCCAGCCCGCCAGGTCGCTGCGGTCGAGCACGCCGACATGGTCACGCCCGGAGGTGTCGCGCGTCGGGCGAGCACTCTGGGCGACCACCGCCTCGGCGATGAATCCCTCACGCCAGATCCGTCGGGCCTCCTCGATCTGCCCCACCCGGCCCCGTGACGCCTCCTTGGCCTCGTCACACAGCCGCTCCCACGTGCGTGCCAGGGCCACATTGCGGAACAGCCGCCCGACCCGAGGACCATCGGCCCCGAGCCACAGCTCCGCGGACGACGACCAGTGTTCGGCGAAGAGGTCCCGGACGGCGTCCACCGTCGCGCACAACTGGGGCAGCGGGTCGTGTCCATGTCGCGCGTACCCCATCGCAGGCTCGAGCACCTCACGCAGCCTCATGGTGCCGACGTCGCGCAACAGGACCATCCACGCGTCGAAGGCCCCAGGGATCGCGGCGGCGAGCGGCCCGGTGCCGGGCACGACATCGAGGTCGAACTCGTCACGGTAGTGCCCGATCGTCGCCCCGGCCGGAGCGGTCCCCTGCCCGCACAGCACTCGCGGGTCCTCGCCGGGCCGCGCCACGATGATCGGCACCTCGCCACCGGGCCCATTGAGGTGGGGCTCGACGACGTGCAGGACGAAACCCGCCGCCACCGCGGCGTCCGCGGCATTGCCTCCCCGCTCGAGCATGGCCATGCCGCTGGCCGAAGCCAGATAGTGCGTCGCCGCGACCATGCCGAAGGTGCCGCGCAGGGTGGGTCTGGTGGTGAAGGTGACCATGGCGTCCTCCTTGAGCGCCGAAGATACGCGTCAGGGTCGGCCGGCGAATCCGATGCGCCGCGGAACCAGCCCGTGGTTCGGTAGTGTCCGCACCAGTCGCCCGGGCGCCCCGGGCCGATGGAACGGACTGACCATGCTCGCCACCCTCACCGGCGCCGGCCTGTCGGCTGCCGCCGGCTTCAACGCGTACATCCCGCTGCTCATCGTCGCCCTCACCGCGAGGTTCACCCACCTCATCGAGCTACCGAGCCAGTACGCGTGGGTGCAGTCGTGGTGGGTCATCGGGATCGCCGCGGTGCTGCTCGTCGTCGAGATCGTCCTCGACAAGATTCCCGCCGTCGACACCGTCAACGACGCCATCGGCACGGCCATCCGTCCCACCGTCGGTGGTCTCATCTTCGTCGCGACGGCCGCCGCCGGCACGGTCGAGAGCCACTACTACGAGCGCTACCCGTGGGTCGGGGTGCTCGCCGGGGTCATCCTGGCCCTCATCACCCACGGCACGAAGATGGGCCTGCGTCCGGTCATCAATGCCTCGACCGCCGGGGTCGGCACGCCGGTGGTCTCCGCGGCCGAGGACGGCACCTCGGCGCTCCTGTCGGTCGTGGCGATCGCCGTCCCGGTGCTCGTCATCGTACTGTTGGTGGCTCTGGTCGTGCTCATCGTGTGGGTGGTGCGGCGCGCCCGCGCCCTGGGCAGACGGGTGCGCCGCCGCTCCCCCGACGTCAGGGCCTGACGACCTGCGCCACCGCGGCGTAGACGTCGTCGGTGCCCTCACGCAGGATGCCGGCGATGGCGTGCAGCAACGGCAGGTCGGACTCCCCCAGACCCGCCTGGGACACGAACGCCACCGCCAACGGCGCGGCCGGATGACCCTCGACGGTCTGCTCGAGCCGGTTCATCTCGGCCAGCGCCTCGTCCGGCCGCTCCCCCTTGCCGAGCCGGACGCCGTACAGCTTGTTGCGCCCCGACAGCCCGGTGACCTCGAGGTCGCCGACGCCGGCCAGCCCGTACGGCGTCTCGGCGCGTCCGCCGCAGGCCTCGACGATGATCGACATCTCGCGCACCGCCTGGGCGAAGGTCGCCGCCTTGAGGTTGTGCCGCGGCACCCCGGTCGACTCCCCCAGCCCGTCGGCGATCCCCAACCCGATGGCGTAGACGTTCTTGAGAGCTGTGCACAACTCGACGCCGACCTCGTCGTCACTGGGGCGGACGCCGTAGCGCTCGGTGCTGACGTCACGGGCCAGTCCCCGGACGACGTCGGCCTCGCGGCAGGCCCAGATCGTGGCGGTGACCTCACCGGCGGCGCACTCGTTGGCCTTGACCGGCCCGCCGATGGCCACGATCGGGGGCAGGTCGACCCCCTTGTCCGCGGCGATGGCCCGGATGGCGTCGGGCAGCAGGGTGACGGTGCCGTCGGGGGCGGTCCAGAACCCCTTGGCCGTGAGGCACAGGGCACGCAACCCGCCGAGGTGCTCGAGGGCGAGCTCGGTCACCCTGGGCAGACTTTCGGAGGTCACGGCGATGTCGACGACGTCGGCCCCCTCGAGGGCCTGGCCGAGGGCGTCCGACCGGAAGGTGTGCAACCCTGGCGCCGCCTCGACGTTGATCCGGGGGTGCGGCCGGCCCGCCTCGATGGCGTCGAGGAGGTGGTCGTCGAGCCAGGTGCCCCAGAGGTTGACGTCCCAGCCGGAGTCGACGAGGGGCCGGCACAGGGCGGTGCCCATGGCTCCTGCGCCCAGAACGGTGAATCGTGACATGTCGGTGTCCTTTCTCGGGTTCAGGCCTCGACCCTGGGGGACTCGGGCCGGGTGCTCGGGTAGCGCGAGGCCAGCTCGTGGAGCTGCTCGAAGGTCTCCTTGAGCTGGGGGTACGGGCCATCGAATCCCGCGGGGGCAGCGCAGTCACGGGAAGGCGACCGTCCTGCACCTTTGCGGGACCTTCCGGCCGCGCCGGCGCCCCACGCGACCGGGCACAGGGTGGATTTCTGACGTGGAGAGCCCTGAAAGGCGAGTTTCACGTCCCGGACCGGGCCCCCAGGTCAGAAATCCACCGTCTCTGGCCCGGCCTCGCGCTTCGACCCCGACCCCGCCCTGTGGGACACCGCTCACCTCGTCCCTTGCGGCACCATCGAACTCACAGCTTCCCCACACCGCAATCCCACGATGACAAGGCACTCCTGTGAGTTCCTGAAGCACAGTTGAGAATCTCTCAGCTTGTGTTTAGAGTCGGGTCCCGGCCGCAACCGCGGCGCTCCCGGAAGGAAGACCACATGAACACCTTGACCCCCCGCACCACGCTCCGCCGGGCGACCGCACTGACGGCCGTTGCCGGACTGGCCGTCATGGGGTCCGTCGCCCAGGAGGCCCACGCGGCCCCGGTCACGGCTCACCCCACGCAGACGGTGACGAAGGCGCCGGCCCAGCAGCGCACCATCACCACGCGGTACGCCGTCGCGAAGGTCAACGTCAACGTCCGTACTGGCGGCTCGATCAGCCACTCCAAGATCGGTCTGCTCCTCGGCGGCCACACCGTCACCGTGACCGGCCCGACCGTCAACGGGTGGGCCCCGGTGACCTTCAACGGCAAGTCTGCGTGGATCTGCGCCAAGTACCTGTCGATCCACACCTCGACGAAGACCATCTACGCCGAGCGTGGCGACCACAACTCCCACTCGACGAACGTCCAGTCCAAGCTCGCCTCGCTCGGCTACTTCCCGTCCTCCTGGGTCGGCGCCAAGTACGGCCCCGCGACGACGAACGCTGTCAAGGCCTTCCAGCGTGCCCACGGGCTGAGCGCCACCGGCATCACCGACTCGTCCACGTGGGCCGCGATGCAGAGGGCCGCCGCGAATCGGTCCTCGTCCAGCAGCTCGACCCCATCCAGCACGTCGACCTCCTCCAGCCGCTCGAGCTCCTCGTCCACGACCTCCCGCTCGAGCAGCCGGACGAGCTCCTCCTCGAGCAGCTCGACGTCCACCTATTCGTCCAGCTCCTCGAGCTCCACCAGTGGAGTCGCCGGCACCTGCCAGGCGTCGTACTACACCGACACCCAGACCGCCTCCGGAGAGGCCTTCAGCTCCTCGGCCCTCACGGCTGCTAGCAAGACCTACGCCTTCGGCACCAAGCTCAAGGTGACGAACACCTCGACCGGCGCCTCCGTCATCGTCACCATCAACGACCGTGGGCCCTACGTCTCGGGCCGCTGCCTCGACCTCACCCCGGCTGCCTTCTCGCAGATCGCGTCCCTGGGCGCCGGTGTCGTCAACGTCTCGTACTCGGTCGTCGGCTGACCCCCGGACCACACGCCACGAACGCACTGGTGCCCCCGTCCTGGGACGGGGGCACCAGTGTTCTCGATCGGACTCAGCCGACCGGGTCGACGCCTTCGTTCGCGTCGGCGAACCACCAGTTGGCCGGGTCGTGGGGGTCGCGGTTGACGTCGGTGCGGGCCCGCCCCTCCGGGGTCGACTCATCAGGCACCGGCGCTTCGACGACGTCCAACTCGTGAAGGGCGCCGTCGGCGTCCTCCCAGCACACGATCTCACGCCGCACCGGAATCTGGACGGTCATCAACTCGGTGACGACGTACTTGCGCAGCTTCGCCCCAGCAGGCAGCCCGAGGGTGGGAGAGGCGGCCGACTCGCTGGTGGTGGGCTCGGCAGGCGCCTCGGGCTGCTCGTCGTCAGCAGGCTCGACGGTGTCGACACCCTGGGCCGGCGTCGGCTCGTCGGTGGCGGGCTCATGGTGCTCGGCAGCGGCCACCACCGCCCCGCCAGCGACCGCCCCACCGGCGAGCAGACCGAGCGCTGCACCGTCCGGACCCTCCTCGGTCGCGGGCTGGTCCTCCCGGGCCTCCACCGAGGCGGGGTCGGCCTCCTTCCCCTCCGTGGCGGCAGACGGCGCCTCCTCGGCAGCGTCGCGGGCCAACGAGTCCTCGGTCGGGACGTCGGCGCCACCGGCGACCTGCCACGGCTGGGTGGCCTCAGCAGGCTCCGGCGTGGGCTCGGCAACGTCCTGCCCCTCGACGGGCCCGGACTGCGCCTCGGACTCCGGCACCTCCCCCTCGGCCGACTCGGCCGACGGACGGTAGGCGTCGTGACCGGGCACGACGTCGGCGTCGACGACGTCCTCCGTCGCGGGATCCTCGGAGGGCCGGGCCGATCCGGCGCCGTAGTGCTCGAACACCGCGAGCTCCTGCTCGTGCGACAGGTCGGCATTGCCCTTGGCGACCGGCGCCGCCTTGATGGCATCGGCGTCATAGGGCACCGACAGCGTGCCATCCTCGAAACTCGCCCCGCGCACCGGGATGAAGTGCTCGGTTCCGGCGTCGTCCTTGACGGTCACGAAGGTCGCCTGGCCGGTGACGTCGTCGGCGAAGATCTGCTCGACGGTCCCGACCCGGCTCGTGTCGTGGCCGATGACGTCGGCGTCGAAGAGCTTCTGGATGTCTCCGGGGTCCATGGCGCTGATGTCCACGTCAGTTCCTCTCGTCGTGGGCCAGGGCGGTCGCCACCCGGCGACCGTTCACTGGTCACTGTCGCACGTTCTCACCCGGACGACGGCCGTCCGCGCCGAGAATGCGCCGAAAACGCGTCCTGACGCCGTCGCTCCGACCCCGAACAGGGGCGACGCCGTCCGTCACGTGGGCGCGACGAGGAGTGGTGCGGGCCCAGTGGCAGCATGTCCACCCCGGCAACACAGCTGCAGCATGCCCATGAGCGGAGGTGACCATGACCCAGGACCCGACCGACGACTGGTCGGCCGACCTGCGTCTGGCCCTCCACGAGTCGGCCCCCGTCGCCATGGGATACATCCCCCTGGGAACCGCCTTCGGGGCCCTCGTCGTCGCCTCGGGACTGCCCTGGTGGGTCGCCCCGGTCACGGCCCTCCTCGTGTACGCCGGCTCCCTCGAGTTCCTCCTCGTCGGTTTCCTCGTGTCCCCGCCGGGACTGGCGTCGGTCGCGGCGGCCACCCTGGCGGTGAATTTCCGCCACGTCTTCTACCCGCTGTCCTACCCGACCGGGCTGCTGCGCAAGCCCTGGCAGCGGGTGCTGGGCGCCTGGCAGCTCACCGACGAGACCTACGCCCTGCTGGCGGCAGGACTCCACCCGACCCGCACCCGTCAGGTGCTGCTCCTGTCGGGGCTCAACCAGACCTGGTGGGTCGGCGGGGCACTGCTGGGCACCCTCGTCGGCAGGCTCATCCCGGCCTCCTTCCGCGGCCTCGACTTCGCCATGACCGGGCTCTTCGCCGCCCTGGCCCTCGATTTCTTCGTCCACACCCGGGCCTGGCGGGTCGCCGGCTACGCCGGGGTCGCCATCGCACTGGCCATGGTGCTGCCCGGCCCGTTCCTCGGCTGGTCATTGGGGATCTTCACCCTGGTGTGCCTCGGTGAGGTCGTCATCCGCGGGAGGGTCCGATGAAAGCCGCGGACTGGGCCGTCATCCTCGTCGCGGCCGGCATCACCTTCTGCCTGCGCTACGTCCCACTGCTGGCCGTCAATCGCCTGCGCGACCAGGAGTGGGTCAAGCAGCTCGCCGGCCTCATGCCCGGCGGGATCATGCTCATCCTCGTCGCCTACACGCTCGTCGAGCCCTCGCGGACCGGCCCGTTGTGGACCTGGCTCGTCGCCCTGGCGGCCACCGCGGCGGTGCACCTGTGGCGTCGCAACGCGCTGGTGACGATGCTCGTCGGCATCGCCGTCTACGCCGCGCTGGCCGCCCTCGTCTGAACCGCCGTCCTGTCCGCGGGTCGGCCGGTCAGCGGGCCTCGATGGCCTCGACCATCCGGTCGACCGCCTCGACGAGGAGATGCCGCGGCGTGGCCAGGTTGATCCGCGCGTGCCCCTCTCCCCCGGTCCCGAAGGTCGGGCCGTCGTTGAGACGGATGCGGGCGTGACGCAGCAGCCACGGTCCGGGCGACGCCGGCAGGGCGTAGGAGCGGAGGTCGAGCCAGCCCAGATAGGTGCCCTCGGGCACCCGGTAGCCCACCTCGGGAAGTCGCCGGGACAGCGTCTGCCCCAGCCAGACGGCATTGTCGTGGATGTACGCGTTGGCGGCGTCCAACCAGGGCCCGCCCTCGTCGTAGGCGGCCTTGTTGGCCTCCAGCCCCAGGTAGGTGGCCCCCTCGGCCTCCAGGGGGTGGACGGCCTTGCGCCAGGCCCGGGCGTGCTCGTCGGTGAAGGTCGTGAGCGTCGCCGTCATGAGACCGGGAATGTTGAACGACTTGGACGCCGAGGTCACCAGGACGCTGTGCCGGGCGGCCTCCTCGCTCACCGTGAAGTACGGGGTGGCGACACCCTCGGCCACGAGCGGCCCGTGGATCTCGTCGGAGATGACGAAGGCGTCGTGGGCGGCGACGACCTCGCTCAGGGCGAGCAGCTCATCGACGGTGAAGACCCGGCCGAGCGGGTTGTAGGGCTGGCACAGGATGATCGAGCGGGCGCCCTGCTCGAAGGCGGCGTCGATCCCGGCCAGGTCGAAGGTCCACCCGGCCGGTCCGTCGACCATGGGCACGTCGATGATGGGGCGGTGCTCCAGACCGGGCACCTCCCAGAAGGGCATGTACGCCGGCGAGGTGACGATGACCGGGCTGCCCGGCTCGGTGAAGGTGCGGATGGCCAGCTGGACGCCGGTGAGGACGTTCTTGAGGTAGACGACCTTGGCGGGGTCGATGGTGGCCCCGTGACGGCGCTCGAGCCACGCGGCCCAACTCTCGCGAAGGCCGTTGTCACGGGGGTATCCGAAGGCGTGACGGTGCACCGCCCCCTCGATGGCGTCGATGATGACCGGGGCCACCGGGAAGTCCATCTCGGCGACCCACAACGGGATGACCCCCTCCGCGACGTCCTGCCAGCGCGCGGTGCCACGCGCCCGCAGCCACTGTGGGGTGGGTGAGTCGAAGTCGAACTCGGTCATCGTCATCCTTCCGTCGTCGCCGGCCGGACGGAACCCGTACCCCGGCCGACCTGTGAGGTCCATCCAACTCGCCCCCGGCCGACGAGGGAAGGCGGACCGGCGACCGGACCTGCGGGGCGACCGGGGAGCGGCACGGATGCGCCCTGACACGGGGGCTCGGCGGCGGTCACCGCCGGCGAGCCGTCCCGAAGAGGCTGCGCACGATCTCGCGGGTCGCCGTGCGGGCGGCCTGCTTGACGATGCTCGAGCCGAGGATCTCCTCGACCATCGACTTGCCCTGGCGCGCCCGCGGGGCCTCGGCGCGTTGGGAGGCACGCTGGTCCTGGGCGGCCTTGTCCTGCGCGGCCCGGTCGCGGGCATCCTGCTCCTGGGCCGCGGCCTGCGCCCCGGCGTCCAACTTGCGGGCCAGCATCTCGTAGGCCGAGTCGCGGTCGATCGCCGTGGCGTACTTCGCGTGCAGGGAGGACGCCGTCACCGTCGACTCGATGACGTCGTCGGGAGTCGGGGCCATGAGTGAGGTCGGGGCGAAGATCTTCGTGTGGGCGACCGGGGTCGGGGCGCCGTCGGGGTCCATGACCGTGACGACGGCCTCGCCGATGCCGAGGGTCTGCAACAGCTGCTCGAGGTCGTACGAACTGCGCGGGAAGGTCGCCACGGTCTGCTTGAGCGCCTTGGCGTCGTTGGGGGTGTGCGCCCGCAGCTGGTGCTGCACCCGTGACCCGAGCTGTGCCAGGACGTCCTCGGGGACGTCCTTGGGGGTCTGGGTGACGAAGAAGACGCCGACCCCCTTGGACCTGATGAGCCGCACCGTCTGGGCGATGGCGTCGAGGAAGGCCTTGGAGGCGTCGTCGAAGAGCAGGTGCGCCTCGTCGAAGAAGAAGACGAGCTTGGGCCGGTCGGCGTCCCCGACCTCGGGCAGGTCGTGGAAGAGGTCGGCCAGCAGCCACATGAGGAAGGTGCTGAAGAGTGCCGGACGGTCCTGGAGGTTCGGCAGCTCAAGCAGGCTGATGACGCCGCGGCCTTCTGCGGCGGTGCGCATGAGGTCGGCGGTGTCGAACTCGGGTTCCCCGAAGAACTCACCGGCACCCTGGTCGGAAAAAGTGATGAGCTTGCGTCCGATGACGCCCAGGGTGGCGCTCGAGACGCCGCCCAGGCCCTTGAGTTCCTCCTTGCCCTCCGGTGACCCGAGATGGGTGAGGACGGCCTGGAGGTCCTTGACGTCGAGCAACGGCAGACCGGCCTGGTCGGCGTAGTGGAAGACGAGGCCCAGGGTCGACTCCTGGGTGTCGTTGAGGCCGAGGACCTTGCTCAGCAGCACCGGCCCGAAGGAGGTGACGGTGGCGCGCACCGGGATCCCGTGGCCCTGGCCACCCAGGGCGTAGAACTCGACCGGGTAGCCGGTGGGGGCCCAGTCCTGGCCCATCCTCTCGGCGCGGGCGGACAGCTTGTTGCTGGCCTGCCCCGCCGATGCCAGACCCGACAGGTCACCCTTGACGTCGGCCGCGAAGACGGGGACCCCGGCGGCCGAGAGCTGCTCGGCCATGACCTGGAGGGTCTTCGTCTTGCCGGTGCCGGTGGCACCGGCGACCAGGCCGTGACGGTTCATCATCGCCAGGGGCAGACGCACCCGGGCAGCAGGCACCGGGGCGTCGTCGGCGACGAGGACACCGAGGTCAAGGGAGGGGCCGTCGAAGGTGTAGCCCTGGGTGACGACGGCGACGACGTCGTCCGATGCGGGAGTCTGGCTCATGGGTCCAAGACTGTCACAGCGACTGCGGCGCCGGGACCGACGACGGTCTTCCGGTTAGAATCGCCCCTGTGATCTTCAAACGAGTCGGTGACAGCCGCCCTTACCCGGACCATGGGTACGTCCAGAAGCAGTGGTCCGAGATCCCGCCGGTGCAGGTGCGACTCGACCAGCTCACGACGACGAAGAGCACCCTCGACCTCAACAACCTCCTCGAGGACGACTCCACCTTCTACGGCGACCTCTTCGCCCATGTCGTCGCCTGGCGAGGGGAGCTGTACCTCGAGGACGGTCTCCACCGCGCCCTGCGGGCAGCCCTCCAGCAGCGTCAGACGTTGCACGCCCGGGTCCTCGAACTGCACTGACGGAGCCGCCCACCATGACTCCTGAGGTCCGTCGATACCTACGCCTGGCCGGAACCCCGGTGACGCTGGTCCTGCTCGTCGTCATCCTCGTCGTCGCCTTCAAGGTCGGATGGAAGCAACTCACCGCGCCGCCGGCCAGCGCCAAGATCCAGCCCTGCGTCAACCAGAACGTCGGCAAGACGCTCAAGACCTCCGACCTCTCCCTCGTCGTCCTCAACGGCGGCCACCAGCACGGCTTGGCCAGCACCGTCGGCAAGCAGCTCAAGGCCAAGGGGTTCACCGTGACCGGGGTCGGCAACACCGATGAGCGGATCAAGGCGACGATCATCGTCGGATACTCGAAGACCGACCCGGAGGTCCGCCTCGTGCAGGGGTTCTTCCCCAAGTCGACGATCCGGGAGGACAAGACCCGCGTCGACCATGCCGTCAAGGTGCTCATCGGCGAGACCTACGCCGGCTTCAACGCCAAGGCGCCGACGTCGATCGCGGTGAGCGGGCCGGTGTGCCTGCCCTCCCCCAGCCCGACGCCCAGTGCCACGGCCACGCCGTCCAAGTGAGTCGCTCCGTCGTCCACCGTGATCTGACCCTCACTCCTCGGCGCGCACCCGCACCCCGTTCCACCGAGCCAGGCGCCCGGCCCGGCCGATCTCGGTGAGCCGTTCGGCCACCGCCCGACGGTGCTGCGCCGGGGTGACGATGAGCAGCTCATCCTCGGGGCGCAGCACGGTCTCGGCGTGTGGGGCGAAGGACTCGTCCCCCCGGATCACCAGAGAGACGACGGCGTTGCGCGGCATCCGCAGCTCGTGGACCGTCACCCCGACGAGGCGTGACTCGAGGGGCACGTGCACCTGGATGAGTTCGGCGTCGATCTCGTCGAGCGGGGCCACCTCGATGTCGACGTCCCGGGCGGCGTCGGGGTCGACGAGGCCCAGGGCCGCGCCCACGGCGGGCAGGGTCGGGCCCTGGAGGACGGTGAAGACGACGACGAGGACCAGGACGACGTCGAAGAGCTTGTCGGCATGGTCGAGATGGTCCGACATGGGGATCGTCGCCAGGATGATGGGGACGGCCCCGCGCAGTCCTGCCCACGACAGGAAGGCCTGATGACGCCACGGCGTCCGGAACCCGGCGGTGCACAGGACGACCGACAGCGGCCGGGCCACGAAGGTGAGGAACATGCCGGCGGCGACCCCCTCCCCGACCGAACCCCAGGTGAGTCGGTCGGGATTGGCCAACAGTCCGAGCATGACGAACAGCCCGATCTGCGACATCCATCCGACCCCTTCCGCGAAGGACGCCGTGGCATGGCGATAGGGCAGGTCCGAGTTGCCGACGAGGACGGCGGCGACGTACACCGCGGCGAACCCGGAGACGTGCACCTGCACCGCCGCTCCGTAGGCGAGCACCGCCCAGCACACGGCGACCAGGCCGTAGAGGCTCGACGACGGCAGGCTCACCTGCCGGCTCACCCGCACCCCGACCCAGCCGATGACGAGTCCGACGAGAATGCCGCCGGCCAGCTCGAGGACGATGGAGGCCAGGAGGCCGACGAGCCCACCGTGGGGCGGATGCCCCGTGGCCAGACCCGACATGGCGATGACGACGAGGACGGTCGGGGCGTCATTGAGGCCCGACTCGGCCTCGAGCACCGACCGCACCCGGGCGGGCAGGGGGACCCCGCGCAGCACGGAGAAGACGGCTGCCGAGTCGGTCGGGGCGGTGACCGCCCCGAGCAGGGCGGCGACGGTCCATGACAGCCCCAGGGCCAGGTGCCCGAAGAGGGTCATCGCCCCGATGGAGACCGCGGTGCCGACGGTGGCCAGGAGGACGGCCGGGGCCAGGGCCGGACGGATCGTCGACCACCGCGTCGACAGGCCACCCTCGGCCAGGATGAGGACCAGCGCGCTGAACCCCAGGCCGTGCGCGAGGTCAGGGTCATTGAACTGGACACCGAACCCCACCGGACCCAGGAGCATCCCGACGAGGAGGAAGAGCAGCAGGGCCGGCAGCCCCAACCTGCTGCCGATCCGTGCGGCCATCGCGGCCAACAGCGCGACCAGAGCCCCCAGGAGGAGGGCGAGGTCGAACATGGCCATGGGGTCATTCTTTCAGGCCGGCCGGGGACGATGCGGGAGGAATCCACCACGCGGTCGGCGGCACGACGCGGCTGGGCCCGTGATCCCCCATCGGGATCACGGGCCCAGCACTCGGCGGTGACGGAGGGATTTGAACCCTCGGTAGCTCTCGCTACACCCGCTTTCGAGGCGGGCACTTTCGGCCGCTCAGACACGTCACCGAGAGGTGAGTTTACGCGATGGTCACCCCCTGTTGGCAAACCGAGGGGTTCTTGGACCGCTGGCAGGGTCACTGACCGCGACATGAGGGCTCGCCGGGACCGCATGGCGGCTCAGGCGCGAGGGTGCCGGCACACCGATGTCGGGAAATCACCCCCAGCTCGGAAATCTTCCCCTCCAGGGGAACAATCCTCACCTCAGGGGGTTCTCCCGACGTGGAGTCGACCTGACACCACCGCAGCCCCACGCGATCAGGCTTCGCCCGGGCCGCCCTCGTCGGCCGAACCCCCCTCCCCTGCCGGGGCATCCGCCGCTCCCGCTCCGGCCCTGCGGTCAAAGCTCCACGCGACGAGCAGGGCGAGCCCGAGGTAGAGCACCAGCAGCACGGTCTGGCACCACGCCATCCCCGACACCGTGCTGACGATCTCGCCGTGCCGGGTCGCCAGATAGGTCAGCGGCACCGCCGCGTAGACGATCGCGAAGATGAGGGCGATCCCGTTGTTCCTCGTGACGATGAAGAGGTTGCTCACGGGGGAGGTGATGAAGTTGAGGTACAGCCACGGGACCAGCGCCACCGAGATCGAGGCCACGGGCCGATAGGAGGCCCCCATGAGGAGCGGGAGGATCGGCGGGACGAGGAAGTACAGCAGGGCGAAGGGGATTATCCCGGCCACAGCCGACCGCACGATCGACTGACGAACCGTCCGGAACATGTGGCCGCCATCAGTGACCGACAGCTTCTGGAAGAACACCTGCGACATCGCCTGATTGATGACGCTCGCCGGCACCTGCATGAGCGACCACGCCATGGTGAACAGTCCCATGACGGTCTTCGAGTAGTAGATGCCCATCGACCAGGTGATGCCCTGGAGTCGGATCGCATCGACGATGGCATTCGGGGCCGTGAGCAGGGGCATCTTGCGATACCTGCGCATGAGTTCACGGGCCGGAATGGGGGCGGGCCTCACACCGACCAGATCCTTCCCCAGCCGACTGCGGAAGTTGTTGAGGCCGGCCGCCTCACCCACCACCGCGGCGACGATCTGTCCGCCCGCGCCCAGCCCCGTGAAAGCCCCGATGAGTCGTCCGGCAGCCGTCACAGCCTGGTTCCACACGGCGTTCGTCCCGATGACGCCGAACTGCTTGCGTCGGTTCGCCCAGTAGTTGACGATGTTGTACTCGCAGTAGGTGAAGATGAAGGCGCCGACGGCCAGCATCCACCACCGGGTTCCGGCGGGGGCATCGAGCAGACTGGCGAGCACGCCACCCAGAGGGATCATGACGAGGGTGGCCAGCACCGAGATGATGGCATTGATCTTGGTCGCCAGGCCGAAGATGGCACGGGCCTCGGCATCGTCGCGTGGCAGAACGATGGCCATGTCGTAGCGCAGCGCCGCCACGGGGATGACGAATCCTGCTGCGGCGTACACGGCGGAGTAGATGCCCCACTGCGCCGGGTCCACCTTGTGGGTGACGACAAGGATGGCCACCATCGCGACGAGCTGAGCGACGCCAGTGCCCGAGATGACCTTGAGGACCGACGCGAGGAAGTCGTGGCGAGCCAGGAACCCGAGAAGCCCCGGGGCCCTGGTCCTCGTGGCCGGCTCGGACGGGGCCGACTCCCCCGACGATGACGATGAACTCACCCGACCACGGTACCGTCCCGCCCCGGGACGACCGCCGCACCGAGCCGGCGCCTCCCGCGCCGAACTCACCTCCGGGCGTCGAAGAACCGGCGCAGCAGCTCGGCGCACGCGTCGGCCCGTACCCCCGGGACGACGTGCACCCGGTGGTTGAGCCGGGGGTCGCGCACGACGTCCCACAGGGAGCTCACCGCCCCTGCCTTGGGGTCGAAGGCGCCGAACACGAGCCGTCCGACCCGCGCGGCGACGATCGCCCCGGCACACATCGTGCAGGGCTCGAGGGTGACGACGAGGGTGCAGTCCTCCAGGCGCCAACCGCTCGACCCTCCTGCGGCCGCCAGCCGGGCCGCGGCCCGCCGGATCGCCAGGACCTCGGCGTGGGCGGTGGGGTCGCCGGTGAGTTCACGTTCGTTGGCTCCGGCCCCCAGGACCGACCCGTCCGGCCCCAGGAGCACCGCCCCGACCGGGACGTCGCCGCGGCGTCCGGCGTCCTCGGCCCACGACAGGGCCTCGTCCATGGCGGCGAGCCAGCCGTCCATCGGCCCGCCCGCCGGGCTCACCTGCCCCACCGCGCGGTCAGCGCACCGAGGTGTGGGCCGCCCGCTCGAACTGCGTCCCGAAGTTGATGCGACGGGCCACCGTGGCCAGCTGCTCGTCGGAGTCCTCGTCGAGCTCGGTGATCGCCTCGAGGTCGAACTCCCCCAGCCCGACGTCGGCCAGCAGGTCGAAGTCGCCCATCGGCTCGGGATCGTCATCGGGATCGGGGATGTCCTCGCCGAGGTAGTCGGCGACGTCGCGGGCGATGGGCCAGTCGTTGGCCTGGACGCCGTCCGAGAGGAACACCTGGACGTTGCGTCCGCGCACCCGCACGATGACGAAGAACTGGTGGTCGATCGAGACCAGCGCGACCGCCCCGGCGTCCCCGGGCAGACGCCGCAGCTGGGTCATGAGCTCGTCGAGGTCGTTGGCCAGCTCGGAGTCCATGGGCACCGCGGTGCGCTCACCGTCGTCGGCGTAGAGGGCGACGACGCAGTCGATCTCGTCGTCGGAGGCGTCCTCCAACTCGTCGAGGTCGTCGTAGTCCTCGTCGTCATCATCGAAGTCGTCGTCATCGTCGAGGTCGTCGAGATCGTCGTCCTCGAGATCCCGGTCGTCGCCGGGATCGAGTTCCTCGTCCATCTCGACACGCCGGTCCTCGTCCGGGGACAGGGCGCGGCCATCGGTCGGATCGACTTCGTCATCACTGTACGGACGCACAACGACCTCCTCGAACTCACGGACGTGTCCCATCGTGTCAGACATTCCGCGGCGTTCACAGTCCCGGGGCCGAATTGCTCCCGACCGGCACCTGCCGGGCGCCCGGTCGCCCCGATGTGGGAAGCTGGGCCCGTGGAATTGCGCGTCATGGACCATCCCCTCGTCTCCCACAAGCTCACCCTGCTGAGGTCGGTCGACACCCCCAGCCCGGTGTTCCGTCAGCTCGTCGAGGAGCTCGTCACCCTGCTGGCCTACGAGGCCACCCGCGAGGTCCAGGTGGACCCGTGCACCGTCGTCACCCCCATCACGACCACCGGCGGGGTCGCGCTGAGCCGCCCCAAGCCTCTCGTCGTGCCGATCCTGCGCGCCGGGCTGGGCATGCTCGAGGGCATGATGCGGCTCATCCCGACCGCCGAGGTCGGCTTCGTCGGCATGGCCCGCGACGAGCAGACCCTCCAGCCGATGACCTACGCCGAGCGGCTTCCCGGCGATCTGTCGGGCCGCCAGTGCTTCGTCCTCGACCCCATGCTCGCCACCGGTGGGTCCCTCGGCGGTGCGGTGCAGTTCCTGGCCAACCGCGGCGCCAACCACGTCGTGTGCCTGTGCATCCTGGCGGCTCCCGAGGGCATCGAAAGGTTCCGCGAGCTCGTGGCCGACCTCGGCATCCGCTGCACCCTCGTCGTGGCCTGCGTCGACGAGAGGCTCAACGAGAAGGGCTACATCGTCCCGGGTCTGGGTGACGCCGGGGACCGCCTCTACGGACTGGCCGAGTGACGGTCCTTCGCGCCGAGGACCTGGCGCCCCTGGCGGCCTTCCTCGGCCGTGGGGCGCCCGCGACGGGGCGGCAGGAGGCAGGCCACCCGGAGGGGCTCGTCCCGCCGTGCTGGCACTGGTGCCTGCTCCTCGACCCGGTGCACCCCGAGGACCTGGACGACGACGGGTACCTCGTCGGCGCCCCCACCACCCCCGGACCCGGTGTGACGAGGATGTTCGCCGGCGGTCGCGTCCACACCCTCGCACCGTTGCGGCTGGGGCGGGAGACGACGCGCACCACCGAGCTCACGAGCAGCGTCGACAAGCAGGGACGCCGCGGCCCGCTGCGGTTCGTCACGATGACCTCAACGTGGCGTCAGGACGGGCGCACGGCCGTGGTCGACGAGGCCGACTACGTCTTCATGCCGGCGAAGCCTGCCTCGGGCACCACCGACGCCGACGCCCGCCTCGTCGAGCCGGCCTTCGACGCCCTCGCCACCGGCGCCCGGAGGGTCCGCGTCACCGAACCGGCCCTCGTCACCTTCTCGGCGCTCACCGCCAACCCCTATCGGATCCACTGGGACAAGGACTTCTGCGCCCGTTCCGGGCACGACGGGCTCGTCATCCACGGCCCCCTGCAGGCCCTGTGGATGGCCGAGGAGACCTTCGCCGGCGTCGACCCGACCGGGACGACGTTCAGCTACCGGTTCGCCGCCCCGGCGACCGCACCGGCCGTCATGACGATCGAACCCCACCAGGTCCGCAGACCTGATGGGGTCGTCACCGCGACGTCGACCCTCGACTGAGCGACCCGACGCCGCGCGCCGGTCGGGGCGCCCTCACACGAGCGACCGGAGCCGCCCGCGTGAGGAGCCGGATCACTTCACCGGGCTGGCCGAGACCTTCCAGACGTTCTCGGCGTAGTCGCTGATGGTGCGGTCCGAGGAGAACCGACCCGATCGGGTGATGTTGACCCACGCCTTGCGCGCCCAGGACCGCTGGTCGAGGTAGTCCTGCGCCATGGCGTCCTTCGTCGTCCGGTAGGACTCGAAGTCGCCCAGGACGTAGTACGTGTCGGCCTGGTTGCCGCCCTCCATGAGGCTGCGGCGCAGGTCGGCGAACCAGCCCGAACCGTTGTCGTCGAGGGTGCCGTCGACGAGGGCGTCGAGGACCCGCTTGAGCCCCGGGACGTTCTCGTAGTGCCACACCGGGTCGTAGGACTCGCGCAGGCCCGGGAGCTGCTCCTCGGTGGCCCCGAAGATGTAGGCGTTGTCGTCACCGACGGCGTCGAGGATCTCGACATTGGCCCCGTCGAGGGTGCCCAGGGTGAGGGCGCCGTTCATCATGAACTTCATGTTCGAGGTGCCCGACGCCTCCTTGCCGGCCATCGAGATCTGCTCGGACACGTCGGCGGCCGGGATGATGTGCTCGGCCGGGGAGACGTTGTAGTTGTGGACGAAGACGACCTTGAGGCGCCCATTGATGGCCGGGTCGTCGTTGACGAGCTCGGCGATGGAGTTGATGAGCTTGATGACCGCCTTGGCCCGGATGTACCCGGGAGCGGCCTTGGCCCCGAAGATGAAGACCCGCGAGGGCACCTCGAGCTCGGGGTCGGCCTTGAGCCGGAAGTACAGGTCGAGGATGTAGAAGGCGTTGAGCAGCTGACGCTTGTACTCGTGGAGCCTCTTGATCTGGACGTCGAAGATGGCCTCGGGGTCGATCTCGACACCCTCGCGTCGGGCCACCCAGGTGGCGAAGTCGACCTTGTTGGCCCGCTTGATCTCGGTGAGCCGGTCGTAGACGGTCTCGGGGACGTCGTCGGTGAACCGGCCGAGGACGGTGAGGTCGCGCACCCAGGCGTCCGATCCGGTGACGTCGTCGAGGAGGGTCGCCAGGCGCGGGTTGCACTGCTTGAGCCAGCGGCGTGGGGTGACACCGTTGGTCTTGTTGTTGAACCGCTCGGGCCACAGGTCGTGCCACGGCTTGAGGGTCTCGCGCTTGATGATCTCGGTGTGCAGGGCCGCGACGCCGTTGATCGAGTACGAGGCGTAGCAGGCGATCCACGCCATCCGCACCCGGCCGCCGCTGACCGGGGCCATGTACTCGACGAGGTCGCCGGACAGGCCGCGCTCGGCCATCTCGGCACGGAAGCGCCGGTCGATCTCGCGGACGATCTCGACGATCCGCGGGAAGAGGCGCTCGAAGATCGAGACCTCCCAGGTCTCGAGGGCCTCGGCCAGCACCGTGTGGTTGGTGTAGGCGAAGGTCCGGCGGACGACGGCCCAGGCGGCGTCCCACCCGAGTCCGTGCTCGTCCATGAGCAGACGCATGAGCTCGGGGATGGCCAGCACCGGGTGGGTGTCGTTGAGCTGGATCGAGTTGAAGTCGGCGAACCCGTTGAGGTTGGCGCCGTGGTGCTCGACGTAGTTGTCGACCATCTCCTGCAGCGACGCCGAGCAGAAGAAGTACTGCTGGCGCACCCGCAGCACCTTGCCCTCGTACGTGGTGTCGTTGGGGTACAGCACCCGGGAGATGTCCATGGTGCGCTCACGGTCGACGATGGCGTCGGTGAACCGCTGCGAGTTGAAGGCGTCGTAGTCGAACTCGCGGATCGGCTCGGCCTTCCACAGCCGCAGGGTGTTGACGTTCTTCGTCCCGTAGCCGGTGATCGGCATGTCGTAGGGGACGGCGTAGACGTCGAGGTCGGCGTAGTGGACGACCCGCTTGGCCTCCTCACGGCGGATGATGAAGGGGTACTCGTCCTCCATCCAGGAGTCGGGCTCCTCGACCTGGAAGCCGTCGGAGAAGCTCTGGCGGAACAGGCCGTAGCGGTAGAGGATGCCGTAGCCGTCGACCGGCAGGTCGAGGGTGGCGCAGGAATCGAGGAAACAGGCCGCCAGTCGGCCCAGGCCACCGTTGCCCAGGGCGGCGTCGGGCTCCTGGTCGAGGACGTCGGACAGGTTGATCCCGTGCGCGGCCAGCGCCGAACGGGCCTGCTCGACCATGCCGAGGTTGGACAGGTTGTTGAGGAGCGCCCGGCCCATGAGGAACTCGGCCGAGAAGTAGTGCTCCATCCGCCCGGCCCGGTACTGGCGGGTGGTCCTGTTCCAGTCGGTGGCGACGCGGCTGACGACCGCGCGGGACAGGCCCTGCCACACCTCCATGGTCGTGGACGAGTCGACCGGTCGCCCGGACTCCGCCCGCACCTGAGCCGCGACGTCGCACCCGAAGTCGTTGGACATGTGTTCCCTTCCTGATGGGTCAGCAGGGGCCGTGCCCGCTGGACGCCACCGGCGGCGCGACGCCGCCACCGGTGGCGCGTCGTCGCGCAGGGAAACCCTGATGGTCACGGTCACGATAGTCCGTCGCGGGCCGGCCTGCCCACCCGCACAGGGCGGACGGCTCAGCTGGCGAGCCCGTCGACGACCTCGGTGTTCGGCAGGGCCAGCAGGTCGGCCCCGGTGACGAGGAGCTTGGCCGAGCGCGTCCCGGCCCCGATGCACACCCGGTCGGCGGCGGCGACCCGCGGGTCGATCCAGATGGGCCAGTCCTCGGGCAGACCGACCGGGGTGATGGCCCCGTACTCCATGCCGGACTCGGCGACGGCGTCGTCCATGGGGGCGAAGGAGGCCTTGCGCACGTCGAGCCTCCTGCGGACGAGCCTGTTGACGTCGACCCTGGTCGTCGCCAGGGCCAGGCAGGCCACGGTCCGCTCGATGTCTCCTCGTCGTCCGCGGACGATGACGCAGTTGCCGCAGGTCTGCGGTCCCTCCCCCGCGGCGGCGCACAGGGCCTCGGTGTCCGACAGCGCCGGGTCGATGACGAAGACCTCCGCGTCGGGCAGCAGGCCGATGAGCCGACGCACCGGCTCCCCCAGCAGCTCGGTATGGTCGATGGCGGGCAGGTGCTCCCAGATGTCGAACATGATCCCAGCCTAACCAGCCTGCGAGACGGCGTCCCATATCATCATGTCGTCGCGTCTGCCGGTCGAGCGACACCGAATCCTCCTAGGATGACGATCGCACCGGGGCAGCATCCGGCCCCGCCCCAACCCCACTCACCCGGCCCCCATTCACCCAGTCCCCACTCACCCAGTCCCCAGGAGCGCCATGTCCTCGACCACCACCTCCCACGCCACCGGCATGGGAGCCATCGTCCTGCCCGACGGCGTCGCCTTCCGGGTGTGGGCCCCACACGCCGACTCGGTCGCCGTGACCGGCACCTTCGACGACTGGTCGGCCCTGCCCGACGAGGCCGACCCACGCCCGACGCCGTCACACCCCCTGGAGTCGGAGGGCAACGGCTACTGGTACGGCGAGGTCCGACAGGACGGGAGCCACGGGGACGGGAGCCGGGGCGCCCGGGTCGGCGACGAGTACCGCTTCGTCCTCACCAACGGCGACCTCACGCTGAGCCGGATCGACCCCTACGCCCGCGACGTGACGAGCTCGGTCGGCAACGGCGTCATCACCGACCCGTCGGCCTTCGACTGGCGCGGTGACTCGTTCACCGCCCCCGACCTCAATCGGATGGTCATCTACGAGGCCCACGTCGGGACCTTCTTCGACCCCAGCCCCGACGACGGCCACCCGGCCACCCTGGAGAACCTCGAGGAGCGGCTGGGCTACCTGGCCTCCCTCGGGGTCAACGTCATCGAGCTCATGCCGCTCATGGAGTTCGCCGGCGACTACTCCTGGGGTTACAACCCCAGCCACCTCTTCGCGGTCGAGAGCGCCTACGGCGGCCCCGACGCGCTGCGCGAGGTCATCCGCGCCGCCCACGCCCGGGGCCTGGCCGTCGTCATCGACGTCGTCTACAACCACTTCGGTCCCTCCGACCTCGACCTGTGGCAGTTCGACGGGTGGGCCGAGAACGACAAGGGCGGCATCTACTTCTACAACGACTGGCGCTCCTCGACGCCGTGGGGCGACACCCGCCCCGACTACGGGCGCGGTGAGGTGCGCGAGTTCATCCGCGACAACGCCCTCATGTGGCTCGAGGAGTTCCACGCCGACGGTCTGCGCTACGACATGACCCCGTACATGCGCTCGGTCGACGCCACCGTCATGAACATCCCGGAGGGGTGGTCCCTCACCCGGTGGATCAACACGGAGGTGCGGTCGCGCCACCCGCGGGCCGTCACCATCGCCGAGGATCTCCACGGGGAGGCCCTCGTCGTGTCGACCTCGGACGCCGGTGCCGCCTTCCACGCCCAGTGGGACAACCACTTCGTCCACCCCGTCCGGGCCGCCGTCATCACCCCCGACGACGCCGCCCGGGACATGGCGGCCGTGCGCGACGCCGTGGAGTTCAGCTACGGCGACGCCTTCAGCCGCGTCATCTACACCGAGTCCCACGACGAGGTGGCCAACGGTTCGGCCCGCGTGCCCCAGGAGATCGATCCGGACGACCCCACCGGCTACTTCGCGCAGAAACGCTCGACCCTCGGCGCCGCCCTGGCCCTCACCGCCCCCGGGGTGCCGATGCTCTTCCAGGGCCAGGAGTTCCTCGAGGGCGAGTGGTTCCGCGACACGGTGCCGTTGCACTGGGACCAGATCCGCGAGTTCACCGGGATCAACGCCCTCTACCGCGACCTCATCGGGCTGCGCCTCGACCGCGACGGCGTCTCGGCGGGCCTCACCGGCCAGCACGTCCAGACCCTCCACCTGCACCCGGACAACCACGTCTACGCCTTCCACCGCTGGCTCGACGGCGGCCCGGGGGACGACGTCGTCGTGGCGGTCAACCTCGACGCGCGCACCTGGGGTGAGTACACGGTGGGGATGCCCGCAGCGGGCACGTGGACCGTCCGTCTCGACAGTGACGCCAAGGTGTACTCCGAGCTCTTCGACGGGGTCGAGGTGCCGGGTTCGGTCACCGCCGTCGAGGACGACTACGACGGGCACCCGGCCAGCGCCCAGCTCGTGCTGCCGCCGTACTCGGTCATCATCCTCACCCGGGACTGACCGGCGCGCCGCGATCACGTCACCGACCCGACTTGGGCGCGGCAGGCCGGCGGCCCATACTGATGCAGTGACTGACGACTGCGCTGCTGCGCACGACACACCCGAGGAACCCCGACCCGACGCCGGCGGATCCCCCGACGGGTCCTCGACACCCTGCCGGGCCGACACCCCGGCCACGGGCACCGTCCCCGCCCCCACCCCGGAACCGGGGAAGGGCAAGGTGGCCGGACTCGTCCTGGCCGCCCTGGGCATCGTCTTCGGCGACATCGGCACCTCCCCGCTGTACTCGATGCAGACGGTCTTCGCCATCGAGCACCACGCCGTGACGCCGACCCATGCCGACGTCCTGGGCATCGTCTCGATGATCGTGTGGACCCTCGTCCTCATCGTCTGCATCAAGTACCTCGTCCTCGTCATGCGGGCCGACAACGCCGGCGAGGGCGGCATCCTGGCGCTCATGGCGCTGGTACGGCGTCTGCTCGAGAACCGCGCCCGCACCACGGCGGTCGCCCTCACCCTGGGCATCGTCGGCGCCTCGCTCTTCTACGGCGACTCGATGATCACCCCGGCCATCTCCGTCATGAGCGCCATCGAGGGCCTGGCCGTCATCGACCCGACCCTGGCCGAGGCCGTCCTGCCGGCCTCCGTCGTCATCCTCACCGTCCTCTTCGCCATCCAACGCAACGGCACCGGGATCATCGGCAAGGCCTTCGGCCCGGTCATGACGGCGTGGTTCCTGGCCCTGGCGGCCCTCGGCCTGCCGTGGATCATCCGTCATCCGGTCATCCTGGCGGCGCTGTCGCCGCACTGGGCCGTGCTCTTCGCCCTCGACCGGCCGTGGATGGCCTTCGTGGCCATGGGCGCCGTCGTCCTCACCATCACCGGCGCCGAGGCCCTCTACGCCGACATGGGCCACGTCGGGGCCCGTCCCATCCGGATCGCCTGGTTCGGGCTCGTCGGCCCCTCCCTCGTCCTCAACTACCTGGGGCAGGGGGCGATGCTGCTCATCCACCCCGACTGGGTCGACAACCCGTTCTTCCGGATGGCCCCCTCCTGGGCGACGATCCCACTGGTCGCCGTGGCCACCCTGGCGACGATCATCGCCTCCCAGGCCGTCATCTCGGGCACCTTCTCGATGAGCCACCAGGCCTCCCGCCTGGGCCTCATGCCCAGGTTGTCGATCCGACACACGTCGAAGCAGGAGGGCGGCCAGATCTACATCCCCGAGGTCAACTGGATCCTCTTCAGCGGGGTGCTCATCCTCATCGCGATCTTCCAGTCCTCGGCCCATCTGGCGACGGCCTACGGCCTGGCGGTCACCGGGACCCTCCTCCTCACGACGACCCTCTTCCTCGTCCTGGCCCACGACGCCTGGCGCTGGCCGACCTGGGCGGTCGTCCTCATCGGCGTCGTCATCGGCGGACTGGAGCTCGTCATCTTCACCGCCAACCTGCTCAAGATCGTCTCGGGAGGCTGGATCCCGCTCGTCATCGGGGCCGGCGCCATCACCATCATGACGACCTGGCGCAAGGGCACCGAGATGGTCTTCCGGGAGCGTGCCGCCGCCGAGGGACCGCTCGAGGACTTCCTCGACTGGGTCGCCCGGGAGAATCCGCGCCGGGTGCCCGGGCTGGCCATATACCCGCACCCCGACCGGGTGACGACGCCGCTGGCCCTGCGCAACAACCTGCGCTTCAACCACGTCCTCCATGAGCGCAACGTCATCGTCTCCATCGTCGACGAGGACGTCCCGCACATCCGCCACAAGGACCGGGTCCAGGTGACCGACCTGGGCAACCCCGACGACGGCATCGCCTATGTCGAGTGCCACGTGGGGTTCACCGACTCCCAGGACGTCCCCAAGGCTCTCGCCCTGGCCTGCGACAAGATCCCCGAGCTCCAGGTCGACATGGCCCAGGCGGTGTATTTCATGTCGGTGGCCGAAGTCAAACGCGGTGATCCCGCCGACCCCGACTCCCCCGCCTCCCGCAACCGGATGTCGCCCTGGCGCAAGGCGGTCTACATCGCCCTGAGCCGCAACCAGGCCGACCGGGTCAAGGTCTTCCGCACCCCCAAGACGCGGTCGGTCGTCATGGGGGAGGTCGTCGAGATCTGAGGCCGGTCACCCGGCTCAGGCGAGCTGGTCGAGGAAGGCCAGGGCGAATCCGCGCGCCCAGGGCAGCGGGTCGGCCGCACGCACCTGCTCGGCGCGGCGGACGGCGTCCTGCCAGCCCAGACGCTGGTCCCAGCCGTCGACGCCGTGCCCAACGGTCCAGGCATCGAAGATCTCCGCGGTGCACTCGGGGTGGAACTGCACCCCCCAGGCGCGGTCGGCGAACCGGACCGCCTCGACCTGACCCGTCGGGTCCTCGGCGAGGAGGACGGCGCCCTCGGGGAGCGTGGCCGCGACGTCGTTGTTGTAGTGGATGGTGCTGGCGGCCCCGAGCGGGGCGAGCAGCGCGTCGTCCCGGCCGGCGTCGGTGAGCGACATCGGCGTGAGGCCCAGGGTGAGATGGTCCGACCGCCGGATCGACCCGCCCAGCGCGACCGTCGCCAGCTGGTGCCCCAGGCAGACGCCGAGGAAGGGCACCCCCGCGTGCACCGAGGTCGCGATGAGCTCACGGGTCGGCGCCAACCACGGGGCGTCGGCGTCGTCACAGGCGCCCATCGTCCCGCCCATGACGACGAGGGCGTCGCCGGGGTCCGCCGGCAGCGGGTCGACCCAGGCGTCGACGGTGCGTACCCGGACGCCGACCTCCTGCCACACCCGGCCGAGCAGACCCATGGGGCAACTCGTCTCGTGCAGGACGGCGGTGATGAGCGTCATGGCGGCATCGTAGAGGGGCCATGTCACAGCGAGGTGACACGGCGATCCACACAGCGGGAAGGCGGAATTCCGGGGCGGCGAGGGGGGTCACTAGGGTCGAGGCCATGAAACCCGAACACCTCAGCCTGCTGCCCACCCTCAGCGCCCCATCGGTCCATCCGGACGGCGCCTGGGCGGTGGTGAGCGTCACCCGCCCCAGCTTCGTCGCCGACGACCAGGTCGGCCAGCTGTGGACCGTGGCCCTCGACGGGTCGGGGGCACGCCGGATGACCCGCGGGTACTGCGATCTGGCCCCGCAGGTGAGTCCGGACGGCACCCTCGTGGCGTTCCTGCGGCGTCAACCCGGGGGCAGTGCCCAGCTCGCCCTCGTCGAGGCGACCGGCGGGGAACCGTGGGTCCTCACCGACCTGCCGCTGGGGGTCGACGGGTTCTCCTGGTCGCACGACTCGCGGACGATCGCGGTGGTGGCGAGGGTGCCGCAGGCCGGTCGCTACGGCACCCTCGACGGGGTGCCGGCCGAGCGCGAGGACGCCCGGTCGCTGCGTGGGCTGCAGCTGCGCCACAACGGCCTGGGCGCCGGATGGTTCCTCGACCGACCGTCGCAGATCCACCTCGTCGAGGTCCCCGATCCGCAGGACGAGCCGGCCGTCCCCCTAGTGGGACGCTGGGTCCGTGACCACGCCGCCGAGCCCGTCCCGGGCCTGGCACCGATCCGGCGTCTCACCGAGGACGGGGACGACTGGCAGGTGCCGGTGTTCACCGCCGACGACTCGGGTCTGGTCGCCGCGGTCTCACGGGCCGGGGCCACCCACCTGGGTGCCGAGCTCGTCTGCCTCGATGTCGAGACCGGGGAGCAGGAGGAGCTGCCCGAGGAGGACGGGCAGATCCACGACTGGAGCGAGCCCTGCATCGTCGGACAGCAGGGAGAGGAGCCCGGCGCCCGCGGGCAACGGATCTTCGTCGCGCGCTCCGATCTGGGTGCCAGCGGGCTGGAGTTCGTCGGTTCGCACCCGAGGATCGGGCTGCTCGAGGAGGGTCGCTTCGTCCCGCTGTCGGCCGACGACGACGTGTTCCACGCCGCGCTCACGCGGCGCGGGGACGGGGTCGTCACGGTCGAGGAACGGCGCGGGGCGACGCGGGTGCACGAGTTCACCGCCGGCGGGGACCGGGTGCTGCTGGACGCCGACGTCGTCGTCCAGGCGGTGGCCGCGGTGCCGGGTTCGGACGGCGTCGTCGTCACCGTGGTCTCGCCGAGCTCCCCGGGTGAGGTCGCCCTCGTGCACGGCGGACGGCTCACCGTGCTCAGTGATTTCGGTGCCGATCTGCGCCAGGTGACGCGCGTCGTCGAGCCGGTGCTCCACGAGGTCGACGTCGACGGCCAGCCGGTCGAGGGATGGGTGGTCAAGCCGGCGGCGTCCGGGCCGCACCCGGTGCTCCTCGTCATCCACGGCGGGCCCTACGCGCATGTCACCGGGTCCTTCTTCGACGAGTTCCAGGTCTACGTGGAGGCCGGGTATGCCGTCGTCGCCTGCAATCCGCGCGGATCCTCGGGGTACGGGCGAGCCTTCGGGCGGGCCCTCGTGGGGCGGTTCGGGCAGATCGACGCCGACGACGTCCTGGGGTTCCTCGACGGGGTCGTCGCCGCCGACCCGGATCTGGACGGGGCGCGGGTCGGCGTCATGGGTGGGTCCTACGGGGGATACCTCACCGCCTGGATCATCGCCCACGACCATCGATGGGCCGGGGCCATCGTCGAGCGCGGCTACCTCGACCCGGCGGCGTTCATCGGGTCCTCCGACATCGGCTGGTTCTTCGCCCCGCAGTACAACGGGGCGACCCGCGAGGAGATGGACCGGCAGTCGCCGATGCGCCTGGCCGAGCAGGTGACCACCCCGACCCTCGTCATCCACTCCGAGCAGGACCTGCGGTGCCCGCTGGGACAAGGTCTGGAGTACCACGCCCGGCTCACCATGGCCGGGGTCGACGCGGAGCTGCTCGTCTTCCCGGGCGAGAACCACGAGCTGAGCCGGTCGGGGTCGCCGTGGCATCGGCGGCAGCGGTTCGAGGCGATTCTCGACTTCTGGGGGCGTCGGCTGCCCGCGTGAGGGGAGCCGGGTTGCCGGGGCCCACGAGGCCCGGGCCCAGGAGGGCCGGGCCCGACCGACCGTGTCAGGAAATCACCCTGAGCGAGGAGAAGTTCCCCTCCAGGGGAGGAAAGTTGCGCTCACGGGGATTTCCTGACACCGGGCAGCTGAGCTCAGCTGGCCAGGGCCACCCGGATCGCGGCCGGATCGTTGGTGATGACCGCGTCGGCTCCCGCATCACGGGCCGCCCGGGCCAGATCGGGGTCGTCGACGGTCCACACCCGCACCCCCAGTCCCGCGGCATGGAAGGTGGGGATCTCGTCGCGACCCAGCACCAGACCGACCTGGGGGTGCACCGCCTGGACTCCCAGGGAGATCGCGTAGTCCCACGGGTCGGCCAGATCGTCCGAGTAGAGCATGGCGCGCCGAATGTCCGGGGCCAGCTCAGCGAGCCGACGCAGGCTCCGGTGGTTGAAGCTCGACAGGACGACGCGGTTCGTCATGCGATGACGCCGCACCGCCTCGACGACCCGCTCCTCGAGCCCCTCGTACCGGATGACGGAGTTCTTGAGCTCGATGTTGAGGGTGGCCCGGCCGTGGGCCACGAGGGCCAGGACGTCGTCGAGCTCGGGAATCGCCGCGAATCCCCACCCGGGCCGACTCCGCGCGAAGGACCGGGCGCGCAGCTGCTCGAGGGTGAGGTCGGCGATGCTCCCCGTCCCGTCGCTCGTGCGGTCGATGGTCTCGTCATGACAGACGACGACATGTCCGTCGCTGGTGAGCTGGACGTCCATCTCGATCCCCTCGGCCCCCACGACCATGGCCGCGAGGAAGGCCGGCACGGTGTTCTCGGGAAGTCTGCTGCTCGCCCCGCGATGGGCCCACACTGCGGTCACGACCCGATGCTCTCACGATGACGCCCGGCACGGGTCCGGGAACACGGAAGACCTCGTGGGAGCGCGGGCCGAACACAGAACGACCCCGCCGAGGCGGGGTCTGGACACGGAACGACCCCGCCGAGGCGGGGTCGTGATCTCTTGCGCGCCCGGAGGGATTCGAACCCCCAACCTTCTGTTTGGGGGTCTCGGTGGGGGTCTCGACCGGTAGTTGAGAGTTGGACTACCTATCGGCGGTCATCTGGTACGAAGCTCGCGGCATGATCGATGACGCTGACCCTAGGGCTATGCCGATCCCGAGTGCGTGGGCATCTGCTGTCCCACGGTGGCAGGATGCGATGAGGGCCCGTGGGATGTCTGAGGCGACGATCCGGACGCGGACTGACCATGTGCGTCGGGCTGCTCGTGCCCTGGGTGGCGAGCCGTGGTCTGTGACGGCGGATGACGTCGTGTCGTGGGTGGGTCGCCAGTCATGGCAGCGTGAGACGCGACGGTCGGTGTATGCGTCGTTGCGGTCGTGGTGGGGGTGGGCGGTAGAGGTCGGACTCATTGCCGAGTCTCCAGCGGCAGCTCTCCCCCGCGTGCGCGCGACCGAGCCGAGACCGCGTCCTGCCCCGGATGACGTGATGCAGACCGCAGTCAGGATGGCTGATGAGAGAACGCGACTCATCCTGAGGTGTGCGGCCGAGGTAGGGCTACGGCGTGGTGAGATCGCCCGGATACGGCTGGATGATATCGAGCCTGACCTGTACGGGTGGTCGTTGCGGGTGCGCGGCAAGGGCCAGCGGGTCCGTGTGGTGCCGCTGCCGGACATGCTGGCCCGTGATCTGCGGCGGGCGTGCATGGCTGGTGGCGGGTGGGCGCTGCCTGGTGCTGTCGACGGACATCTGTCACCGGAGTATGTAGGGCGTCTGGCTACCAGGGTGATGCCGGGCGTGTGGACTCTCCACACGCTCCGGCACCGGTTCGCCAGCCGCGCCCATGACGCCACGCATGACCTGATAGCCGTCCAGCATCTCCTCGGTCATGCGTCAGTCTCGACGACACAGCGCTATGTGGCGACGAGTGATCTCACGCTACGGCGGGCGATGGAGGCTGCGGCCTAGCTCATGCGTCGGCGTGCTGGGGTCTGTAGTCGTCGATGATGGCTGGTGCTGGGTCGGCTGCTTGTGGCCTGGCCTGCTCGGTGGTGGTCGTCTCGTCGACGATGGCTGCCGGAGGGGTGGTGACGGTGTGGTGGTGTGCGATGAGGGGCACGACGGCCATGGCGATCGTCAGGGCACCCGATGCGATGGACAGGAGCTGGTCGGTCTGGGCGCCGTCGATGACGCCGAGGGCGCCGAGGGCTGTCAGGATCGCGGACGCCGCGGCGTAGATGGCCTTGCGCTGGGTCTCGGTCATCGGTTCGTCCTTACTCGGTCGAGGCTGGCCTTGATGACGCTGGCGTGGGATGGGGTGATCTCGGGCCATGATCCGGTTCCCCATCCGGAGGCAATCGGATTTACATAGGACGCGGACATTGGGCCCCCACCCTTGCCGTGACCAAACTCGTGCCACCAACCGGATGCCGCGTCGAAGATGAGGTAGATGACGGTCTTGCCGTCGCGGTAGTAACAGCCGTGCATGGTGTCCTCCTGGGTGGTGGTGGAGACTGTGGTCTCCGTCGGTGTGGTGGTGGTTGGTTTGGTGCCTGTGGCGGCGGCGATGATCCGGGCGATGGGAAGGGAGCCTGGGTCGGTGTGGTCCTGTCCGGGGACGTGCCCGTGACCGCATATGCCATGGAATGCCTGCCACTCGGCTGTTGTCATACGGTGCGTGTAGTTGCCGGTCCAGTCGCCGAACGGGTACGGAGCGACGAGGGGGACGGGCCACTCATCGTGGAGCCATCGGAGGAAGTCGGCGAGGGCATCGACCATGACCTGGTCGGGGTCAGTCCAGTCGGTGTGGGGGCTGTCGATGGTGTACGGCCGGTGGGGGTTGGCTGCGGTTGCCCATCCTCCGGTGCCGACTAGCTCTACCTGGACGACGTTGAGCCGGTTGGTGATCGGTCCGCTCGTGGGCTGGCGGAGGGCGCGTGCTGAGTGTGGAAGCGGGAGATGCTGGCGCCATTGGGGGCGTCCGGAGGTGCAGTTGAGGGTGAGGGTGGGGCACATGGAGCCGGAACCGTAGTCGGTCCATCCGCGTCCCTCGGTCGTGTGGAGCACGAGCGTGTTGATCGTTGACTGTGTCGCCCCTGGGTATACGTCTAGGTAGTTCTGGGTGGTGTGGTCGGCTGGTGGGTACCAGGGTGCGCGGGTCATTTGTGGTCCTCGAGTCTGTCGATGCGGTGGTGTAGCTCGGCGTGCTCACGAGATGCGTCGGAGCGGATGTGCTCGTCTGCGTCGGCGAGGCGGCCGACGTCACGGGCCATGCCGCGTTGTGTGCGCTCGATGCGGTCGATGGCGTCTCGGAGGCTGGAGCCGTGGTCGGGTGTGGTCTCAGTGTTGAGACGGTCGTGCATCTGTCGGACCTCGGCTCGGGTGCGCCATCCTGACCACAGCGCGCCGATGAGTGCTGCTATGGCTGAGAGGAGCGTGCCGAGGGCGATGAGGACGTCATCCCATTGGTCGGCGGGCGGGAGGGGTACGAGCATGTCAGGCGCTCATCTGGATCGCGACCCAGAAGGCGCTGTGTGAGGTCGATGACGATAATCCGGACGTGCCTGGGGTCAAGTTGACGACTGCTGTCGCTCCACTGGCTGTGATCGCCTGGCTGAACCACTGCCAGGCGTTGGCTCCTGAGCCGGTGTCGGCAGGCTGGATGATGACCGTTGGCGCGCTCGTGAAGCGGCCGGACGGGAACGTGATAGAGCCTGTCCCTGAGGTTCCTGACGCACTGATGGTGACGGTGACGGTTCCGGTGGCGATGGCGTAGGGGATGTGGTCTGCGGTCGTGGGGTTGAGCGCATTGTTCACGTCGTCCGAGGTCAACACCTCGCCCCGTGTGAAGGTCTTGTGGGTGGATGCCATGTCATCTCCTAGCGAGTGTGAGGGTGGTGGTCCAGGTGGTCGGGGTGATGTCGTGGGTGATCTGCGCGATGAGGCAGGCCCAGGTCTGGCCCCGTGCGGTGACGTCGATGGCGTCGAGTGGGGTCATCCCGATGGTGTCGGTTCCGCGCATACGGACGGTGCGGACACTGGCGGTGGCGATCTGGGTGCCCGTCATGATGGCGCCTGCCATCGCGGGTCTCGGGTCGCCGCCGTACAGGCTCACGGAAATGTCGACGGACTGGCGGCGGGTCCCCCACGTCGCGGCTGATGCCTCGTCGCTATAGGTGGCCTGGGTGTCGTGGTAGTCGTAGGTCACTGACCCTGTCGAACTGTCGACGGTCTGGTCTGACCAATGATTGTGCGTCTCGAGGACGGTAACGACCTCTGAGGACGAGCTGGAGACGTCGATGTCGAGGTAGGACAGGGAGCCTGGTTCGTCGGAGATCGTGTGGAGGTTGGCTACGGTGCCTGCCCATTGGGCGCGGACGAGCGCTGACCCGTCGGCTGCCTGACCTATCGGCGACCACAGGAAACCGCCGGCGGTCGAGCACATGGTGAGCCATGAGGTGAGGTCGGTCTCGTGATCGGTGGTGGCGGCGATCGGATTGGGCGAGATGGCTGGGTTGCGTGTGCCGCGCCATTCGACCTTCACGGGCCGCGGCGCCGACTGGTGTATGAGGGTGTCCCATCGCCCAGCCTGCCGATAGAGGTCGGCTCCGGACTGCTCGATGGAGGTGGCGCCGTAGCGGGTGCTGCCTGACATGACTCCGGCGATGTCGGATGCCGTGACGGTGGTGGTGGAGTGCCCGTCGTAGGTGTAGGTCGTGGTGACGTCGTCGACCCATCCGCACCACAGGATGGTGGAGCCGCTGGCGAGACGGATTGGGGTGCCGGTGATGAGTCCCAGGGCGATGAGCTGTGGCTCGTCGCTCAGGGTCGCTGTGAGGCTGCCTGGATCGGCTCCGTGGGTGATCCCGTCGTCGCGCATACCGCCGGTGGTCCTGATGGCAGTGGCTTGCGCGGTGATGTCGCACCACTGCCGGTCCGGGCGCGGACCTGAGAGCACGTCCTGGTCGAGCCGCGATACGTCGAGGATGAACGTGCGTTCATTCCATAGGGCGGCGCTATCGAGGGGCGATAGGTCGAGGCGGAAGGCGTTGCCCTGGGGTGGCTGTATCCAGGCGTCGAGGCGGATGGGGGTGGGGGTGCTCATCATGCGACCTTGAGTCCGCGCCGGTGGGCGTCTCGGAGTGCGGCGATGAGCTGGTCCTGGACTCGGCGGTCCCAGTTGAGGGTCTGGATGTTGATGGTGATGGGTTGGGCTTGGGTGGATGCCTGCTGCTGGCGGGTGACGGTGGTGATGTCGATGGGGTCTGGGGTGGCGTTGTCGGCGACGGTGCGCGCGAGCTGGGTTGCTTGGGTGGTGAGCGCGTGGGTTCGGTCGGAGAGTCCGATGACCATGCCGTCGACTGTGTATCGGCCGATGTCGCGGAAGACTCGGGATGGGGAGTGGATGCCGAGGAGGTTCTTTGCGGCGGTGATGGCAGAGGACACGGCGCCGCGTGCGGCTGAGACGAGGGTCCCGGCGGCTGAGGTGATGCCGCCGACGATCCCGGAGATGATGTTGAGGCCGATGGATCGGACGGACCCTGCGATGCCTGCGGCTGCGGCGACGACACGTCCTGGCAGGGATCTGATGAGGGAGGAGATGCGGGCCATGCCGGAGGTTGTGGCCGACGTGCCCCTGGACCATGCTCCGGTGATGGTCGACCATAGGCGTGAGCCGAGTGATGCCATGGCTGCGACTGCTCGGGCTGGTAGCGAGCTGATGAATCGTGTGACGGTGAGGACGCCGGTGGTGGTGGCGGTGCGTGCCTTGGTCCAGGCGGCGGCGAACTGTGAGGCGATGCCGGTGGCCCATCGGGTGACGGCTGCTGCGGCGGCGGTGAGGCCGGAGCCGATGGCGTGGAGGGCTCCGGTGATAGCGGCGCCCATGGTGTGGGCCACGGCTGATACGGCTGTGAATGCGGCTGCGACGGCTGCGCGGAATGCGGCCGAGTGGCGGTAGGCGTAGATGAGGGCGGCGGCGAGTGCGGCAAGAGCGATGGTGGCCAGAACAATGGGGTTGGCTGCCATGGCTGCGTTGAGCGCCCATTGCGCGGCGGCCATCGCGAGTTGTCCAGCTCGGACCGCGCCCTGCACGACGAGATGACCGAGCATCGCGGCCTTCTGGGCTGTCCATACGGCGGCCTGGGCGACGACGGAGGCGACGACTCTGGCACCGGCGACGACGGCGCGGCCGAGGGAGATGATCCACTGTCGCATGACGCCGAGGAGGCTGGCCTGTGTGGCTAGTAGTCCCTGATTGGCGGTGATCTGTCCATAGGTGCCGAATGCGTAGGCGGCCTGGAGAGTCTTTGCGACGCCGGTCACGGTGTTCCATGCGGCCTGGGCGGCATGAACGGCTGTCATGGTGACCTGGTAGGTCTTGGCGGCCGTGATGAGGGTGAGGACCGGTGAGGTGAGGGTGATGACGAGCACCCTGTGACGGTCGATCCATCCTGCGGCGGTCGTGAGGGACGGGATGATCGTGCCGGAGAGGGCACCTTGGATGGTGGTGAGGGTGTTCGTCGCGGTTGACCCGATGGTGGTGAGGGTGGGGCCGACCTTGGTCATGGCGGCGGTGATGGTGTCCCATGCTGCGCGGATGCCTTGGCCTGTGGTGGCGAGGACTGAGGTCCATGGTCCGAGGTCGATGGAGGGGACGCGGCCGGAGAATCCGGCGATGACGACGCGAATGGCGTCGGCTGCTGTTCTGGCTGCTGGCCCGATCTTGTCGATGGCTGTGGAGGCGAGGCGGGTCGCGGCAGGGATGCGGTCTCCTATCCATCCGGTGACGGCGGTGGCTGCTGGCAGGAGGCGTGTCCCGAGTTGGGCGGCGACGTCGCCGAGGGATGCCTTGAGGACTTGTTGCTTGTGTTGGAGGGTGTCGGTTTCGCGCGCGAAGTTTCCGTGTGCATCCTTGGTTTGTTTGGTGATGAGGGCGAGGGTCGCGGCCTGCTGAGCTGTGGCGGCGTAGCTGCCTCCGACCTTGTGGAATCCCATAGCGGCAGCCTGGGCGTCGATGGCGGTCTGGTTGAGTGTGACTCCGTATCGCTCGATGGGGTCGCGTTCGCCCTTGAGCGCAGAGGAGAGAGCTTCGACGGCCTCGCGGGTCGTGCCTCCGTACATGGAGGATAGGTCGGCGCCGAGCCGGATGAGGTTGTTGGTTTTGGGGGCGAGCTGGTCGATTGCGGTGCCGCCGTTCTTGAGCTGGGTGCCGATGAGGGTGCCTAGCTCGTTGAACTCGTTGGCGGTGAGGCCGACGGCTGTGTGGGCCTGTGCTGCCCATGCCTGCATCTGTCCTGCGTGGCGTCCGAACACGGTCTCGATGGCGCCGGAGGACTGTTCGAGGTCGCCGGCGGCGTCGATGGCCTGCTTGCCGAGTGTGATGACGGCGGCTCCTCCGACGGCCGCACCGGTCTTGACGGCAGTTGCCAGGGCTGACCCGAGAGTGCGTGCTCCTGCTGTGAGTCGTGTGAGTCCGGTCTCCTTGCCGAGTGATGCCATGGCGCGGCTGAATTGTCGCGTGTCTGCGAGGACGGCGACGTTGATGGTCTGCTTAGCCATGGGTCGTTACTCCTGGTTGAGGAGGGTGATGAGGGCGTTTGTCTCGGCTACGGTCAGGAGGTCGTAGTCGGCTGGGTGGATTCCGGCTCGGAGGGCGAGGACTGCGGCCCGCTCGTTGCGGGCGTCGACGGTTGGGGGTCCGGCGCGGCGCTCGGAGTGCCCTGGATGGATGCCAGGAGTGCTTCGAGTTCTGCGGAGCGGGCGGTGAGTCCGGCTGCTGCTGGGAGCTTGTCGGCTGCCGACAGGATGGCCTCGGTTTCGGCGTTTGTGAGAGCCGAGGCGTCGCCGATGGTGATGGGGTGGCCGAGTCGGCGGGCTGCTGCCCATACGACTCCGATGCCGAATTGGATCGGGTCTGTTTCGGGTGTGGTGATTCCGGTGGCGCGGCAGATGGCGGAGATTTCTCCGTTCGTGAGGGTGTCGGTGAAGGTCATGAGGTGTCCTAGATGAGGTCGGCTTGTTTGAGGATGCGGGTGATGCCGCGTTCGAGGGTGGCGAGCTGCTGGGGTCTGGTGGCGGCGAGGGCGGCGTCTACCCAGTGGCGGCCCCGGATGTGATGGTCTGGCCAGCCGTAGTGGATGACACCGGCGTAGGGGGCTCTGGCGCCGCCGTAGCGGACGACGGCCTTGGTCTTGCCGTGTCCGGCGCGGCCGGTGCGCGCGAGGCGCCCTGACCGGCGGGGTGCTCTGGGTTGGGCTGCGGCGAGGACGATGGTGCCGACCTCGTGCATGAGGTCGCGCATGTCCTGGGCGGCGGCCCCGGCCTTCTCGAGTCGCTTGATGGTGCGGCTGAGGCCGGTGACTGTGAGTCGGACGCCGTTGGTGTCGAGGTCGAGGTCTGCGATCATGCGGCGGAGGTCTTCTTGGTGATGGAGTCGACGTCGAGGTCGATGTCGAAGGTTGCGCGCTTACCGGAGTTGGCTTCGTCCGACAGGCTCGGGGGCAGGGTGATCGTGCACTGTCCGGTGAAGGTGGGCTGGTCTGCCGAGGGGGTGGTGTTGCCCCACGGTGCGAGGGTCACGGCGACCGTCTTGCCCGCGTTGTCCCAACAGAATGACCAGAAGCTCGCGGCGGCGGTCGATGCCAGGGCTGTGACGTTGAGGGTCCAGGATGCGGTGCTCCCTCCGGCGACCTCGGCGAACGTGAGGTCGGACTTGTCCTGCTTGTCGGGCTTGAGCTCCCACTTCAATACGTCCTGCATGTACTCGGTGGCACCGATCTTGAAGGACAGGGTCTTGCCGGTGAGTGCGGTCGAGGGGGCGGTGGTTGCCATGTCAGCTCCTAGGGATGGGTCTGGTGAGGGTGAGGGATGTGGATGGGAGGGCGAGGGAGTCGGATACGACGAGGGTCATTGGTGAGGTGATGTCGCCGATGGTCCAGGTGTGGGCGATGGTGGAGGCGCGGATGAGGTCGACGGCGTGAATGAGTCGGTCGAGGACCGCGAGTGCTGGTCCTGGGGTGACGATGAGTCGGACTCTCCACGTGACGAGGTCCTCGAGCCAGGTGAGGTCGGTGTCTGTGGAGCGGACCCAGGGGTCTCCGGGTGCGATGGTGGCCAGTGGGGGTCGTGGCTGCTCGACTTCGGCAGGAGTGATCTGCCAGCCGGTGAGGGTGGCGGTGAGGGCGTCGACGAGGGCGGCGCGGTCGGCGGCGAGTGGTGTGGTCATCATGCGATTCCGGGGGTTGCCCATGGGGCGAGGATGGGTAGGGCTGGGGTGAGTGGGTCTCGGGCGAGCCTGATGGGTACGGTCGTGTCTCCCCAGGCGTTGACGACTCCTCCGGGGGCGTCACGTCGCCGCCACAGTTCGGCGGCGACGATCACTCCTGCCTGGTCGAGGATGACTTGTGGGCACGTGTCGTAGCCATCGCCGAGTTTCCCTCTCACGAGGAGGTCTGCGGCCTGGCAGACCTCCTCGGCCGATGCTTGGTCTATGCCGGTCGGGTCGAGGCCGAGATGGACGGCGAGGGCGGCGACTGCGGTCATGGTCAGGCCGTTGCGACGACGGGAAGGATGAGCTGGGGCTGCTCCACGCAGATAGCCGAGAGCTGGTGCAGCGACCACTGTCCGGTGAGGTTGACGACGTTGGTGTCCTGGAGCTGCACGATGGGCTGAGATCGCACGGAGAGGGCGTTCTTGGAGTAGAACGCCATGGTGCCGGGTGCTGCCAGCCAGAACAGGGACACGCGGATGGGTCCGAGCATTCCGGAGAGGCCGTCGATGACTCCGACGGTGTTCTGGTTGGTGCCGTAGGTGGCCATGATGTAGGAGCCGGAGCCGTCCTTCAATTTGCGCATGGCCTTGAAGACGTCGGGTGCGACGAGGAGTCCGTCGACGGGGTATCCGGTGTCGAGGTAGGCGAGCTGGGCGTCGACGATGCCGTCGGACCATGCGTCGGCCGACGAGATCGAGGAGATGGTGAGCTTGGTGGTCTTGGCTCGGTCGGTCACGGTCTGGGTGAGGGTGTCGGCGAGTCGCTGTGCACGCTGCCGTCCGATGTCGGTGGCCATGCGGGTCAACTGCGTATCGAGCTCGGGCACGGGGTAGCGGCTGATGGTGGCAAGGTCCAGCTCGGTCCAGGCTCCGTAGACCTCGATGGGTGCCGCCGTGGTCTCAAATGACACCTTGGAGGGTCCGGGCAGGTCGTCACCAGGCTTGGCCTGCTTGCCTGTCGTGATGGTCGTGTCCTTGATGCGCAGGAAGTTGACGACCATGCCCGTGTCGGGGAGGGAAGCGGTCTTGAAGAGCTGGGCGATGGGGTTCGCGTCGTTGATGTTGGTGATGAGGGTCTCAATGCCCTGGGGGATGACGGCGGGGATGTCGTCGAGGGTGGCGCCGGAGTAGGCGCGGTCCTGCCAGGTGTTGACCGCGTCGATGGTGGCGGCGAGGGTGTCGAGGCGTCGGGAGATGTCGTCAAGGTCGTCTCGGGTGGCGAGGTTGTCGAGGTCGGCTCGGGTGATGGTGTCGGTCATGGTGGGTCCCTCCGGGGTGGTGTTTCGGTGCTCGGTGATCTTGGCCGTTGGGTAGGCCGGGAATGGGACGACGGATGCCTCACGGAGGATGACGTCGGTACGGGTGATGAGGGTGCCGGTGGTGGTGCTGGTCTCGTCGGCGGAGATGGGCTGGAATCCGACGGAGAGGCGGTCGAGGACGCCGTCTCGGATGAGGGTGAGGGTGTCGTCTCCGTCGCGGGTGGCCGAGATGCGGGCTGTGATGTAGAGGCCGTCGTCCTGGTCGTCGAGGTGGCGGATCGTGCCGATGGGGGTTGTGTGGTCGCGGAAGAGCATGGGTGGCTGGTTGTCGTCGATGCGGACGGAGCCGCGCGCGAATTGCTCGTCGAGACCTGGTAGGAGGGTGGTTGGGGTGTCCCACGGGACGACGCGGCCGACGAACGTACGTTCGTCGCCGTCGACCTGGGCGCGGGTGATGGCGAGGGATCGTGTCTCGAGGTCAGGCATGGGTACTCCTGGGAGGCAGGCCCTCGATGGCGCGTACTTCGTCGACGTCGAGGAATCCGGCATTTAGTCCGATTTGGTGTGCTTGATATCTGGTGAGGGTGTCGGCGCGCAATAGTCCGTCGACGTTGAACCGTGCAGAGTTACCGCGCGGAAGTAGCCATGTAATTGCCTGCTCGATTTCGGACAGGTACTGCATGAGGGTCCACCGGAGGAAGGAGAGGTCTTCCTGCTGGAGGTTGGCGTAGGTGGAGGACGATCCGTCGAGAGCCGCGAGCATGAGCCGACCTGGGATACCGAATAGGCGTGCTATTGATGTTACGTTGAATTGTTGGGCCTCGAGCCATTGGAGCTCTTGCGGCTTGAGGCTCAGTGGTGCGTATGTGGTGCCCTTGCCGAGAACCATGGGCTCTGAGGTTTTGACGGATGAGAGCCATCGGTCCTTGATGGCGGAGGCCTGGTCGGCGCTGAGCTCCTGCTCGGTGGTGAGGATGCCGTTCGGGATGGTGCCGGTGGTCATCCAGCCGGAGGCGTAGTCGCGCATGGTGACGGCTCCGAGGATGCCGGCGCTGGCTGCCTGGATGGGTCCGAGTCCGTATAGGTTGCGGCGTCCTGGGCGGCGCAGGAGTTGGAGCTGGATGATGTCGCGGCCGGTGAGGGTGTCGCCCTCGACGTGGTAGATGGGGATGCCGGTTCGGGTGGCGGTGATGGTGACATCGAGGGGGTCGAGGACGGCGAGCTGGGCGGGTTGGCCGTTGCTGGCGCGGGTGATCTTCCAGTAGGCGTTTCCTCTCAGGGCGAGGGAGCCGACGGTCTCCTTGAGCCAGGTTGTGGGGGTGGACCATGGGTCGGGCCTCGTGATCCATGTGGGTGGGTCGGTGAGGGTATCTCCGTGCCAGACGTCGAGGGTGAGTTGTGCTGCTGCGGTCTCCAGGATGGTCACTGCGCGGTAGATCGCGTCGAGGGAGAGTGCGGTTTCGTCGACGAGCGAGCTGGTGCGCCCTGGGGTGATGGTGGGCAGGGGCGTGCCGCCGAGGTTCTGGGCAGAGTATCGGCGCAGGATGCCGAGTGACTCTCCTAGGCGTGTGAGTGCTCCCATGCCTCATATGGTGCGGGGTGCCCGTAGTCAGATTCGGTGGTGTCGGCGTGTCCTGGTGATGTTGGCGCGTAGGCCGTCGCCTGATTCTCCTGGGTGGGTGCGGTGTTGGTGGCGTTGGAGTGAGGCGAGGGCTGCGAGGCGGCTGGGTTCGGGTTGTCCGCGCCATCCGCAGTCGCGGCAGATTGGTAGGTGTGTCGTGTCGGAGGAGTCGATGTAGTAGTGCATCAGAAGACCTGGAGTGGTGATGGGTGGGCGGTCATGGTGGCGTGTAGGGCGATGGCTACTGCTCTGGCGGCGTCGATGGGGCGTGGTGAGTGGCTGGGGTCGAGTGCTGGGGTGCCGGCGATACGGCGTGTTGCTGCGATGGCGAGGGCGTCGCGCAGGTCTGGTGAGGGCGTGTGGTGCCATGAGCGGGACTTGGTCATGGAGATGAGGTCTTGGGTTGCTCCGGCGATGTCGCGTGCGGTGGTGGTGGTGGGGGTGAGTCCTGCTGTGGCGAGTGTTGATATGAGGGTGATGGTGGGTCCGGTGGGGTCTGCGAGGGGTTGTGGTGCGCCGCGTTGGGTGAGGTTGGTGAGGGTTGGTGCTACCCAGTCGGTGCCTGGGCCGCGTTGGACGATGGCGACGGATGGGGTTCCGTTGTCGAGAGTCCAGGCGGCGGCGATGGTGGCGGCTGAGTCGTCGTAGGCGACGTCAATGGCGAGGTGGATGGTGTCGAGGGGAGGGATGGGGTCGGTGTATTCGCAGGCGTCGTAATCGTCGAGTGAGACGACGGGCTCCAGGACGGCGTCTACCCAGGTGTTGCAGTAGCCGCGTAGCCATTCGGGGCGTGTGTGTTTGGCGCGTTGGGCCTGCATGGCCTCTATGTCGGTGAGTCCGGAGGTCAGGCCGGGGTGGAACTTGGTCCACTCGTCGGGGTCGTCTGGGTCTCCGGTGGGGTCCATGGACCACTCGAGGAAGGCGATGGATGGGTGTGGTTCGGTCAGTGAGTGGCGTCCTCGCTCTACCCAGTCGCGGAACCATAGTGACCCTGAATGTCCGGCGGTGGAGACTATCCAGAGCTGGGCGTTCGGCCTGTTGAGCTGGGTTGGCCCGACGGAGGCCATGAGGAGTGATGCTTTGGTCTGGTCCCATTCGAATGCTTCGTCGAGGATGACGAGGTCTGCGTCTTTGCCGTCGAGGCCGTCGACGCTGGGGGTGAAGGGGCGGATGCGTGAGCCGTTGGCGAGGTCGAGTGATGCGGCACCAAAGGTGGTGACGCGGTTGGTGACGTGGGTGGTGAGGGCTGGTGAGTCCTCGATTTGTTTGGTGAGCTGGAGCCATGCCGAGTGGGCGGCGCCGTATTTCTGGGCCGTGTAATAGATCTGGTGGCCTGGGTAGGTGATGGCGCGTTGGACCTCGACTGTTTCGACGAGGGCTGTTTTGCCGGAGCGGCGGGGCATGGTGAGGACGACGATGGGGTATCGCCAGCGTTTGCCGTCGTCTGTGCGTTCGGAGACGATGCGGGCAATGGTTTCCTGGTGCGGTTTCAGGGCTCTTCAGGATCCAGGGTGTAGTTGTGGGGTTCCTGTGATGGCGGCCCGGAGTGCGTGAGGGGAGGACCCTGCGCGAGGATCGGAGTGTCTAGGTCCCGTCCTCGTGAATCGCAAGGCCCTCCATGAACCACGCTACCTTCAGCACCCCCGACCTGACCACATTCGCCCATCTCGACGAGCTGGGACTGGAGGTGACCGGTCAGCACATCACCGGCGAGCAGGCGGTACTGGCCTGCCGGGTGGCCGAACCCGATCCGTGGTGCCGGCGCTGCGGATGTCAGGGGACTCCGCGTGACACCGTGGTCCGGCGCCTAGCCCATACTCCGCTGGGGCACAGGCCCACGATCCTTCAGGTGCGGATTCGCCGCTACCGATGCGGCGGCTGCGGACACGTGTGGCGCCAGAACACCGACCAGGCCGCCCAGGCCAGGGCGAAACTGGCTCTTCAGGATCCAGGGTGTAGTCGGGGTCTGAATCCTCCGGTCTCCAGGAGTGATCTGGTGATGTAGTGGGTGAGGTTGCGGAATCCCAGGGCGATGCCGCGGAGGTGTTCGAGTCTGCCGTTGATGGCTTCACTGGGCCCGTTCGAGGTCCCGGGGTGGTCGAAGTAGGCCAGGATGTCGTCGGCCCGCTTCTTCAGGGTGTGGCCCAGAGTGGTGACTTCGGGCAGGGCCTTCGGGACTTTGGTGGCGATCGCGTCGATGAGGTGGGCCATGATGCGTCTGCCCTCGGCACGGTTCTCGGCGCGGTAGGCGGCCACGATCTCCTGGTAGACCGCCCAGGTGACCTGGACCGGGGCGTGGGCGTCGGCGGCGAACACCTGTTCCAGGCGGGCGGCCTGCCGGTCGGTGAGCAGGTCCCGGCCCGTGTGCAGGGTCAGCCTGACCCCGAACAGGGGGTCGCCCGCCCGGCCCCGATGGCCCGTGGTGTCCTGCTGGACGCGTTGGCGGGTGACATCGAGCTGGTCGCCGGCGAGCGGCACGGCGTGGAACGGATCCACGGCCTCGACCGCGGCCGGGAGTTCTTCGGCGGCTGCGGTCTTGAAGCCGGTGAACCCGTCCATCGCGACGATCTGGATGCGGTCGCGCCAGGCCTGGTCGCGGCCGGCCAGCCAGGTCTTGAACACCTTCTTGGAACGTCCCGCCACCATGTCGAGCAGCCGGGAGGCCCCGGTGCCGTCGCGAAGCGGTGTCAGGTCGATGATCACGGTGACGTACTTGTCACCACGGCTGGTGTGGCGCCACACGTGCTCGTCGACCCCGATGACCTCCACGCCCTCGAAGCGGTGCGGGTCGTCGATGAGCCGGCGGGTGCCCTCGGCCAGCACCGCATCGTTGGCGGTGGTCCAGTCCACCCCCAGACCAGCGGCGATACGGGAGACCGGCAGGTGATCGAGCACCAGGCCCTCCAGTGCCCAGGCCAGCCCTCCCCGCGACAGTTTCGCCCTGGCCTGGGCGGCCTGGTCGGTGTTCTGGCGCCACACGTGTCCGCAGCCGGTGCACCGGTACCGGCGCACCCGGATCTGAAGGATCGTGGGCCGGTGGCCCATCGGGGTATGGGCCAGCCGGCGGATCACCGTGTCACGAGGGACCCCCTGGCATCCGCACCAGTGGCACCAGTCGTCGGGGGCGACGACCCGGCAGGCCAGGACCGTCTCCTCGTCACTGATCAGCTGGCCGGTGACCTCCAGACCGAGTTCGTCGAGACGGGCGAATGTGGTCAGGTCGGGGGTGCTGAAGGTAGCGTGGTTCATGGAGGGCCTTGCGATTCACGAGGACGGGACTTAAGACACTCCGATCCTCGCGCAGGGTCCTCCCCTCACGCACTCCGGGCCGCCATCACAGGAACCCCACAACTACACCCTGGATCCTGAAGAGCCGGTTTCAGGGTTCCTGGAATGAGTGTGTAGGTGTGGTCTCGGCGTTGGAGGAGGTGGCCTACGGCTCTGATTTGGGTGAGTTCGTTTCTGGCGCCTGGGGTGGGTTGGGTGGCGTAGCGGGGTTCGGCTGGGGTCATGAGGCGACGGGTAGGGATCGGAGGATGGCGGCGAGGTCGGTGGTGCCGTCGGTGGTGGTGTCGACGATGATGGGGAGTGCGTCGAGGGCTTCGCGGGCTTGTGCGTAGAGGGGTGCGGCTGCGTAGTCCTTTACGCCGTTATCGAGGCGGCGGGAGATGTCGAGGAGGAGTGCTGCGGTGATGCGTGTTGATGTGGTGAGGAGTCCCGCGTCGTCGAGTGCGGTGATGTGTGCTTGGGCGGCGTCGGTGAGGGGGGTCTCACGGTGTGGGGGCGTGATTTGGAATAATTCGTCCATTGTGGCGGGTCTCCTTTCGTGTTTTGCGCTGTATTGCGGTTTTTCTTTGGGGTTGTGTGTGTAAGTAAGCGGGTGGGAGCAGGGGTCTTAGGGGTGGATTATTGAAAAAATCGGTGGTCTCGGTGGAGTGCGGCTGTGGGGTGTGGCGGGGTGATGGGTCGGTTTCCTCGTGAGCTGTTGCATCGGGCGTGGCATAGACGGAGGTTGTCGAGGTCGTCGGTGCCGCCGTGTGATCGTGGGATGAGGTGGTCTATGGATGGGTAGGCGGGGTTGAGTCGTCCGTCGTCGAGGTGGCGGGGTTCGTCGAGGTTGATGGGTTGTCCGCAGAGGTGGCAGACGAGTCCGTATGTGGCGGCGATGAGTGGGCGTAGTCGGGCGATGGTGTGTGCCTGGGCCCATCCGGTCATGCGGGTCATCGGGTGTCCTGGACGGTGGTGGGCTCGGGGTGGTGGCGGTGTGGGTCTCGTAGTCCTGCTCGGGCGCATGTGGGGATGGGCTGGGCGCAGATCGCGCAGACGATGCGGGTGCCGTTGGTGCGTTGGGTGCCGGTGTTGATGGGTGCGATGTCGATGGGTGGTGGTGTGGGTGTGCCTCGTCTGCGTCGTGGTCGTGGTGGCTGGTAGTAGCTGGAGCAGATTGGGCAGGTGGTGGGGTCGCCGCCGTGGATGCACAGGAGCTTCGTGGTCATGTTGTCTCCGGTCTCGTGTCGCGGGGCCTGCCCGGCCCGCGAACTCTCCCTGTAAGGGAGTAGGGGTGAACTGAGTTCCCCACGCAATGACAAGGGGTTTCGTCGGTGCGGGTGTTGGGTGGGCTGTCGGAGGGTGGTTTGGATGCGTCGTCGGAGTGCTGCGGCGCGGGTGGCTCGGCGGGGGTCGAGGTATCCGGCGGCGCGTCGGGCGAGGCGGGCGAGCGTGCGTTTGGAGATGCGGATGATGCCTGGTCGTGGGGTGCCGTGGTCGAGCCATCCTCGGGACCAGGTGATGATGCCCAGGTCCTCGAGGATGGAGAGGCAGCGTGATGCCCATCGGACGGACATGCCGCCGGAGACGTCGGCGACCTGGGCGCGGGTACAGGTGCCCTCGCCGGAGCGGTGGTCGGTGAGGGCGACGAGGGCGGTGAGGACTCGGCGGACTCCTGCCATGGATCGTCCGTCGAGTCCTGGCCCCCATCCGTGGCGGGCGAGGGATGTCATGAGGGCTGGGGTGTCCCAGGCGGCTGAAGGGACACTCATCGTGGTCTCCGTCGGTCGTCGATGGACACGGCGACGGTGCCCGTGAGGCCGGCGACGATGAGCCATGTGACGACGTTGTCGAGTGTGCTGACGGCGAGCATGATGACCGCGATGGTCAGCGCGACGAGCTGGAGAGTCCAGGCGACGAGGGCTGCGAGGCGGTACCAATCGATTCTCATCGGTCCCCCTCGGGGCGTAGGAGCGCTGCCCACCGGCGTGCCTGGGTCAAGCGGTTGTCGACCAAGGTCGCCCGACGGCCGATGATCTCGATCTCCCTGGTCCTGTCGACACGGTGGAGGATGTCCATGAGCGTGTCGACCTCGAGCTGGGCGTTATCGAGGCGGTCGACGACGTAGTCCAGTGCCAGGCGCTCACTGCGAGTCAGACTCATGGGTCACCTCCCCCTCGGCCTCCCATGCGCCGAGAGCAGTGACCTCGGCGGCGAGTGTGAACAGTCCGTCAAGGCGGTCGTCGTGCGTCGCGTCGGGGTCACGGATGGCGCGGATGAGGTCGACGGCGGCGTCCGTGACCCAGACCAGGTGCTGGAGCCACTGGGCATTGACATGGGCGGTACTCATGACAGCCGCCCGATGATCGATGCGATCCGCTCAGAGCACCACTGGAGAGACCGACACATGACGGCCAGCTCCGTAGGGGTCAGCTCACCCAGGTGGGGCACGACGGTGTCCATCTCGCCATCGATGCCCAGGACGACGTCGACGGCCTGGGCTACGAGATCCTGAATGGGAGAGACGATCTGCCTGGGTGACACCTCAGGCACTGCGTCGAAGAGCATGTCGGGGGTGGTCATGAGGCCACCTCGCGTCGCTTCGACCTGTCGTCGCGCTCACGCTTGAGGCGGGCAATGTCGCCGGCGTTGAAGAGGAACGCGCCCCGGAGGCCGGGACCCTTAGCTGCTGGCGTCAGCACGTCGGCAGCGACGAGCCGTGAGACCGTCCTTGGCGTGCATCCGAGGACGCGGGCCACCTCGGAACTAGACATAAGCGTAGTTGTCGGCATGTGCAGATCATAGGCTGAGGACTACGCATGTGTCTAGTGTTGGCACGATGAGATCTAAGGTCGGCCTGTGCAGATGACCTCATGTGTCCTACGCTGGACACATGACTACCCAACCGCGTGAGGTGCAGGTCCCGGTCTGGACACAAGCTGACCGGCTGAGGAAGGCCAGGGAGTTTGCCGGCCTCGATCAAACTGAGCTTGCTGACGCTATGGGCGTGTCCCGTGCGTCGATTAGCGCGTCTGAGCGGGGGCTCTCCCAGCCACGGCGACTGACGGTACGCGCATGGGCAATGGCGTGTGGTGTCCCAGCATCATGGCTCGAGACGGGTCAGGCCCCTCATCCTGAGGACGAGGGGCCTGGTGGCTTGCGCGCCCGGAGGGATTCGAACCCCCAACCTTCTGATCCGTAGTCAGATGCTCTATCCGTTGAGCCACGGGCGCTTGCGTCGTGCGCGTTGAGAAACACTACAACGTGTCGTACGGAAGGACAAATCCGGGTGACCCGGCCTGCCCACGCCACCTCGTCGACCTGGATCGACTCGGCGACGCGCAGCTTGTCACGTCGGTCGTCCGGACCCCGAGAGGCCCGGACGCCCACCGTCACGCGGAGGCGGCGGGATTTGAACCCGCGATGGGATTAACGTCCCAAACCCGCTTAGCAGGCGGGCGCCATAGACCTGACTAGGCGACGCCTCCAGAGCTGCCGGGACAGCTTATCGGGTCAGGGTGGCCGGAACCAAGCCGAGGTTTCCGGGTGGTGGTTACCATGGGCCGAGGTTCACGCGGGTCGGTTCCCGCGTCGACGGCGTCAGGACGCACCCGAGGCGGACGCCGGACGGCCCGGCACGGAGAGGGACGACGATGGCAGACGACAGCCACCTGGATGGCCACGACCATCCCCGGCACGCCGCCGAACCGTGGTGGTTGTCCGAGCCCGAGGCCGCCGAGGACACCCGCGTCATCCCCCGACTCGACGCCGAGCCGACCGCCAGACCGCGCCGGGGCGCCTCCGAGGACCCTGACCCGCACACCGGGCACCACACCCCCGACAAGACCACCCCACCGTCCACCCGCACCGCCCGCGACGGCGTCGCCGACCCCTCCTCGGCAGCCATGACCTCCGCACCGACCTCCGGGACCACCGACCACCAGCGCGACCGAGCCTTCCGTCGCTCCCTCCTGTGGACCTTCCTCGGCGCCCTCGTCCCCGGCCTCGGCCTGTCCCGCAGCGCCTCGAGGGGCCGGCGCATCGCAGGCTGGGTGCTCGTCGGCCTCACCGCCGCCGCGCTCGTCGTCCTTATCGTCATGGCGCTGTCGGACACCTCCCTGGTGGCCTCCGTCGTCGTCCGCCCGACGATGCTCACCGCTCTCATCTGGGCGCTCCCGACGCTGGCCGTCATCCTCGTCGGGCTGCTCGTCGTCACCAACCTCGATCTGCGCCCGAGGGTGCTCACGACGGGCCAGCGCTGGCTGAGCGCCCTGCTCGTCGGGGCCCTGTCCCTGGGCATCGCCACCCCCATGGCTGTCGGGGCACGCTATGCCCACGACGAGTCGGCACTGCTCGACAAGATCTTCAGGAACTCACTGTCGGGAACCCGACCGGACATCGACACGAGCAGGAGCGTCCAGGAGATCTGGGCCTCCAAGAAGCGCGTCAACGTCCTGCTCGTCGGCGCCGATGATTCCAACAGCCGGAATTATCGATCGAAGGGTGAGATGAACACCGACACCATCATGGTCGCGTCCATCGACACCCAGACCGCCGACACGACGATCATCCAGATCCCTCGGAACACCGCCGCGATGCCCTTCCCGGCGGACTCCAAGCTGCACCAGATCTATCCCAACGGGTTCACCAACGGCCACGGCGACGACTCGGCGTCCTGGGCGAACGCCATCTGGTCGACCGTCGAGAGCGAGCACAAGGACGCCATGGGGGCCACCGACTACCCCGGCGCCGACGCCCTCAAGCTCGCCGTCGGGGAGGCCCTCGGCCTCAAGCTCGACTACTTCGTCATGATCGACATCGACGGACTCCAGCGGCTCGTCGACGCCCTCGGCGGGGTCACCGTCAACGTCAACGAGCGCATCCCCATCGCCGGCAACACCGAGGGCAAGGCCCCCACCGGCTACATCGAGATCGGCGCCAGCCAGCACCTCGACGGGTACCGGGCCATGTGGTACGCCCGAAGCCGCTCGGCCACCACCGACTACGACCGGATGGGCCGCCAGTCCTGCCTCATGAAGGCCGTCCTCGACCAGGCCAGCCCGCAGGTCGTCCTCACCCGCTTCGAGTCCATCGCCGACGCCAGCGGCCAGATGGTCGTCTCGGACATCCCCCAGGGCATGCTGCCGGCCTTCGTCGATCTGGCCATCCGGATGCGCAACGCCAACCTCAACCGGCTGCTCTTCACCATCGGCAAGAACGGCTTCAAGCCCTACGCCCCCGACTACGCGCTCATGCGCAAGCAGGTGGCGCAGGCCATCGCCGAGGCGTCCGACGCCGACAACAAGAACAAGCCGGTCACCGGGGCCTCCGCGGTGAAGGTGTCGACGACCCCGTCGGCCAGTTCGACGCCGTCGGCCACCGCCAGGGCCAGTGCGACCGCGAAGGCGTCGACGAGCGCCTCGCCGACCCCGACGAAGCAGAGCCAGTCGATCACCGACGAGTGCGCCTACAACCCCCAGAAGTAGGAGACCGGTGCGACCGGGAGCGGTACGGACGCCGCGCCTCGGTCAGCTGACCCTGGCCCCCGGGGCCGCCGGCGTGACGACGTGGACGATGGGCTCGGTGAATCCCCGGCCGGCGAAGGCCTGACGCACCGCGGCCCGCACGGCGTCGGCGTCCGCCTCGCGCACCAGGGCGATGGCGCACCCGCCGAACCCGCCGCCGGTCATCCGGGCACCCAGGGCCCCGGCGGCGCGCGCGGCGTCGACGGCGGTGTCGAGCTCGACGCAGCTCACCTCGTAGTCGTCACGCAGGGAGTCGTGGGAGGCGTCCATGAGCGGGCCGACCTCGAGGATGCGACCCTCGTCGACGAGGGCGACGAACTCCTGCACCCGGGCGATCTCGGTGACGACGTGACGCACCCGGGCGACCATGGTGTCGTCCGGCAGGTTGGCCAAGGCCCACCCCAGGTCGTCGAACTGGCGCAGCGTGTCGACCCCGAGCATCGTCGCGGCCTGCTCACAGGACTCACGCCGAGCGGCGTACTGCCCGTCGACGAGGGCGTGCTTGGCACGGGTGTCGATGACGAGCAGCTCCAACCCGGCGTCGGCCAGGTCGAAGGGCACCTGGCGGGTCGACCCGTCGAGACAGTCGAGGAGGAGGGCGTGGCCCTCGGTGGTCCGCAGCGAGGCCGCCTGGTCCATGCCCCCGGTCGGAGCCCCGGCCATGTCGTTCTCGACGTGGACCGCGATGTCGACGAGCTTGGCCCGGCCCTCGTCGTCCCCACCCAGGCCGAACCCGTTGACCTCGTCGAGGGCCAGGACCATGGCGCACTCGACGGCGGCCGAGGACGACAGACCGGCCCCCAACGGCACGCAGCTCACCAGGGCGGCGTCGAACCCGGTGGGGCGCAGGCCGGCGTCGGCCAGGCCCCAGGCGACCCCGGCGGTGTACGTCGGCCACCCCTTGAGGGCCCGGGGGACGATCTGCTCGACGGTCCCCTCCCAGTCGACGACGCTCTGGTCGAAGGCCGAGACGATCCGCACGACGTCGTCCTCGCGGCGTCGCAGGGCCACGTAGGTGCAGTGCGGCAGGGCGATCGGCAGGCACAGGCCGCCGTTGTAGTCGGTGTGCTCGCCGATGATGTTGACCCGACCCGGGGAGGCCCAGACGCCGTCGGGTGCGGCGTCCCAGGTACGACGGAAGAGGTCGGTGGCGCGCTCGGCGCCCTCGGTGCGGGTCCAGGCGGCGGGGGTGGTGTCGTTGTCCACGATGACTCCGGTCTCGGTGGTGGTCAGAGGTGCTGGGTGTAGCCGCGGGAGGCGTCCAGGTGCTTGGCGACGTCGGCGGCGAGGGCGTCCATCTCGGCCGGGTCGCCGACCCCGGGACGGACGATGTGGGTCCGGCCGACCTGGCCGTGGTACAGGGTCAGCCGCGACCTCGTCTCGGTGAGGGCGGCCTTCGTCACCGAGTCCCAGGTGCCCGAGCGGTTCTGCCCGGCACCGTGGATGTGGTAGCCGTCCGCGGTGAGGTCGACCATGAGGCGCATGTGCACCAGGGACCACGTCACGGCCCCGGCGAGGGCGAGCCCCAGGGCCAGCAGGAGCGCGAAGAGGACGATCCAACCGATGCCCCAGTGCCCGGCGATGGCCGCGACGAGGAGCACGGCGGCGACCAGGCTCGTCGCCCCGGCGAGGATGAACCCGCGGACCGGAGGTTCCGGCTTGAGGACGTGCCGATGGGTCCCGTCGGGCAGGGTGATCTCCGCCATGGCAACCTCCCGTTACCGTCGGTGGAACTGGCGCGGCGAGAGTGGGATTCGAACCCACGGAGGTTGCCCTCGGCCGCTTTCAAGGCGGCTGCACTCGTCCACTATGCGATCTCGCCAGCCCCGACTGCTCGGGGTCGGACCAATCCTAGCCACAGCCGCCTCGCACCGGCGCCGATGCCCGCTGTGGCAGGCTGGGACCATGTACGCGATCACCGTCCGGCCGACCGAGCAGACCGACGCCAAGGGCCGCCATCGCCCCGGCCCCGAGAACATGGAGTGGACCGAGGTTCCCACCCCCACGCCGGGCCCCGACGAGGTGCTCGTCGCCGTGCGGGCGGTCGGGATGAACCGGGCCGACCTGCTGCAGCGTCAGGGCCTGTACCCGCCGCCGGCGGGGGTCTCGGAGGTCATGGGTCTGGAGGTCACCGGCACCATCAGCGAGCTCGGGTCGGGCGTGACCGGGTGGTCGGTCGGCGACGAGGTCGTCGCCCTCCTGGCGGGGGGCGGATACGCCGAGCAGGTCGTCGTGCCGGTCGGCCAGCTGCTGCACCGTCCGGAGGGGATCGACGAGGTCGTCGCCTCGACCCTCGTCGAGGTGGCGGCGACCGTCATCTCGAACATGGACCACGTGTGGCTGGAGGCCGGCCAGACCCTCCTCGTCCACGGCGGGGCGGGCGGTATCGGGCAGTTCGCCATCCAGTACGCGAAGGCCCTGGGATGCCGGGTCATGACGACCGCGGGGAGCGCGGAGAAGTTGGAGTTCTGCCGGGGGCTCGGGGCCGACGTCGCGCTCGACTACCACGAGGACTGGCTGGCGGGGGTGAAGGAGGCCACCGAGGGTCGTGGGGCCGACGTCATCCTCGACATCATGGGCGCCAAGTACCTCGGCCCCAACGTCGACGCGCTGGCGGTCGGCGGGCGGCTCGTCGTCATCGGGATGCAGGGCGGCGTCAAGGGTGAACTGCGCATCGACAAGCTGCTCAACAAGCGGGCGTGGATCACGGCCACGAGCCTGCGGTTCCGGCCCTTGGCCGAGAAGGCGCAGATCTGCCGCCGGGTCGAGGAGGTCGCCTGGCCGATGTACGCCGACGGGCGGATCAAACCGGCCCCGGTCGAGGTGTTCGCCCTCACCGACGCCGCCGACGCCCATCGTCGGTTGGCCTCCGGCGAGGTGCTGGGGAAGATCGCGCTGACCCTGTGACGGGCCGGGGCGGCCCAGGGTGGATTTCTGACGCCGAAGCCGTCTTCGAGACGTGAAATCGTCGTTTCAGGGGCTTTCACGTCAGATGTCCACCCACCCCGGCACCGGTCGGGTCGACCGATGCTTCCGCTGGAGTTTTCGGTCGAGCAGGGCGACCACCGCCTGCGGGTCGTCGCGCACCATGGTCGCGGTCACTCTGATGACATGCCAGCCGCCGGCCTCGAGGGCCGCCTGTCGGCGGGCGGAGTCCTCGAACTGCCGCACGCTGCCGTGGTAGCGGTGTCCCTCCACCTCGACCGCCACCCGTTCCACGACGAACCGCAGGTCGGGAACGCACCGCCGCCCGGCGCAGTCGACCTCGACGTTGGCGTCCCACCCCGTGACACCCGCCAGCCTCAGCGCACGGTGCAGCCACAGCTCGGCGACCGACCATGGCCGGCCCGAGATCTCGAGCAGGACACGGTCGAGGGTCGCGGACGGGAGGATGCGACCCAGAACCCGGCGCGCCTCCTTCGCCTCACCGGGGTGAACCACCTCCTCGCGCAGGAGGTCGCACACCGGCCCCCAGTCCCCCGACGCCGCGAGCATGACGGCAGTCGCGGCGGGGCTGGTGCAGCGCACCTCGTCGCCGACGACGATGGCCCCGGGCACGCTCCACCGCCGCGGGCGAAGGTGCGACGCCGCGCGGGCGGCCACCGGGACGGCGAACTCGACGTCCCTCACCTCCACCTCCCGGCCGAGGACCTTGAGCGCCGCCCGCCCGAGGAAGACGGCATCGGGTCGCCACAGGAGCACGGCGCGCATCATCGACACCGGGTCGTCACGCAACGGCGCCGCCATGACGACACGGGGGAAGACCCGCACCAGCGAGCCCTCGCGCGCTGCCGACGTCGCTTGATTGGCCAGGGCCCCGCGCGCCGGGATCCTCGCCACGCCTCGTTCCACCTGCATGATCCGTTCGAGTGCTCTCATGCCCACAGTTATCGGGGCGTCGCCGGACATCCGGCACGCAATCGCGAACCTGTGGACGGCCCCGAGCAGAGGCCTGTGGATGACGTGCATGCCGCAGGCAGCTCGGTGAGGGTGGAGATCTGACATGGAAGCCCCCGAAAGGACGGTTTCACGTCCCGGACGGCCTCTCCAGGTCAAATCTCCACCCTCACCCCACCCATGCGCCCTCCAACCCCACCCCGCCCCGCATAGTCATTTCTCGCATTGCATAGATATGCGCTACGATCGGACCGTGTCCAAGGTCATCACGCAACTTCCCGCCGGTGAGCGCGTCGGCATCGCCTTCTCCGGAGGTCTCGACACCTCCGTCGCGGTCGCCTGGATGCGCTCCAAGGGAGCCATCCCCTGCACGTACACCGCGAACATCGGGCAGTACGACGAGCCCGACATCGACTCGGTGCCCGGCCGCGCCCTGGCCTACGGGGCCGAGCTGTCCCGGCTCGTCGACTGCCGCGCAGCCCTGGTCGACGAGGGTCTGAGCGCCATCGCCTGCGGCGCCTTCAACGTCCGCTCGGCCGGACGCCCCTACTTCAACACCACCCCCATCGGCCGCGCCGTCACCGGGACCCTCCTCGTGCGCGCCATGGCCAAGGACGACGTCTTCATCTGGGGCGACGGGTCGACCTACAAGGGCAATGACATCGAGCGGTTCTACCGCTACGGACTGCTGGCCAACCCGCAACTGCGGATCTACAAGCCCTGGCTCGACGAGGACTTCGTCGCCGAGCTCGGTGGCCGGGACGAGATGAGCGCCTGGCTCACCGCCCACGACCTGCCCTACCGCGACTCCAAGGAGAAGGCCTACTCCACCGACGCCAACATCTGGGGCGCCACCCATGAGGCCAAGACCCTCGAGTCGCTCCACGTGTCCATCGAGTCGGTCGAGCCGATCATGGGCGTGAAGTTCTGGGACCCGGACGTCGACATCCCCGCCGAGGAGGTCTCCGTCACCTTCGAGCAGGGCCTGCCGGTCGCGGTCAACGGCACGGAGTACGACGACAAGGTCGCTCTGGTCCTCGAGGCCAACGCCATCGGCGGACGCCACGGCCTGGGCATGAGCGACCAGATCGAGAACCGGATCATCGAGGCGAAGTCGCGCGGCATCTACGAGGCCCCGGGAATGGCCCTGCTGCACATCGCCTACGAGCGCCTCGTCAACGCCATCCACAACGAGGAGACGATCGAGACCTACCACAACGAGGGACGCCGCCTGGGACGGATGCTCTACGAGGGACGCTGGCTCGATCCGCAGGCCCTCATGGTGCGCGAGTCGCTGCAGCACTGGGTGGCCAGCGCCATCACCGGCACCGTCACCCTCAAGCTGCGCCGCGGCTGGGACTACTCGATCCTCGACACCGTCGGCCCACACTTCTCGTACCACGCCGAGAAGCTGTCGATGGAGCGCGTGGAGGGGGCGGCCTTCGGGCCGACCGACCGCATCGGTCAGCTCACCATGCGCAATCTCGACATCGCCGACACCCGCGAGAAGCTCGAGCTGTACTCCTCGCAGGGACGCCTCACCAGCCAGGCCGACCTCGTCGGGTCGCTGGCGGTCGGCGGGGCGAAGGCCATTGCGTCCTCCGGCCATGAGGACGACGACGCCCAGCGCTCCCTCGACCGCGCGGCGATGGAGTTCGGCGTCGACTGACCCTGCCCCTCGAGCGCGTCCCCGACGCGCTCGACACGACGCTCGACGTCGACCTGGGCCGGCCCTCGCCAGAGGCGTCCGGCCGGGCACGGCAGCACCCGTCCGCTCCCCTAGAGTGGACGGGTGCGCAGCTATCGGGAGGTCCTGGCGATCCGTGACGTCTGGACGACCCTCGTCCTGGCGGCCGTGACGCGCATCCCCATGTTCGGGCTGGGCATGGTCATCACCCTGCACGTCGTCCAGACCCTCGGTCTGTCCTACGGCCTGGCCGGGGTCGTCACCACCGTCGTCACCGTGGCGTCGATGATCTCCTCCCCGTGGCGTGGTTCCCTCATCGACCGCAAGGGCCTGCGTCGCACCATGGCCCCGTCGGTCGTCATCCTCCTGGCCGTCTTCGGCGTCGCGCCGTGGGTGGGCTACATCCCCCTGCTCGTCCTGGCCGGCATCGGTTCGCTGTGGAACTACCCCGTGTACACCGTCCCGCGGCAGGTGCTCATCGCCCGCACCGAGGCCGAGCAGCGCCGAGCGGCTCTCAGCCTCGACGCCGTCTCGGTCGAGATCTGCTACATGATCGGGCCGACGGTGGCGATCATCGCGGCCTCATCCCTGGGCACCCGCCCGACCATCGTCGGATGCTCGGTCGTGGCCGCTCTCGGCGCCCTGGGCCTCATGGCCCTCGATCCTCCGACGGCCTCCCCCGAGGACGAGCCGGCCGCCGAGGCCACGACCGCCGATCCCGCGCCGACCAAGGTCTCCTGGGTGAGTCCCCACGTCCTGGCGATCCTCGTCGCCGTCGCCGCCGCCGGGTTCTGCCTGGGCGGCCTGGAGCTCACCACCGTCGGCGCCATGCGGGCGATGGGCCACACCGAGGCCATCGGCTGGGTGCTGGCCGCCTCCGGACTGGGCTCGGCGGTCGGCGGTGTCATCTACGGGACCCTGCCCCGAGGGGCGACGACGTCGATCCTCCTCGTCGCACTCGGGGTGACGACGACCCTCGCCGCCCTGGCCCACACCCCCGTCCAGGCGGCCCTCCTGCTCCTGGTGAGCGGGCTCTTCTGCGCCCCGACCCTCACCTCGAGCATCGACCAGCTCTCCGCCCTCACCCCTGCCCAGGTGCGCGGGACCGTCATCGGCTGGCAGGGCTCATGCCTCAACGGGGGGATCGCCCTGGCCGCGCCGAGCGTGGGCACCGTTCTCGACTCCCACGGATGGCCCTGGGGTTTCGTCCTGGCCGGCGTCCTGGCGACGGGGGTGGGGGTCGTTGTCCGCCTCGTCATGGGCCGGCGGACGCGTCCCCGAGCGGGCGGCGTCGACCCGCTCACGGACGAGTTCCTCGGCCGAGGCGGTGCTCAGTGACTCCCGCCGGGTGAACGCCTCCTGCGACATCACCCGGCCGTTCTGGCTCCCCGACGCCGCCCGACGTGGGGCCGGGAGCGCCGGTCTCTCCATCGGACGGCCCAGGTAGACGATGACGTCGCCCAGTTTCGGTGCGCTCATGTGTCTCGTCGCGACGATCGTCGACCCCGGTCGCACGACGAAGAGCATCACCGCCCCGCGGGTGAGCTCGCTGAAGGCGGCCCACGTGAGCCGCTCGGTGAGCTGGACGGCCCGCACCCGACAGCCATCACGCCACATCCGGTCGAGCTCCCCGTGGGTGGCCGCGGGGCTGAAGGCCGAGCGGGCCTTGAGGGTGGAGACCGTTCCGGTCGTCGTGTCGGCGGCATCACCCTCGTCGGAGCGGCGCACCTGGAAGACGTTGGACCGCCCGAGGACGCGCCGGTACTGGACGGCGGCGATGGAATTGGTGTCGTCCTCGGGGGTGCAGGCGATCATCATGGCGATCCCGGCCAGGTCCATCTCCTCGACGGCGTACTCGGACAGGAAGTCGGCCGACTCGGTGCGCAGGCCGGCCTTGCGGGCGGTGTAGAGGTCGTAGCTGCGTCGGGTGACGATGAGGGTGGGCACCTCGAGGGCGCTGAGGGCCCGGGCGGCCTCGACGGCCCACGGCGGAGACCCGGCGAACATGACGCCGCGCGGGCTCGTGCTGGCCAGCCCGAGTTTCTCGGCCAGACGCCCGATGCCCAGGCCGTAGAGGGCGACGGTGCACACGATGACGAGGAAGACCAGCGGCACGAGACGATCGACCTGGCCGGACAGGTCGGCGAGCTGCTGGGCGAACGCGGTGAGGGCCTTGGCGCGGTTCGGGTCGGAGGTGGCGACCGCCGCGGCCTGCTCGGTGATGCCCGAGGCGGCGTCGGAGAACTCGAGGGCGAAGATCGACGTCACGGCGGCGGCGACGATGCCTCGGGGGGCCATGAACGACATGACGGTGCGTTCCTGGCGGGTCGTCTCGGTGCCTCGCAGCGCGGCGAGCACCGAGACCGGCCGCACGATGACGACGAGGACGGCGACGAAGACCAGCCCGATGGGCAGGATGTCGACGATCTGGGACGGCGTCACGCGCCCGGCCAGCATGATGAAGAGCGCACCGACGAGGAGCACCTGGAGATGTTCCTTGAACTCACGCACCTGGTCGAGGTCGAGCCGTTGGTTGGCCAGGAAGATCCCGAGCACCGTCACGGCGAGCAGCCCGGACTCGGCCTGGACGAGATTGGCTCCCACGACGACGGCGCAGGCCACGGCGACGAAGATGACTCCTTGGAGGAAGTCGGGGATGAGCTGGCGCCGCAGCATCATCGACAGCACCAGGCCGATGGGGATGGCGAAGGCCAGGGCGACGACGACCGTCCACCCCAGCAGGACGAGTCCGTGGCCGATGGTGTTGCCACCGATGCTCGTCACGCCCTGGAAGACGAGGAGCGCGAGGATCGCTCCGATGGGGTCGACGACGATGCCCTCCCAGCGCAAGAGGGCCGAGACGCGCCGGGTCGGACGGACCTGCCGCAGGATGGGGTTGATGACGGTCGGGCCGGTGACGACGAGGATCGCCCCGACGAGCAGGGCGACCCGGATGTCGAAGCCCAGTAGGGCCGCGGTGAGGGTGATGAGGGCCCAGGCGACGACCACCGTGACCGTGCACAATCGGACGATGGGACGCCCGAGGTCACGCACCTCGCGGAACTTCAGCGACAGCGCCCCCTCGAAGAGGATGATCGCCACCGAGAGGTTGACTCCGGCGAAGAGCAGGCTGCGTCCGAACACCTCGTCGGGCGTCACCCACTGTCCCAGCGCGAAGCCGATGACGAGCAGGAACAGCAGGGATGGCAGCTTGAGCCGCCATCCGAGCCACTGGGCGCCGACCGCCAGGGCGACGACGAAGGCCAAGTAGGTACCTGGATTCACCGCGCCAGACTAACCGAGCCGACCGACGGGATCGAAGGCCATGACCCCCGCACGGGGGGTGGCACACAAGATATTCACGACCCTTTGGTGACATCTGGGTAAACAGGCCCGTTTGAGGTTGTGGATCGTCTCATTCGTCAGCTAGACATGGGAGCGAAGCTTCGTGCCAGCGGGGTGATGTGCCTTGTCCCGGCGACATGTCGGGGTCTGCGGAACGGCCTCCTGGCGCGATGCACGGCGGGGGAACCGACCAGCCATGTGCCACGTCAGACAGGAGGTACAGCCGGTACGGCCCCCTCCGATCACGGACCGGACCCACGCCCACCGAGAAAGGCACAACCGTGACCACCGTTTCCCACCGCACCGTGGCATGTTCGGTCCTCGTCGACGTCTTTCATCACCCTTTCCTCGAGGGCGACGCGACTCCTGTCACCGCCGACGAGCACCTGGCTCACCGCCGGATGACCGGCATGGCGACCGAGACCTGTCTGGCCTGCCCGATGTTCGCCGCCTGCCTCGAGAACGCCGTCGTCGACCATGACGTCAACGGCTTCGTCGCCGGGACGACAGCCCGCCAGCGGTCACGGATCCGCTCGTTGCTCAAGGTGCACGTGGAGGCCGAGGATCTCGACGCCCTCGTCGGCGTCATGGGACACGGGTCGCGGGTGCGCACCACCGACGTCCTGCGGGCTCGGCGCGAGCACCCCGACCAGCCGCTGGGATTCATCGCCGAGCGCCTCGGGTGCTCCCTGTCGACGGTGAAGCGGCACCTGCGCCGCGCGCGCTGCCAGTCCGACCGCCCGAGGGCGGCGAGCTGCCGACCGACTATCGACCAGCTCCTGCAGGCCTTCCGCGCCGTGACCGGCAGGACCGTTCGTCCCGTCCGGATGGCAGCTTGACCCCCAACGGTGGCCGGACGGTCACGCACCGTTCATCATCGACTGGCACTCTGGGGACCATGACGTTCACTCCCCGCCTCGTCGCCCTCGACATCGACGGCACCCTCGTCGACCGTGAGGGGCACCTGCCCGACCCGGTCCGTGACGCCGTCGGTCGGGTCCGTGACGCGGGGGTCCCGGTCGTCCTGGCGACCGGGCGCGGACTGTTCGGGGCGACGCCGGTGCATGAGGCGCTCGGGCTGCCCAGCGGAGACCTCGTCGTCTCCAACGGCGCCGTCACCGCGCGCACCCAGCCGTTGGCCGTCGTCTCCCAGGTCACCTTCGACCCGGCACCCGTCATCCGACAGGTGCTCGACCTGCACCCGAGGGCTCTGGTGGCGGTCGAGGACGTCGGGGCCGGGTTCCGGCTCAATCGGCTCTTCCCCGATGGCGAACTCAACGGGCGGATGACGATCGAGTCGGTCGACGAACTCATGTCACGCCCGGCCGCCCGCGTCATCGTGCGCGACCCGGACGCTCCGGCCGACGAGTTCGTCGAGCTCGCCAGGCATCTGGGGATGCAGGGGGTGAGTTACTTCGTCGGGTGGTCGGCCTGGCTCGACATCGCCCCGCGCGGGGTGACCAAGGCCTCCGCCCTGGCCGACCTGTGCCGACATCGCGGCATCGATCCCCGGGACGTCCTGGCCATGGGCGACGGGTACAACGACACCGACATGCTCTCGTGGGCCGGGCGCGGGGTGGCCATCGGCGACGCGCCCGAGGAGGTCAAGGCCGCGGCCGACGACGTCACCGGGACCTTCGCCGAGGGTGGGACGGCAGCCGAACTGGCGCGGTGGTTCTGAATCTCGTCAGCCCGCGCCGTCCCGGCGCACTGTAGGCCCCGCGCCGTCCCGGCGCACTGTCCGACCCGCGCCGTCCCTACCGCAACGTCGCCCGGGTCGACGCCAGGACCCCCCTGGGCACGACGCACTCGGCACCGAGGTCCATCGGCGCGATCCTCCCGGCATCCCGGGCCTCGTACAGCGCCGGCAGCATCCGGGCGGCCAGCGAGGCCGGGGAGATCGTGTTGACGTAGATCTTCGTGCCGCCCTCGAACCCGGCGAGCACCGAGACGCGCAGCTTGAGGTTGATCCGCCACGGCAACGGCACCCCGACCCCGCGCGGCCGGTGGTGCCACTCCTCGTTGCACGGCACGTCGGTGCCCACGGCGACGTGCATGGCGTGCAGCAGGTCGGCGACGGCGTCGACCTCCTCGCGGGCCATCCGCCAGGGCTGGTCGAGCTCGCTCGTCGACCAGATCTCCATCGACGGGTACCGGTGACCGAACCCGACGGTGGCGACGGCGTGCTCGTTGCGGGCCAGGACGAATCCGTGGTCGACGGCGAAGTCGGGCCCGTACCGGTTGTACAGGTCCGGGTCGAGGACCGCCTCGGGAAGCACCGTCTGGTTGTTGGTGCCGAGCTCGTCGATGGCGACGAGCTGCTTGTGCAGGTGGTCGAAGGAGGCCCCGGCCGGCTTGAGCCAGTTCTGGAAGGTGACGACGAACCTGGCCTGCGGGTTCTGGGCGTAGAGGTCGCCCATGGCGGCCACGGTGAGGGCGATGAACGCCCGGTGCTCCTCGACGCCCAGCGTCCCCGATCCGGCCAGCCCCGCGGTGGTCGTCGCGTCATCGGTGTAGTGACGCCGGCCGACGACGACGTCATGGCCCCCGGCGAAGAACGGCGCCGAGGCCTCGCGCAGGTCGGCGGACGACAGCTCTGCAGCGCGGCGTCCCTCCCCCATCGCGGCGAACTTCGCGTCGAGGACCGCCAGAACGTGGGCCCGGCCGGCCGGATCGGCGAGGTACTCCTCCTGCCAGGCACGGGCATCCGGCGGCATGGCCGCCCCGTGATTGATGTGCCAGTACTGCCACGGCAGGATCTCGAAGAGATTGGGGATGCGTCGGAACTGCGCGACGGTGTCGTCGAGCTGCCCGGCCGGCACATGGGTGAGCATCCGGTGCCCGCACAGTGGCCCCTCGGGGTCGGCCACGAGACGGGCCTTCTCGGGCGGCGTCTGGAGGTGTCGGTCGACGCAGAAGGCGCAGGAGTTCGTGCGGTCGGCGTCGGTGAGCGGACGTGGGTTCGCCGGCGGCGAGCTCAGCGGACGCGCCCCCCGACCCGGCACCGTCCACACCTGGGTGCCGGTGAAGGGGTTGCGCTGCTTGATGGTGCCGTCCGGGAGCTCGCGGTAGTAGCCGTCGACGTCCTCACTCATCGCCGCGGCCGCTCAGTGCCGGGGCTCGAGGAGTTCGCGTCCACCGAGGAAGGGACGCAGCGCCACCGGCACCCGCACCGACCCGTCGGCCTGCTGGTGATTCTCCAGCAGCATGATGATGATCCTCGTCATGGCGCACAGGGTGCCGTTGAGGGTGGCCAGGGGCTCGACGCCGTCCGGCCCGCGGTGGCGGATGGACAGCCGACGCGCCTGGAAGGTCGTGCAGTTCGAGGTCGAGGTGATCTCGCGGTACCGGCCCTGGGTGGGCAGCCAGCCGTAGCAGTCGTACTTGCGGGCGGCCGACAGTCCCAGGTCGCCCGAGGCGACGTCGAGCACCTCGAAGGGGATCTCGAGGGCCTCGATGAACTCCTTCTCGAAGCCGAGCAGTTTGGCGTGCCACGCCTCGGCGTCCTGCGGCAGGCAATAGACGAACATCTCGACCTTGTCGAACCAGTGGACCCGGAAGATGCCGCGGGTGTCCTTGCCGTAGGAGCCGGCCTCGCGCCGATAGCACGGGGAGAAGGCGACATACTGCTTGGGCAGCTCGGCGTCGTCGAGGATCTCCTCGGAGTGGAAGGCCGCCAGGGCCACCTCGGAGGTGCCGACGAGGTACTGGTCGTCCTTGGGCAGGTAGTAGACGTCCTCGGCGGCCTGGCCGAGGAAGCCGGTGCCCTCCATGGCCGAGGGCTTGACGAGGGCCGGCGGGATCATCGGGGTGAAGCCCCAGGCGGCGGCCTTCGTCATGGCCAGGTTGAGCAGGGCGAACTCGAGTTGGGCACCGACCCCGGTGAGCACGTAGAACCGCGATCCGGAGATCTTCGTGCCGCGTTCCATGTCGATGGCGCCGAGGGCCTCACCGATCTCGAGGTGGTCCTTGGGCTCGAATCCCTCGGCGGCGAAGTCGCGCGGGGTGCCGATGGTCTCGATGACGACGCCGTCGTCCTCCCCACCGGTGGGGACGCCGTCGATGACGATGTTGCCGAGGGTCTTGTCGAGCTCGATGAACCGCGCCTCGGCGGCCTCCGCGGCCTCCTTGAGCCGGCCGACCTCACTCGACAACTCCTTGGTGCGGGCCAGCAGGGCGGTCTTCTCGTCCGCCTGGGCCTTGGCGATCCGCTTGCCCAGACCCTTCTGCTCGGCACGGGCTGCCTCGTGGGCGGCAATGGCGTGACGTCGTTCCTCGTCGGCCGCGACGAGCTCGTCGACCACCGACGGGTCGTCCCCACGGGCGATCTGGGAGCGACGGATGCAGTCGGGGTCGGTGCGCAGCAGCTTCGGGTCGATCATGGTGCCGATCCTACCGAGGCGAACCCCCGGGACGACGCCGGTCGGGCCGTCGCGGGACGCGCCGGACGGCGTCGGGGCCGGTCAGCGGCCGGTGACCCGGGCGAACCAAGCCTCGGCCTGACGGTAGGCGTCGTCGGTGGACCGCTGGGGCACCGTGGCGGCCGGCTGCTCGGAGGCGTCCGCATGCGGGTAGGAACCGAGGAAGACGACCTCGCGGCACACCCGGTGCAGACCCTTGAGGGCGGCGGCCATGCGCTCGTCGTCGACGTGGCCCACGGCGTCGATGGAGAAGCAGTAGTTGCCGAGCTGGTCCTTGGTGGGTCGCGATTCGATGCGCGACAGGTTGATGCCGCGGAAGGCGAACTGCTGGAGGATGTCGAGCAGGGCCCCGGGGTGGTCGACGTGGGGGAAGGCCACGACGGTCGTCCGGTCGTCGCCGGTGCGCGGCGGGATGGGCCCGGGGCGGGAGACGAGGATGAACCGGGTCCGGGCGTCGGGGTTGTCGGCGATGCGGTCGGCGACGCAGGTGAGCCCGTACATGCGTCCGGCCACCTCGGCGCACACGGCGGCGTCGTACTGGCTGGCGGGGTTGGACACCTCCCTGGCCGCCCCTGCCGTCGAGCCGGACTGGGTGAGGTCGGCCCCGGTGGGAAGGTGGTGGTCGAGCCAGTCGCGGCACTGGGCGGCGGCGTGCGGATGGGTGAGGACGCTGCGCACCTGGTCGAGGGCGGTGCCCGGCCGGACCCACAGCCCGAACTGCACGGGGATGACGACCTCCTGGACGATCCGCAAGCCGTCGGCCGCGGCGAGGGTGTCGAGGGTGGCCCCGACGCCGCCCTCGACGGAGTTCTCGATGGGCACGAGGGAGGCCTCCACCTCGCCGCGCCCGGCAGCGGCCAGGGCTCCCGCGACGGTCGTGTAGGGACGGGCGTCGAGACCCCGCCCGGACCGCTCCGCGACGGTGCGCAGGGCCTGGTGGGTGAAGGTCCCCGCGGGCCCGAAGTATCCGTACATGGCGGTCAGACTAGCCGGTGGGCGGGACGGGCGGACGAGGCTGCCGACCGGCGTCGACGGTGACGCGCCCGGGCATCGGGTCGGCCGTGCTCGCCGGTCACCGCCGGCGGTCGCTGGGGTCCGGGAGCTGCACCTGGCGTCCTCCCCATCACCGGCCGTCACTGTGCTCCGGAACCTGCACCTAGCGCCTCCGACGTCACCCTGCGCCAGATGTCGTCACCCACCCTCGACGAAGCGCCAGAACCTGCACTCCGCGCCCTGTATTTCCGGAGCAGGGTGCAGATTCTGGCGCTTGGTGACGTTCGGGCCGGAGCTGACGACCGGTTTGGGAGCAGAGTGCAGGTTCCGGCGCCAGGTGCGGCCGGGATGGGCGGCCTCTTCGAGGCCGACTGCTGCGAGGACGGTTCCGGCCAGGGGCGGGCCAGGTTCACCCGCACTCTCCGGAGCGAGGTGATGACAGCCGGGTGATCGCGGTGACGATCAACGACGAGCGGCCCTCGGGCAGATGGAACGGCGCCACGACGCTCGTGGGGCCCGAGCCCGGTCAGCCCCGGCCCACAGCCCGCACGGACGCGCCCGATGCGCCCGCCCGGCGGACGCCGAGACGCCCGCTCCCACGGCGCGCCCTCAGCGCTCCAGGGCCGCCAGCAGCTGCGCGCCCGACATCGTCCGCGGACGCCAACTCGGCGTCGACGCGGTCACGAGCTCGTCCAAGCGCCCCAGGTACTCCTGCCGGGAGATCTCGACGGCTCCGAGGCTGGCCAGGTGCGGCGTCAGCCATTGGACGTCGACGAGCGCCGGACGCACCGTGGACATCTCGAGGACGAGCCTCATGAGCGCCGTCTTCGAGGCGTCGCGACCGTGCTCGGCGTCGTGGAACATCGACTCCCCGCTGAACAACCCGCCGACGCACACCCCGTACAACCCGCCCACGAGCCGGCCGTCGTCGTCCCAGGTCTCCACCGAGTGGGCCCATCCGTCCCGATGCAGTCCGCCGTACGTGGCCCGGATCGACCCGTCGATCCACCCGCCCGGCCTGCCCGGGTCACCGCAGCACGACACGACCTCGTCGAAACACTGGTCGACCGTCGTCGTGTACCTGCGGCAGGTCTTGCGCAGACTGCGGGCCACCCGCAACCGGTCGATCGGCAGCACTCCGCGTCGCACCGGCGACCACCAGCCGGTTCCTCCACGCAGGGCCCGCGGGACGTCGCGTCCCAGGGGCATGGGAAAGACGCCCTCGTGCAGGGCGGCGAGCACCAGATGGGGTCCGAGCACGCCCGTCACCGCGACGAGGTCGTCGTCAGGCCACTGGTCGGGGTCGCCGAACAGTTCCGCGGTGTTCACCCCGACAGTCTGACACGGCTGCTGACACGCCCTCGGTGCCCCGAGTTCCCCCGGACCCGACGACGTCCCGGGCCGCCCCGGCACGGACCCCCGTTACTCTGGACCACGGACGCCCCCGGTTCCGGCGGGCGCCGCGGATCGGAGGAACCATGGGAATCGGCAGCACCATCGGCAAGTCGCTCATGACCCAGGCCCCGGCCATGGCCCCCGGGGCGGCTGTCTCCATGCTGCGGACCGTCCTGCAGCTGGCCATCGACGGCGTCGGACCCCTTCCCGGGGCCCGGCAGGCGGCGCAGCGCACCCTCGTCAACCGCGGCGAGGTGGAGGCGGCCATCGATGCCCTCGCCACCGAGCACGTCGCCCTCGCCGGCGCCCAGGGATTCGTCTCGAACCTCGGCGGTCTGGCGACCCTGGCCGTGTCCATCCCGGCCAACATCACCGGGGTGGCCGTCGTCCAGGTCCGGATGGTCGCCGCCATCGCCCACCTTCGGGGCTACGACCTCGACGACCAGCGGGTGCGCACCGCCGTCCTGGCCTGCCTGCTGTCGAGCAAGGAGGTGGACGACCTCGTCGCCAAGAAGACGCTGCCCACCTCGCCCATGGGCATCGCCACCGCCCCCGTCGCCGACCCGGCCCTCGAGAAGACGGTCGCCGTGCAGGTCGTCAACCTCCTCATGGGGCAGGTCGCCGGCAAGAAGCTGCCCACCCTCGTCGCCAAGCGGATCCCCCTGCTCGGCGGCGGCATCGGGGCCGGAACCGACGGGTACACGACCTGGCAGGTGGGCCGGTACGCGCGTCGCCAGTTCCCCACCCGACGCCCCCGCTGATCCCCGCCCCGCACGAGGCACGACACGCGCCCCGCACCGCGCCCGGGCTCATCGGGCAGGTCACGGTCGTCCGCGGGCGAGGCCCTCGAGACGAGCCGGACCGGGCTGATCGGGCGTGGACCCCCGCCCCACCCCCGCACGTGCGGTGCGACAATGACGCCCATGTCGTGGTGCCCCTCCCCCACCCAGGCCGTCGTCGATCTGTCGGCCATCGTCCACAATCTGGCGCAGGTGCGGGAGCGAGCCGGCGATCGCCTCGTCATGCTGGCCATCAAGGCCGACGGCTACGGGCACGGGGCCGTCCCCATCGCCCTGGAGGTCGAGCGCACCGGAGCCGCGGACTGGCTCGCCGTGGCCAACGTCTCGGAGGGGCAGAAACTCCTCGACGCCGGCGTCGGGCTCCCGATCCTCAAGCTCTCGCCGCCGCTGCCGCGCGACCTCGACGCCGCGACCGCCTCGGGCATGAGGCTCACCGTCACCGATCTGGCCGACGTCGCCGCCACCGAGACCAGCGCCGCGCGCACCGCCGACCCCACCCGTGCTGCCGGCCCCGTCCGCGTGCACATCGGCGTGGACACCGGGATGGGACGGATCGGGCTGGGTCCCGACCGGCTGGCCGAGATGGCCCGGGCCGTCGACGCCGCACCGCACCTCGAGCTCGAGGGAATCTTCACCCACCTCCCGGTCTCCGACGTGCCCACCGGCGTCGACTTCACCCGGGCCCAGATCGGGCGCTTCCTGGCGGCGGTGGACGACGTCGTCGCGCTGCGCGGACCGGTGCCCCAGGTGCACCTGGCCAACTCCGGGGCCATCCTCGGCCACGACCTGGGGACGACGACGATGGTGCGCGCCGGCATCGTCGCCTACGGCTACGACCCCGATCCCGAGGCGCACCGGGCCGATCTGCGTCCGGCGCTCACGTGGCGCAGCTGGGTGAGCTTCGTCAAGACCGTCGAGCCCGGCGACTCGGTGGGCTACGGCCGCACGTGGACCGCCCCGCGTCGCACCCAGATCGTCACGGTGCCGGTGGGCTATGCCGACGGCTACTCGCGCGCCCTGTCGAACCGCGGGACCGTACTCGTCCAGGGGCGACGCTGCCCGGTCGTCGGGCGGGTGTGCATGGACCAGATCATGGTCGACGTCGGCCCCGACGCCACCGTCGCGGTGGGCGAGGAGGTCGTTCTCCTGGGACGTCAGGGGGACGTCTCCTACGACGCCGACGAGATGGCCGAGGTCCTCGGGACGATCAGCTACGAGATCACCTGCGACCTGTCGGCGCGGGTCGACCGGGTCTGGGTCAACGGGGTCGAGGGGTCGAGGGCGGATCGAGGCCGCGAGGGATGGGGGCACCTCGAGGGATGAGGACAGGGGCCTGAACCCAAGGGGTCAGTACAGCGTCGCCCAGCCGCGCGGATCCTGGGCCAGGACCGCGCACAACTGCACCATCCCGGCCTGCTCGAGCAACTCGGTGTGGTCGATGTGCGGACGCCGGTAGATGCCGGTCACCGGGTCGCAGCGTGTCCGCCACATCCGTTCGGCATAGCTGCGCGTGATCCGGGCCGCCCGGTCGTCGGGGACGATCGTCGAGGCCAGCAGGAGGTTCTTGAGGTAGATCGCGTCGAAGAACAACGGTTGACCGTCGAAGGGCCCGCCGGGCTCCTCGGGGCGGAAGTGGGTGAGGGAGGCCTCGATGGTCTCGTCGAGTCGACGCCGGTGCACCGTCCAGCCGGTCGCCCGCCAGGCCAGCGCCTCGACCCCGATGGCCACACCCTGGTTGTACGTCCACCAGGTGGTGTCGATGGTGCCGGCCAGGTCGATGTGGTCCCAGTACAGCCCCTCCGGCGCGAGCATCGACGAGCGCGCCCAGTCGTAGAGCGGCAGGGCGTCCTCGAGGTAGGTGGCCTTCCCGGTGAGCTCATGCAGACGCAGGGCGAGCTGGGCGGGGGGCAGGGCCGAGACGGTGTTGCGGTCACGATTGGAGGCCGAGGTCGTCCAGAAGACGCCGCCGGGGGCCGGGTGGTCGGGGTCGGTGTCGCGCCCACGGCGGATGAACCGGTGGATCGCCCTGGCGCGGACCAGATCCTTGCGCGCGCCGATCCCGGCGAGCACCCGCTGGACGTGGACCAGCCCCATCCACGCGTTGTCGTCGAGGTAGACGTGGCCGCCGAAGGCGTGGGGTGGCCGGGGCAGCGACATGTAGGCGCCGATGACCGGGTTCCAGTAGGACTCCTGGCCGCGGTCGTGGACGTCGGCCGGCCCGATCCCGGCGCAGGCCATGTCGGTGGCTGCCTGGGTCGCCTGGGAGTGCGGCCACTCGTAGGAGTAGCGGTTGAGGTCCTGGCGGCGCCGCGGGACGGCCTCGCGCAGGAGCATCCGGTCGAGTCGGAAGAAGGACAGGAGCGCGTCGTGGGCCAGGCGGGCCCGATCGGCCCAGACCGCGGGATCACTGGTGGGGTCGGTCACGGGCACACCCTATCGGCGCGTCGCCGCAGGGAGCGGCCGGCGGCGGACCGGCGTGGCCGGGCCCGCGGGCGAGGGCCCGGAGCACAGCCCCCCGGAGGGGCTCCCGGGGACCCTGTCAGGAAATTCCCCGGAGCGAGCGATTCCTCCCCTGGAGGGGAGCATTTCGCCGCTCAGGGTGATTTCCTGACAGTCGCTGGCGCAGCCCGGCCCCGACGCCCCTGCCGGGGGCCATCGGGACCGGTGCGTGACTCAGTACAGGAGCGCCGAGGAGGGATCCGAGAGGATCTGGGCGACATCGCGCAGGAAGACCGACCCCTGCTCGCCGTCGATGAGCCGATGGTCGAATCCCAGGCTCATCGTCGTGACCCACCGCGGGACGACCCGTTCCTCCTCGCCCTCGCCGACAACCCAGGGCCGCCGCGAGATGGCTCCGAGGACGAGAATGGCCGACTCCTGCCGGTTGACGACCGGGGTGCCCGCGTCGAGCCCGAAGACCCCGACGTTGGTGATGGAGAAGGTGCCTCCGCTGTAGTCGGCCGGCTGGAGCGCCCCCTCCTTGGCGACGGCGATGAGTCGGGTGAGTTCGGTCGCCAACTCGACGAGGGTCATCTCCTGGGCGCCCCGCAGCACCGGCACCATGAGTCCGCGTGGGGTGGCGGCGGCGATGCCGAGGTTGACCTGCTCGTGGTGGACGATCTCGCCGGTCGCGTCGTCCCAGCTGGCGTTGATGACCGGGGTCCGACGCATCGCCAGGGTGACCGCCTTGCACCACACCGTGAGCGGCGAGATGTGCAGCCCCTTGAAGGCCTTGTCCTGGCGCATCCGGGAGACGAAGTCCATCGTCGCGGTGACGTCGCAGGTGAGGAACGAGGTGACGAGGGCCTTGGTGTCGATGGACTCCTTGACCGCCTTGGCGGTGACCTTGCGCACCCCCTGGATCGGCGTGCGGCGCTCCCCCGGACCGGTCGGGGCACCTCCCAGCATGAGCCGGGAGACCACCGACTGCCCGACTGCGAACTCGCCACCCACTCCAGCGGCAGCCCCCGCTGCGGGAACTGCGGGCGGCGAGGCCACCGTGCGGGATGCAGCAGCCTTGACGTCGGTGCGGGTGACGACTCCGTCGCGGCCGGTCCCGGTGACGGTGGCGAGGTCGACACCGAGCTCGGCGGCCAGCCGGCGTGCCGGCGGCTTCGCCAGGACGTGGGCGGGGCCCTCGGTGGCGTCCATGCGCGGGGGGACGGGGCGCTCGGCGCGAGGTGGCTCAGCGACGCGCTCCGCGCGAGGTGGCTCAGCGACGCGCTCCGCGCGAGGTGGCTCAGCAACACGCTCCGCGTGGGTCGCTGGTTCCGGCGGGCTCTCGACCACGACGGCCGGGGTCTGCGCGGCCCCCGCCGACCCCCGTCGGCGCCGACGCCGTCCACTCTCGGCGGCCGGGATGTGCCCGACGAGCAGTTCCTCGGCGGCCTTCTCGGGTTCGCTCCCGTCGTCGATGGTCACCAGCGGCGCACCGACCGGGACCGTCTGTCCCTCGGCCGCGACGAGGGCGGTGACCGTCCCGGCGTAGGGGCTGGGCAGCTCGACGATCGACTTGGCCGTCTCGACCTCGCACAGGACGTCGTTGATGGCCACGGTGTCGCCCACGGCGACTCGCCAGGAGACGACCTCGGCCTCGGTGAGTCCCTCGCCCGGGTCGGGCATGGTGTAGTTCTTCACGACTGTCTCCTGTCAGTAGGCCAGCGAGCGGTCGACGGCGTCGAGGACGCGGTCGACGTCGGGGATGTGCTCGGACTCGACCCGCGACGGCGGGTAGGGCGTCGTCCACCCCGTGACGCGCAGCACCGGGGCCTCCATGACGTAGTAGAGCGACTCGCCCAGCCGGGCGGCGACCTCGGAGCCCAGCCCCAGGGCCCGCGGGGCCTCGTGGACGACCACCGCGCGCGTCGTCCGGCGCACCGATTCCTCGACCGTCGCCATGTCGAGCGGCTGCAGGCTGCGCAGGTCGACGACCTCGAGCTCGCGCCCCTCGGACGCCGCCACCTCGGCCGCCGCCAGGCAGGTGTCGACCATGGGCCCGTAGGCGATGAGGGTGAGGTCGGTGCCGGGCCGGGCGATCCTCGCCTGCCCCATCCGCAAGGACGCCGTCGACGACACCTCGCCCTTGACGTAGTAGCGCCGCTTGGGCTCGAAGTAGATGACCGGATCGGGGCTGGCGATGGCCTGACGCAGCAGCCAGTAGGCGTCGTCCGGGGTGGCGCAGGAGACGACCTTGAGCCCGGGTACCCCGGCGAAGAACCCCTCCGGCGACTCGGAGTGGTGCTCGGGCGATCCGACCCCGCCACCGAAGGGCATCCGGATCGTCACCGGCAGCGACCACTGCCCCCCGACCCGGGCACGGTACCGGGCCAGCTGCGAGACGATCTGGTCGAAGGCCGGGGCGACGAACCCGTCGAACTGGATCTCGACGACGGGCCGGTAGCCGCGCATGGCCAGCCCGATCGCGGTGCCGACGATGCCGGACTCGGCCAACGGGGTGTCGATGACGCGGTCGCCACCGAACTCCTTCTTGAGCCCGTCGGTGATCCGGAAGACGCCGCCCAGGGTACCGACGTCCTCCCCCATGACGAGGACCTTCGGATCCTCGGCGAGGGCGTCCCGCAGGCCGCTGTTGATGGCCTTGGCCAGGGTGGTGGTCATGCCTGCTCCTCTCCGGCGGCTCGCCAGGCCGCGAGTTCACGTTGGTCGGCCAGCACCTCGGGGGTGGGGTCGACGTAGACGTCGTCGAGGAGCTCGACGAGGTCCGGGTCGGGTTGCTGGGCCGCGGCCCGCACCCGGGCACCGAACTCATCGGCTCGCTCCTGCAGGTCGGCCAGCCAGGCGTCGTCGATCAGCCCACGCGAGCGCAGGTACGTCTCGAGTCGGGCGATGGGGTCGAGGGCCTCCCAGGTTGCGTCGGTTTCCGCGGTGCGGTAGCGAGTGGGGTCATCTGTGGTCGTGTGCGCTCCGCGACGGTAGGTCCAGGCCTCGATGAACGTCGGTCCCTCGCCCCGCCGGGCCCGTTCGAGAGTCACCCGCAGCACAGCGGCCATGGCCAGGATGTCGTTGCCGTCCACCTGGACGGCCGGGATGCCGAACCCCAACGCCCGCCGGTAGAGGGAGGTCGGTGACTGCACCTTCGTCGGCTCGGAGATGGCCCACTGGTTGTTGACGGCGCAGAAGACGACCGGGGCGTTCATCGACGAGGCGAAGACATAGGACTCGTTGGTGTCACCCTCGCTCATGGCCCCGTCGCCGTGGAAGCACAGGACGGCGGCGTGCAGCTCGGGGTCGGCGGCGGCGTCACGCTGGATGCCCATGGCGTACCCGACGGCGTGCAGGGTGCCCGAGCCGATGAGCACCGGATAGGCCGAGAAGCGCGTCGCCACGGTGTCCCAGGGGCAGTGCGCGGTGCCGCGCCAGCCACCGATGACGTCCTCGAGGCTCACCCCCATCCAGTGCCCGAGTGCCTGCTCCCGGTAGGTCGGGAAGATCTGGTCCTGTGGCCCGACGGCCAGCCAGGCACCCACCTGGGTGGCCTCCTGACCCTTGGCCGGCGGCCACAGGCTGAGCTCCCCGTGACGCTGGAGGTTCGTCCCCTCGAGGTCGAGTCGGCGAGCCATGACGAGCCGCTCGAGGGCGTCGACGAGCTGCTCGTCGGACAGGTCGAGGGGGAGGTCGTCGCGGTCGGTGCGGGTGCCGTCAGGGGCGAGGATCTGCACCATGTCGGGGTCGGGGACCTCGACGGGATGCCGTCGGCGGGGCGGGGTGAGGAACTCCGGCCCCTCGGCCGAGGAGCCTTCCTGACGATCGGTGACGCCAAGGTCTGCCATGGACTGCCTCCCAGCAGCTCGTTCATCGCTGAAGCTCGGATGGCGCCCGGACTGCTCGGGCGCCGACCTCGTCCATTCTTGGAGCACATCGACCCCAGTCGCAAGGACTTCCTGCGGTTCGGTGGAAATCCCACAAGATCCAACCTACCGATCCGTAGGTTACCGACTGGTAGGTCCCCGGTTCCCGGTGCTCGCGCGCGCGGACGTAGGCTGACGCGGCAGGACGTGACGAGGAGGAACAATGACGACCCAGGACACCGCGAGGACCGCGCAGGGACCCGTCGAGCACCCGGGGGGCCATCCCGGCGGGCTCCATCCGGGCGGGGGTCGGGGCGCCCACCCCGGAGACCGTCCCCGGCACCCCGGAGGCCATCCCCTCGTCCGCGAGATCAAGCACGACCTGTCCGACAAGCCCTTCATCGTCATCTGGGAGGTGACCCGGGCCTGCGCCCTCGTCTGCCAGCACTGCCGGGCCGAGGCCCAGCACCGCGCCGCCCCAGGGCAGCTCACCAACGCCGAGGGTCGGGCCCTCATCGACCAGCTCACGAGCTACGAGAAGCCCTACCCCATGCTCATCCTCACCGGTGGTGACTGTTTCGAGCGTCCCGACCTCGTCGACCTCATCGAGTACGGCGTCTCGAAGGGGCTCCACGTGTCGATCTCGCCATCGGTGACGCCACTGTTCACCCGCGAGCGGGTCAAGGCGGTCCAGGACGCCGGCGTCTCCATGATGTCGATGTCCCTCGACGGCGGGTCGGCCGCCACCCATGACGCCTTCCGTGGTATCCCGGGCACCTTCGACCGCACCGTCGAGGCCTGTCGGATGCTCAACGACCTGGGAATGAGGTTCCAGCTCAACACGGTCTTCACGGCCAAGAACATCCACGAGGCCCCGCAGATGCTCAAGAACGCCATCGATCTCGGGGCGTTCATGTTCTACACCTTCATGCTCGTGCCGACCGGGCGCGGCCAGCACCTCGACATGCTCACCCCGCACGAGCGGGAGGACGTCCTCCACTGGCTCCACGACAACTCGACACGGATCGCCGTCAAGACCACCGAGGCCCCCCAGTACCGGCGGATCGCCTTCCAGCGTGACGCCGTCCGCCGCGGCGAGGCCGAGCCCGCCGAGCACGGGGAGCTCTACCGCTGGCTCACCGCCGAGACCAACGCCCTGCTCGGGGAGGCCATCGAGGACCCCCGTCCACCGCGCACCCCACTGGCCATCAACTCCGGGTCGGGATTCGCCTTCATCGACCACGTGGGCGACGTCTACCCCTCGGGCTTCCTGCCGATCCACTGCGGATCGGTCAAGGAGACGCCCTTCCCGCAGATCTACCGGCAGTCCCCGGTGTTCCGGTCACTGCGCAACCCGTCTGGGTTCGAGGGCAAGTGCGGGGCCTGCGAGTTCAACCACTTCTGCGGCGGCTCACGGTCGACGGCGTACGCCATGACCGGCAACCCGCTGGCCTCCGACCCGTCCTGCGCCTATGTGCCACGCGGGTACACCGGGCCGCTGCCCGAGGGCATCGAGCGCTGAGGAGCGCTCCATCGCGCGGGCCCGATTGTGCCGTGTGGTGGGGACCTTTCAAGGTCAACTCGTGAACTCTGGGTGACGATTCGGCCCAACCCCTTGCGCAACCTCACAGGTGTGTCCAAGAGTTGGGCCTGATGGCCTGGGCGTCACCCGGGCCGCGCACCCACAGGAGATGACCATGACCCACGCCAGGAAGTGGCGTCGCACCGGGCTTTCCATGCTCTGCGCCGCCGGCATGGCCGGTTCGATGACCGTCGCCGCGCCGCTCGCCGACGCCGCACCGTCACCGGCCGACTGCACCGCCGACTCGACCGTCCAGATCTTCAACTTCAACGACTTCCACGGTCGGATCGGTCAGGCCGCCAAACTCTTCACCCCGGTCGCCCAGGCGCGCACCCAGCTCGGTGCCGACAAGGTGCTCCTGCTGTCCGACGGGGACAACATCGGCGGGTCGACCTTCGAGTCCGGCTCCCTCGAGGACAACCCCACCCTCGACATCCTCAAGGCCGCCAAGGTCGAGGCCTCCTCGGTCGGCAACCACGAGTTCGACAAGGGCTGGTCCGACCTCACCGGGCACGTCATCCAGCGGATCGACGGCGCTTTCCCGTACCTGGGTGCGAACGTCTACGTCAAGGGCACGACGACCGTCGCCTCGCCGCTGCAGGCCTCGACGATCATCAAGAAGGACGGGGTGCGCATCGGTGTCGTCGGTGCCGTGACGAAGGACCTGCCCTCCCTCGTCTCCCCGGCCGGCATCTCCAACCTCACCATCGGTGACCCGGTCGCCGCCGTCAATGCCGAGGCCAAGCGCCTCAAGAGCTCCGGCCAGGTCGACGTCGTCGTCGCCGAGATCCACGACGGAGCCGCGGTCGGTGGTACCGCCGGTCCGTCCACCGTCACCGGCAACTTCGCCGACATCTGGTCCGGGACGAGCACCGACGTCGACGTCATGTTCAACGGGCACACCCACCAGACCTACTCGTGGACGACGAAGAATGGGGCCCCGCTGCTCCAGGCCGAGTCCTACGGCACCAAGCTCGCCAAGGTCGAGCTCGGTTGGTCGACCTCGGCCAAGAAGCTCTGCTCGGCCAAGGGCGAGGTCATCCCCGCCGCGACCGACGCCGACTCCTCCGATCCGACGATTGCCGAGATCTCGAAGATCTATGCCGACGCCAAGGCCCAGTCCGAGGTCGTCGGTGCCCAGGTCATCGGCACGACGACCGCTCCCATCACCACCCCGTCGAATGCCACCGACTCGACCTTCGGCGCGAACGTCCGCGACCGCGAGTCGACGATGACGAACATGGTCGCCCAGATGTTCAAGGACGTCCTGGGCAAGGACGACCCCAGCTTCATCGGCATCCAGAACCCCGGCGGCACCCGCGCCTCGCTGCTCAACAGCGACATCACCTACAAGGACGCCGCCCTCGTCCTGCCCTTCGCCAACACCCTCATGACGACGAAGATCTCCGGGGCGCAGTTCAAGAAGGTCCTCGAGGAGCAGTGGCAGCGCGACGCCAAGGGCGCCGTGCCGTCACGTCCGTACCTCCAGCTCGGCCTGTCGAGCAACGTCACCTACACCTACGACGAGTCGCGTCCCGAGGGTGACCGGATCACCGGCATCTGGGTCAACGGCAAGCCGATCGACCCCAAGGGCACCTATACCGTCGGCTCCGGGTCGTTCCTCATCACCGGTGGTGACAACTTCCGTACCCTCGCCGAGGGCAGCAAGCCGGTCGACACCGGCAAGATCGACCTCGACGCCTGGGTGTCGTGGATCAAGGACCAGAAGACCCTCACCCCCTCCTACGCCAAGCAGGCCGTCTCGCTCACCTCGACGGTGAGCTCGAAGAGCTCGACCACCCCGAGCTTCACCCTCGGCCAGCCGGCCAAGGACGGCGTCGCCCCCGACACGGTCGACTTCACCTCGAAGGGGGCGCCGGCCAACTCCAAGGTCGTCGCCACCATCGAGCAGGGTTCGGTCAAGGTCTCGGTCGGCGAGGCCGCGGTCAAGGCGGGGGTCGGGACGGTGTCGTTCACCATCCCCGACTGCAAGGGCCTCAAGAACGGCTCGGCCGTCGTCACCTTCACCTTCCCCGACAGCAAGACCGTCGTGCGGTACAACGCCGAGATCTCCGGTCTCACCGGCGCCTCGTGCACGCCGACCCCCGGCAAGCCCTCGCCCAGCAAGCCCGGGACCCCCACGCCGGGCAAGCCCGGGATGCCGAAGCCGGGTCTGCCCAAGACCGGCAACTGAGTCATCCCCCCTGGCACCTCACTGACGTGTGACACCTCACTGACACGACGGCCCCGGAGCGATCCGGGGCCGTCGTGCGTCGGGGCGTGGCTCAGCAGCCGTACGGCCCGTAGGTCGCCAGGACGTTCCCCCTGCTCGTGCGCTGGACGTCGAGCAGGCGCAGTCGCAAGGGGGCCTCGAAGAGCCGCCGACCCGATCCGGCGGCCGCCGGATGGATGATGAGGGTGAGGGTGAGGGCGTCCATGACCCCGGCCTCGACGAGCTGGCGCACCACCGAGATCGACCTCTCGACCGCGATGTCACGCCCCTCGGTCTCCTTGAGCGCCCGCACATGGTCGACGAGGTCGTCGTCGATGAGCCGCGAGTTGGTCCAGGTGAGGTCGGAGGGGGTGAGGGTCCGCGACGCCACGTGCTTGGGGACGGCGTTGATGAAGTCGGCGAAGACGGCGTCGGGGCCGTCGGAGTGGGCCGGCCAGTACCCGGACCATTCCTGGAAGGTGCGTCGGCCGAGGACGGCGTCGTCGACCCGGGAGATGCCCGAGGTCATCCAGACGCCGAGCTCCTCGTCGAAGGAGTCGTGCTGGAAGAGGTACGGGTCGGCGACGGTGCCGTCGACCGACTGGAAGAGGCTTGCGACGACGGTGCGGCTCATGGGTGCTCCTGTGATCCTGGGACGGGCGGGTCGAGGACGGGTGGACTGTGGGCGGGACTCGTGGTCGGGAGTCGTGGTCGGGTCCGGGAGCGCGTGATCTCCTGCTCCGGGAGCAGGAGATCACGGGCACGAGCCCGGGGGTCCCGGGAACACGCCGTCAGGCCAGGGATGCCTCCCAGGCGTCGTGGAGGGCGGCGTAGCGTCCTCCCCGGGCCTGGAGCTCGGCGGGAGAGCCGTCCTCGATGATCCGCCCGTGCTCGAGGACGAGCACACGGTCGGCGATCTCCACCGTCGACAACCGGTGGGCGATGATCAACGCCGTGCGGTCGGCCAGGATGGTCCGCAGCGCCTTCTGCACGAGTCGTTCGGAGGGGATGTCGAGGGACGACGTCGCCTCGTCGAGGATGAGGACCGCCGGATCGGCGAGGAAGGCCCGGGCGAAGGCGACGAGCTGACGCTGCCCGGCCGACAACCGTCCGCCACGCTGGGAGACGTCGGTGTCGTAGCCCTGGGGCATGGCCTCGATGAACCCGTTCGCGCCGACGACCCGCGCGGCCCCTTCGATCTCCTCGCGGGTGGCCCCGGGCCGCCCGAAGGCGATGTTGTCGGCGATGGTGCCGGCGAAGATGAAGTTCTCCTGGGTCACCATCGTCACCTCGCGGCGCAGGTCGGCGTCGGCCAGGTCACGCAGGTCGACGCCGTCGAGCCGCACCGCACCGGTGGTGGGGTCGTAGAAGCGGCTCAGCAGCTTGGCGATCGTCGTCTTCCCGGCCCCGGTGGTGCCGACGAGGGCGACCGTCTGGCCAGCGGGCACGTGGAGGTCGAGGTCGGGCAGGACGACCCTGCCGGTCTCGTACTCGAAACCGACGTGGTCGAGCTCGACCTGGCCGCGGGCCCGGTCCAGCGGCCGCGGCGACTCGGGCTCGGCGACGGCCGGGTCCTGGTCGAGCACGCCGGACAGCTTCTCCAGGGCCGAGGAGGCCGACTGGAAGGTGTTGTAGAACTGCCCGATGTCGGTGAGCGGCTCGAAGAACTGCCGCAGGTACAGCAGGAAGGCGGTGAGGACGCCGACCGTCGCCCAGCCCTTGAGGACGAAGAATCCGCCGACGAGGAGCATGAGGCCGATGGTGATGTTGCCGATGAGCCGGATGCCCGGCATGAAGATGGCGAAGAGCCGGAAGGACCGCACGTTGATGGCCCGGTAGCGGTCGGCCAGGCCGGTGAAGATCTCCTGGTTGCGGGGTTCGCGCCGGTACGCCTGGACCGCCTTGATGCCGGTCATCGTCTCGGTGAACTGGATGATGACCTGGGCCGACGCGTTGCGGACCTTGCGGAAGGTCCGGCTCGACTCCGCCGAGAACCACCTCAGCAGGGCTGCGACGAAGAAGAGCGAGGCCAGGCAGATGAGACCCAGCCGCCAGTCCATGACCAGGAGCATGACCCCGGTGCCGATGAGGGTGAGCACGGCCGAGACGAGCCCGTCGAACCCGGTCTCCATGAGTTCGGCGATGGCGTCGACGTCGCTCGTCATCCGGGAGACGACCCGACCGGAGGTGTAGGAGTCGTGGAAGGCGACGTCGAGCCTCTGGAAGTGCTGGAAGACCCGGCGACGCAGTTCGAGCAGGACGTCCTGGCCCATCCGCCCCGACACCCGTAGGAAGTAGATGCGGGTGCTCACCTGGATGACCAGGGCGACGAGCATGGCGACGACGGTCTCGATGAGGTAACGCGCCGACCCGCCGTGCATGAGCGGGGGGATGCCGGCGTCGATCCCTCGGCGGACCAGCCAGGGCGAAGCCAGCCGCGTGATGTTCTCGACGACGATCGCGGCCACGAGGATCCACACGAGGTTCCGGTACGGCCGCAACAGCGACCACAGCAGCGCCCGGGAGCGGGCCTTGAGGAGTCCCGAGGCCTGGTGCGAGACCTCGGCGGCCTCCTCGTTGGCCACGCCCCGCCAGTCGGCGGCCTCCACCGGCTGGGGCGGTTCCGGGGGATTCTTGGGTCCTGCCGGGTCGACCGCCGGGGTGGGCTCGACCATCTCGTCGCGCTCGGCGTCCTGGCTGGTCAGGGTGTCGTCAGCCATGGTGCACCTGCCTTCCCGCGGGCTCGGTGAGGGGTTCGTCGAGGGCGAGCTCGGCGTCGTAGTCGGCGCTGAGCAGCTCGCGGTACTCCGGGACGGTGGCCAGCAGCTCGGCGTGGGTCCCGACGTGGGTGATGGTGCCCTCCGAGAGCATGGCGACCCGGTCGGCCAGCAGGACGGTCGAGGCGCGGTGGGCGACGACGATCCCGGTGACGCCGACGAGGACCCTCCTCAGGGCGGCCTCGACGAGGGCCTCGGTGGCCATGTCGAGGGCCGAGAGGGTGTCGTCGAGGACGAGGATCCGCGGACGCACGAGGACCGCTCGGGCCAGGGCGAGCCGTTGTCGCTGGCCCCCCGACAGGCTCATCCCCTGCTCCCCGATCCGGGTGTCCAGGCCCCAGGGCAGGTCACGGACGAAGCCGGCCTGGGCGACGTCGATCGCCGCCTCGACCTCCTCGGCGGTGGCGTCGGGCCGGCCCAGGGTGAGGTTCTCCCGCACGCTCATGGAGAAGAGGGTCGCGTCCTCGAAGGCGGTGGCGACGATGGAGCGCAGGTTGGCGACCTCGAGCTCGCGCACGTCGACCCCGTCGATCCGGATCGCCCCACCGGTGACGTCGGCCAGTCGGGGGACCAGCGCGGTGAGGGTCGTCTTGCCCGACCCGGTGCCGCCGACGAGGGCCACCGTCTCACCCGGGGCGATGTCGAGGTGCACGTGTCGCAGGACGTCCTCGTCGCCGTCGGGGAAGCGGTAGCTCACGTCGTCGAAGGTGAGGCGTCCGGTGGGGTCCTCGAGCCGACGCGGCCCGTCGTGGATGGTCTCGGGGGCGTCGAAGATCTCGCAGATGCGATCGGCGGCGGTCATGGCGTCCTGGGTCATCGACAGGAGGAACCCCAACGAGGCGATGGGCCAGATGAGGCTGAGCATGAGGGTGATGAAGGCCACGAGGGTGCCGAGGGTGAGTCGGTGCTGGGCGGCGGCCACCGCGCCGACCGCCAGGACGACGATGAGGGTGAGGGTGGGGATGGCCTCGAGGAAGGTCCAGAAGAAGGACGTGAGCCGAACCCGATCCAGGCTGGTGCGCCAGAGGATGGTGGCCTTCTCGTCGAACCCGGCGTAGACGTGCTCACGCCGCCCGAAGGCCTTGATGACACGCAGCCCGTGGACGGACTCCTCGACGGCCGAGGCGACATCCCCGGTCTGGTCCTGGATGGTGCGCGAGAGCTTGACGTAGCGCCGTTCGTTCCACAGGCACAGCCACACGATGGGCACCGCCGAGACGAGGACGACGACGCCGAGCGGCCAGTACATGCGCAGCAGGAGGATCGTCACGACGACGATCTGGAAGCAGTTCATGATGATGAAGAGCAAGCCGAACCCGAGGAATCGGCGCACCGTCGACAGGTCGTTCATGATCCGCGAGAGCAACTGACCGGACTCCCACTGGGTGTGGAAGCCCAGGGGAAGACGCTGCAGCTTGGCGTAGAGGTCGGTGCGAATGCCCGTCTCGGCCCCCAGAGTGGCCCGGGCGACGACCCAGCGGCGCCAGAACATGAAGAGGGCCTCGATGACGCCGACGCCGATGGCCGCGGTGCCCAGGGTCCACAGTCCGCGGTGATCGGCGTGGGCGACCGGGCCGTCGATGATCCGCTGGGTGACCAGGGGTGTGACGATCCCGGCGAGGGTCGACAGAAAGGCGAAGAGCACCATGAGGACGAACCGGGCGATGTAGGGCCGCATGTACGTGCGGCACCGCCAGAGGTTGTCGAAGCGGGCATGGGCGCTGCGCCGGGGAGGTGGGGCGAGCGCCGGGTTGCGACCCAGGGCGTCGGCGTAGAGCTCGCGCACCTCGTCGCTCATGGTGGGCGTCGGGCTGGCGGACGAGCTGGCTTCGGGCATGGGGATCTCCTGACGTGGACCGATGTGAGGGGTGGACGACGGCGCCGCAGGCGTGCGGTGGCGGGGCCGATCGGGGTGTCAGTCAGGACAGCATGGGTCTCAGCCTATGACAGTGGTGCCGCAGGTCGCCACCGATTCGCCGGTCGACACCCGGGTCGTCGCCGGCGGTCCGCGGCGCCGCACCGTCCGTCGGCTCCCGGCCCATGTCTTGCGGAACCGACGTCCGGAGCCGATTCCCGGCGGCACGGCCCCCGGAACCGTCCGAGCCGCTTGCCACCGTGATGACGACGCGGGCTCCCCGCCCGCCGGACCGCAGGAGGGCGTCATGGCACCAGCAGGGTGGTACCCCGACCCCTCCGGCGCGCCCGGACGCCTGCGGCACTGGGACGGCGTCTCGTGGTCCGCCGAGACGATGGACGCACCGGCCGGGTGGACGCCGTCCGGCGGCGATTCCCGATCCGACCGGCCCCCCGGGCGCGACCCGCACGATCCCATCGTCGTCGGGCCCATCGCCAGCGAGCCCGGTGCCGGTGGGTCCAGTGCCGGTGGGCCCAATGCCAGCGGGTCGGGCCGGGAGGGCGCCCTCGGCAGCTCCGGGGCGACCTCCCCCGCAGCGCCACCGTTCGTGGATCCTCACCGGTCACGCCGGATCGCCGGATGGGTGGCCTCCGGGGTCGCCGTGCTCGTCCTCGTCGCCATCGTCGTCGTCCTGGCCACCCGGGGAGGGGCCCCGCAGGACACGGGCTCGGCGACGCCGTCCTCCGCTCCGGCCACGACGACACCCGACGGACCGGCTGCGACCCCGTCGACCCCGACCCGGACCCCGTCGACCCCGACCCGGACCCCGTCGACCCCGGCCTCCTCACCCAGCACGCCCGGGGCGAACCCGGGCACGACGACCCCCACCAGTCCCCTGCCGCAGTCGTGTCGGGCCGGCACCGGCGCGACGACCCGGGTCACCGGGACCCAGTACTCCGCCGGGCGACTGTCCGTCATCCCCTCCGACCGCTGGACGTCCCTCGTCTCCCCGCCGCGGTTCGCCTGGTTGTCCGACCGCACGGCGGTCGAGGACGCCTCAGGCACGAGTGGAATGGCGATCGGCACCCTGCCGGCGTCCTCGGCCACCCGGCTGGAACGCGACCTGTCCTGGTACCTGTCGTGCCTGACGTCGGCCGCGCCGTGGTCGGGAGCGCAGTACCGGGAGGTCGACAGCAGCGACGTGGCGGACGGTGGCGCCACCGGGCTGGAGACGGTCTACCTCCTCATCTCGCCCACCGGCGACCTGTGGACGGTCGACCTCGTCGTCGTCTCCGGGGCCGGTGGCGGCCCGACCTCCTCCTGGGTCGGGTGGTTCCGCACGAGCGACGACCAGGGACGTCGCGACGTCGGAGCCGCACGCAGGTCCCTCGTCCACTCCTGAACCCCGACCCCGATCCGAGCCACCACCGCTGCGAGGAGAGACCATGACCACGCCCCGTCCGACCATCGTCTTCGTGTGCCACGGCAACATCTGCCGCTCCCCCATGGCCGAACGCATCGCCCGTCGGGCGGCCGCCGAGGCCGGGATCGACGCCGTCATCACGAGCGCCGGGGTCTCCGACGAGGAGGACGGCAACCCGATGGACCGGCGCGCCCGCGCCGTCCTCGAGCGCCGCGGCTACGACGTCTCACCCCACATCGCCCGGCAGATCGGGGCCGACGACATCCGCGGCGCCGACCTCGTCGTCGCCGCCGAACCCTCGCACGTCCGCGCCCTGTCCCGGATGGCCCCCGGGGCGTCCAACCTGGCGCTGCTGCGCGACTTCGACCCCTCGGTCCCTCCGGGCACGGCCCTGGTCGACCCCTGGTACGGGGACGCCGCCGGGTTCGAGGTGACCGCCGACCAGATCGAGGACGCCATGCCGGGCATCATCGCGGCCCTCGGGGCCCGCTGAGCGCCCGATATCCTGTCGACCATGAGTTTCTTCCTGGTCGGCGGCCCCTTCGACGCGTCCCTCACCGAGGTCCACGACGACTTCGTCGCCGAGGCGCGTGAACACGGCGACCGGATCGGCGTCGTCGTCGCCGGACCGCAGCAGCACTCCGGCGGGTTCCTCACCGAGCTGGCCTCGATCGTCACCTCGCGCTGGCCCGAGGCGACCATCGTGCCGATCCACCTGGACGGCCCGGGCACCGCGCCCCTCCTCACCGGCCCCGACGGGTCCGACCCGGCCCCCGCCTGGCCCGAGGACCCCGACTTCGCCCTGCCCGAGGGACTCGACCAGCTGGCCGGCATCATCGTCGGCGGCGGCTGGGTGCCCGGCTACGTCACCGGTCTGGCGCCCGCCGCCGAGCAGCTGTCCCGGCTCGTGCGCGGAGGCGCGCCCTGGCTCGGCTTCTCGGCCGGAGCCATGGCGGCCTCGACGACCTCCTTGGCCGGCGGATGGCGCCTGCAGGGCCGACAGGTCGGGTCCCGGGCCGGGTCCGACGGATTCGAGGAGGTCACCCTCATCGAGGGCCTGGGCTTGGTGAGCCTCACCGTCGCCACCCACAACGACGCCTTCTGCGGTGACGGGCTGCTCGTCTCGGCCATCGAGGCGGGACTGCTGTCGAGTGCGGTGGCGATCGACGAGGGCACCTGTCTGGTCGTCGACGAGGGTTCCGGCCGCACCCACGTCCTCGGCACCGGCCTGGTGCGGTGGTTCACCAAGGACCCTGACGGGGTTCTCGTGCGCTCCGAGCGCAGCCGTCACCACGACCCCACCCCCACCCCGGCCCGGCCGAGGTTCGCCGGGCTGGCCAAGGTGGCGGCGGCGTCCCGGGTGGCTCGGGAGCGCCAGGAGGCCGCCGAGCGTCGTGCCGCTCTGGAGGCCACGACCGGGCCCACTGCGACCGAGCAGACCGGGACCGAGCACGCCACGGCTCCCGACGACCGGGCCGACCCCGACTCCGCGTCCGCCGACCCGGCCGACCCCACGAGCACCGACGCCTCCCCTGCCGGGGCGGTCGAGGTCGAGAACTGAGGCAGGGAGGTGGCAGGCTATGACCATGCACATCCTGGTGGTGGACGACGATCGCGCGGTGCGTGAGTCCTTGGCGCGGTCGCTGCAGTACAGCGGCTACGACGTCGAGACCGCCGAGGACGGCGTCGAGGCCCTGGCGCATCTGTCGGGGAGTCACCCGGACGCCGTCATCATGGATGTCATGATGCCTCGCCTCGACGGACTCGAGGCCACCCAGATGCTGCGGGCCAACGGCAACGACGTGCCGATCCTCATCCTCACGGCACGCGACGCCGTCGGGGACCGCGTCGACGGGCTGGACGCCGGCGCCGACGACTACATGGTCAAGCCGTTCGCCCTCGACGAGCTCCTCGCCCGGCTGCGCGCCCTCACCCGGCGGTCCCGGATCGAGGCCGAACCGGTCGACGCCGTCGAGGTGCTCACCTTCGCCGACCTCACCCTCGACCCGCAGACCCGCGAGGTGACGAGGGGGAAGAGGCGCATCAACCTCACCCGCACCGAGTTCGCCCTGCTCCACGTGTTCCTGCAGAACCCGCGCAAGGTCCTCGAGCGCGGCTGGCTGCTCCACGAGGTGTGGGGATTCGACTTCCCGACGACCGCCAACTCCCTCGAGGTCTACATCGGCTACCTGCGCCGCAAGACCGAGCATGACGGCGAGCCGCGGCTCATCCACACCGTGCGCGGGGTCGGCTACGTCCTGCGGGAAGCCATGCCGTGATCCACCTGTGGTGGCGTCGCATCCTCGACTGGCGTCCCCGGGCCCCCCACATGACGATGGGGCGGCGGGTGAGCGTGCTGGCCTCGGTGAGCGTCGCACTGGCCGTCCTCGTCGTCGGCCTGTCGGCCTACCTCATGACCCGCATCACCCTGTACGACCAGCTGGACGACCAGCTCACGAGACTGGCGATGTCGATGTCGACCCCGATCGGCGCCGACATCGACAACCTCGGCGGGCTCGACTCCGCCGCCATGCGCACCGCCGACGCCACCCTCGTCCTCATCAAGGCCGACGGCAGCACCGAGACCATCCCCGGGGCGAGCCGGAGGATCACGATCGGACCCGAGGAGTTGGCGATCGCGCGACTCGGCATCGGCACCGAGGCCCGCACCGTCGTCGACTCCAAGGGCGACGCCATGCGGATCGTCGCCGTCCCTCTGCAGACGAGCCCGCTGCAGACGTCCTCGGGCAGCTACGCCCTCGTCATGGGCCGCTCCCTGTCGGAGACCCAGGCGGTGCTGCGGTCACTGTGGACGGTCCTGCTCGTGGCCGGCATCGTCGGTGTGGCCGCCACCGCCATCGCCGGGTACTGGGCGGCGGTCGACGCCACCCGCCCCATCCGCGACCTCTCGCGGGCCGTGCACCGGGTCTCGGCGACCGACGAACTCGTGCCCATCAAGGTCCACTCCCATGACGAGCTGGGCGACCTCGCCAGATCGTTCAACACCATGTTGTCCTCGCTGACGAACTCCCGCGAGCGTCAGAAGAGGCTCATCGCGGACGCCTCCCACGAGCTGCGCACGCCCTTGACGTCGATGCGCACCAATGTCGAGCTGCTCATGGCCGATCAGAAGTCCGGGATGCTGCCGCCGGAGGCCAAGGGCGAGATCCTCACCGACATCGCCGCCCAGCTCGGCGAGTTCTCGAGCCTCATCGGCGACCTCGTCCAGCTGTCCCGGGAGGACGCGCCGCCGCCGCGTCCCGAGCAGTTCGACCTGGCCGACGTCGTCACCAAGGCCGTCGAGCGGGGTCGTCGTCGTGGGCCGGGCCTCACCTTCGACGTCGAGACGGCGACACATCCCATGCTCGGAGACCCGCAGGCCATCGAGCGCACCGTGACGAACCTCCTCGACAACGCCGTGAAGTTCTCTCCCCCCGGTGGCACCGTCACCGTCCGGATGGACGGGGACACGGTCACCGTCTACGACGAGGGCCCGGGCATCGCCGACGAGGACCTGCCACACATCTTCGAACGCTTCTACCGGTCGGATCGGGCTCGCAACACCCCCGGCACCGGACTGGGACTGTCCATCGTCGCCCACACGGTGAGTTCCCACGGCGGGGGGATCAAGGCCTCCCGGGCCCCCAGCGGCGGCGCGATGTTCACCGTGCACCTGCCCCGACACGACAGACCCGCCGAGGAGACCGCGTCCGAGGAGGCCTGATCTAGGCTCGGGCCCGTGGACGACGTCAGACACTCCCATCCGGGTCACCAGCCGCGTACCGCCGAGCAGCGAGCCCGGGAGCGCTCCGCCCTGGGCCGACTCCTGCTCCTCCTGACACCCCTGGCCCTGGCGACGATCGTCGGCCTGGTGGCGCTGTGGCCGCACGACGTCGACCGGCACATCTCCTCGGACTCGGCCGCCTGGAACGCACCGGGGGTGAGCTTCGTCCAGGGCACCGTGTCGTCGGTCAGGGCCGGATCGTGCAACGGTCAGGCCGGGTCGGGCGGCTCGGGGAGCTCGGGCCGCCAGGACGTCTGCGACCAGATCGCCGTGCACGTCGACGAGGGTCCCGAGAAGGGGCAGACGGCGTCGATCACGCTCACCGCCGCGGTGTCGGCCTCCGGGGTGCACGCCGGCCAGGTCATCCGGATGTACCGGGTGCCGACCGGCACCAATCAGGTGACGTACCAGTTCTACGACTTCGAGCGGACCATGCCGCTGGGCCTCATCGCCGCCCTCTTCCTCGTCGTCGTCGTCGCGGTGGCGCGGTGGCGGGGGCTCGCCGCGGTGGTGAGTCTCGTCCTGGCCTTCCTCATCCTCGGCAGGTTCCTCTACCCGGCGCTCGTCTCGGGTTCGCAGCCCGTGCTCGTGGGTCTGGTCGGTTCGGCGGCGATCATGTTCGTCGTCATCTACCTCACCCACGGTTTCTCCACCCGCACGACGACCGCCCTCATCGGCACCCTCTTCGGTCTGCTGCTGGCGGCCGGGCTCGGCTGGGCGGCGACCCGGTGGGCCCACCTCACCGGGGTGACGAGCGAGGACGACTTCGTCCTGGCGGCCTCGGCACCGGACGTGCGGCTCCAGGGCGTCATCATCTGCGGGGTCATCATCGCCGGGCTCGGCGTCCTCAACGACGTCACCGTCACCCAGGCCTCGGCGGTGTGGGAGCTCGCCGACACCGCGACGAGTCGGCGCGACCTCTACCGGCGCGCCATGCGGATCGGGCGCGACCACATCGCCTCGAGCGTCTACACCATCGCCTTCGCCACCGCCGGTGCGGCGATGTCGTCGCTGCTCCTGCTCATGATCTACCGGTTGCCGCTCATCGACATGCTGCGCAGCGAGTCCTTCGCCGAGGAGATCGTCCGGACCCTCATCGGGTCGATCGGGCTCGTCCTGTCGGTCCCGCTCACGACGGGGATCGGGGCGCTGCTGGCCTGGCACACCCTTCAGGGGCAACGGCGCCCGGGCCCCACGGACCACCGATCCGCCCACGTGGATCGCCCTTCGGCACATGCGGTGGCCCGCACGGACGGGTCGGGCAGCGATCCGACGGGCACCGACCGGTTCCGTCGGCCGGCCTCGTCGTGAGGCAGGGACCTCGGCGAGTGACCTCGCCGGCACACGGACGGATCACCTCGGCCGAGGACCGGTCCTCACGAGGTCGTCGAGTCCGAGGGAGCCGGGGCCGACGAGTCGGACGCGGAGGGACCGGGAACCGCTGAGTTCGACGGTGACGGGACGGTGCCCCCCGGACCGGGGGTCGACGTGCCGGAGGCCGACGGTCCCGGCGTTCCCGACGGGGCGGGCGGGCACGGCCGCGGAGTCGGCGTCGGCCCACCGGGGGTGGGCGCCGGCGTGCACAGACGCGTCGGCGACGGGGTCCCGGAACCCGGTGCGCCGCTGCTCGGACCGGAGGGACCCGGACGCGCCGGGGTCGAGGTCGACACGCTGGGGTTCGACGAACTGGGGCTCGACGGGCGAGGGCTCGACGGGGTCGGCGTGGCGCTGTGCGAGCCGGGCTCGGCCGGAGTCGGGGTCGGGGTGGCCGTCGGTGCCGCGACCGGACGGGTCCTCAGCTTCGACAGGTCGACGACGACCGGGGACCCCGACAGCCACGGCACCGGGTCGGTGAACTGCCCGTCGACCATGACCTCGAAGTGGAGGTGACAGCCGGTGGAGTAGCCCGTCGTCCCACTGAGGGCCAGGCCCTGGTGCACCGTGATCTTCTGGCCCACGGTGACGCCGATCGCCGAGAGGTGGTTGTACGTCGTCTCGACGTGGTGGCCGGCCAGGGTGCCGTGGTCGACGACGACCCGGATGCCGTCTCCTCCACCCCACCCGGTGAAGGTGACGACGCCGTCGGCCGCCGCCCCGACCGGGGTGCCGCAGGGAACGCCGAAGTCGGTGCCGGTGTGCAGCTTCCACACGTGGAGCACCGGGTGGAACCTCATCCCGAACGGCGAGGTGATCGGCCCGTCGACCGGCCGTGACAGCAGGGTGCCGGTGGGTCCCGTGACGGCCCTCGGCATCGTCAGCACCGACATCGGGATGGTCCTGGGGCGGGTGAGGACGGTGGTGTCCTCACCGGTCCCCGACGGCATCGCGGGGGAATCGGCGGCGGCCCCTGCCGACGGCTGGGTGAGCCCGGGGAGGACGGCCGGCGCCGGCAGCGAGGTCGGGACACGCCCTTGGTCACCCCGACCGGTGGGCGGCAGCGAGCTCGAGTGCGTCTCGACCGGAGTGACGGAGGGCCTCGGCGCCGGCGCGGCGTGCAGGTCCGGGCTCGACGGCAGGCTGGCCCACCCGGCGACGACGAGGGTCGAGGCCGCGACGAGGGGAGCGACCACTCCCTGCATCACTGCTCGCAGCGTCACCATGGTGTCCCTCGTTCCCGTCCGGTTCCACGTCGCATTCGCGCCCCCGAGCCCATCACATACCGGGTGATTTGTCAGCGGTTCCGGCGAAGTGTTCACCGAGGGTTCGCGTTCGGGTCATCCGATCCCGCCGCCCCGCGTCGCCCGGCTCGTCCACCACCACGACCCAGGTTGTCCACAGCGCCCTGTGGACAACCCATCTGGCTGGGGAAAACACATCGCTGTCATTCCACAACCGCGCCGTGACGAGGTGAGCTGGCCCCGTCCGGGCGGCCGCTGCGCATCATGACAGGTCGGGTCGACCGTGTCTGTCCCCAGCTCGGGGGACGTTGTCCACAGGCCCGGGGATGCCGGCGTCCTACGATGGCGCCATGTTCCACGACGTCGTGCACGCTGACGGACCCCTCCTCGTCATCCATGGAGGTGCCGGGCCCGTGCCACCGCGCACCGGCCAGACGGCCGACGCGTACCGCGAGGGCCTGCGCCGGGCCTTCCTCGCCGGCGAGGAGCTCCTCGACGCCGGCGCACCGGCCCTCGACGTCGTCATCGCCGCCGTGCGCGCCCTCGAGGACGACCCCCTCTTGAACGCGGGGCGTGGGGCGGTCCTCACCGCCGCCGGCACCGTCGAGATGGACGCCGCCGTCATGACCGGGGACGGCCGGGCCGGCGCGGTGGCCTGCTCCCGGCACGCCCGACACACCGTCGAGGCGGCCCGGGCGGTCATGGACCGTACCGACAACGTCCTCGTCGTCGACCCACCCGAACAGCTGTGCCGCGACTGGGGGCTCGACGTCGAACCACCCGAGTACTTCGTCACCGACCGACGCCGCACCCAACTCGCCGAGGTCCTTGCCGACCGGGCCGTGGCTCCCCGACACGGCACGGTCGGCGCGGTCGCCCGGGACCGCTCCGGCCACCTGGCCTCGGCCACCTCGACCGGAGGGATCTGCGGCACGTCCTGGGGACGGGTCGGCGACTCCCCCGTCATCGGAGCGGGAACCTGGGCCCGGGACGGTGTCGTCGCCGTCTCGTGCACCGGGGACGGGGAGGCCTTCCTGGCCGGGTCGGTCGCCCACGAGGTCGACGCGCGACTTCGGCTGGCCGGCCCGGACGTCGTCGACGCCGCCGCGCACGCCCTGGCCGAGGTGACCGGGCGCCACGCCACCGGCGGGCTCATCGCCGTCACCGCCGAGGGGACCGGACTCGTCGCCCACGTCGCCGCCTCGATCCTCGCCGCCCATCGGCGCGGGGACGAGGTCGTCACGCTGGTCTGAGCGCCCCGAGCTCCTCGAACTGGAGCACCGACCACGGGCTCATCGGCGGCACGGCGGTGCGTGCCAGGGCCCGCGCCTGGTCCCACGGCGTCCACAGCCACGAGTCCACCTCGGCCGGGTCCGGGTGCAGCTCCACACGCTCGGCGGGCTCGGCCAGCCACACGACGTGCACCGGGCACAGCTCGTTCTCGACGACCCCGGACGCATCGGTGGCGGCATAGCTGAACTCGGGCAGGACGGTCTGCACCCGCTCCGGCTCGACGACGAGCCCCAGCTCCTCCTCGACCCGCCGGACGACGGCGTCGCGCACCTCCTCGCCGGGCCGAGGATGTCCACAGCAGGAATTGGTCCACACCCCCGGCCAGGTGCCCTTGGCCAGCGCCCGGCGGGTGAGCAACACCTGACCGTCGCGGTCGAGGATGTGGCACGAGAAGGCCAGGTGTCGTGGCGTCGACTCCGTGTGCACGGCCAGCCGATCGGCGGTCCCGACCGGACTGCCGCTCTCGTCGAGGAGGACGACCAGGTCATCACCGGCGTGCGGCCGCGGTGCGGCGGGCTGCGAGGTCATGGGAGGAAAGATACACAGCTGTCCGCCAGCCACCCGTGGCACGCTGGGATCTCCCCATGTCCCCGGGAGGTGTCCGATGAGAGGTGACCGATGACCGGCAGCACCATGCTCGACCTCGTCCTGCTCCTCGTGCTCATCGGCCAGGCAGCGCGGGGCTGGCGCCGCGGCGCCCTCGTCGGGGTCACGGGCCTGGTCGGCCTCATCGCCGGGCTGTGGGCCGGGTTGTGGCTCGCCGGGCGGGCGGCGTCGGCCCTGGGGGCCTCCCAGGTGGGCGACACGACGATGACCCTCGTCCGGTTGGGCATCGTCGTGCTGGCGACGCAGATCGGCGAGGGTCTGTGCGTCCTCGTGGGACGCCGTCTGCGCGACGCCACCCGGGTCCGGCTGCTGCGACGGGTCGACGAGATCGTCGGGGCCGCGCTGTCGCTGGGGATGGCCGCCGTCGTCATGGCCGTCGTCGCCTCGGCCGTCCAACCCTTCCTCTCCCCCGCCCAGGCCCGGGCGGTGGCATCCTCCCGGGTGCTGGGGACCGCCCAGGAGGTGGTGCCCGAATCGGTCGACCGGGCCGCCACCAGGGCCATGGGAGCCATCGCCGACGGTTTCCCCAAGGTCTTCTCCGGGCTCGGGGTCGAGCCCACCCTGCCGGCCGCCACCCCCGACGACTCCGCCACGACGACGGCCGCGGTGCGCGCGGCGGCGGCCTCGATCGTCAAGGTGCGGGCGACGTCGACCCTGTGCTCGCGGCAGTCCGAGGGCACCGGCTGGGTCGCCGACACCCGTCGCGTCGTGACGAACGCGCACGTCGTCGCCGGGGCCTCGACCATCACCGTCCAGGTCGGCGGAACGGGGCAGGCGCTGGCCGCCACCGTCGTCGCCTACGACCCGGACCTCGATCTGGCGGTGCTGCGCGTGCCCTCGCTCACCGCGACCCCGCTGCGGACCGTCAGCTCGGTGAGCTCCGGACAGTCGGTTGTCGTCGCCGGGTTCCCGCTCGACGGGCCGTACACCGTGGGCGCCGCACGGGTGCGTGGCACCCTCGAGGCGACCGGCGAGAACATCTACGCCACGCGCTCGGTCACCCGGTCGATCATCTCGCTGCGCGGCACGGTCGAGCCGGGCAACTCCGGCGGACCCCTGCTGACGACCGACGGCCGCGTCGCCGGCACGATCTTCGCCCGGTCGACGACCGACGGGTCGACCGGCTACGCCCTGGCCAACCCTCAGTCGCTGGCTCTCATCCGGCAGGGGGACGCGGCCACGACGCCGGTCTCGACCCAGTCCTGCACCGCGCAGTGAGGCCGGGACACCGTCCAGGCGGGACCGGCTGGGCCCCGACCGCGGAGTGACCGGGACGACAGCACTACACTCACGCCATGGCAGTGTTCATCGTCGAAACCCATTACGATCCGGCCCACGAGTCCGAGCGTCTCGCGGCCCGGCCGCGCCACCTCGAGTACCTCGAGGAGCTCAAGGAGCGTCGTCACCTCGTCAATGCCGGACCCCTGGCCGACGGCAGCGGCGCCGTCCTCCTCTTCACCGTCGACAGCCGGGAGGCCCTCGACGCCGATCTGGCCCAGGACCCTTACCCGCGCGATGCGGTGCAGGTGGCCAGCGTCCGCGAATGGAAGCCGAACTTCGACATCTGAGGCCCCCGGCGGTGCGCCGGGTCCGCTGAGCAGCACTCGAGCCGTGGCGGCGGGGTGCTCAGTCGAGGACGGGCAGCGCCCGGCGCACCTGCGCGACCCGCTCCAGGTCGATGACGTGACGCAGCATCCCCGGGCCCTCGCCCAGGGCTGCATCGACGTGCCCGAGCGGGTCGACGACGCGGCTCAGCCCCACTCCCAGGTCGCGGGCCCCGGGCTCGATCCACGCCTGGTCACAGGCGGCCAGCCAGGCCTGGCCGTCCAGGGCCCGCGCCCGGGTGAGGACGTCCCACTGCTCGGCCTTGCCCGGGCCACCTGCCCAGGACGCCGGCACGACGACGAGCTGCGCCCCGGCCCGTCCCAGGGCGGTGAAGTGCGCACCGAAGCGCAGGTCGTAGCAGGTCGCCAGACCGATCCGCACCCCGTCGACCTCGACGACGACCGTCCGGTCACCGGCCTCGACCGTCGCCGACTCGCGGAACCCGAAGGCGTCGTAGAGGTGGATCTTGTCGTAGCGTTCCTCGACGCCGTCCTCGCCGCGTCCGTCGGTGACGAGCAGGGTGTTGCGCACCCGGGCCCCGGCGGGGGTGAACATGCCGACGACGGCGACGACCCCGGCCTCCCGGGCGGCTCGGCGCACCCCGGTGGCGAAAGGACCGTCGAGGGGCTCGGCGACATCCCGCAGATCCGCCCCGAAGCCGGCCATGGCCGCCTCGGGCAGGACGACCAGGCGTGCGCCGGCACGGGCGGCGTCATCGATGGCGCCGACGATCGTGTCGAGGTTGGCCCGAGGGTCGTGGCCGGCGATGAACTGGACCAGGGCGAGGGACAGGTTCGTCATGGGGCCATTGTCGGCCGTCGGCCCGGGAGCCGACGATCCCGGACCGCCCTCACGCCGGATCCGAGGGCTGTAGTTACACCCATGTAGCTATCCCCCGGGTGTGGACAACCCTGTGGAGAACTCGATGCACAGGTTTTCGCTATGCGAACGTGACGAAAATCACGGTAGCCTGACCCCCATGGCCAAGCCCCTCCACCGCGCCCGTGTCGCCCAGGTCCGCCACGACCTTCCCGGGGTCGTCTCGATCGACGTCGAACCCGGCGACCTCCCCGCCCGCGACAGCGTCGACGACCACGTCAAGATCGTCCTGCCGCCGCCGGGTGCGCCGTGGTCGACGCCGATGCCCGATCCCCTGCCACAGGACGCGCCCGCTGCGCTGCTGCGCACCTACACCCGCCGTCGCGTGGGCGCCGACGGCAGCTGGGGGATCGACGTCCTGCTCCTCGACCACGACGGTCCGGGCCGCCGGTGGGCCCTGGGGGCGCGCCCGGGGGATCCCATCGACGTGCGTGGTCCCGGCGGTCACTTCGCCATGCCCGAGCACCCCGGCACGGTGTGGATGGTCGGGGACGAGGTCGCCATGCCCGCCATCGCCAACGCCCTCGAGGCCCTGCCGGCCGATGCCCACGCCGAGGTCGTCCTCGTCCGTGGCGCCGTCGACTACCCGCTGCCGCACCACGACGGGGCACGGATCACCCGGGTCGAACCGAGTGCCTCGGGCAGCACGCTCGTCGACGCCGTCCGCGCCCTGCCGACCCCGACCGGGGACCTGTGGGCCTTCGTCCACGGGCAGGCCGCCATGGTCCGACCACTGCGACATCACCTGCGCGTCGAGCGTGGCCTGCCGCGGGACCGGGTCCTGCTGTCGGCCTACTGGTTCGCCGGCCGGGACGCCGACGACTGGCGGCGCATCAAGCCGGCGTTCGTGGCCTCGATGGAGGCCGAGTCCGGCGACTGAGGCCCCGGCGCCCTACCGATACCCCAGCGCCCTGCTGACGGCCCAGCCCAACGGGGCGCAGTCGCCGGGGACGTGGTCGGCGCGGCGTTCAGGCGGTGACGACGTTGCTCGCGACGAGGGCGATGATGACGACGCCGAGGGCGACGCGGTACCAGATGAAGCCGGTGAACTTGTTCGAGGCGACGAACTTGAGCAGCCACGCGATCGACACATAGGCGACGACGAGGGAGACGAGGGTCGCGACGATCGTCGGACCCCAGCCGATGCCGCCGTTGGAGATGTCCGAGGCGGCCCCGATGGCCTCGTAGGCACCGGCCGCGACGAGGGCCGGGATGCCCATGAAGAAGGACAGCCGGGTGGCCGTCTCGCGGTCGAACCGTCGGAAGAGGCCGGCCGAGATCGTCGCCCCCGAGCGGGAGATGCCCGGGAAGAGCGGCGAGAGGGCCTGGAAGCAGCCGATGATGATGGCGTCGACGAGCTTGACCTGGCTCATGTCGCGGCCCAGGTCGGTGCGCCGGTCGGCGATCCACATGACGAGCGACCAGATGATGAGCGCCCCGGCCACGACCCACATCGACGCCAGGGTGGTCTCGATGGCGTGCTTGAAGAGCAGGCCGACGACGGCCACCGGGATCGACCCGATGATGATCCCCCAGCCGAGCGTGTAGTCGGGGTCGGTCCGGGCGTCCTTGTTCGTCAGGCCCTTGAACCATGCGACGACGATCCGCACGATGTCGGACCAGAAGTAGATGATGGCCGCGATGATGGCCCCGACCTGGATGATCGCCGTGAAGGCGGTGATCCCGGCCCCTTGGATGTCGTAGCCCAGGAGCTTCTCGACGATGCGCAGGTGTCCGGTGCTCGAGACCGGCAGGAACTCGGTGATGCCCTCGACGATGCCGAGGATGACGGCGTGGAGCCAGTTCACGGGCTGGGACCTCTCTCACGGTGACGGGGAAGCAGGGCACGTCGGTGCCGCTGGCCAAGTCTAGGCCGACGTCACGCCCGGGGCCCGCTCCTCGCGAGGGCCCCTCTTCAGCATCCTCACAGCTCGACGAGGGTATGGGTCCGCCCCGACCCGACCTCCCACACGGTGACGGCGCGTACCCCGACCCGGGCCGGCGCCCACGCCCCGAGCAGGTCGACCGCCGCCCCCACCCGGTGGGCCGGGATCCGGTAGCCGACCGTCACATGGGGGTGCCAGTGCTCCGGCCCGTAGTACGTGAAGGTCGTCACCCCGGCCCGGGCCAGCCGCTCGTGCAGCCGGCGGTGCTCCCCCAGGAGCGGCCCCGGGGCCAGGTCCGGCCCTCCCGCCCCGTGCAGGCACAGCGACGCGACGCCGTCCGAGTTCGGCAGCGGACAGGCCGAGGCCAGCGTCACCGACCGGGGCCACCGCGATCCGACGAGGGCGGCGTCGACCCCCGTCATGGAGTCGACGCACGCCAGGGTGATGTGTGCCGGCTGGTGCAGGACGGGAATCCCCCGGGCGGCGAGGCCGTCCCGGGCCCGACCGACGAGACTCTGGGCGGCGTCGTCGAGTTCGAGGGTGAGGGTGTGGGTGAAGACGACGCCGCTCTGCCACTCGTCGGTCACGACACCACCCCCGGAAAAATGACAATCTGGTCACAATGGTGAGAAACCTCTCACAACGGGTGGATAGTGGACCGTCCGCAGATGAAAGGAGCCCACGGTGGCCACCACCCAACCGATGGTCCGTCAGGAGACGAACCTCTCGCGCGCAGCCTGGAACACCCTCAAGGGGTGCCTCGGCAACCTCGTCGAATGGTACGACGTCTACACCTACACGGTTTTCGTCAGTTACTTCGAGAGCCAGTTCTTCGACCCGGCCGACACGTCGTCCGCGGTCTACGCCTATGCCGTCTTCGCCATCACCTTCGTCATGAGGCCGCTCGGGTCGTGGTTCTTCGGGCGCTGGGCCGACCGGCACGGACGACGCTCCGCCCTCACCTTCTCGGTCACCGTCATGGCCATGGCCTCCCTCGTCGTGGCGATCCTGCCGACCCGCGACTCCATCGGCGTGGGGGCGGCCCTCGGACTCATCCTCTGCCGCCTCGTCCAGGGCTTCGCCACCGGCGGCGAGTACGGCACCTCCGCGACGTACATGTCCGAGGCGGCCACGGCGAACCGACGCGGATTCCTCTCGAGCTTCCAGTACGTCACCCTCGTCGGCGGTCAGGTCCTGGCCCAGGCGGTCCTCCTCGTCGAGACCGCGACGATGTCCGAGGCCGACATCACCCGCTACGGCTGGCGCATCGCCTTCGGTATCGGTGGCCTCTCGGCGGTCGTCGTCCTGTGGCTGCGCCGCACCATGGACGAGTCCCTCACCGACGCCCACCTCGACGCCATCCGCTCGGGTGCCGACACGACCTCGGGCACCCTGAGGTCACTGCTCGTCGACCACTGGCGTCCCCTGCTGCTCGTCTTCCTCATCACCATGGGCGGCACGGTGTGCTTCTACACCTATTCGGTCAACGCCCCGGCCATCGTCAAGAAGGCCTTCGGCGCCCAGTCGACGACGGCCACGACGATCAACCTCGTCGCCCTGCTCATCCTCATGTGCCTGCAACCGATCGGCGGGCTCGTCTCCGACCGGGTCGGACGCAAGCCGCTGCTCGTCTTCTTCGGCGTCGGCGCGGTGCTCTACACGTGGGTCCTCATCACCCGGCTGCCGAAGTCGCACTCACCGGCGACCTCGATGACCCTGCTGCTCATCGGCTACGTCATCCTCACCGGCTACACCTCGATCAACGCCCTGGTGAAGTCCGAGCTCTTCCCCGCGCACATCCGCGCCCTCGGCGTCGGCATGGGGTACGGCCTGGCCAACTCGGTGTTCGGCGGCACCGCCCCGCTCATCTACGTCGCGGCCAAGCAGGCCGGACGGGTACCGTGGTTCATCGCCTACGTCACGGTCCTGTCGTTCATCTCGCTGCTCGTGTACGTCTTCGCCCTGCGCAACAAGGACGCCACCCACCTCGACCGCGAGCAGGGTCACGCCTGGACGAGTCATGGCCGCGACGAGGAGGATCGCGAGCAGGTGCTCGCCTGAGCACGAGGAGGACCCATGCCCAGCGTGCTGTTCGTCTGCGTGCGCAACGCCGGAAAGAGCCAGATGGCCGCCGCCCTCGCCCGGCTGCGCGGTGGTGGGAAGGTCGAGGTGCACAGCGCCGGGACCGACCCGCGCGGTGACCTCAATGCCGAGTCCGTGGCCAGTCTGGCCCGAGTCGGTGCCAGCTGCGCCGGGGAACACCCCAAACCCGTCGATGCCGAGCTGTTGCGTCGGGTCGACCGGGTCGTCGTCGTGGGCACCGCGGCGCACGTCGACCCGGTCGCCGGGATGCGCGGGACCATCGAGGTGTGGGACACCGACGAGCCCTCACTGCGTGGCATCGAGGGACCTCAGCGGATGGATCTCATCCGCGACGACATCGATGCCCGCGTGCGCGGGCTGCTGGACGAGCTCGGGGTGGCGGCGTCACGACCCGGCGACGCGGACCCACGGCAGGAGGCGCGCTGACCGGCTCGCCGACGTCGAGCCCTCACTGACCCGCGGACGAGGTGAGGAGCCGCAGCCGGGGGCCCGACCCGCCGGCCGCGTTCCCCGACCCCGCCGGACTCCACCGGATGCAGAACTCCCCGCCCTCCGAGCGGAGGACGGGGAGTCTCGCGTCGATCCGGACCCAGGCGGGTCCACCGCCGTCAGGGCCGAGCCCCACGGCGGACCGACCTCACTTCGCCGGAACGGTCTCGACGGTGACGTGACCCTTGATGGCGTCGTGCAGCCTGACCCCGACGGTGTGGTTGCCGATGGTCTTGATGGGCTTGACGATCTCGATGGACCGCTTGTCGAGGGCCGGGCCACCGGCCTTCTTGACGGCCAGGACGATGTCGGCCGGGGTGACGGCGCCGAAGAGCCGCCCGGTGTCGCCGGCCTGGACCGGGATCTGGACCTTGAGGTCCTCGAGCTGGGAGCGGACCACCTCGGCCTGCTCCTTGGTCTTGATCTCCTTGGCGGCACGGGCGCGCTTGATCTGGTCGATCTGCGCCTCGGCGCCACGGGTCCAGCGGATGGCGTAGTTCTGCGGCAGCAGGAAGTTGCGGCCGTAGCCGTCCTTGACCTCGACGATGTCGCCGGGGACACCCAGCTTCTCGACCGGTGCGGTGAGAATGAGCTTCATGTCGTTCTCCCTTCTCAGCGCGCCGTCGAGGCGTAGGGCAGCAGGGCCAGTTCGCGCGCGTTCTTGATCGCGATGGCGACCTTGCGCTGGTCCTGGACGGACAGCCCGGTGACGCGTCGGGCGCGGATCTTGCCGCGCTCGGAGATGAACTTGCGCAGCAGGGCGGTGTCCTTGTAGTCGACCTCGCCGATGTGCACGGTCTTGACAGGGACGATCTTCTTCTTGTTCACAGACTTGCGCTGTGGACCGGCCATTGTGGTGCTCTCCTTCTGGTGAAAGCCCGGCTCTCGCCGGAATGTGCCTGTCCGGTGCCCTCGGCCGAGGGCACGGAACGTGACGTACGAATGGTGTGGTGGCTGACGCCGTCGAGGAGCCCGACAGGGGCCCCTTCGCGGGCGACCCTCACCCCTGGCGGGGCGCGGGCGTCGACCTGTCAGAACGGGGGTTCGTCGTTCTGGGCCTGGGCCCAGGGATCGACGCCGCCGCCCCGGTTGTCATTGCCACCGTTGTTGTAGGACCCCTGGTTGCCGCCCCAGTTGCCGCCACCGTTGCCCTGGCCACCGGAGTTGCCACCCCACGAGCCGCCCTGGTTGGAGCCACCGGAGTTGCCACCCCAGTTGCCCCCACCCTGGCCGCCACCCGACGGGTTGCGGGTGACCTTCGCCGAGGCGTACCTCAGCGACGGGCCGACCTCCTGGACGTCGATCTCGTACGAGGTGCGACGGTTCCCGTCACGATCCTCGTAGGACCGGGCCTTGAGGTTGCCCTGGACGACGACGCGCATCCCCTTGGACAGGGACTCGGCGACGTTCTCGGCGTACTGACGCCACACGGAACAGTTGAGGAACATCGCCTCACCGTCGCGCCACTCGTTGGACTGACGGTCGAAGGTGCGCGGGGTCGAGGCCACGGTGAAGTTGGCCACGGGCACCCCGTTGGGGGTGAAGCGCAGTTCGGGATCGGCGGTGAGGTTGCCGATCACGGTGATGGGTGTTTCGCCTGCCATGTGAGTCTCCGAATCGGAACGGTTGCGTGTCGGGCATCCTGTGATGCCCCGGGTTCCAGTGTGCCGGGTGGGTCTGACAGTTCTCGTCGAACCGGTCGACGCCGTCATGGCCCGGCACTCGGACGGCCTGCCGGATGTCCGGCGGGTCCTCGGTTGGGCGTCCGGCCCACTGTCGCGACGGCGTCGCGTCAGTGCATGTCGGGACGCATGACCTTGGTGCGCATGATCTTCTCGTCGATGGCGAGAAGTCGGTCGACCTCCTGAACCGTCGCCGGCTCGCAGGTGACGTCGAGGACGACGTAGATCGCCTCCGACTTGTTCTGGATGTCATAGGCGAGGCGACGCTTGCCCCAGACATCAACCTTGTCGACGGACCCCTTCTCGTCCGTGACGACCTTCAGGTACTTCTCCAAGTGGGAATCGACCTGACGCTCGTCGACGGTGGGATCGATGAGGATCATGACCTCGTACTTACGCATACGCTGACTCCACCTCCTCTGGTCTCAGCGGCCACGGGGACGTCCCGTGGCAGGAGGGCGATATGCCTGTCGCCGGGTGCTGTCACCCGGTGACGCCGGCGTCCCCGCAGGGACAGCCGGTCGCCAAGTGTACCGGTCCGGGGTGGGCGGCGCCACCGTGCTCGCGGGCCCGTCGCCGGGCGGTGAGCCCCACCACGCGCTCCGCGCCCTCTCCGCTCCATCGCCGGCACCCTGCTCCAGACCCGGCACCTCGCTCCATCACCGACACCTCGCTCCACATCCGGCACCCTGCTCCACATCCGGCACCCTGCTCCACAAACCACCAGCCCCGAGCCCCCGCCCCCGACCAAGCGCCAGAACCTCCACCCCGCTCCGGAAATACCAGGAGCAACGTCCATCTTCTGGCGCAAGGTGCTGGCCGGCGTCAGTCCCATGACGCTTTCCGGCGCACAGTGCTGGCCGGCGTCAGCCCGACGACCGTTTCCGGAGCACAGTGCCGGGCAGGACCGGCCCCACGACACGTTCCGGAGCGAGGTCACGGCCGAACCATGGAACGACGGCCGACGACGGTCGGACCCGCCCCCGAACCACCCACCGAGGAAGATTCGGCGAACGGCCTGCCTCACCGCTCCCGCGGCGGCCCCGGGATGAGGATCTCCCCGGCGGCCCGCCAGGCGCCGAGCCCACCGGCGATGAAGTCGGCGTCGTACCCCTTGTCACGGATCGGCTGGACGAGGTGGCCCGACCGCAGGCCGATGTCGCACACGAGGATGAAGTGTGGATCCGGCTCGGCCAGGGGGTCGTCGCCGTAGACCGCGGTGAAGGGATCGGCCAAGAGCTCCTTGGGGCTGACGAGCCGCGACCCAGGGGCGTGCCCGGCCTCGTACTCACCGCGGGTGCGCACGTCGACGAGGACCCCGCCGTTGGCCAGGGCCAGCAAGGCGGCCGGCACGTCGATGCCCCCCTCGGGCATGCCGCGGCGGGCGAGGAAGTCACGAAATCCCATGGGTCAGTCCTCCGTCGATCCGTCGTCGCGGCCCTCGCGGGCCTGTCCACCCGACTTGCGCATCCGGGCCAGCCGCCCGTACATCTCGTCGATGACCTCGGTGAACCGCTTCTCGACCTCATGGCGTCGGACCTTGAGGGTCGGGGTGAGCAGCCCGTTGTCGGTGGTGAACTCGTCCCACAGCACGTGCAGGTCCCGGATCTGCTCCTGGTGCGGCAGCTTCTCGGTCATCGCCGCCACCCGCTTGCGGATCTCCTCGGCCAACTCGGGGCTGCGCAGTTTCTCCGGCATCGACAGGGCCGAGATGTGCAACCTCTCGGCGAGCTCCTCGACCTGTGGCAGGGAGGGCTTGACGAGCAGGGTGAGGCACGGACGGTTGTCACCGAGGATGACGGCGTGCTCGAACAGCGGGTCACGCAGCAACTCCGCTTCGATGGGCTGCGGTGCGATGTTCTTGCCGTTGAGGGTGACGATGATGTCCTTGAGCCGGTCGGTGATGACGAGGTACCCGTCGTCGTCCACGTGCCCGATGTCGCCGGTGTGCAGCCATCCGTCCTCGACGGTCGACGCCGTCGCCTCGGGCTGGTTCCAGTAGCCCTTCATGATGTTCGGCCCCTGGTAGAGGATCTCCCCCTCCTCCCCGACCTTGATCCGCGACCCGACGATGGGGCGTCCGGCGGTGCCGAACTTGTGCGCACCGGGGCAGTTGAAGCTCACGAGCGGCCCGGCCTCGGTGAGCCCGTACCCCTGGCTGACGAGGATCCCGCAGGCGGCGAGGAACTCCTCGACCTCACTGCGCAGCGGCGCTCCGCCGGCCGCCAGGGCGGTCTTGGGTCCGCCGATGGCGTCCCGGATGGCCTTGAGGACGAGGGCATCCGCCACCTTGTGACGCCACCGCAGTCCCCGGTCCGGCCGGCGGCCCTCCTCCTGACAGCGCCACCACTGGGAACCGATGTCGAGCGACCAGTCGAAGAGCCGGGTCTTCGTCCGCGAGGACTGCACCTTCTCGCGGGCCACCGACATGACCTGCTCGTAGAGCTTGGGGACGCTGACGAAGAGGGTCGGACGCACCTGCGCCAGCATCGCGCCGACGGTCTTGGGGTTGGGGACGAAGGTGTTGAGACAACCATGGCTGAGCACGACCATCGTCCAGCCCCACTCGAGGGCGTGGGACAGCGGCAGGAAGCACAGCGAGTGATCGGTCGGCTTGAAGTCGAAGAAGGCGTCGAGGGCATCGATCTCCGCCATGGTGCCGCGGTGGGTGAGCATGACGCCCTTGGGTGAGCCCGTCGTCCCGGAGGTGTAGATGATGCCGGCGACGTCGTCCCCGGACGACCGGGACATCCTCTCCTCGACGACACCGATGAGCGCCACGACGCGGACGTCGTCGCCGGGTTCCACCTCTCCGCGAGCCAGCAGCGTCGCCAAGCTCACCACGGCGACCGGACTCCCGCCGCCCGGCTCGTCGACCGGGTCCCCGGGACCCGCGTCGTCCATGGTGACGACCGCCGCCAGGGTCGGCATCCGGTCGGCGGCACCGAGCACCCGGTCACGCAGACCGGCGTCCGACACGACGACGGCCCTGGCCCCCGAGTCGGTGACGATGTGGACGATCTGGTCGGGGGTGCTCGTCGGGTAGATCGGGACCGGCACGACGCCGATCGTCATCGCCGCGAGGTCGACCTCGAGCCACTCGGGTCGGTTGTGGGCGAGGATGGCGATCCGGTCACCGCGCTGCAGCCCGTCGGGCACCACCGTTCCCGGCTCGACCAGGGATCTGGCCAGGGCGTCGACCCGACGACGGGTCTGCGCGAAGGTCCGGATGACCCATCGACCGTCGTCGCGCACCCGCACCGCCGGCCGGAATCCGTGGTCGCGGCACACCCGACGGAACATGTGCGCCAGGTGGACGGCGCTCCGATCCTCCGTCGGGTCGGCGGCGCCGAGCAGCACGCTCGTGGGGTCGACGGTCGCACCGCTCGGACCGGCTGACGTGCTCCCGGCTGACGTGCTCATGGGATCGGCTGGCATGGGGTGGCTCCTCACCTCCTCGGAGGACACCCTCCGGACGACCCCATGGTAGTGGCGTCGCCCCCGCCCCTCAGTCCGCCAGCCGTTCCCGCAACCAGGCGACGTCCGTCGCCTGGCCGACGGCGTCCCCGGGGGTCTCGACGACGAGCGGTGCGGCTGCGTCCCGCACGACCCGGGCCAGCTCGTCGGGGTCGATCTGGCCCTGCCCGAGGTTGGCGTGCCGGTCGCGCCCCGACCCGGCCGGACCCTGGGAGTCGTTGACGTGCACCAGATCGATCCGCCCGGTGACGGCACGGACGTCGTCGACGAGGGTGGTCATGTCGAGGCCGGCGGCGAAGGCGTGACAGGTGTCCAGGCAGAACCCCACGCGGTCGGCTCCCGACGCCGTCGAGATGGCCTGCCAGGTCCCGGCCAGACGGTCCAGGGTGCGGGCCATGGCGTGCTCTCCCCCGGCAGTGTTCTCGAGCAGCAGGGGTACCGGCAGGTCGAGTCCGTCGACGGCCTTGCGCCAGTTATCCTGACCCTGCTCGACCGGTTCTCCGGCGCGCACGTGTCCTCCGTGGACGACGACGCCCAGCGCGCCGACCTGCGAGGCGACCTCGAGGGTCTGCTGGAGGAGCTTGCGACTGGGGATGCGGACGCGGTTGTTGAGCGAGGCCACGTTGATGACGAAGGCCGAGTGCACCACCAGGGCGACCCCGGCGGCCTCGGCGGCTTCCCGCAGCCCGGGTGCCCCGCCGGGGAAGTCCACCGACGGCCGGCGCCACGACTGCGGGTCGCCGAGGACCACCTGGACGACGTCGGCAGCTCGGGCCCGGGCGGCGTCGATGGCGTCGGACAGGTCGACGTGGGCACCGATCAGCGGTTCAGTCATGGTCCCGAGCGTAGGCGGTTCGGGTCACGAGGTCGTCGTTGACGGCCTGGACTCAGGATGGGCTATTCGGTGGACTGACGGTTGATGAAGGTCTGCATACCGGGCACGGTGAATGCGATGCGACCGTGTTCAGGGGAGTAGATGAGGCCTTTGTCGATGAGTTTGGCGCGGGTGGGTCCCAGGCTACTGAGGTGGCGCCCCAATCGCCGGGCAACGTCGCTGGTGGAGCTGTCGCCGGCGTCAATTGCCATGGCGCGCAGGTAGTCACGTTCGGCCCGGGTGGCCCGATCCCAGCGTGAGCGGAAGAATCCGGTGTCGAGGGCAAGGGTGCCGTCGGCGACGCCGATGCGGGCATCGACAAGGGTGATGGGGGACTGGGGTGCTTGGTTCCAAGCGCTCTCACCGTACTGCTGCAGGAAATAGGGGTACCCCTCGGCGGTCGAGACGACCAGCTCAAGGGCGTCGCCGTCCCATGTGGCGCCGGCGTCCTGTGCGGGGCTGAGCAATGCGAGGCGGGCCTGGTCGGCGGCCAGGGTGTCGATGTGATGGTAGTCGAACAACCGTTCCGCGTACGACTTGGCCTCGGCCAGATCCCGAGGAAGGCTGGGCAGCCCGGCGACCGCGAGCAGGAAGGGCCAGTCGTCCTGCGAGGCCTGGTGCGCAACGGCGCACAGCGCAGTGAGCTCGTCGCGGTCGAGGTCCTGGGCCTCGTCGATGAGGATCGCCAGCCCATGACCGGTCTCGGCGCCGGCACCGGACAGGTCCTTGACCAGCTTGGTCAGGTCGGTCTCCAGCACGCCGCTGTTGGCGCCACCCCCGGGCGCGTCGGCCAGGTCCAGCCCGAAGGACCAGGTTCCGGTGGAGTCATAGGATGCCTTGAAGCTGAGCGCGGTCCGCAGCCCTTTGAGCAGCCGCATCCCGGCACTGGGCCGCGCCAGGTCCGCCAAGGGGCCGTAGAGAGCCTCGCCGAGCGCTTCGCGCAGGCTCTTGCCGGCACCGGCCTCCACCTTCGCGGTGAGCCAGCCGCGGCCCTCGGCGTCGCGGCGCATCCTGTTCAACAGCACCGTCTCGCCCACACCACGCAGCCCGTAGAGGGCCAGCGGCCTGGCTGACAGGTTGTGTTCGATGCGTTGCAACCCCACGAACCAGGCCTCGAGCTGCGCGTCACGGCCCACGAACGCTGCCGGCGTTCGCCCTGCCCCGGGCGAATACGGGTTCTGTGTCCTCTCCACATCCCAAGTGTAGTGAAATCTAGCGCCATGTAGCAGATCGCTATACCCCGCTATCCTTCGCTACACCCGACCACCGGCCGCGTGTCTCCGCCGGCGGTGTCCGGGCGAGGTCGCAGTTCCTCATGAGCCAAGTCGATCCGGCTGCGCGGGCGGCGCTCCGGTCCTGAATGACGTGGTCAGTCGGGCGATCAGGTCAGCATTCGACCAGACGGCGGCCTCCCTTGACCGACCAGGAGGTCGCCGTCGGCCCAGCTGGCGTCACAACCCTGTCGACCATGTGCCCCGTGCCGTACATTGGGCACCATGGCAACGAGCATGGTCACCGGTGGCACCTCCGGCATCGGTCGGGAGTTCGTCACCCAGCTGGCGGCCCGCGGTGACGATCTCGTCATCGTCGCCCGGGACACCGCACGGATGGCCTCCATCAAGGAGGAGATCGAGTCCGGCTACGGGGTTCACGTGGAGACCATCGAGGCCGACCTGTCGAGCCGCGATGACGTCGACGCCGTCGCCGCCCGCCTCGAGGACCCGGACCGACCCATCGACCTGCTCGTCAACAACGCCGGCTTCGCCGTCCATGCCAAGATCCTCGACCCCGCCGCCCTGGCGCTCCAGGACCGCGCCTTCGAGGTCATGGTCCGGGCCGTGCTCGTCCTGTCGGCCGCTGCCGGACGCGCCATGAAGGCTCGCGGGCACGGAGCCATCCTCAACGTCGCCAGCTCGAGCGCATGGATCAACACCGGCAACTACTCGGCCATCAAGGGCTGGGTGCTCACCTTCACCGAGGGCCTGGCCAATGAGCTGCACGGCACCGGCGTCAAGGCCATGGCCCTGTGCCCGGGGTGGGTGCACACCGAGTTCCACTCGCGCGCCGGGGTGACCGCCAACCACCTGCCCGACTTCTTCTGGATCGCCCCGGACGTCCTCGTCCGCGATGCCCTGTCCGACCTCGACCACGGCAAGGTCGTCAGCGTGCCGACTCCGCTGTGGAAGGTCTTCATCGCCGTGGCCAGCCACGCCCCGCGGGGGGCGATGAGGTTCGTCTCGCGCACCCTCTCGTCGAGCCGCGACAAGGACGACGTCCCCGTCACGGACGGGGGCGAGGCCTGAACCATGGCCATCAAGCCGAGCAAGGACCGGGGTCGTTACACCAACGACCTCACCGCCGTCACCCGGCAGGCGGCGAACATGCTGTTGCTCAAACCGTTGGTGTGGCGTCTCACCAACGTCACCGTGCACGGCATCGCCAACCTCGAGGGGCTCGACGGGGCCTACGTCGTCGTCGCCAACCACTCCTCGCACCTGGACACCCCACTCATCTTCGGGTCGATGCCCCGGCGGCTGTCGAAGTACCTGGCCACCGGCGCCGCCGCCGACCACTTCTTCACGGCCTGGTGGAAGGCGGCCACCCCGGTCGTCTTCTTCAACGCCTTCCCGGTCGACCGCGGCAAGGGCAGGGCCCGGGTCGCCACCCACGGCGGGATGCGCGGAATGGCTGGGTCGCTGCTCACCGACGGCGTCCCCCTGCTCATCTTCCCCGAGGGGACGCGCTCACGCACCGGCGCGATGGGCACCTTCAAGCCGGGGGCGGCCGCCCTGGCCATCTCCCGCGGCGTGCCGATGATCCCGGTGGCCCTCGTCGGGTCCTTCGCCGCCATGCCGTCGGACGGCGGCCTGCCCAAGGGGCGCCCCCCGGTCCACGTCGTCTACGGTCACCCCATGGCCCCGGCCCCCGGCGAGATCGCCCACGAGTTCTCCGAGCGGGTCCGCCGCCAGGTCATCGAACTGCACGACCAGACCGCCCGGGCCTATGGCATGAGGACCCTGGCCGAGTACGCCCGTACCCTGGCCCTCGACAAGGCCTCGGCCCGGCTCGACGACCGGCCCGACGAGCAGCGTCCGCCGGGCGAGGACCCCGGGAAGCGGTCATGACCCACAAGGAGCCCCGGCGGCGCGCCGTACCCAACCAGGACGTCCTGGCGGTGAGCCGGCGTATCAGCGTCGACGAGCTCGACGAGTTCATCGACACCACCATGCGCACCCTCGAGCGGATGGCGCCGCCGGCCGGGCACCCGTTCGTCGTCTACCACGACGGACTCACCGTGGGCTCCCCCGGCACCGTCGAGGTGTGCCAGCCGGTGCACGCCCGCCGGCTCGACCCCCCCGAGGGGGTCGTGCGCCGGGTCGAGCCGGCCCACGTCGAGGCCTGGGTGACGGTGAGTCGGGCCGAGCTGGCCTTCCCCGAGATCGACGACATCTACGCCGACCTCGACGCCGACCTGCGGTCCCGCGGATGGCAGCGCAATGGCGCGCCGCGCGAGGTGTACTGGGGTTCCTGGAACGACGCCGCCATCGACGACCCCACCTGCGACGTCTGCTTCCCGGTCGTCCCGCACCCCGACGAGATGTGAGGCAACCCCGGCTCGCCACTGGTCACTGCCCGCGGCCCCACCGGGGCCATGAGTGGCGGACCCGAGGATCGGCGCCCCACCCGCACCGGGCCCCGGCTCGCCACCGGCACCGTAAGGTGGTCCCGTGACGATTCAGGTACGCCAGATCTCCGCAGCCCAGCACCTCGCCTTCCTCGAGGACTGGTCCGCCCCAGGGTCGACCGCCGCCGAAACGGTGAGCTTCCTGCAGACCCCCGCCTGGGGCCAGGTGAAGAAGGAGTGGCGCAGCGAGTCGATCGGCGTCGTCCGTGACGACTCCGAGCTCATCGGGGTCGGACTCGTCCTCTACCGCCAGGTACCCCGACTGCGTCGGTACCTGGCCTACCTGCCCGAGGGTCCGGTGCTCGACTGGTCGACCCCCGACCTGCCCGAGGTGCTCTCCGCGCTACGTGCCCACGTCAAGGGACGCGGCGCCTTCGCCCTGCGCATCGGCCCGACGCTGCCCCACCGGACGTGGCGCAAGGACACCATCAAGGAGGCCATCGCCGACGAGGGGATCACCGCCCTGTCCCAGGCCCCCGCCGACGTCACCAACCGCCGTGCCACCTACCTGGCCAACCAGCTGCGTCATCTGGGGTGGCGCCCGCCCAGGGACGCCGAGGGGTTCGCCGCCGGCCAGCCGAAGTTCAACTTCCAGCTGCCCCTGGTGCACTGGGTCGGCGGGGTCCGTACACCGCTCACCGCCGACGAGGTGCTCGCCGGGATGAACCAGCTGTGGCGGCGCAACATCAAGAAGGCCGCCAAGAAGGGGGTCGAGGTGGTCCGCGGCACCCGCGACGACCTGCCCGCCTTCCACGAGGTGTACCTCGAGACCGCCACCCGCGACGGGTTCACCCCCCGCCCGCTCGAGTACTTCGAGACGATGTGGGACGCCCTCAACGGCGAGGACCCCGACCGGATGCACCTGTACCTGGCGCGCCACGAGGGTGACGTCGTCGCCGCCACGACCTGGGTCCACGTGGGGCGTCACACCTGGTACTCCTACGGCGCCTCGACGAACGCCAAGCGCGACGTGCGCGGGTCGAACGCCATCCAGTGGCGGATGATCCAGGACTCCCTGGCCGTCGACGCCGACGTCTACGACCTGCGTGGCATCACCGAGGGACTGGCCGCCGACGACCCGGAACTGGGGCTCATCCAGTTCAAGGTGGGGTCGGGCGGTGAGGCCGTGAGCTACATCGGCGAGTGGGACCTCGTCATCGATCCCGTCCTCTACACCGCCTTCGACCTGTACATGAACCGGAGGAACCGATGAGCTTCGTCATGCATGTGGCCGCCGACCGGTGGCGCGCCCACCAGGACGCCGTCGCGGCCGCCGACCCCGACCTCGTCCCCGTCGTCAAGGGCAACGGCTACGGCTTCGGGCGCGGTCGACTGGCCGCCGAGGTCATCCGGATGGGCCTGGACACCCTGGCCGTCGGCACCGCCGGCGAGGTCACGGTGGTGCGGCAGGCCGGGTTCGCCGGCGACGTCGTCGTCCTCACCCCGTGGCGGCCGGGTGACCCGGTCGCCGAGGAGGTCCTCACCGACCCGCGGGTCATCGCGACGATCTCGCGGGTGTCGGACGCCCGCGCCGTCGCGGCAGCGCACCCGGGGGCGCGGGTCATCCTCGAGGTGCTCACCTCGATGCAGCGGTTCGGGTTGCGGCGTGACGAGTTGGCGGCTGCGGTCGACGCGGCCACGGGGCTGCAGATCATGGGGTGGACCATCCACCTGCCCATGGTCGGCGACCATCTCGACGAGGCGACCGAACTGGCCGACGCGGCCCTCTCGGCGTGCTCGGCACCCCTGTGGGTCTCGCACTTGGGCGCCGACGAGCTCGCCGTGCTGAGGCATCGGGTTCCCGTGCCGGTGCGGCACCGGGTGGGCACCGAGCTGTGGCTCGGCGAACCCGGGGCGGTGCGGTACACCGCGACCGTCCTCGACGTGCACGAGGTGGCCTTCGGCGACCGGGTCGGGTACTGGCAGCGTCGGGTGCAGGACCTGCGGGGCGGCCTCGTCGTCGTCGTCGACGGGGGAACCTCGCACGGGGTCGCCCTGAGCGCCCCGACCGCCGGCGCGTCGATGAAGCAGCAGCTCGTGGCCTTCGCCGACGGGTTCCTCAAGGCCTCCAAGGTTGCTGTGTCACCGTTCACCGTGGCCGGACGCAAGCGCCTCTTCGTCGAGCCCCCGCACATGCAGTCGAGCCTGGTGTGGGTGCCGGCGGAGACCCCGGTCACGGTCGGGGACGAGGTCGAGGTGACGATGCGGGCCACCACGGCCACCCCCGACGTCGTCGTCCTCGACTGAGCTCGGGACCGCGATGTCAGGAAATGCCCCTCAGTGCGGGTTCGTTCCCCGCCAGGGGAACATGTCATCGCTGGGGGGATTTTCCTGACACACGTCGGCCGGCACGCGTCCCGGCCACCTCGGTAGGCTGGGCCCGTCGTCCACCCGAAGGAGCCCTCATGCGCCGCGTCACGGTCATCAACCACTACGCGTTCCCCCCGGGATCGGGCGGCATCACCCGCAACTTCGACATGTTCAGCCGCCTCAAGGGCTGGACCCCGCACTTCTTCGCCGCCGACATCAACCACACCTCCGGCGAGCGGATGAGCGTCGAGGATCCCCGGTACACCCTCGTCCACATCCCCTCCTACGAGGGCAACGGGGCCAAGCGGGTGCTCGGCTGGCTGGTCTTCGCCGCCGGTGCAGGTGCCCGGGCGCTCGTGCGTCCGGCCGACGTCATCTTCGCCTCCTCGCCGCAGATCCTCGCCCCGGCCGCCGCGATGGCGGTCGCCGCGGTACGCCGCAAGCCCTTCGTCGTCGAGGTCCGCGATCTGTGGCCCGAGTCCCTTGTCTCCGGCGGGGCCCTCACGGAGGGGTCCACCCTGCACCGGGTGCTCGTCATGCTCGAGCGGACCATCTACGCGCATGCCCGTCAGATCGTCGTCGTCACCAAGGGGTGGGAGGACCACTTCCGCGAGCTCGGCATCAATGTCGACAAGGTCAACGTCGTGCCGAACGGGGCAGACCTGGCCGAGTACGAGGTGGCCGAGTCGCGTGAGGAACTGCGCCGCCAGTACGGCATCGAGGGCTTCACCGCGGTCTTCTCCGGCACGCATGCCAACTATGTCGGGCTCGACCTCATCGTCGACGCCGCACAGCAGCTTCCCGACGTCAACTTCCTTCTCGTCGGCGCCGGGGCCCGCAAGCAGTGGGCCGTCGACGAGGTGGCCCGCCGGGGTCTGTCCAACGTCACCTTCCACGACCAGGTGCCCAAGTCCGAGCTCGTCCGGATCCTCAAGGCCTGCGACGTCGGCCTGCACACGGTGTCCCCCCAGGCGGTCTTCGACAAGGGGATGAGCCCCAACAAGCTGTACGACTACATGGCTGCCGGGCTCGCCGTCGTCTCGAACGCCAAGGTGCCCATCCGCGACGTCGTCAGCGACGACGAGGTGGGGGCCTGTGTCGACCCCGAGCAGCTCGTCACCGGGATCGAACGGGTCCGTGACGCCGACGAGGCCACCATGGCCCGCTGGCACGCGCGCGCCCACGAACTCATGGCGACCAGCTACAGCCTCCAGGCCTCGGTCGACCGGCTCGAGAAGGTGCTCGACAAGGCCCTCTACCGCTGACACGACCCTCGCCCGGTGCCCGCAGCGTCAGGAGAATCCCCCCAGCGACGACATGTTCCCCTGGAGAGGAACGAACCCGCGCTGGGGGGGATTCCCCTGACACCTCTGGGCCGGCGCCCCTCCCCGGAGCCCCGGCGATGCCCCCTCAGCCCAGTGCGACCAACCGCACCAGCTCGAGGACCATGTCGTGGCTGGCCTGGAAGGAGCCCAGGGGCAGGAACTCCGCCGAGCTGTGGAAGTTCATCCCGCCGGTGAAGAAGTTCGGGGTGAGGATGCCCTGACGTGACAGCCAGGACCCGTCGGTGCCGCCACGCATCACGGTGGGACGAGGGGTGATGCCGAGGTTGTCCATGGCGGTGAAGAGCAGGTCGACCCCGGCACGATTGTCCGCCGTCACGGCGTCGGCGATGTTGCCGTAGACATCCTCGACCGTCACCTCGACCTTGGCGCGCGGGTGCCGCTCGCGCGCCACCTGCGCCGCCTGACGGACCGTCTCCTTGCGCTCCTCGAAGCGGGCCAGGTCATGGTCGCGAATGACGATGTCGACCCGGGCCCGGGACTCGTTGGCGACGACGTCGGTGACCCAGATGAACCCATCGGTGCCGTCGGTGCACTCGGGGGTCTGGGTGTGGTCGAACTCGGCGATGAGGTCGTGGGCGACGAGCACCGGGTTGACGAGCACGCCCTTGGCCGACATGGGGTGGGCCGGGACGCCCTCGACGAGGACGGACACCGAGGCGGCGTTGAAGGTCTGCGCGACGATCTCGCCGACCTCGCAGGAGTCGATGGTCCAGGCCAACTCGACCGGGAACCGGGCTGCGTTCCCCCTCCGCGCACCCCTCCGCACGTCGCCGACCGACCCGGGCCCGTTCCACCTGCCAGAACGAGGTGCCAGACTGTGAGCGTGACCCAGATGCACGAGACCCCTCCCGGATCCTGGCTGCGCACGGCTCGAGCGGCCGGACTGCTCGACGAGTCGGGCTCGGTCGTCCCGACGATCTTCACCCGGATGAGCGCCCTGGCGGCGTCGACCGGGGCCCTCAACCTCGGGCAGGGGTTCCCGGACGACCCCGGCCCCGCCGAGGTGCACCGGGCCGCGACGGAGGCCATCGAGGCCGGACACAACCAGTACCCGCCACTGGCCGGGGTCCCGATCCTGCGTCAGGCCATCGCCGAGCACGAGCAGCGGTTCCACGGGCGCACCATCGACCCCGACAGCCAGGTCCAGGTGACGATGGGTGCCACCGAGGCCATGGCGGCGTCCCTCCTGGCGCTGCTCGAGGCGGGCGACGAGGTCGTCACCATCGACCCCTTCTACGACGCCTACGCCGCGATCATCGGGCTGGCCGGGGCACGTCAGGTGTGCGTCCCGCTGCGGCTCCAGGACGGTGCCAATGGCGTGGCAGGACGTCGCTTCGCCCTCGACCTCGACGAGCTCGACGCCGCCTTCGGCCCGCGCACCCGAGCGGTCATCGTCAACTCCCCGCACAACCCCACCGGCACCGTCCTGGACCGCCGAACCCTCCAGGGCATCGTCGACATCGCCGTGCGGCACCGCGCCGTCGTCCTGTCCGACGAGGTCTACGAGCACCTGTGGTTCAACACCGCGCCGACCTCGATGTCGACCCTCGACGGCGCCGAGGACGCCGTCATGACGATCTCCTCGGCGGCCAAGACCTTCTCGGTGACCGGCTGGAAGATCGGTTGGGCCACCGGTTCGCCCAGGCTCATCGAGGCGGTGCGCACCGTCAAGCAGTACCTCACCTTCGCCGGCGGGGCTCCCTTCCAGTACGGCGTCGCGGCGGGACTGCGACTGCCGGACGCCTTCTTCCGGGCCCAGCGTGACGGCCTGCGGGAGCGCCGGGACCTCATCGTCGCCGCCCTGGGTGAGGCCGGGTTCGAGGTCATCGTCCCCGACGCCGGCTACTTCACCGTGGCCGCTCCCCCTGGCGGACGGGACGGGCTCGAGTTCTGCCTGGACATGGCGCGGGAGATCGGCGTCGTCGCCATCCCGGTCCAGGCGTTCACCCTGGTCAACCCGCAGATGCGCGGGCTCGTGCGGTTCGCCCAGTGCAAGTCGGCCTCGGTGACCCGGGAGGCCGCCGAGCGGTTGCGCCAGTTGGGCACCCGGACCCGGGCGCGAGTGGACTCCTGACGCCGAACGGCCGATCGGGACGTGAAAAGCGCGTTTCACGAGCCCCCAGGTCAGAAATCCACCCACTCCCCCGCCGGCAGCCGCCACGGAGGGGTGCCCGCCAAGGAGGGCACCCGGACACACAGCGGCCGGGGCCCGCCCCCACAGCAGACCCCGGCCTGGTCCGGTGACTCAGTCGAGAAGGTCGGTCGACAGCCCGAGCGACTGGTGCAGCAGCCACACCGGGTGGACGATCTTCACTCCCGAGGACTTGGCGATCTGCCAACGACAGGTCTCGGTGTCACACACCCCGACCCCCTCGTTGTGCTCGCGCATGTGCTCGAAGACCTTGGCGCCGATCCTCTGCGCCACCTCGTAGCGCTCGGCCTTGAGGCCGTAGGTGCCGGTGATGCCGCAGCAGGGCTCGTTCGACTCGAGCACCTTGACCCCGGGGATGAGCTCCATGAGCTGCACCGCCGGGAACCCCATGCCCTGGCTCTTGACCTGGCAGGGCTGGTGGTACGGCACCGTGAGCTCGAGGGGCTGGAACTGCGAGGCGTCGAGCTCGCCGTTGCGGTACTCCTCCATGAGGAACTCGCAGAAGTCGTAGGAGCGCACCGACACGTCGTGCAGACGCGGGTCGTCGACCCCCATGATCTCGTGCGCCTCGTGCTTGATCATGCCGATGCACGAGCCGGAGGAGGACACCACCGGCAACCCCTTGCCCTGGGCGATGATCTTGTCGCAGACGTCGAGGAGGGTCTTCGTGGACTCCTCGAACAGCCCGTTGGACTGCTGGGCCAGGCCGCAACAACCCTGCTTGGGCACGTGCACCTCGTAGCCGAGGTGCTCGAGCACCTCGATGGACTTCTTCGAGGTCTCGGTCTCGAAGTAGCCTCCGGCACATCCCTGGAAGAAGATGACCGGTCCCCTGGTGGCAGGCTTGGCGGGCTTGTGGTGGCGCATCCACTTGGCGAGGGTCTCGGTGTGCGCGGTCGGCATCGGGGCGTCCCGGTGCACCTTGATGACCTTCTCGATGGCGATCCGGATAGGACGCTGCCTCAGGCCCCAGTTCGCCAGCGGGGCGATGGGCGAGAGCACCTTGCCCTCGAGGGTCGTCAGCGGGATGAGGCGGTCACGCAACGGCACCCCGTTCTGGTGCTTCATCACGGCGGCAGCCTGCTCGTTGAGCTCAGCGATCTTCACCCCCTGCGGGCAGTGCAGGGTGCAGATGCCACAGAAGTTGCACCACTCGAGGGAGTGGTCGACGGACGCGCCGTCACGGAATCGCTCGCCCTGGGGCCCGTTGTACTTGGGCCCGGTGTAGAGCGGCGTCGCCTTGGCGACCGGACACATCGTCTCGCAGATCGTGCACTTGACGCACGCGTCCAGTGACGCACGCGAGGCCTCGTGCCCGGCGAAGGTCTCCTCGATGACACCCATGGTCAGTTCCTCTCCGCAGCGTTGACGCCCAGGGAGGCGGCGATGGCGTCGGCGGCCTTGACGGCCGACCCGAGCGCGATGCCCTCCCCGGTCTTCTCCTGCCAGCGTGTCGCCCCGGCGATGACCCCTCCGGCGGCGTGGACGTTGGCGTGGACGGGCCGGCCCTCGGACACCACCCGCATGTCCTCGTCGACGTCGACGCCGACGAGGAAGAGCGGCTGTGCCGGTCCCCAGTACTCCCCGTGGACGAGGTGGTCCTCGTCGACGCCGTCGGGCAGCCTCACCGGCAGGTCGAGGATCGTCTCGTGGACGTGTCCGTGGGAGTCCAGTCGCAGGGCCCCGGACTCGAACCCGCCGCCGGCCAGGACGAAGGCGTCGGCCTTGAGGGTGCGCGGATGGCCGGTCGTGTGGACGGTGACCGACTCGAGGCGGCCGTCCTCACCGACCGTCGACCCGACGACCTTGGAGCCGAGCATGAAGTCGACCCGGGCGTCCTTGACGGCCTTGACGAGGAGGTTGTTGAGCCTCATACCCGGCACGCAGGGCGGCAGCGAGGCGATCTCGAAGACCTCGGCGCCGAGGATGCGGCGGGCGTCCGCGAGGACCTCGTCGTGGTGGTCGATGCCGAGGACCGCGGGCAGACCGACGACCTCGCCGGGGTTGACGAAACCCTTGAGGCCCTCGAGGAAGGTCCGCCGGGTGGCGGGGTCGTCGAGGGATCGGGCCAAGGTCAGCCCGGTGGCGTCGAACTCGCCCTCGCGCGGCTCGAAGTCGACCATGACCGCCCGGGCAGCGACGTGCCCGCCTCCCGGCAGGGTGGTGCGCTCGAGGTTCTGGGCGATGAGGGCGGGGTGGAAGTCCTTGTACTGGGCGACGCCGATGATGACGATCCGGGCGCCGTCGACGAGGGCACCGGCCCTCATCGACGCGGGCACCAGCGCGGTCGGGCGGGCTGCACCCACTGCGGTCGGCAGGAGGACGTTGGCCTCGCCGGTGCCGCCGACGAGGTCCTCCCCGGCGACCTCCTGGAGGAACCGGACGCCCTCGCGGACGGCGTCGACCCCGATCCTGGCGTAGGGGTGCTCGGGGTGGGTGGCGGCGTAGGCCTCGATGGCCTCGTAGGGCCGGTCGACGCGCTCGGGGCTGTACCCGAAGAGGTCGACGGTGCCCTGGCCGAGCTGGATGCCGCCGACTCCCTTGGTCACCAGGGTGACGCGGGCTCCGTCGCGACGCAGCCGCAGGGCGGTGACGAGGCCGGCCAGACCGGCCCCGATGACGACGACGTGGGGGGCCGCCGCGCGGGCGGCGGTGGTGGACACGGGTGCTGCGGTGGCGGTCACAGTTCAACCTCGCTCTCGGGGACCGGAAGGTGCTCGACGTCGAAGGTCCCCTGGAAGATCCAGTCGTCGAGGGCGGTCTGGCGCACCTGCTCGCCGTAGAGGATCGGCCACAGTCCGATCCACCGGTTCTTGAGGAACAGCCGCAGCAGTCCGGTGGCCCGCTCGGCGTCGATCGAACCCTCCTCGAGGGCGACGCCGGTGGCGCGCATGGAGCAGAACCCGCCCTGGCACGGGCCCATGCCCAGCCGCAGCTGACGACGCAGGTCGTCGAGGGTGGCGTCGGGCTGGTCGGCGAGCAGGTCGGTGAAGGCCTTGCGGCTCATGAGCTCGCACTCGCAGAGGATCTGGTCGTCGATCTTGGGGGTCGACTCGACCTTCCTCGGGTCTCCCCCGCGCACCAGCCCGGTCGCGGCCCGACGCTCCTCGTTGGCGCCCAGGGCGTGCGTGATGAGGTAGTTGTGGCCGGGGGTGGAGCCGGGCACGGCTTCGTCGGCGGTGCGGCAGGGACGGTCCTCACCGAGCTGCTCGACCATGACGTCGACGACGTTCTTGGCCATGAGCCGGTAGGTCGTGAGCTTGCCGCCGATGATCGAGACGATGCCCTTGACGCCGTCGCGGGAGCCGTGGTCGAGGATGCTCATGCCGCGCGACATGTGGCGGGTGTCGGTGGCCGAGACCCGCTTGTCCTTGAACAGCGGACGGGCGCCGGCCCAGGCGTGCACGGCGCGGGCCTCGCGGAACCCGGGCACCAGGGCCTCGCCGGAGTCGAGCATCTGCTGGACCTCGTTGCGCGGGATCGCCAGACGATCGGGATCGTCGGCCTTGACGTCGGTGGTGCCGATGATCGACACGGTGTGCACCGGCACGAGGATGTCCCCGTCGGCCGGGTAGATGCACCGGTTGACGACGGTGTTCACCAGGCGGTGGTTCATCGCGATCATGATGCCGCGGCCGGCGACGACGTCGACGTCGTGACAGCCGACGAGCTCGGCGATCCGTCCGGCCCAGGGGCCGGCGGTGTTGATGACGAACCGGGTGTTGATGGTGACGTCCTCGCCGTCCTTGAGCCCGCGGGCGATGACGGCGGTCACCTGGTCACCCTCCCGGATGATCTCGGTGACGCGGTGGTAGGTGAGGATCTTCGCGCCGTGGTCGATGGCCGAGTGGGCGGCACCCCAGACCATCTGCCAGCCGTCGACGGTGCCGTCCTGGACGGCGAACGCCCGCTTGATCCCGGGGTTGAGGCGCGGTTCGCGACGCAGCGCCTCGCCGATGGAGATCTCCTCGAAGGGCACCTTCGACGCCGTGGCGCCCGCCGTCCAGCGGTCGGAGAACTCGAGGTCGTCCTCGGGGGTGACGACGAAGAGGCCGCCGGTGCGCTCGACGGCGTCGGCGTGGATCCTCGTGACGATCTCGTTCTCCTCGGCGCACTCGGTGGCCGAGCCGGGGTCGGAGACGACATAGCGTCCGCCCGAGTGGAGCAGGCCGTGGTACCGACCGGTCGTGCCCTGGCCGAGGTCGGCCTTGTCGAGCAGGACCGCGGAGTACCCGCGCATCGCAACATCCCGGACGACGCCGGCCCCGGTGGCACCACCACCGATGACGACGACGTCCGCGTCCATGGATCTCATTCGTGCTCCCTTCGGGGTGCGCCGCTCGAGCCCTCGGTGGCCCTGCCCGCGTCACTGCCAGGTTACGAACTCCAGCGTACGGAAGGGGTACGACGACCGGCCAGACGTTTCCGCCAATGTGCACGTCCTCGTGCACGCCCCGGAACAGACGTGCACGGCTCTGCCACAAAGGTGCAGGAGGATGTCCGGACGCTCAGCCCACGGGGGTCTCGGCAGGCTCGCCCGCGAGGACCTTGGCGATGTTCCGGGCCGCCAGACGACTCATGGCGGCGCGGGTCTGGCGGGTTGCCGAGCCGATGTGGGGCAGCAGGACGACGTTGTCCATGTCGTACAGCTGCGGCTCGATGGTCGGTTCGGCCTCGTAGACGTCGAGCCCGGCCCCGGCGATCCGCCCGGCCTCGAGGGCGTCGACGAGCGCCTTCTCGTCGACGCAGGCCCCGCGCGCGGTGTTGACGAGGTAGGCGGTGGGCTTCATGGCGGCCAGGGCGGCGGAGTCGATGAGATGGCGGGTCTCGTCGGTGAGGGGGCAGTGCAGGGAGACGACGTCGCTCGTCGCCAGCAGCTCGGGCAGGTCGACGCGTCGGGTCGGGGCGGTGCGCGGGTTGGTGGCGTCGATGGCGGAGGTGTCCTTGTCGTGCCGGGCGGTGTAGACGACGTCCATCCCGAAGGCGGCGCCGCGGCGGGCCATGGCCTCACCGATCTGACCGAGTCCGACGATGCCGAGGGTGGCGCCCTGGAGGCCGGCGCCGAGCATGAAGGTGTGGTCGTAGTGCCAGGGGGTGTGGGCGCGCACGAGACGCTCGGCCTCGCCGAGGCGGCGGGTCACCATGAGCATGAGGCCGAAGGCGAGGTCGGCGGTGGCCTCGTGGAGGACCCCGGGGGTGGTCGTCACGACGATGCCGCGCTCGTGGGCGGCGGCCAGGTCGATGTTGTTGAACCCGGCGGCGCACTGGCCGATGACCTTGAGTCGGGTGGCGCGGAACAGCAGGTCGGCGTCGAGGGGGTCGGACAGACTCGACAAGAGGGCGTCGGCGTCGCCGATCGCCTCGGCGAGCTCCTCCCGGGACATCGCGTGGTCGCCGCCGACGACCTCGTGACCGGGGAGTTCGGCCAGGACGTCGGCCATGAGTTGGGGTGCGGTGACGATGATCCGTGCCATGGGGCCCACGCTAGCCGCCCGAGGCGTCGGGAAATTCCCCTGAGGAGAGGATTGTTCCCCTGGAGGGGAGGATTGTCCCGCTCCGGGGATTCTCCCGACATCGGGTCGACCGACTGGCGGTGGGTCCGGGTCGGCCGACCTGTGGCCGGTCCGGGTCGCTGACCCGTCGGCGGGCCCCGGGCCGGCGACCGCGTGCAAGAATCGGCCCGTGACTCCCCCCGAGCGACCCCCCCGGCCCAGCACCGCCGGTGCGCCGGACGACGGGGTCGGGTCCGGCGCTGCGGGCGCATCGACGCGAGCGGCGACGCCCGGCACACCAGGCGCCCAGCGGGGTGCGCAGCGCGACACCCCCCGGTCGAGGGACCCCCGCGAGGAACGTCGCAAGGCACTGCGCCGATTCCGTCGGGCCCTCGTCCCCCACCGCCCCAAGGCCTTCCGCGACTCGCTCAATCGCTGGTTGCTCATGGGTGTGGTCATCGGGGTCATCTCGGGTGTGGGCGCCATCATCTTCTATTTCTGCCTGCACACCGGCACGCGACTCCTCCTCGAGGGGCTGGGCGGGTACACCCCGCCGGGCACCATCGGCGAGGGTGACGGCGGCTCCGGCAGCGGCATGACCCGGCCCTGGGCGATCCCCCTCGTCGTCACCGGTGGGGCCCTGGCCTCGGGCATCCTCGTCCACCTCGTCGCCCCCTCGGCCAAGGGTCATGGCACCGACAACGCCATCAAGGCGGTCCACCACGACCCCACCGGCCTGCGCGGCAAGGTCGCGGCAGTGAAGATCATCGCCTCGTCCCTCGTCATCGGCTCGGGCGGGTCGGGCGGCCGTGAGGGCCCGACCGCCCAGATCAGCGCCACCGTCGTCTCGTCCCTGTGCAAGCGACTGCACATCCCCACGCCGGACTCGCGGATCGCGGTCTCGGCGGCGATGGCCTCGGGCATCGGCGCCATCTTCCGCGCCCCCCTGGGGGGAGCCCTCCTGGGAGCGGAGTTGCTCTACCGCGATGACCTCGAGTCGGACGCCATCATGCCCTCGCTCATCAGCTCGATCGTCGCCTTCGTCGTCTTCGGCTCGGTGTACGGCTTCGTGCCGATCTTCGGCTCGCTGTCCGGGGTCGAGTTCTCCCAGCCCCTCCAGCTCCTGTGGTTCGTCGTCCTGGGGTTGGCGGCCGGGCTCATGGGACGCCTGTACGCCACCGTCTTCTACAAGGGCTCCGATCTCTTCACCCGGCTGGCGCTGCCCGGGTGGCTCTCGCCGGCGGTCGGCGGGCTGTGCGTCGGACTGCTCGGTCTCGTCGTCCCGGCGGCCCTGGGCACCGGCTACGGCGACGTCCAGCAGGAGATGTACGCCGACACCCTGAGCCGGATGTCGTTGCTCGTCGTCCTCGTCATCCCCTTCGCGAAGATCGCCTCGACGACCCTGTCGATCGGCTCGGGCGGGTCGGGCGGCGTCTTCGGCCCCGGCATGGTCATCGGCGGGGCGACCGGGGCGGCGATGTGGCGCCTGCTCGAGGGCCTGCCCGGCATCCCCGCCTCCCCCATGAGCTTCGTCATCGTCGGGATGATCGCCTGCTTCGGGTCGGTGGCCCACGCCCCGCTCGGGATGATGCTCATGGTCGGTGAGATGACCGGGAACCTCTCGTTGCTGGCCCCCGGGATGATCGCGGTCGCGGTGGCCTCCCGGGTCGTCGGTGAGGTGTCGATCTACACCTCGCAGCTCCAGGACCGCCTCGAGGGACGCAAGGTGCACGCCATGGGCCGGGTGACCCCACCGACGGCCACCGGACCCGCTGCCGCGACCCCGTCCTCGCGCCCGACCCCCGAGGCCCCCCGGCCCGAGTCCACCAGCCCCGAGAGCCCCGCGACCGGGTCACGAGGCCCCGAACCCACCGTGCTCGAGACGACCGGGCCGCTGGCCGCCATCACCGGCCGCATCCCCATCATCCGCGAGGAGATCGCCCGGCGATCCCGAGACGCCGGGGCGACCTCGTCCTCCCGGGTACCGGGCGTCGGCGCCGACCAACCGGCTGCCGAGTCGTCGACACCCGCGTCCCCCTCCGTCGACCCCTCGGCGCCGGTCCTCGTCACCGCCCGGGAACGACGTCGCGCCCTGCTCGCCAGGGTCGGGACGCGTGCGGACTCCCGGCCCCACTGAGACCGGCCCGACCGAGCCGGCCCCGCCGAGCGGCGGTCAACGAGCGGGCAGGTCGACCACCTCGTCGGTCCCCGTGAACGGCGCCTGACCGATCTGCCGGGCCCGCAGGGCCCCGATGACCAGGAGGACGACGACGAGCCCGAAGGTCGACAGCAGCTGCTCACGCACCGAGGGCGAGGTCATGCCGAGCACGACGACCCCGGCGACGACGGCCAGCGACACCCACGGCACGACCGGGTAGCCCCACATCCGCATCGGCAGGTGCTCCCCGCGGGCGTCGGCGCGGCGTCGCAGGATGAGCTGGGAGCAGATGGTGAGGACGTAGGTGACGATGATCGTCGATCCCACGACGTTGAGGAGGACGTCGAGCACCTTGCCCTGCCAGACGTAGGTGAGCAGGACGCAGACGAATCCGAAGGACACCGACGCCAGCACCGCGACGACCGGCACCCCGCGCCGTCCGACCTTCATGACGCCGTGCGGGGCCAGACCACGCTCGCCGAGCGACCCGAGCATCCGGGCGGCTCCGTAGAGGTTGGCGTTGAGGCTCGACAGCAGGGCCAGGACGATGACGACGGTCATGATCTGGGCGGCCACGCCGATCCCGGCCCGGTCCAGGACCGCCGCGAAGGGCGACTCTGCGAGTTTCGGGTCGTCCCAGGGCAGGGCGAAGACCATGACGGCCACCGACCCCATGTAGAACAGGAGGATGCGCCAGACGATGGTGCGCACCGCCCGGGAGACGTTGTGGGAGGGATCCTCGGTCTCGGCGGCGGCCACCGCCATGATCTCGATGCCACCGAAGGAGAAGACGACGAGGAGCAGGGCGGTGGCGATGCCGCCCGACCCGTGCGGGGCCAGACCGCCGTGGTGGAGGAAGTTGCCCAGTCCCGGGGCGGGCACCGCAGTCCACCCGCACATGAGGGCGATGCCGACGAGGAGGAAGGCGACGACGGCGGCGACCTTGATGAACGCGAACCAGAACTCGAACTCACCGAACCGGTCGACGCCCAGGAGGTTGATGACGGTGAGGGCCACCATGAAGACGAGGGTGAGCACCCATTGCGGCGCGACCGGCCACATCGCGGTGAGGATGCCGGCGGCGGCGATGCCCTCGGCGGCCACGACGACGACGAGCTCGATCCACCAGACCCAGCCCATGGCGAAGCCGACGGCCGGGCCCATGGCGCGCTCGGCGTAGACCGAGAAGGCTCCGGAGTCAGGGTGCGCGGCGACCATCTCGCCGAGCATGTACATGATGGCGATGACGAGGATGCCGGCGACGACGTAGGCCAGGAGGACCGACGGCCCGGCGGCGGCGACACCCTTGCCGGAGCCGACGAACAGACCGGTACCGATGGCCGAGCCGAGACTCATCATGACGAGCTGGCGGCCCTTCATGACGGGGCGGGTCGGCTCCTGCGGGTCAGTGCTGGTCTGGGTGAGCGATGCCGGGCTCGGCGGCGCTGGGGTGCTGGACACGATGGGCTCCTGGGTTCGTCCGGTGCCGCGATGCTAGACCCGGGCGTCCACCATTCGTCCGGCCGTATCAGTCCTCGGCATCCAGGCTGGCGGCGATGTGCCCGAGGATCGTCTCGAGCTCGTCGAGGTGGTCGCAGTCCAGACCTCCGAAGACGACCCGGCGCACCAGGGCGGCGTGCCCGGGAGCGGCGTCGACGAGTTCGTCCATGCCCCGGTCGGTGAGGGTGACGACGGCTCCGCGTCGGTCCTCGGCGCAGGTCGACCGCATCACCAGGCCGCGGCCCTCCATCCGGGTGAGGTGGTGCGACAGCCGGGACCGTTCCCACCCCATGAGGTCGGCCAGGGCGACGACGCGCATCCGCCGATCGGGGGCCTCCGAGACCATGACGAGCACCTCGAAGTCCTGCAGGGACAGGTCGGTCTCCCGGCTGAGCTGACGGTTGAGCACCTGCGGCAGACGGGTCGTCACGTCGAGCCACAGTCGCCACACCCGTTGCTGGTGGTCGTCGAGCCAGGGAGTCTGCTCCATCGAGGTGGTTGACATGTCATTCATCATCGTCCATAATTGGTGACACGTCAACCACGACAGGAGCACCCATGACCGACATCACCGCTGTGAACGGCACCTTCACCCTCGACGCCTCCCATTCCCGACTCGGCTTCGTCACCCGTCACGCCATGGTGACCAAGGTCCGCGGAGCCTTCGAGGACTTCTCCGGCACCGCCTCGGGCAACGGTACCGACCCCTCCTCGGTCAAGGTCGAGGTCACCGCCCAGGCCGCCTCCTTCACCACTGGCAGCGCCGACCGCGACGCACACGTCAAGTCGGCCGACTTCCTCGACGTCGAGCAGTACCCGACCGTCACCTTCTCCTCGACCTCGGCCGCCATCTCCGGCGACGTCCTCGAGCTCACCGGTGACCTCACCATCCACGGCCAGACCCGCTCGGTGACCATCCCCTTCGAGTTCGGCGGCGAGGCCACCGACCCCTTCGGCAACGACCGCATCGGCTTCGAGGGCCGCACCAAGATCTCCCGCAAGGACTTCGGCCTCACCTGGAACGCCGCCCTGGAGACCGGTGGCGTCCTCGTCTCCGACGACGTCACCCTCGAGCTCGAGATCAGCGCCATCAAGAACGCCTGATCGGCTCCCCACGAAGGGAACCGACGCCCGAGCCCCCCACACTCGACGCCAGCCACGCCCCCGGACCCCACGGTCCGGGGGCGTCGTTCATCGTCCCGGAAGGTACTTCATGAGGTGGGTCGCCCGGGCGAGAACCGGCGACCAGACCCTCAACCACTCCGAGCAGGTGGGGTCAACAGCCGAGGTCCCGTGGGTCCTCGACGGCGGTCGGGGGCCCTGGACGCCGTCTCCCCCGTCGGCCCGCGGGCCGATCCCGGGATTCCTGTCACACCCCGTCCCTAGAGTGGTGCCCACCCAATCGAGGAGCACCCATGACGCGATTCCTCCACACCTCCGACTGGCAACTCGGACGCACCCGCGACTACCTGTCGCCGCGCGGTGACGACGACCCGCAGGCCCGCTACACCTCGGCGCGCATCGACGCCGTCCGCGAGCTGGGACGGCTGGCCCGCCAGGAGGGCTGCGCCTTCGTCCTCGTGGCCGGCGACGTCTTCGAGACCCAGAACGTGCCCGCGTCCGTCGTCACCCGGTCGCTCGACGCCATCGCCTCCATCGCTCTGCCGACCTACCTCCTGCCCGGCAACCACGACTCCCTCGAACCGGGCACCATCTGGGACCGTCTCACCCTTCCCCCCAACGCCATCGTCGTCCGCGACGACACCCCCCTCCACCTGCCCGAGGGCATCGAACTCATCGGCGCTCCACTGCGGGCCCGGCACGTGCACACCGACCCGCTGGCCCAGGTGGCCCGCGGCCTGCACGCCGACGGCGCCACCCGCATCCTCCTGGGCCACGGGCAGCTCGCCGGACTCACCGGCGACACCGTCTCCGACGCCCTCATCGATCCCGAACCCCTGCGACAGGCCATCGCGCGCGGCGCGCTGCACTACGTCGCCCTCGGCGACCGCCACATCGCCTGGCCCGACGACCCACACGCGACCATCCGCTACAGCGGCACGCAGGAGACGACGTCCTTCACCGAACCGGGCCGGGGCACCGTCGTCATCGTCGATCTCACCTCCGACGGCGTCGCCACCCGCACCGTGGAGGTCGGCACCTGGCTGCACACCCGGGTGAGCCGTCGGATGGCCTCCGACGCCGACATCGACGCCCTCGACGCCGACCTGTCGGCCTTCCCCCGCCGCGACCGCACCATCGTGCGCCACGACCTGCACGGGCAGCTGACCATCGCCCAGAAGGCCAGGCTCGACGCCCTCCTGGCCTCCCACGGGGAGGCCTTCGCCAGCCTGGAACCCAGCGAGCACCGCAGCGACCTCGTCGTCGTCCCCGACCGGAGCGACCTCGCGCAGGCCGACCTGCCGTCGTGGGCGCGGGACGCCGCCGAGCACCTGGCCGAGTCCGCCCGCGCCGGCGACCGGGCCGCCGTCGACGCCCTCACCCTGCTGCACCGCCTCACCCTCACGACGGGAGCCGACTCATGAAGGTGCACCGCATCCACGTCGAGAACTTCAAGGGCATCGACGACCGGACCCTCGAGGTGCCCGAGTCGGGCCTGGTCATCGCCTCCGGCCCCAACGAGATCGGCAAGTCCTCCCTCATCGAGGCTCTCGACCTCGTCCTCGATGCCAAGGTCAAGCACACCTCCAAGCACCGCCGCGTCCTGGCCACCCAGCCGGTCGGCACCCAGCGACCCGTGGTCGTCGAGGCCGAGTTCACCATCGGGCCGCACCGGGTGGTGCACCGCAAGCAGTTCCTCTCCTCCCCTGCCGCCAGCCTGCACTTCCTGGCCGGCCCGCGCGCCGGCCAGCGGCTCGCCGGGGACGAGGCCATCGACGCCATCGCGACCCTCTGGGAGCGCGTCGACCGCACCCTGTGGGACGCCCTCCACCTCCTCGAGGGCAGCGGCCTGGCAGACCTGGCGCTCCAGTCCTCGACCTCACTGGCACGGGCCCTCGACGCCACCTCCAACTCCGGCGGCCTCACCGGTTCGGGTGAGGGGTCAGCGTCGGGCGGGCTGTCCGGGATCGGTCCCGGCGCGGACGAGGGGACGCCGCTGCTCGACGCCGTCGAGCGCGAGTACCGCATCTACTGGACGCCGACCGGCAAGCGCACCACCGTCCAGACCGGGCCCGCCAAGGACCTCGAGGAGGTCGTCGCCGAGCACGATCGCGCCACCGCGGCCCTGGCGCAGGTCGACGAGGTCGTCGCCCAGCTGGCCCGGGCCGACGAGGACATCGCCGAGCTCACCGTCCAGCTGCACGAGGCCACCGACACGGCGCAGGAGGCCGCCCGCCGCACCGAGGCCGTCCGTGGGCTCGAGGAGGCCCTGACCCGGGCGCGACGATTGCGCGAGGACGCCGACCGGGCGGTGCGCCAGGCCGAGCTCACGGCGTCGACCAGGGCCGATCTCGTCGCCCGGGTGACCGCGCTGACCCAGCAGGTCGACGACCTCGCCGGCCAGGTGGCGGACCTCGCACTCCGGGAGGGCGAGGTCGAGGCCGAACGGCGGACGGTACGTGAGGATCTGGGACGGGCCGACGAACGGCTCACCGAGGCCCGGGGCCGGGCCGAGCGGGCCGACGACCTCGTCGAGTTGCTCGAGGCACGTGAGAGCCTTGACCGTCTGGACTCACGGCTCGCCCGCACCGGTGCCCTGTCCGAGCGGATCGAGGCCCTCGAGGAGCAGATCGCGGACCGTCCCATCACGGCGGCCGACCTCGCCCGGGCCGAGGAGGCCGCCGACACGGTGTCGGCGGCCCGGACCCGGCTCACCCTGGCCAGTCCCACCCTCGCCGTCGAGCGGCTCGGTGACGGGGTCGACCTGACCATCGACGGGGACCAGGTCACCGGCGATCTCACCCGCCCGCTCGAGCGACCGACACGCATCGAGGTGGCCGGTGCCTGGGCCCTCACGCTCACCCCCGACCAGTCGGTCGAGGACCTGGCCGCCCGCGCCCGCCGGGCCGAGAGCGAACTGGCCGACGTGCTGGCCCAGCTGGGGGTCGACGACGTCGGGGCCGCACGCCAGCGACTGGCCGAGCGCATGTCCCGGGAGGATCGGCTGCGCGGTCTGCGCGAGGACCTCGACCGGGCGCTGGCCGGTGCCCGGCTCGAGGACCTGCGGGAGGAGCGGCGCACGCTGAGTTCCGACCTGGGCCGGCTCGCCGCCACGGCCCGTGCCACCGGCGCCGGGACGGAGGCCGGTGAGGCGGCTGGCACTCCCCCGGATGCCGCGGCGGCCCGGGCGGCCGCACGCTCGGCCCGCGAGGCGCGCGACGAGGCCCAGATCGCCCGCGACGGTCTGGCCACCCAGCTCGAGGCCGTGACGACGCGATGGTCCGCGGCCCGGGAGGAGGCGCTCATGACGTCGTCAACCCTGGCGGCCCGACGCTCCGACCTGGCCGGGCTCACCGAGCGCCTCACCGCCGCTCGGGCCGACGCCTCCGACGAGTCCCTGGACGAGGACCTCGCCCGCTGCCGTGAGGAGCTCGACCGGGCCAGCGCCGCCGTCGACCGGGCGAGCCGGGAACTGGGTGAACTGTCGCCCGAGGAGGTCCACGCCGCCGACGAGGAGGCCCGGATGCATCTGGCCGGGGCACAGCGGCGCCTCACCGACGCCCGGGCGCGCCGGGCCCGGCTCGAGGGCGAACTCAAGGGTCTGGGCCGCGAGGACCGCCAGGACCGGGCCGACCGCCTCGGGGCGCGGCGACACCGGCTCGAACTCGACGTCGAGGGCACCGGACAGCGAGCCGAGGCCGCGCGCGTCCTCCGGGAAGCCCTCACCAGCGCCCGGGAGGCGCAGCGTCGAGCCTATGTAGCTCCGTTCCGCGAAGCCGTGCAGGCCATCGGCCGACAGGTGTTCGACGCCGACCTGACGGTGGACATCGGCGATGACCTGTCTCTCGTCTCGCGCACCCTGGCCGGCCGGACGGTGCCGTGGGACCAGCTGTCGACCGGGGCCCGGGAACAGCTCGGCCTCGTCGTGCGGCTGGCCGCCGCCCGCCTCGTCGACCCCGAGGACGGGGTCCCGGTTGTTCTCGACGACGCCCTCGTCCACTCCGACCGCGTGCGCACCCGCCGGCTCCTCGAACAGGTGGCCGCCGGAGCCGGGGCGACCCAGGTCGTCGTCCTCACCTGCGCCCCGGAGCGCTACGACCGGATCACCGCGGCCACCCGGATCGAGTTCAGGTGAGACCGGCTCAGGCTCCCAGCCGCATCCACCCGTCCCCACGGGCCCGCCACCCGAGCAGGGCGCCGCGCACCGCCATGAACCCGCCGAAGGCCACCCACAGCCACACGACCCCGGAAGCCCCGGCCGGCGAGGCTAGGTGCACCGCGGCGATCATCGGCAGGTAGGCCACGAGCATGACGACCTGAGCCCCCGACAGCCAACGTCCGTCCCCGGCCCCGATGAGCACCCCGTCGAGGACGAACACCGGCCCGCACAGCGGCTGCATGAGGGCGACGACGACCAGCCCGGCGGCGACGGCGTCGCGCACCTGTGGGTCGGGACTGAACGCCACGGGCAGCACCGTGTGGACCGCCAGGACGCCGACCCCCAGCACCACCCCGGACCACAGCCCCCACCATGTCATCGTCGCGGTGAGACGCCGCGCCCGGTCGGCCTCACCGGCCCCCAGGGCGGCCCCGGTGAGGGCCTGACCGGCGATGCCGAGGGCGTCGAGGACCATGGTGAGGAACCCCCACACCGTCGTCGTCACCTGATATGACGCCATCGGCACCTCGCCGAGCCGGGCCGCCACCCAGGTCGTCGCCACGAGCGCGCCGCGCAGGGCCAGGGTGCGAACGAGCAGCGGGACGCCATCGGCCAGTGACCCCATGACCCCCGCGGGCCGGAATGCCAGGGAGAACCCCAGCCCACGGGTCCGCGAGACGAAGACGAGCACCAGACCGACCGCCATCGCCACCTGGCAGATGAGCGAGCCGGCCGCAGAGCCGCGCACTCCCCAGCCCAGTCCCAGGACGAACACGAGGTTGAGCACGAGGTTCGCCGAGAAGGCCAGGATCGTCGCGACGAGAGGGGTACGGGTGTCCTGGAAGCCGCGCAGCACCCCGGTGACGGCCATCGTCGCGAGCATGGCCGGCACCCCGAGCCCGGCGATCCGCAGGTACTGGGCGGCATAGACCGCGGCCTGCCCTTGGGCCCCGAAGAGCCGGGCGACGGTGTCGGCCGGTCCCACGAGCACGGCGGCGACGAGGGCCCCGATGATGACCGCCAACCACAGCCCGTCGACCCCGGCCGCCGCCGCCCCGGCCCGGTCGCCCGAACCCATCCGCCTGGCCGAGGAGGCCGTCGTCGCGTAGGCGAGGAAGACGAAGAGCCCGGTCGCCGTGAGCAGGGCCGTGCTGGCCACCCCGAGACCGGCCAACTGACCGGTGCCGACGTGGCCGATGACCGCCGAGTCGGCCATGAGGAAGAGTGGCTCGGCCACCAGGGCACCCAAGGCCGGAACCGCCAGATCGAGGATCTGACGGTTCACCGAGTCATGCGTGGACGAGCTCACCGGACCGGACTGGCCGCCCCCGAGATCGTGCGACGCAGGATCGCCCGCAGTCGACGTCGTGCGTCATCCCGGTCAACGGTCCGCAGCGGCCCCGTGTTGAGCAGGATGCAGAACCCGTGCAGGGTCGACATCATGAGCAGCCGGATGTCGCGGAAGTCGATGCCGGAGTGCCAGTGGAGACCGTCCTGTCGCACGAGGTCCGACAGGACCGCGGTGGGCAGCCCCTCGTCCCCCGGCACCGACTCCAAGGTGGCCTGCCACCCGTTGGACGAGACCGAGAAGGCGGCGTCGAACCAGCCGGGTTCGGACAGGGCGAAGTCGACGTAGGCGGTGCCGGCGGCCAGCAGCGCCTCGATGGCGCGGGTGCAGGAATCATCCTCGGCATGGGCGTCAATGGCCTTGTCGGCGGCCTCCCGCATGGCCGATCCCAGCATGAGCGCCGTCTCCAGCCCGACCTCGTCCAGGAGTGCTTCCCGGTTGGCGAAGTGACGGTAGGCCGCGTTGGGCGACACCCCCGAGCGTCTCGTGGCCTCCCGCAGCGCGACCGCACTGGTGCCCCCGGACCGCGCCAGGTCGAGCGCCTCAGCCACCAACGCGCGATGAAGGTCGCCGTGATGGTAGGTGTCACGCCTGCGACCCGGCGCACCGCCTTCGTCCTTCATTCCACTACCCCCTCCGTGGCGGACATGGCGCGGACCCTCCGCGCCGGCCCGGCGCCCCACCGGCCCGGCGCCTCGGTCTGCATCCGTCGAAGGTCCATCATGCCTTGTCACCCACGGTCCTGCCAGACCGGGGGGCGAGCGCTCACCTTCGCTGCACACAGGGATCCCCGCGCATCCGGCCCGCTCATCGCGCAGCGACAAGGGACGGGGCCGGTAGCCTGAGGTCATGAACCCGGAGCACCAGCTTCTCGTGGCTGTCCTCGGCCGCGGCGTCCTGCGCGACCACCGTGGGGTCGTCACCGCCGACGACCTCGGCCTCACCCGGGGTGACGGCGTCTTCGACGCCACCAGGGTCGTCACCGCGCCCGACGGATCGTCCCGCGTCGACCAGCTCGATGCGCACCTGCAACGGTTCGCCCGGTCCATCGCCGGCGTCGACGGGCCCACCCCCGATCTCGAGGCCTGGCGACGTCTCATCGACGAGGCGGTCGCCGCCTGGCGGTTCCCCGGGGAGGCCGTCCTCAAGATCATCCACACCAACGGCCCCGAGGTCATGCCCGGGCTCCCGGTCGGCCTGCTCACCATCGCGCCTCTGAGCGACCACGCCCTCGAGGAACGCGACGGGATCGACGTCGTCTGCCTGTCCCGCGGGGTGACGAGCACCTCCTGTTCCGGATGCCCGTGGCTGCTCGGCGGGGTGAAGACCCTGGCCTACGCCGTCAACGTCGCCGCCCTGCGCGAGGCGTCCCGCCGGGGGGCCGACGACGTCATCTTCACCAGCACCGACGGGTTCCTCCTCGAGGGTCCGACCTCCGGCCTGCTCGTCGAGGCCGGAGGCAGCCTGTGGACGACGCCGACCGGGGCGACCGGCATCCTCCAGTCCATCACCGTCGAGACCGTCCTCGAGCGGGCCGACGAGGAGGGGGTCCCGACGGCGTCGCGGCTCATGCGACCGGCCGAGCTCCCCGCGGCGCAGGGAGTCTGGCTCGCCTCCTCGGTCCGTGGGGTGGTTCCGGTGCGCACGGTCGACGGCGTCCCGATCCCCACCGACGAGGCGATGACCGCCAGGATGCGCTCCTGGGCCGGCTTCGGCGAGGAGATGGGGAGACCGTCGTGGGACGTCTGATCCACACCGGCCAGGCCCTGGTCGACGCCGTCGCCGAGGTGCCGTCCCTGCCGCGTCGCGGCGGCAACACCATGGCCACCTCGTTCACCAGACACGCCGGAGGGGCGGTCAACATCCTGCTGGCCGCGGCCCGCAGCGGGGCCCGGGCCGTCCACGCCGGGGCCATCGGGACCGGCCCGAACGGCGACCTCATCCGGTCCGCGTTGGCCGCCGACGGGGTCGAGGTGTCGTCCCCGGCCGTCATGGGTGTCGACACCGGCGTCTGCATCGTCCTGGTCGAGCCGAGCGCCGAGCGCACCTTCGTGACGACGACCGGCGCCGAGCGGCGGATCAGCGTCGCGTCGCTGTCGACCAGTGCCCCCGTCGCGGGCGACGCCGTCTGCGTCACGGGCTACTCGCTGGCCCTGCCGTCGACCCGCGACCCGCTGCTCGACTGGCTCGAGCGGCTGCCAGCCGGTGTCGACGTCGTCCTGGACCCCGGCGCGGCCTTCGCCGATCTCGACGACGAGGTCCGGTCCCGAATGCTGGCACTCACCACCGTGTGGACCGGCAACGCCGAGGAGTCCGCCGATCTGGGCGGGGTCGACGACATGGTCGGATCGCTGTCGGCGTGCGCCGCCCGGTTGCCGGCCGGAGCCGTCGTCATCACCCGGGACGGGCCACGTGGCTGCGCCGTCCTCGCTGACGGGGCAGCGACCGCCGTGCCGGGCTTCCCGCAGCGTCCGGTCGACACCAACGGGGCCGGTGACGCCCACACCGGGGCCCTGCTGGCGGCCCGTCTGAGCGGAGCGACCTGGCCGGACGCCGCCCGCTGGGCCAACGCCGCAGCGGCCCTCAAGGTGACCCGACGAGGTCCCGGAACGGCCCCCGCGGCCGACGAGGTGCGGCAGGTGCTCGCCCAGTCAGCGCCTCGAACACCCGGCACCGGGCACCGGGCACAGGCCTAACCTTGGGCCCATGCCCCACACCGACGCCGCCTCCCCCGCCACCCGCGCCCTGGCTCGGGCCAAGGTCGCCCACACCCTCCACTCCTACGATCACGACCCGGAGAATCGGCACTTCGGCCAGGAGGGGGCGGCCAAACTCGGTTTCGACCCCGACCTCATGTTCAAGACCCTCGTCGTCACGCTTGAGGGCGGCGGGGTGCGACACCCCTTGGCGGTGGCGGTGGTGCCGGTGAGCCATCAGCTCGACCTCAAGGCCTTCGCGGCGGCCATGGGGGCGAAGAAGGCCGCCATGGCCGACCCCTCGCTGGCGGAGCGGACGAGCGGGTACGTCGTCGGCGGCATCTCCCCGCTGGGGATGCGCAAGGCCCTGCCGACGTGCATCGACTCGTCGGCCCTCGACCACCCGACCATGCTCGTCTCTGGTGGACGCCGTGGTCTGTCGGTCGAGCTCGCCCCCGCCGACCTGGTGCGGGTCACCGGGGCGAGGACCGCCGCCATCGCCGACTGAGGACGACGCCGCTCGGGCGCCGTCACCGCCGGCCCTTTCCTGACGCAGGCGATCCCGAGCTCGACACCCATCGGTCGAGAAACATCCCGAAGGTCTTGACATCACTCCCCGCACGACCTAACCTCACACGTGTTAGGTCACTCATCGAGGAGAGAATGACATGGCTGAACTCACACGCCGAGGCCTGCTGGGCCTGGGTGGTGCCGCAGCGCTGGGAACCGCGCTGTCGGCCAGACGCCTCACCGGCCTGGACATCCCCGGCCGCGGGTCCCACGACCTGTCCATCGCCATCAACGGCACCGCCCAGGACGCCGCCGCCAACCAGGGACTCATCGACGCCTTCCGCAAGGTGCACCCCGACATCCCCGTCCGCATCGTCCCCATCCAGGGCGCGGACTGGAGCGACTTCTTCGCCAAGATCCTCACCCTCGTCGCCGCCGGCACCGCGCCGGACGTCGTCATGGTCGCCACCGAGGGCACCCAGCTCTTCGCCGACCGCCTCGCCCACCCGCTCGACGAGTTCGTCCTGCGCGACAAGGCCGAGATGAAGGAGTTCTTCGACGACGTCCACCCCTCGCTCATCGAGGCCTTCATGTACCAGGGCAGCCTCTACCAGCTGCCGTTGAGCTGGAACGCCGCCAACATCTACTACTCGGCGGCGGCCATGGTGAGGGCCGGCCTCGATCGCCCCGCCGACGACTGGACCTGGGACGACTTCCACACCTACCTGCGCACCATGAGCAAGCACGCGAAGGGCACCTTCCGGCCCTTCTTCTGGACCAACCGCCTCTGGGGCGGCATCGTCCCGTGGCTCTACACGAACGACACGAGCTTCCTCAAACCCAGCCGCTACGGCGGCGGACAGTGGCTGTGGAAGGAGTTCTACCCCACCCAGACCGGACGCTCGGGCGGTTACAAGTGGACCGAACCCAATGCGGAGGACCCCAAGGTCGTCGAAGCCTTCGAGTTCATGCGCTCGATCATCGCCGAGAACCTCGGCTCCTCACCGGTCCAGGGCGGCGGCAACGAACTCGTCAGTCGCTTCGGGTCCGGGGTCATCGGCATGACGCCAGCCGGCGGATACTGGGTGTATGGCCTGTCCCAGGCCGGTATGAAGAAAACCGACTACGACGTCGCGTACTTCCCCAAGGGACGCACCCAGCAGCACCAGTTCGGCACCGCCGGCTACGCCATCATGCGCTCCTCCAAGCAGAAGGACGCCGCCTGGGAGTGGCTCAAGTTCTGCGTCTCCAAGGACGGCATGAAGATCGCCCAGAAGAACCCCGATTCCAACTCCGCCCGACGCTCCCACAACGTCGAGCTCTATGAGAACACGGGTCCGGCCCATTGGAAGCTCTTCTACGACACCCTCGACAGATTCCCGACGACCGCCCCCGTGCCTGCTCCCCCGCAGGAGGCCGCCGTCGAGACCGCCCTCATCAAGAACGTCCTGGCCGCGGTCACCGGCTCCCACGCGACGATGATGAACTCCCTGGGCAATCTCCAACGTGACCTCGAGCTCGCCGTCGCGAAGGACTGATCATGGCCGTCTCCACCCCCGCACCCGCCTCCGTCCAGTCGGTCGTCAAGAGTTCGTCCCGCAAGCGCCGGGAGTCGCGTCTGGCCTTCTGGTTCCTCCTGCCGACCGTCCTGGGCATCGGTCTGTTCACCCTCGTGCCCATGATCGGTTCGATCCTCCTGGCCTTCTGCAGCTGGGACATCATCTCGACGCCGAAGTTCGTCGGCGTCCACAATTTCGTGACGATGGCCACCTCCCGGACGATCCGGGTGTCCTTCCTCAACACCTTCGGATTCGTCATTGTCACCGTCATCCTGCAGATCATCGTCGCCCTCACCCTGGCCGTCCTCGTCCAGTCGAGGATGCCCGGATGGCTACGCAGTTTCTTCAGGTCCTCGTTCTTCTTCCCGCTCATTCTCTCGGCGGCGTCGGTGTCGCTGGTCATGAGCTTCCTCTTCAACGAGGACTTCGGCACCGTCAACAAGCTCCTGGCCCTCGTCGGCATCGCCCCGGTCAAGTGGCTGTCGACGGCCGCCGGAGCCATGGTCGTCACCGTCCTGGTGTACGTGTGGCAGAACTTCGGGTTCACCTTCCTGCTCTTCATCGGCGGGCTGTCGTCGATCCCCAAGGACGTCTACGAGGCCGCCGACATCGACGGCGCCTCGGGCTGGAGCAGGTTCGCCCGGATCACCCTGCCGTTGGTGAGCCCGACGATGCTCGTCGCCTCGGTCATGGCGATCATCTCGGCCCTGCAGATCTTCGACCAGCCCTACGTCCTCACCCGGGGCGGCCCCGGCGACTCGACGCGCACCGCCGTCATGGTCATCTACCAGTCGGCCTTCACCGAGCTCCACTTCGGCTTGGCGGCAGCCATCGGCCTGGTGCTCATGCTCATCATCATGCTCGCCACCTGGCTGCAGTTCCGTCTGTCCAAGCGACTCGTCTTCTACATGTGAGGCCGAAGATGTCCACCACCACCGCCACCCCCCGGTCGGCCAACCATGAGCCGGCCAACCATCAGGACCGTGCCCTGGCCCGCCACCGCGTCACCTCGAGCCTGTCGATGACCGCCAAGATCATCGTCCTGCTCATCGCCCTCTTCCTCACCCTCGGCCCGGTCGTCTGGACCCTCGTCACGGCCCTCACCCCGACCGACGCCGCCGGTCACCGGACCCTCTCCCTGGCCGCCTTCCGCGACGTCTTCAGCAAGGTCGACGTCATCCGACTCTTCTGGAACTCGACGCTCGTCACCGGGCTGTGCGCCATCGGTCAGATGCTCACCGCGGCCCTGGCCGGCTACGCCTTCGCCCGACTGCGGTTCCGCGGCTCGAACCTCCTCTTCGGCATCATCCTGGCGACGATGATGATCCCCATGCAGGTGACGATCGTCCCGGTGTTCATGCTCATCCGTGGCATGCACCTGGCCGACACCCTGCTGGCACTCATCCTGCCCGCCATCCCGACCGCCTTCGGCACCTTCCTCATGAGGCAGTACTTCATGGGTATCCCCGACACCCTGGCCGAGGCGGCCGAGGTCGACGGTGCCTCGCCGTGGACGATCTTCCGCAGCATCTACCTTCCCCTGGCCACCCCGGGCATGGCGATCGTCGGGATCCTTGCCTTCAACGGCATCTGGAACGAGTTCTTCCGGCCCCTCATCCTGACGATCTCGGAGGAGAACTTCACCCTTCCGCTCGGTCTCGTCTCGCTGCAGGGGCAGCTCGGCACCGGGTCCATGTCGACGATCCTCGCCGGCGTCGTCCTGTCGATGATCCCGGCCCTCATCGTCTTCATCATCGGCCAGCGTCCGCTGCGCGAGGGCCTTACCGCAGGAGCAGTCAAGTGATCGACGCCGCCCTCCCCGCCCACCACATCCGGCCCGCGCACGGCTGGCTCAACGATCCCAACGGGGTGTGTCGGATCGACGGCACCTGGCACGTCTTCTTCCAGTACAACCCCGCCGAGCCGAGGCACGGCAACATTCACTGGGGCCACGCGACCTCCGAGGACCTCGTCCACTGGAGCGAGCAGCCGGTCGCCCTGGCCCCGACCCCGGGCGGGTTGGACGCCGTCGGCTGCTGGTCAGGGTCGATGACCCTCGACGAGGGGGTCCCCACCGCCTGCTACACGGCGGTCGCCACCACCCCGGCGGCAGCGGTGGGCCTCACGGCCCGCAGTGAGGACGGCCTGCGCACCTTTCGGGCGGCCGCCACGGCGAGCACCGGCCCTTGGGGCGCTGATAGCACAGCCCCTGGGGCCGCCGGGAACGGGAAGCCGGTCGCTGGGAGCCCGGAGCCCGGGCACGACGGCCCCGCCCCGGAGACCCGCGATCCCTTCGTCGTCACCGTCGACGGGCACCGCTACGTCATCGAGGGGTTCGGCCAGCCCGGCCCCGATGTCTCGGGGGATCGACGCCACCTGGCCCAGGTCGTCGTCCTCGACGCCACCGACCTGTCCGACTGGAAGCCGTTGGGCACCCTGCTGCGGGTCGACGACCCGGTCGCCGCCCGGGTGGCCCCGGCCGACATCTGGGAGTGCCCCAATCTCGTGCGAGTCGACGGCCAGTGGGTCCTGCTCGTGTCCCTGTGGCGTCGCGACGGCGGTGACTCCGACCTGGCGGGAGTGGCATGGATGGTCGGTGACCTCGAGATCGTCGACGCCGTCCCCCGCTTCAACCCCCGTGACGGCGGCACCGTCGATGCCGGGCCGGCCTTCTATGCCCCCCAGGTTGCCCAGGTCGGCGAGCGAGCGGTGCTGTGGGGATGGTCCTGGGAGCTCGGGCGCGACGACGCTTGGCTCGACGAGCACGGCTGGTCCGGGGTCATCACCACGGCCCGCGAGCTGCACCTGCGCGACGGCAGGCTCGTCGCCGACCCGGTGCCCGAACTCGACGCCGCCACCGGCGCGGCCCTCGACCCGTCGTGGTCGGCCCTCGACCACCCGTGGGTGCGGGTGCGCGCGCAGGGGCCGGCGATGCTGCGCTGCAGCGAGGTCGACGGGGGCCTGGACCACCTCGAGCTGCCGGCCGGGGCGCAGGTCCTCATCGACGGGTCACTCGTCGAGGTCTTCGTCGAGGGCGTCCCGGCAACGACCCGGATCTACCCGACGGCCACCTCCCGGTGGTCCCTCGAGGGGCCCGGGACGGTGACCGAACTGCGCTGATCGCACCCGGCCACAGTCCTCGCGAGGGGATGATGAGGGAGACGAGGAGATCCGATGAGGATCGTGAACATGGTCATCGTCCTCGATGCCCGGGATGTCGTCGGCGAGGCTCGGTTCTGGGCGAGCGTCCTGGGTGGCGAGGCGACCGGCGACGACCACTGGCAGAGCATCATCGTGGACGGTCGCTGGATCGCAGGCGTGCAGCACGCGCCCGACCACCAGCCCCCGCACTGGCCGGAGGGGCCCCAGCAACAACAGATCCACCTCGATGTCCACGTCGACGACCTCGAGGCCGCCGGTCGACAGGCCGTGGCCGCCGGTGGCCGACTGGTCGTCTCCGCCCGCGGACCCGTCGACAACCCTGAGGGCGACGAACTCTTCGCGACCTACGCCAGCCCCGCCGGCCACCTCGTCGACTTCGGCCTTCATCGGGGCCCCTGAACTCGTGGACACTCCGGGAGCGCCGTGTCCGTGGACGGGTTGGAGGGTCGCCACCGGGGCGCGAGCTCCGGCCCTCCAGTTGTCGGTATCCGAGGAGTGATCATGGCCCGGTATCTGTTGTCCGTCTTCGCGCCCGCGCAACCCGGACCGTATGGACCGTACGAGTCGGCCGAGTCGATGTCGGCAGCACTGGCCGCCACCGCCGACTTCAACTCCATGCTCCAGCGCGAGGGCTACTTCGTGTTCGCCGGCGGACTGGCCCCGATCGCCGCTGCGACCACGGTCGACGGCCAGGGCGAACGCCCGATCATCACCGACGGCCCGCACGCGCAGGCCGCGGAGTACGTCGGCGGCTTCTGGGTCATCGATGTCCCTGACCTCGACGTGGCCCTCGGTCTCGCCGCCCAGGGCTCCAAGGCCTGCCGCGGCGTGGTCGAGGTGCGCCCGTTCGCGCGGCTACCTCGGTGAAGACCCTGTCCTGACGCGATCAGCGCGGCTCAGGTGATGGCGTGGGGCGGCCCCCCGGACCTCCGCCATGCCGCGTCGCCGGACTCCTCCGCCCGGTCAGGCCGCGGCGACGGCGGCCCGGTCCGCGTCGGCGTCGGGCTGGGCACCGGCGAGTCGGGCGAGCGCTCCCCCACGGGCGACGAGCTCGTCGAAGCCGCCGGTCTCGACCACCCGACCGTGCTCGAGGACGACGACCTGGTCGGCGTCCTCGATGGTGGACAGTCGGTGGGCGATGGTGAGGACCGTGCGCCCCTCGGCGAGGGCGTCGAGTGCCGCCTGGAGGTGCCGCTCGGTGACGTTGTCCAGGGCACTCGTCGCCTCGTCGAGGATGAGGACGGCGGGGTCGCGAAGGACGGTGCGGGCGACGGCCAGGCGCTGCTTCTCACCCCCGCTGAAGCGTTGACCACGATCACCGACGACCGTACCGAGCCCGTCGGGCAGGGCGCGGACGAGGTCCTCGGCCTGGGCGGTGCGCAACGCCTCCCACAGCTCGTCGTCGGTGGCGTCCGGCCGCCCGAGCAGAAGGTTGGCGCGGATGGTGTCGTGGACGAGGTAGGTCTCCTGGGTGACGACGCCGACGAGCGAGGTGAGCTCGGTGGGGTCGAGGTCGCGCAGGTCGACGCCGTCGAGGGTGACGCGGCCGCCGGTCGGGTCCATGAGACGCGAGACGAGGCTCGCCACCGTCGTCTTGCCCGAACCGGTGGTGCCGACGAGGGCCAGCGAGCCGCCCGCCGGGACGGCCATGCTCACGTCGGTGAGGGCGTCGACCGCCGAGCCGGGGTAGCGGTAGGTGACGTGCTCGAGGGCGATCTCGCCGCGGACCGCCGCACGCGGCAGGCGGACGGGATGCTCGGCGACGGGCAGCTCGTCGTCGAGGTCGACGTACTCGAAGACCCGGCTGAAGAGCGCTTCGGCCGCGACCACCTGGGCGCCGGTGTTGAGCACGCCCATGACGGGTCGGAAGATCGAGGCCTGGAGGGTGGAGAAGGCGATGAGCGTGCCGATGCTCATGCCGCCACTCGTCGCAGGCAGCCCGGCCACGAGGTACACGGCCGCCGGGATGGCGGCGAAGACGATCTGCATGAGGGCCATGCGGCGTCTCCCGGCCATCTGGGACTCGAGCTCGAGCTCGATGAGGGAGCTGGAGTCCGCGCGGAACCGCGCGGAGCGGGCGGGCCCGAGACCGAGGGTCTTGGTGAGCATGATGCCGCTGGCCGACAGACCATCGGCGATCTGCTGCTGCAGCTCGGCGAGGCGTTCCTGCTGTCGGCCGGTGATCTCACGGCGCTGCAGGGCGACCCGCCGGGTGAGGACGATCGCGGGCGGCAGGATGACGGCGCTGAGGAGGGCGAGCCGCCAGGACAGTGCGCACATGGCGACGGCGGTGGCGACGAGGGTCGTGACGTTGGAGGCGATGGAGGTCGCCGTCGAGGTGACGACGTCCTGCATGCCGGCGATGTCATTGGACAGGCGCGACTGGATCTCGCCGGAGCGGGTGCGGGTGAAGAAGCCGAGCTGCTGGCGCTGGAGGGTGTCGAAGAGGGACGTCCGCAGGCGGTGCATGATGCGCTGGCCGGTGCGTGTGGCGTACCAGGTCTGGACGACGCCGAGGACCTGGGTGGTGGCGGCGACGGCGAGCATCGCGCCGACGAGCCGGAGGAGCTGGGGCACGTCCTGGCGTGGGATGGCCTCGTCGACGATGGCGCGCACGAGGAAGGGCTGCACCATCGAGATGAGCGACGTGGCGACGATGGCCCCCAGGACGACGGCGAGCGCTCCACGGTGGGGCGCGAAGAGCGCGAGGACGCGGCGCGCGGGGACAGGGTGCTCGGCGATGCGTCGCCGGTCCTCCTCGCGGCGGACGTCCGGTCCGGATCGGCCACCGTCGGGCAGGTGTCCGGGTGCGCGCCCGGACGCGCCCAGCCCGGGGCGGTCGAACCCCATGCGCGGGGCTCCGCCGAGGGACATCTGCATGGGTCCTGGCATGTCGCCTCCAATGTCTTGTGGTTACCTCATTATCTGGCAGCCGCAGCGACTTCGCTAGTATTCCCGCATGGCCCCCTCCCCGGAACGTGACGAGCCCGACAGCACCGGCGAGCTGCTCGCCCGCGCCTTCCGCTCGCTACGACACCGCTGGATGGCCGATTCCGCGCGCTTCGGCCTCCTGCCCCACCAGGTGCGGGCCCTGCGCGTGCTGTCCAAGGGGTCGGCGCGCCCCGGGCAGGTCGCCGATCGCCTGCACATCACGCCCCGCTCGGCCACCGAGGTCATCGACGCGCTCGTCACCCAGGGGCTCGTCTCACGTGCACCGGACCCCACTGACCGGCGCGCCACCCTCGTCTCGCTCACCGACCACGGGCGACAGATCAGCGCCGACGTCCTGCGCGAGCGCCGGCGGGTGAGCGCCGAGTGGCTCGGCCGCCTCGGCGAGGAGGACCGCGCCGAGCTCCATCGCCTCCTCACCCTCCTGTTGGAGGATGACGCGGACGGGCACGGCACGGACCGCTGAGCCTGCGGGAAACGCACAAGCGGGCACCGCGCACGACACAACCGCCGACCGATGTGGCTGGCCCCCTGAGGAACCCGCGCCACGGCGCGACGGCACCCCACCATCGAGTGGACCCTTGCGCGACGCCTCAAGCCACTGCGTGGACGGACACCTTGAGGCCCAACGCCTCGCAGACCTTCCAGACGGTCGACCAGGTGGGATTGCCCTGGTCGGACAACGCCTTGTAGAGGCCGTCGCGACTCATGCCCACGCGACGAGCGAGCTCACTCATGTTCCCGGAACGGGCGATGACGCCCAGGGCGCGCGGCACCGCCGCCGGATCCTCACCCGATTCCTCGAGCGCAAGCTGTAGATATCCTGCGACATCCTCGATGTTCTCGAGATAGTCCGCGGCGTCAAAATGTCGGTAGGCCTCACTCATCGTTGCCCTCCTTCCAGGTTCCATCGAGCCGCCAGCTGGCGGGCCCGGACGATGTCGGCGGCTTGACTCGACCTGTCGCCGCCGCACAGCAGCAGAACGATCTGGCCATCCCGCTTGGTCAGGTAAATCCGGTAACCGGGACCAAACGTCAGACGAAGCTCCAGAACCCCGTCACCCACTGGCTTGATGTCGCCGAGGTTGCCAGTCGCGAGGCGATCGAGTCGGGACAGAATCCGAAGTCGACCCTGCCTGTCCTTCAGCCTACGCAACCATCGATCGAACTCCTGAGTGGTGAGGACCTCGATCATGTGTCGATTCTAGTCGACACATGATCGAGGTCCTCGACCCATCCGCCCACAACGTAGGCCTCCACATGCTCGCACCCGGTGCTCACCCAACTCCTCAAACGCGAGCAGCCGGCGGTTCGCCACGACCTCGATGCCCTCATGTCAGGTGTCGCTGGGGCCGACCCCGCCTCGCCGCTGCCGATCGAGCGCACGATCCAGGATCGGCTCCGTCACAAGGCAGAAGACGGTGAGGACCACACTGGCGAGCAGAGCATGACCGGACGGTTCGATGAGCAACCCGTAGAACCACCACAGAAGCCCGACCTCGACCAGGCCCTTGACAGCTCCGTTGATCGCAGGATGGCCGAGTCTCGGCACCGCTCGAACGAGAAGTCCCATGAACAGTGACACACCGACGGCGAGGACGAAGAACCCGATTGAGGTGAGGACGATCGTCCCGATCGTCCACCGGAACGTCAGCTGACACTCCTCGAACACGTGGCACAGCGCCAAGGGAATGAGCAGCATGGGGATCGACACGGCCACGACGACGAATGCCAGGTACACCAGGGCACCGACCAGCCCCATCGCGTCAGCGGATCGGCGGGACGTCATGATGCGTTCCTCCCGTCAGGCCGACCTCGACGGCCGGCGATGATCTCACCGTGCCGGCGGGGCGACCGAGGCCCGCTCGACCGCCGGCGAGTCGACACGCACCTCACCGGGCTCGTGGGTCCTGCCCGCGAGCCGCTCGAGGAGCAGGTCCATGGCCCGCTCCCCCATGGCCCGGTGCGGCAGGCAGACGGTGCTCAGCCCCAACTGGGGGGCGACGTTGGGGTCGTCGTCGTAGCCGACGACGGAGACGTCCTGCGGCACTCGCAGCCCGAGCCGTGCGGCGGCCAGCAGCACCCCGGCGGCCACCCGGTCGTTGCCACACAGGACGGCCGTGGGTCGCACCGGTTGCCCGCCGACGGCCCGATCGGGCCGGTCGAGCACCCGGGTTCCGTCCTCGAGCCCGCGGTCGATCTCCCAACCACACTCGACCTTCTCGGCCCGCAGGCCGGCCTCCGCCATGGCCCGGTCGTGACCGACCATCCGTCGCCCGGTGGCGGTGACAGAGATGGTGCCGTGGAGATAGGCGATGCGACGGTGGTCGGCGTCGAGCAGCATCCTGGTGGCCCGGTAGCCGCCGATCTCCTCGTCGCTGACGACGCACAGGCTCGTCCCGGTGGGGTCGAAGGCGTCGAGCAGGATGTTCGGCTCGTCCCGGAAGGCCTGCGGCGGGGTCCACGAGTGCAGGCCCTCCGCGGCGTAGACGAGGGCGTCGACCTGACGGGCCTGGAGGGCACCGATGACCTCGTCCTCCCGCTCGGCGCGTCCCTCGGTGCCCATGACGAACAGGAGGTAGTCGTCGCGGGCGGCGCGCACCCCGGCGCCTGTGATCATGGCTCCACCGAAGGCTCCCGAGACGATGGTGTCGGTGACCACCCCGATGGTGTGCGTCGACCTGTCACGCAGGGAGCGGGCGACACGGTTGGGTCGGTAGCCCAGTTCGGCGGCGGCCCGGCGCACCGCCTCCTGGTTCTCGGCGGAGATGAGTCCCTCGGCCCGCCCGTTGAGGACGAGCGACACCGCGCTGCGGGAGACCCCGGCCAGTTCGGCGACGTCGAAGGAGGTCACCCGACGGCGCGACCTGGGCGGTCTGGTGGCGCTCACGGTCGGGTGCCCACGGAAGGACGACTCACTTCTTGCGCGACAGGCTCATCGGCAGTCCGACGAGTCCCAGGACGATGACGACGCCCAGAGCGACGTGCACCCACTTGACCGGGTGTCCCATCTCTCCCAGGGCGAACTGGATGACGAGCAGCACGGCCATGCCCAGGGCATGGCCCATGACCCCGGCCGGACCGCCACGACGCTTCCAGAGGACGGCGGCCACGGCGGCGACGATGCCCGAGGCCAGGGTGAGGTAGCCGAAGCCGGCGTGGGCCTGACCCAGGTGGTGCACCCCCGAGAGCATGAAGGAGGCGATGGCGGCCTGGACGACGACCGATCCCACGGCGATCCACGCCGACCAGCGCAGGAGGGCGGGCACATCGGTGCTGGCAGGGGTGTGACTCATGGGGCCACTCTAGGCGAGGCGACACCGTCTCCGCGCATCGCGACGCTCTCAGCGAAGGGGAGAGTTCCGCCCCGCCCGGCCGTCGATGACCCACGGCGTGACGAGCGCTCCGGCGGCCACCGCGAGCACCCAGGCCGGCCAGGTGAACTGGGCCACCTGCCCCCAGGAGGCCAGGACGAGGACGGCCCCCCACAGCCCGAGGAACCCGGCCAGCAGGCCGACTCCGCCACCCCACAGGCGCTGGGCCCGATGCCGCCCGGCCAGACGGCGTCCACCCAGGGCGGCGGCCACGAGCACCGGGACGAGCAGCACGGCGGCCACCCCCAGTCCGGCGAGCATCCCGACGAGGACCCCGCCGAGGATCCCGGTCACCGGGACGGAGGGGCCCGTTCCCGACAACGCCCACAGCACCCACGACAGCCCCCACACCAGGCCGATCCCGGCTCCGGCGCAGGCCAGGGCGACGGCGGCGCGTCCGACCCGGGCCGACTCCGCCCCCGGATCGTCATTCCACCGGCGCGCGGCGCCCTTGTCATGGGCTCCGGCGACGTCGTCCCCGCCGTGACCGGTGATCCGGTCCAGCCCCACCGGACGCGGCGGGCGGCGTCGACCGCGGCTCACGAGGCCAACCCCTCGTCCTGACGGTGCCCCAGGCAACTGCAGTGGAAGGTCGTGCCGGGCCACGGACCGCCCTCGAAGGGCCAGCCGACGGTGAGGGCCCCCTCGAGGCCCGGCTCGCGGAAGAACTCCCAGCCGAAGGTCTGGCGGAAGATCTCCGGCGGCAGCGACGTGAACCCCTCGATGTCGGTGCGCTGGCTGGCATGGCAGGCCAGGGCGGTGCGCTTGACGTCGAGCAGGTCCTGCACGTCGACGGCCCAGCGCACCTCGTCCTCCGGGGTGCCCAGGGGGTTGCCGTCGTCACCGGGGACGCGGGCGTCGGGCAGGTGCATCGGACCGACCTCGGGGGTGACGGCGTCGATGACCCGGTTGAGGTGGTCACGGTTCATCGTCACCTCGAGCACCCTCGGCGGGCGCGCGGCCAGTTCGACTGCCCGCCACCCGACCTGGTGCACCTTGATGTGGTCGGGATGGCCGTAGTTGCCGTGCCAGTCGTAGCCGACGAGGGCGTCGGCGTCCTCCTCGTCGAGGACGTCGGCCAGGCTGCGCCCGGCCCGGTCCAGGTCGGCGTCGAGGAAGCTGCCCGACAGGTGGTTCTGCGGCCATCCGGTCATGCCGGAGTCGCGGTAGCCGAGCCCCACCACCCGGTGGACGCCGATGACCGACGCCGCCCGGCGCAGCTCCGCGGCGCGACGCTCGGCGACGGACTCACCCGGGCGCAGATCGTCGGGGGTTTCCCCGCACTCCCCTCCGGTGGCGGTGACGAGGACCACCCGGTGCCCGCGCCGCGCCGCCATGGCCATCGTCCCGGCGGTCGAGGAGGACTCGTCGTCGGGATGGGCGTGGAAGAAGACGATGGTGGCCATGGGGGCCATTATGTCCGCACCCTGTTCCCGACGCCGGGATCGACCGCGGGGCGGGCTGCCCGGCTCAGCGGACCCGCACCTGCGTCCCCTCGCGGGTGAAGTCCCACACCGCCCGGGCGTCGGCCGGAGCCAGGCGGGCGCAGCCGTGGCTGGCCAGTCCGGGCTGCCCGAGCGAGGCCACCGTCTGGGCCGGCGCCCCCCGGGGGTCGGTGGGGATCTGATGGAAGGCGATGTCGCCGCTGGCACCCGGACGCCGGTAGAAGGCGATGAAGTACGGCAGGGTCCAGTGGACGCCGTCCTCGAAGGACGCCGCCTTCCGCTCCTTGTACTGCACCTTGTAGTCGCCCACGGGTGTCTTCCACGGCAGACCGGTGGTCGCCATGACACGCGCCACCCGCCCCGAGCGCACGAGGTAGACGTGGTTCTCGGCCTTGATCCACAACACGTAGGTTCCCCGGCCCGCACTCGAGGGCTCACCGACCGCCAGCGACGCCGCCGGAACCGCCGCGACCGAGGGCCCCCCTGGTGCCGCGACAGGGGCTGACGCCGTGGCGGCGGGTGGGTCGACGGCCATCCCCGCCTGACGCGCTGCGGCCGCGGTGGAAGGACCGGCCGGCCCCGCCTGGCAGGCCTCGGTCCCCACGAGGGACCTGGCGCGGGCGTCGCCGGCCCCGGGGACGGCGTCGAGACAGGAGGAGGGCGTGGCCGACAGCCCCGCCGTCGCACATCCGACGAGGGGCAGGATCAACGTGACGGCCAGGGCACGGGAGCCGGACCGCCGGAGCCGAGCGGGACCACGCACGTCATCCACACTAGGACATGCGGTCGCCCACCACGAGGGGACTCGACGCGCCGGTCGACACTCCCGCGACGGCACCAGCAGCAGCCTCCGACCCGCCTCGTCCGCTCCGGGTGGACACGGGGCACACTGGGACCACGACCCCGACGGCAGGAGTTCCCATGTCCCAGACCCCCGCACCCCAGTCCCGGACCACCGCCCCGCAGGGTGAGCCCGGTTCGGCGCTCGTCATCGGCGAGGCCCTCATCGATGTCGTCGTCGACGGGTCGAGCGTCGCCGAGCATCCCGGCGGGTCTCCCATGAACGTCGCCATCGGCCTGGCGCGGTTGGGACGGCGGGTCGAGCTGGCCACCTGGTACGGCACCGACGAGCACGGCGGGGCCATCGACGCCCACCTGGAGCGCGACGGCGTCATCGTCCAGGAGCAGTCGCGGCAGGCCGTGCGGACCGCGACCGCGACCGCCACGCTGGCCGCCGACGGGCAGGCCACGTACTCCTTCGACCTCGAGTGGGCCCTGCCCCGGGCAGCCCTCACCCAGGACCACGTCGTCGTCCACAGCGGATCGATCGCCTCGGTCCTCGCTCCTGGGCGTGACGCCGTCCTGGCGGCCCTGGGCGCCGCCGGACATCGCGCCACCGTCACCTACGACCCCAACATCCGTCCCGACCTGCTCGGCGATCCCGCCCGGGGACGCCGCCTCGTCGAGGAGTGCGTCCGGCTGGCCGACGTCGTCAAGGCCTCCGACGAGGACCTCGCCTGGCTCGGTGAGGGCGCCGACCCGGAGGAGGTCCAGCGCGGCTGGCTCAGCCTGGGACCGCGGATCGTCGTCATGACCCGGGGCGGTCAGGGGGTCGTGGCCATGACGAGCGACGGCCTCGAGGTGCGGGTGCCGGCCGCTCACGTCAACGTCGTCGACACCGTCGGGGCCGGCGACTCCTTCATGTCCGGGCTCATCGACGGCCTGTGGAGCGCCGGGCTGCTGGGCGTCGAGCACCGCGACGAGCTGGGTCGCATCGACGGCGCGACCCTGCGCGCGGTCCTCGAACGCTGCACGCGCATCGCCGGGATCACGGTCTCACGGGCCGGGGCGAACCCGCCCACCCTGGCCGAGCTGGGCTGAGGGCCCCGGCCGGGGGCGCTGCGCGGCGGCCCGGACCGGTCCCCCGTGGCCGCCGGGTCTGCAAGACTGACGGGGTGAACGGCAACTTCCACTCCTGCTACGACCAGGGTTTCGCGCGGGTGGCCGCGTGCACGACGACGGTCCACATCGCCGACCCCATGAGCAATGCCGAGGGCATCATCGCGACCGCCCGACAGCTGTCGGAGCGAGGCGTGGGGGTGGCCGTCTTCCCCGAGCTGTGCCTCACCGGCTACCAGATCGACGACCTGCTCCTCCAGGACGCCGTCCTCGACGCCGTCCTGGCCGCCTTGGGAGCCATCCGCGAGGCGTCCCGCGAGCTGCTGCCGGTCATCGTCGTCGGGGCCCCGCTGCGGGCGTCCAACCGGCTCTACAACTGCGCCGTCCTCATCCATCGCGGGGTGGTGCTCGGCGCCGTGCCGAAGTCGTACCTGCCGAACTACCGTGAGTTCTACGAGAAGCGGCACTTCGCCTCGGGGGCCGACGCCGGCGACCGGATCGGCGTCATCACCCTGGACCTGCCGGCCGGCACGGGCCCCACCGACGCGCGCACCGAGCCCACCGAGGTGCCCTTCGGTGACGACCTGCTCTTCCGGGCCGTCGACATCCCGGGGCTCGTCGTCCACGTCGAGGTGTGCGAGGACCTCTGGGTTCCCGTCTCGCCCGGGTCCCGGGCGGCGCTGGCCGGGGCGACCGTCGAGCTCAACCTCTCCGGGTCGCCCATCACCGTCGGCAAGTCCCGGGAGCGGCACGACCTGTGCCAGGTCGCCTCGGCCAAGAACCTCCAGGCGTACGTCTACGCCGCCGCCGGTCCCGGCGAGTCGAGCACCGACCTGTCCTGGGACGGACAGACGATGATCTACGAGAACGGGTCCCTGCTGGCCGCCACGGCGCGGTTCGCGACCGGGCCGAATGTCGCGCTCGCCGACGTCGACCTCGTCGCCCTGCGCCAGGAGCGGACCCGGCAGGGGTCCTTCGACGACAACGCCGTGGCCCTGGGCATCGACCCGCTCGCCTGGCGCACCGTCGACTTCGAGCTCGACCCGCCGCGCACCGACATCGGTCTGGAACGCCCGGTGAGCCGCTTCCCCTTCGTCCCGGCCGACCCCGACCTGCTCGCCCAGGACTGCTACGAGGCCTACAACATCCAGGTCTACGGGCTGCGACGCCGTCTGGAGGCCATCGGCGGGGCCAAGGTCGTCATCGGCGTCTCGGGCGGGCTCGACTCCACCCATGCCCTGCTCGTGGCCGCCAAGGCCATGGACCAGGCAGGACGCCCTCGCAGCGACATCCTCGCCTACACCATGCCGGGGTTCGCCACGACCGATCACACGAAGAACAACGCCCTGGCCCTGTGTCGGGCCCTCGGTGTGCCGTGCGAGGTGCTCGACATCCGTCCGGCCTGCACCGCCATGCTCAAGGCCATGGGCCACCCGGCCGGGGACGGGGAGCCCGTCTACGACGTCACCTTCGAGAACGTCCAGGCCGGAATGCGCTACGACTACCTCTTCCGCCTCGCCAACCAACGCGGCGGGATCGTCCTGGGCACCGGCGACCTCTCCGAGCTCGCCCTCGGTTGGTGCACCTTCGGCGTCGGTGACCAGATGAGCCACTACGGCGTCAACACCGGGGTGCCCAAGACGCTCATCCAGCACCTCATCCGCTGGTGCATCTCCTCAGAGCAGTTCAACGCCGCCACCGACGAGGTCCTCGAGTCGGTGCTGGGCACCGAGATCTCCCCCGAGCTCGTCCCGGCCAGGCCCGGCGAGCAGATCCAGTCGACCCAGGCGAGGATCGGACCCTACGAGCTCCAGGACTTCACCCTGTACCACCTGCTGCGTCGCGGGATGTCGCCCAGTCGCATCGTCTACCTGTCCCACCATGCCTGGGCCGACGCCGCCACCGGTGCCTGGCCACCGGGATTCCGCGACGAGGACCGGCACTCCTACGACCTGGCGACCATCACCGAGTGGACGCGGCTGTTCCTCAAGCGGTTCGTCGCCAACCAGTTCAAGCGCTCGACGCTGCCCAACGGGCCCAAGGTCGTCGCCGGTGGGTCGCTCAGCCCCCGTGGTGACTGGCGGATGCCCTCGGACGCCGTGGCCCGCGCCTGGCTCGACGACCTGGCGACCGTCCCGGAGAGCTGAGGGGGACGTCGAGTCGAGGCGCGGCGGGTTCCTCGGGCACGGCCGGGGTGTCCCGAGCCGGGTCGCGGCAAGATGGACCCGTGACTTCTCCGCAGACGGTTGACATCACTCCTGACCTTCCCCAGTCCCCGGGGGTGCGCATCGGCATCCTCACCAGCGGCGGCGACGCCCAGGGCATGAACGCCGCGGTCCGGGCCGTCGTGCGTTCGGCCCTGTCGGTGGGCGCCCAGGTCTTCGCCATCTTCGAGGGTTACCAAGGCATGATCGACGGCGGTGACGGGATCCGCCCCTTCGGGTGGGACGACGTCGGTTCGATCCTCAACCGCGGCGGCACCGTCATCGGGACCTTCCGGTCCAAGGACATGCGCGAGCGTTCGGGCCGGCTCAAGGCCGTGCGCAACCTCATGGAGCACGGCATCGACCGGCTCGTCGTCATCGGCGGTGACGGGTCGCTCACCGGGCTCAACCTCCTGCGCAGCGAGTGGTCGGGGCTGCTCGAGGAACTCGTGGCGACCGGTGACCTCGACGCCGACGTCGCCGCCGCCCACCCCAGCCTCATGATCGCCGGGCTCGTCGGGTCGATCGACAACGACCTCGTCGGCTCGGACATGACGATCGGCGCGGACACCGCCCTGCACCGCATCGTCGACGCCATCGACGACCTCACCTCGACCGCCGCCAGCCACCAGCGGTCCTTCGTCGTCGAGGTCATGGGGCGTCACTGCGGATACCTGGCGCTCATGTCGGCCATCGCCGGTGGCGCCGACTACGTCCTCGTCCCGGAGTGCCCGCCCGAGCCGGGCTGGGAGGACCTCATGTGCGCCGAGTTGCGACGGGGCCGTCAGGCCGGACGCCGCGACTCCATCGTCGTCGTCGCCGAGGGCGCGACCGATCGCCAGGGCAACCCCATCAGCTCCGCGTACGTCCGCCAGGTCCTCACCGACCGGCTCGGCGAGGACGCCCGGGTGACGATCCTGGGGCACGTCCAGCGCGGCGGGACGCCGTCGGCCTACGACCGGTGGGCGTCGACCTGGCTGGGCTACCACGCCGTCCACGAGGTGCTCACCGCCACCCCGCAGTCCGAGGGGAGGGTCATCGGCACCCGCGGCAACCGGGTGTGCCGGGTCGATCTCATGGGAGCGGTCCACGACACCCAGGAGGTGCCGCGACTCATCGAGGCCGGCCGGTACACCGAGGCCATGCGCATGCGCGGACGGTCGTTCACCGAGATGGACGCCATCTTCACCGAGCTCGCCGAGCCGGCCCGCACGTCCACCGAGGGCACCGACCCGCGCGATCACCGGCGCATCGCGATCATGCACGCCGGCGGTCCCGCACCGGGCATGAACACCGCCGCCCGGGCCGCAGCGCGGCTGGCCATCTCGCGCGGGCACACCGTGCTGGGGATCCACAACGGTTTCGTCGGGCTGGCCAGGGCCGACATCTCCGAGCTGGGCTGGTCCGACGTGGAGGGCTGGACCGGCGAGGGAGGCGCCGAACTCGGCACTCGCCGCGAGGTGCCGACGACCGCGGACCTCTACGCCATGAGTCGGGCCCTGGAGGACCAGCGGGTCGACGGGCTCATCGTCATCGGCGGCTACTCGGCCTATGACGCCGTCCATCTCATGACGACCGAGCGGGACCGCTACCCCGCCTTCCGGATGCCGACGGTGTGCATCCCGGCGTCCATCGACAACAACCTGCCCGGCTCGGAGCTGTCCATCGGGGCCGACACCGCCCTCAACGTCATCGTCGAGGCCATGGACAAGATCAAGGAGTCGGGCATCGCCTCACGGCGCTGTTTCGTCGTCGAGACCATGGGCAAGAACTGCGGCTACCTGGCGATGATGTCGGGGATCGCGGCGGGGGCCGAGCGGATCTACCTCAACGAGGACGGGATCAGCCTCGACAAGCTCGCCGCCGACGTCCACTGGCTGCGCGAGTCCTTCGCCAACGGCCGGCGTCTGTTCCTGGCGGTGCGCAACGAGAAGGCGTCGGCCAACTACACGACCGACTTCATCGCCAAGGTGCTCGAGGAGGAGTCGCAGGGGGCCTACGACGTCCGTCAGGTGGTGCTGGGGCACATCCAGCAGGGCGGGTCCCCCTCCCCCTTCGACCGGCTGCTGGCCACCCGGTTCGCCTACCGGGCGCTCAACCTCATCGACGACGAACTCGCCGCCGGGACCGATGGGGCGTCCTTCATCGGGCTCCAGGACGGTCAGGTGCGCACCGGCGACATGCTCCTCATGCCCGGCCTGGTCGACTCGGTGCATCGGCGTCCTCGCGACCAGTGGTGGCTCCAGCTGCGCGACATCGCCCGGACGGTCTCCGACGAGGTGCGCTGAGCGGCGAGATCCTCACCGCCCCTCAGGTGCGTGGCCGGCGCCGGCCGCGGCGTGACGTCGACGATGCTCCGGACGACCTCAACTCGTCGACGTGCTGGCGGACCCGTTCGGCGGCGATGGCTCGTTGCGCGTCGAAGTCGATCGGTGTGGCGCCGGCGCGCGTCTCCCGAAGCATCCGGTAGACGACGGCCAGGAACGCCACCCAGATGGGTGCGGCGATGAGCGCGATCCGCGACTCCTCGTCGAATCCGAGGATGATGAGGATGACGACGAAGAACACCAGGCCGGCCCAGGACATGAACCGCCCCGCCGGCATGCGGAAGGCCGATTCGGCATGCCGCTGCGGGTACTTGCGCAGGTACTGCAGGTAGCACACGAGGATGAGGCCCCACACCGAGATGTAGAGCACCGATGAGACGCCGGCGACGAGACTGAAGGCGTCCATCACCGAGTCCGACAGCATGACGAGGACGATGGCCGGGGAGATGCAGAAGGCGGTGAGGATGAGCGCGTTGCGCGGGATGTGCCGATCCGACAGGAAGGCGAATCGTCCCGGGGCATTCTTCTCCCTCGCCAGGCCGTACATGACGCGAGACGTCGAGAAGACCCCCGAGTTGGCCGACGACGCCGCCGAGGTGAGGACGACGAAGTTGATGACGTGGAAGGCGATGAGGACGCCGATGAAGCTGAACATCTCGACGAAGGGTGAGTTGTTCGGGTCGATGAGGTCCCACGGCTGCACCGACATGATGACCCCCAGGGCCAGCACGTAGAAGATGATGACGCGGGCCGGGATGGAGTTGATGGCCTTGGGCAGGTTCTGCTCCGGGTCGGCGGTCTCCGCGGCGGCCGTACCGGCCATCTCGATGCCCTGGAACGAGAAGATCGCGATCTGGAATCCGGCGATGAATCCGGTGAACCCGGTCGGGAAGAACCCGCCGCGATCCCACAGGTGGGTGACGCTCGACGTCGGGGCGCCGTTCGGGGGCGTGAACCCCGTGACGGCCAGGTAGCCGCCGACCAGGATGAGCGCGATGATCGTGACGATCTTGATCATCGCGAACCAGAACTCCATCTCACCGAAGAGCTTCACCGCGACCATGTTGAGGGTCGTCAGCAACAGGACGACGCAGAGCGCGGGAATCCACTTGGGAAGGTTCGGGAACCATAGGGCCAGGTAACCGCAGATGGCCGTCGTGTCCGCGATGCCGATGACGACCCAGCACATCCAATAGGTCCACCCGATGTAGAAGCCGGCCCACGGCCCGATGAGGTCGGTCGCGAAGTCCGCGAACGACTTGTACGCGAGGTTGGACAGCAGGAGTTCGCCCATGGCCCTCATGACGAAGAACAGGAAGAACCCGATGATGAGGTAGACGAGAAGGATCGAGGGTCCGGCCAGGTGAATGGTCCGACCCGACCCCAGGAAGAGTCCGGTACCGATGGCTCCGCCGATGGCGATGAGCTGGAGGTGACGGTTCTTGAGCCCCCGGCTCAGTTCCTTCGCCTCGTGGCCCACCGTGCAGTGGGGCCGAATCATCTGACTCGTCTCCGCCGTCCAGTACTCCGCAGTCTCGGTCGACGCCGACCCGTCCGACTCGTCCGGGGCCGATTCCCTGATGTTGGTGCTCATGAATCCCTCCACGATGAGGTGACTGGCGCGTCCGCGACGATGTGAGGTCACGAACACGTCCAGACCGCTCGTCCTGGCACCCATCGACACACCCTGAGATGTGGACGTCGCCCACTTTCTCCCTGGGATGCAACCCATGCCAGGACGCCCGACTTTTCATCACTGTAACTCCCGGATTCGCGATGTCACGATGAATGACGACACACTTTCCGCACCACGGAACGACGCCATGGAAGATATTGAATCGTGACATTCCGTGGGGTGGTGTCCACATATCATGGACTGGATTTTTCGCCTGACGAAAGGGTCTCGAGTTTCCGGGGGTCCTCTGCCTGCCCACCCGACCCAGGAACACCGCGCACCCAGACGTCGATGCTTGTCAGCGCCAACACGAAGATGTCAGTCGGGGCCGACGGGGCCGCGTTGGCCGTCGTCACGGCGGCGGTTAGCATGAAGCTGAGTCGAGTGACTTGCCGACGTTGTTGTCGGAGAACGCTCATCAAGGGAGAAGGGCATTATGAGGATTGGTGTTCCGACCGAGATCAAGAACAATGAGTTCCGGGTGGCGGCGACGCCGGCTGGTGTTCATGCGATGGTGTCGCATGGCCATGAGGTGTTCGTGCAGGCTGGTGCCGGTTTGGGGTCGTCCATTGCGGACCAGGAGTATGTGGCCGCGGGTGCGACGATGGTCGATGATGTCGACAAGGTGTGGGACGACGCCGAGATGATCCTCAAGGTCAAGGAGCCGATCGAGGCCGAGTACCACCGGATGCATGAGGGACTGCTCCTGTTCACCTACCTGCACCTGGCCGCCGACGAACCGTTGACCCGGGAACTGCTGGACCGCAAGGTCACCTCGATCGCCTACGAGACCGTCGAGCTGGACGATCACTCCTTGCCGTTGTTGTCTCCCATGTCGGAGATCGCCGGGCGCCTGTCGGTGCAGGTCGGGGCGAACTGCCTCATGCAGCCCGCCGGCGGCAACGGCACCCTGCTGGGTGGGGCCTCGGGAGTCCACAAGGGTGAGGTCGTCGTCCTCGGTGGCGGCACCGCCGGCCTGTGTGCCGCCCGGGTGGCCGACGGCATGGGCGCCACGGTGACGGTCTACGACGTCAACGTCGCCCGAATGAGGTACATCGAGGAGATGAGCGGCGGCCGGATCCGCACCGAGTACTCCTCCCCGCTCGCGGTCGAGACGGCCTGCAGGAGCGCCGACCTGGTCATCGGCTCGGTCCTGGTGCCCGGCGCCCGGACCCCGCACCTGGTGAGCAACCAGACCGTCGCGACGATGCGGCCCGGATCCGTGCTCGTCGACATCGCCATCGACCAGGGCGGCTGCTTCGAGGACTCCCACCCCACGACCCACTCGGACCCCACCTTCAAGGTCCACGACTCGGTGTTCTACTGCGTGGCCAACATGCCCGGCGCGGTCCCCCACACCTCGACCCTCGCCCTGACCAACGCCACCATGCGCTACTGCACCCTCCTGGCCGACCAGGGCTGGACAACCGCCTGCCAGCACCGCACCGACCTGCTCCGCGGCCTGACCACCCACGACGGCAAGCTCCTGTCCGCCCCCGTCGGCGAAGCCCTCGGCATCGACACCACCACCCCCCAGGAAGTCATGGCCTGACCCCACCCCGACAGACCCCACCAGAGCCTGCCGACACACACCACACCGTGAGGATTCACCCCCGGAACCCCCGAGAGTGAATCCTCACGGCTGTGTCTGGACGACGAGGATCCCGTGAGCTACTCTGAAGAAGTCATCAGAGGTCTGATCACGCAGGAGTGCTCACATGACCATCCCACTGGACCAACTCACCGCCAACCTTCCGACCGCTCCCCGCGTCACCGCCGAGGAGGTGGCGGAGACCGCCTGCCCGGTGCTCGTCGTCCTCGACGACGACCCCACCGGGACCCAGTCCGTCCATGACCTGCCCGTCATCACCGGGTGGACGGTGGACGACCTGGCCTGGGCGCTGGGTACCGGAGCCCGCGCCGTCTACGTCATGACGAACTCGCGCAGCCTCGCCCCCGGCGACGCCAAGCGGGTCAACGAGGAGGTCGTCCGCAACGGTCTGGAGGCCGCTCGCCGTACCGGCGCCGAGGTGGCCTTCGTCTCCCGCTCCGACTCGACCCTGCGCGGTCACTTCCCGCTCGAGCCGGACACCATCTGTGACCTCCTCGCCGTCGAGGGGATCGAGGTCGACGGAATCGTCGTCGTTCCTGCCTTCCCTGACGCCGGGCGCATCACCATCGACTCGGTGCACTACGCCGGCAACCCGGCCACGGGCTACGTCCCGGTCGGGCAGACCGAGTTCGCCGCCGACGCCTCCTTCGGGTACCGGTCCTCCAACCTCGCCGAGTGGGTCGAGGAGAAGTCCTCGGGCCGATGGAAGGCCGACGACGTCCTGCCGATCACCCTGGGCACCCTGCGCGGTCCGCGGGAGGACCTCGTCGCGGCGCTGTCATCGGCACACGACCGTCAGCCGATCGTCGTCGACTGTCTCGAGGAGAACGACCTGCGTCTGCTGGCCCTCGGACTCGCCGGCGCGGAGGCCAACGGACGCAGGTACGTGCACCGCGTCGGTCCTCCCTTCGTGCGCGCCCGCATCGGTCAGGAGGCACGGGCCCCGCTCACGGCGGCCGAGTGCGCCCCGCAGGCCGGCGCGACCCAGGACACCACCGGCGCCCGGGGCGGCCTCGTCGCCGTCGGGTCCCACGTCGGCCTCACCAAGCGCCAGGTCCAGACCCTCAAGGACGAGTTCGGTACGCCCGAACTGCTCCTCGACGTGCCGACCATCCTCGAGCCGACGACCCGCGCGGCGGAGATCGCCCGCGTCGCCGCCGAGGCCGCCCAGCGGTTGCTCGAGGGAACCGTCATCGTCCGGGCCGGTGGCGAGCTCGTCGTCGGGGTCGACGCCGACGACTCCCTGCGTATCGCCCGGTCTGTCTCCGACGCGCTCGTCGAGACGGTCCGGACCATCCTCGCCACCCGTCCGCCACGGTTCGTCATTGCCAAGGGTGGCATCACTTCGTCCGACGTCGCCTCCAAGGGCCTGCAGGTCCGTCACGCCCTGGTCCGCGGACCCATGCTGCCCGGCATCGTCTCGATGTGGGAGCCGGTCGACGGCCCCGCCCGGGGCATCCCCTACATCGTCTTCGCCGGCAACGTCGGCGACGAGACCTCCCTGGCCACGGTCGTCGCGACCCTCCAGGACTGACCCATCCAACCCGATCGAAGGAGATCATCATGACCAGCACTGTCGCCATCCTCGGTCTTGGAGCCATGGGGCTCCAGATGGCCACCCACCTGTCGAGGACCTTCACCGTCCACGGCTACGACATCAACCCCGACCGCACCGCCCTGGCCGTGGCCGAGGGGGTCCTCGCCTCCACCAGCGCCCGCGAGGCCGCGGCCGCCAGCGAGGTCGTCCTCTTGGCCGTGCGCAACCCGGCCCAGCTTGAGGACGTGCTCTTCGGGCCTGACGGGGTCGCCGAGGTCATGGCCCCCGGCAGCACCGTCCTGCTCACCTCCACGGTGGGACGCGACCCGGTGGTCTCCGCTGCGCGTCGGCTCGAGGAGCGCGGCATCGGCATCGTCGACGCCCCCGTCTCGGGTGGCCCGACCCGCGCCGGCAAGGGTGACCTGCTCGTCGTCGTCGGCGCCGACGACTCGGCCTGGGACAGGGCCAGTGATGTCCTCGACGCCATGGCGTCCACCCTCGTGCGGGTGGGTGACGAGCCGGGTGCCGGGCAGGCCATGAAGACCGTCAACCAGTTGCTGTGCGGGGTGCACATCGCCGCCGCCGGCGAGGCGCTCGCCCTGGCCCGGGCCCTGGGGCTCGACCCGGAGCAGGCCCTCGGGGCCCTCATGGCCGGCGCGGCCGAGTCGTTCATGCTGGGCGACCGGGGGCCGCGGATGCTCCACGCCTACGACGGTTCCGAGGTGGAGGTGCGCAGCCGCCTCGACATCTTCGTCAAGGACATGGGCATCGTCACCTCGGCCGCGAAGTCGGTGGGGCTGTCGACCCCGGTCGCCGCTGCCGCCGAGCAGCTCTACCTGCAGGGTGCGAGCCGCGGAATGGCCGGGATCGACGACTCCCAGGTCATCAAGGTGGTCGCCCCCGACGAGGGGTGAGGGCTGTGTCGACAACGGTGCTCCTCCTGCTGGCGGTCGCCGCGATCGCCCTGCTGCTCGTTCTCGTCATCAAGGCGCGCATGAGCGCCTTCGTGGCGATGCTGCTCGTGTCCCTCCTGCTGGCCCTGGTCACCGGAGTGCCGTTGGGAAAGGTCGTCAAGACCCTGACCGACGGGATGGGATCGACGCTGGGTTCAGTCGCCATCGTCGTCGGCCTCGGCGCCATGCTCGGCGCAGTCATCGAGGCGGCTGACGGTGCCCGGACGCTCGCCGAGCGGTTCACTGCCGTCCTGGGTCGCCATCGGGTCGCCGCAGCGATCACGGCCGCCGCCTTCATCCTCGGCATCCCGATCTTCTTCGACGTCGGCTTCATCATCCTCGCGCCGATCGTCTTCGGCTTCGCAGCGGTGACCGGCACGAAGCTGTTGCGGATCGCGCTTCCGGTGGCCGCCGTCATGCTCACGGTGCATGTCGTCGTCCCGCCACATCCCGGGCCGGTGGCAGCTGCCGCGACCCTCAATGGCGACGTGGGCCTGGTCACCCTCGTGGCGCTGCCGGTGTGTGCGGTGGTCGGCGTCGTCGGCTACCTCGCCTCCAAGGTCATGAAGACCGACGAGATCGTCCTAGGGGACACCCCGATCGGCAATCAGGTAGCCGATCATGACGTGACGACCATCGACACGCACGCGAGTGGCCACACCGGAACTGGGACGGTCGTTGCACTCATCCTGACGCCGATCCTGCTCATCATGATCGGGACGGTCGGCAAACAGTTCTCCACCGCCGGGACCCTGACCGCCGACGTCCTCGGCCTCGTCGGGTCACCCCTGGTGGCCCTCATGGTCGCCGTCCTGCTGGCCTACCTCGTCATCGGTCACCAACAGGGCTGGGACCTGGGTACCCGGGGGCAGATCCTCGACTCCGCCCTGCCCAATGTCGCGGTCATCGTCTTCGTCACCGGCGCCGGCGGCGTCCTGGCCTCAGTGCTCGTCGCCAGCGGCGTCGGCAAGGCGCTGTCTGACGCGCTCGTGGCCGCCCACCTGCCCCTGCTGTTGACGGCCTTCGTCATCTCACTCGCCCTGCGAGCCAGCCAGGGGTCTGCAACGGTGGCGATCCTCACGACCGCCGGCCTCTTGTCGAACTCCGTGGCAACCGGGGGTCACAGCTCGCTCCAGGTGGCCCTCGTGCTCATGGCCATCGGCTTCGGCGCGCTCGGCCTGTCGCACATCAACGACTCCGGGTTCTGGATCGTCACCAAGTACACCGGTCTGACCGTCAAGGACGGCCTCAAGACCTGGACCGTCCTGTCGACAATCTGCGGACTCACCGGATTCCTCATCACCTGCGTACTGTGGGCGATCGTGTCCTGAGTGGTCCGCTCGCAGCAATGCCGTGAGGATTCACTCTCGGGGGTTCCGGGGGTGAATCCTCACGGTGTGGTGTGTGTCGGCAGGCTCTGGTGGGGTCTGTCGGGGTGGGGTCAGGC